>CAVOSN010000009.1:0-27700 GCA_963698805.1 uncultured Acidobacteriota bacterium | reverse complement strand
AGGGCGGAGAAACTGCCAGAGCACTGAAGCTCAGTCGTGCGGGATCTCTAGCCGTGCTATCTAGGTGAAATGAGAAAGGTCATGCCAGATCGGCTAAACATTGGGTAAACAGCAGAGCCCAGACGGTGTCATTACAATTGCATCTCAAGGCGACCTACGTTCGCAAAGAATGTGATCGCAGAGCCCGCCTCCAATCCTTCCGTTACGTTCCGATCTGCCCACCTTAGCACCTTCGGTGGTTTCTTTTCTTCTCAAAAGCCGATTAGGGTTCGGTGTCTAACAAGGAAGGAAACTAGAGATTTTCATCACCAGTCAACAGGGCCAAGCTATAATCATCGGCTCGGCGACCTTTCATCCGAAGTATCCAATGCCCAAGAGCGTTAAGAAAAGGCGGGTAGACCGACGGATCGCGAAGGCTTCGGAAGCTGAGGATAAGTTCCGAGGTCTGCTCGAGGCGGCCCCCGACGCAATGGTGGTTGTGGATCATACGGGCAGGATTGTCCTCGTTAACAACCAAACCGAAAAGCTGTTCGGATATCGGCGGGAAGAGTTGCTTGGGCATGATGTGGAGATGCTAGTCCCGGAGAATCTCCGCGAGCGGCATCATTTCCATCGAATGAGTTTCTTTGCCGAGCCGCGTGTCCGGCCTATGGGGGCGAAGCTGGAACTTCTGGGTGTGCGTAAAGGTGGAACCGAGTTCCCGATTGAGATCAGCCTTAGTCCAATCGTGACAACAGGGGGCGTTCTGGTTACGAGTGCGATCCGCGATGTCAGCGAGCGCAAACTGATAGACGAGGCCAAATTCAGGCTTGCGGCGATTGTCGAATCGTCTGACGATGCAATCATCTCCAAGAATCTGGACCGGGTCATCACAAGTTGGAACGCCGGCGCAGAGCATCTTTTCGGATACACCGAGCAGGAAGCAGTTGGACAGCCAATTACCCTTCTCATTCCTCCTGACCTACGGGATGAGGAAGAAGGGATTTTGGAGAAGCTCAGGACCGGAGAGCACGTTGACCACTACGAGACGGTTCGAGTCACGAAAGCAGGGAAAAGAGTCGACGTGTCCCTGAGCATTTCCCCGGTTAAAGATTCAGCTGGCAGGATAGTTGGTTTCTCCAAAATTGCTAGTGACATCACGCAGCGTAAGCGAGCGGAAGAAGCACTGCGCGAAAGTGAAGAACGGTTTCACTTGGCCGCTCAGGCGGGAAAAGTGTATGTCTATGAGAATCAGCTGCCAACAGGCACGGTGGGGAGATCCTCAGAATACGCGAAGATCCTCGGGCTGACGGAACCCGAGCATTTTACCTATCAGCAGTTCCTAGACGGAATTCATCCAGATGATCGCTCAACGTACCTTGCTGCGGTCGCCGCACTGAATCCGGAGAACCCGACAAGTGAAGTTACCTACCGTTTCCTCTGTCCTAATGGCAGAGTCGTTTGGTTGAAAAGCAGCGGCCGTGGCTTCTTCGACAGAGAACAACAGTTGGTGCGAGTGGTTGGGATGGTGGCTGATGTCACGGAGCACAAACGGGCGGAAGAGGCAATGTCCACTGTGAGCAGCATGCTCATTCAAGCGCAAGAGCGGGAACGCGCTCGTATCGGGAGAGAACTTCACGACGACATCAACCAAAGACTTGCAATGCTGGCAGTCGAACTCGAACAACTTTCAGACGATCCTTCTACGCTGAGGAAACGTGTGCAGGAACTCCGAAGCGAAGTGGCCGAGATTTCAAACGACGTGCAGGCCCTGTCTCACGAGTTGCACTCCTCAAAACTGCAGTATCTAGGTGTTGTTGCCGGGATGAAAAGCTGGTGCAAGGAATTTGCCGAGCGCCAAAAGATGGAGATCGACTTCGGAACTGATGTGGCTCATCCTTTACCGCTCGACATCGGCCTTTGCCTATTCCGAGTGCTACAGGAAGCCCTGCACAACGCAATCAAGCACAGTGGAGTCAAACAGGTTCATGTGGAACTGGCGGAGTCCTCAAATGAATGGCTTCTCACCATCAGCGATTCAGGCGTTGGGTTCGAGCTCGAAGCGGCAAAGCAAGGCAGGGGTCTAGGTCTCACGAGCATGCAGGAGCGAGTCCGGCTGGTGAATGGAACCATTACCGTCGAATCCAAACTCAGAGGTGGAACAACCATTCATGTTCGTGTCCCTTTCAATTCAGAGCTCGCTTCTCGGCAGGCAGCCAGCTAACAGGCCAAATTTAGCTCGGAAATGAACATTCATTTCCGCCTATCTAATGAACGGCCGAATGTTCTGCACAGATTTGTTCGACTATGTCTTTCTCTTGCTCGCGGTCATACCCTCCTAGTGCATATCCGCACCGGACATCAATGTCGTCCGTCTTAGCTAACTCGCGCAAGAGGTGTTCCCACTGAATCGCCGTATCCTCTTTACCTTGTGCCCACAAGGTAGAAGTGCATTCTCAACCAACTGCAACGTGGAGACCCGCTCGTGTGGCTGCTTTGACCGCTTCATCGGCGGTGAACGTGGAAAGCGGGTCAGCAATGTCCAAGGCGAGATACCGCTTTCGTTTAGCAGCGGCAGGAAGATCTACACCATCTGCCCTCAATTTCTGAAGAATACTGTCGCGGAGTAATTCAGTCGCAATAACAACGACTGCATTCCCAACATTCAGAGCAGATTCCATGAACTGAGCAAAGTCATCCACGAGAGCATCATCGTCTGGATAAAGTTTCACTTCGTGGTGCTTCACTGTCTGTCGGGGAAGTAGTTCAATGTGCTGGCTCGCATGATTCGCGAAAGCGGAACCACTCAAACTCTTGCTAAGACAAAACTGCTTCCCCTGGAGAACCGCTTCCACATTAGGCAACAGTTCGTTGGCAGCATCTGACTTGAGCACGTAACCCCTCGCACCCATGCCCAACGCTTCTTCTACGATGTCAGACGATCGCTGTTCACTCAAAAAAAGGATTTTTATAGTCGGAGCATGCTGCAGGATTTGTCGAGCCGCTGCAATTCCATTTAGTGTGGGAAGTCCGATGTCCAGAAGGATCAGGTCGGGTTGCAGTTCTTGGGCTTTCTGAACCGCTTCTAATCCATCCGACGCTTCGCCGACGATCTGCAGTTCCGGATTGGTCTGAAACGTCCTTGAGGCGAAACTACGCCAAGGCTGGAAGTCATCGACCACGAGGACCCGATAGGTTGACCTTTCCAAGCAAGCCTCCGCCTGTCAGCAGTTCAAGCCCGGATGACTGACGAGCGTGCTGACCCCGTGAGATTAAACGATAACAGACGAGAGCGTTTGTTCGTTGCGGGCGAGCAAGCTCTTGAGTGGCGTTAAGAGATCGTATTCGTCGCCGAGCCACACGTAAATGGCACCGTTGTGCCTGATTGCGTGGAGTGTCAGTTCATTTCACCAACAACAAGTCAGGTGCATAGGCTGCCGTCGCGTGGCGCGATTCCGAAAGCGGTTCCCGATGTGTTTTGGAAGAGGATCAGATCAGCAAGCTGGATCGGTGTGTGTTGAAGCAAACCCAACCGAAACGGCTACTTCTTCTGTCGAAATCTGCCCTCATGCACTCTCGCCTCGTACCACAGCGCGAGTTCGACCCGATTGCTGACGCCAATCTTGTCGTAAATCTTGCCGAGATAGTTGCGAACGACATGCTCGCCTATCCCTAGCTTCTTCGCTATTTCCCGATTCTTCAGGCCTTTGGCAACCAACTCAATAACGTGCTGCTGACGCGTGCTCGGCTTGCGGTTCTCCTCGCGGATAGAAATCCCTCCCCTCGACACTTCTAGGTGGGAGGGCCAGTAGGACATTCTTGGGGGGAACAGGGGAGAAGAGGCTTGTAGATTGCCGCAGAGCAGGCGAATAGTCAATCGCCAAACGGACGAGCGAATGGCAATTTGCGGGCGGAGCCTTGCTCATCCCTGATCCCAGCAATCTCGCCTGAATGATTCTGAACGTAACGACGATGTGTTCTGAAACTAGTGTGTGTTGAGGCAAACCCCGACCGGGCCGTTGAGTGTTTTTATTGGAACAGTAATGGAACAGGCTGGAGTTTCTGCAACAGCTAAGTGCTTTGTTTTGTGGTGGCCAGGGACGGAGTTGAACCGCCGACGCCAGCCTTTTCAGGGCTACGATCAACGGGCCTAACTACCCCTTCAATCAACAACTTAACTCGTCAAGATGGCCGATTTATTGTGACCATTCTGTGACCAGCGCCGATGTTCGCCTAAGCGTCGGCCCCAGAACCATTAAAAATGAGGATAAGCAAATTCAAGCGAGCCCCTTGAAGTGTGTTCTCATCCTGAGTACAATTGTTCTCGGAATGAGTACATATGACGGTCTGGCGGACCTTCTGTTTGGGCGCACGCGGGGTGCCATCCTGGCCCTGCTCTTTGGCCACGCCGATCAATCCTTCTACACGCGCCAAATCGCACGCGAAGTAGATGCTAGCGTTGGCGCGGTTCAGCGTGAACTCGAAAACCTCTCGAAAGTGGGACTCATCGTTCGGAACTCAGTTGGCAGTCAGGTTTTCTATCAGGCAAACCGAGACGCTCCCATATTTCGAGAGATGCAAGGCCTGGTGAACAAGACAGTTGGCGTCTTCAGTGTTCTGCGGTCAGCGCTGCACCCTTTAGCGAAACGCGTCCTTGTGGCATTTGTATACGGGTCGGTGGCACGGGAGGAAGAGACGGCGCAGAGCGACGTAGATCTTCTGGTTGTTGGGAAGGCCACACTTGAGGAAGTGCTATCGCGGCTCTCTACAGTCGAGAAGAGCATCAGGCGTCCCATCAACCCGACCGTATATTCCGTCGCGGAATTCAAGTCGAAACTTGCGAGCGGGAATCATTTTTTGACCGCCGTGCTCAAAGGCCGAAAAGTATTTCTGTTGGGAGACGAGGATGAGCTTAGAAAAGTGGGTGGAGTACGGTTGGCTAAGGCGGGAGCCGACCAGTCCCGGTGAGATCAAAGATCTTCTGGGAATTGTGGAACGTAGCATCTCGGATTCAAAGGTCGAAGCTGTATCGACCGATCTTCGATTCATCGCTGCCTTCAACGCGGCGCTCAGTGTCGCGACGACAGCGCTCCGCGCCTCCGGTCATCGCACCGTTACCCAAGCAGGCCATCACGTCAAAACAATCGAATCTCTGGAACTCACCATAAAGGCCAGCCCAAAGGTCATTCAAAGATTCAAGACCTTCAACAACAAGAGAAACAAGTCGGTCTATGACGTTGCTGGTGCCGTATCGGACCAGGAATTGAAAGCAATGATGGCGCTCGCCACGGAATTGAAGGATAGTACGATTGCATGGCTACGACAATTCCATCCAGACCTCTTACAGGGGTAGTCCCTTCCGCAAATCGACGAGCGGTGGATTTTGGAAGCTCCAATCGTTATTCTCTCCGCCATTGCGCGCGACACCTTATGCGGCGGAGATCTGGGCTCCTCTTGTCTCGACAACGTTGTGCGCTGACGCCGCGGATGAGAACAGAGATATGAGACCTTCGACCAGTGTTGGGTGAGTCAGGACCGCATCGCGCAGCGCGGTGTAGGGCAGCCCTGCGATCATCGCAATCTGGACGGCGGCCAGGATCTCCCCCGCACCGACACCGAAGGCCGTGAACCCGAGGATGCGATCGCTATCAGCCTCCACGAGGGCCTTCACGAACCCGCGGGTCTCCGAAAGCGTGTGTGCACGCAGGTTGGTTTCCATTGGGACCTTAAACAGGCGATACGCTATCCCTTGAGCCTCCGCTTCTGTTTCACTCAGGCCGATACGAGCAAGTTCGGGGTCGGTAAACAGACAATATGGGACTTGCCTGCCCGTGGTCACACGGTTGCCGCCGGTTAAATTGGCATGGACTACGCGGAAATCGTCGATGCTGATGTGCGTGAACTGCGGGCTACCTGCGACCTCGCCGATCGCCCAGACGCCGGGCGCGGTGGTCTGCAGTCGCTCGTTGACCTTGATGTATCCCCGGTCGGTGAGCTCAACGCCGGTCAATTCCAGGCCGAGTCCTTCGGTGTTCGGATTGCGGCCTGTGGCGACCAATACATGACTACCCTTTAGGACTTTCTCCATTCCATTCTGCTCGACGACGACACTCACCGAGTCGCCAGATTTGCCCGACACTTGCTTGATCCGTGCATTCAGGAGAATGTCGATGCCTTCATCTGCGAGCAGGCTGCGAAGAGCATCGCATACGTCCGGGTCTTCTTTGGACATCAATCGTCCATTGCGATCAACCACAGTCACTTTGCTGCCGAATCGCCGCATCGGCCTGCGAAAGCTCTACTCCGACGTAGCCACCGCCGATAACGAGCAGATGTTCGGGAACTTCATCGAGTTCGAGCGCTTCGATATGCGTGAGCGGTTGTGCTTCAGCAAGACCAGGAATTGGTCTCCAATGAGGCCCGTGTGCCGGTGCTGACGATCACATTAGCACCACGCAGTTGACGTGTGCTCCCGTCGAGGCAGGGCGACCTCCACAGTTCTCGGAGCAACGAACCGCCCGGTGCCCAAAATGAACTCGGCGCCCGTCTTCCGGTAATTCTCCATATACATCTCGTTCAGGCCGACGACCATCTTGCGCTTGCGGTCTCGGACGCCCGACATCTCAATCGTGAAGCCATCGTGAGCAATGCCAAACTCTTTGCTTCGGCGAAAGTAGTCCACAACTTTCGCACTATGGATGATGTTCTTGCTCGGAAGGCACGCAATATTAGGGCAAGAGCCGCCAATATACTTGCGATCGACGACTGCGACGCGCTTGCCTTCGCCAGCAAACGTCCACGCAGCGATGGTCGAGCCCGTGCCGCCACCGAGAATCACCAGATCAAATTCTTCCGGCTCCGACTTCTTAATACCTGGGCGGATGGAGAGGTCTCGGTGCCCTTCATGCGACTTTTCCTTTCCGAGCGGCAGGTTCACTCTTGGCTTGCATTGATTTGACGAGGTCGGCCGACGACGCTCCTTCGAGCGACAGTCCGTAGCCAACTTCTCGCACGATGCGTTCTTTCAAGGGTTGAATGAAGTGGATGCGTGTGTTGCGGCGCGTCACTTCCGGAGCCTTCAAGTACAGCTCGGCCAATTCCCGCGCCCGACTGAGCGCCTTACCGTTCGGCACAACCTCGGCAACCACTCCCCATTCGTGCGCGGTCCGCGCCGTGAGCGGCTGTGGGTTCAGCAGGAACGCCTCCGCTCGTCCCGCTCCAGCGCGATAACTCCACGTGGTAAAGATTCCGTCACCGGGCGCAACGCCCGCGGCGAAGTGCGCCACATCCTGGAAGGTCGCACCCTCCGCCGCCACAATTACACTGGCAAGTAGCGCGTAGTCGGAGTGCACATGGGCGCGTCCCTCGATAGCCGCGATGACCGGCACGCGTATATTGGCGATATTTTCCAAAACCTGAACGCCTTCGTCGTGAACCTGGCTCCAAACGCCGGGATCGGCGACATCGCCGAAAGAGGACCAATCGACATCGGTAATAAACTCCCCGCCTGCGCCCGTGAGGATTACGATCTTGTTCGCTCGATCCTGCGAAATCCGGTAGAAGGCATCGACAAATTCCGTGTGAGCTTGCGCGCGTCATAATGAACGGCCCGCCGTTGTTGTGGAATTCAGCAACCAGCACACCCTTGTCATCTCGTGTCAGCTTCAGGTTGTGATAAGCAGTGAAGTAGTCACTTTGAAGTTGCATCGGATTCTCCTCTCTGTGTTGCCCTGCTGGTTCGCGTTGTCATTGCGAGGTCAGCACGTTGCCCTCAGGTGGCCACAACGAGACCGCCTGCGGCACGAATGACTTCCCCGGTGATCCAGGCTGATTCGTCTGATGCCAGGAACACCGCCAGCGGGGCGATATCCGTGACGCGACCGAGCCGGCCGAGCGGCGTCTTCCCAGCCAGAACGGCGCCGGCACCGCCCTCAAAGGTTCCCGCCGCTACATTGCCTTCGGTTTCTGTATGACCGGGAGCGATGGCGTTGACGCGGATCTTGCGCGGCGCCAGTTCGAGCGCCAATCCCCTGGTCAGCGTTTCGATGGCGCCTTTCGTGGAAGCGTACAGCAGGGCTCCCGGCACCGGATGCGAGCCGACGATCGAGCTGAGGTTGATGATGCTCCCGCCGTCGGCCCCGAACCGCTTGATCGCCTCCTGCACGGTGAGAATCGCCCCGAGAACGTTGATGTTGTAGTGGAGGTGAAAGCTCTCTTCGGTGATCTCCGCGAAGGCGCCGAAGCGGAATACCCCGGCGTTGTTGACCAAAACGTCCAGTCTTCCGAACGCAGAATCCACTTCTTTGAATAACCGCGCGACATCTGCGGCCTTGGACACGTCGGCCCCGACCGCGATCGCCTCGCCCCCGTTGTCGGTGATCGCCTGAGCGACGCGTTCGGCGCCTTCCCGGTCGGAGGAATAGTTCACGGCCACGCGCGCGCCCGCAGCTCCCAAGGCCGTTGCAATCCCACCGCCTATGCCTTTGGACGCGCCCGTCACTATCGCCACTTTATTAGACAGTCTGCTCATATTCACCATTGTTCTTGATCGCTGTGAATTGCGCCTCGCGGGTATGAAAATCTCGATTTATTTTATATCCACAGTCTCAGCGAGGATCGCATGGCTGCGGCAGGGGGCAATACTGACTGCGATTTTCAGCCACGCCGCAGACAGCAGCGGACTGAAAGGCCAAGACGCGATCCCGCTAAGTTCTTAGAATGATGGTGGCCAGGGACGGAGTTGAATGGAATTACATTCCCCTTGACGGCCTGACGCTCCATCCGAAGCAGCCCGGTGGGTAAGGACGGGGCGTGAACTGGCGCGAATCGCCGGAGACAGGGACGGAGTTGAACCGCCGACGCCAGCCTTTTCAGGGCTGCGCACAACCAACTTATCCCCCTGTCCCCTCAACAACTTAACAGATCGGAATAGCCGATTTATTGTGACCATTCTGTGACCAGCGCCGATGTTCGCCTAGCGTCGGCCGCAAGTGCTTAATCATCACGTGCAACAAAATTGATCGTATATAAATCGAAGCGCATACGAGGATCCAGTTCCACCGCAAGCGCACGCGCATATCAGCAACGTGACCACAAGCGATATTGTCGCAGCGCTGATCATTTGTGGAGGCTTGCATAAATGAAGTTACCGCCCGACTACCTAAAGTTAATTCATCAAAGAAATTCGTAAGACCCAAACAGTCAAAGCCCGGTGTCCCACCGCAGCACTGCCCTCCACCCATCGAACATGCATGGCGAAGGTGGGGCAGCGGCTGGATAGTTGCCCAAATACGTGCGCCAACCCGCCTTCGCCGTTCAACACTGTTTAGTTCGTTTGACCAAGAACAGGCCGTGGAAAATAATAACGGCTGCGGCGCTGCCATGGCACGATAGGCAGCCTGCCCCCAGGCATTGCGTGTTTTGTCGGCTCGACTGAAGCCGTGATGCCCGCCTCCATCATGCTGTAGTCGCAGCCGACGACGCCGGCATGCTTGTCGTCACACGGGACCAGCAGGAAGCCATGTCCGTCGCCATTGGGCAGTACCCCGACACCGACGATTTCTCCCCTGTTATTGATGCTATTCGCCACTTGCAGCTGCATGTCAGATCCGGGAGGGATGAGACTGTTCAAATCGATGATCTTGCCGTTCTCCCAGAGAAACGCATGCTGAACGGAACTGTCACACGCGAAAGAAACGCCCACAATCTGATTCGCCAAGTTGACGCTGAAACCAGAACTGCAGTCGTCGCCATCTACGGTGCCGAGATCAGTTATCAGGCCCTTTTTCCAGAGAAACGCGTGCACGGAGTTATCTGGATTGGCCGCGTGACCCGTAACCGCACCCGCATCATTGATCCAGTTTGCGTCACCAAACGTCCCTCCGAATCTTCCCAAGTCGATCCACTTTCCTTTGCTCCAAAGAAAAGGATGAGACGTTACTTCATCAGGAAAGCTGGCGTTGCCGATAAGCTCGCCGCGATTGTTCGCCCCAAGAGGGTTGATTACAGTTCCTCCAAACCCATTGGGGATGTCCGTCATTTTGCCTTTCTCGTAGAGAAACGCGTCGAGGGTTGGTATACCGGTGAGCGGATTGGCGACATCGCTGGTGTAGGAGGCGCCAAATATCTGACCATGGTCGTTAATGTTGATTGCAAGAGCGTCGGGTCCACCCAGAGTGCCGAGGTCCTGCAAGCCTTCCGCATGCGTCCAGAGGAAGGCTCGGGTTTGAGTGCCCCAACCGAAGAACACTGAGTACGGATCGGGGATCGTGTTCGCGGCCGCACCTACCACTTGGCCGCGATTATTCGCCCCAATAGAGAAGCTTCCGTTCCCTCCCAACGTTCCGAGGTCAGTGACTCGCCCGTTCTGCCAAGCGACAGCTTCCATCGCGGGCAATCCTGTGAGCGGATCGATGAGTCCATTCTCTGACCCTCCGACAATCAATCCTCCGTCCGTCACGAAGTCTTCGCAGCTGCTATTGGCGCCGGGAAGGGCGCCCATATCAGTCACCTTGCCGTTCTCAAACTTAAAGGTGTGAAAGATAAAGGGATCTGCGCCGAAGGGTGAGAGAAATGGGTTAAAGTTTGGATAGTTGGGATCGGCGGTAGAGGTGTCTGCGCAACCCACGAGGGTTCCCTGGTTATTGAGAGCTGGCCCTCCAGCTCCAGCTACTGTGCTCTGAGCACCCCCCAGCGTGCCTAAGTCGATGAACTGGTAGTGATGGTGCTTCTGAGCTTGCTTCTCCTGTCCGCCTAACGTTCCCAGATCGACCACTCGGTAACGAACTCTATTTGCAGTTGTGGATGCAGGATTTTGTGCGTCAACACAAATCGAGAACAGCAAGCTTGTGACAAGGGCCGAAAGTGCCAGATATCGGGATTTCATTTTGACCTCCGAATGTTGCGACACTTTGCGCTAATCACGGCAATCGGCTCAATGCAAAACGCGTCACTGCGATGTCACATTTCCATCACAGAAGTCATCCTGCACGTTTCCAGCAACTTAGGAGCGTTTTTGTAAGCGCAGGAAAACAACGATTTTGCGTTTCAATGCTAAAATTCCCCACACTCTGAGGACGCTGTGTTGGGGATCGATCCATCGGAAGGTGTGGTTCGGTTCGAAGGATTCGAGCTGGACGTTCGCAGTGCCGAACTTCGCCGCTCGGACGGGAAGATCGTGCGCCTTTCCGAACAGCCGCTGCGTATCCTGGTCGCGCTTTTGGAGCGTCCCGGCGAGTTAGTGCTGCGCGAAGACCTGCGCAAACGACTTTGGCCGAACGACACGATCGTCGAGTTCGAGCACAGCATCAACGCAGCGGTGAACCGTCTGCGCCAGGCTTTGGGCGACTCGGCTGAAAATCCAAAATTTATCGAGACCCTGGCCCGGCGAGGATATCGCTGGAAAGGTTCCGCGCAATGGGAGCAGCCGCAAGCGATTCCTACTCCGCCGAAACCCGCCGACGGCAATCTGATCGGAAAGAAGGTTTCTCATTACCGGGTCTTGGAGATCCTCGGTGGCGGCGGCATGGGAGTTGTTTACAAGGCCGAAGACATCAAGCTTGGCCGTCGCGTCGCGCTCAAGTTTTTGCCGGAAGAACTCGCTAATGATCCGGCAGCCATGCAGCGCTTCGAGCGCGAGGCGCGCGCCGCCTCGGCGCTCAACCACCCCAACATCTGCACGATTCATGCGATCGAAGAACACGAAGGCCAGCCGTTCATCGTGATGGAGCTGCTGGAAGGCCAGACGCTGCGCGACATCATTGCAGAACAAACAGACTCAAAGACGAAGCCGGATTGTCAGTTGAAGCCGCTACTGGACATCGCTGTCCAAATCGCAACCGGCCTTGAAGCTGCGCACCAAAAAGGCATCATTCATCGCGACATCAAGCCGGCCAATATTTTCGTTACGAACCAGGGACAAGTGAAGGTTCTGGACTTCGGTCTCGCAAAGCTGCATGAGTTGGAAAGCAAGGAAACGCAATCGAACCCGGCTGTTCAAACAGAAACCAAGCGAGAATGGGATCCGCTGCTGACCTTGACCCGAACCGGTGTAACCGTAGGAACTGCTGCGTATATGTCGCCAGAGCAAGTTCGCGGCTGGAAGCTCGACGCGCGCACCGATCTGTTTTCATTAGGATTGGTGCTCTACGAGATGGCTACTCGGCAACGCGCTTTCCCCGGTGACACCGCCGCCGTGCTACACAACGCCATCGTCAATCAGACGCCTCTTCCGGTGCGAAGTCTGAACCCGCAAGTTCCCGCGGAACTCGAAAACATCATCAACAAGGCCATCGAAAAGGATCGTGAAGCACGTTATCTGGCTGCGACAGAAATGCGCGCCGACCTGGAGGAGTTGCACCGGCAGCTCGCCCCGAGACACTTGCCGCGCGTATGGGCCATAGCCTTAGGCGCGGCGTCCTTGATGGTTATCGGGACAATCACGTTCCTGCTGGCGAGACAGCCGCGCACCATCTCAGTTGCTCCAGAAATCAAACTGCATCAGCTCACCACCAACTCCAGCGAGAACCCCGTGATGGGTGGCGGCATTTCACCTGACGGCAAATACCTGGTGTACACCGATTTAAAAGGGATGCACATTAAAGTCGTTGAAACCGGCGAGACTCGGGCTGTTCCCCAGCCGGAGGCACTGAAGGATCAGAACGTTGAGTGGGGGGTTGGTGGTGGTGCCTGGTTTCCGGATGGCACGCGGTTTCTAGCTAGTAGTCGCGCAGCCGAGCCGCACTGGAACGACTGGAGTTCAGAAAACACCAACATGTGGGTGACCTCGGTATTAGGCGGGGCACCACGCAAGCTTCGTGATCATGCTGTGGATGGCGCTGTTTCACCTGACGGTTCTTTAGTTTCCTTTGCTACAAACAAGGGCAAATTTGGCGAGCGTGAAATCTGGATCATGGGACCCAATGGCGAGCAGGCACGCAAATTCGATGAGGCCAAGGAAGGTAGTGGTATCGAAAACCTCGGTTGGTCGCCGGACGGCAAGCGCTTCGCATACATTCTGATCGACAATTCCGGCCGCACGATGCTAAGCCGCGATGTGAAGGGAGGCCCTCTCACTATTTTATTTCGCGCTTCCGAGATGAATAAAATGACTGACATTAATTTTTTGCGCGATGGGCGAGTAGTTTATGCGCGGCAGGAGTCTGATGCCTTCGACAGCGCATGCAACTATTGGACCATGCAGCTTGATCTGCGTACCGGCAAGCCGATCGAACAACCCAGGCGGCTGACAAACTGGATCGGATTCTGCGCCCAGGGCGGGAGCACGACAGCCGACGGCAAGCAACTCGCGTTCGTGCAGGCTGCCAGTCACTGGACCGTGTACATCGCCGACCTCTTGACCGGAGGGACACGAATTGCTAACCCGCAGCATTTTGGCTTGGATGACAGCTTCAACGTGCCACAGGACTGGACGAACGATAGCAAGGCAATCATCTTCACATCCAACCGCACTGGTCAGTTCGCGATTTACAAACAATCATTGAACGAAGATGCGCCAGAACGCATTTCAGCCGGAACGGACAATTTTCAAGACACTCCGGCTACTCCAGACGGTAAATGGGTGTTTGGCATTCCCTCGTCCAAACTCGGCAACCCAAAGGATCCCGTTCAGATCATGCGCATTCCCCTCGCCGGCGGGCCCCCAGAACCAGTGACAACAGCATTGGCGAATCCAACGACTGGAATCATGTGTGCCAGACCTCCGTCCGATGTGTGCGTATTAGGCGAAAGATCTGAAGATCGCAAACATTTGATTTTCGCGTACATCGATCCACTCAGAGGTCGTGGCCCCGAGCTTGCCCGATTTGATCTCAACCCAAACATTGAGTTTTCTACTTTTGACATTTCGCCGGATGGAACCCAGCTCGCAATAAGTGGAAATCCCAAGGGGCCGATCTACATACTTCCCCTTCACGGCGGGAAGGCGCAAGTGATACATGCAAGGTTCGATGATATGCAGCCATTCTTTTGGGCGAGGGACGGTAAGGGTTTGTACATCGCCGATCGCACTAAGCGCGGCGCTGTGCTCTCGTACGTGAATCTCCGCGGTAATGCGCACATCTTATGGGAGATTCCCGGCAGCCCCTGGACTTATGCGAGGCCCTCCCCCGATGGTCTTCATCTAGCGATTGCCACCTCAAGCATCAGCAACAACGTGTGGATGATGGAAAACTTCTGACTGTCGCGATAGCGGCTGCCGCCAGCTGTGTCTTCCGCCTTTCCCCTTTCAAAATTGAAGCTGTGCCTTCAGTTGAATCATCCTCGGGGTTCCAAATTGGTAGCCGGCACCAAGAAGGCCGTTGGGAGCTTGTTCCTCACCACCAAGCAATCCGAATGTTGGCGAGGAGATGCCGTTGTCGGGGTAGCCAAAATTAGGATGATTGAGCAAGTTAAAGAATTGCACGCCGAGCGCGAGCGAGCTGTTTTCCCATCCCGGTATTTTGGTTTTTTTCATCACAGCAAGGTCGGTGTTGAAGTAGCCCGGCTCGCGGAAGCGGTTCCTCCCCTGAGCAAACGAGACGAGTTCGCCGCCACAATTGTCTATCTTTCCCGACGGATCTGGTGGTCCCGGCAGATTGCCTGTGTTGAATCCGGTTTCGCAGCCTGCCTGTACAAACAACGCCTTCGGATTCGGTACGGTGTTGCCATTTTGGTCCAAATATTGCTGCGGCGGCAGACACGGGTGTGGATTCGGATTCGGCGAAATCGCTGCCGATGAGCCACATGATGAATGACCTGGAAGCGGCCCGGCCGGAACCGCATAGATTGTCCCGAAGTAGTTGTTCTGCTGCTGAAGACTTCCTGACAGTGAGTAATCGAATACCGTGTAAGGGAAGCCAGTCCTGGCAAAAAACGTTCCCGAAACCTGCCAGCCGTCGAGTAATGCACTAGGGCCATGTCCATGGAGCACTGGCTTTACTGGAAGTTCCCAAATGTAATTGGCGTTCATCGAATGGCGCACGTCGTACTCGGCGGGGCCATAGGCCCCACGCAGGTTAGAAGGATTTTGTGGTGAATTCGAACTGCCTAGTGTGAAGCCCATTATTCCATTGTTCGAGACTTCATCCAAAGCATGCCCGAATGTGTAGTTCACCTGGACAAGGCCATTGCCCCATTCTTGGAACTCGCGTCGAAATGAGGCTACCAGGCCGTTGTAGTTGGAAATTGCACGCGAGGCCCATTGGTCAACCTCACCGAATCGGGGATCACTACATGGAGGCACGGGCGGACTGCTGCACTGCGCAGCTGACAGCGAGCCAAAACCATAAGCATTGGCATTCGGGTTCTGCACGAGCTCATGAATTCCATGGTGCCCGACGTAGCCGAGACTCACCGAGGTTTTGGTACCGATTCCCTGCTGCCACTCGAGGCTCCACCGCTGATATTGCGGCCGGTGCATTTTTCGCTCCGATGATTGCAATGAGGGTGGAACGAAATTGGGAACATCGTGTTGCAACTGCGCGAGGGTCTCTCCGTTGTTGTAGCCTTTTACGAAAGCTTGGTTGGAATTGAACGTGTCATTGAAGAGGCTGCTGGGCTCGCCGGGCGTCAGATTGTTCTGAAACGCATTGTAGCTGTTGTAATTGGGCGACGGATTCAGCCAGAACTGTTGTGCTATTGTCTCCTGAAACGGATCGTAGAGAATGCCTACTCCACCCCGCAGCACGCTGTTGTGCGACACACCGAATGGCTGCCAGGCAAACCCGAAGCGTGGAGACCAGTCAATTCGCTCAAGATCAAAAAGCGCGTGCTTTTGGTTATTAATGAGCACCTGGTTATAGGGCTGATTGGGATCGTGGCTGATTTCCTGAAAGGGAGCGACAAGCCGCGCAAAACAGAAATTTTCGCAGCTGAAGTTTGCACGGTGTTCGGCGCGCAAGCTGATTGTTAGCGACAGACTCCTTCGCGCACGCCATTCGTCCTGGACATACGCCTGAATTCCGCCGAATGCGACACGGACATTGGGCTGTGAACTAAAGGCCTGTGTCAAGGTGGTGGAATCCCCCGAAGCGGGATCAAATCCGCCTTCATAAAAAGCTCGGAGAGTCTGCGGATACAGTGTCCCAACGGCATTGAAAGTTCTCGAGTTGTCCCGCCAATGTTCGCGGTCTAGACCTATCCCCACGCCTAGCTTATGGCTACCGCGCGTTGTTACGACATCTTCCGAAATTTGCAACACACGTGTGTCAAACCGAGAAAAACCAATATCGTTGAAATCACCCAAATTTGTGAATGTTCCCGGCACGTTGAAGTTCAGGAACGTTGGAAACGCAGCCAGAGCTTGAGTTGGATGGCTCGATTTGTAAGCCCAATAGTGGTCTGACAACCCTACAAGAAACTGGCTGGCAGCCGTGGGATTGAACGTGTGCGTTTCAAGCAACTGTGTCTGCCATCTTGAATTATCGTAGTCCCCGTCGAAAGCCGAGCTGATCGGGTCGGCGCCAATAGCGGCAACGCCGCCTTCCTCCTGCACTCGAACAAAAAACCGGTCACTATGACCGATGTTCCAGTCCACACGTCCCGATGTGAGAGTGTCCTGACTTGGCCGGCTGCGCGTGTTGGTTATGTTACGGGCGCAGGGATGACCGGGCGTGCCTAGGCTCTTTGGTATCGAGAATCCTGTGCAGCCTAATGGATCGTTAGGATCGAAGCCTCCATCTTGCGCCAGCGATGCACGAGTTGTGCCGTCGTAGAGCCTGAAAATATTCTGGTAGAAGAGATCTGATGCGGATCCAAGACCAAACTTGTCCTGAATATGTTGGATCGTCACGGCTTCAAATTCGGGCGTCGGGATTAGAGTGGAGAGCACCACGGGAATAACCAACCGAAGCCCTTCGGTGTCAAAAAACACAAACAGCTTGTCTTTGCGAATTGGTCCGCCCACCGACCCTGCCCATTGATTCGCGATCGAAAGGGGCCGCGAACCGCCGAATGCTTTATTGAACCAGTCATTCGCGTTCAGCACCGTTCCGTTCCAGAAATACTGCGCGTTGCCGTGGAATGCATTACTTCCTGACTTGGTCACGTAATTGATATTGCCACCTGCGGCGTTTCCGAACTGACCGGAATAACCTGTGGTGACGACGGTTGCTTCCTGGATCTGGTTTGTCCCGAGCGTGAGGCCGAGAGGCCCACCTCGCACAATGTTTAAGCTGTTTTCCGTAATACTCACGCCATCTACCGTGAATGCATAAGAAAATCCCGGCATTCCCAGGATGGAAAACTTCGAACCAAAGCCGTTGTCGGTATTCATCACCGCTCCGGGCGTGGTTTGCGCAATGTAGGTGAGGTCGTTGCCAGGATTCGGAACTTCGGAAACTTGCTTCTGATTCATTGTCACCGAGACGTCCGCAGTTTCGGCTTGAATGATCGGCGGCTCGTCAGCAACCGTAATTTCACTCCTTGCTCTCGCAACTTGAAGGGTGACGTTGACGGTTGCTGGTGGCCCCACCTGGATTGTGACCGACTCACGCTCTTCCTGAAATCCAGCGTGCGTGACTTTGAGCGTGTATCTGCCAGGACGCAGGAATGAGAACTGATACACGCCTTCGCCATCAGTCTTCGCCGATTGAGTTCTTCCCTCAGCGATGTCTTTGATTTCAACTGCAGCATTCGGAACGACTGCGTTGGTCTGATCGATGACTACACCTGATAAACCTCCAGACGTGGTTGTCTGGCTTTGGCCGTCACCCGCGAGGAGAGCAACAGCCAATAGAACTGCAAACCTGCAGTATTTCAACCCCAAGCGCATTGGACTATCTATCGATCCAATCCAACAACGTCAAGGATCGTTTCGACATAATATCCCTAACCGCTACAGAACTGCCGAACTGATACCGAATCGTGAGCGATTCGGAGGGCCACGAAAGAAGCATAGGCCGGAACTCACCTGCAATCGCGGCGGACGAAAACTCACGGATAACGCGGCATTTCCTGCTGCAACGCCCTGATTACTGTCGTCTTAGAAATGCGGCAGCGCTTTGCGATATCTCGCAAGGTCAAACCCTCCGTGCGCAGCTCCTTAATCTTAGCGGCACCCGCGCCTCCAGCAAACAAACGACTGACCAAGAGATCAGGCAAAAGCGAGGAGAAGCGACGAATGCCAATCATAGTGAAAGCGCTGAACGCTGAATTCGAAAATCCGGACGAGGGAAACCACCACGTCAGGGTCTCCAAAGTTGGGGACCTCGGAAAGGTCCAAACCAAAGAAGGAACGAAGGAAAAGATTTTGGTCGTCATGGATACCCAGCAACTCGACAAGCAGGGGAATCCGCGCAAACTCTATAAACGTTTCAACAAGACTATCCACGCCAAGAGCGCGTTCCGAAAGTTCGTTCGATCGGCGACGGGCGAGGATCCGGTGGGAAACGAATTCGATCTGGAGACCCTTCTCGGCCGCGAGTTCGATGTCGTTGTTGAGCACAACGAGTACGAGGGAAGAGTGTTCGCTAATATCTCGGCGATCATCCGCCCGAAACCAATGGGCAAAGCACCCGGAGCCCAAGAAATCAAATAGGCAAATGCGGCCGCGTGCGGGAGAATTCCGGACCCACGCGGCCGCTCACTTTCCCCGAATCTCCCAGTTCGAATAAGCAACGCCAAAAGCTCACTATGTTTTTTGAAGTGCGAATTCGCGCTGGTCGAACGACGAACTCCTGAGGCCGCCCTCTGCCTTATCCCAGCATCGGTGGATCGCGCGACCTGTACTTTTCAACGAGGCCGAGAGGGCGTCAGAAATGACTTTTCAGACCGTGAACGCGGCTGCCCGGTGGTGGATCAAGAGCGGCTTTTGGCCCGTGCCGATTCCCTTTAGAAGCAAGAAACCTGTCGGCGATGGGTGGACCAATCTGCGCATAGATGAGACCAACGTCGACCAGTTTTTCAACGGTGGGAAGCAAAACGTCGGAGTGTTGCTCGGTGATCTCTACGGATCTGCCGATGTCGATCTCGACTCGACAGAAACGCTCAGCGTCGCACATGCTTTTTTACCCCACACTGGATTGATCTTCGGTCGCAAGTCTAAACCGGCATCACACCGGATTTACCGTAGCAACCCACCCGTGCGGACTAAGCAATTCAAAGATCCGATTAATAAATCCATGCTGGCTGAGCTTCGCGGGCGGAAAAATAGCGACGGACAGATCGGCCTACAAACGGTAGTGCCGCCCTCCGTACACGACAGTAGCGGCGAGGCGATTGCATTCCTGTCCGGTTACGACACGGTACCAGCCAACGTGGATGGAGCGGTGCTAGTCGATGCTGTATCACGGGTCGCGGCGGCGGCACTGTTGGCAAGGTATTGGCCACCACACGGTAGACACGACGCCATGCTCGCTCTCGCGGGCATCCTGGCAAGAGGAAAATGGCCCGTTGATGACGCAGTGAATTTCTGCAGCGCCATGTATAGGGGAGTCCCGACGCATGATCCCGACGCCATCAATCGATCTGAATCCGAAGTTCGCGACACTTACGGCAAAGTTGCATCCGAAATTCCGACCACTGGATTTCGAACGCTGACTGGACTAATCGATTCCAGAGTGGTGACGACCGCGCTTGGCTGGCTCGGAATGTCACAGGACGTTAGGGAAAAATCAGCCTTAGAAGCCGATTGGAAGAGCAAATTGGTGGTGACGAAAGAGGGAGCGCTCAAACCAGTTCTCGTTAACGCCATCACCATGCTGCGGCACGCCCCCGAATGGCAGGGAGTGCTGGCATTCAATGAGTTTTCGTTGCAAACGGTTACGCAGAGACCCGCACCCTGGCCGCAGGCGACGGCGGAAAAGAACTGGAGTGACGATGATGACGTTCGCACAGCGGAGTGGTTGCAGCGTCAAGGGATCTTTGTGACTTCGAACGTCGCGGCGGAAGCCGCCCAAGCAATTGCCAAAGAGCACCGCTTTCATCCAGTCCGAGATTACATCAGTAAACTGCGTTGGGACGAAACACCACGTATAGACACTTGGCTGATCGACTACCTAGGCGCGGCGGACACCCTGTTTGTCAGGGCAATAGGAGCTCGCTGGTTAATTTCTGCAATCGCTCGTGTTTTTCGGCCTGGCTGCCAAGCCGATCACGTCTTGCTCCTCGAAGGCCCACAAGGCGTCCAGAAATCCACTGCCCTGAGAACTCTCGCAGGTGACTCCTGGTTTTGCGACCATGTCAGCGAACTCGGAAGCAAAGATTCGCGGCTCGAATTGCACGGAGTTTGGGTTTTGGAGCTGGGAGAACTCGACAAAATCCGGGGAGCTGCCCAGATTCAGCGCGTCAAGGCATTTGTCACGGCGAGGTTCGATCGTTTCCGCCCTCCCTATGGTCGACGTGCCGAAACTGTGCCTCGCAGTTGCATTTTCTCTGGATCAACGAACGACGAGACTCCCCTCACGGACGAGACAGGAAACCGCCGATTCTGGCCGGTTCGATGCGGCAGTATCAACATCGAGAAACTTGCGCAGCAGCGTGATCAATTGTGGGCTGAAGCGCACCACCGCTATAAAAACGGCGATGCCTGGTGGCTCGACACTGCGGAACTGAATGAGGCGGCCACTGCAGAACAGGAACGGAACTACGAACCGGGCGTGTGGGATGACGTCATCCTGGAATGGCTAGATGATCCGATCCAGCGCATGGAGAAGGCCGGGGAGAGAGGGGAGGCTATTCCCCTAACTCCATACGATTCAGTGAAGGGGAAGGTGACTATCACCGACGTATTGCTGCACGCCGTTGGTAAGCCCTTAGACCGATTGACCCAGGTCGACCGCAACCAAGTGCGGCGGTGCTTGGTACACCACGATTGGAGGCGAAAACAGGACAGAAGCAGAGGACCATTGCGAGGCAAATGGTTTTATGTACGGCCAGAGGCCCGCACCTGATTTCGGAACCAGTCGGGAACCACTGTGGGAACCGACTGCAAGTCGTTGATTTGTTGAGTGGGAACTAGTGGGAACCAGATATTTCACACATGAGAGAGAGAAAGAGAGAGAGACCACACACCCCCACGCATATTTAAAAAGCTCGTGAACACTTTTTTCGTGTGCCCAGTGGTGCCCCGCGTTTGGGGCAAATGCTCTAATGCAGAACCTGACATACAATTCGGCTGACAAGAAGGGCGTGGACACTTCACACCCATCCGGTCTTTCCGAAGAGCTTAAGTCTTGGCTGGACCACGAAATCATCCCTGCGCTTTTGCAAGAGCTCACGCGCGATAATGATAAAGAACCACTACATTCTCCAGGAGAATAGACGTATGAGGTGCGCCATCTACGCCCGGTTCTCATCAGACCTGCAACGGGAAAGCTCCATTGAGGATCAGATTCGCCAGTGCCGTGCTTTTGCTGCACAGAAAGGCTGGATCGTTCTGGATGAATTTGTCCGTTTTGACCAAGCCCTTTCCGGTGATAGCCTGCCTTCGCGAAACGCGCTGTTAAGCCTCGTCGAGGATGCGAAGAAGGAACCGCGTCCTTACGACCGCCTTCTCATCGATGACACGTCGCGGCTCGCCCGCAACATCGAAGACGCGCTGCGCCTCACCAACATCTTGCGATTTCACAACGTCGCGGTCACCGCCGTCAGCCAAGGGATTCATTCCGAAGAGAAGAGTGCGCGTTCCCTTCTAGCTCTCCACGGAATCATCGACGAGCAGTACTTGGCCGGCGTTGCCGAGAAAGTACATCGAGGGCAGGAGGGTAGGGTGTTAAAGGGGCTTCACCCTGGGGGGAGATGCTACGGCTATCGAAATGTGCCAATCGAAGACCCGACTCGTCCTGCGAAATACGGCCGCCCCGCTGTTAGTGGTGTGCGTTTGGAGATAAACCAACAAGAAGCGTCGGTAATCCAGCGCATTTATCACGAGTACGCGGAAGGCTTCAGCCTGGCTGCGCTCGCGAAGCGACTGAACGCTGATGGCGTTCTGTCGCCGCAGCCGTCGCAAGCCGGGAGGCAACGTTCATGGGGCGTCTCCTCGCTGTACGAGATGTTGCGTAACGATCGCTACAGGGGGGTTCACGTATGGAACCGCACGCGGAAAGAGCGCGACCCAGAGACCGGACGCAAGGTCAGTCGCCCGCGCCCACCTTCAGAATGGCAGAGGGTGGCCGTGCCGGAATGGCGGATCGTGTCCGACGAGGTGTGGCAGGCAGTTCATAGTAGAGCAAAACTCATGCGCGATCGGTTCGGGTCGAGCGGTCGCAGCGGGATCAGGTCGGCGGCTTGGTCAAAGTACCTCTTCTCAGGGCTGCTGGTGTGCGGTGAATGCGGGGCGCACATAACGATCGTAGCGGGCAATGGGAAGCGTGCGTATCCAAAGTATGGCTGCCCAAACCACAGTACCGTGGGACATGCAGCAACCGCCTGACTATTCGGCTTGATCGCCTCGAAGCCCAACTGCTTGCAGGCCTCGAAAGGCGAGTCCCTCAGCCCTGAATCTGTCGAGTACGTCGCTCAGCGATTGCAAGACGCTATGAGGGCCTATTGTCCAGCCGAGAACGCAGGTACAAAGCGGAGCATGCTTGAGAGTGAGAAGAGTACCTTGGAAGGTCAGGCTCTGCGCGTCGCCGACGCCATAGCTGCTGCCGGCCATTCCCCAATCTTGCTTCAGCGCCTCTCAGACATTGAGAGAAAACTGACTGAAGTGAATCGCAAGATCGCGGAATTACGGCCACCGAAGCCGGTGCTTAAGCCGAGCGAGATTCGGGATTTCGTGAGGAAAAAACTCATGAACCTTCCATCCTTGCTTCGGGACAATGTGGCCCGTGCCAAACGGGAACTCCTGGAGCATGTAAAGGAAATTGTCTTGACGCCAGTGGAGAACATGACGCGATACGCGATTTCCGGGAACTGGGAGATGTTGCCTGCGGGCGATAGTGTAATTTCAATGGTGGCCAGGGACGGAGTTGAACCGCCGACGCCAGCCTTTTCAGTGGATTCTCCCAGTAGCTCCATATGTCGCGCATTCCGATGAGAATGGCGGGAGCGACGGGACTCGAACCCGCAGTCTTCTGCGTGACATGTAGGCGTTCTTACCAGCTGAACTACGCCCCCTTTGAAAACCGATTCCTTGTGATTACGGCTTCCTCCTCTGGCTACCCACCAATCCCCAAAAACTTCCTTGAAATGTCGTGACCTGGCAACGTTCACACATCTAGGGCGCGCTTTGCGCGACAGCGTGGCTGTTCACACAAGATTCAATTCTTGTGCCGAGACTCCGGATCATCAGCAGGATTGAAATAACGAGTGTCGGTAGGGCCATAGCCGCTGATGTGGACGACAACGGGAGTATCTGCCGTGCGCGCGAAGTGATTCATGTCCTCCGGGCTCTGAGTACACGCTTCCAGTTGGAAGGGGCTTCAATGCACTCTCCGTCAAAATGCGCGCCGTATCCAAATTGCCACTTGCCGGAGACAACTGTGGCCATGCGATCGTCGCGATGAGAATGCACCTGAATCGTTGTGTGCGCAGGCACGAACAAGACAATATTGAATAAAAGCCTGTGTCTCGACGGATTGCCCGCCAGAATTTTGGTATGCACTCCAGGCAAGCTTCGAACTGCCGACCTGACTGTCGCCCTCATCCCCATTAACAATTTCTTGGGGAGTTATGCGCATTTGAGAAACTGAAGGCGCTGTCGCATTGGAACTGACAGCGAGAACCGCAAGCCCGAACAACACTATGGCTTTCATAGAAATTCCATTCTGCTCAGTGCAGCTCCGGACTGCAACTGATACCAAGCTGCTTCAGGTCAGAAACGCAACGAGTGCATCCATCGTCTCTTTGGTACGCTTCTCATTAACCAATGACCAGCGCCCTTCAGTTCGATTACCTTGACATTGGTTGCCACGCGCTTCATCTGCGGCCCGAGTATGGAGGCGCTTGCTTTCTCACCCGCGATTGACAACACAGGCATCGTTATCTGTGTTTGAGCCATTTGAGCAAAGTCTTTTGCGGTCTCTGGCCATGATGAGAAGTACGCCCATCCTGCACGCATCCGGCCTTGACGTGAATAAGCGGCGACATACGAAGCACGATCGGGTTCAGGGAGGGAATGATCTTTATCGGCTGCCAGATCATTCCAGAAGTAGGCAAAATAGGTCTTTTCCCGGCCTTGTACAAGCGCTTCCGGAGTTGGACCGTGAAAGCGAAAGTGCCAAAAATCGGGGCTATCATAGGCAAGTTCCCATCCCGGCACTCCGGGGAGGAAAGCATCCATCACAACAAGCTTCTCGACCTCAGCGGAAAACTGCGCTGCATAGGCGTATGCGACCATCAACCCAATATCGTGCCCGACGACTCGCGCTTTAGTAATCCCAAGGGACTTGGCAAGTCCATGCATACGGACGGCGGCCGTCTTCATGTCGAGCCCGTCTTTAGGAATTTCAGACTCGCCAATGCCGGGCAGGTCGGGAGCAATTACTGTGAACTTGTCCTTCAGCTTGTGAATCAGAGGCCGCCACATTCGGGAGGTCTGCGTATACCCATGCAGCAGAATGACCGCCGGGCCGTGCCCTGCGCTAAGGTAGTGAACCTTGATCCCGTCGACGGTCGCGAACTTGGATTCAATCGAGTTGGCTGCGGCTTTTGTCTGTCCCAGCGCCTGAAGAGAGACAGCTATGAAGATCCAGCAAAGGATGCTTGTTGTTTGCCGAAGATTATTCCGCATTCATTTCTCCGTAAAAGTAGTGGCTTGCATCCACCGAGTGTCCAGCATTTCCGATCCCTTGGAATGCCCCAAACGATTACGATTCCAGACTATATGGTCTAGAATCAGACCTTGTCAACTGTCGGGATTGTAGACTGGGAATGAACAAATGGCTCGGTTCAAGGAATTCGATCCCGAACGCGCATTAGATAAGGCTATGCATCTTTTTTGGCGGTCGGGGTATGAGAACACCTCGTTGGAAGCGTTGATGCGCGCGATGGGCATCGCCAGGCAGAGTCTCTACGACACGTTTGGAGATAAGCGCAGCCTATACCTGAAAGCCCTGGCGTACTATCGCGACCAAACGAACGGCCAAATGCAGAAGATGTTGAAGCAAATTCCATCTGTTAAAGATGGTTTTGCAAAGCTCCTTTACGGTATGGCTGCTGAGACCCGCGAACAGCATGAACGGGGCTGCCTGTTGCTAAGCGCTAACCTGCAGCGTGACACGAAAGATGCAGTTATGCGGGACTTTCTTCGCGATAACCAAGCCAGAGTGGAAGAGATCTTTGTTGAAGCTCTAAAGCGAGCGCAAAAACAAGGAGAACTGTCGACCAAGGAAGACCCCGACATTCTAGCCCGTTTCTTCGTTGTCGCAATTCAAGGCATGAGAGCTATGGCACGACTTAAATCAGATCGCAAAGCTCTCGAACAAGTTGCCAAGGTCGCGCTGGAAGTATTCAAGTAGGCCTTGTGGTTTCATATGTTGCGAGCTCCAATGAGAATGGCGGGAGCGACGGGACTCGAACCCGCGGCCTCCTGCGTGACAGGCAGGCGTTCTAACCAGCTGAACTACGTCCCCTCTTGCTTTTCATACGGTTAGGGCGAAACCCGCATGTTTACTGTCTATTCTTGCTGTCAACCGTTTCGCCTGTTTCAATCCGTTCCACCGAATATAACGATTTTTCGGTACGAAGTGGACAGTAAATGGACAGTATGAAATACCGCCAAAAAACCGTCCGCAGGCGATCGCGACGCCGAGCATCTGTCCATGCTCTGTGCTGAGTTGTAACAGAGCATCGATTGATCCCTCAGGCCTCTGCCTTGTCGCGACACAGGCCGGGCGATCGCTGTTTCGCCGCATCAGAATCCTCCAATTCTTTGCACTGATCAGTTCTTTTTCGGGTTGCGCATCCAATCCTGAGTTTGAGAAGCTTCTCCAGAATATCCGGGGGTGGCTTGATAGAGGAGGATGAATGGCGCAGGTATGGTTAGTCACCGGCAGCTCTCGTGGTCTGGGTCGTGCAATTGTTGAAGCGGGCCTCGCTGCGGGCAATAAAGTGTTGGCGACAGCTCGGGACATTAAGTCGCTGGCTGATCTGTCGGAACGATATGGAGATCAGGTCAAGCTCTTCGCAATGGATGTGACCGACGAAGCAGCAGCAGCAAACGCGGTAATGGCGGCGGTCGATGTATTTGGCTCGCTGGATGTGGTCATTAACAATGCGGGATATGGCAATCTTTCGTCCGTCGAAGACACGCCTCTATCGGAATTCCGGGCACAGATCGAAACGAATCTCTTTGGAACGATTATTGTGACGAAGGCAGCTCTTAGGTATTTTCGCGAAAAGAAAGCCGGCCAGTTCATTCAGTTTTCATCGGTGGGCGGAAGGATTGGCCCTCCGGGACGTGGGCCTTATTCGGCGGCGAAGTGGGGTGTCGAAGGCTTCTCCGAGGTGCTTTCGCGCGAAGTGGCACCGCTCGGCATCAAGGTCACCATCGTTGAACCCGGTGGCTTTCGCACAGACTTCGCGGGCAGTTCCACCGAACTTAGCGAAGGTCATCCTGAATACGATTCGACGGTTGGAGCTACCGCAAGATTTCAGCGGAACTACAACGGCAAGCAGCCTGGTGACCCCAAAAAGGCAGCTCAGGCGATCGTCCAGTTGACGCAAGAACGGAACCCTCCGTTGCGACTCTTGCTCGGCAGCGATGCGTACGCCGCCGCGGAGAAGAATGATCTTGCGCGATTAGAGGAAGCACGAATTTGGAAGAAACTCAGCGTCTCCACCGATTTTGAGACGAAGTGAAGAAGCAGCAAACATTAAGCAAGAGAATCCGAACCGCGCGAAGGTGGTCAATCGTTCGACTTGGACTGGATTCTTTCCTTCTTCGTCTCACTTGACGATCAGATCGCGCGAATCAGCCGCATGAAGGCGTCGATCTTCTTCGTAATTCGCGCGCGGTCGGGACCCGACGTCCATCCTGGGTCGGTTTCTTTCGATTCCGACGATGTGGAGCGATGAGTTCAGTGCTGGAGGACTAGGCTGTCTCCGCAGAGCTAGCTCGCTGCAACCTCATGCTTAAAACTGAAGTTTGAGTGCCAACTGGATCGAGCGCGGACCCCCGATCTGGTACAGCGGCGTGAGTCCGCCGTTCTGTCCCCCGCCGCCGAGGAAGTTGTTTAGCGTTTGTGTGGCTTCGCCGAACTGTGGCGAGGTCAAATAGTTGATCGGGGCGCCGAAGTTCGGATGATTCAGAATATTGAAGAAATCGCCTCTGACCTGAAGTGAGAAATGTTCGTAAAAGCGAAACTGCCGGCGTAACGTCAAGTCCCACTGGGTTGCGCCGAAGCCGCGGAGAGCATTGCGTCCCAGATTACCCTGAGCGGTGGCAGGTACAGGGGCGCTGAATGCCGCCGAGTTGATGACCTTGCCGCCAGGCGCGCCTGGCGGATGAAGATAAAGGGGCACGCCAGGAACGACATTGGGCCGCTGCACACTGTTTGGGCCCGACAACGAAACGTATGGGAACGGATTGTTCCCCGTTACGACATTCACTGGAGGAGCCGTGCGGCAGTAGAGGATCGAATCCGCAGACCATCCCGCGAAAGTCTTCTTCAGCACTCCGCCTTCCGGTCCCGGAATGTCCCAGGAAACTGCAGCGGACAAACTGCTCCGCACGTCGTAGTCGGACGGGCCTCGTTCATTCGATCCACTCGATTCAGCTAACGGCACATTTTCAATATCGCCGTCGGAAGAAAACGTCGTCCAGAGAGTGACTCCAACTGTA
>CAVOSN010000008.1:0-26940 GCA_963698805.1 uncultured Acidobacteriota bacterium | reverse complement strand
AGTTGCGCGCCGCAGTAGCGTGAAATTCGCCTTTTTCGCGGGCCACAACACATCCGCGGTCCGCACCCAACGCCTGGATCGTCATGTCGAGAATGTTCGTGATCAACTCGCCGTAGTTGTGCTCCTGGAGCAGATTGCGGGCGATACCGTAGAGTACGCTGGTCGAGTCGGGCGAGCCTTGTGTCATTGGAACGTTCCTGTTGCGGAGCTTCTCATTTCTTGAGTCCCACACGTTCCAGCAACACGCGGAACCTGGGGTCGCTCCGCAGTGGGTCTGCCATCGGTTCCGTGGGCAGATATACAAGGTATTCGCTGCGCTCTTCGACAGCTTTGTCGAGCCACAAGAAGGCCTGGTTCTTGTCCCCAAGACCTATATAGATCAGGGCAATATAAAGACTCGGAACGTATGAGTCTTGGCCAGCGGTCATTTGCTGCATCCGCGCAATGATTCCGCGCGCGGCCGCCGGCTGTCCCGAGACAGCAGCGAGATGACCAACGAGGGCCAGCAGGGCAGGGTCGTGCGGTGCGAATGCCAGGATTGAATGGTAGGCCTGCCGCGCCTCCGAATACCTTCGCATCTGCTCGTAAGCACGGCCGGTATTGATCACGGCAACCGCATAGTGCGGGTCAATCGACAGAGCCTCCTGGTTTGGCGCGATACTGTCGTTGAAGCGTCTCGCCTGGTAGTATGCCTCTCCCAGCGCGGTGTTGAGGAGGGGTGACTTGGGTTCGATCGAAACGGCTCGCTTCCGTTCGGCAATGGCCCCATCCAAGTCGCCAATGGCAGTCAGATAGTAGCCGTAATACTGATGCGCGGTGGCGTAATCGGGTCGCAGTCGGATTGCTTGGCTAAATTCCTTCTCAGCCTCGGCGGAATTCCAGTCGTACACGAGCGCGGAATATCCCAGCGACACATGAGCTTCTGCTAGGTTTTGATCCAATTCAAGCGCTTTTAAAGCATTGTCCTTCGCTTTCGGAAAGGCTTCACTGGGCCGCAGAGCAGTATAGGGCGCAGACGCCAACAGCGCGTAGCAATCTGCTAACCCAGCGTAGGAAGGAGCGTACGTTGGATCGTATTCGATTGCTGTTTGAAAAGAAGAGATGCCCTCCTTCAGACTCTGCGTTGTGCGAAGATTCCACTCGAAACGCCCACGCAAGTATGCTTCGTACGCCCTGGGGTTTAGCTGGTGCGGAGGCTGTATGTTCCTGGGCATTGCAGCCAGTATCTCCCGGACAATGTCCTCGATCACAGGACCCATGCCTGAGCCGTCAGCGTTAATTCCGTGTCGGTCTCCGAAAATGCTGGTTAGGTCTCTGCACGACACTAGTTGATCCGTTATTGCCATCTGATCGCCGTCTCGGCGAACTGCCCCCGCGAGAACGTAAGTGGCGTTACGGCTTGCGCAAATTTGTTCAAAACTGAGTTCGGAGTCCGCCGTGGAAACTTCCACCACGCCCAGCCTTTCCGGGTGTAGTTTGCTCAATTGTGTAAAAATCTCTTCTCTTACAATTTCGGCCGGGCGGTGCGCATCAGGATCCCCGCCCAGGGTTTTCAGTGGTTGGATAGCTAAGATTGTCCTAGACGGCGGCATTCCCTCGTGGCCGCGAATCGCGAAATAGACCGCGATCGCAGTTAGTGCGGTTCCGAGAAGTACCTTCACTCGAAGCGACCAGGGTCGAGGTGCAGGCGGAGACGGTGGGTCAGGCGCTTGCGAAGCATTCGGCTCGGCTTTCAGCAGCGGGTTAGGATGGGTGACATCGAGTGCGGCATCTCGCTGCAAGCCAACTCGCGCGAGGACTCCGGCGAACCGCGCGTCCGCTCGCAGGTCATCAAATGCCGAGCCAACCTTAAGATAGATCAACAGTCCATCGCGGGCATCGACGGACCTTTCCAACCAATGAAACGCGTCGTCAATCCTACCCAAGCCAGCGTACACGATAGCAAAAGCCACCGGTGGTACATAGCCGTGTCTTGAGGCCGTATGCAACTCGTGCAGGATTTCGACCGCTTCCTGAGTCTTTCCGGCTCGCGCACACACTTGCCCTAAGTAGCTTGACCATAGATGTCTTGTGCCCGCGATCCTCAGTGCCTGCGTGAACTCCGAAATTGATTCTTCGAATCTCCCTTTTCTCCCAAACACCAACCCCAGCACAAGGTGGGAGAGCGGAAACTTTGGGTCCATTGCCATTGTCTCGTTCAGGTGCTTGATCGCCTGCTCATTCTGGCCCGATCCGTAGAGGAGCAGTCCAAGGCTGAAATGCATGACTGGCGAGAACGGACTCAGCTGGCGCGCAATCTGGACTTCTTTAAATGCTTCATCGAAGCGTTCTAAGACCAGCAAGTAAACCGAGTACCAGTAGTGTGCAGCCGAGTAGCCGTGATTAAGTTCGATCGCGCGCTCGAATTCTCTTTCCGCACCCTCCCAGTCCCAATCGAAACGGAATTTCACCATCGCTAATGACAAGTGTGCTTCCGCAATCGAGTCATCAATGCTTAAGGCCTGGAGAGCGGCCTCCTTGGCCTTGGGCATTATTTCGTAGGGCGCTCTCAAACCGTATTCGCCTGTGCCCATCAGCACGAGACAATGAGCCAAACCGGCGTAGGTCAGGGCGGACCGCGGATCAATCGCGATTGCTTGTTTGTAACACTCGACGGCCTTCCGGAAATCCTCTTCAGTAACCTGGTTGTTCCAAAAATAACGACCCTTGAGATAGAGATCGTACGCTCTTGGATTCACCGCGCTCGGTCGGCTAGTGTTGTAACTGGTGGGACCGGCCGTCTCGAGAAGTGAAGGATCCTGCTCAGGGCCGCCCAACGACTCAAACCGTGGCGATCCTGTCGAGGAACTTAGCTTACCTCTTATCTCACTCGCGATCGCGCCAGCGACTTGGGTCTGCACGTTCAAGATGTCGCGCAGGTCTCGGTCATAGCTTTCTGTCCAAAGATGCTGGTCGGTGCGGGCCTCAATCAACTCTGCGGTGATGCGCACCCGATCGCCGTCGCGTCGTACCGACCCCTCAACGATTGCATCCACACTCAATTCACGAGCGATCTGCGGCAGCGTCTTTGGGGCGTGTTTATACTGCATGATCGAAGTGCGAGAAATGACGCGCAACCCCCCGATTTTTGCGAGCGCGCTAATAAGCGAATCCGTCAGGCCATCTGCAAAGTACTCCTGCTCGGGCGCACCCGAGAGATTTTCCAACGGCAACACCGCAACCGATCGGATCGGAGGTGGTTGAGGCCTGAGGTTCCATTGCCGGCGAGTATCGCTCCTCTCGATTGCCTCGAGTGCTGCACATACCTCGCTGGCACGCTGATAACGCTGAGCAATCTGCTTGCGTAGACAGTGGTAGATAATCTTCAAGAGCGGCTCTGGCACACGCTCAGGCAGCGGCAAAGGAGCATCATGCAAGATCGCCGACCCGAGCTCGATGATGGTGGCTCCTTTGAAGGGCATTTGCCCGCTGGCCATCTCGTACAGCAACACACCAAGGCTCCAAATATCGCTACGAGTGTCACTCGCATAGTGCTTCAGCACTTCCGGTGCCCAGTACGGTGGGGTGCCCACAATCGCGTCTGAACTCTCTTTGGCATCTGGGCTCTGAAGTGGACCAGGAACCTCACTACGCCGTTGTATTTTCGAAAGGCCGAAATCCAGCAACTTTATGTGGCCATCCCGATTGACCATCACATTGCCGCTCTTGAGATCTCGATGGATCACGTCTTGCTCGTGCGCGTGAGAAACAGCGCTGGCGATCTGGATGCCGTATTCAACGACAGCGTCGAAAGGGAGTCCGACATTGGCCGTGATGGCATGAGTGAGAACCTGCCCCTCGACGAACTCCATCACAATGCCGGCCTGACCGGCATCTTCTATAACATCTTTGATCCTGCATATATTTGGGTGGTTCAGCGAAGACGCGATTTGGGCTTCGGTGTAGAGTTGCCGGCGGGCTGATTCGTCCGGAATGGTGTCTTCGCTGATGAGTTTGATGGCGACGACGCAGGCGAGAGTCGGGTCCCACGCACGGTAGACCACACCCATGCCACTCACCGCCACCAATTCTCGGAGTTGGTAACGGCCGAAGGTCTTAGCCGGTTGTGGCGCATCGCCGGGCAATTCGGCAGATGCTATTCCGGCTTCACCCGCAAGTCAATCCGATCACCTCAGAAACGTCCGGTGGCGACTGTTCCAAACCGGCGAGCGGTTTTTCCGACAGCCCGCATCTGAATCATTTCATTGATTTCTCTTAACATGCCCGAACACTGCGCGTAGAATCCTGGCTGCATTTTCGCAGGAGTGGGGGCGTATGAAGTGCGCCGGCCTCCCTGTATTTGTCCCACTCCGCTCCCAAACGAGGAAAGAACATGCCCAACCCAAGAGTCCACCGTTGCATAACGTGGTTTCTTCAGTTGTCTACGATTTGCGCACTTTCATGTTTGGCTGCCGGACAAGTAACCACAGGGACTCTTCTTGGCACCGTGCAGGATGCGGGCAATGCCGCCGTGCAAGGTGCATCCGTAACGGTAACGAACTCGCGAACAGGCGTGTCGCGATTTGTGCTCTCCGGCAATGAGGGAGAGTACATCCTCAACCTGTTGCCGGTTGGAAATTATTCCGTTCGTGTCGAGCACACCGGCTTTCGCACCGAGGAACGCCCATCAATCGAATTACAGATCAACAGCCGGGTGCGGCTTGATTTCGTCCTGCAAGTGGGTAGCGTCTCCGAAAAGGTCGATGTAAACGAAAGCGCCCCATTGCTTGATACGGACACGTCTGAGTCAGGTGCGGTCATTGAGAACCGTCGGGTGACCCAACTGCCCCTAAATGGACGGGAATTTATTCAACTGGCGCTGTTAACTGCGGGCGTCGTTCCGGAGGTCAAAGGAACGCTCAGTAGTCCTCTGGCTCTTTCAGGAGAATCTGCCAATGCCAATGGAACGCGCTTCGAAGACAATGTCTTCCTGCTTGATGGCGTCCCGATCCGCGACGAAATCTACGAGCGCCTCACAGTCTCTCCATCCATCGATTCCATTGAAGAATTCAAAGTCCACACTAGCAACTACTCGGCAGAATTCGGCGGCCATGGCGGTGCGCAGGTCAACATTTCGACAAAGTCCGGTACCAACACGTGGCACGGCACGGCCTATGAGTTCCTCCGCAATGATGTGCTGGACGCCAAGAATTACTTCGACGGCGCCGAAAAGCCGCCATTTCGTCAGAACCAATTTGGAGGAAGCTTGGGAGGTCCCATCCGGCGCAACAAGAGTTTCATCTTCGGTAACTATGAAGGCAGCCGGATCTTCAAAGGGGTCACGCTTGGCGCCGCCCTCCCCACCGAAGATATGCGAAATGGGAATTTCGCGGGCATGGGACCGATTATCGACCCTGCAACGGGGCAGCCTTTCACCAACGACCAGATCCCGAACACAATGATTGCACCATTCGCAAACGCAACCCTGGCCAATGTTCCCCTGCCCACCACGCAGGGACTGGGACGTAACTTCACCGGCTTTGGCGACCGCGACCTTTCGATGGACCAGTTCACCACGCGGGTGGATCATACTTTCAATGGCGCGGACCAGGTGTTCGGCCGCTTCATTTACTCCAGAGTTAACGATCTTGAACCCTATCCCGCTACAGTGGACCTATCCTCCGGCAGCCCGCTTCCTCCGCCCGGGTTTGGGCAGTTAACCACACAGCGAAGCCAGAACCTCACGCTGCAGTACACGCACATTTTTAATCCGAAATTCCTGAACCAGTTTCGATTCGGATACAACTATCTTGATGCCGGTCAGAAGTCAGCAAACTCAGATGTGGACTTCGTAAGCCAGTTCGGCTTCCAAGGCACCAACCCTCCGCCTCTGGGTGCGGGCTACCCGAGCATGGTGATTCCCGGTTTCAGCACGCTGGGCGACGCTACTACCAAGCTCTTCACAACCAATAATGTTTTTTCCTTCATTGATGACGTCGTACGTAATGTTGGAAACCACTCGCTCAAATTCGGCGGCAGCTACACCAAATCGCTGGTGCGGACGCAGTTTGTCTTTAATACCGCCGGGCAGTACAAGTTCCTTGGAGTTTTTACGGGAAATCCATTTGCAGACTTCCTGTTGGGTTACCCATCGGTGGCGACGGCCCTTACTGGTGACCCAACACTGCATGGAATCGGATACCGGGTAGGTGCTTATCTCCAGGACGATTGGCGAGCGACCCGCCGCTTGACATTGAACTTGGGAATCCGCTACGACCTCAATTCACGCTTCCGCGAGCGGGACGGCAAGATGGCGAACTTTGCGCCGGAAATTGGCGGATTTGTCATACCCGGAAAACCTGGACACATTAATCCGGGCGCCGATTTCGGACGCTTTCCCGGCGTGCCGTTCAAAACCTCATCCGAGCTTGGCTATCCCGATCCGCTCACCGACAATGATTACAACAACTTTGCTCCTCGAATTGGCTTTTCGTATTCGCCCACGAATACTTTGGTGGTTCGCGGTGGGGTGGGAATTTTCTACAACACCGGACTTCTTGGTGGCCGGTTTGGGATCATGGGCTTCAATCCTCCGTTCACCGGCTTGGAACTGTTTCTGAATTTTGACCCGACGACACCGATTCCAGCGCCGGTTTCGCTTGGCAATCCTGCTACGAACGTAATCTTGGGACAAGGGCCCACCAAGAACTTCCCGGATGCTTATCTGGAACAATGGAATTTCAGTATTCAGAAACAGATCGGGAATTTCATGTTCGAGTCCGCCTACCTCGGATCGCGCGGGATTCATCTTGATGGCACGACCCTTCCAAATCAGCCGGTCCCCGGCGGTACACCGAAATGGCCCATACTCGGTGTCGATCTCGAGATCGCGGCCCCCGTGTTTGACTCCTGGTATCACGGACTCATTTTGCGGACTGAAAGACGTTATTCGCGGGGCCTGGTTCTCTCGGCAAGCTACACGTTTTCAAAGTCATTGGACACGGGTGGAGGATCATTGTCCAACTTCTCCGATCAGCACAGTGGCGCACCCCAGAACTCGGCAGATATCGCGGCGGAAAAAGGTCGATCGGCATTCGATACCAGGCATCGATTCGTCTTCAACGCTGTTTATGAATTGCCCATTGGAAGGGGTAAAGCTTTGGCCGCAAACGCCAGTGGTTTTGTTCAGCAGTTGGTTGGCGGCTGGCAGGTGAATAGCATTCTGGTGGCGCAAGCCGGCAGACCAGAAACTCCACTCTTGACGAACGACCAGAGTGAAACTGGAGCGTTTAGCGACCGACCCGATATCATCGGTGATCCGGACCACGGGCCCAAAACCCCAAACGAGTGGTTCGACGTAAATGCCTTCCAACTCCAACCGTTGGGTCAGTTTGGAACTGCAGGCCGAGGAGTAATCACAGGGCCCGGTTATGCTGCGCTCGACCTTGGCTTGAGCAAGTTCACCCCCATTTCCGAGCGTGTCAACATGGAGTTCCGGATCGAGTCCTTTAACCTGCTGAATCGTCCTAATTTCGATCTGGCAAACCGGCAGTTTGGGACACCTACATTCGGACAGATTTTCAGTGCGAATGATCCTCGCGAACTCCAGTTCGCGCTGAAAATTCATTTCTGAGCCAGGACATATCTAGGAAAGGTAACGCGTGCATCGACTGCGCTTGCTGAGGGGTTCCCTCATAATCTCTTGTTTCCTCTGCGTATACGCTGTTTCCGAAGCTCACGCAGGGGTACGTCCGGACAAATTACCTCCCGAATTTCACCAAAACCGTCTGGATGAACTTTACCGCCGCTGTTCCGATGGCCTCGTCTTGCTGCGGGGCGAGTTGTCCTGGTATCGGAAACGCGAGATCCGCGCCTTCGACCCAACCTACGCGGACTTCAATTTCAAACAGGAAAAGAATCTGTACTATCTCACCGGAATTGAGGTTCCAGATTCCTTCGTACTGATCGACCCCAAAAAGAAAGAAGTCCGCCTCTACACCGACTGGAAGAGTGAACGGGAGCTCCAGGAAGTAAAAAAGCTAACTTATGTAACCGGGCCGTTCCCGGCCGCCCAGTTTCTCCATGATGTCTTGCTACGCTCGACCGATTACTCCACTTTTTATGTCCTGTATGAGCCGTTCCTTCAGATCAGCACGTTATATGGGAAAACCGGATCGCTCTCCGGTGTTTTCCCGCCCGGAGTCGGCGAACCGATAACTGAAGAGACACAATTCGCCCACAAACTGGCTGAAATCTTTCCTGGCGAGAGGGTTGTCAGCCTGTGTCCGATCTTGCTGGCGATGCAGAGAGTTAAGCGGCCAGAGGAAATTCGGCTGCTTCGCCGTGCAAACGAAATTGCGGCGCACGGCGTTGTCGAGGGCATGAAGGCAATTCGCCCTGACCTGTATGACCACGATATCGCAGCTGTGATCGGATACGACTTTGTCCGCCAGGGTAGCGTGGCTCCTACATTTGCTTTCAACATCATGTCCGGCCCCAACTCATTTCAGAACCTTCTTCCATTATGGAGTGACTACGATCACCTCGACAGGCAGATGCACTCGGGTGAAGGCGTATTTCTCGATGTTGGGGCAGAGTTCGGGTACTACGTGAGTGATATTGGCCGCAGTGCGCCGGTGTCCGGAAAATTTTCCACAGAACAGAAAGAACTCTACAACGCTTATTTGCCCTGCTTTCTAAAGACCGAGAAAAGTATTCGCCCGGGACTGACGCAACGGGACCTGTTGAAGATTTGCATCTCGTGCGCGCGTGATGAACTATCCAAAGCTCAGCCACCCTACCTGAAGACAGCGCTGTCCGACTTCGTTCGAGAACTGGAGAGCCATTCTTCCCTGGGCCACTACCAGGATATGAATGTGCTCGGTGCTGGGCCCCCGGATGATGAACCTCTGCAAGCTGGAGCGGTTTTTGCAATTGAGCCGATCCTTTATTCCGAGCAACAGAACTTTGCAGTTTTCCTCGAAGACGTGATTCTGGTAACGGAAACGGGATACGACGTACTTTCGAAGGGCATGCCCTACACCGTTCAAGAAGTCGAGGACGTGATGCGGCAGACCAGTATCATCGAGGCCGCGGATCATCGTCAGCATTGAGTTGTCGAAAGCTGGGGGTGAGGTGCAAAACTCGATGCTTCGGAGTCCGTCAGTCGCGCTGCTCGCCTCTGCGATTTTGGCTCTCCCCTCTAGTTTCACTAGATTCTGAGGAGGAACTCGACGGTTTCGCTGGGTTGTGAACCCAAAGATCAGCGATCATCCGTCAAACTCAAGCGTTAGCGGCGTTCAACTTTCTCGAAGCCCACTTCACAGAACTAGTCCCCCTGTGGAAGCTGGATACCTTCCGGTTGGCCGACCGGGACACAATCCGCTGGAGTCGCTGAAGACCTGACTGCCCTTATTTCACGAACATCATCCCATGCGGTACCGCGGATCGGAAAACATAGGCATAAAGCAGTACGATTGCGCCGACGATCGCACAAAGAGCTACCGAGTGCCACGCCACAAATCGGAAAATGATTCCTTCATTGCCCACCTGCTCTGTGGCGGCAGTGGCAATCGTTATGGACTGCGCGTCCACCATCTTCCCCATCACTCCTCCGGCGCTGTTGGCCGCGCACATCAGAATCGGGTCGATGCCGAGTTGTTGAGAAGTGATTTTCTGCAGACTACCAAAGAGCGCATTAGCGGAAGTGTCGCTGCCGGTCAATGCTACCCCCAGCCAACCGAGGAACGTGCCGAAGAACGGATACAGCCATCCCGTGCGCGTGAATGCCAACCCTAGCACCGCGTCCAGTCCCGAGTAGCGTGTTACGTAGCCCAGCCCCAGCATAAAAGAGATGGCAATCATCGCCAGCCGCATTCGCACAAGCGTTTTCCAAAAGATCCTCATCAATTGCAGGGGACTTAAGCCGAGGAATAGACCAGAGACGACCGCAGCAAAGAAACAGCCGGTCCCTGTAGCTGAGAGCCAGTTGAAATCGTATCGAGCTGGCTCGGGAGTCGGCTTCGCGACTACCGGGACGGCGCGAAAAACGGCATTGTGCAAATAAGGCACATCCCATCCCGGCGGACCGGGACGGACTTTACCATCCGCAAGGACGACCCGAAAAGCCGGCGTCGTGGCTTGGTTCATGGCCAGTTTTATCTGAGGCAAACCCCAGAGAAGCACAAACAGTGACAGGATTGCGAAGGGCATCCAGGCTTTCAAGATCTGTCCAGCGGTGTAGACGCGCATTTTGACGAAACCATCGAACTTCTCGGCCCCCCATTCGCCGCCAACCTGGTCGGTGATCTCTGTCACTAGTGGAGGTAGTGCGGTCGCCGCCTCGTCATAATCGAAGCGCCATATTTTTTTCGGCTTCCAGAATCGTAGGAAAACCAACACGGCGACAATCGACACCACACCTGCCACAATATCCACCAGATTGCTATCCACGTAATTCGACCAGAAGAACTGTGTAACAGCGAATGAGGTGCCGACAACCAGGATGGCGGGGAAGACTTCGAAGGTCTCCCTCCAGCCGACCATGGTTCTCACCAGCCAAAACGGCACAATGATGGCCGTGAAGGGTAGAATGCGGCCAATCATGGCGTTGAGATCAGATTCAGGCAGAGCGGTTACCGCCGCCAGCGTGTGTACTGGTGTACCGATGGCCCCCCAAGCCACAGGAGCGGTGTTCGCGATCAGATTCAATGCAGCGGCATGGAAGGGCTTGAACCCGAGCCCGATCATGAAAGCGCCAGCGATTGCAACCGGCGCCCCGAAACCGGCGGCTCCCTCAAGGAATGCGCCAAAGCAGAAAGCAACCAGCAAGACTTGCAGCCGGCGATCGGGAGTGATTCCAGCCACCGATTCTTTCATGACTTCGAATTGCCCAGTCTCGACAGAAATATCGTAGAGGTATACCGCAGCCAGAACGATCCAGGCTATTTTCAATACCCCAAACGCAACACCGTATCCAAAACTGAGGGCCGCGAGTGCGGGAGGCATTTTGAAGAAGAAGATCGCCACCGCTACGGCGGTTGATGCAGCGGCGATCGCACACCAGTGCGGCTTCACTTTGAGACCGGCTAACAGACCGAAAAGGACGACGATGGGCAGGGCTGCGACCAGCGTGGAGAGCCACCAGCGCCCAAGCGGGTCGTAGATCTGGGTCCATTGCACGACAACCTCCTTGCGAACGGAGTCTGTCTCCTAAGCGCAAAATCGGCGCATCGTCGCCAATTCCTACATCCGAAGCCCCGGAACAGGCCGGCCATCGTACCACTGGGCGAGACTATGGAGGAATAGGAGGTTCCGACGCCTTCAGCGAACCCACTGGGGGCAAGAATAAGTTTCGTCGCACCCGAAAATCCCACAACAATAAGAGATTCAGGGATTTGCAGCGGTAGCCGACGCTCCTTTTCTTAACGCTCGTGCTGGCCCGGTTCCATGCAACATGAACGGGCAATCTGCGCTGTGCTCGTTTGCAGCTTGCCTGGTAACAAGAAAAAATACAGCGAACGCCGCTGTCTTCAGTCTTCAGCACGTGCCTGCTGTGCAGAAGAATTTGAAACCTCGAGGCTTCCTGCGCGCATGCCGGTGCGGCAACGACGTCGCGCAAAATCTCTTCCAGAAAAGCAAACTCTCCCGAGATCTCGTTATATCTGGTGAGGCCGATGACGCTCTTCGCGGGCGCAATCTCGGCGAACAATCTCAACGACAGCAGGAGAATTCCATCATGCACGCTCACAGGATTCGTGTAATTTCCACCCTTATGTCCTTCGCCGTTGCCTTGTCGGCCGTTTGTATGGCTCAGACCCAAGGCATAGCGGATCCGAATGCCCCTGCTGTCGAACAGAATAGGTCGGCACATGGCAGAGTCATGTCGCCCGCATCCAGCATTGCCCATCCTGGTGACAGAGGAGTCCGTGCGCGCACTCACTTGCAGGTTTTCATGCCCGAAGATGCGGTGCCGTTCGCTGGACCTCCCTTTGCTGGTCTGGGTTTTGAGACTCCGGCATCGCTCGCATGTGTGTACTCCCTCGTGCCCAAGGTATCTTCGTGCAATCCGAACGTGGTTACCGCGAATCCCACTGGGGGATTCGGGGCGATCGCCGTGGTTGTTGCATTTCACGATCCGACAGCATTGGCGGACTTGCAGACTTTTTCCACTCAGTTTGGCTTGAAAGCTCCGAACCTGACCGTGGTTTTCGCAAGCGGCACCAAGCCTGCGCAGGATCCTAGCGGCGGCTGGGAACTGGAAGCATCTCTCGATATGGAGTGGGCACACGCCATGGCTCCTGACGCCAAGCTCTTTCTGGTGGAGGCGAAGTCAAACAGCTTGAATGACCTGCTAGCCGCCGAGTCTGTAGCCGGCAACCGAGTGGCAAGTGCCGGAGGCGGGGAAGTTACTAATAGCTGGGGCAGCGCCGAATTCGCTGGCGAAACTTCATTCGATTCGGTGTTTACGACTCCCGGAGTCGTCTATTTCGCCTCCTCTGGCGATCAGCCGGGCGTAGAGTATCCGGCTGCATCTCCCAACGTGGTGGCTGCGGGCGGCACGACAACGGCCCGCAATCCTTCCACCGCAAACTTCTTGTCGGAGCGGCCATGGGACCTCGGCGGCGGCGGTTTTAGCGCTTTTGAACCACGCCCTATCTATCAAGACGTCATCCAAACGATCGTGGGAAGTAGGCGTGGAGTTCCAGACTTGTCGTTCGACTCCAATCCGGTAACCGGCGCGTGGGTGTTCGACTCGACGCCGGTGCAGGGAGCGGGCAGCGGATGGTTCATCGTGGGAGGAACGAGTCTCGCCTCGCCTGCACTGGCAGGCATTGTGAACGCAGCCGGAAGCAGGCTCGGCTCTAGCCAAGCAGAATTGAACCTCATCTACAACAATTTGGCGATTACCACGGATTTCAATGACATCAAAACCGACTTTTGCGGCCCTACGGCTGGATTCTTGGGGAAGTTAGGGTGGGACCCCTGCACCGGAATCGGGAGCGTCAAGGGCAAGATCGGGAAATAGGTAGAACCACGTTTCTTTGACGTTCAACGGCATGACAGTTGGCGCGATGGGGCAAGTGAACCATCGCGCCAGATCGGAAACAAAGTTATGTGGATGAGATTATGTGCCCTGTGTAAGAAGCTGATGCTGAAGCCCGACGGCAGCAACTCGGTACACTGCCAGTGCGGGTGGGAGTAGTAGGCCGTGTTTTACGTAATCCAGCGAGACGACCGAGGGGCTGCTACGGGAGGGGCTTGCATGCTGCGCTCAATGAGGTCCAACAAAGCCTCTACGCTGAGACCGGCATTGAGAAGCCGGATCATGTTCTCGACCGTGAAGCCGGCCTGCTCGCCTGCATGGGCAAGTTTTTCGACGGCTCGAGTCAATACGGGTTGCTGCATGGTGCCACCTCCCCCTGATTAGGCATCAGCTTAGGATGCTATAGGGAAGTCGTCTGTGACGTGGATCACAGGTTTGGGCCGTCGTCCGCGATGTGTGAACGCTTCTCCGTACACACGAAGCGCCCCAGGCGTGGATCAAATTCTGGGACGCATCGTTGAACGGCTCTCCCCCGGTTGCAAAGGGCCATTCGGGGCTGCACTCTACGCCTTGTCGTTAGGTCATGAATGGCCCGAGTGTGCCAGAGTCAGAGCAAAATCGTGGTGCTCTGCACTCTAGGAACGAAAGCAGTGGATTTGAGTTCGAAGGTCCACAGACGGTTTGAGGACGACTCGGCTCAGAATCAGCTCGTGGCTGTGGGATTAGCTCTAGTCGACCTCGCAGACTGCGTTCAACTAGACTAGCTCGCATGCGCGTTGAGTTGGACCACCTGTTCGTCTGTACCGCTCCAAGCGCTCCTGAAGCTCAAAAACTTGTTCAGTTCGGCTTGCATGAGGGACCTCCTAATCAGCATCCCGGTCAAGGTACGGCCTGTCGGCGTTTTGCCTTTGCCAACGCCATGATTGAGTTGTTTTGGGTCAGCGATGAGAACGAGGCGCGAAGCGAAAGTACCAGGCGTACCTTGCTTTGGGAGAGATGGACTGGTCGGGAACATAACGCCTCTCCTTTCGGAATTTGCTTGCGGCCTGTCGATCCTCGAGTCACAGCGCCACCTTTTCCCGCATGGGAGTATCGGCCGGCCTATTTGCCAGATCCGCTCGTCATGCATATCGGCGACGTGGGAATAGAGGAGCCGATGTGGGTTTATCTGAGCTTCATGCGACGAGCTCACCGCGAACAGTGGTTCACAGAGCATCCCATTGGCGTTCGTGAGATCACTGCCTTAACTCTGTCTTCCCCTGTGCCGCTTCGCTCTCCGGTGGCACAGAGAATGGTTGAAAGTGGAGTTCTCTCCGCCCGAACGGGAGCAACATCTCTCCTGAAGATTGAGTTCGACGGCAACCAACGAAAAAGGCAAGTGGATTTCAGGCCGCACCTGCCCTTCGTCTTTCAACTGTGATTTGTCTCTAGAAAACTGAAAGGTCTACTGGCCGCAGAGCGAATGTCTTCTACATACACGCTGATATGTCCATTTCAAGCAAGGGCCTGCCGGAGATATCCAGCAACGTCGCTCACGAAGCGATGCACCGACACCTCTGCGATGCGGTGGCCGACGATCGCGTTCATGGTTCTTCCCACAGCGCCGAAAGGTGGTTCATAAAACCCGGAGAAATCCAATTGCGTTTCGGTCGAGGTCAGCGGGTACACGGAAAGCTCGCCCTTCATGAGCGGAAACAATCCTGGTACAGTCGCGGCTTCCCATTCCAGCAGCAACCGCGTGGTGGGAGTTGAGATGGCATCAACGATCTTTTCCTCAATGCTCTTTACGGAAATATTGATGTCAGTCTTTACTCCAATACCGCCAAAGTCTACGTGCAGTTCAGCGGCGATCGATTGCGCCCGGGAAGCAGCCGCCTTCGTAGCAGACTGGAACACGGTGAGTGCGTTCTGCCTCAACGCATCGCGAACGCGCTCGTAGGGACGGTTCACGTAGTCGTAGCTGCGAATCTCACGTCCTGTACTCATCGTTCCGTCCAGCTTGACAGCCAGTCTTGAAACAGGCGGTCACGAAAACTGTACCATAGCGCGTTTGTACCGGAGTTCGCCTGCGTGCGGCGTCCTGGCTCTCGGGTTCATTGTTGCTTGACAGTTCAGTTGAGGCGTCGTTTCCGAAAACAATGACAATGAATTTGCCTGTATCATGGCTACCGCTCGTACTCGGTCGCAATCAGGCTGGCGCTTGATAGCGAAAGCAAGGTCAGCACGAACGCGTCAGGAGGCTCTATGTCTCAGATTGACGTGCCATTATCGCGTGGGGGTTTCGGACAGACGCAGCGAGCCGACAATTGGTGGGTACAGCCGCTCGTCGTGTTTCTTGGTTTGTCGGCATTCATCGTTTACTCCACGTGGGCTGCTCTGCAGGGCCAGCATTTCAGGTTCGGACCATATCTCTCGCCGTTTTATTCGCCCGAATTGTTCGGCCCCGCCCATGAAGGCTGGTTTGGTCCAAACCCAAGCTGGATGCCTGCTTGGGTTACAGGAGCGCTGCTCATTCTGTGGGCGCCGGGTGGCTTTCGAGTAACGTGCTACTACTATCGCGGGGCGTATTACAAGGCTTTTTGGGCCGATCCGCCCTCCTGCACTGTGGGCGAGGCGCGGAAAACATATCTCGGCGAACGTTCGTTCCCTTTAATCCTGCAAAACGTCCACCGCTATTTTCTTTATCTGGCCCTGGTATTTCTCGTAATTCTGGGGCGGGACGTGTGGGACGCGTTCTGGTTCGACGGCCGGTTTGGCATCGGCGTCGGCACTCTCGTCTTGTTGACCAACCTGCTACTGCTGAGCTCCTACACTTTCGGATGCCACTCGTTGCGTCATCTGGTCGGCGGTTTTCGCGATCGGCTGGCAGGGGCGCCCTCCCGCAAGCGAGTTTACGACTGCGTAAGCTGCCTGAACCGGCGCCATATGCTGTTTGCGTGGTGCAGTCTGTTCTCGGTAGCGTTTTCCGATTTGTATGTGCGGATGTGCTCGATGGGTATGTGGACGGATTGGAGGATCGTCTAGTGAGCGAGTACATCACGCATGAGCACGACGTTCTGATCATCGGAGCCGGGGGAGCCGGTCTGCGGGCTGCGATCGAGGTCTCGGCCGCCGGTGTAAGGGTCGCGGTCATCACGAAATCTCTTCTCGGCAAAGCACACACCGTCATGGCCGAGGGTGGTGTAGCCGCAGCGATGGGAAATGTGGACGACCGAGACAGCTGGCGTGTTCACTTTGCCGACACCATGCGTGGCGGTCAGTACCTGAATGACTGGCGGATGGCGGAGCTGCATGCCAAGGAAGCTCCGGCGCGCGTGCGTGAACTGGAGGCCTGGGGCGCGCTTTTTGATCGCACCAGCGACGGTCGAATTCTGCAGCGGAATTTCGGCGGCCATCGGTATCCTCGGCTCGCGCATGTGGGCGACCGCACCGGCTTGGAGATGATCCGCACCCTTCAAGACCATGGAATCCATCTGGGTCTCGACGTGTTCATGGAGTACACCGTAGTCACACTGCTGAAGGACGACGGTCGCATCGCAGGTGCGTTTGCATATGATCGCGAGCGCGGCCGATTTCACGTCTTCCGCGCCAAAGCCGTGGTGCTGGCGACGGGAGGAATTGGAAGGGCTTACAAGATCACCAGCAACAGTTGGGAATATACGGGCGACGGCCATTCGCTCGCCTACCATGCCGGGGCGGCGTTGATGGACATGGAATTTGTGCAGTTCCATCCTACGGGAATGATTTGGCCTCCAAGCGTGCGCGGCATTCTGGTCACGGAAGGAGTGCGCGGCGAGGGAGGGGTACTCCGTAATCGGAATGGCGAAAGATTCATGTTCAAAGATATTCCGCCACTGTACGCCAACTCGACCGCCGATACCGAAGAAGAAGGCTGGCGGTACACGCAGGGGGATAAGAACGCGAAACGCCCGCCCGAATTGCTGACCCGTGACCACGTGGCCCGCTGCATCCGACGGGAGGTACGAGAAGGGCGGGGCAGTCCTCACGGGGGCGTGTTCCTGGACATTGCGTGGATCAAGGAGAGAATTCCGAACGCAGCGGAGCATATAAAGAAGAAGCTGCCCAGCATGTATCACCAGTTCAAGCAGCTTGCCGACATTGACATTACCCGGGAGCCGATGGAAGTGGGCCCCACAACCCACTATATGATGGGAGGCGTGAAGGTGGACGCTGACTCCCAAATGTCTGACGTGGCTGGCCTGTTTGCGGCGGGAGAGTGTGCGGCAGGTCTGCATGGCGCCAACCGGCTCGGCGGGAATTCACTTTCCGACCTATTAGTTTTCGGCAAGCGCGCCGGAGAGTATGCCGTAGCCTATGCAAAAGAGAACTCGCTGGGCGCGGTGAATATGGATGAAGTCGGATCAGCAGAAAAATGGGCGCTGCAGCCCTTCGAGTGCACGGGCTCCGACAATCCATACGTTGTACAACGTACGTTGCAGGACGTGATGCAGGAGATGGTGGGAATCGTGCGCCAGGAATCGGAGATGTTGCAAGCACTCGAGCGCATTCAAGAGTTGAAAGCTGCCACCGAGCGGGTCAGCGTGGATGGAAACCGGGAATACAATGCGGGCTGGCACACGGCGCTTGACTTGCACAGCCTGCTGACCGTATCGGAAATTGTTACCCTGGCGGCGCTGGAGCGAAAAGAGAGCCGTGGGGCACACTTCCGCGATGATTTTCCCGCCAAGGACAAGCAGTACGACGGCTTCAACATCGTGGTGCGAAAGGGCAGCGCTGGAGAAATGCAGCTTACTCGCGAGCGAATTCCCAAAATGCGAGATGATCTGCAGCAAATCATCCAGGAGATGACGTAATGGCGACGGCCACCTTTCGGATCTGGCGCGGGGAAAAAGGCCAGGGAAAATTCCGGGACTACACTGCAGAAGTCGCCGGAGGCATGGTGGTCCTTGATGCCGTGCATCAAATACAGGCGGAACAGGCCGGCAATCTCGCGGTTCGATGGAACTGCAAGGCGGGAAAATGCGGCTCGTGTTCGGCGGAAATCAATGGCATACCGAAATTGATGTGCATGACGCGGCTGAACACTCTCCCGCTGGAAAAGCCTGTGACTGTCGAACCAATGAAGGCATTCCCGCACATGAAAGACCTGGTCACAGACGTATCATGGAATTATGCAGTAAAAAAGCGTATCCCAAAGTTCCAGCCGCGGCAGCCTGACGCGCCAGATGGGACCTGGCGCATTGCCCAGGAGGACGTCGAAAGGGTGCAGGAGTTTCGCAAGTGCATCGAGTGCTATCTCTGTCAGGATGTCTGCCACGTCTTGCGCGATCATCACATGCACGAACAATTCATCGGCCCGCGATTTCTCGTTTATGCAGCCGCGCTCGAGATGCATCCGTTGGACGTAGGCGATCGCGTTGAAGATTTGAGAGAGCAATTCGGTGTGGGTCTCTGCAACATCACAAAGTGCTGTACCAAAGTTTGCCCTGAAAACATCACCATCACCGACAACGCGATCATCCCGCTCAAGGAACGGGTTGTGGATCGCTTCTTCGATCCGCTGTCGAAACTGTTCCGGGTATTCAGCAATTCGGAAAGATAGGAGATGTTATGCATTTCGAACTGAAATCCATTTCCGAGCAAAGTATTCCTGAAGCGCTAGCGAAGGTGGAGCGCTACAGACTGTTGAATGAACCCAGCCTCGCGGAGAGCATATGCCTCGATATCCTGGCCATCGTTCCCAACCATCAGCAGGCATTGATTTCGCTTCTGCTCGCGCGAACCGACCAATTCCACTCTGATCTGGATGCCAAAGCCGCACAGGAGGTTATTGCACAAATCAAGGGTGACTACGAGCGGGCTTATTACGAGGGCATCATCTGGGAGCGACTGGGGAACGCGCGCATCCGCCATGGCGGCGCTGGAGCCGGCGCCTCCGCATATCAGGCGCTGCGGGAAGCAATGGATCGTTATGAGAAAGCCATGAGTTCTGCGATACCGGGAAACGACGAGGCCATTCTGCGATGGAACACCTGCGCGCGGGTGATCATGCAGAATCCCGACCTCCGACCGGCCCCCGAGAATGAACCTTCACAGGCGTGGGAGTACGACGAAGTCGGCTCCAAAATCGCAGACGTTTAGCGTCCTGCCGTTAAGTCGGGCAGCAATGAAGCGGTAATCACCCAGCACCATGTACGCATCGTCGGGACCGGAAGCTCTTCCAGCACCACAGGTTGATTCGCCTTTCAGCATCACTTTCGTCGCTTTGTCATCCACGTCGAAGACTTCTTCGGTATGTTGCGCCTGGTTGCATGCGAAGTGCGCAGCAGGCATTTACGCGTTTCTACTCGAATCGCAACGCCACCATCGGATCGACCTTCGAAGCGCGAAGAGCTGGCAGGTAGTTCGCGAGGAACGCCACCGTCCCCAACAGTGCGACAACAGCCTGCGAAAGTCAGAGGGTCGGTTGCCGTGATCCCAAACAACATCCCCGAGATCAGCCGCGTCATTCCAAACGAAAGGATGGCGCCTGCTGCGATCCCCAGGAGGGCAAGCGCCATCCCCTGCTTCACGACGAGTGCGAGCACATCGGGACGACGGGCTCCCAAAGCCATGCGGATACCGATTTCGTGAGTGCGTTGCAAGACTGAGTAAGACATGACACCGTAGAGGCCGGTGGCCGCAAGCAACATGGCCACCACGGCAAAGATCGTGAGTAGCAACATGCTGAACTTCCTCCGTTGAACGGAGTTTGCAATGAGATCTTGCATCGTGCGAACGTTGGCGAGAGGGACATCTTTATTTACGCTCCAGACCGCATTCTGCGCCGCCGTAGTCAGGGTCGTGGGGTCAGAAGTTCCGCTACGTATTGCCACGAACATCGACGGCCATTGCGCCTGGCCGAGCAACTGGTAGATCTCAGCGTGGGGATCTGCATCGAGCCCGATGTGCCGGACATTACCGACGACGCCTATGATCTGCAGCGTCAAATTGTCCGGCCCGAAATGGGTGAGCTGTTTGCCAATTGGGTCCTGTCCAGGAAAAGCGGTGCGGGCCAGGGCCTCGTTGACGACGACCACATTAAGCGAGCTGCTGAGGTCACTCTCGCTGAAGCCGCGGCCTTTCAGCAACGGGATGCTCATCGCGCGGAAATAGTCAGGAGTGCTGACGCGAATGTCGGCGTCGTAGGCCGTTTCGATTCCAGGAACGCCAAAGCTGCGTGAACTATTGCCTCCAGCCAGCGGCAGCCTGCTGACGGCGCCTACAGCCTGCACGCCTGGCAACGCCTGAAGCCTTTCCACGACTTGTTGGTAAAACGCGAGCTGACGAACAGAATTGGTGGAGGACGGAAGCCCCAGGTTGAAGGTTAAGAGATGATCCGGGTCGAAGCCGGCATCCACATCCATGAGTCGTGCGAAACTCTTGACCAGCAGCCCGGCTCCAACCAGCAGAACTAGTGAGAGTCCAACTTCGGCGATCACCAGAGCGGAACGGGTTCGCCCCCGGTTCGCTGTGCTCCCGCGTTCGCCTTCCTTGAGGGATTCGTTTGGGTTTGATCGCGACGATTGCAGAGCGGGAATCAGGCCGAACACAACCCCGCAGAAAACTGAAGCCAGGAAATTGAATGCCAACACTTCCCGGTTGATTCCAATCTGCGTGAACTGACGGATATCCGGCGGACTCAGTGCCAACAACGACGGAACGGCCAGGACAGCTAGCAGAAAACCCGAGGATTCCTCCCAATAACGCGAGCAGAACACTCTCGGTAAGCGTCTGTCGGAGCAAACGCCCACGGCTCGCTCCCAGAGCCGTTCGAATCGAGATTTCTTTGGCGCGCGCTGTGGCCCGTGCCAGAAGAAGGTTGGCAATGTTGGCGCACCCGATCAGAAGCACGATGGCCACGGCAGCTAGCAGAACTAGCAGAACCGGACGGATGTCACCGACGATATATTCATGTAATGGCAGAAAGCTCACGCCGACTTTGTCGTTCGAATCCGGATATTGCATCTCCAGGCGGCGGCCGATGGTATCGAGTTCCGCGTGGGCCTGCTGCATGGTCACTCCTGGCTTTAACCGCGCCCAGACGTCAAGATAATTTCTGTTCCTGAATTGGCGAGGATCCTTGTCAGGCACCAACGGATGAATGGGCACTCCCCACGGAGATGGGATCCATAGCTCGCCGTAGTCGTCCGGAGAGTAGTTCGGTGGCATCACACCGACCACGGTGTACTGCTCTCCATTGAGCCGGATGTCCCGGCCAACAATCGCGCGATCTGCACCAAAATGGCGTTGCCACAAGCCGTAGCCGAGTACTACGACGTGATCGTTACCGGGCCGCGCGTCGCTCACCTCGAAACCGCGCCCGAGGATCGGACGCACTCCGAACAGAGGAAAGAAGTTTGGCGTGGTCATTGTGCCTTTGACCTGCTCCGGACGATCTCCCGCCGACAGGCTCCCTTGCCATCCATGAGAGGCTGCCATCTCGATGAAGACGTGGTTTTGTGAGACCCAATCCAGATAGTTGGCAGGAGAGGCGTCATAGCTCGGTAAGGCCTCCTCCGTCTGAAAGACCCTTACAATTCGATCCGAATCCGGATAAGGAAGAGGATGCAGCAACACTTGATCGACCACGCTGAACACCGCAGTGTTGGCGCCGATCCCCAAGGCCAGCGTAGTCACTACGACCAACGTAAACCCAGCGCTCTTACGGAGTCGGCGCGTTGCATATCGCAGGTCCTGAATCAGTCCGGTCATTCGCCTTCTCCTCGCATCCGTGCCGTTCCGTCCGATCTCAAGCTGACACGGACCCCAGTCTTGGGTCCGCGCCATTTGACACGCAGCGCGCTCCAGAGTGCCGTGGCAGCGTCGATAAGATGTCCCCTGCGCACCAACCCTAGACTCAGTAAGGCTCCTTCTTGGCAGGACACCGACCAATTCAATTTAGACGGTAACCATTTGGGTCTAGAGGAAAAACGAATTCCTTTGCAGAAGCCATGCAGATGATTCTGTCCACTCACGGACAGTCGATGTCCGAAAGCGAACACGGACAATCGGTCTCCTGAATTCACGCGATCTGGGGTTCCGATCACTAACTCGAACGCCAGTGCGGTCAGCGGCCCCACTCCGGGATGCGTGCTCAACTGCCGCGTCACGGGCCGTCGCTCCACGATCTGTTCCAGCTTTCCGTTCAGCTCATGGATCTTCGGCGTGAGCCGGTCGAGTAGGTCGAGCAGGTCTTTCCGGCGTCGGCTAGCCCAAGGGACCACCGACGGCGCTTCCAGTTCCGCCCGCCCCCGCCGGACGCCACAACGGTTTCTTGCGGCGTAGCCCCACGTTGAGCGCCACCACGTGCAGCTGATTCATCACGCGCGTGCACATCTGCACCAGCCGGTTGTGATGCCACAGCTAAGTTTCCCGATCGCGGCGAACGATCGTCCGTCGGCCCTGTGGTAGGCTTACGACTTTCAGATATCCCAATCCATCGCGGAATTCCATTCTTGACGGGCCCTCGAATCGCCGTTGTTGGAAGCTATGCAGCTGGTCTGACCATGAGAGTGGATCGCCTACCGAGCCCTGGCGAAACGCTCTTGGCGAAAGGCTATCGCGTGGACTTCGGTGGCAAAGGCTCGAATCAGGCTGTGGCATGCGCGCGACTTGGAGCAAAGGTATGCTTCATCGCCAAGATCGGACGGGATCATTTCGGACAGATGGCGCTGGGACTCTATCGGGAGGAAGGGATCGACGTTGCTGCGGTGATGCAGACTCCTGAGACACCCACCGGCGTGGGTTTCATTATTGTGGATGCGCAGGGCAACAATTGCATCACGATTGATCCGGGCGCGAACGAACTTTTGAGTGCCGCGGAAGTGTCTGAATGTCTCGACACTTTGCCTGCTGAAGCGGTGGTGCTTACGCAGCTTGAAATTCCGGTTGCAGCAGCCGGGGCGGCCCTCGCGCGCGGCCGGGAAAAGGGCGCGGTGACGATCTTGAATCCGGCGCCCGTTCGGAGTTTGCCGCAATCAGTGTTGCAATTGGTCGATGTCCTCACGCCCAATCAAACCGAAGCCAAGGTGTTGACTGGGCGAAGTCCGGACCAGGCCATTGAACCGGAGACGGTGGCCAGAGATCTGATTAGCAGCGGCGTAAAGCAGGTCGTGATGACTCTGGGGGAAAAAGGAGCGCTGATTGTGTCAGCGGCGTCGTCTCTGCATGTTCCTGCGATAAGAGTTTTGGCTGCGGATACGACGGGAGCGGGGGACTCCTTCAATGCCGGATTGGCTTTGGCCCTGGCAAGCGGCTCGAGACTTGAAGCCGCTGTGCAATTCGCGGTGGTCACAGGAGGCCTGGCTGTGACGCGTGAAGGGGTGATTCCTTCTTTGCCACGGCACGATGAAGTCTTGCAGTTCTATAGGCAACAAGGTCAGACACCACCGAATTGGTTGTCATAGGAATCGGGCAAGCAAATATGCAGCTGTTTCTCGGTCTTGCGCTGGTTCTCTTGGCAGCCCTTCTCCAAGGGACTTTTGTTCTTCCGATGACGATGGTGAAAAGCTGGTCATGGGAGCACACCTGGGCGACCTTCTCGTTGCTGGGCATGTTTCTCTTGAACTGGATCGTTATCCTTCTCCTGGTCCCAAATATCTTCGCAGTGTATGCGACTTCGCCCGCGCATGATCTTGCTGTGTTGGCATTGTTCGGGATGGGTTGGGGCTTGGGCGCCGTCCTGTTCGGCCTGGGCATGGACCGACTCGGGATGGCGTTGGGATATCCAATCATTATGGGATTGATTGCCGGCCTGGGTGCGTTGATCCCACTCCTAGTTTTCTCGCGGCAAATTCCCCTTGCGGCAGAAGCACTGGTTTTGCTCGGAACGGCTCTGGTGATCGTTGGCGTTGTTACGTGCTCGATCGGAGGCTCTCGCAGAACGCTCTCGCGAAACAAATCTACACCAACCAGCTCGAGTTCCTTCCAAGCTGGACTGGTTATAGCTATTCTCGCGGGCGTGCTTTCGTGCCTGCCGAACGTTGGCGTGGCTTTCGGCGGAAATGTAATTAGCGCCGCGGCGAAGCTGGGAGTTTCAGCGTCGTCGTCGGGGAATACGGTCTGGGCGCTACTATTTACGTTGGGATTTATGGTGAATGTGACCTATTGCTTGTATCTGATGGTCAGCCGAAAGACGTTAGGCCAATATTTTACTCGAGCCACACCGCGAGATCTGGGATTAAGCGTGCTGATGGCTGCGATGTGGATTGGCAGTTTCTATCTCTATGGCGCCGGGGCGGCGAGACTGGGGCGTTTAGGGGTCGTGATGGGCTGGCCCCTCTTCATTTCTCTTTCCATTGCTGTTGGCAACATTTGGGGATTGTGGAGAGGAGAGTGGAAGGGATCGCCGCCGAATGCGCGTCGATTGTTGAACCAGGGACTCGGCATCTTAATGATTGCAATCGTCGTGTTGAGCATCAGCAATTTGTTTTAGAGGGTACCCCGTGCGTCGTCCGAGTTCCGCCTTAGAATTGAAGGTGAGCCAAGGTTGCCAGACGGCAGCCCGGATTTGATCCTAAACAGGAAAAGCATGTCACAGCCTTCCGAGTTCCTATTGACGCCGCAGCGGCGGGCACGGTGGATGCGCTTCGATACAGCGCAGCTCCTCAAGCGCTTTTTTTTCTGCGAACGTTCCCTCTTGGTGAGCGAGGCACAATGGATTCCAGCGATTGCGCCCTTGGAAGTCAAGACCAGTCTGGCTCGGTATGTCTGGCAAAGCGCTGAAACTGCCCACGCCTTGCGGGAGCGTATTTTCGAACTTCGCTTTCCAAGCCGCTTGCTGGAGGACGAGGGGAGCGACCGCGCCCTGATCGAACTCTTCAGTGCGGTCAAGGATTCGCCCTCGGTTCCGGCATTCCTATTGAGCGTGGGAAAAGTGTTGTTGCCAAATCTGCGCGATGCCTACCAATCGTATCTGGACGCTTCTGATTTGATCGCGGACGGCCCCACGCACCGATTCCTGAAGTTGGCGATTGCAGAGAAGACCGAGCAGATCAGCGCCTTCGAGTTGTGGATCGAAGCAGCTTTATCACAGGACCCTGAAGCCCGCCCCGAAGCGTCTGCATGGGCAGACGAAGTTGCAAAGCGGCTTTCCATGACGGGCGGAGTAGGAGTCGAGCCGTCGGTTTTTTCGGCGGCCACTGGCCCTTTGCCGGGAACAAAGGCCTATTCCATTCCTGTCCGTCCTGCGAGGGATCAGCGATTCTGGCCTTGCCGATTCTATTGGCCAGACATTGTTGATCCGTCTTATCCCTATGGCGAAGGCGTGCAATTACAGCTGCGTGCGGCTATCAGCCACATAAACGAAGTTTGGGCCATTGAAGCGGGCGGTGTGATATTGAGCGCTTTTGCGGACATTTTGCCGTGGGACTGGATCTACAACTCCGCGCGCTGGACCTATGATGAATCGCGTCATTGCCGCATGGGTTATGAGCGGCTGATGACTTGGGGACTTGATCCCGCGGATATTCCTCTTGGCACCTACATCTATGAGAGTGCGACGCAGGGAGATGCGGCCGACATTCCGACCAACCTGCTAGGCATGCTCTTCTTCTTCGAAACCAAGAATATCCGGCACAAACCGGAGCGCGCGCGCCTGTTTCATTCCTATGGCGACGCAGTGAGCGAACATGATATGGATTTCGATTGGGCCGACGAAACGCTCCATGCCAGCTACGGCAAGCGCTGGCTCAAGGAACTACTCGCGATTCGCGGTCAAGATCCCGCGGCGTACGACGAAGTCCGAAAGAACTGCGAAACATTGGTGAAGGATTACGTTGGCACTGCAACACAAGCGGAGATAACGGATCTCAAGAAAGTTGCAAATCAGCTGCTGAATAAAGCCCAAAGATTACCGCGGACGCACTGAGCGACCTTGCAAACACTTTCTGGACCGATAGTCACAAACAGGAAACGATGTGCTTGGTGGGCGCCGGGAAGCAGCACATGGCCGCACTGTTCGCAGATGAACCACTCTGGCCGTTGTCGCATCGGCCTGTACTAATCGCCCAGAAGGCAATAGGGACAACACACCACCTGCTCAGTCATCTCACACCCCCGCTCGTCACGTAAAGTCTAGGCCTTTTTCAGGCCATCTTGTTGCCCAAGACTCAGAAGCCGTGTTGACCCTCGGGCCGCCCTGCGGGGAGCAGCGGCGCTTTGCTTACGACGAAGGAGGGAATACACTGGCGGCTATTTTCTGGGCCTGCCCACTGTAAGTACACATCTCGGCTCACGAAAGGGAGAAGCACGATGCTTTCCCGATTACTCCCAGTTTTCGTATTTTTGTTCGCTGGCTGCGCCCTCTTTGCGCAATCTGCACTCCCGTCTCCGGTTCAGGAACCGTCAACCCAATCGTTGCTCGACCAGATCCAGCAGCTTCAGAAACGTCTGACTGACATGGAAGAGCATCAACGCAAAACCGATGCGGCACTGGCTGCCCTTTTAAGCTCAGAGGGGGTTGCGGAGAAGACGCCGCCGGCCGCGCCGCCCAGCGCGGCACCTCCGCTTGAGCACGCCGCCGGCGGCCACGACCACACAGAAATTCGGGAGGCGACAATCCATTACCCTTCGCTGCAGATCCGAGGTTTCGGAGATGTGGACTTTGCCGCCACCGATCAGAAAGGGACGACTAGCGGCTTTGACCTGGGACAGTTCGTGCTCCACTTTGCTTCTCCGCTTTCGGCCAAGGTGAGTTATTTCGGAGAAGTCAGTTTCACGGCACAGCCTTCCACGTACGACGTGAGTGTCGAGCGATCCATTGTTCGTTACGACTATAACGACCATTTCAAAATGTCTTTCGGGAAGTACCACACTCCGATCGGGTACTGGAACGACACCTTTCATCATGGAGCGTGGCTCCAAACGACCATCAGCCGGCCAGAGATGGTTAA
>CAVOSN010000007.1:0-675080 GCA_963698805.1 uncultured Acidobacteriota bacterium | reverse complement strand
CGCGAATGGGGCCGCCGAGGTCGATGGCCTTCATGCCGCGGAGCCTATGCCGTCGGTGGCTTCCATAGCCACGGTGCGCACCCGGCCTTCCCCCGAGTGCTGCTGCACCTCGAGAGACGACGTGGATGGGGGTCGGTGACGGTGAAGCCTTCGCTGACGACACGCAGCGCCTGGTAAATGGGCGGCATGGTCGCTTCTTCGAATTGCACGTCCACCCCACAGAGTTTCAGGAGACCTGGATTACTTTGCCAATGTTTTCTGCCATTTTCTCTGCCTTTGAGCTTCTTGCTCCTAGCTGCTAGCTCTTCATGTCTGAAAATCCGTTGCTGCATTTCAAGGTTTAAGCGACGTTTCCTCAGGGGCTATATCTGCAAGTCAAGCAGCTTGAGCCTTACGAGGAATTTCACATAGATGAAAGCTGCTGGGTCTATAGCGAATGCTACTACTTCGATCCTGTCCGGAACGCGCATAAACCTGTTTTTGAAATTGAATACGTGTCAAATCCAGCTGACGTCTGCCCGGCAGCGAATCAGTTATCGAACTTCTTTACGGTTTTCAAGAACTTCGATCTATACGATTTTCCGTGGGAGCCGTGCCACTGAGCTGATTTTTGGTAGCGGCAGCCGGATTGTCCGTACAACCGTTTGGATTGCCTGTATCGATTGCCGGAAGTCAACTGTCGCTAACAGGCGATTACACAAGCTTGCGCCGTTTTGTTCGCCAATCCGGGTCAGTGAGTGAGGCGATATTACAACTACTATCCACGAGACCTCCTGATTGCCCGGATGAGTGGAAAGGCTGCGCGGTTGCGGCTTGACTTGCATTCAACGAGTAGGACGATCTCGCTGAGGCCATATGCTGAAGCACACGGCATTTGCACTCTTCCTGCTCGGGCTGGCATTTGCTCAGCAGGAATACAAGATCGAAGTCCACTTAGATGACGACGGACTTCTCCCAGGGCCCAAAGTTAAATGCATGGGCGAGGTTCCCCAGGATTTCGCTTGCGCGATACTCTTCAATGTTGATCCGCCCCTTCCAGCGCCTATCCACATTACGAGCGTTGTTGGCGGGGAGGGTAATTTCCCCCGCACTCCTCCTGTCCCAGTCATCCTCGAGGTTTCACTGATGCTCGATGGTACGCTTTACACCGCCGTGTACGACCCGCCCTTGAAACGAGACGATACGTTTTCCGTCCTTGAGAGAGGCGTGGGTATTCCGGCGCGAGTCGTTGGTGACGGCTTAATCGTTCGATGGCCTGACGGAAAAGAAGCAAAGGCAAAGATCATTCGCCGCGAAAAGATCAATCCCAATCGGCCGCAACCCGCGTAGGCACCGATTTCCTACCTTCGCCGCTTCACCAGACTGAAATCTGGGGTGGCTTTGGGAGACTGGCCCTTGCTTGTTGATGTAACCAGGCCTTTACACCAGCTTGCGCCGTCTGTTCGCCTTTTTGAGGGCAGATGAGTGTAATGGGGATGTTACGCCAGCTACTGCCACGAACCCTGAGCTTAGCCCCGCAGTGTCTTTTCCAAACTGAGCAATTGTGAGCAGACCTGAAACGTCCTACGTCGTAACTTGTATACATACGAGACGGGAACGAGTGCGACTCATTGTCGCCTCCATCTCTTCCATGTGGCGTATCCAGAGCGAGCAGGTTTCTAAACTTGCAACCCTCACTACCGCCCGCTGCGCCACATCTTTGCTCAACAACTATCCGAGTTCATTTTGAAGATTGACCGTTTTTCTTCTGTAGCTCGCCGCATGATCAAGTGCGATGAAGGCCATGAAGCCTACCGTCAAGCAGGTGCAAGCTGTCCCTTGCCCGACTTGTGGCACAGCCGGGAGAGAAGTGTGAACTCAGTACGGGACAGCACTGAGCCACATCGTGACCGACGCCTGATCGCCAAGGGATGAATTGTCGGGACTATTGAGGATTGGCGGAGAAGAGGCGTTCCATGAAGGCTAGTAGTGCCCATCGCGAAATGATCTGCAGTCTGTGCAACAAACCCCTAACCCTACTGCCGACGGACACTTGCACGGATGAACATGGCAAGCCCGTTCATCCACTCTGCTACGTCGAACGCCTCACGAGGAAAAAGCCTGAATCGCCTTCCGCTTACCGATTAAGAGGGCTGATTTAGGGCAAATTAAGTACTGCGCTTCTTTCTGGCCGCGCTCTGGATTGCCGCTCCGCTCGAAGGGGTCTCTCCATAAATCTGGTCAATACTGTACCGCAGCGCAATCATATTGCTGCGGGAGGATTCTGTGACACGACTGCTTGACCCACAGCATCATTCACGATGGACTAGGCCTCATGGGCTGGTGAGGGCTGGAGTCGACGTAGCTTGTGAAATGGGGATGTTTCAACAGCAATTCCGTCAGCAGCAGTAGGGCCGCTTGCGGAGCGGTCAATGTCGGCGGTAGGCTTCCAGCATGAAATGTAACGTGGCTGTCCTATTGCTCCTCTGTGACAGCTTTCCGGTAATCGCGCAAAATAACGCCAACGAGAACGTTAAATCCATGTCGGTTCTTTCTGTTTGCGATCTTCGGGCACCCAATGGATTCGCCACGTACTACAACACTCTCGTAACAGTCGCGGGGCAGATTGATGCTGTTCCCGAAGTGACGGTATTGAGCGGTGGAGGGTGCGATCAGGGAGTTCTGATAGTCGAATCCGAATCTCTTCAGAAATCGAATTCTCCAGTTTTGACTGTATTTCGCGCGGGAATTCAGGGAGAGATGGGCTGTCACAGTGGTCGGCCCTTACACGCAGTGGTTCGCGGTCGTCTCGGCATGACAGAGAACGCGAACGGCCGTTTCTACAAGTTCACTGTTGTGGAAGTCTTGAGAGCTGTCACAGAAGACGCTTCAACAGCTTGTCCTCCCGTGAGTGAACTCAAGCCAGGCCCGGCTCGAAAAGTGTTCCCAGAACCGGTGCAAGTGGTAGGCCGGGTGATCGCGTTCCATAGGGCCAACCACGGATTTCCTGATTTCGACAATATTCACATCGAACATTTCATACTTCGCCTTGAGAGGGACATCAACGACAAACCAGCACCACGATACGTCCGGGTTGATTTTATTTGGGCAGGAGGGCCTCACCTTGAGCATTACAAGCTGCCCGACACCTTCTTTGAGCCTGGTCACGTTTGGCGACTGAAATTGATACCTCCATCGATGGCGTCGATCGAGAACGAAACTTGTCGCGCAGATGTGGATTACAGCATTACCGCCGTCGATGAGAAAGGCCATGAGGCCAGAAAAGCGCCCGCATTCACCGTTCTCGAATCAGCAATAGATATGCCGACCTTTGGCGATTTGCCCTGTTATGTAGTGAGGAAAGACGACATCGTCCTGGTCCGCTAGTTCCTACAAGCGCCAGTTTGCTTGTAGAGAGTGTTCGACGTAACTGTCGAAATCAGGCGTTCTCACCACTTTGCGCCTTTTGTTCGCCAAAAATCAGGGTCGGTGAGTGCTATGGGGATATTACGTCAACCATCGGAAGTCAGACGGGGCTGCATCGCGCTGGGGCCAACCCCGTGGAAGCTATCGCGGCCCTAATCAACAGGCATCTTGCCGTCGGCCTGCGTCGTGAATCGAATCACATCTTCTCGTGCGATTTTTCGCGGGAGGATGTTCTAAATGCTAAGCTTCCGACCCCAGGGATACAGAGCGTGACCACGCAAGCCACCGCCAGCTTCGCACCACGGAGAGACGAACAGGAGTTGCTCGATGAGCGCTTTGCCATGCGTCTCTCCCTGATTTTCGGTTTGGCAATGCTGATCGGAAAAACCACCGCCTATTTCATGACGCATTCGGCTGCCATTTTTTCCGATGCGGCCGAGTCTGTCATCCACGTGATAGCGGTGGGGTTCGCCAGTTTTAGTCTTCGGCTCAGCACAAGATCCGCTTCCCCTCAATTCCTCTACGGTTACGAGCGGATCACCTTCTTCTCCGCAGGATTTGAAGGAGCCATGATCGTGGTGGCTGCGATCGCAATTCTTTTTGAGTCGATCCGGAAGTGGATCGCCGGACTACAGCTAGAGCACCTCGGAACAGGCGTATTGCTCGTCCTGATGGCAGGAGTTCTGAATGCGGGTCTCGGATACTATCTCTTGCGGACGGGCCGGCGGACGAAGTCTTTGATTCTCGAAGCCAATGGCAAACACGTCCTGACCGATAGCTGGACCAGCTTTGGCGTGGTGGGCGGACTGGGGCTGGTAATACTCACGCACTGGAAACCGTTCGATCCGCTGGTGGCTATCGCCGTGGCTGCCAACATCCTCTGGTCAGGAGGCCACCTGGTTTGGCGTTCGGCAGTCGGGCTTTTGGATTACTCTGATCCGAAAGCCGGCCGGAAAATTCGGGACAAGCTGGATGCAATCTGTTCGGAACTCACCATTCAATACCACGGTGTACGCTTCCGAACTACTGGATACCGCCAGATCATCGAAGTACATTTGCTGTTCCCGTGCGTGACATCGGTTAGCGAGGCCCACCGTCTTGCAACAATCCTGGAAGAACGCCTACCTGCCGAACTAGGGATGCCCGCCGAAGTCATCACTCACCTGGAATCCTTAGAAGACCACGCCGATGTCCATAGCGAACAGCACTACACAGGGAAACCCGAGTAGGCACTCTGCAGTGTTCCAACCAATCAGACGCTTAGGCTGCAATGCCTTGGCAGTCTAGCCTGTAACTGTTGAAACCAGATGGGATGAGAAGGCCGGTCTCCGGGCGGGATGCGGTGTACGCTCCCAAGTTATCGACGTGCTCAAGGCACAGATAAATAAGGAGACCGGCAATGAAGAAGGTTAGCACTGTAGCGGCAAAGCCGAGCAAGAAAATCTCGCAGCAAAAGTTAACCGTTGGATTGGATCTGGGAGATCGCAACAGCTGGTACTGCGTGCTGGACGAATCCGGCCAGATACAACTGGAGCAGCGCGTGCGCACCAATGCGAAAGCGTTGCGCGAAGTCTTCGGCGAGATGCCGCACTGCCGGATCGCGCTGGAAATCGGGACACATTCGCCCTGGATCAGTCGCTTGCTCAGCGAGTTGGGGCATGAAGTGATCGTGGCCAATGCGCGCAAGGTGCGCTTGATCGGGGAGAGCCGCAAGAAAGACGATCGGCTGGATGCGCAGACGCTGGCGCGGCTGGCCCGGATCGATCCGGAGTTGCTATATCCGGTGAAGCATCGCAGCGTACAGGCGCAAGCGGATCTGACGCTGATCCGGGCGCGCGCTGGGCTGGTGCGAGCGCGAACCGGGCTGGTCAACACGGCTCGCGGGCTGGCGAAGTCTTACGGCGAAAGACTGCGCGGCTGCAACGTGCGCAACATGAATGCGGAGAAAGCCGAGAGCTTGAGTCCAGAACTGCAAGCCGCACTGGAACCGCTGTTGAACGCAATCGAGTCGCTGAGCGGGCGCATCGTGGAATACAACGAACGCATCGAGCATCTGGCCCGGGAGCGCTATCCGCAGACCGCGTTGCTCAAGCAGGTGAAGGGGGTGGGTACGCTGATCGCGCTGACCTTCCTGCTGACGCTGGAAGATCCGCATCGTTTCCGCAAGAGCCGCGACGTGGGCTGCTATCTGGGGCTGCAGCCAGGACGAAGGAACTCTGGCCAGAGCGAGCCGCAGATGCACATCAGCAAAGAAGGCGATCCCTATCTGCGAACCCTGCTGGTGCAAGGAGCGCAGCACATTCTGGGACCGTTCGGCATCGACTGTGATCTCAGGCGTTGGGGACTGAAGCTGGCGGAGCGTGGTGGAAGAAACGGAAAGAAGCGCGCCATCGTCGCCACCGCAAGAAAGCTGGCGGTGCTACTGCATCATCTGTGGGTGAGCGGCGAAGTATACGACTCGATGCACAACAGCAGAAGAACGACCGTGGCCGCAGCCGCATAAAACAAGGAAGACAAAGCAAAAATCAAAACCGTTCCAGGAAGAGAAAAGACAAAAGCCCAAAGCCGAGTTCCGGTGACTGCGTTAATGGCCTGGCCCAGGTTCCACTCTCCACGAGCAAAACCACAGGGCGCCAATCAGATGGCAGCACCGGCTGAACCGAGAACGCCCAACATGCACCGAGCGAAACGAATCGCTCCTCGAGAGTGCGGATGGAAGCATGGCGACAGTGGCCACTCGGCGGGGAGAAGAAAACGTGCCTAACAAAAACAGACAAGAATCAACTTGACTCCGACCGGCCTTCTCATGGAAGGCCATTACACCAGTTGAGAATTGGCCGATGCAGCGGCTCGCAATAAGATCTCGCTCACTCAAGGTACCGACTAGCATTTTTGCGAGTTCACTCCGTGGCGCAGCTCATGTTTACTACTCCTCTATGGAAGACTTCGCCGAGTTGATGCAGAGGCTACTTGAAATTCAAAGTGGTGGAAGACAAAGAAGCCCAGAGCTGATCGCGGAAGACGACCGTTTGATGGATGCTCTACAGAAGAGAGATCCGCGCAAGAAAACCGCGCCAATGAATGCCGGAAACTGATTGTTGACGTAATCAGGCAATTACGCTCATTGACCCCCAGAGAGGCCAATCCGAGCCACGGGATTCGAGCTTCTGTCGCGTGCCGAAGCTACGCGAGAAAAGCCGCGCTGGAAACAGGTTCAGCACAAGTTCCGTTTGTAAAAGAGGGACACTTCACCGAGCAAGTCTTGCTACCAGAGCGCATCGAAAATGGCTGGCGAGGCCGTGGCTGCGTTGTCACAGTGATCTCTGAGCGACAAGGCCATCCCCGAGGATCACTCTCCTAGGTGACTCGTGTCACCGACAGACTGTCACACCAGCCTTACCGTCGCAGTGTAAGAACACTCCCCCGAGGGCCAAGTAACAGAGTTCGTGGTCGATTTTCTCTCAAGCCCTAGTTTCAAAAACATTCGAGTTCGTTTTTTAGGCATTGCGGGTCATGCACCGCGCTGGGCTGCTTGTGTCTTGCTGAAGACTCTGGCCGCAGACATTGCGAAGGTCCATCAGCAACCTTGGGGGAGGGAGTACACCAGCGGCCCAGCGGGGGGCATCTTCCGGAGTGTTCGAGGGGGCAGAGTGTGAATTGCCGCGAGTGCCGCGCCGAGATGTGTACCGACGAACTCCTAAGCAAGCTGCGATGCGCGGAATGCCGCCAGATAAATCTTGAGCATGTCTGCAATGTTCTTCTCAAAGCCGGGCTGATCCTATCAGTCGGCTGCTTAGTGGTGAGCCTGATTGCCCGGCACGCTGATCGACTTGATGATTCGCCTCTGGCCGATGGATTTGAACGTCGAGCAGCGTAGCACTCTCATACTCTAGCCACGTTTCACGCGCTCCTGTCAGGGACGCCGCCCGTTCGGAATTCGTAACGAACCAGACAATCCACTTCTCTCCGCTACCGCTGCCAGCACGCTTCATATGAGATGAATGGTTCCCCGCGCACTCCCGGAGAAGTTGCTTTCGAGAAATACCTCGCCTTTCACCGCATCACGTTCGAGTTCGAAAAGGAGCATCCCGGCAAAAGCAAACGTCCGGACTACACCATCGAATGGGAAGGCAAGACCATCGTTTTCGATGTGAAGGACTTTGATCCACCGAAAACGTTCTCGATGGGATTCGGGTCCTTCGATCCATATCCGCCGATCCGCGAGAAGACAGATCAAGGTCGAGACAAGTTTAAAGAGTTCAAAGAACATTGCTGCGGGCTAGTGCTGTTCAATGCGGGTGCGCCTCTGATATCTCTTGAGAATCCAGACATCATGTTGGGTTCGATGTACGGCGACTCAGGGTTCACGTTCCCTGTGGTCAGTGAAGCAAGTCACCGAGGTGGTCACGAGTGATGGTGATAAGTCACGAAAGAGGGCCTAGAACTTTGCGAAAATCGAAAGGGGCTCGTCCGTCGCATCGATGTGCGGCTTATGCGGCGTCAGGATGCTCTTGGGACCCTGTCGGGCGCCCGCTTTTCGAAGAGTTTAGCGGACTATCATTCTTGACAGGTGACACCGAGTGCCGTTTCTGGGAATCTGAATCGTCCAGTAACGTGGACACTCCAAATGCAGATCGAACAAACGCATCAACTCACCCCTCCCGGATAGCGCATTCGGGAGGGATTTTTCGGTGCCAAACGACGGTAGCAATTAGCCCTCGCAAATTCATGGATTTTTGATGCTGAACTGGCGAAGCCGCTTAAGTCCGAAAGGCTCGCCCGTCCAGGCAGGAGAATTTGGATATGAAAAGATTCTTTGTTCTCTCAATTGTCACGTTGCTGCTGGCGGCTAGTTCCGTTGCTCAGGATGTCCGCTACAACTTCGATAAGAATGCCGACTTCTCAAAATTCAAAACGTACAAATGGGTGCCGATCAAAGACGCGGACAAAGTCAGCGACTTAGTGGATAAGCAAATCAAGGATGCAGTGGATGCGGAACTCGCTACGAAAGGTTTGACCAAAGTTGAGGGAGACGATGCCAATCTTTACATCGGGTATCAGCCCGCTGTTGGCCAAGAGAAGCAGTTCACTTCCTACAGTACAGGTTATGGCTATGGGCCTGGGTGGGGAGGCGGCTGGTATGGTGGGATGGGTACAACGACAACCTCTGGGTCGACGTCGACAATCTATAAAGGTCAGTTGGACTTGGACATGTACGATTCGGCGGGTCACGCTATAGTCTGGCGTGGAGTGGTGAGCAAAACAATTGACCCGAAGGCGAAGCCAGAGAAGCAGCAGAAGAACTTGGCAAAAGCAGTAAAAAAGCTTCTGAAAAATTATCCGCCACCGATAAAGAAATGAAGGGGCTCGCGTCGCTGTGAGTTCAGTTCACGAGCCCCTTTGGCCCGCACAGGAAGACAGAGGGGTAGGTGTTGAAAACAGGCCATAGCACAAGCTTGCGCCGTTTGTTCGCCAAAATGTGGGTCAACCTTGCCACGGCACATACTTCAATCGCTGCGCAAAACGCCCGAATCCTTCTCCTTGTCGTCCTTTACCTCCTTACGGACTTTATGTTTGATAACGCCGATCAGTTTTGTACTGTGGATTCCTACTTGGCCGAATACGCTAAATGATGCCCAAGGTTGATTGGCCAATCCCGCGGAGCTAACGATCTTCACGAAAAGCTCCTTCCCCTTGCTGCCACCGCCAAGGCCAATATCGAATTCATCCGCTGACTGTCGAATGTCTAGCACGACCCCGCGCTCCTGCTCGCCGACCGTGCACGCGGACGGATCCCAGAGAATTGTTCCGACGAACGCCGACACCGTAGGATTGGATATATTGCCAATGTAGACTTGGAATGTGTCGCCTGGTGGCGACCCAAAGCATCCGGAGATGCCGTTCAGGTAAGTTATCTCGAGTTTCCGAGCCACAGTGTGCGGCGGGATCTTCAGTTCCACAATGGCTAAGGGCTCGTCGTTCGGAAACCAGACCACACGATAGAAGTTTCCGGTCGCACCGCCCCAAGATCCGCCATCGGTAGCGGGTTCGGGTGGCCCAAACCCGGTGAGTCGCCCCGGCGGAGAATCTTCTCCAACATTCACAACGTCGAGGGTGGCTTGCCTGATAGGCGCATTTGCAGTTGCCGCCTGTCCGAGCATTGCTGGTGAAAACACCAGCACAAGAACGCAAACACCAATTCCTAAACAAAGGAGCCGTATTGGTGACGATAAATCTCGAAACGATAAATTCCTCATATCCATTCTCCGATCGGACTTGCTGCTTTACCGTGTCGTGCCGTCGGAAGATGCTATCGGTCGCCCTCTCCGTCAATCCCGAATAGCGACAGATCAATGGCACCTCCCATTGCTTTGTAGCCGGCATCGTTCGGATGTAGGTGATCGCCACTATCGTATGCTGGCAGCAATTGCGTTGGATGGCTGGGATCACGAACTACCTTGTCAAAATCAATGACATCGTCGAACGTGCCGGAGGTACGAATGAATTCATTGACCGCCTCACGCTTCATTTCTCCCTGCAGGCTGAAATAGTTGGGGATGGTCGTGCCTTCAAATGGAGTCAAAGTAGCACCGAAAACCTTCAGGTCCTTTGCGTGCGCACGTCGGACTAGCTGCGTCAGTCCGGCAATGATCTCGTTCGCTGTGAGATCTCCCAAGGTAGACGAGGTCCCAATGTCATTAATACCCTCGAGCACAATTACAAACCGCACTTCTGTTTGGCTCAGTACATCGCGATCAAAACGCGCCAACGCGTTCGGGCCAATACAATCGTGCAGTATGCAGTTACCGGCAATACCCTCGTTCAACGTCGAAATCCTAAAGTGATGAGAAATCAATCGCCTCGCGAGTACATCCGGCCAGCGACTGTTGCTGTCCGGAGTGGACCCAGCGCCGTCTGTAATTGAATCACCAAACGCTACGATGGCCTCGTCGATGTGTTTCGAGGCGCTTACTTCGACCCCCGTTAGGAAAAACCACTCAGGTAGAACTTCCGTATACGGTCCCGGGCTTTCGCTCGCGGTGGCATCTCCCGGCGCAACATAAGAGATACCGAGCAAGTTGTGGGTCGTTGCAGGACCCGCATTGACAGACAGAAAAATGCTTACGGCCAGGTCTGATCGTGCGGGCACAGCCAAGTTGACCGCATCACTGACTTCCAGTGCTCCGGGCGGAATAGTCACAGTAGCCCTTCCGCTGAAGGTAACTGCACGATCGGATCCCACTACGAGTGCAGCCCCGGCGCTGCGGGTTCCCACGTGCATTGCGGTAATAACGAGCGGCTGGCTTCCAAATGCATTCGACAACCGAACGCGCAGCCGATCGCCTCCGACGCTGGTGTGGACCACCATTCGCAAGGTCTGATTATTGAAGTCAGCAGCGGAAAATCCAGTCTGTGGACTTGCGCTCCAGGTGCCGACCCAGCGATCAGCGCGCCTGCTGGATTCGTCTTCTCCGGCGAAGACCAGTACCACGACAATAAAGACAAACGAAACACACCTAACTTGCTGTTTGATTGAATCTGACGCAATTGTGCGTATGCCGATTTTGCGCATGGAGTTCTCCTTCGGAGAAGCCACTACGGCGGCATTCTAAGCAAGAGGTTTCGCGGCACCAGTTTTATCGGCTGTCCAGACAAACCCGATTGAGCATCCGTTGTAGATACAACAGCGGTACTGCTTGTACTCCGCGTTCGTCATAGTTGCAAGGGCGTACCCCGCTCGTCTGTTCAAAACTGCTCACTTGGTTTCAGAGCCGAGTAATCGTGGTCACGGTCTGATTAATCCTATTTACCATCTCGATAAGTGAAACTCCATCCCATTGTGTTCTCACCCTCGCATCGTATTGATGGGGTGGGGACATGAGCGGAACCCCCGGCCGTGAGGGGTTCTAGTTCTTGAGGGATCGGCGGTATCGCTACCCCACTCAATCGCAAAGTGCGCGATGCAATGGGGCACCCTTACTACATTTTTGATACTGAATTGCTGCTGAAATTCACTACCCAAACGTTGGCCCCGTCGAAGGCTAGGGCTGTCGGGGCGATTCCGCCGGTTCCCACGAGACTGTCGAAGGAGCCATCACTGGCCCGCATTCTAGTCAGGCCAGAAGGTTCCATTGCCCTTGCCAACTAGAATTCCAACAGTGCCGTTACCGTAGCTCCCGTAGTTCACAACTGCCAAGTCCGGCTTGCCGTCGTTGTTCAAGTCCGCACTTGCCACGAACTGGCTGAGCCCCCCGCCGGAATCGTAAACGGCCCGCCGCATAAAGACAGGGGCGTTAGTCAGGAGGTTGCTCGTTATGATGTCAGAGCGATCCTCACTCGCGCCAAGGCTACCAACAACCAAGGGCGATATAGACAGCTGCTGAGCATCGCCCTGCTCCGGTACAGCGGAAGGTTTCATAAGCCGCTGGCCGCCACCAGTCCCCTGTGCCCTCACTGTGAACGCGACCACCAAGATCACAATTGCGATGACAATAACAGTGAAGCTGAGAGATGAATTACGCCCACATTCGCGCAGCATGACAGGCCTCCTTGCACCGAAATTGGTCTGGTCAGGTCCAGGTCCACTTCTGCACTTGTGCGTTTGGAACTTGAACGACCGGGTACAAACTAGAAGTCATGTCCCGGCAACCGACCGCGGGAAGAATTGCCTTAAAGCTCTCGACTCGGAGCGCCTAGTTCGCGGAAAGACGTGCTCTCTGGGGAGGCGGCGCTACTACTGCCTTTATTGTCTTGCTCTTTGATTCACGCGGCGTGGGAAAACGATGCTGAGGCGAACTGCCGAGTACCGAATCGGAACAGCAAGTGGACAGGAGTATCGCTATCCGCACAATGGACATCTACTCTTTGGGTCCCTCGTCCGTGGTGAAAGAGATTCTGCTCCGCTTTCCTAACGAAGGCGTCCCCTGAGTGGACGATTACGAAGTGTGAAAGCTATCAGTACCCACCACATAACTTAGTGTTCCATTGTTGGATGTGGTGAACTCCTCAAAAAGGCAGTGATGATTCCCATATCAATATGGGCGCTTATGCCCGAGTAAACTATGGTGGGCGCCACGCCAGGCCAACTGGCAATGCTGTCGCTACGTTTGCGACTCCACTCAGGAGGTTCCGCCCACGTGATGACAACTCAGGAAGCAAAGAAAGAATCCGCCAGCCTCCGACTCCAGAATGTGATTCAACGCAACCGACGGGCCGAGAGGCTTGGCGTATATTCAATTTGCTCTGCCCATCCGAGTGTGATTGATGCGGGCTTGCGGCAAGCCCTGGCTGATGGCTCATTCCTTCTGATCGAGTCCACCTCGAGCCAGGTCAACCAGTTCGGCGGGTACACCGGCCAGACTCCCAATCAGTTTGCCGCTGCCGTTCGCTCGGCTGCCCAGCGCTGCGGGTTGAGTGAGGGAATGCTCATGTTGGGCGGCGACCATCTGGGACCCTATCCTTGGCGAGACCAGCCGTCTGAAGTGGCCCTCGTGAACGCGTGCGATCTGGTTCGCGCTTGCGTGTTCGCGGGATATGGGAAAATCCACCTCGACGCCAGCATGGCTTGCGCTGACGATAACGGTGCCCGGCCTAGCGATGTCGTGATCGCCGAGCGAGCAGCAATGCTGTGCCGTGCAGCTGAAAGCGCCTACGCGGAGTTGCCGCCAGGATCGCCGCCACTCTTATATGTAATAGGTACAGAAGTTCCTACGCCTGGTGGAGAGACGCAGCCAGGAGAGCCTCCTGAAGTGACCACGGTCGAGGAGCTCCACTGCACGCTGCAAGCCTTCCGCACAGCTTTCGAAAGGAACGGGGTCAAGCAGGCATGGGAGCGGGTGATCGGTGTGGTGGTACAGCCGGGAGTGGAGTTTGGCGAAAATGTTATTTTTGATTATGAACGTAGCAAAGCCCAACACCTCTCCGCGGCTCTTCCCGAGCATCCTTGCCTGGTATACGAGGCTCACTCGACGGACTACCAGTCGCCAGCCGCTCTGGGGCACATGGTGGAGGACCATTTCGGAATCCTGAAGGTTGGTCCAGCACTGACCTTTGGGTTCCGTGAAGCAATTTTCGCCCTGAGCGCGATCGAGTCTGAGTGTTTTGCCGGCAAGCGGGGATTGCAGCTCTCTCGGGTACGAGAGGCGTTGGAGGCAGCCATGCTGCGCAACCCGTCTTATTGGAGCTCATATTATCGCGGAACTGAGAAGGAACAACAGTTCGCGCGCGCCTTCAGCTACAGTGACCGCTGCCGCTATTACTGGTCTGATACGGTGGTTCAGGAAGAGCTTGGCCGACTGTACGGGAACCTTTCTGGCTCGTCTCTCCCTCCGACTGTAGTCAGCCAATATCTGCCGTCGGAGTACGAAGCGATCCGTGCGGGGAAACTGTCAGCAGATCCGAAGGCCATGATCGAAGATCACGTTCGTGCTGTGTTGCGCCGCTATGCCGCGGCGTGTGGGACGCTTTCGGTGTAGCCGCTGGCTTTATAGGCCCGAAATCCTCTGCCGGTTTTCTCCCGGAAGCCGCGAGTTCACGCCGCGGCTTCGTAGTGGAGGTATTGAACGAATGTCTTTTGGTCTAATTGGAAGCCACTCATGGGGATGATCGCGGCCGTCCGGTACATGTCATCCACCCAATCTGCACGGTGTTGACATTCCGCAAGGACGCCCTGCCTGATCAGCAAACTGAGCTGGTTATAACGGAGCCAGACCGCAGGCAAATTTGCTCCGGGACTGCAAACTCTGGCCATCAAATCGACACTGACCATTCCGTCTTTGCCGACACGCCGCTGCGCTATATCTGCCGAGACCTTGTGCAAGCGTCTGAGATCGTCTTCGGCGACGGGCGGTATACTCGCACCTTCCTCTACTGCTTTGATGAAGGCTCTGAAGCACTCCAGGCGTTCGCGCTGTTCGTCTGCCATCGCTCTATCCCCCGATGCGGATTGAAAACTTAGCAAGGGTCGCCATCATCGGCGGCGGTTGCAGTGCAAGGAGGAAACGGCGAGAAGAAACTTCGGGCCGTCCCCTGAGGCGATTGGGACCGCCAACAAACCAAATTCGACAGAATGTTACCCGCGTAGGCTGGATGCGTCGGTGATCCTTGTCACAAACCGGCAATATTTGCTGGCAATGACGTTGCTAGACGGGAGACAGACCAGCTAAAAGCGCGGGAGTGAACATTGCGCACCAAAAAAGGGGGAGGCCCCCGCCTAGATAAATTTGCTTTCACATCCTTACAGCGCTGCCACACCGCGTTCCTGATTCCGAATGCGGATTGCTTCCTCCACTTTCGTGAGAAAAATCTTCCCGTCTCCAATCTTGCCTGTAGCTGCGGTTTGTAGGATGGCGCCGACTGCAGCGTCAACTAAGCTATCGTCCATGACCGATTCGATCTTGATTTTGGGCAGCAAATCTACAGAATATTCCCGGCCGCGGTACATTTCGGTGTGTCCCTTCTGTCGGCCATGCCCTCGAACTTCCGAGACGGTGAGACCGTCAATGCCTAGTTCGGAGAGAACCGCTTTTACAGCTTCCAGCTTGCTTGGCTGAATGATCGCTTCGAGTTTGGTCATCATTGCTTTTTCACTCCCATCGCTCAGCAACTGAATTCATACCTTCCTGAACAGACTCATCGTGAACATAAGGCTTCATGCAGCGCTTCAGTTCGCCAATGCTGGCCAAGCGGTCCGCCAGTCACGGTCACGACGACGACGCGCAGCACGATTGGGGCGAGTATTGGAATTAGAGAATGGAAGCAGAGAGTGCTCTCTGCTCCCATTCAACAGTTCCCTCACCCATTCACAGTTCGCGGCACTGAGCTGGGGGCGAGGACCGGCTTGGGCTCAGGTCGTGGTACTTGCTGCGAGAGGCCGGACGGAGCCCCCAGAGCGGTGATCAGATATTCGGGGTACGCTGAAATCCCGTGCTCATGCAAATCGAGCCCGTAAAGCTCCCCTTCCTCGGAAACGCGCAGCAAGCCGGTTGCGTTGACCAGATACATCAGGGCCAAGGCCACGGAGAAGGTGGCCAGTGTAATCACCAGACTTCCAATCGCCTGCGCAACCAGGACCTGCGTGCCGCCGCCGTAAAACAGTCCCTTCAACGCAGCGGAATTGTCGGGGGCTACGGGGCCGGTCGCTCCATACTTGCCACAGGCAAACAAGCCCAGAGAAAGTGTGCCCCAGATGCCGCAAATGCCATGGACGGGAACAGCTCCGATGGGATCATCAATACGCAGCCACTCCAGCAGTTCGACGCCGAGTACGACAATCACGCCAGCAACGCCTCCGAGAAGTATCGCGCCCGTAGGGCTGACCCAATAGCAGGGACAAGTGATGGCGACAAGGCCGGCGAGAAATCCATTGGTGGTGAAGCCAGCGTCCCATTTCTTGCTCGACATATAAGCCCAGAACATCGCAGTCAGTCCCGCAGCGCAGGCGGCTAGCGTCGTGTTGGCAGCGACTCGGCCGATTCCCTGGAAGTCCATCGCCGACAACGTGCTGCCAGGATTGAAGCCGTACCAACCAAACCAGAGAATCAATCCGCCGCTGATCGCAATCGTCAGGTCGTGTGGGAGCATGGGCGCTCCACCATCCCTTTTGAAAGTTCTTCCCAGGCGTGGGCCGAGAACAATGGCGCCAGCCAGGGCGATAAAGCCTCCGATGGTGTGAACAACGGTAGATCCCGCAAAGTCGTGGAAACCCATGCCGAGAGAGGGAAAGAAATGGCCGTCACTGCCCATCGTCGCCAGCCAGCCGTCCGGACCCCAGGCCCAGTGGCCGATGATCGGATAGATAAAGCCAGAGACCCCGACACTGTAGATCAGATCGCCAACAAAACCGGTTCGCCCGATCATTGCTCCTGAAGTGATGGTGGAACAGGTGTCGGCAAATGCGAATTGAAAGAGCCAAAACGCAAGGAACGCGACCCCGGTTGTCTCATAGGTGTCCGGTGCTCCTTGCAGGAAGAACCAGTGATAGCCGATGAACCCATTGCCATGGCTGAACATGAAAGCAAAACCGAAGGCGTAGAACAAAAGGCCACACAGGCACGTGTCCACCACGCATTCCATCAGTACGTTGACGGTCTCCCGCGAACGACAAAAGCCCGCTTCCAGCATGGTGAAACCAACCTGCATGCCAAACACGAGAAATGCGGCGAGCAAGGTCCACACCGTGTTCATCGGGTTTACAACGTCTGCCGCCTTGACTTCCACATCCGCTGCGTAGACATGCGCAAAGAACAGTCCTGAGATCACGGTAATGACAAGCATCACGACCGCTATCCCGAGGACCTTGCCACCGAACAGCGCGCTGGCATAGCGACGCCATTCTGGATCCTTCATCCGGACAGCCAGCCGGGAGAGTTTCTGCGAGAAAGACAGCCTCATTTCTCTTCCTCGAAAGCCACGCCTCATGTTCTGCTCCTTTTTCATTTGAAAGTTCGACTTGCAGCCTCTAAATGCAACCCCTTTTCGATTCCTGTCCTGTCATCGGACGTCCTCGTGCAGCCAGAGCCTTCGCACCGGCTGTGTTCTTCAATCCGGCGCGACTTCGTCCCCAGCGCTCCGCACACCAACAGACTGCTGTACTCCGCATAGATCTGCGACCAATTGCAGGGACGATCCCATCGCGCCGAGCAATAGCAGCACACCCCAAACGGGATGAACTGACAACGTGAGCAAGCCGACAACTAAAACGCCGTACGAGATCAGCACTGCAACCAGAGAGACTCGTTGCGGTTGTGTCATGGTTGCTCTCCTCCGATTTGGTGGGTCACCGGAAGTCCACAGATGAAACAGTGAGGGCCCGCCCTCATTTCACTGTTCGCTGCAATCATTTTCGACTCCACCTCACAGTGGAGCGGGGGGCGGCTAGGGTGCTGACACCAGGGGTTAGTTGGGTTTGTGCCCAAGCCGCTGATCCCCACATAGCGAGCCACCCGGGTTCTGGCGGCTCGGACAAAATCAAACAAACTGGCGGCTTCGAAGCCCATACCCTTACTTTGCCTCCCGGCTGTCGAACGTGAAGACCAGTCCTGCCGTGAGTGTGTTCTGAGCCAGCACAGGATTGCTGCCTTTCAGGAACACTGGTTGATTCGACATATCTCGGCGAAATTCGAAACGACTGATAATGTGGTGCGCCATCAGTCGCTCGAACGTTGTGGTGAACTCGTTGAAGTGGGTTGGAACTAGCGTGCCGGTCGTGAAGCCATCGTGGTCGTCGTAATACTCATAACGCGTGACGATGGCCGAATGGCTGTTGAGGGCATACTTGACGTATCCAGCGACGCCCGTCCAAAACACCGGATGTGAAAGGGCATTCGTTACCGGGTCGGTGATGAACCGGTCACCCCTTCCGTAGTCGCCATTCACGATGAATGACAGCTTGCTGGTGGGCGAATAAGTGATGACCGTATCACTGAGCTGGCGCACATTGCTGTTGAGGCTGTTCTGCTCCGGCCCGATCATGTAATTCTGGGCAATCCCAAATTTCTTGTTCGGATTCCACCCGAAACTGACGCCGTAGGTCTTTCCGGTGTTGTTATCCACGACATTGTTCCAGCCATTCACGAAGAACCCGCTGAGCGAGTACTTGTCATTGAACGCGTACTTCGCCCGCATTCCGAAGTGGTAGTAGGGAATGGCATAGGAGAAGAGCAGTCCACGAGAATAGTTCCAGTTGTCCTTGGTCTCGATGACTTCCGCTCCATGCGGCGTCACGAACTTGCCGACATCCACTTGCAGGCCCTTGCCCACGGGCGCGAGATAGGAGAAATAGGCTTCCTTCAAATATTGATCGAAGCCCAGGCCGCCGTGATCGGAGCCGTTGACAGCGTTCATTGCTTGACCGAAACCTAAGGCCACGTGGTAGCCGGTGCGGCTGTTAGTGACTTCGGGAGTCTTGTCGACGACGAGTTCAACCAGATTCAAGCCAAACTGATTCGTGCCTTCATCAAAGAAGCGCAGGCCATTCGTCTGCGACGCAGGGTTGTTGAAGTTTTGTCCGTAGTACACATCGACGAATCCACTCAGACTGGTGGGTCCGAGCAATCCTGCAAGCGAGGGAGTAGTCACTGGAGACGTACCTGATCCTGCTGAAGTGCTTACCAGATTGTTTTGCGGAATTGCAGACACTGGTGGCTTAGACCCGTCGGTGTTCTTTTCTTTTTCTCTGTCCTGATCTTTCAGGATTGCAACTTCCGTGCGGAGTTCCTTCACCTGCCGTTCCAGATCTTCCAGGTGGCGGATCATGGTCTCGTTCGACAGAGACGCCGAGCTAATCTCTTGTCCACGACTCACTGGCACAAATAGCAGACTTGCAATAGCGATCACGGCCCCTGCACGACATCGACTCCTCATCTTCGTGTCCAGCTTTCCCCCCTGGTACATACAACGAATGACCGTGCACATCCGCTGTCAGCAGGGCGAAAGTAGCGAGGTCGAAGTTTTTAGTCCAATGCATACTTTTGCTGCCGCCTATCGAAAGTTCGCTGAAAACGAAAACTTATGAGAGCAATAAATTCGACTTATTACTGATGCGCCGCTAAGGGCGCAGAATGGAATTGAGTCTGTTTCGCGCGAATACAACGCAGTCATGCGAAACCATTGGGAATTTCGACTGTTGGTGAACGGCTCACGCTGCGAAGAAAACAATTAGAAATCACGCGCGTCGGAACACTTGTTGTTGTTTTCAACAGTAGTTTGCATGGCCAGATCGTATCGGACTGATTGATATTTTTCATGGGCGCAAACTATTGGCAGCTTGAGAGCGACAAGATATTCTGACCCGCATCTTGCCGAGGACAACTCATGTCGGGGCCCGGCACCATTGAAGGAGAAGCATGTCCACAGAACTTCGAGATTTTCTCGCTCTCTCATATGAAGAACTTGAGCAACTTAACCTGAACGCCAAGGAACAGCGCGCGAACCGCGTTCCCGCCCACAAAGTTCAGGAAGATCGTCTTAAGTACCTATCAGATGAAAAGCGAATCAAGGCCGTCACAGTGCTTTTCAGCGACCTCGAAGGTCGCATGCACATGCTCGACTACGATAAGAAGTTCCTGATCAAGAGCTGGGACAACCTGACCTTTGACGGCTCTTCGATCCGCGGCTTCACTGCGCAGCGCGAAAGCGATCTGCGGCTGGGCATCGACTGGAGTTCATTCTATTGGGCCCCCGCCGATGTGTTCGGGCCTGGCAAAGTACTAGTCTTCGGCGACGTGATCGATAAAGGTGGCGAGCCTTACGCCGCTGACATTCGCGGCATCCTGAAGAAGTTTGCTGAAAAACTATATAAGGAGAAGGGCTACACCCTAAATGCGGCCAACGAGATTGAAGGCTTTTTGTTTCAGGGACCCGATGCGGAGCGCCGCTATCACCAGACAGGAAAGTTCGACTACGTGAATACAGGCGGCTACTACCACTCGCTGCCTGGAGATGCCCTCCGCACCTTCATCGACAGGACGGCGGAAGTGCAGCGAGCGATGGGATTCCAGAACGAGAAAGACCATCCCGAGGTGGCTCCTTCACAATTTGAAATCAACTATGGTTATGGCGAAGTGGTGGCTGCGGCCGACCAGATCCAACTCTACAAGCTGATCTGTCGCCAGGTTGCTACGAACATGGGTTTGACGGCCTCATTTTTGCCCAAACCTGTCGTCGGCGTTAACGGCAGCGGGATGCACACCAATGTATCGATCGCAAATGGAAAGAACCTCTTCTGGGATCCGAAGGGAGAAGAGAAACTCAGCCCGACCGGCTGGGCATTCGTGGATCGCATCCTCACGCATGGGAATGATATTTGCCTGCTTTTGAACGCGAGCGTGAACGCTTACCGCCGGCTCGATCCGCATTTCGAAGCTCCGAATCAGATCAAAGCCTCGCCGGTAGATCGCGGGTCAATGATCCGCATCCCCATTGGCAATGAAAAGAGCATGCGCGTCGAGGTTCGCTCGGTTGCGCCAGACGCGAATCCCTACCTCGTGATGTACTCGATCTTCAAGACCGGTATCGATGGCGAGACGGCGAAGATCGGAAATTTGCGCCAGGCGGAACGTTATTTACCCGACAACATCTACGAAGCGCTCGACAATTTCCGCAAGGCCGAGTGGACCACCGAAATGCTTGGTAAGGATGTGAAGGGACGGCTATGCCGACCTGAAGCAAGCCTCCGCGGATCGCTGTCCGCGTCTGCTGGGAACATTCGTCAAGGCGCAGGAAGTGCAATACCACCATGACGTGTACAACCAGTATTTATGGAGCCTCTTCTAGGCTGTTTTTCTCCGATTTTCTCGAGATATCTTCGGCAGCCGGAGAGACAAGAAATGCCTGGTTCACGGAGTGCTTGCCCATGGTCCGGGCTTGCCAGCATCAGGTTGCAATATGGTCTCTTAGGCTCGGAGTTGATGAACTGGAGGCGCAGCTCTGAGCCGGCCGCAAAAACCTAAGGAAGCGTAGCGCTCGGGTTTGTATGTCGAGCGCCCATTCGCGCACGATCAGCAAGCTGATCGCACTGTGGGGCGGCATTCTAGGTTGCCAACTAGGCCACGGCGGATGGCTGAAAAGCCGGAGAAATGTCCTTTGCGTAATCAGTAACTTGCTGATTGGATAGGAATCTTCCCGGGCCCCCGCACAAAGGGTAGGGGTGCAACTTTGGACTGCTCTCTTCTATCCCGACCGATCTGAGAGAGCACTCCGGGCTTGCTTATCCCTCGTTGATCAATCGGGGGCTTGGCACATCAACGACGCGCCGACGCTCGCAGAATAGCGGTCGAAGCGCGACTGGAAGAAAAGCCGGTGCAGGCGGCGGACCAGATCTTCGGCCTGGGACTCGTCCACGAGAAAGCAGATGTTCCGCTCAGAGGCGCCCTGGCAGATCATGACGCATATCGACGTCGGAAAGGGCGCGGAAAACCTGGCCGGCGATCTCGGGCTGGCGGCGGACTTTATCTCCGACCAGACTGATGAGGGCCTTGCGGCTCGCCCAGTGCACGTTCGCCAGACCTTTCAGTTCCTCGGCGATAGCCGGGAGAGCCTCGGTCGAGTTCACCAGCAGCGACAGGCTCCCGCGCGAGGCCGACAGCAAGTCGAGGCTGTACTGGTGGCGCTCGAAGACTTCGAAAATTTCTCGAAGGAGTTCGGGCGCGAGCCAACGCACCGCCTGCACGTCGACCACGGTCACGCCTTTCTTGGCGGTGATGGCCTTCATCACGCACTCGTCGCCGGAGTGGGCAACGATCTCGGTTCCCTTCCCTTCCGGGTGGCGGGAGTTCAACACGGCCACCGGGATGTTTTTGCGCATGGCCGGAGCGATGGATGCCGGGTGCAGAACTCTCGCGCCGAAGTAAGCGAGGTCCGCAGCCTCTTCGAAACTCATAGTCGGAACGCGGCGGGCTTCCGGACACAGCTTGGGATCGGTGGTGAGGATGCCATCGACGTCGGTCCAGATTTCGATTCGCGAAGAAAGCAGAGCTGCGCCCACGATGGAAGCGGTGAAGTCGGAACCGCCGCGCCCGAGCGTGGTCGGGATGCCGTCGGTGGTTGAGCCGATGAATCCGCCGATCACCGGCACTCGCGATTGCGCGAGCAGAGGCGTGACTGCATCGCGCACGCGCTGGTTGGTCTCGTCCCACAAGGGGGTGGCTTGCGTGTGAGCGGCGTCAGTCACGATGCACTCCCGAGCGTCGAGCCAGACGGAGTCAACGCCAGCTTGCACGAAAGCAGCCTGCACGATCCTGCTGGAAAGGCATTCACCGGCACCGATGAACTGATCCTGCAACTGGCGGGTCAGTTCGCCGAAAGTGGAAATCGCGGGCAGCAAGCGATGGAGTTGTTCGAACTCCGACGCAAGCTGTGGTTGAAGAGCCCCGAAAGCCTCCGACCCTGCCGCATCGAGCGCCACCTGTTCGTGGCGACGCTGCAGGTATTGGAGCGAAGCTGCCGCCGACGCCGACTGCCCCTTGGCAGCCGCTTGTCCGGCCGCGAGGAGTTGGTCGGTTACATCCGCAAGGGCGCTGGCCACGACTACCGGGTTGTGGGCGAGGCGCTGCTTCACGATGCGAATCGCGCGCCGGATGGCGACGGCGTCCGCCAGCGACGTTCCGCCGAACTTCATGACGACCGATTGTGCGAGCGGTGCCGCGGCCTGTCCCGATTGCTCTCCCGATACTTCGCTCATGACTGCGCTCCTTGTTTTCCTGGGGCAAAAACAAAACCCACCGCTTTTTTCTTCTGGCGGTGGGTCTGTACCTGGTTTGAACTTTTGGATTAGCTCAGCAGGTGACCTCCACCAGAAGACGGTGTAATTCGCTTAGCCTTGGCCGTTGTGGCCGGCTTTACGATATCCGTCATGGGTGTTGTGAAGGTCATCTGTACTTGAGCCTAGTTATCCAGTTCGCGCGAGCTTTTCGCGTCGCGGCCTTGCCACAGGCCGGCCTCGAAGAATTCGACCAGCCGGTCAATCAGCCGCTGCTGCCCGCCTATGATGTGGAGACCGCTTTCATGGCGGTGCTCCTCGAGAACTTTGCTTAAATTGCGTTCCAGATCAGTCATCGTCCACCTCCTGAGGGGATTCAGCGAAATTCTGCTGTGGCCGCGAACGGCCCAACAAACTCTCACCCAGGATCCAGAGGGCTGGTCCCCATTCACACCTCATGAAAGGGACACCATCACCCACCTGAAATCACTGATGTCACCTTAAGGAATCTGGCCTTAGATGGGAAACGAGAAATTCCGATGATGCCGATCAAAAAATGAGATGGGCGGAAGAAAGCTCTTAACCGCAAAAATCGCCAAGGAAAGCCGCTAAGGTCGCGAAGTAAAACGCTCGCACTACTTCGAGGCCGCCGCCAGTTGGCGCACCGTTGCGATGAACGTGCTGGTGGCGCGGGTTAACGTGCGATCGCGGCGGTAGGCGATGGCCAGTTCCCGCCAGAGTTCTTTTTCCTTGGGGGCAATGAGTTTCACGCGGCCGGCAAGCACCTGGTCGCGGGCGAAGCTGGCGCTGATGAGCGACACGCCCAGCCCTGCGGCGACGAAGCTTTTGATCATTCCGACGCTGGGCAATTCCATGGGGACTTGAAGCTGAGCTTTGTACGGACGAAGCAGCTTATCCATGAGGCGGCGGGTGTACCCGGTCTTGGGCAGCAGAATCGGGTGCTTGGCGATCTCGGCTAGCGAGACTGACTCTAGCTTGGCGAGCGCGCTTTGCGGATTCGCCATCCACATGAGTTGGTCGCGGTAGATAGCGTGGGTCTTTACACTGGCGGACTTGACCGGCAGCGTCACGATGCCGACGTCGATGGTGCCGTTCTCCAGCTTTTCGAGAATCTTGTAACTGAAATTGCGGTAGATGCTCATCTGTACGTCGGGATAAAGGCTCGAGTATTTCGCGAACACATCGGGAAGAACGTAGAGGCAAGTGGCCTCGTTGGCCCCGATCACGATTGTGCCGCGCGGGTTGGCGCCATGATCGGCTACCGCGAGCAGCGACTCATCGCGTAATTGCAGGAGGCGCTCGGCGTAGGCGAAGAGCACGCGGCCCGCTGGCGTCAGCGTGACATCTTTGCCGGAGCGGTCGAGAAGGCGGTCGCCGTAGTCCTGCTCGAGTTGCCGAATTTGCGCGCTCACGGCCGATTGCGAGCGAAAGACTTTCTGGCCAGCGCGCGAGAAGCTTCCTAGCTTGGCGACCTCGAGAAACGTGGTGAGCTGATCGAAATCCATGGATTGAGCGCGATTATATAGGAGACGGGAAGGGGTCTCGGTGATGTGTGCGGAAGCCGAGCCCTTCTCGAGATTTGAAAAAGGCGACCACCACAGAGCGCACCGAGGCGCCGGACAAGGATGCAGAGAAGGCTTGAGGTTTTCTCGGTGACCTCAAGTGTCCTCTGTGGTGAAGATATTTCGGTGAACTGACCGCCCGCACGCTCACCTCACATCAGCACAGGCTCCTTGGGCGGAATTCCCTCAATCGGCTCCATAGGCGCGATCTCCTGTCGGCGAAGTTGAGCGAGGGTGGCGTTCCACGTTTCCGTGATCGAGCACGGCGGCCGCAGCGGCTCCACTCGCAATAACGGCAACGGACCGTCAGAGCGCAGCAACTGCAGTGCGCGTGGCGATCCCGTGTGGCGAAGATGCCGTCGCAGAAGCATACGGAGCCACAGTTCTTCGCGAACCTCAAGAGGCTGCACATGCACCGAGTGCGAGTTGTACCCGTGCCCGGCGAGTGAATCGCGCAAGGCGTAGGCAACGCCGCCCGTCATGCCCGCGCCCAGATTCATGCCGGCTGGCCCGAGAATCGCCACGACACCGGCTGTCATGTACTCGCAGCCATGTTGTCCGACTCCCTCGACCACCGCCAGCGCGCCGCTGTTGCGCACCGCGAAACGCTCTCCGGCGCGGCCGGCGACGTAGAGTTCTCCAGAAGTTGCGCCGTAGAGCACGGTGTTGCCAACCAGTACGTCGCCGCGCAAGGACGCTTCGTCCCCGGCGGTGATGGCGAGCGTGCCGCCGCTCAGACCTTTTCCGACATAGTCATTCGCTTCGCCCAGCAGGCGGAATTTCACGCCCGGGATGAGAAACGCTCCAAAGCTCTGCCCCGCCGTGCCGGTGAACTCACTCGCGATGACGCCGGCGATGTCAGCTCCGTTGCGGCGCCGCAACACTTCTCCACTCAGATGGGCACCGATCGCGCGGTCGGAGTTTGTGATGTGGAAGCTATGCCCCCGGGTGCTCAAGGTGTCGAGTTCGCCGGCCAGGGCCGACAATTCGACGTGCAGGCCACTGTCGGGCTCGCGCGGGCTGGCGGGTTGAGCCGGTCCGGCTGCCGGCGTCAGGAGTCCTGCAAGCATCGGCCGGAATTCCTCCGAACGCGCTTCCAGACGATCTGCAGCGCCCACAATCTCATCAATGGACGAGGCGCCCATCTTGGCGAGCAACTCGCGAACTTCTCCGGCAAGCGCCCGGAAGTAGCTCTCGACCATCTCAGGATTTCCGGTGAAGCGGGCGCGCAGCTTTTCGTCCTGCGTCGCGATGCCGACCGGACAGGTATTCAGATGGCATTGCCGGGCCATGACGCAACCGATGGCCAGCAGCGCGGTGGTGCCGAAACCAAACTCCTCGGCGCCGAGCAGCGCGCCGATGATCACGTCGGTGGCGAACTTGAAGCCGCCGTCCACGCGAAGCCGAACGCGGCTGCGCAGCCCCGTGCGCACGAGTGCGCTGTGCGCGTCACGCAAGCCCACTTCCCACGGAAGGCCGGTGTTCTTGATGGAGGTGATGGGCGAAGCGCCCGTGCCGCCATCGTGACCGGCGATGGTAATCACATCCGCGCCCGCCTTCGCAACGCCGGTCGCAATAATGCCGACGCCTGCGCTGGAAACAAGCTTCACGCCGATGCGGGCATGCGGATTCACGGCGCGCAGGTCGTAGATCAGTTGCGCCAGATCCTCGATGCTGTAGATGTCATGGTGCGGCGGCGGCGAGATCAGCATCATCCCCGGTACCGCGTGACGAAGCCGTGCGATGTAGGCCGTGACCTTGCTGGCGGGAAGCTGTCCGCCTTCGCCGGGCTTAGCGCCTTGTGCGATCTTGATCTCGAGTTCGTCGGCGTGAACGAGGTAGTCGGTTGTGACACCGAACCGGCCCGAAGCCACCTGCTTGACGCGATTGTTGGCTTCGCCCTTCTGCGCGTACACGCGCGGGATCTTCTCCCCCTTCGCCGGTATTGCTGCGACCGCCGAGGCGGTTCATCGCGACGGCCAGCGTGCTGTGGGTTTCTGGAGAAATTGCGCCCAGCGACATGGCCTGCGTGCTGAAACGGCTGAGCAACGATGCTTCAGTCTCGACTTCGTCGACCGGGATGGGCGCGGACTCCCGCACCTTCAGCAGATCGCGGATCGCCACCGGCTCACGTTCGGCAGCGAGGTCGCTGTACAACTTGAAATTCTCATCGGTCGGCGACTTGATGTAGCGATGTAGGCGCCGCACGATTTCTGGCGAGGTCGCATGCCGCTCGCCCTTCTGGCGGAAACGGTACAGGCCCGTATCCTGCAGAGGCTTGGTATCGACCGCGTACGCCTCCTGATGGCGGATCACGCAATCTTGCAGCAAACCGTCGAGAGTCTTGCCGCCTAGAACGCATCCTGCGTCTTCGAAGACATCGGCGCATAGCGCGGGATCGAGACCGATGACTTCGAACAACTGGCTGTTGCGATAGCTGGCCATGGTCGAGACGCCCATACGCGCCATCACCTTTCGCAGGCCTTTTTCCAGGGCGAAGCGATAGCGGGCGACACCATCGGGGCGCAGGGCGACGGCCTGCTCCAGCGCCAGGTAAGGAAACACGCCACTCGCCCCTGCGGCGACGAGCAGAGCTACGTGGTGCGTGTCGAGCACCTGGCCTGATTCGACGATTAGCGGGATGCCCCAGGCTCCGGCGTCCACCAAGGATTTGTGTGCGACAGCCAGCGCGAGCAGCGCGGGGATTGCCGCGTGCTCGGCGTCGACGCCACGATCGGTCAGAAGGATCAGCGCTGGCTTGTCGTGGTTCTTGCCGAACAAGTCGCCGCGCAGATCTTCAAGCACTGCCTTCGCGCCCTCGATGCCATCCGCCATTGGGAAAGCTAGGCTGACGCGCCGAACGTCATACTCGCTTTCCAACAATTTCATCTGCCCAACATCGAGCAGCGGTGAATTCAACACCGCGGTCTTACCCAGAAAGACCCGCAGCGACATCACGTGAGTCTCGCGCAACGGATCGATGGGCGGGTTCGTGACCTGTGCGAAGCGCTGCTTGCAGTAGTCCCAGAGCGGCCGCGGCAGGCGAGACAGAAAGGCGGGTGGAGCGTCGTCGCCCATGCTCCACACCGCCTCTTGTCCCTCAAGAACGAGCGGTTGAAACAGCAACTTGTATTGATCTTCGGTCCAACCCAAGGCTCCCATGACTCGCTGGGCATCGGGGGTGGAAAAGGGCGCCAGCTTTTCCGTCGGAACAACGTGAAGCAATTGTGGCGCAGGCGGCCCTTCGCGAAATTCTTTACGGCTGCCGATTTCCGTAGGCCGGGTGAGGTCTCCTGTCACGGGATCGCAGACCAGCGTGTCGCCCGGGCCAAGACGCTGCCGTTCGGCGACATGCTCACCGTGCAGATCGGCGATGCCAACTTCCGAACCGACCACCAGCAAGCCGCTGGATGTCAGCGTGTAGCGCAGCGGGCGCAGTCCATTGCGATCGAGCTTCGCGCCCACGGTTCGGCCGTCGGTGAATACCATGGCCGCCGGCCCGTCCCATGGCTCCTGCAGCGGCGCGTGCGCTTCGAGAAAGCGGCGCAAGTCAGGCGTGATCTGGGGATTGGTCTCCCATGCAGGTGGAACCATGGCCAGCATTCCAGCGGCAGGAGTGTAATTTTGCCGAAGCAGCAGTTCGAGACCGTTGTCGAAGCTGGCGGAATCGCTGACTCGCTCTTCGAGAACACGGACGTCAGCGGGCAACTGAAGCGCCTCCTTCAGAAGACGTTCCTTGGCGTGCAGCCAGCGACGATTCGCGCTGATGGTGTTGATCTCGCCGTTGTGCGCTACGAAACGGAAGGGCTGCGCCAGCGCCCAGCTCGGCTGCGTGTTGGTCGAGTAGCGCTGGTGAAAGACGGCGAACGAAGTCTCGAATGCCGGGTCGGCCAGGTCGAGATAAAACGCCGGAAGCTGATCTGGAGTCAGCAGGCCTTTGTAGACCACGGTCCGAGATGAGAGCGAGCAGAAATATGTTCCCTGCGGAGCTTGTGCCTCGACCTGCTTGCGAAGACGGAACAGCGCTCTGTCGAAATCTTTCGTGTTACGGGCTGCCGCGAAGAAGCACTGACGAATGATAGGTAGCGTCGCCTGCGCCCTGGGCCCGGTGATCGTGGGATCAGTGGGAACCACGCGCCATCCCAGAAAGTTCAGGCCATTTCGCTTGGCTAGTTTCTCGATCACGGTTCGCGCGCTGGACAAGTGGCCCGGCGGCAGAAAGACCATGCCGAGCCCGTATTCTTCAGGAAGCAGAACATGAGCAGCGCGGGCGGCCTCGCGCATGAAGCGGTCGGGAATGGCCATCAGAAGCCCGGCGCCGTCGCCGCTGCGCCCATCTGCGTCCACACCACCACGATGCGCGAGCCGCAGCAACGCGGTCAGAGCGCGCTCCACCATTTCGTGCGAGGGGGCTGCGCCCAGCCGGGTCACAAAGCCGACACCACAGGCGTCGTGGTCCGGTGCATAGCGCTGATGTGCCATTTGACATTGTTAGCTGGAGTGACTGAGGAAAGTACAACGCAGAATTTCGATGCACCGGATGGATTTTTTGGAAGCACTGTCGCGCCGCTCGCTGAGCGAGCACGCCCTCGCGACTGCCGGCAAGATGCCGGCGCTACGACTTAGCGCCTCGCGCTGACTGACCCCGCAAAGGCCTTCGAGTGAAACTCGATGACCTCGCCCAAATGCGAGAGGAAGTAGTTCATGTTGTGCCCGCCGGGATACGGACGATACTCATGCGCGATTCCTTCCGAACTTAGCTGCTTGTCAAGCGCGGCAGCGCCCTTCTCGAATCCAAAATCGTCGCTCTGCCCGCAGTTGAAGTAAATCGCAGTCGTCTTGAGCGCAGCCTTGTTCTTGCGGGCAAGGGTGAAGGGATCGTTCGTCCTCCAATGCGCCACGTTGACCGGATCTCCGATGAGCGGCGCGAACGCGTCCCGAGCATCCTGAGAGCGTTCCTGAGCCAGCTCGTTCAGTTGTTGCGGCGTCTCAAGAATCAGGGCGGCACTCTGCGCGCTGACGGCCGAGAATAATTCTGGATAGGCAAACGCAAATCGTAAGGCGCCGTAACCTCCCATCGAGATCCCTGTAACGGCGCGGGCTTCGCGGCCCGGTAACACGCGGTACTTTTTCTCGATGTAAGGGATGAATTCGCGCAGAAAGAAATCGCTGTAGCGCTCGCTGCCGTCGGCGGAGTTGATGTAGAAGCTCGCGTATCCTTCGGGCGCAACAATCAGGAAGTCGCCGATCTTGCCCTGGGCGCGCAGGTCTTCAATCAGCGTCCAGCCGCCGCTGCGCGAGAACGACTGCTCGTTGTCGCCCAGACCGTGCAGGTAATAGAGGGCCGGAAATCGCCGCGGCTGTCCGGAGGCGTCTTTCTGCTCGTAGCCGCCCGGAACCTGCACGCAGTAGTGCACATTGCGCTTGAGAATGTGGCTTTGCACCGCGCTGCAATCGATGTGCCCCTGCGCGCGTGCGAGCGGTGAAAAGAACGTAACGGCGAGTGCAGCGAATCGGAGGAACCAACGCATCTTCAATCTACTCATACCGCAGCGCCTGCACCGGATCGAGCCGGGCGGCGCGCGAAGCAGGATAAAGTCCGGACAGCAGGCTGACGACGATCGCGAACATGATCGCTCCCCCAACCAGCCACCACGGAACGAACCAGATTTGCTCGGGCGCCATGCTCTGCTGTTTGAGATAGACGTTCGTGCCCACGTTGATGACGCGCCCGATCGTCCAGCCCAGGGCGACTCCCAGCGCTCCGCCCATTAGGCCCATCACACCGGCTTCGGCAAAGAACAGCTTCTTCACGTCGACGTCGCTGGCACCGATAGCCTTCATAATCCCGATTTCGCGGCGCCGCTCGAGAATCGCCATCACCAGAGTATTCACGATTCCGATCGAAGCCACGGCCAGCGCGAGGCTTCCAAAGACGCCCAGGAACACATCGACAATCGCAAAGAATTTCCTCAGACTGCGCGTCGCGTCGAGCATGGAGAAGGTATTGAATCCCATCTTCTTGATGGCGTCTTCGACCGACTGGATCTGCGTGGGATTCTTCACGCGCACGCTGACCGTGGAGTAAGTCGGAACTCGGCTGGCCGCCTGCGTCGTGTCGCGCAAAGCGGTCGGCTGAATGGCGTGGAGGCTGGCCATCAAGTTCAGCGGCAGCATCACCCGGGCCCGGGCGGCGCCCCGCATGCTATCCGGGTCAAGATCGGTGATGCCGACAATCTTCAACTGCAGTTCGTGCGACTGGATCGAGTACGTCGACGTGTCGCCGGCCGCTCCATCGGGCGCCGAACCCGAGGCATCGACGCGCTCCGAGTAGCGCATCGTCATTTCTTTTCCGAGAAGCGGTTTCGCGATCTCGGGGAGCGGGGTCTCCTCCGAACCGGGCTTCGCGGTCTTACCCAGCAACTCGGCGGCAAACGACTTCTGCAGGATGACTTCGGGTGCCATGTCGGAGGAGAAGAAATTTCCCTGCATGCCTTCGAAGGCGTCATTGGTTTTGTACGACGCCGGAATGCCGGCCACCATGGTGAGATGTGGCTTGCTGTCGAACGTGAACGACGTGATGAAGCGCAGATCGGGATACGCTTCCACGACGTTCGGCATCTGCGCGATCTTGGCGCGCGCCGGCTCGTCAAGCGCAGGGCTCTCGGCCGGCGAGGGGGCGTTGTTATCGTCGTCGCTGCGGTTGAAGTTGCGCAGGTCCCGCCGGGACGTGACTACCACGGTGTCGAACAAGCCGGACTTCACCAATCGCCGCGTGGCCAGCTGTTGCAGTCCGATGCCGAGCGACAACATCGCAACCAAAGACGCGACGCCGACGGAGATTCCGACCGTGGTCAGCGAGTTCCGCAGGAACGATTCGCGCAGGTTGCGCACTGCCAGTTCGGCCAGATCGTAGGCCTTCACGCTCGGCCTCCTTGCGCGGGCGCAGCCGATACTGCACCGTTCGCCTGATCGTCCACCAGCTTGCCGTCGGCAAGAAAAATCAGCCGCTGCGCGTAGCGTTCCGCGAGCGTGCGCTCGTGCGTCACCATCACCACCGTCATGCCGAGCGACTCGTTGAATTCGCGAATCAGGTTCATGATTTCGGTTCCGGTGCGGCTGTCGAGATTGCCGGTCGGCTCATCGGCGAGCAGAAGCTTCGGCCGATTGATGAGAGCACGCGCTAGCGCAGTGCGCTGCTGCTCGCCGCCCGAAAGCTCGCTGGGCCTGTGATCCAGGCGTTTGCTCAGGCCAACGCGCTCGAGCGCTTCGCGCGCCAGCGAATCGCGCCGGCTGCGCTCGACTTCCGCGAAGCGCAGCGGGAGCTCTACGTTCTCGATGACCGTCATCCTTGGAATCAGATTGAAGGACTGAAAAACCATCCCCACGGAATGCAGCCGATGCTGTGCGAGTTCCGCGCGTGACAGCGCGGCAAGATCTTTGCCGGCAACGATGACGGCGCCCAAGGTGGGCCGATCGAGCCCCGCGATCAGATTCAGTAATGATGACTTGCCCGATCCCGAAGTTCCCAGCAGCGCCACAAATTCTCCTGTGGGCACGCCCAGGGAGATCCCATCGACAGCGCGAATGAGGCTCTCGCCCATCGCATAGTGGCGGCACACATTCTCTGTACGGATCGCGGAATTTGTGGAAGAGGAGTCTGAATGCGGGTTGAAATTCATTCTGATCGAGGCTACTACCTTCTAGCTGCTGGCTTCCGGCGATCGCCCTGTCTCATCGAACCTCGCCGCGAATCACGCGCAGCGCATCCGGATCTACCGGTTCTTTGCTCGAGGCGCCGTTTCCGTTCTCCACGACCGTGTCGCCTTCTCCCGGCGCGAGAAAGAGATTCGTTTCGAGGCCGTGCTGCTTCGTGTAGAGATCATAGTAGCGGCCGCGCAGTTCGTAGAGTTCTTCATGCGTGCCGCGCTCTACAATACGTCCTTGCTCCATCACCAGAATCTGGTCGGCGCGCCGGATGGTCGACAGGCGGTGCGCAATCACAAAAGTCGTGCGCCCCTGCATCAGGTACGAAAGTCCGTGCTGAATCATTTGTTCCGATTCCGAATCGAGGCTGGAAGTTGCTTCGTCGAGAATCAGGATGCGCGGCTCGGCCAGAATCGCGCGCGCAATCGAGATGCGCTGGCGCTGCCCGCCGGAAAGCTTCACGCCGCGCTCCCCGACGATCGTGTCGTACTTCTCTTCGAAGCTTTCAGCAAATTCGTCCACCCGCGCAATGCGGCAGGCGCGCATGATTTCTTCTTCCGACGCATCAGGGCGAGAGAATGCCACGTTCTCGCGGATCGTTCCGTCGAACAGAAACGATTCCTGCAGCACAACACCCAGGCGCGTGCGGTAGGAATCGAGTCGCACCGTGCTGAGGTCGATGTCGTCGATGGTCACTCTGCCCTCAGTCGGTACGTGGAACGCCGAGATCAATCCGATGGTTGTCGACTTGCCCGAACCCGAAGAACCCACCAACGCCGTCACCGTACCCGGTTCCGCGAGGAACGAGACATCGTGCAGTACAACTCGGTTGCCATCGTAGCTGAAGCTGACATCTTCAAATTCCACGCGACCAACAATGTCTGTGAGCGTCACGGTGCGCTTCGGATCCTGATCTTCCTGCCGTTCGCGCAGAATCTCCTGCGTGCGCTCCAGCCCGGCGAAGGCTTCGGTGATCTGCGTGCCGATCGCGACCATCTGGACGATGGGCGCAACCAGAAATCCCAGGAAGAGCGTGTAGGTGAAGAACTCGCCCACCGTGAGCGTGGCTGCGAGAATCTGGTGCGCGCCAACATACATAATGACGGCGCCCACAACACCCATCAGCAGGCTGGCCGAGAGACTCATCAACGAAGTCGCAGTCAGAGTGCGCATCACGTTTTCGAGCAACCGCCGCACGCCGCCCGCGAAGACCGCTTCTTCACGCTCTTCGGCGTGGTAGCCCTTGATCACGCGCACGCCGCCCAGCGATTCGGCGAGCCGGCCCGTGACTTCCGCATTGATCTTGCCGCGCTCTCGGAAGATTGGACGAATTGTGCTGAATGCTCGGTTCAGTGCAATCGCGAAGCAGGCCAGCGCACCGAAAGCCAGCACGGTCATGAGTGCGCTGATCCGAAACAACACCACCAGCGCGATGAGCGAGGTCAGCAGGCCTCCTGCCAACTCGACTAATCCCGTGCCCAAAAGATTCCGCACGCCTTCGACGTCGCTCATGATGCGCGAAACCAGGTTGCCTGTTTTGTTCGCGTCGTAAAAAGAAACCGGCAGGCGCGAGATGTGCCTCTGCACCATTTCGCGCAACTCGGTGATCAAACGCTGCGCCGCTTTCGACAGAAGCTGGGTCAGCGAGAACGAAGTGATGCCTTGAATGACGGTCGCACCCAGGACCGCGAGCACGATGGGTTTCAGCAAAGCGACATGATGCTTGGCGATGACGCTGTCGATGAGATAACGGGTGGAATAAGGAAGAACGAGTCCGGACACGCGGTTGATGGCCATCAGCAGGAAGCCGAGGGCCAGCAGCTTCTTGCGCGGCCGCATCAGGTCCCACACGATGGGAGCCACGGCCTTCAACCGCTCTGCCGTCAAAGGAGCCTTCGCGGCGCTTCCGCGACCGGCTTTGTGCGGCACCCTTTCGGCAAACCTCTGAGGCGACTTCACCATGTGATTAGACACAACAAACCGCTGGAAAGCTTCATTTTATGTGCTTTTCGCGAGGATCGAAGGGATATCGGGTGCGAGATCAAACGGCGTGCCCGGCGCAAAATCCCGAGGCCCAAGCCCACTGAAAATTGAATCCGCCCAGCTGTCCGGTCACGTCCACCACTTCGCCGATAAAGGAAAGACCCGGAACGCGACGGCATTCCATGGTCTTGGCCGACAGCTCATCGGTATCCACGCCGCCGGCCGTCACCTCAGCCTTCTCGTAACCCTCGGTGCCAGCAGGCACGATCGTCCAGCGGTGTGAGCTGTGCTCCAGCTCTGCCAGCGAGTGATTGGTCCAGTCTTTGGGTGGATGCTTCTCAAGCCAGCGGTCCGCCAGTCGCTGCGGCAACACCACGCGGAGAGCTTGTTTCGCTGCCGATAGATCGCGCCCGGAGCTTGATGTGCGCAACGGAGTGACCCAGTCTTGCACGGGCACGAGATCGATCACGATCGCTTGCCCCTCCCGCCAGTATGACGAAATCTGCAGAATCGCCGGACCGCTCAGTCCGCGATGAGTAAATAGCATCTTCTCCGTGAACTCCTGCGAATCGCAGGAAACGCGGATCTCTGTCGAGACGCCTGCGAGTTCGCCATAGGCTGAACGGTCCTCCGCATGAAACAGCAGAGGCACGAGTGCGGGGCGGCAGCGCTTCACGCGGATTCCGAATTGCCGCGCCACTTCATATCCGAACGAGGTTGCGCCGATTTTCGGAATTGATAGCCCGCCTGTAGCAACCACCAACGCGCCCGCATGGAATTCGTGTTCGCCTGCCAGAATCACGAAGCTCGTATCCTGGCGTATATCACGCACCGATGCGCCAACCACGATGCGCACTCCCGCGCGACGGCATTCTTCCTCAAGCATCGCGACGATTTCGCGCGCCGAACCGTCGCAGAACAACTGGCCTTTGTGTTTTTCGTGATAACGGATGCCGTGCTTCTCGACTAGCGCGATGAAGTCGGCTGGAGTGTAGCGCGCGAGGGCCGACTTGCAGAAATGCGGATTCGATGACAGGAAGTTCTCCGGCCGGCAATGCAGGTTGGTGAAGTTGCAGCGCCCGCCGCCCGAAATCAGGATCTTCTTCCCCACCCGATCAGCGCGTTCGAGTACGACTACGCTCCGGCCGCGCTTGCCGGCCTCGATGGCGCACATCAAGCCGGCGGCGCCTCCTCCTAAAACGATGGCGTCGAGCTTTTCAATCATGTTCTGGATCAGGCCGGAGTTGGTTAGCCCGCGAGAGGAATGCTAAAGGAGAGAGCCGCAGATTGTCTTTCGGTGATTTAACGGGCCGGCTCGCTGCTCGGCGCAAAAAAGGAAAGGCCAGCTTTACGCTGGCCTTAAGGCATCAGGAATAAGGATTGTTTACTGTGGCTGCGAACTGTCTTTCTTCATCGAGCCCTTGTCGCCCTTGAGCATTTTCACAGAGCTGACCTGGATCTGGTTGGTGCTGGCGTCGGCGCTGCCCTTCAGCTCGACGTGATGGCCTTCATGGCCCTTCACGGCGTCGGGGTTGGCGATCGTCCAGCTCTTGCCGTCATCGCCCACAATGGTTTTGCCATCCTGGCTGACCGTGCCCTTTACGTTGCCGGACTTGCCCATCGTGTCCCCCTGCGCGCCAGTCTGGCTGGAAGGGGCGCCGGCTTGGGCTGCGCCGGGCTGCTGGCTCGATTGGCTGCCGGCTGGGGCTGCGGGATCTTGCGCCAAGGCAATCACCGGCAGCGCCAGAATTAGAACAAGGGTAAGACCTAGCAACTTCTTCATACGGTATTTCCTCCGAGTATATGTTTTGAATTTGACCTACGTGGCCCGCGATACTGAAAGCCTGTTAACCGGCCTTGCGCCGGAGTTCTTTTTCGCGTTCTTCCCGGGAAACTTCAGCTCCAGACGGCGGATTCCAGCTCGCGATCTGCTTCTCGGCTTCTTCCTTGGCGATTCCATATCGCTCCTGGATCTTGCCGACCAGCTTTTCCCGCTCTCCGCCAATGACGTCAAGATCGTCATCGGTGAGCTTGCCCCACTGCTTGCGGACAGAGCCCTTGATCTGTGTCCACTGTCCTTTTGCCTGATCCCAATTCATGAATACTGCCTCCTGGTGAGCGAATCTCAAATCAAAGGGCGCGCAAGCATTTAGTGATTTTGTTTCGTCTTGCACGAACCTACGCCTACTGTGTCGCGGATCGTCTCCGGTAGATTCTGTAGAACGCTGACCAAGAACCTTAGGTGAATTGCAGTGGTTTGGAAGTACTGTGCTTTGAAGGGGCTACGGGGCAGCCTTCGTCAGTGCGTCAGCGCACGGATTTCTGAGAGGTGCCAAAGGGCAGGGTGCGAACGATTCCCGACCCTTCTTTGACGTATACGACCTGGTTAGGCTTCACATCTTTTATCGTGTCTACTTGTCCGCTGGGCCAGCGGATCTCGAGCAGATCCACTTTCTCGGCCTTGCCGAGCCCGAAGTGGACTCTTAGATCGTTCTGCGAGAAATAGCCTCCGCCGCTGCGCACTTCGTCAATCTGCTCGTGCGGCCTGGTTTCTCCCGCCACTTTCGTGACGCATTTTAACCGGGCTCCGATTCCGCTGCGGTTGGATTTCGTTCCGATGGTGCGCACCTTGATCCAATTGTTTCCGGTGCGCAGGTCGCACCGCAGAAGCTGGGGATAACCGTTCACGGTGTTGACCACCACGTCGAGATCGCCGTCGTTGTCGAAATCACCGAAGGCACATCCCCGTGAAGCTACCGGCTCCGCAATTCCTGCACCCGCATTCAACGACACATCTTCGAACCGGCCGTTGCGCAAATTGCGGTAAAGCAATTTCCTCTGCGCGTACCCGGCCTCGGTCTTCAGTTGCTCAACTTCCGGATACACGTGCCCGTTGCAAATCAGAATGTCGGCCCAGCCGTCGTTATCCATATCGAAGAAGCCGCATCCCCAGCCCAAATACTGCGTGTGCAGCCCCAGTCCCGCTGTGAAGGTCGTGTCTTCGAAGTTCGCGCCCCCCTGGTTGTGATAGAGCGACGGCGTGTCGCCGGCGAAGTTCGTCTTGACGATATCGAGGTTGCCGTCGAGGTCATAATCCGCTGCCGATACGCCCATCCCAGCCTGCGGCTTGCCGTCGGGACTCAATGCGCATCCTGACTCAAGCGCGATGTCGACAAACTTGCCGTCCTTCTTGTTCTGATAAAGCGCGCTGGCGGTGGAGTCGTTGGCCACGTAGATGTCGGGCCAGCCGTCGTTATCGAAGTCCGCCGTGAGCACGCCCAATCCGTAGGTTCCGTTGGCAGAAAAAATTCCGGCGGTTTCGGAAACATCCTTGAACGTGCCGTCCCCGTTGTTGTGATAGAGGATGTTTTTCCCGCCCTTCAATCCGGGAGGACCGCAGGCAACCATCACCGCCTTGTAGAGACATGGCCCCGACTCCGGCACGGGAGCGGTTGCCAGGTCCATATCGATGTAATTCGCGACGAAGAGGTCGAGTTTGCCGTCGCGGTCGTAGTCGACAAACGCGCAGCCGGTGTTCCAGCGCTTGCCGTTCCCGGCGACGCCGGCCTTTTCGCTGACGTCGGTAAAGGTGCCGTCGCCGTTGTTGTGGAAGAGTACGTTCTTGCCGAAGTACGAGACGAACAGGTCTTCGTATCCGTCGTTGTCGTAGTCGCCGATGCAGACGCCCTGCCCCCAGCCCGACCGTGCGACTCCGGCTTTGGCGGTCACGTCGGTGAACGTTCCGTCGCGATTGTTCTTAAAGAGGTGGGAGGTCGGCTCTTGACCCTTGGGGAATCCTTCGAGGCGTGAGCCATTCACCAGGAAAATATCAAGCCAGCCGTCGTTGTCGTAGTCGTAGAACGCCACTCCGCAGCCGGTAGTCTCGAGCAGATATTTGTTCTTGTGCTCGCCGCCAAAAATCGTTTTGGCGTTCAACCCCGATTCTTTGGCGACGTTAACAAAGCTCAGCCCAAGATCAGCAGATTTTTCGGCCGTCTTGCTCACGGCAGTTTGCGCCCACGAGTTCCGTGGCCTGGCCATCTGCAGCACGCCTTCCAACGAAAGGACCAAAGCAGAACGGCTCAAGGAGCGCAGAAACGAACGTCGGGAGGGACGCAAAACGCTGGTACCTTCCTGGACAGGCGAGTGCTAGAATCCGATCTTACTTTATTGAGAAGGCTGCGCCGTTGGCAAGTTGGGTGGGCGCGTCCCCTGTTATGCGTTGCATGCGATAGCTGTTCGCACACGATGCCATTATCCCCGCACCCTCGCCTTCGCTGCGATCGTTCCGGCCTCGAGAGATTCTTAGCAGTCACTCTATTTCTCTGCGCGACCCTCGCATCTGCCCAAGAACGCACGCTTGAGCTTTCGCGCACCGATCGTCCGTGGGAATTTCTCACCGCCGTGGGCACGCGTGCCGGGCTTTTCGGCGACGAATCCGGAAAAGTCGAGGCCTGGGTTTATCCGCTGAAACTGTTCAGGAATTTCCATGTGCAATTTGAAGTCGGCGGAAGAATTCTGCCCGCCGAATCGTTGGCCCGTACAGTAACTGCACGGCCCGAATCCTGCTCCATTCTTTATGCCGGCGACACTTTCTCGGTGAAAGAAACTTTCTTCGTGCCGGTGCAGGAACCGGGGGCAGTGATCACCTTCGAGATCACGACCGAGAATCCGCTAAACATTCGCGTGGCTTTTGATCGCGATTTTCAACTGGAGTGGCCCGCCGCACTGGGCGCGACCTATGCCAATTGGGATGCGACCCAGCACGCGTTTACTTTCGGCGAAGAACAGAAGAAATACGCCGCGGTGGTGGGATCGCCCACGGCGACAAACGAGCATCTCGAGTATCAGGACAACTACTCTTCCTCGAACGAAGACTCGTTCGATCTCGGCGTAACCAGCCGCAAGTCCGAAAGCCGGGTGGTAATTCTCTCAGCGTCCGCACACGGCGCAATCGAGGCGCAGAAGACGTACCAGCAGCTGACCTCGGACTATGCGCAGTTGCTCAGCGAGTCGGCCGGATACTACCGCTCCTACCTGGCCCGCACCGTGAGCGTCGAATTGCCCGACGTGCAACTCCAGCAGGCCTACGACTGGTCGCGCATCAGTGTGCTGCAAGGCTTCGTCAACAACCCATTTCTGGGCACCGGCATGATCGCCGGCTATCGCACATCGGGCACCAGCCAACGGCCCGGCTTCGCCTGGTTTTTCGGCCGCGATTCCATGTGGACCGCCCTCGCCCTCGATGCGGAAGGAGATTTCTCCACCACCCGCACGGCGCTCGAGTTCCTCAGCAAGTTCCAGCGTGACGACGGAAAAATTCCCCACGAGATCGCGCAGACCGCGAGCCTGGTCGACTGGTTCAAGGGATTATCCCTACGCGTACGCTTCGGCCGATGCCACGCCGCTCTACATCATCGCGATGAACGATTACGCGAACGAAAGCGGCGACCTCGAATTCGTACGCGGCAAATGGGACAGCCTGTGGAGGGCTTATCAATTCTTGCATTCGACCTACGATCCGCAAGGACTGCCGCAGAACTTCGGCATCGGCCACGGATGGGTGGAAGGCGGACCGCTCTTGCCGGTGAGAGGCGAACTGTACCAGAGCGCTGTCGGGGCCGCTGCCCTCCATAGCCTCGCGAACGTCGCTCACCTGATTGGCAAGAGTGAAGAAGAGCCCAAGCTGACGCAAGAATCCGTGAATCTCGAGAAGCTCATCAATCAGATCTTCTGGCTCGCCGACAAAAAGCGCTACGCCTTCGGACTGGATCAGTCGGGTAAGCCGGTCGACGAACCCAGTGTGCTAGCTACCGTTCCCATGTGGTTTGGACTGCTGCGCGAAGACCAGGCACAGCCCATGATCAGCGAACTGGCCGCGCCCGAGCATCAGGCCGATTGGGGCATGCGCATCATCGCGAACACTGCCTCACGTTACAGCGGCGGCGGCTATCACTACGGCTCGGTGTGGCCGCTATTCACCGGATGGGCTTCGGTCGGCGAGTATCAATATCATCGCGATCTCCCCGCGTACGGAAATCTGCGTGCCAATGCCCTGCTTGCGCTCGATGGCTCACTCGGGCACGTCACCGAAGTTCTATCCGGCGATCAATACCAACCGCTCTCGACGAGTTCTCCGCACCAGATCTGGTCGGCCGCGATGGTGATCAGCCCGCTGCTGCGAGGGATGTTCGGGCTTTCGAGCGATGCCAATACCCATGTGCTGACGTTTGCGCCGCACGTTCCAGCCGACTGGCCCAGCTTCGCCGTGAAGAACGTTCACGTTGGATCTTGCGTGGTTGATCTCCGCTACCACCGCACCGAAGAGGCGATCACCCTCGACGCCGACCGCAGCGGCACGGGCGATTGCTCGCTGGAATTCTCTCCTTCGCTAGCACTTGCTGCCGAAGTCATTCAGGTCGAGATGAACGGACACCTGATCGCGAACCGCGTGACCAAGAGCCCGGCTGACCAGCACTTGAACGTTAAATTCCCCTTGGCGCGGGGCTCGAACAAACTCCACATCACGGTCCTGAACGATTTCGGCGTGAGCATTCCGACTTCCCTCCCCGCGCTGGGCACGAAGAGTCGCGGCTTGCGGGTTCTCTCCGAAACCTGGAGCGCCGCGCACGACCGACTCGAACTCGATGTCGCCGGAGCCAAAGGCACGGCTTACGATCTCGGGCTGTGGAGCGACGGACAACTGAGCCTGGTAGAAGGCGCGGACTGGACGAAGGGCGCGGCCGGGCGCGGACAGGTGCATCTCCACATGCCCTCCGGCGACGCGGATGAGTACGCTCGCACCAAAATCATTTTTCATTTCACAGCCAAGGCTCTAACCGAGCACAGCAAGGCCAACTAAAACAGGCTCAGCAAGACTGTCAGCACAGAATCTCGAGAAGGAAGCACCAACCGCGAGGGAGACACATCATGCGGAAAATCTCAGTCATAGCAATCCTGATCCTGATCGCCACCCTCGTGTCCCCGTGGGCCGCGGCCCAAAAGAAGTCGGTCGACCCCGAGGGCCACGAGTGGTGGCAACACGCCGTGTTCTACGAGATCTATCCGCGCAGCTTCGCCGATAGCAACAATGACGGCATCGGCGATCTCAAGGGCATCACCTCAAAGATGGGCTACCTGCACGACCTCGGCATCGACGCCATCTGGATCACGCCTTGCTATCCCTCGCCCCAGGTGGATTTCGGATATGACGTTGCCGACTACGAGAACATTGATCCCATGTACGGCACGCTGACCGATTTCGATCGCATGGCCGCCGAAGGCAAGAAGTATGGCGTGCGCATCATTCTCGACTACGTCATCAACCACACGTCCGACCAGCACAAGTGGTTCCTCGCCTCGAAATCCTCGAAGACGAATCCGTATCGCAACTGGTATGTATGGCACGACGGCAAGCCCGGCAACCGGCCACCTAACAACTGGATCTCCGAATTCGGCGGTCCGGCCTGGAAGTTCGACCCGACCACGAATCAGTTCTACTATCACTACTTCTACGCTGAGCAACCCGACCTGAACTGGAACAATCCTGCCGTAGAGAAGGCAATGTTCGACGTAACACGCTGGTGGTACAAGCGCGGGGTCTCCGGCTTCCGGCTAGACGCAGTCGACACTCTGTTTGAAGACCCCGACCTCCGTGATAATCCGGTTCTTCCCGGCACGACCAAGTTCGGCGATCCAAAAACCGAACACAAATACAACACAAAGCTTCCCGAAGTTCACGACGTCCTGCAGAACCTCCGCAAGGTCGCGGACGAATCCAATGCCGTGCTAATCGGCGAAACGTGGACCAAGAACATCGACGAGCTCAAGGAGTACTACGGCGGCAAGAACAAAGAGCTGCAGATGCCCATGGACTTTATGTTCACGCGCGTCGACAAGCTCGATCCCGCCGAATTCCGCCGCCAGATCGCGGCCGCCGACACTTCCGGCGGATGGCCTACTTACGTCATCAGCAACCACGACATCGAGCGCTCCTACAACCGCTACGGCGATGGCACGCACAATGACGACATTGCCAAGCTGATGGCCGCGCTCTACCTGACGTTGCGCGGCACCCCCATCATGTACTACGGCGAAGAAATCGGAATGGAGAACAACAATCCCAAGCGCAAGGAAGATGTGAAAGATCCCGAAGGCCGCACTGGCTGGCCGAAAGAGATCGGCCGCGACGGCGAACGCACTCCCATGCAGTGGGACGACACCACGAACGCCGGGTTCAGCACACATGATCCCTGGCTGCCGGTTCCCCCAAGCTACAAGACGCACAACGTCGCTAGCGAATCGAAAGACCCGAACTCAGTTCTGGAGTTCTACAGAAAAGTTCTCGCTCAGCGACACACGAATCCGGTTCTGCTCGAAGGCAATTACACCGCGCTGAACGAAGACGACGCCAACGTGCTCTCCTACCTGCGCACCTACAAGGGAAAGTCTGTGCTAGTCGCATTGAACATGACGACATCGCCGCAGAAGCCGACATTCAAGTTGCCCGGTGCAGGGTCATCGAGTCTGAAAAGTCTGATAGCCACCCCAGGCACAACCAGCACGGGCACGGAAGTCTCCCTGCCGCCATTAGGAGTCTTCATCGCCGAAGTTCAATAGCCAGTGTGGAGCGGGCACTCCTGCCCGCTGCCTTTGATCTGGTCCGTGTAGCGCGGACGCCCTCGCCCGCGGCCGTTGTCTTTGCCGATGAAGCGTGGGTGTCCGGCCCGACCTCGGAAGTCTTTGCGCTTAGGAGTCCCCTCCAGCGAAGAACGCACAAACTTCTCACCGAGGGAAATCGACCTCCACTCCACATTTTCTTTCGTTCCCACTTCCCCGTGATCTATTCTGTCCCCTTATGAAAATCGATCTTCCGCAGCGCGCGCACGCTTCGAAACCTGCGCGCGCAGTGTGGGCTGCGCTCTTTATCCTTATCCTCATCCTCGGTCTGACCCCGGCCTTCGCCCGCGACCCGCAGCCCGCCTCAAACCCCAGCCTCGACCCGATCCTCAAATACATCGCCACCGGGTGGGACACGCTCACGCGCTCAATGACCGACTGCAACACCGTGGTCGACCCTAAGCTGGCGGAGGACTCGATCCTTTACCTGCCCGTGGGCTTTTCCATCCCCGACTCGGTCCGCGAAATGCAAGAGCGCTGCCACATCAAGGTCGAGCATCTGCCAGCAGCAATCACTGGACCAGGACAAGTTTCGACCAACATCACGCCACCCGGCCTTGTCTATCTGCCGAACAAATACGTCGTCCCCGGCGGCCGCTTCAACGAAATGTACGGCTGGGACACGTACTTCATCGTGCGCGGGCTGGTCGAAGACAAGCGTCTCGAACTGGCGCGCGGCATCATCGAAAACTTCTTCTTCGAGATCGAGCACTACGGCACGGTGCTGAACGCCAACCGCACCTACTTTCTGACGCGCTCCCAGCCGCCGTTTCTGACATCGATGATCCTGTCGGTGTATGAGGCTGAGAAAGCCACCGGCAAGAACGATCGCGAACTCCTCGAACAAGGCTACAAGTGGGCGAGCAAGGATTACGAGATGTGGAACCGCGATCCGCACCTGGCGGGTGATACCGGCCTCTCGCGCTATTTCGATTTCGGCAACGGACCCGCCCCGGAAAGTCTAAAGGACGAAACCGACGCTTATCGCCGCGTTGCCGGATACTTCCTGCTGCACGCGCAGGGACGCAACTACATTACCGAGGTCGACCAGCCACAGGCCGCGCAGAGTCCGGAAGACCAGCGCAAAGCGGCGGCCGCGTATCTCGGCGCGCGCTATTCCGTGCAGGTCTGCAACGCGCAGCGCACCATGGCGAAGGCCGAGTGCGATCCCTCCCGCGACATTTTCCTGACCGCCGACTACTACAAGGGCGACCGCGCCATGCGCGAGTCCGGCTTCGACATCTCGTTTCGCTTTGGGCCGTACGGCGCGGGCACCCACCACTTCGCCCCGGTCTGCCTGAACAGCTTGCTCTATAAAACAGAAAAAGATCTGGAGCAGATCGCCGGAATTCTCGGCCGTGGCGAGGATGCAAAGCGCTGGGCCGAACGCGCCCGCCAGCGCGCAGAGCGCGTGCAAAAGCTTCTGTGGGACGCGCAGAAAGGGATGTATTTCGACTACAACCTCGATGCGTCGGCGCGCTCGACTTACCACTACATCACGACGTTTTATCCGTTGTGGGCGGGCATCGCCACCAAAGAGCAGGCCGAGGCCTTGCGCAAGAACCTGCGGATCTTCGAACATCCGGGCGGCCTGGCCATGAGCGATGTCGACGCGGGGGTGCAATGGGATCTGCCGTACGGCTGGGCGCCCACACAACTGATCGCAATTGAAGGCTTGAGGAAGTACGGCTTCAACGAGGATGCCGACCGCACGTCGTACGAATTTCTATCGAACATCGGAGAAAACTTCCGCCGTGACGGCACCATCCGCGAGAAGTACAACGTGATCACGCGCTCCTCAGAAGCCAAGGTCGCCACGGGTTACCAGATCAACGTAATCGGCTTCGGCTGGACCAACGGCGCTTTCCTGGTCCTGCTACACAAATTGCCCGAAGACATGGTGACGCGCCTGGCGAACGAGCAAGCGACTGCCGCAAAATGATGAAGGCGAAGTTGTAACCGCATAGGCATGCACGTGGGAAGGGCCCGACTTCAGTCGGGCCGAGAGATCTCCCCTTTGATCTGAGGCTTAGCCGCTGAGGTGGACGCTTCTACTTTGCCGAAAAAGCTCACCTCAGTCGCTGAAACGTGAATAGCGGTGGGTCTTATGGCACGGCTAAAGCCGGCGGCCTTCCCGGTTTTCACTCCGGCTTCCCCGGCGCGTCCTGCAACTCCTGCGCGAGCCTGCGTTCCCGCTCCGCGTCCGCGGTCTTCCCCATATCCTGATAAGCCTGCCCCAACAAATGATGCGCCACCGAATTATTCGGATCGACGCTTAACGCATGCTGCAACGCGCGCGCCGCCAGCTCAGCCTCGCCCTTCTTCTCGAGCACCTTGCCCAGCAAGATGTAGGCGCCAGTCGATGTCGAATCGAGCCAGATCGACCGCTGCAGCAACCGCTCGGCGTCATCGAACTTCTGCACTCGCGAGTATGCATCTGCCAGTTTGTAGTAAGTATTCGCGTGTCCCGGATTCAACCCCAGCTCTGCCTGGAAATCGGCGATCGCTTCCGGGATCCGCGATTTGTACAGGTGCAACTCCCCCAGAAAGAAATGCGCCAGCGGCAATTTCGGATCGAGCTCGATCGCCTTCCGCGCATACTCCTCGGCAATCGGGTCGAACTCCTGCCGCAACAGCATCCGCGCCGTGAACAGGTAAGCCGCCGCCGAATCCGCCGGCACGTCGAACATGCGCGCAAACGCCAGCCGCGCCTTCGGATAATCCTTGGTCTGGATATAGCAAACGCCCAGAATGTACGACGCGTCCACATTCGCGCGCGGATACCACCCCTGCACCTTCTCGAGCAGCGGAATCGCGTCCGCCGGGCGCCCGGCCAAATAATTCGACAACCCAAGCAACTGCACCGCCTTCCTTGTCCTCCGGATCTTCCTGCGTCGCTTTTTTGAGCGCGTCGATGGCCTTCAGATAGTCGCCGGCCTTGTAGTACGTGATGCCCAGCTCATGGGCCAGCCCCCGCAGATTCGGATTCTCAGCCCCAAGACGCTGCAACTCAGCAATGGCCTCAGAGCTCTTCCCCTGCTGCACCAGCTTCCGAGCCCCAGCAAACATCGAATCCGCAGCCTGAGAGGGCGCAGAAGGCAACTGCGAGGCATCCTGGGAGGAGGTCGAACCCTGCTGAGCCAATAGCCGGAGGGCAAGGAAGAGAATGAGGAGAGCAGGGATGTTCACAATCTTCGGCAGACCTCTAGATGGAAATTAGAACACACCAGGGCCTGCTTCGGCCGTCACACGGGACCTCAAAACCCTCACGTCGGGTCGAGTCGCGACCAAGAAAAAGAGGGAGCCCGCGAGGACTCCCTCCGTTACAAGGCTTGCAGCTCTTTAGAACTCTAAGCGCAGCGCGAATTGAATCTGACGCATGTTCGTGCCGCCCTCGAGACCGGTGATCTTGCCATTGGTGCCGCCCTGGCAGTCCACGCAACCGTTAGCTCCGTTGTTCGCGCTGAACGCGTACACCGGATGGTTGAAAATGTTGAAGAAATCAGTAACGAACTTTGCCCGGAAGCGCTCGGTGATAGCGAAGGCTTTCGAGACAGACAGGTCAGAGTAGAAACCGCTCGGTCCGTGATAGGAGTTGCGACCAATGCCCCCGATCGAGCCGCAACCCGGAAGCGCAAACGGTCCGGAAGCCGTTCCCGCGAGACCGCAAACATCGGTGCCCACTGGGAAAGCGTCGGGATCGATGATTTTGGCGACTGGCGTGAAATAGGTGCGCGTATGTGCGACAGGATCAAGCGGGCCGACGCCAAGGTGCAGGGAACCTGATCCCTTATCGGGCCGGCAGGGACCTGAGCCGTCGAAGAAAGCTCCGCACTCCGTGATGCTCGGAGTCCAAGGCAAGCCGCTGCTCCAGTTGGTGGTGTTGCTGACCTGCCACCCGCCGATGGCGTAATCCATCGCCCGGCTGACGCCTCCTGCGTACTTCTTTCCTTTGCCGAAAGGAAGTTCGTAAACAGTGTTCAAAACCCAAACTTGGGTGCGGTTGAAGTCCACTGGCCCCCAGGCAACCTTGTGGCTGACCGCATAGTACTGGTCGCTGTAATTGTCGGCGTGCGAGTACGTGTAGTGGGTCAGGAATTGCAATCCGTTCGAGAAGCGCTTGTCAACCTTAAGCTCGAACGCGTTATAGGTGCTGGCTGCGTCGTTCCCGTAGTAGTTGCCCAAGTCGAACCCGATTCCACTGCAGGTTCCCGTACCAATGTCGAACGTACCACATAGCGGTCGGCGGCTGTCCTGAGCAGTAGCCGCTGTGAAGCCTCCGAGCTTGTTGTGGCCCAGATTCGCTGCATCGGCCACGATGAAACTGGTTCCCGGTCCTGCCGCCACCGGGTTGTAGTTGTAATTTGGTCCGTTACCAGCGAAGCCGTGCGTGCCCTTGCTGCCAACGTAGGCTGCTTCCAATGATATCGAACGCGTCATTTGACGCTGAACCGTAAAGTTCCACGCATCGACCGTGGGCAGGACTTGCTTGGTCGGGCGAATGTGAGTAGCGTTCAAACTCTTCGTCAGTGGAATAAATCCATCGGCGGGAATCGGATCGAATGTCGGGGTGAAAGGGCCCTGGTCGAGAGTGAAGATCGGGATCAGGTTCGCATTGGCTCCGCTGAAACCGGGAGCGTTGCTGGCGTCCGCATTCTGCTTGAGCAACACCGGCAGGTTTTGCGTGACGGTGTGTCCAAAGTTCGAGCCGAACACCCCGATGTCGTAGCTGCGACCGTATCCAGCGCGGATAACAGTCTTTTCCGTCAATTGATAGGCAATGCCGAGGCGCGGCGCGAACGCTCTGAGATCATTCGTAACGTTGCCGTTCAATCCGTATTTGCCGAAGCCGGCGACGCGGATGCCGCCGTGGCCACCGTCATCGACAATGTTTGCGAAGCCGCCGTTGCCCTTACCGTTTACCTTTTCAGGGGTGTAGAGCTCCCAGCGCAACCCGTAGTTCACAGTGAGTTTCGGGGTGACGCGCCAGGTATCCTGGCCATATAAGAAGAACCGCCACTGGCGTTCCGCAGGGGAACCACCCGCTGCCGGGTTGTTCACGTAGCGCGCAATTGCCGAGACGTCTCCCAGCAGGAAAGTGGCCAAGTCAAGACCCTCCTGGCCCTTCAGGGACGTGACCTCGGGGCTGAAGTTGTATTCGCCCGTACGATTGTTGTCGCTGGGGATGCGCAGGTTCATGGCATAGCGGAGATCGCCGCCGAACTTGATCTGATGATTGCCTTTCACGTGCGTCCAATTGTTGACGAACTGGAACTGCTGTTCGCTCTGCGTGAGCGGGCAGTTGCAGCGGGCCACGCCCAAGCCGTCGCCAAAGCTGGAGATAATCAAGCCGTCCCCCGAGCCTCCGTTGGTGCTGGTGCCGTTGTAGCCGCTGAGGGGATCCTTACCGAGTTGGAACGAGCCCAGCCCCACTGTCTTCGCGTCGGAGGTATTGGCATTGGGAATTCCCAGGTCAGTCATGGGCGTGCCACCGTCGGGCTTCGAAGCTACCGGGTTGTACTTGAAATAGCCAAACCGGAAATCGGTAAGCCAACTGGTGCTGATTGTCTTATTGAAACCGGTCGCGAGGCTGTAGTTGTGAGTGATGGAGCTGCCGGAAAGCCCGAGCAGACCGTTGCCCGGTCCCCCCATTACGCCAAGCAACCCCTTACCCGACAAACTATAGTAAGACAGGCTGAATCGCCCGAAGACGTTCAGGGATGAGCTGGCTGTATAGTCAATGCGCGTGTCGAAACTGTTCTGCGAAAACGGACCCGAGCCAGCACCAACGTAGTTGTTCTGGATGTTGTCGTTTTGCGGCAGCGGTAACAACGCCAGGATGTTGGACGCTGCATCAGAAATCCTGTCGATCGGGATCAGATTGCCTGCAAATTGGGTCCGTGTCCCTCCGTCAGCCACTCCGGGAGTGCCCGTATTTGGGTCGTAGATGTGGCCCCCACCTTGCGCTACACCGACGTACTGGCTGAGGTCGCAGTTTCCGCCGGGGTTGTTGGCTTTGATGCAGGTGTCATGAACGAGCTGGGTCGGCACGGTGAAGAGGCCGCTGAGGCCGTTGCTCTGCCGCGTTCCCTGATAGTCCCCAAAGAAGAACAGCTTGTCCTTGATGACCGGACCGCCTACGGTGCCACCAAACTGTTGCCAGCGGGAACTCGGAATGAAACGCCCAGTAAGGGGGTCCTTCGTGCTCTGCGCAAACGGGTCCCTGGCGTACAACGCGTCCGTTCTCCGATAGTAGAAACCGCTGCCGTGGATATCGTTGCTGCCGGACTTGGTTTGCGCGGTGACTAGACTCGCGACGGCCTTGCCGAATTCTGCGTCGTAATTCTGCAGCGCGACTTTTGCTTCTGTGATGGCATCGAGATTCGGATTGACGACGATGATTCCCAAGATCGGGTCCTGGTTGTCTGTTCCGTCCAACTCGAAGCCGGTGCCGCTGAAGTGCTGCCCTTGCGTAAAGATCTGCTGGCCGCCTTGCGGATTCTCGGTGGCCGCGTGGCTCCACCCCACAATTTTCTGCGAGCCGGGCGCGAGCAATTGGATTTGCGTGAAGTTGCGATTCAGAATGGGCACGTCTTCCACGTATTTTTCGTTGAACGAATACGGAGACATCGGCGCGATCGGTTTTGAGCTGCGGAGCTTCGGCCGTCACTTCGACCGTTTCGCTTGTTCCGCCGACTTGGAACTGCATGTCAACACGCGAACCCGCGTCAGCCTGCACCAGCACATCTTTCTGCTCGCTGGTCTTGAACCCGGCACCTTCAATCTTTACGGTGTACGTATCCGGTACCAAGTGGGTCGCCGAGTAGTTCCCGTCGGCGTTCGTGGTGGTCGTATCTTCGGTGCCCTTGCGTTGGTTCGTTACCGTAACCTTCGCTCCGGCGACCGCGGCTCCTTGCGGATCCGTCACCGTCCCGAGAATGCTTCCGTAAACGGCCTGCGCAAATGCAGCGGTCGGCATGAGCAGGCATACGCTCAGCAGCACTCCAACCAATCCCATCCAGAACTTCGTCTTCATCGAACTCCTCCGCGTGGACAACCGTTGAAAGCAACCCTTCCCGATTTGGGCTTTCTTGGCTTGAGAGAAAACTTGTGGCGGAAATCTAAAATACCCCGCTGTTGCCATTCTCGCTAGTAGAAAAATACTATTCAGGCTTTCACACTGCTGTGACCTCCCTCACAAGTAGATCGATTTTTCAGCGGTTCACGGGGATTGGTAAGTTTTGACCCAACGTCAATTTATCTATGACATTTGGGAAGTGCAGCTTCGCCGAGCTATGAAAAGCAGAATCTGTATTCCAATTCCTGAAACAGCGATTGAATCTTGATTGCTGATCGCTTCCCCACTGAGTTGCGATTCGCAAGAAGAACGGGGTTAAGGTCGATCTCCTGAATGCCCCCACACATGAACATTCGACTGGAGAATTTTAGAGCCGACTATATTGGACCTCGCCGCGCCCAAATTAAAGTTTCGACACGTCTGATACGGTTACAGCCCCAAAGTAGCCGCGGTTGCACATGGATGGCTGCATTGTTACGCTTGTTACATGGGCGTGACAGTGTCGGGCCTCGACCGCGCGCAATACGTCGCAGCAATCGACCGATTGGCGAGTAGCCGCGTCCTTCATGGGTCAGAATCGCTCTGCCGGTTACTTCGTTACCTCGCGGAACACAGTCTCCAGAATCCTGGAGCACCCATCAAGGAGTATCAAATTGCTACGGAAGTCTTTGGTCGCCCACCCGACTTTGATCCGCACGTCGACTCCGCGATCCGAGTTCAGGCAGGCAGGCTACGGCTGAAACTCGCCGAATATTATTCCTCCGAAGGCGAACGCGATCCCATTCTTGTTGAATTACCCAAGGGCAGTTACACCCTCACCTTCCACGCTCGCTCGGTTGCCGCGACTGCAACCGCAGTTGCCGTACAACAACCCGATCCCGGGCGCAAGCGACGTCGAATGCTGCTGAACTGGGCAGCCGGTGTCATCGCCTTATCGATTTTGCTCGCTGCCGCGGTTGCGGCCTTGGTGGTCAAGTGGCAGAACCACCTCCGCACCGATGCGGTTTCCTCGAAAGTTCGGCCCGTCCCGGTCGCTTATCAGACATTCTGGAAGCAATTCGTCTCCGGCCCCTCAGAGCCTTGGGTGGTCTTCAGCAACGCGGCTTTCGTTGGCCGGCCCGAGACCGGGATGCGCTACCGCAATCCCTCAGAGGATTCTCGTGCGCTGGTCCTTGATCACTACACCGGCGTCGGCGAAGTGCTCGCCGTGCACGAGCTCGATCGTGTCTTTCATCTTTTCGGACAGGAAGTGCGGGTCAAACGCGGCAGCCTGTTCTCGCTCGACGATGCCAAGAACAACGACCTTATCTTTGTAGGCTCGCCCGCCGAGAATCTTTCGCTGCGCGACATTCCCATGAGCCAGCAGTTCGCGTTTCAACGACTGGCGTCGGGGCCGCGCAAGGGCGATCTGGCCGTCGTCAACCTGCGCGCGCGAGCTGGTGAGCTTCCTTACTTTATTGGAAGTCCTTCGACCGCGCCGCTCAGCGAAGACTACGCTGTCATTTCTCTGATGAAGGGTTTAGACCCATCAAACTCCGTCCTGATCTTGGCGGGAGCCTCGACCATCGGCACACAAGCCGCGGTCGAATACGTTTGTCATGAGGACTCGCTGAATCAGTTGCTGGCGCGCCTGGGTGCGGTACCCGACACAGACTTGAAACCTTTCGAGGTCGTGTTGCGAGTAAAAGTCGCGCGCGGCGTTCCGGTGGAATCCGACATCGTGGCCTTGCGCCACGAAGGCGAACAATAATCTAAGAAGCCGGCGGAGAAAGTTGCGGATCGAGTTCCGCCGCCCTGCGAAATTCCCTGGCTGATTCGTCCTTGTCACCTTTTCTCTTAAGCGCAATCGCCAGCTGAAAATGCGCCTGCGCATAGTTTGGGCTCGAGTTGATCGCGGACCGGAACTGCGCGATCGCCCCGTCCACGTCACCCGCGTCAAGCAACCGCCGTCCGGAACTGGTAGCCAGCGCGGCAGCTTGCAGACCGCTTTTCTGTTGTCCGATCTGCGCACCGGCGCGCGCTTCCGCCGCCGCGCCTTCGTTGTCTCCCTGCGCACGCAACACCGAAGCAAGCGTGGTGTGTGCGCCGGCAAAATCGGGCTGCAACCGGATCGCCTCCCGCAATGCGTCGGCCGCCTCCGGCAATTTCCCCTGCTGCTTCAGCACGGTTCCCAGCGTGTAATAGGCCTCAGCGTAGTCACTGCGCGCCGAGATCGCCGCACGCAATTCCTTCACCGAATCATCGAACGCGCCCTGCTGCCAGAGCGTAACGCCCAGCGTGTAGTGAACATCGGGCTGCGACGGATCCAGTTCCTCGGCCCTGCGAAGTTCCGCCAGCGCTTCCGGCAGTTGATCCTTCAGTTTGAGTGCGAGGCCCAGGTTGTAGTGAAGCGTAGCGTCGTCAGGAGTGCTCTTGAGCGCCGTCTGAAATTGCGTGATCGCCGATTCGAAGTCAGCTTGCTGAAGATATGCCGTCCCCAGGTTCGCGCGGTATCCCGCATCGTCGGGGCGAAGCCGCAATGCAGATTGAAACTCCTCGACGGATTGCGCGGCCTGTCCGCCCTGCACCATCGCAAGTCCAAGATTGTTGTGCGCGTCCGGATTGTCGGGCTGAAGTTCCACTGCTCGCCGGAATGCGCGCAGCGCGCCCTCCACATCATTCTGGCGCTGCAGCGTAGAGCCGAGGTGTGTTTGCGCATCGGCGAAGTCAGGACTCAGTTTCACCGCCGCCTGAAACTCGCGCACCGCCTGCTCGCGTGCTCCACGCTGCTCAAGAACTCGTCCCAAGTAAAAGTGCGCTTGCGGGGACTCGGGCAAAAGCTGGGCCGCGCTCTCCAGCAGTTTCTGCGCTTCATCGAATTGCTGCTGCTGCCAGCGAACTACTCCCAGATGCAGCTTCGCCTGTCCGAACTGTGGAGACAGCCGTACCGCCTCCGCAAATTCATCGGCAGCCTTCTCGTTCTGCTGCCCCTGCGCCAGCAGCGAACCATACTCGTCGCGCAGGTCCGCGCGCTTCGGATCCAGTTCGGCAGCCTGCGCCAGTTCCGCGGTCGCATCCGCCGTTTTCCCCTGAAAACTCAAGATGCGTCCCAGCGTTCGATGCGCTTCTGCGCTCTTGGGATCGAGTCGCGTCGCCTCTCGCGCTTCAGCTTCCGCGCCTGCCAGGTCGCGCTGCCGGATCAGCGCATTCGCCAGGTTCACGTGCGCCAACAGAAGCTTGGGATCGAGCCGCACCGCCGTCTTGAGTTCACCCACGGCTTCTTCGGCATGCCCCTGCGCGAGCAACACATAGCCAAGTGAGTTGTGCGCCTCGGCGCTGTTCGGCGCAAGCTTCACTGCCTGTTCGAACGCAGCCCGCGCTCCCGTCACCTCCCCCTTCTTCAGATCGGCCAACCCTTGCTGATAGCTCTCGTCCGCAGTCGGAGATGCTTTCTGCTGCGCGAGACTCGAGCACAGCAGCACGGTGGCCAACGGAAAGGCCGTACACGCGCGCAGAAAAAATGAAGGGGGCCGATGGATTCGCATCATTCTTCTATTCGTTCACAGTATTCTAAGCCGCCCGATCTCTTCGCACGCCGCGCCGGCACCTTGACCCGCCGGCGTGCATCCTAGTATCTCAGTGAGAGCATGCCATTCGGCCCAAAGCCCGGGACACGCGCTATTCTCCGATCGCTCACCGCTACATTGCTGATCCTGTTTGGCCTTAGCGGCCTCGCCCTCTCGCAGCAATCGCCCGCCAAACCCACAGCCCCGCTGGCGGAGTTTCTCGACGTTGCCGAAAAATCTGGCATCACGATGTCGAACATCTTCGGCGGCCGCGACACGAAGAAGTACATCATCGAAACCACCGGCACCGGCGTCGCTATCTTCGATTACGACAACGACGGATGGCCCGACATTTTCCTGGTGAATGGCACGACGCTCGAAGGTCGTCCCCAGGACAAGGCTGCCACCAACCACCTCTACCGCAACAATCATGACGGCACGTTCACCGACGTCACTACGCCCGCAGGACTGGCCGGTCCCTCCGGATGGGGACAAGGCGTGTGCGTGGGCGACTACGACAACGACGGATGGGAAGACATCTACGTCACCTACTACGGAAAGAATCGCCTTTACCACAACAATAAAGGAGTGTTCACCGAGGTCGCCGAGAAGTCAGGCACGGCCGGGACCGGCAAAGCCTGGGGCACGGGCTGCGCGTTCATCGACTACGATCGCGACGGGGTGCTCGATCTGGTGGTCGCCAACTACGTGGACTTCGATCTCGCTACCGCACCCGCACCCGGCGCGCGCGCTTCCTGTGTGTGGAAAGGCGTCCCCGTGATGTGCGGTCCTCGCGGACTGCCTCCAGCGAAAAACATCCTGTACCACAATCTGGGGGACGGAACATTCGCAGACGTCACCGCCAGAGCGCACATCGATCAAACGCCCGGCCATTATTCGCTCGGCGTCGCCACCTTCGATTTCGACAACGACGGCTGGCCCGACATCTACATTGCCTGCGACAGCACCGCGAGCATCCTCTTCCGCAACAACCACGACGGAACTTTCACCGACATAGCCGTGACCGCGGGAGCCGCCTACAACGAAGACGGTCGAGAGCAGGCCGGCATGGGCGTCACGATCGGCGACTTCAACGGCGACGGCCGGCTCGACATCTTCAAAACCAATTTCTCCGACGACACTTCCACCCTCTACCGCAACAACGGGAACGGCACCTTCGACGACGTCACATTCGCCGCCGGACTCGGCCTGCACACGCAGTATCTCGGATGGGGTGCCGCCTTCTTCGACTTCGACAACGATGGCTGGCCCGACATTCTGGTCGTCAACGGCCACGTCTATCCCGAGGTCAACAAGCAACATCTCGGCAGCACGTATCCCGAGCCGCGCATCCTCTATCGCAACAACGGCAATGGCACATTCGCCGACATATCGGCCGACGCGGGCTCCGGCATCACGGCCATGCACGCCGGTCGCGGCCTCGCCATCGGCGATCTCTGGAACGATGGCCGACTCTCCGCCGTGATCAGCAACATGAACGACCATGCCAGCTTGCTGGTGAACCAGGTGCGCTCGCCGAATCACTGGATCGCGATCCGCACGGTCGGCACGAAGTCCAATCGCGACGGCATCGGTGCGCGCGTTTCCGTCAAGGCAGGCTCCCGCGTAATAGTTGACGAGATCCGCAGTGGCGCCAGCTACGCCTCCAACAGCGACATGCGTGTTCACTTTGGCTTAGGCGGCGTAAATAAGGTCGACTGGATTCAGGTGCGGTGGCCGAGCGGCCGGTTTGAACAGTTCGAAAATTCGGCCGTCGATATTGTCCAGACAGTAAAAGAAGGCTCCGGAAATCCCGTCGAACCCGGTCCCCGCCCGCCGGGCGCGACCCGCCAATAGCGGGCTTTCGCGGCATCACTACGAATTGGCTTCCACTCAAAATTTCTTCGAATCAAAAGGGCTAAAAGACTCCCGTGATACATAAAAAACTGTATTCTCCAAAAACGAGTCGCTATAGCATTCTCAGTCGTTGCGGACTCAGCTGGCATGTCTGTAGGCCTCGACCGACGCGCCGCAACATGCTGTCTCTAGTAGCTCCGCTGTAAATCAGAAAGCATTTACTTACCTGTCTGAGACCAGATATTTCGCGCAGGGCTGACCATGGCACCGATCAAAATCCTCATCGTCGACGACCACGAACTATTCCGCCGCAGTTTGCGATCGTTGATCGAAGACCGCCCCGATTGGCGCGTATGCGGCGAGGCAGTCGACGGCCGCGAAGCCGTGACAAAGGCGCGGGAGTTGCGCCCTGACCTCATCCTTATGGATGTCTCCATGCCCGATTGTTGGCGTCGTCTCTTGGCACAATCCTGTTGAAGAATATCTCTGCGACAGACATCGAGAATTTTGTCAAAACCGAAATCAAGAGAGTGTCTGTCTCAAGAGTCAATGCCTATCTAAGAACCCTTCGCGTCGTCTTGAAGTGGGCTGCTGAGCACGGCTACCTGTACAAAACTCCCAAGATTAAGCTGCTGCCATCAGAGAATCAGAGGGAATTTGTCATCAGCGAAAAGCTGCTTTCCGAGATGTTGGCCCACGAGAAATGCACGGATTTCTTGAAGTTGTTTCTGCCTTTTCTTTATGACACTGGCTTGAGACTCAGTGAAGCGCTACAACTCAAATGGCGTCACGTTTCCCTGCCAAGAGACGGTCATGGATTTGTTGTGGTCGAAAAAGGAAAGACCAAATACGCAAGGCGAAGAGTTCCTTTGACCCAGAGGGCGTCTGAAATTCTGAGAACTCTAGACAGGGGCGAAGGAGACGATCCTGTTTGGGGCACCGAGAGCCGTCATTGGGCCAGTGAGCAGTTCAGGACCCTAAGAGATGAAATGAAGCTGTCTTCAGAATGCGTTCTTCATTCGTTCAGGCACAGCCTCTGTACCCGTCTCGCTGAGTCTGGAGCAAGCCCATTCGAACTCCAGCGGCTAGCAGGTCATTACAGCGTTGCCATGAGCCAGAAATACACTCACATCCGCGAGGACCGCTTGGACGAAGCCATTAGCCGTTTATAATGGGGTTTCCAGCGCCGGGATGGTGGAATTGGCAGACACGCTAGCCTTAGGAGCTAGTGCCCAAAAGGCGTGCAGGTTCAAATCCTGTTCCCGGCACCATGATCCCCCACAAGTACAAGTTAATCTCTCGGCCCTCAGGGAGGTGCGCTCAGCCAGCACTCGCGTTTTCGCACGTTCACACGATGCCCAGCAATCGCGTTTGCAGACTGCTGAAGGCGCTTCCGCGACCTCCGACGATCTTCGGGGGGCCACGAAAGCGACAGGAGGCCCTCAACTTCCACTTCCATTCCTTGTCGCAGCAGCTCTAAATCTATTCGTCATCATCGCTCGTCCTATGCACTGGCGTAGCGAGCGCGTCGCGGGTTACGGTTTCTTGTTCGCAACTCCGTGGGCTTGGCTGATAGATCACGACTGGTTGGGCAGGATTAACAACAGATGGCTGGAAGCCCTGACTACGTACATGCTCATTCTGTGGATTCCGGCCCTGCTCTACTCAGGATGTCTCTGGCTTCTGTTCCGTGCCCTCCGACTTCGTGGCGGTTTACCGGGCCAATGAGTGAAATAGCCTGTTTACAACAGGTACCATCTTCCGGCTCTCTAATAAGCCCTGCCGGTGGCGAAGTATATAATCCACGATCGCGGTGGAGGTGGCTATGTCCCGTCGAATGTCGATCTTTTGCCTCGTCCTGCTGTTCTTAGCTTACGCGGTTGCGAAAGACAAAAGAAAACAGGCGCTACCGGACATTGTTCTGCAGGCGAAGACTGTTCTGGTCGTGATTCATCCTGATGCTGGGGAACCTCTGACCGATCCAAGGGCGAATCGCACTGCTCACGATGACGTCGAGCGAGCCATGACGGCGTGGGGCAGATTCAACATTGTGACGGATACGCAAACCGCCGATTTGATAGTTGCGGTTAGGAAGGGACACGCGAGTGGCCCCACAGTCCGGAATGCGCCTGCGGACACGATCATTTATCCGCCGACTCGTCAGCCGAGTAGTCGTCAGCCCCCTCTCACCCCACCTCTCACCCATCCACCGCTGGAGGGATCAGCAAGGACAGGACCGCATATAAACAATGAAGGTGGTCCTTCGGAGGATACCTTTGAAGTCTATCTAGGGAGAATCGAGTACCCGCTGGAGGCGGCACCGCTGTGGCGCTATATGGCGAAGGACGCGTTGACGGGACCTCAGGTGAGGGCAGTCGAACAGTTCCGCAGTGCCATCGATGAGTCCGAGAAGCAGCACCAACAGAAACCGTGACAACTATCCATTGCAAAACTGTCCACACGCATCAGCAAGCTGACGAGTCGTAACCAACTACACCCGGCGGCAGGCGATCGGGGTCAATGAGTGTAATGCCCTGTTTGCTTCAATCATGAATGCCCTCTTTCTCGCGCAGGAGTAATCCAGAGTTCAAACTGGCCGCATGGGAGAGCAATATGGGCTTGCCGCGCGGCCTTTAGGGGCCGACGAATTTTACTGCTTGTTGACCTGCGATCCGGCCTCGGTGATGCTGCCTTTCACGAGATCAGTCTGAATCTTGAGCTTCTGTTGTGGGCGTAGGTCCACCATGGTGTCGAAGGGCAGGTAGCCCGGTAAAGCGATACGTAGGCGGTGCTGTCCGGGAGTAAGAAGCATGGCTTTGCCCACGCCGCCAAACTCGTCTACGTGGCCGGCATATTGACCGTCGACAAAGACCGCCGCCCGGGAGGGGGTGGCGGCTATTTTCAATTCGCCGGTGGCGTCCTTGGTCGGCAACTGAGCCGATTTCACCAACTCGACTTTGACTTCGAGGGTCTTCCCAGGCTCCAGGATGACCTCCTTGACAAACTCGTTGTACCAGGGCTGGCGGATGACAATTTCGTGCTTGCCGGGCAAGAGCATTAGTTTCTTGTCATCTACAAGTTCTTTCACAAAGCCTACGTATTGCCCGTCTACCCACACTCCCGCGGTCTTTTCGTCTTTGCTGTGAGCGGCGAATCGCAACTCGGACTGCACCCGGTCCTGGGCGCACACCACGCCTATCAACAAAATCACTATCACTGGCACCACTCTACGATTGGACATTTGGGTCATTGAAAACTCCTTTGTGACCCTACAATCAGCCTGAATGCGACGCGCGCGCGCAGATCTGGGTCGGCTGGATGGCGGTGCTCGGGAAGTGAGTTCGAAATGGAGCTGGAGGTCTCAGCTCACTTGAGAAGCAACTGCGTACTAATTAATACCTCAAAACCAATTCGAGAACAAGTTGCGGTGAGCGTGCGGGTGCGCCGTGTCGTAGGCCTTCCGTATCGCCCCGTAAAAGCGAAGGCGTATTGCGCGCGTTTCACCGATTCACCTGACTTCTGCGCCGGCGGATCCCCATTTCACTGACCTGCGAAAAGGCGAACGGACGGCGCAAGCTGGTGTAATGGCCTGATCTATAAGAGGGGAAGTCAAGGACATTTTTCTCCCTCGACCGGAAGGGGAGAACGCGTCCTTGCCTTCCAGCCCCGGAGCGTGAGGTGAGGCGTCGGGTCGTGCCGCAGTTGCATGGTTCCATCTCGGTTGCATCCTTATTGAGTAGCGACGACGTCGATCGGTTTCTGAAACTGGCAAGCCGTGGCGGTTGCCTAGTTGGCAACACATAGATCTATCTGAGGCTCGTGGCCTAGTGCTTTTTTGGGTTGTCTCACCTGTCTCAGCGTTTCGACGGTGAATACGATGGTTGGGAAACGCCAGTCGTGACGCAATAACGCTCCAGTTGACGTAACATCCCCATTACACTCATTGGCCGGTTTTCGTGGCGGGCGGTCGTGGTCTGATAGAGAAAAATACGGCCCCAGTGTTTTTGCTGCCGGGGCCAGGAGTGGTATACGAAATCACCGAACAGCGACTACCACGGTGTTACCCTTCTGCATTGACTTTGCCGCCAATTCGAGCTCGGCATCCGAACGACGTACCTCTCTTCCCCGATCACTGCCCGTGATCCACACTTGCGAGAGAAAATACGTGCTCTCGTAGCGGTGGAAAACCAGCTTGGAGCTATCGTCGGACCCAGGGCGGCGCTGGGCAGTATTCGTCGACACCAACATGCCCGGGCCCGTGGATTCGTGGAGTCTCAAGGTGTTCTGGTTCATCGGCGAGACAATGTAGCGTCCGCCCGGCAGCGTATGCCCTGCTACGACAAACGGAAACGGGATGATCGCCACAACGTCTCCCGTGGTCTGAGCGATGCAAGCGGAAGCCGCCAACAACAGCGCGGCGTAAAAAGCATTTCGAAACAGTTTCACGGTATTGTCCTCTTCACCCCCAGCTTCGCCGGACGGTGCGGTTGGTCGAGCGCTGAATAGCCTGGGTTCGTCGCGTCAGGTGAGAAGCGAACACCTGGAGCTGAAAACTAGGAGCACGAATCCGAATTCCCGGCATTCAAGCTCGAAACGGGCCGGGTTACCTATCTTGTATTCTTCTATCTAGATAGTGCATCACATCCGATTTTCGTTTCACGACGCGATGCGAGTTGGGCGGGCCTCGCTGTGCCGACGACCTCAGCTACAATCGCTCCGCAGGTTGGCAAGATATGGCCGTTTGGCAATTCCGGGTCATTTTCCTTCCTGAGACGGTTCTTCTCAGCAAATACGACGTGCTGCCACCCGCAATTCCTCAGGAACTGGCGGAAGATTTCCCATGGTGGGCAGATCTCCAACCATCTGCTGGATTCGAGGACCAGATTGATCTGATTCTTCCGAAAATGGCTTCATGGTCTACGAGTCAGCGAATGTGGGGGCAGAAGCACCGCGACGATGCATACGTGCTGTACGTCGATGAGAGCAAGAGCAAGGTCGAAGAGATCGCCTTCCGCATCGATGCCAATGCGATCTCGCCAGAATTAGTCAAACAGATTTGCGTACTGGCAAGGCAATTAGGATGCGTTCTGATGACTGCTGACTATGAGATCTTGGTGCCGGATGAATCGATGGTTCTGGCGACTATTCAGCATTCGACCGCAAAGAAGTTTGTTGATGATCCTGTTACAACTTTGCGTAAATTAGGCCAGCCGGAAATGCAGAAGCGATTCAACTACCCAATGAAAGACAAGGAAATAAACCCTCCCGGTAAGGATGACTAGGGGTTAGGGTCGCTTCAAATGGCGTGGTTCCTGCCCTCGGACATCAACTGTTGAAATATCCCCATTACACGCACTGACCCGGATTTTGGCGAACAAACAGCGCAAGCTGGTGTAATGGCCTGCTTGCGACAGCGATGCGTCCGGGCTGACAAAACAAAAACCGCAGAGTCTGTCATTTCATCCAGTTGAGTCCCCCATCACCCACTCTATCCTTCCCTCCTGTCAAGAAATAGAACGCTTCAGAACAAAGGATTGCAATGACAATGAACGCAAAGACGACCCTCCTCTCCTCGCTTCTGTGCTTAATCCTTCTGCTTACTGCTGCTTCCGCTCAAAATTTTGAAGTCACCGGCCACGTTGGCGGCCAATTTAACGGTGGTCTTGATCTGTCGACTTCGCTGTTTCACAGAATTGAGGTCGGCAATAGCATGAACTACGGCCTCACGGCAGGCTACCTGTTTGGTGAACACTACGGCATAGAGTTCCAGTGGAATAAAACACAAGCCGACACAGTTGCCCAGCCCGCAGGTGGCGGTCAAGACGTTAAGGTATTCAATTTGAATCAGAATCAGTACATGGGCAATTTCCTGTTTCACTTTGCAGAACGCGAATCGAAGATGAGGCCCTTTGTACTGTTCGGGATGGGAGCCAGTGCCTTGTCGCCGGATAGGAGTGGTGTCAACGGCGTCACTCGTTTTGCCTTTTCTCTTGGTGGCGGAGCGAAATACAACTTCAGCAAGCATCTTGGCTTTCGCGGTCAGGCCAAGTGGTCCCCCACATACCTTACTACCACGGATGGCGGATATTGGTGCGATCCCTTCTGGGGCGGGTGCTGGGTCGTGGGTAATGACCACTATCTCCACGAGTTCGATGTTTCCGGCGGAATCACTTTGCGGTTCTGAAAGGAATTCAAATCAGACCGAGCCGATCGACCAGGGCAGAGACGGCCACACATTCAGCATGGGAATCGGAGAAGCCTTCTAGACGGGTGATCCCGTTGATCATTTCGAATCGAGACAGAACGTCTCGGTGCACTTACAACACCGATTCTTTTAGAGCCTACGGATGATTCGTCAGTTGATGAAATATCCCCATTACACCAAAATCCCTGCCGTGGCGACCGGAACGGGGGATATTGGTGTAATGGCCTGCTAACAACAGTTACGCGGTTTACAGTTTTCCGTCATAATGCGAAGGAGGCCTGTCCCATGGCCCTCTAAGATTGAACCGATTTTCAGTAGCACCATGACGACACCTGAGACGTATGGCGGCAACCCTAGCGCATCGCAAATCGAATGAGCGACCTCGTCAAAGCCGCCAAGCGGTTTGCCAGCGGCAGTCACCGTCGGATCGCGGCGCACCGGGACCCGGCTTGGCAGAGCCCCGAAATGCATTTGAAATCCGTGGCGCAAATAGTTTCCTCTGTCAGCCAGGATGAGAAAATAGTTGCCGCGGCGTGGCTCCACGACCTGGTCGAAGACACCGGCGTCACCATTGGTGACATCGAGCGACAATTTGGTTATGCAGTGGCTAAGATCGTTGATGAGTTGACTCGCGTCAGCCCCCCCGGCCACGGAAACCGTGTGGCTCGATTGGCGATTGATTGGCAACGCTACGCAAATGTTTCCGCAGCGGCGAAAACCGTAAAAATCGCTGATCTGATCGATACCTGCCGCGATTTGCACAAGAGCGACCCGGCATCCCTCGGAAGCTATGCAGCAGAAGCGCGAGAACTGGCGAAGGTTCTCGAAGGTGGCGATGCGCACCTGCTGGACAAGCTGAACTACGATCTACAGCGGTACAACGTGGCAATCGGGGCAGTCGAGCCAGCAGCTACTGCGGCCAAGCTAGAACCTACAGCCCTTCCCATCGCCGCTCTGCGAGTATTCGAGCGAGCATTTACCGCGCAAGATATCGCTGAGCCGCTGCTTTCATTCGACTCGGATCGCTCGGCTAAGGATGCAGCAACGGCGATGGGCTTGGCGCGCGTTGAGGTCGCTGGCATCCGCCATAATGGAATGCTTTGCGGATTCATTGAAGCAGAAACCCTCGGAGAGGGCGTCTGCGAAGCAGACCGACGCGAGTTTGCGTCCAGTCAGGTAGTCCTGGGGGGAAGTTCTATGACCGAGGTGATCGAAGTGTTGACACGACACGATTGGTGCTTCGTCTCAGCCTTTGGAACTGTGCTCGGTGTGATTTCCCGGATCGACATGCAGAAGCCGGCTGCACGGATGTGGCTATTCGGAATCATTACAGTTGCCGAGCTGGAGTTCACAGAACGACTTCGTCGGAGATGGCCGGACGAAAGCTGGACCCGCCTTCTGTCGGAGCAGAGAATCGAGAAAGCGAGGCAGCTCCGCGCCGAGCGAGAACGTCGAAAAGAGAACTGCCAATTGCTCGACTGCCTCCAGATAGGTGACAAGATGGAAATCCTGATATCGAATCCAGAGGAACTTGCCCGCCTAGACATTCCCACTCCCAGTGCTGCAAAGCGAACCAGCAAGCAAATAGAGAGTCTCCGCAACAGCCTAGCGCATGGGCAAGGATTCGTTGATCAAGATTGGCCGCAAATCGTGCGACTGGCCAGGCGTATCGAGCAGATATTGCGGGATTAATCCCCGGAGACGACAGAGGAAAAAGTGGAACAACGCGCGAAAGATGTGTTGCCCCATGAGCACCCGAATACTCCCACCACTAGATAGTTTGACGTAACAATCCTCATTACACTCAAAATCCCCTTGGAGGGGCGAAGAGACGGAGCAAGCTTGTGCTATGGACTGTTAACGACAGTTAGCCAAGCCTTTCCTGGGTTTTCTCTGTAAGAACTGCTAGTTCCAGTTGCCGCACCAGCCCCGTAGTATGGACCTTCCGCTACAAGTCTATTCTCACGGTGAGGCAATCAAGATGTCATCCAGAGGAAGTACCGGCCCTGCCCCCAGTGTGCTGTGCATCGATGACCGTCCACATGTTTTGGAGCTGCGCAAAGTGGTTCTGGAATCTGGCGGTTACCACGTTGAGACTGTAACAAGTGGATACGACGCGATCAGAACGTTGCAGGCAACGTCGATCGATGCTGTCCTACTGGAATACAAACATCAAGGCATAGACGCCGAAGCCATCGCCTGTCAGATCCGCCGACGGTTTCCTAACATTCCGATCGTCCTGGTTTCAGCATATTTCCAGATGCCGGAGCGGATTCTGTGGTTGGTCGATGCATATGTAATGAAGAGCGAAGTGCTGGAAGGGCTCGTCCACACCGTCCAAAAAGTAACGCGTCGGACCAACACCGAGGCCCTGCGTGCTAGTCAAATGCCAGCAGCGTAAAGGGAGATGGAATTGCCCGATCGGCCTCGCGTTCTAATCGCTGACGACCATACGCTCGTGGCAGAGTTATGTAAGAAGCTGCTCGACACAGTATTTGACGTGGTGGGAACGGTGAAGGACGGGTATGCCATGGTCCGAGCCGCCACCGATTTGAAGCCGGACGCGATTGTGATCGATGTCGGCATGCCATTATTGAACGGTTTGGATGCCGGAGGGCAGGTGAAGGAGATTTTGCCGGCAGTCAAGCTGGTGTATCTAACCATGAACCCAGACCCTGACCTCGCCATTGAGGCGTTCCGTCGCGGAGCCTCTGGATACCTGCTAAAGACCTGTGCCGCGTCTGAACTAGTGACAGTCATTCGGCAGGTGCTGCGCGGCAAGTCGTACCTGTCACCAATTCTGAAAGATGATGCCAACTTTCTGAACCGGCAACACAAATCGGTGGTTGTGGATGAAAGAGAGCGGCTGAGCGCGAGGCAACGCAAGGCCCTGCAACTGCTGGTCGAAGGTAAAACGATGAAGGAGACTGGCGTTCTGTTGAAGTTGACGACAAGGACCGTCGCCTTTCACAAGTACCGCTTGATGGAGGAGCTTGGCATCAACAGCAGTGCTGAACTGATACGGTACGCGCTTAGAAACGGCCTCGTTGCAGCCTAGCCGTTGAAACATCGCTTTTACACCCTCATTTCGCTAGTTGTTGCAAAATCCCCGTTACACCAACTATCGTCCCGAGGTGAGGTTGTGAGAGTAATCGCCTATTCTAGACAGTGATTCGATCCATTCTGGGAACCTCCGCTGCAGGTGGCGTAAAGCCGCTAGAGCAAATGGCTTTGGGACTGGAGGCGACGGTGAAGAGAGTTGTAGTTTTCTCATTAGCTGCATTCTTGCTGGTGGGCTGTGCCTCCGTCGTTGCGGACGTACGTTACAATTTTGATAAGAACGCGGATTTTTCGAGGTTTAAGACTTACAAGTGGGTGCCCATGAAAGATGCTCCGAAAATCGACGATTTTCGGGACAAGCAGATCAAGGATGCTGTTGACGCAGAACTCGCCCGGAAAGGTCTTACCAAAACCGATGCTGACACTGCCGATCTCTATCTTGGCTATCAGGCTGGAATTGGTACAGAGACACAATTTACTTCCTACAAAACGGACTGGGGATATGGTCCGGGTTGGTCCGGCGGCGGTTGGTACAGTGGTGTGAGCGGCATGACCACTGGGCAGGCGTCCACCATCTACACTGGCCAGTTGGCTGTCGACATGTACGACTCGAAGAACCATAGTTTGGCCTGGCGTAGCGTCGCTAGTAAAACCATCGACCTCAAGGCCGCGCCGGACAAGCAGCAGAAGAACCTGGCAAAGGCGGTAGCGAAACTCCTGAAAAACTATCCTCCTCGGCTCACGAAGGAAAAATAGGCAGTGGGGTCGTGTGACGAGCCTAGGGTCGCCAGGCGCTCTTGCCCCGAGGGCGGACGTACCCCTGATGTGGGAGGGCAAGCAGATCGATATGGACACAGCAATCGGCTTTGATGGGCAGTTCCTCGTTGGTGCTGGCGTGGAGGAGACGATCAAGTACTTAGACGAGCACGGGCAACGAGAGCCTGCCGAATACCTCAAGGAACTGAAGGCTTCCAAAGAACTTGACGACCTCTCAGGATGGGAGAGATTCAGAATCCACTACTTTTACCCAGACATCCGTTTGTAGGAAAACGTCTGATGGTTGGCGAAAAATCCCCATTACACCAAAATCCCTCGTTCGAAGGATGGGCCGGGGATGATTGGTGTAATGGCCTGTGGGTGTTGAAAAAGTCACTGTGATTGGCGGTGGACTGGCGGGAAAAGCGTGGTAAGTAAGGAGGAGAAAACTCCTTGCCATGCTTTTCTTAATCGCCATTCTGGGAGGGCTGCTGATCATGATGGGACAACACGACCGTTCCGAAGCGCTGTTCTATTACTTCCGCCTGGAAGATCAGGTTCCCGAGACTCATCTGCTCCGACTGATCGAGAAGCACATCAGCTTTGCCTTTGTGCGGGAGAGGCTGAAAGCGAGTTACAGCGATAGCGGCCGTCCTTCCATTGACCCCGAACTTCTGCTACGCATCCTCTTGATCGGCTATTTGTACGGCATCAGCAGCGAGCGGAAGCTGGTGGAGGAACTGCGCATGCACCTGGCGTGGCGCTGGTTCACTGGTCTGGGATTCGACCAGGAGATTCCGCATCACTCCACGTTCTCGAAGAATCGGCACGGACGGTTTCAGGAGTCAAAGCTGTTCGAGGAACTGTTGGAGCAGATCGTGCTGCAGTGTGTGGAAGTGGGCTTGGTCGAGGGCCAGCATCTGTCGGTGGATGGCAGTTTCGTGGAAGCCAATGCGGCGAAGGAAAGCCGCATTCCACGCGAACAGTTAGGGGAGGCGGCGCAGGTGAACCAAACCGTGCGCCAGTATCTGGTGGAACTGGAGCAGCAAAACCCGACCGACGAGCCTGTGCATGAGCAGAAACTGGTGTCCACCACCGATCCCGATGCGACCTACGCCACCAAGGGTGGAACTCCGGCCCGCCTGGGGTACTACGACAACTATCTGGTCGACAACCACAGTTGCGTGATCGTGGGTGTGCAAGCGACCGCCGCTCGCATGAGTCAGGAGACGGTCGCCGCACAAGACATGCTCACTCGTTTCGCGCACTGGCGAGGACGAGCGCCGGAATCGGTGGCCGCGGATACAACGTACGGAAACGGGGAGTTCTTGCAATGGTTGGCGGAGCGGAGCATCACGCCCTATATGCGAACCCGCGACAGTATCCACAGAAAGAACAGCCCGTTCTACGGTCCGGAGCGGTTCACGTACCAACCCGAGAGCCACAGCTATCGCTGTCCCGCCGGGCAGCAACTCAACTACGGGGGCCGCAGCCTGCGCAACCGCACCTATACCTATATCGGGACGCGCAAACGTTGCGGTGCCTGTGCGCTAAAAGCCCAATGCACGAATGGAGCGTTTCGCTATCTTGCCATTCACATGGAGGAACCAGCCCGGCAGCGTGCCCGCGAGTTGGCCAACACGCCAGAGTTCACCCATGCACAGCGGCAAAGAAAGAAGGTCGAAGCCCTGTTTGCGGAACTGAAGAATCAGATCGGGCTGCGTCGCTTACGCCTGCGCAGATTGAAGTTCGTGCGGGAGCAGTTCTTCCTGGCAGCGGCCGCCCAGAACATCAAGCGACTGGTGCGCTTCCTCAGCCCACCGAAAACACCTGTTCTGCCAGCCACCACTTAGCCGAACTGAGTAAGAAAAAACTCGACAGAGGCATACTCGCGGCCGAGAAGACGTTCCCTTGACGTACTTTTTCAACAAGTACGCCTGGTTACGTCAACTAAGACTTCACAACTAAGAAGACGACTCTCCGAAACAACAGAAACATACGCTAAACTGCACAACGACGAAGTCGCCTGGAGGTTGTCTATGCCGACATTGGCTGTTGGTTTGCCACCATGGGCATGGCCGGTAGTCGTTGTGCTGCTCGTTCCACTGAGTTGCATGGCGCAAAGCATTTCCGGAGTGGTCTATGACCCGGACGGAGGTGTTGTGCCGAATGCTCGCGTCATGCTCATGCGGGACTATGTAAAACAAAAAGAGATCAAAAGCGGTGGGACAGGGGAGTTTGCATTCCCTGGCCTTCAGCCGGGAACCTATCAGTTGCAGGTGAAACAAGAGCGCCTCTCCCTATTCCAGCAGACAGTGATGTTGGGCGGGGAACCCGAACGGGTTTATGCTGTCCTTCCTCTCGCCCGTGAAAGCGAATCAGTGCAGATCAATGCCCGTCTGGCTTCCGGTGTTCGCAAGTCAGAGAGTTCTGTGAGTAAAGCTGTCCGTCTCGGTGGAAATGTTGAAGCTGCCAAGCCGCTGCAACCACTCAGACCAGCATATCCGGCCAGCGCAGTCGCTCGAGGGGTGGAGGGTTCTGTCGTCCTGTATGCCACCATACGTACCGACGGAGCGGTGAGTGATCCAATCGTGCTCGAATCTCCTGATCCCGATCTGGAGAAGGAAGCCGTGCAAACAGCATCGAAGCTACGTTACCAGCCGATGAAGCTGAATGGACATCCTGTACAGTGCCAGGTGACCATCATTCTCGATTTCAAATTGGAATAGCCGGAACTATTGGACGAGGCTCTGAGAATCTAGTTTTCAGCGACGAGATATTCATTGAGTGGCTGATGCTAGGATGGCCCTCAACACTCGGTCGTCTCAGATTGCAGTCAACTGTTGAAACATCGCCATTACACTCGTAACCGTAGGGTTACAAGTGTAAACCTGGTATCAACAATTGCCTTGCTGACGCAAGAAATTGCCCACCAAGTCTGCTGTGTTCGGGACAACTCCAAGTTGCTGAAAGAAGCCCAGCGATTCCACCAGCACCCAGTCCTCGACGATCTTGCCTTGCACAACGCGGTGGACGGTGAACATCCGTATCTGCATCTTCTTGCGGCTCGCGGGAATTCCCAGGCACGCGCCCTGGTGTGTGCCCTCCATCAGCAGTTGCATCACGATACGATCGCCTTCACTCAACATCTGTTCGATGCTGAAGCGGAGATCGGGGAAGCTGGCGATCCAGCCCGCAACATGCTCCTTGATCGCCTGTGGGCCGCGCGGCACTGCATCAGTTGGCACGCCAGACCGCAGCTGATGTGTTACACAATCCTTGGCGAAGATCGCGTCCGCCACGTCCAACCGGCGTTCATTCCACAACTCCTCCACGAACCTGTTGATCAGCTGTTTCGGATCATCCATCGCGCTTACTCCTGACACAATAGACAAATCTCCACGTCGCAGGTCGCAGGTTTTTTTGATTGCTTTGCCGCACGGATGCCGTCGTTGCGAAAGGCTTCAGGGCGTTAGTGGTCAATTAATGAAAAATCCCCATTTCACCAATTGACCCTCAAAAAGGCGAATAAACGGCGGACACTGGTGAGAAGGCCTGTTTGCAACAGCTGATTTTACTGTCCGTACCGCCGCTTCAAGGGACTCCTGTGGTTTGATTGGGCTGCTGATCGTAAAACGAGTGTATTTCTTTCAGTTCACCGTCGCACACATGCACGCGGTCGAAGACCTGATCCACGCCAAAGATTGTCTACATTTCAAAGACCAAGCAATTCACCGGGACATCGGCCGCGACAACGGCCTCCCGGTCCGACCGCGCCTACGCCGACAAGTCGCCGTTCCCCCATCAACGCCTGAGGCGGCGTTCGGGAGGCCTACCCCCGCGGCGCCACCGCTTCCCCGCGCACCGGCTGGCGGCGGTCGTGACTGGCTTGGGAATCCATGACGTGCGCCGTGAAGATGAGCGCCAGGTGCGAGAAAGCTTGGGGGAAGTTCCCGATCTGGCGGTGTAGGCTGGGATCGTACTCCTCGGCCAGCAGCCCCAGGTGATTTCGCAGCCCGAGGAGCCGATCGTACACCTGTTCGGCATCGGCCGTGCGCCCCATGAACGCGTAGTTGTCGGCCAGCCAGAAGCTGCACGCCAGAAAGGCGCCCTCCATCCCGGGGAGGCCGTCGATCCCGTGCGAGTTGTCGTAGCGGAGCACAAAACCGTCGCGCAGGAGCGTCTTCTCGATCGCCGCGACCGTCCCCCGGACCCTCGGGTCCGTGGCGGGGAGGAAACCGACGTGTGGGATCAGCAGCACGCTCGCATCGAGGGTGTCGCTGCCATAATACTGGGTGAACGCGCCCACCCGCGAGTTGAAGCCACGCTCGCAGACCTCCCGGTGGATCCGCTCGCGCAGAGCGCGCAGGTGGGGAAGCATCGGGAGCCACTCCTCTCCGCCCACGCCGAGCTCCTCGATGGACCGGGCCGCCCGATCGATCGCGACCCAGGCCATGATCTTCGAGTGCGTGAAGTGCCGCCGCCCGCCGCGCACCTCCCAGATGCCGTCGTCCGGGCGCTCCCAAATCTGCTCGACGCACTCGATCAGCTTCTTCGCCGGTATCCAGCCCTCGTTATGAGCCGCGAGGCCCATCTTGCGGCCCGCGTAGAGGCAAGAGATAAGCTCGCCGTAGACGTCCAGCTGGAACTGGCCCGACGCCGCGTTGCCCACGCGCACCGGGTGCGAGCCCTCGTAGCCCGGCAACCAGTCCAGCTCGAACTCCGTGAGGCGCCGCTCTCCGCGAATGCCGTACATGATCTGCAGATCCTCCGGCGCGCCCGCGCACGCGCGGAGCACCCACTCGCGGAAGGCCCCGGCCTCGTCCGTGTAACCGCCGATCATGAGGGCATCCAGCGTGAGGCTGGCGTCGCGCAGCCAGCAGAAACGGTAGTCCCAGTTGCGCACGCCGCCGATCTCCTCGGGCAGCGAGGTGGTGGGCGCCGCGACGATGCCGCCCGTGGGCGCGAAGGTCATCGCCTTGAGCGTGAGGAGCGAGCGGAGCACCGGTTCCCGCCACCGCCCCTGGTAGGTGCAGCGGCCCGCCCACTCGCGCCAGAACGATTCGGTCGCGCCTAGCGCCTGGTCGACGTCCAGCCCCGGAGGCGCCGGGAGGTGAGAGGCGTGCCAGGTGAGCTGCATCGGGATGCGTTCCCCTTTCTTGACCTGGAGGTAGGCGTTCACCCGCCCGTCGGCGAGTCGGAACTCGGCCGGCGAACGGAAGACCACGCAGTCCGGCCCCGCTACGAACCGCACGCCGCCCTTCTCCAGCGTGATCCATGGCAGATCGTCGCCGAACCCGAAGCGCACCCTGAGGAGCATCTCCATCGGGACCTCTCCCTCGAGCCCCTCCACGATCCGGACGAGGTCACAGCGCCCGCCGCCCACCGGCATGAAATCCGTGACCCGGACGACGCCCCCTTCGCAGATGAAATCGGTCTCCAGGATCACCGTGTCGCCGCGGTACCGCTGCCGGTTCTCGCGCACCGCCACCGTCGGGCTCAGCGACCAGCGCCCGTGCTCCTCGTATCCGAGCAGCGCCGAGAAGCAGGCGTCGGAATCGAAGTAGGGCGCGCACAACCAGTCGATGGCCCCGCTGCGCGACACGATGGCCGCCGTTTCCATGTTGCCGATGAGCCCGTAGTCCTCGATTTTCGATGCCATGCCCGCCGCCTTTCGTCGTTGGTGGTCGCGCACTGTCCCAAGGCAGCAAAGACCACAGGTTCACCCGGAACCGAGCACAGAGCACCAAGACTATCAGTACTGCGAGAATCTCGATTACCTTAACCATGGCAGCGAAGGGCGTGTGACATGAATTTCGATGTCAGTATTCTCGCGCACGTGTCTTCGTCAATTGGTGGAACATCCCCATTCCACTCATTTACCTCAAAAAAGGCGAACAGACGGCGCAAGCTGGTGTAATAGCCTGGTTACAACAGTTATCCGGCGACTGTGGCATTTCTACTAACCGCGTAGGCCTAAACCCATTTCCTTTTGAAAGGAGTTCAGGCGGAGGACGCCGTTGGGCATCATCTGCTCGGCTAGAATGGAACGATCGTTAAGGATCAGCTTGCGGCTGCATCTACTCGCGCTGTACCCAAGTACTTGGCAACCGCGATCTCTAGATTGAAGTGCATGGCGTCGCGTCCGAGCGCTTCACCCAACTGCGATCTCTGTATCACGCCAAGCACTCCTGGGTTCATCCCCACCAGCCACAGTCTGGCGCCACGCTCACGCTGTCGCTTCTCGCCTTCGGTCAACATCTTTAGGGCTGTGTACTCGAGATCGAAAACAGCACTGAGATCACAGACAACGATCTTCGGCTGCGCTTCTTCAATCAAGAGTTTTATCTTCTGCGCGATTGGCTGAGCATTGGCGAAGAAAACCCGCCCCTCGAATCTCAGCAGCAACAAGCCGACAAACGTCTCATCCTCGGGGTGTTCCTTTGAGCGGGGCCGGAATACATTCGTGCCCGGCTTGCGTCCAAGGACGTACACCGGCGGATTAGCCACCTGGTACGCAAGCGCCACGAGGGACACAATGATGGCCACGATGATACCCTTCAGTGTTCCCACAAGAACCACACCGGCGAAAGCGATCAGAGCCCACCCGAACTCTGTTCGACGTACACTGAGAATCTCACGGAACTCCACCGGCCGTATCAGTCCGACCGAGTAGACAATAACCACTGCCGCAAGAGTGGCTTGCGGCATCAGAGCAATGAGCGGCGCCAGCAGAATCATCGTCACCAGTGTGATAGCCGCCGTCACGATCTCTGCCATCTGGGTGTGAGCTCCGGCCAGACGATTCACCGCCGTCTGGGTGGTACCACCTCCACCAGGCATTGCGCCGAGAAGCGCGCCGCCAGCATTTGCTAGACCGGTAGCCAGCAACTCCCTGTTAGCTTGTGGCCAAGGTTCATCGTTACGTGCAAAAGCACGCCCGGCCGCGATCGTCTCCGTAAAGCTCATCAGAGCGATACCCAAGGCGCCGGGCCAGAGTTGAGTCGCGAGGGAGAGCGCCGGAATGGTCAGCGACGGCAGGCCCCGCGGAATTTGTCCGACCAACTCAACTCCGTGTGCATGCAAGTTCAGCAGGTAAGCGCCGGTGATGCCTGCAGCCACGGCAAGGAGCGGAGCTGGAGCATGGGGCATGAGTCGTTCGATGGCGATCAACAGAGCGATGATGGAGACTCCGACGGCCAGTGTTGTTAGCGATGTCCCGGGAAGGCCGTGGACCGTTGCAACCAGGTTCTGGACGAACGAACCCTTTGCAAAATGAATGCCGAGAATTTTGGGGACCTGATCCAGGACGATGACGACGCCAATGCCTGCCTTGAAGCCAATCAAAACCGGTTCAGAGATGAAATTGGCAACGAAGCCCAGGCGCAGGAGCGAAGCGACTACGAGCATTAATCCCACTAACAGCGTCAGCATGGCGGAGGCAGTCAATAGGGACGCTGGATCTCCTCCCGGGACCACCCTGCCCAGCTGGGCGGCAGCCAATATCGCGATCGTAGTGGTCGTGCTTACGCTGAGTACGCGCGAGGTACCTAGCACGGCATAGATCACCATCGGCAGAAAGGCCGTGTACAGTCCCACCTGCACCGGCAGGCCAGCGATCGTTGCATACGCCATTGCTTTGGGAATGACCACCGCAGCAGTGGTCAAACCAGCGACGACATCGGGTCGCAGCCATTCTTTCCGGTAAGAGGCTAGCCAATTTTCCATTGGAGGTAACCTACATGCTAAGAAGCCCCTGCCCCGGCGGGACACTGGCAGAAGTAGCAGGCGAGCAATTGTGGTTTGGTTGCTTGCTGAGTCCCCGGCCGGCATTCACTGCAACGTTTGGTGACGGCTCCGTCGCAAACCGGCAGGGTGATCTGGATTGTTGGCGAAATATGCCATTAGACCAGTCGACCGTTTGAGTCAATGCGTGTAATTGAGTCCATGAGTGTAATTGATTCCATAACAATGCCGGCTCCTAGACCCGAGTAAGCTTGGTGGTGCCAAAACCAACCAAAGAGGCTCGGGTAGAAAGGAGCCGGACAATGATCATTATAGGAGCAGATTACCACCCGAGTTTTCAGCAAATTGCGTTTGTGGATACGGATACGGGAGAGTTCCAGGAACGGCGGTTGCAGCACCGCGAGGAAGCGGAGAAGTTCTACCGAGAGCTGGCGGCGCAGGGACAGAAAGTGCGCGTGGGCATGGAAGCGAGTGGACACGCGCGCTGGTTTGAACGATTGCTGGCTGAGCTGAACTTTGAATTGTGGATCGGCGATGCGGCGGAGATTCAAACCAAGCGGGTACGCAAGGCGAAGACGGATCGGGAGGATGCGCGACTCCTGCTGCGCTTGCTGCTGGAAGATCGTTTTCCGCGGATCTGGGTGCCGAGCTGGGAAAACCGCGATCTCCGGCAACTGTTGTGGCACCGGCACCGCATGGTGCAAGCGCGCACCCGGATCATGAACCAGTTGCAAGCGGTAGCCCTCAATGAAGGACTGCGCGCGAAGAAGAAGTTGTGGCGGGAATGCGGACGGCAGCAACTGGAGTCGTTCCGGTTGGCTCCCTGGGCGAGTCGGCGACGACAGGATCTGCTGGCGTTGCTGGATGGACTGAATCCGATGATCGCGGAGCTGAACCAAGCGGTCGAGCAGGAAGTGAAGAAGTGTCCGGCAGCCCAGCGCTTGATGACCCATCCCGGGGTGGGTCCGCTGACGGCTTTGGCCTTCGTGCTGATCATCGGAGAAGCTGAGCGGTTTGGCTGCGGCAAGCAGATCGCCAGCTATGTGGGACTAGTGCCGCTGGAGAAGTCGAGCGGGAATCGGCGCCGGCTGGGCCATATCACCAAGCAGGGAAACTCCATGTTGCGCTTCTTGTTGGTGGAAGCGGCCCAGGTCACGGTACGCAGCATCCCGGAATGGCGCGGTAAGTATTTCCATCTGAGCATGCGGCGGGGACGGAAGATCGCCAAGGTAGCGATGGCCCGAAGACTGGCGGTTCGTTTGTACTGGATGATGCGCAAGCAATGGGATTACGAGCAGTTGAAAAAGTTCGGTTCGCACGCGGGCCAGCCCGGAACAGGCGATGGTGTGTACACAACACCGAGTAATTGATTGGGCGTCCCGCTCCTCTTCGCGGAGGAGTCTGAAGTAGTAATCATGATCGCGGTTGTGACCGAAGAGATGCATGGGTCGGATCGAGATTCCTGACCTGTAGCGATTACGAGCGAACTTTGGTTGGGTATGGCACTTGTTCAGCTAGAGCGAAATGGCGCGCTCCTCGGAGTGCACGGATTACTACGCTCAAAAAGTACTTGACGACGCCGGCATTGTTAGAGACGCCTGTTAACAACAGCTACGACGATATAATTGTGTCCGTGACTCACGACGAATGGAGACTGCTTGGGTATGGGACGTTGACGGCGATTCTGATGGCACTCGTTCTCGTGGCGATTCTCTTGTACGACAAGAACTTTCCAAAGTTGGCCGCCGAAGGCATTCTGGGCGCTGTTGCCTTAGTAGTATTTGCATTTTCCAAACATGGAGCGGCGTAAGAGAAACCAAGCTGATCGCTAAACGCCCAACTGCCATTCTCGCTGCCGACGCAGCAACGGGCATATTGGTGTAACGCCTGTTAACAACAAGGGACCCCTAGCTAGCGTTGGTTGAGTTGGGTTTTGACCCCATTCCTGCGCAAAGGCCGCGAAGGGATGGACACCCGCCAGTGGCTTCGTAGATTACCCCAAAGAGTGAGCAGTTCTGACCAGTCCCGGCCTGCAAATAGGACGTACCATCCACGCTGAAAAAAGAAAGAAACTTAAGGAGCTCTACCTATGAAGCGCCGTCTTGTGAGCTCATCAACAAAAATTCTCTGGAGGCATCAATGAAGTCCCGCATTTCGCTATTACTGCTCATTCTCGCGCTGGCTGCATCATCAACCTTGACGGCCCATGCCAGCGGCTGCACCATCCGGACGATGAAGGGGGCCTGGGTCCAACACCTGCAAGGCCTGATTTTCCTTCCCAATGGCACTAGCTTGGTTCTCACCGGCGTCAGCAAGACGACCTATGACGGCTTGGGAAATTCCACGGTACTCGATGCGTCTGGTGTGAACGGAAACGTCCCAACGGGCTGGCGCACGGGGTCAGGTACCTATACCGTGAACCCGGATTGCACGGGGACCGAGACGATCTCGTTTCCAGGCCAAGCGGATATCCACGCACAATTTGCCCTGGCGCAGTCAGGAAACAAGCTACATTACGTTAACATCGATCCGGGCATTTCCCTTTCCGGCGAGGCAGAGCGCTTCGATGCTCCCAAGAGTGGGCAGGGGCACTAAATAGGAGTAGATGCCATGCGCGCGGCGAAGCAGATACAACTCACTTCGCTGCGCTCATCTCTTTTATCTGAGGTTACGGACGTATCGTTCGTCCCTCGCAAGTTGATCGCCCACCGGCATTTTGTTCAGCGAACCCCGACCCGTTCCATGCGCCAAGTCAGGCTGTCTATATCGCACCCCGCGCAATGTGAGCACCGGGGTTGGTTGGTGAAATATCCCCATTTCACCAAAATCCCCTTCGTGGCGACCGGCCTAAGGGAGATTGGTGCAATGGCCTGGTTACGACAGTTGATTACGACAGTTGACCATGCGGGGCCGTAAGCCAATCAGGGGAATCGGAAGCTACAACCCATCGGCCCTCGTCAACCAACGCCAGAGCATTGTTTCTCCAGCTGGGTACAGCTTCGCCAACTCGGGCCTAGCTTCCTCCAGGATGGTAGGGTCAGAAATTGGAGCTATGGTAATTCCAAGTCAAGCGAGTAGATCTCGTCCGTGCTCAAGTCACGCACCAAGAGGGCTGAGTCATCGGGAGCGAGGCCGCTCCAGGCCCAGCCGTATTTCCCATATCGGCGCATACTCTTCAAATCAATAAGGAATTCAGAGCGAGTTTGCCCCACTTTTACACGGAGGAAGGCAGAGTTCTCCGTGGAAGTATTGTCGTAATAGACGTACCTTCCGTCTTGGGACCAGGTGGGAAAGCCGATTGCACCCGGTTCGTTAATCCAGTCTGTCCATTTCTGCGTCCTGAAGTCGTAGAGCAGAAGTTTCTTGGAATCAGCGGAGAGAGCGGCCAGGTGCTGACCATCAGGCGACCAGCGAGGAGAATACAAATTGTCCGAGCCCGGAATCGTAGAAACCTGTTTTGAGCTTAGCTCTAGGACGTCAATCTTCTTAGCGCTCGCGTCGGTGTATGGGCTCCGGCCAAAGCAGATTCGTTTTCCGTCGGGAGACCAGGTCGGATCTGCGATAGCGTCGTTCCCGCCAAGTATTTCCTGCGGTCTTCCGCCTTGTGTCGAGATCAGGAAGATTTTCCAAGGTCGACCAGCTTGAAGATCGCTATACACGATCTGGGTGCCGTCGGGAGACCAGCGGGGCAAGAAAGCCGCAATCGGTGCATCTGTGAGCTGCTGCCGTTCGGTGCCGTCAATACGGCTGCGCCATAGCCTACGCTCAGGGTAGGAAACGTACGCAACCCACTGACCATCTCGGGAAAAATCAAGCTCTCCCGCTGAGATTCCCGAAAGAAAAGGCGCGAACTGCCCCGACCGACTCTCATAACGGACGAGTTCACCGCGACGCAGCACCCCCTCGGTGAACAGCTTGGTGCCATCAAGAGCGACTGCAGGAGGACCGAAAGACATGGCCCCAGTTGTTAATTGGAACTGTGAGGGGGAAGATCGGTGTAGGAAATCCTCCGACTCGCGCTGAGCCCAAATATCGTCTCGATGGCCAGAAACATTTCTGATAAACCTGCGCCCGGAAATACTTCTGACAAACAAGTAGTAGCGGCCATCCACGCTCCAAACCCCGCAACACTCCGATGATGGTCCACTCAAACCCTTGAGCGCCGGGTGAAGATCAGTACCGTCCACCCGAACCTCCCAAATCGAAGGCGAATCGCCCTGGAGCGCAAGCGTGAAACGAAGTCGGGTACCGTCAGGTGAGAAGCGTATCCAGTGCGCGGTGCCGTGGACAGTAATCAATCTCCGAGCATCGGTGCCATCCCCGTTAGCTATGTAAATGTCGGATCCCTTAGCAAAAGCGACCTGGCGGCCGTCCAGCGACCAAACGCCGGAGTGCCCAACAATTTCTGAGAGAGAGCGGGGATTGCCAGCGGCAAGGGGGACAGCCCAGAACTGCGCTTCAAGTTGGGTACCTATTAAATTACGCGCCAAGAGCTGAGAATGATCGGGGGAAATGTCCATCAGACCGATATTTGGAAATTGAGTGCGAATGACGGAAGTATCGCCGCCAGTGACCGATGCCTGAGCCAGTAGAGTACGCGCACCGTTAGTCTCCATGAAGTAGAGCCGAGCACCGTCAGTCAGAATCACGTCCTGTTTAGGAACCCCATCATGGGTAATTTGCGTCGTGTTAAGCACTTTAGGCGAAGGAAGTGCCCGGCGGAGCCACACAAATGTTCCCACAAGAGCGATGGTCAGCGCTGCTGCAACAACCGTAGTCTTCCAAATCCTTGTGCCGGCCGTCACTGGACGGCCTTCGGGGATGTTCACAGCATCCGGCGGTGGGGGCGTGGCAGCAGGAACCGAACCCGATGTTGATACTCGTTGATCGGATTCTAGTGCTCCATCCTGCACCACCGGGGCCATGAAGCGATAGCCTCGTCGTGCCAGCGTCTCAATAAAAATGGGCCTTTCCGCAGATTCACCCAGCGCATCACGCAGTCTCCTAATAGCGGCATTCAGACTATGATCGAAGTCGACGAAGGTGTCTGCCGGCCAGAGTTTGCAGCGCAATTCTTCTCGGGTAACCATCTCCCCCGGCTTTTCAAGCAGGACTGCCAACAATTGAAACGGTTGTTCCTGGAGCTTTACCCTCTGCCCCTTCTGGCGCAATTCCCCGGTGTGTAGATTGACCTCGAATGTACCGAAACGGATGATTCGGGATGAGGAATTGGCTGACACGGCAACGCCCCCGGTGGCCGAAGTTTAGCAGCGTCGGCTTCCAACTGGCGAAACATCCCCATTGCACTCATTGACCCGGATGTCAGAGCTATGGAGTTGCGTCGACAACCGGGCTCGGAGCGTTCATTTTCCATCAAGGGGGAGCAGGTATCCGGGGTTCCACCCAATCGCCCCCCAAAGGCTTGGGTGTCCAGCACGGCCATGTCCCACGTGGTCCACGAAACGGTCGTGATTCTTACGGTGACATCATCGAAGGATGCAAACACAGGTCCGACGTTGGGATCGGTCATTGCTGCTGCACTCATGTATCGGCTGTGTATGCGCCGGTTAATCTCTTGGGACTGTTCGCCAGAAATCAGTTCCGCTTTCCCTGCCCCGTTGCGCCTCGCTCAGTTCCCGGCTTCCGCAAGTCCACCATCAGTGAAGCCTTTGCCCGCGCCGTGATATTGCGAGCTTTCCCGTCCGGCAGAGCTGTCAACAACAGCAACGCAAGGGGCGGGGATCGTCCGCCACGACATACCCGATGGAAAGCGCCCAGCCCAAGATGCTATAGTCCTGCGCCAGCATGAACTATTTCATTTGCGGAGTGGTCGAGGTTCGAGGTGTCGAGGACCAGCTAGGCACTGCTTGTGGACGATCCGCTGAAACACTGTGCTACGACTGTGGAACATCGCTCTGCCCAGAGCACACGGACCGCTGCGAGATGTGCGGCGAGATATTCTGTCCTTCCTGCCTGTCATTCCATCAGAGCGAGCACCCGAAACCGGTCATCACATACCGGCATCCAAAACGGACCAGGAAGAGCGCCTAGCCCTGGACGAACAAAAAGCGAAAGTGTACCATTGCTTTTGTGGACGAAGGGCGCAAGCGCGTGCTGGGGATTATTGCGGGGATTCTGGTGGCGCGGCACCTCAAGACGGCAGACGATTTGTTTGAGACTCGCTCCAGCCCAAGAACTGAGTCTCTAGTCGCATCAGCCATTCAGTGGGCGGAGAGAATCATGCGGAAGATCGACAGCACGCATGGCCGCGAGCCCGACGCAGTGAGATGACCTGTTCGAATGGTCAGTGATTGAATAGCATCGTTGCTCCGCAGCAACGACAGCCGAGCCCCAACTATCTATCTTTGTAGTCAGGGGAGGCCGTGCAATCTCTACCCATGACTAATTTCAGCTCCGCTCTCATTCAACTCCTACAGGAACGCAGCCATCTCACCGCTCAACTCGACCGAATCGGCAAGGCTCTCGCTGCCCTCAAGGGGAGCAACACGCCCAGGAAGCGTCGTCGCCTCTCAGCGGCTGCAGTTGCTCGTATTCGCTCAGCCCAGAAAGCACGCTGGGCCAAGTGGCGGAAGACGCACAAGAAGCACTAATGCGGGCAATTAAATGAGCGAGGTTAGGGCTTTTCCCTTTCCCACTCGGCTAGTCCCGTGGACATGTCCTCGGTTGATGTGTGCCAACTGTGTGTCATGCCCATGTTTGTAGCGTCGAAAATGTCGCATGTGTCATAGAGCATGTTGCCACAGAATCCGTTGGGCGCTAGCCGCCGTAGTCGTGCCTCAGTCTCGGCAAGACATTGTTTGCTGTCCGCTACCCTGTCGGCCTCAAAATCCTGCGGTCGATCGCGCTGTACCTTGACAAGCCGTAGAGCTCTGGTCGCGTCGGCATACAGAAGAGAGTCTTTCGGAATCGCCTCAAGATGACGGATCACACGGCTAAAATCTCCCGCAGACCGCAATAGGCAGTCATGGAGGTTGGGATCAAACTCATCATCGCGGCGGGGAGGATCCTGGCAAACGTAGATCGCGGCAGCATAGTGCTGCTGTGGCGTGAAAGACTCAAAGTCCTCTGGTCGATCTGCCCGCGCTTTAACTGGGGGCAGGCAGTTGGCAACATCCTCACGTGCCCAATAGTTCGCTGGGATCGCCGCAAGATGGCGCTCAAACTTCTCAGCGCTGGTCATTGGAGTCTTTCCAGCACAAATCTGCATCGCCGCAATAACATGTTGCTTTGGTGTGAGCTTGCGGAAATTGCGTTCATCCCGCAAACGCGAATACAGCGGCCACGCTGCAGCCAGCACTAAGAGCGCCACCACAGCCAGCAGAGCGCGTCTTGGAAGATCCATAATTGCTCAGCTTGCTCCTGTCCGTCAGGGCTGTCAACGATGATGCCCAAACGATGCCCAACAGCTTGTTACCGGAGCTAACAGGACGGCACAGAACGACACGCTGGGAATTTGCTAAGTCCTTGTAACTCTCGTCATTTACGCAATTTCGCAAAAACGTGGATTGGACTTAGGATCTGGCGGGGAAACCCATGGGGGTTCGAGTCCCCCCTTTCGCACCAAACTCCCGCAGCAATTCGCCTGCCTTCAAACCTACTATCGGTCGATCCCGATTCCGCGCAAGCTTGCGAGAGTGATGTCGCCCTACCTGATTCCCAATTTTTTCAGCTTCGATTGCAGGGTGGTGCGCTTCAGGCCCAGCCGGGCCGCTGCGCCGCGCGGTCCGCTGATTCGCCCGTCCGAATCCTTCAGCGCCTTCAGGATGTGTTGGCGGTCGATGGAGACCAGGCTGGTCTCGTCACTCTTTTCGGGGCTGGCATGAGGTTGCACCAACTCCGAGATCGGCGCGGCCAACACGGTGCCGCTTGTCAATATGACGGAACGCTCCAGAAAATTCTCCAGCTCGCGCACATTTCCCGGCCAGTGCCAGTTCATCAAAGCGTCCATCGTCTTTTTGGGAACGCTTGTGATGCTCTTGCCCGCGTTGTTCTTCAATTCCTTTGCGCGCGGTGATGTCTTCGGTGGAAATAACAATGCCGCCGATGGCCTTATCAGATTCGTACCAGGAGCGAATCTGCCAGCGCAGCCACTGTACGGTGCCATCGGCGCGTTCAAAGCGATCTTCTTCGCACTGCTGGAATTCCCCAGCGAGGGCTCGCCGATGCAAGCTCTTCCACCGCTCCGGAATTTCCGGGAACAAACGCCGCGAAGTTCACATTGACCGAGACCATAGTCCTTGCGCCAGCCTCGCGTCGCATGAAGATAGCGCATCTCTAAGTCGAACATCGCAGAGGCAAAGGGTGCTTCTTCCAGAAACAGCCACAATACTAACTCGGCAGCGTGCACATCAATCTCCTTGATGAGATTGAGTCACACTGCAGCTTTGGATTGGGAGGGGTCGGCCACGACATAGTCTCAATAGTCGCGCGATTTCTAGCGGCTGGTTGTGATCCACATCACTAAGCAGGCGGATTTTGTACCACGGTTGCCAGCCAGCGAACGACGCAAGATCCTTGCATTGCTCATTTCTCACGTGCCGCGCACTTAGTAACTGGTTCCAGGAGACCGGCAGAGACGCGACTTCGCCAGCCCGAGCAAGGGCTGGCGTCCATCACAGCCCCTTTTCTCCTAATGCCCATAAGTACCGCTCGGCCGACCGCCGCAGAACTTCTTTCGGGTCACCCACCACCGCGAATTTCGGCCACGCGCCATGCAGTTTTGAAAACGCGTAGGGCTCTAACCTGCGTACGATGTCGCACACAATCGCCGCACTTACCGGCACGAAATTCGGATAGCTGTACATGAAGCTCACGTACCGCCGGTCTGGACACACCTGCGGCATATCGCCTGTCATCAGTACCCCACTCCCCTGCTCGCCCGACGCCCAGTGCAATACCTGGAACCCGTCAAAGTGTCCGCCCACGCGAATCAGGGTGAGATCGTCGCGCACTTTCTTCGTTTCGCCGCTCCAAAACTCAATCGCCGGATCGGGACGCTGCACCCACTGCCGGTCGGCTTCGTGCAGGTAGATCGGAGCGCCGCCGAACGCCCGACTCCACTCGACCATGCTGGTGTAATAGTGCGGGTGCGAGATCGCCATCGCACGAATTCCGCCCTGCTCCTGAACCAACTTCACCGTTTCCTCGTCGATCAGGCTCACGCAGTCCCACAGAAAGCCGCCTTGCGCGGTCTCGAGAAGCAAGGCTCTTTGCCCGATGGCGAATTTTGGCTGCGTGTGAATTCCCCACAGCCCTTCCCCCTCCTCGAACAGCACGTTGCGATGCGCCTTGCGCAGCTCGTCGATTGAAATCCATTCCTGCCCGTTCAACCCGACGTACTGGCGCTCGTCTTCGCAGATTGGGCAATGCATGGGAGGTTTTTCCGTCGGCGGATACTGTGTCCCGCAGGTGACGCAGACGTAGCTGGTCACTTGCCGGCCTCCCGGCGCACGTCCTCGGTGAGCTGGGTTGCGGTTGCCGCGAGAGGTTCCGGCTCCAGCAGATGTCCGGCTTCCTCCGCAACCCTTGGGATGAACTTGCGCAGCCACGACAAGAACGGCTCCCGCAGCCCAAGTTCCAGGCTCTCCTTCTCAAACGACTTCTGCGGGTCCCCAGATTTCTTGACCGCATACCGCGCATACGACAAGCGCATCAGCCAGATCGCATGCTGCAGCTGATCTTTCCTGCGAATGTGAAACGTCGTCCAGCCCGAGTCCGGCACCCAGCGATGCTCTTCCGCCAAACCCTGCGCCAGCAGCGCATCCCGCATCGCCCGTGTAAATGGAATGTCGACCACCCCGCCCACGTGCACGTGCCCAATCTCGGCGTCTCCCACCCGAAATTCTCGTCCAGCGAAACGATGAGAGTGCGCCGTCACCCCCGGCCAACTCGTGACTTCACTTTCCAGTTGCTGCACTTGCCAGTTCATCGAAAGCTCCTTGTCCTTTTTCGATGTCGGCGCACACGAATGCGACTCAAGGAGGGCTAAGTGTCCGTTTCACGCAGGTGTTTTCGCGAAGGAAAAGCACTGACAGCCAGGAGGGCCGTCGCGGGCCACAGGAAGATTCGCGCCTCGGCATCGCAGGGGTTCGTACGAGGGCGTCGGAATATCTTACCGCCAAGTCGAGTGGAATTCGTTACAGGGCGTCCCTTCAGCGACGCCGTCGTCGACACAAATCGCGGGCCCCTTCAGGGGCGGTCCTGCGCTGGACAACGGGTTTTTGCGGAGATGAAGCGATGGGAGCAACCATCGAGCCCGTTCCCGCGGCAGAAGACGCGTCTGTGGGCCGCGCTGCGCGCGGGGTGGGGCTCAACGATCAGATTCGCAAATGCTTACAGCGCGCCTTTTAATCCCAGAACAATCGCGCCGCAGGTGATGGTGTAGTAGACAACAACCAGAGTCCACGCGGTGAGTTTCTCGAAAAACATGGGGATAACCTCCGACTTGGGGATCGATTGATCCGGCCCGCGTGCGCAGCGCCTGAGCGGAACGCCGCGGCCTGGATCTTCGGCTGCTATCTGCATTTCATCCCTATCTCCTTCAGACCACAAGAGCACCGCAGTACGAGGGACCGCTTCTACTGGTACAAGGCCGCTATGTCCAAAAGGACGCCCCCACTGCTCGCATTCGTCGACCGGGACCGGCGAACTGTCCGTGGGCGTAAGCCCGATCACAATGGCTGCGCCACCCTTCGCGATTTTCGAAGGCCGAGGCCCGGCCCCCCATCCCACCTACGCGCGTCTTTCAGTTCCGGCCTCTACGGGTGCGCTCCCTTTCATCCTCGGCGCGAAACCCGCTACACTGGCATCCTTATGGCGAACCCCATTCAGCCCAACGTCAAGCTAACGAACACCCCCGACTACCGCGAAACCTATGCCAACAGCGTCCAGATCCGCGTCAACGTCTGGGACTTTTTCCTCGTATTCGGCACTCTGACCCAGCAGAGCGAAACCCAGGTCGAAATCCAGAATTTTCAGGGAATTTATTTGAGCCCACAGCAGGCCAAGGCGCTGCTGGGCGTCCTGCAACAGAACGTAACCGGATACGAAAACGCTTTCGGAGAAATCAAGCTCGATCCGCGCATGATGGGGCACGGGCCAGTGCATTAGAAGCAGATGGCAGGTCTCGGGTGTCAGGTCTCAGGCCTTAGGTGGGAGTAGCGTCCTCGAACTTTAGCGGAAGAATCTAGCAGTTCCAACGCGAGTCCAAAATCGACATTCACTTCGTTGTTTGAACCGCGGCAGTGACCAGACACAAACGACACATAAAATGCCGGGGCCCAAATCCTGACACCTAAGACCTAAGACCCAACGACCTAACACCCATCACCTGATCCAATGCGTTCCTCCTCCCCATCCCCGGCCGCAGTGTTCGCTCTCATCTTCGCCGCGATTCTGCTTCTGCACCTGCCGCTGCTGCGATTGCCTTACTTCTGGGACGAGGCTGGATACTACGTCCCCGCGGCGCGCGATTTGCTTTTGACCCGCAGCCTCATACCGCATTCCACGCCCTCAAACGCGCACCCTCCGCTTGTGATGGCTTATCTGGCCGCGTGCTGGAAGGTGTTTGGCTTCTCGCAACTGGTAACGCGCACCGCGATGCTCGCCGTCGCGGCTTTCAGCCTGCTGGGCGTGTATCGACTGGGGCGGGGAGTAGCGAATCTTCAGGTTGCTCTTGCGGCGACCGCCTGCACCGCGCTCTATCCGGTGTTCTTCGCGCAGAGCACGATGGCGCATGTCGACCTCGCGGCCGCCGGCCTCACGTTGTGGGCACTCGAGGCCTATCTGGGACAGCGTTGGCGCGCTGCCACGGTATGGTTCTCGCTGACCGTGCTCGCGAAAGAAACGGCTGTGCTCGCGCCGCTAGCCTTGCTGGCGTGGGAGGTTGTCTCTCTCTGGCCTCCACTTCGTCGCTGGAAGGAGTTTGCCCATGCGGCGACAGCATCGCTCAAGCAAGCGCCTGCTAACTACGATGGCCCGCACAAGGACGAATCCGCGGATCCCGCAACGCAAACCCACGCGCACTCCGCATGGCTTGCCCGGACCGCCGCATTGCTTACTCCCGTCCTTGTCCTGTCCCTCTGGTACGCCTACCACTACGCGCGCACCGGATACGTTTTCGGCAACCCGGAGTTTTTCCGCTACAACGTGCAGGCCACGATGAGCGGCGTGCGCATCCTGCTCGCGCTCGGGATGCGCATCTGGCAATCGTTCGGATACATGCACATGTGGGTACTCATGCTTCTGGTCATGTGGGCGATGACGAGGCCCCCCCTGCGCGACGGCCCAGCGGAACGCCGCCGCATCGACATTCCAGTGCAACTGACGTTCGCCGTTCTCATTCTCGCTTTCATCACAGCCCTTGCAGTGGTAGGCGGCGCGGTGCTGGCACGCTACATGCTGACCGTGATCCCGCTCGTGATCCTTATCTTCGTATCAACCGTATGGCGGCGCGTTCGTGGATGGCTGTGGCTGGTCGGCCTGACCTGCCTCGCGTTCGTGCTCGCGCTGTTCTTCAATCCGCCGTACGGATTCTCGCCGGAAGACAACCTGGCCTATCGCGACTACATACTCATGCACCAGGATGCGGAGTCGTTCGTCGAGCAGCGCTATCCGCAAGCGCGCGTGCTGACCGCGTGGCCCGCCTCCGACGAAATCACCCAGCCATATCTCGGCTACGTGAAGCACCCGTTCCGAGTGGTCAGGATCGAAGACTTCAGCCTCGATGAAGTCGCGGGCGCCGCCGAGCAGCGTTCCCGCTTCGACGTGGCGCTGGTGTTCTCCACCAAGTACGAGCCGACGCATCCTCTTCTTGAGCGCTGGCGCGCCTGGGAAAAAATGAAGATGCGCTTCTTCGGATTCCACCGCGACGTGCCTCCGGCAGTCGCCGCTCAAATCCTGGGCGGCCGCGTCGTGTTCACGGAAAAGATGGCGGGCCAGTGGGTAGCGGTGATCGAACTCGAGCGCGTGCTGGACGCGGATCTTGAGCCGAAACCATCATCGTGATCGCCTTACAGCGAGCGAACCAAGCCCCTATCCGTCAGATCCCTTGCATTAATTCAATTTCGGGCGGGTTTTCTGATGCCACATCGATGAGATGATTGAGGCAGATGACCTTGTAATGGCGAAGAGGATTCATGTGGCCCCCGGTGTCGCGGCCGAGGTGATCTAGAAAGTGTGACTTCGTATAGTGTCTCAGCAGTTTTCCGGTGTAGACCTCATCGCTATACTCCCCGCAGGAACCGGCACCTTCCTCAGTAACCAAATAAGCGACGTAATGCTTCCAGCGCAGGGCGAACGTTTTGCCGGTCCGTCGAATTTGAAGGTATTGCGACGCCGAACGCTCCGCCGGTGACGATTCTGGCGATGCGCGATCGCTGGCGGCCTCCTCGACGATAAGGCGAAGGGCATTGTCAGACGGTTCGGAGCAATTCCGCAGATATAGGAATTGGCTCCGATTTACTTCATCGAAATTCGGAATACTCTCTGACGGAGGTCGTTTATCGTGCCGATCCGGGTCCATTTGCATGCGCAGCATCATAGTCGACAGTCCGTCGCAATCGAAAATCTCCTCCGAGTGGATTACTGATCAACCTCATCACCTTCCAAAAACTCCTTGACTCTGGAATCGGTTCAAGGGTTCATACTGACTATGTGAGCACCGATTTTCTGCGTTCGGGAGAACTTGCCCGCCTGACTGGCGTCAGCCCCGACACGCTACGCCACTACGAGCGACTGGGGATTCTCCCAACGTCGCGGCGAACCAGGAGCGGCTACCGGATATTCAATGCCTCTGCCGTTGAGACGGTTCAACTCACGCAGCGGGCTCTCCAGCTTGGCTTCTCTCTGAAAGAGCTGTCGGAGATTTTGCGTACTCGCGAAAGCGGCGGCGCGCCGTGCCAGCGGGTGCTTGGCCTCACTGAAGAAAAGCTGCGCCTGGTTGGAGAACAGATTCAGGAACTCCGGCGCACCGAAGAATACTTGCGCGAACTCGTTCGCGAGTGGCGGGCGAAGCTGATGCAGACGCCGCCGGGAAGCCAGGCCGGGCTGCTTCATTCCCTGGTCGATCGGCCAAAGGCGAAGGCCACGAAAAATAACCTCAAGAGGAGATCACGGCCATGAACTCGATCGCGCTAGGACTTGCGCTGTTGCTGCTCGGCTTCCCGATTTTCGCGCAAGAGAAAAAGCCGACTGACTCGATGAAAGACTGCCCAATGCACGCCCAGCATATGGCCCAGCAGTCGCACCACGCGACAGTGATAAGCCACGGCGACCAGGCGATGGGCTTTCCGCACGACAAGACCACGCACCACTTCCGCCTGATCTCCGACGGCGGCGCCATTGAAGTCACGGCCAATGACGCGAACGACAAGGCAAACACCGAAGCGATCCGCTCCCATCTTTCTCACATCGCGATGATGTTTGGCGATGGCGACTTCTCAGCGCCGATGTTCACCCACGACACGGTTCCGCCCGGCGTAACCACGATGAAGCTGATGAAATCGGCGATCCACTACGCCTACGAGGAGTTGCCCTCGGGCGGAAGAGTGCGGATCCAATCCGCGGACCCGATTGCCGTGGCGTCCATCCACGATTTTTTACGCTTTCAAATTGCGGAACACGAGACCGGGGATTCCGTTGAGGTGGCTCAGAAGTGAGGGTTGGACGGCCAAGCCTGGGGATTGCCATCTTTGCAGTGCGGCATCGCAAACACTAGCTTACGCACAAGATCTCGATCACTTCGCCTTCGCAGCCTGCACAAGTTTCCGGAATTCCGGATCAGTCTTCAGGGCTTGAAACCGCTCGTTCGACTCCATCGCGTCCGCGTCCACACCGCGCCGCACTGCTTCCTTCAATTCTCGCACAGCTTGCTTCTTGTTCCCCTCGACAGCGTAAGTCTCCGCGAGCAGGAGTACTGGCCACGGACTGTCCGAGACCTTGCTCATGAGATCGAAGCAGGCTTCCGCCTTGTCGAAATGGCGGGACTCGAGTTCTTCCTGCCCGCTCTCAATTCCTTCGACGAACAAGCCAGCGAACGCGCGTCTGGCAATCAGTCGCTTGGCTTCGTTTTTGGAATGCTCTGCCTGGTCATTGAGCTGGTGCATCTCCTGCACAATCATGCTGGCGAGCGTGGCTCCGTCTTCCGCCCTGCCGCTGACGTAAGCGTGCAGTTTGCCGGAGACCTCATTTTCTGAGGCCGCCTGTTCGTCGATCTGTTCCTGCTCTTTCTTCAGGGCTGCTTTAAGGGCGAGGGACTTTTTCAGCGCCGCCAGCTTCCTCTCCGCCTCGGACACATCTCTGAGTCCGGAAAAATCGGATGCCAGTGAACGATAAGCAGCGAGCTCCGCCATCGCGTCATTCTTTTTCTCCGCATCCTCGGCATCGGCTTGTCTTTTGTTCAGCTGACGATCGATGAATATCGCATCCGGCGAACGATACCCGGCCTGCATCGCGCGCAGCGTAATCCATTCGATTGCATCCTCCATGACCTCCGCCGGAGCCCACTGGTGCCGGCCAGAAAAGACGCGCACTCGGTACGCGAGGTCTTTTCCCTCTCGCTCGCGCCGCACCATCACCACCTCGGGCCAGTTGAAGTCCTGATCGCCGACCGCAAAGAAGTAAAGCAATTTGTCTCTGGCTGCGCCGCGATTGCTGGGATACCCGGCGCCGTGTGCGACGACACCCGCAATCTGGCACTGCGCACAATTAAGCGCCATCGAACCCGCAACCCGGGCACCACCTGAGAATCCGCTGACATAAGTTAGGCGAGCATCCGGCGCGAATCGGCGATGGGTGTCGACCCAGAGGGCGTTCAAAATGCGCGACTGGTCCGACGAGAAATTACGAGAATTGTTCGAACCGGCCATCACGAACCCGTATTTCTCGGCGAGATCTTTGTAGAGCTCGAGCGGGCGGCGGCCGACTCCGCCAGGATCAAAGAAATAAATCATGGGCCAGCGTTTTACCGCCGAATACGTGGAAGGCAAATACAGCGCATAACTCTGGGCAGCATCGCCCTCACAGACCACGTCGACAATTTGTCCAGCGGGAGGCAGCGGCGATTGCGCTGTCTGACAGAAGGCGGCGTTGGTGAAAACATGAATCAGACACGCCAGAACGATGAGACGCGTCAGGGCAACGCTCTGCGAAAAAGCGGCCCGGATCACATTACGAGACATGCGCCGAAATTATAGGCTGCGATGTGCTGAACTTCCCATGCGACCCGGCAGCAACTGGATCCTTTCTTCACAACTGTTACGATGCGAGTTCATGTGTCGGATTGCGATGTTTCGCCTTCTTGCCCTGTGGCGCGCGTCAATCCTCCGCCCCCTTTGACTTGCCGCCATCCCCGACGTAACATTTTGCGCCAATGATCGGCCAGACGATCTCGCACTACCGCATTGTCGACAAGCTCGGTGGTGGCGGGATGGGCGTTGTTTACAAGGCCGAAGACCTCAGCCTGCATCGCTTCGTCGCCTTGAAGTTCTTGCCTGACGAAGTCGCCAAAGACGCCCAGGCGCTGGCTCGCTTCCAACGGGAGGCGCAGGCCGCGTCCGCGCTCAATCATCCCAACATCTGCACCATTCATGAGATCGGCCAGGAGAATGGCCAGCCCTTCATCGTGATGGAATTTCTGGAAGGGATGACGCTAAAGCATCGCATTGGTGGAAAGCCGCTGGAGATGGAAATGGCCCTGTCGCTCGGCATGGAGATTGCCGATGCGCTGGATGCAGCTCATGCGAAAGGCATCATCCACCGCGACATCAAGCCTGCCAACATCTTCGTGACCGCGCGCGAGCATGCCAAGGTTCTGGATTTCGGATTGGCGAAGCTCACGGCCGATGGCCAGTTGCAGGCAGCCGCATCGCCCGACGGTCGAACCCTGTTAACGATGGACTCGGCCGATCCGCGGTTGACCAGTCCGGGCTCGGCGGTTGGAACCATGGCCTACATGTCGCCGGAGCAGGCGACCGGCGAAGAGCTCGACGTCCGCACCGACCTGTTTTCCTTCGGCGCTGTGCTCTATGAAATGGCGACGGCCAAGCCGGCGTTCGCCGGAAACACGACGGCGGTGATCTTCGACGGGATTCTGAACAAGGCTCCCATCCCGCCGTCGCGCCTGAACCCGGTCTTGCCTTTGGAACTGGAGCGCATCATCAACAAGGCGCTCGAAAAAGACCGGCGCATGCGCTACCAGTCGGCCTCGGAACTGGCCGTGGATCTGAAGCGACTGAAGCGCGAGATCGATTCCGGCCGGTCGAGTTCGATTTCGCAATCACAATTAGCGGCACCGCCGCCCTCCGCGAAACCAAAGCGCGGAAAAGTCTCTGCCCTTGCCGGCGCGGCGTTGGTCGGTGTCCTGGGCCTGGCGTATCTCTTCCGCCCGACGCTGCCGCCCCCGAGGATCACCGGTTCCACCCAAATCACGCACGACGGCCAGCAAAAGAGTTTCGGCGGACAAGTCACGACCATCGTACTGACCGATGGTCCGCGCATTTTCATGCAAGAGAACATTGGCGGACGCTTTGTGGTCGCTCAAGCCTCATCCAGCGGCGGGGACACAGTCCCCATCCCCAGCGACCTCCCAAACGTTTCACTCAACAATATTTCTATCGACCAATCCGAACTCCTGGTGGGCAGCTTCACGGGCGAGGAGGCCGAGCAGACTCTGTGGGCACTGCCGGTTCTGGGCGGCACACCTCGGCGCTTGACTGACATGACTGGGGCCGACGGAGTCTGGATGCCCAATGGAGATCTGCTGATTTCCCATCAGAATCGAATTTGGAGGATACCCAAAGGGGGTGGCGCAGCTCGCAATTTCGCAGACCCGAATAGTTTTTCGTGGTGGCCGCGGCTCTCGCCCGATCAAAAGAGTTTGCGCTTTACCCGGAATGAACAAGACACCTCAGCGGTGGATCAGTGGGAGGTTTTGGCTGACGGGACAAATCTGCAGCGCGTGCTGCCCGGCTGGCACCAGGGCGACATCAAGGTGAGAGGAAATTGGACGCCCGGCGGCAAATTCTTCGTTTTCACGATGCTCACCAACAACCGTCCCGACCTGTGGGCCGTGCGTGAGAAGGGCGACTGGCTTCACAAGATCGACAAGACGCCCGTCCAACTCACATCGGGCCCGTTAAACTTCGAAGCGTCGCAACCTAGCCTGGACGGGAAGACGATCTTCGCGGTAGGTGCGCAGTACAAGTCGGAATTGACGCGCTACGACGAAAAGACGGGTCAATTTCCACCATACCTCGACGGGATTTCGGTGGTGGGCCTGACCTTCTCGCCGGACCAGCGATGGGTCGCTTATTTCACGGTTCCCGAAGGACAGCTTTGGAGGAGCCGGGTGGACGGCGGTGAAAGATCGCAGTTGACCGGGCCTTCTTCTAACCCACCCTTTACCCGGTGGTCGCCGGATAGCCAGCAGATAGTCTACATTTCCAGCGTGCCGGGAGCGCCAGACAAGATCTGCGTCGTGGGAAGAGATGGCGGCAGTCCAAAGGTGCTATATCAGGGCAACGCCATTACACGGCCGAGTTGGACTCGAGATGGAAAGTCGGTTGTATTCGGAGAATCCACCGGCCTCATCGAAGATGCGCAGGTCAAATTGGTTGACCCGAAAACCGGGCAGGTTAGCATGCTCCCTGACTCCAAAGGTGTGGTCATGCCTGTGGTATCACCCGACGGACGCTACCTGGCCGGAGGAACGGCCGACGGAAAGCTCCTGAAGATTTACGACTTTGATGCGCACACCTGGAAAGAGCTTTCGCCGCAGCACACCGTTGGCTTCACGGAATGGTCGGCGGACGGGCGCTATCTCTACTTCGACAACGGCTGGAGCGCGGACCCCGCCATCTACCGCCTACGGGTTGCCGACCAGAAAGTGGAACAGGTGCTGACGTTAAAGAAGTTTCGCCGCGTGCTGTGGGGATATCTCCCCTGGTTCGGGTTGACGCCCAACAGCGAGGTCCTGCTCATGCGCGACGTCGGATCGCAGGAAGTGTACGCGCTGGATTTTGACGGCCATGATTGAAAGCCGAGCCGGGGAGTTGATTCTTTTCCCTTAGTCCAGCCAAATTCCCAAAACACTGGCTTGCCATTTTTAGGGTCTCGGATTTGAGAAGTCCCTAGAACTGGGCAGCCAACTTTTTCCTCAAGCCGACATCAGGTGACAGGAGTGCGTCTTTAGCACGAGCCAGACTTCGCGGCCGGCGCCTAGAGCCAACGCGTCGCGGGCGGCTAGCGTCAGGTGGACTTCCATCTCCACGCCTACTTCTACGCGGGCTACCATCAGCACGTCGCGGCGAATCAGAGAGACGATCCTTCCCTTCAGAACATTACGCGCGCTCAATCCCTGCGGACATTGCGTGGCGAGCAGGATGTCACCGGCGCGGATGCCGATGCGCAACTTCGAGCCTTCGCCCGTCCGCACCAGAGGAGTCTCGAGTTCGACTTTGCTTCCTACCAAGTGGCACGTCATAGTGCCGCGATCTTCATGCGCGGCAGTGACTACGGCTTCGAAGATGTTTTCGAAGCCGGCCAGTTGCGCGATGGTTTCCTGGCGCGGTGCACTCATCACGTCGTGGGGCGTGCCTTGCGCCAGCACGCGGCCGCGGTCGAGCACCAGCACGCGCTCGCCTAGCGCGAAAACTTCTTCGCGGCTGTGCGTTACGTAGAGAATCGGGATGCGACGCGCTTCGTTCCAGCGGCGCAGGTCGTCGAGGATCAGACCCTTGGTCGGGGAATCGAGGGCGGCCAGGGGCTCGTCTAGCAGTAGGACGCACGGGTCGGTCACCAGCGAGCGGGCCAGCGCGACTCGCTGACGCTCGCCGCCCGAGACTTCGCGGGGGCGGCGCAGACGCAACTCGCGGATGCGCAGCGCGTCGAGGATGGCGCTGATGCGCTGCTCGCGGTCGTCGCGCTCCAAATGCTGCAGGCCGTAGCCGACATTGCGTTCGACCGTGAGGTGAGGAAACAGGGCGAGGTCCTGAAACACGTATCCGACTTTGCGCTCGGGAACCGGGACGCTGGTGCCGGCGTGCGCGTCGAACAGAACCCGCGTGCCGATGCGGATGGAGCCGGTGTCGGGAGTGGTGAGTCCGGCGATGCAGTCGAGGAGCGTGGTCTTGCCGGCGCCCGAGGATCCGAAGACGATGTTGAAGCCGGCGGGCGCGGAGAAATCGACGTCGAGCGTGAACTCGGTTTCGCGGGCGTGCGTCTTGCGGAAGTGCGCGTTGAGCGCCGGCGTGTATGGGACTGGCTCGGCCGACTGAGGCGTGCTGGCCGCGATTTCGGTTGGCTGGGGGTTGCTGGCCATGTCGTTCGGGTGCAGGATTGTGATTCTACATTCTTCGGGTTTTGGCGATCACGGGCTTTTCTTGTCAAGAGGGCGGTGAGGGTGGATTGTGCGTAAAGGGCTGAAGGGAAAGCGAATATATGTCTCCCGAGGTTGTCACAATTACCCTGTCGAAATTGATATTCTAGATATGGACAGAAAAAATCGGGCGATACTCGCGCGAAAAGCTTTTAACCGCGAAGTTCGCTAACAGAAGCCGCAAAGGTCGCCAAGGGAGCTCAGGTTCCTTCGCGAGCTTTGCGGATTTTCTTTGCGCGCTTGGCGGTTAAGAGCTTTTCCCAATCCGTTCCCTTTTTGGAAAAAAAGTTGGACACAGGTGACGGTCGCTACAAAGTAGCACCGGGGCGGCGTGCTCGAATGAAGCTGCCGCAGGGCCGGATTCATGCACTTCCGCGTGGTTTCGTATGTCGTTGGTAACTAGTTTGGAGAGGAAGGGTTCGATTAAGTTGTTGAATACGCTCGCACGACTCGGGGCTGATCACACATTCAAACAGGCATGGCGAATTTCATGAGACCTTCGTGGCGCAGCGCGCGCGCGTGGTGGATCTTCGCGCTCCTCCTCTCTGCGACCTGCGCGTTCGGGCAGGGATCGAAGATGAAGTCCGAATTTGAACAGGTCGAGGAACGCGACCAGGATAATCCGAAAGCACGCGAGGCCTGGTTCATGCGCGGGCGCACCGTCCCCACGGGCGAAATCCCGGCGGCTCTTCGCTTTCGTGCCTTTCAGCAGAAAATGCAATTGCGGCAGCTGTTTGCCGCACGTGCCGTCACCGCGATTCCCCACGTCAGCACATTCGGATGGGTGCCGCTCGGGCCTGCGCCGCTGGCTTCAGACGCGGGGACGGGGCAGAACTACGGATCGGTCTCGGGAAGAGCGACCGCGGTTGCGATCGATCCGGCGGACGCGACCGGCAATACGGTGTACATCGGCGGAGCGCACGGCGGAGTGTGGCGCTCGAAGAATGCGGGAGCGCTGAGTGCGGGCGCGGCGAATGTGGTGTGGACTCCAGTGCTCGACTACGAGTCGACGCTTGCCGTTGGTTCGATCGCGATTCAGCCTTCGACGAATACCGACACGACCAAAAGCGTGATGCTGGTGGGAACCGGCGAGCCAAACAGCTCCGGCGATTCTTACTACGGGCTTGGCATTTTGCGCTCGGCGGATGGCGGCGCGACCTGGACGGCGATCACGCAGGACGTGGGCGGCGCGCACTCGTTCGCTGGGTTGGGCTTCAGCAAGATTGCCTTCAGCACTTCGAATCCACAGCTGGTTGTCGCGGCAACTGCGGCAGCAACGCAGGGATTCGTGCTGGGGCTAGAGAGCCCGGTCACGGTGAATCGCGGGATCTACTACTCGCAAGATGCGGGCGTGACGTGGCACTACGCTTCGGTGAAAGATGGCAGCTCGATTGTGTCGCCGGGATCCGTGACGTCCGTCGTGTACAACGCCGGCGCCGGAAAATTCTTTGCGGCGTTGCGCTATCACGGAATTTATTCATCGGCTGATGGAATCAACTGGACGCGACTGGCGGATGCAAACCAGCCTGGGGTAGGACTCACGACAGCGAGTTGTCCTACGACCAGCGCAACGAATCCTTTGTGCCCGATCTATCGCGCGGAACTGGCGGTGGTGCCAGGACGCAACGAGATGTACACATGGGTAGTCGCACTGGACTCGGCGGGCAACGAGCAAGATGGCGGCGTATGGCAGACCTTGAACGGCGCCACCAGCGCGTGGACTCAAATCGCGGATGACGGCATCACGAACTGCGGCGACAGCTTTGGGTGCGGCGTGCAGCAAGGCACCTACAACCTGGAACTGGCAGCGCTGCCCAACGGATCGGCGACTGACCTGTATGCCGGGGCGATCAACGTCTACAAGTGCCGCATCACGACGCCCGGTTCGCCCAGTTGCGGCTTCCTGAACCTGACGCACGTGTACGGGTGCCTGACGATTGCGAACGTGCATCCGGATCAGCATCACCTGGCGGGAATCATCGCCGGGGGCAAAGAAGTGATGTACTTCGCGAACGATGGCGGGGTGTACCGAGCACTGGACGGTTACACGGGCCTGACGACTGGAACTTGCGGGGCGCACAACCAGTTCGATGATTTGAATGGCACGCTCGGGTCGATGACGCAGTTCGTATCGTTCTCGATGCATCCGACGGATGCGAACACGTTGTTGGGCGGCACGCAGGACAACGGGTCGCCGGCGACTTCGACCGGGACGACGAGTTCGAGTTGGATCAATGTGCTGGGAGGCGACGGCGGCTACAACGCGATCAGCCCGGCGAAGGGCACGGACTGGTTCACGGCGAATCCTGACATTCCGCCGAATGCTCCGCTCGGCATTAACTACTGCGGTCTGGGGATCGGATGCGGGAACACTACGTTCCAGCAAGTGGTATCAGCGGCGCAGGTTGGGAACGACGACGGCGCGTTTTACTTCCCGTACATGCTCGATCCGCAGGCCGCATCGCAGTTGATCATCGGCACTTGCCGGGTGTGGCGTGGCGGTCCGGCGACGAGTGCGGGCGGAACCTACACCGCATTGAGCAACAACTTCGACACGGGCGTCAGCGGATCGAGTGGAACGTGCACGGGAGGCGAAGTTCGCCTGGTGCGGTCGCTGGCGGCGGGCGGTCCGAAGGATGCGAGTGGATTCTCGAAAGTGATTTATGCCGGGACCGATGGGCTCGGGGGCGCGACGACTCCGGCGGGCGGGCGCGTGTTTGTGACGACGAACGCGGGCGGAGCCTTGATGGCGGACCGCACCGGCACGATCAATCCGGGGCAGTTCCCGGTGTCGGCGATTGCGATCGACGCTTCCGACGCGACGGGGCAGACAGCATACGCAGCGGTGATGGGATTCCACGTTGGCCACGTTTTCAAGACGACGAATGCGGGCGTGAGTTGGGCGGCGTTCTCAACGAACCTGCCGGACGCTCCGGCGGACGCGCTGGTGGTCGACTCGCAAACCGGCACGGTTTATGTGGGAACCGACGTGGGCGTGTTTTCGAGCCCGACGGCGACGGCGAACTGGGCGGAAGTCGGTCCGGCGGCTGCGGCGGGCAATTCAGGATTTCTGCCGAATGTTCCGGTGACCGCACTGCGGTTGTTCAACAGCGGCGGGAGGAAACTGTTGCGCGCATCGACGTATGGGCGCGGCATCTGGCAATACGATCTGCTGGGATCAACGACGCCTGATTACTCGATCACGATCACGAATTCGACGCAGACAGTGTTTGCCGGGCAGAACGCGACATTCAACGGGAAACTGACGGCGGCGAATGGATATGCGAGCGCAGTGGCGTTGAGTTGCGCGGCCGGCACGACGGCAGCGCCGGGGACATGCTCGGCAAGTCCGGCGAGTGTGACGCCCACCGGAGCCGGCGCGGCTTTCACTGTTACGGCAGCGGGCACGGCTCAGGATTACTTGTTCAACGTGCATGCGGTGGGGACGGACGCATCGACGACCACGCATGATGCGGCGGTCACGTTACACGTGGTGGATTTTGCTTTGGGAGCGGCGTCGCCTGCGAGCGTCTCGGTGCAGCAAGGAAACACGTCCCAAGGGATTGCCTTCGTTGTGAGCGGGGCAGGGGCGTTTTCCGGGACGGTGACGCTGGCGTGTCCGGCGAGCGGGATGCCGGCGGGGGTGACATGTAGTTTCTCGCCGTCGGCGGCGGTGTCGGCATTGCCGGCAACGGTGACATTGACGTTTACCACGACGACATCGACGCCACTGGCAACGACTCCCATCACGATTTCGGCAAACACGCTGGGAGCGCCCGCGGCCAAGACGCGGAGCGTGAGTTTGACGGTCACGGCGCCGGCTGCGGATTACACGCTAGCCATCAGCAACTCGCCGCAGTCGGCAACGGCGAACCAGTCGGCGACGTTCAATGGCACTCTGAAGGCGGTGAACGGCTACGGGAGCGCCGTGAACCTTACGTGCGGCACGGGCGCGCCGCCGACTTGCACGGTGGCGCCGACATCGGTGACACCGACCGCGGCGGGGGCATCTTTCACAGTCACGGCGAAGAGTACGCTGGCCCAGACCTACAACTTTACCGTGAATGGCGCGGGCACGGACGGCGCCCACGTGGCGCACACAGCGCCGGTGGTTTTCAATTCCCTGTTCACGCTGACGGTTGCAAACAGCACCGGGCAGCAGAGCCTGAAGGCTGGGCAGAACGCTGCTTACACTCTGGTCGTCACGCCCGTGGGTGCGACGACGTTCCCGAATGCCGTGAATTTTTCTTGCAGCGGACTTCCGGTGGGGGCGACTTGTTCTTCGTCTGCGATTGCTACCGGTGCCAGCGGGACGCAGAACGTAACGCTCACGATCAGCACAGCAGGCCTGGGGAGCGCGGCGATTCGGCCGAGCGCGCAGAACCGGAAACCGTGGACGCCGATGTTCCTGTGGGCGTCGGTGATGGGGATGATGGTTGGCGGGTTGGCTCGGAGATCCTCTTCGCGCAAGGCCGTTGGGACAGCGATTGCGGTGTTGTTTGCGTCGACGCTGGTGCTGACGTCGTGTGGTGGTGGCGGGAGCACGGGTGGTGGTGGCGGCGGTCCGCCAACGGTCTCAGTGAACGTCAGCCCGCACACGGCGAGCAAATTCCCGACCGAGCAGCAGCCGTTCTCGGCTAGTTTGAGTGGGACGTCGAATACCGCGGTGACCTGGCAGGTGAACGGCGTGGACGGCGGCAACGCGAGTGCCGGGACGATTGACGCGAACGGGTTGTACACGGCGCCGGCGGTCGTGCCTACTCCGAATAATCCGGTGATGGTGTCGGCGGTATCGCAGGCGGATGTTACGAAGTCCGGGGCTGCGACTGTCACTTTGAAGGCACCCACGCCTGCGGGGACTTATACGGTGACGATTGCGGCGACCGCTGGGAGCGTGGTATCGACGACTACGGCGGTGTTGGTGGTGCAGTAGGTCAGGGGGGCGCTGGTCGTCGGCTGAAACTCCCATGATTGCAGCTGGCGTGGAATCCCACCCTAGCGCATAGAACGCGCTAGGATGCGGCACCCGCACTACTTGCCGTCCTCTTGGTTACTCACGCACTTCTTTATCTCTTGGACACTCTCGGCGCGCGCTCTTATTGTCAAGAAACCCCAAGATGCAAACAGTTGTGGAATCCCACCCTAGCGCACAGAACGCGCTAGGATGGGGCACCCGCGTCTCTTGATTATTAGCGGCCTTCGTCGGCGGAGGGGCCGTAAAGGGCTGGGACTTTTGCTTCGTTCAGGCGCAGGTAGACGGTTAGCTGGCCGCGGTGGTGAGCCATGTGGTTCAGGACGCCGTCGCGGATCGCTACGTAGCGCTGCTGGTCACTCATCACCTTGCCGCCCGAGAGCAGTTTCCATTTCGTGTTGAACAAGTGGTCGTCGGTAGTTTTCTGGAGAACTTCGCGGCCTTTCTTCAAGGACGCTTCGAACTGCTGGATCAGGTCCTGGCGCGTTTTCCAGTCGGGCGGGCGGAATTTGGGACCGCCGGTGGGGTTGATGTCGAGCTCGTCCATGTTGACGACCATGTCGAGCCATGCGGGGATGTTGGCGACCAGCGTGGCCAGGGCGCCTAGGGGCATGGATTTCTCGTGCGGCTTCCAGTCGTTCTTTCCTTCCGGAACGCGTTCAAGGGTTTTGCGGATGCCGACCGCTTCGCGATCGAGTTCAGCGAGTAAGAGTTCGGTGATCTTCATTGTGCGTTCTCTCCGTAAATCAAAACTTAGATGTTCCGAACGGCCAAGAGGATTTGTGAAGAATTCCGCGCGGTTGCGGTGTTGTGTGCGGAATGTCCTTGCGGAGAGGGTTGCCCTTGCGCTTATCTGGATAGGGCGAAAGGTGTGCCCTAACTCATGAGCGAGAGCTTCGATGTTGCGGTGATCGGCGGGGGAATTGTTGGGCTCGGCGTGGGGCGCGAGATCACGCGCAGGTTCCCGCGGCTGCGACTGGTGGTGCTGGAGAAAGAAGGCCGCGTGGGAGCGCATCAGAGCGGGCATAACAGTGGGGTCATTCATTCCGGCGTTTATTACAAGCCCGGGTCGCTGAAGGCGAAGTTGTGCGTTACGGGCGCGGCGGCGATGGTGGAGTTTTGCCGCGAGCACGGCGTGCCGTTTGCGGTTTGCGGGAAGGTGATTGTCGCGACGACGGCGGCGCAGATGCCGCGATTGCAGGATCTGCTGGAACGCGGCCAGGCGAATGGAGTTGCCGGGCTGCGAATGCTTGGTCCGGAGGAACTGCGCGAGTTTGAGGCGCACGCGAGCGGAGTCGCGGCGCTGCTGGTGCCCGGGACCGGAGTTACTGACTATGCGAAGGTGTGCGAGAAATATGCGGAGTTAGTCGGGGCGCAGGGCGGCGAGGTGCGGACTTCGACTGAGGTTGTCGGGATCCGAACGAGTGAGAGCGAGACGGTGATCGAAACTTCCGGAGGCGCGATGGCTGCACGAGCGGTGATCAATTGCGCGGGCTTGTTCAGCGATCGCATTGCCCGGATGGCGGGCGAGCGTCCCGAGGTGCAGATTGTTCCGTTTCGCGGGGAGTACTACGACCTGGTGCCGGAGCGGGCCGAACTGGTGCGGGCGCTGATTTATCCGGTGCCGGATCCGCGGTTCCCTTTTCTGGGGGTGCATTTCACGCGGCGAATTCATGGGAACGTGGACGCCGGGCCGAATGCGATTTTTGCGTTCAAGCGCGAAGGATATCGCAGCGGAGATTTCAGTTTGCGAGACACGGTGGAGTCGCTAATGTTCCCGGGATTCTGGCGGGTAGCGGCGAAGCATTGGCGCATGGGGAAAGACGAGGCTGCGCGATCGGTGAGCAAGGCGGCGTTTGTGGCGGGGTTGCAGAAGTTGGTGCCAGAAGTGAGGGCGGAGGATCTGGTGCCGGGAGGTTCGGGGGTGCGGGCGCAGGCGATCCATCGGTCGGGAGCGCTGGTGGATGATTTTCAGTTCACGCAGACGAAGAATATGCTGCATCTTTATAACGTTCCGTCTCCAGCGGCGACCGCGTCGATTGCGATTGGCGCGGCGGTGGTGGAGCTGTTTTCTTGTCTCCAGTCGCTCGTCGCTGGTCGCTAGGCCGTTCCCTCATTCGAGCAATTTTCTTCGAAGCTGATAGAGTGGTGGGCTTGAGCGACTGCGACGATCCGTTGGAAAATCCTAAGTGCTCGACGTCTGTGGAATCCCACCCTAGCGCACAGTGCGCGCTAGGATGGGGCACCCTTGGTTTGTGCAGCTCCCTGGGACTGCATAGGACCTTCGCTTCGCTTGATTGCATAGCGACGTTGGATGACAACTTAGAAATTTCAATGGAGAACGTGGTCGAGTAATGGGAGGGCGGATGGCATTGAACTTGGCCAATAAGCGCGTGGCTGTGTTGGGCGCGGGGAAGATGGGCGGGATCTTGGTGAAGGCGTTTCTGGAGAAGAAATTGCTTTCGCCGAAGCTGACGACGGTGACGGTGCAGCATGAAGAACGCGCGAGTGCGCTGTCAAAGAAGCTGGGGATTCCCGTTGGGACGAACAATGTTGCTGCCGTGAAGAAAGCCGATGTGGTGCTGGTGTGCCTGAAGCCGCAGGTGGTGCAAGGCGTGCTGGAAGAAATTCGCAAGAGCATGCGTCCGGAACAGCTGGTGATTTCGGTGGCGGCGTCGGTGCCGACGAGCAGTATTGAGAGCGCGCTGGGCGGGAAGGTGCCCGTGGTGCGCGCCATGCCGAATACTCCGTGCCTGGTTGGGCAGGGGATGACGGCGCTGTGCAAGGGGAATCATGCTGGGGCGGAGCATCTGGAGATTGCCTGCGAATTGTTTAACGTCGTCGGGCGCACGGTGGTGGTTGATGAAAAGCATATGGATGCCGTGACTGGCTTGTCGGCTAGTGGGCCGGCGTATATCTACATCATTCTCGAGTCGCTGGCGGAGGCTGGAGTAAAGGTCGGACTGCCGCGGGATGTGGCGACGCTTTTGGCAGCGCAGACGGCGTTGGGCGCCGCCAGCGTGGTGCTCGAGACGGGGGATCATCCGGCGCTGTTGAAGGATGCGGTGACGACTCCGGCGGGGTGCACGATTGACGGGATCATGGAATTGGAAGAGGGGAAGCTGCGCGTGACTCTCATTAAGGCCGTGGTGAAGGCGGCGCAGCGGGCCAAGGAGTTGGCGTATACCTAGTCGTCAGTCGTCGGCTCAATCTCAAGATCCGAACAGCAGTGGAATCCCACCCTAGCGCATAGAACGCGCTAGGATGGGGCACCCTTGGCTCTTCTTGTCGTCGTTTCTTGCGCACTTCTTTTTCGTTCTGACTGCGGTCATCCGCTGAAGACCCCAAGATCCAGATAGCAGTGGAATCCCACGTTTCGAAAATCGCGAAACGTGGGGCACCCGGCATTTTCTTGGGTCGTTACTGGGCTTGCATGAAGGTTACGTTGACTTGGGTGCGGATGGGGACTTTCTTGCCGTCGACCGTGAAGGGTTTGTAGCGCCATTGGCGGACCGCGGCCATCGCGGCGTCGGCAAGGTCGGGGTTGCCGCTTACGGCGGAGACTTGTTGGACGCGGCCGTTGGCGTTGATCAGGGTTTCGAGAACCACCGATCCTTGAATGTGGGCGCGACGCGCGGCTTCGGGATAGTCCGGTTCGACGCGCTGGTCGAGAAGACTCTCGGCTGTTTCCGGTTTCAGGCGAACGAAGCCATCGTTCGTGGGATCGGCGGGGAGGCGCGTGATCTGGGACGCCGACTTCACGCTAGACGCGGCGCTGGTCGATGAAGACTTCGCGGCTGATGCGGGCAGTTCGCTGCGCGGTGCCGGTGGCGTCGTGGCGGCTCGCGGCTTTGCTGGGGCCTTCGCGGGAGTGGAAGGCTCTTGGGGATGAACGGGCTTGCCGTAGATCAGCTTCCCTTTTGCATCGTAGATCGCCAGGCCGCCGGCATCTTGTCCATCGGATTGTGTGGCGGCGGAGGGTGCCGTTTTGCTGGCGGACTTGCTGGCGGCGGAGATTACAACGTCATTGGCCGCGGCTTCAGATTGCGTCTTGCTTCCCTGCGCGTGCCTGGGCTTGGGCTCCTCGGGGGCGGCGGGAGCGGCCGATGCGGTCACGGGGCTGAGGTCGAGTACTTGCGTCTGCGGCGCATCTGCATCTTGCGCGGATTTCTGCGCGGAACTGCGACTACCGCCGACACGCCATGCCATCAATCCGATGATGAGGCACGCGATCCCTCCGGCAAAGACGGCGAGCCAGGTGGTCGCGCGATCGGACGAGCCGGAAGATTTGGATGTGGCGTTCGGCTTGAATTCGTAGACCGGAGTTCGCGAACGCTCGCGTACTGGCTCGGGCTCGGACTCGACTTCGAACTCGGATGGAGGCGGCGACATCGGTTCAACGCGCTTGGGCTCGGCCTTTGACACGGGCGCGGGTTGCGCGGCGAATTCTTCAGGCTTGGCTGCGAAGCCGGCAATTTGTCCGCCGGTGGTCTTGGTGTGGCGGACGATGCGGTACGCGAGAGCTTGCAGGGTCTGCTCGTCGCGCTCGCCGAAGGCGTTGGGACGCGGCGAGAAAATTTCGAAGATGCCTACGAACTCTCCCCAGTACCACAGGGGAACGACGAGGATGGAGCGAACACCCAGCAGGCGGCAGGCGGCGGAATCGACGCGCGGGTCGGTTTCGGTATCGTCGCAGCGCTGCAAAGTTCCGATGCGGAGGCACTCGGCGGAGAAGCCGGCGTTGTCGAGACGCACGCCGAGATCGGGAGCGGTGCGGCCGGTGGTGGCACGGCAGACCATCTCGCCATTGCGCGTGAGCGCGATGGCGGCACCGGTAGCGCCGGTGGCCAGGCAGGCCTGCTCAACGATCTGATTGAGCACGAGGTCCAAAGCCAGATCCTCGGAAGCGGACCCACCGCCGCTGGCGGCCAGGGCGCTGGTCAGTCCGCGAATTTCCGCATCAGACGGAAGCGCGTTCTGAAACTTGAGTTCGGCGTCGGGGGTCGCGTCCTCGATTGGATTATACGGACGGTAGGGATCCGGGCACGACATGGGGTCTCTGGAAACCTGTGTGAGCTCCGGGGGAACTACTCACGAGTTCGGTCTAATACTGTACGAAGTTTCGCCGCAAACGGGGCGGTTGTCAACGGGTAAATCTATACGAGGCAAGGGTTTTGAGGGAATTGTAAAGGCCAAGTGGGGTGAATTCAGGGGGATAGGAGTGGGGGGGTAGGGGTGGACTTGTGAGTGGAGTAGTCGGGCGTCGTTCGTCATTAAGTCCCAAGCTCCATGCTGCCCTGGAATCCCACCCTGGCGCACAGAACGCGTAGGATGGGGCACCCTCGGCTTGCCGTTCGAGGCAAGCTTCATGGAGATCGATGATTGAGCACGGGTGAGGTGGTTATCGAGAGTTCGCTTTCGCGGTCGGATCAAGTGCATGCGGTGACTGCCAGTTTTTTGGGGTGGACGCTGGATGCTTTTGATTTCTTCGTGCTCGTGTTTCTGGTGGACACGCTGGCGGCGCAATTTCATGTGCCGGCCTCGAAAATCATCCTGACGATTACCGCGACGTTGGCGATGCGGCCATTGGGGGCGTTGCTGTTCGGCGTACTGGCGGATCGGTATGGGCGGCGCGGACCGTTGATGGCGAACGTCGTGTTCTTTTCGGTAATGGAACTGGCTTGCGGGTTCGCGCCGAATTACACGGTGTTCTTCGTGCTGCGCGCGATCTTCGGAATCGGGATGGGCGGCGAGTGGGGGGTGGGCGCGTCGCTGGCGATGGAGAGCGTGCCGGTACGCTGGCGGGGCGTGCTGTCGGGCGTGGTGCAGAGCGGGTACTCGATCGGCTATCTCCTGGCGGCAGTGGCCGCGCGGGTGGTGCTGCCGCTGTGGGGATGGCGCGCGATGTTCTGGGTGGGCGGAATTCCCGCGCTGCTGGCGTTCTACATCCGGTTTCGCGTGAAGGAGACGGAGGCGTGGAAGCAGCATCGAGCACCAACGGTGGGGGCGATTCTGCGCACGGCCAGCGGGCATTGGAAGATCTTTTCTTATCTCGTGCTGCTGATGACCTTGATGATGTTCCTGTCGCATGGCACGCAGGATTTGTACCCGCACTTTCTGAAGGAAGCGCATGGATTCTCGCTGCCAACGATTTCTTACGTGGCCATTCTGTACAACGTGGCGGCGGTCATCGGTGCGTGTACGTATGGATACTTCTCGGAACATTTTGGGCGCAGGCGCGCGATGCTGCTGGCGTTGGCGCTGGCCATGCTGTCGATTCCGGCGTGGGCTTTCGGGAATTCGCTGGGCGTGCTGGTGGTGGGAGCATGCTTCATGCAATTGGGAGTGCAGGGGGCGTGGGGGATTATTCCCGCACACTTGAACGAACTGGTTCCGGATGCGGCGCGGGGACTGATGCCGGGGTTTGCGTATCAAATGGGGATTTTGATTGCGGCTCCGACGAACACGATTGAGTACGCGTTGCGCGATCGTTTCGGGTATGCGTGGGCGTTGGCGGCGTTTGAGATGGTGACCATTGTTTTATTGGCGACCGTGGTGGCGTTGGGCGGGGAGAAGAAGGGGAAGAGTTTTGTGGGGTGAGGTTTGGCCGATAGTCGTGAGTCGTTGGTCGTTAGCAAAAAGCCTAGATTGCGGCAGTTGTGGAATCCCACCTTTGCGCACGAAACGCGCAAAGATGGGGGCACCCTCGGCTTGCACACTCCCCGCGTCATCCGGTTTGTGGACTCCCCCCTTCTGACTGCTATGACCTACGCCGCCTTTCGGTGTGCTGGCTTGTTGGGGGTTGCGGACTTTTTCGGTTCGAAGACTACCGCGGCGGCTAGCAGGATTCCGATCACGCCGAAGCAGGCCAGGGCAAATAGGGCGATCATGAGGACCGGCATGGGATCCTCCTTATAAGTCGGATTCTCGAACGAGTGCACCGGGTGTTCGGTGACTGCGATCACTGATTTACGTGATGGTTGGGCATTTCCCGATTTATCGCGAAGGCTTGCAGGATGGGTGGAATGGCTGGATTCGGCGGCGAAAAAACCTGCTAAATTAAGAATTCGTCCGAATTGCGAAGAGGCCGGAATCACTTTTGTTGCGGCGCTGTGCGCGGAAGGTGATCCGGAAGCATTTGAACTGGAGCGGTGCATGCGAATTGCAGTCGTAGGCTCGGGCTACGTGGGATTGGTCGCGGGAGCTTGCTTCGCCGATATGGGGCACGACGTCATCCTGGTGGACAACGACCAGCCGAAGCTGGCTGCGCTGAAGAACGGGCAGGTGCCGATACACGAGAAGTTCCTGCCGGAATTGTTACAGCGGCACCGTGGACACAAGTTGCAGTTCTCCGATGATCTGCACGCGGCGGTGAAAGTTAGCGACGCGATTTTTGTAGCTGTCGGAACGCCGCCCACCGACAGCGGCGATGCGGATCTGTCGTATGTGGAGTCAGTGGCGCGGGAAATCTCCGGCGGGATCGATGGGTACAAGATCGTTGTAGAGAAAAGCACGGTTCCGGTGTACACGAGCGAGTGGGTGCGGAAGATCATTCTGCGCAATGGAGCGCCTGCGGAATCGTTCGATGTGGCGTCGAACCCGGAGTTTTTGCGGGAAGGGACGGCGGTGACTGATTTCCTGTTTCCTGACCGGATTGTGGTGGGCGCGGATTCAGAGAGGTGCGCGGCCGTGTTGCGGGAAATCTATGCGCCCTTGAGCGACGGCTCGTACTACAAGCGTGCGGATGCGATTCCCGGTCCAGACCGGGCGCAGATCCCTCCACCGCTGATCGTCACCAGCACAAAGAGTGCGGAGTTGATCAAGCACGCTTCGAACGCGTTTCTGGCGATGAAGATTTCGTTCATCAACGCGGTGGCGTCGATTTGCGAATCGGTGGGCGCGAATGTGCAACAAGTGGTGAAAGGGATTGGAACGGATTCGCGCATCGGGCCGCGGTTCCTGAATCCGGGGATCGGCTACGGCGGGTCGTGTTTTCCGAAGGACCTGATGGCATTTCGATCGGTGGCGCGGGAGTGCGGTTACGACTTCCGGCTGCTCGACGAAGTGATGCGGATTAATGAGGAGCAGCGGCAGCGATTCCTGCGGAAAGTGCGCAAGGCGCTGTGGACGCTGCGCGGCAAGCGCCTGGGCGTTTTGGGGCTGGCCTTCAAGGGTGGGACGGACGACATCCGGGAATCGCCGGCGGTGCTGTTGATTCAATCGCTGGTGCAGGAAGGCTGCAGCGTGGCGGCGTATGATCCGGCGGCAATGGAGCGAGCCCGGGAAGTGCTGTCGTCGAGCGTGGAGTTCGTGACCAACGCGTACGATGCGGCTACGGGCGCCGATGCATTGCTGATTCTGACGGAGTGGGAGGAGTTCGCGTCGCTCGATCTGCGGCAGATTGCGCGGAGGCTGCGTTATCCGATCGTGATTGATGGACGGAATCTGTACGATCCGGAAACGATGGCTGCGCACGGATTGAGCTATTACAGCGTCGGCAGGGCTCCCGCCCTGCCGGAAGGCTCGCCGACACAGGCCGGGGAGCGCTCGCCCGGCGACCACAACCATGAGTAAGCGACGCGCCCTGGTGACGGGCGGTGCCGGCTTCGTCGGGTCGCACCTGTGCGATCTTTTACTGGGCGATGGATACGACGTCGTGGCCGCAGACAATCTTCTGACCGGGCGCATGGCGAACATCGAACATCTGAGCAACGAATCCCGCTTTGAGTTTGTGAAGGTGGATGTTTCCGAGCCGTTTGATTGTGGGGCGGTGGAATATGTGTTTCATTTTGCCAGCCCGGCGAGTCCTGTGGACTATGGCGCGCACGGGATCGAGACCTTAAAAGTTGGATCGTATGGGAACGTTCAACTCGCTTGAGGTGGCGAAGAAATATTCGGCTGGCTTTCTGCTGGCTTCGACTTCGGAGTGCTATGGGGATCCATTGGAGCATCCGCAGAAAGAAACTTACTGGGGACACGTGAACCCGGTGGGGCCGCGATCGGTGTACGACGAGGCGAAGCGGTTTGCGGAAGCAACGACCATGGCTTACCTGCGCTATCACAAGGTGAACACACATATTGTGCGGATCTTTAATACGTACGGGCCGCGCATGCAGGTGAACGACGGACGCGTGATTCCGAACTTCATGCGGCAGGCGATGCGGGACGAGGGGCTTACGATTTACGGAGACGGCAGCCAGACGCGAAGCTTCTGCTACGTGAGCGATGAGGTGGAAGGGATTTTGCGGCTGTCGAAGTCTGCGGAGCATGGGCCGATGAATATCGGAAACCCCACGGAGTTCACGATTCTGGAATGCGCGCAGCGAGTGCTGGCGGTGACGGGATCGAAGAGTGCGTTGAAGTATGAAGCTCTTCCGCAGGATGATCCGAAGCAGCGGCGTCCGGATATTTCGAAGGCGAAGCAGCTTTTGGGCTGGGAGCCGAAGATTGATCTGGACAATGGGCTGCGGATGTCGTTGGAGTATTTTCGTGGGGAGGTGGCGGCAGTGGCGCGGAGTTGAGTGCGCGGATTTTCGCGAGTTTAGAAAGCAAACCTCAGGGGCTGAAGCCCCTTTTCTTTGTGGTGCGGATGGGCACGGCTGAAGCCGTGCCCTTCCCTTTCTTGTTCTGATTGGACGACTGTGGTTGTGCTTTTCCATTTTTCCTGTTTTGATCGCACGGCCGAAGGCGTACTGCGCTTCCTTTTTTTGCCTTGTGGGGATCGTTGGGCTTGCGGCGATGGCTCAGCTGTGAGGCGTCCCCAGCGGAGTGCAGAGGTCCTTCGCTTTGCTCAGGATGACAACCTCATTCTTAGCGGGTCCAGGGGTCTTGCGGGGTGGGTTCGGTGCTTTCGCTCTCGGCGAGCAGGCGGATGAGCGTTTGCAGGTGGTCGTGATGTTCGGCAGTCTTCAGAACCAGTTTGACTCCCATTCCGAATCCCGGGTGCACGGACTGCACTACCCCCTGAACGCGCAGTTTCAGGTCCTGCGTGCGGACGACAATTTCGACGTGCGTGCCGTTGGGGAAAGGCGTGGGCATTTCCACGTAGCAACCGCCTGAGCTGATGTCAGAAACGCTGCAGCGGTGCGGAACCGGGGCTCCCATGCGGAACACGTCGGCACCCAGGCGGCAGGCATGGCGGGACTGGGTACGGCGATTTCCGGGAGCGTTACGCAAACGGGCCACGCCCGATTCGGGCGGCGTCGGGAGCGCAGTCTTAATGATGGTTTCGTGACGCGGCACCTGCGGCGCGGCTGCCACGGTCGTCGGTGCGTTGGTCGACAGCCAGTTGCGTAGAACGTTGCGCGACGATGAAGGCACGTTCACGAAGCGCATGCCGACGCGGCCGGTGAAATCCTGCCAGACCACTTCCCCGGCAAGCCGCACCAGCGAAGTATGTCCCGGCAAGGCAAATTCAAAATAGACACGGCAGTCGGGCGGGAGTTTCTTCTCGCTCTGAACGGCGGTGCCTTCCGCGCTGAGATCGAGCAAGGTGGCCGGCACTTTCTCGACGTTGGAATAGTCGAGCGAGGCCTTGGCGTGCACATTGACCCGCGGATTGCGACGACGTTCGCGCTGCATTAGGGAACGGGCGGCGCGGAGGCTGCTCCAAGCGCGATCTTCAGAGATGGGCTTGTAAAGAATGAAGTTGATGCCGAGCGCAAACATCTGGCGTACGTTGTTTTCCTTGCCTGCCACGGCGACCACCAGGGTGCCGGCGTTGAGCGCGGATGCACGAATCTGACGAAGCGTATCGAGGGCCTCGGCTTCGTTTTCGCAATCAAGAACAACAGAATCGTAACGAGTGTCGGCCAGTTTTGCGTGAGCGTCGGAAGCGCTGGAGCAATGATCGACGGTGAGCCCGAGTGTTTCCAGGATGTGACGGAGCACCTGGGTGGTGGCATCGTCCGCACCCACTACAAGGCTCTTGAGCGACATATCTACGCATCGTAAAAGTTACGGCGGCGCGGGGACAAGTTACCCGGGTAAGTAACGAGGAGATGCGAAAGCGCTTCGGCGCAGGTGCAGGCGGGGATGGCGCTGGAAATCCTCTCGCGCGGGTACGAGAGCGCAAGCGCCTCAAGAATTGAGAGTTCCTCCAAATATTGGAACGAGAACAGGTTGAGGCGAGGGCGGGGCAGCGTCACGCTCGTAACCCAAGCTGGAATTACGTTACTGAAGACCACCGAACTAACAGTACCGCAGTGCTTTGACGGTGCCCGGGGGCGTCCTTACGATGAGTTCAGTTGACGGCGCTCGGTCGCACATTAGGCGCGGGGCGCGGCTTTTCATATTCGGGGCCTCGCAGTTCTGAATTCGAATACGTGCGTGGTTCTGGAGATGGAGAGGGCAATGACTTCTCTGCAATCGAAGGTTGCTAATTTGAACTTGCCAAGAAAAGACGGCAGCATGCGCCAACAGATTCGCGGGTTTTCGCTGTTGGAAATGGTGATCGTGGTAGCGATCGGAATGATCCTTACCGGGATTACCTTCATCGCCCTGAAGCCGTTGTTGAATCAGTCGCATGTGAACTCCGCGTATGACACGACACTGATGGCCCTGCGTACTTATCGGAGCCGGGCGATCACGGAACGGCGGCGATACATTGTGGCTTTCACCGCGCCGAGAACCATCACGATCTCCAGTTGGGGAGTAGGGTCCCCGATCGCGCCCGCGCCGGTATTGGTCTCGACGCTCACTCTGCCTTCGGACATACAGTTCATGGTGCAGGCTGGTATTCCCAGCACGGCGCCTACAGTTCCGGATGGATTCGGGGTGGGCGCGATCCCCATTGACTTTGGGCAGGGCCTGGGCGTGGGCAGTCTGAACTACGTGATGTTCATGCCTGACGGCACCTCGCAGGACCAGAGCAACCCAAGCGGGGGCAATGGCAACCCGAATAGCGGCGTGATCTATTTGGGCAAACCGAATGAGCTCTTGAGCATGCGCGCCGTTACCATATTTGGCACAACCGGACGGATTCGCGGATGGCGGTTGTCGAACCCGGGAGGAGGTCCGCAATGGTCGCAACAATGACGCGCCGGATGGCAAGGCCAAGTTGCAAAAAAAAGGACGCGCGGGGCTTCAGCCTTATTGAAGTCATCATTTCAATTGCGATTCTGATGATAGGCCTGTTGGCCCTGGCGGCCACGTTTGGTTTGGCATTGGCTTCGACGGCGAATTCGCAAGAAGACCTGGTCGCCAAGCAGAAAGCCATGGAGGCGGTCGAGAGCATCTATACCGCGCGCAACACACAACAGCTGGGTTTCGGGGCGATTGCGAACACCAACGCGGCGGGCGGCATTTTTAAGCCGGGGTATCAGCCACTATTGGCCGCCGGAGGGGACGGACTGGTGGGCACAACTGACGACACGAATTTTCCGGGGTGCCCGGGAGGGGTTGAGTGTATCAACCTGCCGGGACCCGACGGGATTCTGGGGACGAGCGACGACACCCAGATGAGCCTGTCGAATTTCGAGCGGCAAATCACAATTACATCGGTGTTGCAGCCCGACGGCACCGCCAATCCGAACTTGAAGCAGGTGCAGGTCGATGTGCGGTACACCAAGGCGGGCTCGTCGAACAAACGGACCTATACAACCATTGCGTACATCTCCTCCTATCGCTGATGCCGAACACAAGGGAATTCAACATGAATATGCGAACTCGCCAGCAAGGATTCTCGCTGCTGGAAATGATGATCTCGATGTCGCTTGGTTTGATCGTGATGGGGTCCATGGTCCAACTCTTCAAGATGGCTACGACCACCTCGAGGCTGGTGGTGCAACGTACGGAAATGCAGCAGAACATGCGTGCGGCGATTGAGTTAATGACCAAGGACATCAGTCTGGCGGGATCTGGACTGCCGGACGCGGGCATTCAGTTACCGCTGGGGGGCAAAGTTTCTCAATACGGATGTGATCAGACAACCTGCCACGTGCCCGGCGGGACGTATCCGAGCAACGGGACGCCGGCGGTCCCGAACTATATGACGGGAATTCTCCCCGGATATAGCAACGGGGTTGAAGCCAAAGCGGTGATTCCCGCCGCTCCGGGCACGCGCAGCGACAGCATCACAGTCATCTATGCCGACTACAGTTTTCCTTTGAACCAGTATTGGCTGGATTTTCCGACGCCCGCTTCAACCGGAACGCAGCTGAATGTGAACGTACCGTTTCCGGCGCCGATTCCAGTGCCACCCCTTATTACGTCGGTGGGCGGAATCCAGGTGGGGGACGTCATCTGGTTGAGCAACAGCCTGGGCAACGCGGTCGGCGAAGTGACGGCGCTCAATAACGGATCGCTGACGTTTGCGGACAACGACGCATTGCTCTTGAATCAAAGCGGAGCCGGCATTACCAACAACATTCGAGCGCTGAATAATGGCACGCATCTCACGGGCTACCGGCTTTTCGTTGTGACCTACTACTTGACGGTTCCGGCAAACGGCGAGTCACCGCGCCTGATGCGACAGGTGAATGGGCGAACTCCAGTTCCGGTCGCCGACGACGTCATCAACCTGCAGTTTGCCTACGACCTGTTCAACTCCGACACCAATGCCCTGGATCCGAACCAGGCCGACCCACTGAGTTTTCCGAAAGATGCGGTGGGGCTGATCCAGAAAGTGAATATCAGCGTAATGGGGCAGAGCCTGGCCAATAGCTCGAAGGGTGCTCAGAACATGCGGTTGGCGACATCCGTGAGTGCCCGAAATATGGCTTTCTTCGATCGATACAAATGATGAGTTCTGAGGGGCGGGGGGACAGTATGGAGAGATCAAGAAATCGAGAGAGAGGTTACACGCTGATCGCGGCGCTGTTGATGCTGCTGCTGATGTCCGCGATGGCCGTGGGCATGATTTTCCTGGTGACCAATGAAGGCCACGCCAGCGGTTACGAGCAGGAAGGCAATGTGGCTTTCAACGGGGCCGAGTCCGGGATCGAAAAACTGACGGCGGACCTGGGTGCTCTTTACAGCAACAACCTGGCGCCAACGCCGACGGAAATCCAGAACGTGACCAACTTTCCCCCGACGGGTCTCGGAGTGACCTACCCCGATTTCAGGATTACCTATACTCCCGACGCAAACGGGAATCCGTCGAGTTCTTCCCGTCCGATCAGCGCCGGCAACAACCAGGGTCTGTACGCTGAGGTAACGCCTTTAAATTTAATCGTGACCTCCACGCGTCCTGGCGGAGCTTCGGTTAGCATGTCGCGCACCGTGGAAGTCGCACTCATCCCAGTATTTCAGTTTGGGGTGTTCTGCGGATACGACTGCAGTTACTTTCCGGGACCGAATTTCGCTTTCGGAGGTCGGGTCCATACCAACGGCAATCTGTTTCTGGCGGACGGCGCGAACCTGGTTTTCAACGACAAGATCTCGGCTTACACCCAGGTCATCATGGACCAACTGGAAAATGGGCATGCGACCTCCAGTGGGTATGGCGGGACGGTGTATGTTTCCACGGCGGCAGGAGGATGCCCGCTGAACACGTTCCCGCCTTCGGGCAGTAACTGTGTGGCGCTGCCGGTGTCGACGCCCGGCTCGCCGGGTGATGCCAGCTATAGCGGGGGATATCCCGGCATAGCGGGTTCGAAGAACGTCAACTTCCCATCGATCTCAGGCGGCGCTTTAAAGGGCTACGTGAGGAACGGATTGACGGGCGCACCCAAAATGCAGTTGCCCTTCGTGCAGCACAGTTGCACGGATTTTCCGCCGCCTTGCACCGATCCTATACAGATTCTGCGCAAGCCGCTGGCGAACGAATCCACTCTGAGCTCCATTGGTCAGTCGCGGGTATACAACAAAGCACAGATTCGGGTGCTGTTGGCGGATACAGAGGCGGACCTGCGCCCGCTTCCTTTTACGGCGGATGAGCCCGCCGATCCCGCCAATGATATTCAGTTTGTACCGAGCACTGGAGTCGTCCTCGCCGCTGGATTCGCGTACAACAAAAACGGGACCTCGGCTGGTGCGGGAACGCAGTATTTTGCGATGGCCAAGCCAGCGGCCGATGTAAATTGGGCACAGCCCCTGAACCCGCCGACCGGGGTGAAGTATAACTGGTCGACCTGGCCGCTGCTGGGTGAAATTACGACTGTTCCACCTGACGTGAATGCTGCCCCGGGCGGACAGGGAGCATGGCTCAGGGTTGAGTACAAGAACATGCAAGACAAATGGGTGGGCATCACTCAGGAGTGGCTGAAGTATGGGTTTGCCCGGAACTACAACATAGTGCCGACGATCCCGGGTCCCATCGGTCTAACCGCTCCGGTGGCCGGGCAGAACAGCATCAATCCGCACGCGATTCTGCTTCTGCAGCAACTTTCGCCGACCGCTGCCAATAATGCTAATACGATGGGTGCGGCGTCCCAGAACGCGTGGTACCCGATTAATTTCTACGACACCCGCGAAGGCGAGCCGCGCGACGACGCCACCATTGGTTGCACGGTGAATGGCATCATGAATGCCGTGGAAATCGACGTAGGCAACCTGGCGCAGTGGGTCGCCGGACAGGGAGTCTTCGCGGGACAAAGCGGCAAGCTGGTGAACTATTCAGATCAGAACGGATACCTGCTGTATTTCTCGGATCGCCGGGGCATGTTGCCCGACCCCAACCAGGGGAACATCACCGCAGGTGAGTCTGGGCTGGAAGATGTGGTGAATTCGGGGAATTCGGGCGGGGCGCCGGATGGACAACTGGAGGCTGCGAATTATTACAGCTATTCGGCGGAAGATTCAGATCAGAACGGAAAGCTGGACAACTGGGGCGGGGCTAACATCGGCTATGGCTTCCAGGTCAATACATTCTCCGTTCCACCTAATCCATACAAAGCAATCGCGACATGCTCCACCATCGGTCAGGCCAATGCCGTAACCGGCGCACGCCACTCAATAAAGTTGGTGGACGGGGGAATGGATACGCTTGGCAAGTCGTATCTGCCCATGCGCTGGGATACTCCGATCCCCAGCGGAGGATTCACGGTTGCGTCGGAGAACCCGGTGTACGTGCAGGGGAACTACAATAGCGGGCCAGCGGACCCGTTCTGGACCAGCAACTTCACCAACAGCACGACTCCGCATGCGGCGGCCGCTATTATTGCAGACACGGTCACACTGCTGTCGAACTCATGGAGCGATGTGAACAGCCTGGCTCAGCCGACAAGCCCGAGTGGTCGATCATCGCCGACGCAAGATGTCTACTACCGCATGGCGGTCGCCGGGGGAAAGAACGTTCCCTTCCCCCAGCCCAGCTGGGGCGGGCAAGACATGGGCACGGACGGCGGCATGCACAACTTCCTCCGCTACCTTGAGAGTCTTGGCAACATCAGGCTGCACTACAACGGGTCGCTGGTAAGTATGTACTATTCGGAATACAACACCGGCATTTTCAAGTGCTGTACGACCGTGTATAGTCCACCCGCTCGCGACTACCACTTCGATGTGCTGTTCTTGAACCCGGTGAACTTGCCTCCTGGAACACCGATGTTCGAAGACATTGTGAATCTCAGTTACCAACAGAATTTCACACCCCAATAAACACAAACAACTTCACGAACCGAGCCCCAATCCTGCGCTGCAGGGTTGGGGTTTTCCTTTATGTAGAATGGAGGCACACTAAGGGTTGTGGGCGGACACAAACTACTAGAAATCGTCCCGAGAAAATATCCATGTTCGATGCAAGGCAGAAATCTTTTCACCTGATTTTCTGGGTTCTGGTTGTCGTGGGCATCGCGCTTTTCTTCGTACCGGCCTTCATCATCCGGCCCTTCCGATATCAATCGCCGGGCGCATTGCATTTGGCCCTGGTGTTTCGCCAGTTGGCTCCCATCGGCACGATTCTTGCGGCGTGCGGCGTCCTTGGTCTCGCGGTGTGGGCATGGAGAGCAGCAGGTCGACCTGCAGAAGATACTGATGGCAGCGGCTGCTTTGCTGGTCCTCGGGTCGGCGACCATGGCGCGTATGAATTATTTCGAATGGATGTTTCATCCCGTTAGGCAGCCGGGTTTCGAGAAGGCGGACGATGCCAAACTCGACGACGGTGAGATGGTATTGACGGTGAGCATCAATGGAGATGAACGGGCCTACCCAGTTCGAGAGATGGCGTACCACCACATCGTCAATGATGTGGTGGGCGGAGTGCCCATCGCGGCGACGTATTGAACGCTCTGTCACACCGGTCTGGTGTGGAAGCGAAGTGTTGGCGGGCGGGTGCTGCACTTTTACCTGGCAGGCATCAACAACCAGAATTTTCTGATGCGCGATCGCGAGACGGGAACGTGGTGGCAGCAGATCAGCGGCAAGGCCATCTTCGGGAAACTGAAAGGTGAATCGCTCGAACTGGCTCCTTTTGATGAGCTCAGCTTCGGGCTGTGGAAGAAGGAATCGCCCGGCGGACAGGTGCTGGCGGCCGTGGCGCGCGATCAGAAGAAATATGAAAGCAAATGGGAAGACGAGGTTTTGAAGCTGCCGGTTCCGGTCAGCTTTTCTGGAACGGCGTTGAAGTCGCGGGACGTGGTGGTTGGGCTGGAAATGGGTGGAGACGCCAGGGCGTATCCGGTCGACACGATCGTGAAGCAGAGCCCGATCCAGGATCAGCTGGGGGGCAATCCGATCCTGGTGGTCGCCGGACCGGATGGAAAATCGGTGCGGGCATTTGTCAGCCGCATTGACGGCAACGACATCGAATTGTTCCGCAAGAGTGACAGCAAGGAATTCGCTCTGATCGATTCTGAAGGATCGGGCGAGTGGAACTTTAAAGGATGTGCGGTGACGGGATCTGCGGCGGGCAAGTGTCTGCAGGAATTGCCGGCGATTAAGGACTACTGGTTTGATTGGCGCAATTACCACGCGGACACCACCGTGTACCGGCATTGAATCGCTGTTTTGATCTCGACTTGAGGATGTGCGTGAGGAGGAAGCTTGCCGGAAATCAAGGGATTGTTCTGGGATGTGGGCGGCGTGCTACTCAGCAATGCCTGGGACCATACCCAAAGGCAGCAGGCGATCGAGAAGTTCGGGTTAGAGCGGGAGGAGTTTTCGGAGCGGCATGAGCTGGTGTTCTCGTCTTTTGAGCGAGGAAAAATCAGCCTGGACGAATATCTCGACCGCACCGTTTTCTACCGTGTGCAGCCGTTCACGCGCGACGAATTCAAGAACTACATGTACTCGCTGTCGACACCCGACGGGGCTGCACTCGCGTTTGCAAAAGAACTGGCGGACTCGGGCAGGTACTTGATGGGCACCATCAACAACGAATCGCGCGAGCTGAACTGCGTATCGCATCGAGAAATTCGGCTTGCGATCGATTTTTCGGATCTTTGTCAGTTCATGCTATGTAGGGTTGCGCAAGCCGGAGGAAGGGATATACAAGCTCACGCTCGACGTCACGCAACAGGCTCCCGAGCAGTGTTGCTTCATTGATGACCGTGCGCTAAACCTTGAGGTTGCCAAGAGATTGGGGATGCATACGGTGGAGATGCACGGGGCAGAACAGTTGCGGAGTGAATTGAAGAAGATTGGGGTTTCGTAGTCCGCAGCTTGAACCGGGCTCCCTTAATGGCTGTATCAGGGCTTGCGAGGATCCAACTTTATACCCGGCTTCGGGGCTGGCGGAATGGCGGATTTCGTGTCTGACTCCGCCGGCTTTGCGAGGCTGAGATCGCTCGACCAGCAGTCGCTAACGATTCTCCACTCGCCGTTCGCCTGGCGGGATAGCAGGGCCAGATACTTTCCACGTTCCTCGCGGCGCTTGCCGACGGCGAGCGGTACGAGCATCTTGAAGCGTCCTGCCTCGTAGGCCACGTCGCCAATTACGTCCAACCGAATCGGGTCAATTTCCACATCTCCTACGCCAGAATCCAGAGCCGCGAAGAAGAACTCGCGGATCGCGGCCGTGCCGCGGACTGCCGGATGATTCGGGCGGAGCACCAATGCGTCAGCCGAATAGATGCTGACTAGATCATCGAGTTGCTTGGAATTGCAGGCAAACACCCAGTCCTGGATAATTTTGCGCACCGCCGTCTCCACGCGATTCATGGTGGCGCCGCCGGGAGCTTTGGGGCGCGCCAGGCTGGGTGCAGTAGTCGAAGGAGCAGGAGCACCCATTACCGCGGAGACGTCGTGGCCTGGAGTGAAGTAATGATGGTGATAGTGGTGATGGAAGTGGTGCTGCCCGCTGGGCAAGGCGGTGGACGGCGCTTGCTGAGGTCCCGGAAAACTTCCGGGAACAGGGTTGGCCGGGGCTGAGAGGACCAGGGGCAGGCCGCACATTCCGCAGAACTGATTGCCCGGACGGTTCGGATGTCCGCAGGTCTCGCACACGGGTGCGCCGGGCGCAGGAAAGGCCGACTCTGCGGCCGGATTTCCCGAGGCTTCGGCTGCGAGACGTTGCATCGTCTGCATGGCGGCGGCGATGGATTCCTGACTCGGTGACGGATGACGCATGTCGGATTGCAGACGCGTGAAGAACTCGTCGACGGTGGAATTCAGACCGAGGTCGTCTTCGGGCTTTTTGGGAAGGCCTGGTTGTCCGGCGGGTGGTTTCTTGGGGTCCACGATCCAATCCTGCAAACCCATTTTAGATGAAGGCTTGGATTAGCGGCTTGAAAACTCGATGCTGCCTTCGGTCTCGGTAGGGACACCGTTGCACATGGCGGGGCGATACCGCCAGCTGCGCACGGTTTCGAGGATCGCCTGATCTTCCGCGGTTCCGGCACTCTCGAGAATGAATGGGCTATGCACGCGGCCGTCGGCTCCAACGATGAAGCTCACCTTCACTTTGATGGAAGGATCACTGCGGCGCAGCACGGGATTCGGCGTAGTGAGAGCCTCGGGCGGATGGGTTTGCTCACAGCGGGAGCGCACCGTGGTGTGAGGCACGTCGGCGAATTCGGAGTTGTGGATGGGCGCGCGCCAAAGCTGCCGCTCGTGGACGGCCAGGGGCTCGAAAGACGCAGTCTGGAGGGTCGGGCGTCCATTGGACGCCATTAGGGCGGTTGGGACGACTAGTGTCCACAACAGAGGCCAGAGCTTGCGCGGAGTCATTTTCCTCCCCAGGATGCGTACGAAAGTGGCGAACAGTCTACGCCGATTTGGGGATGAATGGCGCAATCGGAATGCCAGCCCCTGAAGGCGTGCAAGATCATTTTTACTCAATGAGATACAGGATTATGACAGCAGGATATGGAGGGAGGGGTGCAAAGAGTTGCAGCTTGGATCAAGTTTTCAGCAGCAGGTTCCGATCCGGGAACGTCTGACGAATTGTCGGCGCCGAGTCCTTGCGAAGGGCGTGCCAGCGCACAAATACTTGGAGGCAGGCGGAGGCACGCCATGTTCTCACGAACTTCCGGATACGCCGTGCAGGCTCTCACCTATTTGGCCGCGCAACCGTCGGGAAAGCTTGTGGGCGCGAGAGAAATGGCGACCAAGCTCGACATTCCCATGCCCTTCTTATGGAAGATCTTAAGAAAGCTCAGTGAAGAGAAACTGGTGCGATCTTTCAAGGGCGCACGGGGAGGCTACGAACTGGCACGACCCGCAAAGAACATCCGGGTTTCCGAGGTGCTGGCGGCCGGACGAGATGGGGATCAAATGGGAAGGTGCGTGCTTGGATTGGACAAGTGCGACGATCAAGATCCGTGCCCGCTGCATTCCCAATGGAAACATTTGCGGATGCAGATGGAGAGGCGTTTCCAGGTGACAACTCTTGCCGATCTAGTGAGAGACTTGAAGGCCGTACCGCAAAAGCGGCGGCGGGCACTGGCAGCGCAAAGGCTCAGCGCGTAATCAATTCTGAGACGTGGTCGAAGCAGTGCTCGCTTAGGCGCCCATCGGTTATCTGTCCTCTGCAGTACCCAAAAAAGCAATCGAAAGAACCCTGTGTGATGCGCGCCCCTCGGGCCGGTGAGCCAAGTCACATCATTCTATGAGCTAGTGCCGGAGAATTTTGTCAGGCAAGGGTGACCTTGGCCACTCTCACAAGGGGGATCATCCCTATGTTCGAACAAGAATTGGAAATGGAACAACGCCAATCTTCAGTGGTACCGCTGCTGCTGATCGTCGCCATGATCATGGCTTTCGTGGGCGTGGCTGGATATTACGTCGTGCAAAATCGCAAGGTTCTGCCCGCGGCGGAAGCGAGCAGCCTGATTGCGTCGTCGCTGAAGCAGGACGGCCCCATCACATTTCAATTCAAGGTGGGACCGGTGATCGGGAGTGTGCAGGACCGGCCGCATGACGCCAACTATCGACTGCTGGAGAAAGCGGGCCTGATCACGATCGGGAAGGACAAAGGGAGAATCACTCCAATCACGATGACGGCGGCCGGAGCCAAGCTGTTCGCGGAGATTCCCGGAGTCACCCTGACGAAGGACTCGAAAGACGCAACCACTTCCTATGTAGTGCCGGTCGCAGTGAGAACGCTGGTCGGAACGCCGATCGTGACGATGACAGGGATGGGCCGCGCCACAGCCGAGTTCACCTGGGGATGGGACCCGAACAAAATGGGCGAGATGCTGGATGCTTCAGGGCCTCTAGTGAAGGACTTCAACACTTGGGATCGAGGCACGCTGATCGACAAATATGGCGTGAAGTTTTACCACGGGCAACCCACCAAGGCGGTTATGACGTTCGTCCGTGGAGACAACGGTTGGAAGGTCAGCGCGGAGTAGCACTTTCAGAATTCCTGCGCGTAAAGAATGCCTGCCGCATTCGCTCGCTGAAGGGGCGAACGAATGCGGCAGTTGTGTTTTCGATTCGAACAAAACTTATTGCAGTCCCTGTTGCGTGACCTTGACAGCGATATTCGCATTGGCCTGGGACGAGAAGTAAATACTTGAGCCACCCGTGAGCGTGACGTAGTTGTTGTCGATGATGATGCCGCTGGTGCCAGCGGTTACTTTGGCAGAGGAAAGCGTGGTCTCGTTGGCCAGCGCCATGACGCAACCAGCTGCACCGAATCCCGGACAGCTGCGCGTCACACCCCAGAAGAAGAAATCCGTCCCGCCCGCAATATTTGAGTTGCGGAATTCGGTCACCGGTCCGCAACGAGCCGCGGCATCGGTGGTCAGCTGAACTGAAGTACCTGGCTGCAACACTCCGGTGCCATTGAAATTCAGAAGATAGCGATGGGGAGTCGTGTCGGCTGCGCCAGTGCCACAGACGAGCAGGTGGCCGGTGGAAGGGTTCGTAAAGTAAGCGTCGTCGAAGTCTCCGTCGAAGAGATTGACGGTGGCACCCGTTGAACTGCCCTCCCCAATAAAGACGCGCGTGACGATGGCAAAAGTCGTGGCATCGATCTGCGTGACGGAAGCGCCGGTGAGGACACTGTCGTTCGCCGTGATTGCGAAGATCGTTCCGCCAGTGGCGTCAAACATAGGCGAATCGAAGATGGCCGGGTTGGTGCTGCCCGTCCTTCCCACCTGTATTGTGGTCGGTACGCCGGGACGTATTGACGTTCAACGCGAATACGCGCCCGTTCGCGGCCCCGATAAAGAGTCGCCCGGTGTTGGAATCGAGGACGGGACTGCTCAACACCTGGTTGTTGGCGATAAGAATGGGCCAGGGGGCGCCCGCAAGAGCCGGGGTCCCCTTAAAGATTCCCGTGATTTTATAGAGACGCCCGTTATCGAGGCCGACATAGAGAGTGTCACTCTTATAGTCGACCCACGGCGAGGACCGACTGTTGGTGGCCGCAGCAATCGAAAGGCTCGCCAGAGCGCCAGCTGGCGGATTGGATGCAGGGGTGGCAGTGACCTGCGCACCGCTGGTGGGGATCTTCAGAACGTGCACGCTCGACGTGCGTGCGCCAGCCACGGTGCTGGTTTCAATAAAGGCAACGTTTTTCCCGTCCAGCGAGAGGACCGGTGAAGTCAAGATCCTGCCATTGGCGAAGGTTGTGGTGTTGTAGGAGAACAGGAAATTGGGCTGCAATCCGGGGCAGAGCGGGGTCAATCCGTCGGAATAGAGCCGATTGAGGCCGACAATCGACGGCTGTCCGCCTGTCACCCCGGCGGAGTTGAGGCCGTAAATCACAAAGTCGGTTGTGCAACTCGGGGCAGCGGTGGGATCGGCTTGCCACTTAGCGGGGAAAGCACCCGGCTGGAGGCGGCCCGAACCGAGAGAAACGCTCCAATCGCGGTGCGGACCAGATGTAGTGGCTGCAGACGTCTCAGCGGTCGGAGCCAATCCCATGGCGGCGCGCGCCTGCATGAAAGCTTCCCGATACAGTTGCGTCGCGGCTCTGGGCTCGCCGGCTGCGATCTCCGGATGTTCACGGAGCTTGGCGCTGCTGAATCGAATGCGATGATGAGTCCAGTCTTCGGGCACGCCGATTTGTGGACGTGTCTCGCTGATCTGCGCGCTGAGTCCGGAAACAAGTATGGCTAGCAGAAACCCCTGCGCGGTTCTCTCCGTAAAGCGAGTGCGGAAACCCATCACATGATCCTCCGAAGCGCCGAGTAACGGGCAACATTCTAGCCTTTTTGTTCGTGAAAGGCGATGGCGCATTGGTGGTGGAAAAGGTGCGTTACGGGGGAAGTGTTAGGAAGTTTGGACGTGAACGTCGAACAGACGGTTCCGCGCAATGGGGCGACAGAAGCCAGTTTCTGCTACCACCCGTTGGGCCGTGAACCTTTCGTTTGCTCGTGGAATTGATTGCGCTTGCGGTACGCGAGAGCTGTGATTCCGATGGACATAAGGGCAGGCGGGATGATCAAGACGATAATTCCGCTACGCAGACCGTGAATGATTCGGGAACCCGATGAGGCTGCCTGGGTGTAGCAGAGGGCACAGCTTTGGGCGAAGGCAAGTGTGTTCAGGCAAAGGACTGCGGCAGCTGCTAGAAAGAGTCGAGCCGCGCGAACCCTACCAGCGAGCCACGACCATGCGGAGATGGTGTTTGCAGACGTCACTTGAACAATGGCCTCATATGGAGCAGGCGAAAGCTATCGGACCAGATCATGTTCATCATCAACATCACGAAGATGGTGGCAGGGATCAGCGCGAGACGCAAGTTACGCTGCTCGCTACGGAGGTGCATGAAATACATGACCGCAAGGCCGGCCTGGATGAGGGCCACGGCTAACATACGCGCGAGCAATTGGGCCGGATGGGCATTCTGATAGGCGAGTGCCACCTGCAACCCGAAGAGGGCGAGGATGGCAAAGTAAACGATGATGTCTGCTTTCAGATTGTCGTTCGTGTTTGCGGGGGCACTCATCAGTTTTTCTCGCAGAAGCGATTTATCGAGCTACGTTCAACAAATAGACCATGGGCACGATGAACATCCATACCAGGTCTACGAAGTGCCAGTACAAGGACCAGATTTCGATATCGTCCGCGTTGTAGCGGCCGCGCTTGTAGCCTAGCGCGACCACGGTAAGGGCTATCACTCCACCCAGCACGTGAGTCAGATGAAGCCCGGTGATCGCGAAGAAGGTGGCCCCGAACATCGGCGAGCCCCAAGGGTTTTCGAAGAGCCTGACGCCTTCCTTGATCAGTCCGAACCACTCGCGAATGTGGAGTAGAGCGAACAAAACACCGCCGGCCACGGTGACGAAGGTCCACCGCAGGGCTCTCGCCTTGTCTGCTGATTTCGCGGCCCGAGTCGCAATCAACATGGTCAAGCTGCTAGTGACGAGAATGAACGTCATCAGGATGACGTTGACGATGCTGGGAGAAAACTTGAAAGGCTGGGGCCAATTGGGGCTGGCATTCCTGAGGTAGCCGTAGGCAAACAGAATGGCGGCGAAGGTGACTGCATCAGAAATGATGAACAGCCACATGACCAGCTTTTTGGACGGGATGGCAAACGGGGAAGCTTCCATGAATCCCGCGTGCGTCCCCGAGCGGTAAATTGGCTTCGCTCACAACGCCTCCGGCGGAGTTGGCTACAGCTTGACCCACATCACTATCAAGACGTACAGCCATAGCACCCCCATGAAGTGCCAGTAGTAGGAAGTTGCATCCATCGTACTGCGACGAAGGGCAAAGACCGGCTGGCGCAACAGGTACAAAACGCGCAAGAGACCCGCCAGTCCGCCGAGGACATGCACGGCATGCATTGCAGTCAGAACATAAAAGAAGGAACTGTTCGGGTTGGAGGCGAGATACAAGCCTTCCGCGCGCAACTGCCTCCACGCTAGATACTGGCCAAAGACAAACAACAGGCCGAGCGCCAGAGTGGCTCCCAACCAGAACTGAGCGGCGGAACGGTCAGCGGCTTTGCCACGCGCATAGTCAGCAACGCGTCGCCGTGCGACTTCGAGGGTGGCACTGCTCGCGAGAAGAAGGACGGTGTTCACGAAAACGATGGACGGAAGAGCCAGAGGGTGCCAGTCGTTCGCCGTAGACTGACGGACGATAAGGGCACTGGTGAACGCGGCGAAGGACATACTGATGGCCGCGAGTCCAACCCAGATTCCGGTGCGCGACGGCTCGGGCGAAAAATCGTCAAGCAACCGCAAATTTCCGGATGGGCCCAGGGTGCTCATGCCACCACCCCCGGTTGGACCGTGGTCCGCTGGCAAATCATGCTGCTCGGTTTCAGGCGGATGAACTGTCGTTGCCATGGACTTGATCGCGCTTTCCTAAAATTCACTCTGATGGAGATCGTCATGCTTGCGCTTCTTCCGGGGAGTCCTGCATCAGGAAGTCACCCGTAGAGCTTTTCACACCGTACTGATAGGGGTCGTGGTAGACGACCGGATGCTTTCCACCAAAGTTGTCGAATGGGGGCGGAGAAGGCACTGTCCACTCCAGCGACGTGCACTCCCAGGGATTCGGTGGGGCCGCCGGTCCACGAAAGCGACTGTGAATCAGGTTGTATAGGAATATGAGCTGTGCAACACCCGTTACCAGAGCGGCAATCGTGATGAACCGATGCACCGGGATCAGCGGGACGAGGTAGTCGTCGACGAAGGCCGAATAACGGCGCACGTTGCCGGCGAGGCCCAGGTAGTGAAAGGGCATGAAGATGCAATACGCACCGACGAACGTGAACCAGAAGTGGATCCGACCGAGCGACTCGTTCATCATGCGGCCGGTCATCTTGGGATACCAGAAGTAGGTTCCGGCCAACACGCCGAACAGCGAAGCGACTCCCATCACCATATGGAAGTGCCCGACGACGAAATAGGTGGCGTGGAGATAGATGTCGATGGAGGGCTGAGCCAGGAAAAATCCGCTCACGCCGCCGCTGACGAACATGGAGATGAAGCCGAGCGCGAAAAGAGAAGCTGAGGTGATTCGTAACCGTGAGCCGTAAAGGCTGCCTAGCCAGATCAGAGTCATGATCGTAGCGGGAATCGTGATCACGAGCGTCGGAAAAGAGAACATCAGCGAAGAGAATGGATTCATTCCGCTGACGAACATGTGGTGGCCCCAGACCATGTAGCTGAGGAACCCGATGGCCATCATGCAGTAAATGACCACGCGATAGCTCAGCAGCGGACGACGCATGCTGTTCACGAGAATGTGGGAGACGATTCCTATGGACGGCAAGATCGCGATGTAGACCTCGGGATGTCCGAAGAACCAGAACAGATGTTGCCAGAGTAAGGGCGAGCCGCCGGAGTGGGGTTGGAGGCGATCGCTGATGACGAGGCCGCCGGGGATGAAAAAGCTCGTGCCTGCTACGCGATCGAGGATCAGGAGCAGGCAGGCGGGGAGGAGGACTGCAAAAGCGAGCAGACTGATGCACGAGGTGATGAACCAAGCCCAGGTGCACAGCGGCATCCGGGCTAAGGTCATCCCCTTTGTTCGTAGATCAAGGGTGGTCGCGATGAAGTTGAGCGATCCAAGAAGAGAAGCAATGCAAAATACAAAAATGGAAAGTCCCCAAAGCGTTTGACCCAAACCTTCGCCGGGGCCGGCGTCGGGGCCGACGGCGCTCAAGGGAGCATAAGAAGTCCAACCGGCAAGCGGCGGCCCATCGGGCACAAAGAAAGCCGCGACCAGAATGCAAAAGGCCACGAATGTGGTCCAGAAAGACATCATGTTGAAACGGGGGAAGGCCATGTCTTCGGCGCCGATTTGAATCGGCAGGAAATAATTTCCGAAGGCAGCGAACGGAGCGTTGGTAAGAACAAAGAAGACCATCAGCGTCCCGTGCATGGTGAGCAGGGACAGGTAGTACTCTGGCGTCATGATGCCGCCCGGGGCACCGGACTTTGACAGCAATTGCAAGCCGGGGATGGGAGCGTTGGGCCAGACCAGGTGGAGACGCATCAGCCACGACAGGACCATGCCGATCAGCACGGCAGCGAGTGCGAGGGCATAGTACTGCTTGCCGATGACCTTGTGGTCGAGGCTGAAGATGTGCTTCCGAATGAAGCTCTGGGGCGGAGCGTGATGCTGAGCGTGCTGAACCGATGCCACTGACATTTGCTCACCTGGTGGAGAGTTGCCACCGACGCATTCGTCGGAGGGACCGGCTATTGTTCCGACGCTTTCTGCTTCAGCCAGCTGTCAAAATCTTCCTGCGACAAAACATTTAAATAAGCCTTCATGTTGTAGTGGCCCAGGCCGCACAACTGGGTGCAAACGATCTCGTATTTCCCCACCTTGGTCGCGGTGAAGTGCACCGAGAGATCGAGGCCGGGGACGAAATCCTGTTGAATGCGAAGTTCACGCACATAGAAGGAATGGCCCACATCCTTTGCGTGCATAAGCAGGTGAATTTCGCGATTGGCCGGGATGGCTAGTTCCCCGGTCACGATGTCGTCACGAGAGTCGACGTCGTTAGCCGGATCGAGCCCGAAGAAGTTGGAATTGCCTTCGTCGATCTTGTCGGGATGAAGATCACCGAACTTGCCGTCTGCGCCGGGGTAGCGGAAATAAAAGGCAAACTGGCCGGCTTGGGCCTGCACTTGCAGTGCGTCTGGCCTGGCTGGAGTGAAATAGACGGTGGCCCAGGCTCGCTGTCCGAGAACGCCGAGTGCGAGCATTTCCGTTCCCACGAGAGCCAGCGCAGCAATCACGAGCCACTTCGCGCCGCCGGGAAAGGTTTTGATCTCGGCATTCGCCGAACGATTTGAAAACTTCCAGACAAAGAAAGCCAGCACGAATTGGGCGGCCAGAAAAGAGAGGCCAGCCTCAACCATCGTTTCAGAGAGCTGCTCATCGATTGCATGGCCGTGAGTCGATATGTCTTCTGGCGGCCTTAGTTCTATGGCCGTGCCGTACCAGTGATGCGTAATGATGGGAACGGCAGAAGCTAATGCAATCACGACCAGGATGACAGCAAAAACCTTGCCCATGGTGCCTCACATTGCCCGGGCCAACTCCGGGGGAGTGCGGGAAGGATGGCCGGCGGGGGATTCCGACCATCCGATGTGAATCGGACCTTCTTCTTTAGTAGGGCTTCGCCTTGAAGGTGAAGTCCACCGTCTTGGTTTCGCTACCTGAGATGGTTATGTCCTGCGTCTGCGTACCGTAGTCTTCCTGCCAGGCCGTGATCGTGTACTTTCCTGCCGGGAGGTCAGGCAATTTGAAACTGCCATCCTCTCCGGAGAGGGTGTAATGCGATGTCTTCAACACGGCGAAGTAACCGTGCATCCAGGGATGCACGTTGCACTTCACGGGAATGAATTCTTCCTTGTCGAACTTTTCGGTGAGCGGAGGAGTTCCGGGCGGCTGCGATTTGTTCCACTCCCGGTTAACTTTTGCCAGTGGGTGAATGTTGTGGGAAGTCTGATCCTCGTTGACCACCTTCAATTCCTGGCCGGTCCGCAAGGCAATCACGTGCGGGAGGTACTGGCAGCCCTTTTGGGTAAAAGTGACGGCTTGCGAAGGAGCGCTCGATTCGTCGGGCGCGCCCGCGGAGATGTACACGACAACATTTGCCAAGGAATTGTTGGGACCGGTGACCACGGACTCCGTGGTAATCGGAGTCGTGTGCTGCTTGGCGCAACTCGGCTCCTTCGACATGTCAATGGTCTTCGCCTTGGCAGGCGTGCCCGTATAGGTGACCTTGCCGCTGATCGTGGCGGCGCCGAAGAGCAAGCCAGGACTGACCACGAGCGTTAACAGCGCTGCAAACCACCGCGTCTTAAACATCCGGTAGACTCCTCCTCAAAATCGACGGCCTTTAATTTCCAGAACCCTTGTTCTCGGGTTGTGCCGGTGGATTGGCGTCGGGCGCCTTTGAAGGAATTTTGCCGCCCGATGCTTTCAGAACGTCATTCTCTTTGCTGTGACGATGAGTTTGAAGGGTACGCAGGTAATGCACAAGATCCCATGCGTCATTGGGCTGAATCACATCCGCAAACGACGGCATGGGCGTTCCATCCACACCCGTCATGAAAATCCGGTAGACATCCTGATTGGTGCTTCCGCATTTGAAGCGAGAGTCGTCGGCGCCCGCGGCGAAGTTGTAAGGACGGATTGGATTGTCTTTGCTGTCGGTAAGCGTCGCGGCGCGAAGGACCGTCGCCTCTTCCCTGCTGCCCGTGGCATTTCCAGCATTCCATCTTCTGGAACAACTCGGCACCGTGCGAGATGCTTTGCATGGTGATCGCCGGCTCGGCAGGAATCTTGATGGGGTCGCCCGCCTTTTCCGATTGCCAGCGCGGGGAGAAGGTCTTGATGTAAGCCACGAGGTCGATGCGATTCTGGTCCGTCAGCGCATCCCAGTGCGGCATGTTTGAATTCGTGAAACCGCGTCCGACTGAGTTGTAAAGGTCTTCGTCGGTGGGCAAGGTGCCGGTTGGGGTTGATCTGCACTTGAAGGTGGCCGCAGTGAAATCGCGGGGCTTGGGATCGATCCACTGCGCATTGTCGCCGTTGCCGTCGCCGAGCGGTCCGTGACAGCCGACGCAAAAGCGACGGTAGAGCTTTTTCCCGTTGGCAGCATGGCCGGTCAGATGGCCGACACGCGCCTCTTGGGCAACTGAGAAGAGTGAGAAGAACACTAGGGCAAGATGCGTCAACAACCGCCTATAGGTTGTGTGCATAGGGGTTCACCCTTTTTGAAAAAGTGAAGCAGGAGTCATCCTGCGAATTTATCCGCCCGCAGCGAGCTTTCGCCCACCCGCGAAGATCAAGTCTTCTTGCCCCAAGGAACCGACGGTGAAGTCGAGATCACCCAGTCTCGATGCCAAAGCAATACGAACGGCTAACCCCAAAAAACGGTGGCCGATACTACCTCTGACGCAGGCAAAATGCAAACTGTTTTTTACAACGAGTTTACAAATCATTTACAAATTGTCGGCCAGGGTACGCAGCTAGTTCAACCGCATGCTGCGAAACTCCGTCGGGGGATCGAGGGAGCAGCGATTCACGAATGCTGCCTCCGGCAGGCCTCCTTCGAGCCACTGTTGAATGTCGGATAAGGTGGCAGCGGCGACACCACCGCGAGCACCGAGGAACACTACGACGACGCCCTCCACGTCCGTCTTTGATTGGGAGACCGAGCGGTAACGGCTCTCAAAGATGCGCTTAGCGTACCCAAGTTTGGCGTCTTCATTTCCCATGTCTGACAGCAGTCCTCGCGGCTGGGCGTAAACGAAGAGAACCTTCTTCCCCTTCAGGCGCGCCCAGTCTCCTGAGAAGACGGTTACGTCCTCCCTGCTGACTGAAAAGCCCAAGTCGGGCTGTACGGGCGCAGTTTGGGTGGCTGACTTTGCCGCCGGCGTGTCGGCGGGCTTCTCGATCAAGCCAGGGGGTAGAGTCAATTCGTCAGCCTGGATGTATCCGGTGGAATCGGAAGCCAATCGAACTTGGGCCCAGCCGGACGCTAATTCGAGGATTTCGAATTCATCTTCGGCTTGTGTTCGGAAAAGCACGGGCCCGCCGAAGTTCTGCCGCGACATAACACCAACGCCAGAGTGTTTCACGGAGCCAATTTTGGCAGCGTTAGCCGGGGCATGGCCGGAAGCTTTCATTTGGTCGAGCTGCGTCTGCATCGACGCCGTCTTCTCGCGAACCGATTGTCGCTCGGCGAGAATCGCATCGAGTTGCGCTTGCGCCGTCATTTCCGCGGAGGCGGGTCTTGCCCGAGGCGACTTCCTCCTGTCGCGGTCTGGCTGGCGACGTGTCATTTTTTTTGGGAGAGGTGATGGGGGAGTCTGAGGTTCCGCGGAGGGCCTGCTGCAGGCGATCGTGAAGATCTGCTTCCAGCCTTCCGTTTGAGGGTAGGGCCTGATATTCGGGGTGAGACGGATCATTGGCTAACAACGCGCTGATCTTCGCCTCGACGCTGACGAGAGTGTTGTTCGCGTCCACAGGCTTGAGATGGACGCGGTACTGGAAGTATGGATGATCGTAACGGTCGAGATCGGTGGCCGTTACAAAGCCGTCGAGCACGGGCAGCTTCCCGCCTCCGAACCCGCCGATGTGTTGCAAAGCCTTCTGCACGGCGTCCACGGAGAACGGGTAGGTACGTTCGACGACGGAACTGTCGTCCGTTTGTGCCGAGAGAGAGCCACCAAGCAGGGCACTGCAAAGAAGCAGGCCGATGACTCGACTTTTCATGGCCGGACCTCGAGCAGGACGTGGGAGATCCAACCTTCCTGTCCGTCTTCGGAGCGCACTTGATACCAATACGCGCTTTTCGCGAGCACGGTGACTTCCTGTCCCTTCTTGAGCGCTTCGACTACCCGAGCATGCGAGTACGGCAGGACTTTAAGCTCGGCGCGGTCGGACTTCACGCGCACGAACTCGGATGAGCGCATTTGACGCGCCTGAGTCTCTAGACGATCAAGAGCGGCGTGGTCGGCGGCCAGCGCCAACTTTTGTTCAGCAATCGCGCGCTGCAAGTCACCGAGTTTGGCAGAGTCTACTTCAGCCACTTGCGTAGGTTCGGGGGGCGTGGTGTCTTTTGATTTCGAGCTCTTTGGCTTGGAGATTTTTGGCTTGGCGTTGTCCGATGGGCGAGTCTTCTCGGCTTCGGCTTTGATCTCTTCCTGCCGCTCCTGGGAAAGAGATGTGCTTTCTTGTCCGGGGGAAAGCGGTTGTCCGGAAGCCGCCAGCTTCTGGAGTTGCTCGCGGTCTTTCAGGAGCTTTCCGATTTCTCCAAACTCGCAAGTTTCCACGTATCCATCGGAGGGGTGGCCATGATGCCGGGCGTTTTCGATGTAGACCGCATCGATAAACAGCCGCGTCGAATTTGGGCCGCGTTCCTGCACGACGTAACGGACCGCCACGGTACCGACATCGTTGCTGTTCAGGAAATGCGAGGGCGAGAGCGCCTTGGTGCGGATCTTGTAGAAGACTTTTCCCGGCTCCGTCCAGGCGGGAAACAGTGACGACTTCTCGGCAAATTGAGCGCCGCCCAGTTGCTCGTCACCTCGATATTCGAACGTCCCCTTGATGGAGCCGCTGCGAGCAACTTCATCAACGATGGGGAGAACCTCGTTGAACGGCTTGTCGAGATCGATCGAGAAACTGGCGGCCCCGGTGTCGCGGGTGCGGCAAAATGCCCCACTCGTTAAAGAAAGAACAAGCAGGCATGTGATCCAGATGCATGCGGTTTTTGCGTCCGAACGCCATGCCCGCGCAATACGTCCCTGCGCCCACTTCAAGACAAACATCCCCATGGGACTTAGCTTAACCTAGTAATCGAAATCAAAACCAATCATGACGCTACGAACTGTCTGGTCGCTTTGCGTCAGGATGGAAGTGTTCCCGGTTTTGGCCTGCGAGTATTCGTTGTGAAAGGCCAGCCCCGCGCGGCTCAACATGATCGGGTACCAGCGGTAGCCGATCGTAAAGGAATCCACGTTGCCTAGATTTGGGAATGCCGCCAGTGTGGGATTCGCTTGCCTCGACATGTGCACCAGTTCGTAACGGCCCGTGAAGATCAATTGTGGGTTGTAGGTGTAGTGAGCTTCGATGAAACCGCCGTTCCAGCTGGGTCCGGCAGCGCCTTGAGGGAGACCGGCAGGATCGTTTACCGCAATGCCGTTGCCCAAATAGACATTGTCCTGGCCGTGCATGTACAGAGTTTCAATGTCGAGGTCCTTGAGGTACCACCAGCCGTAGGCGCCCACACGGGAGAAGCTTCTGTTCCCCCTGCCTGCAACCGGGACTCCGCCACTGGTGAGGTAGTAGGTCGGATTCTGTCCAAAATAGCCGAAGACACCGACCCGCTGTACTCCAAGTCCGCCAGCCTGGAAGCCTTCGTTCAGGTTAATGAAGGTGTCATAGGTGCGGGCTGTACTCGGGTTGGCAGTTCCCGCGTTGGTGGTCGTGAGTCCGGGATTCCCATCGACGCTGCTCAACAGTGCAATCGAGTAACGTGCATAGCTGTTCTTGTTGTGGCCGGATATCTCGAGGCCCATTTGGTTGTCGCCGATTCCGCCGAAGCCGTTACTGTCGCCGACGGGCAGAAAATGGTAGTTGAACCATGCTCCCCCGACTCCGGACAGGGTAAGGAAGCGCTTCTCCGAGAGAAGCGTGTCTAACTCGAACTTGCCGACTTTGACGTTTAGCCACGGGGATTTCAGGAGGTTGTCAAAGCGAACCCAAGCATTCTCGAAGTGGAACGTGTCGCCTTCTCCCATCGACGGTAGAACAGAGAACGAGATGTTCTTGTAGAGAGTGCCAGCGGTCCAGATGTCGAGGCCGGAGAGATCGAAGCCGTGCGTAGTGACAGTCTGCTCGGTACCCGGGGTAAGGCCCGCCGGATCGTCGATCTGAACCTTCGTTTGACTCTCCAGATGCCACTGCGGAGTGACGCGAAACGTGATCGGCCAATAAGACGGATTCTGATAGATGGGGGAATCCTTCTCATTGCCCAACTGGTATCCGTTGTCGCGGAATTGCTGGCCGAAGACATTGAGGATCGGCCACCCGATGTGACAAGCCGAGCAAGGGAGGCCGTACTTTCGAGCGAAGGCGGGAATCGCATAGCTGGGCTGGCTCCCGATCGCGAGGTACGACAAGCCAAGGACAACCAGAGCCAGCGTGGATTTCAACATCGACCTTGAGACGTAGTTTTTCCTGCTGCCCGCATCACAAAGTTGCATACCAATCTCCTGTCTGAGCGCACCCGCCTTGAGTGACCCCAGCTTAGTTAGAAATGGTTGAAGTCGCAGACTAGTACCAGAAAGTATCGAGAGGAAGTGCATAGTTCGTGTCGTACCGAACTGCTCAAAACCAATTTGCAGCTGAACGCTTCCGACCCGACCCCATTGATTGGCGCGCATACTACATCGACTTTTTTCCAATTGCAAATTATTTGTAAAATCTTATAGGGCGCCGCCGTGCTCGGCTGAACGGGCGACGATTCTGACCAGAGGACATACTCTAGTCCCCGGGTTCGGCGGGGGTGAGCCCGGCAGCAATCGTTTCGATCAGGGAGAGCTAGTTTATTAGGTGGGCTGCCACTGCGTGTCGGCCTTAGATCTTCCGGTCATTCCTCTGAAACGCAACCGCATGCGATCCATATAGAGGTAGACGACAGGCGTCGTGTAGAGGGTGAGCATCTGGCTCACAATCAGGCCGCCGACGATCGTGATCCCCAGAGGACGATGCAGTTCGGAACCGGTTCCGCGTCCGACTGCGAGCGGCAGCCCGGCAAGCAGAGCCGCGGCCGTAGTCATCATGATTGGCCGAAACCGCATGATACAAGCTTGATAGATCGCTTCTTCGGGAGACTTATTGTCTTTCCGTTCCGCTTCCAGCGCGAAGTCGATCATCATAATTGCGTTCTTCTTCACGATCCCGATCAACAGTAAGACTCCGATGAGCGCGATGACGTTCAGGTCGTTGCGAGTCAGCAACAGGGCGAGGAGAGCACCCACACCCGCTGAAGGCAGAGTAGAAAGAATGGTGATTGGGTGAATATAACTTTCGTAAAGAATTCCCAGGACGATGTACACGGCAGCCAGAGCGGCGAGGATCAGAATCGGTTCGCTGGAGAGCGAATCTTGAAAGGCGGCGGCCGTTCCCTGGAAGCTGGCGTGGATGGAGGTTGGAAGATTCAGGTCCCGATTGGTTTTTTCGATCAGTTGGGTGGCATCGCCCAGGGAAACGCCTTCGGCAAGGTTGAAGGAGAGCGTCACGGACGGAAATTGCGCCTGGTGATTCACGGCCAAGGGAGTGTTGGAAGGTTCGAAATGGCTGAAGGACGAGAGCGGAACCATGGTTCCTGACTTGGCAGGCACGTAGATGCTCTGCAGCGCGTCCGGCGTTTGCTGGTAACGAGGATCGACCTCCATCACGACGTGATACTGGTTGAGCTGTTCGTAGATGGTGGAAACCTGGCTCTGACCAAAAGCCTGATAGAGCGCCGCATCGATCGCATTGGGCTGAATGCCAAGCCGGGCGGCAGTATCGCGATCGATCACAACCTTGGCCTCGAGACCTCGGTTCTGCTGATCGGTATTGACATCTTTCAATTGACGAAGCTGCCGCAGCTTGGCGAGCACCTTCGGAGCCCACTGATTCAAATCATCCAGGCTTTCAGATTGCAGCGTGTATTGATACTGTGCGTTCCCCGTGCGGCCGCCGATTTGCAGGTCTTGTGCTGATTGCAAATACAGCGTCGCTCCCGGCACGTGGGCAAGTTTGCCCCGTAACCTGCTGATGACCTGATCGGCGCTTACCTTGCGCTCCTCCAGGGGTTTCAACATGATGAACATACGCCCCGTATTGGCGGTGCCTCCGCCACCGACAAAGGCAGTCACCGTAGTGACCGCGGGATCCTTCAGGATGATGGCCACGTAGTCGTTCATCTTCTGACGGATCGCCTGAAATGAAATATCCTGCTCCGCCTGAATCGAACCCCCGAGACGGCCAGTATCCTGCTGCGGGAAAAAACCCTTGGGCACCACGATGTACAAGTAGACGCTGAGAGCTGCCGTGCCTATCGTGACTAGCAACATCAAGAACTGGTACCGCAGGACCCAGCGGAGACCGTGTGCATAGAAGTTACGCAGCGAGTCGAATGCTTTTTCGCTGGCACGATAGAGGCGGCCATGGGCTTCGTCCTTGAGTGGGCGCAGCAATTTCGCGCACATCATCGGAGTAGTGGTGAGCGAGACCACGAGAGAAACTCCGATCGCAGCGCTTAAGGTGACGGCGAATTCGCGAAACAGGCGACCGACGATACCTCCCATCAGAAGAATCGGGATGAACACAGCCACGAGCGACGTGCTCATGGAAAGAACCGTGAAACCAATTTCCTTCGCGCCTTGAAATGCTGCAGGAACCGGCGGCACACCTTCCTCAAGATGGCGATTTATGTTCTCGAGAACGACGATGGCGTCGTCCACAACAAAACCCGTTGAAATCGCCAGCGCCATCAACGAGAGGTTGTCGAGGCTGTAGCCGAGGAGGTACATCACACCGAAGGTGCCCACCAGCGACAGCGGCACGGCAATGCTCGGAATGATGGTGGAACGGACATTGCGGAGAAAAACGAAAACAACCAGTACGACAAGAATGACGGAAATGATCAGGGTTAGCTCGATGTCGCGAACCGACGCGCGCACCGTCAAGGTTCGATCCATCACAACGTCGAGGTTGATGGCGGGAGAAATCGACGACTGCAATTGGGGAAGCAGTTCGCGGACATTGTCGACGGTAGAAATAATGTTTGCGCCCGGCTGCCGGAAAATGACCAGCAAGACGGCACGCTTCCCGTTCGAACTGCCGGCGTTGCGGAGGTCTTCGACCGAATCCTGCACGTCCGCGACGTCCCCGAGGCGAACCACACCGTTTTGCTTGGAGGAGACAATCAGGTCGCGGTACTTCTCCGCTTTGAAGAGTTGATCGTTGGCGTCGATTGTCCACGCATTGACTGCGCCGGTGAACTCACCTTTCGGCTTGTTGGCATTTGCCGAAGAAAGCGCGGTGGCGACCTGTTGAGTGCTGACCCCGAGCTTGTTCAACATCATGGGGTTCAACTCGGCGCGAACCGCGGGGTTGGCGCCCCCGCCGACAAAGACCTGACCGACACCGGAAACCTGCGCCAGCTTTTGCGCGAGGATGGAATTGGCCGAATCGTAGATCTCCGGCAGCCTTATGGTGTCGGAGGTCATGGAGAGAATCAGGATGGGCGCGTCTGCTGGATTGACTTTGCGGTAGTTGGGATTGCTCGGGAGATTCGCGGGCAACTGGCCGCGAGCTGCATTGATGGCGGCCTGCACGTCGCGGGCGGCGGCGTCGATGTTACGACTCAAATCAAATTGGAGAACAATGCTCGTCGAGCCGAGTTGACTCGTCGAGGTCATCTGATTCACGCCTGAGATTCTTCCGAACTGACGTTCGAGGGGTGTGGCAACCGAAGATGCCATGGTTTCCGGACTGGCGCCGGGCAGTCCGGCACCTACGGAGATCACCGGAAACTCCACTTGCGGCAGCGGAGCAACGGGGAGAAAACGAAAAGCTAATGCTCCGGACAAGAGCAAAGCGATTGTGAGCAGCGAAGTACCGATCGGTCGCCGAATAAATGGAGCCGAGATGTTCATGGCTAATCGGCGGTGGCCGCTCCTTCAATCGGATTGCCCATCTTGTAACGCGAAAGACGCCGCGCCAGACGATCAAATGCCAGATAGACCACGGGAGTCGTATAGAGGGTCAGCAACTGACTGAGAATCAACCCGCCAACAATCGAGATTCCGAGCGGATTGCGAAGTTCTGAGCCAGTGCCCGAAGTCAACGCCAAAGGCAAACCACCGAGGAGCGCGGCCATCGTCGTCATCATGATGGGACGGAAGCGCAACAGACATGCCTGATAAATCGCTTCCTCGGGCGGCTTCCCTTCCCCGCGCTCTGCTTCCAGCGCGAAGTCGATCATCATGATGGCGTTTTTCTTCACGATACCGATGAGGAGAATGATTCCGATCAACGCGATGACGTTGAAGTCGTTGCGGGTAAGAATGAGAGCCAGTATCGCTCCGACACCGGCGGAAGGCAGCGTGGACAGGATCGTGATCGGGTGAATGTAACTTTCGTACAGAACACCGAGCACGATGTAGACGGTCACCAGCGCCGCGAGAATCAAATAAGGCTCGGACGAAAGAGAGTTCTGGAATGCAGCCGCCGTGCCCTGGAAACTGGTGTGAATGCTGGCCGGAAGATTTATGTCGTGTTCAGCCTGGTTGATTGCCTTCGTGGCCTCTCCAAGGGAGACGCGGGGGGCCAGGTTAAACGAGATCGTTACGACTGGAAACTGGCCCTGATGATTAATCGCCAAGAGAGCATTGGTCGAAGAGAAGTGGGTAAAAGCGGATAACGGGACCTGAGCTCCGGTGGCAGAGTGCACGTAAATATTCTTGAGAGAGTCCGGACTCTGCTGAAAGCTGGGATCGGCCTCGAGAACTACGTGGTATTGATTCAGCTGCGTAAAGATCGTCGAGACCTGCCTTTGACCAAAGGCGTCGTACAACGTGTCGTCTATGGCCTGCGGCAGAATTCCCAGCCGCGAGGCGGTGTCGCGATCGATGACGAGGTCAGCCTTCAGGCCGCTGGTGAGCTGATCGTTGGCAACGTCGCGCAATTCAGGAAGGGCACGAAGTTTGTCCATGAGTCGAGGAACCCACAGATTGAGATCGTTGGCATCAGCGGACTCGAGCGAGTACTGGAACTGCGTGCGGCTGACGCGATCTTCGACCGTCAAATCCTGGATCGGCTGCATGTAGAGCATGATGCCTTCGACCTTGGCAAGTTCTGGCTGAAGCCGGCGGATGATTTCTGAAGCCGTGACTTTGCGCTGACTTCGAGACTTGAGGTTGATCTGTATACGCCCACTATTTGGCGTTGTATTGATTCCGTCGATACCAATGAAAGACGAGAGGCTTTCGACCGCCGGGTCCTTGAGAATCACCTGCGTCAGAGCCTGTTGCCTCTGCGCCATCGCGATGAAAGACACTGTCTGCGGCGCATCCGAGATACCGAGAATCACGCCCGTGTCCTGGACGGGAAAGAAACCCTTGGGAACGACGATGAACAGGAAGATAGTGAAGACCAGAGTGCCAAACGTGACGATGAGCGTGGCCGTTTGGTGTTTCAGGACCCACTGCAGTGTCGAGCCGTAGCGTTCGATGATCCTCTCATACGCACGCTCGGACACTTCGTAGAAGCGTCCATGTTTCGAAGATGCTTTGCTCTTGAGCAACTTCGCACACATCATCGGCGTTAGGGTGAGCGAGACGACAGCCGATACCAGGATAGTGACGGCGAGGGTGACGGCAAATTCGCGGAACAATCGGCCCACAACGTCACCCATAAAGAGCAGGGGAATCAGAACTGCGATCAGCGATACCGTCAAAGAGACGATGGTGAATCCGATCTGCCCCGCGCCCTTGAGTGCGGCATTGAGCGGCGTTTCGCCTTCTTCGAGATAGCGATCGATGTTCTCGATCATGACGATGGCGTCGTCCACGACAAAGCCAGTGGAGATCGTTAGCGCCATAAGAGTGAGGTTGTTCAGGCTGTAGCCGAGGAGATACATCACTCCGAAGGTGCCGACCAGCGAAAGTGGGACCGCTACGCTGGGAATGATGGTGGCCGACAAGTTCCGCAAGAAGAGGAAGATGACCATGACCACAAGGGCAATGGTGAGCATCATCTCGAACTGAACGTCGTCGACCGAGGCGCGGATCGTTTGCGTTCGGTCAGTCAAGATGGTGAGTTTTACAGACGACGGAAGGGATGACTGCAGACGGGGCAATAATTTCTTGATCCGATCCGCGACGCTGATGATATTGGCGCCGGGCTGACGTTGAATGTTGACGATGACCGCGGGAGTCAAATTCATCCACGCGGCTTGGCGGGCGTTTTCGGCGCCATCGATGACATTGGCTACGTCCGACAGGCGGACCGGCGCGCCGTTCTTGGTCGCGATGATGACGCTGCGGTATTCATCGCTGCTGAAGAGCTGGTCGTTCGCGTTGATGGTGTACGCTTGGCGCTGCCCGTCGAGCACGCCTTTCGCCTGGTCCACGTTCGCTTGTCCGAGGACCGTGCGCAGATCTTCGAGGCTCAGCCCATAAGAAGCTAGCGCCGTCGGGTTCGCTTGAATTCGCACAGCCGGCTTTTGACCACCGCTGATCGAAACCAATCCCACGCCTGGAAGCTGAGAAATTTTTTGGGCGAGAGTGGTGTCGGCGAGATCTTCAACTTTAGTCAGGGGCAAAGTGTCGGACGTCAGGGCCAGAGTCAGGATCGGCGCGTCTGCAGGATTGACCTTGCTGTAGATCGGAGGATTGGGCAAATCCTTCGGCAGGTACGTCGTGCCTGCATTGATCGCGGCTTGCACCTGTTGCTCGGCAACGTCAATGTTCTGGTCGAGGTTGAACTGAAGAATGATTAACGAACTGCCGAATGAACTGGTCGAGGTCATCTGGCTCAGACCAGGAACTTGACCGAATTGGCGCTCGAGCGGAGCCGTGACTGACGAAGCCATGACCTCGGGATCCGCGCCGGGGTAAAAAGTCACAACTTGGATGGTGGGATAGTCAACCTCAGGCAAAGCCGAGACGGGAAGCTGCATGTAGGCGACAATTCCCACAAGCAGGATGGCGATCATCAACAGCGTCGTTGCAACCGGGCGCAGGATGAATAAGCGAGAAGGACTCATTGCCCTGCGGTTCCTGAAGTTGACGCGTTGTTGCCCGTCGGAGAAGAGTTCGGAACATGAGGCTCAACGCGGCTGCCGCCTTGCAGTTTGTCCTGACCGTCGGTAACGACCTGCTCGCCCGGTGCGATGCCAGAAGCGATGACGCTTAGGTTTCCCTGAGTCAGCGAGACTTTCAGGTTACGCACTTCAACGGTCTTATCGGGCTTGACGACGTAGGCGAAGGTACTACCTTGCGGTCCGCGCTGGATGGCAGCGGCGGGAATGACGGTCGCTCCTTTTTTGGTTTCCAGCAGCAGGCGCGCATTCACGAACTGATTCGGAAACAGCGCGCTGTCTGAGTTGTCAAACATCGCCTTGAGCTTCCCGGTGCCTGTGGTCTGATCGATCTGGTTGTCAATCGTAAGAAGCTTGCCCGCAGCCAGCTGGGTTGTGTCGTCGCGGCTGTAGGCGTCGACTTCAAGGGTGCCGCTCTTCATGTGCTTCGTGACGTTGGGCAATGCGTCTTCGGGCAAAGTGAAAACAACGGCGATGGGCTGCAGTTGGGTGACGACGAGCAGAGGGTTCGTGTCCGAAGCATGCACCATGTTGCCGATATCGACGAGTCGGAGTCCGATCCGGCCGCTGACAGGCGCAGTCACGCGGGTATAAACGAGCTGTAACTTGGCGTTGTCGATGGCGGCTTGATCCGCCTTGATTGTGCCATCGAGTTGTCCGACCAGCGCTCTCTGTGCGTCATATTGCTGCTGGGAGATGACGCCTTCCTTGAATAAACCCTGATAGCGCTCGTAATCGAGTTGCGCATTTTTCAACTGTGCCTGGTCGCGGGCCAGCGCGGCCTCGGCCTGCTCCAGCGCCACCTGATAAGGACGAGGATCGATGACGAGCAACAGTTCGCCTTGTTTTACGAACTGACCTTCCTTAAATGCAATCTGAACGATCTGCCCATCCACGCGACTCTTCAGGCTCACCGTGTTCGACGCTTGCACGCTTCCCAACCCAGACAAGTAGACCGGAAAATCTCGCTGCTCCGCCGGAGCGACCGCGACTGGAATGGAGGGCGGAGTGACACTCGCTTGTGCAGATTTGCTGTTGGCGTTGCCGCAGGACGTAAAGGTCAGCGTCGCGACAATCGAAATGAGAACGAGGACACCGGAAGTGAGCGGATGATGGCGCAAAATTGATCTCATAGATTCTTTCTGATAATCAGGCCGGCAAGAATGGCGAGCCCCAAATTTGCTCCTGAACACACTCCATCTTGCGGGGGCACGGAAGACGGACGAACCGTGGCGCATGCGCGCTATCCCTGATCAATAAGACGCTTCTAGTTTAAAGTAGGGATCGAGAAATTGTGCACCTTTACAAACTTTTACACGCTTGATTCTACAGGAGATACGCGAATTGACGCATATGTCATCGTGACGGGCGGCCGACGCGAAAGCTGATGTGCGCTTGGAAAACGGGCAGAGCACTCCCCTCGAGAGCGGTTGCCGAAAACTGCAGCAGAGAAGGCCGACCTCAAGCCGTTCGGCCTTCTGGACTCACGCATCGAAACCTGTAGGCTCGCGGAACTAGGCGGCGCGTCTTGCTCGAGTCAACTTTTGAGACGCTGCCAGGCGGCCCTCTTTTCTTTTTGTGCGCACTGCCTTCATCGCGGACTGATGGCGAGCGGATGCGCTCCGGCGGCTGGAGGCACCACGTGCTTGTGCCGAAAGAGCTTTCTTCGATGCGGCGGAATGTCCTTCTTTCTTGAGTGCCGCCTCGGTTGCGGCAGAGCGTTTGCGCGACGGCTTCCGGCTGCTCTTAGCACGTCGGCTATCTCGAACAGCTTGCTGTCTCGTCTTCTCCGAGGTTGTCCCTTCTCGCGGCGCTTGAAGCTTGACACCCGCACGTCTGGCTTTGGAAAGTCCGATGGCGATGGCTTGCTTGGTCGATTTCACTCCGTGCTTACCTTCGCGAACGTGGTGAATCTCTTCGCGGACAAATTCGCCCGCCTGCGTGCTCGGTGATTTCCCTTCACGAGCGTCATCTTGAGCGCGTTCCAGCGTTTCTTTTTCCGGCATAGTTAGGCACTCCAAATCAAAAACTATGACTCGGTCCGCCGCGAACGAAATCGGGGACTAATCGTAGAGTGCAAATGAATTACTGGTAGGGGAAATGTCAGGAGGAAAAATGGCAGGGCTCCCACGCCAGATAGTCTGCGATTCGCAAAACCGTCTGACGTGAGAGCTGTAGGAGAGTCTGATTCAGATTCGTTTACGTTAAAGCCGCTTGGGGCGAAGTTGGACTCGGCGGTTTCGGAGCGCTTCCAGGATTTGTCGTCGACCCCGGCGCGGGCGGCATGCCGTTGCTGGGCGAATTTGGCGACGTCGGGGCGGTTGTTCCCGTACCTGGAGTCGGCTGCGTGCTCGGAGTTTTAGGTGTTGTGCTCGGCGTTGCCGTGCTCGGGCTCGGAGTCGCTGTCCCTGGATTGGGGGTTGCAGTTGCGGGTGTTGGGGTTGCCGTCCCCGCGTTCGGTGTCGCCGTTCCAGGGTTCGTATTTCCAGTCGATCCCTGAGCCCCTGTCGAAGCGCCCTGATTTTGAACCGTGCCGTCGGCCGCCATGCAAGGCGTGGTGCTTCCTGGAGCCGTGGTGCCAGGCAGCGTGCTCGGCGGCTTGCTGGGCGTCCCAGGGGTGTTCTGCGAATTCGATGGGTTCGGAGTCATGCCCGGAACAGATCCAGAGCCGTTGTTCACGGCTGAGCACGGCGGGAGACCGCTCGGACTCTGTGCTCCTGGCGTGCTCGTTGTTCCTGGAGCAGGACTACTTTGAGTCGAGTTACCTGAAGGCGTGCCCGGAGTTCCGGACGGAGTCGAAGGCGAGGTCGGCGAAGGAGTGCTTTGACCCGGAGTGTTTTGGGTCGAGGGCGTGCTGGAATTTGGCGTCGAACTTTGGGTCCCCGAACTTCCAGAAGGGCTCGAGCTCTGAGCTAACGCTAATGCCGAGAGGCCAACAGCGCAGCTCAAAAGCATTCCGGAAAACATCTTGTTGTTTCTCATGACAATCTCCATAACCGGTCAAAGTGTGAGAGTAAGTTGAGTAGTGCTTTCTGCAAATCCGGTATTGCCTCGATATGCGCCCCCGCCACCGGGTAAGTTTGGATGGTGAATCCCCTCAATCAGCTTGGCAATGAGCTCTGGTCGGCTCGGTCCAGAAGTGCGATCAACTCATCTGCGGTGGCGACATCGAGTGCAGGCATCCACGTGTGTTCAAGGCGATTCTGCACGGAACTAGTTGGATTGAATAGTTTCAATTTGACGTTGTGGTCGTGCGCCCAGCGCTGAAGAAACGCCAGCATGCCTAGGCCGCCGCCCTCGATGGTATCCACGTCCGATAGTTCAACAACAACAACCCTGGCGTTTCGCTGCGACAGAATTGCATCACGCAAGTGGTAAGCAGCGTCACTGTGGACAATCCTTCCTTCGCACTGCACGACAGCCACGTCACCGACTACCTCGATATGTATGTTGAACATGACGGCCTCCGAACATCACGTAAGTGAACAAGCATCGTGATGGAAGTAAGCAAGCATCGTGCCGTCATTCAAAGGCTTCTGTTTTGTGCGATGTAGGAATACGAGAAACGCAGGGAAGGAGGAAATTTGGCAGCGTTCACGAAAAAATAAGATAGGGAAACCACTGTAGACGACGACAAGGGACCACGTCCGTGGCCCCTTTCAGATGCGTCGAACGTAGGTCACACTCTTCCGCTCAGTGCGAGCACGAGAAGAATGAGCACGATCAGACCCAAGCCACCACTCGGGTAGTATCCCCAGCTTCTGCTGTAAGGCCACGTGGGGAGTGCCCCAATTAACAGAAGGACCAGGAGCACAACCAGAATCGTCGACATGAACAACCTCCTTGCGGCTTCGCGAGCGCCGTCGTAGCCGACAAGCTATGCGAAAACCACGGCAGCGCGTCTCGGGTAGACGTCGTATATCGATGCAAAAAATCTCTTGCACCGACAAAGCAGTCCGAGAAAGAAGCCTTTGCCGGCTTACTTTTCACAAGCCGGATGCCCGCAGTCGCAGGCGATCTCTGTTTCCGCCGCTCCCACCTCCTTGCAAAACTGACTGCAATACTTCTCTCCTGCAGGCGCCATGCACAAGCAGGGCAGAGGCGCACACTTTTTGGATTTCAGCGCCATCGATTCCTCCTGACCCAAACAATTTGCAACCCAAGATTGCAGATGCCGTTCAGCGCAGGGGGTTTGTGGACAAGTTGCCTCGTAACGCGCAGATCTAGGTGGAGCAATACCTTAGGGAGGACTCCTGCAACCGTGTGAGGCCGTTACAGGGATTGCTGTATAGGTCTTCCTGAGAGCGAAAGGTACCGTTGATCGCGACGACTATTTACGCGAGGATGAGATGCATACTTTGATTTTGCTCGCCGTGCTTCACGGATACGTATCGATTCCCCCCATACGAACATTTGAGCCATTTCCCGATGTGAAGTGTCCGAAGGGATATTCCATCTGGTGGCCACAAGGCAAAGAGTTCGACAACGACCGGTTTGCTGAATGCATCAAACCAGTCAGGGCGGAACGTTCGGGCGTCGCGAAATCGGGCGTAGTCAACAACGTCAGCCTTCGGTCCAAAGTCACTCCGAAAAAGTAAAGCTCACATAAGACGAGCACGATAATTACAGTTTGGCACCTGAGATTTGGACCCGTTAACCACCCAACTGCTGTGGCTTCTGATTCTGGCGATCCCGGTTGCCTGCATCGCATGGACCGTCACTCACGAGGAAGTATTCCGAGAACCGCGTGATTACTGCAAAGATCAGAGCCAAACGTCGCCTCGAGTCTGGCGACGGAAGTTTTTTTACCTTTTCACCTGCGAATACTGTTTCAGTCACTACCTTGCCGCGCTGTTCCTGCTGATCACGCACTTTCGACTTCTTTACGCCGACTGGCGCGGATATTTAGTGTCTCTGTTCGCGCTGGTGTGGATATCAAATGTTTACATGGCAGGATTTGCGCACGTACACCTGGACATCCATCACGAGCGACTCGAGATCAAGTCGAAGGACATGGATCTCAAGTCCAAAACCGAAGATTTACGCTCTGACCAAGCCGCTTGATCGCCAAAAAAACCAGGGAGAGCAATCGCCCTCCCTGCCCTTCACGTTTATCGACTTCAGCCCTACAAGGAAAGAATCCTTCGGAAAAAGGAGCGGTAACGCTGGAACGCAACTCTGAGATCCTCGGTGGAGACACTGTCGCCACGGCTCCATTGCTGCTCAAGTTGCGAGCGTTCCCGCGCAAAGGCTTCTGCCAGTTGCTGCATGGTAGAAGCGACTAGCGAGTCGGCGTGTTGGACAGCACTCCGAGGTTCATCGACGAAGCCGGTTTGGATGTCGTTCCATTTCGACTGCAATTCTCGAAGCTGATCCTCGGGAAACAATGGCGTAGCCTCGGCTGGTGCTGGAGCCTTCGCCTGTCCTTCTGAAATATCGGTGACAGATCGCTCCGAGCGGACCGGGATCCTCCCCGGCGCGTTCTCCATCTTTTCCCGATTTTCAACCACCTCGTTTGGCGGCTCAGGTCGATTGGCAGAGTGCGCCAAGTCGGCAGTGGTTAGCTCTTCCGTTTCATCGGCCTTTCTCAAGGGCAGAGTCATGCGCGTGCCTCCTTCTGTTCTACGTAGGTGTCGTGGAGCAACTCATCGAACAACGAGCGATAGTGGACCATTGCCTTGCGCAAGGCCTCGGTGGTGGTTTGCCCGCGGGATCGGCTCAGCGCAATGGAGTGGGCCGCCCGATAGTTCTCGACAACATGGGGGTGGTCTACCGAAATAATGTCGGCGCGATCCTCGAAATCGGCCATGGGATAACCACGCGCTTCCATCAACTGATTCACCAGGCTATCGGCCTTGGCGACCGATCCTCCTGGATCATCGACGAACTGCGCCTGCACAGCATTCCAGCGATCCGAAAATTCCAGGCGGCTTGCGGAAGAAAGAGGATGGATGTGCAAAGCGTCGCGTTTCTTTTCGCGAAACGCGAGCACGCCCTCACCTCGTTTTACGTTTCCTTCCTTGCGAACCACGCGGTCATATTCGGGACCGAAACGCTCGCGCAATTCCTTGCTTCGGCGGTACCGAAAGAAAAGCCACGTCATGATGCCGGCCAAAAGCGCAAAGGCAATCGCAATGAATACAACTTCGGTACGTTGGTCCATGGATTCCGTCCTTTCTGAGCGAAGTAGTTCGCGGGTCAGATTCAGACGGACGCAGTGAGGGTTGCACTCAGATAGGCTGGACTCTCCGCGCTTAACGCGTGGAGAGTCTCGGGGGGAGGATAGTCAGGAGTTCCCTATAGGGATGTCCCCTACAGGTGTTCGGAGGGGGGCGCTACAACCTGCACGATATTGTTGCGTACGGCGTACAGGACCAACTGGCTCACCGAATGAACGTCAAGCTTCCGCATGAGGTTGGACCGGTGAGTTTCTGCCGTCTTCACGCTCAGCCCCAGTGCGACCGCGACTTCTTTCGTGCTCTTGCCTTCGGCAAGAAGCTGGACGACCTCGCGCTCACGGGAAGTCAGCGCGTCTTTGGAAACAGGCTGCTCTGGTCCGCCTTTAAGGTATGTTTCGAGGACAATCTCTGCAACCTTGGAAGTAAAGAAAGTCTTGCGACTGACGAGTGCTTCGATCGCGGAAATGAGGTCGCGACCGGCATCCGATTTCAACAAATAACCCCTGGCACCTGCGGCAAGCACCTCGCGCACGATCTGCTCCGATTCGTGCATCGTGAGAATCAGCACCTTCACGTTGGGGTCCATGTGAACAATCTGTTTCGTCGCGTCCAAGCCGTTGAGTTGAGGCATTCCGATGTCGATGATCACGATATCGGGGCGCAGCTTCGCGGCTAGTTGAACAGCTTGCCGACCATCGCTCGCCTCTCCGCATACCTCAAGATTCTGGCAGCCTTGGACCATTACTCGAATGCCATGACGAACGACCTCGTGATCGTCTGCAATCAGAACTTTCGCGGCTCTCATAACCCCTCCCTCTCGCTCAGAAAGTATGACGGCTTAAACCGAAATGGTACGAACGTTTCCCGGCAGGACACTTTCGCTTCGCGCAACGCGTGCCATCGATCCGGAGCCCGGCAAAAGTCTCAAGGTGTGTGTACACTTCGTATCGGAATTTTCTGTCCTTCGGCGCAGTCTGGCATGCCACAGCAAGAAACAGCATGGTCTCGTTAATTCTGGCATGCAACAATAGGGTCTTCACTGTAGCTGGGCAGTCAAGTTCCCCCGCGTCCGTCGGGTCGTTCGTACACTAGAGCCAAAGCGGTACTCCCTAGTTCACCGGATGTTTTAAGAGTGCTGGCTTCTTGTTGAATCGCTCAGGCTCGTCAGGCTTATCCGGTTGTGTTTCGAAGCAGGCTAACCATGTCCTCGTTGCCAATGAGATTCGTGTGCATCCACGGTCACTTCTACCAGCCTCCGCGCGAAAATCCATCCCTCGAGTACGTGGAACTGCAAGAATCCGCCTATCCATACCATGACTGGAACGAGCGCATTACGGCGGAGTGCTACGCTCCCAATGCCGCCTCACGGATCATGGACGATCAGGGGCGCATTGCGAGTATCGTCAACAACTATTCCAAAATCAGCTTCAACTTCGGACCGACTCTCCTCTCCTGGCTAGAAGAGAAGACGCCAGAGGTGTACCGCTCCATTCTGGAAGCCGATCGCGCGAGCCAGGAGAAGTTTACGGGACACGGATCGGCGATCGCTCAATGCTACAACCACATGATCATGCCACTGGCCAACCGTCGGGACAAGCGGGCGCAGATCGCCTGGGGTATTCGTGATTTCGAGCATCGATTTGGACGCAAGCCGGAGGGGATGTGGCTGCCGGAGACCGCGGTTGATTTGGAGACCCTGGAACTGCTGGCGGAGTCCGGGATCAAATTCACGATCTTGGCGCCGCGGCAAGCAAGCCGTGTCCGCAAGTTAGGCTCGCGATCGTGGAAAGACATCCATGGCGAGCGGATCGATCCAACGCGAGCGTACCAGCTCAAGCTTCCGTCGCGCCGATCTATCGCTGGGTATTTTTATGATGGTCCGATTTCGAAGGCGGTAGCTTTCGAGCATCTCCTCGACAACGGCCAGCATTTCGCAGAACGTCTAGCAAGCGGGTTCTCGGACACGAGGGATTGGCCACAACTGGTCAATATCGCGACCGATGGGGAAAGTTACGGCCATCATCATCACTTCGGCGAGATGGCCCTGTCCTATGCTCTCGATCATTTGGAGACTGCAAATTTGGCTCGGCTTTCGAACTACGCCGAATTTCTGGAACAGCATCCCCCCACTCATGAAGTGGAGATCTTTGAAAACAGTTCTTGGAGTTGCGTGCACGGGGTTGAGCGATGGCGTTCAAATTGTGGCTGTAACTCCGGGGGGCATTCAGATTGGAACCAGGAGTGGAGACGACCGCTGCGAGCGGCGCTTGATTGGTTGCGTGACCGCCTAGCCTCGCTCTTCGAAGAAAAGGGCCGGTTGCTTCTAAAGGATCCGTGGGCTGCAAGAGATGCGTACATTGACGTCGTGTTAAATCGGGGCCAGGAAAATGTCGATCGCTACCTGGCAACACATCAGGCTCGCGAGCTTTCGGAGGAAGATAAAGTCACAGCGTTGAAGTTACTCGAACTGCAGCGGCACAGCATGTTGATGTATACAAGCTGCGGATGGTTCTTTGATGAACTGTCGGGTATCGAGACAGTGCAGGTCATTCACTATGCGGGCCGCGCTCTACAACTCGCGATCGAGCTCTCTGGCGATGCCACGTTGGAAAATGAGTTCCTGAGTCGGCTGGCGGACGCAAAGAGCAACATACCTGAACACAGAGATGGCGCCCACATTTACGAGACCCTAGTTAAGCCCGCAGTGCTCGACATCCGCAGGCTCGCGGCCCACTACGCGATCCGTTCGGTATTCGAAGAATACGGCGACCAGGCGGACATCTATAGCTATAGGGCCGAGAGAACGCGCTACCGACGTGCCGAGGCCGGCAAGATGAAACTCGTCACCGGGCGCGCCCGGTTCACTTCCCGCATTACATTGGAATCGGCAATCCTAGCCTTCGGAGTTCTCCATCTCGGAGACCATAACGTGAGCGGGGGAGTGCGGGAGAGTTGCAGCGACGAAGAATTCGGGCTGCTCAGCGAAAAGTTGCATTCCTCATTTGCGCGAGCCGACGCGCCCGAGGTGTTGAATCTTCTTCAGCGTAGCTTCGACACGAATATCTACTCGCTGAAATCGCTGTTCCGCGACGATCAACGCAAGATTCTCGATATTATTCTGGGCGCAGATCTCGCGGAAGCCGAGGCCAGTCTTATGCATCAATACGAGCAAGAAGCTCCATTGATGCGTTTTCTGGCTGATCTGCATGTGGAACAACCAAAACTCTTTCGCACGCTCGCGGAATACTCTCTGAACAGACGCCTGCGGAATCTTCTGGGAAGCGAAAATGTTGCCAGCGAGCGAGTGGAAAGCCTGCTTCAAGAGGCGCGGGAGATGCAGGTCCCTCTGGATACGTCCACATTGGAATTCGTGATGCGTCGGCAGGCGGAGGAACGGGCTCGGGTATTCTGGGCACACCCCGGCGAACTCGCAGCCCTGCAACGTCTCGAAGAGTCCGTGCAACTGGCTCGTAGTCTGCCCTTCCCTGTGAACTTATGGCAAGTTCAGAATCTTTGTGCCGAGAAGCTGGACGGAACGTTCAGCGCCATTCAGAAAGAAGCCGAACAAGGTGATCAAGACGCCAAGACTTGGATTCAGCACATGTCTTCCTTGGCGAAGACCCTGGACCTGAAAGTAGCATGAAGCGGCTCGCTGAGGCTTCGATTTTGGTACTCTAAAACCGACCCCAAGCGTGCGTTTTCCGACGCCCCTGCGAGCCGCTCACCCGAACTGTTTAGGCCGTTCTCGCCCCCAGTACAAAGTGCAAAATGAGGGAAATCACTGCGAACACCAGCAACAGATGGATCAGCCCTCCGGCTACGTGAAAAACAGTGAATCCACCTATCCACGCCACCAGCAACACTACAAACAGCAAAGTCCAAATGCTCATAAGTTCCTCCGCCTTCTTTGCCAGTTATAGAGACTTGTCTTTCAGACCTCCATACGCGGCATCGAGTACAAAGAAAGGGGTGGAAGCTCTAGACGATTTCAAAGTAAATGTAGATTTTGAGAACTTGACTACGGACTTTGCCCGATGGCAGCGCCCGGTTCAAGGCGCAATCATGTAGTTGCAGGATATCCGCAATCGTGAGGGCAGAATGTCCGTACGGTTCCGCTCGCTGACGCCTTGTGGTTCGATCTCGCAGGAACAGCGAGTCTGTGGGCACCCGGCGATGGCGCGTTGCTCCTCGTGCTGCGTTTCACTATGTGGTGCACACGAGATTGTGTGTCCGATTTGCATGGAAAGCACATGCAACGCCTGCGAGCACGCTTGCTCACCACGGCCTTCTCAGAATGTCTCGCTGGCGGCCTGATTGCCGTCACAGGCATCTTCGCAAACGCTTCGCCCGGCTGATGGCGGTTTTGAATCAGTTTCTCGACGCTCCCGCTTACAGCATGAACCGGATGCAAGATTTTACCCTCGCAGAATAACTTCAATCGAGAAGTTGCTGGTGAAGGAGTCGCACCCTCTTCGTCGAAGGTGCTTAAATCCAGGGAGTTGTTCTTATGCGAATCGCGCAAGTGGCGCCATTGTACGAGTGTGTTCCGCCCAAACTGTACGGGGGAACAGAAAGGATCGTCTCTTATCTAACGGAGGAATTGGTTCGACACGGGCATGACGTGACGTTGTTTGCCAGCGGTGACTCCCTTACGAACGCGAACCTCATACGCAATCAGTCCGCAAGCTCTACGACTGGACACGAAATGCATCGACCAACTGGCGCATCACGTCAGAATGCTCGAGGAGGTGGTCGCCCATCAAAACGAGTTCGATTTGATTCACTTTCATATCGACTACCTTCACTTTCCCTTGAGCAGAATTATGGGCTGGACAACTTTAACGACACTCCACGGCCGCTTGGACATTCCCGACCTTCTCCCTCTTTATCAGGAATTCAAGGAGATGCCGGTTTCGTCGATCTCGAATGCACAGCGCGAGCCATTGCCGTGGTTGAACTGGCAAGGAACCGCGTATCACGGGCTTCCCGAAAATCAATACGAGTTCAGTTCCAGCTCGAAAGGGTATTTGGCTTTTCTTGGACGAACATCTCCAGAAAAGGGTTTGGACGAGGCGATTGCGATCGCAAGAAAGGTCGGGATGCCATTAAAGATCGGCGCCAAGGTTGATAATGCCGATCTCGAATACTTCGAGCAACATATAAAACCGCTCATCGAGCAGGAGGACATCGACTTCCTGGGCGAGATTGGCTTTCCCGAGAAGAATGAACTCCTGGGCGGAGCTGCAGCCTTGCTGTTCCCGATTCGATGGCCAGAGCCGTTCGGGATTGTGATGATCGAAGCAATGGCGTGCGGGACACCTGTGATTGCGTATTCCCAGGGCTCCGTCCCTGAAGTGCTGGAGGATGGCGTCACCGGATTGCTCGCATCGGATGTGGATTCTGCGAGCAGGGCTGTGATGCAACTGCCCAGATTCGACCGCGCGCGCTGTCGACGCCGTTTCGAAGAACGGTTCACGTCCGAGGTGATGTGCTCTCAATACCTGCGTATGTACCAGTCCCTGGTGCGGCAGGAGGGCGAGACCATTGCCGAGACGAGTGGGGTACCCATTGCTTGATGTAAGCGTAAAGGCAGATTTTTATGTCACCACTGGATGGCCTCCGGTCGAGGAGCGCATTCGAGTCCTGAAGTATGGGCAGATGTTCGCCGTCTTCGACCGGTACGGAAACCTCCGGGCTTCGGGTCTCGGTGAGCACGGAATCTACTACAAAGGGACGCGCTATCTCTCCCGTCTAACCTTGTCCTTAGGAGAAATCCCGCCACTTTTCCTCAGTTCAGGTGTACGCGCAGATAACGCACTGTTTTCTGCCGATCTGACAAACCTCGATATTTTTAACGAGGACCACGTGGTGTTGAAACGCGGCTCCGTTCATCTGGTCCGTTCCAGATTGTTATGGGAAGGCGTCTGCTACGAACAACTGCGGCTAACAAACTACGGATCGACGGTGGTTCAGCTTCCCCTTCGGATCGAGTTTGGAGCAGATTTCGCAGACGTATTCGAGGTTCGCGGGGTGAAGCGCGCACAGCGAGGCGAACGGTTGGCGGATGTCGTGGAACCCGATCGGGTACATATGCGTTACCGCGGTTTGGACGATATGATTCGGCGCACCGTTGTCTGCGTCTCTCCTGTTCCAGACGAGATTTCGGCCTCCCACGTGATGTTCAACAACGAACTTCAACCACGGGAGACCGTTAAATTTCAATTCACCGTGCAATGCGAAGAAGCCAAGTTCAATACAGTTGAGACGTTCGACCGGGCGCTGGCGGCCGTGTCCCAAGACCTGACTGTCGCCCAGAAAGAAATCTGCGGCATTCGGACATCCAACCCGGAGTTGGACAACTGGCTTGCTCGCTCTTTCGCTGATGTCCACATGATGACAGTGGGCAATCCAGAGGTGGATTACCCCTATGCGGGAGTGCCCTGGTTCAGCACGGTTTTCGGAAGAGATGGAATCATTACAGCTTTGGAATGCCTGTGGTTCAACCCGCGTATTGCTCGCGGAGTGCTGCAATACCTCGCGACCACTCAGGCGCAACATGTGGATTCGGAAGCCGAAGCAGAACCGGGAAAGATCGTACATGAAACTCGTCATGGGGAAATGGCCGCGTTGGGAGAGATTCCGTTCCGGCGTTACTACGGAAGCGTTGATTCAACACCTTTGTTTGTGATGTTGGCGGGAGAGTTCTATGGTCGCACCGGAGATCTTGACTTCATCCATGCACTATGGCCGCACATTGAATTGGCGCTTTCATGGATCGATGTATACGGAGATCAAGACGGCGACGGATTCGTGGAATACCGTCGCCGGTCGGAAAAGGGCTTAGTGCAGCAAGGCTGGAAGGACTCGAACGACTCGGTTTTTCATGCAGACGGGACCTTGGCGGAAGCGCCCATTGCATTATGCGAGGTACAGGCCTACGTGTATGGTGCAAAGATGGCAGCTGCAGAACTGGCGGAGGCTCTCGGCGACAAGGGCCGAGCTGATCTGCTTCATGCTCAGGCATCCACTCTAAAGAAGAACTTTGAGGCGAAATTCTGGTGCGATCAGCTCGATAGCTACGCCCTCGCCCTCGACCGCAGTAAGCAGCCATGCACGAGTTCGAACTTCAAACGCGGGACATTGCCTTTACACGCGAATCGCCGAAGCCAGCCATGCCAGGCGAGTGGCAGCAACGCTGTTGCGCGATGACTCCTTTTCCGGCTGGGGAGTACGCACCGTGAGTTCCAGCGAGAAGCGCTACAACCCGATCTCCTATCACAACGGATCAGTTTGGCCTCACGACACGGCGATTTTTGCGGCTGGATTGGCTCAATACGGGATGACGCAGGAAGCAGCCGATCTCTTTGATGCGCTGTTTGAGGGGAGCGCCTACTTCGAGATGAACCGTCTTCCAGAGCTTCTGTGCGGGTTGCACCGACGTTCGGGCGAGGGACCTACCTTGTATCCAGTGGCTTGTTCGCCTCAAGCGTGGTCGGCGGGCGCGGCTTTCATGCTGCTGAAGGCGACACTAGGATTATCTATCGACGGCGGCAGGCGAGAGATCCAGTTCCACAAGCCAAGACTTCCAAAATCCGCTACCTGGCTTCGTATAGACGGTCTGGCAGTCGGCAATGGCAAAGCCGACTTGTTACTCACGCGTCATGGTAAGCGAATCGCTGTAGAAGTCCTCAACAACGTCGAAACCCCACACGTGACGGTTCTCGAACAAGAGCTCCTTTGAGGTCTATCGCGGCTACTTTTGCAGGCTAGGGTCTGCTCCGGATTTACTTCTCCTTGTGAAACCTCGATCGTGTTCAGGGGATAAAGACTTCGAACCGTTTTGAGTTGTTTTCAGGAAGTCTAAACTCAATCGAACAAAAAGGGGAGTGAACATGGCGCGCGAAACACTGCAAACGCTCTATCTCAATGAACTACGCGATCTTTATAGTGCGGAACAACAGCTCGTAAAGGCATTACCCAAGATGGCGAAGAATGCGGAATCACAAGATCTCAGTGATGCTTTCATCAGCCATCTCGACGAAACCAAGAATCACGTTGCCAGGCTGGAACAGATCTTTGAGAGCCTGGGTGAACCTGCGAAGGGAAAGAAGTGCGTAGGAATGGAGGGCATCGTAGAAGAAGGCGGTGAGACGATCGATGAATACGAGGGCCCAGTTCTCGATGCGGCCCTGATTTCCGCTGCGCAGAGAGTGGAACACTACGAGATGGCGGCCTACGGGGCGGTCTGCGCGTACGCACTATTGCTCGACCGTTCAGAAGATCTGGGGTTGCTGAAAGAAACCCTTGAAGATGAAAAGAAAGCGGACGAAAGGCTTACCGAATTGTCAGAAACAGTGAACCAAAATGCGATGGAGGGAGAAGAAAGCGAACCACGCGCAGCCGAACCGAGAAGTACGAGTCGATCCAAAAAGACCAGAACAGCCGCCTAAGCCCGAGTAAGTCTGATTAAAGAGCTCTCGGCAGCAAGCCTTAGCTGCCGGGAGCTATCATTGTTTCGATCGCCATCATGAGCTCGCGCGAAACCTCGGACTTGGTGACGTACGCATTCGCTCCCGCGCTCAGCGCAGCCTGTCTCATGAGGGAGGGCTCGTGTTGACTCAAAATTACCATCTTTGATTGGGGAGCCTCAGTCCTAATGAGTTGGGCCGCCTCCAAACCGTTGAGCCGGGGCATGGTGATGTCCAGAACCACCACATCGGGATTGAGTTCTCGCACTCGCTCGACGGCATCCTGGCCGTCTGTCGCTTCACCACAGACCTCCCACTCGGCATGAGACTCGAGAAGAGAACGGAGGCCTCGACGGAAGATCTCGTGATCGTCGGCAATTAGAATTCTAACCGGCATCGCCCTGTTGGCCCCAAATGCGTCGGATTGGCGGTGAGTGCTCACGTCAATAACCACCCAAATCGCGAACGAACAGCATACAACGTTCAAAAGTTAGGCGGTAGTCAACTCTCTGTCGCGCGATTGTTCCGCTACAGGAATGATGACCTCTACAATCGTTCCCGGGTTTGCGTTCGACAATTTCAATGCCCCGCCAAACTCCTCGACGCGCTGACGCATCCCTCCGATACCCACTCCGACATTGCCGGGACGAAATTTTATAGTGTCTTCGTCAAGTCCCTTGCCGTTATCCCGTATTTCCACTGCAACGTTCTCAGCATTGCGAACCAAGGTCACAGAACTGTGCGAGGCTTCAGAATGGCGAAAAACGTTGGTCAGAGCTTCCTGGATAATACGGAAGATCGCAGTCTCAAAACGTGGAGTAAGGCGAGGAAAAGACGACGGACGAACATCCAGGGTGGTCTCGATGCCGCTGCGCTTCGTCATTCCTTCCAAATACCAACGTAGCGCAGAAACCAGCCCGACTTCATCCAGCAAGGGAGGATGCAAGAGGTGGGACATGGTACGCACCTGTTGCAACGCACGATCGATGCTCTTACTCGCTTCCAACGCAGACTGATCCTTCGAATCTCCACCGTGCTGGTGCACTATGCCGTCTACGGTCATTTTGGCCGCGGCCAGATCCTGGCCCAGGCTATCGTGAAGCTCGCGTGCAATCCTGCGTCGTTCCTCATCTTGCATGCGCATGAGACGGCTGGAAAGTTGGCGCAACGCCTCGGTTCGCTCTTCGACCAACTTCTCCAGGGTCGCTGCATTCTCCCGAATCGACTGCTCGAGTAGTTTGCTGTCGTGAATATCGGAGCAGGTACCGTACCAGCGCACGATGCCGCCGTTGTGGTCGCGAATCGGGATGGCCCTTGCCCTGAACCAGCGGTGTTCACCTGATCTTCCCCGAATACGGTATTCCGCTTCATAATTTTCCCCGGACTTTGTGCACATCGCCCATCGCTCGATCATCTGTTCTCGATCCTCGGGGTAGATGAAGTCGACCCATCCATGTCCATTCGCCGCTTCGGAATTGGAGCCGGTGTATTCAAAGAACCGGTCACTGATGTAATCCCGAAATCCGTCACCCTGACTGCTGAAGATGATGTCAGGAGCGGTCTGCAGAATCGCGTCCAACTGTTCGTTCTTTCGATTCAACTGGCTGTTCAGCAATTCCAAAGCTTCGGCTTTGTGCTCAAGCTCCTGAGTACGATCCGTCACCCGTTGCTCAAGTTCACGATTCAGTTGCCACAATTGCTGAGCCTTGCGGTGCAACTCCGCGAACACACTGACCTTCGCCCTCAGCAATTCGGGGATCACGGGAACGGATATGTAGTCGACAGCACCTCTTTCATAGCCTCTTAAGCGGTCAAGGTCCGTGAGGTGGACTGCCGAAACAAAAATGATGGCCGTCCGGTGAAACCTTGGATGCTGGCGGATCATGCTGGCCAGTTCGAAGCCATCAATTTCCGGCATACTCACGTCCATGAGCACGACGGCCACGTCCATCTTCAGGAGATACTCGAGTGCCTCCCTTCCCGACGTTGCCTTCACCAGATTTTCATCAAGCTCACCGAGTATGGCTTCATAGCTCAGTAGCTTGGCGGGTTGATCATCCACCATAAGGATGTTCACCCTGTCTTTCGTGCTCATTGAACCTCCATCGAACGTCCGTGCAGCACCATCGCGATCTTACCTGTGGAGCCACATCCGAAGCGCGGAGAGTAGCTGGTCGGTATTCACGGGCTTCGCGAGATACTCGGACGCGCCGGCCTCGAGACATTTCTCACGATCGCCTTTCATAGCCTTGGCAGTCAGCGCAACGATCGGAAGCCTTCGGAAAGCCGCATTTTCGCGGATGACCTGCATCGTCTCGTAGCCGTCCATTTCCGGCATCATAATGTCCATCAGAACAATCGCGATGTCTGGAGTCGACTCCAGTGTACTGATCGCTTCGCGGCCGGTGCCGGCGCTCAACACAGTCATTCCGCGACGCTCGAGAACGCTGCTCAGTGCGAAGATATTGCGCACATCGTCGTCGACGATCAGGACTTTTCTTCCCACCAGAGCTTCATCGGACCGATGCAAGCGATCGAGCATCTTCTGCTTCTCGGCCGGCAGATTTCCAATAACCCGGTGCAGGAACAGAGCGGTTTCATCGAGCAATCGTTCCGGCGATTCGACGCCCTTGACCACGACGCTGCGGGCCAGCGTGTGCAGCCTCGCGTCTTCCTCGGGAGAAAGTTCTTTGCCCGTGAAGACGACCACCGGCAGCTCCGAGAGGGATGTGGTGTCACGGATGCATTCAAGAATCTCGAAGCCTGACATATCGGGCAAGCGGAGATCGAGCACCATGCAATCGTACGTTTGCTGATGCAGAGCCTCGAGGGCATCCTTTCCTGTCGCCGCGACCGAAATATCGACGTCATCATGTCCCAGCAGCGCTTGAATCGTCAATTGCTCGGCATCATTGTCCTCAACCACCAACAAACGCTTGCGGCGTGGACTGGAATACTCCTTGATCTTCCCCAGCGCTTCCGTGATGCCTTCCGGCGTAGTGGGCTTCGTTATGAACGAGAAAGCACCGCGCGCCAGTCCTTGTTGCCGATCTTCGTCGAGGGTGAGCATTTGCACGGGGATGTGGCGAGTGGTTGGATCTTGCTTCAGGTGATTCAACACAGTCCAACCCAGCATGTCGGGCAGGAACACATCGAGAGAAACGGCCGTGGGATGATACTCGCGGGCCAAAGCAAGAGCTTCCATACCATGATTTGCGGCCAGAACTTTGAAGCCCTTGTCATGTGCAAGATCGCAAAGCAGACGCGCATAGTGCGGATCGTCTTCGACGATCAACAACACCGCGTCGTCGTCCTGAACATCCGCTCTATCGTCGGCAATCGATTCAAGTGTCTGTTCATTGACGTTCACTGCAGACAACTGCAGAGGAGATCCCGACGCTGGAGCTTTTCGATCTTTCGCCGGAACACCCGAAGACGGGCCGGCGTACGTCTGCGGCAAGTACAACGTGAACGTACTTCCCTGCCCGAGTATGCTACGCAGCTGGATTTCTCCGCCCAACAAGCTGGCCAGCTCGCGGCTGATGGCCAACCCTAGTCCCGTTCCACCATACTTGCGGCTGGTGCCGGCATCGGCCTGCTGAAAGGCCTCGAAGATGATTCTCTGTTTTTCGGTCGGGATACCGATTCCGGTATCGCTCACTTCGAAAGCAACCACGGAAGCGGCTTTCGCGAGCACCGGGTGATCCTCGCTCCAGCCTGTCTTGGCTAACGAGACAGAGAGTTGAACCCCACCGTGCTCCGTAAATTTGAAGGCATTCGACAAGAGGTTCTTGAGCACCTGTTGCAGTCGTTTCGAGTCAGTCACCAAACTGCGCCCGAGGTGATGGTCGCTGACGACCTCGAACGAGAGATGTCTGTTTTCGGCCTCATGGCGGAACGGACGGGCAACGGTATCGAGCATGCCCGCGAAGAAGACTTCGTCGGCTTCGACAGAAACTGTTCCAGATTCGATCTTTGAAAGATCGAGGATGTCGCTGATGAGGTTCAGTAGATCGGTCCCGGCACCATGGATTGTTCGCGAGAACTCTACTTGCTTGGGGGTGAGATTGCCGTCAGGGTTGTCCGCCAGTTGCTGGCCCAAGACCAGGATGCTGTTCAGGGGCGTGCGCAACTCGTGAGACATGTTCGCAAGAAATTCGGATTTGTATTTTGAGGTGAGCGCCAACTCCTTGGCTTTCTCTTCAAGGGCGCGACGCGCTTGTTCGATTTCGCGATTCTTTCTTTCGACTTCTACGTTTTGTTCGGCGAGTTGCTGCGCCTTAAGCGCAAGCTGCTCGTTGGTCTGCTGGAGTTCCTTTTGCTGTGTCTGAAGTTCTGCCGCCAGCTGTTGCGACTGCTTGAGCAATCCTTCCGTCTGCATCGTGGCTTCGATACTGTTGAGCACGATGCCGATGCTTGAAGTTAACTGTTCCAGGAATGCCAGATGGGAGGCGGTGAAGAAACTCAAAGACGCAAGTTCGATCACGGCTTTGACGTGGTTTTCGAAGAGAATTGGGAGTACGACTACGTTTCGAGGCACTGCTTCGAACAAGCTCGATCGGATGGGAACAGTTTGGGGAGGCAGATCAGAAATAACGATGCGACGTTTTTCCGTGGCACATTGTCCAACCAGGCCTTCGCCAGTTTTGAGGCGACGCAAATGGCCATCCTCACCATCTCCGGCAAAGGCCGCGAGAAGCAACATGCTCTCTTCGTTCTCCACTTGATAGATCATTCCCTGCTGAGCATTCACCAGTGGCACCAACTCGGACAGCAGTCTCCGACCGACGGTGGTCAGATCGCGTTGTCCCTGCAACATGCCGGTGAAGCGCGCAAGATTCGTTTTCAGCCAATCCTGCTCCGTGTTTCGATCGGTCGTGAGGCGAAGGTTGTCGATCATCGTGTTGATGTTGTCTTTCAGTTCGGCAACTTCGCCACGAGCTTCCACCTGAATCGAGCGAGTCAGATCGCCCTTCGTAACGGCAGTCGCAACCTCAGCAATCGCGCGCACCTGGTTGGTAAGGTTGTCTGCTAGCAGGTTCACGTTGCCTGTCAGATCTTTCCACGTGCCCGCTGCGCCGGGAACGTTGGCTTGTCCTCCGAGACGGCCTTCTACACCCACTTCGCGCGCAACCGTCGTGACCTGATCTGCGAACGTGGCCAATGTTCCGGTCATGTTATTGATGGTTTCTGCGAGAGCCGCCACTTCGCCCTTCGCGTTTACGGTCAGTTTCTGCGTGAGTTCTCCATTCGCCACTGCGGTAACGACTTTCACGATGCCGCGCACCTGCTCGGTAAGGTTGGCGGCCATGACGTTGACGTTGTCGGTCAGATCTTTCCACGTACCCGCGACGCCTGGCACTTGGGCTTGTCCACCGAGTTTGCCCTCCGTACCCACTTCGCGTGCAACGCGCGTCACCTCGGCAGCGAAGGCGTTTAACTGATCGACCATTGTATTGATGGTGTTTTTCAGCTCGAGAATTTCGCCTTTAACATCGACTGTAATTTTGCGGGACAAGTCGCCACGCGCGACAGCTGTCGTGACCTCGGCGATATTACGAACCTGGGCTGTAAGATTCCTCGCCATAGCATTGACGGAATCCGTCAGGTCCTTCCACGTGCCGGCAACACCCGGAACGTTCGCCTGGCCACCCAAACGACCTTCGGTGCCAACTTCTCGAGCGACGCGCGTAACTTCGGCGGCGAAGGAACGCAACTGCTCAACCATGGTGTTGAGCGTTTCTTTCAGTTGCAGAATTTCGCCGCGCACATCGACAGTGATTTTCTTGGAAAGATCGCCAGTTGCAATTGCGGTGGCGACTTCGGCAATATTTCGAACCTGGCCGGTGAGGTTACTGGCCATGAAGTTGACGTTGTCCGTGAGATCTTTCCACGTACCGGCCACTCCCGGGACTTCAGCCTGCCCGCCAAGTTTTCCTTCCGTGCCAACTTCACGCGCCACACGCGTGACTTCACCGGCGAATGCATTCAACTGATCCACCATCGTGTTGATGGTGTTCTTGAGCTCGAGAATTTCGCCTTTTACGTCGACCGTGATCTTGCGTGACAGATCACCCCGAGCCACGGCCGTGGTCACCTCTGCTATGTTTCGCACTTGAGCCGTCAAATTTCCGGCCATCGAGTTGACCGAGTCTGTGAGATCTTTCCACGTTCCACCGACCCCGGGTACCTGTGCCTGGCCGCCAAGCTTTCCTTCCGTTCCGACCTCGCGGGCCACACGCGTGACTTCGCCGGCGAACGCGTTTAACTGGTCCACCATCGTGTTGATGGTGTTCTTCAGCTCGAGAATTTCGCCTTTCACGTCGACCGTTATTTTGCGTGACAAATCTCCGCGAGCCACGGCTGTCGTGACTTCGGCGATGTTACGGACTTGCGCCGTGAGGTTGCTGGCCATCGAGTTGACGGAGTCCGTGAGGTCTTTCCAGGTTCCGGCCACTCCGGGCACCTGCGCTTGTCCACCGAGACGTCCGTCGGTACCAACTTCACGGGCCACGCGCGTGACTTCCGAAGCGAACGAACGCAACTGATCGACCATCGTATTGATGGTATCTTTCAGTTCGAGAATTTCGCCCTTCACGTCGACCGTGATTTTGCGGGACAAATCACCGCGAGCCACGGCTGTGGCAACCTCCGCAATGTTTCGCACTTGGCCAGTCAGGTTACTGGCCATGAGGTTCACGTTGTCAGTCAAATCCTTCCAAGTTCCTGCAACACCCGGAACTTGCGCCTGGCCGCCGAGTTTTCCTTCCGTGCCCACTTCGCGGGCGACACGCGTCACTTCACCGGCGAACCCGTTGAGCTGGTCCACCATCGTGTTGATGGTGTTTTTAAGTTCGAGAATTTCGCCCTTCACGTCGACCGTAATTTTGCGCGACAAGTCGCCGCGAGCGACGGCCGTAGTGACTTCCGCGATGTTTCGCACCTGTCCGGTCAGGTTGCCAGCCATGGAATTCACGGAATCCGTTAGATCCTTCCAGGTCCCTGCGACGCCAGGCACGTTGGCTTGCCCCCCGAGACGCCCTTCGGTTCCTACCTCTCGAGCAACGCGGGTCACTTCTCCCGCGAAACGATTGAGCTGGTCGACCATGGTGTTCAGCGTTTCTTTAAGCTGGAGAATTTCGCCGCGCACGTCGACAGTGATTTTCTTAGAGAGGTCGCCACTGGCAATTGCTGTTGCAACGTCAGCGATATTTCGAACCTGACCCGTCAGGTTGCTGGCCATCAAATTCACGTTATCTGTGAGATCTTTCCACGTTCCGGCGACGCCCGGTACTTGCGCTTGGCCTCCCAGTTTTCCTTCGGTACCCACTTCGCGAGCGACGCGCGTCACTTCCCCAGCGAACGCGTTAAGCTGGTCGACCATGGTGTTGATGGTGTTCTTCAGTTCAAGGATTTCACCTTTCACGTCGACCGTGATCTTGCGGGAGAGGTCGCCGCGAGCCACAGCGGTAGTCACTTCTGCGATGTTTCGTACTTGCGCCGTTAGGTTGCCGGCCATCGCGTTGACCGAGTCGGTGAGATCTTTCCAGGTTCCGGCCACGCCCGGGACAACAGCTTGACCGCCCAGCTTGCCGTCCGTGCCGACTTCACGGGCAACGCGCGTCACTTCAGATGCAAACGACCGCAGCTGATCCACCATGGTGTTGATGGCTTCCTTCAACTGCAGAATCTCGCCGCGAACATCGACTGTGATCTTGCGCGAAAGGTCGCCACTGGCAACAGCCGTAGCAACTTCGGCGATATTGCGGACCTGGCCAGTCAGGTTGTTCGCCATCAGGTTGACGGAATCGGTCAGATCTTTCCAGGTTCCGGCAACTCCGGGAACCTGGGCCTGTCCACCCAGCTTTCCGTCGGTGCCGACTTCCCTGGCAACGCGAGTCACCTCTGCGGTGAAAATCCCTAGCTGCTGAATCATCGTGTTGACGATGTTGGCAGAACGCAGGAACTCGCCCTCGAGCGGACGACCATCCACGTCCAAGCGTACCGTCTGTGTCAGGTTGCCCTGCGCGACTGCGGCAATTGCGCGAGTGACTTCTGCCGTGGGACGAAGTAGATCTTCCACAAGGGTATTGACCGAAACTTCAATTTCGCCCCAGGCACCTCGTGACTCATGGAAGCGGGTACGTTCCCGCGTTCTCCCCTCTTTTCCGACCGCCTTACCGACACGCTTTAACTCCTGTGCCATTTGCTCATTCACAGCCACGATCTCGTTGAAAGTGTCGGCGATCTTCCCTTCCAGTCCTGTCCACGATCCGGGCAGACGTACCGAGAAATCGCCGTCGCGCATGGTCTGAAGGCAAGAGAGAATGACCGCAAGGCTTGGGCCATCACTTGCGGTTGACGCTCCGTTGTTGTTTTTTGGGTTGGGATTTGGACTGGGTTCAGCTTCTGCGGTTGGCGTGGCTAGGCTTTGGGTATTTCTCTTCATGTCCGCCTGCTCAATAGATCGAAACAGTTCTAGGGTGTCAAAATCGACGAATGTGCCAAATTTCAGACGAGGGGAGTCAGGACTCCCCCTAGCGTCAGAGAAGGGGAGAGCCTCGACAAACATCTAACACGTATAGAAGCGATGCGCTCTACAGTATTTGCTGTACAGCACCCTGCTTAGGGCAACGGTTTAACCAGACTAACTGCTTCGAGAAAAAAGGGTTGCGACCAACTACTGAAAGGTTTTTTTCTGGCGCCAAGTCGCTTCATAGTGCGCAGTGCGCACAATTATTCGATGGAGTGAGGCCCCAACGCTTGGTCGTTGCCTATCGATCCGATTTACAGCGAAGACTCGATTCTCCGTTTCGTTCCCCTGCTATAGCGTCAACTGGAAATCGAATCAGAACGTATTTGAGGAGAGGCGAATGGCGGGGAAAAACACAGCGGTTTTCGGCATTTATCCTGCTTACGCCAGCGTCGAAAGCGCGGTCGACGCTCTTCGCGCGGCGGGGTTTCGCAGCACTGACATTTCTGTGTTGTTTCCTGAGAATGTCGGAACGAAAGACTTTGCCCACGAAAAGGGCACCAAAGCACCGGAAGGCGCTTCGGCGGGTGCGGGCACCGGAGCCGTAATAGGGGGAGCGCTGGGATGGCTCGCGGGCATAGGGGCGCTCGCAATTCCTGGTATCGGTCCGTTTATCGCTGCCGGCCCAATCATGGCGGCTCTAGCGGGCGTGGGCGTGGGCGGGGCGGTAGGTGGAATCACTGGCGCTCTGATCGGTCTTGGGATTCCCGAATACGAAGCGAAAAGATACGAGGGACGAATTAAAAGCGGGGGCATCCTGCTGTCTGTTCACAGCGACAATTCCGACTGGACGAGAAAAGCCAAAGACGTGCTTGAGCGAACGGGTGCGCAAGATGTGGCGTCTGCTGGCGAAGCCGGCGCGGACTTCATGAAGACCGATAAGCCCATGCCACGGGCCAGCTAAGGTTTCACAGGGGACCTTGCTCTCGGCTGCTCCGTTGCGGAGGAACGGTTGCGAACTTCTTATGAGGTTCCGCCCTTCGATTCGCTGTAGTAACCGTTCCTTGTTTGCGCGCGTAGTTTCCAGCGACCGGGGTCGTATGCCTGAACCTCGATGCCGTGGACGGTGTGCCCTTTGGCTGTGCTCGACGATTTATATCCGATCACGTATTGGCTACGGATCGCGGATGCAATTGATCGGGTAATCGAATCAGCGTCGAAGTCAGCTTCAAACTCTACTGAAGGTTGGGTTGATCACAATCTTTCGAGGCGATAGTGTATTTGATGTGACTCTCCACCCAAGTTTTTCTCGCGGCCGTGTTTGCCACAAAGTCAGGGGTTCCTTTCGATCGTCGCTGCCGGTTGCCGCAGCTTTCTGTCTGCTGATTTCTCCCCAGACCTTCGGACAAGGTACTCCGCAGGCACAACCTCCGGGTCAACCGACGTCGGCTCAAGTTATTCAATTCCTGGGCGAAACGATTGATTGGTATCGCCAGACGCAACAGGAACAACGAATCGCCACCGAACCCGGTGATCTGGGCTTCTCGGCCGACAACCGCCGAATGGCAGACCAAATCGTTAAGTTGGCATTCGATTTTGCTCGACAACAAGAGCAACAGCTGGCCAAAGAGGCAAAAGGCTCCGCTCCGAACCCGAGCGACATGGGATCGAGATATGAAAACCTAAGCCGGACGGCGGCGACTGCAGATTCGCTGGTACAGCAGACTCAAGCTGAATTGCAGGAGCTGAAGGATAAATTGGCGACGACGCCACCCGCCAAAAGACAGCACCTCCAGACACAACTCGAAGAATTACAGAGTGAACTCGGACTTTTCCAAGCCCGTCAGCAAGCTCTTCACAGCATATTGGAATTTGTGGGGGGCACGTCGAAAGGTGGAGGCACCACCTTGCGCGCGCAGATTGATGAACTGGCACACGCAGTGCCGTCTGCGATCAGCGGCTCTTCTGCAAGCGAAGCTGTGACACCTGCAGAAACGACCTCCCCCAGCAAAACGAACGCAGCAGGTCCAAGGGCGATACCCACAGGTATGTGGGCTCTCGCAGCGGATCTTTTCCGACTATCCAGCAAGCGCAGCCTGCTATCCAGCAGCTTGCGAGCAACCCGCGATCTAGAACAAACCTCGACTCAATTCCGAGCACCCCTTGTTGCCCAACTCAGGCAACTCATACAAGCGGGAGACCAACTGACGAAACAGGCAGACACGAGCGATCAAAGCGGCCTCGCGCAGGAAAAAGAAGCGCTCGACAAACTTACGGTCCAGTTCAAACAGGTTTCAGGGTTGCTTTCGTCGCTGGGAAAGCAATCCATTCTTCTTGACCTCTACAAAAGAAGCGTAACGAATTGGCAGGCGGAGGTCACGATTGAACTTAAAGAGCGCCTGAAGGGACTACTGCTAAGAGTTTTCGGATTGGTTGTCGCACTGGGAGCGGTTTTCCTGATTGGTGAGTTCTGGCGGCGTGCAATCTTCCGCTACGTTCATGACACACGACGGCGTTATCAGTTCATGCTGATGCGCAAGATCATCCTCTGGTGCGGTGTCGGGATCGTGCTCCTTTTTGCTTTCGTCACTGAACTGGGAGCGGTCGCTACGTTCGCCGGGTTGATCACCGCTGGAGTGGCGGTCGCGCTGCAGAACGTAATCGTCTCGATGGTTGGCTACTTCTTCTTGATCGGCAAGTACGGAATCCGCATCGGAGACCGCGTACAAGTTGGTTCAGTCACGGGGGAAGTTGTCGACATCGGGCTGGTACGCTTTCATCTGATGGAATTGAGCGGGGGAGTCGCGGACTCGGAACCGACTGGACGAATCGTCGCCTTCTCGAATTCAATAGTCTTCCAGGCGACCGGCGGATTGTTCAAACAGATACCCGGGACGAATTTTGCATGGCGCGAAGTGACCTTGCGTTTCAGTTCTGATAGTGATTACCGGCAAATCCGCGAGGCCCTGCAGCAAGCGATCGATCGGGCCTTTAGCGACTACAAGGACTCTCTTGAAGGGCAGCGCAGGCTGATGGAACTAAGCGTCACCTCTATTCCCAGTACCGAGCTTAAAGCCAGGGCGCACGCTCGCTTTACGACATCGGCAACCGAAGTGAGTGTTCGATACCCTGTCGTCGCCGAAAAATCCGCGGAAATTGACGAGCGCATCATGTCTGAAATTTTCGCGGCGATAGGGCATGACCCTAAACTCAAACTGCTGGATTCTCAAATTTCGTCCGTGAAAACGCCTGCCTGAGGAAGCGTCAGGAATGCTCGTTGACCCGAGGTAAGTCGGAGCCTTCCTATCTGCAGTTCCACCTCTCACCTACCGGCATTACCGCAAACGTGTCACGGGTACCCAGCCCCGAAAACTAGAGTGTTTGACTGATCGACCTCCAGTTCGACCACCTCTACCATCGTTCGGAAAGGCTCGGATGCGCATGAGTCTGCGCGTTGAATTTCCCGACCTATGAAAAAGGGGGCGTACATGACTTTTGAACCTGGACTTCTCAACGGCAAGCGCAATATCACACTTCTGGCACTGGTTGCAGCCATTTCGATAGGCGTTGCGTGCACTTCAACAAACAGGGCAAGCACCGACTACAAAGCGAACGTCCAGGCGGCCCTTGAACAAGCTGACCTGAAGGACGTCAGCGTGGCCGAAGATGACGCAAAAAACACCATCACACTCGGTGGCACCTTACATACTGAGGATGCAAAGAATCGCGCTGCAAGTGTTGCTCAAGCGAACGCTGGTCCGAGAATTATCGCCAACCAAATCAGCGTGGAGCCGGTCGGTAACGAGCGAGATGCTCGCAAGATCGAGTCGAACGTCGACGACGGAATCGAAAGCAACTACAAAGCTGTTCTTATCTCCAAGGGTTTGGACAAGGAACACATTCGCTACGACGCCAAGAACGGCGTGTTGACGTTGAAGGGCTCTGTAAAGAGCTCCGATCAACGGCAAGCAGCCCAGGAACTGGCGAAAAATACCCCGAATGTCCAGCAAGTGGTGAACGAGATTCAGGTCCAGCGATAGATTAATCTTTATGGCGCGAAGCGGAGCGAGTGATTTGCTCCGCTTTTTGTTTTTGGCTCAAACACCTCTCAGACGTCAAATACTCTGAATGCGGCAGCGGGCTGACGAGTCTGAAGGAGGGTGATGGCTACATTTCGCACAGGAACACCAGCCAACGTTTGGCCTTCCAATGTTCCGTGATGCGCGTGACCGTGCACGACCAAATCAGCGCCGTGACGGTCAATCACTTCCGCGAGTCGAGAGGTTCCCATGAAGGCCAGAATCTCCGGGTTTTCTCCTTGCACGGTCGCCGCAATCGGAGAATAGTGCAAAACCACAACTCTCTTGGGCGTGCGCAATTGCGACAATCCACGTTCGAGTTTCAATGACTCTTCGATCGAAGCATGCACGAAAGCCTTGATTTCAGGCTCTCCAAAAGCGGTCAGGACCCCGCGACCAAAACCCCCGACGAAACCCTTTGTCCCGGCAAAACCGACACCATCGCGCTCGTAAGCACTGCCGTCCAACACCTTAATCCCTGCCCCTGACATCATCTTCATGAGCTCTTGTTCCTGGCCGCTCTCGTAGTCGTGGTTGCCGAGCACCGCAATCGTTGGAACCCGCAGGCGAACCAGAGCATTAATGAGCGGCTCCATTTCCGATGGTTGACCGTAGTTCGTGAGGTCTCCGGCAAGGACCAGAACGTCCGCCTGGTCGCGGACATTGCTCAATTCGTCGCGCAGGGCCGACTGGTTGGCTGGCGAAAAATGCAGATCAGCTGTGGCCGCAATTCTCATTCATCGAATCGGGCGCAATTTGGATTGTGTGCGCTTGCCTGTGATCGGGTTGATTGATGAACGACGGGCACGTTGCTCGACCACAAGGTTGTCCAAGCCCCACTCCTCGACATCAATTGCAAACATCGCATCGTCGATCAGGGTACCCCGAAATCTCGCGTGCGAATCTGAATGGCGCAAGCCACCAGCCAAACGACCAATCAGATGGTCCCATAATGTCAATGGAACGTAGTTGCTGTGGGCTGGATAGACATATTTGAATAGAAGAAGGGACCAAAGCATGAGTTCCCAGTGTTCGCCTGCGAGTTGAAGGATCCGCTCCCAGTCGAGTCTTCCTCGGGTGGCGAAAATGATGTGAGCGATATCGGCACCGTCGAACCGTTCTCGCCGGGTTACAAAGAGCTTCGACGCGAACGTCTCTTCGGGAGCCAGCACTCGCGAGGAGATCCCACATATCTTCGCCGAACAAGCACGGTCTATCCACGAATCATCCACCACGAGGACGCCGTTGCTCATACCCGTGATGAAATCGACAAAGTAGCCGTCTCGATGCACTTTCGCGAGCCAGAAGGGATCACAGACCTCATACCTGAAGCCATTTTCCCCGAAGGCAGGCAATACCGCTGAGGCCGTCTCGGCGGTAAGGAAGATGTCGAGATCCTTGGTATAGCGGCATATTCCCGTATGTTCGCGAAGAGCAAATGCCCCGGCAACAGCATACGAGCATTTGAGTGACTCCAGGAGAAATAAAACTTCTTTAAAAAGCGCAGCTTGCCCGCCCGGTAGACGGCGAGCCTTGGAGGTGGTCGCGATGACCTGAGTGTCGAACTTTGCGGTCGCGGTGCAATCTTTCATGGCAGGTCCGCCAGTTGCGCACACCAAAGAGCGACTTGTCTAAACACCGGCCCAGAGAAATTCCGGGCATTAAGATCGCTTAAAGTATTGCACTGCGCGCTCGTGCTTCTCGGCGGCATTCCTCGTTTGAAATGTTCCTAGGTTTCGGCGTTTGCCGGTCTTCGAATCCTTCTTGCGTGAATACAGGCGATAGCCGCCCGACGCCAGTTTTCGAATCATGGAACCCCTGCCCGAGTGCTCACATTCTTGTGATCCTGATGTATCGACGAAGGTCTGGCATAGCACCCGCAATCACGTAGGCTGCGAATACTAGTCCCGCGGTTCCAACAATATTTCGGACTGCAACGAGCGTAGATTTCACGTTAGACTCCTTGCCTCTCGCACTAAACTGTAGTGAGTCGTCCCAAAAGGAGCCATCGAGCAAGCACTGTAGAAATCTCGATACGCGATACTAGTTTCATCGGAAGGAGCGCCTTGTTAGAGACACCGCCAACTCCAATAGTCACGGTGTTGCGGTCAAGCAGCGTACAACCCCGAGCGGCATATTTCAGCGGCTTCCAACCGGTCGCCAGCGCCAACTTTGTGCAATACGCGGTGCACATGGTTTTTTACCGTCTGATCTGAGAGATTAAGTTGGGTTGCGATCTCTTTGTTCGTCAATCCTCGTCCCATCATTTCTACGAGCTGTTGCTCCCGCCGTGTTAAACCGAAGGGATGTCGAGCCTGGAGGCAGGTGGCATCGCTTTGTGGCGAGGCTATGTGTTCAAAGAGGAGGCGACATAGGGCGGGAGGACAGACCGCCTCATTTTTTGCGACGGAACGAACGGCAGCTGCGACATCCATGGACGAGGCGTCCTTAAGAACGTACCCCATCACGCCCGCTCGCACCGCGCGTAAGAAAGTCGACGCCTCGGCTTCCATTCCGATCAGAAGAACCTTCAAATCTGGGAGCTCCTTGCGAAGCTCCGGGATTATCTGCAAATCCGTGAAAGCGTTAAGTCCGGAATCGGACAAAAGCACTCGAGCTCGGGTCACTGCAACTTCTTTGACAAGCTGAGGAGAAAAGGGGGCAGCACCCACCAGGTACAGATCGGACTTTTCGCCGAAGATCCGCATGAGAGCTTCACGCAGGAGCCGGTTCTCAGTGAGCAGGAAAACATCGATCCTCTGTGACATCAGGCACCCTTACTTCGAGAAATCTGAATGCAGCGTCAGCAGGGATCGATACCCGATGCTTGAGTCACTGCACGCAACCGTATCGCTCGGTTGGACGATTCTAGAGCGAAAATGTTGTCTAGGCCAATTGGAAACAGCGCATCCGCGTATGTTTATCCCGCGCGGGGGATGCCACAATTTTGCACAGTGGTTCCGGGATGTAGCTGTAATTATGCAATTGCTGTTCAGTTGCATCCATACCGTGCTTTCTGTACGACCTTAGTGTTCTCACTATCCGACTTCAACATCAATTCAAGCCCGACAAAATGCGTAACAACAGCACCCATCGACGGGCATTTGTGGTCATCAGAAAATTTTCTCTTACGTGCTCACGGCCATTCTTGCCAAGCTGACCTCCGAATTCGGGATGGGTCAGTAGGTAGCGGATCTGGTAAGCACAGCCTTCGATGGAGTGAACCAGCACTCCGGTATGTTTATCGATAATTTGGGTCGGAATTCCGCCCACTGCACTCGCGATGGTGGGCTTGGATTTCCAAAGGGCCTCGGTAACGGTCAACCCAAATCCCTCTTTCAGCGATTTCTGGATCACGATGGTTGATGCCCGCTGGAGAGCGTTAATCTCGAGCGCGGACCAGGGAGGAAGTTCGAGAATGATGACATCGGGATCCTCAGCGGCTGCATCCTGGACTTCCTTCAGGACTACCGCCCCCTCGGGATCGTCCGAAGCACCTCCGCCCGCAAGCACCAATTGGAAGTCGACATATTTTTTAGCCATTTTGTACGCTTGGATAACGCCGAGTGGATCCTTTAGCCGATCGAAGCGTGAAATCTGAGTCACAATAGGCCGCGAGCGATCGACGCCGAAGTTATCGCAAACCGTCTGCACATAACTGTCATCCAATTCTCTATTCTTTTCCGACAACGGATCGATGCACGGATAGAAAAGAGCCTGCGGAATCGCGAGTTGACGCGCGAACGCCGGCGATGAAAAAACAGCGGCATCGTAACGCTCTACCATCGGCTGCAGAAACTTCCAAACGTCTTCGTTTGGGTGCGACAAGTCAATATGGCACCGCCAGACCCATTTCGACGGGCCCTCACTTTTGGACCCGATCAGACCTGCTGGCTGTGGATCGTGGATCACCACGAAATCCTCGTCGAACCTCATCCGCTGCCGATTCTGTTCGGTATGAGACATGAACACGTCACGGGCTTGCTGGGTCAGAGTGAACGCGGCGCCGTGCAACGCGTTGTGAAAGCCCTTGGTTACCTCGAAGAAATCATTACCGCCGGTGATGACCTCCCACCCCGTTTTCACTCCGAGCTCATCCAAGAGCGGCACCAACCGGTTGAGCATCTCCGCAACTCCACCACCCACGGCAGTGGAGTTCACCATCTTCACGCGCTTGCCTTGCAACGGCTGGGATACAAAGCGTAGTTCATCCAGTTGCGACTTGCCGATGATCGGCTCGTAATCGGCAAGCTTGGGCGCCGGTGGAGCTGGAGGCGGTGTATCGGAGATCTTGGGTTTACGCCGTGCTGGCACAGCAGGGGACTGGGTTGGAGCTTCGGTAATGGTTTCTGCTCCTGACGCCTGCGCTGCGGCCAAACGATTCGGGTCGTGCATTCGATCCACTCCTTAAATTATGACCTTATGACTCATGCTTGCTGAACTGCGCTCTGCAGGATCTGTATGATCTTTCGTCGCACGCCTTCGAGGGTGGATGTGTAGATATCAATCTGATCTAGCAGCTTCGCCTCCTTTGAAATGCCCAGGTCGCGGCTCAGCCAGATCGAGAAATCGTTGGACTCCAGCTTCCGTCGCAACCTGGCTTCGATGAAGTGGTAGTGGATCGAGTGAAGGCTCACGGCTCGGAGGCCTTCGATAAATTCCGGCAGGGTTGACGCTTGGCGCTGCGGAGGTAGAAGGATTGTTTTTGACGAACAGAAATAAAACGGAGCTCCCGCTTCGCGCTGCTGTGATTTGGGATTTTGTTCCCCATAGTCCTCCACAATTTCTGTAAGACGCGAACGCAGGGTCGCGAGTGAGGTAAATTCGCGCACGTCAAGGCTCGCCAACCTCTCTCCAAGTCCGACTTCACCCAACTCGACGTACGCCCAATGAGCGAAGTCGTTCGAGAAGCCTTCCTTAATAAAGTGATGCTCTTCCAAGGTCCGGAATGTGTGCTGAAAAATTGATCCCTCGGGACAACTGCGCAAAGCGCGGGCAAGTTCTCCGATGTTGCAGGCCCGCTCCTTTTCGATAAAAAGCAGATGCTCTGCGGATTTGAATTCAAACGGATCGGCTGCGCGACGGGAAGCTTCAATCGCCATATCGCTCTCCTGGCGGGGACGGGCCCGTTATGAGTTTTGGTAAAACACGTGGGATGCAAGGAGCCACCTCGACGGTTTTATACATACTTCTTCGGAGTCTACTAAGGTTTTGACTGGATGCATAATAATTGGAGTAAACGCTCTCATGAATGGAAGTCTCTCTATTGTGGCTGTGATACAGGTCTCGTGCTGTCAAAGCGAAGACACTTTTCTGTGAATTTTGGCATTCACAGCGAACCCACAAGTCAAGCGGAGGTTTAGCTGACCGTGACTGCGGCTCAATCGCAGATTCAGGATCAAAATGCAATGGCAACGGACCCTGCGAGCACGCCTCGTTGTCCGATCGGTGCGTTATGGAGTGATGGAGCCTGCGATTTTATGATCTGGGCTCCGTTCGCGAAGGATGTTGAGGTGCAACTGGTTCGAGAGAATCGGGTGCTCAAACTCGATCCCAATGGCCAGGGATACTTCCGCGCTCGTGTCCACGACATCGGGCACGATTCGCTCTACTTCCTCAGACTTGACAAGAAGGCTCACCGTGGAGATCCCGCGTCCCGTTTTCAGCCTGAGGGAGTCTTTGGTCCCTCGAGCATTATGGACACTTCGGCTTTTTCCTGGGACGACCACGAGTGGCGTGGAGTCGAGTTGAAAGACTACGTTCTGTATGAGCTTCATGTGGGCGTCTATACCGCTTCCGGTACCTTCGACGCACTGTGCGAAAGAATTGCCGACCTGAAAGCACTGGGCGTTACCGCGGTGGAGATCATGCCCGTGGCACAGTTCTCCGGCACGAGAAATTGGGGGTACGACGGCGTTTTTCCCTTTGCTGTTCAGAGCAGTTACGGGGGACCTCAAGGGTTGCAGCGCTTTATTAATGCTTGCCACTGCGAAGGGCTCGCGGTGGTGCTTGACGTCGTGTACAACCACCTGGGTCCCGAAGGGAATTTCCTGGGCGAATTCGGACCGTACTTCACTGATCGATACAAGACACCTTGGGGTCAAGCTATCAACTTCGACGGCCCGCAGAGTGACCATGTGGTCCGGTATTTCTTGGAGAATGCCCTCTACTGGTTAGAAGAATTTCATGTGGACGCGCTGCGCTTGGATGCGATCCACGGTATTTTTGATCGGAATGCAAGACCCTTCTTGTCGTTGTTAAGCACGGCCGTGGCAGATCTTGCGCGGCGTTCCGCACGACACGTTTACTTGATTGCCGAATCTGACCTCAATGACCCAGCTTATGTCAGAGAGCCTAAGGACGGAGGTTACGGGCTACACGCTCAGTGGAATGACGATTTCCACCATGCTCTCCATGCTCTTCAAACAGGCGAACGAACGGGTTACTACTGTGACTTCGGATCTCTGTCTCACCTGCAGCGCGCGTTTCATCAGGGCTATGTTTACTCAGGGCAGTACTCCGCATTCCGTAAGCAGCGCCACGGCGCTCCGCCCACCGATTTGAAGCGTTCCCAGCTGATCGTTTTTTCTCAAAATCATGATCAAGTCGGGAATCGAGGCTGGGGAGAACGAAACAGCACGTTGCTTGGATTCGAAGCGCAAAAACTTTCCGCTGGAACCGTGTTGCTCTCGCCCTTCATTCCACTGCTGTTCATGGGGGAGGAGTACGGGGAAACGGCGCCCTTCCTCTACTTCACCGACCATTCCGACCCTGGGTTGGGTAAAGCCGTCCGAGACGGTCGCAGGGCAGAGTTTGCGGGGTTCCACGGAGATCAAGAAGTGCCTGACCCGCAGAGTCATTCGACATTCCTAAGCTCAAAGCTGAACCACTCGCTCTCGACGAAGGGTAACCACGCGATCCTTTTGGACTTTTACAAAGCACTCTTGCGCTTGCGCAAATATCATTCAGCATTTGGAGGGTTGGACGCGGCAGGTGTCGAATGCTCAATCGCCGGGAAATGCCTGATTGTGCGCCGATCCAGCAAAGAACAGGAGTCAGTGATGGTCTTCAACTTCGGGGACCAGCCAGCGCCATATTCACTCCCGACCCCGATTGGTTCTTGGCACAAGATTGTAGATTCGGCTGAGACCAGATGGGCAGGACCCGGCAGCGACGTGCCAATTGAAATCTCCCAGTCCTCAGAACTCAAACTGACCCTTCAACCTCATAGCTTTTGCGTGTTTGCAGAAAGAACCACCGCGCAAGAGGCAGCAGACGTCGACTCGGTCGGCCTCTGCGACAAAAAACATGAGTGAACTCAGGATTCCAGTTTCGACCTATCGGCTGCAGTTCAGCCGTCAACTTCGATTCAACGATGCCAAAGCTCTGGTACCTTATTTACACAAGCTCGGCATAACCGATGTGTACGCGTCGCCCCTCCTGCAGGCTCGACGCGGCAGCTTGCACGGATACGATGTCGCTGACCCTTCTCACCTGAATCCTGAACTGGGAACCGACGAAGAATTTGATGCGCTGATTGCCGAACTCCAAAGCCATGGGATGGGACTCATTCTGGATATCGTCCCCAATCACATGGCAGCAAGCAGTGAAAATCCTTGGTGGATGGATGTGTTGGAGGACGGCCCACGTTCGGCTTTCGCTTCCCATTTTGAAGTTGACTGGCATCCTCCGAGCCGAGCTCTCGAGAACCGCGTATTGCTCCCAATCTTGGGCAAGACTTATGCGCAGGCGCTCGAAGATCGAGAGCTGCGCCTGAACTACACGCGGGAAGGGTTCTTCCTGCACTATTTCGACTTCACATTACCTATTGCCACGCGCTCCTACAATCGGCTGCTCAGCTATCGTCAGGATCGACTCGCCAGAATCACGGGGGGCGACGCTCCCACCTGGCAAGAATTCGAAGGAATTCAGGCAGCCATACGGCAGATCCCGTCGCCGGGAGGCACACCAACGGAGGCGGCTGGCGAGAGACGCCAACATCGCGAGACTGTGAAAGAGCGGCTCTGGCAGCTCTATTCAACCTCGGCTGAAGTGCGGCGTTTTCTCGACGGAAATGTGCGTCTGTTTAATGGCAGGAAAAGTGTCCCGGCATCCTTTCTCCTGCTGGACCAACTCTTGTCGGACCAGGCTTACGTGCTCGCATTCTGGCAAACAGCCAACCAAGAGATCAATTACCGTCGCTTCTTCACCATCAGCGACCTGGTGGGCTTGCGTGTCGAGGATCCCATGACCTTTGAAGCGGTTCATGCCATCGCGTTGCGATTGGCCGCTAAAGGCATGGTCAATGGCTTGCGAGTAGACCACATCGACGGTCTGCGTGACCCGCTCGGCTATCTCAGGCGCTTGCAAGAGCGAGCGCATCCCGAAGCCGGTTCCCGCGGCAAAGATCTTTATCTGGTCGTCGAAAAGATTCTTTCAGAGGGTGAGGGGCTGCCCACCGAGTGGCCGGTGCACGGAACGACAGGCTACGATTTTCTGAACGCGGTAAACGGCCTTTTTGTAGAAGCAAAAAACCTGCCAGAGCTTGAGAACATCTATGCAGAATTCATAAATGAAAGAATTAACTTTTCGGATCTGGCGTACCGAAAAAAGAAGCAGGTCATGGATAGCTTGCTGGCGGTCGAGATGCGAACTCTCGGCCGCTACCTGAGCATTCTAGCGGCCCAGGATCGCTACGCGCGGGAACTCCCCCGCCAGGAACTTACGCGTGCTCTCGTAGACGTCACCGCCTGCCTCCCGCACTACAGGTCCTATATCCGTGGCTTTGAGGTTAAAGCTCAAGACCGGCTGCCTATCGACAAAGCACTCCGCGAAGCACAACAGAGAAACACGAAAATTGATCCCGCCTGTTTCGCATTTCTGCGGGAAGTGCTTCTCCTGCTGCCAAAACCCCATTTGCTTCCGGAGCAGCGGGAGTCGCGACTCGCTTTCGTGATGGCTTGGCAGCAGTTCACCGGTCCCATCACTGCGAAGGGCGTGGAAGATTCCGCCCTCTACGTGTATAACCGGCTGGTTTCCCTGAACGAAGTGGGCTCTTCCCCTCAATGCGCCGATCTCTCCCTGGCAGGGTTTCATGCATTCTCGCAGAAGCGGCATCAAAAATGGCCTTTCGGAATGAACGCGACGATGACGCATGATGCCAAGCGAGCCGAGGATGTGAGAACCCGGATCAGCGTCCTCTCAGAGTTACCGAACGAATGGAAACGCTGTTTGAACAATTGGAGTCAGTGGAACGAATCGAAGTGCCGTCAGGTGCACCGTGTTCGCGTTCCAGAACGAAACGAAGAAACGCTTTTGTACCAGACGCTAATTGGGTCATGGCCAGTCGGCAAGCCAGTTGGTGATGGCTACACCCGACGAATCCAGGACTTCATGGTCAAGGCAGTGCGCGAAGCAATGGTCCATACGCGCTGGACGGTCCCGAATCTGGATCACGAGAAAGCTTTGGTGGACTTCATTGAAAGCATTCTTCTCGACACGCCTGACAACAGATTCTTGCACGAACTGCGGCGATTTGCGGATGGAGTTGCGTATCACGGGGCTCTCAACAGTCTTTCGCAGCTTGTGGTTAAGCTCGCATCCCCCGGCGTGGCGGATTTTTATCAAGGTTCGGAATTGTGGGATTTGCGTCTCGTCGACCCTGACAACCGTCAAGCCGTGGACTTCAAAACTCTGGGAAAACTTCTCACGTCTCCAAGCCGCCAGGCAGAGTCGCTGTCTGACTTGCTACGCTGCTGGCGAACTGGCCAGATCAAGATGCACGTGAGTCAACGTGGCTTACGATTCAGACAAGATAACGGGGCCTTACTTCTGAAAGGTGCGTACCTGCCCCTCGAGGTGACCGGTGCGCATCGCGATTGTGCCATCGCCTTCGCTCGCAGGTATCGGGGAGACTGGGTGGTCGTGATTGCGCCACGATTCACGGTTCGCCTTGGAGGGCGGGCTTCAGGCTCGTTAGCAGCTCGAGGATGGAAAGACACCAGCGTGTCGCTGCCCAAAGAAGCTCCAGGGCAGTGGATCAACACCCTTAACCATGAACAGATAAGCATCTCCGAAACAGGCGAGATTAGATTAGAGAAACTGCTCGAACACTTCCCAGTTGCATTGCTCTCAAATCAAAACGCGCAAGATGGCGTCTAGAGCGCGACATTCACTTCCTCTCCTGCCCGCGCCAATTTGTTTGCTGACTGGCTACCAGAGAGTCTGTATGGACATTTCTGGAATTGTCAGCCGACAATGAGTAAAAATCATCGTGCGTTTCGAAGGCATGTCATGTGTAAGTCGATCCTTGGTTCCACTCTTGTCGTCGCGATGTTCTGGAGCGTGGCGAGTCCGGCGCAATCAGCGCACAAAACATCCTCCTCGACGGAAGCCACGCCACGAGAGTCTCCGTCTTCTTTGCTGGCTCGTTCGCAGATGCAAGCCCCCAAACCCATACCCGTCATCCGTCCACTGCGTTTTCAAGAGATCCCGGCAAGTTCAGGAGTGACGAGCGGTGGTGAACATCAGTCGGTGGCTTCGGACGACTCGGCGGCAAGTGCGAAACACCCGCAAGAGAGCGAGCCCGCCTTATTGAATGTGCCCCAAACTGACGTCGCTCATTAATCATTCTGGCTAAGGGGCCCGACGGTCCAATCACTGTTTTGGCACAGTTTCCTTGGGATCTGCTTCGATTTTCACTTCGACGTGTGCGCCCTTCTTGAGGCTGACTTCATCGCCATTCTTGTCGATGAGAGCGTTCTCTATGCGAATCTCTTTGTAGAGATCATCCGCTCCCTGCACGGCAATTTCGGCCTTTTCCGGCTGCCCCGAGTACGGGGGTTTTATGATTCTCTGGACCGTGCCTGGTCGAGTCGTGGTCGCTTTTTCGGTCATGACCTCTCCTGAGAGCCCTGGTGCCCCAAGGGGGTAGAAATTACAGCCCCTCGCTGGCCCAATACTGAGATTTAAAAGATAGGGAGCAGTTCCGAACATAGGATCAGGAAAGCCCTTATTCAATACAGTAATCCCCTGAGGCCGCCAACCCGATCGCTTCCCGCGGTTGGTTGACCCCTTCACAGTGACACAATGCATTTCCGAAAATCGCTCCGAGAGACCCGTCCTCCAAGAAGCATCCTGCGAGAGAAAATTCGACCGGATGGCAACGTTACAGCCTCCACCTGATTGCACCTAGCTTATTCGCCATTCGAGGATGGCTGAATCGTGGCGAAAAGGATCATGGTCATCGATGATAACCCCGCCATCCGCAAAATCTTGCGCAACATCCTCGAATTTGACCGGGATTGGATCGTTTGTGGCGAGGGTGTCGACGGGCGCGACGGAGTCGAAAAAGCTAAAGCGCTTAGCCCCGACCTCATCGTATTGGACGTCTCGATGCCGGTCATGAATGGATTGGAAGCAGCGCGGATCCTTCACCAGATCCTGCCCAACGTCCCAGTGATTTTGTGTTCTTTACACACCGACCGGATGTTGGAGATGGAAGCAAGGGGGGCGGGGGTCACAGCAGTGTTTTCGAAGGCAGAAAACATGCAGACTCTGATCAGCAAAGCTCGCGAACTGCTGAACACTGCCTGAATGAATTTCAGGGTCTCCAGTCGGGAAACTTTAAGACTTCCCTCTTTAGAGTCAGCAATGTGTTCGATGCGTCGTGCAAAGCATTTTTTTCCTCATTCTTGCTGACGTCTTGACCAATGGCTTGAAGCCTAACAAAAATTAAGGATTCGGCCTCCGCAATCTTGGCTCGGAGCTTTTCGGGATCCAACTCCACGAGTGCTTGTTGAACGACACTCTGCCATTCGAATCTGTTTGGCTGGGAACCTGAATTCTCCACCTGCTGCTCCTTCAGCAAACGGAAGTTGAGAGGTTTTCAAACCTCACCATCGGCATAAGGTTAGCATGTGTCTCTGACGGGCGACACACGCGTCCTTCCCCAATGTGAGAGCCGAGCGCCTGATGGAATCACTGTTTAAGGTTGTCTCTCAACAATGTATAGCGAGCAACCAGCAAGGATGTTAATTCCTATAATTTTCGGACAAGCCCCTTTCAACAGGTAGCGCGCGGCAGGTTCGCCGAATGCCCCCCTTTAGACCATAACATCCTGGGAGAATTTTATATGCATTCAAACGGGTTATTCCTGTAGGACGATGCCTGTCGACTCACAAATGCAGCAATTGCAAGTTTTTTCAGCACAAGCAGATAGCGCAGAAGAGGATTCCCAACCAAGTACCTTTAGGATGAGGCGGTTTCCCAAGCCAACCTTTGGCATTTGAAATGCCGGTATTGGACAGGTATTGCGGGGGAGGTCAAAAATTATGATTGCTCAACCCTGGCTCCACACAGACTTAGTCCGGTTAAAGAAAGCTGTGTTGTGCGCCAACTGTGAAGTGATCAGTGAAGGGCTCAATGGACATTGTGCCGCTTGCGGCAGCGAGGCTCTACTCAGGCTTCATGACCTTCTTGGGGGCACGGCCGACGCAGACTTAACTTTTGGAATCAGGCCCGTGTTGAGCGAGCATGCTTCGGGCCGCTTGTCTTTCGCAGCGTGAAGCGTCGGCGACAAGACCACTTAGCGTTTGACGTCCCCATCTTCTCTTTGGAAAAAGAACCGATTGTTAAGAATTGCGTCCACGCCTTTGACGATCTCCCGACCTCTGCTTTTGGTGATCGCTCCCTTGAATCCCACTTCCATGGCCGCTTCGACGAGCTGGTCTGACATTTCCTGAACGCTGATCAAAAGCAGAGGAAGTTTCGGATTTAGATGCGCGATAGCTCGGGCGGCTTCGATACCGTTTTTTTGCGGCATTCCTAAATCCAAAATCGCCAGATCGGGAGCGTTGCGGGCAACTTGCTCGACGGCGTCAACTCCATTTACCGCTTCTCCGCACACCTGCCAGCCGGGCTGAGCCTCCAGCAACCGGCGGAACAACCCTCGAATCGCCGGATCGTCATCCGCGATCAAAATCCTGATGGGCATGGAGTGTCCCCAGATAACTTTCGTCGTTACAACTTGATTAACATGGTCCCTACATCGCTTCAATAGGGACCTTCCCGTAGGGGAAACTCGTCTAGCAGTAATGGTTACTGTTACCAGAAGTTCTCCCATGAAGCATTTCCTGGAGGATTGCTGCTTTTGTCCCTTTCTTGCCAATGTTCGCGTTCGGGGGCGGCTTCGCGAGGAACATCTGCGCCAGTCGTTGTGTGGGCCGAGTGCAATCGTGACATCCAGGTGTTCCACCATTCAGCAAAAACCTCGTTGCCTTGGATAAGGCGCATGAATAGCCCTCCACTATCCGCTTACTCTAAGGATCCCCACCGGGTGTTAGCCATAGATGCCACACCTCAGATCCGTGCGTGGCACCCTGTATGGGCAGACGGGCGTCGGGAAAAGGAAGGTGGGGATTTGACGCGGAAAGCGCGGCGAGCTGCCGCGCGGTGGGGCGTCGGGGCAGCCATGCACAGACGGCCTTGGCCGCGGGTAGTGCAGACAAATCACGGCCGCTTTATGGATTAAGACTTCAAAATTTCGCCGGCGACACGTTTACCGCTGGCAATGGCCCCATGGACAGTACCATTGCTGCCGGCGGAGACGGTGGCTTCGCCCGCAAAATATAGAGTGGCCAGTAGTGGCGTCGCTAGCAGTTCCTGTGCTCCATCCGCGCCCACTCTCCCGTAGCTATAGGCGCCACGAGAGAACGGGTCCTCCTGCCAATCGTGGAAGTGAACTTCTTCGAGAAGGCCTTCTAGATCGGATAAGCCCACGTGCAGTATGCGGGCGAGGGACTGCAGACCACACTGGGTGACAAACGCATTCTCTTTTCCCGACAACCGTTCAGCACATTGGAAAGGCGCCCATCCAGTGATTTGTGGCTCTCGCAATGGAAGCGTCGTCCACCATGTAGGAAAATAATCATCCTCGGCAAGAAGAAAACTCATGTTAGCCAAGGTTTGCTCCGGAGCGCCCGGTGGGATAATCGAATCCCAGAAACGCTCTCGAAACCGCAATACCAGACGAATAACCTTTCCCATCTCAAGTTTCTCAAGTGCTGCCCTTTTCTCGAGCGGCAGTGGCGGATCAAATTCAATCGCACCTTCCTGACCCGCCTCTGTTTTCAGAATGGATAGGGGCACGGTGACGACTGCCTTCCTCGCTTGATACGAGCTACTCCCGTTGGGTCCCGCGGTCGACACCGTCACAATGCCCTGCCTCCAATTGATTGCGGTGACTGTCGCACTGGTCTTCACCATCACGTTAGACGCAGCAAGACGGGACTGAAGACTTTTAATCAAATCCGCATAGCCATTCCTTGATCGGAACGCCCGGTCTCCCATGACTTCCTGTTCTTCTTTCAATCCCTTCGCCAGCCAGTGCACGCCAACCTGCTCCGGATCGGCCGCGTTGAAACCAACCACGTAACGCAGGGCCCTTTCCTTCGCCACGGGCGAGTCTTGCCGACAGCAAGACTGCAGAAAGTCTGCAAACGATTGATCGGGAGCACTGTCGTCCATACGCTCAAGCACGCGATTCACATCGTCGCTGAAGTCGCAAGGCCGCAGTGAACCATCCGCGCACCAGACATCCCCTTCCACTTCCAGAATCTCCGCGTGTTCCTCCGAAAGAAGGTGCCAGACCTGCGGCACGACTCCGTGAATGAATTCCGCTCCCAGTTCTATTGGGAATTCGCTCTTGGAACTGCGAATTGTCAGTATCCTTCCGCCTAGACGTTCGCGGGCCTCCAGGATGAGCACTGACAAACCTGCCTTCCCCAATTCAACTCCAGCGGTGAGGCCAGCGGCACCCCCGCCAATGACAACCGTGTCAAAGATATTTAGATGTGTCATCTCTGCACTCGCACAGTTCGGCCTCCGATCTGCCGCGATTGCCTGTTGTAGCATGTCGCGAGGCTTGTGAAACGGGAATCAAAATCCCACTGACACAAGCCTACAGTTATCACCCGATTGTCGACTCGCGCGGGGAAGAGTGTATAAAAGCGAATATTGTTCCCTACCAGGATGCGCGAGAATAAGACGGAAAACGATATGAACGCGCGTCGCTTTGACAATTTCGGCGACCTCTACCGCGCGGCGCTCGCGGAGAACGACCCCGAACTCAAGCAAAAGCTCCTCGCTCACGTAAAGAACGCTCTTGATCTGTGGGCAGAAGCAGATCGCAGGCGCACCAACGCAGCCCTACTGGGCGCGAAGCAGCCTCTACGGGTAAATCGCACCGTGCACCGGGTCGCATAAACTACCAACTGTCCGGCCCTCGGCATCATCCTTACTCCAGGGCGACTTGAGTCGTTCCAGGGAGATAGCTTTGGCCAATCCATTCGTGCACGTGGAACTCAACACGCCTGAACCCGAAAAAGCGAAGACGTTTTACTCACAACTTTTCCACTGGAAGCTGGAGTCTGTTCCTAATCCAGCGATTCCATCAGGCCCGTACACCATGATCGAAGTTGGGAGTGGGACCGGAGGCGGAATCATGAAACAAATCCCAGGCGGCCCGGCGGGTTGGCTGGCTTATGTCGAGGTTGACGATATCCGCGCAACTATGCAAAAAGCCGAGCAACTAGGTGGAAAGGTCATGAAAGATGTGACTGAAGTGCCAGGCATGGGCTGGTTCAGCTTTATTCAAGACCCAACCGGCGCTGTATTAGGTCTTTGGAAATCCAAGTAGTGTTGATTGTAGTGTGGACGCCGAGCGGCATGCATTTACTTCCTCTCAGCGGTCTGCTGTATTGCGATTAGAACATTGATGTCCTATTGTGAATTCAGCGAGACGACCCATACTCCGTGCCGGACCCAAACCCAACTCACCGGCACGGGGTTTTTTTACAGAACTGTTGCCGCGAGGACGCCGATCCGGCAGTCCCGAACTACGTGGCCAACTGATCGACACGGATAATCTGATTGCGGATCGCGTACAGCACAACTTCGCTTACCGAATGCAAATGAAGCTTGCGCATGAAATTGCTGCGATGCGTTTCTGCAGTCTTCACGCTGCAACCAAGAATTACCGCCACTTCTTTTGTGGTTTTGCCTTCAGCGATTAGTTGGAGGACTTCTCGCTCACGATTCGTGAGGGTTGGCAACGTCGCCAGACTCGACGGCGCAAAGTAACTGTCCAGAATGTCCTGCACTCTTGAAGTGAAAAATGTGCGATGACGTTCCAAGGCTTGCACAGCGGAGATCAAATCTTTCGCAGCGTCTGATTTTAAGACGAACCCGCGAGCGCCTGCTCCCAGAACCTCTCTGATCAATTGTTCGGAATCGCTCATCGTCAAGATCAGTACTTTTTGATCTGGATTTTCATCAAGAATTTGGCGAGTAGCGTCCAAGCCATTGAGAGTTGGCATCGCGAGATCCAAGATTACGATGTCGGGGCGCAATTCTTTTGTCAGCTGAACCGCTTGTCGGCCGTCCAAAGCCTCGCCGGCAATTTCCCATCCAGGCTGCGACTTAAGTAAGGAACAAATTCCCTGGCGCACCACCGGGTGATCATCGGCAACCAAGATTTTCACGGGCACTCTTGGACCTCGGGTTTGTGAGTTGTGTACTTCAAAACTTGAAGGGTGCCGCCGTCACTTCCAAACTTAAGCCGGAACACTCCATTCTTCCTTTTAGCTACGGGAAGCCTACCAGAGGGGTTATTCAAGTCGATACGGATTAGCCTGTAGGACAGCGTGAAAAACCTCGTCGAGGAGGTCATTTTTCGCGGATTCTACCGAGGGCCTTCGATTGTGTGAGAGGGTAACGTATTTGAATCTGGCTTTGGAGCCTCCTGTATGAAAACACGCTCACAAGCCAAAGCAAAAGTTTCGAGGCGCTCAGCCAAACGTTGGGTTTCGCGGGTCAAGACGGACTCGACTCATCCACCGGCGGGCTTGTTCACAAAAGATGCGGCCACCATTGCGCGTGTCCTCCGCTCCCGCAAGGTTTCGCCAAAGGGACCAGGTTCAGGGCTTCGGATGCTTACCTATTTCATCAATCGCGCCGGAAAGGGCCTTAGTCGCACCCGAAGGGCTGAACTGGAACGAGCGAAACGCCTGATGCTGGCGCCTTCGCGACGGACTTCGCCTGCCAGGAATCGCAAAAGGACAAAAGCAAAGTGACCATACTCGCCGCGCTGGACTGATTCCAACTGCGAAACTACCGCGTCGAAAATCGGAAAACCGTCGTAGAGCTGAATGTCTCTCCGGGCTTGAGCACCGTAGAGGGGAATGTAGGATGGTTCGGCGAATCCGGGAAATGCTGCGTTTCGAGGCAGAACCCGTACCGCTGGTTGTACACCTTCCCGTCCTTGCCGTGGATCGTGCCATCCAAGAAATTGCCCGTATAAAACTGAATCCCCGGTTCGGTCGTCAGCACTTGCAGCACGCGGCCGCTGGTTGGGTCGAAAGCCTCCGCGGCCAAGACGGGATGGCTGTTCGCTAATGAGTCGAGCACCCAGTTGTGATCGTATCCTTTGCCGAGCTTCAGCTGAGAGTCATCACTATTGATTCGAGCACCGATTGCTGTACTTTGCGTGAAGTCAAAAGGAGTACCCTTCACGGGCCGCAATTCCCCGGTTGGAATCAGCGATGAGTCTACGGCCGTGATTCGATTTCCGTGGATGGTTAGCTGATGTCCCAGGATGTCGCCTGCGCCCTGCCCAGACAGGTTGAAGTAGGAATGATTTGTGAGATTGATAACCGTTTCCTTATCTGTGGTCGCGGAGTATTGGATCACCAACTCGTTCTGGTTCGTGAGGGAGTAGAGAACCTTCACGGCCAGGTTGCCTGGGAAGCCCTGTTCGCCATCCACGCTCAGATAGGTAAGCTGCAAGGCCGGTAATCCATTGGAGGAAACGTCTTTCGCATCCCAGAGGCGCTTGCTGAAGCCTTCCGGCCCCCCATGTAGTGTGTTCTCACCGTTGTTTATGGGAAGAGGGTACGTCACTCCGCGAAGAGCGAACTTCCCATGGGCGATACGATTGGCGTAGCGCCCGATCAGGGCTCCCAGCGAAGCCTTATCGGTAACGTAGCCTTGCAGGTTTTCGTAGCCCAGAACAACGTCGCCGAATTTTCCACTTCGGTCAGCCACCTTGAGAGCAACTACAGCTCCTCCGAAATTTGTGATCGCGACCTGCATCCCTTTGCCATTGTCGAGAGTGTAGAGGCTGACCTCCCGACCATCATTTGTTTTCCCAAACAACTCCTTCTTCATCCCCGCCCCTGCGTCAACGCACGCCATCAACGTAACCATTAGAGCAAACAACAATTCTCTTGAGCGATGATGTTTCACGTCTAGCTCCTGCAGGATGATCAACTGTGAGCGCTACTTTTTGATCTTTGGAAGAAACAGTACGCTATAGATACTGCCAAGCACCATCAACAGAGCGCCCCACCATACGGGAGCGTGCAACTCTGCTCCCACAGTTGCCGGTGGATGTGACCATTCCACCAGTCCACTCGCGAGAATCAGCAATCCATACGTCAGAAACAATACTCCAACGAAAAACCAGACGGGGATTATTTGGTGTTTTGTGCTCATCGGCTCACCAAAAAACTATCTGCAGTACCAAAAAGATCGTCAACGCGACTCCGCCCCATAGCGCCGGACGATAGAGCCAATTCGTCTGTTCTTCATGAGCAACGGGCGTCAGCGAATAAACCAAACCCACCAATTCCTCGTCGGGTTTGGGTTTCGTCACCAACGTTACCAGAAGGGTGGCCGCCACGCACGTCATACAAGCCCACAGGGCTTGATACATCGCTTGCGCCAATCCCTTAGCCATGGGCGAAAAGGCGAAACATCTCACCCAACGCTCGTCGAGTTTCATCAGGGTGAAGATCCCCGCTGACGACAGCACTCCGGCAAGCAGCCCCCAGAAACCAGCGGCTCTCGTAACGCGCTTCCAAAGCATGCCGAGGAGGACAGTTCCAAACAGAGGTGCGATGAAGAATCCGAAGAGCGCCTGCACGTAATCCATCATGCTGGCCGAGTGCATAACCAAATATGCCGTGCCGATGCTGACGAAGAGTCCAATGATGGTGCACCAGCGTCCCACTGAAACGTAGTGGTGATCTGAAGCATCCTTCCGCAAGAAAGGACGATACAGATCATAGGTCCATACCGTCGCGAAAGCGCTGACATTGCCAGCCATTCCCGCCATAAAACCAGCCACTAGCGCAGTGATCCCAAGGCCAAGGAGCCCGGGCCCACAATATCGTGCGAGCATCAGCGGAAGCACATCATCATATTTATAAAGTCCCGGACCCGCCTCACTTCCGGGAACCAGATGCATCGGCAAAACGGCTCGGCCAAGAAGTCCGGGGACAATCACGATCAACGGAACGGCCATCTTAAAGAATGCCCCGATGATCGGAGCCATCTTCGCCGAGCGCACATCCCTGGCCGAAAGCACGCGTTGCACCACAAGGAAATCGGTTGTCCAGTAGCCCATCGCCTGCACGGCGCCGAGGCCGAAGACAATCCCCGTCCAGTGAATTCCCATTGGATTCGACGAGAAAGAATGCATGGGCGCCCATAGATGCGTGAAGTCCTGGCTGGGAAAGTTCTGGTGGATCCGAGCAACCATCCCGCTCCACCCTCCGGTCTCGATCAAACCAAGAATGGGTATCAGAAGCGCTCCGAACCAGATCAGAAAGAATTGCAGAACCTCATTGAAGATCGCGGAAAACAGCCCGCCAGCGGCGACGTAAATTCCAACTGTTATTGACGAAGTAATCAGGCTGAAGTGCAGGTTCCAACCCAACACCACTTGCATCACGACCGCCATCGCATACATATTCACGCCCGACATCAAGACAGTCATGACGGCAAACGTAACAGCGCTCAATGCACTTGCCTCCGGTCCATAGCGCAGTTGAAGGTAACCTGGAACGGAGTGAGTTTTCGAAATGTAATAGAAGGGCATCATCACGAGGCCCAGGAAAACCATCGCCGGGATGGCTCCGATCCAATACCAGTGGGCCGCCAGGATACCGTATTGATATGCGTTTCCAGCCCAACCCAGCAGTTCAAGCGATCCGAGATTGGCAGAGACGAACGCGAGTCCGGCGACCCAAGCCGTCATTTCTCGCCCCGCGAGGAAGAAGTCTTCCCCAGTGGCAGCGAACCGCTTGAGATAAAAACCGATTCCCAATACCAGCACGAAATAAATAACAATGATGACGAAGTCGACCGCTGAAAGGTGGACTAGTTTTTCGGCGACGACCGGGAGCGCGAACGCCAGATTCATGTCAGGTTCCTCGAACCAGCCGACGTATTCTATGCCACCTGGCAGCGAGTGATGGTTTGTGGAGGGAACGCCGCGTCAGGAACAGGCTGTCCTTAGAGCCTCAGACGCGGAGAAGATTATTGTTGGGAATCAACGGGGGAGCTTCTGCGCGGTCGGGCTTTGAACTGAATCGCGTAGGGCGACGAAGATTCGCTGGTCCAGCTAAATTGGTCCCGCTAAATCCAACTACACAGCTGCTCTGGCTTCAATCGCGTCTTCATTCGCGGACGTTCGGCTTCAAAATCTCTTTTAGGGCGTGACCTTTCGCCGTTCTCAAGTCGATTCCCAGGATCGCGGCGATCGTGGGAGCAACATCGAGATTGGAAATCTTATCCAAACGTACACCCGAAGCGATCCCGGCGCCCCATGCCACAAAGATCGCTTGCATCTTTGGATCGGTATTCAGGTAGCCGTGAGTTCCCCCTTCGTCGATTCCCGTAACGTAGCTCCCCTCCGCCTCGTTACCAAACGAATAGTCGGGGAGCGCAGACAACACGAGGTCTGGCCCCTGATCGCTCGCACTAGCGAGCGGCAGTCCTAATTCTACGAACGAGTCTGGCCCGTAAACCCGATCTATGCCCTCACGGTTGGCGAATATCATCCTGAGCCTCGGGACCAACTCTTCCTTTCTGGTCGGGTCGCTTACATACACCATCGCGGTCCCGCCCGTGGATGCCACCCACGCATCTCCGAGCGTGTGCTTTCGGTCGCCAGTAATCAGGCCGCCTTCTCTAAGCAACACATTAGGGTGGAGTTTGTGTTTGATCTTGCGAAACCCATGGTCCGAGACGACGATCACCGTGGCTCGGTGCATGAGAACTTCTTCTTGCAGCGTGTCGACGATGCGCTTGACGTAGGAGTCAAGCAACGCCATCGCCGTGAAACTTGCATGGCTCATCGGGCCGTACTCGTGGTTCGTGTCGTCACCCGTGAGCAGGTGGAAAAGCAGAAGGTTGGGTTTGTGTTCTTTGAGGATTCGGACCGCTGCATCGGTCCAGATCTCGTCTTGCCAGGCTTGGCTGCTGTCTTCAAACTTCCGCAGTTGGTCTGCGGTTACCGTGCCATCGGCGATCATGATCCGTTCGACGGGTCCGTGCGGATCAGGCAACTCCGGAAATTTCCACGTGATCGTCTTGGCTCCGTAGATGGCAACCCAATCCACTTGTGCCGTGGTCAAACCAGCCCGATATGCCACGTCATAAACAGTAGGCGCATGAACCAAGACTTCCTTGTCGCGCCAAGGTTCAACCGACGGTTGAGCCCCGGATGGAGTACGGATCAGCAATCCGTTAAAAAGTACGTCGTGCTCCGACGCATCTACCCCGGTTACGAGGGCCGTATGGTTTGGCCACGTCACTGTCGGATTGATGGGTTGCATCGATGTCGCGCTCGCACCTTCCCGCGCGAGTTTCCGAATGGTTGGAATGGGTAGTCTTGGATCTTCAAGGGCATAAGCGGGGAAGCCGTCCAGACTAATAAGGACCACCATGCGATCTTTGTGGATCTCGCCCCCCACGAGCGAGGGGACAACGCACAGCAGTGTCCCGACGCACATCAACCGCATCGATTTGAATAGGGATCTCAATTAGCCCTTGCAGGCTGCGGCTTGGCAAACTTTACGGCCACCGTCTTTATCTCGTACGGCTTCGTATGCACACTGATCGCGCCGCCGGCAACCGTCAAAGTGCCGCTCGACTGCTCCACCAAATTAGCCTCACGGGCAGACTGGACTTCCGGCGGCAATTCAAGCTTCACATCCGTTTCTTTTCCAGCCCATTCGTAAAATCTCAAAACAATTTCGTCGCTGTCTTCGGAGCCTTTGACAGCGGTCAGGACTACGTTATCGGCGTTCACACCAACGAAACTGTGCACTGGCGGAAGATCGCCACTGTGATTCTCAGCGGACATCACCCCCAGCTTGTAATTCAATTCGTATCCGCGACGAACCGTACCAGCGTCTCGCCAAGTGCCGGCATGCGGGTATAACGAATACGTGAATTCATGATGGCCCTCGTCAGCATGGGGATCAGGCCAGGTAGGAGACCGCAACAAGGACAATCGTAGGACATTCCCCTTCGCGTCGTATCCGTATTTGCTGTCGTTCAGGACGCTCAATCCGTGTTTTGCGTCCGACAGGTCAGCCCAGTGTTGAGCCGGGACCTCGAATTGAGCCTGTTCTTCCGGCGTATTTCGGGTGGTGGGCCGTTCAATCGAACCGAAGGGAATTTCGTAGGTTGCAACTTTACTGTGGACGCTGACGGGGAACGCGACTTTCAGGAGGATGTGTTTCTCGTTCCAATCCACCTGCGTCTTTACGTCTACACGCTGCGCGTCGCGATAAAGGGTGATGTCCTGAATAAAGGACGAGTTCTGGAAATGATGCTTCACGCGCACGACAGCGCGCAGTGGGCCGGACTCGATCAACTTCACTTCGTCAGCCTGGTCGATGTTCCAGAACTGCTTTTCAAAATCGGCGTCGATGTTCCAGGCGTCATATTCCTTCGGCTTATCGACGAACGCCTGAAGAAGATTTCCGCACGCCAGGTTCTTGGGGCCACCGGTATCTGTTTCAGATGGAACCAGCGTTTCCTGACCGCCTCGCTTGTCGAATAAACTCAGGATACAGCCGGTCTTGGCGTCAATTCTGAGGCGAATCGATTCGTTCTCCAAAGATTCAGCACTGGCCTTCAACGCGGATGGCATTTGTGCGGACGCTTTTGCCGGGCGCAAGTGAAACGTGGAATACCCCATCGCTGGAGTGCTGGCCTGGAACAAGAAACGCACTCGGTGAGTCGCCTTGTCGGTGCTTAACACTTGCGATGGAACGACCTTGCCAGTCGAATCCGCGACTTCAACATTTCCCGCAAGCGACGGCAACTGGGCTGCAGCCTCAACGATCTCTTCGCGGGGCCACGAGAGAGAATTGAAAACTACGAGGGGCTCCCCCGATTGCTGCGTGTTGATCCGAGCAGCGATTTCCTCTTGCGACCGGCGCATGATCTCGCTGCCGACCCGGTTCACAGCCTCGAGATCTCGTTTCGCATCGAGATAATTCACTGCGATGCCCGATCCCGGCATGATGTCGTGGAACTGGTCGAAGAGCAGACCTTTCCAAGCTCCCGTAAATTGCTCACGCGGATAGGAGATGCCGAAAAGGCTAGCCAGAGAGGCGAATTTCTCAGCATCGAGCAGAGTCTCTTCGGTATGGCGAATCTGCCTCTTTGTCTCAGATTGTGTGGTGAACACGCCCCGGTGGTATTGGAAATACAGCTCGCCGTCCCACGTTGGAATTTTCAAGTCGTTCTGCTTTTGAATGTCAGAAAAGAAGGCTGCAGCGGTACTGAATTCCACCTTCGGAAACACAACGTTCGGCGACATCAACTTCTCGGCTTGATCCAGCATCGTGCGTGTCGGGCCGCCGCCGTGGTCTCCGACTCCGTACAAATACATCATGACCGGATCCCTCAGGCTCTCGTGGTAGATGGAAGGCATCCAGGTCGCGACATCCTCTGCCATGGGTACGGGCTCCATCATGCTTCCGTAATCATGCGGAAAGTAGGTAAGCATCTTGCTGCCATCGGGTGATTGCCACCAAAACAGCTTGTACGGAAACATCGTGAATTCATGCGCCCATAACAACTTTTGCGTCACAAAGTAATCGATTCCGCATTTGGTATAGATCTGTGGAAGTTGCCAGTTGTACCCAAATGAGTCAGGATTCCAACCGATCCTCACATCCACGCCGAATTTGTTTTTGAAGTATTGCTTACCAATGAGGATTTGCCTGGTGAGCGACTCCCCTCCCGGCATGTTGAGGTCGGGCTCCACCCACATCCCGCCAACAATTTCCCAACGTCCCTCCTTCACGCGCTGTTTGATCTCCTCAAACAACGCGGGATATTTTTCTTCCATCCACTCATACGCACGGGCTGAGGAAGCGCTGAATACGAAGTCGGGATACTCGTGCATCATGTCGAGAGCGCTGCGGAAGGTGTTGCGGACAACCTCGACCGTTTCCGTCCACGGCCACAGCCAGGCCATGTCAATGTGAGAATTTCCGACGGCTCTGATTCGGAATTGCTTGACCCATGGATTCAGTTCAAGCAGCTTGGTTTGCGCATTCTTTAACCCGGCGTCGAAGCCAGCTTGGTCCCCACTCGCAAGCTTCGCAAAATCGATAGAGGCTACTGCGGCCCGAAGCGTTTGCTCTCGCGCAGCGTCGGGATACGCCTTCAGAATCGGCTGCAGCGAGAGCAGTTCAATGCGCAGCGCTTCCGGATCTGGGCGATTTTGCGGTGTCTCGCTGAGGATTTCGCTTCGACTCAGCTTCCGCGGTTGATCGCCCACTTCCAGGCGTATGGCAATCAGAAAGCGCTGTCCAGCCTGGGCATCGGTCGTCAGAAGAATCGGCTCCAGAACGTCTGAGTTCCCGCGATAGACGCTTGTGCTATTCGAATACACCGAGAGCATCGTCATGCCGTCGCCCTGTAATTCGAAGGCGGCTCTCAACGCCGATCCTCGGATGTCATAGCCGTTGACCGTTTGCGGAACGGTGAAAGCGCAGCGAATGTCCTGAACACCGCTCTCGAAGTTTGCACCGAGTTCAATGGGCTTCCATCCGGAATCGTCCAGCCTCACGTCCTCCGGATGGGCAACATCGGTGTGCCATCGGCAATTGGTGAGCGCCACTCGCGTAAGGGACTGAAGTTTGCTTGCGGCTTCCTTCAATGGATCGGCCGCCACGCCTTCGTTTTGTTGTGCGGCCACGGCCGTTGCAATCACAAGTATAAAAAGGGAAATCGCCCCGGTTCGCACAATGGGGCGGTACCGCTCTATTCCTAATCGGCGCATGATCAGCGAAGGAAAACTCATTCTCTCCGTCTCGGTTGGTGCAAATTTGCGGGGTGGTTCCGGCACACTCCCATGCACTAGCACTCTACCGCCAGACCAGTGTTGAGATTGAATTTTCTTCCATGGAAATGGATGCAGTGTTCTGGCCGTGGTTGATGACTACATTCCGTGCGGGGCCCAGATTCGTAAGAATGAGCACCCGATCGCCGCTGGGATTCTGAAAAGCAATATGCATAAGATTCGGGGCGATGCTTTGCGACTCAACCCGCCGGGCACCCCGACGAATGGGGCGCGAGAAATGTGACAGAGCCCAATATTGGCCGCTTCGAATAATCTCCTGGGTCTTCGGATTGATGATCAGAATTCCACCGCACGGATAGGGCCCAATGTTCGGCTTCCCACTCTCATCCGTTGCCATGTTCCAGGCAACTGCGGCTCGGCACCAATTGCCGAGAACGGCAGTATAGGTGCTCGCCCATTTGGACCAATCGTCTTGATAGTGTGGGTCGTTGTAGTCGGTGCTCCCCTCGGTGAAATACATCTCCGCCTCAGGGTGGGCAGCCTGCACTTTGCTCATCATGGCAGGTTCGCCAACATAACCGTGCCAGGCAACCGACGTCGTGTAGCGGCGAAAATCCGGATTATCGAGTTCTGAAATCACGCGCCCCCAATAAACGTAATTGTGATCCAAAATCCAGATTTTCGCGGACGTGTTGGTCTTTTCAAACAACGGTCCAAGATAATCTGTGACGAACTCGGTTTCGCATTCCTGCGACCAGGTGCAGGCCGGCATCTGGCCGTGTTGATCAGTATCGATTTCGTTTTGAATGGTGATGGCCTGAACGGGCACGCCCTCAGCGGCGTAGGCTTGCAGGTATTTCAAGAAGTATTGGGCGTAGGAGGCGAGATACTGGCGGCTCATCGAGCCCCCCAGCATCGATTTATTCCACTTCATCCAGCCCGGCGGACTCCAGGGCGACCCAAAGTAGAAGACTTCAGGATTGATCTCGTGCACACGGCGCAGAATCGGAAGAATGTATTCGCGGTCGTGATCGATGGAGAACCTTTTGAGCTCAGGATCTGGGTCGCCATCGTCGTAGCTGTAAAGCGACGCCGCGGAGTCGGCAGCGCCGATGCACATACGGTTGACGCTCAAATTCATTGCCTTCGGGCTGAACATCTCCTGGAGCAACTGTTCGCGGGCCGGCGGCTTCAGTTGATTGATGACATAGCAGGATGCGTCGGAGAAGCATCCCCCAAAGCCCAGAATTGGTTGGAACTTAACCGTCGGGACAACTCGAACCGCTTCCGGGTTGGGATTATCGGACGGATTGGTAGGCGGCGCTGGTTGCCAGCGCAGCTTTTGCCCGGGGGCGAAGCGTTGGGTTTTGTTGGTAACCCAGACGGAGACATCTGAGGCCGGTTGTGAGTCATCAGTATTGGAAGCACGGGCAACTGACTCCGCGCCCGCGTACGGGGAGAAGGAAGTGGCGAGTCCTCCACTAAGCGCGCCGGCGCCTACGGCCGACAGCTTGAGGAATGCTCGCCTTGAATTCATGTTTGAGTCGATAGACGTTTTCTCCCTAGTGCAGACTGCTCATTTTAAAAGAGCAGCTTGAACGAGAATTGTAAGATGCGCGGCGGATTGGCGGTCTGAATTGTGCCGAATCCTGTAAGGCGCCCGGTATTCGGATCGACCTGTTGGGTATCGGTGATATTGCCGTCGGGCTGCCCGAATTGGGCGTGGTTAAAAGCGTTGAAGAATTCCGCGCGGAATTCCAGATTCATGCCTTCGCGGATGGCGGTGTCTTTCAGGAGCGCAATATCCCAATTGTTGAGGCCGGGGCCCGCGAAAAAGCGACGGCGGGCATTGCCCAAAGTGCCGACGGTTTCAGGACTAAACAAAGATGTGTTGAAGTAAGGAGTTTGGTTGGATCGGGGATCAGAGATGTTGAGTGAACCCGGCGCGTAGTTCGGCACGTCGATAGGAAGCGAGATGGCACCGGCACTGGAGGTGCCCAACAGGGAGTTGTCATCGGTCTCGACAAAGGTCACCGGTAAGCCGGTGGCAAATCGCGTAATGCCGCTCAGTCGCCAGCCCTTTACCAAGCGGGTCGGCCCACCGAAGTGATCGAAGGGCAACTGGTAGTCGTAGCTCAAAACAAAGTTGTGCCTGAGATCGAATGCCGACAGCGAGCGCAGCCCGGGATGGAGGAGATTCAACTGCTCGCCGTACCCGGAACCATTGTCGAGCGATTTGGAGTAAGTGTACCCAGCAAGGAACTCCAGCTTCGAGATACGCTGCCGCAAACTCAACTGCGCCGAGTTGTAGCTCGACTGTCCGCTGGTGATGAAGTAGCCGTCGCTGGAGAAAGCGGGTCCAAAAGGACCACGCGTACCGTTAATGGTGCCACCGGCGACGGGATGGTAGGTTCCGTTTTCACCATTCGGACCACAAATCACACCATCAGTGACCTGGCTCGGCTGGCTCACGCTCAAGCAGAGGGCTGGATTTCCAGGATTGGCTTCCAGCGAAGTCATCAAATGATGTCCTTGGGTTCCGACATAGCTCGCCGTGAGCAGCGTGGCATGGCCCAGTTGCCGCTCCATCGACAACTGATATTCCTCCGTGTACGGCAACACATTCTTGTAGTAAAAGGCGGGAGACGTGCCGATAGGCAAGAAATTGGCCCAATTGATCGGCGTGCCGGTAGTGGGCAAAGCGACCGGGAATCTCTGGCCTTCGATGTTGCCGGTGCCGCGATCTACGAAAGGCGTCACGAATTGTGGCGGAACGGGACTGCCATAGAAGATTCCGAACGGCGCGTCTCCGATCTCGTTGAAGTTGGTCGCACCCTCAAAGGTGCTGTAGAACTTGCCCCATCCGAGGCGGATGCTTGTCTTGCCGCTGCCGCCTGTGAGCATACGCAGAAGTCCGCTTTCGAAGTTGGGCGAATAGGCGAGCCCGATACGGGGTGCAAAGTTGTTGTAGCGCGTCGGCGCGAGAGTACTGGGGATGCCCGGATCGCCGGGGAAGACCCATCCGACAGGAGACCCGGGAAACCGGGTGGATTGGAGGCCGGGCACCAGCGTTTCGAGTTGGCCGTTCTTTTCAGACCAGGGGCGGCTCACATCCCAACGCAAACCGTAGTTGAGGGTGATGTTCGACTTGACGCGCCAGCTGTCCTGGGCAAAAAGGCCAAAGTAGCGAGAACGTCCGTAGGATGGGAAGCCCTGGCCTTGCGAATAGCTGGTGGGCGCCCCGATCAGGAAATCGGCAAAATCGTTGCCCGTCTCGGCGCCGTTGAAGGTGAAGTCACCGTTCGATCCGCCGTTGTACTCCGTCAGCTGGTTGTAGCGAAACTGACCTCCGAAAGTCAGCGTGTGCGTGCTGATTACGCGGCTGAAGTTGTCCATGATCTGGTAAGTGGTTTCGGTGACACCCAACGGGCCGCCCGAGGCACCAAAGGACAGATCGTTGTTGAGATGGATGTTCGGGACGTGCGCGTATTGCGGAAGCGATGGAGAGATGCCGAGTGTATCGGGACCTTCTTCAAAGCCGAGAGACTTGGGCGTGACGCCTGTGCCTCCGGTCGGTTTGTGAATGAGGAATTTCAGGCGCGTGAAACCAAAACGCAATTCATTGACAGACCACGGCCCCAACGTCTTTGAATTTCCGATATTCACGACCTGTGAGCGCCCCGTGTAGTCACTACCGAATCCGGCGAGGAAAACGTTAGGCACACTTTGGCGATATTGATCGAAGAAGTAGTAAGCACTGAGCAGCCCCAGGTGCGAGTTGTAGTCCACGCGTCCGCTGGTTTTGTCGTCACGAAGGCGGGTGGGAGGAACGACGGCTAGAAAACTGAACTCTCCAGCATTCGGGGGGGAACGTATTGCAATAAATTCGTGGAGGGTACGGTAAACGCAGTGGTTGGAATCTGAGCACCAGGAAAGACGCACTGGGCGGAAGTACAACCTGCGAAGTAATACGGCTCACCTGCGGTCACGGCATATCCGAGGGTGGTGGACAGTTGCTGCGCCCAAGCCGGGCCCTGCACAGTACCGGTGAGAGTGTTGGCTACGTCTACTGCTGAAAAGTCGCCCCCCCGCATAGCATTCGAAGGTACCGTCTTGCTGCCCGTGCTCCCACCCTGGCCGAGGATGACGCGATTCCCCTGATAGTCCGCAAAGAAAAACAGCTTGTCTTTTACGATGGGACCGCCGAACGTACCCCCGAATTCGTTTTGCTTGTGGTCGTCTCGAACTTTGGCGAAATAGTTTCGGGCGTCAAAGGACCGGTTTCTCAAGAACTCAAAAGCGCTTCCGTGAAAGCGGTTTGCGCCCGACTTGGTGATGACGTTAATCTGTCCGCCGGCATAGTTGCCGTACTCGGCATCGAAGTTATTGGTGACGATACGAAACTCGGCAATGGAGTCAAGATTGGGAATGATCCCCGCTCCCGAGAATGCGAATTCTTGAACGGTCGTGCCGTTCAGCAGAAAACCGTTCGACGATTCACGCTGTCCGTTCACTGACAGGTTGCCCGCATTCAAGTCTCCGGAAATCGGCGTGAAGGTAAAGCCGGTCGCACTGAATTGACCGCCTTGGCCGCCGGCCAGGCCCGATGAAATAGGGCTAACACCCGGCTGCAGCGCCAGGAGATCTGTGTAGCTTCTTGTAACCAAGGGCACGGCGGTAATGGTGCGTGCCGTGATCACTTCACCCAGTTGGGTACTAGCCGTATCCAGTTGCACAACATCGGTAGAGACTTCCACCTTTTCGGTGACCTGTCCGACGTTGAGCTTGATGTTGAACACCTTGGCGGAATCCACATCGAGCACGATCGCCTTCTGTCGGAAGGTATTGAACCCAGATTGCCTCACTTCGAGATCGTAGTGGCCCGGAGGCAGATCGACGAAAGCATAGAAGCCATCGGCGTTCGTCTGACGGGTGGTCACGATGCCGGTGTCTGTGTCCGTGACCTGGATGGTGGCACCGCCGACTACAGCTCCGCTTTCGTCGGTGATCGTCCCGGAAATTCCCGCGGCTACTTTGGCGTAGGACCAAAGGCTCAGACACAGGACAGTCACGATAGCGGCAATGGCAAGGCCGCAGACGGTTTTCAAACCTCCATAGAGCTTCACTCGAAACGCCCCCCGGTTGCTAGTTCCAGCCATTCGCTTCATGTTCCCTCCCGCGCTTCGGCGAATCAACTTTTCTATTTCTAAACGATTATAAATCGGGCTTTATATCAGTGAATGCCCAGCGGGTCAAGTTAAAGTTTTGCTTACTCACCCATTCGCATTATGGCCCCCTCGTCGGAAGTTTCGGCGAGAGGAAGTCGGTTGATCCACGGCGAAGCAAATCGCAGCACGGCAACATATCAGAGCAATGTTACGCATGTGTTAAGAGCGGTAGGGTTCCTCGCCAGAAGACGATAAGGTGCAGGGACTTCCAAAAGCTCTAGCCGAATATTGACAATCTCCCTACCATTTGCAATATTCATAGCGTTTAGATAGAGCTGTGCTGCCAACGAAGCGGCCGTGGGAGACAACTTGTCCGACAGTACTGTTGTTGTTCATGCCTTGAACTTGCCTCCCGGACAATCGGGCGATCTCATCCACCTGCCCCGACAGGACGCGAACTGGAAATGGATGAGTTTTTTAACCCGGCGGGTGCAACCGGGAGACATCTTTAGAGTGCACACCGAGCAAGAAGAGGCGGCGCTGGTTCTTTTGGGCGGGACCTGTCTTTGTGATTGGGGAAAAGGAAACGTCCCCATAGGCAGCCGAAAGAACGTCTTTGACGGACTCCCCTATACGCTATACCTACCCGCGCAAAGCAGTGCCTCCTTCGTCGCGGAATCGGTGTGCGAGATCGCAGAGTGCCGTGTTCCATCCACAGCAAAGCTGGACCCAGTCTTGGTCAAGCCTTCGGACGTCAGCAGCTCACTCCGAGGTGGAGGGAACGCCTCTCGCCAGATCGTGGACGTCCTCTCGCCAAGCTTCCCGGCTGACAGACTCGTGGTGATTGAGGTTTACACTCCCGGCGGAAACTGGTCGAGTTATCCACCACACAAACACGATACGCATAATCCGCCCGCAGAAGTGGACTTGGATGAGATTTACTACTTCCGAATTGCTGATCCAAATGGGTTCGCTTTTCAACATCTCTACGGCGGGAAACACGGAAGCGAGTACATCGTTAAAGCCCGGGACGGCGATGTTGTCCTTGTCCACAGTGGGTATCACACCGTCGTTGCCGGTCCGGGGTACGACACGTATTACCTGAACTTTCTGGCGGGCACCTCGCGTGATTTGGCCGTCACCGACGATGCACAGCACACCTGGATCCGCTCCAATTGGGGGAAACCTGATCCGCGTCTACCGCTCGTGCGTGAATAGATCGGCCGTCAATCGCCTTTTTGGTTGAGGTTCGCCTGATTTTGGCCGCGCAGCTATGATGTCGTCGGCGATTCGGAAGATTGGATTGGACAACCTCCGGAGCCACGAGCCCGTACATGAGCAAAAGACTAACTTGCGCCCAAGCCGTTATCTCTTTCCTTAAGAATCAGTTTGTCGAACGGGATGCACAGCAATCTCGTTTCTTTGAAGGTTGTTTCGGCATTTTCGGCCACGGGAACGTCGCGGGTATCGGGCAAGCTCTCGAGCAAGATCCGGAAATGCCCTATTACCTCTTCCGCAACGAACAAGGGATGGTGCACGCCGCAGCAGCTTTCGCGAAAGCTTCTTTTCGAACACGAGCGATGATCTGTACAAGTTCCATTGGTCCTGGAGCAACCAACATGCTCACGGGCGCAGCGGGAGCGACCATAAATCGGGTTCCCGTCCTTTTACTGCCCGGAGATGTTTTCGCGAAACGAACGGTGGCGCCGGTCTTGCAGCAGTTGGAATCGCGCGAGACACAAGACATCTCCGTGAACGATAGCTTCAAACCCGTTTCCCGCTATTGGGACCGAATTTACCGACCGGAGCAACTCCTGACTTCCCTACCCGAAGCTCTGCGCGTTCTGACTTCCCCCGCGGACACAGGGGCCGTCACCATTTGCTTGCCGCAAGACGTCCAGGCGGAAGCTTTTGACTATCCGGAAGAGTTTTTCCGTAGGCGCATCTGGACCATTCCCAGAGCACGGTGTGATCAGGACTTACTCAGAACTGCGGCACAATGGTTGGCAACCGCAAAATCGCCACTGATCGTTGCCGGGGGAGGAGTTCTTTACTCCGAAGCGACGTCCGCTCTTCGGCTATTCGCTGAATCGACCGGAATCCCTGTTTGTGAGACCCAAGCGGGCAAAGGATGCCTGCCTCATGATCACCGACAAAATGTTAGCGCGATCGGGGTAACCGGCACTTCGACCGCAAATATTCTGGCTCGGGAAGCCGATCTCGTTGTCGGCATTGGCACGCGCTACAGCGACTTCACAACATCCTCGAAAACAGCCTTTCAGAATTCGTCGGTGCGGTTCATCAACATTAATGTCGCTGAAATCGATGCCTATAAACATGCCGCCATAGCGCTGGTTGGAGATGCGCTCGTCACCCTGAGCGAACTCAAGCGCGCCATTGGCGTGTTCAGGATTGAAGAAGCCTATCGCGCACGAATCGCGCAACTGAAGCAGGATTGGGACATGGAAGTCGCTCGTGTTCAAGCCGATCGCAAAGATCCTCCGATCACGCAAGCGGAAGTCATCGCGACCGTGAATGACTTTGCTCAACCCACAGACGTTGTGATATGCGCAGCCGGCAGCTTGCCGGGAGATCTTCATAAGTTGTGGCGCACAACGGTGCCAGGTGGCTACCACCTTGAATATGGCTACTCCTGCATGGGTTACGAAATCGCGGGAGGGCTTGGGGTGAAAATGGCGAATCCGAATCGCGAGGTCTACGTGCTCGTAGGCGACGGCTCGTACCTCATGATGGCTCAGGAGATCGTTACCGCACTGCAAGAAGGTCTCAAGATTAACGTCGTTTTACTCGACAACCACGGCTTCTCGAGCATTGGAGGTCTCAGTAGAAGTCTTGGCAACAGCGGCCTCGGTACAGAATATCGCTATCGCTGCGAAGGCAAATACGATGGCGCACCGATTAATATCGACTTCGAGGCGAATGCCGCGAGTCTAGGCGCATGGACGGCTCGCGCACGAACGAGCGAGGAACTCCGAACCGCTTTGTCTGCCGCCAACAGGCAGCCGCATACGTCCGTGATCGTTATCGAGACCGCTTACGACGCTAGAGTGCCAGGGTATGAATCGTGGTGGGATGTTCCTGTAGCCGAGGTATCCGAGAGCGCTACCGTGAAAGCGGCACGCCGCAAATATCAGGATGCATCGAAGAACGAACGTTACTTTTTATAGTTCGTCGAAAAACGTTATGTCGCAAGCAACCTCTGTGCAAAGCCAGCCTGACCCAGCCAACCCGCCTCATCTAAGGCGAGTATTGAGTCTATGGGACCTGACCTATTACGGAATCATTCTGACGTCTCCCATCGCCGCGGTTCCTCTGTTCGGCGAGGCGCAGGTGCTATCGCACGGGCACACGGTAGCAACCTTGCTGCTCGCGATGGTCGCAATGTCTGTGACAGCCATCAGCTTCGGGCGAATGGCGAACGTGTATCCGTCGTCCGGATCAGTTTATTCCTACATCAGCCAGGCATTGAACCCGCATGTGGGTTTCGTGCTGGGGTGGGCAATGTTTCTGGAATATCTGTTCCAGCCGATACAGAACGCTCTTTACGCAGTTCTCGCGATCCAGCGCCTGCTTCCAAGGCTTCCGTTCGCATTGCTCGCGGCAGTCATTGTGGGGTTCATCACGCTGGCCGCAATCCAGGGCATTAAATTCACCGCCCGCACAAACGAATTTTTGTTGCTCTTCATGGCTCTTATCACAGCAGCTTTCTTGTTCCAGGGATTTCGTTACGTGGTTATGCATCAGTCGTTCGATGCATTGTTTTCTTTCAAGCCTATCTACAATCCGGAGACCTTCAATCTGCGCGCACTGGCAGCGGGCACGTCTTTCGCGGCGTTGGTTTTCATTGGCTTCGACGGGGTATCGATTCTCGCTGAGGAAGTAAAGAACCCAAAGCGCAACGTTCTTCTCGCTGCCCTTCTAGTCTGCGTATTCACGGGACTCTTCAGCGGTCTGCAAGTCTACCTGGCCCAGCGAGTCTGGCCCGACTACAGCACGTTGCGAAATCCGGAAACTGCGTTTATGGATGTCGCTCGTGTCGCAGGTGGACCATTGCTCTTCACGGCGTATGGTGTTGTCCTCCTGGTTTCCAGCCTGGCATGCGGACTTGCCGGACACGTAGGGGCGGCGCGCCTGCTCTACAGCATGGGGCGCGACGACGTTCTCCCGAAAAAATGGTTCAGCCACCTGGATCCAAGAAGGGGGAATCCCGTCTACAACGAATTGATCGTTGGCGTGTTGGCCTACGTGGCGGTATTGACGGTGCCATGGCAACTCGCAGCGGAGATCGTCACCTTCGGTGCGTTGCTAGCCTTCACTGCGGTCAATCTGGTCGCTCTTCTGCACTTCTGGTTCGCCGCTTCATCGCCCTCAAGAAACTTTTTCGCAGACGCGTTCCTTCCGGCGTTCGGCGCAGTATTCTGCTTCGTCTTGCTGCTTGGCCTACAGACCTGGACAAAATATGCTGGACTCGCGTGGCTGGCGGTCGGTGTGATCTATGCCGGGTACCGCACACGAATGTTCACCGTGCGGCCAAAGCTCTTCAATTTCAACGAGACCTGAACTCGCAAGAGGCAGCAGCTAACACTGCTACGAGTTGCCAACAGCGCCTGGAACTTTGTCGTCCGGCGACGGCGACTGCTGACTACGAGCAACAAACTGTGCGAACCCGCAGGATTCACGAATGCGGAGTTCGGGAGAAAGTTTCTTGAGTACGGGTTTGCCGTGATCGCCCGAGATCCTCTGGATCAATAGCTCCGTAGCCTCACTCCCGAGCTGGTGCTTGGGCAACTCCACCGTCGTCAGCCGTGGACGGAAAACGCTCAGCCATGGATAGTCGTCAAAGCTCACCAACCCAAAATCTTCAGGACACTTTAGCCCCATTTCATCCACGGCTTTTAGCAGTCCGATCGTCATCAGATGATTTGCAACATAGATTCCATCGGGACGGTGCGAGAGCAGAGCATGTCCGGCGCGGAAGCCTGATTCAATGCGATAGTCGCCCTCGGCGACCAGCGCCGGATCGCACACCAGGTGATTCACCTCGAGAGCATCGCGGAAACCCCGCCACCGCTCCTTAGCGTTGCTGATCTTCAGTGGACCGCTGATCAGTCCGATGCGCCGTCGCCCAGCTCGCGCGAGATGACAAACGGCTTCATACGCCCCCTGATAGTCATCTGTGATCACAGCATCTTTGGTAAGTTGCGGATAGGTTCGCATCACCAAAACAAATGGAATATTCACTTCTTTAATCATTTGCTGCAGTTCTGGCCGGAAATCGCCCGCAGCTTTGGTCAGCAGAATTCCGTCAACCCGCTTCGATAGCAACAACTCGATCGCGCTCTCCTCCTTGGCTAGGCTGTCATCACTGTTGCAAAGGAGAAGGTTGTAGCCCTGTTTTAGCGCAGCATCTTCCGCCCCGCGAACCACCATCGGAAAGAATGGATTCGCGATGTCAGGCACAATCATGCCGATGGTTTGTGTTTTCTGTTTAATGAGGCTTCGCGCTATAAGATTGGGACGATAATTGAGCTTACGAATTGCATTTTCGACGCGCTCGCGCAGATTCTTCCGAACGTGGCTCTTTTTATTGACAACAGCTGATACCGTGAAGATCGATACGCCAGACTCACGCGCGACATCTGAGATGCTGGCTGCTTTTGGCGGGGAACCTGGACTGTTCTTCTTAGGACGAGCCATACTTGGTCGACATCACCATAACAGGAGTGCAGTGAAGCTCAAAATAAGCGAGGCTTCCTCGTCTACGACGCATCCGGATCGGGAAGAAGGAAGTCGCGAACCAACCCGTCGAGATCGTGACACGCAGCAATGAACTGTCGAAGGGTCCTCCGGGTGGGACCGAAAGAGTCAAATTCACCCACCGTCAGGCCGTCTGCGGCGTAGGCGCGTCCAAAATCAGGAAATTTGCGAATCAACTCTTCGATTACAACGTCGGCGACCGGCTTATTGATTCGCGGTCGTACCTCAACGTCGCAACTGTTGAACCGAACTTGCCAGGAATACGGCGGGGAGATGACCACATCGCCGCCAATGAACTCACTCCAGTGCATATGATTGCGGAAGGCGGCTGAAAGTAAACGCAGCCGATAACCCCGCTCCTGAAAGATCCGATAGGTCTTTTTGAATACTGCCACCCCCGCCCACTCCAAGTACCCAGGATCAATAGCGAGATTGTTCTTCTCCATCTCGACCTTGAGCCAATCATCTAGCCTACCAACCATGATTGTGCACACTGGTCCCATTGAGGAGATTTCTTTGCCTTCTCGTTCACGCCTCGTCAGTCCTCTCTCCACAGCTTCTGCTACTGCGATGCATTGAGGAAGCGTAAAGCATACGGTTGCATTAATACTCACGCCTTGATAGGTCGCCTCCTCGATTGCAGGAATTCCAGCTCGTGTGACCGGTATCTTCACAATCATATTTGGCGCGAGCTTGCTAAACTCGATCGCTTGCTGCACGATGGCGTTGGTGTCCCGAAACGAGCGGGGATCAGTTTGAATCGACAACCTCCCGTTCCGTCCACCTTCTCTCTCAAAGATTGGATAAAGCAAAGACGCGGCTTTTACTGATATTTGGCGAACCAGTTCCCAGGCGATTTCGTCTTCGGTCGCGGTCGGCCGCTCGATGACTAACTCCGCAATGCGCTGCTTCCAGGCTGCAATTTCTTTTTTAAGGACGCTTAGTACGATCACCGGATTGCAGGTTGCTCCCACGGCTCCGTGTTCGATCGAATACTGGAGTTCTTGCACGGAAGCCGAATCGTTCCACAGACAGCTGGGCGTGGTAGCCGTCATCGCATGGAGAGGACTCTTATAAGGCGAAGCGATGGCCTGACTCACTCATACCTCCCCGCCGAACGTGGCGGCAACGCCCTGGGACATGGGCATAGCGTGTCTAAGTCGCGAATTCACGAGTCCTGCTTCCACAGTCAACAACAGCCGGATGGCCAGTCCTGTGGGATTTTTCAGCGGCCACGGCGATTCCCAACGCTTTCAGTCCATCTTCCCCCGTGACACTCGGCTCACGACCTTCATGAATGGAATCAACGAAGTCTCGAATTTCCGCCAGATACGCATCGGCGAAGGTCGTCAGGAAGTGGTCGGCCGTATTCTGACTGCTTCCGTTCCCAGTAAGGAATGTCGCAGGAGTGCGGACAAGGCTTCCTACCAGGATCGACCCCGCTGACCCTACGATTTCTGTTCGTACGTCATATCCGTAGACAGCTTGCGCGTACGACTCGATGTTGCCGATCGCTCCATGCTCGAACTTCAGGTTCACAACACTGGCTACCACGTCGTTGAACTCTGCAACCTCCGGGCGTATGGCCACCGTGGTGTAGGTGTGTACCGCAGAAACTTCGTCCAGCATCAGCCATCTCGCCAAGTCGAAGTCATGGATCGTATTTGTGTAAAACAACATCCCGTTGACATTCGTGTGATACGAAGAAATCGGGGGGCCCTCTTTGTCGCGTCCAAGCGATTTGAAAACAACCGGGGTTCCGATTTCCCCGGCCTCGATCCGCTTCATGGCCGCCGAGTAGGCCGGATCGTAACGGCGCATGAAGCCGACTTGAAGGCTCACGCCGGCCTTCGAAACGGCCTCCAAAAGGTCATGTGCGTCCGAAAGAGTCAGCGCCAGAGGCTTTTCGCACAGAATGTCTTTTCCCGCTGCTGCCACCACCTTTACCGCGGCTGCGTGGAATGTGTCAGGAGTGGCAACGACGACTGCATCCGGCTTCGCGCTGTCGAGCATTTCTTCGAGACTGCCGTACGCGTTGTCAATCTCAAGATCGGCGGCTACTCGGCGAGCCCGGTCGAGGGCGACGTCGGCAACCCCGACAAGCTGAGCATTGGAGACCCGATGGCGAATATTTTCGGCGTGCCGCAGCCCCATCTCCCCTACGCCGAGAACTCCGACTCGTAACTTAGACATGCATCCTCACGCGACGATTAACCGGATTCATCTCCGTGTGGCTACAACATCAACCTCGCCCACGACTCGACGCAAATATCGGAGGCTGTCGGCTACGCTGCGCGCTGGAGAAATCGTCGGATCACCGAACTTTACATCCTGCTCGACCACTGACCAACCTGCATACCCAATGTCCAACAGCGCGCGAAAAAATGCCGGGAAATCGATATCTCCGTTCCCTATCACCGTGAATACCTTGTGTTCGATGGCTTCTTCGAAGGTCCACTTGTTCTCGCGCGCTTGTTGCAACACTCTCTCATCACAGTCCTTTATGTGAATAAAGCGAAGTTTGTCGCGATACTTGTGAGCTTCCTTGATCGGATCCCCCTGCCCATACAGGCAATGCCCTGTATCGAGACAAAGCCCAACGTTGGTATGCGCCGTGGCGTCGAAAAACCTTTCACATTCCTTGGGTGTTTCAACGTGGGTGGCTACATGTGGATGAAAAACCAGGTCTAATCCGAAATCGCTCGTCACTTTCTCCGCGTCTGAAACCAAGGCTCCAACATTCTTCCACTGTGCTGCGCTCAGCGTCGGACACCCTTCGTCATAAGCTCTTCCCGAAAAATGATTCCTGCCATCCGTCTGATCGTCGGCCATCACGACGAAAGGAGCTTTCAGAGACGACAGCAGTTTACCCACCTTTTTGATTCGTTCGAGCACAGAAGAACGATCAAGATCAGCCATTTTCACGGGCACGAAAGAACCGAGCAGGCTAAGCTCGCGCTTGGCCAGTTGTGGCTTAAGAACCTCTGGGTCGGTGGGGAAAAAACCGTACGGCCCCAACTCAGTACCACGGTAGCCAGCACTCACCATCTCATCGAGCATGTCCTCGTAAGATTGTTCCCAGGAGGGCCCCGGATAGTCCAGTACTCCCCAACTATCGGGAGCGGAAGCAAAAGAGAACCGCTCCCCGACGGGCAGTCCGGCATGAAATGTGTCAGGCATGCTCTAAACGATTAGTTAAATTCTCAAAACTTATAAATCTGGCGCGTCCGCTCTGTCAACTCTTTTTCAGCGCAAAATCACTAGCTAGGTGAATCATCCTGCCCTAGATTGACGATATACTAAACGATTAGACTAAGTGGAGCATGGGGAGGCGGACGAAACTCTCTTGGACGTCAAATTTGTGCCTGCCCAACCTTCAAACTTGACATCGCTTTTCGGCGAATGCTACAACCCGCCCTAAGCAAGATTGCGTCTTTACCAGCGAGATCACGAGGCTCCATTTTGGGCGGACAGGGCGTAGAACGCAGAGAGATCCTGCGGTACATAGGAATCGCAACTGTCGCCTCTTCCTTCCCCGGTTTTTCGGCTTCCCATCCGCCATTCACCTGTGATTGCCACCGCAGTCGAAGTGCATTGGGCGGACTCACGAATGTCTCAGTTTCGACCGGGAGTCTGCCATCCTTTTGTTCGACGGAACTCGACCCCGACGCTTGCCCGTAACTGTAGAAATAGGTATCGGGCGTCAGACTGTTGTCAAAAATGATATGGCGAAAATATTCTGTGTCGCCTGCGTACACAAGACTGGAGCATAAAATTGCAGGAAAAAGCGCCAGGGTGGCCAGAAATCTCAACTCTTCTTCCTCCTTTTTCCTCAGATTGGCGTGTGCCGTGCACCCTTCAACACGGGAAAATACCACCGGGCCGTGGCGAGTATCGCGGACGGCGCTATGGGTGGATCGTGTGTTCCTCGAGTTTGCCTTAGCTGAGTCTGCTCTGGTGCGCCCACAACCCAAGTCCTGGGTTCGAGACATAAAAGATCTGCTCGCCCCCAATACAGTTGTAGCCGTCTCGAAGCTTGCGTGGATCGAAGTAGTCCACCATTGCCTGCAAATCACCGTACTGATATCCCACACCTTCGATTTCCGCTTTGCTGAGATGTCCCGGACACCAGCGAATGGCGAATCGCCCCTCCGATGATCCATGAATGAGATGTGCCGCAGCGCCTAGATTGCTCGAGAGATCGCTATTCTCATCAACCGCCGCAAGGGTCGCCGGAGTTCCGCGGTATCCATATTTGCGAATCAGAGCATCGATGACGTTATCTTCGCCGAATGACTTCACTCCTGGAGCCAGGATGATCAACTCTGCCTCATCGGCCAACGCCATTCGAGTCCGGTAGATCGCCTTATTCCCAAGCCAGGTGCTGTGAAACTCGTGCTCGTCGAGATAAACGACCGCCTTTCGGACCGGTTCGTCTAGCCTTTCGAAATTCACCGTTGCACTCAAGGCGGCCGCCTGATGAAAGCATTCAGCATCGTCCCCGATGTACAGCCCCCGAACAGCAAGATCTCCGTCCGACCTCCGGCCAATCACTGTCAAAACATAGACAATTGGAAGACGGTTCAGAAAGTGCTCTGCAGCATAGTTCAGAACATTGCGAACCGGGTTATCTGCCCTCCCCATGATGCGCTCCATCCCATACACGGCGCCAAGGTAATGACTGCGATTGATCCCATCGGGACCACCGGTCCCCACCAAAATATTTTTGTTGTAGTTGGCCATGCCGATCACCTCGTGAGGGACGACTTGACCGATGGAAAGGATCAAATCAAAGCCACCGTGAGCCACCAGGCGATTTACTTGCGCAGGCCACGAATAGCTGAGTTTGCCTTCGGACTGCTCGCGCACAAAGCCCGAAGGCACCTCGCCGAGTGTTTCCACATCAGTTCGCCAGTTGTGAACTCGAAACAGATTCGTCGGAACGGCACCAAACATCCTGCTGATCTGGTCGGCCTGCATTGCCCTATGCGTTCCGAGTGCCGGCAACACGGCCTGCAGACGTTCGCCGTAATACTTCCATGCAAATCTCGTCAGATCACCCGCGCGCGAGTGGACACGACTGTAATCGGGCGGCACAGAAAGCACTGAACTCCGGTCCCCCAACTTGGCCAGGCTCTCTAAGAGCAGATCTCGCAACTGCTCTAGCGACAGATCAATTCCCGGCCCACCGGTGCTGCAGTAAAGACTCATGCGTTTGAAGTCCGTTGCTTACGAATTCCCTTAAAACCGATACGCTTCCTTCACGAGGGAGTAGGCGAGTTCGCCCGCAATCTGCATGGCCTCATCTTCGCGGAGCTGATGTTCCACAACAAGTTTGGCTAGATACGCTGCATCCATGCGGCGCGCAACGTCGTGTCTCGCGGGAATGGACAAGAATGCTCGCGTATCGTCGTTGAATCCAATCGTATTGTAGAAGCCTGCAGTCTCGGTCACGCTTTGACGATAGCGCATCATGCCTTCGGGACTGTCATGAAACCACCACGGCGGCCCAAGTCGGAGACACGGATAGTGGCCCGCCAGCGGAGCCAGTTCCCGGCTGTACGTGGATTCGTCGAGCGTAAAGAGAATGATGGTGAGGTTCTTCTCGTTGCCGAACCGGTTGAGCAGCGGACGCAATCCCTCAACGTAGTTTATCGATGTTGGAATATCCGCTCCCAAATCCGGGCCATAGCGCTCGTACAGTGCGCGATTGTGATTGCGCGCGCTGCCGGGATGGATCTGCATGACCAAGCCATCCTCCAGGCTCATTCGAGCCATTTCCGTCAGCATCTGAGCTCGAAAGAGCTCCCTCTGCGACGGGTCAGCCTTCCCGGTTGTGATTCTCGCGTAAAGGGCCTCTGCTTCGAACTCCGACAAATCGGCGGTCGCGGCCGTTGGATGTCCGTGGTCGGTCGCCGTGCAGCCATGTTGCTGAAAGCGCACCCGCACGATCTTTAGCGCAGCGAGGTAACCCTTCCACGAAGCCACGTCTGCTCCACTCTGCTCCGCTAAAGTGTCGAGATTCTTCAGAAATCTCGGATGATCTGGATCGACCACGAGATCCGGTCGAAACGTTGGCACCACTCGGCCTTTCCATTTTGACTCGCGGACAGTTCGATGATGTTCCAGGGAATCCAGTGGGGAATCGGTCGTCGCCAGCACCTCTATGTTAAAACGCTCATAAAGAGGACGCGGAAGAAACTCCGGCGACTGAAGCTTGGCCGAGATCGTATCGAAATAGAAATCCGCGGTCGTGTTCCCTAGCGGTTCGGTCAATCCGAAAACTTCGTCAAATGTCTGATCGAGCCAGATGCGAGTCGGCGTACCCCGAAAGAGATAGTAGTGCTCGGCAAAAATCCGCCACACCTTGCGCGGGTCTCGCGGCTCTCGAAAGCCGATCTCGAGATCCTCAAGCGAGACGCCTTGGCTGTATAACATCCGGCAAATATAGTGGTCCGGTTGCACAATGAACTGCGCGGGATCAGGGAAAGGTTCGTTCCGCGCGAACCATTCCGCCTTCGTATGTCCGTGCGGACTCACAATCGGCATCTTTCGCACGTGTTCGTACAAAGCACGAGCGAGTTCGCGTGTGTGCCGCTCTGCAGGAAACAGACGGTCAGGATGAATCAACATGGTCTGAACTAATTTTCGCTCAATCGCGATCACTCGAGAGCTTTAGTGATTTATCAGAATACACGCTCCTCATGATTCCCAGAGCGGCTCCGACTCCCTCTCGCCTTCATCCATCGATGGCATGACGAAGGACGCGAAAATGTGGATGATAGATGCCATTGGGGGCGGCAAAAGGTCACTGCGGAGGGTGAAGCGCATGCAGGTTACGCGACGGAGTCTGCTTACGACTTTCGGAGCACTTGGAATCCACACAGCCGTGCCTTCATTACTCGCGAAATCTGAGGACGCGGCTTCGAATCCACAAACAGAAGAACCGTCGAGCTGTCCCTTCCGGCTGGCTGTGATCAATGACGAGATCACCCAGGATTTCGAGAGGGCGTGCCAGATCGCTGCCGACGACTTCAAACTTCGTTGGATTGAGTTGCGCTCCATGTGGGACAAGAACATCACTGATCTGTCACCCGAACAAATCGATGACGCTCGCAAGATTCTCGAGAAGCACAAGTTGCAAGTAACCGACATCGCCAGCCCGCTGTTCAAGACGGACTGGCCGGGCGCGCCTCGTTCCCCGAAGAGCGAGACTCGTGACCAGTTTCACGCCAACTTCGATGCCAACGCGCAAGACAAGCTCCTTGAGCACTGTATTTCTCTGGCCAAGGCTTTCCGCACCGACAGAATCCGCTGCTTCGACTACTGGCGCCTCGATGATCCCAAGCCCTATCGCGCTGCCATCAATGCCAAATTGCAGCAAGCTGCCGAGCGGTGCGCGAAAGACGACCTGATTCTCATTCTTGAAAATGAAATGTCGTGTAATACGGCGACGGGAGAGGAATCGGCCGCCCTCCTACAGGCGATTCCAAACAAAAACTTCATGTTGAATTGGGATCCGGGGAACGCCGCTGCCCTCGACGGCACTACGTATTCCGCGGGATACTCCCTTTTGCCCAAAGAACGCATCGGCCACTGTCATTGCAAAGACGTCGTTCGCAAGCGCGATCATGGTTACGATTGGGCGCCAGTCGGCGCGGGAATCGTCGACTGGCAAGGGCAGTTGCAGGCTCTCAAGAAAGACGGCTTTCACTATGGGCTGAGCCTCGAAACCCACTGGCGCGGCGCGGGGACGCCCGAAGCCTCAACCCGCGTAAGCATGGACGGACTCCGCAAAGCCCTGTCGGCGGCTGGCATACACTGCTGAGCTGAGTTCGAATCACCAATCCAGCCGTGAATCAGCGAAAAGGGGAACAGATGGCAACTCGACGCGAATTTATCGATGCAGTGGCCGTCGGAGCGGCGGGCATAGCTCTTGCACCCGCGGCGAAAAGCTACGCGCGGATTCTTGGATCGAACGAAAGACTGAATTTCGCGGTCATCGGCCTTAACAGCCGCGGGTACGCTCATCTGGCAAGCATTAAAGCGAACAAGAGTTCTGCTCGCATATCGTACGTTTGCGACGTGGATAATGAGGTTCTTCAGAAATTTGCCGGAACCACCGAGCGAGAAATGGGAGAACCGGCGGGCGCGGAAACAGACTTCCGCAAAATCCTCGACTCACACGACGTCGATGCGATCACAATCGCGACTCCCGACCACTGGCACGCACCGATGGCGATCGCGGGACTGCAGGCCGGCAAGCACGTCTACCTCGAAAAGCCGTGCAGCCACAATCCCGCCGAAGGGGAAATGCTGGTCGAAGCGCAGCAAAAATATGGAAAGCTGGTGCAGCTCGGAACGCAACAGCGCTCGTCTCCGCACACTATCGAAGTCATCCGAAAGATCCGCGACGGAATCATTGGCAAACCATATTTCGCGAAAGCATGGTACATCAATACTCGCAAATCAATTGGGCACGGCAAGGAGATTCCTGTGCCGTCGCGCCTCGATTGGGATCTCTGGCAGGGGCCAGCCCCACGTCGTCCCTACACCGACAATGTGCATCCTTACAATTGGCACTGGTTTCACACCTATGGCACTGGCGAGTCGCTCAACAACGGAACTCACGAAGTCGACGTGTGCCGGTGGGCGTTGGGCGTCGACTACCCGAACCGGGTCACCTCGTCTGGCGGACGGTATCACTTCAAGGACGATTGGCAGTTTTACGACACTCTCGTGACCAGCTTCGAATACGACAACAGTCTCATTGCGTGGGAGGGAAAAAGCTGTCAGGGGATGAAGTACTACGATCGCGACCGAGGCTCCACCATCATGGGGACCACCGGCACAGTCCTGGTCGATCGCGACGGCTACGAGGTTTATGATCTGGCCGGAAAGAAAATCAACGAATTTAAGGCTGGCGGCAAAACATCGTCCGCCGATCTTGTGGGTCGCGATTCGATGACCGACGCCCACTTCGCCAATTTCATCGCCGCCGTTCGCCAGCAGGAAAAGCTCAACGCTCCTATTTCAGATGGGAATATCAGCGTCACAATGCTCCACTTGTCGAACATCGCATGGGAAGTCAATCGAGAACTCCAATTGAACCCCAGAGACGCTCACATCAAGGGAGATCCCGCGGCAATGAAGCTGTGGAGCAGAGAATACGAAAAAGGCTGGGAACCGAAACTCTGAGAGCTCGTTGCGGCTCTCCTGAAAAGCCTTGAAGAGCAAACGGGTGCCCAGCACTAGGAAGATGAATGACCATTCGGATCGGCTTGATCGGCGGAGGAAACATTTCAGAGACACATGCCCGCGCTGCCAGCCAAACCGCCGGTGTTGAGATCGCCGCAGTTTACGGAACGAATGCGACCAAAGTTGAACATCTGAACCGCCAGTACGGTGGAAGAGCCTTTCTCGACTTGAACGAGTTTTTCTCGCACCGCCCCATGGACATGGTGATGCTTGGAAGCCCATCAGGCGTACACGCTTCCCAGGGCATCGAAGCCGTTCGGCGCGGCCTCCACGTTCTCACCGAGAAGCCAATGGACATCACCACGTCGCAAGCCGACGCGCTAATCGAAGCTGCCGAGCAGGAAGGAGTGAAAGTCGGCGTGATTTTTCAAGATCGTCTGAAAGCAGAAATCCGCCAACTCAAGCAGTCGATTTGCGATGGTCATTTAGGGAAGGTCACTCTGGTGGACGCGAGGGTGAAGTGGTACCGGCCACCCGACTACTACAACCGGTCTCGATGGCGAGGTACGTTTGCCCTCGATGGCGGCGGGGCTCTCATGAATCAAGGTGTTCATACCGTGGACCTGCTCCTGTGGCTTTTCGGAGAGGTATCAAATGTCCAGGCCACGATTCGCACCGCGCAACATGCAATCGAGGTCGAAGATACCGCCCTCGCAATTCTGGAGTTTGCCAACGGTCCTCTCTGCAGTCTTCTGGCAACCACCGCCGCCTACCCTGGTTATCCGCGGCGAGTTGAAATTACCGGATCAGAAGGAACTGTGATCCTGGAAGACGATCGGATCGTAGCCTCGGATCTTCGCGCCTCCCAAGAAATGACTGCACAACATTCAATAAAAGACGAGGGTGCTGCTTCCCACGTGGTGAACGATGTTCGAGGCCACAAGGCAATCCTCGAAGACTTCATTCATGCCATAGAACACAACGGAACGCCGGCATGTGACGCGTGCGAAGGGCGAAAGAGTATTGCTTTGATCGAGCGGATTTACCGCGCCGCCCGTAACTCTACCGGCGGAGGCACAGATTAACGTTCCCGCCACCGATCGACCAACCACAGCGCATCACTCGTGGTCAGGCAACTATCGCTGGGTGATCTGCGCTCTGCTGTTGCTGGGAATAACCAAAAACTACATGGACCGCCAGGTCCTCGGGGTTCTCAAGACTACTCTGCAACATGACCTGGGATGGAATGAAATCGAATATTCCAACCTGGTCACTGCCTTTCAGGCAGCCTATGCCATCGGCATGCTCGCGGTGGGATGGCTAGTAGATCGCCTGGGCGCAAAGGTGGGCTACGCCCTCGCCATGATTTTCTGGAGTGTGGCGGCGATAGCCCATGCGGGATGTGCTTCTCTCCCCAGTTTCCTGGTCGCGAGGTCTGCCCTCGGTTTTTGGGAGGCGGGAGTTTTCCCTGCCAGTATTAAAGCGGTGGCCGACTGGTTTCCGAGAAAGGAGCGCGCTCTTGCCACCGGTATCTTCAATGCTGGAACCAGCGTTGGCGCCATGGCCACTCCGCTGCTGGTCCCCTGGATCACGTTGCGCTGGGGATGGCGCTGGGCGTTCGTCGGCACGGGGGCCCTCGGAGTTTTGTGGCTAGTGCTGTGGCTGACTTTCTACCGCAAGCCCGAGGAAGACTCCCGCGTCTCGCAAGCAGAGCTTGCGTACATTCGTAGCGATCGTCACGCCCCACTCCAAGCGATTCGCTGGAGTCAACTTCTCCCCCTCCGTCAAACGTGGGCGTTCGTGATCGGCAAATTCATGCTTGATCCCATCTGGTGGTTTTACCTGTTTTGGGTGCCTGATTTTCTTCAGCGCAAGCACGGATTGGCATTAGCGCAAATCGGACTGCCCCTCGTCATCATTTATCTGATTTCCGACGTGGGCAGCATCGGTGGCGGGTGGATCTCTTCAACTCTCATTCATCGTGGCACGAGCGTGAACCGGGCGAGAAAGCTGGCCATGTTGATCTGCGCGCTCACCGTGGTTCCAATTGTCTTCGCATACGATGCTCAGAATCTGTGGGTTGCAGTAGTGCTGATCGGAATGGCTGCCGCGGGCCATCAGGGATTCTCCGCCAACCTTTTCACGATGACGTCCGACCTATTTCCGACTCAGGCGGTGGCCTCAGTGGTCGGCATCGGTGGTATGGCCGGCGCCGTCGGCGGCATGTTCATCGCCAAGCTAGTCGGATTCATTCTCCAACGAAGCGGTAGCTATCGGATACCCTTCCTCATCGCCGGCTCGTCTTATCTCCTAGCGGTAGGAGTCATTCACCTGCTGACACCTCGCCTGAAGCCCGTCCAATTCTCGGCGGACGACTGCGTTGAGCAACAATAGCGCCTTGCAGACTCACCCACTGGGAATGCGCGAATGTTGGGATTCTCTCTTCGTTTTCAGGCCGCTACCTGAGGCTCTATGCTCCAGTTCCCTAGCCTCTGCTTCATGAGCACATAACACTCACATGCCTCACTCTCGAGTTTTTCGAGGTCCATGATCGTGATTCTTCCTCGCGCACAAGAGACTATTCCGGCTTTTTGCAGCATGCCTGCAGCTACGGTTACGCTTGATCTCCGCGTGCCCAGCAACTGTCCAAGAACATCTTGCGTGACTGGAAGCTGCATAGAGCCAAGCAACTCATGGCCCATCAGTAGCCATCGCGCCAACCGCTGTTCCACCTCATGCAGTGCATTGCAAGCTGCAAGCTGCATCGACTGCACCATGAGCCGTTGCGCATAACGATGCAATCCCAGATTCAGTTGCGGACAGCGTGGAAGCATTTCTTGAAAACTCGTTGCATCGATGCGGTATGCAGCGCCATCGGCCTGCGCTTGGATCCGGTGAGGACTGGTAGCCAAGCCATCGATCACCGGCAGCCCCACAAATCCCCCACCGCCAATCACACCCACTTCCACCTTTTTCCCACTCATCTGCACGTTCAAGATCGACAAGATCCCGCGCTCGATAAAGTAGACGTGCCGGATAACGTCGTCCGATTCGTGCAATATTTGACGCCCGCTTAGCCGTATGAACTCAAGCTTTGGACGCAACAAGGCCATTTCACCGCGCGGGAGAGCAGCAAGAATTCCTTCTGCAAAACCTCGATCGTTCGTCACTGAACTGAATGGCTCGAGAGGGGTTTGGCCATCATTGATGAACGTATCCATAGTCGACAGACTCCTTCATTCGTATCAAGGAATTTCAACAAAGAACGGGAAGGCAAAACGACATCCCTGACGGCCGGAGATTCAAGATCTGGAGAGACGGGAAGCCTTGCTCTATTTCCGATCAATCCCGGTCAGGAACCCAGTCACCAGGAATTGTGGCAACGCCGAAGTGGCCTGCACCGTCGGTAAACGACGGCTAAACGCGATTGATAGTAAGTGTACATTGCGCGTTTTCACTTCACAACCAAGTGTGGACGGCCGTCGGGGATAAGGAAATATGTATAATTTGCGGCGTCTCGGAGCCCCGGTAAAAACGATCTAGGCCTCAAGGTGAAACGCCCTTTGTCAAACACGCTCTTAGTCCTGCGCGCCGCGCTTAAGTTGTCAACACCCAACAACCACGCGCATTTCCTCAACCTTGGCTTGTTCGCCGGCCATGTTGGCAGTTAAGAGCGCGCCCATTCAGAGTTGGTCTTCATTTCGATGTCGTACTTTTGTTTGTACTCTAAAATACATTCGCGTGCGTCGTCTACTCTGCTTCACTTTTTTTGTCTCCATGTGCTGTTCCGCGGCGCAGCCTCGAACGATCACGGGCGTGGTTCGCGATGTGAGCGGCGGAGTGATCGCGGGCGTCGACATCGTACTCACTCAGCACGGCAGTCGAAAGTCGACTCAAACAGACGAAGCTGGCCAGTTCTCTTTTTCCACGTTCGACGACAACATTGCAACCCTCACCATCAATGCTCGCGGATTTCTACCCCAACTGAAAACGATTGACCCTGCGCGTGAGCCATCGGATCGTTTGGAGGTGGTATTGCATCCCTCGGTCGCCTCCGAACAAGTGATCGTTTCCGCTTCGCAAAGTCCCGTCCGTCTGCCTGAAACGCCGGGCAGTTCCGTCCTCATCTCGCATATCACTCTTGACAGGACGCCCGCGCTCCGTTTGGACGATGCGCTACGCCAGGTGCCCGGATTTTCCTTGTTACGGCGCTCGACCAGTCGCACAGCCAACCCAACTACTCAGGGAGTTTCGTTGCGAGGCGTGGCAGGAAGCGGTGCCAGTCGAGCATTGGTCCTGGCAGATGCCATCCCACTTGCTGATCCCTTCGGTGGTTGGGTGTATTGGAATCGCGTTCCAAAAACCGCTGTGGAATCAATCGAGGTTTTGCGAGGTGGCGAATCAAATCTCTACGGCAGTTCTGCGCTTGGAGGAGTCGTCCAACTCATCACACGAACTCCGCAGAACCCGGCGTTAGACTTCGAGGCCTCCTACGGGAACGAACGCTCTGCCGAACTATCGTTATGGGCAGGCGACCGTTGGCGACAGTGGGACTATTCCATTGCAACCGAACTGTTTCACACCGATGGATTCGTGTTAGTACCATCGACCGATCACGGTTCGGTCGATACTGCAGCCAATTCACAAGATGCAACCATCTACGCAACTATCGGGTATTCCATCGGATCGCGTGGAAGGATCTTTGGACGGGGTAACTTCTTTACTGAATCACGCAACAACGGAACTCAACTTCAAACGAACGACACGCGCATCGCAGAAGGAGTATTGGGCTTCGAGAACCAATTTGGCGCGGCCGACTCTCTCATGCTGCATGCGTTTGCAGATGCTGGTTCGTACAACCAGTCCTTCTCGTCCATCGCACCCGACCGCAGCAGCGAAACTCTCGTCGATCTGCAGCATGTGCCCGACCAGGTTGTCGGCGGAACGGCACAATGGATCCACAGCCTGAACTCCAGCAACACTCTGGTGGCGGGTGTCGACTTCAGCCAGGTACTAGGCTCAAGCAATGAAGCATTGTTCTCCGGCCCCAACCAGACCCGTGACAGCGGCGGACGTCAACGCCGGATCGGTTGGTTTGGCGAAGACATTTTTCACCACGGAAGCTGGAACATCGTCCTGGGCGCGCGTGCTGATAATTGGAAAAACTACCGTGGAAGCGTTCTCACGATTCCAACTTCTGGCGAGCCTATGGAGTCTCAGTATCCTCCGAGATCCGACTTCGCCTTGAGTCCACGTCTTTCCGTTCTTCGCTCGCTCGGCGATCGCTTCGCGGTAACAGGTTCGATTTATCGCGCCTTCCGGGCTCCCACCCTGAACGAGCTTTATCGCACGTTTCGGGTCGGCAACGTATTCACCCTCAACAATCCCTCGCTTGCAGCGGAACGTCTGACGGGTGCCGAGGCGGGAATGCGGATCGCCCTGTTGGGTCAACGTCTGCACCTGCGCGGAACCTATTTCTGGAGCGACATCGTTGATCCGATCTCCAACGTCACTCTGTCGTCGACGCCAACATTGATTACACGTCAACGGCAGAATCTGGGAAGAACTCGCTCACGCGGCTTGGAGCTTGATGGCGAACTTCGCCTGAATTCCGCTCTGCAGGCATACGCGGGCTACACCTTTACGGGCGCCACCGTGCTCCAATATCCCGGCAGCCCGGGAGGAGTCGACCTAGTCGGGCGGGACGTCCCGCAGGTTCCGAGACACGTGTTCACATGGGGACTCTTCTACTCGGGTTTTTCGCGCTGGTCCCTATCGGTCTCTGGACGATTCGTCGGGCAACAGTTTGACGACGACCAAAACCAATTCGTTCTGCACCGCTTCTACACCACGGACTTCCAGGTCGGACGGATGATTCGCCAGCGTGTAGAACTCTTCTTTGCAGCGGAGAATTTTCTCGATCAGCGATACGAGACCGCACGAACACCAACTGTCAATCTGGGACCACCAGCGCTATTTCGACTTGGCGTTCGCGTGAACCTCCCCTCACAACCAGCCGTCGGTCATGCCACCCCGTAACTGCTCCGCCGATGCGATTCCGGAGGATCGTCCGGCTCTACTTTGACGGGATGATAGGAAGTACGAGTGCGGACGGATGCTGCTCGTCGTGCAGAATCGTGTTGCGAGCCAACACGAAGTTGCGCGCGAATTTGATGTCCTCGCCCGTATTGAAGTTCCGGTCAAAGCGTGGGAAATTGCTGCTCGAAATTTCTAGCCGGATCGAGTGCCCACGAAGAAACAGATTGCTCGTTCCCCAAAGATCAAGCGAGATCTTGTAAACCTGCCCCGGGTTCATCAACGTCGCATGCTCCTGCGTATCCCGATAGCGCATGCGAAGGATGCCTTCCGTAAGATTGGTCGCGAATCCATCGGGAGCCACATCCACGAGCTTCGCCGTGAAATCGGTATCGACGGTCGACGATTTGACGAACAGTTCCGCGGTAACTGGTCCCGTGACTTCCAAATCACTCGGCAGCGGCCCCGTCGAGTAGACAAGCACATCATCGCGATTTTCCACGGAACGCTGGTCGCGTGGCCCAGGCTCCATATGCTCCATGTCGCAGCACAGAGGCCCTCCGACGGTTGGCGCTGGATTGCCAGGATCGTACGCGTAGGCATCCGACGCCTCTGATTTGGGAGCCGCGATGCTGAGCGTTCCATCTCCGCGGAGCGAATTCGCTTTGCCAGAGGAATGCAGAAAATATTTCGTGTATTTCGCCTGTGGAGGCGGCCAGTCGTCGTGCTGCCGATATTCGTTAGCGCCCATCAAAAAGAGCTTCACGGGCTTTTCGGTCGCAAACTCATTCTGAATCCCTTTGCACTGAAAATCGTACCAATCCAGGATGACCTCGAGGTACGGATTCTCCAGAGCGTGCACGCCAAAATCGACGTCTCCAATGCGACGCCCGAAGCCCGCGTGCCCGCCGATCTGCATCAGCAAATGCTGTTGCGTGCGCGCTGCTTCAGTGGCTCCATGTGCCTTGGCACCCATGTAGTTCCGCAGGGTGCCTGCGCTGAAAATGTCGTACCATCCTCCAACCTGCAGCATCGGAACAGTAATCTTCGAGAACTTTTCCTCGATCGACCACTGCTTCCAGTAAGCGTCGTAATCAGGATGCGCCAGCCAATCCAGGTAGTACGGAGCGATCGCCGCCGTCAATTGAGCGTCCGTCGGCAGTTGCCCGAAGTTGAACACCGGATAATTTGCAAGGGGCATCGTCGAGGCGCCAACTAGGGCGTTCGTATTCTGATGAATCAAACGTTCCAGTGTGTTCTGCGCAAGCTGTGATGTCCAATTCTGATTGAACCACTGCTCGAAAGCCCCTCCCTGGTACGTCCAATTCTCGCGATAGTTGCTACCGGTAACATCAGGCGCAATCGCGACCAGATGGGGAGGTTGGGCGATGGCGGCCTGCATCTGCGTCGCGCCGACATACGACGCCCCGATCATTCCGACTTTGCCATTTGAATAAGGAAGCGCGGCGGCCCATTCGACCGTATCGAACCCATCGGTTTGCTCGTGCCGAAACGGATACCATTCGCCCTCAGATGTGTAGCGGCCACGAACGTCCTGAATGATCACCACATACCCGCGCTGAACCATACGATAAGTAGGTCCAACTGCCCAGTTCACGCTCTTGTCATAAGGCGTGCGCATCAAAATGACAGGAAGCTTGTCCGCAGACTTGGGACGGTAGATATCGGCGTAGAGCACAACGCCGTCGCGAGTCGTCATTGGGACATCATGTTGAGTGATGACTTCGACAGGCACCGAAGACGGTGCCGCTTGCGCCAAGACCGCTCGCGGGGCGCTGATGGAAACGACACACAAAACAAACTGAAGTGCGAGTGAGCAGGGTGAACCAATTCGACCTGGTCTCATCCGTAAAAAGTCTCCTACTCGTGAGCGGTTAGAAACAATGGTCCGCAGACGGTGCGCCATTATTTTTCATTTCGACGGGCGATGCAAGAAAACTGCGATGGAGAGACAGGCGCTGGGCCGTCCCGAAACAATTCCGCAGATCTGCGGAAACACCGAGCGACCACTAGCAGAAGGTTGGCGTCCCCGACTCTCGAGAGTTTGAACACTTTCACTGATACCATCGACCGTGCCGAGGCACTGTACACCGAAATAGCAAGCATCCATTCCTCCGCTACACATTCACCAACTGACGCAATTTCACCCGCTTAGGGCTGGGAGGGTGCACCCCTACCGTTGAACACCGTGAACGATGATTGGCGCGCTGATGAACGCTAGACCCAGATGCCGAGCGAAGACGCGAAGCGGGAAGCCTTGCAAGGCTCCGGCGTCGAAGGATGGACTCTGCCCCATTCACACTGACCCTTCACGCGCGTCGGACATGGGGCGCAAGAGCGGCAAGGCCCGTCGGTACGTAGTGGACCGGAAAGAGCGTCTGCCCGCTCCCCCAGTTCCGCAGACAGCCCATGACGTGAGCAAGGCGCTCGGCCAGGTTATGGCCGACCTTGCGGCTCGGCGGATGGATGCCAGAGTAGCGAGCGCGCTGGCTTACGTCGGGAACGTCATGCTCAGAGCCATTGAGGCGATTGCACTCATTGACCCGCGGTCAATTGGTGCAATGGCGATTTATCAACAGTTACCCCGGAACCTCTCGGTTGAAGCACGTGGAAGAAAGCGAACCTCAATTTTTGGTGAGGTTCGCTCTGATCTGCTCGGCGCCTTGCTCGAAACAACTATATTGACGGCTTACGCGGCCTCGGCGCGGACGGCCCCGAGTTTGAACGCGGCCTGCTTACCACCTTCCAATGCGCGCTTGGCATCGAGAAGGCCGTAGAGCTGAATGGTCTTGGCCACGAGTCCGGTCCAGCCGGTCTGGTGGCTGGCACCCAATCCGGCACCATTGTCGCCGTGGAAGTACTCGTAAAAGAGGATGTGATCGCGCCAGTGGGGATCGCTTTGGAACTTCTCCGTGCCCCCGTAGACGGGCCGCCGACCGTGCTCGTCGTGGATAAAGATCCCGGAGAGCCTGTCGGCGATCTCCTTGCTCACCTCAAAGAGGTTCATCATCTTCCCTGAACCGGTAGGACATTCGATCTTGAAGTTGTCGCCGTAGTACAGGTAGAAGTTCATCAGCGCCCGGAGGATGAGCGCGTTCACCGGCATCCAGATCGGTCCCCGCCAATTGGAGTTGCCGCCGAACATGCCGGTGTTCGACTCCGCTGGCAGATAGTCCACCCGGTGCTCCTGGCCGCCTACGTTGAAGATGTACGGGTGCTGCTCATGGAACTTGGAGAGCGAGCGGATGCCAAAAGGGCTAAGGAACTCGTTTTCGTCGAGCATCTTCGTAAGGATCCTGCGGAGCCGCTCCGGGTTGACCAGGGCGAGGATTCCCCGATCCGCGACCCCAAGGTGACCCGGTCCCGTGGGGTGGATGGTCTTCAGGAGTTCGGGCATCCGGCGCGCGCGTTCACGGAACCAAGCCATCGCGCTCGGAGCGCGCTCCCGCTGCCACTTTTCTAGGACCGTGGTGGCGCACAGAGGCAGGAGCCCCACCATGGAGCGGACCTTGAGCCGCGTGGCGCTGCCATCGGGGAGCCGCAAGAGGTCGTAGTAAAAGCCATCCTCCTCATCCCACATGCCGTACTGATCGGAACGGTTCATGCCCGAGGCGATGAAGCAAAAATGCTCTACGAACTTTATGACCATGGCCTCGTAGGTGGGGTCGTGGGCGGTGAGCTCGAACGCGAGTTCCAGCATGTTCTGGCTGAACAGGGCCATCCAGGCCGTGCCGTCCGCCTGCTCCAGGTGGCCGCCGGTCGGAAGCGGGGCGCTGCGGTCGAAGACGCCGATATTGTCGAGGCCGAGGAAGCCTCCTTCGAAGACATTCTTTCCGAATCGGTCCTTGCGGTTCACCCACCAGTTGAAGTTCAGCAGCAGCTTGTTGAACGTCGACTTGAGGAACTCGACGTCCGTCTCGCCGCGCAAAGCCTGCTCGGTGCGGTGCAGAAAGAGAGTGGCAAAGGCGTGGACCGGAGGGTTCACGTCGCTGAAGTTCCACTCGTAGGCAGGCATCTGGCCGTTGGGGTGCAGGTAGGAGGAGCGGAGCATCAAGTCCATCTGCTCTTTGGCGAAGTCGGGGTCCACGATCGAGAGCGGGAGCGTGTGGAAGGCCAGGTCCCAGGCCGCGTACCAGGGGTACTCCCACTTGTCGGGCATGGAGATGATGTCCTGGTTCAGCATGTGGTACCACTCTGAGTTCCGGGAACTTCGATATCCGGTATGGAGCGGGTTGGAGTGGTGCTCGTCCAGCCAGTTGTCACCGTCGAAGAAGAAGAACTGCTTGCTCCAGAGCATGCCGGAGATGGCCTGACGCATCACCTTGGCCGCGTCTTCACTCACCGATGGCGGCGTGACCGACTTGTAAAACTCATCGGCTTCACGAAGCCGCTCAGCGAACACTTCATCAAATTGCTTTCCGAAGGGTTTGCCCTTCTGGTCCGAAGAGGAGAGCCGTAGGCGAATCACTTTGGTCTGACCGGCACCAACGTTGACCTGGTAGTGCGCTGCCACCTTGGTGCCCTTCTTTTCAGGGTTCACCGCGGCCTGTTTACCCTGCACCACGCAGTCGTTGATGCCGTCCTTGACGTGGGGGCTCTCGTTCTTCTGCCCGGGGAAAAGCAGCTCGTGGTTTGTTTCGTTCTCGGTGAAGAGCAGCGGCACCTCGCCTTCGCAGGAAAGGATGAATTCACCCAGCAGCGGATGTGCGGCCGCAACCGCAGTCGTGCCCGCGGTTGCCTTGATCTGTTTGAGGTTTGGTTTCGTAGAGGCCCTATTTGATTCGGCAATCCACGACGACCAGTCGTTTCGGAACCATAGTGTCGGCAACAGATGCAGTTCTGCCGCTTCCCGACCACGGTTGGCGGCGGTGAGCTTCACCAAGATGTCTTCCGGTCCGTCTTTGGCATATTCCACGAAGATGTCGAAGTACCGGTCGTCCTTGAAGACGCCGGTGTCGAGCAGTTCGTACTCCATGTCGTTTTTGGAACGACGTCGGTTGGTTTCTACCAAGTCGGCGTAAGGAAATGCCGCCTGCGGGTACTTGTAGAGATACTTCATGTAGGAGTGCGTCGGGGTGCTGTCGAGATAGAAGTAATACTCTTTTACATCCTCGCCGTGGTTGCCCTCGCTGTTCGTGAGGCCGAAGAGCCTCTCCTTCAAGATGGGGTCCTTCCCATTCCACAGGGCCAGCGCGAAGCACAGGTGCTGTTTGTCATCGGAAATGCCGGCGATGCCGTCCTCGCCCCAGCGGTAAGCGCGTGCGCGGGCCTGATCGTGGGTGAAGAAATTCCAGGCGTCACCCCCTTCGCTATAGTCCTCGCGCACCGTTCCCCACTGTCGCTCGCTGAGGTACGGCCCCCACTTCTTCCAGTTGGACGTGCCCTTGCGAGCTTCCTGCAAGCGAGACTCTTCTTGTGTCATGCGGACTCCTTAATCCTTTCCTCGGAACACACACTCTCTCAGTCACCCTAAATACGCTGTTACGGGCCGGTAACTGTCAACAGATACAGGTCGCCGTCGATCGACTCGGTCTGATTTGAATTCCCTTCAGAACCGCAAAGTGATTCCGCCGGAAACATCGAACTCGTGGAGATAGTGGTCATTACCCACGACCCAGCACCCGCCCCAGAAGGGATCGCACCAATATCCGCCATCCGTGGTAGTGAGGTATGTGGGGGACCACTTGGCCTGACCGCGAAAGCCAAGATGCTTGCTGAAGTTGTATTTCGCGCCGCCACCAAGCGAAAAGGCAAAACGAGTGACGCCGTTGACACCACTCCGATCGGGCGACAAGTCACTGGCTCCCATCCCGAGGAGCGCAAAAGGCCTCAGCTTCGATTCGCGTTCTGCAAAGTGAAACAGGAAATTGCCCATGTACTGATTCTGATTCAGGTTGAACACCTTACGGTCTTGACCGCCACCCGCGGGCTGGGCAACTGTGTCGGCTTGTGTTTTATTCCATTGGAACTCTATGCCGTAGTGTTCACCAAGCAGGTAGCCTGCCGTGAGGCCGTAGTTCATGCTATTGCCGACCTCAATTCTGTGAAACAGCGAAGTCGACAGGTCGAGACCGCCATTAAATTGGCCACCAACGTGGCCGGTGACTTCAAAATTTTGAGCGGAAGCAGCGGGAAGCAGCAGGAAGAAGGACAGAGAGGAGAGAAGTGAGGAGAGAAGCGTTGTCTTTGCGTTCATGGTCATTGCAATCCTTTGTTCTGAGCGTTCTATTTCCTGACCGGCAGGATAAAGAGTGTGATGGGGAACTCAACTGTACGAAAGGACAGACTCTGCAAGATTTGTTTATCACTCCGGGCTCATTACTGTCGGAAGGGCTATTAGCAGAAATTCATTTTGTACAGGACACAAGTTCTGAGGACTTTTCCATGGGCATCCTCGTCGTTGGAGGCTTGGATGAGTCGTATACGATTACCCCGAATCCTCGTCGAGGCTTTTCTCCAACGGCCACGAGTCGCATCGTGACACCAGTTGGGAGCACTGCGCTCTGGCCCTTTTCGATTTTGGATGCGACCGTCACAGCTTTACGAATCGCCATTCACGGACTTCAGCCCCAAGGGTGGCGGCCACATTGTCTCTCTACAGCGTCCGTCGCTTCCCTAAAAGTCGAAATCACCGTCGATACGAAAGAGTCGACCGATCGAATTGTAGAAACTCCCGAAGTTGGGAGAGCCGGTGTACTGCTGAACGTCGCGGGGGTTGGAATAGTTCAACACGTTAAGCACACTCAATCCCCCGCGGAACTGGAAGCGCCTGCCGTGGAACTTGAAGTCGAACGGATACTGGATTTTGACATCCAGGTCGACGAAGGTCGGGAAACGACCCGCCTGGTTCTCCTTTCCAATGTAGTTCCAGTTCTCGTCCAGTTTGGAAAACGGAAATCCCGTGTGCACATCCAGCACGGGGATGAAGTCCAGCTTATGAGGCAGTCCGAAGACTCCCCAGATCAGGCCCCGATTGGGAGCGTCGGAGGGCATGATGCCGTACTGGTTGGGGCGAATAAGTGGGTACGGGATGTTGCCGAAGAACTGGTTGTAATCGTTCAGGTCACCTCGGGCGCGAGAGTTGACGTAACTGGCGTACAGGGTAGTGCGCTCGCGCGGCCGCCAACGGAACATCCAGAGGAACTCGCGATAGGTCTGTCCGGCGGAGTTGGACAAACGCAATTGGGCGCTGCCGCCGGCGAGTTGGAGCGGATACACATAGAACTCGCGGTATACCTGACGACCCTCGTATCCGAAGCGAAACAGCAAACCGTTGTGGAGCTCCCGGTCGAACTGCACACTCCAGCCCAGGCTGTAGGGAACGCGCAGCCGGCCATCCGGCGTAGCCACCACGTGAGTAAACGTCGCCGGACCGTCGATGATCGTGATGCCATCACTGGCGTAGCGCACAATCGTCTGCGCAGGGAAATCGCGAAAAACCGAAACGTTGATGGGAATCTTGTCGAAAAAGATCCCAAACCCGCCCCGGATGGCGGTGCGGTTGTCGCGCGTGGGAGCAAAGACAAAGCCAATGCGAGGAGCGACATTCACCATGTCGGCAGACAGGTTGTCGTGGTCAAACCGCATCCCCAGGTCAACGGTGAACCGCGGGCGAATCTGCCAGTTATCCTGCACGTAGAAAGACAGTTCATTCTTCGTGGCTTGAGAGGCGAGTGGAGAACCGTAGGTGATCTGGCTGCTGACCGTGCCATCTTCGCGCAACACGTTGAACGGAAGGTTGGCAACCTGGCCCTGGTAAGTGGAGCGCGCGTAGGAGTACCCGAAAGTCAGCAGATGCCTGCCTGCAGATTGCAGCGGCCACAAGTGCAGGGTCTGGGACCACTGGTAGAGCCGCGTGCGGCGGTCCTGTTGCTCGAAGAACGAGCCCGAGTTCTGCTCGGGAAATAAAACCATCTCCTCCGCCGCATCGCGCGCCGGGAAGACGTGGGCATCGAGCCGCTTCGCGGCGAACAAGGAGTGCACGAATCCTCCCGACGCCAGAATCCAGCGATGTGTGACCGAAGTGAAGAAGCCGCGCTGGTGATAGTCGGCCGTGACCGGCTGGGGATTGAAGGTATTGATGTTCGCGAAGTCCGTGTCCTGCGGATCGGTGGTCAGAGACACGCTGAATTGCTGGTTGGGCTTGAGACTCCAGTCGAGTTGAGTGTAAGTGGTGACACTTTCCGATACGCGTACGTTATTCGGGTCGGGAAGAGATGGCGTGCGGACGGTGTCGTAGCCGTAGGCCAGCGATTGAAACAGATAGAACTTGCCACGTTTGATCGGGCCGGCAAAGGTGAGGTGCGGCGAAGCGCTTTCTATGCCGTGCGTCTGGTAGTTGATCCAGCGGAAGCGCGGAATCGGATCTTCGAAAAGCCATTTCCAGTCGTCAGTCCCACCTCGGGTGTTGACCTCGACCACTCCGCTGGAAAACTTGCCGTACTCTGAAGAGAAAGGATTGGAAAGCACCCGCACGGATTGCACCGCAGCAACGGGCAGCCGTAACGCGGGCTGTCCAGTAAAGGGGTCGGCCACGCTAGCGGTGTTGACGAGAGTGCTCGTCTGGTTGGTGCGACCTCCTTTGATGCGGATGAGCCCGTCGGGCCCGCGGACCACGCCGGGCAAGAGGGGCAACGCCTCCTGAAAGTCTTGGCCGAGTCGGACTGCCGATTTGAGAATATCCGCGGTGAGCACCGGGCTGCCGCCAGAACTCGAATTCAGGTCTACGCCTTTGGGCTCGGCAGTGACAGTGACGGTCTCGGTCCGCTTTCTTAGGTCGAGTTGGAAATCGAGCCGGGACGCAGGGCCCTCGTGAATTGTTAGGCGCTTGGTGATCGTTTCAAAGCCAGCCAATGCGACGGTGACTTCGTAATCACCAACTTGTACACCAGCGAACACATACATGCCGACATCGTTGGAAACGCCGGACACTTCGTTGTGGGTCGTAAGGTTCTTCAGGGTAATGCGAGCGTTGGGACAGACGATCTGCACCTGGTCCTGTCCCACTGTGAAGATGGAGCCACTCAATCTTCCGGTCTTCGCGGCCAGAGCCGGCGTCAACAGTAACGCCGTCAACGACGCCAGCCAGAACTTGCAAGCGCGGATGCCCACGCGCAGGCGTTGATGGCGGCGCAGAAGACACATCGGAGACCTTCTACATTTTACTCGACCTTTCGTACAGCCGATCCAGCCGGGTCTGGAGGAACATGACGACGGGAACAGAGCTCCGCCATTATCCGTAATCCCTACGCAGTGTCTTCCGGCAACTAACTGATGTCATAACGACGTCGGCCTCACAACGGACCGAGTAGACTTTTCGGTATCCAACCAAAAGGCTCGGGACGAAGGAGGCCGAGATGAAAATTGTAGGCTGCGATCTACATGCACGGCAACAAAGCATAGCCATGTTGGATACCGAAACCGGTGAGCTTACTGAGAAGCGACTCATGCACGAGGGGAATGCGGTACGAGATTTTTACGCCTCGCTGGAAGGTCCAGTGGTGGTCGGCATCGAAGCCACCGGCGCGATGCAGTGGTTCTTGGAGCTGCTGGAAGAGTTAGGCATCGAGTGCCGGGTGGGGCATCCGGCCAAGATCCGTGCCGCCGAGACCCGCAAACAAAAACATGATCGGCGGGATGCGGAAGTGATCCTGGATTTGCTGGTGATGAAGGACCGTTTCCCCGACATTTGGATGCCCTCGACCGAGCAACGGGACCTGCGAACCTTATTGCGCGACCGACACCAATGGGTGAAGATGCGAGCGCGATTGCAGCACACGTTACAGGCAATCGCCCTCAATCACGCCCTGCGAGAAGGCCGCGCGCTCTGGACCGCGGCGGGGCGGAGGGCGCTGCAGGATTTGGCCCTGCCCCCCTACACCGATCAAAGACGAGATGAGTTGCTCGCTCTGTACACACAATTAGAAAAGCGGATCCAGCAACTGGACAAGCAGGTGGAGACCGAAGCCCAACAAAGGCCCCGCGCACGCCGGCTGCTTACCCATCCGGGCGTGGGTCCGGTCACGGCCTTGGCGACCGAGGTGTTTCTGGGAGACCCGACTCGCTTCGCAACCGCCAATCAGGTGGCCAGCTATATCGGGATGATCCCGTGCGAGCACAGCAGCGGCAAGAAGCAGCGACTGGGGAAGCTGACCAAAGAAGGCAATTCACTGCTCCGTTACCTATGGGTCGAAGCGACGCTGCATGCCGTGATCAAGGACGCAGAACTAAAACGCTTCTATCGGCGCAAGCTCATCCAGAAAGGAATGGGCAAGGCCAGGGTTGCGGCAGCACGCAAGCTGGGCATTCGTTTGTGGATCATGATGCGCGATGACATTGATTACGAAGAGTTCTGCCGGCGTGGAAAGTTGCGGCAGAAGGGGAAAGCCCATGCGGGAATGCCTGATTACAACAGTGGTCCTGCGCGAGCAGTGACCGGGTCAACTGAATAGGCTACCCGCCTCCCCACAAGGAGGGGAGTTTGCATAACACATCATGATCGAAGGTGACCGAAGAGATGTCTGGTGGGCTACTCCACCAGAATGATGAAGCAGTGGGCCCGAGCTATGCGGTTGGATACAGGAATCATCGAAGAAAGATCGGCACGGTCGAACAAACCAGTGCACACGCGCTGACAGGAAAGGTGTGCTCCAGAGTTACAAAAATAAGTTCCATGTCCCATTGACATCGCCGACGTCGTTAGAGATGTTGTAAGCATCGCCATTACACTCAGAGCTGCGTTTGTGGGTGTGTTGGACTGACTATTACCGCAACTCGTTCAGGCGCTTTCTCATGTCCTCACCCCAGCACTTTTCGCAAGCATCACAGTGTTCACAGTCTGGGCGGTGGATTCTCAGGAGGGTCAACAGGTAGCAGATCCAACGGCTCATATTCACAACCTCCTCGCCCGTGGGGGAGGTGGGATCTAGCCTAAGGGTAGAGGAAAGAGCCTGCTATGTCAGTGAAATGGCTCACATCTTGGTGTGCCCTAATCGCCAAAAGTTATAGCGCCCAGCCACTGCCAGAGCTCAACTGTTGAAACATCCCCACACTCAGAATCCCCTCCCCGGCGACCCGGCAGGGGTTGTTGTCAAGGAGTGGCCACACAGGAAATCGATCACAAGCCATTTCACTGCGGAGTCACCGCTAATGGGCAACGCAGCGGTGACGGCTCTTGTCGCGTCAATCCGGGCTAGGTGGGCGAGGAAGAGCCAGCAGGCCCGCTCGGGTCAATGAGTGCAATGGCCTGGTTACGCCAGTCAAGTGTGGCACGGAATGAATGTTGGTCTGGCTGATGCAAGAGGTGTTTTTATCCCGCGATTGCTATGGGGTCTTCGTGTCCCAGGGGTACGCGAGCAAGGACAGTAGTACCACGACCAGGTTGCGATTCGATGGACAATTCTCCATTCACCAAACGGAGACGCTCACGCATGCTGATCAGGCCAAGCCCTCGACGATTGATCGCGTCCTGCCAATCGAAACCAATTCCTGAGTCACTCACGATCAAACGGATTCCGTCCTGAGTGCCGCGCACTTCCACTGCGAAGTCCTGCCCTCCGCTATGCCTTACAGCATTCTGCAAAGCTTCCTGAAGGACTCGAAATAAGCAAAGTGAGATCTCCTTCGGAACTGCGCTCGGTATATCTGAGTGCTTGAATTCAATTCGAACATTGCGCTGCTCGGACAACTCACGGCAGAAACTCTTGGCCGCAGTCACAAGACCCAGGTATTCGAGTTTCGAAGAATGCAGACGATGTGAGAGTGCCTGAATGTCTTTCCCGAGGTCAGACGAGGATCTGGCGTGCTTGCCGGATGCTATCGTCTTCACCCTGCTGATCGGATCGCTCTAGTTCAACCGCCACTAATGCGACTCGTTGAACGATGTCATCATGTAGTTCTCTGGCAATCCACGTACGTTCTTCTTCATGCGCCTCGATCAACCTACGCCCCACGCTGGCAAGAGCTTCCTCGGCGAGCTTTCGATCGGTGATGTCCAGGCAAGATCCAATGTAGCCAGCAAAGTTGCCACCTGAGTTGAATCTCGGCACACCGATGTCGAGGATCCAACGGTACTCTCCATCCTTACGCCGGACGCGATACTCCATCTCAAACGATTGACGCTCATCAAAAGCCTCCGAGTAAACTTTCAGGCAGCCCTTCAGATCTTCTTGGTGTACTCCTTGCGCCCAGCCGTCTCCTAGTTGTGCCTCAAGCGGTCGCCCGGTGAACTCCAGCCACGGCTGGTTCACGTAGGTGCATAGCCTGTCAGTTCCAGCCATCCAGATCATTACCGGGGCTGTGTTGGCAACCAGTCGGAAGCGCTCTTCGCTCTCACGGACTACATGCGCAGCTTGTTCATGCTCCTCGGCGAGGGCTGCCAGAACCATAAAAGGGATCGAAGCGAAAACCAGGAACATCTGGAGCGGCAACGGGTGAGTGAGGGGTACCATGGCGGAAAACGGACCTCGGCCGTGGACTGCGCCCCAAATGGATAGAGATGTCAATGTCATCAGCGAAGTGCTGATTCCTAACCAGCCGAATCGCAATGCCGCCCAGAGCAGGAAGGGCACCAGTGTATAGAACAGTGTAGGCGATCTGCTGTCCTCAGGGACCGTGAACACGATGTAGCTGATAAGAACCAACCCCACGATGAGTATCAATCCCTCGAGCTGATGGGCACGCGATCTTCGCATCAACCCACGCCCTTCACTTACCCAACTCAACAGGGCCGGGACTACCGTGACGAAGGCAAGAACCTCGGACAAAAAAACAATCTTCCAGCCCGTCCAATAATCGCTGGCGATGCCAGGCGCGCTCAAAAATGCTCCTGCGAATGGCGCCAGGACGATGGCGAAGAACGAATACTTGGCCAAGGCTTTCACGCTGTTGAGCCTAGGCACACCGTTGAAGCAATATCGAAGACCAACTGCCGAAATAAGCACTTCGACGGTATTGCCCGGAATGAAGTGGGCAATCGAACTCAGCGGCACGCCCGCCTGCATGTCAGCAACAGCAAACCCAACAAAGGATGCGGGAATAACCACTGGCCAGACGTTGATGCGGACCAACAACAACCCTGCTACCAGAATCGCGCAACCTGGCCAAAGAGGCCACACTGTCTGGGGATTCGAAACCAGCATCCCAACCAGAGTTGGAACTAGGTACGAGAATGCGATTGTTACGCACGCCAACAGCAACGTCGAACGGGAATTAAAATACGGTTCGCTGTTAAAAATGCGGCCACTGAAGTTTGCCATACGTGCCTCTCTCCCATCGCGAGGCACAGCCGTTTGACGAATCGTTTCCAAGCATACCTTAGCGCGGTTCGGTTGCGTTATCGCGCATAGAACATAAACCTTTCGCATGAGTGAATCGTGCACCCGATGTGCCATGACTGGCGAACAATCTTCACTACACTCAGTAACGCCTATTCTGAAGTGAAATAGAACGTCCTTGTCTCCAAGAGTTTAAGGAAGTAAGTTCGAGCAGCCCTCCCCGAGGGCCTGCTCAGCGGGTGATGGTCACTTTTCTTGCAAGAACTAGATACTGTCAGTTGTTTCAGGCGGACAAGCGAGTCCACACGAAGCGGGTTGCGGGGATTGCGAGCGTAACTACCGATTACACTCAAAATCCCACCTCGGGCTGACTGGCGGTCAATGAGTGTAATGGCCTGGTTTCGTCAACAACAGGACACGCAGCTTGAAGGTCTACTTCGGGTGGCGCTTCCAGCGAATAAGCAGAAAGAACATAACGAGCGGGGCTGAAATGCTGTCGGATCAAGGAAAATGTCAATGTCTTCCGAAAAACGTTGGATGAGGTTCCATCCCTTGGCCAAGCTCGTACCGCCTTTGAAAATGATTTTATCGCCACTAGTTGTAGCGATGAGGCGAAGAGCCTCCGTAACGTAATAGTCTTTCTCGATGATGGCCGGACGGAGTTTCCGCTCCCGAAAGTATTCTGCGGCCTGAAGGATGGCTTTGCTCAAAATCGGGGTGCATTGCGCGGCACATGCGGCCAGTGCTTCCACGAAGCGGTCGTACACCCAGCGGCTACACAAGTAGTTCGACTCGTTGAGAGGTGACTTCGTGGAACAGTACCGGATCATCCAACACCCCCTACTGTCCTCGACAGTTCCGGCCTTTTTTCTCTTTTTAGTATTACCGGGCAGCAGCACCAACAGTCTCAGGGAAAACTCGCATTTCTGCACTTCTTGAGATCATTCGGGATGGCACCTTGATTTTCATCCGTAATTCCTGGAGCCACCTTCGCGCTTTGTCTCTTCGCCGCTTGGTGTCATCGAGAATTGGAACTCTATTTGCTTCTCTTGAGCTAGAACATGGCCGCGATTCGCGGCTGTGGGAGGTCAAAATGTGGATGCGGTGTTGTGCAGCTTGCAGACAGGTACTCAGGAAAGCCAGTCTTGCCGATCACGTTCCCTGCGAGTGCGGCTGGGAGTGGTAGCGAGAACGGCAATCGTGATTGAGTACTACGTACCTCAGAAGTTCCGAAAACAGAGCGGAGAATGGATTCATGTCGAACAGCGCGGCAGGAGCATTCCGTTTCCGGTGCTTGAGAAGAAGCCGGTGCTGAAGCATTTTCGCTTGGCATGGCGCAGGTGTTCGATTTCGGTATCTCTCAACAGGCCCAAGTTCACTTTCGGTTTCATGGCATGGCCTGTCCTGAAACAGTCTAAGGCCAGGTTTGGCTACGATATGGGAAGGCTGTTTCTGATTGCAAGGCGTGTCCTCGCCCTCACTGTCATTAGCGATTGACTGTCACTTGACAGTTGCGACACAAGCGCCCGCCAATCTCCGAAGGCCCCTTTATTTCGAGGCATTTAAGAGCACAGCCTGCATCCCTATGTTTGGAATGCCAGTTGCCTTTAGGTCTGGTGTCAGAGCGAGAAACTTGAATCCGCAATTCAAACAGGTGATGTACAAGAATGTCCACACCGAACGCGATCTAGTCAGCGCCTGTCTGCCGTCGTTCAGGCACGTGAGTAATGCTCGAAGATATTCTCAATCGGTGAAGCAGGAACCATAGAAGGACTCAATCATGACGCGTAATTGTGGAAAGTCAACGCGGCTCGTAGCGGCATTCGTGCTGTGTGTCACCAGTATCGGCTCAGCCAACGCCCAAGTTGTTTCCTCGAAGCAACAGAATATTATCCTCGACTCCAACGATTCCGCAGTTGCACGTTGTGAAACACCCAGAACCGCGCCCCTCCAAGAGGCCTTTCGGTCGGTATGCCTACGATTGCATCCACTTGATGACAAAGCCTCGGTCCATAACGTCATCATCATCGGGTTCGTTGGTGGCTTCGTTAGGCACGGTGACTTGAAACATCCGGAAGTGCATTTTGCATCCCTTCTTCGCAATAGATATCCCGCCAATGTTCATGCCGAGGTTTTTGCGAACCACACTGGAAAGGAGGCCCTTCGCCGAGTCCTGCAGTTGCTAGATTCGAATGGCAATGGTGTCATCACAGCAAACGAGAAAGAAGAAGCGAACGTCATTATTTATGGTCACAGTTGGGGCGCTTCGCAGACCGTCACATTAGCTCGAGCATCCGTAGGGCGCCAGGCGATTTCCTGGTGCTGCTAACAGCTTATCCAGGCCTCGATAGTAGTGGTTTCTGATATTTCCCAAAGATTGATCCAGCTTGACGGCGATCTCGTCGAATGTGTAGCCCTCGAAAAAATGCAGGCTCAGAGTATTGCGCTGGTCCTCCGTCAGGGTGTGGAGAAGTGCCTGGAGAGTCGTATTTCCGACCAATGAACGCAATGGATCGTCGTCTTGCCCGCCCGCGGAGCGTGGGTCCAGTAAGTCCGCAACGCCATCCAGATCTAGCCGCGTGTAGAAGTGCCGTGAATTGAGGTAGCGTCTACGGTCAATCGCGCGGTGATAGGTCATCTGAACGATCCAGGAGCGCACCGCAGCCCTGGACGAATCAAAGACGAAGCAATTGCGATGTACAAACAGAAATACGTCCTGCAGCAAGTCGTCAGCTTCAGAATCGTCGCGCAGAATGCGCATCGCCACAGACCGTACGAGACGAGCGTAGCGACGGAATAAAATAGCGAGCGCTTCCCTGCTCCCGTTCGAAAACCCGGTCATAGAGGATCTCGAGATCATCCCGATCCTAGCGCTTGCTGCGCAACGGCTGAGGAGGTTCTCTCTTCCCGCTCTTTGGAGATTGCTAGCGCGGTCAGCCGAAATACAGTTGAAGCTGTCCATAAAACTGGGAGCCTCTGAGTCACGTTCGATTGGCGTTGTCGAGAGTTGACACGTCCCTACTCAATCTTTCTGCAGTTTCCAAAATCTCCTAATGTGAAAAATGCGGTCAACTTTTATCAGACAAAAGGCCTGATTCATGGGCGCTCTACGATTCGCGCGGCAGATCCCGAACGGACACACATTATGGGAAACTTTCAGATGGACTATCGAAGTCGTCGAATCAATTGTGACAACTATCCCTGGCTAGCTCGTCACTTCAACAAGCCACACCACGAAATCGAGAATGATCCGAAAGTGTGGAATCAAATTGCATCAGTGATCGATTTGGAACTGTTGAAGAGAACGCCGATGGTTGAAGCATCGGTACCGTCCGAAATCGATGCCTTGAAATGATGGAGAGAGTTGCCGCATTCTGACTATCTTGTCGAACTCGGAGCGGAGCCGTTCAGGCGAGTTCGTGTCTCCGCGGCCGTATTTTAGCTTCCATGGCGGCCTCAGCCTGCAAGCATTGGAGATCGCGAGAGATGGTGACGATAGCGAGAGTCCGACTGCCTTTCTTGTACGTCACGGCACAATCGCGCGCATCGAGGCTCCCATCGATCTCGATAGTCTCCCACTTCTCGGCGTGGCCCACGTAATTGATGGCTACGTCGTAGTGTTGACTCCAGAAGAATGGAACAGTGTCAAATTTCTCACGACGGCCAAGGATATTCTTAGCTGCCACTTGTCCCATGCGCTCAGCAACCACCCAGTGCTCGACGCGAATTCGCTCGCCGGTGTGCGGATCGGGCCAGCGGGCAGCATCGCCAGCTGCGAAGATTCCGGCCACACTCGTTTCGAGGTATTCGTTGACTTCGATACCCCGATCGATCGCGATCCCCGCTTGCTCGGCCAAAATCAGCGACGGCCGCACGCCCACACCCAAAACCATGAAGTCTGCCTCTAAGTGTGTTCCGTCGGTTAAGGTAACTGTGCGACCACTCACCCGGCTCACAGTCTGCCCCAAGTGAAAGGCTACGCCGTGAGCTTCGTGGAGCTTGCGGATAAAGAGGCCCACCTCGGCTCCCATTATGCGTTGGAGCGGCTGGCTGTCAGGCGCTACTACATCTACAAGAATTCCGCGGGCGCGCAGCGATGCGGCAACTTCCAAGCCAATAAAGCTGGCACCAACAACCACCACACGTTTTGCAGAACTTGCCTTGGCAATGATGGCCTTGCTGTCAGCGAACGTGCGGAGACAATGGAGCTGAGAATCAGTTGCGCCTTCAATCGGCAAATGGACCGGGTCGGCACCGGTGGCCAACAGGAGAGCGCCAAATTCGAGGACCTTGCCACTCTCAAGCACTATCCGCCGTCTTTCCGTATCAAGCGATGAAGCTCGTGAGTGAAGGAGAAGATCGATCCGGCGGTCGCGGTAATAGTCGGAAGGCCGCAAAGGGATCCAGTCTTCTTGAGCCGTGCCTGCCAGGAAATCCTTGGAAAGGTTCGGGCGATCCACTGGCGGAGAGTCGTCGGCACTCACGATGGTAAGAGGACCGTCGTAGCCCTCGCGCCGCAGCATATCGGCCGCAGCTAGGCCCGCGGCGCCTCCGCCCACAATCACAACCGAGCTTGGACCCTCCGTTCCGCGCTTGGGAGCCGGTGGTGGGATTTTCTCACGAACAAAAATCTTGTCGCCCAGTCTTTCAACTCGCCAGCAATCGACCGGATCAAGAGCGGGTGCCCGCAGCGCCTCGCCAGTCCGAAGACTGAAACAGGCATGGTGCCAGGGACAGCGCACGGTGTCCCCCACGATTAAGCCTTCTGCGAGCGGGCCACCGTAGTGGGTGCAGTGGGCGCCGATAGCAAAGAATTCATCACCGCGGCGGACCAGAACCAATTCTTCGCCGTCGACCTGGCCCGATATCATGCTGCCATCGCCGAGATCGCGAATCGGAAATCCATTTTTGAAATCGGGTTTGTTCGTCTCCGGTATCTCTGCCATGATTTGCCTCCCGAGCCGATTTCGATACTGCGGTAGATTCAAGATGCTGGCTGTCATCGAACCGATGGTTCGGTTCATACTACTCGCGAACTATACTCGAACAGGCTGCAGCGGCCCGCCAGATCGCTTCCGATGCACACGACCGGGAAGAAACGCCCAACTTCGCTGCCAGCATCGAATGCCATGCGCTTAAGCAGGCAAGGCCTATCGTGCAGAATAGGAGAAAACGATTCTCGACCTGAAGATTGATCGAACCCCAGCGTGGTATTCCACCGTCGCAGACTGGGAAAGAGGCTGAATCCCCGGAGCTAACGATCACCGAGGCCATGGAGGTGATGTGAATGATGCAGGTGGAAGAACACGTCAAGCAATGCTATGCGGTCTTCTTACTATGGAGGTCGCTTCCGCCCGCGCCGGAGGTGACATCCCTCTCCTTCGACTGTCGTGCCGACCAGACCAAAAGAGGTGGCGGCTCGTCCTTGGACTGCCGGACCGACCACCGCGAAAGGAGCCACCCGACCACGGAGGCAAGCCCGAAGAACCATAGTGAGAGGCCTGGCAGCCAGTACTTCCAGTTCATACGTTCTGCTGAACCAGGAAACAACAACAGAGTAGAAAGTACCACCATTGCGAAGCCCGCGACTCCGATCAGGTCTCTCCATCGGATCATAGCCATCTCCACCACGCGTCCCGCGCAACGATTCAAGCGGGGTGCGTGCGAACCCACATACCAGATTAGCTCCATATAACAGCCAGCGATTTCTGTCAGTGACCTGGATCACAATGCGACAAATCGTGTTCCTCTCCGCGAACACTCCATGCCTGAGTTCAAGGCGATCTGCATAAGGCAAAATGTAACGTGCACAGTGATGGCGTGCTCCTGACCCCAGCGCCGCGCACCGAACCTTGTGAGCTTTGTCACATAGGTACGGTGATGTGGCGCACAGCAGGGTGAGACTTGTTCCCGTTATCTAGAGGGGTCGGCTCCGCCTCCCTCGGGATGGCAGAACGATATTCGCACCGACTTGCCGACAACACGCCATGAATGTCTTCAAAGATGCAGGACATCTTTTTCGATTGGCAGGGATCTTCGTTGCCGGCTTGCTTCTGTTTCTAGTCATTCGGCACTCTGTGATCCCGAAAAGCTTCGGAGAGTACGGGCACTATCGTGGCAACGCCGTATCCGAAGTTGCTGTTCGCCCCGTCAAATTCGCTGGCCACCAGAGCTGTGAAACCTGCCATGCAGATGTCCTCGATAAGAAAAAAGACGGCAAGCACGCGCATGTGAATTGCGAAGCATGCCACGGGCCTCTGGCCATGCACGCGGATGACCCTGGGTCCGTAAAACCAGACAAACTCGATACAGCGATACTCTGCGCCCGCTGCCACGAAGCAAACGCAGCGAAACCCAAAGGATTCCCGCAAGTGGCTTCGGCAGAACACTCCACCGGCCTGCCCTGTGATACCTGCCACCAACCGCACAGTCCAGCCCTCAGCGTGAGCGGTGCGAAATGAACATAACCCGTCGTCATTTATTGCTCCTGTTGCCGGCGGCTGGCGTGGCCTGGAAATACATCCTGGCGGGAACGCCTGAAGCCGCCCCAAATTACAGATTGAGCGAGCACTGGTGGGGCATGCTCATCGATCTGCCCAAGTGCATCGGTTGCGGCAACTGTGTCAGGGCCTGCCAGGCGGAGAACGACGTTCCCGACGGATACTTCCGGACCTGGGTCGAACGCTATCACGTCTCGGACTACGACATTGAAAACCCGCAGGTGGATTCCCCCGACGGCGGCAAGAAAGGTTTTCCTCCCGTCAAGGATGCCGGGGGCAAAAACTTCTTCGTCCCTAAGCTTTGCAATCACTGTGCGGAGTCACCCTGCACGCAGGTGTGTCCCGTGGGTGCGACGTTTGTCAGTCCTGACGGGGTGGTATTGGTAGACAAGGAGTACTGCCTGGGTTGCCGCTATTGTGTGCAAGCCTGCCCTTATGGCTGCCGCTTCATCAATCCCAAGACCAATACAGCCGAAAAGTGCACGCTCTGCTATCACCGGATTACGAAGGGTTTGACCACCGCGTGTTGCGAGAGTTGTCCGACCGGAGCGCGACAACTAGCCGACCTGAGAGATCCCGCAGATCCCATTCACGAGTTTCTGAAGACCCACAGTGTCCATGTCTTGAAGCCTGCGATGGCCACTCATGCCAAGGTCTTTTACAACGAACTGGATGGTTCTGTGCGATAAGGGGAAGCAACTGCTATGACTGGCATTGACGGCTTCATGTACCCGAACGAGGTGGAACTGCAGTGGAGTGTGTTGATCGTGCTCTACCCGTTTCTCACAGGACTGGTAGCGGGCGCTTTTATTTTGGCATCGCTGGAACGTGTGTTCCAGGTGCAAGCGGTGAAGCCCACCTACCGATTGGCGCTACTGACGGCTTTATCCTTCTTGCTGGTTTCACCTTTGCCTTTGCAGTTGCACCTGGGCCACCCAGAGCGCTCGTACGAGATGTACCTAACCCCTCATCGCACGTCGGCGATGGCCATGTTTGGGTTCGTCTACTTGTGGTACTTGATGGCCGTTCTGGTTCTGGAAATCTGGCTCGACTACCGGCGCGAGATTGTCCTTTTATCCCAATCCAGCGCGGGTTGGAAGCGCGCGATTTACCGCGTGCTGACCCTGGGCTCCACGAACATCAGTGAGCGTGCCCTCGCAATCGATGAGAAGACTGGTTGGCTGATCACGGTCATCGGTATCCCTTCCGCATTTCTGCTGCACGGCTATGTTGGATTCATCTTTGGTTCGGTGAAAGCGAACCCCTGGTGGTCCACTCCGCTCATGCCGGTCGTTTTTATCTTCTCTGCGATGGTTTCCGGCATCGCCTTGGTGATGCTGCTGTACATGCTGATGATGTGGGCTCGCCGGCAAACCATTGACATGGAATGTGTAGATACTGTGGCCCGGTACCTGTTCTACACTTTCCTCATTGATTTCAGCCTTGAAATGCTCGACTTGATTCACCGGATTTACGAGGCCGATGACTCCTTCCGCACCCTCGATTTTATGGTCCACACCAAGCTCTACTTTTCCCACATTGTGCTGCAGATCGCTCTTGGAACCATAGCTCCGATAACACTGTTGGCTTTAACCCAGGTAGTGAAGATGTCCGCTGTGCTCCGCAAACGCACCTACGTCACCGCCGGATGCCTGACTCTCCTTGGCATTTTCGCCATGCGCTGGAATGTTGTAATTGGAGGACAGCTATTCTCGAAAAGCTTTCTGGGGTATACGACGTACAAGATGGGTTTGGTCACACGGGAAGGCTTACTGATGGCAATTGTGCTGACCGTTCTACCGTTCGCGATCCTGTGGGTGCTGGTGAAGGTCCTGCCACCCTGGCCAGCGAGAGAATCGAATCCACTTCCCAGTATCACAATGGCGGACTAAATTCCACCGGCATACCTGGTTTCAACAGCTGCCAAGATATAATCCCGACTGTGCTGCGCTACTGGTTCTTCGTCCTATGTCTTTCCGCTGTCCCCGCGCTGGGACGCGAATGTCGCTTCGAGTACGATCCGGTAGCTGTTCCGACATATTACCGAACCGAAGGTTGGACTCTGCCGGGCATCGCAGACTTTAATCGGTCTGCCACCGTTCACCACTCCGACGTGCCCCCGTTGAATCACATTGCTGGTGCCACTGCGGAACTGCTGCCACACGACGAATATCCGTACATTGTCGAGTTCCCCGCGCAAGAGTTCGTTCTGAATGGTTCACGGTACAGGACACGACCTGCACAAGTGAAGGTGAGCATCGTTCGGTGGAAGATGAACGGCCACGTTGTTGCCTACTCATACGGACTCATCCCTGTCGAAGCGCACAGGATCGGTGCGAAGTGGAATGTGGAAAGCGAAGCAGGTTGTCTTTTTACTGCCACTTTCATCGACGACAAGGGTGACGGCACTTTTCGAGTCTTGGTGCCCGGCCGCCTAACATTGGACTTAATCCCTCGGTGGGCAAAGCCTGACAAGGGCAGTTCCTAAGTGATTGGCGAAAAATCCCCATTTCACCAACTACGCCCCAAACCGGGGTTGTGTGTAATCGCCACCGCTGTACCGGCATTGCCGGACACAACCGAGGCAAGTATGCCGAGAAGGGACCGCACGAAAGACGAATACCCCGGTGCACCCTATTAGCAGCCCGCAAATTGCCTTTCGCTCGTCCTCTTGGTGGTTGACTATTCGCCTGCTCTGCGGCAATCTACAAGCCCCCTTCTTCCCTGTTTCCCTCAAGAATGTCTTACGGGCCCTCCCACCTAGAAGTGTCGAAGGAAGGGATTTCTATTCGCGAGGAAAACCGCAAGCCTAGCCCGCGTCAGCAGCACGTTATTGAGTTGGTTGCCAAGGGCCTGAAGAATCGAGAAATAGCGAAGAGGCTAGGGATAGGCGAGCATGTCGTTCGCAACTCTCTCGGCATCATCTACGACAAGGTTGGTGTTAGCAATCGCGTAGAACTCGCGTTGTGGTACGAGGCGAGAGTGCATGAGGACAGATTTCGTTTCCCCGTTCTCGTGCTTGAAGTTTCTAGACGTGTCTGGGGTCTTCGACTACGCCGGACTGAGTAGAGGCTCGCGCTATCGCCCCATATGAGTGTAATCGCCTTCTATGAGAAGGTCATAAAAGTCAAGGCCGACGTGGCGTCGCGACGGCGACCCTCATTCTCTGGAACGACCCTGGGAACCTTCCACGGATTGAAGAGTCTCGGGTGTGCCCTACATCATCCAGCGCGGGGGTTCCGACTCTTCGGCTTTGATGAAGCCAGACTCGATCAATTCCAGAAGTTTCTCAACCGTGATGCCTGCTCTTAAAAACGAGATGATGTCTTCCAAGCGAAGCCCCGCTTGGGTGGCGGCCGTGATTAGCCTGCGCAAGGTGTCTACCGGGACAGATCTGGTCACTCTCGCACGCCCTGTAAACGCGAAGATCATCCAATTGTGGACATCACGCTCTGCATTTGTGTCACCATCTTTTGAGAAAAATGTCCATTTTTGTGCGTGAATCGGTTGATGAGGCAAGGCCGCCGATCGCTGTCTCCATCGTTGTTGGCGAAACATCCCCTTTCACCAATTGACCTCGGTTTTTGGCGAAGAAACGGCGCAAGCTGGTGAGAACGCCTCTTCTCAGCAGATACCGGAGTGACGCCCGTCACCCAGGCAAAGACGCGACATCACTGCTTTTCGCGAAAGAAAGACTTCTAATGGAAATCGCCTACACCGGCACTCGTAAAGCCGAGTATGCCACGAGAACAAACGGATGGACGAAAGGATGATGTCTGGTTCAGCCAGCTGCCAGCCCCTAAGAAGAGCAACGTCTAGACCAGCTCCATCGCCCGTAAGCCATGAACGAGAAGATCCTGCTGATGGAAGACGAACAAGCATTGGGGATGATTCTGAGCAAACGTCTTCGCAACGAGGGTTACCAGGTCGAGATCGTATCCAACAGCGCGCGTCCATTTTGGCACGCGAGCGCCCGGTCGTTTGACCTAATCATCCTCGATACGACGCTGTCAGGCCTCAGCCGTATCGAAGTCTGTCGAGACATCCGGGAAGCTGGGCTGACAAATCCCGTTCTTGTACTGATCGCGCGCGGCCAAACTGCCCAGACGGTGCGTGCCCTTAACCTGGGCGCGGATGACTGCGTCCAGGAACCATTGGAGATCTCGGAAGTGGTGGCCCGCATTGAAGGGCTCTTGCGACGGATGCCTCTTCGAAGAACGGTGGATGTTCATCGCTTTGGCGCAATCTGCATCGACATCCGCGGCTGGAAGGTTACCCGGGAAGGCAACCCCGTGTATCTTCTCCGACGGGAGTTTGAGCTTTTGCGCTATTTCGTGAAACACGCCGGTATTCCTCTTGCCCGCGACGAAATACTGCGTGAGGTGTGGGGGTACGAGGCCGGCAGGTTCACTCGTACGGTTGATGTGCATGTGGCTGAATTGCGCCGGAAGTTGGAAAGGGATCCCAAACGGCCGAAGCTTATCCTCACGGTGCCCGGAATTGGATATCGGTTTGGTGGGTAATTACGTTCTCCACGATTCCATTCTGCCCCAAACATGCCCCGAAGCAACTCCCCTCGTGACAACTGACGTAAAATCCCCATTACACCTATTGACACCGTTCCGTCCATTCACGACCAAACCTCGTCCAAGTGGAAGATGTACTTCTGAGTATTGGGCCTGTGCATTGTTTTAACAATTCGGGCGTAAGATCAGACTGCTTTTAGGCCAACCTCCCCCAAAGGAGCCAGCCATGGTCGAAGAGCCCCGTTGCCCATACTGTGTTTTGATTGACCACTTCATGCTGCTGAGTCCGACTGGAGATGGTCGCTTTGTGTGTATGAAGTGCGGACACGTCGCCTTTCCTGAAAACAAGGTTTTCCAGTGTCTCTGCTGTCACTGCAGCGCGATGAGGTCATTTGAACCTGCAAAACCGCGATTCTGGTCGGCTCAGAAATCGGTCAATTGGTGAAAAATCGCGATTCCACTCATTGGGACGCCAAAAGGCGGAATGAAAAGCGCAAAGTTGTGAAATCGCCTGATTACGGCAGTCTTGGTGTGAGCCCGGCAGGTGCAGGTGCTTTTATCCCGCGACTGCTAGGGACCGATCTTCGTCTTTCAAGAGTACGGAAGCAAGGACGGTAGTACCACGACCCGGTGCCGATTGGATGGATAATTCTCCACTTACTAACCGGAGACGCTCACGCATGCTGACCAGGCCTAGCCCCCGACCATTCATTGCGTGATGCCAATCGAAGCCGATTCCTGAGTCACTCACACTCAAACTGATTCCTTCTTTGGTGCCGCGCAGTTCCACTCTGAAGTTCTGATCAGTGCTATGCTTTACAGCATTCTGCAATGCTTCCTGAAGGACGCGATATAAGCAAACCGAGATCTCTTTCGGAATTGCCGCCGGTATATCCGAATCCTTGAATTCAATTTGGACCTTGCTCTGCTCAGACAACTCACGGCAGAAGCCTTTTGCCGCAGTGACGAGGCCGAGGTATTCGAGCTTCGAAGAATGAAGACGATGCGAGAGTGCTTGGATGTCCTTCCCGAGTTCGAAGATGCGTTGGCGCACAAGCTGGAGGAAAGTATGCACCTCAACCATCGAGCCAAAATCCTGATCATCGCGGCGTCCCAGTTCGACGGAGAGCAATGCGATCCGTTGTGCAATGTCGTCATGGAGTTCTCGCGCAATCCAGGCCCGTTCCTGTTCTTGAGCCTCGATCAATCTGCGCCCCACACTCGCCAAAGCCCCCTCGGCCGCCTTTCGATCGGTGATGTCCAGGCAAGATCCGATGTATCCAGCAAAACTGCCGTTTGAATTGAATCTCGGCACAGCGGTGTCGAGGATCCACCGGTACTCTCCATCCTTCCGCCGGAGGCGATACTCCAACGCACACGATTGACGCTGATCAAATGCCCGAGAGAAAGTTTCCAGGCAGTGCTGCAGATCTTCTTTGTGTACTCCTTCCGCCCAGCCATTTCCTAGCTCCGCTTCAAGGGGTCGCCCGGTGAACTCCAGCCAGGGCTGATTGACGTAGCTGCAAAGCCTATTCGTTCCTGCCATCCAGATCATTACCGGGGCTGTGTTGGCGACCAGACGGAAGCGCGCTTCGCTTTCACGGACTGCATGGGCAGCTTCTTCGCGCTCGTCAGACAGGGCGGCCAGAACCATGAAGGGTACAGCAGCGAAAACCAAGAATAGTTGAAGCGACAGCGGGTTGGTGAACGGCATCAAACGAGAGAATGGACCTGTGCCATAAAGAGCCGCCCAGCTTGATACACAGGACACTATTATCATCGAAGTGCTGACGCCCAACCATCCGAAGCGCAGGGCAGACCACAACAGAAATGGCACCAACGAAAAAAGCAGTACGGGCGAGCTCTGGTTCTGAGGGGAGGTGAACGTCACATAGCTGAGAAGAACCAACCCTGTGATGAGGATCAATCCCTCAAGGTGAAAGGCACTCGACTTCCGCATCAACGCACGGCCGTCGGTGATCCAACTTAATAAGAACGGGGTCACCGTGGCGAATGCAAGGACCTCGGACAAAAAAGCAATCCTCCAACTGGCCCAATAACCTATGGCGATGCCATGCGCGCTCAGAAATGATCCGGCCAACGGCCCCAGGATGACGGCAAAGATCGAATACTTGGCCAGAGCCCTCACACCGCTGAGCCGAGGCACACCGTGGAAGCAATATCTGAGACCAAGTGCCGCGGTTAAGACTTCGAGCGTATTGCCAGGAATGAACCAGGCAATCGCACGAGCTGACACGCCTGCCTGCAGGTCAGAAAGTCCAAATGCGGCGAAACATGCAGCGATGAGAGCTGGCCAGACACTCACCCGGACCAACAACAATCCTGCCACCAAAATCGCGCAGCCTGGCCAAATCGGCCAGACTGTTTGGGGACTTGGTGTCGCCAACCTAGCAAGTTTTGGGACGAGGTAGGACAAGGCGGTGGTTACGCACACCACAAGCACGGTCCAACGGGAGTCAAAATGCGATTCACCTTTGAAGATCCGGCTTCTGAACCTTGCCACGGGTGCCTCCCAATCCGTGAAGCACAGCTAATTAACGAAACGTTGCCACTCTGGCGTCACAACCGCAGGTCAATTCTGTTGTCGGAATCGTACATCCGATGACCCACAGCTGGCGAAACATCGCCATTTCACCAACTACGGTCGAGCCGGGGTTCTGAGTGTAATCGCCGATGAGTGAGCGCGCATCTACGTAATAAAGGGCTTGTTCTTGGGTCTCTTCCCGACGTCAGGTGTGCACGTTTTGCCCTTGTTCAGGTTTTCCAAGAATCGACTCCAGACTTCGTCAGCGCTTGCGCCCTCTTGAATCAGGGAGTTTGCCACGAAGTGCTGAACCTCCCGCATGAGGCGGGCGATGAGCACGCTAGCGATCTCATCGGCACTGAGATGTTTCATTTTCACCACAGTCTGGCAGTGCCGGTAACCAGCGTTTACTAAGGTGCAGGATGCACCTCTAACCCCTCCGTGCTCCTAACTGTCGTCTAGGGCCTGCGGTCCGCGAAACCGCATGAAAATTTCTATTAAGACTATTAACATTGCAGCACGGAAGAGCCGTTCCGTCGTTGCGCTAAAGCAATGTTCTTTCCCTGATCTCGTCGTTTCTCCCGGGTCAACCCCAGTGTGAGCAAGGCCACGCCGCGGCTGCATGCGGATGCGGTGGTCAGTTCGACGTTTCACGGCTCCTAGTGCTGCTCGCAAGCTTGGCCCCAACAACCCTGCCTCCGGCGGGGCGTCGACTGGATAGTTGTCGAAAAATCCCCATTACACTCATTGAGTCGCTGGACGCCTTGACTCGGGGTCCCTTGGCCTCTCAAACAAATGCTTCACCGGATGCCACCGCTTTCATTTCCTTCTTTCGGCGAAGATAGCTGTAGCGGTGGTAAATCCTCGTCAGCCACCTCTTGCGACGCTTCCCCTTCCGCTCTGCTTTATAAAATTTCAGAACCAGCTTGCCGTCTTTGGTTTTTCCTAACTGGTCGTTCAACTCGCGCCACGTCATTCTTATTTTTCCTTCCATTGTGCAACGCTCGTCCAAATCTCATTTCGGGTGCCTATTGTCGGGCACGACGGCGACCATCTGCAAATCGCAGTGCGACGTTTAAGGCGTAGACGCCTACTCGACAAGATCGGGCTGGATGAGGGAGTCCTCGACGGATAGTTGGTGAAATTTCGTCATTTCACCAATTGAGGCCGAAATCGGTGGATTTTAGTGAAATCGCATGCGTCACGTGGAATGACGCTCAAGACTACGTGCAGTGGTTAAGTCAGGCATCCGGGAAAAAGTATCGCCTGCTCTCAGAGGCCGAATGGGAATATGCAGCGCGTGCAGGAACCGACGCTCCCTTCCCGTGGGGACCGATCGCCAATCATGCGCACGCCAACTACGGAGCGGACAACTGGGGCGGCCTCGCTTCCGGGGAGGACCACTGGGTCAACACTTCTCCCGTGGGATCGTTTCCGCCGAATGCTTTCGGCCTTTACGACATGAACGGGAACGTTTTGCAGTGGGTACAGGACTGTTTTGCACTCGATTATTCAGAACTGCCGGGCGATGGTTCTCCGTACGAGCGGGACATGCAACTCAGCACTTCTGGTCATCTGGCTTTCATGAATGGAACCCGTTCGTGCTCCTCGCGGAGAGTGCGAGGCGGCGATTGGGGCGACCCTCCAATGATGATTCGATCCGCAGCCCGCAACTTTGCCCCAGCGCCAGGATTTACAATTGAGAACTACCGGAGTGGAGGAGTCGGCTTCCGCGTCGCAAGAACACTCGAATAGACTTCCGCGCTAGTTCAAAACGAGTCTCAGGTCGGGCCCTCCCTCTCAATTTGGCGAAACATCGCCATTACACTCATCTGCCCTTAAAAAGGCGAACAGACGGCGCAAGCTTGGTGAAGTCGAGGGGTGGCGCGACGGTTTAGGTGCGGTCTAGCCGAGACCGGCCCTTTCGTTTGCCGGTGCCTCAATAACCCCACCCTGCCACGTTTCCACACCCCCGCTTATCGAACCGGACAGGCGGAGTTACCGCATCCGGCTCTCGGAAAAGACTCACGATGTTCCGTGTGACGCCGTCTGCGACTCCTGAACACAACCTGGGGTGGCTAGACTCATCGTCAATGCCCCATGTCCTTCGTCGCTTCTTGCGTCCGTCTTTAACTGAGGCCCCTTCCCTCTGCCGGAGTTACCCGGCTTCCTCGGTACTACGGACCTCTCCGCCACCCCATACGGCCCGGCCTGGCTCTCGCGAGTTGCCAGTTGATCCACTTACGATCACCGCAGGGGCTTCCCGTGTTGCACCTGATCCACTATGTCTGCATGCCGTCGCCACTACCCCGGCAGGTCCGATGGAGCCGATTCGCTCAGTACTGCTCCATCGTCGTCGGCCTTCCCCACATTACAGTTGGGTCGGCTCCTGCATTATCAGTTTCGAGGCCTGCTCAGCGTTCACTCGCGTTACAACCTGCAGACTCGCCAAGTCGCCTTATGCGACCCTCTACACCGGAGGCTCCGGCGGTTTTGTTGCCTCCCCCGCCGCTCCGATTGCTACCGGGTGGAGCGATCCAGTTCCCGGGCGGGTCTTCATCCCGCTGTGGACCAGCGCCTTTTCACGGCGCACTGTAAAGGCCTGATTACGTCAACTGTGCTGTACCGGAGCTCTGCTTCGTTCTTTGAGTCTTCCCAATTCCCCATAGCACATCAGACGGTGATGCTGATCACGGCAATCCGCCGAGCCTAGAGACAAGAATAGAAATGCGGGACCTGTCGACGATCTCTTGGATACGCGGTGGAAGGACGTCACCAGAGTCGACAGCCTTTACTATTCTCGTCGACAAGCCCTGCCTGTTCATCCTTACATAATAGCGAGTGGTCTTTTGTGCATTCGGCACCTCCTTGGGGAAGGGGGCCAATCAATGGCACGCGTGGCAGCGACAAAGAAACGCAGGCAATTCGATCCCAAGTCATTCCTTACGGTCATCAACGGCGGCAGGAAAATCTTGGCTTTTCCGAAAAAGCAGGCGATCTTTGTTCAAGGTGATCCCTCTGATGCTGTTTTTTACATTCAGAAAGGAAAGGTAAAACTCACCGTCGTGTCGAAGACGGGCAAGGAAGCCACAATAGGCATTTTGAAGGAGGGCGATTTCTTCGGAGAAGCATGCCTTTCAGGGCAACCTCTCCGCCTGTGCTCCGCAACCGCACTGACCGATTGCTCGGTGATGCGAGTTGAAAAGAAGACCATGCTGGACGTGCTTCACGAAGAACACGCAATGTCCGATGTGTTTGTGGCGTATTTGCTAACCCGGAACATCCGATACGAAGAGGATTTGGTTGATCAGCTTTTCAATTCCAGCGAAAAAAGACTGGCCCGGATGCTGCTCATGCTGGCTCACTTTGGCAAGGAAGTAGAACCCCAGCCTGTAATCCCCAAGATCAGTCAGGAGACGCTCGCGCAGATGGTAGGCACCACTCGGTCGCGGATCAATTTCTTCATGAACAGGTTCAAGAAGTTAGGCTTCATCGACTATGACAAGCGGAGTGCATTGCAGGTTCATGGCGCACTATTAAATGTCATTCTCCACGATTAATAGCAGGAGGACTCCCCCATGTCTCTTCCTCCGCCCCGAGTTTTGTTGTGTGTCGATGATCGCCCCCATCTCTTGCAACTCCGCGAGATCCTTCTGGGAGAACACGGCTACGTCGTCGTTGGTGCGAGCAGTGCATCCGCAGCCATAGCGAAACTGGAGAACTGTGCGGTTGACGCTGTGCTTCTGGAGTACAAATCAGAAGGTATGGACGCTGAAGCCATAGCCTTCCAGATCAAACAACGCTTCCCCAACCAACCAATAGTCCTTCTGTCGGCGTACACCGAGATGCCCGAGCGGGTTCTTTGGTTGGTAGACGAATACGTGATGAAGAGCGACACCATCGAGGGACTGGTGCAGACTATCGAAAGAGCTATACGTGCCAGAGAAGAAGACCGAAAGCCGTGCCGTGGACGAGTGGTTCCATTCAATGCCGAGAAGGGATCGGTGGGAGAATCGGGCGGCAGGAGGAGTTCAAAATGACGATCCGAACTATAGTTGAGGTCGTAATCGTTGTGATCGTGGTTTACTTTGCGGTTCGTTTTTTTATGAAGAGGGGGTAACCGCATTCCTTCTTTCGTGATGCATCACATGGGCAAACAACTGTTGAAAGATCCCCACTACACTCATTGCGCAAAACCAAGCCTGTACTCACACGGTAACCGTGGTTCAGAATCGTAGCCGTTGAGGTTGACTTAGCCTGAGCCAATTATCCCACTTGTCATAGTGTATTCGCTAATATTATAGTTAATACACTATGAATGGTAATGCCGATACCCGCACCATCCAGGTGCTGCGCAGCGATCTGGCGCTGCAGATCGCGCGCCACATCAGGTGTAGCGGCCAAACCCAGGTCACCGCGGCGAAGCGGCTGGCTGTCCCGCAGCCGACTGTGAGCCAGATCATGCACGGCAAAGTCTCGCAGCTTTCCCTCGAGCTGCTGATCCGCATTGCAGTGCGTGCCGGATTGCCGGTGGTGCTGCAAACAGGTAAGGATGCGGAAGAGGCGGGAGCGTTCGTCGCGGGCCAGCCACTGCAGGAGAGTCGGATTCTGAGGTCGAAGGTTGCCGATGAGGCACGTCGGGCGTTGAGTGAGGACGCGAGAAATCTGACTCCGCAGCAACGGCTCGAAGCGCATGCCCGACACAGCCAGCTGATGGTCGCGCTCCACCGGGCGGGCCGAAAGAGCAAAGGGGTTCGATGAAGGCGCGCGGGGCAGGTCAATCTGCGCATCTGTTGCTCGATGTAAGCGCGGTGCTGGCAGAAAACGAGGTCGAGTACGCCGTCATCGGTGCCATGGCCGCCGCGGTGTATGGCGCCATACGTGCGACGACGGATGCGGATGCCCTGCTATCCGTTTCCCTTGCCAGGCTCGGGCAGCTCGAAAAAATATTCAAGAAAGCGGGATTTGCGACGGAGTTGCGTCGCGGGGATGCGGACGATCCCATTCCTGCGCTGCTCTCAGTAAGCGACCGGCACGATAATCGGGTGGATCTGCTGGCGGGCTTGCGCGGCCTCGACCGACTGGCCTTGTCACGCTCGATCACCGTGCCCTTTCTCGGCAGGTCCCTGCGTGTGATTGGGCGGGAGGACTTTATCGCCATGAAGTGCTTTGCCGGCGGTCCTCAAGATATCGCCGATGCGGTCCAAGCGCTCAAGACCGTCGATCAGCCCCTCGACTTGGAGCTGTTGCGTCGGATCACGCGCCGCTTTGGAAGGCCGGCCGCAGACGTACTGGAGAAGCTGTTGCGGGTGTGATGGCGAACGGCCCGGGTGATCCGGCGACGTCTCAGACTCTACATTCATCAACGCCCGAGCAGGCCACTCGCTCCCGCGAGGTCTATTTCGCGAAAGCCGCCTTGAGAGGGCGGTCCGCTTTCCGCTTTGCGTTCCAGTCGGCCCAGCGGCTCGCGGTCTGTATCGCACGCTGGAACGACTCTAGCGAAATCGCGCTGGAGCCAAGCGTGGGAAACAGCCAGTCTGGCTGAGCACCGTAATGCGCGACTACATCCAACCCGCGGCCAAGAGGCTAGGAATTAGCAAGAAGCTGTCGTGGCACACCTTCCGCCGCACGTTCTCGACATTGCTACAGGCCAACGGCGAGGATGTCAAAGTTGTACAGGAGTTGTTGAGGCACTCAACGGCCAAGATGGCCTTGGACATCTACACGCAGGCTCTAAGTCCGCAGAAGCGGGCGGCGCAGAGCAAGGTAGTCGGCATGATCAGGCCAAAACCAAGTTGTACCGTCGTTGTACCGCGAGTTTCCGAGGAAGTTCCGGCAACTCATTGAGCAGATTTGGCGTCCCCGACGGGATTTGAACCCGTGTTACCGCCGTGAAAGGGCGATGTCCTAGGCCGGGCTAGACGACGGGGACGCGTCAGGAATCAAGCACTTGCCATTCTACCATCCTCACTCCGGTACGGGTCACAAGACGCATGACACCGCTGTGCGCTCTCCGCTTTTCATCCGATACCGCCGAGTCATAGACATTCGCTGTAATGCTGTACGATGCATGCCGCAGCAGATCCTGAACTACTTTTTGGATTATTTTCGTTCTGCCGCAACAACGTCGTGTAGCTGTGACGGAGAGTGTGCCAGCCCTTCAGCGGAACGACGAGTTTTGCAGCAACAGGCTTGATGTAGAGCTGCATGATTTTCGACATCCAGTAGGGCTGCTTGCCGTTCTTCTTGGCGCTCGCAAAGACGAAATCGCTGTCAGCCGCGTACGGCGTCTCCTTTCTCCACGCAAGCAGTTCAGCGATCAAGTCCTCATCGAGTGGAATTGGCTTCTTCGAGGCTTCTGGCTTCACGTTACCCTCGTGCTGCTGCACGATGGAACGCTTGGGCGTTAAAAAACCTTCTTGAAAGTCAATGTCCTCCCACTTGACGCCGCTCAACTCTCCTCGTCTCAGACCTGTTCCGAAATCCAGCAAGATCATAATGCGCTCTCTCGCGGACAGCATTTCGAGCAACAGTCGCAGCTGTCTCACGTCTAGGCGAGCAGGTGTTCCCAACCGTTGACCACCTTGACGAACCTTGCTGATGGGATTGCGGTCGGTGAACTCGTATCGAATACCGTGCTCGCAGAGAAGGTGCATGATGTCCCTGAGCTTCTTCTTGCTTCCCGGCGCTAAATCCAAGTTGCCGAGCCAGTCCTCAACGTCCACAGCTTTCACCTCACCCAACAATCGGGAACCCCACGCCGGAACAATCCAGTTCTTCAGGTAGCCCTTGATCGTTTCCGTGGTGGAGTAGGCACGTCTGCCGGATTCCTTTTCCTGCCAGTGCTGCGCCAACCGTTCCACGCTCTCGGGGCTATCTTTCTTTCCGAGGCCCAGGCGCTCAACCTCTTTCCACGCCTGGGACTTTTGTGTCGTACGCGCTCAAACACCGCCAAATAAACCCAACATTTCCAACAAAGCCGTCTCATCCTTCCGTGCGCGCGTGAATTGGTGAATCTCTTTTGTTTCTGCGGTCTTGCTTCACTTTTCCGATTCGCTCATCCGTAACTCTGGATCAGCATATCGGGGTTCGAATCCCCGGGGGGCAGCCAATCTTTGCAACCACTTCCTTCGGAAGGAGTCTCCTCAGTCGCGTGCGCGCGATCAGAAATGTCCTTGAATAGCGCACGGGTAATATGTCATCAAATATGTAGTGTCAATTTCGGCCCCTACTGGTCTCGTGTTCGTTCAATGCAGATGCTCAGCTCTGCGTCTCTCATGCACGCACAAGTTACACTTTGCTTCCTCCGCAGGAATTACATTGAATCTTCATAGCGGTATCATGTGATCCTCTTCGGTTAGGGTGCTCGGTGACTGTTTGGGTGGATTCGATGAGAATTTGGCAGCTCCTGCTCAGGCTTGGGGTATTCGTGCCTGTATTGCTGGTCTTAGCATTCCCCGGTCGCGGGCAAACCGAAGACGCACAGTCCCATGCTGATGCCGGAATTCAGTTCGCTCGGTCTGGAGACCTGGCACGTGCTGCCGACGAACTGCGCAGGGCCGTGATGCTCGCTCCAACGAATGCAGAATTCCTAAGCACGCTCGGCACTGTCCTTGCGATGGACAAAAAGCTAGAAGAATCCAGTGCGGCATTTCGCAAGGCTCTCCAATTCGCACCACAAGATTCCACGGTTCGACGATATCTAGCTGCAAACCTTTGGCAATTACATCACTACCCTGAAGCAAAGCGGGAGCTCCAAATCATTTTGCACGAGCATCCGAACGACGCACAGTCTCGCCTACTGCTCGGAATGGTGTCGGAGAACTCCGGTGATTACTCAACTGCAGCGAAAATGCTCAGTTCTGTGCCGGATGAAGTCGAAAAACGACCCGAATCAATCGCCGCTCTCGCGCATTCGTACTACCAACTGCGGGAGCAAGAAAACGCGCGCGCTACGTTGCAGGGACTGTCATCGCATGCAGGTAACGCCAAGTCATTATTGCTCGGTGCCGAAATTGCCGATCAGGCAGGCGACTACATTGAAGCGGAGCGACTACTGGATTCAATCAGTGAACCTGGAGATACATCAGCCGATATTCGGTTCCGAAAGGCAACGGTCCAATATCACGCCGGCCATTTCGCCCAATGCCAAACCACATTAGAGCCGCTTCTAGCAGGACCTGGCGTTACCGCTCAGATGTACAACCTGTTGGGCTGGTGCTACCACCGGCTGAACAAACCCAAAGAAGCGACCGAGGCATTTGAACACGCAATCGCGCTGACCCCGGCCGATGAGTCGAATTACGTTGATCTCATCAAGGTACTGGAGGCCCATGATTTTCTGCTCGTGGCGCTCGATGCTGCAAATCACGCAGCCGCTCTGTTCCCCAACTCTGCCGCGGTTTTCAACCTGAAGGGCTCAATTGAAAGCCGGCTCTCTCAGTTCACGGATGCGATCACGTCGTATAAACACTCTGTCGAGGCCCAAAGCTCGAGCAGCGAGGGATGGCTGGGTCTGGGACGGGCCCAAGTTTCTGCCGGGCTGATCCCCGATGCAACTTCCACGTTCACTAGCGCGATTGAGCGCTTTCCGAATGAAGCACGACTCAAGGTTGTCTATGCGGAGATGCTGCGGAACCACGTTGACCCGACCGACCGCACTGCCCGCATTCGAGCCGAGCAGTTACTGAAACAGGCGATCGCAAACGATGCCACGAATCCGGAAGCTTTTTTTGCACTGGGGAAGATCGAGTTAGACGACGGGAGACTGACACATGCGTCTCAGCATCTCGAACGGGCGGCAAAACTGCTGCCCGAAAGCAGAGAGGTGCATTTCGTGCTCTCGCGTGTATACCGGCGTTTGAATCGCACAGCCGACGCGCAACGAGAATTGGAGACATACCAGCGATTAAAAAAAGGCCGAGCCCCCGAGCGTCAAGAGGGTTCATTGATTGATGAGGCGAAGCCTTGACCGGAACTTCAATGCCGAGACCAGGGACAATCACACTAATAGTTTTCCTGATGTTCGTCATCGCAGTTTGGAAAACAGCATCCATACCTGCCACCGCTTCAGCTTCCAATGAAATCTTTACGGACATCACTGAACAGGCCGGAATTACCTGGCAGCAGTTCGGTGGTGAGTCGCCCGATCGATTTCTCATCGAAACCATGGGCGGAGGTGTCGCGTTCTTCGATGTTGACAACGACGGACTGTTGGACATTTTTTTCGTAAACGGTGGAGAAACGCCTCATGGCAAGAGCCCGCTTCCACTCAGTAATGCCTTGTATCGCAACCTGGGAAACGGCAGGTTTGAAAACGTCGCGGCCAAAGCTGGTCTCGACAAGCTGAACTTCTACGGCATGGGTGTGGCTGCAGCGGATTTCGACAACGACGGTTATCAGGATCTCTATGTCACCGGCTATCCGGCGAGCGCTCTTTATCACAATAATCACGACGGGACTTTTACAGATGTCACCGACAAGGCCGGCGTGAAGAACGCGGGGAAGTGGGCTGCTGGTGCAGCCTGGTTCGACTACGATCGCGACGGCTTCCTGGATCTGATCGTTACGAACTACGCGCAATTTTCGTTCGAAGATCCCAAGCATTGCGAACTGAATCGCGTGCGCGCGTACTGTGCCCAAACAGCTTACATAGGCTTGCCGCTTACGCTGTATCACAACAATGGCGATGGCACGTTCTCGGACGTGAGCAGGCGCTCTGGATTCGACAAACTCATCGGCCGTGGACTGGGCGTGGTTGCGATTGACGTCAATGATGACGGTTGGCCGGATCTGTTCATTGCGCGGGACGCCTCACCTAGCCTTTTGCTGATCAACAAACACGAGGGAACATTTGAAGACGTCGCACTGGAAGCCGAAGTCGCATACGATCAGAATGGCATTGCAAAGTCAGGTATGGGGGTGGATGCAGGCGATGTCAATGGCGATGGTATCCCGGACTTCGTCGTCACCAACTTCAATGACCAATATCATTCGCTCTTTTTGGGCTCGAAGTCGCTGCCATTTTCTGATCGTACCAGTGCCTCGCATTTGGCCAACTTGACTAGATCACTTGTCGGGTGGGGAACAAAGTTTTTTGATTACGACAATGATGGCAATCTGGATTTGCTGCTGGTGAACGGCCACATCAATCAACAGATCGAATCCACCCGCGCGGATGTCAAATACAAAGAACCTGCGCTCCTGCTGCGAAACAACGGTGATGGTGTTTTTGAAAACATGCGCGAGCTCGCAGGTGCCACGTTTCAACGTTCTTACCTGGGACGCGCCCTCGCCATCGGCGACTTCGACAACGACGGCGATCCCGATGCGATCTTCACGACCCTCAACGGCCCTCCGGTGCTGTTGCGCAACAACGTTGGCCAGGATAGTTCCTGGGTTGGATTCTCGCTTCAAGGAACGGTCAGTAACCGTGACGCGATCGGTGCCAAGATCACAGTCAATTCGTCTGGCCGGTCGCTGACGCGTTGGATCGCGGGCGGCGGCAGCTATCTGGCCGCACACGACAAACGTGTGCTCGTCGGGTTGGGGCCGAGCGCGAAGCCGGTCAATGCGGACATCCGCTGGCCCAGCGGAATCGTCCAGCACCTCTCGAACTTAAACCCGCGTCAATACCACCATCTCGTTGAACCCACTTCCCCGGTCTCTTCGAACAAACCCTAAAACTGAATTGTTATTGCGTTCCTGTTTCTGGCAGGTTGTGTCGATTATTTAACTAGGTAGCCCGGCAAGCTTTTCTGGGCGTGGTTCGCCTATAACCATGATACGAGCAGATTTGTCTTGACAACCGTTCTCGAGACAGTTAAATACACCGAATGTAATGAAACGTTTCAATGCTGGGAATAGGGCGCATCTCCTGTCCCCACTATCGCCCCCACTCGAAACCTAGCCGAACGCGGAGTGTCGTATGAAAATGAATTTCATCGCACGGTACGGCCTGCAATCGATTTCCAAAACGGCCCAGCGCCTGCTCGGAGCGGCTCTAGCAATTTGCGCTGTGCTGTGCCTTCCCGCAGCTCATGCCCAGCTCTATACCGGCACGATTGCGGGTACCGTAAAGGACCCTTCCGGCGCTTTCGTCGCTGGCGCGCAGATCAAGGCGACAGATGCTGAAAAAGGTTTTGCATTTAGCGCTACCAGTGATTCAAGTGGGCGATACGTCATTCGAGAGCTTCCTCCTTCGAATTACGTCGTGTCGGCAAGCGCGACTGGATTTAAAACTCAGCGCCAAGACAACGTCAGAATCGACGTTAATCAGAACGCCTCGGTGGACTTTTCCATGGCCGTGGGTGCTACTGCCGAAGTCGTCGATGTGCGTGCAGGTGCTGTCGAGTTACAGACCGAGGACGCGGAAACCGGGCAGGTGGTAAACCGCAGGTTCATCAATGATCTGCCTTTGATTGACCGCAATATCGAGACCCTAACCAGTTTGGCGCCGGGCGTCACCGAGATGAACGACTCATGCCCGGAGCCCTGTATGGGCACAAACTTTGTTTCGAACGGCAGCCGTGGGGCTTCGGCTGACTTTCTGTTGGATGGCGCTTCCGCCACGAACTCCGAGCCAAACGGGGGAATTACAGCGGTGACTTATCTGCCCTCACCGGAGGCAGTGGAAGAATTCAAAGTTCAGCAGACCAACTTCAGCGCGGAATACGGGTTTTCGGGTGCCTCGGTAGTCAATGTGGTCTCGCGCTCCGGCACGAATAAGTTTCACGGCAGCGTTTACGAGTTCTTCCGCGACGATAGCCTCGATGCGAACGACTGGTTCGCAAACCGCAATGGAGATCCCATTCCTCCGCTGCGCCGCCATAATTATGGTGGCACCATCGGTGGTCCCATCATCAAAAACAAGACCTTTTTCTTTTTCGACTACGACGGTTTGCGTCGAACCGGTTTGAGCACAGCTAATGCAGGCGTTCCCACCGACGCGATGCGGGCTGGTGATTTTGGCGAACTTTGCGCCGCAAATGGAGGCACGTTTAATGGCTCCGGGCGCTGCAGTGCGGACGCTGGTCAGATTTGGGACCCTTACTCCGGAACGTTCAATGGCGTAATAACGCGCAGCACCTTCATTCCCTTCAACAACATCGCCACGTATGCGACTCCGGGCGGCCCCAACCCTAATGTCGCCGGCAATCTGATTGATCCTGTGGCGCAAAAGATGATGAGCTACTTTCCAGAGCCCAACGTCACCGGCGGAAGCCTTCAACAGAACTGGTTCGGGTCTGGTGGGAGCCACACCTCCAACAAGCAGTTTGACATCAAGATCGACCACCGCTTCACACAGAACAATTTAATGAGCGGGAAATTCGCGTATCAGTACAACCCCACAGGCGGGGGCCTTGATTGCTTCAAGAACTTTACCGATCCCTGTGCGGGCGGTCCGGGTTGGGATAATGCCCACGTATTCGCGATCAACGACACACATACTTTCAGCCCGACCTTGCTACTGACTACGACTTTGGGATTCATACGTGGAGTTTGGCACACTGATGCATACAACCCGCATGGGGAGAATGATCCGCTCGGGACTTTGGGATTTCCGTCCTATCTGGAGGCCAATGGGTTCAAGGGAGTGCCTGCGATCTTTATCGACCAGTACACCCCTGCCGGATACGCCAACATCGGCACCGATCCCTATGGTAATTACCGCCTGGGCCAGAACACAGGACAATTATCGGCCACGCTCGACAAGATACACGGCCAGCACGACATCAAGTTCGGGTTTGATGGCCGAATCCACCAGATCAACTACATCCAAACCAACGCTCCCGTTGGATTCTTCAGCTTCAACACCGATGCTACCAATGCCTGCCCAGACGGATTGGATCTTTGCGGCGGAGATTCCATGGCCAGCTTCATGATGGGCCAGATGACGCAGGGCAGTGCCAGCAACGGGTCCGGGTCCTACGAAGAAATCCAGTCCCGGCCGGCCACAACGAACTACCAATATGGATTCTTTGCGCAGGACAACTGGAAGGTCACGCCCAAACTGACTTTAAATCTGGGCTTACGGTATGAGGTTACGTTGCCGCGGACAGACCGTTATAACCGCCAGGATTACTTTGATCGGAATGCCGTGAGTCCATTGAATGGTGGAAGCCTGAGCTATACCGACCCCGTCACCGGCCAACCCGTGAACCTTGCGTTGAAAGGAGGGGAAGTCTTCGCCTCTTCGAAACAGCGTACTAACTACGTGACCGACTGGCACGACTTCCAGCCGCGGCTAGGCTTCGCCTATCAGGTCGTTCCAAACACAGTCGTACGCGGCGGCTACGGCATCTACTACGGGCAGTCGCGCTCCGGGGTCACTGGTGTCGTCCCGTACGGCGGCGCTGGTTTCAATCAGTATACGAACGTTATCGTGGTGAATCCGAATGACCTTGCAACTCCTTTTGTGAACCTGAACAATCCGTTTAAGTTCGGGTTGATTCAACCGGCAGGGAATTCGCTCGGGCTGTTGAACGACGTGGGTTTCGGCGCCAACGGTCCGATTCGTACGCCGGGCTGGAATCAAACACCCTACGAGCAGAGCTGGAGCTTTGGGATCGAGCGCGAACTGCCGAGCCATATCCTGATCAACGCAGAATATATTGGCAAGAAGGGCACTCACCTGCCGTTCACCGGCTCGACAGAGCGGAACCATCTGGGGCCGTCGGTGGAGAGTCTGCCGGTTGGAGATTTCGACTCAAACACCCCATGCCAGGCTGGCCTGTCAATCGCATGTCTCAGCTCCGCAGTGACCAATCCTTTCGCCGGGCTTATCAGTGACCCGAATAGCACCATAGGCAGCGGCTTTCAGCAGATTCAGTACTATCAGTTGCTGCGACCCTATCCTCAATTCACTGGCGTTTCTACAGAACCGCAGTTGATCGCGAATTCTATTTACCACGGACTGCAGTTGACCGCCGAGAAGAAGTACTCTAACGGTCTGCAATTACTGGCAACATTCGCCTGGTCGAAGTCGATCGATGACGCTTCCTCGGGCGATACCAATGTGTCGTGGGCGCAAAGCTTCGACAGCTTGCAGGATCCTAACAAGCCGGAGCTGGAACGGAGTCTCTCAACATTCGACATTCCCTATGTATTACAGTTCAGCTACAGCTACGATCTGCCGGTTGGGCGCGGCAAGGCATTTTTGGGAAATATGCCGCGCTGGGCGGACTTGATCATCGGTGGATGGAAGACCAACGGCATCTGGCGTATCGCTGATGGACGTCCGCTCTCCTTCTTCCTCGACGACGGTGGACAGCCGCTGCCCACATATGGTTCACAGCGACCGAATATTGTGGGAATACCCACGCGTAACCACGGTTCGAATCAGACTTGGGTAGAGCAGTACTTTGCAGGCAACACCCCTGACGATCACCCCAGTTTCGTGCGTCCTGCCCCTTACACTCTGGGGAATGCTCCGCGAGCGCTGGGCAGCGTCCGTTCACCGTTGTCCTTCACGGCCGATCTTTCGATCGGCAAGCAATTCCACATACGCGAGCAGATGAACTTCGAGTTCCGGGTCGAGGCGAAGAATGCCTTTAATCATCCGGTATTCGGGACACCGGATACCACTATCGGCGATGATACCTTCGGGAAAATCTCGTACACAGCATTCGGACCGCGCGAGGTGCAGTTGGGCTTCAAGTTTAACTTCTAATGCGTAGAGCGAACGCGGGTGCCGGGACCTGCTTATTGCTGGCGGGCCGCCGCGAGTTCGTAGTTGGGTTCGCCACGCGGACGCGGGAATAAGGAGAGGAGAACTGAACCGAGCACAGTTCCGTCTGGTGCAGAAAATCGTTGACCCCACTATCGAGGTGTTTAACGTTCAAACGATGTAACATCTTTCATAACAACTACGCCCAAAATTGCCCATTTTTGCCTTCTACGGAAATCGAGAAGCCGCTGAAACAAAAAGACATTTATTTGATCGCTGAGCAATCAGTAGGTTGAAGGTTCAGTTGCGCTGGCTGTGAGCCGCGGCGTCGAGCACGATTACGTCGTAAAGCTGTTCACGCTGGTTTGGTTGACGTGCATCATGGCGCTGAGCTCTTCGGGCAATGGCGCTTGATCTCCTTCTGAATATTGAGACGGAGGCGATATTGTCCGGAGGTATCCGAGCCGAGCGATCCAGATTTGCCGGCCATAGAACGCAAGATTCAGAACGCGGATGATCACCCTGCAATCGTCAAGACCGTTGCAGAGATATCCGGATAGACGAACTTATCCAAATAATGGAGCAGGAACCCACCCTGATACGGCTGAACTCCAGCCTTGGCCTCAAGCCAGTTCTCTAGCACAGTTAAGGCACAAGGCCAAAGAAGCAGTTCCGTAACGATTCCCCACACAAGTGACCCGACATGCAGCCAGCGAAGGATCGGGCGCGAGCGTGTCAGCAAAGCACCAAAGACCACCCACAAAATGAACAGCGCATGCAGGAGGAGGACGGAAATAGCGAGTGCCGAATACAGGCTCGAAGCAAGAACAGCTGCATGCATCTCTGGAATCCACAACAATGACGGTTAACGATCGGCCTGATACACATTCCCAGTGTTCGGGAAGCCGGAATAGTATGTTGCCAGAAGATTGTGCGAAAAATCATTCATGTCGACATGGACGCGTTTTATGCTTCGGTCGAGCAGCGCGATGCTCCGCAACTGCGCGGCAAGCCCGTGATCGTTGCCTGGCTGGGCAAGCGCTCTGTCGTCTGCGCTGCCTCGTACGAGGCCAGGAGTTTCGGAGTGCGCTCGGCCATGCCGGCAGTGCGCGCGGAACGGTTATGTCCCACTGCGATCTTCGTACCTCCGGATTTCATACGCTATCGGGCAGTCTCGCGAAGCGTGCGGGAGATCTTCAAGCTTCATACAGACCTGATCGAACCACTGTCGCTCGACGAAGCGTACCTAGACGTTACCGAGAACAAGGCAGGATTACCGACGGCCACTCTGGTGGCACGCACCATCCGCGAGCAAATCCGTCAGGAATTGAATCTGACTGCCTCTGCCGGCGTAGCAGCAAACAAGTTCTTAGCAAAACTGGCCTCTGACTGGCGCAAACCTGATGGTCTCTTCGTCATCCAACCTGAGAATATAGATGGGTTTCTGCTACCACTGCCGGTTGGACGCCTGCCCGGTGTGGGCAAGGTTACGGGAGAGAAGCTGGCGAAACTTGGAGTACAGACAGTTGGTGATCTGCGGGCTCTGGACTTGTCCATGCTCGAACACCAGTTTGGCCGCTATGGTCTGCGCCTGCACGAACTCGCCCGTGGTATCGACGATAGCGAAGTCGTCCCGGACCGGCCTACGCAATCGATCTCCGTCGAGGATACTTTTGAGCAAGACATGCTGTTGGCAGAAACCGAGGCAATGATCCAACGCCTTGCAGAAAAGCTTTGGTCTGCTTCGCGCAAAGAATCACGGATGGCACGTACGGTGGTTCTCAAACTGAAGACAAGCGAGTTCAAGATTCTTACCCGCAGCCACACGCCCTGTTCCGCTCCCTCCTCCTGCGAGGAGCTGACGGAGATCGCATTAAAGCTGCGAGAGCGGGTGGATCTCGGGCCGCGGCAACGTTATCGGCTGGTGGGTGTCGGCCTAAGTAACTTTTGTGAAGCGGAAGAGGCTGCCAGTCAACCAGCGCTCTTCGAGTGATTGCCAGTCAGTCGGCGGCGGTGGCGCTCGGCTGCTGCTTCATCATCTCCTTCATTCCTTTCTTCATTTCTTTGGCTGTCGGTTCCGCCTTGTGTGTACCGACCATCCACGTGTAGCCATCCGCATCGACGACAGTGCCGCAGCGGTCGCCCCAGAACATGTCCATCACGGGACCTTGCGGTGTGGCGCCAAGCTGAGCCGCTTTTTCGACGACCTTGTCCACGTTCTCGACGTAAATGTAGAGGGTAGCAGGAGAGGCGCCGACGCTCTTGGCGCTTCGTTTCCCCATTTGCTCGCTCTCCGGCCCCAGCATCAGCGTCGTGCCACGCAACGTGAGTTCCGCGTGAACTGGTTTGCCATCAGGCCCATTCATGATTCCCCGTTTAGAAAAGCCGAATGCCTTTTGGTAAAAGCTCACCGCGGCCGGAATGTTGGAGACGGTTAGCGCGGCGGAGACGGCGCTGTACTGCTTCCTGTTTAGCGGATCGATCTTTTTCTTTGCCATTTGTGCTCCTTTCGTGCCGCAGACATTTTAGCCAAAAGAAACGAATGCCGCACCCGGATGAACAAAAGCCAGGTCACGCTTTAGCTGGCGGCACGAGCCTTAGAATGAGCGTCTGGATTGCCGCGGGCTCGTGCTCACCGGCATCCGCCGAGAATCTTTTTCCTGCGCACCTCTTGAACTGGTAAAGCATCACCATCGCGCTCGGGCGGAGCTTTCGACGCGGTACGGGTTGAGGTACGGGTCTGCTATTCCTTCCACCGTCTTTCAACGACTTACAGTGCCACCCACCTCTTCTAAGTCGTTGTAAATACGCACCGCTTCGGTTGTGAAAGGGCGATGTCCTAGGCCGGGCTAGACGACGGGGACGAGATAGCGTGAGGCGGGCTTGCTGGCGAACGATTGATGGGAACAAGTGCGTCTTCGAGATGTCAAAGTGCAGTGACCCCACTTTCCCCATCCGCAGGATTTACAATATTCACCGAACCTCAATCGAAACGGAGCGGCGGGTGGCTGATCCCCTTCATCTGAGTTTGTGGTTTCCGAGTTTCAGCGAGCAGGACATGATGCTGCACATCTTGTCCGTGCTGCGTCAGTTCCCTTTTTCGGAGGCTCGTCCCGGAGTCAGCTACGTATCGGTCCAACCTGTGTCGTGGAACGAGCCGACTATCCTCGAACGCCGCTTCACACCGGGCGTTGCGCCCGAAATTGCGGTCGACGTCGCGTCCGACCTTTTGCACGAAGACTACGCCTACTTGTTCGACGCGGATTGGGACTTATGGACACCGGATTCGACCGGCCGTCAGTGGGCTCTTGCGCCAAATCACGTGCGCTTCATCGCGCAGGGAGCAGAGTTCGATGAGGGGACCGCGGAGACTACGGGCCATATCGAAGTCGACTTCGGACTCGATAGTGCATTCCTTCAGGAACAGATCGAACTCGACACCGACACGGAAGAACGCGTGCGCGCGAACGTTCACAAGCTGATCGATTTCACAAACAAGGTAGAGAAGAACGCGCACGCTAACGGACGGCTGCTCTGGTCCGACTCAGAAGACAACCTCGCGCAAAAGCTGATCGCCCGCCTGCAAAAAGTCCAGTAAAAATGGAGCGACGGGCATCCTCGCCCGTCAGGACGATGACACTCGCCGCTCCGCCAGTTTTTGCCTGGCAATTTTCGACTTGAATGCCTACTTCGTTCGCCCGCCTTCCACCTTCAACGCATCAGCCGCAGCCGCCTGCGCCGCCGCCAACCGCGCCGTCAACACGCGGAACGGAGAGCACGAAACGTAGTTCAGTCCTACCCGGTGGCAGAACTCGACCGACGAAGGTTCGCCTCCGTGCTCGCCGCAGATTCCCACTTTCAAATTCGGCCGTGTCTTGCGCCCACGCTCGGTCGCCATTTTCACGAGTTGTCCCACGCCCTCCTGATCCAGCGCCGCAAAAGGATCCTGCTTCAGGATGCCCTCTTCCAGGTACGTCGGCAGAATCTTGTTCACGTCGTCGCGCGAAAAGCCGAACGTAGTTTGCGTCAGATCGTTCGTGCCAAATGAGAAGAACTCCGCTTCCTTGGCAATCTCATCCGCCACCAGGGCCGCGCGGGGCAACTCGATCATCGTGCCCACCAGGTAGTCAACCTTGTGTTCCTTCTCTTTGAAGACTTCATCCGCGACGCGCCGGACAATCGCCGCCTGGTTGGCCATTTCCTTCAACGTCGCCGTCAGCGGAATCATGACTTCCGGAAACACTTTCACGCCCTGCTTCGACACGGCTACCGCCGCTTCGAAGATCGCGCGAGCCTGCATTTCCGTGATTTCGGGGTACGTGATGCCGAGACGGCATCCGCGGTGCCCCAGCATCGGGTTGAACTCGTGCAGTTCTTCCACGCGACGCAGAAGATTTGGAATGACTTTCTTCAGATCCGCTGCGCCCTTGGCGCCGAAGCGCTTGTACTTCCCGATCAGCTCTTTTTTGTGTTTCGCGTCGGCATAAGGCAGCACGGCGATATCAACCATCAAGTCTTCGCGCCGGGGCAGGAATTCATGCAGCGGGGGATCAAGCGTGCGGATGGTCACCGCGTACCCGTCCATCGCCTTGAAGACGCCAGCAAAATCGGCGCGCTGCATAGGCAGTAGTTTCTTGAGCGCAATCCGCCGGTCCTTCTCGTTGTTGGCCAAAATCATGGCTTGCATGTGCGGGATGCGGTCTTCCGCGAAGAACATATGCTCCGTGCGGCACAGCCCGATTCCCTCGGCACCAAAAGTCCGTGCTTGGATAGCATCGCGCGGAATATCCGCGTTCGCCCGAACCTTCAGCTTGCGGAACGGGTCCGCCCACTTCATGAAGGTCTGCAGTTCTTTATCATCGGGCGACGGGGGAAGCGTATTGAGCTGTCCTTTGATTACCCGTCCCGTCGTGCCGTCGAGCGAAATCCAGTCGCCTGCCTTGAACACCTGGCCCTTGACGCGCATCTCGCGAGCTTTCTCATTGACCTCGATGTCGCCCGCACCCGCAACGCAGCACTTGCCCATGCCGCGTGTCACCACGGCCGCGTGGCTCGTCATGCCACCCCGTGAGGTGAGAATGCCCGACGCGACTTCCATCCCGTGAATGTCTTCCGGTGTGGTCTCGCCGCGCACAAGGATGACCGACGCCTTCTTGCCAAGACCCGCCTTCTCCACCGCTTCGTCGGCCGTGAAAACGATCTGTCCGACCGCAGCACCCGGAGACGCTGGAAGCCCCTTGGCCAGTACTTCGATCTTCACGCCCTTTTCATCGAGACGCGGAACCAGGAAGTCGTACAACTGGTTCGGCTCGACGCGGAAGATAGCCTCTTCCTTCGTGATGAGCCCTTCCTCTACCATCTGCAATGCGACGCGCACTGCCGCCAGCCCCGTCCGCTTGCCGTTGCGCGTCTGCAGCATGTAGAGCTTGCCGTCCTGAATGGTGAACTCGAAATCCTGCATGTCCTTGTAATGCTTTTCCAGGCGCGTCGTGATGTCGCGCAGCTGGTTGTAGACCGCGGGCATGATCTTCTCGAGTTCCAGGATGTGCACCGGTGTGCGCACGCCCGAGACGACGTCTTCGCCCTGCGCGTTCAGCAGAAACTCGCCGTAGAACTCTTTCGTGCCGATCGCCGGGTTGCGCGTGAAGCCCACCCCCGTGCCGCTGGTCTCGCCCAGGTTGCCGAACACCATGGCCTGCACATTCACGGCGGTGCCCAGCATGTCGTCGATATTGTTGATGCGGCGATAGTGCTTCGCTCGAGCGTTCTGCCAGGAACGGAACACGGCGTCTCTCGCCATCACCAGTTGCTCATGCGCGTCCTGCGGGAAGTCGCGCTTGGCGTGCTTCTTCACGACCTTCTTGTACTCCGCGATGACTTCTTTCAAAGCCTTGGCATCGAGATCGGTATCGAGCTTCGCTTTCCTCTGCTTCTTTTTCTCGTCGAACACTTCTTCGAATGCCGACTTTTCGATTTCAAGCACGACGTTGCCGAACATCTGGATCAGTCGTCGGTACGAGTCGTAAGCGAAGCGCGCATCGGCCCGCTTGGCCAGCGCTTCCACGCTCTCATCGTTCAGTCCGAGGTTCAGGATCGTGTCCATCATGCCGGGCATAGAGAACTTCGCGCCCGAGCGCACGCTCACGAGCAGCGGATTTGCGCCCTTGCCCAGTTCCTGCCCCTGCAACTGCTCCAGGTGCTTGAGCGCCTCTTCCATCTGGCGATCCACTTCCTTCGACACCGCGTTGTGCTTCATGTACTCGCGACAGGCTTCGGTCTGGATCGTGAATCCCGGAGGCACGGGCAGCCCGGCATTCGTCATTTCCGCCAAACCGGCGCCCTTGCCGCCCAACACGTCCTTCATCTTGCCGTTGCCGTCGGCCTTGCCGCCGCCGAAGAAATACACGTACTTCACTTCGTTTTTCGGGCTGGTTTTGATTTCAACGTCGGTCTCGGGGAGGGTTGTCGTAGCCATGATTGCGTCCTTTACTGTTTCGGAGATTCTTTGGATTCCTTGCCTTCAGTGACGATTTCGGAGAAGTCCGCAATCGTCGAGAACTCATTCAGCAGCGTCTGCAGCAACGCCAGCCGGTTGGCCCGTACCTTCGCGTCTTCCGCCATCACCATCACCTTGTCGAAAAAGTGATCGAGGGCGGGCCGCAGCTTGCTGATTTCCAGCAGCGCTTTCTCGTAATTGCGCTCCGCGCGCAGCGCTTCAACTCTTTTCGCGGCCTCCGGAACCTGCGCAGCCAGAGCTTTCTCGGCTTCTTCCTGGAGCAATGCCGCATTCACCTGCGTCGCGACTTCCCTGCCCGCCTCGCTCGCCTGCCGCAGGATGTTTTTCGTGCGCTTGAACGAAGTCGAGATCGCCTCGAAGTCAGATGACGTGCGCACTTTCGACACCGCTTCCGCACGTGCCAGCGCGTCCACCACATCGTCCGCATCCGCCGCCAGCACGGCGTTCACAACGTCATACGCAAACCCGCGCACATCGCGCAGATAAAACTCCAGGCGCTCGCGGAAGAAGCCGCGCACGGCATCGTCGAACTTGAAATCCTTGGCGAACTTCCTTTCTGCTTCCGATCCGCGATAACGGACCTTGCGCGTCCTCCATCAGGGCGCCCAGGCTCAAAGGCAGTTTGTGCTCGGCGATCGTCTTCACAATCCCATTCGCCTGTCGCCGCAATCCGAATGGATCTTTCGAGCCACTGGGCACCAGCCCCAAAGCAAACATGCCGGCAATGCTGTCGGCCTTGTCCGCGATCGAGAGAACGGCTCCTTCCACCGTCCGCGGCACCGAGTCGTCCATCGACTCCGGCTTGTAGTGGTCGTAGATTGCGGTCGAGATGCACTGGCGTGCATCCTCGCTCAGACCTTCGTCCAGCACCTGCACGCGCGCATACAAGCCGCCCACGATGCCTTGCAGTTCCGTAAATTCCTTTACGAGTTCGGTGGTGAGATCGGTCTTCGCCAGGCAGGCCGCTTTGTGAATAACGCCCGGCCGCAACGTTACGCCAGCCTGCTTCAGAGTCTCCGACAACCAACTCGCCAGCCGTTGCGTGCGGATAGTCTTTTCGTAGTAGCTGCCCAAATCCTTCTGGAAGGTGACATGGTTTAGCAGTTCCAGTCGGTCGCGCAAGGATTGCTTCTGGTCGGTCTGCCAGAAAAAACGCGCATCGTTGAAACGGGCTCGCAGCACGCGCTCGTTCCCGTGCTGGATGGCGCCGTCGCGATCTCCGTCCGTATTCAGCACCGCCAGAAAATGCGGCGCTAGCTTGCCGTTCGCGTCTTCGACCGCGAAATACTTCTGGTGATCGCGCATCACAGTGACCAGTACTTCTTCCGGCAATTCCAGAAATTGCGGGTCGAAGTTGCCCAGAATGGCCGAAGGAAATTCTGTCAGATTGACCACCGTGTCGAGCAGCGCTTTGTCTTCGCGCCACTGGGCGCCCGCAACTTTCCGCGTCGCCGCGTCTAGCGCCTTGCGAATCTCTTTTTCGCGCTCTGACCGGTTCAGAACTTTCACGGAGGCGAGTGCATCCACGTACGCATTCCCGGCCTTAGGAATCGCTACCGCTTTGTCGGCAAGAATCCGGTGCCCGCGCGAACTGTTCCCGGCCCGAACCCCGTCGAATTCCAGCGGAACAACGTCGCCATCGAGCAGCGCGACCATCCAGCGCACCGGACGCACGAAGCGCTCGTTCGCCTTGCGCCAGTACATATTCTTCGGCCAGTAGATCGACGAGATTTCCCTCGGCAACAACTCCGCCAAAATCTCGCTGGCTGAGCGGCCCTCCTTGGTGACCTTGGCGGAAAGATATTCGCCCTTGGGTGTGCTGGCCTTCTCGAGGCGCGAAACGTCCACGCCCACTTTCTTCGCGAAAGCGTGCGCTGCCGGAGTCGGCTGTCCATCTTTATAGGCAACTGCCAGGGAAGGCCCGGTGACCTGCTCGGTGAGATCGGGTTGGGATGCGGGAATGCCCGCTGCCAGAACCGCCAGTCGGCGCGGCGTATCGAAGCCCGTAACCGCGCCCGCCGGCGCGAGCCGTTCTCTTTCCAGCAATTTCGCGATGCGCTCGCGCAGCTCTTGCGAGCCCGCATCAATCATCCTTGCAGGAATCTCTTCACAGCCGATTTCAAGCAGAAAGTCAGGCATCGATCAATCTATCTATCTTCCCAAGTTCCGCAGCTTCTGAATGTGAGCACCGTCACAACGTCTTTAGTAGCGCCGGCGTCTTAGTTGCACCGGCGTCCCGCCGGCAGTCGCAGAGGGCGTGCTCGACCCCCGCCCTGGCTCCTACCCCACGGTCGCGGGTTCTTTCTTCCCCCGCGGAGCCTTCTCGGTTTTCGCGTGGAGAACCACAGGTTCTTCCTCCGAAGACTGCTGTGCTTCGCTCGACTGCTGCTGCAGATACGCCTTAGCAATCCCAACCGCCAAAGCCCGCACTCGCGCAATCACGCCCACCCGCTCCGTCACGGAAATCGCCCCGCGCGCATCGAGAATGTTGAAAAGATGCGAGCACTTGAGGCAGAGGTCGTAAGCGGCGAGCACGGGTGCCCGGAGCGCCCGTCGAGCTACCTCCTGGCCATGGCTTTCAATGACTTTGGCGGTAGATCTAGAGACGGCGCCCCCTCGATTTCTTGGTGCTTGAAGATCCGCATTGACCGCTTCAAGCAAGGACTTACACTCCGCCTCGTACAGCTCGAAGTGCTTCCGGGTCTTCTCCACGTCCGCCGCTTCGAAGTTGTAGACAGAGAACTGCAACTCGTCGGCCAGCCGCACATCGCCATAGGTCGTCGGATGCCCCGTCTCCGGATCACTCGCCCACACAATGTCGTAAATCGAATCGACATCCTGCAGAAAGGCCGCAATGCGCTCGAGCCCGTACGTCAGCTCAGCAGAGATCGGCAGCAGATCCACGCCGCCGCACTGTTGGAAGTAGGTGAACTGCGTGATCTCCAGCCCATCGAGCATCACCTGCCACCCGATGCCCCAGGCACCCAGCGTGGGCGACTCCCAATTGTCTTCTTCGAACTTGATGTCGTGCTGGCGCAGATCAATCCCGATTGCCTTCAGCGACTCGAGATACACGTCCTGCACATCGTCCGGCGGAGGCTTCAGAATCACCTGCAGCTGTGTGTGCTTAAACAGCCGGTTGGGATTCTCCCCGTACCGCCCGTCGGCCGGACGCCGCGATGGCTGCAGATAAGCAACCTTGTAGGGCTGCGGTCCCAGCACGCGCAGAAACGTTTCGGGCGCCATCGTCCCCGCTCCGACCTCAACGTCGTACGGCTGCTGCAAAACGCACCCGCGCTGCGCCCAGAAAGTCTGCAGCTTCAGGATGAGTTCCTGAAAGGTCGGCGGTTTGGGTTTGGAAATTGCCATTTTGGTCTGCAGCTGTTAGCTCTTAGCCTCTAGCGTCTTAGCTCGAATCCCTCCACCGCAAAAGCTAACGGCTAAGAGCTAAGCTAAGAGCTGATTCTCTCCAGCATCCCGCCCGTCACCAGCTTCTTCTCAATATGCCGCTCGAGAATCTGCAACAAGCACTTGCGCAAGTCAGAAGCCTTCGACTTCGGCCACTCCGTCCCGGCAAAGCTCTCGACCGGCGCCCGAAACATCTGCGCCAGCCAGCGCCCGCGACTCGCTCGAAATCTCCGACGACGCCAGCCGCTTGTCGTCCACGCACATCAACCCGTCGGCTAACGCGTGGAAGAAAGCCCGGCTGCCATTCAGAGTGCGTCCGCACACTACGCACTCGGAAAGATCCGGCAAAAAACCCACCAGCCGCGTCATCCACAACTCGAAGTACGTGACCGGCATCCAGATCTCGGGCCCGCGCAACCGGCTCAACACCGACAATGTCAACCGGAATACGGCGTCATTGGCCTCGCGGTCGGGCAGCAATTCGTCCAGCAATTCCGCGATGTGCGCCAGCGCCACTGCCCGCGGATAACTGACCTCACTGGCCAGCGGAGATTCCAGCACCTCGAGCGCGTCCAATCGCGCCAACTCCTGCCGCTCGCGGTCTTCGTAGAATGCCCGGACAAACGTCAGAGGCTCGAGCGCCCCGCCAAATCGCTTGCGGGACTTCTTGGCGGCGCGCGCCACGCCGCGCACTTTGCCCTCATTCCGCGTAAAAAAGGTGACCAGCAGGTCGGCCTCGCGCAGCGGGTACGTCCGCAGGACGACGGCTTCCGACTCCTTCAGTGCCATGGGAGCCCAGCAGGTTAATGTTTGATTGTAATGGAAGAAGGGCAAAGCCGTCAGGGGGAGTAGCCGTCAGCTATCGGCGATCAGCTTTCAGCTCAATTAGTAGGGCTGATTCTCCTACCGGCCGGGTGCCCCATCTTTGCGCGTTCTCTGCGCAAAGGTGCGATTCCACTGCTATATCCCGCTGGGGACCCTCTCGACGTCGCCTTCAAGTTTGAGGTCGCAATTTGCGACCTCAAAGCAAAAGGCGTCCATCTCCAGATGAACGCCTCCGCAGGAACCCGGCGCAAGCTCAATGCACGCAGCCCGAAAGCTCGTAGTTCGCTATCTCCCGTAATACTTCGCGTTCCGCTCCGTAAACGCCGCCCATTTTTCCGGCAGATCGTCGAGGGCGAAAATCGCCGACACCGGGCACACCGGCACGCATGCACCGCAATCGATGCATTCAACCGGATCGATATACAGCAACTCTTCCGTCGCGTGCGCCGGTTCGTCTTTCTTCGGGTGGATGCAATCCACCGGGCACGCGTCCACGCAAGCCGTGTCCTTCGTCCCGATGCAGGGTTCTGCGATCACGTAGGTCATGGTATGTCTATCTCCTGAAACTCTGCGGGTCTCTAAAAGAACCACAGATTCTAGCAAGAATCGCGCCCCCGGTACAGCAACCCGCGAACGTTTTTCCGTTCAAAAACACACTCAGATCTGGCCCTCCGGCATTTACCGGAGTGGCTACCCGCGACTACCCGCGAATTCCCTCTCTTCGCTCGGCTGATACTCCACGATATATCCTGCCACCGCACTCGCGGCCACCGTCAACGGCGAAGCCAGATACATCTGCCCCGGGCCACTTCGTCCGGGGAAGTTCCGGTTCTGCGCGCTGATGACCACCTGGTCCGGACGCGTTGAAACTCCAGGCCCAGCATTGATGCACGCCCCGCAACTCGGCTCGATTACGTGCGCCCCGGCTTTCTGGAAAATGTCGAGGTAGCCCTTACCAATACAGTACTCGCGTGTCTCCTGCGAACCGAACTGGATGTAAAACTGCACCGACTCCGCCACCCGTTTGCCATGCTTTAGCGCGTCCGCAAGAACCTGGGCGTACATATCCATGTCTTCATTCTTGCCGGCCGTGCAGGTTCCACCGTACGCCAGTTCGACCGGCACCGGCGTATTCAATTCGCGGATGAACTTACCGTTCCCTGGATCGCCCGGCGTCGCCACCATGGGCGCAATCTCGGCCGCGTCGAGTTCGATCACCTGCGCGTACTCCGCGTTGCGATCACTCGCCAGACCACGAATCATCTCCGAAGCGTCCCGCCGGCTCATGCCCCTTCGCTCCACGAGAAAATCAACGACCTTGTCATCGGGGGCGACAATCCCCGTGAATCCGCCGATCTCCGCAGCCATGTTGGTCATGGTCGCGCGCTCGTCCACGCTCAAGGACTCGACAGCTTCACCCGCGTACTCCATCACTTTGGCGAGCGCTTTTCCGCTGCGCACGTAGTCCAGGCTCAGGATTTTGAGGATGAAATCTTTCGCCGTGACGTTGGGCTGCTTCTCTCCACGAATGACGATCTTTACCGACTCCGGCACTTTCACGCGCACGTCTTTCGTGATCCAGCTATTGAACACATCGGTCGTGCCGATCCCAAAGGCCACGCACCCGATCGCGCCAACGTGTGGGGTGTGGGAGTCCGATCCGACATTCACCTGCCCGGGCAGCGCGTACGACTCGAGCATCACGGAATGGCAAATGCCCTCTGATCCCTTGCGATCCTTCAACTCGCCATGCAGTTTGATCCCCTGCGCCTTGGCAAAGTCTTCCTGCTTCAACTTCAGTTGCGTCGCCAGGTCGAGCAGACCGATCTTCTTCTTCTCTTCCGAAATCACTTCATCCAGAAACGTCAGGTGGTCGCGGAAGAACCGAATGCTCGAAGCATCGTTCACCGGTACGCCTTTGCCGACGTAGTGCTCGTAGAAGATGGCCGCCATGGGCGTGACATATTCGTGGCTGAAGCGCAGGTCCACCCGCGTGAAACCGGTATCCCCAGGCTTGACTGCCTCGACCCCAACCGTCTCCATCGGGAGTGACCATGTGCTTGGCAAAGATTTTCTCGGCCAGCGTCATCGGCCGCTTCCTGGTCTCAATCGGTGGCAGAAACACCTTCTTCTGCATGCGAGCCACATTGAAAGGAAACAAGCCCCCGTACTCAATCACCTGGCGCGTGATGTCATCCTCGCCGGCGGTAAATTCGCTCAACGAAATCTCTTCCCCAGCGCGAATCTTGTCGATCAGCGAGAAGTTCGTCGAGGTCAGCAGCCCTAGATTCTGGCAATTCTGCTTGTAGATGCGCTCGATGTTCTCGGCGATCACCACCTGAATCCCGGCCGACATCTCCGCATAAGGCGACTGCTCGCGACTCGACCCTTTCCCCCGCCGCTTCCCGCTCACTGAGCAAACGAACCCACCCTTCTTCACATCGCTGCGGCCGATGGGAAGAACACTTCCGCACTTGAGCCCGAGATAGGGAATCTCGCCTAAAGTCTGATCGAAGTAAAAGCAGTAATGCGCCGGCGTAATCTCGTCGGTCGAGATGTCATCGCGCAGCTTGGGATTATTCGCCGGATTCTTTGTATCCCAAGCCAGGTCCTCTCCAGCAAGCTGCCGCCGGATCAACTCCGGATCTTCGGCCAAAAACAAAATGCGTCCCGACAACCGCACTTTATCCGGCCGCTTGGAAATTTCACGCTCGATTAATGGCTGAGTCACTCGGAAGCCCTTCGAAGTCCTGCGGAAATGGAAAAACACAACTCGCCGTGTAGCCCGGGCGCCCTCGCCCCCGAAACCGCAAGCCAAAACCCTTTCTCTTATTTTACTCCTAACCAGATGAGGGAAACGACCAGCCCCGAGATACAAAGACATGCATGAAAGGCACGAATGGAACGGCAATAAATGGAAGCGCACTAATGGGAAGGGCACGAGTTAACTCGTGCCGAACACAGCGCCAGAACCGAGCGCTTCAGCGTCTGAGGTGAGGTTTGAACTACTTCCGGTATTCCCGAGGATCCGGCAGCGCCTCCAACCCGCGCCCACCAAATATCTCTCCGAACTCGTGCAGTAGCTCCGGATGAATCAACCCATTGCTCGCCACCACATCGCGATCCGTAATCGCCAATTCTTCCCCGCGAAACCCGGACACCTTTCCGCCTGCTTCTTCCACCACCAAAATTCCAGCCGCCGTGTCCCAGGCATTCAAATTGAATTCCCAGAATCCATCCAGCCGCCCGGCCGCAACATAGGCCAGATCAAGCGCCGCCGACCCGGCCCGGCGCACTCCATGACTTCGCAGCGTGAGCTGATGGTAGAAATAAATATTCGGATTCTTGTGCCGCTTGTGACTCGGAAAGCCCGTCGCCACCAGGCTCTGCTGTAGCTTTGGTGTCTTCGAAACCTCGATCTTCACCGCGTTCAGCACGGCGCCCTTCCCGCGCTCGGCGGCAAACAACTCATCACGCGTGGGGTCATACACCACGGCCGCTTTTCTCTTCCCCTGAAACGCCAGCCCCAACGAAACGCAAAATACCGGGAAGCCATGCGCGAAATTCGTAGTCCCGTCGAGCGGATCAACATACCAGCGGTAATCGCCGCCGGTCTCCACCCTCGCGCCTTCTTCCCCGATCACGTCATGCGACGGCCACTGCTTCCGGATGCGCTCCAGAATCAGTTTCTCTGAAGTCCTGTCCGCCTCGGTCACCAGGTCAGCATCGCCCTTGTATTCGATCTTCACGCGCCGCCGAAAAAACTCCATGAGGAGTGCGCCTGCTTCCCGCGCGATCTCCGACATCTGAGGCACGAACTCGAAATTGGTTTTCTGATCTTCAGACATGGAATGTGATTCGCTGAAAGAAACGAGACCGGCAAGTGCGGCGATACAGAATCACGCGCCCAACCGCTTTCCCAGTTAGTCGCGTGGACCGCTACTTCCGCTTCGCAGGATCTTCCGCGATGTACATAATGTCGTGCTTGAAGATGAACAGGTTAGGAGCGCCTTCACGCGTCAGCCGGACCATATTCTTGTCGTAATACTCGATCCAGCCGCGCACCACTTCCCCGTCGTTCAGCTTGATGCTGACCGGCTTCTGCTTCTCGCCCAGAAGTTTCAGGTAAGCGGCCTCTTCGTATGTCTCATCGGGTGGCGGGGTCTTTCCGCCACGTCGGGCGCCGCCGGGGGAACTCGGATTGAAAGGCATGCCATCATTCTACACGCCAGTTCCTTGTCAGAAACTACGGGCCGCACAAGGTGCACGAGCGAAGCTTAGATAACATGCCTGCGGGGATCACGAGAGATTTCTGATGTCCTACTCTTCTCTCGTAACAATGCCCCATGTTCGAAGAAAAAGGCTCTTTTTCCCCGCAGGGCTGTGCACGATCGTTTCGACGATCTCATTTTTCACGAATGCCCCGTAAAACTCGGATGATGTTTCATCGTGCTCGAAAACAGCATCCGCATAGCCAGTGCCCTTGGAAATCCGGCGAAAATGTATCTGCCGACCGTCCTCTAGATTTAAGTCCATGTAGGTGTAGGGAAATCTGGTACCGGTCGGGCAAATGTCGTAGGGATGATTCGTTCCTACGCCGAAGGCTCTGCTGTAGAAATCCCCCACCCGATATGTCCGGGCCAGCGAAAGCGGAGCGGAATCGGAAACGAAGAGGTCGGTCTGACGAAGCACGAACATTCCCGAATGGAGATCGACCAAGAACTCATCAATGGGTGAATCATGCCGAACCGTCGGTTTGAGGTTAAGAATGGAACTTTTGAATTGGACGGGGTTTGGGGCAAGGTTTATCGGCGAGATTGTCAGAAACGGGTACGACCCATCCCATGACGGATGTTCATCCCTGGCTGGTAAGAATTCTACCTTTGCTGGTTGAGTCGCAGGCCTGTGGGTCAGCAGCCATGCCGCAAAAGACAAAACCACTAGGAGAACAACCCATTTCCACCGCGGTGGCTGCCAAAAATTCGTCTGTGTCACTACACGAGTATTCGCGGCTTCAAAAATTAAGATCAGCCACCAGGGTGGCCTACCCGCCTAGAACGTGACCTTCACCCCGAATTCCAACTGCCGCGGCGTTCCATAGTTGTAGACGCCTGAACCGCCGCCGATCCGCAGCACGTCGCGCGCCGAACCCGAAGGCGTGCCGTTCGCCGATCCCGCTCCTGCCGTCACCGGCTGCCCCAGCCCAGGGTAGTACGACGCGAGTTGTCCTGACACGGGCTGGAAGTTCGCAAAATTCAGCACGTTATAAAATCGTGCACTCGGTTCGATACTCAGCCGTTCTCCCACTCGCAGCGGCCAACTGATCGCCGCATCCAGTGTCTTGAACCCCGGATTGCTGAACTGCCCCGCAGGCGGCACGATGATGAACGGCGCAGTCGCGCGCAGCGTTGTCAGCTGCGCCGAGCTAAACAATCCCGCCAAGACCAGCGTCTGCCCGGCCGCCGTCAAAGATCCTGCCTGCGTCTGGTTGTAGGTCTTGATCTGGGTCGCCAAATCGCTTGCCGACAGCGCATCAAAATTTCCTGGGCCTTTGAATGGAAACAGATTCCCCGGCGTACCGTCTCCGATGAAGTCAGTGCGGAAGATCTCTCCGGGCGTCGCGGCCGGATTCCCCGATGTCACCAGCATCGACGCCACCGTCGGCGCCGCAGTTGCATACTTGCCAATGAACGACAGCTTCGGCCCCCACAAGGTGTTGAGCGTCCATCCGATCGACACTTGATGCCGGCGATCCAGCGGCGAAGGTCCCTTGTAGCGCTCCGGATTCTGAAAGTCGTGCGCCAGTGAACTCTGGCCGGGATTGTCGCCGCCATTCGTCACAAACTTCGAAAACGTGTACGCCAAATTGAAGTCACCACCGCGAAAGAAGAACCACTGGCGCACGATGTTCTGTCGAAACGAAAGCTGCATTCCGTTGTAAACCGCCTGCCCGATTGACGACTGAAACTCGCCCTGCCCCATCAAGGAGTTCTGCCCTTGAAACGCCGCTCCGAAATTTCTGGGATCAATCAGAGGGTTGGGCGCCTGCACGCCCACCGAAGCCGGCAGCCCGCCCATGAATGCGACGCCCGAATCCAGTCCATTCACCGCGAAGTCGTTGATATTCGCCGTAGGCACCGCCGAGATATAGCAACTGACCGCATCCTGCACGATGGCGCCCGGCGCCAGCGGCTGCAGCAGGCAGCCCGGCGCCCTTTGCGCAATCGTATTCGTGATCGCGTTCAGCGCGGCGGTCGGAATGCCGATCGCGTTGTTGTACAAATAACGCCAATCGCCCACGTGGTTCTTATCCACGATCAACCCGAAGCGCTGGCTCATGTTTCGCACGTAATCCACGGTGAAAAGGCCGCCACTCCACAACTGGTGCTCGAGGCCAATGCTGATCTGGTACGAACGAGGCGTGCGGAAGTTCGGATCAAACGCCGCCAGGCCATTCACCGGCATGCTCAGTGCTAGCGTGTTCCCAACAAAATTTGGATTGCTGGTAGCTCCTGCCGCCGTGACTGCCGCCTGATACGCCGTTTGCAGGGCCGCAACGTCCGTGGCCGCGGTCCCGACTGGAGTGCCGCACACCTCCGTCGCCAGGTCGTGCCCGTTGATCGACGTCACCCGCGTCGGCAAACCGCCCGGAGTCGGAAAGTACACGCCCACGGTTCCGGCTGCTGCCCCCTTGGCGCATCCCAAAACGTTGGTCGCGGCATACAATCCCTGGCTCAGCCGTGCCGCGCGATCCAGCCGCATGTTGCTGAACAGGGAGTTATCGTAGAACACGCCAACTCCCCCGCGGATAACCGTTCGGCCGTTATGGAATGGATCCCAGGCAAATCCGATTTGCGGTGCGAAGTTGTAATTCGGCTGCGCCACTTGCCTTCCCAGCGCACTTCCCGCCAGACTCGAAAACTGGTCAAGCAGGCTCGAACCGGAGCACGGCACCGCAATCGTTGGAATTCCAGGATTCGCGGCCGAACACGGAATCTTCGCGAGGTCGCTGTCCACCCGTCCTGTGTCCCGCACGTAGTGCACACCCAGCGTGATGGTCAGGTTCGGATACATCTTGTACGAGTCCGCGACGTATCCCTGCAGCCGGTTGTCGACCTGCCCACCGTGTGGAAATCCAAAGCCGGACTTCTCTGTCGCAAAACCTTGCCCGTTGCTCAGCGTCGCCAGCAGGAGCGGATAGTCCAGCGGGTTCGTGTCCGTACTTCCCACCAGCGCGGTCGACATCTGGGGCGCGAGTCCGTACGCGTTTGCGTAGCCGCCGATATTGATCCGGTTGATGCTCGCACCAAAGCGAAATGTATGATCCCCAGCCCGCCGCGTCCCGTCATAACGCGCTTCCAGGTTCTGCTGAAGGGTTTCCTGCGGAGCGAACTGGCTCGGTCCGAATTGCACTTGCCCGCCGGCCAGATCGGTGAATCGCACACTCGCCGGAAGTCCGAAAAGCCCGCCCGTACCTAATTGCCCGGTCGCATCCTGCAGCGAGTTGTGATACCGCGAATATCCAAATCGAACGCTGTGCACATAAGGCCCGCGCGTCAGATCCAGTCCGACGGTGTGCGATGGCGCGTTGTTGTGGTTCTGATAGATGGAATACCCGTTGCCAAAGTCATCCACCGACTTGTTCCAGTTGTAGGCGAAGCGGTAGAAGGCATGGGTCGTGCTCGAAGGCGACCAGTCGAGTTTCCCCGAGGCGGAGGTATTCCGGAAAGGGGAGGAGAATGAACCGGTCTCAGCCTGGAACGGCGCCGGAAACACAACCGCACGATGCGCATCCTGCGTCACGTGCTCCACATCGAGAAAGAAGAAAGCCTTGTCCTGAATCAGCGTACCGCCCAGCTTGCCGCCGAAGTCCGTGCGCCGAAACGGCAGATCCTGCCCCCCGGGAGCTTTCGCAAAGGCAATGCTCTTGTCGCGAAACAGTCCGAACACTTCCCCGTGCAGGCCCGTACTTCCGGACCCGGTTCTCATGTTCACTTCGCCCGCCGAGGTCGGCCCAACGGAAACATTCAACATCGCACGGTTGACGAGGATCTCGTCGACTGAACTCAATGCGACGTTCTGCGTGGTCCCGCCTTTGTTTTCGTCGGTGAGGGCAATCCCGTCCAGCGTGTACAGAGTGTCAGCGCCGCTGAACTTGTGGATCGAAGCAGCGAATGTTCCCGTCTTCGTCGCGTCCAGCGACCGACCGTCCTGGATCAAGACTCCCGGCTGAAACTGTGCCGTATTCAGAACGTCGCGCCCATTGATGGGAAGTTTCGCGATCTCTTCCGGGCTAACCTTCCCCTGGAGCGTCGGCGTTCCCGGCTCGACGCGGGTGAGCTTGCGATCTCCATTCGAGGTCTTGCCGTCGCGCACCGTCACGAAGAAGCGATTCGCGTTGTAGTTGCGCAGCTCGACCTGCACGGTGTACACGCCAGCATTGAGCGCGCCTGTGGAATATTTGCCGTCTTTATCAGTGCGTAAGGGTGAGCGGGACTTCCGCCGAGTGGGAATTCAGGTACACGGCGGCGCCGGCCACCGGCGCTCCGGCCGCATCGATAATCGTGCCCTCGATTGAACCCTTGGGAAGATCTTCCTGCGCGAAGCCGCGAAGGCCGCCGATCAGCGCTATGAAAACACCTAAAAAGAGAATTACCAGGGAGTTGCGGCATTTCCCACGGCCGCACGAAGCGCGCAATTTCAACAAACGGTCTCTCCTTCCCACTCCTGGACATGCGGGTACTGCCACATGGAATCGCTCCCCGCAGGAATGGTTGCTTCCGCTTTACAAAGTTGAATTGACTATCTTACTAAACAAGGAAGGAATCTGCCCGAAAGGGCGACGAAAGGAGCCCAGGCGGAAAAACGTACTCAAAATGAAGACGTGGGATGGTGAACACGCAGGATGAAAGAGGTTTGTATCAGGGCGCGCCTTCAGGCGCGGCGTAACGTATCTTCTCTGCGTGCGCCTTTAGGCGCAGTGCCGGGGGCTCCCCTTTCCTTGAGAAGAATACTCGGCGTTCGCCGGGATGCCCCATCTTTGCGCGTTCTGTGCGCAAAGTTGGGATTCCACTGCGCTACCACACTTGGGACTTTGCCGATATCGCCGCGACATGAGGACTTGCGCCACAAGAAAAGGGACCGGGTTCCCCGGTCCCTTCATTCGACCACCCGCCTAGAACGTAAACCGCACCGCCAGACGCATGCTGCGCGGCGTCTGGAAGATAAACGGCTTGCCGTACTGGCTGTTGCCTACCAGTGAGCCGACAGGCGCGTTGGGATTTTGCGTATTGGCTAGCAGCGCTTTCCAGTCATACGGGTGCTCAAAGGCGGAATACGAGAACGATCCACCCGGGAGCAGGTAAGCTTTGGTTGAACGCCGTGTCCAGTTGCGAGTAGAAGCCCGTTGCGGACTGCCGGTTGAACAGGTTGATCACATTTGCTTCAAACGTGAGTACCTGCGCTTCGTTGTTTTTGTTCACCTTGAATTCCTGCTTAAAGCTGGCGTCCGACTGGATGTACCACGGAGTACGCTGCAACTCTATGCTGGTCACGGTCGGCACCAGAACTCCCGAAGCATCGGGAACCAGGTTGACGTTTGCCCACTTTCCTCGGTCTTCCGGATACACGGGAAAGCCGCCGGAGAAAGGAGCCTGGGCAAACGAATTGCCCACGTCAACATAGGTACTCAGAGGCGTTCCGCTGTACAGCGTCTGGAACCAGCCGATATTTGACGAGGTCCGCCCACCCTTCCACGGGATGCGGTAGTACGCGTATCCCTTGAAAGCATTCGGACGATCCGTGCCCAGCGGTCCGCTCGACGATCTTCCATTTGCGTCGTACTGGAAGAACGACTCGTCGAATGCGCGGCTGTTGTTGGGAGCGTTGCGACCACCGCCTCCGTCCGCCAGATCGGTGCTGGTCAGTCCGGAGTAGTTGCCGCGCAGTTTGCTGTAGGTGTAGGAGAACATGCCGAACCAGTTCTTGCTGCTCGCTTTGGTCAGGCGGAACTCCAAGCCGTCATAGCTGCGCGCCGCTTTGATGTTGGGTGGGCAGCCGCGTGGATCCTGGGTGCAGGAATGCGGCCAAATTCACCGCGTTGGGTCCGAACCCCGGATTCACGATCAGGAACGTTTCGCTACCGTCTGGACAGAAGATCGCGGTGTCTTCGATCGCTCGATCCAACCGGCGACGATCCCAGCGCGCCTCGAAAGCCAGCGTCTTCGTGATCGCGTAGTCGGTGCCGAACACGGACTCGTGCTGACGATACGGCTTCAGACCCGTTCATCACGCCTTCCGTTCCGCGGAAGTTCTGATTTTCCAGGAACGTCGACGCCAGCCGGAACAACCCCGCCGGCAAAATTAGCGCCGCCCGTACTGTCTCCGCTGCAATAGCGCTGGTCCTGGACCGAACTGCACGTTGATGCTCGCCAGATCAGCACGTATTGAGCGCGTAGAAGCAGTTCTGCCAGTATTGGCCGCCGAACGAACTGATCGCCAGGTTCAGCTTCATCAGGTCGTTGTATACGCCGTAGCTGCCGAACAGCTTCAGCCGCCCGTCCCGGAAGACATCCCATGCCCCGCCGATGCGTGGTGCGATTTTGTCACCCCATCCGAAATTGATTGGTTTCGACGGGAACCCGCCCGCGGTGGTTTCGCTGGGTAGCGATTCCTTTTCGACCCGCAAACCGACGTTGAGGGTCAGGCCTCGCCCGATCTGCCAGGCGTCTTGCGCGTAGAAGCTGTGGTTGTAACTTGAGGCCTTGCCGAAGGATCCCAAATCTTGCACAGTTGGCAAATCCGTACTGAGTCCGGCGCAGCCTCCGTAACCATCTGGGCTGACAAACGGTGCGCAGTTCGCGTCTCCTGTGTTACCGCCCGGAACGAAGAACTGGTGCCTGCCCCACGTTCAACTGAACGTTCGGGGCATTCCAATGCTGGAAGATATCATTGAATACGTGGTTGAGTTGATAGCCGAACTTGAAATTATGGGTGCCCTAATAGACCGCCCTTGAACCAGGCAACATCCTGGTCGAACTGATGGTGCTTGTTCGCGTTGCGGACGGTGTAGGTCTGATCGTTACCCGTGGAAAAGAATCCGGCAATTTGTTGTAGCGATTGCGGCAGCGGATTGCCAGTTGTGCCGCTATTGTCCACTCCGCGGCACCGGTGGCTTGCCTGGGGTCAGCGTAATTCCTGAAGTCAGCCACGAGAACAACGACCCCGTTGTCGGATAGCCGAAGTCGTGATAGTTCTCGAAGAAATAGCCGAAGCGCGTAGTGAGAACCAACTTCGGCGTCAAGGCGATATCAGCACCCACGTTCAATGTCTGGTTGGGAGCGACGTATCCGTACCCGTGCTGATAAAGGGAACAGCGGATTCGTCGAGGTCGGATTCAGCAGTCCGCTGGTCGAGTCGCCGACGGGCAGCACTGCGCCCGTGGTGCGCTGCAGCTGATAGAGCCACGACCCAAACACCCTCAACTTATTGGTGACGGTGGCGTCCACGCGCGCAGTCGTAAAGTACGTCTGCTGATCGCTGCTGAAACTCTGGACACCCGCGTTGTTATTGGCTGAACCGAAATCAACTGACCGTCCCAGTGATGTGAACTTCGGATCCACTCCCATGTAGATCCACAAGCGATCGCGCATGATCGGTCCGCCAATAGTGAAATACGGCTGCACGTAGCGATAGCGATCTGCGCGTTGCTGATAGAGTTGCGCCTGCGGATCCCTGCCCGTGCAAGACATCCCCATTGTCGACGGGGCTGTAGAACAAGAACGGACTGTTCTGGTTCGCATTCATCGCGTTCGCAGAATATTCCGCCCCCGCCGATCCGTGCCAGTTGTTGCTGCCCCGCTTCAAAATTACGTTCACGACGCCGCCCATGGCGCCGCCATGTTCCGCTTCAATGCCCGAGCTCTTCACTTCCACCTGGTTCACGAACTCAAATGGAACGTCGGTGTGCGAATAGCCGCCGATCACGTTCGCCGTGTCTTGTCCCTCGACCAGGTACCGGTTCTCGCTGTCCGCACCGCCCGCCACCTGGAAGCCGAAGCCGTTACCGTTCGACGTGCTGCCCGGGGAGCCTCCGCCAATGCCCGGCCGCGAAAAAGAGCCGGCGCCCGTGCCCGCAAGAGCATTGTTTCCCATCAGGGGTTCGTTGCGCGCCGACGGCGCGAATTGAATCACTGATTGGTAGGAGATTCCGTGCGGAACTTCCGCGACAACATCAGGCGTGATGTTCGTAACGGTGTGCGAACTGGTCGTGTCGATCAGGGGAGCTTCGCCCGTGACTTCCACCACCGTCCCGGTCGAGCCGACCTGCAATTGCAGATCGAGCGTCGGCAAGTGTCCGACCGCGATCACAATCCCGTCCCGTTTCAACAAGGTGAACCCGGGTGCCGTCACGCGCAGCGAGTAAGTTCCCGGCGGAAGATTCGCGAAGCGGTAATAGCCGCTCGAATCGGTCTGCAATTTCTTGGAACCGACCAGGGATGATCCCGTCAGTTCCACATCCGCGTTCGATACCACCGCGCCCGTCGGATCTTTCACCGTTCCCTGCAGGCCACCGGTGGTCTCTTGCGCCCAAGCGCCGGTGAGTGATAGCCACACAACAAAACACGACAGGACTGTAATCGACCAGCAGAGTCTGCGACCGATAGCCCTACCCATTGGCTGTTTCATGCGCCCCCTCTCCTTGTAAGGCGTAAACAGGCATGGCCCCGAAACTTGCTCCCGATTTATTGGAATACAAATCGCGGAGACACACTTTGTGATTTCTCTGGAAGCCGGACGCACCGTCCTCGCACCTCATCATTCAACAGTCCTTGTCGGCGCCCCGGCACTACTCTGGCTGTTTGCCTCTTCTGCACGAGAGAGTCCATCGACGGATGTCAATGTCAAGCTGGCAAACAACGGAGCTTACCCGCGCATAACGAAACAAATCGCGAATGTGCCACGCAGTTTTGCGGAGAAGATCAACGGCAACCCATTCCAGTTTTCATAAGCGAGACAGAAAACAAAACGCATATTGGTCGTCAGTCGTTGCTGGTTAGCAAGAACGTATTCCGAACGCAGTTGGCTAACCGCCATCGACGATCAGACATCAGGAAAAAAGAGAAAAACCTCATTCGAGAGAGTTCAGGGCGTGCGATTGTTGATGGTGTCGCGTATCACCAACGGCAACGCGTGGTCGACCGAGCGTCCCGTCCACCGCAGCCTCCCGCCCGCGCGGTCGTAAGCGGCGCAGAGCGAATGCGCTTGCTTGGCGCACAACACACCGTTTCTTGGGGTCAAGAAAACAGCGGCCCCTTTTTGGGGGCCGCTTCAGGTAATGCAGTCGCGACTCAGCTAGAACTTAACCTCGAGTTCCAGCTGCAGAACGCGTCCCGACACCGCGGACCCTTGGAAGTTTCCATACGGACTGCTGGCCGGGGTTACGCTGCTTTGAATGTGGCCGAAGGCGCTTCCATCGGAGAGATTGTTGTCGGGATTCGCGAAGCGCGGATGGTTGAACACGTTGTACGCGTTGGCACCCATGGTAAACGTCAGCCCACTTTCCGTGATCCGGAAGTTCTTCTTGATGGTCATGTCCATGTCGAAGTATCCCGGCCCACGGAACTGGTTTCGCGAGATGTTCCCGAAGGCTCCGAAGTTATCCAATGCCGGTGGGTTCTCGCTGAACTGGGTGCTGCTCAGACATGCGATGTCCACCTTGCAACCTGGGACTGACCCTCCAAGGAAGAACGGCATCACGATACCGGCCGAGTCATTCTTGACCACCGAGCTGGTCAGTCCCGTGTCGACGACACTGTAGGGTTGGCCGGTCCGCTTGTAGATCACGCCCGACGTCACCCATCCCCCAACCACGCTGTTCAGCAGCCGGTTTCCTTTGAACATGCTCGGCATCTCGTAGATGTAGCTGGCCGAGAGGTTCTGCCGGAAATCGTAATCGGCATTGCCGTAGTTGTAGCGGCGGAGATTCTTGGGATCGACCTGGTACAGAAATGCTTCCCCTGCCGTGTTGAAGCTGTACTGATCGAACCCGGCGTTGGAGATGTCGTCGAGAGCGTGGCTCCAGGTGTAGTTGATCGACCCTTGGAATCCCTTGGCCAGACGACGCGTGAGAGTTGCGGTCAAGCCGTTGTAGTTGGAGATTCCCTGGTTCGTCAGTTCGCGAATTCGACCGAAACGGGGATCTGGCGCAGCCGCAGGCAGCGTGCCGAATGGGCACGCCGCACAGTAGGCATTCACGCCGTTCTGCTGAACCGCGAGATTGCTGCCGTGATTGCCGACATATCCGAGCGTTGCCACCGTCTTATCACCGAACGCCTGCTGGACTTCCAGGTTCCATTCTGCGTATCGGGGATTCTTGAAGTTGGGCACGACGGTGTAGTAGTTGGGGCCGGTGAAAGTCGGAATTTGAGCCTGAATGCTGTTCAGCGTTCCGCCGTTGGCAAACGCGCTGTTGAAGGCCGCGTTATCCGATGCCGCCAGGTCAAAGCCGCCACCAGGTCCGAAGACCGGAATCCCGGAGCCTGTAACCAGAAAGACCGAGACGGTGGGCGCATTGGTAACGAGCAGGTCGCTCACCTGGGCGGGATAGAGATCGCTGAATACACCCACACCGCCGCGAATGACGGTATTACGCGCTTTCGGCGAATAGGTGAATCCAAAGCGAGGCTGCCAGACTACCCGCTCCAGTCCATTGAAGAGTTGGCGCTGGCCAGTCCGGATCGACTGATTGTAGGGAGTGTTCACATCGTGGCTGATCGCGTCGAAACCGCCCGCGAAGTTGGCGAAGCAGTTCTGCAAGCAGGTCAGGTTGCTGTTGCGATCGAGACGCAACGAGGCCGTGACCTTCAACTGGTTGTTCACCCTCCACTCATCCTGGGCGTACCAGCCCATACTGTAACTGTTGAGCGGATAATGAGTTTCGGCCGAGAATTGTTGGGTGACGTCGCTGCCATTCGAAAGTGTGCCGAACGCGAAGTCCGTCATGCTATTAACGTCGAAGACTCCGGTCTGATTTCTCGCGGGCCGGTAAGTCGAGAAGTTAATGCGCCGGAAGTTCACACCGAACTTCAGCTCGTGATTCCCCCGACTGTAGGAAAGGTCGTCTACGATCTGATATTGCCCGACGTTGCGGCCTGACGGATAACGGCTGTATTCGCCGCCCAAGCATGTCAGCAGACCGTCGAAGCTCGTGCAATTGTTGCCCCCATTGTGAAGACCGCCAACCTCTGTCGGAAAGACAGACTCAGACGCCGGCAGATTCGCCACGCCGAAGATCGCCCCGTAATAAAAGCCACCGACAATCAACTGGTTGATCAACCGCGGCGTAAAGACGTGCGTCTCGGTCAACTGCCCCGCGTCTTGCGGCTGATTGCTCAGCGCATTGAAGGCTTTGTTAATCGGATCCGTAAAAGTCGGCTGCGTCCCGCGGTCCTGCCAGTAGCGGGCATTCAGGCGATCCTTGTCCGATATGTTGTAGTCCACACGAATCGACATGAGCCGTTCAATGTTCAGGTTGTTCACTTCCGACCGGAAGGTTGCGGTGCAAGGAGCGCCGCCTGTGCCAAACGCGATCCCGTTAATCGCCGTCGTGATGTCGCCGCAACCCCCGTCGCCTGGATTCGGCGTTGCGCCTGCCGCGCCCGGCGCACCCGCATAGAGCGCAAACATCTTCTGGTAAGTAGCCAGTTCGTTGGGCTGAGTCGCCTGGACGTTGGCCAGCACCGCGTTGGCAAATTGGGTTGTGGGGATGTAAACCGGAGTACCGCCGCCCGGAAGTACGTAGCGCAGTCCTTCCGAGTCGAAGAAGAAGAACAGCTTGTTCTTGATGATCGGACCGCCGAACGACCCGCCCCACTGGTTGCTGTTCGCGAACGGGCGTGGCGTATTCGTGTGGTTGTTGAACCAATCGTTCGCGTTCAGATATCGACCGTTCCAGTCCCACTTGGCATTTCCGTGGAACGCGTTGCTTCCCGACTTGGTGGTGAAGTTCATGTTCACACCGGCGGCACGCCCGTACTGGCCGGTGTACCCGTTACTCACCAGACTGAGTTCCTGAACTTCGTTCGACCCCAGCATGTTGTTGCTCGATCCGGAATTGTTCAGGTTGCTGTAGGGATCGTTCATGTCACCGCCGTTGACCGTGAACAAATTCGATGTTCCCGGCATGCCATGGGCAGTGAAGTTTCCATATCCCGCACCCGTGCTTAACACCACGCCTGGTGTCGAAAGCGCGTAGTTCGTCAAATCCCCTCCAGGATTCGGAGTCAGCTCAATTTGCTTGGGACTGTAGGTCGCCGCGAGATTTGCAGTTTCCGTTTCCAGCAGCGGCGCCGCGCCGGTTACTTCGATCAGCTCCGATGTCCCCTTCAGCGACACTTTCACATTCGCCAATACAACTTGACCAACGACCGCCGTGACCGTCTGCGTAACCGATGCAAATCCTGGCGCGGCGACCTGCAGTTTATAGACTCCGGGACGCAACAGCGGAAACCGGAAACCACCTGTGGAATCGGTCGTCACGGTCTGCATTGACCCTGAATCCGCGCTGGTGAGCGTAACCGCTGCGTTGGGCAAGGTTGCACCTGTGGGATCGGTCACAGTCCCCGTGATGTCTCCAGAGATGATCGTTTGCCCTGACAAAGAAGCAGTCAGCGCAATGATGATTCCCAGACACAACAACCACAGAGACACGTAAACACCAAATCGTTTGTTCATAGTCTCTCTCTCCTGGGAGAACCGCGGCCTATTGCAGGCTCTCCCCATCGCATGACAATTCAGCAATCCGCCGACCACAGACATCGGCGCCGCATAACTCGCGGCGTGCGGATGGGTTAGACAATTCGAGAGAGATACAACAGGAGAGAACCAACAAAATGTCTTCTGCTTGGGGCTACCGAATCCCGTACGTCATTTCAAAAGAACTACTAAGTTGCGGATCGCCAGAGCTAGGTACCAGGACAAAATACGAGCGCGGCGCGTTCTAGGTATGTCTTGAGTGGGTGATTCAGAAGTCTGACCTTGCACTGTAGTACCCGGCACGATGCCGGACTTTGTAGTCCGTTGACTCCGGGCTCCCACTGACACTCACTTGCAGTCGCCGAAATTCGGAATTCGAGAACCGCCGCGACGGGTAATACGCCAGCAGATACTGCGTGCGCAGCTCTTCGCTGATTTCATGGAAAGCGCTGTCCAGCTGCGCGAGCGAACTCGCGTAGTAATACTTTCCGCCGGTATCTTCGGAAAGCTGAATCAGCGCGTGCTCCCCTCCGGTGTCGCGACCCGCGCTCGCCTCCACTGGCACCACGATCAGGCTGTATACGATTGCCTCTGCCTCCTGCGCCGCGCGTACGGCCTCACGGTAATCGGTCTTGCTTACGGTATCGCCGCCGTCGGTGATCACCACCATCACCTTGCGGCCTTTGCGTTTTTCAAGCGCGCGCGAGCCGAGGTACAAAGCGTCGTAAAGAGCCGTGGCCGATCCCACGTGAATCCGATCAATTCCGCGATCAATCGTCCGCAGATCGGGCGTGAAGGGCACGATTTCGTCCACGATTTCGCTGAACTGAAAAACCGACAAGCCGTCCACTGGTCGAAGAATCGAATGCGCGAAGCGCCGCGCCGACGCCAACTCCAGTGGCAAATCTTTTTTCGTGCTCAGACTCGTGTCCACCGCCAGGATGATCGAGAGGGGCAGTGCCGACTCTTTATCGAAGACAGAAATCTTCTGATCGATCCCATCCTCGCTTAGTTTGAAGTTGTCTTTGGTCAGGTGGGAGATGGGCGCACCATGCGCGTCGGTGACGGTCACGAACACGTTCACCAGCCGCACATCCACTTTGAGCGTGGTGGAGGGTTCTTCCTGCGCCGCACCAAGACGGCAAGCGCAAACAATCAGCAGACACCACAGGGCGGCGGGCCTATTCATCGGCAATCGAATCATTTAGATGCAGCCTGCCCGCTGGGGCTGCCTTGGGCGCGCGGAATGTCGGCGGGAAACGCTTCCCCATCCGCCCACACCGCGCCATCGACGAAATATTCCTTCTTCCAGATCGGCACCTTGCGCTTTAGGGTGTCGATCAGCCAGCGGCTGGCATCATAAGCCGGCCCGCGATGCGCCGAAGCCACCACGATCAACACGCTCGTTTCCCCGACCTCGAGCCGTCCCAACCGGTGCACGATCGCGACATCTCTCACCTTGAATTGGGCAATGGCCTGGCTGGCCAGATCTTCCATTTGCCGGAGGGCCATCTCTTCATAAGCTTCGTAGTCGAGATAAAGCGTCTTGCGCCCCCGCGTATTGTCCCGAACAATCCCCTCGAAAACAATCGCCGCTCCGTCTTCGGGACGCTTGATTCGCTCCGCGACTTTGAGCGTGTCGATTCGCTCGCGCACGATAGCAACGCTCCCGCTTCCGCCACTCACAGGAGGAAGCAGCGCCACCTCGTCGTTATCTCCAAGCACGGCGCCCGGTCCCGAATAATGTTGATTCACCGACAACGCGATAGTAGGAAGAAGTTCCCGAATCCGAGGAACGCGCCCCTCGTAGTGAGTCAGAACGTCGGCCACCGTCGCCCCATCCTGCAGCTCAATAGACTCGCCCGCACTTCCAACGAGATCCTTGAGAACTCCGAAAAATAAAACCCGTACCCGCATCGCCCCTAGTGTATCCGCAAGCCGAACACCGGCAAAACCTCAACCACAGAGGGCACAGAGGAACACAGAGAAACCACTACCCGGTCTTTCTCCGTGCCCCTCCGTGTCCTCTGTGGTAAAAAACAATGCCAGCCTCAAAAAAGGCTGGCATTCAATTCTTCTGAACAAGCAACGGCCCGTTCGCATCGACTGAGACCACCGACTGACGACTAGCGACTAGCCACCGTCTCTCCCAACACCTTCTCGCGCTCCTCCGCGTCCTGCTTCTCTTCCAAAGGCGATGACGGTAGCGCGATCTCCAGAACCTCGTCGATGCTTTTCACGTAGTGCACGTTCAGATTCTCGAGCTGTTCCGGAGTCAGGTCTTCTTCCACGTTCGTTTTGTTGTCGGCCGGCAGAATCACATCGCGCACGCCGGCACGTTTCGCGGCGAGCACCTTCTCTTTGACGCCCCCGATCGGCAGCACATTGCCGCTGAGCGTGATCTCGCCGGTCATGGCCAGATACGGCCGCACCGGACGATCGGACAGCAGGGAGACCAGGGTGGTTGCCATGGTCACGCCCGCCGAGGGTCCGTCCTTGGGGATCGCTCCCGCCGGAACGTGCATGTGAATGTCGTGATCCGAGAAGAAACTCTCCTGGATCCCCAGCCGCGTGGCATTCGAGCGCACCCAGGTCAGAGCGGCCTGCATCGACTCCTGCATCACTTGACCGATTTGCCCGGTCATGGTGAAGCCGCCCTTGCCCTTCATCGTGTTCGCTTCCACGAAGAGGATGTCGCCACCGGTGGGCGTCCAGGCCAAGCCCACCGTCACGCCCGCCCGCTTCGTACGCTCGGCAATTTCGCCTTCGGTACGAATCTTGATGCCGCCCAGGAATTCCTGAACGATCTGCGGAGTGACGATCAGCTTCTCGGTTTTCCCTTCCGCCAGCCGGCGCGCCTGCTTGCGGCAGATCGTGCCGATCGTGCGCTCCAGGTTGCGGACGCCAGCTTCCCGCGTGTAATGACGGATCACGTGCCGCACCGACTCTTCCGGAAATTCGATCTGTTCCGCCGTCACGCCGTTCTCTTCTTCTTGTCGGGGAATCAGGTACTGAAACGCGATGTGGACTTTCTCTTCTTCCGTGTAGCCCTGCAGTTCGATGATCTCCATGCGGTCGCGCAACGGTTCCGCGATCGGATCGAGCATGTTCGCGGTTGTGATAAACAACACCTTCGACAGATCGAATGGAACGTCAAGATAGTTATCCCGGAAAGTGGAGTTCTGCTCCGGATCGAGTGCTTCTAACAGCGCCGATCCCGGATCTCCACGGAAATCGCGGCCCACCTTGTCGATTTCGTCGAGCATGAAGACTGGATCGCGGGTCTCGGCGCGACGAATGCCTTGAATAATCTGTCCAGGCAACGCTCCGATGTAAGTGCGCCGATGTCCGCGAATTTCGGCTTCGTCATGCACGCCGCCGAGCGAAATCCGTACAAACTTGCGCCCCAGCGCCCGTGCGATCGACTTTCCAAGCGAAGTTTTGCCCACGCCCGGAGGTCCGACAAAGCACAAGATCGGCCCTTTCATGTTCGGCTTCAGCCGCCGAACTGACAGGTAATCCAGAATGCGGTCTTTTACCTTTTTCAGGTCGTAGTGATCCGCATCCAGAATTTCCTTGGCCTTCGGGATATCCACTTCTCCGCCCGAAGCTTTTTGCCACGGCAGAACCGCCAGCCACTCGATGTAGTTGCGCGTCACGCCGTAGTCGGCGGCCATTGGCGACATGCGCGAAAGCCGCCCCAGTTCCTTCAGGGCTTCTTTCTTTACGTCGTCGGGCATGCCGGCCGCTTCGATCTTCGTTTTCAGATCGTCAACATCGCGCTGGCCTTCGTCCTGCTCACCCAATTCTTTCTGAATGGCCTTCATCTGCTCGCGCAGGTAGTACTCGCGCTGCGTCTGCTGGACTTTATCCTGCACTTCAGACTGGATCTTGTTGCGCAGTTGCTGGACTTCCAGCTCCTTCGCCAGATGCTGGTTAATTTTTTCCAGCCGCACGTTGACGTCGGTCGTTTCCAGCGTTTCCTGCTTGTCTGCAGTCGACAGCGAAGGCAGAGACGAGGCGATGAAATCCACCAATCGTCCCGGCTCTTCAATATTCATCGCGACGGTCGAAAGCTCATCCGACAAGGTGGGCGAACCGGCCACGATCTGCTGGAACAATGTCAGCACGTTGCGCTGCAGAGCCTCGATCTCGGCCGTCTTCGGAGGAACCACCTCCGCGACCGACGTGAAACTCGCCCGCATGAAAGGCGTCAGCTGGGAAAACTCATCTAGCTTCACCCGCTCCAGGCCCTCAGCAAATACAAACAGGCTCTGGTTGGGCATTTTTACGACTTTGTGAACGACGGCCAACGTGCCAACGTTATAAAGATCGGTGGGCTGGGGAGAATCCACGCGCGCTTCGCGCTGCGCGACCACGACAATGGTCTTGTCCTCCCCCAGTGAATTGATCAATTGCACTGAACTCTCACGCCCGACCGTGAGAGGCAGAACAGCGTGCGGGAATAGAACCGTATCCCGGACCGGCAGCACCGGCAGGGAACGCTCTTCCTGCTCTTCCTTCGGTTTTTTCGGACTTTCGGGACGTGGCTGCTGTGCCATTTTTCTCCTTGAGTGTAACTCGCTCAACTTTTGATGATTCTCAAGCTCGAAAAGATGCAGGCCGACCGGAGCTGTCTCCGTAGATCGTTGCAGTCTAAACCACTTCCTCAACCCTTTGCACTCTACCAATGGTACAGGTTACCGGACTAGACGTTGTCTCCTGTTCCCTACCCGCAACCACGGAGAATCGACGTTCCCTATTTCGGAGTGAACTGGGCCAAATCGAAGATCCCCAGCTTCTTTTCGAGTTCCGTAACCTGTCCCACCACCTTGAAAAAGCCCTCGTCGCCAAATAACTGGTCTTCCTTCTTCTCGAATTCCTCGCCCAAGGCGTCGAATTCGTGTTCCGACACGATTCCGCGGAACGCCGGAAACAGTACCGTGTCCTCGCGGGCCTCATGCGGCCGGTACATGCGGATAAATGCTCGCAGGCTGTCCGCCAGTTGCCGTTTCTTGGGCTCATCTTTCAGCTTTCAGCACCGAAGCTACCCCTAATTGCTCGATCTGCGCAGTGACGCGCCGCCCAGCCTGATGCTGCCCGAGCAGAGTTTCTACCAGGTCCTCATGCTTCTTCGCTTTTCGGAAGCGCGGAAAGAGATAGTCCTCTTCCAGTTTCTCGTGATACTCCTCGACCAAGTGCCGGATAATCCCCGCCGCCGACGCCAGCACCGCCGGGTCGAAGTCCTGCTTCGCGTCCAGGCGCCGGATGTGTTCGTCATAGATCAGAAGGATCCGGTTCAGGACCCCATGCTCGCGCATCAGGTCTTCGGGAGGCGAGACTTCGTCTGCTCCCTTCTCCGGCTTCTGCTCCCCGAAGAGAACGGTTGGTACGGAGAGACTTGCGCCGATTGCGCTGGACCGCAGGATGAATTTGCGACGGCTGCTCATGCTCGGATCGCTCATGCGAACCTCCAGCCTTCCGATACCCTCCCGCGCATGGAGGGTTGCTTGCTTCATTTGGCCGCTGGATAAATCCCCAACACTTTCACCAGATCCGCAACTTCGCCCAGATGGCGCAATGCGTTACGCGCCGGTTCGTCGTCTCCGCGCAAGATGTCGACATAGAAAACATATTCCCAAGGACGGCCTTTCACCGGCCGCGACTCGATCTTGCTCAGACTGATATCGCGCAAAGCGAACACGCTCAGGGCCTTGAACAATGCGCCAGGGATATTTTTTACGCTGAACGCGAGCGAAGTCTTGTTCGCCCCCGGTCGCACGCGCTTTTTCTTCAGGATGTGAAAGAAGCGTGTGAAGTTCTGCTTGTTGTCCTCGATCCCGGCCTTGAGGATCGATCCGCGATACACCCGCGCGGCTTCCTTCGCGGCGATCCCAGCGGCGTTCTTCATTTTCTTCTCGATCACGTGCTTCACGCTGCCGGCCGTGTCGTAGAACGCTACCGGCTCAATGTTTCGGTGCTTGCGGAAAAAGTCGCGGCACTGGTCGAGTGCCACCGGATGCGAGAACACTTGCCGCACGTCGCCTAGCTTGACTCCCGGCGCAGCAATCAGGTTGTGCACAATGCGCAACGGAAATTCGCTTCGGATGAAGACGTCGCGGCTCAGCAGCAGGTCGAAATGCTCGGCCACCGATCCGGCCAGCGTGTTCTCGATCGGGATCACGGCCCCATCCACGGATCCGCGCTCAACCCGCTCAAACACCTCGGCCGAAAGCGCACACGGTACAACCTTGCAGCGCGGCACCATGCGCAAGGCCGCCTCGTGACTGAACGCTCCCGTTTCCCCCTGGATCGCAATTTTCATGGAGAGCAGAGACTGCAACGCAAGACCTTATCTGTCCTGCGCTTCGGTTAGCAAATCCTTTTTTAGGACCAGCGCGTCCACCCCCGTGGCGTAGTATCCGGGGACGGTCTTCACCAGAAAATATTGGTGGCGCTTGTAAAAGGCGAGCGCCGAAGCATTGTCCACGGCGGTTTCAAGAATCACGGAATGGCAGCCTTCACTCCGCAGTCGATCTTCAGCGGCCGCCATGAGTTGCGAGCCCAAGCCACTGCGCCGGAATTCATGGAGCACGTCAATGGTGATGATGTGTCCTGCCCGGCCAGCCTCCGCGACAATGAAACCGACCGCGCCCGAGTCGTTCTCAGAACTCTTCTCCTGGTTCGCCAACTCCGCGACCAGAGTGAAGGCGCGCGGCCGCCGCATGTAAAACAACAACTCCGGCTGGGAATAGGAGATCCCGGCCGGAAAGCATTTTTGGTCGATTTCCCACAAACGCGAAAAGTCGCTCTTGCGGCATTCCCGGATGTTGAAGGCCTGGTCCATTCGCTGGTAAGTGTAGCGCCCGACCGGCCTGGGGCGCGGAGCGTTCCCGGTGATCAGCACGTTCTCTCGTCCGAATTTTTCCTCATGATCGATGAAAAGAAAGGCGAAAAAAAATTTAGGACAACTGGCTTGTCTTCGCTCATCTATCGGACGTACCATCTCAGTAAACGAGGTCCTTTGTGGGGCGCCTGTTACTGATCGACGTGTTAGGTGCCATCTTCTCCCTGGGCATCTGGTACTACGCCTTCGCGCGCTATAACCGGCGCCGCGGTGCGGCCGCCCTTCGCTGGGTCCAGATTGCCTGCCGCGGACGCGGCAAGGTGGTCGAGAGCCGCTGGGCAGGTAGCTCCCGTCTGCAGGCTCGCTTTCAGTTTCCCTCCCGCTGGTTCGAAAATGCCCGCCTCACCTTGCAGTTGCGCCCGCGCCCATTGCCGGTGCAATGGCTGCTGAGTCACTGGCGCAAACAGAAAGAGACCCTGACTTTCGAAGCCGACCTCGATTGCCCACCCGCATTCCGGCTCGAAGTGATGAATCACCGCTGGTGCGGCCACAGTAACGGCCGCAAAAACGACGATGGCCGCGCTTGGGAGATTTCCCGGCCGGGCCCGGTCGTGCTGACCACGCGCGCGCAGTGGACCCAGGAACTGACGCCCGTCGTGAATGCGCTGATGGCGTCCCGCGAACATAACTTCCTGAAAGTACACTTCCGTCAGGATTCTCCGAACTTCTCCGCAACCGTGGACCTCGAAGCCATGGCCGATCCGGACGCAGCATCAGGATTCTTCACCGTTCTGCGCGAATTGGCGGCGGGCGCTTCGGCGAAACAGCTGTAAGACCTTGCTCTTCGTTTTCAATAACATAGCTTATAGATAATATAAAAATACTAGGCCCACGGCGGCGCAGGAAGTCGCGAGAGACCGACCGGACGACTTTCAGAATGCCATTTTTCAGCGCTTAGAGGCCCGAGGGCGAACAGTTAGAGACCAGGCGGACCTCTTTCAGCCTCAGCCATGGGCCAGCCTCGGCGAGCGCGCCTGGGGGCTCCTATTGCGATTGTTCTCTTATAGCTAACATGGAACGGTCAAAAAGCTTAACCACAGAGGGCACGGAGGAAGGCAAACTCTGGTTGGCTACCTCTTCGCTTGATTCTTCTCGGTGTCCCTCAGTGTCCTCTATGACAATCAGGGGTTACGAATCGGCATAGGGGGGAGAGTCACCTCTCCTCCCCTGCCACACCACCGTACATGCGGGTCCGCATACGGCGGTTCGATAGGTTAGTCCCACCAATGGAACGGGCAGGCTGAGCGTTCGTAGTTTGGGAACGCCGTGTGGGTTTCACTTCTCGGGTCAGCATCCGTTGCGGCTTCACCGCGCCCTGCCTACCCAAGCCCCGCCGTAGAGCGAGATGGCTAGTGCAATACCCTCCTCGAGACCCAAGCACTACTGACTCTTCCTATCGTTCGCGCCTTCACCGCTTCCGCGACTACTACGCCCTCTGCTGACTTCTGCTGTCCGGTCAGAACACCTTACGATGTCCTCCGTCACCGAATCCGTGACGCACCGCAGATCTCCCGCGATAAGCTCGACCGCTTTCCACGCACCCCCGCCGGATTTACCACCAGTGTCCTTGATGGATATGGGCTTCGCCATCAGTTGCTTGCTCGCCCGGCACCGTAGGCCTCATCATCCGGTTCTTGTTCATCGGCTCGCGTGTTTGCTCCACGCTTCCTTCAGACCCCACCTCGCGGTGACGCCCTTGCGCTTCGCTACCCTTCACCTCCATCAGGTTGGGAGAGGACTTTCACCCCCAAGCTGTCGAACATGCACGGCGTACAACAAAAACGGCTGGAGCCTTGGGCCCCAGCCGTCTGCGAACAAATCCTTCCCCCTACATGACATCGCCGCGCTTGCGCAGAAAGGCCGGAACGTCAAGGTCGTTTTGCTCGAAGTTTGAGACCATCGCCGAACGTAGCGCGTCGAGTGAAGCGACTTCGGGCGAGACCTGCTGCAATCCCGCGGCGGGCTCCGCCGGAACGGACTCTTCCTTCATGATGCGCTCCGGCATCGGGTCCGGCTCGAAGGGCGCCGGCTCGGGCTCGAAGTCGATGTTGTTGTGCGTGCTGGCAAAGGAGTGGTGAACTTCCTGCTGCCGGCTGCGCATGGCCGGGACTTCGCGGAAGCCGGTGGCAATCACCGTAATCTTCACGCTGTCTTTCATCTTCTCGTCGAGCACGGCGCCGAAGATGATGTTGGCATCTTCGTGTGCGGCGCTCTGGATGATCGTACAGGCCTGCTGCACTTCGGCCAGCTTGAGCGAATTCGAGCCGGTGATGTTGATCAGGATGCCGCGTGCGCCATCGATTGCACCAGCTTCCAGCAGCGGAGACGCGATCGCCTTCTGCGCCGCATCGGTGGCCCGGTGATCGCCGCTGGCCGTGGCCGTGCCCATCACGGCGTAGCCCATGGCTGCCATGATGGCTTTCACGTCCGCGAAATCGCGGTTGATGATGCCCGGGATCGTGATGATGTCGGAGATGCCTTGCACGCCTTGGCGGAGAATGTCGTCGGCGACGCGGAACGATTCGAAGAATCCGGCGTTTTCGGCGACCGCCAGCAGTTTCTCGTTGGGGATGACGATGGTCGTGTCGACCGACTCCATCAGCTCGTTGATGCCGCGCTCGGACTGCGCCATCCGCCGCTTCCCTTCAAATGCAAACGGCTTGGTGACCACGGCAACGGTGAGCGCGCCCATTTCGCTGGCGAGCGAAGCGATGATCGGGGCTGCGCCGGTTCCGGTTCCGCCGCCCAGTCCGGTGGTGACGAAGACCATGTCGGCGCCCTCGAGCGCTTCGATGATCTTGTCGGAATCTTCGAGCGCGGCCTTGCGGCCGACTTCGGGATTGGCGCCGGCGCCCAGTCCGTTGGTGAGTTTCACGCCGAGTTGGATCTTCACGGGCGCACGTGACATGCGCAACGCCTGCAGATCGGTGTTTGCGACGACGAATTCAATGCCTTCCATGCCCGCGTCGATCATGCGGTTGACGGCGTTGCCGCCTCCGCCACCTACGCCGATCACTTTGATCTTGGCATCGTTGCGCGTGTCTTCGTTAAAGCTGATGCGGATGTCGGTATCGTCTTTTTTCATATCCACCACCGTTGAAGATTTTTGTTTCCTATGCATCGAAGCAGCGATTTTGACCGGGTCGGCCTCCCGGTCCGTTAACGGCTACGCTCCCTTTTTGGCGAACATAGCCTTGATTTTGGAACTCCAGCGATCGTCCTGAAAACCGCGCGCCACCCGCGCCCGGTGTCCGTAATACACCAATCCCAGCAGGGTCGCGTACTCGGGCTCAGCCAACTGCACTGGCATTTTGGCGAGCGGGACGGGCCACGACAGGCGGACCGACTTGCGCAGCACCGACTCGGCAATTTCCATCAGGCCCGGCAATCGGGATCCACCGCCGCTCAGCACCACGCCTGCGATGCACGCCTCGAACATTCCGCTCTGGCGCATGGCTTCGCGCAGCATCTCGCACAGTTCGCGGGCACGCGGCTCGAGAATCTCGCCCAGCAGCCGCTGCGGAAGCAGTCGCGACGGGCGGTCGCCCACCGATGGCACTTCGACTTCATTGCCTTCGGGGATCAGCGTCACGATTGCGTTGCCGTAGAGTTTCTTCAGTTTCTCGGCTTCGTTGACGGGCGTACACATCCCGACGGAGAGATCGCTGGTGAAGTGATCACCGCCAATGGGAAGAACACCGGTATAGGCGACCGCACCTTGGATGAAGATGGCGAGCTCCGTGGAACCGGCGCCCACGTCGGCGAGGCAAACACCCAGATCGCGCTCATCGGAGCGCAGCACGGCGTCGGCACAGGCCAGCGGCTCAAAGATGGTGTCGTCTACATGAACACCTGCACGATTGACAGCGGTCACGACGTTTTGCGTCGCGCTGGCAGCCGAGGTAATCATGTGGACGCGCACTTCCAGCCGCGCGGCCATCATGCCGAGCGGATCGTGCACGCCGGGCTGCTCGTCGAGAATGAATTCCTGGGGCAGCAGGTGGAGGATCTCGCGGTCGGCTGGCAACTGCAGTGCACGTGCTTTGTCGACCGCCTGGCGAATTTCATCGCGTGCAATTTCGCGAGGACGCGTACCGAAGGTAACGCCCCCGTGTGTGTTCAGCCCGCGGACGTGCGAACCGGCCACACCGACCAACGCATGCTCCACCGGCGCACCCGCCGTGTCTTCGGCGCCTTCGACGGCTTTCTGAATCGAAGAGACTGCTTTCTCCAGATCAACAATCACGCCCTTGCGTGAACCGCGTGACTCGGCGACTCCATGACCCCGGTAGCGCAGACCGTTTTCCGTGATCTCGGCCACGAGGGCGCAAGTCTTGGCGCTACCCACATCGATGACGTTGATGAAGCTCCCCTGCTGGTTCGGCATGCCTATGGGTGGTCCTGTTGATCGTGATTTTTTGCGACGGCCGCACTCGGTTTCTTTTTGCCCGAAGCAGGCTGCGCCGCGTTGGCCGCAGACTTAGCTGGCGCCTTGGCCGCCGGCTTCGCGGATGGTTCCACCTTTGCGGATTTCGCTGCTGGCCTCGGAGCTGTCTTCGCCGGTGCTTTCTTCGCGTGCGGCTTTGGTTTCGTTTTGTGGTGCGTGGCCTTTTTCGGCGCGGGCTTCGCTGTGGCCGGCTTCGCAACCGGTAGACCATACGAAACCTTCTCCCACTGCGCTTTGTCGGTCTTCACCAGTGCGACGGTGGGGATGGCGGTCTTCTTCGCCGGAATCACGTGTATGAGCGCAGCGTTCTTCACTCCAGCGGCCATCGCGGCTTTCGCCGCGGCAGGCGTGATGGGCGGGGCCTTCGCCATGTTCTGGTTGTCGGGGTTCACGATGATCTGGTGCTCGTAGCGCAGGTCGACGGATTCGAGCTTGTCGAACTGCTGGCGCCATCCCTGCACGTGCGAGACGTAGATTTTGTAGCGGCTCAGGAAATCGCTAGAACCGAGGTGCACGAGCACCGCGCCACCGGGATCGTTGGCCAATACCTTCACGTCGTCCTGGTCGGAGATGTCGACTTCGCTGAGTTCCTGTGAGTAGTGGGCACCGTCGGAGTCGAGTTCGCGCAGCAGCTGGTTGTAGATTTTCATGCGCGCAGAACGCGTGGAGAGCGGCTCGCCCGCATTCATCCCCAGGATGACCGGAAAAGAAAATTTCTGCTTATTGCCGGTGGGCAGTTCCATCAGCGTTCCGCCCGCATCGATTAGCGCGATTCGCGATCCCACGCGCGCGAAGGCGATCGGCGTCCGCTCGCGGATTTCGATCTGCAGGCGGTTGGGCACGAAGCGCATCACGCTGGCTGATTCCACCCAGGGAATTTTTTCGAGCTGCGCCTTGCGTTCGGAGAGCGGGATGAAGAAAACGTTGCGGCCGATGTCGCCGCCCATGACTTCCATGATCTGGGCGCGCGGAACGTTGTGTGTGCCGAGCACATCGATGTCGTCGCTCGATTCGATGCGGAAGCGCCAATTGCGCTCGCCGTACTGGTAGAGTTCCGTGCCCAGCACTCCGGCCACGCATGCCAAGACCAAGGCCAGCGCCGACCAGCCGAGCAAATGCAAAGTCTTTTTCGGTAAAGGACCGCGCCGGGCGGGGACACGCTTTTGCCCGCGCAGAAAGGGCGATTCTTCCTCCACGTCGAGATCAACCAGGCGCGCGTCGTCCAACCCGCGCTCCGGCTCTCCCGGCGGAGGGTACAACTCTTCCTGCAAGATGGTGGGGCTCGATTTCCGCGCCATCAAATCAGGTAGTTGTCGTGAAAAATCGCTGAGCGGGATTAACTATAAATGCTTTTCGCGGATTGAGATAGACAAAATCTTGGTTCGATGGACCGATTTTCAAAACGCAGTCAGCAGGTGTTCAGAAAAATCCTGCGCCATCGGTTGTGGTGGAAAAATCGAAAGAAAAATTCGCCGGCCGGAACGCATGCCGCTAGTTAGATGGGCTCTTTCGAGCCCGCGTCGACCACGACATTTACTTCGGGAACGTCGGGAACCTCGATGTCAGGCAGATTCGACAGATCGATCTTAGGCAAGTCGGGCATGTTGACCACGAGCCTAGAGAATCCGTCACAATCGCGGAAGTGATTGGCGCGGTCGGCAATCATGCGCACCCGACCCATCTTCATCTGCACCATCGCCAGCTTCTGCTGAACTCTTGCCTGGGCCAGTTGCTCACGCACCTGAGCCATCGCCATCTGACGTTGCGCCCGGGCGACGCGGTCGCACACGATGCGATTCTGGATTCTCTCGATAGCGGCTTGGGTGTGTCCGAAGGCCTGCGGTTCACGACCCAACATGATCTCGGCCATGGCGACAAAATGCTGCCCGCGCAGAGTCGCGCGCTCGACGGCGGCCGTAGCGCGACCGGCCAGAACATGCGCCCAGCCCAGCTGGCCATCCTGATACGCTCCGTTTAATCCCAGGGCGAGAACCCCTGCCGCCAGCCAGTACCAAGCTTTATCCGTTCGCATAATGCCACTCCTGATCTGTGCTGTTTTCTTAGACGAAGGGCCCGAGACTTTGTTAGGGAGTGATACGCGAAAGATTCGAGAAAAGTTTCGGAAGAAAAGCGGAGTGGACTCGTAGTGGATCTCGTTTTGAGACCTGAACTGCGAAATTTATCTAACATTATTTATTTCAGTCATTTATACCGATCCGACCGGCTGCCTAGATTGCAGTTTTTCGAGAATGGCGGGCCCCAGTTGCGAAACGCTTCCGGCACCGAGCGTGAGGATCATGTCGCCCGCCTCAGCCTCCGCCGAAACGGCCTCGGCCACTTCGGGGAACGAGGTTCCATAGCGCACATTTTGGCCCGAGACTTCCTGGATGCGGGCAGCGAGGGCTTCGCCGGTGATGCCCTCGATGGGCTGCTCGCTGGCGGCGTAGATGTCGAGAATGAGGAGGGTGTCGGCGTCCTGGAAGGCGGTCGTGAACTCTTCCATGAGTTCTTTCGTGCGAGTGTAGCGGTGGGGCTGGAAGATGACGTGAACTCTGCGGAAGCCGCATTGCCTGGCGGCGGCCAGGGTCGCTCGGATTTCGGTGGGGTGATGGCCGTAGTCGTCGATGACGCTGATGTCACCGACCTTGCCCTTGAGTTGGAAGCGGCGATCGACTCCGCGGAAATTCTCGAGCGCGCCGCGAATGGTTTCGACCGGGATGTCGAGGCCGATGCCGGTCGCGATGGCGGCGGTGGCGTTCAGGATGTTGTGCGTGCCGGGGACATGCAGGACGAAGTCCGCCAGCGGCTTGGTGCGATAGCTGACTTTGAAGTGGCTCAGCGGTCGATGCTCGCCGGGTTGCTGCTCGATCGCTCCCGGACGAATTAGGAAGTCCGATCCGCGGCGAGTTCCGTAGGTGACGACGCGGCGCTGCACCTGGGGCAGCAGCTTGCGCAGCATTGGGTCGTCGTTGCAGGCAACGATCATGCCGTAGAACGGAACGCGGTCCATGAACTCGAGGAACGTCTGGCGGACGTCGCGCATGTTGCGATAGCAGTCCATGTGCTCGCGGTCGATGTTGGTAACGATGGAGAGGATGGGCGAGAGCTTCAGGAATGAGCGGTCGCTTTCATCGGCTTCGGCGACCAGGTACTGCGACTTGCCGAGGCGGGCGTTTGAGCCCATGGCGTCGACGCGGCCGCCTACGACGACGGTGGGATCGAGACCGCCAGCCGCGAGCACTGCGGCAACCATCGAGGTGGTGGTGGTCTTGCCATGCATCCCGCCGATGGCGATCCCGTACTTCAGCCGCATGAGTTCGGCGAGCATCTCGGCGCGCTGTATGACGGGGATGTGTTCCTTGCGGGCCTCGGCCACTTCGGGATTGTCGGGCGAGATGGCGGAACTGGTGACCACGACCTCCGCGCCCGAGACGTGCTCGGCCGTGTGCCCCTCGAAGGTGATGGCGCCCAGGGTCGCCAGGCGCTGTGTGACTGCAGAGCTTTTCAGATCGGAGCCGGAAATTTTGTAGCCGAGATTCAGCAGGATCTCGGCAATGCCGCTCATGCCGATGCCGCCGATGCCTACGAAATGGATGCGCTGGATTTTGGCGAACATGGGAAATCAGCTACTAGCCACTAGCTCCTAGCTTTAGCAAGCGTTGGATTAGTTTAGAGCTTTGGTCAGCATAAAGCATTATTGGAGCCCTAATGGGGATTCGTGAACGGGAAGATTCACCGGCGGTTGCCGATCGCTGCGGACGCGGGGTCCTTCGACTGCGTTCGGCTGGCGCCTCACTTCGCTCAGGAGGACAAGGAAGATGGGGCGTGGATCAGATTTGATCCGCCATCAAATTCTGATTCGTGCGTCGATCAGCTCTTCTACGATCGCAGCGATTTCTTGCACCGCTCTTTGGGTGGGCCAACGACCTCGCGGCTTCCGACATTCTCTGCAGGCGGGCGTTGTCGTCGATCAGCGCGGTGATCGTGTCGACCAGGTAGGCTGCTTCCAGATTTGATTCTTCCACAACCACCGCTGCGCCCGCGCGTTCGAGGGCTCGCGCGTTGACGTTCTGGTGGTCGTCGGCGGCGCGGGGGAATGGGACGAAGATGGCGGGCTTGCCGGCAGCGGTGATTTCGCCGACCGTGCTTGCACCTGAACGGCATACGAGGAGGTCCGCGCGCGCGAACATGGCGGGCATGTCGTCGATGAACTTGTGGACTTCGCCGGAGATATTTGACTGCGCGTAGGCGACGGCTACGCGGTCGAAGTCGCGCTCGCCGGTTTGATGGACGATGTGCATCCCGGGCGCGCGCTGCCGCAGGCCGGGCAGGGATTCGACCATCGCGTCGTTGATGGCGCGGGCGCCCTGGCTGCCGCCGAAGACGAGCAGCGTCGGCTGGCTTCCCGGAGCTTTCGGGGGAATCTGAAAAAACGCCGGGCGCACGGGCACTCCGGTGACGTGGCAGTTTGGAAAATACTTGCAGGTTTCCTCGAAATGCACGGCGGCGGCGGAAACCCAGCGCGCCACCATCCGGTTGGCGAAGCCGGGCACAACGTTCGGCTCAAAGGCAATGGTGGGCACGCCGCGCAGGATGGCCGCTGCCATGGCGGGGCCGGAAGCGTATCCGCCCACACCGATCACGACGTCGGGCTGAAACTCGGCGAGCATGCGGCGGGAGTTCCAGATGGCGCGGGGAAGATCGAGTGACGTTTTCAGACGCGTCGCGAGGCTGACATTCTTGAGCGCGCCGACCTGGACGAGGCGTAGTTCGAATCCCGCCGCCGGGACGAGGCGGTTCTCCATACCGCGCGGCGTGCCGATGAAGAGCAACTCCGCGCCGTGCGATTTTTTGAGTTCCTGGGCGATGGCGAGTGCAGGGATGACATGCCCACCGGTACCGCCGCCAGCGAGGACTACGCGCATGGGGTTATTTTAGCTACGAGTTAGCTGTGAGCTTCGAGCTACGGGCTTCGAGCAATCAAATTCAGTTGATCTCGGGTATCGAGCCGCCTCGTCCACTGCAGCGTACCCTGCGCCTTGCTCTCGTAGCTCATTCCGCTTGCTTCGAAATGTTCAGCAGGACACCCACACAGCCGAGCATCACGAAGAGCGACGATCCACCGTACGATACAAACGGCAGGGGAATGCCTTTGGTCGGCATCAGGCCCAGCACCACGCTGATGTTGATGAAGGCCTGCAGGATGATCATGCTGGTGATGCCGACGGCGAGGAATCGTCCGAACAGATCGGTCGTGCGCAGGGCGGTGCGCGTGCCCCGCCACAGAAAGATCGCGAACAGCACGACGACGAACAGCGCGCCGACCAGCCCCAACTCTTCGGCGGTCACCGCAAAGATGAAGTCGGTGTGCGGCTCCGGAAGGTAGAAGAGCTTCTGCTTGCCTTCCATGAGGCCCAGGCCTGTCAGCCCACCGGTGCTCACGGCAATCAGCGATTGAATGATGTGGAAGCCGGTGCCCCGGGGATCGGCATAGGGGTTCCAGAAGGCGAACATTCGGTCTCGCCGCCAACTCACGTGGAATAGCAGGAAATAGAGCGGCAGCAAGGATGCCGCGAACGCGTAGCCGAAATACCGCAACTGCATCCCCGCCACGAACAGAATCGCCGCCGTGATACCTGCGCAGGCGATGGCCGTGCCCAGGTCGGGCTGCGCCACGATCAGCAACAGAAAAACTAACGTAGGGACAACGGCTGGAAGGAGCGTGTTCTTCCAATCCTCGATGCTTTTGGTGCGGCCCTCGAGGAAGAAGGCCAGGAACAGGATCAGGGCGGGCTTGGCAAGCTCCGAGGGCTCGAATGAGAAACCGCTGAAGTGAATCCAGCGATGCGTGTTGTGTGAGCGATCGAGCAGGAAAACGCCGAGCAGAAGCAGAGTCGTGACCGCCAGCAAGGAAAAGACGACGCCCGGATGCTTGTAGCGGCGGTAGTCGATTTTCATGGCCACCAGCATCGCGAGGATGCCGGCGACGGCCCAGAACAGCTGCTTGAGAACGAACGTGTAGGGCGAGCCAAAGCGCTCTTTGGCCATCACGGCAGAGGCGCTGAACACCATTACCAGGCCGACGAAAACGAGGAGCATGGTGACGGTGAAGAGCCATCGATCGACGCTGACGCGCTTGGCCATGAAGGGCTATTTCAACACGGCGGCGCGAAGGCCGCAGTGTTTTTGCATGGAGAATTCATTGGCAGCGCTGACTCTTTTGGTTCCGGGGCGAGATATTGTGGAAAGCCGGGCGTTGCTACACGGAATGAGGTGGTCACATTCCCGTGTTGGCCGGACACTTTTGTCCGACAGGCCCGTAGATAGGCCATGCTTTGTCGGACAGGAGTGTCCGCCCCACATGGCCGCCTTCAGGCCTTCACGTGCTGCAATTCCAGGCTGTGGACGACTTCTTTGAAGACTCGTCCGCGGTGGTTGTAGCTCTGGAACTGGTCGAAGCTGGCGCAGGCCGGGGCGAGCAGGACGATGTCGCCGGGCTGGGCTACGGCGGCGGCGCGGCGGATAGCGTTGTCGAGAGTCTCAGCGTGGACGGTCTCGGCGGCGCCCTTGATCTGCGATTCGATTTTCTCCGCGGCGGCACCGATGGTGTAGACGCGCTTCACGCGCTCACGCAGCAGGTCGTTGAGCACGGTGTAATCGCTGCCTTTGTCTTTGCCGCCGAGAATCAGATGGATGTTCTTGGGGAACGACTCGAGCGCCTTGATCGTAGCGTCGACGTTCGTGGCTTTGGAGTCGTTGAAGTACTCGACTCCCTTGATCGTGGCCACATATTCGAGTCGGTGCTCGACGGCTTTGAATTCCTGGATAGCCTTACGGATTTTCGCCGGTTCGCAGCCCATCAGCGCTCCGGCGCAGACTCCGGCGAGCACATTTTCGACGTTATGAAGGCCTTTGAGCGGGATTTCGCTGACCAGCATGATCTCGCGCTGGCCGTTCGAGTCGCGGAACAGGATCCTGCCATCCCGGACCCAGGCACCGTTCTGCACTTCCTGCTTGCGGCTGAACCAGAACACCTCGGCCCGCGTGCGATCGCGCAGCGTGCGGCAGGTCGGATCATCTTCGTTGAGGACAGCGAAGTCGCCCGGTTGCTGGTTTTCGAAGATGCGCGCCTTCGCGTCGACGTAGGTCTGGAACGTGCGATGGCGATCGAGGTGGTCGGGCGTGATGTTCAGGATGACCGCGATTTTCGGGCGAAAGGTCTGAATGGTTTCCAACTGAAAGCTGGAAACTTCGAGCACGATCACGGTTTCGCGACTGGCACCTTCGACCAGTGAGATGGCCGGCGTCCCGATGTTGCCCCCGACAGCGACCGGGAGACCGCCGGCGGCAAGAATCTCGCCTGCGAGAGTGGTAGTAGTCGTCTTCCCGTTCGATCCCGTGATGGCCACGATGGGCCCGAGAAGGTGCTGGGAGGCGAGTTCGATCTCGCCGATCACCGGTTCTCCGGAAGCGCGCGCCTGCACCAGCGGGGGGGCGTCCACGGGAACACCTGGGCTGACTACGATCAGGTCCTGTCCGCGGAAGGTGCGCTCGCCGTGGCCGCCGGTTTCGACCGTGATGCCGTGATCGAGGAGGATCGGGATTTCATCGCGCAGTTGATCCGGCGACTTGCTGTCGGAAACGGTAACGCGGGCGCCGCGATCTTTCAGGAACAAGGCCGAAGCCACTCCCGACTTGCCCAAGCCAACCACCAGAACGCGCTTGTCCTTGAGATCCACGCAGATCAAGTTTTACCACAGAGGGCACAGAGGAACACGGAGGACAATCTCTAGTGCTTGTCTGCGCCCTCTGTGGTAAATGGTTTTCTATCTCAGCTTCAACGTCGTCAGTGCAAATAACGCAAACACCAGCGAAGCGATCCAGAAACGCACGATGACTTTCGACTCCGACCAGCCCATCAGTTCAAAGTGATGATGGATGGGAGCCATCTTGAAAATCCTTTTCTTGCGCAACTTGTAGGAAGCTACCTGCAGAATCACCGAGAGCGCTTCGATCACGAACACGCCGCCGATGAAGGGCAGCAGCAGTTCCTGCTTGATCATGACGGCGACGGTGCCGATGGCGCCTCCCAGAGCAAGTGAACCGACGTCTCCCATGAAGACTTCTGCCGGATGCGCGTTGTACCACAGGAACCCGATGGCCGAGCCGACCATCGCTCCGCAAAAGATCGTGAGTTCACCGACCTGCGGCATGCGCTGGAGTTCGAGGTAAGACGCGAAGGTCGCGTGGCCGCTGACGTACGTAAGCACGGTCAAGGCTCCGGCAGCGATCACGGTGCAGCCGATTGCGAGGCCGTCGAGGCCGTCGGTCAAGTTGACGGCATTGCTCGATCCAACGATCACGATGCACACGAAGACCACAAACGGGATGAAAGCCAGCGGCCAGAGGTGCGGGTTATGCACCCAGCGTTCGATGACGAGGTCGGGACGGAATTGCTTGATGAAAGGAACGATCAGTTTGGTGGAGTACAGGCCGCGGGCCTGCATGAAGATGAGCGCGACCGCGATGGCCAAGCTGGTGACGATCTGGAGGCCTAGCTTGGCGCGTGCGGTGAGGCCGAGGTTGCGGCGCTGCACCACCTTTATGTAGTCGTCAGCAAAGCCAATCGCGGCGAAGGCGCAGGTCGAGCCAATCGCCAACCAGACGAACGGATTGCCCAGGTCCGCCCAGAGCAGGGTGGGCACGACGATGGCGATCGCAATCAGCAGGCCGCCCATAGTCGGGGTGCCTGCCTTTTTTTGATGAGCTTTCGGGCCTTCTTCGCGGATGTATTGCCCGATCTGGAATTCGCGCAGGCGGTTGATCACCATCGGGCCGACGATTAGGCCGGTGAACAGCGCAGTGAGGCTGGCGAACGCGGTGCGGAACGTGAGATAGCGAAAGATGCGGAAAGGCGGGAAGTAGTGGTAGAGCTTGACGAACAGCAGCCAGTAAAGCAATCGTCCTCCAGGAGCAAGTCGTCGGTCGTCCGTCGCCGGTCGTCAGCGGAGCATTGAATCGCTACCCGCTAATTTCTTTCCATTTTTCCAGGGCCTTTTCCAGTTTCACTCCGCGCGATGCCTTGAGCAGAACCACGTCGCCGTCGTGGGTCTCGCGAGCTAGCCATTCGCCGGCATCTTCCGCACTCGATACGAATTCTGCGCGCTTGCCGGCTGCCTTGGCCGCGTCTACCAGGTGCAGCGCCAAGCCCCGCACTCCGAGTACGACATCGATATTCGTGCTCGCAATGTGGCGGCCTGTCGTGGCGTGCATTTCCGGACCTGCAGGTCCAAGTTCGAGCATTTCTCCGGCGACAACGATGCGCCGCTGGGCAGGCATGGCCGCCAGCGCGTCCACCATGGCGTCGAGCGCTTTTGGATTCGAATTGTAGCAATCGTTGATCACGCGGATGTTACCCAGTTGGACGACCTGTCCGCGTTTGTCGGCCGCTTTGAGGGTGGCTAGGGCGACAGCGGCTTCCGCCAGGCTGATGCCACGGTCGAGCGCCACGGCGATCGCGGCGAGCGCATTCGACACGTTGTGCACGCCGACCAAGGGCAGCAGGACGCGTTCACGGACGCCATTGGCGACCACGTCGAAGCTCGATCCCTCGACGCCTCGAGACTCGATGTTTTCCGCACGCACGTCCGCGGAAGGGTGCTGGCCATAGAGCATGACCTTGCCTTTGAAGTCTCGGCCGAATTGCGAGACGTATTCGTCGTCGGCATTCAGGACGGCGGACCCGCCGTGCGGCAGGGATTCGATAAGTTCGTACTTCGCCCGCGCGATGGCCGCCACCGACTCGAAGTATTCGAGGTGCACAGGCGCTACTACCGTGACGACTCCGATTTCGGGCTGCGCGATTTTGGCGAGCGCCGTGATTTCGCCTGCGTGCGACATGCCCATTTCGATAACCGCAACCTCATGTTCCGGCTGCAGTTTCAGGAGCATGAGCGGCAAACCAAAATGATTGTTGAAGTTTCCTTCCGACTTGAGCACGCGGAAACGGCTGCCGAGGACGTGCGCGATGGCCTCCTTGGTGGTCGTTTTGCCGGCCGAACCTGTCACGCCCACGACTGGCTTTCCCCAAAGCCGCCGAACGGCGGTGGCCAGGGTCTGCAAGGCGACGAGGGTGTCGTCGACCGCGAGCAGGCAGGTCTTCACCGAGAAGCGGGCCAACTGATCCTTGCGCACGACTGCGGAGACGGCACCACGTTCCAGCGCCTGATGCACGTAGTCGTGGCCGTCCAGGCGCTCGCCCTTGACTGCGAAGAAGAGCTCGCCGGGCTGAACTGTGCGCGAATCGATTGAGTAGCCGGTCGCCACCTCTTTCAGTTCGCATTCCCCGGTAGCGCTGAGGAAATCTTCAATGCGTGCCAGGGGCAGCTTCATCCTTTTTGCCCCGCGCCGGCGGTCGCCGTGCGGCATTCGTAGCCGCATTTGCCAAGAACCTCGCGCGCGACTTCGACGTCGTCGAAGGGAACGGGGCCGGTGCGAGTAACCTGCACTTTCTCGTGGCCTTTGCCCGCGATCAGAACGATGTCCCCCGGGCGCGCTTCGCTGATGGCAAGGCTGATCGCGGCACGACGATCGGGTTCCATCGCGTACTTCACACCCGATCGCTGCAAGCCGACCACAGCGTCGTTAATGATGGCGAGCGGATCCTCGCTGCGCGGATTGTCGGAGGTCAGGACCGCGAAGTCGCTGCCCTTGCCCGCCGCCTCGCCCATCAGCGGGCGCTTGGCACGGTCGCGATCTCCGCCGCAACCGAAAACAGTCAAGACACGGCCTTTTTGTCCGGCTTGCGTCACGAACTCCCGGGCCAGCGACGTGAGATTGCGGAGGGCATCATCGGTGTGGGCGTAGTCGACGACGACCGTGAAGGGCTGGCCGCAATCGACGCGCTCGAATCGTCCTGGAACGCGCTGGAGCGCCGCGATGCCCGCGGCTATCTGCTCGAAGGAGCAATCCCGGGCGTAGGCCGCGGCGGCTGCATCGAGAATGTTGTAGACGTTCACTTTTCCGAGCATCGGCGAGGAGAGAGCAAGCACTCCATCGGGAGTGATCATGTCGAAGCGCGTTCCACGGGAAGTGATCTCGACTTTCTGGGCGCGGAAATCGCCGGCGCTCCAACCATAGGTAAAGACTTTCGACCCGGCATTTTTGCTGAGTTTGACCAGCTTCGCGCCGTATTCATCGTCAGTATTGATCACGGCAGCGCGCGGCGGCTCGGTCCCGCAGCCTTCGAAAAGAATGCGCTTGGCGTCGAAATACTCTTCCATGGTGCGGTGGTAGTCGAGGTGATCGCGGGTGAGATTGGTGAAGACCGCGACGTCGAATGGGACGGCAAACACGCGCTGCTGCGCCAGCGCGTGCGACGAGACTTCCATCACGGCTTCGGTCGCACCCTGACCGAGGCCCTCTGCCAGCATCTGGTTGAGTTCGAGCGATTCGGGCGTAGTGTGCGGTGCGGGCAGGATCTTCCCGGCCACGTGATATTCGATCGTGCCGATTAGCAGGCTTTTGCGACCGGCCGCGCTCAGAATCGATTCGAGCAGAAATGCGCTGGTACTTTTCCCGTTGGTGCCGGTGACGCCAGTGACGGCGAGACGTTCGGCTGGTTTCTTGAAGAAATTCGAACTCAAACGGGCCAGCGCGCGGCGACCGTGCGAAACCTGCGCCCACGCGATTCCCGATCGCGGCTGCTCCAGCGCAGAATCTGTGACGACCACGACGGCTCCGGCAGCAACCGCGCGGTCAATGAACTGATTCCCGTCGCTGGTTTCCCCCTTCATCGCGACAAACACGTATCCGGGCTTCACGCGGCGCGAGTCGTAGGCAAGCCCCGTAATGCTTGCCTCGCCGTTCTGGGAGAGTACCTCGGCCCCCTGCAGAATCTGCTCAAAGGTCATTGCCGTGATTCTAGTGCATGTTCGAGGTAGGAAATCACTTACGCACGTAAAAGCCTGCGCAAACCCTGATTACGGAAGAACGACAGGCAGCTTGAATCAGCGGCCGAATTTCACCAGCACTCTTGATCCCGCCGTGACGTGACTTCCCGCTGCGGGAGTCTGCTCGCGCGCGATGCCACTGCCCACGGGATTCAGTTCGAGGCCGCTGTCCTGCGCCGTCTCGATTGCGCCGCGAACACTTTTGCCGACGAAAGAAGGCACTTCAATGCCACCTTGCTCCACGTCAAGGACCACGGTGCCGTTCGAAGGCTCAGGAGCAGGAGTTTCAGATTTTGCTGGAATGGGGATCGCGGGCACGCGCGTTGCGGGCTCTTTCTCCCGCAAAGCGGCGGGCACAACCGCGGCCTGCGCTGCAGGCGGCTTCGGTTGCGCAGGCAGCGGAGTAGGGTCGGCGGGTGTTGCCTCCGCTACATCCAACGTCGATCCAAGATGATCTGGCGAGCTTTCGTCGAGATCGGAGTCCTTCACCCTGTTCTGTGCAAGCCAGACCTGACGGTTTGAGGGCACTTGCAGATCATGCGGAACGTGCATGTATTCGAGGACCTGCTGCGTGATGCGCTGGAAGACGGGCGCGGCCACCTGTCCACCCTGATGCAGACCAACGGCGGAATCAAGAATCACCGCGACCGTCACGGCCGGATTGTTGATGGGCGCAAAGCCTGCGAACGAGCCAACGTATTTCGTACGCGAGTAGGCGCCGGTATCTTTATCGACCTTCTGCGCGGTGCCGGTCTTCCCTGCTGAGCTGTAGCCCTCGAGCACGGCTTTCCGTCCCGTGCCGTGGAGCACGACGCGGCGCATCATCTGGCGCATTTCCGCGGCGGTCATCGAGGAGATGACCCGGCGCCCGTCCTGTGGGTGATACCCGACGTTCTGAGGCGTGGTCTGGGGGGTAGTGGTTCCGGCAACGATGCGCGGAGCCACCCACACACCGTCATTCGCAAAAGTCGAAACCATCGCGGCCAGTTGTACGGCCGAGACGCCAATTTCCTGGCCCATCGAGATCGCACCGATCGACACTTTCGACCATCGGTTCACGGGCTTAGTCATCCCGCGCGTTTCACCGGGAAGTTCGATGCCGGTCTGCTGCCCGAATCCAAAGGCGCGGATGTATTTGTAGAAACGGTCTTCCCCGAGGCGCAACGCGATCTTGATGGCGCCGACGTCGCTCGACTCGGCCAGCACATCGGTCACGGTGAGAACTCCGTGCGGCTTGCTGTCGCGGATGCGCATGCCGTTGATGACGATCGATCCCATCTGGCAATCGAACAGTTCGTCAGGCCGCGTCAATTTTTCTTCGAGCGCGCCTGAGATGGTGACCAGCTTGAACGTGGAACCGGGCTCGTAGATGTCGCTGACGGCGCGGTTCTTCATGTTCTCGTTTTTGATTTCTCTTTTGATGTTCGGATTGAAAGTGGGCCGGTTGGCCAAGGCCAGAATTTCGCCGGTGTGGGGATTCTCGACAATCACGGTGCCGGCAATCGCCTGGGTGTCTTTGATGGCCTGTTCGAGCTCGCGTTCGGCGATGTACTGGATTTTCTCGTCGACGGTGAGGACCAGGTTGTCGCCCGGCTCGGGCTCCTTCTCGATGCGCGCAAACCACTTCTTGCGGGCATCGACGGAAATCTGCATTCGCCCCGGTTGACCGCGCAATTGCTCGTCGTACTCGCGCTCAATGCCACTCAGTCCTTCATCGTCAGTGCCCACGTAGCCCAGCACTTGCGCTGAAAGTTCGCGCTTCGGATAGAAACGCTTCGATTCCTTCTGGAAGTGAATGCCCTGCAGGTTCAGAGCGCGGATCCGCTCGATGACGTCGGCATTTGCTTTGCGCGCCACCCAGCAGAAGGTCTTGTGGGCGCGGCAGTCGGCGAGCACCATGCGCGGGTCGCCGCCGCTGATGCGGGTGATGAGCGCAATTGCGTTTGGCAGGTCGGGAACTTCGCTGGGGACAGCAAAGGCAGAGTCCACGAGAATCGACATTGCCAGTTCGTTGCCCTTGCGGTCGTAGATGACGCCGCGCTTGGCGGAGACGTTGACGGCGCGTTGCTGTTGTTTTTCGGCGCGCTGCTGGAAGTCTCCGTAGCGAAAAATCTGCAGGTAGACCAGGCGAAAGCAGATGACGCAGAACCAGAAAAGAAGGAAACCTCCCAGTAGATAGAGCCGACGATTTGCGCCGTTGCGGGAGCTAGCCACGATCGATTCCTCTTGCCGCCGAGATCAGAGACAAACATGGCGGCTCCCCGATGTTCGGAGGCCGCCAAATAGAGATTGCCTGGGGAAGGGCAAAGACATCCTTCCGTGCTAATCCGGCGTTGGTTATCTTGCCGAGACTACTGCGATCGGAGTCATGCTCGCCATAACGGGCACGCCTGCATCCGATGATCCGTCAAGGTGCATCACCTGTCCTGCTTGCGGAGACTGCAGGCCCAGTTTTCGGGCCATGGCGTCGATCCGCTCGGGATTGCGCAGGGATGCGTCTTCAAGATGAAGCTCACGGTTCATCTCGACCATGCCATCGCGCTGAATCTTCAAAGATTCGATCTGGTAGCCGTACTCGATCGCCTTGAAATGTTGCCAGGCGTAAGTCATGACCAACAGGAACAGGCAGGCTAGCGCTACGCCGAACTGGCGCATCTCGCGGCTGCGGCGAGGATCTTCGACTTTCACCAGGCGTGAATTGTCGATGACCTTATTGAAATAGATCTCAGGCGTGCCGATCCAGAAGGACGGGCGCTGACTGGAAGCCGCCGAGAAGTGCGCCGTCGCGGTCGCCATCTAGGCCACCCCGAGAAGTTCGGCGTCTACGACCGCGTGAGAGTGCTGGCTGGCGTACCACCGCTCCAGTTCGCTTTCCCGTTCGTTGTTGTAGACACGAGCTTCCGTGCGCTCCACGACTGCCATTAGTTCGCTGATGAGAGTTCCCGTATACATGGCCTGACTCCTGTCCTGCCTCAAGATTTCTCTCCTTTGACCGTCGCGAGAGATTGCAGGATGTTTTTTCGAAACCTTGCCCCGGCACGCTTCCCTGTGCGTGCCGGGCTTACTTCACCCACAATCTCCCCAGCGCAATGAGCGGTCGCGCTGGGCGCTCCGGCGGGTTCTCCGGAGCAAAACTTTTGGCTGGCCCTCTGGGGCTAAAGCCCCTCTTTTTTGGGGCCTTATCGGCACGGCTGAAGCCGTGCCCTTGCCAAGCTAAATTCTTTCCCCAGCTAAATTCGTTCGGCGGCTCGCAGCTTCGCGCTGCGTGACCGCGGATTGCGATCGATCTCTTCTTCGCTCGCGGTCACCGGCTTTTTCGTCAGCAGGCGGTAGTGACCTTGCTTCGCTCCTTCGCGGAAGGCATCTTTCACGATGCGGTCCTCCAACGAGTGGAAACTGATGATCACCAGCCTGCCTCCCGGTTTGAGCATCTGCGGTGCTGCTTCGAGCAGCTTCCGCAGGTCGTCTAGTTCGCGGTTTACGAAGATTCGGAGAGCTTGAAAAGTTCTGGTCGCCGGATGAATTCGCCGTTCTGCTTGATTCATTGGCCGGGCCGCGGCTGAAACGATTTCCGCAAGTTGCGCGGTAGTCTGTATCGGCCGCGACCGGACAATGGCTCTGGCGATTCTCCGCGACCTCCTTTCCTCACCGAATTCGTAAATCAGATTGGCGAGTGTGACCTCGTCGACCTGATTTACCACTTGTTCGGCGGTCTGCCCGGACTGCGTATTCATACGCATATCCAAGGGCCCTTCCGCCTGAAAACTGAATCCGCGCTCGGCGTTGTCGAGTTGCAAGCTGCTGACGCCAAGGTCGGCAATCAAACCGTCGATGGCTGTTGATCGTTGGTCGTTAGCGAGATCTGCAAACGATCCGTGGATCAACTCCACCTTTGGCCAATCACCGGATAACTCGGGCGGCGACTGCAGTCTTACCCGTGCCGCGTCCAGCGCCGCAGGATCCTTATCGACCGCAATCAAACGACCCAGTGCGCCGAGGCGTTTTGCGATTTCGTAACTGTGCCCGCCCAGGCCCACCGTGGCGTCGATATACGTCCCACCGCGCCGGATGGCTAGAAAATCGATCGCTTCTTTTAAAAGAACCGGTACATGGCCACGCTTTCCACCATGCCCCCGCTCGGGGGTATTTGTTCCAAAACCCTCGTCCACTAGATGCCCAGTTCGTCGAGCGTCTTCTCATCGTCCGTGGTGAACTGTTCGGTCTCGATCTCCGTCTGCAACGCTTGCAGGTTGCGCACTTCCAAGTAAGTCAGGTTGCCGAGTACGGCCACTTCGCCCTTGATGACGGCCTTCTCGCGCAGCAACTGCGGAATCAGCAATCGGCCCTGACCGTCCATCTCGACCTGCTGGCCCCAGTAATTCACCCGCGCCAGGAACTTCTTCTTCGTGGGATTGAAAGTGGAAAGGCTGGCCAACTTCTGCTCGATCCGCTCCCATTCCTCGAAGGGATATATCTGGGCAACCCTGCCGTCTAAACTCGTGATATAGAATTGCGTTCCGTATTTCTCGTCGATCACCCGTTTGAACTCGGCCGGGACTTTGAGACGTCCTTTGTCGTCGACGCGAGTTGGGTGATTGCCGCGAAACATATGTTTGCTTGCGCCTACGAGGGCGTCCGGTACTGCTGACAGTTGCCACTACTGCAACGAGGGAGGAGGTAAAAGCGGCGTGCAAAACGGTCATTTCTGGTTCGTTCGGGCTGTTTTTCAGGGTGTCAGTCTTAAATTCCACTGGCGCCTCAAAAGAAATCACCGCTGCCCACGACCGCTACCGACTTGACCACTTTGTACCACTTTTGCCCACATCCTACGCCTAAATGGTTTGTTGTCAACAAGAAAGTTCGAGGTATAGGGTCGTCAAGGTAGGTGATTTGGAAAAGCGCCAGACTTTGTGGCTAACGGCTTTGATGACCACAATAGGTTGCGTTTAAAGAAGAGATTCTTTCCCCCTTTCTTCGCCTGCTAACTCTCTTGCTTTTCAGAAATTTCTGTGGATAAGCCGCACATTCTGACGCGATCCGATCGAATCCAGCGATTTCAGTTTTCCGACTGGGTGCCGTTTCCCGTAGAACGCGTGTTTCTTTTCTTCGCGAATCCCGAAAATCTTCCCCGCATCATGCCGCCCGCGACGGGAACGCGAATCGATGCGCTGCGACTTGTTCCGCCGATGGAGCAGGCTTCGGATCGGAACGAGAAGCCTCGCTGGGGTCAGGCTCGGAGATCGTGACTTCATTTCGCGTCGTTCCCTTCCTTGGCGTGCGAGCTACATGGATCGCACGGATCACCGAGTTTGAATGGAATCACCATTTCGCTGACATACAGGTGAAGGGGCCGTTCCGCGTATGGCGTCATCGTCATGAACTGCAGGCGGAGACGCGCGGGGGAGTGGCCGGAACAGTAGTGAGGGACACGATCGAGTGCCAGTTAGGGTTTGGCATGGTTGGCGCGGCGGCTCTGAAGTTGGTGCTGGCCCGGCAAATTGCCAGCACATTCCGGTACCGGCAAAAGGTGTTGCCGCAATTGCTGGCTGAGAAGTGAACTGGGTGGACTCGAGGTGAGGCGGTCAGCAGGATTATTTCTTGGCGGGCTTCAGCTTTTCTGCCTTGCTGCTGCGCTTCTGTCTGCTTCGCGATCCATTCCTTTGGCGCGGATAGATTGCGGCAAGGGCCGTTTCGGTGTCAACATCGTCTCCTTCTTTTTGCTGCTGCGACTGGAAAGCGGCGATGGCAGCGTCGTAATTTTTCTGTGCGGCCTCGGACAGGCCCATCCGGTAATAAACGGAGTCGAGATCGGGCTCCAGTTGTGCGGCCAGCTTGAACTCCTGCACTGCCGCCGGATGATTGTCCTCAGCGGCGAGCACCATGCCGAGACCCAGATGAGCATATCCGTCGCTCCGATCGCTTTGCACCAGCTGGGTAAAAATCTCTTTCGCTTCCGGAATGCGGTGCTGGTTGAAATACGCCATTCCCAGTTCGTAGCGTGCGCCATTCTGATCGGGAGTGATTTCGAGCACTCGCTTGAGTTCGGCTTCGGCGAGCGGGTACTGCTTCTTGTCAAAGTAGGCGTGAGCTAGGGCGAAGTGCGCGGGAGCATATCCGGAGCGTTGGCGAATCGCGGTCTGCAGCTCGGTGATGGCCTGATCCATCTTGTTGTCCTCGATCAGCTCTGCCCCACGCTGCACGTGGATCAGGTAGCTGCGCGAGCGGTACAAGCCGGCGCCCGCCCCGAGGACGATCAATCCTACGAAGAGAAGGATGGAGAGACGACGGAGAAGATTGGGCTCAGGAGAAACGCGGGCGATCAGCGCTCCGAAGACGAGTCCCGTAACCAGGCCGCCGATGTGGGCGGCATTGTCGGTGATGCCTGAAACTGCGCCGAAGATCATGCTGTACCCGGCAAACACGAGCACGCTGCGGAGACGGGAACGCACCACCACCATAGGTGCGGAGAACTCACCGAGATAGTGCGAAGCGATGAGGGCGCCAACGATTCCGAAGATTGCGCCCGAAGCGCCGACACTGACGCCGACCGGATGCCACCACACGCTGGCCAAGCTCCCGCCAATTCCGGAGATCAAGTAGACCAGAGCGAACGTCCAGTGTCCGTAGAGGCCCTCGGCCATTGTGCCCAGGTCCCAGAGACACCACATGTTGAACAAGATGTGGAGCAGGCCGCCATGGACGAACATGGAGGTCAGCAAACGCCATGGCTGACCTCCTAACGTGTACGGGCCGAAGTTGGCGCCCCACTCGATCAATTGCCGGGAGTTGGGATTCATGGCGACGCCTTCGAGCGCCATGGCGGCAAAGACGACGAGATTGATGACGAGAAGGACCTGGGTGACGATCGAGGACGTGCTGATTCCCGACGCCCAGGGGACGGGCATCACGTGCTGGACGGCGTCCTCCGGTTCCTCGCCGCGTTGCGCGGCCTCGTGCCGTACACACCAGTCACAAATCTTCCGGGAGGAGAAGGCAGGGAGATTTCGTCCGCATTGTGAGCACTTGGCCAAGGCTTTGAAGGGATGAGGTGTTGTTACTTGATGGGCTCGACGTAGACGGCGGTCCCGTACGCGAGTACCTCGGTGACACCCTGCATGATCTCGGTGGCGTCATAGCGGGCGCCGACCACGGCGTTGCCGCCCAGTTCCGCCGCGTGCTGCAGCATGAGGTCGAAGGCCTCGGAGCGCGTCTTCTCGCACAGGTTCGTGAGTAGGGTGATGTTGCCGCCGACCAGGGTTTGCAGGCCCGCGCCAATCGTCCCGAAGATGGAGCGCGAACGAACCACGATGCCGCGCACGACGCCGAGCGTGCGACTCACGCGGTAGCCGTCGAGTTCAAACTGCGTGGTCACCATATTGTGAGAAACCATTCTTCCGGTGGGCGGGTGATAGGTCGACATCGGTGGCTCCTTGTTGTGGCGCTTGGCTGAGATTCTTCGCAGAGCGATGGCTAACTATAACGCGTGCCGGCGGACGCGGGCGAGGGTCGTGACGAGGTAAGAGCACAGGCAGGAAGCTTCTCAATCACTCCAGTTCGGCCCGGATGACGAAGCTCTCAATATCGGGGGCGTACGAAATTCGCAGCACGTTGGGTCGGCAGCAGATCTGGCAGTCTTCACTGTAGCTCTGAACGCGACCGGCGGACTCGTCCACCGAGGTCTCATTCCATTCGCCACAGCCCGCGCATTGGAAGCCGGCTTCCACCGCGCAATTTTAGCGCGGCAGTGAACACTACTGTCGCGACGCGGTCTCGCTGGAGTTGCTGGCTCCGGCGTTCAGGTCGCCGATCGCGTCGCCCGATAACACGAGTTCCACCCGGCGATTCTGCTGGCGTCCCTCGGGCGTGTCGTTTGTAGCAACGGGCGAGGTCTTGCCGAAGCCAGTGGCCACAATGCAATCGGAAGCAATGCCCTGCTGGACCAGATACTCGCGAACGGAGGCAGCGCGCTTTTCTGAAAGCTGCTGGTTGTAGTCGTCGGAGCCGATGCTGTCGGTATGTCCTTCGACAGAGAGCTTGAGGGTCGGGTAGGCGAGCACGATTCCGGAAACTTTGGCCAGCCGCTCGCGCGCTCCCGCAAGCAACTCGGAACTGCCACTTTTGAATAAAACGTCAGACATGTTGGCGATCAGACCGCGGGCGGAGTCGCGGGTGGCGAGCACGGTGTTGAGCTGCTGCAGCAAACGGGCGCGCAGATCCTGCTTCTCTTTTTCTGCCTGCTGGCGGGCCTGCTCTGACTGCACCGCGGCCTGGCGCGCCTTGTCGGCTTCGGCGGCGAGGGCTTGTTGCTGCGCGACGGCTTCGGCTTTTGCCTGCTCAGCTTCCTGCTTCTGGCGAGCGGCCTCCTGCGCGGCTTGCAGAGCTTCGGCCTTGGCCCGTTCGGCTTGGGCGCGCGCTGCGTCCGCTTCGGCGCGGGCTCGAGCTTGCGCTTCGGCATCGGCGCGGGCTTTCGCAGCGCGATCGTCGGCAGCTTTCTTGTCCGCGGCGGCTTGCGCCTGCGCTTCTTCCTCGGCCCTCTGCTTGACGGCCATCACGCGGGATTCTTCCGCGGTCTGCGCTGCTTCGCGGGCCGCGGCTTCGATGGTGCGCTTGTCCTGCTTGCCGCGGTAGGCGGTTTCGGCCTGGCGGAGTTGTTCATCCGCTTTCGCAATAATCGTGGGGGCAAACTTGTCGGCGGCCATAAGGTGCGCAATGCGCACGGCATTGCGCGCTTCAAACAACTCGCGCGGAGTGTTGGGATCGATTCCGAAAATTGCGTCCTGGATGTGGGTATTCACGGACGAGTAGGTTCCGCTGCCCAACAGTTCGTACTTCGCGGTGATGTCCTCTCCGGCGGCAACGACCACGTTCTCGAGAATCACGGTGTTGCCGGGCTGCGAGACGGCCGCGTACGGCTCGGCCGTCACAATCATGCCGAAGGTCTGCATGTCGGTAAATGTCTTGATGTGGCCGCGTCCGTGGTCGAGAGCCAGCTCTCCGAGATTCACGGGACGGCCCTGCGGGGAAATGGCCCACAGGACGTAGGTCAGATATTCCAGCCCGAACTTGCTGGAATCTTCGAGACCCTGGAATTTGGCGTCGATCTCGACGTTGGTCTTCTTGCCCTCAACCTTCGCCTCGCCCGCTGCCGACGGCATGCGGGAGGAGCTCTGGAATTCGACTTTCACGCTTCCACCCTGCGGACGGTAGTGCATGGCTTTCGTCGTATGCGAGATGGTGGCCTGCGGTGAAGTTTGAGCTTGCGCGGCCGCGATCGAGCTGGCGGCAAGAATCAGCGTGGCTGCGGACAGAAGGTTTCGCACGGGTTCACCCCGAAGTTATGTTTTTCGTCGGACCTGAATAATCTACGTGGAAATCGGACACGGGCAGAGATGCGACAGGTCCAGTGGCGGGGATAGTACTTTCGTGCGCAGGGTGACAGCCGAAGGTCGGTGATCGCCGAAGAATGGAAGATGAAGGGCCGTCCAGAGACGGCCCTTTTGCGAGTATTCCTTAGCAGAGGTTCTATTGCGGCAGGCCCGGCAGTACGGGAGTGTGCTCGAGGTGCACCGCCTTCAGGCCCAGGGGATCGATGCCGAGGCTCTGCAGGATCGTCGTTGCCACTTGCGAAGTCGCTACCGGCGTTTTCACAACCCGCGGTGCGAGGCTTGGATTGGAAACGATCAGGCCCACGTTCGTATCGCCGAAGCTGAATCCACCATGCTCGGCGTTCTTCTTGGTTGAGGTGGTGTAGATCGTCCCATACTGCGGCTGCACGATGAGGTCGGGCACGCGACTGTCCCCCAGCGGGCTGTTGAACTTCAGCCTCAGCTCGTCCCCGGACATCACTTCATCGATGAACAGCGCGCCGGCATTAGCGTTCAGGTAGCGGGTCACGGCGTTCGTTTTCTTCTGATCCTGCAACCAGATCAGCGCGACGTCGTCATCCATCACGAAGCCGCAGGGGCCGGTGGTGCAGGCTGCTGCATTTGCGATGGCGATTCCACCGGGGTCCGTGGCAGCGTCGGGCAGGGCTGCGACCAGGTCTGCAAAGTGCCCCGGCTTGTTCACCTTTGCCGGATTGATCGGGGACTGTCCGTGCTTGGCCGTGACGACGATCAGCGTGGATTCATAGAGGTGCTGATCCTTGAGTGCCTGGATCATTGCCGCGAGAGCGTCATCGGTTTTCTGCAGTCCATAAGCCAGCACCGCTGTCGGAGTGCCTGAGCCATCCAGATACCCGCCGGGCTGCCCGCTGATCTTTGGATCCGTGTCGGTGGTGCAGTCGCCGGCGGCGTTGTCCTTGGCCAGTTTTTGCCCAACGCTCACCGCCTGGAAATTCATTCCGAACACTGTCGGAACACCCAAGCCGGGTGTGCCGTCATGTCGCAGACCCTTAATCTGGTTGAGTATCCCTTGCACTTTCTGGGAATCGTTCTGGACCGTGCACACCACGCTGATAGTGTTGTCGAAGCCCGGAGCGTTGGTGATTTCGGGGGTATACAAATCGTCCACCCCTTTGCCGGACGGTCCGTTCACCAGATCGTATGCGGGATGCTTGTCAGCCCACGCCGTCACGCCACCGTGAGCCTTGACGACTTCAAAAATGGTGTTGCTGCGAATCGCGTTGTGGGGAAATACGGGCCCGCAGTTTCCGTGAGTGTCGAAGCCACGCGGCAACTGGGTGGGATCGATGACATCCTGCGACACGCCCGCGGCGTTGTATACATCGATGGTCTCGTCGTAAACAATCGTGTTGCCCGGTGCGCCGGAGCAGGTGGTGTTGGTTGGGGCGAACAGCGACCGGTCGTAGCTGACGTCGTAAAACATGCCATGAGAAATAGGGGAGCCGCCAGTGACCAGGGCCAGCAGACCTGGAAAAGAATCAGAATTGGCAGGCGTGCGGGCGTTGGTATAGGTCACACCATGATGCGTGAGCTCGGCCAATGCCGAGTGAGGATGGCTTGCCACAAATCGCGAAACATCCAAGGCATGCAAGCCGTCAACGCTGATCAGCAAAACGTGTTTTACGTCCGCAGCGGCCGTGCGCCGCTGTGCGGCGAGAGACGTTGCAAGAAGAGCGGCTACCAAAAGTCCGAAAAAAACTTTGCGCACATTTCCTCCCTTTTGCCTTGTATGGGCGCAACCATACTCCGGCGCACTCATCTACTAGGCCCATCGTTGATACGCGTGAAAAGTTACGAGAGGGTTAGAGCGAAGTTAAAAACGTGTTACAAAAATGTCAAAAGTCTTGTCAGACGGGCGTTGTCGGGCATTTCTATTTGTGGCAAGACTTAGCGCGGGCAGAACCTTCTATAATGCCCACCCGATGATCCCAACGCGTCGAGCTTTCCTGCAGACTGGTTCCGCCATGCTTGGCATGGGCATGGCTCACGGATCACTTCCCGCCGCAGACGAACAGACTCTGGCATTGCCTCCCTCGATCGCCACCCTGAAGTCGATGAAGGACCAGGTGCGGCCCATACGCCCGGAAGAACGATTGGCACGCCAGGAGAAAGCCCGGTCGCTGATGGAGGCCAACGAGCTCGACGCCATCCTTCTTATGGAGGGGACATCGCTGAACTATTTCACCGGCATCCGGTGGTGGGGCGGAGAACGCCTGTTTGCGATGGTGCTGCCCGCGAAGGGGACGGCGTTTTACGTCTGTCCGGGATTTGAAGAAGGACGCGCGCGCGAGCAGATCGCGCAGGCGCCGGAGGGTGCACAGGTCGACCTGCGCATCTGGCAGGAGGATGAGAGTCCGTACCAGCGGGTCGCGCAAGGACTGAAGGATCGCAACATCCTGACCGGGAAAATCGGGATCGAAGAGACGGTCCGCTTCGTTTTCCGCGAGGGACTTGAGAAAGCTGCGCCGCAGGCCAAACTGGTCAGTGCGACTCCGATCACCGCGGGTTGCCGCATGACCAAGAGCTCCGCGGAACTCGATCTGATGCGATTGGCGAATCAGGGGACGCTCACGGCTTATGAAGCTGTTCATCGAGGCTTGCACGAGGGAATGACGCAGATTGATGTTGGCCGATGGATCGAAGCGGCCCACGAGAAGCTGGGCTTCGCAGGGGAAGCGCTGGTGGAGGTGGGAGAGTTCTCCGCATTTCCGCACGGGTCAACCCAGCCACAGGTGATTCGCGAAGGACTGCCGATCCTGATTGACGGCGGATGCAAGGTCGAAGGCTACCAGTCGGACATCACGCGGACATTTGTTCTAGGTTCGGCTCCCGACAGGGTCAAGAAAGTTTTCGATGTGGTGCATCGGGCGCAGTCGGCTGCACTGGCCGCGGCCCGACCGGGCGTGGAGTGCGGTGCAGTTGACGCGGCGGCGCGGAAAGTCATCACGGATGCGGGCTATGGCCCGGACTACAAGTTCTTCACGCATCGCGTGGGACACGGCATCGGCATGGATGGGCACGAGTGGCCCTACCTGGTCCGCGGGAACACCACCAAGCTGGCGCCCAGCATGACGTTCAGCGATGAGCCCGGCGTTTACATTCGAGGAGAGTTTGGCGTGCGGCTCGAGGATGACATGCGTATTACGGAGAGCGGAGCGGAGTTGTTCACGCCGCAGAGTCCGTCGCTCGAGCAGCCGTTTGGGAAGAAATAGTGTTCGACAGCAAGCTCACCTCAGGCGCTAAAGCGCCCGCTGTTGTTGGCTGGGTGGCACGACTGAAGTCGTGCCCTTCCCGAAACCTGCCCTAAGCGGAGTATTTCCGCAGGCTTTGCAGTCGAATGCCTGCGGCTTCCGGTGTGCCGCTAGGCACGTGGTTCATGCGGCGCACTCCTCCGCGTAACTCACCTTCCTACGGCTACCGGTTGCAGATGCGCGAGTTGTTCTTTTACGGCGATGCTGAGGCGACGGATGCCTTCGCGGATCTGGTCGGGTGCGGCCGCCGAGAAGTTCAGGCGCATGTGCCTCCGGCCCTCACCGCTGTGTCCGTTGGGGGCGTAGAAGCAGTCGCCCGGAACGAAGGCGACGTTCTCGCGCACGGCGGCTTCGAAGAGCTTGTCGGCGTCGGCACCTTGGGGCAGCGTCACCCACAGGAAGAGGCCACCCATTGGCTTGGTCCAGGTGACTTCGGGCGGGAAGTATTGCGAGAGCGCATCGAGCATCACGTCGCGCCGCTCGCGATAGACACTGCGGATCAGCTTGACGTGCTCGTCGAGAAAATTGTCGCGCGCTACTTCGTAGGCGACCATCTGCACGAAGGTTGAGCTGTGCAGGTCGGCGCCCTGTTTCAACTGAACCAATTTCGCGATCACATCGGGAGGGGCCACGATCCACCCCAGCCGCAATCCGGGAGCGAGCGTTTTCGAGAACGTGCTCAGATAAAGAACGTTACCGATCGAGTAGCCCTGGTCGCGGCGCAGGTTTTCGCGGTCCAGCACGACCAGGGGCGTGAGATGCTCGCCCTCATAACGCAACTGGCCGTAGGGATCGTCTTCGACGATCGGGATTCCATATTTGTCGGCCAACAAAACCAGTTCGTGGCGTCGGCCTTCCGAGAGCGTGGTGCCGCCCGGATTCTGGAAATTCGGCAGCACGTACATAAACTTCGGACCGGAGCGCAGAGGATCTTCGAGTCGATCCGAACGCAGGCCATCGTCGTCGCTGGGCACGCTGACGTAATCGGCGCCATAGACGTTGAATGCTTGCAGTGCACCCAGATAGGTCGGCGCTTCGACCAGCACGCGATCGCCGGGATTGATGAGCAATTTGCCGATCAGATCGAGAGCCTGCTGCGATCCGGAAGTAATGAGGACGTTTTCCGATTTCGCTTTAATTCCGTAGCGCGCGATGTGGCGCGCGACCATTTCGCGGAGCGGTTCGTAACCTTCGGTGGCGCCATACTGCAGGGCGAGGTGCGGTTTCTCCTGGAGAACTTTCTGGCAGGCTTCCTGAAAACGCTCGGCCGGAAAAACTTCCGGCGCCGGCAGTCCGCCGGCGAAAGAGATCACTTCGGGGCGCTGCGTGAACTTGAGGAGCTCGCGGATGGCAGAGCTCTTGAGTCCCTTCGTGCGCTGCGCATAGCGCGACGTCCAGGCGGTCGACATGGGCTGATTGCCCTCCCTCACCATGCTACGTAGAGACTGATTCATACGCTGTGATGTAGCACCGCTGCCAAGTGACGAAAATCACAGCCAAGGGTGTGACGAACATCACATCCGGTGGTGAGCAGAAGACCTGGAACGCGCCCCCGATTTGTGCGTGCCCTTCCGGGGACTGTTGCGTAATCGGCGTGTCTTGATAGACTTTCCCCTCAAACCTTGGGCACTGACAGACGGAATAGAATCCAGCCGTAAGACTTCGGGGACGGAACTCGCTTTGGGCGATCTGCGAATTCAGAAACAACCGAGCCGTTGGTTTCGGCGCTGCGCTCAGCTGCGGTCGTCCCGGCTGCTGTGGTATTTCGTCGGCGCACTTTTCCTTGGCGCATGGACCCTGCAAGGAAACGCGCAGATCTCGCCCGGCCCGCTTGCAAAGCAACACCAGTTTCTTGACGGCGCCATGCACTGCACCGACTGCCACAAGATCGGCGGGGGCAAGCCGGAGTTCCGCTGCATTGGATGCCATTCGGACATCGGCGCGCGCATAGCCGCCAAGCGTGGCCTCCACGCGTCGTACCACATTCCCGCCGGGTCCAGCCAGGAGTGCGTACGCTGCCACTCCGATCACAATGGGCCGAATTTTCCGCTGATCAAGTGGGATCCGAAAAAATTCGACCACAAGGAAACCGGCTACCTTCTCGAAGGCAAGCACGCGGGGCTGGAGTGCAACAAATGCCATCTGCCGGAAAGAATTCCAACTGCTGAGCGGGCGAACATCAAGGTCAAGGACCTGAGCAAGTCTTTCCTCGGAATTCCACAGACCTGCACGGCCTGTCACAAAGACTTCCACGAAGGACGGCTGGGTCCGAATTGCATCACGTGCCACAACTTTGTGGACTGGAAAGATACGTCCGGGAAATTCGATCACTCCAAGACGCGCTACCCGCTGACGGGCCTCCACCAGCAAGTGAAGTGCGAGAAGTGCCACACGCCAGACGCAAGCGGCGCGCCTCGCTATAAGGGGCTGCCCTTCGGTAAATGCGATGACTGCCACGCTGATCCGCACAAGGGTAGCTTCAAGGAAAAGACTTGCCAGTCATGCCACAACACCGGCGGATGGAAACGCATTAACAGCAGCAATCTAAACAGCACCTTCGATCACTCAAAGACCAAGTATCCGTTGCTGGGCAAGCATGCCACCGTGGATTGCGGACGTTGCCACGCGAATGGCGACTTCAAGAAGGAACTCGCGTTTGCAAAATGCACCGACTGCCACAAAGACGAGCACAACGGACAATTTGCGAAACGTCAGCCGGACGGTATCGAGTGTTCCAGTTGTCACAACGTGGAGGGATGGAAGCCGTCGCTGTTCGACGTCAAGGCACACGCCAAGACCAACTACCCGCTGATCGACGGGCACGCCAAATTGAAGTGTGAGCAGTGTCACACGCCGAAAGGCAAAGACACGATCTTTAAGATCGCGAACTTCAAACGCTGCACCGATTGCCACAAAGACGAGCACAATAGCCAGTTCGCGGCGAAGCCGTACGAAAACCAGTGCGATCAGTGTCACACCCTCAAGGGTTACAGTCCGTCGACCTTCACGCTGGCCCAGCATAAGAAGACGAAGTTCGAGTTGACTGGCGGCCACGTTGCCGTGCCCTGCTCCGACTGCCACAAACTCGCCGACAAGAATGAGCCGAAGTCAAAGGTTCCTTATCATTTCGTCAACCTCACCTGCACGGGTTGCCACGAAGACGTACACAAGGGCCAGTTCCACGAACGCATGGAGAAGATCGGCAAAGATGGCAAGGTGATGGGTTGCGAAGCTTGCCACTCCACCAAGTCGTGGAAGGAACTGGATGGGTTCGACCACAGCACGACGACGTTCCCGCTGCAGGGCGCGCATCGCGCGGTCGCGTGCATCGACTGCCATAAGCCGCCGAACCTAGAGACCAAGCTGATCAATGTCGATTTCAAGAAAGCGCCGGAAAAGTGCGAGGAATGCCACGAGGACGTACACGGCGGGCAGTTCACCAAATTCTTCCCGAACAAAGTAACGCAGTGCGGCGATTGTCATAACGCGACGAAGTGGAAACCGTCGTCGTTCGATCATGACAAGCGAACGACTTTCGCGCTGGAAGGCGAGCACCGCAACGTGGCCTGCGCCGGCTGTCACAAACTCTTCAAAGACGTCGACGGCAAGAAGGTCCTCTTTTATGCGCCGACTGCGAAAGCTTGTGCCGACTGCCACGGTGCCGAGATCAAGCCGCTCAAGAAGAGTTAGATTTCGTGCACGATGAGCAATTTTCTGTCCAAATTTTCAGACGGAGTAGTTACTGTTCGATTTCAGGCGTGAAAAAACACCACAGCAAGAGGCAGAACTTACATTTTTTACAAAATTTCAAACGGCCCCGACCCGCAAGTCCCACCCCTCCGCGTAGTTACGAAATGAGTCCAATAATCCATGTACTTGTGTAACCTTCCACAACATTTCTCACGTGACTAAGCTTGCTGGGCGTTCGATTGCTGTTCTTTCTCATAACTTTACTGACACTAGTTGAAGTTTCCGTCTCGTGAGTCGAAATCCTTTCGTGTGGAGTTGGGGCTACCTTGGGTTCGACATTCCTTCTATATTTGGCGGTCGTTTTCGCGACGCTGCCCGGCGGCATGTCGGCGGCACAGTCGCAGTCGTCTGCGAATACCCGGAGTCCTCACGGAAGCCTCAGCATTCCTTGCCAGAACTGTCACACGCTAAGCGGATGGAAGCCGATTCGCGCCGTTCCAGAGTTCGATCACAACACCACAAAATATCCGTTGCGCGGAATGCACGAAGGGGTTTCGTGCACGCAGTGCCACACCAAGCCGGTGTTCACGAATGTCGGAACACAGTGCAGCCAGTGCCATGCGGACATTCACAAGGCGCAGATGGGCGCGAACTGCGAACAGTGCCACACGGTGAAAGGTTGGAACGTTTCGGTCCAGCAGATCAACCAGCACATGAACCGGTTTCCGCTCACGGGCGCACACGCGACAGTGAGTTGTGACTCGTGCCACAAGAGCGCCGCCGTAGGACAATTCCAGGGCCTTTCGACCGCCTGCTACTCGTGCCACCAGAACGACTTCGTTAACACCAAGTCCTCGGGGATCGATCACGTCGCGCTGAGAATGCCGACCACTTGCGAACAATGCCACACCGTCGACAACTGGATGGGCGCGAAGTTCGACCATCTGAAGTTCACAGGCTTCGCCTTGGTGGGTGCGCACGCCGCTCTGGATTGCAATGCCTGCCACGCCGGCGGCAAGTTCACGCAGACGTCGACAAGTTGCGTGGGCTGCCACATGGCGGACTTCAATAAGACGAACAATCCGCCGCACGCACAAGCGGGTTTCCCGACGACCTGCCAAACCTGCCACAACGCGAGCGCTTGGGATCCGACGACTTTCAATCACACCACCTTTACGAAATTTCCGCTGACCGGTGCGCACGCCAACGTGGCATGCACGCAGTGCCACATTAATGGCAATTTTGTAGGAACGGCCACCGATTGCGCGTCGTGCCACATCAAGGATTTCAATACCACGACGAACCCCAATCACGTGCAGTCCGGGTTCCCGCAGACTTGCCAGCAGTGCCACACTACGACTTCGTGGAACAACGCGACCTTTGATCACTCTTCCACCGGATTCCCGCTGAGCGGGGCGCACGCGACTGTCCAGTGCGCGCAGTGCCATGTGAACGGCAACTACAACCTGACTACCGCGAACACCACGTGCGTCAGTTGCCATCTGAAGGATTTCCAGGGAACCACGAATCCGAACCACGTGCAGTCCGCATTCCCGCAGACCTGTACGCAGTGCCACAACACAACTACGTGGACGGGCGCGACGTTCGATCATTCGACCACCGGGTTCCCGCTGACCGGGGCGCACTCGACGGTGCAGTGCGCGCAGTGTCACGTGAATGGCAACTACACCCTGACCACCGCAAATACGACGTGCGTCAGCTGCCACCTCAAAGATTTCCAGGGCGCGACCAGTCCGAACCACGTGCAGTCCGCATTCCCGCAGACCTGTACGCAGTGCCACAACACAACTACGTGGACGGGCGCGACGTTCGATCATTCGACCACCGGGTTCCCGCTGACCGGGGCGCACTCGACGGTGCAGTGCGCGCAGTGTCACGTGAATGGTAACTACACCCTGACCACCGCAAATACGGCTTGCGTCAGCTGCCACCTCAAAGATTTCCAGGGCGCGACCAGTCCGAATCACGTGCAGTCCGGTTTTTCGCAAACCTGTACGCAGTGCCATAACACGACTACGTGGACGGGCGCGAACTTTGATCACTCAACCACCGGGTTCCCGCTGACCGGGGCGCACACCAGCGTGCAATGCGCTCAGTGCCACGTGAATGGCAACTACAACCTGACCAGCGCAAATACGGCTTGCGTCAGCTGCCACCTGAAAGATTTCCAGGGGACCACGAATCCGAATCACGTCAGTTCAGGATTCCCGCAGACTTGCCAGCAGTGCCACAGCACGACCACGTGGACGAGCGCGACCTTCGATCACTCGACGACCGGGTTCCCGCTGACCGGCGCGCACACTAGCGTGCAATGCGCTCAATGCCACGTGAATGGCAACTACAACCTGACCAGCGCAAATACGGCTTGCGTCAGCTGCCATCTGAAAGATTTCCAGGGCGCGACCAATCCGAATCACGTGCAGTCGGGCTTCGCGCAGACTTGCCAGCAGTGCCACACTACGACTACATGGATGGGCGCGAATTTCGACCATGCCACCACCGGATTCCCGCTGACCGGGGCGCACACCAGCGTGCAGTGCGCGCAGTGCCACGTGAATGGCAACTACAACCTGACCAGCGCGAACACAGCTTGCGTCAGCTGCCACCTGAAAGATTTCCAGGGCACGACCAATCCGAACCACGTCAGCTCCGGATTCCCGCAGACTTGCCAGCAGTGCCATAGCACCACGACGTGGACCAGCGCCACCTTCGATCACTCGACTACGGGATTCCCGCTGACTGGGGCGCACACGTCCGTGCAGTGCGCACAGTGCCACGTCAACAATAACTACAACCTGACTAACGCGAATACGACCTGTGTGAGCTGCCACCTGAAAGATTTCCAGGGCACGACGCAGCCGAATCACGTGACGTCAGGCTTCCCGCAAACCTGCCAGCAGTGCCACAGCACGACTACGTGGATGAGTGCGAATTTTGACCACTCCACTACGGGCTTCCCGCTGACGGGTGCGCACACCAGCGTGCAGTGCGCGCAATGCCACGTGAATGGCAACTACAACCTGACCAGTGCGAACACGACGTGCGTGAGCTGCCACCTGAAAGACTTCCAGGGCACCACAAATCCGAACCACGTGACGTCGGGCTTCCCGCAGACCTGCCAGCAGTGCCACAGCACCACAACGTGGACCAGCGCCACCTTCGATCACTCGACCACTGGATTCCCGCTGACCGGGGCACACACCAGCGTGCAGTGCGTGCAGTGCCACGTGAATAACAACTACAACCTGACCAGCGCCAACACGACGTGCGTGAGCTGCCACCTGAAAGACTTCCAGGGCACCACGAATCCGAACCACGTGACGTCGGGCTTCCCGCAGACCTGCCAGCAGTGCCACAGCACCACAACGTGGACCAGCGCCACCTTCGATCACTCGACCACTGGATTCCCGCTGACCGGGGCACACACCAGCGTGCAGTGCGTGCAGTGCCACGTGAATAACAACTACAACCTGACCAGCGCCAACACGGCCTGCGTCAGCTGCCACCTGAAAGATTTCCAGGGCACGACGAATCCGAACCACGTGACGTCGGGCTTCCCCCAGACTTGCCAGCAGTGCCACAGCACGACGAACTGGACGAGCGCGACCTTTGATCACTCGACGACCGGATTCCCGCTGACCGGCGCGCACACGACGGTTGCGTGTGCCAGCTGCCACGTCAACGGGAACTACAACCTCACGAGCGCGAACACCACCTGCGTGAGTTGCCACTTAAAGGATTTCCAGGGCACCACGAATCCGAATCACGTGCAGTCGAACTTCCCGCAGACTTGCCAGCAGTGCCATACCACGACAACCTGGGGCAATGCGACCTTCGACCACTCCACCACCGGATTCCCGCTGACCGGCGCACACGTCGCCCTGCAATGCGTGCAGTGTCACGTGAACGGCAACTACAACTTGACGTCGGCGAATACGCCTTGCGCGAGCTGCCACCTGGCGGACTTCCAGGGCACTACGAATCCAAACCACGTGCAGTCGAACTTCCCACAGGCTTGCCAGCAGTGCCACAACACCACAAACTGGGGTGGCGCTACGTTCGATCACGCGACGACCGGGTTCCCGCTGACGGGAGCGCATACAACGGTCGCCTGCACTTCGTGCCACGTGAACGGCAATTACAACCTGACCGCGGCGAACACGACCTGCGTCAGCTGCCACCTGAACGATTTCCAGACGACGAACAATCCGCCGCACGCCGCGGCCGGATTTGCCCAGACTTGCCAGCAGTGCCACAGCACCACGAACTGGACGTCGGCGACTTTCGATCACTCGACAACAGGATTCGCGCTAACCGGCGCTCACACGTCTTTGCAGTGCGCACAGTGCCACGTGAACAACGCCTACAACTTGACCAGCGGCGCCTGCGTGCAGTGCCACCTGAAGGATTTCCAGGGCACGACGAATCCGAATCACGTATCCGCTGGCTTCCCGCAGACCTGCGACCAGTGCCACACCACTACCAACTGGGGCAACGGGACGTTTGATCACGCCACTACAGGCTTTACTCTGACCGGGGCACACACAACCGTTGCTTGTGCCAGTTGCCACACGAACGGCAACTACAACCTGACCAGCGCGAATACGACTTGCGTGTCGTGCCATCAGACGGATTACAACAACACCAACAATCCGGTGCACTCAACGGTGGGTTTCCCGACGACCTGCGACGTTTGCCATAGCACGACGAACTGGACCAGCGCGACGTTCAATCACAACACCACGACGTTCCCGCTGACCGGCGCGCATACGACGGTCGCATGCGCCAGTTGTCACGTGAATAACAATTACACGACGCTGCCGACAGCCTGCGTGGGTTGCCACCAGACCGATTACAACGGAACGACCAACCCGAATCACGCGTCCGCCGGGTTCCCGACCACCTGCGCCACCTGCCATACGACGACAGCGTGGACAGGCGCGACGTTCAATCACACGTACTTCCCGGTAAATCATGGCAACGCGAACGGGGTCTGCGCAACTTGCCACACGAATGCAAGCGACTACAGCGTGTTCCAGTGCACGGGTTGCCACGGCAACAACAATGCTGCGAAGTTCAGTCACCCCAATGTGGGCGGGTACGTTTACAACAGCGTGAATTGTTACCAATGTCACAAAAATGGCGGCGGTGGCTAAAGCCGTGCAACGGACGTTGGTAAGGGCCGGAAGTGTCCGGTTCAGCAGTATTCAGTAAATATAACTTTCCCCCTACGGGTGAAGATGCCCGTGAGTTATGAGGTCTGATGAACCGTACGCGGCTAGTCTCTGTGCTCCTGCTAATGGGCTCGCTGGGCGCTGCGCAGAACACAGCAGGCGGCGCGGCTGAGATTGAACAACTCCAGGTAAAGCGCGATGGCTCCGACGTCACCATTCAGGTTGTTCTGACGGGCGCGGTTAAGCCGACCGTCGAAACGGCCATCAATCCGGACCGCCTGGTCCTGGTTCTTCCGGGTACAATTTCGGACGCAAAGCAAAAGCATTTCCCGCTGGATGCCAATGGCGTACGCGCCGTGCGTCTCGGGCTGAACAGCGCAAATCCGCCGGTTACGCGCGTGGTGGTCGACCTTGATAGCGCGCATCCCTACACCCTCAGCAGCGACGGCAAGAGCATCACGCTGCGCGTACAGCCCTCCGAGAACGCGGAAGTCGTCGTGCGGCATGTGGGGCCCGCGCCCGCTGCCAGTGCCCCCTTGATCGGCGTGTTCCGCCGCAAGCCGCAAGCGCCTGCCACTGATACCACGACCACCGCGCAGGCTCCGATTCCAGTTCCACCCAAGTTTCCGCCGATTAATTTTCCGGAGAAGCAAGCAGCGACTCCGACGCAAACGACCGCGAACAACGCATCGGCCACGCCTTCTGCTGCGCGCCCAAAAACTGGCAGCCTGCAGCAAGGCACGGTCTTCCCAGGCATGGGTACGCCGGGAGCCGGAAGCGTACCGACGGCGCAGACCACAACCGACAGCACTGCCTCTGCTAAGCCGAATTCAGAATTAGCAGTAAAGACCGTTCCGACTTCGCCCGCTCCGGCATCCGGCGCCGCTCCGAGTTCGATGAGCATCAGCGTTGCGCCTGTGCAGCCCGCAATCTCGGCTACCGCTAAGAGTGAGACGCCGGCTGCGGCTGCGCCTGTTGGCAAAGCGACGGTCGCGTCCACCGAGGCCAGCTCGAAGGTTGCACCGGCGCCCGCGAGTGCGGCAGCAACGAGCACAACTCCAAGTTCCGCGGGCTCGCCGAATATCACCGCCAAGGTGCTGTCGGCCACGGTGTCCCCGACCGAACCTGCGGCGGCAACCGCGGCGAATCAGGTAGGACAATCCGCGCCTGCCTCTGCTGGCGATAGCACGGCCAAAGTAACGCCGACTCCAACGCAAGCCACGAACGACGCAAAAGCAGCCTCCGCACAGGCTGCGGCTCCAGCGTCAGCGTCTGACGCCGAGGCAACGGCTGCATCGCAGACCGCCGCGGCGGCGAAGCCTTCGGAAACCCCGAAGTCAGAGTCGACACCTGCTGCCACGCAGACCGCGACTGCCGCTGCTCCCGTTGCAACCCAGGCCGCCCCGCCTCCTCCACCAACCCCAGTGATCCAGGGAGCGTCGGTTTCGAACCCATTGGGTCTTGCGCCCGGCGAGAAGGCCGAGCTTGCCATCGAGGAAACCGATGCCGTCACGCCTGAGCCGGAAGCGACCTCGCAGAAGGGGCAGGAAGTGCCCTTGATCACGGCGGCGGACCAGAACCTGATTGTCGGCAAGCCCGGTGAACCTGACATTCCTGCAGCGTTGGCACTGCGTGCCACGCACCCGGACTTCCGGACTGCTTTCAAAGTGAAGTATGTGGCCGCTGGCACGGCGTACATCGATGGAGGCCGCAGCGCCGGTCTCGCAGAAGGTATGAAATTGGTGGTCCGCGACACGCCCACGGGCTCAGTGATTGCTGCTGCCGATGGCAACGCCGACAACGTGGTGGCGGAACTGGAAGTCACTTCCGTCGCAGAAACCTCCGCTGTGTCGGACGTGCGCACCCCGAAGCGCGACCTCAAGGCTGGCGATCTGGCTTACCTGTCGTCGCACGACGAGCAGGCGTTGGTAAACCAAAGCACGCTGAGTGCGACGCGCAAATATCCGACCGTGATTTCGTTCACCGAAAGCGACACGCTCGATGAAGAAGCGCGTGTCCAGGTGCCGCGCCCGCCAATGCCTTCAGTGAACCGCGCCCGCGGACGAATCGGCGTCGACTACATGGGCACGGCGTTTCACGGTTCATCGGGCGGTTCCAACACAGACCTCGGATTGGTCGCTCGCCTTGACATGACACGCATCGGCGGCACGTACTGGAATGCCAGCGGCTATTGGCGCGGACGCCTGACCGCAAACAACTACTCCGGAAATTCCACGCTGCAGGATCTCATCAACCGCACCTATCACCTGAGCATGACGTACGACAATCCGAACTCGCCTTGGGTGGCGGGCTTCGGCCGCATGTACCTGCCTTGGGCGACCAGCCTCGACACCATCGACGGCGGATACTTCGGACGGCGTCTGGGGCACTCGGCCACTCTGGGCGTTTTCGGCGGATCAACTCCCGATCCGACCTCGTGGAGCTATAGTCCCAACCGCCGCATCGGCGGAGTGTTCGTTAATTTCGAGGGCGGACGCTACGACAGCCTCCGGTACACCAGCACGTCGGGCATGGCTTTGAGCACGCTGCAGTGGAAGATCGACCGCCCGTTCGTCTTCTTCGAGAACGGTATCTACTACAAGCGCTATGTGGCAATTTACGACTCACTGCAGGCGGATAGCCCCGTCGGATACACCGCCGGAGGCTCCCCGGGGGCAGGAATCGCGCGAAACTTCCTAACCGTGCGCTACCAGCCCCACGAACGTATTGAATTCGACGGTAACTACACATATTTGCGAGACTTACCGACCTTCGACCCGACCCTGGTCGGCACCAGCCTGCTCGACAAGTACCTGTTCCAGGGCTTCAGCGGCGGCGTGCGGCTTGAGGTGATCAAAACGGTCTGGGTTTACACGAACCTGGGTAAGAGCAATCGCACGGGGGACGCCAGCAATTCGTTGAACGAACTTTACGGCCTGACGTTCGATCGGTTGCCGTGGGTTCACATCCGTGCCGACGGCCACTACGCCCGCTTCAACAGCTCCTTTGGCAACGGAAGCTACTCGTCAGTCTCGCTTTCGCGCAGCCTGGGCGATAATTTCCGGCTGGAGTTGCTGGGTGGGCAGCAGAATTTCGTGTCGCCCCTTTCAAGCAACACGAATGCGAAATTCCTGACCAGCAACATGGAAATGAACATGGGAGCGCACTACTTCATCCAGGGCGGGTTCACCGTGAACCGCGGGCTGACCCAGAGTTATGACCAGTGGCTATTCAGTATCGGCTACCGATTCGACTCCCGGAGGGCCAAAGCCGAATGAAGTGGCAAGCTGCTTGCAAGACCCTAGGTGTGAAACCCCTGATTACAGGCATTCTGCTGTGCGCTATCGCCCCGTCTTCCGTGGCCGAGACCAATTCTCTTCAAGAGATGATTGGTCGCGCAAACGACAATGTTGCCAAGTTTGTCGAGAAGTTCTCGGACGTTAAGTGCACCGAGCACGTCACCCAAGAGAAGTTCAAGGCCGACGGAAAGGTCGAGCTGAAGGAAGAATCGACCTACGACTACCTGGTAATTCTTACGAACGCAGGTGGCGAAATCAGCCTGGACGAGTCGCGCCTGGCAGTACATGAACAGAAAAAAGATCAGAAAAAAGGCGTCTCCATGCTGGTCAGCAATGGATTCGCGACTTTATTCCTGGTCTTCCATCCCTATTATTCCTCGGGCTTTGAGTTCACGGATTTAGGGGAAGACCAGATTGGCGGGCATTCGTTTCACAAAATCCAATTCAAGCACATCTCGGGCATGCGTTCGCCTGCTGCCCTGTCGCTGCGGGGCCGGGAATATCCGCTGGATCTGGCAGGGGTGGCCTGGATCGACCCAGCGACCGGAGTTATTGGTAAAATTGATGCGGGTCTCGCTAACAGCATGGAAGACATCGGCTTGAAGTCGATGCGCTCCGAGGTTCAGTTTCAACCGGTTCCCTTCAAAGATGCGAAGGATGTTTACTGGTTTCCCGCTCAGGCCAGTGTAGAAGTAGAGACTCCGCGCCAGCATTGGCGCAATACTCATAACTTCACGGACTACAAACAATTTTCTGTGAGTACGGAAGAGAAAGTTGCTGCTAAATGAGTGCAAATGCCTCTGTTGCCACTGCGGTGGCGCCCGTTCGCGATCGTGAACGCGGCCATCGCTCTCGAGTGGCAGCCGGATATATTCTTTTTGCGACCCTGATTCTCGCGCTGACGGTTTATGGGTTCGACTACTACACATTAGGGTCGGACGACCGCCCGTTTTCCCCGAAGTTCGCCTCCTTGAAGCCCAGCGGCATCATCGGTATCAAGCTGGGGTGGCTCGGCGTTTTCATGTTCCTGATTATCTTCCTCTATCCACTGCGCAAGCACTGGTCGTGGTTGATGAAGAAGGGCAATTCCCGTCACTGGCTCGACTATCACGTGATCCTCGGGATCGCGGCGCCGTTCGTGATCGCCTTCCACTCGTCGTTCAAGTTCAGCGGGTTTGCCGGAATGGCGTTCTGGATCATGTTTGCGGTGTCGGTGAGCGGCATCATTGGTCGCTACCTCTACGGGCAGATTCCGCGGAACCTGAAGGCCGCGGAGATGACGCAGAAGGAATTGCAGGACTTCCACCAGAAATTGCTGGGGCAGTTGACCCAGCAGCAACTGGTTTCCGAGCGCGATCTGCGAGCGCTGCTGACCCTCCCGAGTCCCGAGCGGGTGCGCCAACTCTCGATGATTTCCGCCCTGGGTTACATGTTTGCGCTGGACGTTGCCCGCACCTTTCGCGTCGCCCGCTTGCGCCGCCATGCGCTCGATTTCGGCGACAAGGTCAAAACCCTGGGAGGCTTTCTCAGCACGGGAAACCGAGATGTCGAGCGTGCGGTGGGAGCCGCACGTGAAGATGCAGCCCTGACCAAGCGCATTCTCTTCCTGAAGCGATCTGAACAGGTGTTTCACCTTTGGCACGTAGTTCACAAGCCGTTTAGCTACACGTTTGCGCTCCTAGCCATGGTCCACATAGGAGCGGTTCTGATGATGGGCTACCGGTGGTAGAGTTGGTCGAGTGGTATGGACACACTGATAGCCTTCATCGTCGCAGCGGCCCTTACTCTTTTCTTTCTTAGAAACTACTTCAAGGGTCTGAAGAAGCGGGACGCCCAGGCTCGGGCTGCCGCGGAAAAGGGAAAGCTGTTTTCCGAGGGCCCCAAGGCCCAGCACCCGCACATCGACAACGCCTACTGCATCGGCTGTGCAACCTGCACGACCGTGTGCCCGGAAGGCGACGTTCTCGCCATGCTAGGTGGCAAGGCTGTCATCGTAAACGGCTATAAGTGCATCGGACACAGCCTGTGCGCCGATGCTTGCCCTGTGGGGGCCATCACGATGGTGATGGCGAGCCCCAGCATGGGCGGCGACATGCCGACCCTGAGCGGCGAATTCGAGACCACCGTTCCCAATCTCTTTATCGTCGGCGAACTGGGCGGCCTCGCGCTGATCAAGAACGCCGTCAACCAGGGGCGCGAGTGTGTGGACACCATCCTGAATCGCTTCACGGCACGCGGAACCGCGCGCACCGTAGCCGGACGTCTACGACGTCCTCATCATCGGCGCGGGACCGGCGGGCATCGCTGCCTCGCTGCGCGCCATCCAGCACAAGCTCAAGTACCTTACCCTCGAGCGCGATGAAATCGGCGGCACGGTCGCAAAGTATCCGCGGCAAAAACTGGTCATGACCAGCCCGGTCGAATTCCCGATGTACGGCAAGTTCAAGAAGACCGAACTCTCCAAAGAGAACCTGCTGGCCTTCTGGGATAAGGTTCTACACCGCGCCGACTTTAAGGTGCGTACCGGACAGAAAGTCGACGACATCAAGCGCGGTGAGGACGGAATTTTCACCGTGAAGTCGCAGGACTCCCAGTATCGTTCCCACGCGGTCATCCTCGCGCTGGGCCGCACGGGCACGCCGCGCAAGCTCGGAGTGAAGGGCGAAGATCTATCCAAGGTGATGTATCGCCTGATCGAAGCCGATCACTACGTAAACAAAAGGATTCTGGTGGTAGGCGGCGGCGACAGCGCGGTAGAAGCCGCGATGGGACTGGCGCACCAGGTTGGCAATAAGGTCACCCTCTCGTATCGACAGCCGCAATTCAGCCGCATCAAGGAGCGCAACTCACTGCGCGTGGCGGATTGCATGAAGTCCGGCAAGGTCGAAGTTTTGTTTAACTCGAATCCGATCGAGTTTAAAGAGCAGTCGGTGCTGATGGAGGTTGCGGGGGAGCAGCGAGAGATTCCCAACGACTTCGTCTGGATTTTTGCCGGTGGCACCCCGCCGAACGATTTCTTGAAGAAAATCGGCGTAGGCTTTGGCGCGCGTGACATGACGAAAGATGCGAGCGACGAAGCCAAACAAGCTGCAGCGGAAAAGGCTGTGGCCAAGCCTGCGCCGGTGGTCCTGAAACCCGCGCCCGCCCCGGAAGTGACGGCGGAATCGCGCCTGGGGGTTCCCGGAGAAGAACTGCCCAAGGTGGTCTACAAACTGGATGACGCCAGTAAGTATTCCGACAGTGACATACTCATCGTCGGCGGCGGCGACTCCGCGATTCACGCGGCCATCGCCTTGAGCCACTCGGCGCGCAATCGCGTCACGCTCAGCTATCGCGGGGACCAGTTCCAGCGCGGTCCGGAGCGCAATCGCAAGTTGATTGAAACGGCCGAACGCGAAAAGAAGGTACGCATCCTCCGGCATTGCAGCCTGGCTGCAATCACAGCAGATTCGGTGATCCTCGATGTAAACGGCAGCCCCGCCGAGATTCCCAACGACCAGGTATTCATTCTGCTCGACACCGAAGCGACCGCCGAGTTCCTGCCTGCTGAAACTCTAGAGAGCGTCCGCTAGTCGTCTACTTCACAAAGACCATCGAGGTCGGAGCCGATCCGGTGGTGGTGGTCGAGATCAGGGTCAAGAGGCCGGTGGCTGCATCGATTTTGAATCCCGATAAGGTGTTCGACGTCTGATTTCCAACGAAGATGAGTTGTCCGCTGGTGTCGTTGGCGATGAACGCCGCGCCACTGCCGGCGGCAACAGGCAACCCCGTAACCGGAGCCGTGGGCACACCACTGGTGCCGTCGATGGTAAACCCGTAGACATTGTTTCCTGAATTCAGCGCTGTGATGTAGAGGTATTTGCCAGACGCATCCACCACCAGGGAACTCAGCGGAATAATGGTGCTAGTGGTCGCCGACACACCGAAGGGCGATCCTCCCATGGCCTGCAGAGCTCCGCTGGTGCCGTCAATCATGAATCCTGAGAAGGTGCCATCCTGCAGGTTGGCCACGTACAAGAACTTTTCTTTCGGGTCAATGGCAATCCAGTTCGGACCATTGCCGACCCGGATCGGCGAATTGGGCACCGGGGCCAGTGCGCCCGAGCCATCCACCGCGAAGCCTGCGAGGGTAGCGCTGGCGGAGTTCACAACGTAGAGGAACTTACCGGAGGGCGCAATGGCTCCGCGAATCGGAGTAAAGCCCGCCGTTTGGATCGGCGTTCCGACCGGAGAAAGTGCCCCTGACTTCCCGTCAATCGTGAACGACGAGACCGAGTTGCCTGCGCTATTCACGCTGAAAAGGAACTGCCCCGAGGGGGCGATCAGAAGGTCGGAGGGTTGGTCCCCGGTCACAGTGCGCGGGGTCACTTCGGTCAAAGCTCCAGTGCTGCCAATGGTGTACAGGGAGATCGAGTCTTCGCCGGCGTTCGAAACGTAAGCGAACTTGCCCGCGGGATGCACCCGGATCGCAGTGGGTGAGACCCCCGTGAGATATGGAGAGCCCAGGATCTGGCTGAGGCTGCCGGTGTTCGTGTTGACGCGGAAGGCAGTTACCCCCATGTTGATCGGAGTGGTCACGTAGGCGGTCTGGCGCTCACTGGTGCTGCACGCGCTTAGCCACATCACGCCGGTCAGTGCAACGATCAGCAGACTTGCTCTGGTCAACACCGTTTCGAGCTCCTTTGCGCCGGGCACTCCCATCCACCTCGGGGCCGGGCGTAAATCTGGATTGGATTGAAAACAGGAACGAGATATTCTATTCCATCGCCGCCGGGACCGCTGGTTTCGGGCCTGCTCGGCGATGCTGAACTCAGTGGTTAGACGGCGCGCTCTCCCCTGGCGTTGCCCACGTGACCTCGGGGTACCTGTGGCCTTCGCAGGATGCCGGGTTCACATTCGAATCGCAAGCATGTCATTTTCCGCCTCCCCCTCGATGTGGAACGATGAGGCGTGTGTTTTTTTGAGGCTTCCCACGGGCGAGATCGTCGGATTCGATGCCGGGCGCAGTTGTGCCCGGGTTCTGGCAGGTTGGCGGAGAGGGTCGCTATGAGGCTCTCTATCCGACTTCGGCTGGCTTTCTGGTGCTTCGTTGTGTTCGCTCTGGCGCAAGCGATTTTCGGAGTCGGGGTCTGGTATGTGCTTCGCGATGCGCTCGCCGGCGCCGGAGTTCACGAAAGAGCAGCCGCCCTCGTACAATTCAAGAAGGATCTCCTGCTGCTGATTCCCTTCCTGTCGGTGGGAGGCGCATCGCTTTGTTACGCGATCAGTCGAAGGGCGCTCGCGCCTGTCGAAGCCGTGACCCATACCGCGCGCGAAATCACTGGACACACTCTTCATCAGCGTTTGCCTTCACCCAAAAGTGGCGACGAACTGCAACGCCTTTCTGACACAGTGAATGAGATGCTAGCTCGTCTTGAGACTTCGTTCCACCGGGTCACAAACTTCACCGCGGATGCTTCCGACGAGCTTCGAACGCCTGTTGCTTCCATTCGCGAGGAAGCTGAAACGGCCCTGCGTCGATCGCGCGGCGAGCCTGAATATCGAGAAGCGCTCAGGCGAATCCTGCTCGAAGCCGAGCGCACCACCGCGCTCCTTGAGGAACTCCTGGTGCTGGCGCGCGCGGATTCCGGCGGGCAGGCTTTGCACGTTGAGCCCATTAATTTGCGCGACGCGTTGCTGGAGATTGCGCGCGGATGGCGGCAGGTGGCGAATGTCCGCGGAATGCAGTTCAGTGAGCGGCTCATGAATGCGGAATTACGTGTGACGGGTGATGCGGGAGCCCTGCGGCGCGTCATCGATATTCTGCTCGACAACGCCTTCAAGTACACACCGGCCGCGAGAGCAGCCATCAGTCTATCGGCGGAGGAAATCGAAGGGCGGGCTGTGATCAGCGTGCAGGATAATGGCGTCGGCATCGCGGATCACGAACTAAAGCGGATTTTCGAGCGATTCTACCGGGTCAACAAGGAGCGCAGCCGCGAGATGGGAGGGGCCGGACTGGGCCTCGCGATCGCGCAATGGATCGTCGAGCAACATCACGGCAAGATCATCGTGGAAAGCACAGCGGGTGTGGGATCGATCTTTCGCGTCGAACTGCCGCTCGTTGCAACAGACGTGAAGCACGAAGTCTCTGTGCGTCAGGCCCTATAAGGCGATCAACAAGCTCTCCGCAAACGGCCACTCGCGATCCACCCACTGCGCATCGCATCGGAAACCTGTATCGGCAGCCATCGCGCAGACTTCCTCTTTCGCGTATTTGTGGCTGCTCTCCGTCCAGATGGTCTCCCCTTCCGCAAAGCGGACCGAGAAACCGGCGGCGGGAATGGTCACAGTCTGAGCGCGTTTCGACATCAAGTGCATCTCGACGCTGCGCGCTTGCGAATTGAATTTCGCGACGTGCTGGAAATGTTCGAGCTGAAAGTCGGCGCCGAGATCGTGATTGATTCGCGCCAGCAGGTTCTTGTTGAAGGCGGCGGTTACTCCCAGCGGATCATCATAGGCTTCGAGCAATTGCGGAATGGGCTTCAACAGATCCGTGCCTAACAGAAGCGAATCCCCCGACAGCAGCGTTGCGCGGATGTCTCTGAGGAACTGCATGCCCGCGGGCCGATCAAAGTTCCCGATCGTGCTGCCGAGAAACATTACGAGCAGGTGTTGATTGCTCTTGCGGCGGGCAGCCACTTCCGCGAGTCCGTCGAGATACTCACGCTCGAAACCCACGATGCTGATGGAGTCGATGTCGCCCAGTTCGCGCTTGCACATGGCCAGCGCGGTCGGTGAAATTTCGATGGGGCAATAGGCGGTGTGCTGCCGCCGTGCCAAAGCTTTCAAGAGCCAGCGCGTCTTCTTGCCGCTGCCGCTGCCCAGTTCGGCAACCGTCATGGGGAGGGGCAACCGCTCAACCATGTCGTATGCGTTGCGCTGCAGCACGCGCTCATCGGCCCGTGTCAGCCCGTATTCGGGCAAAACGCTGATCACTTCGAACAGCGCGGAACCAACGTCGTCGTAAAGATACTTCGAGAGCAGTTCCTTCTGTGGCTTGGTCAGTCCGGCCCGAACGTCGGAGGCGAACTCGAGGACAGGTTGGGCCGGAAGTGCGTGTGTCAGCATGCTTGGCTCCCTTTATGTGCCAGCTGGCTCAGTGGCTCACGCAGCGAAAACCCGCGTAAACGTATGGGTAATGAGATTGAAACCAGTTCCGGAACGAGCGACGCAGCATACAGGCGGCCGTGCGCGGCGAACCGCCTTTCATGACGAAGTGCTGGTTATCAAAGAAGTCTGCCGAATATCCGCGATAGAACGGGAAAGGCTCGAAGCCCGGGAATGGCCCGAAGGGCGATGAAGTCCACTCCCATCCATTGCCTACGAGGTCAGCGACCCCGAAAGCGTTCGTGCTCTCCGGATGGGCGGCGACAGAGGTTGGATCCCAGCGTTCAAAATCAAAATTTCCTCGCTTGGCCGACGGTGCGTCACTGCCCCAAGGGTACAGACGCTCCTCGCCTTCTGGCGTTCCGTACGCGGCCCGATGCCATTGAGCCTCGGTCGGCAACGATTTCCCTGCCCGCCGGGCGAAAGCGGAGGCCTCCCCCTGGCTCACGTATACGGGCCAATCCATGGGAAGCGGAATCTCGCTGAACATGGTGCGGAGATGCCACTCGTTGTCGCGCTTGATCCAGAAACCGGGATGAGTAATGCCCGAGGAAACTCTCCATTCCCAATCGCTCCTGGACCAGAAATCGGGCTTTTCATATCCCGAGGCTTTCATGAATTCCAGGAACTCGCCATTCGTTACTTTGTAGCGGTCAATTGAAAAGGCGGAGACATCCACCGTGTGGGCTTCGAATTCGTTGTCCCAGCCGAACGCTGTTGGGTCCTGGCGGCTCAAGCCTAGAGTCACGCTGCCGGCGGGGATCCTCACCATGAACGGCTTGACCGGCGCAGTCACGGCCTCCGGAATTCCGCTGGGTTTCACCTTCCGGTCGAGGGGCAATTGATGCAGCATGTACGCAAGCGTCTCGGCGTGCATCAGGCGATGCTCGATCGCCACGTGCAACAGCAATGTGAGGTTTTCCTTGCCGGGATGATCGTCGGCGAGTTGATCTTCGAGAGCTTCGTCGAGCGTCTGGCGCGCTTCGGCAACGTATGCGCGAACGACATCCATGGTTGGCCAGTCACCTGGCTGATCCGTAGGCAAACCGCCACCCACTGGATCGATGCCGAATGCGAATAGCCGATCAAACTCCGGATGAAACGACCCGAGACTTAGGGCACGCTCGCGGAGAAGATTCCAATCGAACGCCTCCAGATGTCCGATATAGAAAACGATGCGATGTCTTTCTGGGATGGGGCGATCGTATAAGGCTTCGGGCTTGACGATCGAAAACAATGCGTCGGTGTTAGCACGCGCTGCGGAAAGTCGATCAAGGAGTTGGTGACGAAGCTCAACCTGTCTCTGGGCTACAGGCATTTCCGGAAAGCCTCCTTGCGCGCAATCAACCCCGCCGAACGCTCTCCGTAAGATGCCTTTGCGTGGCAAAAGGCTCAGGCTTTTAACGCTTTTCTGAGATAGAAGGGGCAGGGTCCGAATGGGGTTCGTTCACAGGGCCAGGAGCTATATAACTCTTTTATATGCAGTAGTTTACCGAGACATATTTCTAAATCGAAATTTCTCCCTTCATGTACAACGTGGCCTTCCCTCGCAGAATCACCCGTTCGCCCCGAGGCTCGACAATCAGGGTTCCGCCGCGCTGCGAGATCTGTCGTGCGTGCAGAACATTTTTCGCCAGGCGGTCGGACCAGTAGGGACCGAGGGAGGAGTGTGTCGAACCAGTCACGGGGTCTTCCGGAATGCCGTAGCTTGGAACGAAGTAGCGCGAGACAAAATCTGACTTTTCCCCGAGGGCCGTAATGCACACACCAGCGGGGTGCAGTTTCTCCAGTTGCGGCAGGTCGGGGGTGGCGTCACGAACTTCCTGCTCCGTGTCGTAGACGACGAAATAGTTCCCTTCGCCTACCTGGCCAGACGCGAGCACCACGCGCGGGGTGGGCTTCAGCCCAGCGAGCAGGGGGGCAGGAGGATTGGAGCAAGGTCTGGCCGGAATCGCTGGCAAATCCATGACGAGGAACTCGCCTTCCTGTTTGACGCTCAGCGGACCGCTGCAGGTCTGGAACTGCACGGACGTCGTTCCGGGCTGAAGATAGTGGAAGACGATAAATCCGGTCGCGAGCGTGGCATGACCGCAAAGTTGAACTTCGGCCTTCGGCGTGAACCAGCGCAGCGCATAGTCCGATCCCTCGGGCACGCAGAAGGCTGTTTCGGAAACGTTGTTCTCGGCCGCGATCGCCAGCATCGTGGCGTCCTCGAGCCATTGCTCGAGCGGGCAGATAGCCGCTGGGTTTCCTGAGAACACGCGATCGGTGAATGCATCGACCTGGTAGATGGGCAGTTTCACGATCAATCGTCCTTTTCCTTTGACAGTCTCTTCATCACGAAAGGCCGCTGTGCACTGCGGCACAAAAGTTCCCCAGCGGGAATTTCTTTTTAGGTCTTCACGGTTATGATGTTCGCTCGCATCCGGTATTCGCTCTTATAAGGGTTCCGTCCAATGAGAAAACTGACGTGGATTGCGCTTTTAGGTATCCCGCTCGCCAGCCTGACTTTCATCTATGTCGTTAAGCCTTCCCCTGCACGAAATCTTCCCAGTGGTCACGTGCTCATGGAAGTCCCCGGACATCCCCAGGAGACGAACAACCTGCCGACCGTGCTGGCGGTGAGTCCTGACAAACGTTATGTTGCGGTGCTGAACAATGGCTACGGTTCCTACACCTCCGATCAGAAGCAATCCATCGCAATCCTTGATCTCGCCAGCAACCGTCTCACGGACTTTCCCGAGTCTTTGATGGCGAGCGGAGCTGCGCAGACTTTTTTTCATGGGATGGCGTTTTCGAGTGACGGGCGGCATCTCTATGCATCGGTCGGATCACTCACTGACCCGCTAGGCGAGAAGAAGGGAGACGTTGGGAATGGAATTCTCGTCTACAACTTCGAAAACGGAAGAATTACCGGCAACTCTTTCTGGAAAATGCCACCACGCCCCGCGTCGTCCGGGAAGCGACTTCAGCGAGCCGACATGAAGAATGTCACTTTCCCTGCTGGACTGGCCGTGGTACCGGGCAAGGACGGGGATGCCCTGCTGGTGGCAAACAATCTCTCGGACGAGGCCGGTTTGCTCGACAAGGACGGCCATGTACGGTTGCGTTTCGATCTCACCGTGTGGCCGCGGATCCCCTCTTCCCTGCCCTTCGGCGTGGTGGTCACTCGCGACGGCGCATCAGGCTTTGTTTCGCTCTGGAACGCCTCGCGCATCGCGGAACTGGATCTGGCGTCTGGGACTGTGCGCCGGATGATTGCATTATCCTTACCGGATTCCCCGGTTGCGCCCGGGACCCATCCCACGGCGATGCTGCTATCTCCAGATGAGCGTCTGCTTTACGTGGCGCTAGCAAATGCGGATGGGGTCGCGGTCATTGACCGCGCAAGCGGCACTGTTGTCGAAAATCTTTCGACCAAGCTGCCCGGACAAAAGGTCGGTGGGAGCGCCCCAAACGCGCTGGCGTTCAACGCCGACGGATCCCGCCTGTTCGTGGCCAATGCGATTTCAGATTCCGTCGCTGTGTTTGACGTGAGCACAAACCGGCCAGTGGATCGAAATGAATCCGCTCACAGCTCTCACGTTCCGCTTGGATTCATTCCCACCCAGGTCTTCCCAACAGCCCTCGCCGTGGTCGGCAACGACTTGCTGATTGCGTCGGCCAAAGGCAGGAGCACGGGACCGATCACCAAGCCCTTGAAGATGACCGATGGCGTTCCGGAATATCCATACCTCGTGCCGATGATTCATGGTTCACTGGCGCGCGTGCGCCTGCAGACTCTCGACGCCGAACTTGATACCTACACCGAGCAGGTGCTGACCAGCAACCGGATCGAAACGAATTCCGGGCAAGCGCCCGCACAGAAGCTTCCGCCCATCAAGCACGTGATCTATGTGCTCAAGGAAAACCGCACCTATGACCAGATCCTGGGGGATCTAGGAGTGGGCAATGGAGATCCGAATCTGACCATGTACGGCGAAAGCATCACGCCCAATCAGCACAAGCTCGCCCTTCAGTTCGGGGTGCTCGACAATTTCTACGACAGCGGCGACGTCTCAGGAGATGGGCATATGTGGTCCACAGCGGCCACCGTCACTGACTACACAGAAAAAGTCTGGCCCATCGGCTACCGTGGCCATGAGCGCACCTATGATTTTCAGGGCGAAGTGCTGAACGAGATTCCGCTTGAGGATGGCAACCCCGATGTCAACGAGCCCGCTACCGGGTATCTGTGGACGAATCTTGCCAGGAACAATCTGACCTACCGCGTCTATGGCGAGTTCATCACGACGAAGTGGTGCAACGGAAAACCGGGAACGAATCTTCCCACGGAAGGACCGCCGCATCCCGAGGGCGACCCGTGCCCTAAGAGTTTCATTTATGCGGGAGATAAGTTGCCGTCAAACGTTGGCGAACCTCACGGTTCGCAGAGCCCGTATCCGTGGCCTGTCCCAATCTTTGCGCGTACCATTCCCACTAAACCCGAACTACGCGAGCATTTCGATCCGCGATTCCCCGACTTCGAGACCACGTATCCGGATCAGTTGCGCGCCGACGAGTTCCTGAATGAATTTGATCAGTTCGTCGCTTCGCGTAAACAGGGTCGCGACACCATGGCGCAATTCATCCTGCTCTATCTTCCGGACGATCACACCGGCGGCGTGAAGAAGGGTTACCCGACACCGTCCGCTAACGTTGCGGACAACGATCTGGCACTCGGGCGCGTGGTGGAAGCCGTATCGCACAGCGACTATTGGAATGACACCGCGCTCTTCGTCATCGAAGATGATGCGCAGGATGGGCCCGACCACGTCGACGCTCATCGCAGCACGGCCCTCGTGATAAGCAAATTTGCCCCCCGACGGATGGATGGCGGAAAGCCGGCGCCCATTATCGATTCGACCTTTTACACCACCGTCAACATGATTCGCACGATGGAAATGTTGCTGAGCCTTCCGGCGATGAACAACAATGACGACCGGGCCGCGTTTATGGGCAACCTGCTCTCCGGCCCGGGAGAGCAGCCACCCTTCGACGCCGATCGCCGAAACCTCGAGAACAAGCTCATCTATCAAGTCAATGCGAAGGATTCCGAAGCATCCCGCGGTTTCGACTTCTCACATCCGGACGCATCCGATGCGGCCGCATTGAACAGCGTACTCTGGAAGGATCGAATGGGAGAGCGCCCCATGCCGCGGCCGCGGCGCTCCGCTCTCTTCGAATTGCGAGAGCGGTTGGCGTTGATTGGAAATTGAACGCAAAAAGCAAAGGCCGAGCCCGTTGACCCGGCCTGCGTTTAACAACGATCTGACTATTTCTCCATGAACGTAACCCAGCCGCGCGTCTTCCCGAAGTCGACGTTAATCTCGCACTTCTTCGGCCCCGTGTGTCCGAAATAAACTGACATTTTATCGGCCGGCGAGGTGAGCTGTCCTGTCTCCATCTGTCCACGCGCGAGGTCTAACTTTTCGTCGTACTTCGCGCCCACAGCTGTGTTCTTGCTGACAATGAGTGTCCACTCCTTCTTGTTGGCCGGGATGAGGTACATGGTGTAGCCGCCGGTCGGGATCGTGGACTGGCCGAGAACCAGGTCGGTCTCGGTGAAGAAAGTCATCGCCGATCCGCCCGGAGTGAGTACCTTGCCAACGGGTGGGCCATCGGTGTGTGGAGTCGCGACGGGAGTGTAGCGCGCGGTGAGTTGCTTGCCATCTTCAAACGCGCAGATGGCACTCTCGCCTTGTGAGTTGTCAGAGGACTGAGCCATAGAGGCGAACGGGAAAAGGATCGAACCACTCAACAGAACCGCACAGACTAGAACGGGGCGCATGAGGGTCTCCGCGCGAAGATGGAGTGCCGCATATCATCGCAAAAACACCAGGGAAAGAGAATACCCCAAGGCTGTAATTTTGCAATTCGGGTGTCAGATTGGGGCTGCACTTGGCAAATTGACCCGTTTTCGTCTAAAGCGGCGCCCTTTCTTGAAAGCGTTTACCATGACGAAATTCGATGTGGAGGTGACACATGCCTGAAAACTCATGGCCTGAACTGCCGCTGGAGGCATGGAAGGACACCTATGCGACCCTGCACATGTGGACACAGATCGTCGGTAAAGTTCGCCTTGCGCTCGCTCCGCACATCAACCATTGGTGGCAGGTTCCGCTTTATGTGAACTCGTGCGGGCTGACTAGTTCGGCCATTCCCTACGCCGACCGAACGTTCGAGGTCCAGTTCGACTTCGTGGAACATCAATTGGTGATTACAGTCAGCGACGGACAGAGCAAATCAATTCCGCTTCGTCCGCAAAGCGTGGCGGCATTTTATGCGGAGTTCATGGCTGCATTGCGGTCGCTCGGAATCGAGGTCAGGATCTGGCCGATGCCGGCGGAAATTCCGGAGCCAATTCGCTTCGATCGCGACGAACAACATGCTTCGTACGATCGTGTCTATGTGGAACGTTTCTGGAAAATTCTCGTGCTGGTGGATGGAGTGTTGAAGCGATTCCGTTCGGGATTCATTGGCAAGCACAGTCCGATCCATTTCTTCTGGGGAAGCTTCGACCTGGCGTCGACGCGATTCTCGGGACGCCGAGCTCCCGAGCGTGCGGGAGCGGATCTCATCACTCGCGAGGCATACTCCCATGAAGTGATCAGCGCGGGCTTCTGGCCGGGGGGAGGCGAGGTGAATGGCGCGGCTTTTTATGCCTATGCCGCACCCGAGCCGAACGGCTTCAAAGCTGCATCAGTGCGCCCTGCAAAAGCGTTCTATTCGCCCTTGGGCGAATTTCTTTTGATGTACGACGATGTTCGCCAATCTGTGAATCCCGAGCAAGCCCTTCTGGAGTTTCTTCAGAGCACGTATGAGGCGGGTGCAAATCTGGGAGCGTGGCCGCGCGAGGAGTTGGAGCGAGCAGCTTGAAACTTTAGGAACGCTTCGGTACGGCCTTCATGCGGGCCAAGGCTTCTTCGTGGGCCTTCCGAGGATCGCGCCCAGTTATTTCTTTGTACCAGGCAGGATGAAACGTCCACGCCCAGGCTTCGCTCACTGCTCCACGAGTCATGGACTGGAACGTTCCAGGCTCGCCGATTGTGCTGAGATAGATGTGAATGAAAATTCCGCCCAACATGATGAGGGCTGAAATATCGTGCAGCACGTAGCTGACTGCCACCGTGAGCCGTCCGAACGTGCCCGCGCCAAACCACAAGATAAATCCCGTAACCAGATACACGGCGCAGCCGGCCACGATCTCCCAGAACTGAACCTTCTGTCCCGCATTGAAGAAGCCTGTGTCGGGTGGTTCCAGTTTCTCAGCGCCTGATACCACGGCCCGGATATTGCGAATCCATCGCGAATCTGCGGGCGTCCACCGCATGGGCTTGAGCCAATTCAGCATCTGCAGAGCGAAGAAGAACACGAAGGCCAGAGCAAACCACGGATGCAGTTCGCGGCTTAGCGCGCCTCCACCAAAAATAGGAGTGAACCAACGGAACAGCCAGGGGAGATAGATTCCGAAGCCCGAGAACAATGCGAGAAAGAAGAACAGCGCGACCACCCAATGAAGAAATCGTGTGTACACGCGATGGCGGAGCAGTTCGCCTGGATACACCTCGTTGCGCCCGATCGCATCGAATTTCCGGCGCGCCTCTTCATCAAAGCGCTCAACCACGGTTCCCATCGATGCCCTCCTCCTGCGGGTCAGGTTGCGGACGGCGCGGCCCTACCATTACATAGTGCAAGCCGACGCCTAGCAATCCGAACAGCGCGAATGTTCCCAGCACAGGCTTAGCGAGCCACTTCCAGATGGTGTAACTCAACGGAATTTGCGGATTCTTCGGCAGCCCGCCATAGCGCTCGGGATTAGTCGCATCGTGCAGCACGTAGATGACGTGCGTGCCGCCGATCGATTGCGGGTCGTACACGCCGGCATTCTTGGAATCCGGAGTCTTCGCGCAGCTGCGTGGCGCGCTCTCCGGCGAGGAACTTCATGTCGTCTTTCGTGCCGAAGTGCAGGCAGCCGGTCGGACACGCCTTGATGCAGGCGGGCTCCAGGCCTTGCTCCGACGCGGTCGGAGCACAGCGTGCACTTGTAAACCTTCTTCGTGTTCTGGTTGAACTTCGGAATGTTGAACGGACAGCCGGAGACGCAGAACTGGCAGCCGATGCAGTTCTCCTGCTGGAAGTCGACGATGCCGTTGGTGTATTGCACGATGGCGCCGTCGGCGGGACAGGCGCGCAAGCATCCGGGATCGGCGCAGTGCATGCACTGGTCCTTGCGCATCAGCCACGTGAAGGTGCCGTCTTCGTGCTGGTGCTCGTTGAACTTGATGAGGTTCCAGTAGTTCCAGTCGTGTGTCGGGCATCGTCTGGTAGGTGTTGTCGAAGGTGGTCGTCTGGAACGGCATGTCGTTCCATTCCACGCACGCGACTTCGCAGGCCTTGCAGCCGATGCAGGTGGTGGTGTCGATCAGCTTGCAGACGTCGTCCTGGCGCTGTGTGCCTTCGCCCGGGCGCACGCTGGGCCCGGGATGGGCCGAGATTTGCTGGATTTGTAGTGTTCCTCGATCGCTCATCGTCGTGCCTCCTTATGCCTTCTCCAGCTTCACCAGGAATCCTTTGAACTCCGGTGTGTAGGCGTTGGGATCGATCACAGTCGGCGTCAGCAGGTTGGCCGGCGTCTTCGCCGTTCTGCCCTTCATCTTCGGCGATGCCGCGAAAGCCCCAGTGAATCGGAATGCCGATCTGGTAGAGTTTCTTTGCCGTCGATCTTCATCGGCTTGATGCGCCGCGTCACCATGGCCTTGGCGATGTAGTGGCTGCGCGTGCTGCTCACCTTCACCTTCTCGCCGCCGCGAATGCCCATCTCGTCGGCCAGTTCGGCCGGAATTTCCACGAACGGCTCCGGCACCAGCTGCACGTTCATCGGATTGTTCTTCGTCCAGTAGTGATAGTGCTCGGTGAGGCGGTAGGTGGTGCAGACGATGTTGTATCCCTCGGCCGGGCGCGGCGTATTTGTCGAGCTCGGTCTTGAACTTCTTCACCACCGGATTGTTGGACTGGTTCGGATGCAGCGGATTTGCGATCGGGCTCTCGATGGGCTCGTAGTGTTCGGGGAACGGCCCGTCGGCCATCGCGCCGAGCGGGACGAACATCCGCCCGACGCCTTCGGGATTCATGATGAACGGGCCCATGTGATCTTTGGGCTGCGAGTCGGCTTTGAAGTCGGGAACGTCGTTGCCCACCCACTTCTGCTTGCCTTCGTTCCACCAGACCTGCCTGCCGTTGCGGATCCCAGGGCTTGCCGTCGAGGTCGCACGAGGCGCGGTTGTACAGCACGCGGCGGTTCGCCGGCCACGACCACGCCCAGTTGGGATAGATGCCCAGGCCGGACGGATCTTCGGTGCCGCGGCGCTGCATCATGGCACCCGCTTCGGTCCACGATCCGCAATAGAGCCAGTTGCGCTGACAGCGTTGTGCCGTCGTCGCGCAGCCAGGCGAAGCCGGGCAGTTGCTGGCCGGCCTTGATGGTCTGATTCGTCTTCGGATCGCGTGATGTCGGCGAGCGCCTTGCCGTTGATCTCCTTCGCGACCTCCGCGAGCGACGGGTTGTAGGGATCCGTGTACGGTCCACGCACGCGTTCAGGATCGGATCGGGGAACTTGCCGCCCTCTTTTTTGTAGAGCTCGCGAACCTTCAGGAAAATGTGCGCCAGGATTTCCTGGTCGAGCTTTGCCATGCCGGGCGGCGGAACGGCGACATTCTTCCATTGCAGCCAGCGCGCAGAGTTGACGAAGGTGCCGTCTTTCTCGGCGAAGCCCGCGCCCGGCAGGCGGTAGACGGTGGTGTTGATCTTCTTCATCTCCTCTGGCGTAGTGCCGGGCGCTCGCCAGAACTCGCTGGTCTCGTCGGGATAGATTTCGCAGACCACCAGCCAGTCGGCCTTCTTCAGCGCGTCGATGTTCTTCTGCGAATCGGGGCCGATCATGACGCCGTTCATGCCGAAGGCGAAGATCCCTTTGACCTTGCCCTCGTACATGTCGTTCCAGATTTCGACCCAGGAATAGTTGCGGTCGATCTTGGGCAGATAGTGGAAGGCCCAGTCGTTTTCCTTGGTGGCTGCGTGGCCGTACATCGCCTTCAGGAACGACACCGCGAACTTCGGCGTGTTCGACCAGTAATTGAACGACTCCCACGGATCCGGCTTGGAGGCTGTGGGCGTGATGCGCTCGAGGTAGGTCTGCGAAATCCTTGTCGGCCGGGTTCGGCATCTTGAGATAGCCGGGAAGGATGTCGAAGATGCCGGCCATGTCGGTCGCGCCCTGAATGTTGGAGTGGCCGCGCAGCGCATTGACGCCGCCGCCGGCGCGCCCGACGTTTCCCATCAGCTAGCTGCAGCATGGCGGCGGTGCGGATGATCTGCGTGCCGAAGCTGTGCTGCGTCCAGCCGACGGCGTAGATGATGGTCGCCACCTTCTTCATGTCGCCGTCTTTGCGGACGGAGGTGAACAGGTCGGCAGCCTTCAGGAATTGGTCTTTCGGGATGCCGGTGATGCGCTCGACCATCTCCGGCGTGTAGCGCGAGTACTGCTGCTTCAGGAGTTGGTAGACGCAACGCGGATGCTGCAGCGACAGGTCGTAGGCGACATTCGGGGGGAGCGCTGGGACGGGCGTGCCGCTACCGCCGGCCTTCGCACCGGCCGGACTCGCAGCCTGATGCCCTTGCCCTTCGCCCGTGTCGCTGCCCTGCGCCTGATGGGTCGCCGCGGGCCGCATTCTCTGACGCGCCTAGTTAGCTGGCAGCAGGCTTCCCCGTCACGTCGCCGCCCTCTTCATAGTTCCAGGTGGTCTTGTCGTAGGTCTGCTTGGCGGGATCGAAGCCGGAAAACAGGCCGTCTTCCGGAAGCTTGAATCCTTCTTTGATGATGAACGCGGCGTTGGTGTAGTTGACCAGATAGTCCTTGCGCAATGCGGTTGTTCTCGATCGCGTAGTTGATCACGCCGCCGAGGAAGGCGATGTCGGCGCCGGCGCGAATCTGCAGGAAGAGGTCGGCGGTGGCGGCGGTGCGGGTGAAGCGCGGATCGACCACGATCATCTTGGCGTTGCGCTGGCGCTTGGCTTCGATCGCCCACTTGAAGCCGCAAGGATGGTTTTCGGCCGGATTGCCGCCCATGATCAACATCATGTCGGTGTTCTTGATGTCGATCCAGCCATTGGTCATCGCGCCGCGTCCGAATGTTGGCCCCAAACTGGAGACCGTGGGGCCGTGTCAAACACGGGCCTGGTTTTCCAGGTAGCAGACCCCCAGGCTGCGCATGGTCTTCACGACCAGATAATTGAACTCGTTGGTGTCGGTGCAGCCGCCGGTGAAGGCGATGGCCTCGCAGCGGTTCACGGTGCGGCCCTGCGCGTCCTTCTCGATGAAGGTCGCGTCGCGCGTCTTCTTCACCCAGCTGCGCGATTTCGTCGATGGCCTGGTCCCAGGAAATGTCTTCCCAATGGTCGGACCCGGGCGCCGCACCTGCGGCTTCAGCAGGCGCCGGTCGTTCAGGATGTCCTGCTGCAAGCGACGATCCCTTGGGGCAGAGCGTGCCGCGATTGATCGGGTGATCGGGATCGCCTTCGACGTGGACCACCTGCGGAGTGACGTTCTTCGCTTTGTCGCCGATGCGTGTGGATGATGACGCCGCAGCTCACCGAGCAATACGGACAAGTGCTGCGCGTTTCAGTGGTGCGCGAAATCTTGAGACTTTGCGTTTGGGCGTAGGCGGGAGTTAGATCAAAACCAAGGGCCGATATTCCGACTCCTCCCACAAGCGTGCTCTTGAGGAACGTCCGCCGGGAGAACTCCATTCACGACCTCCGTGTCGTGTATGACTGCGAGACGGTGAATGTCAAGTCGCGGAAACAGGCCGGACTCGCGAAATTTGAGGAATACTACTCCCGCCGTCTTCAGGGCGTCAATCGGGCGAAATCCTCTGTTCGTTTGCGAACGCGACTACCTGCATCGATAATGACGTGGTGACGCGACCACCCTGGCGAGAGCGGATCGAAAGAGCCGAAGAACTCGCCTCGACGCACGAGTTCGCAGCGGATGTTCTGCGCCTTTATGTAAGAATCGCCGACTTCCAGCAGGAGCTTTACGGTCATATCCAGGCTTCCTGTACAAAATTGTCAACGGTTGCCGCTCCCGCCGAGTTGTCCGACGTCCTTAGGAGTTACCCGGCCTTCCTGCGGGTGCTTGTGGAACATGCGCCGGAAACCCTGCGCCGCTTTGCGGCTGCGCAACTTGAGTACGATTCGATAGCGCACAGCGATCTTCTGAATACATTCTGGATCGAGGGCGCAGGTTTGAACGATCAGGAAGAATTTTGCGCTCGAGCTTTTCTTCAGCCGTACGCTGAGTTCGTAAGATCGAACAGCGAGTCAAGTTGGCAAGCCTACAATCAGGGGCGATGCCCCTTCTGCGGCCGCAAACCAGCGTTCGGCGTGCTGCGCCAGCAAGGCGATGGTGGAAGCCGTTCGCTGGTTTGTTCTTTTTGCATGGCGGAATGGCAGTTCCGGCGAATCTTGTGCGCTGGGTGCGGCGAAGAAGATCACAAGAAGCTTCCGGTGTTCACCGCCGACGGCCTGGCTCACGTGCGAGTGGAGTGCTGCGACACGTGCAGCTCGTACTTGAAAACGGTGGACCTTACCAAGAATGGTCTCGCCGTTCCGGTTGTTGATGAAATCGCAGCCATACCGCTAGATCTGTGGGCGCAGGGACGCGGTTACAGCAAACTGCAAGTGAATCTCATGCAGGCGTAGTGCGAACACCTTAGGAGAAACTGACCTGGCGTGAATCGCGGATTGGCGGCTCTCCTGCCGGAAGGTATACTGTCCGCGTTCAAGCCGTGAAAATTTCAGGTGAGGACTGTCTATGGACTTCTATCACCGCAAGCCGCAACGAAGTGAACAGTCAACCGGCCGCGATTGTCAGTTCTGCGCGGCATTCGACCCGAATTTTGGAAATCGCAACCCCGTGGATCGTTGGGTTCACGGCACACCATACGACTCGGCAAATTCTCACCTGTCTGAAAACGGTCACGTTCTGCACCTGATCTCGGAGCTTGCCATACGGCGGGGAGAGAACCGTTCCGCCGAGCCCGCAAGCTTGCTGAAGACAGCCTGACACTCCGTTCACGGCAAAGTTGGTGGGCCGCCCGATGCGTCGAGCCAAGTCACAGATTCGCGGTGATTCGCGTCCGTCGGCCTTGTCGCCCAGCTCGCATATCTGCCGTGCATACGGGTGTGATATGGATGCGTGAAGCACCTGATCTGTCGACTGTTAACCCAACTCAGACGGCATCCCGCGGAGTGCCCGCGTTGCCGCGCCCGCGAATCTGGATTGGCTGAGGTCAAAACCCGACTCGAGAAACTGCGCTGATCCGCGGACGAACAGTAATCTAGTCGCACTGCCAGGCCGAGCAGCTTCGGAGGTTTCCCTCTCCTAACAATCGGCGAAAAGGCTCGAACCCTTTAGAGGGCGGTGCCTAAGGCCAACAGGCTCCCAGGCATTGGCCGCTCCCGCGAAACTCATCCTTTTCGTGCTGGCACGGAGCAGAGTGCGCTGTTGCGCAGGCCTCGCCGCAATTTTTCTTCCCTCGCTCGGCGTAGGAGTCAGGCGTTGCGATACGCCTTTCGTAATGCGATCGGATTCTTCGCGGAAGGCGATTTGCCGATCTGGTTTTGATAGGCAATACGGTCAACGTGCTCGATTGAGAGTGAAGCATGGCGAAGCGGCCGTTGTTTGTGGATGACGAAGCGGTGGTACTGGAAGGACTGCGGCGCTCGCTGCACGGGATGTGGGGCGAGGGGGAAATGCGTTTTGAAAAGAGCGCGGCCGATGCCCTGCAGGCCATGGCAGACTCCCGCTTCGATGCCATCATCACCGACATGCGCATGCCTTCCATGAACGGGGCTGGATTGCTGGAAGTCGTAAAACGGCGCTATCCCGGCATGGTGCGGTTTGTTCTCTCTGGACAGGTAAGCAAAGACGCCGTGCTCCGTTCGTTAGTGCCAGCTCACCAATTTCTTTCGAAACCCTGCGATCCGGTCGAGCTGAAACATCGTCTGACGCAAGCTTTTGCGATTGCACGACCTCTTGTCCAATGACTTGCTGCAAGGTACGGTCTCAAGGTTGCGCACCCTCCCTAGCCGGTCGGCTTAGACAAAGGAGTCTCTCGGGACCTCCCTGCGTTGTTGCCTACTTCCGGCGTCGTACTCGACTGAGAATCCTGCGGATTTTTTTGGGCGACATCGACAAGCGGGTCGCTACGCGCGAGACCTTACGCTCTTCCCGCTCCCACACTTTGGGAATAATCAATTCTGCGAACTCCTCTGTGATTTGCTGGAATGTCTTATCGCCTAAAGACCCCTGCGACCATGCGCGCAGCACCGGATTCACTCGGCCCGCGCGGAGCACGCGCGCCTTCAGCGCTTCAAGGTCTTCCCACGTGCCATCCGCATGAACGCCTTTGGATAGCGCGATCGCCTGATCATAGGAGTGGCGCGCCGAATCGGGGTCGTCGAAAAAGCGATTGCAAAAGGTGAGGCCCTGCCAGATATAGGAGTCCGCCAGCAGCCGACGATTCTGGGTATGGCGTGCGAGTTCGATGGCTTCCTGCGCGCAATCTTGCGCCTGGCGGGCGTGGCTACCGGGTTCAGCGCTTTCGCCGATCTCTTCCTCCACGCGGGCATTCTCGATCATGCAGTCCAGCAGCCGCGCGCGGGCCATCAGAATGTGGTCGCCCTTTTCCTCGCCTAGACGATATGCGGTCTTGGCTTCCGCATCCGCATCTTCGAGATCGCCGTTATCCAAGTGAAGATAGCCGTAATTCAGGTGCACGCTGCCCAGTCCATGGTGATTGCGGTATTCCTGATAAATTGCTGCGGCTTCTTCAAGTTCGGCCAGCGCTTCACTGCGCAATTGTTCCAGTCGGCTGCGGTTTTCGAGCTTGGCCCCGTCTTCGCTGGTGCGGCCTCGCTTGGCGGCCTTCCGGCGGCGGGCTGCATCGGCGTCGATTTTACGAAGGAGCTGCAGTGCGATGAGTCGTTGGGAAGAAGCGAGGTTGGTCAGCGTACGCGCTACGTTGCGATGCCGCGGGTCCCGTTTGCGGTACTGTGCGATGGCAGCGGTGAAGTGTTCGATCGCATGCTGGTAACGCCCCTGACGGCGGGCGATCCGTCCGTAGGAAGAATGAATATTTCCGATGGTCAGAAAGTCGTCCGTCTTCTTGAGTACGGCTTCGGCTCCCTGCAAAATTTGCAGAGCCTGCCTGGTATTGCCTTTCTGAAAGAAGAGCCAACTTTCCAGCACGCGCATGACGGCCGCCATCGGTTCGTGCCCAAGTTCGGTAGCCAGTTCCCTTCCTTTGACGGCGAAGGCCAGGGCCGGATCGTATTCGCCCTTCATGCGCAGGCAACGGCCTTTCCAGAAGTTAGCGATCGAGAGCAGTTCCTTGTCATCGATTTGTTCTTCAAGGCTGAGCACAAAATCCAGGTGACGAAATGCTTCCTCGGTTGCCTCTGCGGCCATTGCGATCATGCCTTCGGCCAGGCGCAGGTAGAGATAGTCCTGCAAAGGCAAGCGCGAGCGAGTGGATTTGGTGAAGCGGGAAATGCTCTCTTTGACGAGCGCTGGACGCTGGAAACCGATGTCGACCCATTGCGCGAGGTACCCCACGAAGCGGGCGGCGTTCTTTTGCTCTGGGTCCAATGAAGTGAAAAGCTCCTGGTGGGCCTGCAAGCGAGTCATTCCACGACCCACGCGCCGGCACACCAAGTCTTCTTTCAGCTGTGCAAGAAACTCGTCAGTGATTTCACGAGACTCGGGGCTCATGGTCCGAGTGGACGGTGCGACACGTCTCAGTCGATGTAATCATAAGCGACCAGAGTCAGGAATTCTGCGAAATCGGCGTCCGTCATCATGCGATCGAAGATGGCGGCGGCCCCATCGATGCGCTGCGCCTTGCTTTTCTTCTTCTGTTCCGAAATGAAACTTCGCACCATTTCCTGCGTAATTGTCCGCCCGTCGTCGCTCAACCGGGCGCCGTGCTTCACCCACTGCCACACCTGAGCGCGGGAAATTTCGGCGGTGGCCGCATCTTCCATCAGGTTGTAGATGGGAACGCAACCATTCCCCCGGAGCCAGGACTCGAGGTATTGCAGGCCGACGTCGATGTTCCACTTCAGGCCTTGCTCGGTAATTTTGCCCTGCGTAACAGCGAGCAGATCTCGAGAGGTGATCCTTACGTCCTGTAGCTGGCGCCCGATCTGGTTCGCCTCTTTCATATGCGAGTCGAACACTTCTTTCGCGATCGGCACCAGGCCGGGATGCGCCACCCAGGTTCCATCGTGGCCCGCACGGACCTCGCGCAGCTTGTCCTGACGAACCTTTTCGATCGCTTGGGTATTCGCGGCCGGATCGTTCTTAATCGGGATCTGGGCGGCCATTCCACCCATTGCGTGAATGCCGCGGCGATGACAGGTGTGAATCAACAACTCGACGTAAGACTTGAGGAAATGCTTGTCCATGGTGAGAGTCGAACGATCGGGCAGAACGAAATCGGGACGGTTCCGGAATTTCTTGATGAAGCTAAAAATGTAGTCCCATCGTCCGCAATTGAGGCCCGAAGAGTGGTCACGCAGCTCGTAGAGGATCTCGTCCATCTCAAACGCCGCGAGGATCGTCTCGATCAGCACGGTGGCACGGATTGTGCCGCGGGGTATTCCAAGGCGGTCCTGCGCAAAATTGAAAACGTCATTCCAGAGCCGCGCTTCCAGATGGCTTTCCATCTTGGGCAAGTAGAAATAGGGTCCAGTGCCTCTGCGGATCAGCTCTTCCGCATTGTGAAAGAAGTACAGGCCGAAATCGAAGAGAGAGCCGGAAATGGGTTTCCCGTCGACCTGAAAGTGTCTCTCATTCAGATGCCATCCACGGGGCCGAACCAGCAGGGTGGCAACGTCTGCATTCAGTTCGTATCGTTTGCCCTCAGGACTGACGTAGCTGATCGTTCTGCGGACCGCGTCGCGCAGGTTGGCTTGTCCCTCGATGTTGTTCTGCCAGGTCGGGGAATTCGAATCTTCGAAATCCGCCATGAAGACGTTCGCGCCGGAATTCAGCGCGTTGATGATCATCTTACGGTCGACCGGACCGGTAATCTCCACGCGGCGATCGAGCAAGTCTTTCGGAATCGGTGCCACGGTCCAGTCGGCTCGGCGAATCTGCGCAGTCTCGGGAAGAAAATCGGGTAACTGGCCGGCATCGATTTCCTGCTGGCGAACGCGGCGGCGCGCAAGAAGTTCCTGGCGGCGCTTCTCGAAATTTCTCGCCAGGTCCGCGAGAAAGGAACGGGCTTCGGAGTTCAGAATCTGGGATTCCACTTCAACTGAGGGTAATGCGGCAGTCGTCATGAAGCTATCGTAAACGCCATTCGCCGGCCGAAGTCAGGCACTAGGTCAAAACGGACGAGTTGCCCGAGACGGACCAGTCAGGTTGTTCGTGCTCCGCGGAAGTCGTCTACTCATCCTCGGGATCTGAGCCCAGGAGGCAACCGCAACATGTCTGCGTTAAACGCATCTCAACTTGAAAAACAATGGCAAACCGAAGCGCGCTGGAACGGCGTGCAGCGCCCCTACAATGGCAACGACGTGCTGAAGCTGAGGGGCTCGATCCACGTCGAACACACTCTGGCACGGCTCGGCGCGGAGCGCCTCTGGTCGCTTCTCCATCGTGAATCGTACGTGGCCGCGCTGGGCGCTCTCACGGGCAACCAGGCGGTCCAGCAAGTGCAGGCCGGACTGAAGGCGATCTACCTCAGCGGCTGGCAGGTCGCGGCCGACGCCAACGGGGCTGGCCAGATGTATCCCGACCAGAGCCTTTACCCGGCCGACAGCGTTCCGAACGTGGTGCGCAAGATCAACAACTCGCTCATGCGAGCCGACCAAGTCCACCACATGGACGGTAAGAATTCCACGTATTGGTTCGCTCCGATCGTGGCCGACGCGGAAGCGGGCTTTGGCGGCACCTTGAACGCCTTTGAACTCATGAAAGCCATGATCGAGGCGGGCGCCGCTTGCGTTCACTTCGAAGACCAGCTTTCCTCCGCAAAGAAGTGCGGACATCTCGGCGGCAAGGTTCTCGTACCTACTTCCGAAGCGATCCAGAAGTTGGTGGCTGCTCGTCTGGCGGCCGACGTGATGGGCGTACCGACGCTGATCATGGCGCGCACCGATGCCGACAGCGCTCATCTGCTCACGAGTGACATCGATCCACGCGATCACGCATTTGTTACCGGTGAGCGGACTTCCGAGGGCTTCTTCCGTATTCGCGGCGGCTTGGATTCGGCCATTGCGCGTGGCCTGGCGTACGCGCCGTTTGCCGACCTGATCTGGTGCGAGACCTCGGAACCGAACCTTGAGGAAGCGCGCCGGTTCGCGGACGCGATCCACGCGCAATACCCCGGCAAACTACTGGCTTACAACTGCTCGCCGTCCTTCAACTGGAAGAAGAAGCTCGATCAGTCCACCATCGCCAAATTCCAGCCTGAGATCGCGAAGATGGGATACAAATTCCAGTTCGTGACTCTGGCGGGCTTCCACGCGCTCAACCTGAGCATGTTCGAGTTGGCGCGCGGCTACAAGGATGCCGGGATGACCGCCTACTCGCGCTTGCAAGAAAAAGAATTCGCGCGCGAAGCGGAGTACGGATACCAGGCCGTGAAGCACCAGCGCTTCGTGGGTACGGGATATTTCGACGCGCTCACGCAAGTGATCGCTGGTGGACTCTCTTCTACGACAGCCTTGGAAGGCTCAACCGAGCAGGCACAGTTCACTGACAACAAGCCGGTCGTGCGACCCAAGCATGGGCCGGACGCGGGCTGCCAGCCGATTCTTGGTGAGTGCCCATCACTGGTGTCGGAAATCATGCCGACGGATGAGGCGCTCTTACCCTCGGGAGACTAGGGCCAGAGAAAATTCATTTCCCCTCTCACTCAGAGGCAGGTTATGTCGTGGCCTGCCTCTCTTTTTGTTTGTGCCGGTGGCTAATCACTTTTGGTCAAGATCGGCAAAGGCCTGCAAGAAGGTCTACACCCCCCACAGATAATCTTCCTGCTGTTCTCCGTCGCGCTCGCGCGCAAAGGTGGGAGTAACCCGATCCAGGTGTGCCGTCCCACCTTGGGCAAGGTAAGCGAGCGGGAACTGAGTGGCGAGAGATTCGTGGTCTCCGTTTCGGCCGCCCTCGTTCAATACATGCGGTGCCACAGTCGAAACGTCCGGTTCCTTCTTCTCTCTCCCTTTCTCGATGAGTTCCAGAATCTGGCGGTCCGCGATCGTTTTGTGACGATCCGCGAGAGCAAGAAATTGCCGGTAGACCGCATCCAGTTCCCGTCGCTCCAGTTGAAATCCCAATTGCTCACAGCGCAGACCCAGCGCGTGGCGGCCGGAATGCTTGCCCAACACCAGGCTGGTCCCCGGCACCCCCACTGACTCGGGTGTCATGATTTCGTAGGTCAGCGCATTCTTAATCATGCCATCCTGATGAATCCCGGCCTCGTGGGCGAAAGCGTTCCGCCCAACGATGGCTTTATTGGCTTGCACGCCGGCACCCGTGATTTCACTCAATAGTTGGCTCGTCGGATAGAGTTGCTGGCTGACAACACCCGTCTCAAACAAATAACGATCTGCGCGCACGCGGACCGCCATCACGAACTCTTCTAACGAAGTGTTCCCCGCGCGTTCCCCGATGCCATTCACGGTGCATTCCACCTGCCGCGCGCCTGCACTCACTGCTGCCAGCGAATTCGCGACAGCCAGCCCAAGGTCGTCGTGGCAGTGGGCCGAGATTGCAACCCGTTCTATGCCGCGGACCTGCTGACGGATTTTCGTGATCAACTCGGCAAACTCGGAAGGAACGGTGTAACCCACCGTATCGGGAATGTTGACGGTGGTTGCGCCGGCTTCGACGACAGCTTGCAACACTTCGCACAGAAAGTTGACGTCCGATCGCGTTGCGTCCTCGGGAGAAAACTCCACGTCTTCGCAGAACGACTTCGCGAAGCGGACCGCATCGCGAGCCTGCTCCAGGCATTCGCGGCGCGAGATCCTCAGTTTGTGCTGGAGATGAATGTCAGAGGTAGCGAGAAAAGTGTGAATGCGGGGACGGGCTGCACTTGCAAGCGCCTGCCAAGCTCGCTCGATGTCCTCTCGCTTGCAGCGCGCCAGTGCAGTGATTACCGGTCGCCGAACATCGCGCGCCACCGCTTGCACAGCATGGAAGTCGCCATCGGAAGAGATCGGGAATCCGGCTTCGATTGCATCCACGCCCAGCCGGTCGAGCTGATGCGCCATGCGAACCTTTTCGTCCGGGGTCATGCTGCAGCCCGGCGATTGTTCCCCATCTCGTAAAGTCGTGTCGAAGATTGTTACCCGCTCACGGTCCGGCAAAGCTGTCCTCCCTGGATAATCGCTCTGTAAATTGTTGAAGAATCTGGCCCGAAACATCAAAAGGGCCATTACCCGGTTTCGGATAATGGCCCTCTTTGGAAAGTCTTGAGTTTGCTGGCTACATCATCCGCTGAATCCTGGGGGTGCAAGCACCAGGCCAAGAATGGCCACGCTAAGGGCGAGTAGACGCAGTCGCGCCTCCCTTCCGATCCGGTTCGCGTTGGGTGCCGATGGATTCATATCAGCGAAGGACAGCCTCGACAGAAAGTGAATTGTACTCTAGAGGATCAGGCACGGCGGGGTCAATGGCGAAGGGACGTCGGCTCCATTGAAATTAGCGCTCGACACTATCAGGATTTCCGATGGCGCCAGGTGTTGTCTTTTTCAACAGTGATCTGGCTACCCTTCGGACTTGCCCGTATGAACCCGTGGTTCGAAGGTCGGCATTTTCTTTTTCAGGTCGGTACTGGCCTGCTTGAAGAGCCGTTCTTCTTCTGGAATGTACCCGAAAAACATGTGATACAGAACAACCAGAATGTTACAGACGACGGCTACCGCGACGATCGCCGACATGATGAAAATGCTCCAGGCAATCGCGGGCCACAAAAAATGGCGCAGACCCGGCTGGAGTGCATAGGTCGCAGCCAAGCCAACGACCGCTATCGCAACTCCGTAATTACGGTACCTGCTCATACGCAGAGCGTAACGCCGGCAGGTGTGCACATCGTGGCTAAATTGACGAGTGGTTCTGGCCGCGTCCCGAAACGGAACTCGCGGAGACCTTCTACGTTCCTAATCACTCGCCAAAAACATCTCTCGGGTGGTTGCTGGCTCTCGCAGTTGCAGTATGATTCCGCGAGGCAGAGTTTATTGTGTCGTCCCCGTGAAGACTCTCAACGAAGCTTTTTCCACGCGTTCCACCCGTCGTCGCTACGAAGCATGGTTCCTCCGTCTCGGGCTGGCGGATGGAAGCGGCGCATGGTGGTTTCGCTATTTGCTAATGAATCCCGGGCGGGCACGTTGCCCAGGAGATTCCAGAGGCATGCCTGTGCAGGTGTGGGCCACCTGGTTTCCAGCGCAGGGCAAACCGCAAAGCTTCATTCAAGGATTCCTATTACCAGGGCTGCACCTAAGCGCGAAGGGCAGCAGCCCTTTTCATTTTCAGATCGCCGACAACGTAATCGACGATGCTTCCTGCCAGGGATCTTTACACGTCGATGGGCACACTGTTTCCTGGGACTTGCATTACAGTTCGACATTCCACACGACGCTCAGTTCAAAGGGCTGGATCGGCTTCTCTCGGACGCCACATTCCGATGCGACTTTCTCCGGCGCGATTACGCTCGACGGTAGAAGCTTCGTGGGAAGCCCTCTCGGCTTTGGGGTCCAGGGACACAATTGCGGATATCGTCATCGCAAGTTCTGGACCTGGATGCACGCGCATTTTCCTCGGCCTGGCACGTCGGCGAGCACCCTGGAGGCGCTGGTTTATGAAATGCCGCTGGGACTTGTATTCCGCAAAGCGGTGCTTTGGCACGAGGGCGTCCAGCATGTGTTTCGCAATCTGCGCGACCAGCAAGACGCTCCTGGAGCGTTTGGCTGGCGTTTCCAATGCTCTGCCGACGACGGCCTAGAACTGGAAGCAACGATCGACGGGTCTGGACCTGGCATTCATGTCTTGCCCTATCTCAAGACCAACTGCTCAGGGACCTTCGACGTGGCCAACAACAGTCTGGCGAAAGCGCATGTCCGCCTTCAAGAACGAGACGGTGCCGTCGTGGTTCTGGAAAGCAATTCGAATGCAGTTTTGGAAAAAACTGGCGGAGCTATTCGGACGCACGAGCTCTCGCCAGACGGTCTGCCACGATCGCGTACGCTGACGCGTTGAAGGCCATTCCGATGTGCGTACCCGGAACTTCAAAATCATTTTCTTCATTTCGGGTCATGCAGTACCGCCAGTCAACAATTCCATCATGCCGCGTGTAAATGGCGGTTTCCATCACCGAGTCCGGAATTTCGCGGGTGAGGGAGTTGATGAAATTGCAGGTGCAGCGACCGGTATAGCAGTCGGGCAGCACTCCGCGCCCGTGTTCCTGGAGGATTCGCAAGCGGACAGCGTCCGCCGCCTGCAGGACGGTCTTGCTGGTTACCGTCCCGCGAAAAGGCGCCGCCAGCGTGATCACCGACGCGATATCTTTTGGCCGCTGATGCGCCACCGAGCGGGCAATCACCCCGCCCAGGCTATGGCCAATGAGATGAATCTTTCGTCGGGTCTGCGCCCGCGCCCGGGCGATCGTCTCGTTCAGATGTCGTTGGATGAGAAGATTGGGACAATCCGCATTGACTCCGATGCCCGAGAAGTACGGCTGGTAACCAATTCGTCCGAGCCACCCATGGAGTTCCATCAGATAGAGATCAGTCCCAAGAAACCCAGGGATGATCACGACGCCGGAGGCGTCGCCGGGCGGGACGCCCAATCCGTAATAGACGGGAGTAGCGTGCAGCAGGAGAATCTCAGCCGCGAACAGGGCCTCGGTCCAAGGTGAAAGACCGCCTTCCAGGTGGGCTTTTGGAGTTCGCCTGCGACCCTGCGGCTTCGGTGGTGTGGTGGCCTTGGTGTGCTTCAGCAAGTTGAGTCCGGCACCTGTCCCTGGTTCCGACGCGCGCCCGCAATCATTTGCGGAGCGCCCGTTCCGTTGCGGATTATACCCTGCGATTCTGCGCTGCTCCATACAACAATCCTATCGAGTGTGTCGCTGCTGGATCCGACTTCGGCGAACGCGATCGCTTTGATGTGCAAATTCTCACCTGCGCGCGCCTTTTTTCTTTCTCTGACGAGAGGGTTTCCCAAGCCGCGCCTCCAGTTCCGCCACTCGGCTTCGCAGGTTGGCCACCTCCGATTTAGGTTCTGCACGGGGACTCGAAGCAGGAGGTGCTGCCCCCAGGAACTTGTTTAGCATTTCGACCGGGGACACAATCGCCGATTGAACATCGCCCAAACGGCTTTGAAAGGAGTCCTGCACCTTTTGATAGGCTTCGAAGGCAGACTTCAGGTACCACATCACGAACTCCTGTCGAACCTCGTCGGACGCGACGATCAGTTGGCGAAGCAATTCGAGGGGCAGGCCGGTTGGTTTGTCCTTGGCATCTTCGGTGATGATCTGCGTAAGAGTGACGCGGGTCAGATCTTTGCCGGTCTTCGCGTCCACGACCCGCACGTCCTTGCCATCGCGAATGAAGCCTGCAATCTCGTCGAGATTCACGTAGCGGCTGGCGGCCGTATCGTACAGGCGCCGATTCCCGTATTTCTTAATCACAACGGCAGCGGGTTCCATTTTGGTACTGGCAATCAATGCTGCTTCGCAACAATCGAGAATTGATATTGACACAATACCTACAGGTTCGTACAGTTTAATTGATGCTGCAGTGCAGCAATTCTCAGGAAGTTGGAGGTGTCATATGCGGGCAGCCGAAAAACCAGAGTCCTCCCGAACTCATCCTCAGGAGTCATCCTTTGTATCTCTCTTAACTGGTTGGGCGCAACAAGGGGTGCAGAGTTTCTTTGCTACGCAACGGATCCTGCTCGACCTGGCAATGCGCCAGAATGCCAGTGTCATGCACTCCGTAAGGGAACAGCTGTCGGATCCTCATCATTCTCCTGCCGCCATCCTCGGCGAAGTGGCCGGAGACGGTGTGACGAACTTCATCGAGGGACAAAAGGTACTTCTTGAACTGGGACAGAAGCAAAACGAAATTCTGATGACCGGTGTCAAGGAGAGAATCGGTGACTGGCCGGCGGCGCAGGCGGTTACGAATCTGGTGCAGAGGAGCGTCGATACTTTCGTCGACATGCAGCAGGAATTTCTCAAGATTGCCGGCAAGCAGACGCACACATGGCTCGCGGCAGCCAAGGCCGGGAAGCCCTACCAGAGCGAGGACCTGGTGGAACTGGCGCGCGAAGGCATGGAGAAATTTGTCGAAGCGCAGAAGCAATTCATGGATGTGATCGCAGAAGAGACCGCGCACGCTACCGGCCAGAAGCGTGCGAATGGCGCCAAGAAAATGAAGAAGACCGAGTTGTCTGCGCTGGCGCGCGAGGCCACCGAGTCCTTCATCGACGCCCAGAAGAAATTGGTGGATCTGGCGGGTCAACAAATGAACACCAATGTGAAGACCGCCGGCAAGGCTCTGGAATTGCTGAAGCCCTTCCCGTTTGTTCCGTTAGGGGATCTGACTCGGGAAGGCGTCAAGAGCTATGTCGACGCACAACGCGCTCTGATGGACGTAATGGTCAAGCCAGCTGGCGAACATAAGCGGGTGCCCAAGCCGCGTCATCCAGGAAAGCGCAGCACCCGTGCGAGAAAGATGACGGCTGCAGTCGCCTGATCGAAACGGATCCCGGACGACCTAGGCTGCCATCCTGAGGGGATATGGCCCGCGCCCGCCGCGGGCCATATCGAAATGGCAACCTTGTCGCACCGGAACGCTAGCCGCTCGGACCCTGTCAATCTAACGGGGTTGAACCCCTCTAACTCACCGGCACGCAGGCACTTTGCCGAAGATCATACGCATTCGCCGCATCCTTCGATGCGACTTGGGTAAGTCAACCTCTCAACCAGAGCGAGGCGAGTATGAAGATCCCCCTGACTCCCGTTCGATTCCTGCGCTACGCCCGCGAGCAATTTTCCAACAAAATCGGGGTCATCTGCGGCGACCACCGTTTCACCTACGAGCAGTTGGCTGAGCGCTCGGCGCGACTGGCGGGGATGCTGATCGCCTCCGGCGCACAACCTGGCGATCGGATCGCCTTCCTCAGCGCCAACTGTCATCGCTTGCTGGAGGCGTATTACGGGGTACTCGAAGCCGGCTGCGTGCTGTTGCCGCTCAACATCCGGCTGGGCCCGGAGGAACTCGCGTTCGTTCTGGATGATGCACAGGCCCGTTTCCTTTTCATCGAACCCGCATTCCTACCTCTGGTCGAGTCACTTCGGGCTTTTGTCCCGTCGATCGAGTCGTTCATCCTCTTGGATGGCAAGCCGCAGACCAACTGGCTGAAGACCAGCAACTACGACGACCTGCTGGAAGAGGCTAGTCCTTGCGAGCGCGACTTCACGGAAATCGATGAAGATTCTGTTGCCGAACTTTTTTACACCAGCGGTAGCAGTGACCGACCCAAGGGCGTGATGCTCACGCATCGCAACATCTACCTGCATGCGTTGTCAGTCATCGCTGCTGGGCAAACCTCCCCGCTTACCCTGGATGACATGTCGTGCCGCTCGGTGTTGTTGCATACAATCCCACTTTTTCATGCCAATGGATGGGGTACGGCGCACACGATCACAGTGGTTGGCGGCACGCACGTCATGCTGCATCACTTTAATCCGGCAGAAGTGTTCCGCCTGATCGAACGAGAGCGCGTCACGGCCTGTGCCATCGTGCCGACGATGGCCACAGCACTGCTTCATTCTCCGGAACGTCAGAAGTTCGACTTGAGCAGTCTGCAGTTGATCACGATCGGCGGTGCAGCTTCATCACCGACTTTGGTGAAGGAAGTTGAGCAGGTACTCGGGTGTGCATGCATTTCCGGCTATGGGTTGACCGAAACTTCTCCGACCGTCGCGAAGTCAGCCCCGAAGCCGGATTCCGAATGGGATAGCGAGCAACGCTATCTCCGCCAGGCTATGACTGGGTTCGCGATTCCGGGAGTCGAGCTTCGGGTGGTCGACGCTGATGGGAATGAAGTGCCGCATGATGCCACAACCATGGGCGAGATCACTGTGCGAGGGGACGTCGTCATGGATGGTTACTGGCGCCAGTCCGAAGCCACGCGCACGGCCATGGCTGGTGGCTGGTTTCATACCGGCGACATCGCGACCGTAGATGACAGCAACTACCTCCGCATTGTCGATCGCAAAAAGGACATCATCATTAGCGGGGGCGAGAACATCTCGTCCCTGGAAGTGGAGAACATTCTTCTGGCTCACCCGGCGGTGTACGAGGCGGTCGTGATCCCAGTTCCCGATCAGAAGTGGGGCGAAGCGCCTAAAGCCCTGGTGGTCTTGAAGCTGGGAGCGCAAACAAGCGCCGCGGAACTGATCCAATTCTGCCGCTCGCATCTAGCGCACTACAAGTGTCCACACTCGATCGAGTTCCTGGAAAGCCTGCCCAAAACCGGCACGGGCAAACTTCTGAAACGAGAGTTGCGACAGCGATACTGGACTACCCAGAAAACCGCGGTTTCGTAGCCGCGGTCAGCAAGCTGATTCTTCCATCTGGCTCGAGAGGAGCGATCTATGGCCACGATCACCGCACTGCCTAAGATCAATATCGCCGGCGGGAGTTTCCTGATTGAGGAACGAACTCCCAGCGAAGTGTTCACCCCCGAAGACTTCACCGAACAGCACCTGTTAATCGCGCAAACCGCGGAGGAATTTGCAAACAAGGAAATCGTCCCCAACATCGAGAAGCTGGAGCAGAAGGACTTTGCTCTGCTGCGCGAACTGGTCCGGAAGGCAGGCGAACTTGGTTTAAGCGGCGCCGATGTTCCCGAGCAGTACGGGGGCATGGAACTAGACAAAGTCACGTCGGCCCTCATCGCCGACCGGCTTGCGAAATACGGTGGCTTCAGCGCGACCTGGGGCGCACACACCTGCATCGGGACGCTGCCCATCATTTATTTCGGTACCGCGAAACAGAAGGAGAAGTATCTGCCTGGACTAGCCAGCGGCGAGATCGTTGGCGCTTACGCGCTTTCCGAGTCCTCCTCGGGATCGGATGCGTTGCACTGTCGCGCGCGGGCCCAGCTTTCTTCTGACGGCAAGCACTACGTTCTCAACGGCGAGAAGATGTGGATCACCAATGCGGGGTTTGCCGATCTCTTCATCGTGTTCGCCAAAGTGGACAGCGAGAAATTCACGGCCTTCATTGTGGAACGCACGTTCCCGGGTTTTTCGGTCGGTGCCGAAGAGCACAAGATGGGGATTCGCGGTTCCTCCACCTGCCCCCTCATTCTCAACGATTGTCGAGTACCGGTGGAGAACGTCCTCGGCGAGATCGGCAAGGGTCACACAATCGCCTTCAATGTATTGAATGTCGGCCGCTTCAAGCTGGGTGCGGGCTCGGTAGGAGCGGCGCGCAACTGCATCGAGAGCGCGATTGCTTACGCCAAACAGCGCAAGGCGTTCGGCAAAGTGATCGCCGATTTCGGACTCGTTCGCCAAAAACTCGCCAACATGGCCGTCGGGATCTTCGTCGGCGAAGCCATGGCATATCGCACAGTGGGTCAGATGGACGCGGCTCTCGCCAAGCTGGGGCACGCACAGGCAGACATGGCGCAGGTCCGCAAGGTGATTGATGAGTACGCGGTCGAGTGTTCGATCCTCAAGGTGTGGGGATCGGAATTCCTCGACTATGTGGTTGATGAGATGGTCCAGGTTTATGGCGGTTACGGATTCGTGCAGGAGTATCCGGCGGAACGGAACTACCGCGATTCGCGCATCAATCGCATTTTCGAAGGGACCAACGAAGTCAACCGGTTGGTCATCACCGGCTTTCTCTTGAAGCGGGCGATGTCGGGTCACTTGCCGCTGATGCCGGCGATCAAGAAGCTCATGGACGAGGTACTGTCAGGACCGCAGAGCAATGGCGTGGAAGGCTCTCTGGCAGCAGAACGAAAACTGGTGGCAAGCGCGAAGAAGATTGGGCTGTTCGCAGCAGGGGTGGCTACACAGAAATACATGCAGGCACTACAGGACGAGCAGGAAATCATGGGCGCCATCGCCAACATGACGATTGAAACGTACGCCATGGAATCCGCCGTGTTGCGCGTTGGCAAGATGGTGGCGCGTCTTGGTGAGACGGCCGCAACGATGCCTATCGCCATGACCCGTGTTTACCTGATGGGTGCGATGGATAGGGTGGAGAGTGCCGCAAAGATCGCGCTCGCCGCGGCGAGCGAAGGCGACTTGTTGCGCACTCACATGGCAATCCTGCGTCGCATCTGCAAGTACGAACCGTTTAATACCGTCGCGCTGGCCCAAGTAATTGCGCAACGGGTGATCGAAGCCGGAAAGTACGTCTTGGCCTAGACGAGAAGAATTCTTAGACATGTACGATGCGGCCGGGCCTGTCCCCCAAAAGGCCGCGCGCTCGTCGCGACCGGCGAGCGCCTAGGTCCGCATCGTAAGGACGGGTCCCGGACACAGCCCGGATGGGCTGCGCGACGAGGGGTCGACCGGGCCCCGTCCATCCTTTTCCGCCAGTTCCAACCATCGCGGCCGCCCACCAGCGTGATCTCGCGCTCTTATCGGCGTTCCCATGTCACGTTCATGGGTGACCCACGCCACGGACTCGAGCCACAACAGATGTTTAAGTTGTGCAAGGTCCAGGTCAACCAGGACAGGAGAGAGTTGCTATGAATCTCCGCGAGTGGTCACAGTCCGAGGTTGAGTTCGGTCGCAAGGTTTTGAATTCTGGGCTGGCGGGAGCACGTTCCGGTCGTGAAGCATTTCTCGATGGTAGACCCCTCACTCCCTTTCTCGGTAAGACAGTTCGAAATGCGTCCACCCCTGCAGCCGTCGGAGCCATCCTCGGCTTGTTAGGAAATTTTGCATTAAACCATCCCCAGTCCACGAAAAGGGCGCTGGCGTTTGGTTTTCTCGGTGGTGCTATCGGACTCGGTATAGGCATCGCTTGGCAGAGCCGCGAACTGACCGCGTGCGCAGCCAACGGCGCCTGGAGGAACATTGGTAGGGTGCGCGATGAACACTGGCTGGAGACACATCCAATCGATTACGCATAAAGCGAGCCAGGCAATTCGCAATTAAAACAGATCGCAAGGTCCACCCTGCGCATAGTGAAGAGGGCTGAGAGTCCAGGAGGACACGCTTCCTGAACGACGAACGATCCCGCCGCACCTCAAAAGGGGGCGGCCATGCATATCAACGACGCAGCGCAACAACCGGTTCGGATGCCGCCGGTCACCAAAGACCCGAGCAACGAGCGAACCGCGTACCTGGACGACATTGTCTCTAAAGCCAGAAACGCCGCTGCCGTTTTTACCCAGTACACACAACAGGATGTAGACCGGATCGTAAAGCCCATGGTCGTGGCCGGATTGGAGCAGGCCCAGCACTTGGCTCGTCTGGCCGTGGAGGAAACCAAACTCGGCGTTCTGGAGGACAAGGCCCTCAAGAACATGGTCGCCACCGAGTTTGTCTACAACTACGTGAAAGACAAGCGCACAGTGGGCGCCATCCGGGAGTTCCCGGAACGCGGCCTGGTGGAATTTGCGGAACCTATCGGCATCATCCTCTCGCTTACCCCGATCACGAACCCCACTTCTACTGTGCTCTTCAAATGCATCATGGCGATCAAAACGCGGAACGCCGTGATCTTCAGTCCACACCCGAATGCATGGGGTTGCTGTCATGAAGCCGTGAGAATTATGTATGAGACGGCGGTCAAGCACGGCGCTCCCGAAGGCGTATTTACGTGTCTGGAATCGCACGATCTCGACGACAACGCCTACCTGATGCACCACAAGGATATCGGCCTGATCGACGCCACCGGCGGGCCGGGCGTGGTGAAGGCAGCTTACAGTTCCGGCAAGCCCGCCCTGGGCGTGGGAGCCGGCAACACGCCAGTCTACCTCGAAAAAAGTGCCGACCTGAACATGGCGGTGGTCGACATCCTCACTTCCAAGACCTTCGACAACGGAACGATTTGCGCCTCCGAGCAAACCGTGGTGATCGATGACGAAATCTATGACCTCGTTCTGAAGAAGTTTGCCGATCTGGGCGCGCATATCTGCAACGAAAAAGAGACCAAGATCCTGGAGCGCGCGGTTATCGATCCGGCGACAGGCTTCATGCAACCGAAGGCAGTCGGCCAAAAAGCGACTGAGATCGCCCGCATGGTCGGAATTTCAGTCAAGCCCGACACCAAGATGCTGATTGCGCCCATTCTCGGTGTCGGTCGTGAGCATCCCCTGTCGGTTGAAAAGCTATTCCCGGTTCTTTCCGTTTACCGGGCAAGATCGGTTGACGAAGCCCTCAAGGTGTGCGTGGACGTGAATCATGCCGGAGGGCTCGGACACACGGCAGTCGTTTTCTCGCGAAACGACGAAGTGATCCGGCGGTTCAGCGACGTGATCAATGCCGGACGGGTCATTGTGAATTCGCCGGGATCGATCGGAGCGTTCGGGGGCGTATACAACGACATGGTGCCGACCTTCTCTTTCGGATGCGGGACGGGCGGCGGCAACTCCACCACCGACAACGTCAACATCTATCACTACCTCAACATCAAGCGAGTGGCTCGAAGGACTCAGGCACACATGTGGTTTCGCGTCCCCAACCAGATCTACTTCAATCTGAACGCGGTGGAGAATCTGCGCCAGGTTGCATCGTCCTCCACCATCATCATCACCAATCCTGCCATGGAGCAGATGGGCCATGTGGATGTAGTCCGGCGCCATCTTCCTCCGCAAACCTTAGTTCATGTGTCGGTCATTCCTGATGCTGAGCCTGAGGTCAAAACCATCCTGCAGGGAGTGGAGACACTCAATTTCTACAAGGCGGATCAGATCATCGCGTTGGGCGGCGGATCGGTGATCGATGCCGCCAAGATCATGAAGTTGAAGTACGAATCCCCGGATGCCGACCTTGAGGAACTGGCTGCTCCCTTCATGGATATCCGCAAGCGCGTGGTCGAATATCCCACCGAAAAAGTTCACCGGGCACGGTTGATCGCTATTTCGACGACTAGCGGCACGGGGAGCGAGGTCACACCCTTCGCGGTGCTGACCGACAAAGCGCGCGGCCGCAAGGTCACGCTCGCGGACTACTCGCTCACGCCGGACATCGCGATCGTCGACCCGCAATTTGTGATGTCGATGCCAAAGGGGCTTACGGCGGATACTGGCATCGATTGCCTGACGCATGCGCTGGAAGCAGCCGTCTCAATTTACGCCTCACCCTACACCGATTCCAACGCCATGCAGGCGATTCGGCTGGTCTTCAAGTACCTGCCGATTTCCTACGCGCATCCGCACGATGAGGAGGCGCGCAGCATGATGCATAACGCTGCCTGTATTGCAGCGATTGCGTTTTCGAACGCAGCCGTGGGCGTCAATCATGCGCTGGCTCACGCTTTTGGCGCACGCTTTGGCATCAGCCACGGACGCGCCAACGCGCTCATGTTGCCGCACGTCCTGGCTTATAACGCGTCCGTACCCAGCAAATTCATGCCGTCACCCAACCAGAAGGGATTTGTCGCTCACAAGAAGTACGCGACCATCGCTGATTTGCTAGGCCTGGGCGGCAGCACGGTTGAAGAGAAAGTGAAGAGACTCGTAACGGCCACTGAGCAACTGCTCGATCAGTTAGCAATTCCCCGGTCGATCGCGGAACTTGGAATCTCGAAAGAGGAATTCGAAGCCGCCATGCCCGAGTTGTCGAAGATCGCCTTTGACGATCCTTCATGGCGCTCCAACCCGCGCATGCCTTTGGTGAGCGAACTGGTGGAATTGTTCTGGCGCGCCTATGAAGGTCGCGCCCCCGGAAAAACTGCCGGCTCGCTTCAGTCAAAGATACGGTAACGAATGGTGTGAATATGTCGAAGATTTCTGCCTTCCTCAAGATCGACGCGGAACACGTTGCTGACGGCTTACAGGCAGCAGGCGCGAAGTTGGATGGCGCTCCGGTCGAAACGGTATTGGATTTCTCTACTGTATTGCGGATCGATCCGCAGGCTCTCGTCGCGATGGAAGAACTGGCCCGAATCGCCGACGAAAAGGCCGTCAGGATCGGGCTGCGCGGTGTGAACGTTGAAATCTACAAGGTACTTAAGTTGGTGAAGTTAGTCCCTCGATTTAGCTTCCTGAACTGAAAGCGCGGGCGGGCTGACGACACAGAAGGAGGGAGACAGCGATGCGGAACCATCTGGGCGGCGAGCGTCTTTCCTGGGGAGACACCGTCTTCCTGAATTTGGAGCGCAGCGGAATGCCGCTGAACGTGGCCTGCGTCAGCCTGTTCGACGGCGACATCGTGTTCGATGACTACGTTCGCTTTGTCGAGTCGCGTCTGCCGCTGATTCCCCGATATCTCATGCGCGTGGTGCCTCCTCCACTGAATGCCGGGTTGCCGACCTGGGAATACGACCCCGAGTTTGACATTCGCACGCACGTACGCGAGGTGGTTCTCAAACACGGTTCGATCGCGGAGTTGAAAGCGCACGCGGGGAAAATGCTGAGCAAAGTCATGGACCGGCAGCGCCCGCTGTGGGATCTGACCCTGGTACGCAACTTGAAAGGAAACCGGACCGGACTGATTGCCCGCATGCATCACTGCCTCGCCGACGGAATTGCCGGGGTCGAGATCATGAGCGCGCTCATGGACGCGTCTCCGACGCCTGCTCCCATCCCCAAAGGCAAGACACGCTTTCGCGTCCCGCGCCCACGCGACCCCATGACTGCGGTGATGGACGGTCTGGCCAGTTCCTGCGCCGATTTCACGGAGCGCATTCTCTCGGCATGGGGCGATGTCCTGAGTATGACCCAGCGTACTCTAGCTAATGGAAGTGGTTCGTCCAGCGAAGAGTTTGCGCAACTCCTGCCTGAAATCACAGCTCCCACGCAGCGCTTGTGTTTCAACGTGCTTTATCGCGGACCGCAGAAGTTCGCGTGCACAGAAATTCCGCTGGCCGACGTAAGGGCCATCCGCCATGCATGCGACGCCAGCATCAATGATGTCCTGCTCGCACTCGTGACTGCGACCATCCGTCGTTATGCGGAGCTCCACGGTGACCAGATCAAGGGACGATTGCTGCGCATCATGGTTCCGGTCAATCTGCGGGGTAACGGCAGCGCGGGCGAACTCGGGAACCGCATCTCTCTCGTTCCGGTCACCATTCCTCTCGACATACGCAACCCAAGAAAGCTGCTCGCGGCGATCCATCGAAGAACAGAATTTCTGAAGCGATCTCATGCTGCTGAGTTGGTAGGGCTGGCGGGCGGGATGATCGGCATTCTGCCGGGCGTGATGCAATCCTTTGCCGGCCCGATGATCAGCCAGCTCCCCATCACTCCCTTCAACATGGTCTGCACGAACGTGCCCGGCCCGCAATACCCGTTGTACCTCCTCGGGCACAAGATGACGCACTGGTATCCCTATGTGCCGATTGGCGGCGAGCTGGCCATGAACTGCGCCATTCTCAGCTACGACGGCATGATCTATTTCGGCTTCAGCGGAGACGCGCATGCAACGCCTGACTTGGCACGTCTTGAGAAGTTTCTAAGATCGAGCTTCGAAGAGCTGCGCGACGCAGCGGGGCTCAACCGCGCGCACAAGAGAGCTCCGCGCCGTACGCCCCGCACCAAAAAACAGCCAGTAGCCGTTTCGGGCGTTGTCTCCACAGATGCGCCCCGTGCCAACGGAACGGCACATCGATCCATTCCACTTCCGCTTCCGCGGGTGCAGACAGCGGATGAATCACCCGCAACCAAGCATCCCGTGGCGAAAGAGAAGCCGGTCGTGTTGCAGGAGACCGCGTAGGAACAGCACAAGGCAGGTGGGCCGAGATGGAAAGTGGACAGGCAGCGTCGCAGATGAGCTCGTGGTTGGAGTCCGGGTACGGGCTTTTCCTGGTCATTCACTTTGTAGGCCTCGTCTGTTTTGGCTACATCGTTTGGCGTCGCCTGGTTCCCCTCGTTCGCGCGCAACCCGACTCTCGCTTCGACCACCCAGTGGCACGGCTCGGCAAACTTGCGAAGTACTGGTTCGGACAGTGGAAACATCCTCGCTACAGGACGGCCGGCATTCTTCACATCCTCATCTTTATAGGGTTCATTCTCCTCGTCATCCGTTCGTTCTCCACCCTGCTGGTCGGTGTTTCCAGTAACGTCCTCGCGCCGGGTTTTCCGGGAACAGCCGCCCACACGTACGGTGTCATCACGGACTACGCCGCCACCGTTGTGTTCCTCTGCATGTTGGTCGCCATCACTCGCCGATTGGTCTTCCGGCCGGCACGTTACGCGGTGCCTACGAGATACGGGAAGGCGCGCACCGCAGACGCCATTTTCCTCCTCGGGCTAATTGCCACTCTGATGGCAGCCGACGGCCTCTTTTCGGCAGCGGTGGCTGCTGGACAAGTCAGAGCCGGCTATTCGGGTGACCTCGCGGCGCTCTCGCTGCCCTGGATGCTGCAGGCCGCACTTGCCTCTGTTTCGGTGGGAGCACTCGGCAAGGTCTGCTTTGGAGCCTATCTCCTACACGAAATCACGTTCTATTTCCTGCTCTGCTATCGTCCGTTCGGTATTCAGTTCCACGTAGAGACCTCGCTCTTCAACGTCTATTTCGCGAAACTGGATCGGGGCACGCTGAAACCGGTGCGCTGGGGCGTCAGCGACGAACATCTCGACCAAGTGAAGTCGTTCGGAGTGAAAACCTTCGAAGACTTCACCTGGAAGCACATGCTCGACTTCTATTCCTGCGCCGATTGCGGACGCTGCTCCGACAACTGTCCTGCCCATGCCGTGGGGCGGCCGCTCTCCCCACGGTTCCTCAGCATCAAGGCGAGAGACTACGCCTTCCGGCACTATCCCATGTTCGGCAGGATGGGCAATGGCAAGCCTCTGATCGGCAGCGTGTACTCCGAGGATGAGATCTGGTCTTGCACCACGTGCGGCGCCTGCGAAGAAGAATGTCCCCTGCTTGTGGAATACATCGACAAGATCGTCGACCTGCGGCGCGGCATGATTGATGACGGCAACGTTCCGCAATCGTTGCAGAAACCGCTGAAAGCCCTCGAGAGCCGCGGCAACCCTTACGGCAAGCTGGAGAAGAAAGAGAGCGGACTGGGCGAACGCCAAGGAGTTCCAGCAGACCTGCCGCGTGAGAACTCTCGACAAGAACGGCGCCAGCACACTCTACTTCGTGGACAGCATCACGTCCTATGACGACCGCATGCAGTCGATCGCGCGTTCCACCGCCAGAATCCTTGACAGCGTTCACGAGAACTTCGGAATCCTGGGCGCTGCTGAGAGAGACAGCGGACACGAGGTCCGCCGGTTCGGCGAAGAGACGCTCTTCATGGCGATGCGTGACGCCAACATCGAAGCCATCAAAGCGTCGGGCGTGAAGAAGATCGTGACCGCCGATCCTCACGCCTTCAACTCGCTGAAACACGACTATCACGATGTCCCGCCCGTCGAGCACATCAGCCAGGTGCTGGCCCGGGAGGTTGCAGCCGGAGTCATCAAGTTCAAGCCGGTAGCTAACACCAACGACGTCTACACCTACCACGATCCCTGCTATCTCGGCCGCCACAATCAAATCTACGACGCACCGCGCCAGGTGCTGGACGCGATCCCCGGCCTCAAGCGAGTGGAGATGCAGCGCTCGCGGGACCGCTCGTTCTGCTGCGGTGGCGGCGGTCTGATGCTGTTCTACGAACCAAAAGAAGAACAGCGCATGGGTGTGAAGCGCGTGCAGATGGCCGCACAGGCCGGAGCCAACGTGATCGTGACCGCCTGTCCGTTCTGCATGGTCAACATGGAAGATGCAATCAAGGTCGCAGGTCTTGAAGGAAAGATGACCGCTATCGATCTTACAGAGTTAGTGGACCGGCAAATGATCCGGCCCGGTTTGAAATCAATGGCAACCAGCGTTGTGGGAGGTTGAACGTGGAGATTCTAGTTTGCGCACGGCGAGTACCCGACACTTCAGAAAACGAGATCGCACTCAACAGCGCCGGCAACGACATCGAGCGCGACGAACTGGTTTATTCGGTGAATGAGCCGGACAACTACGCCGTCGAAGAAGCGCTGCAGATTGTCGCCAAGGCCGGCGGGAACGTCACCGTGGTCACGGTTGGCAGCGACGAGGACGAGGAAATCCTCCGCCGGGAAATGGCCATGGGCGCGCAACACGGCGTGCTGCTTTCGGACTCTGCCTTCTCCGGGTCGGATGGGAGGGGCATCGCTTCAATCCTGAAGGCTTTCGTCGCGAAGGGAAACTACGACCTCATCCTGACCGGCGTGCAAGCCGAAGACGGCGCGGCGCAAGTCGGCGGAATGCTGGCCGCCATGCTCGATTACTCGTTTGCCTCCCTGGTCAATTCCATCGAAGTCCTCGAGGGCAAGAAGTTGAAGATCTGCCGCGAGATCGAAGGCGGGAATAAGGAAGTCAGCGAGATCGATTTGCCCTGCGTGCTCTCGATTCAGACCGGCATCAACGAGCCACGCTACGTCGGCATGCGCGGCATTCGCGCCGTCGCTTCCCTGCCTGTTCCAACCTACGGTGCGTCAGACCTGGGCGTTGATCCAAGCGTCGTCGGAGACGCGGGAGCAAAAGTGAAGCGTGTGGATTACTTCCTGCCTGCGCTTGGGAAAGGCGCCGAGATGCTCTCAGGCAGTCGCGAGGAAAACATCGACCGGCTGGTTGAATTAGTGGCGGCCAAAGGAGGGCTGAAGTAATGCCTCGAATCTTTAATTACATCATCCACAGAGGCGGCGTTGTCGAGGATTCAGCTGCAGAACTGCTTGCCGCTGCCCGGAAGATCGACCTCACGACCGCCCCAACAGCCGTCGTCATCGGATGTGGTCCTGAACTCGACGGGGTGTGCGAGTCACTTCGTCCTTCCTACGCGGAGGTATGGAAACTCGCGCACGAGAATTTGGCCTATCCCAACGCTGAGCTGATTCGAAAAGCCCTGGTCAAAGTGTTGCCCGCCGAACAGCATTGTGCTGGTTCCGCATGATCACTTCGGAATCGATCTGGCCCCCGGCCTTTCCATCAAGCTGAACGCTGCCTTCGTCTCGGACGTCGTGGAGATCGAAAGCGTAGAGGGCGCGGCTTTGAAAGCAGTGCGCCAGGAATTTGGCGGACAGGTGAGCGCTCATGTTCGATGTGATCTTTCCTCCGGCGCCGTTGTTACTGTACGTCCAGGCGCATTCAAGATTGTGGAGAGCGCTCCTGTCGGCGGGTCAGTGATCGACAAGTCAGGCGAGTTGGGCGCTCTGGTCGCCGGTCGGCGCTACCTGCAAACCGTCGCCGCAGAGGCCGGGGATGTCGACATCACCAAGCACGCCGTGCTGGTCTCCATCGGGCGCGGCATTCAAGAAAAGGACAACCTCGGCATCGCGCAGGAACTGGCCGATGTCCTGGGCGCGGCTCTGAGTTGCTCGAGGCCCGTGGTCGATGCCAAGTGGCTGGAGAAGTCGCGTCAGGTTGGTTCGTCCGGAAAGACCGTGAAGCCCAAGGTCTACCTGGCCTGTGGCATCAGCGGAGCATTCCAGCATCTGGCCGGCATTAAGGGAAATCCGTTCATCGTCGCGATCAACAAGAATCCGAAAGCCCCTATTTTCCAGGTGGCCGACGTGGGCATCGTTGACGACATTCTGGAGTTCCTGCCCGAACTAACGAACAAAATCCGCGAAATGCAAAGCGTTTCCACAAAGTGAGGACCAGGTCATGATTGCCAGCAAAACGCTCAAGCTGAGTCTCAAGTCTCTGCGCGAGTTCGCCAAGAAGCGCCTGCCCGATGAAGTATTGATCGATCTGGATGCTCGCGACGAGTGCCCGCTCGAAATCGTGCGCCACATGTGCAGCCCCGACAAGCTGGGCATTCAACTTCTTTTCATTCCGGAAGAATTCGGCGGCCTGGGCGGCGGCACTTTCGACGTGTACTGCGTGTGCGAAGAGATGGCTCGGATCGATCTGGGCGTCGCCACTGCAGTGCTGGCCACGTTCCTCGGAAGTGATCCCATCACGGTGGGAGCCACTCCCGAGCAGAAAAAGCTGTGGCTGACGCGCATCGCGGAAGAGGGATTGCTCTTCGCCTACGGCGCGACTGAGCCGGAAGCGGGCAGCGACCTTGGGGCGCTTCGCACCACGGCCGAGCCGGTCAACAAGGACGGCCATGTCGTCGGCTACAAGATCACCGGCAACAAGCAATGGATCAGCAACGGTGGCATTGCCGACGCGTACACGATCCTGGCGAGTACTCCCAGCGGACCAAGCTGGTTCGTCGTCGAAAAAGGCGCGAAGGGTTTCACTCACGACAAGCCTGAAGACAAGCACGGCATCCGCCTCAGTAACACGGCGGCACTAGCGCTCGACAACGTGTACGTCGACGCGGATCGTCTCCTGGGCGGAGTAGAAGGGCAGGGACTGATCCAGGCCCAGGCCGTGTTCGGATACACGCGTTTGATGGTCGCCGCCTTCGGCCTCGGTGCCGGATGGGCCGCGCTGGACCGCGCGATTCCCTACTCTGTGAAGCGCATGCAGGCAGGCACGCCCCTTTCCGAAAAACAGGGATACACGCACAAGCTCATCGTGCCCAACGTCGCGCGGCTGGAAGCTGCGCGCGCCTACATCGAGGAAACCGCGGTACGCATCGATGCCGGCGAAGGCAGCCTGAATACCGAAGGAGCCATCGCGAAGTACATGGCGACGGAGGCCGGCAATCTTGCTGCCGACGCGAGTATCCAGGCCCTCGGTGGCTATGGGTACACACACGAGTACATGGTAGAGAAGATCAAGCGCGATGTTCGCATCACCACCATTTACGAAGGCACCTCCGAAATCATGGAGATGACCATCGCTCGCGATCGCTGGCAGCTGCATTTGAAAACGCGTGGGCAGCATTACCACGATCAAGCGAAGAAGCTCGAGGCATTGCATAGCTCTCATCCAGACGTAGGTGCAGATATTGCAGCACTGGCCCTTCACTCCGTCGCGGAACTCATGGAAAGGTCTCGCATCGCGCGGCTAACACGGTTCCAGCACATCCTTCTGCGACTTGGGGAGTGGATCGCTTACGGCGAATGTGCTGGCAGTCTGGCTCGCCGTGCAGCGTCGCTAGCTGAAAACAAGCTCAACGAGAAGGCCAACCGCCGCTTTGATGCCATCGGACTGGCCGCCATAAGTCGCATCTTCGCTCGCGAGGCAGCGAACAAAGTGGGCGAAGAGGGCTCTCGCTGGGTGATCGGAGCAGGCGGTGTGAATACTCCTGACCTTCCTGCTTTCGAAAAGAGTTTGGGACTACCGGCAATTCACCAGGCACAAGCCGGCTTGATTTCGGACATGGACTATGTGGCAGACGTGCTGTATGGCCGAACCGCCAAGCGCACGGAGCAGGCGGCGTAGGCCGAACGCAGAATCGGTATTACCCAGGGGCTGCAGGATTGAAGATCAGCCTTCATACATTCTTCTTACCTGTTAAAGAGGCGTCATCATGGAAAGCACTTCCTCTCGCGCGATCGCCATCGTCGGGGTAGGAGCCATTCTGCCCGACGCACCAAACGTCACCGCCTTCTGGGAAAACATCAAGGGCGGCCGGTACAGCATCAGCGAAGTCAATCGCCAGCGTTGGGATCCAGAGCTTTACTTCGATGCCGACCCGCGCGCTCCCGACAAGACGTACTCCAAGATTGGTGGATGGGTAAATGACTTCACCTGGGATCCGATCAAGTGGCGTCTGCCGATTCCACCGCGGGTGGCCGATGCCATGGATGGATCACAGAAGTGGGCCATCGCCTGCACGCGCGAGGCGCTGGAGGATTACGGCTTCCCCAAGCGCTCTCTGGATCTCGATCGCACGGCAGTGATCCTCGGCAATGCCATGGGTGGCGAAAGACACTACTTCACCGTGCTGCGCGCTTATTTTCCCGAGTACGCCAGCGAATTGATGAAGAGCGCCAGTTTTGCCAGGCTCCCGGCGGCCGCGCGCGACGAAATCGTCCGCGAACTGCACGACCGAATGAGCAAGCACCTGCCGGAGATCACCGAAGACAGCATGCCTGGCGAGTTGGCCAACTGCATTGCCGGCCGCATCGCGAACATCTTCAATTTTCACGGTCCCAATTACGTTTGCGACGCTGCGTGTGCTTCCGCGTTGGCTGCCATCAGCTCAGCCGCTGAAGGCCTGATTCAGAACCACTATGACTTTGCGGTCAGCGGCGGAATCGATCGCAACATGGGCGTGTCAACCTTCGTGAAGTTCTGCAAGATCGGTGCCCTCTCCGCGACCGGTACTCGCCCCTACGCAGAAGGCGCGGATGGCTTCGTAATGGGCGAAGGCGCTGCGATCTTTTTGCTTCGGCGGCTTGCCGATGCAGAGCGGGACGGCGACAAGATCTATGCCGTGCTACGCGGCATGGGCGGGTCCAGCGACGGGAAGGGTAAGGGCATCACCGCCCCGAACCCTGCGGGCCAGAAATTTGCCATCGAGCGTGCTTGGAAGAATGCCGGACTGTCACCCGAAACGGTCACCTACATCGAGGGGCATGGCACCTCGACGCGTGTCGGAGATGTCGTGGAAGTGCAAAGCATGGCCGATGCGCTGAATAGTTTTCATCTTCCCGCTCACTCGGTCGCTCTTGGGTCGGTCAAATCGAACTTTGGCCACCTAAAGGGCGCGGCTGGGGCCGCGGGATTGCTGAAGACCGTGCTGGCTCTACGGGACAAGGTTCTCCCACCCAGCGTTCACTGCGAGCACCCCAATCCCGATATCGACTTTGCGCATTCTCCTCTTTATGTGAATACCGCGCTGAAGCCCTGGGACGTTCCCCGTGACGCCATACGGCGAGCCGGCTTGAGCGCATTCGGGTTCGGCGGCACCAACTTCCATGCCGTAATCGAGGAATACATTCCCCACCGGCTCAACGGAAACGGCAAGCGATCAGTAGCGGTGAGCGAGATGCCGCAGAAAGCAGCAGAGGCCACCATGTCAGATAGAGCGGCGGGCGTCCCCGCAGGTCAGGCGCAGAGCGCCGAAAACAGCAGATTCACGAACCAGGCGTTCTCCAGACCAGCAAAGGATTTCGCGGGCAAGGCCCCGCTGCGCGGCGTTCTGTTGCTTGGAGCAGATTCGGAAGCAGCCCTGGCTGAACGTCTACGCATAGTAGAAAAGGAAGCGCAGGAAGGGCGCGCGCCCGCGGTTGCTGCTCCGGCCCAAGTCGACCTGCGCGCACCCCAGCGCCTCGCCATCGATTACGGCGACGCCAAGGAACTGGCCACGAAATCGGCAGCAGGTCTGAAGGCTTTGGCAGCGAAGCAGCCTGCGATGTGGAAAGCTCTGCGCGCCCAGGGCATTTTCCGCGGCTCCGGTCCTGCCCCCAAGATCGCGTTCCTTTATCCCGGCCAGGGATCTCAATACGTCAACATGCTGCAGCCTCTATGCGATTGCGAGACCATCGTCGCCGACACCTTCGCCGAAGCCGACCGCATCATGACCCCGATTCTGGGCAAGCCGCTCAGCGAGTTTATTTTCGCGGATCGAGCCGACGCAGCGGCCATCTCCCAGGCGGAAGAAGATCTACGCCAGACCGCTATCACGCAGCCCGCGGTGCTCACCGCTGATCTCGCTCTCACCCGTTTGCTCGCCGCTTATGGCATCACGCCTGATTTCGCGATGGGGCACAGCCTAGGCGAATACGGTGCTCTGGTCGCAGTCGATGGCATGCCTTTCGCCGACGCGCTGGAAGCTGTCAGCGCTCGTGGCCGCGAAATGACTCGCTACTCTCCCGCGGACAAGGGCCGCATGGCGGCTGTGTTTGCTCCGCTCGAAGAAATTGAGCGCATCCTGAAAACGGTGAGTGGTTACGTGGTGATTGCCAACATCAACAGCGAACATCAATCGGTCATCGGCGGAGCCAGCCCTGCGGTCGAGCAAGCCATGGCCGCGCTGCAGTCCGCCGGTTACGATGTCTCGCCTCTCCCTGTCAGTCATGCGTTCCACACCTCCATTGTCGCGCCCGCCAGCGAGCCACTGCGCAGCGTGCTCGAACGCCTGCGCCTGCAATCTCCACGGTTGCCTATCGTGGCCAACATCAACGGTGAGTTTTATCCGACCGGGCACAGCGTTGTACCGCAGATGCTGGATATTCTTGCCCAGCAGGTCGCTGCTCCTGTGCAGTTCATCAAGGGCTTGCGCACGTTGTATGCGGCGGGCGCGCGGATGTTTGTCGAAGTAGGACCAAAGAAGGCGTTGCAGGGATTTGCCGAGGACGTGCTCGGCGCGAACGGAGATGTCGTCGCCATCTTCTCCAACCATCCGAAGGTTGGCGATATTGTGGCGTTCAACCAAGCGTTGTGCTGCCTGTACGCGGCGGGGCTGGGTCGCGGGACCTCGGATGCAGTCTCTGAGACCTCCGCTGTATCTGAACCCGCGGCTCTCCCCGCGCAAGTCGACCGGCCGACCTTGGTCGAGCCTCGTGAAGCAAACACAGTGCCCACTGATGGCAATCACTTTCAGGAACTCGGCCATCTATTCGCAGAATTTCTGGAACGCAACTGGAAAGCTCAGGCGCGAGACCTTTCCCTGCCTTCCGGCGAACCGGTAGTGATTACCGGCGCCGCCCTAGGCCTCCCAGGAACCGAGCGTATTTTCGATGACCAGAACATCGCCCGGATTCTGCGTGGCGACCAGTTCATCCGACCGATACCAGCGCGCTTCCGCGAGGCCATGCTCGACAAGCACATTACGCGCCTGGTGAAGAGCGATGATGGGGACCCCAGATTCGAGACCATTAATAATGTCGCCGACGTCATCAAGCTGGCTGGCCGCGGCGAAGCCTTTGACCTGGCGGCGGAATTCGGGATTTCTGCAGATCGCCTGGCGGCCCTCGATCGTGTGACCCAGCTTGCCATCGCCGCCGGTCTCGATGCATTGCGCGATGCCGGCATCCCGCTCGTCCTGCGGTACAAGACCACCAGCAAGGGCACACAACTCCCTGACCGTTGGGGGTTGCCGGATGCTCTACGCGACGACACGGGAGTGATCTTTGCTTCGGCCTTTCCCGGGCTCGACTCCTTCGCCGACGAAATGCACCGCTACTACAAAGACCAGGCTCGCCGCGAGCAGTTATCCACGCTCGAGAGTTTGCGAACCCAAGTCGTAGCCGACAACGGCCACTCCAAGTTGGCGCTGGAAATCGATGTCCGGATTGCAGACCTGCGTGCAACCATCGGCAAAACACCTTACGTATTTGAGCGCCGTTTCCTGCTCCGAACCCTCTCCATGGGGCATTCGCAATTCGCCGAATTCATCGGCGCCCGTGGCCCGAATACTCAGATCAACTCCGCCTGCGCGACGACCACGCAGGCAGTGTCGCTTGCCGAGGACTGGATTCGTGCCGGACGCTGCAGTCGGGTCATTGTCATCTCCGCCGACGACGTAACCTCTGACCATTTGATGGACTGGATGGGCGCTGGCTTCCTGGCCAGTGGAGCAGCAGCCACGGACGAAGTCGTCGCAGATGCCGCCACCCCCTTTGATCGTCGACGTCACGGCCTGATCATTGGCATGGGCGCGGCAGCGCTCGTCGTAGAGAGCCCCGCGGCTGCGCGGAAACGCGGCATACAGCCGATCTGCGAAGTTCTGTCCACTGTCACGGGCAACAGCGCTTTCCACGGAACGCGCCTTGATGTCCAGCACATTGGCCAGGTCATGGAACGCTTGCTGGCCCAAGCCGAAGCGCGCGCCGGCCTCTCGCGTCGAGAGATCGCGGCACAGACGGTTTTCGTCTCCCACGAAACCTACACGCCCGCACGAGGCGGCAGCGCCTCCGCAGAAATTCATGCGCTTCGTCAGGTCTTCGGCGATGTGGCCGATCGTATCGTGATCGCCAATACCAAGGGACTCACGGGGCATGCCATGGCCACTGGGATCGAAGATGTTGTGGCCGTAAAAGCACTCGAAACTGGCTGCGTGCCGCCGGTCGCCAATTTCAAGGAAGTCGATCCAGAGTTAGGGCTGCTGAACCTGTCGAAGGGCGGCACCTATCCCGTCGAGTACGCCATCCACCTGGGAGCCGGGTTTGGCTCGCAGATCAGCATGATGTTGCTGCGCTGGGTAAAGACAAAGGATGGCGTTCGTCGTAGCCCAGATGACCTGGGATATGCCTACCGCATTGCTGACAATGCCGCCTGGAAGGCTTGGCTGGGAACCATCGCGCGTCGCGACGACTCGAACTTGGAAGTGGTTCACCGCACATTGCGCGTGCAAGAGAAGGCACGGCCGGCACAAGTCACGGAGGCTGCCCGTGAACTACGCCCGATAGCGGTCGCAGTCCCCAGGCCCTCGCAACCAGTGCCCACGCCTGCCGCGAATCTCAAACCGGTGCTCGTACCGATTAGCACAGCTTCTGCCCCAACACCGACAATTAAAGTCGTCGCCGCTCATATCCCTTCCACATCGCCAGAGCCTGGGAAGACTGGTGAACTGGTGAAAGAGAAGGTGCTGGCGCTCGTCGCTGAGAAAACCGGCTATCCCGTCGACATGCTGGATCTGGACCTCGATCTGGAAGCCGATCTGGGCGTCGACACCGTGAAACAGGCTGAAGTCTTCGCCAGTATCCGTGAGGCTTACAACATCCCGCGCGATGAGGACCGCAAGCTGCGTGACTATCCAACTCTGGCGCACGTGATTCGCTTCGTGTATGAGAAGCGGCCGGACCTGTCCGCCACCCCGCCGCCTGTAACGAAGCCGGTGGAAACGACGCCTTCCTTAACGCAAGTGCGGCCCGCAGTCGCCTGCTGTGAAAGAAACCGGCGATGACGTGAAAGAGCGAGTCCTCGCCCTGGTGGTCGAAAAGACCGGCTACCCCGAGGACATGCTGGATCTGGATCTTGATCTCGAGGCCGATCTCGGCGTTGATACCGTGAAACAGGCGGAGATGTTCGCCGCTATCCGCGAAATCTACAGTATTCCTCGCGACGAAGACCGGAAGCTGCGCGACTATCCCACGCTAGCCCATGTCATTCGGTTCGTATTTGAAAAGCGCCCTGACTTGGCTCGCGCAACCGCGTCCGCACCGGTAGTCGTAACAGCAACCAGCAAGGAAGAGACTAAGGCAGTAATAAGTAAGGAGGAGGTCAGGTCCAGCACATCCGGGGAAGCCCCCTCCAGTGCGACCGCGAGCGAGTCCGTAAAGGAACGCATCCTCGCCTTGGTCGTTGAGAAGACCGGCTACCCCCAAGACATGCTCGACCTCGACCTCGATCTTGAGGCCGATCTCGGCGTCGATACGGTGAAGCAGGCGGAGATGTTTGCCGCCATCCGTGAGATCTATCACATCCCGCGCGACGAAAATCGCAAGCTGCGCGATTACCCGACACTGGCGCACGTGATCCGATTCGTCTTCGAGAAGCGTCCTGACCTGGCCGCGAGTTCCGCATCCGCGCCGGCCACCACCGAGCCACCGGCGCCGGAGCCAGCCATGATCCCCGCTCAAACTGCGACTAATGACTCCATCAAGGAAAAAGTGCTCGAGATCGTAGCCGAAAAGACCGGCTATCCAAAAGACATGCTGGACCCTGATCTTGACCTCGAAGCCGACCTCGGCATCGATACCGTCAAGCAAGCGGAGATGTTCGTCGCCATTCGCGCGGCATACAGCATTCCTCGCGACGAGAATATGAAGCTGCGGGATTTTCCGACCCTGGCTCACGTGATCAAGTTCGCCCAGGATCGGTCCAATTTGCCAAGACTCCCTGACGCCGAAGAGCAGCCAGTGGCGAAGAAACCCGTCGCTTCCACGGCAACCGTTCCCTCACCCGCGCTCGTGCCGAAGCCACGGCCCAATCTCGCGAGCCTCGACGCTGCAAATCGCATTCCGCGCCGGGTACCAATTCCAGTCTTGCGCCCACCGCTCTCCATCTGCAAGTCAACGGGAGTCGCGCTCGGCAAAGGCGACCGCGTAGTCCTGATGCCCGACCAAGCCGGAGTGGCCGATGCGCTGGCACAACTCCTTCAGGCAAAGGGCGTGGATGTGCTCCGGATTGAGGGGTCCCTCGAGCCCGACGCACTGATCGATCGGCTCAAAGAATTTTTGGCCGCAGGTCCTGTGGACGGAGTCTATTGGCTTCCAGCGCTCGATCCCGAAGGAGACCTGCGCGGGCTGGACTTCGCCGCTTGGCAAGAAGCAGTCCGCGTGCGTCTGAAGTTGCTCTACACCTGCATGCGCACTCTCTACGAGCCAATCTCGAAGCCCGGGACGTTTCTTATTTCTGCAACGCATCTGGGCGGACAGCACGGCTATGACGACGCCGGAGCAGTTGCCCCACTGGGCGGCGCGGTTACAGGGTTCACAAAAACCTACAAGCGGGAACGTCCGGAGACAACCGTCAAGACCGTGGACTTTGAACTCGGGTGCAGCCCCACGGACCTCGCGCAACTTCTGCTGGATGAAACTGTGCGCGATCCCGGAGCCATCGAAATCGGGTACAAGGATGGCCTTCGCTGGACGATCGGACTGGAGGAGCAATCTGCCGCCGACGGCCGACCCGCGTTGACGTTGGATGAAAAGACGGTCTTTCTGATTACCGGCGCTGCCGGAAGTATCGTCTCCGCAATTACCGCCGACCTGGCCGCCGCCTCCGGCGGAACTTTCTACTTGCTTGACCTCGTGCCCGAACCTGATCCGAACAATCCCGACCTAGAGCGTTTCGTGTCCGACAAGGAAGGTTTGAAGAGAGAACTGTTCTCGCGCATTCAGGCGCGCGGAGAGCGAGCGACTCCCGCTCTGGTGGAAAAGGAACTATCTGCGCTTGAACGGGCTCATGCCGCGCAGAGCGCCATCGACGCCGTACGCGCCGCCGGGGGTAAGCCGCACTACTTCAGCGTCAACCTCACCGACGCGAAAGCCGTGACTGGCGTGATGGAACAGGTGCGCCAGCGCAGCGGCCGCATCGATGTTCTATTGCATGCCGCCGGCCTCGACCGGAGCCGTTCTCTCGCCGACAAAGATCCCCGCGAGTTCGATCTGGTATTCGACGTCAAATGCGACGGCTTCTTCAACCTGCTCCACGCCATCGGCAACATGCCACTGGGCGCGACCGTGGCGTTCAGCTCCATTGCGGGGCGTTTCGGCAATCCCGGACAGACCGACTACAGTTCTGCCAACGATCTGCTCTGCAAGATTACCTCGAGCTTCCGTACGACTCACCCCAACACGCGCGCCATTGCCATCGACTGGACGGCATGGGGCGGAATCGGCATGGCCACCCGCGGTTCCATTCCCAAGATCATGGAACTGGCCGGCATAGACATGCTGCCGCCTGAGGCCGGCGTTCCCCTGATACGCCGTGAATTGACCTGTGGAGGCACGCGCGGCGAGATCGTAATCGGCCAGCGTCTGGGTGTGCTGCTGAAGGAGTGGGATGAGACGGGTGGCGTCGACACCTCGGCTCTGGGCCTCGACAAAACAGGTGCGCAGCTATCAGGTCCGATGATCGGCAAGATCGCGAAGATGGGACTCTACAACGGCCTTACGATCGAGGCGACACTTGACCCGAAAGCACAACCCTTCTTGCACGATCATCAGATCGACGGCACTCCAGTGTTGCCGGGCGTCATGGGCATCGAAGCCTTCGCGGAAGCCGCTCTTAGCATCCTTCCTGGATGGTACATCAAGACCATCGAAGATGTGAACTTCCAGGCGCCCTTCAAGTTTTATCGCCATGAAACGCGAACGGTGACGGTCGAAGCTACCCTCCGTTCACAAGACCACGAAATGGTGGCTGACTGCCGACTGGTTGGCCGCAGGGCACTTCCGAATCAATCGGACCCGCAGATCACGACGCATTTCACCGCACGGGTACGGCTCTCGAAGCTTGCACCCGGATCAACAGTTGCCTCAACACCTGGTTCGCAAGTTGAACCCCTCATCGAAGCGGCTGATGTTTATCGACTCTATTTTCACGGGCCCGCTTACCAGGTCATTGAAAAGGCTTGGTGGGACGGCAAGCGGATGATCGGGCTCCTCGCGAAGGATCTTCCGGACAACCACCACCCGTCGAACTTGCCAACTCTCATGGCGCCACGGCTGATCGAGCTGTGTTTTCAGACCGCAGGGCTCTGGGAAATGGGAGCGCAGGCTCGTATGGGTTTACCGCAACACTTGGATCAGGTCTCGTCCTGGCCGATGTTCGAGCCACCTGATGCGAGGCTGTACGCCCTGGTTACGCCTGGGCCAGGAGGCACCTTCGATGCCGAGGTGGTCGATGCCCAAGGCAACCGGTACGTTTGCCTAGCCGGATACCGCACCGTCGCGATGCCCGGTGCGGTCAATCTGGATCGAGTGAAAGCCCTGCAGACAATGTTGCGCACGGCGCCCATCGCAGCCTGATCGTGGACATAATGCTAATCCGCCGATCGGAGACGTTATGAACCTGGAATTCCAGCGCGTGGCGATCGTCAACCGAGGCGAAGCCGCCATGCGTTTCATTCGCGCGGTTCGCGAGTACAACTACGAACACGGCACGGCTCTTCGCACGATCGCGCTCTTCACCGATCCCGATCGCAATGCCATGTTCGTCCGCGAAGCCGATGAGATGGTGTGCCTCGGTTCCGCGCAGGCTTTGGACCTGAACACCGGGCAATTCAAGAGTCGCTACGTGGACTACGAAAGTCTGGCTCAAGCGTTGACGTCCGCGCGTGCCGAAGCCGTTTGGGTGGGATGGGGCTTTGTCGCGGAGCACGCCGCCTTTGCAGAGCTCTGTCACGACATGGGCATTGTATTCATCGGACCGTCTGCCGAAACGATGCGCCGGGTGGGCGACAAGATTGCTTCGAAACGTCTAGCGGAACTGGCGCAGATTCCGGTTGTTCCCTGGAGCAATGGATCGGTCGAGGCTCTTCCTGAGGCGATCCAGCAAGCGGCGCGGCTGAAGTATCCACTCCTGATCAAGGCCACCGCTGGCGGCGGGGGCCGCGGGATTCGAGAAGTACGTTCACCGGATGAACTGCCCAGAGCTTTTGATGCTGCACGATCCGAAGCTTTCAAGGCTTTCGGGGATCCCACCATCTTTCTGGAACAACAAGTGACGGGATCGCATCACGTCGAGGTTCAGGTCATAGCCGATCACTTCGGTACCACCTGGGCCGTAGGTGTTCGCGATTGCACCGTTCAACGGCGTCACCAGAAGATTCTCGAAGAGGCCCCCTCGCCGATTCTCTCTGCGCTCAAGGATCAGAGCTTGCGTGCTGCAGCTGTGCGCCTCTGTAAGGCGGGGGGATATCAAAACGCGGGCACCGTGGAATTCCTGTTCGATCCGCCGTCCGATGATTTCTGGTTCATGGAAATGAACACCCGCTTGCAGGTCGAACATCCGGTCACGGAATGCACCACCGGAATCGATCTGGTCAAGCTTCAAATTCATATAGCAAGAGGCGGCCGACTTGAAGGAGATCCCCCGCGCAGCACTGGGCACGCCATAGAGGTTCGCCTGAACGCCGAAGATCCCGACAACGGTTTTGCTCCGTCGCCCGGCATCATTCAACGGTTCAGGATACAGACGGGGCCGGGCGTGCGCATCGACACCGGTGTGGGTGAAGGGGATTCCATTGCGCCCGACTTCGACTCGATGATTGCAAAGATCATCGCTTACGGTCAGAACCGCAAAGAAGCGTTGTCCCGACTTCATCGAGCACTGCAGGAAAGCATCGTTGTTATCGAGGGCGGAACCACCAACAAGTCTTTCCTGTCACACCTCCTCAGCCAGCCGGAGTTGCAGGCAGGGCGAGTCCACACCGGATGGCTCGACGGACTGGCAGTGAACGGAAATCACCTCCCCCGTCAGCACGCGGATGTGGCACTGGTCCAGGCGGCCATCGAAGCCTACGGCGCCGAGATGGCGGTCGAGCGAGCGCAGTTCTATGCGTCCGCCGCGCGTGGGCGGCCACAAGTTCGAAGCGACATTGCGCACACCGTCGCCTTGCGCTATCGAGGAAACTTGTATCCCACCAAGACCTATCGTCTGGGTCCCAAACGCTACCGCGTGGAGGTGAGTGGGGCTCACATCGACGTGGTAGTGGACCGCATGAGTGACTTTGAATACTGGCTGACAGCATTCGGAGAGCGATTCCGCGTGCTCTCCGTTGCCGAGGGCCGCAGCTACCGGATCGAAGTCAATGGCATTTCGCACCGCGTGGAGCGGGACGACGGTGGCATCGTCCACTCGCCCTCTCCCGCCGTGGTGGTATCCATCGCAGTGCAGCCGGGAGACAAGGTTTCCCGCGGCGACCGGCTGGCCGTGCTTGAGGCCATGAAGATGGAGATGCAGGTTGTTGCTCCATTTTCAGGAAGAGTGCGCCAAGTGCTGACGATGCCGAACGTGCAAGTGGAAACGGGCGCGCCTCTTGTGCAGCTTGAACCCGATTGCGCCGATTGCGCCACAGCGACGGACGATCAGCTGGAGTTTGCTAACTCCAACAACTCGGACGATGCGCCAGAGATGCACGAGCTTTGCCGTCAAAGCCTCGACCAACTCCACCAACTCATGCTCGGTTTCGATGTCGAGCCGAAAAACAGCACCGAACTGCTTTCCAAATGGGGTCAGACCTGCCCGGTGGACAGTGACGAAATCCGGCAAGCAGAAGACGAGATACTCAGCATCTTCGCTGACATCTGCTCATTGTTCCAGCGCGATCCTGAGGTGAACCATCGAGCCTCCGGCGAGGAACCCAGTGCGGAAGCCTACTTCTTCGCATACCTGCGAATGCTCGATACCTGCGGCGAGGGTCTGCCGCCGGCCTTCGTCAGTTCCTTGAAGCAAGCGGTCGCCCACTACGGCCTCCAGAGTTTGGAACGCTCACCCCAACTAGAGGAATGCCTGCTCTGGATCTGCAAGTCCCACCAACGGATGGAGCAGCAAATCGCGCCCGTACTCGGCATCCTTGAACGGCGACTGCATCGCGTTGACGCTCTGGCGGCGCACGCTGAGGAGTCCTTCCGCACCCTTCTGGATCGCATGATCTCCATCACGAACGGAAACTTTGCGGCAATCAGCGACCTGGCTCGCGAGGTGCGATATCGCTGCTTTGACCAGCCTCTCTTCGAGCGAGCGAGAAGGCATGTCTACAACCAGGTGGATGATCAACTCGCTTACCTGTCCGCCCATCCCAACCCGCCGGATCGACACGAGCGGCTGCGGGCCTTGGTAGATTGCCCGCAACCACTAGTCACTCATCTGTCGGCTCACTTCGACTCCGCGACCACCGCCCTCAAGAATCTGATGCTAGAAGCGATCACCTGGCGCTTCTACCGAATCCGAACCCTCTCGGGCCTGCGCTCTTTCGAACTGGATAGCCGCTGTTATGCCTCGGTCGAGTATGAGCATGACGGGAAGCAGATCCACGTCTTCTCCACCTGCGCCGAATATTCCCAACTGGCCGAAGCGGTGCAAGGAATGTCTCCGCTGATCGCGGAAGTGCCGGCCGACCACGACGTCGTCCTCGACTTTTATACATCGCACAGTGGCACCTCGGACGACGCGGAGGGTAAGCAGCAGCAAATTCATAGGACTTTAAACGAGGCACGCTTCCCACGTGCAATACGGCGCGTCGTAGTGGCGCTGGCAGGTCTGGGCTCCCGCGAGGGCATAAATCGGATGCTCCAATTCACTTACCGCCCGAGCGCCGAGGGTTACAAAGAAGAAAAGTTTTACCGGGGACTCCATCCGATGATGGGCAAACGCCTTCAACTATGGCGCCTCAGCAATTTCAATATTCAGCGGTTGCCATCCGTCGAAGACGTGTACCTCCTGCACGCTGTAGCGCGCGACAATCCGAAAGACGAACGGCTATTCGCCTGCGCAGAGGTTCGCGACGTTACCCCTGTTCGGAATGAAGCCGGACGCATTGTGGGATTGCCCCATCTGGAACGCATGCTGGCCGAGGCTCTTGCAGGCATACGCCTGTTCCAGTCACGCCGGCGCCCCCAAGAGCGACTGCACTGGAATCGAATTTTTCTGTACGTCTGGCAGCCACTCAGTCTAGGGCGGGCTGAATTGCAAGACATTGTTAAACGCCTGGCGCCTTCGACCGAAGACCTTGGCTTGGAACAAGTCGTCGTACGCGTGCGCATTCCGAATCCGACCACTGGGGAGTTGCGCGACATGGTGGTGCGCATCTCCACTCCCGGACACACCGGAATGCTCATTACTTTCCGACCGGCCGACAAACTGCAACCGATCCAGCCGTTGGCAGAATATGACCAGAAAGTTGTGCGCATGCGCCAGAGAGGTCTGATTTACCCCTACGAAATCATCCGCATGCTCACGCCGGCTCCCACCGAAACGAGAGCGGAGTTTCCTCCAGGGGATTTCCTGGAGCACGATCTGGACGCGGACAATCGCCTCGTCCCGATCATTCGTCCTTACGGCAACAATAAGGCGAACATCATTGTCGGTGTGATCCGCAACTTCACCGACAAGTATCCAGATGGAATGACGCGCGTTTTGCTGCTTGGCGATCCCAGCAAGGATCTGGGCGCCATCGCCGAACCCGAATGCCGCCGCATCCTGGCCGCTTTGGATCTGGCGCAAAGCAAGGGCGTGCCCCTCGAGTGGTTCCCGGTTTCCGCCGGCGCCAAGATCTCCATGCAAAGCGGCGTGGAAAATATGGATTGGATCGCCCGCGTCCTGCGTCGCCTGATTACCTTCACCCAGGCGGGATGTGAAGTGAATCTGATCGTGAACGGAATCAACGTCGGCGCGCAGCCCTATTGGAATGCGGAAGCGACCATGCTTATGCACACGCGCGGCATCCTGGTCATGACGCCGAAAGCGGCAATGGTACTGACCGGCAAGCGTGCCCTGGACTACTCCGGCAGCGTATCCGCAGAAGACAACCAGGGCATTGGCGGATACGACCGCATCATGGGCATCAATGGTCAAGCCCAGTACTGGGCTCATGACATCGATGAAGCCTGCCATATTCTGCTGCGGCACTACGACCACACCTATCTTGTCCCTGGCGAGCGGTTCCCCCGCCAGGCAGTCACGACCGATCCGATCAATCGCGACGTTCGCAGTTATCCTCACGGCCCGGATGGTGAAAACACCTTCGCGAAGATCGGCGATATTTTGTCCGACGAAAGTAATCCCGGCAGAAAAAAGCCCTTCGACATTCGCAAAGTGATGAAGGCAGTCGCTGACCAGGACCATGCTCCGCTGGAACGCTGGGCGGGAATGCGGGCAGCCGAAACAACGGTTGTCTGGGATGCGCATCTGGGCGGCTATCCGGTTTGCCTCATCGGCATTGAATCCCGACCGGTACCGCGGTTCGGATTTGTCCCTGCAGACGGGCCAGACCAGTGGACTGCCGGAACACTGTTCCCACAATCCTCCAAGAAAGTCGCACGCGCCATCAATGCAGCCAGCAACAATCGTCCGCTGGTCGTCTTGGCAAACTTGTCGGGATTTGATGGCTCACCCGAATCGATGCGGCGGCTGCAACTCGAGTATGGCGCTGAGATCGGCCGGGCAGTCGTGAACTTCAAGGGGCCCATCGTTTTCTGCGTGATCTCTCGTTATCACGGTGGCGCGTACGTGGTGTTCTCGCGCGCTCTGAACGAGCAAATTGAAGTCGCCGCCCTGGAGGGCACCTACGCCTCCGTGATCGGCGGAGCACCTGCCGCGGCCGTAGTTTTCGCAGGCGAAGTCGAAGCCCGCGCCAAGAAAGATCCGCGCCTCCAGGCCCTGACCCAGGCAATTGCCAAGGCCGAGGGTGCTGAGCGAGCCCGCTTGCGCACGCAGTGGGAAGATCTTTTCAAGTTGGTCCACTCGGAAAAAGTGGGAGAAATGGCGGCCGAGTTCGACCGCGTTCACAGTGTGCAACGGGCTCTCGAAGTGGGCGCGCTTGATCGCATTCTTCCGCCAGCCGATTTACGTCCCTATCTCATCGACGCAGTAAGGCGCGGCATCGCAAAGGAAGAAGAATCAATCTTCGCGAAGCCGGAAGAAAAGGTCGCCTAAGGAACGAGGTTGTTTGAATGCGCGTTTACTGGGTGGAACAGATCGACAAAGATGTGCCCTCGGACGACAACTGGTTATGCCCGAACGAAGTTGCATGCTTGAAGAAATTGCGATTTGCCAAACGCCGCGCCGATTGGCGACTCGGACGATGGACAGCCAAGCGTGCCGTCTCCTCCTATCTTGATTGGCCGTCGTATCCCCAAATACTTGCGAGGATCGAAATTCGCGCCACTTCTTCCGGAGCGCCGGAAGCCATCATCGCAGGTCTCGGCACGCCAATGGTGATCTCTATCACCCATCGGGCGGGCAATGCCATGTGCACTGTGTCGGGCGCGAGAGTCATGCTGGGATGTGATCTGGAGGTCGTCGAACCGCGCAGTCACGATTTCGTCGTGGACTACTTCACTGCAGAAGAGCAATCTTGGGTGGCACGGACGCCCTCGACCGAAAAAGCAGAGATTGTAACCCTGCTATGGAGTGCGAAAGAAAGCGCACTTAAGGCTCTGCAACATGGATTGCGGCTCGATACCCGAAGCGTCATGGTGACGCCGATGGCAGGGGCTCCCGATCTCGATGGCTGGAGCCCTCTTCGCATTGGATGCGTTGACGGCCGCGCCTTCCAGGGATGGTGGCGAACCGCTGATGGCGTTGTGCGGACCGTGGCAACGGACTCGACTGCAGGTAGTCCTATCCACCTCGCGCTTCCTGAAACCCCGTTCCACGCCGCGCAGGCTCTCCATCTCAGCGTGCGCAGCGCGAACGAGACTCGACCTGTCCCGGGTGGGACAGCCTCATAGGGCACGTATGCCGTCCCAGAACAAATTCGATTTCGACTTTATCGTAATCGGCTCCGGCTTCGGCGGAAGCGTGGCAGCGCATCGTCTGGTCGACAAGGGCTACAGAGTCGCCGTTATGGAAATGGGACGACGATGGACTCCCGAGTCCCTGCCGCATAGCAGTTGGTCTATCCATCGCTGGTTCTGGCGTCCCAAACTCGGCTTGCGGGGCTTCTTCAACATGCGCTTCTTCCGGCACGCGACCATCTTCCATGGCTGCGCCGTCGGAGGTGGATCCATCACTTATGCATGCACGCTGCTTACCCCGCCCGACAAAGTATGGGACACGGGCTCATGGATCGGCTTGGCCAATTGGAAAGTCGAAATGCCCGAGCACTACGCAACAGCCTCTCGCATGCTAGGCGCCACCGAGAACAGCATCCTCGGCCCTGCCGATCATCTTCTTAAGCAAGCGGCCAGCGCAACGGGCGTCGGAGACACCTTCTACTGCACCAAGGTTGGGATCTTCCAACCCTCGCCGGGCGAACCGGGCAACCAGACAGTTGGCGATCCATTTTTTGGAGGAGAAGGTCCCGCGCGAACCACCTGTCTAGGTTGTGGCGGCTGCATGATGGGCTGCCGTTACGGCGCGAAGAACACCCTGGACCTCGGCTACCTGTACTTGGCAGAAAAGCATGGAGCATTGATCTATCCAGAAACGCAGGTGATCGACGTGCGCCCTTTGTCAGCGATGAGCGACGGCGCCGCCGGGTACGAAGTTTCCACCGTGAAATCCACCACCTGGATCGGGCGCCATTCCCAGACGTTCACCTGCCGCGGAATCGTCTTCGCCGCATCATCCCTTGGCACAATGGAGCTGCTCTTCCGCTTGAAGGAAAAGCAGTCTTTGCCGGCCATCAGCCTGCAGTTAGGCAAGCATGTGCGCACCAATTCCGAATCGCTGATCGGTGCTCGCATGCCCGGCTATCACGAGGACCTGTCGCTAGGGATTGCGATCGGCTCCGGAGTCTACATCGACGAGCATACTCACATTGAAGCGGTTCGTTACCCCGGCGGATCCGACGCCATGGGCCTGCTGACCACCATCCTCACCAATGGCCGGCCTGGACCGAATCGTATTTTTCTTTGGCTCGCAAACATCTTCAAATCTTTACTCAGGCATCCGCTCAACACGGTGCGCGTTCTGCAGCCGTGGGGATGGGCACGAGAGTTCGTGATCCTGCTTTGCATGCAGGCACTCGATAACCAGATCGAAATGCGCTGGCAGCGGCCCTGGTTCTGGCCCTTCCGCAAGTTCCTCGTCAGTTGGGGCGACAAGGTTCCAACCTACATTCCGAAAGCCAACGAGTTCGCTGAAAAATTCGCCCAGCTCACAGGCGGATTTCCGATGAGCATGCTTCCGGAAATCCTGTTCGATATCCCCGGCACCGCTCACTGCATTGGAGGTTGCGTGATTGCCGATTCTTCCACCGACGGGGTTGTCGATGGGCGCCACCGTGTGTTCGGCTACAAGAATATGTACATCTGCGATGGCTCAGTGGTCGCCGCCAATCTCGGCGTCAACCCCAGCCTGACCATCACCGCTCTCGCGGAGAGGGCGATGAGTTTCATTCCCCCCGCCAACGCCACCGCATGGGATGATGCGCCCGCTGCCAACTCTTAGCGAGTAGCCCCCATAGAATTCTCAGGGCACTCAAGCAGAAACATGTGGTGCCACTGAACCCGCCGGCAATAGGCGATCGAGGATGCTCTGTTCGCAGCGCATCCATAAGCGGGTCGTATAAAGCAAAGCGCTGCACTGCAGCGTAACCCAGTCCTTGGCTTGCAACGGAGAACGGAAGGCTCGGCGGTCCTTTCGCCAATGTTGAGCGAGCTGTCCGACTATGGCAAGGCTGCTGCCGCCATCCGGCCCGCTGATCTCGCGCAGAATCCCTTCCAGCGTAAACAACACCTTGGATAGCATGATGAGTGATCCGGGGAATCTCACGCCTCTCATTGCGAGTGATTCCAAAAGCCGCATGACATCCACCATACTCGGCATGTGCGTCACCGGAAGGGCCTCCACAAATTCCTTGACTACCTGAGAGACCATGCTTCCGCGCTCGGAGGTGCTACCGATGTGGTGCTGGCTGAGCGCCAAAACTTCGGTGCACGCTCCCACGGGGTCCCGCAGACCGACCATGCCGAACAGAAGCGCCAGATGCCGGCGATGCTCCCGGCTCAACCGTTCGCGCAGGGCCCAATCGATTAGGATCAGTTCGCCGGTGTGATTGTTATAAAGAAGGTTGCCAGCATGCGGGTCGCCATGAAATATGACTCCCTCTTCGGCGGAGAGCAGCGGCAGTGCCACCAAAGCTTCGATGAGTTGCTCGGCGATTTTGCGTCGTCGCGCCGGAGATAGTCGCGCGGCTGCACTCGTCACCTTGATTCCCTGCTCTTCCGTAAGTGCCGTGATTCGGTGCGAGCAAAGAGGTTGAATGAGTCGCGGTACCCGCACTCCTTTCACATTGCGATACAGGTCTAAAGCTTCGCGCAGGGTCTTCTGTTCCCGCTTGAAGTTGACTTCATGCTGCAGCAGCCTTCGCACCTTCTTGAAAGTGTCGGGAATCAGGTGCTCAGGGAATCCGTAGGTGTGGTGGCGATCGCCGAAATATTCTGCGAGTCCTTGCAGGTAGTCCATGTCCTCCGCAAAATATTCGGGGATGTGCGGCTTCAGAACCTTGAAAACGCCGCGCTCGCGACGCCTGCTCGCAGGATCGCGCCAGGTGAAGCGAACAACCGCGCTGACACTCGCCTCGGAGAGTATGGCCGGCGCGACTTTGACCGCAAACGCTTTCAGCCGCGGTCCCAGGTCCTGCGTAATGATGGACTGGATTTCTGCCGGCCTCACATCGCGGATTCCGTTTTCCAGCCGCCCCAGCGCAGTGCGCAAAGCGGGCCGCAGGTTCTGATTCCGCGCAATCACCTGCCCGAGCTTTTGCAGGCCGGGGACTTTCGCGATCAACCGAAGCAGACGCTTCTCGGCGGGCGTGTTCTCGGGCAATTCAAATTGTTCCAGGAGTTTGGGTGCGAGGCGCGCAGCCGACAGTCGCGCCACCACAAACATCATGGCGTCTCGCACCGGTGGACGCCATTTCACATATGCTTCCGGCACCAACCGGCTTACCGGCACAATACCGTCGACAATCCACGCTGCCATGGCGTCGCGTAGGGATCGCCCCATCCCGCTGCCCAGAGCGCTTTCGATCGCGCCGATTTTCGCAGTGCGCGTACCGCCCTTAGGCAGCCAGCCGGCAACGGCCATGCGCAATTCTGCTGTCGAGAGTTGGCGAAAACCGACGGGAGGCGTTTCCAGCATGAAGACCCATCCCTTTGTTGACTATAGCCTTTCCCCACGGTAAGCGCTGTGACTGGAGTCACCGGATTGCATTCAAATCGGCAGACGTATAATGACGACGGCAGCATTCGATGAGTTCAACAACAGCAATCACGGTCGTGCTGGTTTGCGCATTTGTGCTCGGGGTCAAACTCACCGTTGATGTGGTCAGACACAGGCGCCGCAAAGTCGAGTTTGGGTTAGGCGATGTCGGTCCCAGGAGCGCGAGGAAAGACTACAAAGAGCCACGCAATCGCGTAGGGAGGTAAATTCCCGAAGCCGGCTCGCGGACGGCTCCCGTTACGCAGCTGATCCTTGTGGTTGCTAATCGCTTCACAAGCTGTGAAATCTAAGGCGCGTGCCTGACGGCCAAAACCGCCGTAAACTCGAGGTGAAATCTAAAAGGAACCATCTCGCTGACCCTGCAATTAACAGCTTCCCCGTCTGCCAACTCAGCGAACAAACAAAGCCAGGACTCTCGCCAATGGTTTTCACGCCCGAGGTTAAGAGCGCAGTGTCTTACATCTCGAAGTGGATGGATGTTTCGAACGATAAAGGCGCTAAAATTGCAGGCTCTACGAAAGGAACGGCGAGAGTTCAGAAATGCGATTTTCGGTCGTAATACCTACCTACAATCGGGCTCACGAACTTCGCGAGACACTCTCCAGCATTGCCAAGCTTAAAGTTTCCGGGCCTTGGGAAGTAATCGCTGTCGATAACAACTCCACCGATACCACTCGGGAAACGGTCCTGATTGCCGCCAAAGATTTTCCGGTTCCGCTGCATTATGTGTTCGAGCCCGAAGCGGGGCGCAGCGCGGCGCTTAACGCTGGAATTAAGAATGCCACGGGTCAAATCATCGCAACTACCGATGATGACGTTCGAGTCGAGCCTGATTGGCTGGAGCAGGCAGCTGCTGGCCTCGATCGTGAAGCCTGCGACTTTGTGGGGGGCAAAGTACTCCCCATATGGGGTGGTGAAAAGCCGAATTGGCTCGCCAATCAGGGCGGTCGTCACTGGTCGGTAATCGCTCTGCAAGATCATGGTTCGAAGCCAGTCGAGTTCGGCAGGCGCTACGCGCCCTTGGGCGTGAACCTGGCCTTCAAAAGGGAAGCTTTTGACCTCGTCGGCCTATGGGATACGCGAATCGGTCGCAAAGCCGGAACCCTGCTGGGACAGGAGGTTCGCGAGTGGCTTTTGCGCGCACGGGGTGCGGGATTGAAAGGCATGTACATTCCGGAGATGATCGTTCATCACGTGATTCCCCGGGATCGTCTGAACAAACGATACTTTCGCCGCTGGTTCTACTGGAACGGAATCAGCCGGGCTATCCTCTACCAGCAATCTCCCGTTGATATGCTTGCGCCCGAGGAAACCACTCTCGACTTTTCGAAAGTTCCCCATATCATGGGGGTGCCGCGCTATCTGTATCGAGCAGTCTTGCGGTCCGCGGCTGGGATGTTGAAGTCCAAGCTCGCTGGGCGGGAAGCAGCAAGTTTCGATCACGAACTGTGGCTTTGTTTTTTCCTCGGAGTTTGGCGGCAACGCTGGACGGATCGCCACAAGCCATTGGGCGTGATGCAGGATTTTCCAATACCTTTAAATCGCGAAGCGGCCAACTCGGACGAAAATCAGCAGCGCAATCCTCAAGGGGGGCGATGAAAGCAATCATTCTCGCGGCCGGTAAAGGCTCGCGCCTCGATCAATCTGGAGAAACGGTCAAGTGCCTCTTGAAATTCGGATCTTCCACCCTCGTTGAACTGCAATGCAGCTCTCTGCGGAAGTGCGGAATCAACGAAATCAGTGTAGTCGTCGGCTTCGAAGCAGAACGAGTAAGACGGACTTGCGGTAGCGGGATCGAATACATCGAAAATCCAATCTACGAGAAAACCAACAGTCTCTATTCACTGTGGTTGGCGCGACAGTGTTTTTCAGACGGATTTGTGGTCATAAATTCGGACGTGCTGTTCCATCCCCAACTCCTTTCAGACCTGCTCACCGCGCGGCGCGAAGATGCTCTCTTGGTTTCCTATCGCGAAGAAACCGAATACGGCGATGAGGAGATGAAGGTCAAAGTCCGTGGCGGACGGGTGGTCGACATATCCAAAGACATGGATCCCGCCGAGGCAGATGGCGAAAACGTTGGCATCGTCAAGTTCGGGCCGAGCGGAGCAAAGCTTCTCCATGAACAGATGGCTCCGCTGGTCGAGAACGGCGTTTTGCGCAGTTGGGCTCCTCGGGCCTTTCTGGAGTTTGCCAAGCGGCGCCCCCTGCATGTCGTTGGCACGCGCGGTTTTCCGTGGACGGAAATTGATTTCCCGCAGGACTACCGGCGTGCTCATGAGGAAATTTTTCCGCAAATTATGGCCAGTCCAGATGGAACGCCCTGCTCGATTATTCCAAATCACGAGGGCGGCCTGAAGTGATTCGCCTGGAAGCACGCACCGGGTTGAATACCACATCATGATTTTCAACCGTGCTGTACATTGGGCGCGAAATCTCGATACCCGTTGGCAACGTACATGGAATCCAGAACGTCGGCGCGTGCTGATTAACGCCGCTCTGTCCATGGAATACGCCATGATCGAGCCGGTGTATAAGCGAATGCGTGGGGACAGCCGGGTCGAGTTCTATTTCACGTCCACCACTCATCCCGACGAAATGAATCAGATTTTCGCGGATACCGACGGAAGCGTTCGAACCATTCCTCCCGCACAAACGCAATGGATGAAATTCGATGCGTATTTAGCTGCAGACTACATCTGGGCAGCCCTTCCCCGCGGTACTCGGCGAATTCAGCTCTTTCACGGCGTCGCTGGCAAATACGCTGATCGTTACGATCGTCCACAGCGTTCAATGCGAGAGTGGGATCGTTTTTTCTTCATCAATCGAAAGCGTATGAATAATTTTGTTACCTCTGGAGCAATCGAAACGAACAGTCCGGCGGCACGACTGGTCGGTATGCCGAAAGTCGATCGTTTGGTGGATGGGTCTCTTAGTCGGGACACCATCCTCGAAACCTTGGGTTTGGATCCTGCCTTGCCAACCGTGCTCTACGCACCCACCTGGACTCCTTATTCCTCGCTTAATGCGCTGGGCGAGGAGCTAGTCAAGGCCCTGGCCGGTACTGGCGTCAATTTGATCGTAAAGCTTCACGACAACTCGCTTGATGTCAGCGATGTGCGCAATTCCGGAGGGGTCGATTGGATTGCGCGCCTCAGCCCGGCCCTGCAAGGGCCTCGTGGGCACCTCGCAAAGCGAGGCAGCATTGCACCCTATTTAGTCGCAGCGGATCTTATGATCAGCGATCACAGCTCTGCCGCCTTTGAATATCTGCTCCTCAACCGGCCTCTGATCCGAATAGAGATGCCAGAATTGCTTGCCCGAACGAATATTCCTCCCGACTATGTCGCTCTGATGGTAGAAGCCTCCACCACAGTTCGGACCGTTGTGGAAATCTTGCAGGCGGTAGAGCACGGCCTGGCAAATCCGGGGTTGCTAGCCCATACGCGAAGCGTTGTTGCGGAGGAATTGTTTTACAAGCCAGGAACAGCTACGGCCCGAGCGGCAAAAGAGATCTACGAAACGATGGAACTCGCCCCCCTTCCCCTCTGAAACCTTCTCCCAAAACTTTTCCACTTAGCTGCAACTTCGTGGTCTTTTGCACCCTGTGCGGAACTGACCAACCTCACTTTTCACCCGTTCAGAACTAGGTGAGATGAACACATGTCACTGCCAATTCGTTCATACGCGTTGTGCAGCTACGCTGATTCCCCTAGCACGATAGTGCCAGCGATCGTGCCTCCTGGTCTTCAGTGCTTCGGCTACCGTACACATTCAATTACGTTTATATCTACCTACAACGGAGCCATCACAGACGGCATCCAAATGCTGGGAATGGACTGTACCGCCTAGCCCGAAATGAAACGTGCGGCCACTCTGCTGGAACCGAAAGTGCAACCCTGAACGTGGCTTTGACCGATACTAGACCCTAGGCACCTCCCCGCCTGTCCCAGTTCGTGTCAGCCACGTGTTTTAAGAAAGTTTAAGGCGATCGGAAGTGATTATGAGTAAATCGCATTTCTCCCTGTGTTTCCTTGTAGGTTTTCTGTTCTTGGGCATCATGCCAGCCTTCGGAACCGAACGGCTTTGCGATGTGTCTTTCGAGGATTGCCGAGCCCCACTTCTCAAGCTCATTCAGAACGAGACTGTGGAAATCGACGCCGCTTTCTGGTTCATGGACGACGCCACGCTTTCCAGTGCACTCATCAAGAAATTTCAGTCGGGAGTTCCCGTCCGTATTCTGATGGATCCGCGGGCCGAGGATGGGCACCCTACGAATGCCCAGATACTGGCGCAACTCGCTGCTGCGGGTATACCCATGCGGAACCGTACCGCCGACGGAATTCTGCATTGGAAGATGATGCTGTTCTCTGGTCAGGGAACGGTGGAATTCAGCGGCGCAAACTTCACCCCGTCTGAGATGCGTCCGTACACGCCATACGTGAACTATACCGACGAGGCGATCTACTATTCCGACGATCCTGCGGTCGTCAACAGCTTCCGGACGAAATACGACGATTGGTGGACGGATACTACCGATTATCTGAACTACCAAAACATCAATGCGCCGCTGCAGCGGAACTATGCAACGTATCCGATCAATTCAGAGTTGGACTTCCTGCCGTCGGCCATCTTGAGCCAGGACTATGGCACGAAAACTATGGCCGCCATGGCTTCGGAAAAGGTCAAGCTCGACATCGACATGTTTCGCATCACTAATCAACCCATTGCTGATGCAGCGATCAGGGCATTCAATCGCGGCATTCCCATCCGCTTTATTGTGGATTCATCGGAATATCGCAATCCTGCCCGGCCGTGGGACTCGTACAACATCGACCGCATGTTTATGGCAGGCATTCCTCTGAAGATCACCGCGCACACAGGTCAGAACCATGAGAAGTCCTTGATCCTGTACGGGCAGAACATGACCATCTGGGGATCGTCTAACTGGACCTGGCCATCTTTCAATTATCAGCAGGAACACGACTACTTCACCAAGAAGCCGCTGTTCTTCCAATGGTTTCAGAATCAGTTTGAACGTCGGTGGGATTCAAACACCGAATACAAAGCCTTCATCCCCGCCGGACCCGGCGCGCCCAAAATCAATGCGCCAGCTACCGGAGCCACCAACGTCCCAACCAGTGTGACCCTTTCGTGGCAGGGAGGTCCGTGGGGTCAGCAGTATGACATCTACTTCGGCACTGCCAAGAATCCTCCGCTGATAGCACAAAATGTGGTGACCGGCGCACCCGAAGATCCCACCGGTCCGCCCACATACGAAACATACAAAGTATCCGGTCTGACGCCGGGCACGCTGTATTACTGGAAGATCGCCACAAAGACCATGGCGAATCTGAGTGTCGTCGGCCCTGTATGGACGTTTACTACTGGCGGGACTGCTCCGACCAGCGGAGGCGCAACGGTAACGGGAATTTCTCCTGCGACCGGTCCCAATTCTGGGGCGACCGCGGTGACCATCACCGGAACAAATTTCCTGACCGGTGCAAACGTCACCTTCGGTCAGTCGACTGCCAGCAGCATTAAGATTGTGAACGCCAACACGATCACTGCAGCCGCGCCCCCGCATGTCGCCGGGACAGTGGCTGTAACGGTCACCAATAAAGCGGGCGATGCGGGAACCCTCCCGTCCGCGTACGCTTACACCTCGACGCCACCTTCGACAGCACCAAGGTTGAATGTCATTCACCCGAACCATGGTTCTCCGAGCGGCGGCGATGCGGTGATTATCACCGGCAGCAACCTCGTGGCTGGTATGACCGTCACCATCGGAGGGAACCCTGCCACCGTCACAAGTAGCAACACGGTTTCGATCCACGCGACGACTCCAGCCGGAAATGGCGTTGCCGACGTGGTCGTCACCAATCCCAAGACGGGGCTGAGCGCGAGTCTGACTGGAGTCTTCACGTTTGCCGACGCTCCCGAACCGCCCAGTATAGAATCCGCCATGCCCAGCAGTGGTTCGATCAACGGTGGCACTCCCTTCATGGTTAAAGGAGAAGGCTTCTACAGCGGCGCAGTCGTCACCGTCGGTGGCGTGCTCTGCAACACGATCATCGTCCTCGACAGCAACACGATCACCGCGGTTACCCCAGCCCACGCGCTGGGAGCAACCGACGTCGTGGTCAAAAACATGGACGGCCAGACCAGCACTCTGACGGGCGGCTTCAGCTTTAGCGCTGCGCCACCGCCGAGTGTCAGCAGCGTCAGTCCGAACACAGGAAGTGTTGCCGGAGGCACCAGCATTACGATCAGTGGTTCGGCCTTCATCAGCGGAGCCAAAGTCTTTGTGGGGAGCACGCAGGCTACGGTTCAAACCACGACGGGCAGCTATATCTACGCCACCGTTCCAGCGACGAGCCAGGCGGGACCTGTGAACGTGACTGTCACCAACCCTGACGGCCAGAGCAGTTCTCCGGGTACGTACACCTACCAATAGCCGCGGGGTACTCGCCTCGACTAGCCAGATAACTAACCACGAAGCCCCCTAGTTCTACCGGGGGCTTCGTCTTTTACGGGGATCAGTTGTCTGTAGTGCAGCACGCCGGTGACCTGCTTCGAAATTGCGCTGAAGGTGCCGGAGAGACCAGAAGCGGAGCACGGCTAGCGCGATGGTGAAGGCTTGTACTGGTACCAGGCCTTCAGTCGTGCAGACGGTCTTGAATCGGCAGGTAATCCTGGAACAGCAGAGACGAGAACAGTGAGCAACCCGAGATCAAGTCTCGGATTGCTCACCGTTGATTTCGTGCGGGCTTAACTTGCTAATTTATGTTGAACGAGACCCACGTGAAGTTGTGGTCCGACGGCCTGACGCCTTTGTCGTCGGCCGTGCCGATTTTGACTGTTACCTTAGCGGCGGTACCAGCCGCTCTCTGATCCGGAACGCCTCCTCCTGTGATTGAAACCCCGGTGGCGCCCTTCGAGTACAAGACATGGTCAATCCGGCTTCGGCGGGTTCTCGTATCCCCGCTTACGGGATTGTCCGGGTAGGCTGTTGCCGTACCTTCGCTCACAGCTTTGTCCCATCCGCCCAGGTACTGCTGGAGAATGATGTCCACTTCCGGAGTACCCACCTGAGCGTTGAGATCACCAGCGATAATTCTCGGCTCCGCAAATTTCGAGGCGAAAGTAACCAGTTGCTGTGCCTGAACTTGCCGTTGAGCGCTGTCGCTCTTCGGCCATTGAAAATGCGTGGCGAAGAAGCTGATCGGCTTCCCGTTGACTTTCACAGTCGCCTCGACGATCGGCATCTGGTAGCTCATGAAATACTGCGCCGAACTGGCGATCGGCCATTTCGAAAGCACCATCACTCCCTCGGGACAACCAGCGTACTTCGGGGCGTAGGCGCTGTACCACGTAAGGCCGGTCTTCTGCTTCATCAGCGCCGTGATCAGCGCCGGATCGTTGTAGGCACCGATGACCTCCGTAAGCGAGGCGACATCGGGATTCATTTTTACGAGCCAACTCGCGACTCGGTCCAGATTGATGATGTTGTCTGTTCCATGCCCGCCGTAAGAAATATTGGCTTGTACGACACGCAATTTAGTGGTGGATGCAGCTCCGGTCACGCTAACGACGGTGGAGGCACTCGCCGACGCTCCCGCACTATCGGTGATCGTGAGTTTGGCGGTGTAGTTCCCGGAACTCTGATAGACGTGCGACGGTTGATAGGCCGTCGAAGTTAGGCCGTCCCCGAAGCTCCAGTTGTACGCGGTTACAGAACCGCTGGTTAAGCTGACCTTCGGAGTGAAGGCCACTGCCAGAGGGGCCGCTCCGGTCGCGGAACTCGCCAGAATGCTGACGGTTGCCGACGTGAGCACTGGCAGATTGGCAGCCAGCACCTTCGTGTCTTTCACGGCTGCCCCAGGAGCAGTCGTGAGATAGGTCTGCGGCGAGAGCACAATCTGGTCGATGGAAAGACCATCTTCCCGCACTTGCACTCGAAGCGTATGGGTGCCGGTGGTTTGAAAATACACCGCAGTGCCCGCACCGCACCATCCGTTGTCAGACCAACCCCATCCCGACTCCGGAGCCCCATTGCAAGCTTGCAGGACTACCGTCTCCGCCGAGGCGGTTCCAATACGAGCTGTCGCCGCGCCAGCCGCGGTCACGCTATCGGAAAACTGCACATAAACCGAATCATTGCTGGTGGCGTTGTTGAGTGACTTCGATCGAACCCACAGGTGGTAGGGCAGACCGGCATAAGCCGGAAATTTGATTTCAAAGTAGTTTGCCGGTTTCGCAAGAGGTGCCAAAACCTTCGGAGCACCGAGATCGGGGGTCCCGATCAGAAACCCTCCAGCAGCGGTGGAATCTGCTTTGACGGCCCAAGTTCCCGCCCGAACCGGCGCCTTCGAGGCGTATAAAACGACGTCGTTGCTGCTGGCGTGAGCGCTCGCCGCCATTGCGAAACTCACAAAGCCTGCGAACGCATACGAGACAAATTTGTGGGGAAATACCATCTTTCGGGCCTCCAGCAGAGAGATCGCCTTGACTTTCCAACGTGATCCCCACGAAGGCGCCAAAAAATCCACTCTCTGTGCTTTAGGTTCTTGAACTGCCATAGTTTCCGACTAGTTCTTGCGGTTGGTCGAGATCACGAAGGTACATGCGATCGCCTTCAACCGAGGGTTTCTAACCTGATCCACGGTCACAATACCGCCCAACGAAGAATTAAGCGCGCCATGTAAAAGCCGTCAGACTGTAGGCAACGGTGAACCTGCCGGTCGATTCCGGCCGCCGCGGCCACGACGGTCTTTGCGATGAAAACGCAGGTGTTAACCGAGACTGCTCAGGCAGCCCAACGAGGCCCATCTACCACGGCCTCATGGGGGCTGATGTCTCTAAACCACACCCTGCAAACAAGAAAGTTACGGATGGCCCGGCAGTCTATCACACTCGACTACAGCAGACGCAACTGGCTATTCGAGCGCAGCCAGGGATTGCGTCTTCGTGACTGCGAAATCACAAGGTATCATCGATTAATCTCGCTGATCTGGCTGGCACAGGGGACCAAACCTGACGAACGCTTTTGCAGGCTGACCAATTAGAGTTGCCTGAGGGATTCGAGGCAGTCTGTGATCACTGACCTTGACTTCAAAAAGCTCATGATCGGTCAGGGAAAGTTCGAGCGAGAACGACCAAAGACCTTACTACGATTTGGAAATCAAGCTTAGTTTTATCCCCGTCTTTGATTCAGGGAACGACTATTCATGACATCGTCAATATCTGGCGAAGAAATCTCACAGCCCACTCCCCTACGAATGGGAGACCTGCCTGGAACGTCGATGGACGTATCAGTCGTCATCAGTACCTACAACCGGTGCAGTCTTCTTGCGCGAGCACTGGAGTCGCTGCAACATCAGGAAACCTCGGGCGTCTCCTACGAAATTCTGGTGGTGGACAATAATTCAACCGACGAGACACGAGCCGTCGCGCAACGATTCATGGATTCCACCCCGGGGAGATTGCGTTACATTTTCGAACCGAAGCAGGGTCTGTCGTATGCGCGCAATGCGGGCATTGCCAGTGCGCGCGCCAAAATTATTGCCTTCACCGACGACGATGTACGGGTCTCCAGCAACTGGGTATCACGCATCAAAGCAGGCTTCGCGGCAGAGCCCAGCGTGGACTTCTTAGGCGGGAAGGTCTTGCCTCATTGGGACGAAACACCGCCTGCCTGGCTGACTCGGGAGCACTGGGCCCCTCTCGCCCTGTTGGATTATGGTGATCAGTCCTTTTATGTCGACGTGGACCGTCCCATTTCCCTGATCGGAGCGAACTGCGCCTTTCGCAAAAGCGCCTTCGAACAGGTGGGCCTGTTCCGCGCTGACTTTCAGCGCGTTAAGAATGGCGTGGGATCGTTGGAGGATCACGAACTGCTGTTGCGGCTCTGGCAGGCGGGTCGCAAGGGAGTTTATTTGCCGGATCTGACGGTCACAGCCGACGTCCAGGCCGATCGTTTACGGAAGACTTATCATCGCGAATGGCACACCGGACATGGCCGCTTTCATGCCATCCTGCGTTCCCAACTGCTGGAACGCTCCAGGCTGGGCAAGATCTTGGGTGTCCCCGCTCATCTTTATCGCCGAGCTGGGAGTGATGCAGTTCGATGGACCGTCAGCCAGCTGTTCGGCCAGCGGGATAAGGCCTTCGGATACGAGGTTCGAATGAGATTCTTCGCAGGATTCGCCGGCAGTCGTTGGCGCGAATTCTTTCACCTTCAAAGCTCGCCAAAATCAGCCGCAGGGAAATAGGTGGCCGTGATTGGCCACAAATTCTGGCGATCTATGATTTCGAGTCTTGCGTCACCCGATAAAAATGTTTGCCGTAAAAAAATCCGGCAAGCGCCCAAAAGCAAAGCTCGCTGGAGAACCTCTCTGACGGATCCTGATTGTCCTTGACGGGGGGTTTCAGAATCTGCAAAGTGGCGCGAACCGCTTCGCCAAACAGGTATCGCGGAACACCCAGAAAATAGGGCACAGGTTTACGGTGCTGCCGATCGAGAATCCCGGATGAGATTCCGCGGCGAACGCACCAATGCCGGTAATACTGCTTGGTAAGCCTTTTCGGATGGATATAGTGATAAACCACCAGATCCGGCAGGTACAACCCCTTCGCACCTGAGTCGATCAGCCGCAAATACATATCAGTGTCTTCGTCAGCCAGGTAGGTATCTCCGCGCGGTCCCAAAACCGTGGAGTATGGCATCAACTTTTCAAGGGTGGACCGCCTGATCACGACGTTTCCGCCTGGTAATGTGGTGTCCGCGCCGTACGGGCGCCGTTCCGGCCCTAGGTTGAAGGCCCCGATCACGCCGGAATATCGGCTCGGCAGCCACGGAGGCGGTGGCGCGCCCCAACGCGGCACGCAAGGGCCACCGATAAAATCCAGTTCGTCGTCCGCGAAAATTTCATTGATCCGCGCGAACCATGAACGGTCAATCTCCTCATCATCGTCGATCATTCCTATCAATTCACCGGAAGTGGCTGTAATCCCAGTGTTTAGCGCATGTGATTTTCCCGGATTTGGTTCGAAGATGTAATTCAATCGCCCCTCAAATTGGGGCTTGAAGGACTCAACCACCGTTGAGGTATTGTCTCTGGAATTATTGTCGACAACCGTGATCTTCACCTCAACTCCGGCGGGGACATCAGCCGCGAGAAGACTTTGAAGAGCACGTTCCAGCAAAGAGTGCCGATTGTAGGTGGGCACAATAACATCCAGCTGCATAGTGGACTAGACTAACCTCGACATTCGAATTGATTGGATCGCTTCCGCGCAGTGATACTCCCCTGATGTGCTCCCCGCCTCGCCCTGTGTTGTCGAACCACCATCAAGGTTCGGCCTCTCGCTCAGCCGCACCAGGCCTCTAGTCCAACTTGCTGCCTTTCGCTGAATCAAGCATTACGCACGACTTCCCCTCTGACCCGGGGGCATTGCCGGTGGAGAACTCCATCTTCCAATGCACTATTTTCCAGGGGAAACTCTCCGAAGTAACTGGTTTGCCATGCCTTTTGGACGATTCCACGTAAGATACAATATTACAATAGAGGGTTCCCCCCATTGTTTACGCCCTTGATTTGATCACCATATCCAGTTTTGATGGTCCGGCCTCTTACCCACTATGGCGACGACAGAATTAGTAATAAAACCGCGTAAAGGATGGCAGCCCATTGACTTCCGAGAGGCCTTCCAATACCGGGAGCTTCTCGCATTTCTGGTTTGGCGGGACATCAAGATCCGCTATCGGCAAACCCTGTTGGGAGGACTTTGGAGCGTCCTTCAGCCATTGCTAGGCACGCTGATTTTCGTGCTGGTCTTTAATCGTTGGGCAGGTGTCCACAGCGACGGGCCTCCCTATTCCCTGTTTGCATTTGCAGGTTTGGCGCCCTGGACTTTCTTCTCCAACTCTGTTTCTAATTCGAGCAACAGCCTGATCGCGAGCCAGCAATTGGTTTCGCGCGTGTATTTCCCGCGCATTTTCATCCCCTTAGGCACGGTGGGAGCGTTTCTGTTGGATCTGGCCCTGAGCCTGGTCGTTCTCGGCTGCATGATGATCTACTACCGCTGGGCGTTGACCGTGAAGGTTCTGCTACTCCCCATATTTGTTATCGGCACGCTCCTGGCTGCCTCAGGCATCGGTTTTGCGTTCTCCGCGTTAAACGTTCTGTTCCGTGACATCAAGTATGTGGTGCCATTCCTGATCCAGATGGGACTATTCGTCACACCCGTCATTTATCCCGTGCGCTACATTCCTTCGCGCTGGCAGGCACTGTTTGGGCTGAACCCAATGGCGGGCATGGTGTTGGGGTTTCGCTATTGCCTGCTCGGCAGTCCCGTCTACTGGCCTCTCGTTCTGACGTCGCTCTTGGTTTGCCTGCTTTGTTTCCTGGTTGGCCTGATGCTGTTCCGGCGAATCGAGCGTCTCTTTGCGGATGTAATTTAAATGTCAAACGTCATCGAAGTCCGGAATTTGTCGAAGCAATATCGGATTGGGGGCATGAAGGCCCGGAACGAAACTTTTCGGGAGTTTCTTGTAAAAACGCTGAAACGTCCGCTGCGCGCCTTTTCCAACCGCGAGAATTCCGGCGGCGATCAGTCTTTCTGGGCGTTGCGCGATATAAATTTTGATATTTCGGAAGGCGAGGTAGTCGGCATTATCGGCCGCAATGGCGCTGGTAAGAGCACGCTTTTGAAAATCATTTCTCGCATCACGGATCCTACCGACGGGTACATCAGGGTGCGCGGCCGCCTGGCCAGCCTGCTCGAGGTTGGCACCGGATTCCATCCCGAGCTTACGGGACGGGAAAACATCTTCCTGAACGGCGCGATCCTCGGTATGAGTCGCGCGGAAATACTTTCAAAGTTCGATGAGATCGTCGCCTTCTCAGAGATCGAACGGTTCCTGGATACTCCCGTAAAGCGCTACTCCAGCGGGATGTATATCCGGCTGGCATTCTCAGTAGCGGCTCATTTGAATCCCGAGATTTTAGTCGTGGACGAAGTGCTGGCCGTGGGCGACATGGCCTTCCAAAAGAAATGCCTGGGCAAGATGAACGACGTCAGCCGCAGCGGCCGGACGATACTTTTTGTCTCGCACAATATTTCGGCGATCGAACATCTGTGCAAGCGTGGCATCGTACTCACTCAGGGCCAATTGGCGTTTTCAGGGACTGCCCAAGAGGCGGTTCACTACTATATGCATCGAGCCATGGGGGATGGTGACACTGGAACGTCCGGCAACTGCGTTGATCTTACTCAGGCGCCAGGCCGGTGGGCTCAACGTCGGCCATTGCTGCGGCAGTTGGAGTTTTGCCTGGAAGACGGCAAGTCATTGAAAGCCGGGGTGCGCATCGGAGCTCCGCTCACGATTCGCGTGCACTTTATCCTCCCGGCTCCAACCTCCAGCTTCGATATTGGCTTGGGATTCGAGAACCTTCTTGGCCAGCGAGTCTTCACGGCTCATACTGCTTTTGAACCTGTCCGTGGTCACGACCAGGTCACGGGACCTCAGGTTATCGAGTGCGAAATTCCCAGCCTGACGTTCGTTCCAGGAGAGTATGTTCTGCGGGTGTGGATGGATATCGGGCAGGTCGAAGTAGACAAGATCGATAATGCCGCACGCTTCGAAGTCATTCCGTCCGACTATTACGGTACGGGCAAGTCGCCGTGGAATGGAGTCTTCGTCCTGAAACATCGTTGGTCGCTTGTCGACCCGAAAGAAAATTCTGCATACACCGCCTCGGAAGCACTTCCCGCAATCGAACCGCCTTTGAGCAAGGCATCAGAGCAATAAAGAACGCGAGGGAGTCTCGGGAGCGAGACAATCGCTCGACGCCGGGAAGGCATCGCCTCCTGATGCGGGCTGTCATCGCGCTTATGCTGCTTTGTCCCGTGATCGCATTACACGGCCGCCTGATCGTTCCCCCGCCGGCTCCACAATCTCTCGCCCCTGCTTCATGTTCTTTCACAATCTCTACGATCTGCTCCTTCCCAAAGCGTCAGGCGCGACTGACTACTTGCCCAACGTGCAGTGGCGCCTGCGGAAACACACACACTGGCTCAATCGAAAACAAACTGGGGAGCGTGAACCCCGGACCAAGGGATTATGAGTACCCAGGGTGGTTCTGATTGGTTATGAAAATTCTCTACTCTACTTGATTCTTCAATCGCTACCGGGAACCGGTTCTGATGCGTTCTAATCGACTTTGCCCTGTTCTGAGCAAGGAGCTACTACAGTTTTACTGCAGCCGATTCCCTGCGCAGTCGGACAGGGCCGACGTACAGGATATCCTGTCCTAACGTGATTGACGGCGGTTCCTTAACCTCTAGGGAACTCTTTATCTGCTTAACGGCCCCTAATTAGGAACTGCCTCGGCGTGCACGTGGCATTGCCTCGCCTGTCAGCGCATATCCTGGCGGCTTTGGCGCTTTGCAGGGCCCGTTCCTCCCGGCACGATGCAAAGGTTATTGTTGCCATCATTGCCCCAAAGCAAGAGATCCGCAGAACGATTCCCACCGAAGCGCCCGACCCCAACCAGAAAGCCGACGTTCAGCTGCGGCGCACTAAAACCACTCAGACTGCATTGGCCAGTCGGGGTAATTTGATGAGACTGCCAGTCTTGCACGCCGTCGTAGGAGAACGCCCAGTTCCAGCCGGTGAGATCAACAACCACGGGGTCCTGCGTGATAATGTTCAGGTCAGGAGCCGACATCGTCGCTACATCCGCGCGTCCGTCCCCGTCAAAATCTGCGACCACCAGGCTATCGACCGTGTCTGTCAATGCAGGTCGCAGGTAGCCATCTGCCCAGAGCCCCATTGCGCTCTTGCTATAGCTCCAGGTATTGAACTGACCGTTGGAGACCACTCCGAACACATCGGTTGCTCCATCGCCATCGAAATCACCAAAGCGAACGTCTTGCCTGCGGAAGCTGGAGGTATTGACCGGGAGGAATGGAGAGTTGCCGCCATAGGACAGCCACCAGGTTGTCCCGTCCGCGTAAAAAATGTCGGCATGCCCATCGCCATCAAAGTCGCCGACCGCCATGCTGGTTACAGCACTGGGCAGCAACAAGAGCCGGCCGCCGGTCGGGTCCGAGTTCAGAACCTCCCAAGCAGAAATCCCCCCGAAGGAGATCACGAACTGCCCATTGTGGATTGCAACCACGTCCGTGCGGCCATCGCCGTCAAAATCGCCGAGCAGCAATTGATCAATGGTGTCCGTCGCTGCGTTGAGGAAGCGCCACTCCGCGTTGCCCGCTGGTGCGTAGTACCAGGCAGAGCCGGTGGCTAGAAAGAGGTCGTCGGTGCCGTCGGCGTCGAAGTCGCCCACGCCCAGATGATCCGTCGGGTTGGGAGCATTAAACTGGTTGGCAAAAACATCGATGGCATTTGCGTCATCGCTGGTGCCAGGGGAGAGCGAGAAGACGATTGCGTCGTGTTCGCTTTGAACCGAGACGTTGGAATGAAAATCGGTGTTCTGGCAGGGAGTCCCGCGCAACTCATAATTGTGATGATCGGCAAGTGTGTTGAGAAGGAAGGTTCCTGATCCGAGGAAAGTGTTACCGAAAATGTTTACGTAGTCTCCAGCAAATCCGCCAAAACCGTCGGGGAGCGTCCCGTGCTGATCGAAGTCGTGTTCATGCTTGTGAACGCAAAAGGGACAATCGCCGAAGACGTAGAGCGGCACGGTGGAAAGGACCAAGTTATACGCGGCAAAGTAACTTTCGTGCACCTCCCCGTCGGCGGCGATGGCGTGGCGGTTCATGAGGAACGTGTTTCCTGAAATGAGCGCTCGCCCTCCCGAGACGGTCGTCGCACCATACCCCAAATCCTGCCTCTCATTGTGGTGCAAGAAGTTGCGTTCGATACGAACATTAGCTTGCGTTGCGGGATGGTTCTCTACTCCGAGGCATGTGTCCATCTGAGATTGCCCCCCGTTGACCGTGATCGCGGCAGACACCCAGTCCGATGCGTCATTGTGGTCAATAATCGCGATGTGTTCTGTAGTTGACGCAGAACTCTGTAGTGGAATTGGACTCACCAAGATTGCGCTCGACACCTGCTCGATTTTATCGATCGAGCGAGTTTGTCCACGCAAGCGCAAGCCCGTGATGCGCACGTAGTCACCTTCAACCTGGATCATGCACCAACCGCAGAGGCCTTGAAGCTTTTTCTCCTCTCGGTAAGAGGCGAAGAGCTGGGGGCCGAGGTTCGTCCCCCGGCGCCCTCCTCTGAGGGTCACACCGGCCGGCAGCACCAGGGGGGCATACGCGCTCATGTCGATGCAATAACCAACGTCCTGCGGCGCATCGCCGGGTTGTGCTCCGGCCACTTGGTCGCAGCGAGTCGGGCTGCTGATCATGAGTACGGTGCCCCATCCCGCTGCGAACGCGTCACATGGAGCAGAGTTGCCAGACCTGGTGGGATCAAGGTTTGGGGGTGGAGCGCCGGTTCTTTCGTTCGCCTGTGGCGACGCACAGATACGATTCCAGAGTTGATCGTTGGTAGCTACTTCCACGAATCCTCTCGTCGGGTATTTGCGTGAGCCGTCAATCGAGTTGAAGTCCCAGAACTCCGAGTCGGCTAGATTGCGGGCGCCGGCAACTAAAGGTGAGCCGTTCGCCCCATGAGCGTTCTGAATCTGCACGACCAGTTCCGGCGGAGGCGGTGGACAAAGAATCGTGTCCGTATTGGCACATGGACGGCTGCTGGCCAGGATGATGCTGTCCCCATCCAGAGCAAAAATCTGGTTCCCCGCGAAGGCTGGGTTTGGATTATATGTCTGCAATTCGAGCGCGTACTCGGTTGAAGCCGGGCCGCCGACAATGCCGCCAGTCGCGCTGCCGACTCCGATGACACTCGCGCCCGCGTGCAGGATTACCTCGTGCCGGTCATTGATTTCCTCCACGCGAATGGGGTGCGCCAGTGCGCAGTCGTTCAGAAAAAGACCGGTGCCGCCTGCCCTCGTGTTCTGTCCGTAGTCCAAGCATTTCCCCCCGTAATTTCGTATGAGGAAGAAGGAGCTTGAGATGTTCACCGTAGTTTGCACGGTGGCAACATTCCCGGCGACATCTGTGGCTGTTCCAGTTGAGAGCTGGTTGGCGCCTTCATTCGTGAAGGTGACAGGCGAACTGCACGACGCCGTTCCACTGAGTTGATCAAAACATCCGAAACTCACCGTGACCGGAAGGCTGTTCCAGCCCCCGGCGTCCGGTGGCGGACTGATGGTTCCTGAGATCGTTGGGGGGGTCTTGTCCAGACTCACCGCTACCGACGTTGTCGCCTTGTTCCCGGCTTTATCCGTGACAGTCCCCGATACAACCTGGTGGGCGCCCTCATTCGTCAGCAAAACTGGAGAAGGGCAGGATGCAACTCCGCTCGTCTTGTCGGAACATGTGAAATTTACCGTCACATTGGAGTTGTTCCAACCGGCCGCATTCGGTGCGGGACTAATAGTCCCCGAGATAGATGGGGGAGCCGAGGTCTAGGCCGATGATCTGAAGTAGAATTCCGCTTCCGCGGTTCCTTGCAGTTGGACGCCCAGCTGATTGCTCGAGCGCAGAGGTATCGGCCATAGCAGCACAGGGATGCGCGGATTCAATTCGCGTGGTCCCAGGATGCGAACGCCATTGAGCGTGATGACGCCAGTGGACCTGGGAAACTGCCCGTTGAGCCCGCCGTTGTTGATTTTCAAGACGTACACGGTGTTCGGATTCAGAACGCTGAAACTGCTCGTGAATACCGTCGGAGTGCCCGAGTCCTGCGCGTAAGTTTGCGGCCCAAACGGGACCCAAGTCCCTGCTTGACATGGGGAGGCGAGCAATACGAGGAACAGGGCGGCTAGCGTACAGCCCAGTAGCCGTGCCGGCATCCCGGCAAGCTTGTCGGCACGGGAGTCGGCCTTCAGCTCGTGTTTGTCGTTGAGCGTTTTCCCGTACTGATTTACGGCCGCAATTGAATTCGGCACATACATTCCTATTCACCATTCCTTGTCCAGTGTCTGCGGTTCTTGTGATCCTTACGGACAGTGCGCAATCAGGTACTGGGCGTCGCCGATCATGATCGCGACGGCGGTAGCGTCGACAGCCCGTCCACTCTGCGCTTGGAGCTCGTGAATGAACGCGTTATACAGAGCGCGGGCGGCCGCGCAGTGCCCGTCCTGTTGCTGCCGGGCTGCAGCGTTGAGAGTTGCCAGCAGTAGAATGGCGAGCGCAGGCCTCTTGATCGCGCCGTTCTGGAGAAATTGGCGGACGTCGTCCTTGATGCTGTCGGGGGTGACGATGATTGAAAACGTCATTGCGGTCACGCCACTATTGGAGACATTGTCAGTGGATCGAATGGAAAGCGTATGCGACCCGAGAGTCAGTTCCGTCAGTAGGTTAATGGTCCGTCCGCTGGACAGGCCGGTGCCGTCGGCAAGCGTGAGCTTGCCGTCCATGGTGGGCACAACAGTCTGTACTCCGGAGCCGGAGCCATCGTCAACGCTGTAGTTCAACATCAAGGTCGTGCTGTGCACGTACGTTGTGGCAATGGGCTGAGTTATGGTCGCAATCGGAGCAGTGTTGTCCAGCGTAAAGACGTCGTAATGGCGTGGTTCGAGTTGGTGTCCGCTGGTTTCTTCGGAATACTGAAGCTCATAGCGGCCATCGGATGGACTGTTGAAATTGAGATAGACCGAAACCGATTGTGAGCTGAGGGGAAGATTGACGCTCGTCCAATGCACCGCCATTAATTCGGGTGGTCCGGTGACGTAGAAGGTGGGCGGGAGATCTCCCTGCCGCTTGAAGCGATACTGAAAGCCCTGGTAGTCCCGGTGGGCGGCGGTCAGTGTGATAGGCGTGGTGGAAGATATATAACTTCCCAAGTGCGGACCGAGTGCGAAATGCGGATCGCCGACGCCAATCGGAAAACTTGGATCCACTATAGGAGCTGCGAGCTCGCGCGCTCGGAACTCAACCCCGTACTGCAATTCGTCGCATGTCAGAGGGGGTTGGAGGTGGCAATCAGCTCCTGTATTCTCTGTTACGAACGGTAAGGGCGGAGTGTAGCCGCTCGCGTAATCGTCGAGCGAGACGGGCGGCTGAAGGTCGAACTCGTAAGTGCCGACGCGGTCGTCATTCGCTCTGCCGAGCGTAACGTACGACTCGAAATCAAAATCGCAACCCATATAGTTGCGACAGAAATCGCTATCAACGTCGTCAGACTCAAATCCACCAACGGAAATGTGGATCGGCTGGCCCTGTTGCACACTCACAATCCAAGGAGAACCGTCGAAGCGGTAGCAGTCCTCATCGGAATTTCCGGTGAGGGAATTCTCGGTGACCAGCCCGTGGTGATTGCAATCGCTGGTGCTGTCGGCGGGAGTCAATCCGCTGACGTAGCGCCATTCGCCGCCGACCCCGGCCAGGACTCTCCAATCACCGTGAAGCGGGAAGGTCTCGCCATTTTTCAACACGCTGAAGGCATGCATGGTGACGCGGAAGGTGCGCACTGCAGGCGTAGCCGGTGGCGCGGGTACGTCGTCCCATCCGAGCAGAATGCTTTTCGCGAGATAGTGAGCGCCCCGGGTGTGGAAGGGGAGAATTACTCGCAGGCGCGTGGGATGCTGGGGCGGGTCAGGGCAATAACTGGGCGTTGCACTCTGGTCCTGGGGCGGAGGCGGCGTCGAATCGTCGATGGGGCAGAAATTAGGGACCGGGCTCTCCGAACTCACACAGGGGTCGATGCCGCAGGTGTGCGCCGGAAGTTGATCGGACCGGTCTGCCATGCGCCATTGCAGGAAGGCATCCGGAACCGGGGGCGTGACCGTGAAATTTCCGTTGGACGTGACTGTGGTGTAGTCCGTGCCGGGCGGATAGATGTCGAAGACATAGTTCCGATCGTTGACGGGAATGACGGGCCCGGTGTGAGTGAGACATGGGGCGAGCAGAGCTCCTGGCGGAGCAGGGATCAGGCTACAAATATCGTTCGCCCCGCCACCGTTACCGCTGACGAAAATGTCGGCCTCGGTGACGGGCACGCGTGTCGGATCGCCGATGGGAGTGCCGTCAATCGGGTTGATGATCGGTTCGCCCGTGACGGGCAGCCAACTGGTGGGAAAAAGCGAGGCGGACGGCGAAGCCGCCAGAGCGGTGTGATTAAGGCGTAGCGTCACCAGGGCGCGCGGAGGGTGAATTTCGGTGGAGAACTCCACGTGCTCCATGTCGCTGGAGCTGGGATGTCCGCAGTCAAAGATCCAACGGCCTTCCACCCACACGCGGTCTCCGATGGCCGGCCAAACGAACTCGGGAGCAGCGCCCCAAAAGCGATTGTCGTCGTCATTGACTTTCATGACGCTGCCGTTTTCCCACTCGACTTCCATGTCGGTGTGATGGCATGTGGTAGTCAGAGTCCCGTCTGGGCAGGTTTTGGGCGCTTCGGAATAGCAAGTACTTTGTACCCAGGTCCATCCCAGGGACGCGCAAGTTGCCGGGCTGTTTATGTCCGGTCGATCACTCCGGGCTCCCGAAGCCACGAAGAGAGCAAGTGCTGGTAGTTTGGATCGGGAACAACTTTGAACGTGTAGTCATGCGTGTAGTGGTTCCAGGGGATGTCTTCCTCTGCCACCTCGTTTGAGGACTGATCCCACGAATGCAACGGCGGTGGATTCAATACCCAGCCCTCCAGAATCGTCGGTTGGTCTTGCGGAAACGGATGGTCGAAGCTATCGAGGGGATTGATCGCTTTCCATTCCGGGTTACTGCGCGCCAAATCGATGTCGTTGGAGAGGTCCGATGTGCTACAGCCGGGCGCGTCAAACGCTCGCGTGGCCGGGATATAGTCCTGGGCCAACATACCGGGTGGGAACACAGCCGCCAGACAGAAACCGAAAGCTGCGGTGAGACCTAGGGTCAGCATCGTGCGTTGCGCACGTGTTCGTAAGACTGCCATCGTCGCTCCTCCTGAGGTACACCAACTCCCGGCCGCGGGGTCTCACTCTTTAATTCGTCTGTTTCCTTGGCCGGGCAACAGGCATGCAGTGCTTAGTCCTGTACGCACCAAACGCCGGGGATCACCGAAGTAGAATTGAAGGTGCCGTCGCAAGCGAGGTTCCGTCCCGTTAACCACATCGGCTCGCAGCCCTCCCTGTCACACGGATCGCCACTTGTCCCACCCGTGCCGTAATCGTCAAACGGGGAGACAAACTCGAGAGCCGCATACGCGCCCAAATCGGAAGAACTACCGCTAGTCCATCTCGAGCAGTCGGAACCTCCCGACCCGAGGCGAAGCCAGCCCACTCCGTCAACATGATCGAGAGTGACGGCACTGGGAGGGCCCCCGAAAGCGGAGTCGCCCACGTTGCGACCGAGGCGGGTGTTATGGCGCAGTAGCGTCGTTTCCTTGATCTCCCAGATGGAAGCCATGTGAAACCCGGCGGCGCAGGCGGTCAGGGCCTGACTTCCGGTGAATGCTCCTCTAGTCAGGTAGAAATCTCGTCGCGCGTCGATCTGGATTCTGGCCGGCGCAGCCGCGCTGGCGACAGGAAGCATGACGAGCAAAGCTGTTGACAGGAGCAGTGCACCGGCAGCCAAGGCTAGTAGCAGTTTCGTGTGGTTTTTCATTTTTCGCCATTCATTCTGCGTAATTTGGATCTTCAAGCTCCTGCCCAACATGTTAAGAAGCGGACTGGTACGAGATGCTGCTTCGCGAGCGAACTGACGTCATTCCCACCCCTAACGTGCGTGATTGCGTACTGGTAGACCTCTTTCGTTTGCTGGCGTGCTTGCCAGCCACCACATCAGGGTCTGCTTTGATAAACGGAAGGCGAGGGCAAAAGGCGACAAGAAAAGTGCGCAGAAAATAAGGGGCACTTTCTTGTGGCACCGGTGCCGCCTAGCGCTCTCAATTCTCTTACGGAAATCCGAATGTTCGGCGCATTGCACATCCCGCGCAACAGATTTCAGTGAGCCCCACCCGGCCTTCACTTAGATAAACGTAGGTCGAGAGCAAAACACGACAGGATGGGGCAAGAGAGAGGTGATTAGCGGCTCGGAGGGACAAGGCCCGCTAATTGCAAGGCGCTGCGGGTATCAGGGTGGTTGGGGCCAAGGGTATTCCCGAGATGGGTAGCAGCGGATCGAAATGCGAGGCGGCTATCCTCGTCTGCTTTGTCTCTGCGCTGGGCTTGATCGGCTAAACCCAACGCAATGTAGGCGCGTCCGATGTCGCACGAGAAAGTCGCGGGTTGTGCGGCCTGCTGGAGTTGGGTCAAAGCCTGATTCGCATCCGCAACCGCATCGGCAGCGCGACCGAGGAGACGCTCGATATTGGACCGGTTCGTCAGGAAAATCGGAATAAGATCCGCGCCTTTCTTGCCGGCTTTCACGGAGGCTTGGGCGATCGCCAACGACTGATTGATCGAATTCAGCGCAGCGTTCAAATCGCCCTGCGCCTGCTCAATCGATGCCCGTTCCGCCAGAAACGATGCTGCGAAAATATCTCCCGGCGGGAGCGTATGTAACCGGGGCTCGAGTTGCGCCAGCAGCTTCTTGGCATCGACCAGTTTGCCGCGGATCCGAGCGATCGAAACGGTCAGCAGCATGGCGTGGTTGGCCCCACCGGGGTCGCCACCCTTCAGTGAAGTGCTGTAACCTCTGCGAGATTGCTCGTCGGCCGGATCGAGTTGGCCGAGGTCGCGGAGGGCGTGTGCATGAGCGACCAAATGCCAGGGGACTACGTCAGGATCATCTTCGCCTTTGCTGAAAACCAGGATGGCACGATGAATTAGTTTTTCCGCTTCCATAGGCCGGCCAAGAGCAATCAGAGACAGGCCCCATTTGTAGAAAGTCGAGCCGGCCAACCCCATGTCATCCTGCCCGATTTCCGTGAGCCGTGCCGCGGTCTGCTCGTATTGAGTGCAGGCGTCGCGATGGCGGCCGATCTGGCGAAACGCGTCGGCGAGGAACATCGAGGTTCGTAAGTCGAGCGATTGCGAATGAGGTGGAGCCTGTTTCAGCAACTGCTGAGCGCCTCGTAAACGGTCGATGGCTTCCGCCGACTCACCGTTGCCGCGCGACACCGCTCCGCCGACCACCAAGCAAGAAGCGCGATCGAGAGCGTATTGAGGTTCATGAGGGAGTGCGCTGAGCCCCTCCCGGACCAACTCCTCAGATCGCTGAAATTGGTCGCGGCTTAAAAGAGCTTCCGCCAGCGCACACGCGGCGTTGGCACGGGCGGAAGGTTCATTGACCTGACGCGAGAGGCGGTAAGCCTCCTCAAAACTTCGGACCCGCGGGTGTCTGCTTGCCGGAGATCGACGTGGCCGCCCAACGCGATCAGGATTTGCACGCGGCTGGCCACACTGAGCCCCCGCTGGCGCCCTAGAACTTCCCGAGCGTGATCGAACGTCGTCTGCGGAGGCGGTGATTCGCCGAAGATAAACGAATCGAGATCGTTGATGGCCTCGGCGCGAGACAATTGTCGCAGAGCGAAGTCCCGCTGCACCCCTGCCATCCGGGCCTGGATCAACGTTCCCACCAAACCGGCTACCGTGGCTAGGACGACGAGCGTGCCCAATGCAACCGCGGTTCGATTTCGGCGTAAGAACTTGGCGGCACGGTAGGCGAAGGTGTCGGGCCGGGCGCTGATGGGCTCGTGCTTGAGATACCGGGCCAGATCGTCGGCAAAAGCGGTAACTGAGGAGTAACGCTCCTGCGGATTCTTCTTCAGTGCCTTGCCCACGATGGTATCGAGATCTCCGCGCAGCAAGCGGCTTAACTTGTCGGGAGTGGTTGTGCGTCGTGTGGCATTCGGGTTGTCGTCTCATCGTCTGCCCGCGACGAAGTCACAATGTCGGATAATCGTCGGGGTTCGGTATCCACGATCGACTTTACCAGGTCGGCGGGGGAGCGGGGACCGCGCCCGGCTGGATGATGGCCGGTCAGTAATACATACAGCAGCACGCCGAGCGCATAGACATCGGTAGCGGTAGTGACCGGCGCTCCCGTCACTTGTTCGGGGGCAGCGTAGTCTGGAGTCATGGCCCGCCCGCCCTGAACGGTCAGCAACGTGGCTTCTCCGTCCTGGCCATCTCCCTCCAGCAGTTTGGCGATGCCGAAGTCCAGCAACTTGACCTGTCCGTCGTTGCTGACCAGCACATTGGAGGGCTTGAGATCACGGTGCACAATCAGGTTGGTATGGGCATGGACTACGGCGCCCGCGACGTCGAGAAAAAGGTAGAGGCGCGCCTCCACGTCGAGCCTTTGCTGATCACAATAGCGGTCGATGTGGTCGCCCTCAACATGCTCCAGCACCAGATACGGAAGACCGCTGGGGGAAACGCCGGCATCCACCAGTTCGGCGATATGAGGATGAGAAAGCCGCCCCAGAATTCGGCCTTCCCGCTTGAAGCGCTCTTCGCCTCCCTGAGCGAGGAGTGCGAGGTTTAGAAATTTCACGGCTACGCGCCGCTCGAAGCGACCGTCGGTGCGCTCACCCAGCCAGACACTTCCCATCCCACCCTGACCGAGAAGTGAAATCAGCGTGTAAGTGCCGACGACTTGTCCAGCCAGCCCGGCTGCGCTCGTTGGTAGGTTGAGACTACCCTCAAGGAAACCGGCTTTCGCGAGGTCGTTGTGCTCCTGCAAAAGGGATGCCACCTGCGCAGCCAAGGCAGGGTCTAGTATGCGGATCGAGGCAAGCCAGGTTGCGCGCTCCTCGTCAGCCATATCAAGCGCTTGCTCGAGATAGGGACGGAGCACCAGCCACCGCTCTGGATTAAGTGTGGACATAGGGCGCTTAGAGCGGTAATTCGGCGCGAATTCTTCGGTGCAGGTAAAGACGCGCCCTCTCCCAATTTCGCTGCACTGTACGTTCGGAGACGTCCCGCATGACGGCGATCTCACCGAAAGACAAGCCGCAGAAAAACTTCAGATCAACGATCTCAGCCAGGGCAGGTTCGACCTTGCCCAACTCGTCCAGAGCCTCACCGATCTCCTCGAGTTCACGCTGGTCGACAGTGTTTTCCATGGCGTTGGTGTCGAGAGAAGTAATTTCGAACAGGCCGCCGCGCTTTTGCGCCTTGCGTTCCCGCGCATGATCAATGATGAGTCTCCGCATCACCCGCGCCGCATATCCCATAAATCGTGAACGGTCGGGAAACCAAGGGTCTCCACGCGCAGCCATGGCGAGGTAGGCCTCGTGCAACAGAGTGGTGGCGCTGATGCTTACGGATCCGCCGCGACGAGCAAGTTCATACTTGGCTACCCGATGCAGCTCAGAGTAGAGTGTCCCAAAAAGCTGTTCCGAAGCAGCATGGTCCCCTTGTTCGGCCGCCCCAATGAGCCACGAAATTCTAAAGTGCAGATCGCCCTCAAGCACTTTCAAACCTGGGCTTGAAGGGTCTCCCATTTCAGCCGGTTAGTCAAGAAATAGAGGCCCACCTACCATCCAACTTGGGAGTGCATTGGGCCCACGCACATTGGAGTAATCCGAAGTGCCTACCGGAGGAGGAGTGTACTGAATTACCCGCAGATAGCGCGACCGCATCGACTGAACAGATAGATCGCCCACACTGTAAAACTCGGCTGCCGTATGCGGTGATAACCTGCCCCAGTCTCAATGCATTAGAAAACTTCCTAACGTCATGTGTGGAGGGCGAGAAGTCCAATCTTTGCAGCATTCCGCCGATGCAATTCCGGACGGGTTTTCTAACGCCGTGCCTCGAATGAAACAGCGGGTTGGGGAGCATCGAGCCCGGCTGCGGGTCGCAGAACGTTGCATCGGGTACAATTGCCCGCCATGACCAATCTCGCCTCAGCTCTCAAGCAACTTGAGCAGGAACGTAATCGTCTCTCGTCTCGACTCGAACAACTCAATAAGGCTGTCTCCGCACTCACAGGAGCAAGCAGCACTCGCAGAGGGACTATCTCCCCCGCTGGTCGCGCTCGGATCGCTGCGGCGCAACGTGCTCGGCGGGCCAAAGCTAAAGGCCAGAAGGTCGTTTCGATTGTTTCGAGGAAACGTCGCAAGATGTCCGCCGCCGCAATTGCTCGAATTCGCACTGCTCAGAGAACTCGCTGGGCTAAATGGCGGAAAAATAAGTAGACGGTGTGAGCTCCTGTGCCATTACATCATAAGCTGCACAAGATGGGACCGTACGGTGCTTTTAGAATGGAGTTGGTGGAGTCTCCGTGATCACGGAGAAGGTAGTTAGTACGGGGCAACATGTAGATTCACACACGAGAGGAACAGCAGCTAATCTCCCTCGACACATCTTAAGCCAGGACGGGATTGAGCAGAAGAGAGCGGCAAGGCTTATCTTCTCGGTCGGATGCACGGCGAACCCCGACGTGCTCAAAATGTCTGGAAACTCAAAGGCTCTACAATGTCGCTCTGTTCCCTCAGCCGATACCGGTGATACCAACTGATGATACTACACTTTTTGATAAGTACTTCGTTATGAGTTAGTGGTCGAGAGAGCTGCATTCTCCGCCTCACGCACTACCTGTACTGATCTTCCTATAGCAAAACCAGCAACTTCCGGATTGCCGACTGTCCAGAAGGCATGATCATGTCATTCGTTCACAGAAAAATCGTGCACATATTTAAGTGTGTTACTTTCCTCTATTTCGCTTGAAAGTCGCAGCCCTTAAAGGGTCTGTCTCAAAAGAAATTCCGCTAGTCTCCTGTCCTCGGAAGAAAGACCGTCTGAGAATTCACTCTGAGCCGAAGCCAGGATTCGCTGCGCATCGTTGATGCGGTCAAGTCGCCGCCATAATTTGGCTAGACTCGCGCTTGCGCGCAGGGCCAGCACTCGTGCTCCGGCGCGCTGGGCAACATCAATCGCCGCTAGAAACATCGCCTCTACTTGGGAATACGGGCAGCCACCGGTCCGCACTAGCTCAATTTCCCCCTGAAGCCTCAACAACTCCGGCTCCCAGAAGCGCTCACCGGTTCGGTATACGATTGCCAACGCCTCAGCGACAGCGGTGTGGGCATGTTCCGTGTGGCCAGTTATCAAACAGCACTCTGCATACAGGCCAAGTGAGTATGGAACGAATGAATTCGAGCCGTTCGATCGAGCTTCCGCTAAAGCCGCCTCGATACACTGCATCCCCTCTTGATGATGTCCCTCCTGGACCGCAGCCCATCCTTCCAACGGTGCAGCCCACGCACCTATCAGGCGGAAATCTTCAGCTCGAGCAATACGCGTCGCAGCTTCGGCATGTGCCTTGACGGCTGGAACGTCCCGGCGCGCCTCTTGTGCCGACGAGGCGAACACATGTGCCAACGCGAGGGAGAATGGATCTTTCAGGGTACGAGCAGCTTCGACCGCTTCGTCAGCAGTTCGCATAGCTTCATCCAACCTGCCCTTAAGTGCGAGTGCTCGTGCCCGGAAGTACCTGGCACACACACCAGCATCGTGGCTGCCGTAAATCGCCGCCATTGGGGCATCTCGATGAGCGTCATACAATGCAAGCCCCTCCGCCGCCTGACTGCAGGCTTGGTCAAGATCGCCACGTAAGAAAGCTGTGGCCCAGCATGCGTGGTGCGCCTGGACGCGCAATACCATGTCATCAGCTGCGCGCGAAAGGCGTGTTAGATCGTCCGCTATTTCTTGTGCAGCGCTCAGTGGTCCTCGACCCCAGTAGAAAAGCCAAAGCCCCCAAAGCGCGGGAAACAAGGCAGTCTTGTCCTCAAGTCCTTCACACAATGTGCGGGCGCGAGCATAGGATTCCTCGACTTCTGGAGCCCCCCACCCGAGTGCTGGCATGAGCGCGGCACCGAGTCCCATTCGGAGCAAAGCCTCGCGTTCCGTACGGTCTTTGGTGGCCGGCTCGAGGGCGAGCAAAGCGAGAGCACGCTCGAAGTGCATCCGAGCTTCCGAATACGCGCGACGCCCCTGCGCGTTTAGCGCAGCGTACCTCCGATAGAACCCTGCCCGCTTAAACTCGCGGCTTTGCTCGAAATGCATTGCCAGTTCGGCAGCAATCTCTGGCGACCGCTCGCCCCACGAAATCTCGAGTGCATCGCCCACCCTCCGGTGCAACTCGATGCGACATCCAACCGGCACACGGTCATACAGTACGTCACGATAGAGAGCATGACCAAAATCGAATCGTGAGGAAATTGATTCATCGGGATAATCAACCGGACCTACGTAGCGCACGAATCGCTGCTGGCGACTCAGCGCGGCGAGGGCCCTTTCAACATCGGTGGGTGGGCGCCCGGCGGCGGCACTTACTACGGATGCTGAAAAGCTCAACCCAACTGCGCTTGCCACTTCTAGCAACTCGCGCTCGGCAACGGGTAAACGCTCTATCATGCGATCAATGGTTCTACGCACATCATCTGGTACCCCTAGATCGAAAGTCCCGATTTCGGTATTCACGATCCAGCCTCGGCCCTGCTGAACGAGCAGCCCGCGTGCGACAAGATCGCCAAGAACATTAATCATGAAGAGTGGATTGCCGGCAGTGCGCATTTGCACCACTTGCCCTAGTTGTGCAAATCGTAGCTCCTGTCCGGGTGCGGGAGGATACCGCCGCTCGGAGTAATTGATGACTGCTCCCTTGTCGAGTCCGCCGAGTGCGATTTCTCGAACGAACCCTCTCTCCATGAGGCGGTCGGTCACAACGGCCAATGGATACTCGATGTCGGATATTTCAGGAGGGCGGAACGTTCCAATCACCACAATGCGCGCTGGGTCGGGTCGTTGGGCAAACGCCGCAATCCAATCGAGAGTCGAAGCATCACTCCACTGAAGATCGTCAACCCACAACACGAGTGGAGTAATAGCGGTCATTGCCTCGAGCGTATTGGTCAGCTCGCGTAGCATTCGCTCGCGTGTCGCACTTGCGGCAGTCCGCTCGAGAGTTGCGAGATTCTTACCAGTTAAGAGTCCCGGCATTTGCACTAGCCACGTAGGGCCATGACGTTCAAGAACAGAAACAAAGCGGTTGCCGTCAGATTGCTGGCACAGCCGTCGAAGCGCTTCGAGCAACGGCTGATAGGGTTCTCCGACGCCGTAGTGCTGGATACACTGGCCCCAGGCTGCGCGTAACGATTGCCCGGAACCAACCACGTCGGAAAGAAACGCCTGCACAGTCGTGGTCTTACCGATTCCCGGCTCACCTGTGATGAAGAGTACCTGACGATGGCCAGCGACAGCGTTTTCGTACGCCGTAGACAGTTCTCGGAGCACACTTTCTCGGCCGACCAGTAGCGACTTTATCGGCGACGGAAGTGCCTCGACCTGCAGGCTCGAGCTGCCGTTGCCGCAAATGACCGGCGCGACAAAGCGGTATCCCTTGCCGACCACGGTCTCTACGAAACGAGGCTTGTCCGGATCATCCCCCAGCGACTGACGAACCTTGCGGATCGCCGTATTGATGCTGTGATCTACATCGAGGAAGACGTCCTTGCCCCACAGCCGCTCTGCGATTTCCGCCCGTGAGACCAGTTGCCCCTGCCGTTTCACCAGCAGGATCAGCAGCTCCATGGGTCGCTTTTCCAGACGCAGCTGCCGCTCGCCACGCTGGAGACAATAACGCGACTCGTCCAGTATGAAATTGCCGAATTGGAATCGCTGGACCACGGGTATTTCCAAGGCGGGAACCGACTTAACGCAGTCATAATGCCCGATACCTCCCAAAGAAGCAACCGCATCAGTAACCGCATCAGTAACTTAGGGGTTCAGAAAAACTTCATCCCCCTTCAGAGAACCTGCATTGCGGAGCAAAGCGCAATGGGGCTATAAACGCGACCTATGATTCAGAGGTTTGAGACGCGACGTTCAATGCAAGAGCTAGCCAGATGTGACGAGAAGGACAGACGAGAAGGACAAGAGCTACTGCTGATAGCTGGCCAGTGAAGAATCAGGAGGAAGCACAATGAAAACGATGCGTGGTCGCCCAAGCAAGAATAGGACCTTCAACCTATACGTATTGATGGCGACTCTGTTGTTGGGGTCGGCCATCGCAAGAGCCGACGTCGTCTTGGAGTGGAATGCGATTGCGGTAAACACAGCGATCGCGAACGGCCAGAACCCATTCGCCCAGGCGCGCTTCGCCGCGATCGCGCAACTCGCTGTATTTGAAGCTGTCAACGCCACTACGGGCGACTACAAACCGTATCTTGGGTCGATCGTGGCGACGCCTGGCGCATCAGCCGATGCCGCAGCCGTCGCAGCTGCTTATCGGGTGCTTAGTACCTATTTCCCCGCCAATGCGTCGACGCTCGACGCCGCCCGCGCGAACTCTCTGGCGTTGATACCGGACGGCCAGGCCAAGGATGACGGCGTTGCGACGGGTGAAGCTGCAGCCGCTGCGATGATCCTTCTGCGCTCCAACGACGGGTCTTCGCCTCCCCAATTCAAGATACCGGGGCCGCCTGTACCAGGCGAATGGCAGGCCACACCGAGTTGTCCGGTCGTGAATGGAATCGCCGTTGGAGCCTTCTTCCATTGGCAGAACGTAACCCCGTTCGGTATCCGGAGCGCCGAATACTTTCTCCTCAATCCGCCGCCAGTGCTCACGAGCAACCGATACGCGAAGGATTATGTCGAGGTTATGACGGTGGGGAGTCTCACGAGTACCCAGCGGCCACCAGATCGGGCCGATGTCGTGCGGTTCTTCGAGTTCACTTCGCCGACTCTGGCGTTCAATCAGGCCGCCCGGCAGGTCGCCGAGGCACAGGGCCGTTCGCTGTCTGAGAATGCCCGAGCTCTAGCCCTACTAAACATGGCCATCAATGACAGCTTCATAGCGTCATTCCTTACCAAATACCACTACAACTTTTGGCGCCCCGAGACGGCGATTCGTGCGGGTGACACGGACGGCAACTGGAAAACCAATGCCGATCTGACTTTCCTCCCATTCATCGCGACGCCATGTTTCCCGAGCTATCCCTCGAATCACGCGAGCGGAAGTAATAGCGGTGCCGAGGTCTTGAGGCGTCTTTACGGCGAGGGCGGGCATTCGATCACGTTGTCGAATCCTGCCGTGCCGGACATCATTTTGCAGTACACCACGTTCAAGCAGATTACCGATGATGTCGACGATGCGCGCGTCTACGGCGGAATACATTTTCGCTTCGACCAAGTGGCAGGCGGGCGCCTGGGACGGGCTGTCGCCACCTCGGTCTACAAGAACAACTTGCGTGCCGTGCACGATGACGACTGATAAGTCAGCTCGAGAAGGGCTCGCCATCGTTGTGTCATGCGTCGGCGGTTAAGCTCAGTTAAGCCCTGGATGACGGGCAAGCCTGACGTAATCGCGACGTAAGGGTTGCCGGCGATCCACTTGGAGTCGATGTTAAACGCCAGTCAGGGAGATGTATGCCTTCGGCTCGCAGGTGTTCCGCCTATGGTCAATATCAAGGTTCGGAGTGCGGTGAAGTGTTACTGGCGGAGTCCGTCCCATGACCAGTGTGGGATCCTCAGACCGTTCGGCACATCATCGGCGGACTGATGGTAGCGCGACATCGTTGTCGTGGTCGCCCAGGCGAAGTAGTCGTACAGCACTTGTCGCAAAACGTCATCGTCGGCTAGTCCGATATCGGCAAGAGCCAGGTCGAAGCAGGCAATCGCACGGCGATTCATTTCATCGTGCTCCCCGTTCCCGCTGTGGATCTTGACGACGGTGGTTTCGTCACCATAGGAATCGGAATACGTCGTCGGGCCCCCCGAGTGCCTCGGCCCAATAAGCGGCGAGTCGCTAGACATGCTGGGAGTGGAAGCCATGGCTGAACGCATGGGCCACTACGTCGTCGGCCGTCACCCGCTTATGCCAGGCGTAAGCAAGACGGCGCAGGCCGTCGTTGCCACCCGCTGCCTGGAATACAGTTTGCATGTACCCATGATGACAATCCTTTCGTGCTTGTGCAAGACACTGGCGACGGCGGGTTGATGGGGGCCGCGACGTCCGATTTGGCGCTGAATATGGCTCCCGGCTTATCACCCACCGTTTTAGCGGTGGACGTTTTCTGATTCCGATCGAATCACGTTAGTGCTGTATCGGAAGCGAACGGCACGACGGTTCCGGTTAGCTTTGAGCTCCGGAGTTCGCTTTCGATACAGCCGTCAGAAGGAAGCCGCTCGCGGGTGCGGCGGACGCGGGGTGCTATCGGAATTCAATCGATTTCTGCCTGAAAAGCCTTGCCAGACGGGGACTTTGGCCAAAACGACATTATTGATTTTCACCATGTAGCAGTTCTGGCAACGATCTGCGTCATCCTGCCTCCGGCACCATCCGTTCTTCAAGAGGCAGTTCCGCTGCTTGTGTCTATACACGCGGCAGCGTCCGCCGCGCGAGCGGCTTCGTTCTGACGGGCAATTCGGAAGTAACTGTCGAGTTCGGTCTCTGTTTCATTCGCTGAGAACGACAAGCAAGCGAGGGACGCCTCCCTAGCGCGTAGGTTACGAGAGCGGCGGTAGTATCGAAGGTGAATATCCCACGGTCCTTACACGCGTGCCCCTCGTTGTTTCAACTCTCGATAGAACGCCTCCGCCTCCTGGCTAGAAGACACGTCGGGCGAAATCACTCGGGCAGGCTCAAGATTTTGGCGAGCGTCCCACCCAGAATCAGGCTCTGCGTGTGCGCCGGAACGTCACAGGCTTCGAACAGGGCTCGATACTGAGCCAATACCCGCTCGATCCCGTCGAGGCTGGTGTCTGACCCGAACACTAACTTTACGAAGGCGCTTGGGTCGCCTTCTGGCGTCTTTGTTCCCTCCTCCGTATTCGACCACCAGAAGATTTCCCGGAAATCGCTGAGACGGGCGTGCATCTTCGTCAGGGTCGAGCCACTGAGATCGAAGAACACGTTCGGGTTCCAGCGCGCGACCTCCGCTGCCCACTCATATTCTGGATTGCCGCAGTGGGCGCCGACCACGGTGATTTTGGGGAACCGCCGCGCAATCTCCTCCAGATGGAAAGCCCGCATGCGGTAAGATGCTACATCCTCGGGTTCATCGAACTTCTTCCGCAAAACGATCCCTGTGTGGAACAAAATGACCCAGCTATACCGATTCGCTAGTTCGTAAACAGGCAGGTACGACGGGTCTGTGTAAGGTCTTTTTACGAACTCGAGCTCGCCTAAGCCGCGGTAGTTGAGCGTGTGGAATTCCTCCACCTGCTGAACGACGTCGGGCCCGTCCAGATCGACATAGCCGAATGGAACTATTCGCGCCGGATACTGTTTCGCCGCTTCGGCGATCAGCTTGCGGTTGGAATATGGAGTGAGCACGCAGGCCGTCATATTCAGCCGCTCGGACACTTTCACAAGATCGGCAATAAAATTAGGATTCTTTTCGTCAAAGTGAACGTGCATATCGACAATGCGGTGCGCCACCTTGTCTGAGGCATCTGACAAAACGCCGGGCAGAATCACGCCGGCACGGGGCTTCGCAAGGGTGTCCCGGGATACGGAGACTGCTGCCGCGGTTCCCGCGGCGATCAAGAACTCTCGGCGTGAAAGGCGGCGGTGCATTTGAACTCTCAAGTACGTCCAAGGACCGAGGAGAATGGGCGACGGACGTGCCGTCAGTGCTTATAGTGAGGTAGCCTAACCCCTGTCAAGAGCGCCTCTCTTGCCTACGGGCCGTCGCAAGCTGCAGTTGATTGTGGAAAGCCGCAAAAAGGATCATCGGCTGCTAGCCAGAACATTCCTCAAAGCTTGATGGGCCCGCGTCGCGAACTGAAGGACGCCGGACAACCCAAACATTATCTGGCGATCCCTCTCCTCTTCGAAATGGTTGTGCAGAAGGTGATCAATCGGGCTGCTGCGACAGTGCAAGGCTGGTGCTTAAAAAACCATTTGGGAAGGACTTGGCATTTGCTTTGGTTTCTTATGTTACGGCGTGCGATCCTCCCAGTCGACCCACTCGACGGGATGAGTCGCGCCGTATGCGCTCACCGCTTCGCCGACCGTCGCGAAGAAGGATTGTTCGCCGAAGCGCGTAAAGAGCCCGAAGCGCTTCAGCTTGTCCTTGACCGGGTCTTTCATCTCGGCGAAAAACAACTCGATGCCGGCGACGTGCAGCGTGTCGTCAAGTTCACAGACAACGTCAGCAGCTGTGACGTCGACGCTCGTCACAGGCTCCGCCGCGACGACGAGCCAACGGACGGGTGTCGGTGCGTTCGCGACCGCATCCAGAACGCGCTCGTGGAACAGTTCAGCGTTTGCGAAGAAGAGGGGTGCATCCCAACGGAACAGCACGAGGCCCGGGATCAAACGCGCCTCGGGATAGCGGGTAATGTCGTGATAGCCCTTGACGCGTTCGACGCGGCCGAGTACGGCCGAATGCGGGCGCCAGCCGTCCCAGAGAAACTCAATCACGGCAATCGCGATCGCAAGAGCAATACCCGGAATCGCACCGAGGACGGCTACGCCTGCGAAGCACACCATCGAAAGCCAGAACTCCCAGCGTTGGATGCGATAGATTCGTCGCAAGTCCCTCACTTCGATCAGGCCGATGGCTGCGGCGATAACGACCGCAGCTAGGGCGGTGTGCGGCAGGTGTCGCAGCAGATTGGGCGCTAAGAGCAATAGCAATGCGATAGCAAGAGCTCCCACGACTCCGGTCAACTGTGTCCTGGCACCCGCCGCTTCGGCGACCGGCGTGCGCGATGAACTGCTACTGATCGGGAAGCCCTGAAAGAATGCCGTGGCGAGGTTGGCAACGCCGAGGCCCACCATTTCCTGGTTCGGGTCGACCGGCGAACGCAAACGCGTTGCATAAGTTCGAGAAAGCACACTCGTGTCCGCGAATGAAACGAGGGCGACCGCGAGACCACCCATGAGAATTGGGCCCAGGTCGTCGACGTGTACGAATGGAAGGCGCGGCAAGGGCAATCCCTGAGGGAGAGAACCGAGCACGGACACCCCGCGGGTCGCGAGGTGGAATACCGCGACTACAAGGGTGGCCGCTGAAACAGCTATCAGAATGCCCGGGACGCGCGGCCAGCGCTTCAACAAAAGTATGAGCACGAGAGTGCCGCCGCCGATCGCGAACGTCACGACGTTTGTCCTCCCTGCGAGCAGCGCGCCGACGATTCCCCATACTTGGCGCACCGGGCCGTTGGCCGTGACAGAGAAACCGAAGAGCTTCGGGATTTGGCTCAGCAGTACCGTCAGCGCGATGCCGTTCATGTAGCCATAGCGGATCGGCTTTGAGAGCAGCTCGGTGATGAAGCCCAGACGCGCCAGACCCGCGGCAACGCACACGACGCCGGAGACAATAGCCATCATTCCGGCCAGGGCCACAGCACGTTGCGGGTCCCCGGCCGAAAGCGGCAGCACGACTGTGAGGATCACGGGGGCGAGCGCAGAGTCCGGGCCGAGCACAAGGATGCGGCTCGGACCGAATAGGGCGTACGCGAGCAGCGGAACGATGGTCGCATAGAGGCCGTTGATACCCGGTACGCCCGATGCTTCGGCGTATGCAATACCGACTGGCACGAGCATGGTCGTCATTACGAGTCCGGCCACAAGGTCTTGTCGCAGCCATGGCGACTCGTACTGACGAAGAGTGTTCAAACCAGGAAGCCAGCGTATCCAGCCGGTTTGATTCGCCTGCTTTGCGTGGTGGGCGCTGGCGCCAGTGTCGACGGGATGAGAGGAGGGCGACTCGGTCATGGTCGGATACAACCTGGTTCACGGATCTTGGATTAGACGCTGGTCCCAAACCGGGACAGCCGCGTGCAAATCCTCCGTATTAACCAGCGAGCGCGTCAGATGCTGCGCGGGCACGTGAGATTTCGATCACGTCTCCATGCAATGGCAATTCCGGTGTCAAGCTGAATCGCTGTTGGATAGACGCGGGCAAACTCTTCCGTGGCGCGTCCTCACCGTGCGTGCATGATGACCCTCGGCCGAGCGGGAGCGAGTTGGGCAAACCATTTAAGCAACGTTCTGAACCCGGAGGAGTCACACCTGCTTAACTTTGCAACTGAAGTCTCAACTTTATTCGGGTCGAAGCGACTGTAATTTCTGCCAGTGTCGCCACTGTCCGAATCTCCTTACGATTTTCAAGGATTTGGCCTTAATAAAGGCCAGAGACGCCGCGCGACGGGGGAGAACTGCATGCCCGCTAACTTAAAGATTCAGAAATTCGTGGCTGGAATCTCGCTTCTGATCGGGGTGCTCACAATCGCCAGCGTCCCCGGGTTTGGGCAACGAGGTAGTACCGAAACCATCGACGCCACCGCCTTTGGTACGAGCACTCAGCTCGGAAGAAACTTCGGAGTGAAAATCATTATTTACGAATTCTCGGACCCTGAGGACAGGGACATCCTGGTACAGGCATTTGCGAAGGGACAGAACGACGGATTGAGAAATGCTCTTGAAAAGATGAAAAGCGTAGGCCGAATACAGATCCCCGGCACGCTTGGATTTGACCTTAGCTTCGTTCGAGAAATCATAACTCCGAATGGCCGGACCATTCGTTTTGTTACGAACCGGGAGATTGCTTTCGGCGAAAGTTATTGGAGTACCCAGACGAAGAGTTTCAATCTGACCGCCGGTGAAATCAACCTGGATGATAAAGATAGAAGCAAGAGTGGGGGTGTTCTTTTCCCTGCCGCGCAGCTCATCGTCAACAAAGAAGGGGAGTTGCAATGGGAGCTTAACCAGAATGCCTGGAAGCTCACGAACATCATCGAATGGAAGTGACATCGGCGCAGTCGCAGGCAAGCGAGTGGCTATGACTATGAAGAGTCAGCAGCAGTCCAGTACTTGGAGTATGTCGCTTTTTCTGTCTTGTGTCATTCTGCTGTGCTGCGCAGTCGCGCAGGCACAAAAGAAGAGCAAATACGCTTGTGAGGAGGAGCGTCCCGAGAGCATGTGCAATGCGGCCAACACATGCGGTTCGGCTTCTTCTCCGTGCACGGTTGACATTACCAGGTCAGGGGACTCTGCCAACGCGAAGCCTGGCATTCCCAACGCGAAGAACAACCAATTGTTCTGCATCAAGGCTGGTACTACCGTGGTGTGGAAGAGCTCGAACAAGAACAATGGATTCACTGTCTCGTTTGGCACCGACTCTCCGTTTGACCCCGACAGCCCGATTATGGGAGGCGGCAAGAAGCAAGTGACGACGAAAGCAAGCACACCTGGCTGCTACAAGTACGACGTGGGTGCGTTCCGTTCAGGAACAGTTTATGGAATGAGCGGCGGCACCAAGTCGGAACTAGTTATTTTGCCGTGACATAGTAAGGAGTGGCGACAACCGCGCGAGTGCGCGGACATATCAGCAACTTAAGGTGTGGAGAAAAGCAAGTTTGTGCCTCCCACGTTCAAATGAGTCAAGGCAATTCTGACCATTCGTCGCGCGACGCAAAATACCAGCGAAAATTGGGACGTCCAAACGCGTTCCAGTCATCCCGGACGAGATGGGGGATGAGTACCGGGAAGCGAGGTACCGAGTGCAAGTTGCTTGCCGTCGGATGCGTTTTGCGTGGGGAACCGCTCTCATTGTCGTGTCCCTAGTATGTCTCAGCGCGGGGCAACATCCCGACATTCAGAATCTGATCGCAAGTGGGCATCTCGATGGCATGCGCTGGCCGAACTTCAGCGACTATCGCAACTGGCTGGAGAAATTCTACGAGCCGACAGGATACGCTCCAGCCTGGGTCCAGGGGTCGCAGCCGGTACCGCAGGCCACAGCATTGATCGAGATCTTCAAAGTCGCCAGCAAAAAGGGGCTCGATCCGGAGGACTACGACGCGTCGAGGTGGGAGGAGAGAATCCGAGCGCTGCAAGACTCGTCGAATGGCCCAGCTGTGGCCCGTTTTGACGTGGCACTCACCGTCTGCACCATGCGTTATGTGTCCGACTTGCGAATCGGGCGGATTAATCCACAACATTTCAAGTTCGGATTGAACGTGGAGCAGAAGAGATACGACCTGGCCCAGTTTGTGCGCGACCGAATCATGACCGCTGCGAGCCTGCAAGCAGTTTTGGACGAGGTGGAACCACGGTTTGCAGGCTATCGCAGAACCGAGCAGGCGCTCGCACACTACATCGAACTGGCACGTACCGACGATGGGGAAAAGCTTTCTGCCGTTACGAAGCCCATCGATCCGGACCAGCCATATGCCGGCGTGCCTCGCCTCGCCCGTTTTTTGCGACTCGTGGGCGACCTCCCGGCAGATACCACGCTTCCCAGCGACACTCATACCTACGCCGGGCCGCTGGTGGAGGCGGTCAAACGTTTCCAACGGCGCCATGGCTTGGATGCCGATGGCCGCCTCGGAGCCACCACTATTAAACAATTGAATGTTCCTCTGCAGGGACGGGTCCTCCAACTCCAGCTCACTTTGGAACGTTGGCGCTGGTTGCCGGCCGAGTTTTCGGCACCTCCAATCATCGTGAATATCCCCGACTTCCGGCTTCGCGCCCTGGATGAAAATAATAACGTCGTAATGGATATGCGCGTGGTCGTCGGAAAAGCGATGCGCACGCAAACTCCCGTCTTCACTCGCGATATGACCTATGTTGTCCTGCGTCCGTACTGGAACGTTCCCCCCAGCATTCTCCGTAGCGAAATTGTTCCCGCGATCCAGCGCGATCGTGGCTATATTGCCCGCAAAAACTACGAGGTCACTACAAATGGTGGCAAGGTGGTCACGTCAGGAGAAATTTCTGATGGAGAGTTGGCCGCCCTTCGCGCAGGGAAACTAGCGGTGCGGCAGAAACCCGGCTCTACCAACGCACTGGGCCTAATCAAGCTGATTTTCCCTAACGAGCACAACGTCTATCTTCACAGCACGCCTTCCCAGAGTTTGTTCTCCCGCTCCCGCCGCGATTTCAGCCACGGCTGCATTCGCGTGGAAAAGCCCGCGGAACTGGCCGCGTGGGCTCTTCGTAATAACCCTGGTTGGACGCTGGAGCGGGTGCAGCAAGGAATGCAAAGCGGAAAAGACGACGTCACCGTGAATCTCGTGAAGCGGGTTCCGGTATTCATCGTGTACGGGACAGCGCTCGCCTACGAGAACGGCGAAGTTCATTTCAGCGATGACATTTACGGACACGATGGCAAACTGGCGGGGGCGCTTGCCAAGGGTTATCCCTATCCCTGATCCGCGCCCGACTACCAGCGCCGGACGCGGCCCACGTCGACGTGCACGAAGTTCGACACCGCGTAATAGCCCACGCCACCTCGACGCAGTGTCAGAGCTGCATCTCTCAGTTGTGCAGTGGGAATCCCCGGTACGCGAATGTCAATGGCCATCGCCTGCATGTGGAGACTGTGACGGGCCACGCCGTGTCCATTCGTGCGAAGGAATTCGTTGCTCCAGGGCGTACGGTAACCGCAAACTACGTCGATCTCAAGATCGGGATTCCCAAGCGACGCGGTCAAGTCATGCAGTAGGTCAAATAGCCGGGGATCGTACTCGTGAATCTCGCCGGTCCGGTGGTCCCGCAGGTAGCGATTCAGTCGTGTCAACGATTCCTGATCGTAGCCTTCGTCATTGCGGTAGACGATGTTCAAACGCTCTCCGGTATGTGTGTGAAAGAAATGCAGGCGGTACGGACTGTCTGCGACAGCCTGCACTTTTGGTTCGGCCGTGGTACGGCAGACCAGTCCGCAAGCGAAAAGCACCGCCCAAAAAGGAAAATTGAGAAGACACCTTGGGAACCAGGGCAACACGAGAGCCTCAATAGATAGACTGACTACTAGAAGGTGGCGCGAGTTCATTGTACCAACCCGCTCTCACCCTTTGTTAAGTGCAAAATGTGCTCAAGCCGAGATCGGCAGCCAATAGCGGCTGCCATGCGAGCGTGATCAAGAACAGCCGGCGATAGGGGCAAAAGTGGCACAGTTCCCGCGCCAGCCCCGCGTGTCCTTTCATTGATCCCCTTGACTGCAGCTATGGTTTCATCAAGTGGTCGTAAATGAGTTGATAGGGTTCTGGTCGTACTCCCAGGTCGCCTCGGAACGGCCGGTCGAGAGCGAGGGTCATGAAAATGACCATCCCCAAGAATGTCGCCAGAAGTGTTACCAGTATCCCGTGCAAGCGCACATCCTCAACCTTGAAAAAGAAGGAGGTGCTCAGGCTGATGAACGCGCCCACAAGGATCACGATCCACATCACACCCGGCAAACCAGTGCCGACAGCATCGAGGCGGAGGCGGCGAGCCTGGATCATGTTGTTATAAGCCCGGAGTGTCTCAGCGTGGAGAAGCTTCTGGCCCTCGGTGGTCGGCTCAAAGTTGATCAGAGTGTCCTGAAAGCGGTTCATCCGCTCCATGCCACCGCTCGGAATCTGGCCGCGCTGCTGCAGAGGCCAGGCTTCGTGGATCACGTAGTCAACATAGTCACGCACCTGCTTCTGTAGTAGGGGACGAATCGGCTCGGGATAGGTACTCACATCCCGGTAAAGCACTGCCAAGGCGGTCGCCTCTTGTGAAATGACCTTCGACACGTCGGCGTAAGTCTCGAAGACGTTCACCGCGATCAAAGCGAGGGCCAGTCCGTAAAAAACCATCACGCTATGCACCATGGCCGCGGAAAAGTGGGAGTCCTCCTCGTGGATCCGCAGATGAGGCAGCACGCGGCGGCGAACTAACAGCAGTCCGCCGATCGCAAACAGGCATAGGGATCCGATGACCACCACCCCGGTAATCACTAACGGGATATCGAAGAGGGACTCAAGCATGTTGCCCATGGAATTGATTCATCAATCGCGACCACCGATGCCATCGAATGGTTCGAGCTCAATCTCTACGCGGTCCGCCTTCATTGGCTCACGTCGCAATTCCTGGATGAAGCACGCAGCAGCGGACATGGCTCAGTGGAGAGCGAAAATCCCACGGCGGGCGTTGATTTCAGGATGGCTAATTCTTTGAGAAGTTCATTCCATGCATTCGAGTTTCGTTTGGTTGCAAAAGGCTTCTCGAGATCGGCGTAGTAGGAGAGAAGGTCCCGACGCAGAGCCTCAGAGACCGGTTTGCCGCTCGTTTTGTCGAGCAACTTGGCGTAAGTCTCATCGGTGAGTCTATAAGCGGCTGCTCCGGTCACTGCTCCGGTGTCAAGGTTGTCGTTAGGCAATAGGAGTCGGTGTTCCTGTTGAGCCAAGAGCAGCGCTCGATAATGGGCCAAGGCTTCGTTGAAGCTGTTCATATACAACTGTTCAACGGCCGGTGTGGGCGGATGAAACGCGAGGCCGCTGAACGGGCCAACTTTCGGCACCACGCGCAAGAACAATGCCTTGAGGCGAGCGAAGAAGCCCGGCTTTTCATAGACGTGGCCCCACTCAGTGCGGTATCCCGAATTTGAGATGTTGTAGATGAATTCCTTCTTCGTCTCGCTGGGGTGGCTGTTTTGAATCTCATCTCTCTTGAGATGCCATGCCACTTTGGTCATGCGTGGAATCACCGTTGAAACGGCGTGACGATAGCTGCCAATGGATAGATCCACGCGGACAAAGACGCTCGACATATCGAGCGAATAGGTTTTTGCGAACGCTCTTTCGAGAACCGGCTTCGAAACCTCAAAGCCAACAAAGTCATGATAGGCCTTGGATGCGTAGTTTCCTTCTGCGACCTGGTCTACATCGAAGCCGTATTCGACCTTCATGTGTGCAGAAGGTTTTTCCTGATAAGTTACGATGGGACCATATTTCTTCGCCAGGCCGGGATACATGATTGCAACCGCTCGGTTGGTGGCGAGTGCGTGCCCGGAGGCGTCGGCGGCGTAATGCGACAGAGCACCCAGTGCGAATGCATATTCATTTAGGTCCCTTGATTCTTCGATCAACGCAAGTACAAAGTCACCGCTTCGAACATAATGTGCGAGGTCACTGAAGAATTTACTGCCGAAGGGGTAGTAACCCAAATCCTGAATAATTGCGCCACCGTAGGCATAAGCGTGGGCCTGCATTAGGTCCTGTGGAGACGCGTTGGGGAATCGGTTCAAGAGTAAAGGGGCTATGCCGTCGTTCCACGCAGCATCGATAATAGCCTCATGCGTAAGTACGGAATAACCCGTGCAACAGGGTGCGCAGGATATTACCAATAGGCATCCAAGAATCAAGCGCCTGGCAGTGAGACCAAAGCAGGTGACCTCTGCCGGCATCATATCCAATGCAGCTCCCCATGGGCTCCAATTTGTTTCGCGCCCTTGAATCCTATTTGATGCCCTTTGGCTGTTAGTTACCGGTACTTTGTCACCGCCATCGACTAGGCTCTGATGGTAACGAGGATTCTTTCAGCTACCATTCTTATTGTGGCAAAGCGCCCTGGGTGGAGAAGAGATAAAGGAGAACACCCAGGCCGCACGGAGCGGCAAGAACAGACAAAATTCTTAGTCCTCTACTGGTCTGTTCGGGAGCCACCCCGAAAGATTGTCCCTAGCTACCGGTGATGCCCTTGTTGACCAGGACTTTAACCTCAACCCGACGGTTCTCGGCCCGTCCGGCTTCCGTCTCGTTCGGTGCCGCTGCTCCGTATTCGCCCATGGCGCCCGGCGCCACGATGTGCCGCACCGGCACCTCGCCTCTTTGCATGAGGTATGTGACGACGGCTTTGGCTCGGTCCTCGCTCAGTTTCGTGTTCATCGCAGCGTTGCCGGTCGAGTCCGCATAGCCCGTCACCTCGATTATGTATCCTTTAAGACGAGTGGCGGTGTTCGCCAGCTCCTTCAGTTCTATCTGGTCTTTGGCTGCGATGTTGGTGCTACCAACTTCGAAGTTCACGGTTGCTTGGCCCCTCACGTCATATTCGCTCAACGCGGTGAAGCGCTTGGTATTCTCCTCAATGTTAGCCAGGTTCTGTTCAATCTTCTGCCGGTTCCCCGCGATATTCTGCTGGTTGGTTTCGATATTTTCCTTGTGCGCGGCGAGTTGCACCCGGTTCGCAGCGATATCTCCACGGTTGGTGTCGATTGCTTGTACGTTGGCCGCGACTTGCTCAGCGGTTGGGTGCAAGCCGGCCTGGATCATCTCGGCAGACTCCAGGTCGTCGCCATCGACGGTGATGGTTTTCGCTACCACCCGACCCTGCTCGTCGGAGGCTCCGTCAATGTCCACTTTGAGTCCGGGTATAAGCACCACATTGGACATGGGCAGCTTCTCCAGGCCAAACAGACCCTTGTCATCTTTCGTGGTCGTATCATCGGTGAGGACCACGGTAGTGCTTCCATCCGGAGTCTTCACAATCAACGTTTCTCCGGTCCGGGAGGTAATCATTCCTTTAACGTTGGTTTTGTCGCCACTCGCGCCAAACGCAGATAGCGATGCCAGAAAGCACAAAATCATTAGATTCACTGCAATCGTTTTTACAGACATGGTTCCCTCTTTTCTCGGCTCTTGCACTCAGACGGACATGTCCGCCCGCTCGGTGTTTGTCTCAACATGTTGACTTTTAGTTCAACAACTGTGATCGGTTCTTCCCAAGAGTGTGGTTCACAGACGTTCATCGGCAACAAGGCGAGTACCGAGTAATAAATCAGTGACTAACCCTGCGCATTGGTATGCAAGATAGTCAACCGAGACGCTGCGCAACGCTACTGTGAGAAATACCAGTAGGCGGCCGTTCCAATTCTGAAAGGTACCGCTCGGAGAAACAGGAGCTTTCGCTGCGCTCGACGAGGAAAATCTAGTTGTTCTGCTCAGGGAGAGAACAGCTAATGCTACTTTGTTGAGTTGGTCCATACGCGCCTCAGGAACTGAAATCCGGCGAGCGAGCAACTCGCGCGTTGAATTTCAACGACTCTGACGTACTCGTGGCCGCGCCCGAATGCCATTTCTTGGCCGTGAGCAGCTTCCTGTCTCTCGGGACTACTAGACAATGCAGACCATCGATGGGGCTTCTTCCCTACTCGTGTTCCTCCGGAACCGGGGTCCAGGAGACCAGTTGCTCAGGTGGGATCTTAGGAGCCTGAGTCTGGGACGCGGACGCGGGCGCCTGCGAAGCAGCAATGGATGCGCCAAAGTGTCGCCTGGCAAGAGGACAAAAGTGCAGAGCATCGCCACCACAGATCGGACGGTTGCACCCTTTCTTTTCGACGTCATGGGATCACTCTCATTTCCTGCAGAGCCCCTCCAGACTTTCGGTTGAACGGCGTTGGTGTTCAAGGCGCGCACGTGGTTCTGTGTTTTGTGGGAATACAAGCGCTCCCACCTCGCACTGTAGGTCAGCGGGTTCCTCGCGTCATCTGGCAGAAAATGCAGGTGGAGTTATTCGCAGAGCGAGAACCGTGTGATTCACCCAGTCGGGTCTGTCGTACGACTGGGGGTGCGTGCCTGCTGGTAGTTGACACAGTGGCGTCGTGTGGCGTTGAGGCCGACCATCTTGTCTAGCAAGGCGAGTGTTGAACTTGCTGCGCTCGCAGTGTTACGGAAAGAAATCCAGCCGGGCAAAGAGGTCATTTCCTCGGGCACGGGGAGCTCTGGCTGGAGTCACCCTCTAATGATTGCCGTCTTCTTGGCGGTGACTCGATGCGCGGGCTCGAAAAACTCGAGTTCGGGGTTTACCCCGTGATGAACAAAAGCATTTGTCGGCTGGCCATGTTTGTTCTCGTGTTTGGTCCGCTGGTGGCCGCACAAAACCAAAGTTCAGCAGCCGCGAAGCAGGATCCAAGCCCAGTCGGGAAAGGTGTCGACTACCTCCTCAATTACCTCAACATGGCCGGCACAAAGAAGGGTAGCGATTTCCATCCATTGACGCAGCGGGAGCGAACCCAACTCTATTTGAAAACCATGGTGAACCCCTTGGGTTACATTAAAGCGGGATTCTCCGCAGGAATTGATCAATCGAAGGATAAGCCTCCGGAGTGGGAACAGGGAGCGTCCGGCTATGGCAAGCGATTTGCGAACATCGTAGGCCAGTATTCAATTCAGCGCACCGTGACGTTTGGTCTGGCCAGCGGACTACACGAAGACAACCGATATTTCAATTCTGGCAAGAAAGGTCTCTGGCCTCGGGCTGGGTATGCGATAGCGAGTGGCATACTGGCGAGGCATGATGATGGAAGCCGGCATGTGTCAATCTCCCAAGTGGGTGGAGTAGCCGCGGGCGCTTTCCTATCCCGCGCGTGGCAGCCGACTAGTCAGCACTCTGCCGGAGATGGGGCGGTCAGTTTCGGCATCAGCATGGCAAGCAATATGGGATTCAGTGTGGTGAAAGAATTTCTTCCTGACGTGGGGCGCCTTATCACCAATAAACGGAAGAATCGGTAGAAGCGCGTGTGTTCGTCTCCCCCGGTCTACGATCGACATTCTTGGCCAATATCTAACCTCGGAATGGTCGAGAGATAATCGGCTCGGCGGCAACGAAAAGGCCTCGCGTGAGGGCAACTTTCATCAGAGAACGTCCGCTTCGACCAAACCCATGAATGGCTACATTTGCCATTGCGTGTCTACGTTTTTTAAGCGGCAGCATCAGCCGTTAGGGTGGCCCGTACGTCTCCCTCGTATTTCTTGAGGTTGTCTTGAAATAATTGGAGCAATCTCTTTGCCGCGGAGTCGTAGGCCGCTTTGTCGGCCCACGAATCACGCGGCACGAGGATTTCGCTTGGCACACCCAGACATTCGGGAACCAGGTTGAAACCAAAAACCGGATCAGGCTGCGTCCTCACTTTGGCGAGCGCACCGCTATGGATGGCATCAATGATGGCGCGGGTGTGCACCAACTTAATACGCTTGCCGACCCCATATGGTCCACCGCTCCACCCCGTATTCACCAACCAAACACGCGCGCCGTGCTTCTTGATCTTTTCGGCCAACAGTTCAGCGTATTTTTTAGGGTGCCAGACCAGGAATGGTCCTCCAAAACACGGTGAGAACGTCGCGGTTGGTTCTTTGATGCCCACTTCAGTGCCAGCGACCTTCGCGGTGTATCCGCTGATGAAGTGAAACATCGCCTGCTCAGGTGTGAGTGAGCTGACGGGCGGTAGCACGCCGAATGCGTCACAGGTCAGGAAGATCACATCGGTCGGGTGTCCGGCGATGCACGGAATCAGACTGTTATGAATGAAGTTGATGGGATAGGCACCTCGCGTATTCTCGGTAATGCTCACGTCGGCGTAGTCGACGCTATGGTCTTCTTCCAGAACAACATTCTCCAGAACAGCGCCGAATCGTAGAGCAGAGAATATGGCGGGCTCAGATTCGGTTGTTAGGTTGACGGCCTTTGCGTAGCAACCACCTTCAATATTGAAGATGCCATCGTCAGCCCAGCAATGTTCGTCGTCTCCAATGAGATATCGCTTGGGATCAGCAGACAGTGTGGTCTTTCCGGTGCCGCTCAATCCGAAAAGCAACGACGAGCGTCGCGTCTGCTTGTCTGCGGTCGCAGAGCAGTGCATCGAGAGAACGCCCCGCTTCGGCGCAAAATAGTTAGCCACGGTGAATACGCCCTTCTTCATCTCGCCGGCATATTCAGTTCCAAGAATCACGAGTTCCCGGTCTTCAAGATTGAGGCCGACGCAAGTCTTCGATCCGACATCGGCCATCAGGTGGTCCGCAGGAAAAACGCCGGCGTTGTAAATCACGAAGTCCGGTTGACCAAAGGCAGAGAGTTCGTCGGCGGTGGGCCGGATTAGCATCGTATGCATGAAGAGTGCATGATACGGTCTCGAACAAATCACGCGGACCTTGATGCGGTACTTCGGGTCCCACCCAGCAAAACCATCGAAGCAGTAAACGCGGTCGCAGACGCTGAGGTAGTCCAAGGCCCGCTGGCGGACCGTCCTGTACGACTTTGGGTCGAGTGGAACGTTTGTCGTCCCCCACCAGACGTCTTTTTCTGAGGCGGGATTCTTGACGATGCGTTTGTCCTTGGGGGAACGGCCAGTTTTCTCTCCCGAGTACGCGACCAGAGCGCCATTCTCTGCAATAGTCGCCTCTTTTTCGTAACGTATTGCATGTTCGTACAAAACACTGGGCGGGAGATTGCGGTAGATTTCCTTCCCGTTTAATTCATGTTGGCCCAGATCGAGTGAATTCATAAGCCGACACCTCTCCTCCACATGGTCATCGCACACGAATGGCTTTTCTGTTCTGTGGGCAGAACACTAGCGCTGAGCGCCCCGGTCTGCATACTGATAAAAGCACCAGTCACAACTGGCCGATTCAGTTGAACGCAGTCGAAACTTGATTCATCTACATGTGCCGCCCTCTGCGGACGCTAGGGTGTGGAAGTGAAGAGGGCCTAATTCAGGCCCTCGTTCACAGACGCACCGTCGATGCCGGTCTCTTATGGCTGCATTGATGTCGCCGACCTTTTCAGTGGCTCGGATAATTGCGAACAATTTTCTTGGTTGGCAACCCTGACACTTTTGACAGTTGGCCGCAGTTCCAAGAGTGTTTACCGTTACCCCACAGCTGTTTCAAGACGATTTGAGTTTGTCCACCGCCTCGTTAATCAATACCGCAGAGAGGTGCAGATCATTTGTCGTTGGCCCTTCCTTCTCCATCAACTCACTGCACCGCGGGGGAAATATCTGGAAGTTTGGAGACTGATGCCATGCGCGGACAGCCACCGACCCTACCGGTTGTCGAATTGAAGAAAATCGGAGACGCATGTGCCGGCATGGCCTGAACAATCACCGCAGCTCTGCAGCACAAGAAGCCCGCGCTTGACGGTAAAAGCAGACGACGAATTGGAGGAGTCATGGAAGCAACACTCGCTAATGTGAATGCACGAAAGACGGGCGGTGTCAGCCCGACTACCACGCACCGGCTATCGAACGACGAGCGGCGCAAAATCGACGCGTACTGGCGTGCGTGCAATTACCTCGCCGCGGGCATGATTTATTTACGTGAGAATCCTCTGCTTCGTGAACCCCTCAAGCCAGAGCACATCAAGAATCGGCTACTGGGCCACTGGGGGTCCAGCACGGGGCTGAGCTTTGCTTATGTTCACCTCAATCGCCTTATCAAGAAATACGATCTCAACACCATCTTCCTCGCGGGTCCCGGCCACGGCGCTCCGGGGGTGCTAGGACCGGTTTATCTGGAGGGTGCGTATTCGGAGATTTATCCCAGCAAGAGCGAAGACGAAGACGGGATGCGTACGTTCTTCAAGGAGTTCTCCTTCCCCGGCGGTATCGGTAGCCACTGCACTCCCGAGACTCCGGGTTCCATCCATGAAGGGGGCGAATTGGGTTATAGCATTTCCCACGCTTTCGGGGCTGCCTTTGACAATCCCGACCTGTTGGTGGCGGTCGTGGTGGGCGACGGCGAAGCAGAGACAGGGGCACTAGCCACCTCCTGGCACTCTAACAAGTTCCTGAATCCGATTCGCGATGGCGCTGTGCTCCCGATCCTCAATCTGAACGGCTACAAGATCAACAACCCTACCCTGCTGGCGCGCGTATCCCACGAAGAATTGGAACACCTATTCAAGGGCTACGGTTGGGTACCGTATTTCGTGGAGGGCGACGATGTTGATTTGATGCACCAGGAAATGGCGGGCACGCTGGAAGACTGCGTGCTGGAGATTCGCCGCATTCAGGAGGAGGCTCGCGCGAGTGGTAAGGCCACCAGAGCGCGTTGGCCCATGATCGTGATGCGCACCCCGAAAGGATGGACTGGCCCGAAAGAAGTGGACGGTCACAAAGTGGAGGGTTTCTGGCGTGCCCACCAGGTACCGCTTGCGGGTGTCCGCGAGAACCCCGCCCATTTGAAGCTGCTGGAAGACTGGCTGCGCAGTTACCGACCGGAGGAGTTGTTTGATGAAAAGGGGCGGCTGATCCCAGAGTTGAGAGCGCTGGCTCCGACAGGTACACGCCGAATGGGCACCAATCCTCACGCCAATGGGGGATTGCTGCGAAAAGCTTTACGCTTGCCTGACTTCCGCGACTATGCCATTCAAGTCAAAGCGCCCGGGCAGACCGCCGCCGAGAACACCCGTCCCCTCGGTGGATTTCTCCGCGACATCATGCGCCAGAATTCGAGTAACTTTCGCGTCTTCGGACCCGACGAAAACAGTTCGAACAAGTTGGATGCCATCTACGAGGTCAGCAAGAAATTGTGGTTGGCCGACTACCGTCCGGAGGATGCCGACGGAGGCGAATTATCCCCTGATGGCCGAGTGCTTGAAATGCTTTCCGAACACACGCTGGAAGGCTGGTTTGAAGGCTACCTTTTAACCGGCAGACACGGATTCTTTTCCACCTACGAAGCTTTTGTCCATGTCATCGACTCCATGTTCAACATGCATGCCAAGTGGCTCGCGAGCTCTGCGGAGCTACCTTGGCGCGCGCCCGTGTCGTCACTCAACTTGCTGATTACCTCCACTGTTTGGCGACAGGACCACAACGGCTTCACTCACCAGGACCCGGGATTCCTCGACTTGGTGGTCAACAAGAGCCCGGATGTTTGTCGGATCTATCTGCCGCCGGATGCAAATACCTTGCTGAGTGTCGCCAATCACTGTCTTAAGAGCACGGGCTACATCAACGTCATTGTGTCCGACAAGCAGAAGCACCTGCAGTACATGACCATGGACGAGGCCATTGTGCATTGCACCAAGGGCATCAGCATCTGGCAGAAGGTGAGCAACGACCAGGGATCGGAACCGGATGTGGTGATGGCCTGTGCGGGCGACATTCCAACCAAGGAAGCGCTGGCGGCGGTAGTGTTGCTTCGTGAGCACTTCCCCAATTTAAAGATCCGCTTCGTAAACGTCGTGGATCTCTACAGACTTGTTCCCTCGACCGAGCACCCCCACGGCCTCTCGGACAAGGACTTTGACAGCTTGTTTACTAAAGATAAACCTATCATCTTCAACTTCCACGGATATCCCTGGTTGATCCACCGCTTGACCTACCGACGTACAAATCACAAGAACCTGCACGTGCGCGGGTACAAGGAAAAAGGAAACATCAACACGCCGCTCGATTTGGCCATCCTGAACCAGATCGATCGTTTCAGCCTGGCAATCGACGTTATCGACCGGGTCCCCACGCTGCAGGTGGCCGGCGCCCACGCCAAAGAAATGCTGCGCAATATGCAGATCGACTGCCAGAACTACGCTTACGAGCACGGCGTGGACAAGCCTGAGTTCGATCAATGGACCTGGCCGGCGTGATTTGCCGGTTGGCACGCCGGGTGCCAGCGGTCTTGGCTTGGGATACCACAGGATTGCGATAACTCATCGCGCTGAAGGAACTGAGGAATGAGCGAGAGTCTTCCGACCGTTTATCTTGCTCGTCACGGTGAGACCGCGTGGAGTCTGACCGGCCAGCACACCGGTCTTACGCATCTACCCCTCACCGAGCGCGGAGAGCGCACCGCCGGGCAGCTCGGTGAGCGTCTCAAGGGGTTGGCTTTCGCAAAGGTGTTCACGAGCCCTTTGCAGCGCGCACGCCACACTTGCGAGCTGGCTGGCTTCGGGGCGGTTGCTGGAATTGATCCCGACTTGGTCGAATGGGATTACGGTGAATACGAGGGCCAGCGCACCAGCGACATCCGTGCGGAGCGTCCGAACTGGCAATTGTTCCGTGACGGTTGTCCGGGTGGCGAATCACCCCAGCCGGTTGCAACTCGCGCTGATCGCGCGGTAAGTCGCGTGCGCTCAATCAACGCAGACGTTTTGCTTTTTTCCAGCGGCCACTTCATTCGGGCGTTGGCTAGCCGCTGGCTCGGTCTGGAACTGTCCGTCAGCGCGAGGTATTGCAAGCTGGGCCACAAAGCCCGACCTTTCATGGCCGGTCCCCAGCTGTGGAACGATACACATCCTGTGGCAGCTTAGACCAAGCGGCGCAGTTTCGAAAGCAAAGCTGATCGCCAGAAAAGGAATAATACGATGAGCACAAAACCAGTGCCCCCCCCGGAGAGTCTAACCGCTGCAAAATCCGCAGCCGTCGTACCCATCCCAACGGCGCCCCAGCATATTGCAAAGCTCATTCAGCAGTACGGCTGTGGCCCGGTTCAGTTCTCCGGAACAGACAATGCGCTCTATGAGCGGCATCTCATTTTTGATAACGTCGTCGATCCCACTGCTTCGGATGCTCGGATGAGGTTCGAGGCGTTTGCTCATGCAGTGCGGGATATCCTCTCACAACGTTGGGTGCTTACTGAGAACACATACGAGCGTGAGAACGCCAAGCGTGCGTACTATCTCTCGATGGAGTTCCTGATTGGCCGCTCGCTGAGCAACAACATCATCAACCTTCTGCTTGATCCCGTTGTCAAAGAAGCCGTCCGACAAAAAAACGTGGATTGGGTCCAGTTGGTGGAGCAGGAGCCCGATGCCGGGCTAGGAAATGGTGGACTCGGGCGTTTGGCAGCATGCTTTCTCGACTCCATGGCGACATTGCAACTCCCGGCCATGGGCTATGGTTTGCGTTACGAGTACGGCATCTTTAAGCAATCCATGCAAGACGGATGGCAGCTGGAGAAGCCGGACAATTGGCTCCGTCGCGCCGATCCATGGGAACTCGCCCGCCTGAATGAAACGGTGGAGATCAAGCTGAACTGCTCGTTCGAATTGCACGGCGGCAGCTTGCGTGCCCGGCCCGGTCAACCGTCAAGCTTGATCGGGGTTCCATTTGATCGGCCAGTCGTGGGCTACGGCGGAAAAACGATTAATACACTACGTCTCTGGGCCGCAGCTACACCTGATTACTTTGATTTTCAGGAATTCAGTAGCGGGGACTTCGTCGCCGCGCTGGCGGAGAGTCTCACCGCCGAATCCATAACCCGTGTACTTTATCCGGACGACTCTACCAGCATGGGGCAGGCACTCCGCTTCGTACAGGAGTACTTCCTGGTCGCCGCTTCATTGGCCGATCTGGTGCGGCGCTTCCGACACAGCAATGATGATTGGGAGAGGTTTCCAGAAAAGGTAGCCATCCAACTCAATGACACGCACCCGGCACTGGCAGTCCCCGAGTTGATGCGAATTCTGCTTGATGTTGCGCATCTTGGATGGGAGTCGGCCTGGGGCATAACGCAAAAGACACTTGCATACACGAACCATACATTGCTGCCCGAAGCTCTCGAGAAATGGCCCCTCGCGTGGTTTGAAACCATGCTCCCGCGTCATCTGGAAATCGTCCTTGAGATTAACCGGCGTCTGCTCGACGAAGTGCGGAGTCGGTTCCCAGGAGATGAAGGACGGACGGTGCGCACCAGCTTGATAGAGGACGATGCGCAACGCAAGGTTCGAATGGCAAACCTGGCCATCGTCGGATCCCACAGCACCAACGGAGTCGCCGCGATTCACTCCGAGCTCCTTCGCACGATAACCGTCAAGGACTTGGCCGAGATGTTCCCCGAACGTTTCAATAATAAGACCAATGGAGTTACACCCAGGCGCTGGTTGCTGCTTTCCAACCCAGCGCTCGCCCGCACCATTACTGAGGCCATCGGTGACGCATGGATCAGCGATCTCAGCCAATTGAGCAAGCTCAAGCCGCTGGCCGATGACAAGGTGTTCCGTGACACTTTCCGCAAGGCCAAACACCAGGCCAAGTTGCAGTTTGCCGATTGGCTCAAATCAACAACAGGTTTGGAGGTTGATCCGAACACCATCGTCGATAGCCAGGTCAAGCGTATCCACGAGTACAAGCGACAACTTCTCAATGCGTTGCGGATTGTGGTTTTGTACAACCGTCTGCGAGCAAACCCTGACCTCGAGATAACTCCGCGTACATTCCTTTTCGCTGGCAAGGCGGCACCCGCTTACCGCTTAGCTAAGCTCATCATCAAGTTCATGAACAACCTTGCCCGCACGATGGATGGCGACCCTGCTGTGAGGGGTCGGTTAAAGGTGCTATTCCTGCCCGACTACAACGTGTCGCAGGCGGAGCGGCTCATCCCTGCGACGGATGTTTCGAACCAGATCTCCACGGCGGGATACGAAGCGAGTGGTACGAGCAATATGAAGTTCATGATGAACGGTGCCCTGACCATCGGCACTCGGGACGGCGCCACCATCGAGATGGCCCAAGAAGCAGGTGAGGAAAACTTCTTCCTCTTCGGCCTCACAGCGGAACAAGTGGTTCAAAGTCGTGGTTGGTACAGCCCACAGTGGCACTATGACAATGAGCCGGAGACGCGTGCTGCGTTGGATCTGATCCGATCCGACCACTTCAGCCGCTATGAGCCGGGCGTCTTCTCAGAGCTCCACGATGCATTGTTGGCGCACGGCGACCACTACATGCACCTGGCGGATTTGAAGTCGTATCTGGAGGCGGACCAGCGTTTGCTCGACTTATATGGCGACCAGGACGCTTGGGCGCGGAAGGCCATCTTGAATGTGGCGAGCTCGGGCAAGTTCTCCAGCGACCGCACGATCGCGGAATATGCCGCCGAGATCTGGAAAGTGAAACCATGTCCAGTACCATAGAAGCCCGGTCTTTGGCGGGTGAACCAAGGAGCAAAGTGAAGATCTCGGACGTCGCAGGAAAGCCTGCACCCAAGGAGATGCTGGCGGACTTGGTGCGGATCGAAGGCGAGTATTTTGCACGCCGACCCGACCTCGCTGACCGCAATCAATTGGTCCGCTTCGGGACCAGCGGGCACCGAGGCTCGTCGTTAAATGGCACCTTCACCGAGGCCCATGTTCTGGCTATCACGCAAGCCATTTGCGACTACCGGCATGGCCAAGGTACCGGCGGTCCTCTTTATCTAGGCAAAGACACGCACGCGCTCTCCACACCAGCCCAGCGCACCGCAATCGAGGTTCTAGCCGCGAACAACGTGCAAACGGTCATTCAGCAAGAGGACGGCGTAACTCCGACGCCCGTCATCTCGCGAGCCATCCTGGTCTACAACCGTGGGCGCAAGGAGCACCTGGCGGACGGCATCGTTATCACACCGTCTCATAATCCTCCGGAGGACGGAGGACTTAAGTACAACCCGCCTAATGGTGGCCCCGCTGATACCGAGGTTACTCGATGGGTAGAGGATCGTGCCAATGAACTGCTCCGCGCTGACAATGCACGCGTAAAGCGAGTTCCGTACAACACAGCCCTTCGCGCGCCGAGCACGCACCAGGAGGATTTTATTTCGCCTTATGTTCGGGATTTGCAGAACGTTGTTGATATGGATGCGATTCGCAATGCGGGTGTCAAGTTGGGGGTGGATCCGCTGGGCGGAGCGTCCCTGCCTTATTGGGAGGTGATCAACGCCGTCTACGGACTGGACATCGTTGTCGTAAACCCAATTCTGGATCCTACCTTCTCATTCATGACACTCGACCACGACGGCAAGATCCGCATGGATTGCTCCAGCCCGTATGCCATGGCCGGCCTCGTTGGCCTGAAAGATGACTTTCGCGTCGCGTTTGCCAACGATCCAGATTCGGACCGGCACGGCATCGTCGTGCCGTCTGTCGGGCTCATGAACCCAAATCACTACCTCGCAGTCGCCATCGGCTACTTGCTCACACACCGTCCGCAGTGGCCTGCTCACGCTGCGGTGGGCAAAACTTTAGTTAGCAGTTGCATGATCGATCGCGTGGTGCAGAAATTTGATCGCAGATTGTCAGAGGTCCCTGTGGGATTTAAGTGGTTCGTGCAGGGTTTGTTCGACGGCTCATGCTGTTTCGGCGGCGAGGAGAGCGCCGGTGCAAGTTTCCTCAGGCGCGATGGAACAGCGTGGACGACGGACAAAGACGGAATCATCATGGATCTATTGGCTGCAGAGATCACCGCCCGCACGGGCAAGGACCCGGGCGAACACTATCTCGAACTGACCAGAGAGTTCGGCACGCCTTACTACACACGCATCGACGCGGCAGCTACTCCCGAAGAGAAGGCAAGGCTTCTCAGATTGTCCCCCGAAAGCGTTCAGGAGGCGAGTCTGGCGGGAGAGCCCATCATCGCCAAACTAACTCGTGCGCCCGGCAACCACGCGGCAATTGGCGGTCTCAAGGTAGTGGCTGCCAGCGGATGGTTTGCCGCCCGGCCATCGGGTACCGAGAACATCTACAAGATTTATGCGGAGAGCTTCCGGGACCAGTCTCACTTGGACGCACTGGTGAACGAGGCGCAAGAAATCGTGAATAACGCGTTGCGGTGATGTTTGCTGTCGGCAGGAAAGAACAAGGTATGCCCGATCAAACACCGATAATGAGCTTCCCGCCCCTACTGCCGGACTATCGGGCCTCCGGTGTGCTGCTGCATATTACGTCCTTGCCCTCGCCATACGGCATCGGTGATATGGGCCCTGCGGCTTTTGCATGGGTCGACCGACTACGAGAAGCGGGTCAGAGTTGGTGGCAGGCCCTGCCCCTGGGTCCAACGGGCTATGGCGACTCTCCCTACCAAGCTCTTTCGTCCTTCGCCAGCAACGGATTGCTCATCAGCCCCCAGCTCTTGATTGAGGATGGCTTGCTCGACGCGAATGCGAGCAAAGGTCAGTCATTCTCGGCAAACGCGGTTGATTATGGTGCGGTGATTCAGTTCAAGCACCGATTGCTCGACCAGATATGGGTCAATTTCAGTGCCGGTGCGCGAAAAGAACTAACTCAGGATTACGAGAACTTTTGCCATCGGCAGGCACACTGGCTGGAAGACTATGCACTCTTCCGAGCCCTGAAACAGAAGTTCCATGGCGTCTCTTATCTGGAATGGCCGGCAGAACTTGTTCGACGCACTCCTGCGGTCCTGGCTCAAGCTCGGCAAGAGTTGTCCCCACGGATGGATAAGGTTCGCTTTGCCCAATTCCTGATTTTTGGACAGGCGCAGCGTCTCAAAGAGTACGCACACTCTCAGGGAGTTGGATTGATCGGTGATCTTCCGTTTTTTGTTTCGCCCGATTCAAGTGACGTGTGGGCCCATCCCGAGCTGTTCTTGCTCGATAAAGAGTACCGTCCGCGATTCGTTGCTGGAGTGCCTCCGGACTACTTCAGCGAGGACGGACAGCTTTGGGGCAACCCCGTGTACGATTGGGAAGCCCTTCGCCAGACTGGCTTTCGTTTCTACATAGACCGCCTACTCGCTCTCCTAGCTCACGTGGACGTAATCCGCCTGGATCATTTTCGCGCTTTCGCAGCCGCCTGGCATGTGCCGGCCGACGCCAAAACGGCGCGGACAGGGAGTTGGATACCAGGCCCAGGTCCCGAGTTTTTCAAAGCGGTTCAGAGAGAAGTGGGTTGTCTCCCATTCATCGCCGAGGATCTCGGGGTGATCACGGCTGACGTTTGCGCACTGCGCGACGAGTTCCGTATTCCAGGAACGAAAGTGCTTCAGTTTGCCTTTGATGGAAATCCCGGCAACTCCCACCTCCCAGGGAACTACTCAACGAACACGGTCGTGTACACGGGGACGCATGACAACAATACGACTCGTGGCTGGTTTGAGTCGTTACCCGAGCCTGACAGGAGACGGGTGTGGAGCTATCTGATTCGAGGTGATGGCGATAGCAATAGAATCGCTGAGGAGTTACTCCGCCTAGCGTGGTCTTCGGTCGCTGCGCTCGCTATTGCTCCCTTGCAAGACCTGCTGAACCTGGGAGCCGAGGGACGGATGAACCTGCCGGGATCTACTGATGCACACTGGCGTTGGCGCTGCACTGACGAGATGCTGCACAGCCCGACTTTCCAGCGACTTCGGGATGTGACGGCAACTTCAAATCGCTTGCATGCGCCCCAGCACCAGCCAATCGCGAATGAGGTTGGCGCCGCAATGTGACCTTCGGTTCAAACAAGTTCTTGGTGACCTTGATGGAGGTAACTAATGAAAGCAACGCAACTGCTCCACAACCTGGGACAAAGCATCTGGCTCGACAACATCACGCGCGACTTGCTCGACAGCGGCACTCTAAAGCGCTACACCGATGATCTATCGGTAACAGGGCTGACCTCGAATCCCACAATTTTCAATCAAGCTATTAAGAACAGCTCTGCTTATAGTGCTGCCATTCGCACGAAGTTCGCCCAGGATAAATCCGCTGAGGAAGTCTTTTTTGAACTCGCTCTGGAAGACCTTACGCGAGCCGCCGATCTGTTTCGCCCGATCTATGACCGCACAAACGGCGTGGACGGATGGGTCTCGCTCGAAGTCTCACCGCTGCTCGCATACGACACCACCAAAACCTTGACCGCTGCCAAAGAACTGCACGTCCGTGCAGGACGCCCGAACCTTCTTATCAAGATTCCGGGCACCAAGGAAGGGCTGCCGGCCATCGAGGAGGCGATCTTTGCTGGAATCCCTGTCAACGTCACTCTCTTATTTTCGTGCGACCACTATTTGGCAGCCGCCGAGGCGTTCCTTCGGGGAATCGAACGGCGCATCGAAGCTGGACTCAAACCCAATGTTGGCTCGGTAGCATCAGTTTTTGTCAGTCGCTGGGACGCCGCGGTCAAGGGGAAGGCTCCCCGTGAATTCAATCATAAGCTCGGGATTGCCATCGCTATGCGGACGTATAAGGCTGCCCGCGATCTGCTCAGTTCGCCTCGCTGGCACCGAATCTACAACGCCGGCGCTTATCCGCAACGCCTCTTGTGGGCGAGCACAGGAACGAAGGATCCAACTGCATCCGACGTTTTGTACGTCAAGGCCCTCGCGGCTCCGTTCACGGTGAACACGATGCCCGAAGCCACCTTGAATGCGCTTGCCAATCGCAAAGATCTCGGATCGATCCTGCCAGCCGATGGAGGTGACTGCGAAGAAGTGCTATCGCGGTTTGCTGGCGCTGGCATCAACATCGACTCTCTGGCTGCTCAGCTTCAGGACGAGGGTGCACAGTCGTTCGTGAAATCTTGGAATGAGCTGATGTCTGTCGTTGGTTCCACGGCCGTCCTGCTGGAAAAAGCTGCCGTCTGAAAAGGTGACTGACAGTTTTACGAGCAACATATTCGGAGCATGCGATGTCGCAGATCCGCAACCCAGAACACGGCATTCTCGGTGAGGATAAGCTCACAATTGACCCACAACGAAGTGATCAATTGGGCTTAGTTCTTGCCACAAGTGTGGGACGAAGCGCACCTCTTGGCGCCACAGTCTCCTCCGACGGTGTCAATTTTAGTCTGTACTCTCGCGATGCTTCAGGTATCGAATTGCTGTTCTTCGATCACAGGGATGACGGGCAACCCTCGCACGTGATCCGGTTGGATCCAACTACCAATCGCACCTATCACTACTGGCACGTCTTCGTTCCTGGCTTGCGCGTGGGGCAACGGTATGGGTATCGGGTTCACGGGCCATTCGATCCCGCCAAAGGCTTGCGTTTTGACCCGACAAAAGTCTTGCTCGACCCGTATGGTCGCGGAGTCGCTGTTCCTCGAAACTACTCCCGTGAAGCAGCGCGTCAAGAAGGTAACAATGCCGCCACAGCGATGAAAAGCGTGGTCGTCGATACAACTCTGTACGACTGGGAAGGTGACACTCCACTCAGACGGCCATCTTCGCAGACGGTTGTCTACGAAATGCACGTAAAGGGATTTACGCGGCATCCGAACTCCGGCGTCCCGGAAGCGACCCGCGGCACTTACCGCGGCTTGATCGAGAAGATCCCATATCTCCAGGACCTGGGCATCACGGCTGTCGAACTCCTCCCTGTGTTTCAGTTCGATCCGCAGGACTGCCCACCCGGTCGCGTCAACTATTGGGGTTATGCGCCCGTCTCTTTTTTCGCGCCACACCAGGCGTACAGTTCTCGACAAGATCCCCTGAACGCGGTGGACGAGTTTCGCGATATGGTCAAGGCTTTGCACAGCGCGGGGATCGAGGTGATCTTAGACGTCGTCTTCAATCACACAGCGGAAGGTGAACATCTTGGACCAACATTGAGTTTTCGTGGCCTCGACAATCGCGCCTACTATCTTTTGGAACATGATCGGTCGCATTACGCCAACTACAGCGGAACAGGAAATACGCTCAACGCCAATCACCCCATCGTTCGCCGCATGATCGTGGATAGTCTTCGCTATTGGGTCGAAGAAATGCACGTGGATGGCTTCCGTTTTGATCTCGCATCGATCCTTGCGCGCGATTCTGCTGGTCAAGTGATGTCCGATCCTCCTGTCCTCTGGGACATTGAGTCTGATCCAGCACTCGCCGGGACAAAGATAATTGCTGAAGCTTGGGATGCTGCCGGACTCTACCAAGTCGGCAGCTTCGTCGGGGATAGTTGGAAGGAATGGAACGGGCGCTTTCGCGATGACGTACGGAGTTTCTTCCGCGGTGACAAAGGGTCATTACGGGTCTTTGCAGACCGACTCCTCGGTAGCCACGAGATCTTTCGGCATGAGGAGCGTGAGGCAGAACAGAGCGTGAACTTCGTTGCCTGTCACGATGGATTTACGCTGAATGACTTGGTCTCTTACAACGAGAAGCATAACGATGCCAATGGTGAGGAAAACCGTGACGGCTGCAATGACGATCGGAGCTGGAACTGCGGTGTCGAGGGTCCAACGGCGGATGCTGAAGTTGAGCGACTCCGAACCCGCCAAGTGAAGAATTTCATGACTGTCACCATGCTTTCTCTCGGCCTTCCCATGTTCTTGATGGGCGATGAAGTTCGCCGAACACAGCACGGGAACAACAATGCTTACTGCCAAGACAACGAAGGGAATTGGTTTGATTGGTCTTTGCTCGTGAAGCACGCGGATGTGCATCGTTTTGTGAAGTTACTCACCGCCAGGCGAACACTGCGAGACTCCGGCGCCGAACGTGAGCGGATGACATTAATTCAGTTGATCCGCGAAGGGATTAAGGGCTGGCATGGGGTAAAACTCAACCAGCCAGACTGGAGCGATCATTCACATAGTATCGCCCTCAGCGCCGAGTTATCTAAACAGGCGATGCTTATCCATTTCATTTTCAATTCTTATTGGGAGCCTCTTGCATTCGAACTTCCGCGGATAGGAACAGGGAAGCGCGGCTCATGGAGACGATGGATCGACACTTTTCAGGAGGCACCCGAAGACATAGTCACGTGGCAAGAAGCACCGGCCATTTCTGAACGCACATATCAAGCCGGCCCTCGGTCTGTGGTTGTTCTTTGGGCGAGCCTTGCAGGCGGAGCGCAACAGGGGGTAGCCGAATCTGTCCCGATAGATACTACCTCCCAAAACGAGTGAGGGATTGAGGTGATGTCCATAAGCAGCTTTGAGGCAGAAAGGTAGTGCTCAGAAGTTCGGTGGCTCAAGCTCACAGAATTGTGGAAGGTTGCTAGCGTCGGTAACTTGTTGATGATCAAAGTGCTGGTGCTTGGAGGGGGAGTCGAACCCTAGGGGGTGAACCTCGGCGGATTTTGGGCCCGCTGCGCCCACCAGTTCCGCCATCCCGGCGAGGAGATAGGCAACTGAAACTGCTCGATTACTTTAGCGCGGGATCCCAACCGCTGTTCCGAACCGCGAGAAGGCAAGAATAGAACGCCCCGCGAGTTGGTCTGGTCCGTGGCTGACCGAGTACCCGTGGGAGCTGCATTGACCTCCCCAGAACCACGAGACATCGGCGAAGCAGTGCACGCTCGTAGCGTTGCACGATGATCTCCAGCAGGCCTTGGACGTGGAACAGATGCATGGACGAAGGGAAGGTTTCGAAGGTAATCGGTGCGTCCCGCGAATCCGGACGCAATATGCAGGGGAGTGATTCGAGAACAGTCGCTCTCGACGACATTCGCTACCACACGAGTAGCTGCACCTTTGAGTCCGATCATGAACGTACTCGCCTTCTACCATGAAGCTGCCCACGCCGTCATGACAGCAGGGGCTCAATCATCGATTTGGGAACGTGATCCTGTGCAACATCCGGGATGGCAGTAGAATTGTGACCGGTCGAGTTGGACAATTCCTCTATAGGGAAGACGCTCGCTGTTATCGCAAGCAATGCGAAAAGAATTGGCTTCATCGCTGTGGACAAGCATACGCGCCTCGGTTTGTGTTTCATTGTCGTTACCAGGAGGAGGTCTTCGCCGCTGGTGCAGAAAACCGACGCCACGTTCTCAACAGCCGAGTGAATACGCTTAATCGTGTCCTCGCGCGGCAGGAGAAGGAAGTGATCGAAACCGCACTCGAGAATGTTATGGACGGATCTCGGGCCCGTCGCGCACAGCCGCGACATTAGGGCTGCCCGCGCTAACGCTCGATTCCAAGATCAAGCGTTTCAAAATCAACAAACATCGGTTCAATGCGCAACCCGCTAGCTGAGTCAGTTCCGGCGCTTTGCTGCGAAGGCAGGTCGCGCTGTAATGAGACTAGACTCCGTGCTTTATGGCAAACATGGTTTGTGGTGAAGGGAGACTCAATTGGGAGGCTTGATTCCATTAAGCGATGCCTCGCGACGTCCCGTGCGATTGCCGGTGGTCACTGCGTTCATTATCGTGGTGAACGTCTTCGTTTTTCTGCTTGAGCTGATGCGTGGTGACGCATTCGTCATGCAATGGTCCGCGATTCCTGCACAGATCATTTCCGGCCATCATTGGATCACCATCTTTACTGCGATGTTCATGCATGGCAGCTGGTCGCACATCATCGGGAACATGATTTTCCTATGGGCCTTCGGCCCTGAAATCGAAGACGCGATGGGCCGCGGCCGTTACCTCCTGTTTTATCTGGCTGGCGGACTGGTGGCCATGCTTGCCCAGATTTTGGCCGATCCTCATTCTACGGTTCCAAATCTGGGGGCGAGTGGAGCCATCGCTGCAGTGATGGGCGGGTTCATGGTGACCTATCCTCGTGATCGGATCAAGGCGGTACTGTTCATTTTTGTTTTCGTGCGAGTCACGCTCATTCCGGCCGCGCTCTTAATTGGGTTTTGGTTTCTGACCCAACTCGTGCATGCAGGTGCTGTCGCGCAGGTACAAACGGGCGGGGTGGCTTATCTGGCGCATGTCGGCGGGTTTGTTTTCGGAGCGGTGACCGCACGTTTGTTCGAAGGTTCGTCTCGAATCGTTGACGAGCCGAGCGTAGATTGACCTGCTTCCGACTGCACTCTTGACTATCGAATTGGCGCTCAGTGAACCAGATGTTGTGCCAGACGCAGCTTGTCATCGTAGTCGCACCTGGAATGGTCTGTGGCTATGTGCTCAAGCACCCGGCAGCTGACCGCTGATCTCACGTGTCGCCATATTCCCGATACACCACAATACCGATTTTCTTGGCTAGAATGATCTCGGAAAACAATGAAGTCGGTGCCATTTTGTTGGCGTAGGGATCGACAACGGGACGGTTACTCATGAGTCTGGAGCGCAAGCCTTCTCGCCAGGATGCATTTGTGTGGTCCACGGCAGTGCTAGTTGCGGTTGGGTTGGCGATGAACTCGCTTTGCGTCCAGGCGAAGGCCCATCAGGAGCGACGTTTAGGTTCACCAGAGTCTGAAAATCAAGCCCCTGTGGTTCATCCCAAACTGTGGCCGGAAAGCAAGTCGCCGATTGGCCTCGACGCCAGAATCGAAGAGCGGATCGACGGCCTGCTCAAAAGGATGACGGTCGAGGAAAAGGTTGGTCAGGTCGTCCAGCCCGAATGGAAATCGATCAGTCCCGACGAAGTGGCGCAATACCATATCGGATCGATTGAAAACGGCGGCGGTGCGGTGCCCGGCGGCAACAAGCATTCGAGCGTTCAGGACTGGATTAACTTAATCGAGCCCTACTACGATGCCTCGGTTGATCCAGGGAGAAACCGCATCATCATTCCGATGATCTGGGCCTCGGACGCCGTCCATGGGCACAATAATGTCTACGGAGCTACCCTTTTCCCGCACAATGTCGGCCTGGGCGCGGCACACGACCCAGATCTGCTTCGCCACATCGGCGAAGTCACTGCCGCTGAGGTGCGCTCTACCGGCATGGACTGGTCGTTCGCGCCGACGATTGCGGTGGCACGCGACGACCGCTGGGGCCGCAGCTATGAAAGCTATTCGGAGGATCCGAAGATCGTGGCCCTTTACACCTCCGCCATGGTGACGGGGCTGGAAGGTGCGGCCTCGAATTTCCTCGACAAGGATCACGTCATCTCGACCGCCAAGCACTTCCTCGGCGACGGCTCAACCGACGGCGGCAGCGACCAGGGCGATTCACTTGCCTCCGAAGCCGATCTGATCAGGCTGCACGCGGCCGGCTATGCCCAGGCAATTGACGCCGGAACGCAATCAATCATGGCATCTTACAATTCGTGGCACGGTATCAAGATGCATGCCAACAAGGCCCTGATGACGGACGTGCTGAAGGGCCAACTGGGCTTCGACGGCTTCATCATGGGTGACTGGAACGCGCACGGCCAAATTCCCGGCTGCACCAATGCGGATTGCGCGCTCGCGTTCAATGCGGGGCTCGATATCTTCAACGCTCCGCAGGACTGGAAAGCGCTCTACACAAGTCTGGTGCGCGAAGTGAAGGATGGTACGATTCCGAAGGCACGCCTCGATGACGCCGTGCGGCGGATCCTGCGCGTCAAGATGCGTATGGGTGTGTTTGACGAGCCCGCGCCGAACAAACGTCCCAATACTTACCAGCCCATTGGCACGCCGATGCACCGCGCCGTCGCACGCCAGGCGGTGCGCGAATCGCTGGTACTGCTCAAGAACAATGGCGTCCTGCCCATCAAGCCGAACGCCACTGTCCTGATTGCCGGCGATGGCGCCGACAATGTCGCCATGCAGGCGGGTGGCTGGACGCTCTCATGGCAGGGCGCCGATAACGGCCCCAACGACTTCCCCGGCGCCACCTCGATTTATGGAGGCTTGAAACCCCAGATCGACGCCGGCGGCGGACAGGCGCTGCTCAGCCCCGACGGCACGTCAGCACAAAAAGCTGACGTTGCCATCGTCGTGTTCGGTGAGACTCCCTACGCCGAATTCATGGGCGACCAGAGGGACGTGGCGCTGCATCACGATAATGTCGAGTCTCTGGAACTGATAAGGAAACTAAAAGCGCAGGGCATTCCGGTGGTCGCCGTCATGCTGTCGGGCCGCGCGCTCTATGTCAATCCGCAGATCAATGCCGCCGATGCGTTTGTCGAGGCGTGGCTCCCGGGGTCGGAAGGCGAAGGCGTGGCGGACGTGCTAACCGGCAAGTACGACTTTACCGGCAAGCTCAGCTTCTCATGGCCCAAGGATCCCGAGCAGACACCGTTGAATGTTGGGGACGCGACGTATGATCCGCAATTCGCCTTCGGTTTCGGGCTAAGTTACGCCGCGCCTGCGCAGACACTGCCCTTGCCCGAAGTGGCCAGCACGACCAAATACGGCGAGAAGAACGTCTACTACGCCAAGGGTAGTGCGTGGAACGGCTACAAACTCTGTATTGGTGACGGCAACAGCCCATGCGTGGACTATGCCGGGACGCGCACGGCGCTCGGGTCGGCAGGCCTGAAGGTGGAATCGCAGGCCGACGGCGCACTGCATGTGGTGTGGAACGGGAAATCGAAAGCATGGCTGGAGATGGGCGCGGACAGGCCAAGCGACATCAGCCGCGAGGCCAATGGCGCGATGATGCTCAGCCTCACGGTACGGGTCAATACGGCTCCGGACACTGCGGTGCGGCTAGGCGTCGGTTCTGCTTCGGTGCCCGTGACCGCTGAACTGAAGGCCCTTCCCGCCGGCAGCTATGCGACCCTGGCCCTGCCGCTGTCGTGCTTTTCCGCGCAGGACCTAAGGAAGACCCCGACCATCGCCCATCTGGAAACATCCGGCCATCTGGATCTATCGGTGTCCGAAATCCGCCTCGCGGAAACCAGAATGGGCGCGGTTTGCCCCACGGAGTAAGGATATTCAAGAAGGCACGAGCCAAGGACTTGGTTCTCAAGGATTGGTGGTCCTTCGCGGGCAATCGGCTGCAGCCTCGGCTTTGTGAAAGTTCCTCGGAAACGAAATCGCCACAGCAAAAGAAGACCACGATTATGCCGATATTAACGATGTGTCGGCTTTTTGACCTTCACCAGTTGATAACTCGCACGAGTCGGTCTTATTCCCTACTGCGCGTTCAGCTTTTCAAATGACGCTCAGGAGGGGAGCGACTTTATTTTCAGACCATCGCCGGGGTGTTGCGTTCTGTGGGTGGTTCGGATTTTGGTTCAGTCTCGCGAAGAGATAGAGGGTATTGGAGTTCCAGAGGGAGCGTTGTGGTGAGTGCGTTGCGAATAATGCCCACTGTTCATCGGAAGATGAAGCAAATCATCTGAAGCTGCACCTGCTGGGATTCTTGATTGGCAGGTTTGCCCGCTGGCCGATAGTGATCCATATTCCCTTGCCGCTCGCTCTCACTTTTCAGATTGTCGGCTCTGACTTGCCTGGCGATCGTGCTGCTGACGACGAAAGTGGCGCCGATGTGGGCACTGGTCCTGCTCAATCTATTTCATTCGATCATGTTTCCGACCATCCATCGTGACACGTTCAAGAGCATTTGCAGATCCTCCGAGGTCACGGATTTCCGGCGCGCCTCCGGGCGCGCCGGGCCTCACGATGATTACCAAAGTTCACTTTGCGTTCCTTGAAGAACTACCTGGCTGCCTCACCTAGGGAGCAACATGGTGTCCACGACCGATTCTGCCACTTGCTGGCCCAAACGCTTCCCGGCGATATGGTCGGTGCGGAAATGCTGTCCCGCATAAATTCGGCTCAGTCCTGCTTCCTGGGCTGCGGCCGAAAAGCTGTTGAAGTGGCGATTCACTCCCTGCAACGCCTCGGAAGTGACATCAAAAGCGAACCGATCTCCGAAGTAGGCCTTCAACACTTCCGCGCCGGCAAAACTAATCGCACTGTGAGCGCCCGGATAAGAAGGGTCCGGAGCAGTTTTGGTTGACAGCGGCAGCCAATTCGAATCGGGCGTCGTTCTGGAATCGCCGTCTTCGCTGGCCAGTCGAATCGCAGTCACCGGGCGCCAGAATACGTATGTGTACTTGGCTTCGAAGAAGCCGATCGTAGTGTCGGCGAGACTGATGTTCAGGAGTGCAAAAAGTCGCGCGCTCTGTGGCAAGTTAAGGTGGCGCCCCGCAACAGCCGTCTGCGCGATCTCATTCCAGAAATCCTGAATGTTGCCGTTCCAGAACTTCCCAATCAAAGTCTGCTCCGGGGTACGAGTTGTGCTGTTCACGATCCCCAGACTCTTGACTTCGTTAAAGGCTCGGGCATATGCGTCGCTGGTTAATCGTGGCGGCGGGCTGGGTCGAAACTCATCCGCGCGAGCGAGCGCGAACGGAGTGACGGCCGGCCATTGCGTGAAATCTGCAGGCGCGAAATTAGGAGGGGTCAGTTGATAGTCTCCAGCGTCGGTCCCCGCCTTGAATAGTGGTGGTGTGACGTTCGCTCCATCCTCCTTCCGAAAAGCCAGAATCTGAGCCGCGACGGTTTCGCCGACAGCTATGCCATCTGTTTTGTCCGGTCCCTCTGCGATTTGTGCCAAGTCTTGCTGAAGTTGCTCATCGAGGTTTGACTGAAAAGCCGGATAGAGCGCCACCAGGACATCATGAGCCGCCTGGTCAGCCGCAGCCGGTTCCGAAGCTTTCCGCGAGATATTCGAAAGGCGGACCAGGTACGGGCTAAACCTTCCGTCGATGTTGTTGACTGCGTCATACATGGCGACATGCAGGATGGCGAAGTTGCGCGTCGAATGAATGGTCGGTGACCCAGCGCCAGGCGTCCGTGCGATCAGGAGAAGAGTTCGGTTCCACTCTATGACCGGGTTGGGTAACTCCGATGCGAATGGTGAGGATTCCGCGTCTGGCTCATTCGAGGTTATTGCGACCTGCGCCTGAAGACTGGCGCACATAAGCGCGAAGATGATCAACATCTTAGACATAACTTTTGCCCTCGTTCTTCTCTTTGTTTTGAATTTAGTGCCCGACCAGGCGCAAGAAAACGCACGACGCAGTCTGGCACTCACGCCTTGTAGAACTTAATGGACAGGAAAATATTCCTCACCCACGATGAATTTTCGCGTCCCCAGTTTGCGTCCGGCTCCTCATCGATACTCCACATGGCGTGACCACCCACGCGATGCCTGGCGAGAAGAGTTTCACCCGGCGCGTCCGGTCACGCCCTCAGAGGTCCTTTCCCACGAATCCACGATGGTCGCCTCAGGCAACGCGTATTGCATGTCAGCGCGCCTGGTTAGGCGGTTCTCTCGGGACGCCTGGTTAGTTCGGAGATTTTCGAGTGCTCGCCGAAGCTGCGTACGACCTCGCCGTAGCCGAGATCTCACGTTGATTTCTGAGATGGCAAGAACTCTTGCTGTCTCCGAGATGCTGCAAAGCCGGAGGTCACGCAGAACGACGACTTCGCGATGACTTGCAGACAAACGTCTGAGAGCCTTGAGAATCGCAAGTCGAACTTGCTTTTTTTCCAGTACTTCAAATGGCCCTTCTCGCGAGTCTCCAATCTCCCTCACGAGCTGGCCTTCTCCATCTTCATTGTTATTGTCGAGCGATTCGTGAATATGCCTTCGGCTACTCCGTAACCACATCCGGGCCTCGTTGACCGTTATTCTGAAGAGCCAAGTGTAAAAAGATGCTTCCCGTCGAAACTGAGAAATCTTGTTGAACGCTTTGAGGAGGGCATTTTGAACAACTTCCTCCGCATCCGCGTCGTTACCCACAATAGACAAGGTCTTGAGATAGAGCCTGCGCCCGTACGGCCGAATCAGTTCGCAAAAGGCCCCAGCGTCGCCGCCGCGAACAAGCTGGATCTGCATCTCTTCGCTAATAGCTACCTGCCTTGAAGCCATACGCGTCTCCCACTTCATCGGTCTTGCCGTATTGATAACGTAAACTTGGCCAAGGTCGTTTTATTCCTGCGGGATCGAATCGTGGGATGCTGCTGAGCTGCCACGCCTTCTTCTAGGTCAACTTGGAATGGCTTCCAGGACGCTCTGAGGCGCCAGCGTCGGAATGATCCTGCTAAGGCTGTATCCTGCCGTGTTGAGCAAGGCGGCAAATTCAGCTCTGGTACGTTCGCGTCCTCCTGTCATTACCATCATGTTCAGGTCGAGAAGCTTGCTGAAACAGTGGGCGTCATCATCGGGCACGACCACTTCCACAAGTAATAGCCTTCCTTTCCGATTCATAGCGAGACGGCAATTCCTAAGGATTTGGACGGCGGGATCGTCGTCCCAATCGTGAATCACGCCACAGAGAACGTAGGCATCCGCCCCCTCCGGAACGGAATGGAAGAAGTCTCCGCCGATAGCAGCGATTCTGCTGCTACATGGATCGCCGTTGAAGTACTGCTTTACCTGCTCAATGGTGGAAGGTAGGTCGAAGATCGTACCCTTCATCTCCGGATGCAACTGAAGGATGGTGCGGAGAAATTGTCCCTGGCCGCCCCCGACGTCTACGAGGAATGATATCCGTGAAAAGTCGTAGGCCAGAAGAACCGCGTAAGCCAACATGGATGCGACATCGCTCATTCCTCTGTTAAATGTGTCGGCGGCCTCTGGGCTGCTCTGCAGGTACGCAAACAAAGATGTTCCAAATGTGCTTTCAAAACCCGTGGACCCAGTTCGGACGCTATGAAGAAGGTTTCCCCAAGCCTGGTAATGGACTTCACCGAGCGTCATTATGATGGCTCTCTGCGATCCAGGAGCATCTCTTTGGAGACTCTTGCCCGCGGTCGCTAGCGCAAAGTGATCGCCTTGCGTGTGCACGAAAATGCGTGCCGCTGAAAGTGCCCTCATGAGTCGGAAGAGACAACGGGCATCGGTGCCCGTTACAGCGGCGAGTTCCTGGCAGGACCTTGGACCATCCCTCAACAAATCCGCCAGTCCCAGTTTCGCGGCAACGTACACCGCCTGCGACAGCCAATAACCAGTTGCCATCTGAAAGAGCGCAGGCGGCAAGTTGCCGTTGCGGCTTCCTGCTTCTTGCGTCCCGCCAACTCTGGACCGATCGCGTAGCCAGAGGTTGGATAGGCAAAGTTTCAGAAGTGGCCTCACTTCACCCCACGAGACAACTCCTCTGGCTCGCACCAGAGATCGGAGCACCCGCCAGCGCAGCAGCAAACGGACTACCATCTCAGTAATGCCAATTCTGCCGCCATGCCTGGCCCGAGCCCAACCATGATCCCCATGTCACCTGGTTGAGGATCACCTTTACGGACCACTTCATCCAACACGAACATCACAGTGGGAGATGACATATTTCCGTAATTCCGCAAGACGTGCCGTGAGAATCGCATCTGCGCTTCTGTGAGATCCAGATACTGCTGTAGATCGTCGATCACCTTCCGTCCGCCGGGATGCACTACCCAGAACTTGATATCAGACCGCGACAGCCCATGCCGATGCAGCAATCGCTCAAGCGCCTTTTCAATCATGGGGCCGGCGATTTTATGAATCGAAGCTCCGAGTATGATGCGCAGTTTGCCGTCCTGATGCCGTAGTCCGACCTCCTCGATCTGCCCAGGGTCAAGAAACGTTTCGAAGTCCACTGTTTCGGGGTACCGGCGATCAGAAGAGGAATCTCGGGATAGCACAAAAGCCGCGGCGCCGTCCGCGCAAATAGCATTCCCCACAACAGTCTCGAGCGTGTTATCGACGTAGTAGCAGGCCGAGCAGATCTCGACTGCGACCATCAATGCGACTCCAGTAGGATTGGCGCGAACAAAATCGATCGCACGTTGCAGCGTCGGAAGGGCTCCTGCGCACCCGAGGCCAAGCATGGACCCTCTCTGCACGTTGTCTCTGAAGCCCATGTGCGCAATGAACCGACTGCCCAGGTCAGGACACACATAGCCGGTGCATGTACACACGACTAGGAAGTCGACATCGCGCGCCGTCAGTCCACCCGATTCCAGGGAATTCGTGATTGCGCGGCAACCCGTCTTCATGGCACCACGCAGATAGCGTTGGTTCAGTTGATCCGAGCTCTCCCCACGACTGAAGTCCCCTTCCAGACAGAAGTGCCGAAAGTCGATGTCGCTATTGAGGAACATCTTTCGAACGCGTTCGGTTCGGTACCCCGCGGCATGAAAGCTTTGTTCCTGCGTCAGCCTGAGCGGTGGGTTTGCCGTACCAATTGCAATAATTCGAGGATTACTCATCGATGAACTCTTACTTTCTCATCACAGAGTCGCCCTGGATCTACTTACCAGGGCACGCCTGCCTCTCGCCAACACTCCTGACACATTCCTTGGGACTCATTTTGCGTGGTCGTAGTTCACCATCCCGTCGTCGGCCTCACAGGAATCATGATTGCGAGCCTGCGAGATCTGGGGACCGGACTGACAAGAAGGAGTGGGTATTTCCCCAAGGTCGGCTCACCTCCGCCCATCCTGTCTTGTCCGACCGATGTGGTGCTACTGCCCCGCTCCCATTTGATCGCCAACCGCGCGGTTCGCGGCTGACTCCTTCTCCCGAGCTCCGGGAATCAGTTCATAGCCTGCCTCGTCGCCCATGAACCACACTTGAGCGACGAACTGCTCGTCTCCGTAGCGATGAAACACTAGACGCTCGTGGTTTCCAGCGTTGTTTTCTACGGGCACCACGAACACGATTTGCTGAGCGTCTCCGTCTTCGGACCTAAACAATAAGGCCCCGTCTCCGGAGTTTCCCCACGACTGAACGACGTAGTTGCCGGCCTTGAGTTGCTTGGTCCCGACCACGAAGTCGAACGGAATCGTCACTTTGATCTTCTTCGTATCATCCGCATGACCAGGTACGGCTGACACAACGAGAATTAATCCGAGAACCATGCCAGAAAGGTAGTTCGCTGAACGCTTCATTGTTGTTTGGCTTCCTTTTTGTACGATCAAGAATTGACCTACACCATCGATAACCCTGACGGGAGCGCTTTATTCCTGTCGCGCGTGGTAACAATTGAAGGACAAGAGAGTGACAATCAAATGACAGCTGGGGTTATCCAATCGACTGATTTCAGATTCATGCCCTTCCGCCTCGAGGTAAGCACTGGCCGATGGGGTTGGCAGCTGCAGCAGGTACAAATGAAGATCTTGAAAGGATGCAAGCAGAACTCGGAGCTGCCTCGACTGCTATTGAAATTGATGAGAGCGGAGTGACGACGAACATGAAAAACGAAACGACAAAAGGCAGCTTTGTCGTTTGCTTAACCGTTTCGCTGCTCGACAATCACCTGCTTCAGGGTACGAACATGTACCCAAAGCCGTGAACAGTTCGAAAATGGACCGGATGTGAGGGATCCACCTCCAACTTCTGGCGGAGTCCCAGGATGTGGTTATCGACAGTTCGACGTGAGTCAGACTTGTGACATTCCCACACCTCGTTGAGAAGCTCATCCCGCGAAATAACGCGCTTTGCGTTTTGAACCATAAACTTCAGAATCTTGAATTCCTGGGGCGTGAGCGGAACCACACTGCCTTCTCGTCTCACCTCCATGGTGCGAAAATCCACAGTTAGGTCATCAAAAGCGAAGGCGTCCCTCGCACTGGTGCGCAGAGATCGGCGCACCGCCACATGGACGCGCGCTAACAACTCTCTACCGCTGAACGGCCTCGATACGTAGTCATCCGCGCCAAGTTCTAGAAGCAGAATTGTGTCCGACTCCGACCGTGTGCCCAAAACAACGATAGGGATCTCGGGGACGAATTGCCTGATCTTACGAAAGACATCCCGCCCCGCACTTTTCTCCCTTCGATGCAGGTCGAGAACGACTGCAACGGGAGGAGCATTGCGAAGCAGTTCAAGTCCTACGGCCTCATTCGCGGTGACGGCCACATCGTATCCATCCGACCCGAGAAGTCGTTGCAGCGCTCTTCGGGCAGCTCGATCCTCCGCAATCACCAGGAGTCGCGGCAAGACATGCATCACTGGCTCGGCAACACCCGCACTCGACGTGAAACTCAAACGCGGATCTCCTGTGGAGACGATTGGTGGCTGGCGACGCCCTCTGCCATCTCGTAGTCGCGCCCGAGCAAGCCGGAGTGGGCAGGCTCTATAGCATTTTCCGTTGCAAGAAGAGGAGAGTGCTCCTCATTCCCAGGGCGTTGAGAGGCTGCCTCAAGTTCTGCAGTCAGTTGAGACTTGAAGCCGCGGCTCGCTTCTTCGAACCGCGCTTTCGCTCGCGCCACGTTAGCGAGCACTATGTGCAGCCGCTTCGGTCCCAGGACCAAGAGTCCGAGCAAGAGGATGAACAGGATTTCTGCGCCAAAACCCACACATCACCTCCTGTTTAGGCCTTGCTCGCAGGCAATGTGTTCGTGGTTGTGCTGTCCGAGGTCTCTTGCTCTTTCATCGCTGACTTGAAGCCGCGGATACCTTCTCCGATTCCCTTGCCGAGTTCGGGTAGCTTCTTCGGTCCGAATACAAGCAAAGCAATTCCAAAAATAACCAATAGGTGCATCGGTTGAAACAGTCCTTCAAACATGAAACCTCCTTAGGTTGGGCAATGAGCTAAAGCACTCTTAGCGGCTAGTGTGAACAATGCAGGCGCTGTGACCGTTAACTGGTTACAGCGCCCGCCAGTGGAGCAGGGGGAGAGCACACGACAATTAAAACCCGCGTTCAACCGAGTCCGCTGCGATAGCCAGCTGCATCGATAACTGAAGAAATGCACCCGGTTGGCCGATGAAGAGCCCGTCATCGGTGAAAGCTTTCACCGTTGCCACGGCCCCTCCATTCTGCGTGGAGGTCGGTCGGATTACCGAACACCGCGGCAGACTCTTGCTGATGAAGTTGCATGGCTCAGGCAGGATCTTGTTTGTTTGAGTAAGCTCTGTCGCAGGATTGTTCAGATCCGGAAACGTTAGACCGGTCACGGGATCGACCACGCCGGCCAAGGGCTGCGCCACCGCGTTGCCACCCTTATCGTGCCACAACCCGAAGTGATCAATCTCGACTCCGCCAATACTGACCAGGATCCGTAGGACGGTTGGATCGGTTGCCTTGAAAGCCAGCGTCGGATAGAGGCTCGCCCCCCCTGCTCGATGAACGCAAAGTGAAATCCGGCAGTGTTGGCGATTGCTTGTAGTCGCTCGGCATCACGGCCTGTGATGGGAATCGTTGGATTGGTTGAAGGGGGAGTGTCCGTATCGTTCAGTGGGATCGCGGGTTGGTTCGTGATGACGAAGGGTCCCTTGAATGCCGCACCTAAGTCCGGGTTCTTTCCGCTGCGATACCGGGTATACCAACTGAGGTCCACATTAAGGTTCATGAGGTTGGTGAGCCGCTTGATTTGCCGTGCCCCAGTCGCCTGACTGCTCGGCAGCGTTCGAAATGGCTCCAGGTCGAGAGGTACTTCGCCTTTGGACTTCAAGAAAGCCTTCAGAAAAGCTGCGTGGCTCAGTTCATCATCGGTGTTGTCGGTGATGTACTGCGGCATGTCGCCGTCCAGATTTTCAAGCGCCAGAGTGTAAGCTGGATTTCCTCCGATGAACCCCTGGAATTCTTCATTCGCTTGTGCGGCCCCACCGCCCGACGGCCCGACTCCGCCGAGTTCCGCGTATTGTGTCCAAAGATCACTCTCGACAAGTTCTGCCCAGAGGGCGAACTGCAGAAGTGCAGCGTCGCCTCGAGAGAGCCTGTCCTTGCTCAAATTGCTTTGAGCCCTGCTTTCGGTGGAGAGTAGTGTGCTGGCGGACAACGTTGCCCCCGCCATGCCGAGCCCTTTCAGAAACGAACGTCGCTTAACGACGCCCTGCCAATTGCGTTGAACATCTTCGCCCGTCGACGAAGGAGCAGTCTCTGGTGAACTCACCTCTGGTACCACCATAGATGGGAGATTCTTTTCTTTCATGCACTGCGCTCCAATTCTGGTCTGATGATTTGCCGTGCGGTCCTGCTACTGTGTGGAACTCGCGCAGACAGGAAATATTCCCCAGCCTCGAAATTCCTTCTTCCTTAGGCACTGGCTGGCTCTTACATCGGAAGACTGTCATCGGCAGGGACAAAAGCGGGAAGCACCAATCACTCAACAGGTGTTTCGTTCTCAGGTCGAAGTCTTGGACACCTCAGCCCTGGGACGCGAGCTTCTGCGCGCGACTTCGCCGTTCCGATTCGCATTCTTCGGGCAAGCTAACTCACCGGGGTCCTGGAGTGTTGGGAGCGATTTACGAGCCACGCGACGCCGATGCTGACTGCGTAGAGCGCGATCATGGGAGCCGCAAACAGGCACATGTTCAAGATGTCGGTAGTGGGTGTGACGATTGCTGCAACGACAAAAATGGCAAGGATGGAATATCGCAGATTCCGCCACATCCAGCGGGCCGTTACCACGCGCATCAGAGCAAGAAAGAAGATAAGGACTGGCATTTCGAAGATTAGTCCAAGACCCACGATGACCGTCAAGAACAGCTTTGTATATTCTCCAATCGTGATCATCGGCTGAAAGCGCTGACTGTAGCCAATCAGGAAATCAAGCGACGCCGGGTAAACCATCCGGTAGCCAAACAGGCCCCCCGCCAGGAACAATCCAACTGTGCTTATCAAGAACGGCAGAATATAACGCCTCTCGTTGCGATACAGTCCGGGAGCAATGAACAACCACAGTTGATAGAACACGAATGGAGAGGCTGCAAAGAGTCCGGCGACGAAACCCACCTCCAGATAGAGATTGAATGGTTCTGTCGGGTTGAGATAGACCAGTCCGCCGCCAAGCCCGTGGTTACGAAGCGCACGAATAATTGGCTGCTGCATCAAACCGAAGATACGGTCAGCCAACGACCAGCAGGACAGAAACCCAATGAGCACTCCTGCAACCGAGAAAATGACCCGTTTCCTCAACTCCTCCAGATGCGCAAGGAGCGGCATCGATGATGCGTGTGGTTCCAAGGGGACAGCAAAGGCATCAGCCATGGAAAACCCCTTCCTGTTCCCGTTCACGCAGCAGACTATTTCCGTTGGAACCGTTGGGGCGTGCTTGAGCAAGATATGTCATTTGGATTGATAGGAAGAACCCAGTAAGCTCTTCCCTGCCAATGGACCCTGTCCGCAATCGACTTACGGGCACAGCTCCGGCATTTCGAAGAGGACTCATCTTGCTCTCCTCAACGAGCCTGGACGCGCGATTCGCCTGCCGGGTAGCTCTTTCCTCAACCAAAATAAAACAGAAGGTTGCCACCAGGATTAGACCCAGGGCGGTCAGTCCGTAGCTAGTCGCTTCCAACATTCTCGCATCTCCGTTTTCCTTTGGGATTCACGCATGGCGGTTAACTCCTTGAACAGTGTTCTTCGCAGGTAGCTACGAGAAGGGTGCCACATACCACGCGTAGTAGGTCCCCACTCCGCTTACCAGAACGATCCACCAGAGCACGGCCTCCACCCGCATCCAACGCTTCCAGTGCGTGAAACACAGCCATGGCGGAAGAAGGTTCGTGCCAGCCACGACGACGATATAGAGTCCCAGCGTCTCAGCCGCTATCCCCACGAGCGTGTGTGTCATAGCCACGGCGTAGTAAAACCTATGGAAGACCTTCGGAAGGTGCGGCCTCAGCTGTTGCTGAAAAGACGGCCACATCACCAGTCCGACCATCAAGAGATTGACGAGCAGCACCGTTGTCTGACAAACGCCGTGAGCTCTGAATCGCTTTTGTTTCGCGAAAAACACACCAGCGATCAGGGCTGCTCCGAGGATGAACTGCATCACCAGGTTGAAATCTGCAGCGAATGGGGCGCCGGTGCCCAGAAATCCTTGTCCAGGAAAGAGGGTCACAATGGGTTGTCCGGCCGATACCGTCGCTCGATCATGCTTAGTAGCCCGCAAACTCTTCTGTCCGAATGTCGTCCTCCTCCACTCCAGCATCGACGAGCATTCGGCGCGTCGCTGCAACCATAGTCGGCGGCCCGGCAATGTAAAAAATCGGACCGCGCAGGTTGCTTACGTGTTTGGAAAGCATCTCGTGTCGAATATGCCCAGTTTCACCCTGCCATCTCATCGAAGTGCCGTCGATGCGGGTGAATGTTGGGACGAAACGGAAGTTTGTATTCGAGCTCTCCAAGTCCCAGAGAGCATCCATAAACGCCGCGTCTTCCAGATGGCGGTTCGCATAAAAAAGAAAGATATCGTGCCGGGATTTGTCCACCGCAGCCGAGCAGAGCATGCTCAGAAACGGGGCGATTCCAATTCCTCCGGCCAGAAAGACGGCTGGCCTTGAGGTATTCCGATGTAGGCTAAAGGACCCCATGGGACCGCTCAGGGTTACGGGAGTGCCCAGCGGCAGGATAGAGAGCGTCTGCTTGAATGCCGAATTCCGGATGCGGGTGGCGATCAATATCTCTTCGACAAAGGGGGAGCTCGCGATCGAAAACGTGTGGGTGAGGCAGTCCGAACCATCTGGTCTAACCCCCGAGAGAGTCAGATCTATAGACTGGCCCGCCCGGAATAAAAAGTCTTGCGGTCTTTCAAACCGAAACGCCACGGTATCTTGCGCAACCTCTATGCGGCTAAGCAGTCTACTCGTATAGCCGCGCAGGGGAGAACCTTCCTGTTGTGATATTTCGACTTGTGAAGACACTTTTCACCTCAATTCGTGTATTGCCAGAAACTCCGACCATGTCCCTCGGCAACTGGACTATGAGACGCCGAGGCGCAAGCCCCCTGCTCGACCTCAGAGAATGCTTGCGCCGGCCCTCACCTCAGCGTTGTCCTTTCGTCCTGCGCATAACCGTCGCGGGCGCCGTACCAATGACCTTTTGGGCTCTACCACAGACGCTCGTTAGGATTGCACGACAATGTTGCCCGTCATTTTCGGATGCATGCGGCAGTAGTAGGGGTATTCTCCCGGCTCCGTGAAGCGGAACTCGAACTTCTGGTCCGTGTCCAGCGCCGCCGATTTGAACTTGCCCTGCGTACTGTCGACCGTGTGCGGGATATCATCGTTGTTGATCCACGTCACTTGCGTTCCACTTTTGACCTTGATGGCTCCCGGCGTAAAGGCGAAATTGTCGATCTTGACTTCGATTGCCGAATCGGTCGAAACCCCGCCCGACGCCATCGCTGCCATGTCTGCGCCACCGCCGTTCCCGGACATTGGTGAGCTCGAGCTGTCGAGTGGCGAGTCGATGATTGCCAAGCTGCTGCCGCTTACCAGGTAGTTGACATCTGTTATTCCCAATACCCGTTGAAGCTGGTCGGCGGGTACTTTCATAGGCCCCGCTGAGGGAGCACTTCCCGGCGCAGGCTGGGGAAAAGCGGTCGACATGGCCGTGTGGAATGAAACCTTACCTTCAATCTTCTGCATCACCTGATGAATGTGGCCATTTAGCACCGTTACGGAACCGAAACGTTTGACGTAAGACAGGGCTTGTTCACTGTCGTCGGTTCCCCAGCCCCAGTCCGGATAAATGGTCCAGAGCGGAATGTGTGCAAAGAGCACGATCGGAGTGCTGGCGGAGCGGCCCTTGAGGTCGTCCTCGAGCCATTCCAGTTGCTCGTGACCGAGTGATCCGAGACCGCCAGCTTTCAAATTGACGACGTTCACCAGACCGACAAAATGGACACCCTTGTGGTCGAAGCTCTGCCATCCTGCGCCCTTTGTGCCCTTTCCATAGCGTTGGAGATATTGCTCGCCGTTGTCGGTCAGCATGTCATGTTCGCCTGGCACGAAGTAGGTCTGCTTCGGAGAAGCTCCTTTTAATACCTGGTCCAGAGTGTCGAATTCACTGGGCTTGGAGAGCTGGCTGAGATCGCCCGTGTGAATGAGAAAGTCCGGCTTGTGAGGCATTGCATTGATCTTGTTGATCGCCGTTTGCAGAGTGGCGGTAACATCTGGGTTTGCTGGCTTGTTAAAACCGATATGGCTGTCGCTAATCTGGACAAAGGTAAAGTCAGCCCCCTTGCCGGCAGTGTGACCGGCGCCTTGGGCGAACGCTCGCGATACCGGAATACCGCCACTCATGGTCCACACTAGCCCGGTACCTGCCCATGCCATGCACTTCAGAAATCCGCGCCGGTCGACGCCATCGTTGTTGAGGTCTTGCAACCTCTGATCAATGAAATCTTGCTTCTTGTCTGCCATTTGCCCTCCATAGTTTGTAGCGTTCGGAGTTGATAACTGCCGTCCGTCGCTTTTATTCCCGAGTAAGTCGAGGGAGTGTTGTCTGCCCGTTTCGGACGCATAGAGCTTGGCGCCCTAACCGGGCCCGTTTACGCCGCTCAGGAAGCCGCCCAAGTGACCGGTAAGGGCCACGACCAGGATGCCTAGAAACTCGATCGGAAATCGGTAACTGGGTAAAGCTTTTGACGTGCGCTGCGCGCGGAAATGCAACCACCAGGCCAGCCAGATGATCGCAGTCGAAACGCTTGCGAGTATCAGGTGCATCAGTAGAATGCCCTTGAGTTTCTGCCCCTCAAGCTGGAACTGCCATGCGAGGATACCCGTGGCCAGAACGGGGATCGTCGCAATGGCTGCCACTAGGAGGTTGTAGTAGGCTGCCTGCTTCAAGCCCGCTCCCTTCGTCCACTGCCCAACGAGATCGAAGGCCACTGCAGTAATAAATAGCGCGATCGGAAAGTGAATGAGCACTACGTGTTGCGCATGCTTTGCGAGCAACACAGTCTTCGGATCAAACGGATTCAATCCAACCTTCAGGAGCGCGAACGTCATGTGGTGACCTCAAGGGAGTAGAACCGATCGTTCCTAGAAATATTCCCGTGGTCTGACTTGAAGGAACGAGACCCCACCCGGCGAGCTCGGCTCCCGACGTTAAGAAGGAATTCGTCCAACTCCGCCTTGGGCCAGACACGACTAGTCGGCCCCGGCAGTTACAGTCTTCGCCGTTTTCTCGGCGTCAAGGAGAGGTTTGCCTCGCAGGTCGTTGACCGCCCAGACAGTTCCCAAGAAATTATTTGGCATGGAATGGAATAAAGTGGCCAGGCTTGCGGTTTACCACATTGACGTGTCAGGAGTGGACCCCCAATCCGGTTCGTTCGAAGAACTGGCGATGCCCCTCTTCGATCCCTTGTACAATTTCGCGCACTGGCTGACCCGGAATCGTGACCAAGCCGAGGACTTGGTGCAGGAGACCTACCTTAAGGCTTTAAAAGGATTCTCGTCTTTTCAGCTGGGTACTAATTTTCGGGCATGGATGTATCGCATCTTGCGCAACACGTTCCTGACCTCGTGCGCTGGACTAAAAGCGACAACGACACTACCGCTGGATGATCCCGAGGACGAAGAGGGGCCCGAACTGGCAGTTGAGTTCGTTACGCCAGAAACGATTCTGATCGACCGATCGAACTCAGATTTGATCGAGAGAGAGATTGATGAGTTACCGGTGCATTTCCGTGAGGTTTTGCTCCTGTGTGAAGTGGAGGAGATGTCATATCAGGAGATTGCGGAGACGCTGTCCGTTCCGATCGGTACGGTAATGTCGCGTTTGTCGCGTGCCAGAAAGCGGTTACGAGATGGTCTGAGGCAACGGATGTGTGAGGGATCGCGGATGGAAAAAACGCCAGTGCAAAACGGAATGAACTATGGTTTGTGAGCTTTGGAAGACCAGACTCGATACCTACCTTGACGGGGAGCTCGCGTCAGAAGAGATGCGAGACTTCGATCGCCATGTGCACAGCTGTCCGACCTGCGGGGCCGATGCGCTTGCGCGCGTGCAGATGAAACGAAGCATTCAGGCTGTTGGAGAACGATTTACTCCAAGCCCTGAGTTCCGCAAAAGGGTGCAGCGTCGAATTGAAGCAAAACCGCACCGTGGCGCGTTTGGTATTGCGTGGATGATGGCGTCGGCCGTCATTGCAGTTTTGCTAGTTGTCGGCTTGGCCTCCACCTATCGGCTCCGAGATAGAGCCCGTACGGAACAGGTCTTCAGCGAGGTGGCGGACCTGCATGTGGGGATGCTGGCTAGCTCAGCCCCGGTGGATGTCGTTTCTACCGATCGGCACACAGTGAAGCCCTGGTTCCAGGGGAAGATCCCGTTCGCCTTTGATTTGCCTGAACTCCAGAATTCAGAGTTTTCGCTGCTCGGAGGTCGCATGACCTACCTCGCTCAAACGCCAGGGGCGCACCTCGTGTACTCGGTACGGAAGCACCGGATTTCCGTGCTCGTATTCCAGGAAGGGTCGCTGCGGGCTAGGTTGGACGAAAACGCTCCTGCCCAGAAAGAACTATCGTTCAATGTGGAAACGTGGAGTCATGGCGGCCTCCGCTATTTTGTGATCGGCGACGCGAGCGCTATTGATGTCCACAGTCTAGCTGACTTGCTGAAGCGTGCCGCGGCTTAGGCAACCAGAATATCCGACGACAAAGAAAGTTCTATTTTGCGGTCTCGATTCCTGCTCTGCCCACTATTAGGGTTTGCGGGGGTGGTTCACGCACAGTCCGGGGGCCTTGCGCTCACCCATGTCACCATCATCGATCCAGCTGTGGGCACGCCACAACAAGACATGACCATCCTCGTCCACGGACACGACATTGCAGCTGTCGGCCGGGCGAAGCGGATCACCATACCTGCCTCCGATAAGGTGATCGATGGGACCGGCAAGTTTGTGAAGAAAAACTGACAATTCCGTCAGGGCTTTCAGCCCCGCGACGACTGCGCGTGACACGGCAGACTGACTACTTGAGCGGCTGCACTCTTCAGCGATACCTTTAGCTTTCGTGCTGGTATCAAATGCGATGAGGCACGGAAATTTTCCGTGCCTCACCGCAAGCCCGTCGGCAACTACAAAGAGTTTAGGAAGGCGATCAATTGCTGCTGCTCTTTGGGAGTCAACTTGCGGAAGCGCTCGGAAACCTCTCGGGCCTCACCTCGGTGACGTTGGATTGCATTCTCCAGCGTCAAAGACTTGAGATCATGCATGTAGCGGGATTTCGTACGTAGTCCCCAGAGCGGGCTTGTGCGCAATTTGTTCGCGGTATCCGGAGGACCGCCCTGGATGATGCCGTCGCCGGTCCCCACGTCATGCAACAGGAAATCGCTGAAAGGATGAATGACTTTGTTTCCCAGAGCATCGGGGATAGTGAAAGTCCCGCCATCCACCAGCGTTCCAGCGGGCGCTGTACTAATCGATTCAACGTGGCAGGTGCCGCACCGAATTCCCGCGAACAGCCGCTGACCCTTCTGGGCATCGGAGGTTGCCGCCAGAGCAGCATCACGCGGCGGGACCTTGGTGCCACGGACGAATTGAGCAAAATGGTCGATGTCCGCCAACCCCAAGCTATCTGGTTGATCCTCCGGATCGGTGGTGGTCTTGCAGACTGATGTAGTGTCGTGGGGCCGCAATCGGCTGGTTATGCCCATTTCATTCAGGTAAGCATCACTGATGAATGAGAGCAGGCTGCCGTGCTGATCTTTCCAACCAAACCGGCCGACCCGGGTTTGTCCTGGGGCTTCAAAGAGAGGAACTTGAACGGCTTCACCTTGAATCTTGCCATCGCTCAGCCTGGGTTGCTGGTTGGCGATGGCGATCAGTGTATTGTCATCGATTGCTTCGACAAAGCCTTCCCCTAGCGTATTGTTCACCGCTCGGAGAGTACGGATGGTCTCGGTTGCTGGCACATGTTCCTGAGCCTGTGGGCAAATGGTGCGGTCATTGACAATCGAGCGGCCGGCAATCGTGTCCTGACCGTCGTTGATCAGCACGGTAGGGTTCACAAAGTTCCCGTCGGCGTCTTTATGCCCAACCCTCATCTCGGTAATCTGGCTGGGCCCACCGGTTACGGGATTCTGATGACAATCGACGCACGAGGTCGCGTTGAATACCGGGCCCAAGCCGGCGTGGATGTCTTTCCTTTGTTCAAAGATCTGCTGATCGAGGGCAAAAGTGTCACCGGTTGGTTCGGGTATTCCATTGCTCACGCTCTGAGCAGGCGTGAAAGTTGGAGTATCAAAACCCGCCGGAGCTTCTGTTGCAGATTGCTGCGCGATTCCGGCGATCCCAATTGCCAGAAGCACAAATAGGCACAGGAGAAGGTGCGGTATTTTCCTTGTCATTGTAGGACATTCCTTCATTCTTTCGATTGGACATCCCGCGCAGGGATGTACCACAGTTTTATGGGTCTGCCGCCCTCACGGCCTATGCAAGAAACGGCGCGGTTACAACCACGAGAGAATTTTCGGGCTCCTGCAGGTACACAACCTTGTTAAGGACGAGTTATTCCCGACCATGGAAAATTAAATTTGGCGAAAATGAATGGCCCTGGTTAGTGGCTAATACGGGGTGAGGTTCGTGGAAGTTATTCGACCAGTCACAGCTCCTACCCTCTTGTTTTCGTAACGATCAGAGACTTTTTTCGCACCTTCTCGTCGGCAGTCGACCTCATTCAAACGGGGAGCTAGCATGCGCAGGTTTAGTCCGCGTGACTTTCTCCAGCTCCCAAGCAAAGTCTGCGATTGGAGACACATACGCTCAGTCCATCATCCGGGCTGACAACCGGTTTGCCGCACAACACAGGGAGCAGGTTCGCTCCCATGTGCTCTGCGAATCACCGCCAGCCAAACGTGAGGCCTCACGTCACTTAACGATTCGACTTCTTGTTTGTGGTAACTATCGAGATCGCGTCTTATTCCCAAAACCCTGGGAGGTTCGCGGCTGAAAAGAGCCATTGGAATTGCAGCAAGTCCGGTAGGGCTAAACACAGCGGAAGACCAAATGTCTGATATCGGCGTCGACCAGGCTCGTGACTGGTTTTCCGAACATCAGGGATGATTTGCATCGATATGCAGATATGCGAACAATAGCGGTTTCTTGCTCGGCTTTTGGCTCCCACCGTTCGCCTCAACCGTGACAAAAACCGCATCAATCTGAGCCAACGCTTTGGGGTCGTCGAACCTTAGTACCCACCGCTTCTTTGAAGAGTTGTCCACAAAGAAGATGCCCAAGTTGAGCGCCTGTTGCCAGTCAGGTCCACGCCGGCCCCAGGCCTGGAAAGTGCTGGCATTCTTCACGCCGGCCTGCTGGTCGAGATCGTAGGCATAAAAGATCAGCGACTTTCCTTTCGTATAGAACACGCGACCATAGGGCTTCTTGGTCTCTCCCGTCCTCTCAACGTCGTACACTTCTGCGACGTAGAGATCGCGGGCGCCCATAAGGTCCCGGATATCGCGATCGTGAGCGAGAAGCTCTTCCTGCTGCTCAATAGTGGCATCTCGATCGTGCAGCAAACGATTAAGATCACTCACTTTGGCTTCGAGCGCAGTAGCTCGCTGCTTATCCTCGGACGACTGGTGTTCGAGCACATCCAGTTCGTCCTGAAGGCTCTGCGCCTTGCTCTGGGCAGCATCCAATCTTTGGGTAGCCTCAGATCGCTCTTGAAGGAGAGCCCTCCTGTCTGCTTGGCTGTTCTGGAGATTGCTCCCCAGTTGGTCTTGCGAGACCTTCATGTGGCTAATTCCGGCCGACTGCAGTTCGAGCTGGCGCCGGAGATCAGCGATCACATGCTCGCGTTGCGCCATTTGTGCGCGTAAGACTTCGCGCTCACGCCCAGCATCACTCACCTGCTGTTGCAGCACGGCAGCATTGTTTTGGCTCGCGAGGGGCGTAACCGCAGTAGTTCTTGTGCTTGGGTGGACGCCGACCTGATAGGCAGAACCGCCCAGAGCGATGAAGAGCAGAATGCCGGCAGCATAGAGCGTCCAAAGGTTACGCCACGTTGCTTGACTGACTGAGAAGGGGACTCTACCCGGATCTGTCCAGGAAGTATTCCGCTCAGCTCCTCCTCGATCCGTCCCCGATTCTTCTTCCAGTTTCAATCTTTGGAAGAAGGCAGCTTCTGCTTGTTCTTGCGACCATGCCGGATCGGATTCGGAACTTTCTGGGTCCGGCGCCAAAGCAGGAATAGTCTTTGCAATGACCGCCCCGTACTGCTTGATGGCTTCCCTGCAAGAGCCACAAACCGCCAGATGCTCCTGTAGCCGTTCCTGCTCTTCCCCGGTCAGCTCACCGGACGTAGACAGGGCACACAGCTCAAGGAACTCGTCATGGGGTGGTTGGGACAACGTCCCGGCTCCTGGTTTGAGAGTCACTTTCTACCATATCCGTTACGGCCCGCCAATTTGCCCGGGAACATCTGCTTCCGCAGCTTGTCCAAGCCTCGATAGTAGTGATTGCGAATGTTTCCAAAAGACTGACCGAGCTTGAGGGCGATCTCGTCGAAGGTATAGCCCTCGAAAAAGTGTAGGGTCAAAGTATCGCGCTGGTCCCCGGTCAGGGCGTCGAGAAGCCCCCGAATGGTCGCATTTCCGACCAGTCCGGTGAGGAGTTCGCACTCTTCCCTTCCCTCTCGGTAGTCGACGAGCTCTTTTGCTCCATCCAGGTCAAGATGGGTGTAGAAGTGCCGCGAGTGGAGGTAGCGGCGTCGATCAATCGCTCGCTGGTAGGTCATCTGCACAATCCAGGAGCGAAAAGACGCCTTGGTGGGATCAAAGACCGAGACCTTCCGATGCACAAACAAGAAGACATCTTGCAGGAGATCGTCCGCCTCAGAAGCGTCGCCCAATATGCGCAACGCAATTCCTCGTACCAATCGCGAATAACGGCGAAACAAGATCGCCAGCGCATCCCTGTCTTTGTCGATGACACGAGCCGCCAGGCATTCGTCTGATTCCGCGGTACTCGTCGGTACACTTGGAGCGTTAGCTTCTTGCGCTGGCTCTTCGGCGACGACGAAGCCTGGCAGTCGAATTGTGTTGGAGGAATGCATGCGGCCCGGGGCAGCGCATCGAGTCAGGTCTTCCGGTCAGAGCACTTCCTTGCTCGTCCTGGACTTCCAGGACCTTATTAATGTGCGCTCCAGCGAAGCCATTTCGCACACATCACGGCGTCCGTAATCGATTTGCTTTCCAATACTTGTAGGTTCACCGCTAGGGAGCGGACTCAGTCTTACCGCGGCCCAGCCATAGATCCTCGGTAAAATGCAGTTCTCTCTCTCCACTACCCATCATGTCGGGCTTCCCCATTGAGTCTTTACTCGAATTTCTTCAATGTCTGGATGACAGCTTACATCGACGTCGGAATAGCACGACGAAGATGACCGTAGCATGGTCTCGGAGCGGCAATCATGCTCTCTTGTGCGATTGGGAAAACGCATCCGCGGCATCGAAGAAAGACTTTGCTGACGAGACTGATTTGGCCGTCAACCTCGCATCAATAGAGCGACACATATAGGACATCTGAATTAAGTAAGCTTGTGAAGCTCGCGAACAATTTCGACTGCAGGTTATCGCACGAGGTATCCGAACATCCTCGCTGGAATTTCACTCCTACGAGGCTTGTGATCTGCCGCCCGGGAGCGCGGACTCCACTTTGGCTGCAGCATCATCTTGCATATGCGGCAGCACGTGTGAATACACATCGAGAGTGAACGCCGCGCTCGTGTGCCCCAGTTGCTCAGACACCACCTTTGGCGAGACGCCAACAGTTAACGCCAGTGTCGCAGCAGTATGCCGCAGATCATAGAGTCGTATGTCCGGCAAGCTCGCCTTCTTCAGGATCGGTTTGAAGTGTTTGTAGACCAGGCACTCTTCGCTCCGGAATGGAATTCGTACTCGCGCAAGACTTCCCCGTAGGTCTTTACGCGTGCGACGCCCCGACTGCCGTGGAAGCCCTCGGTCGTGGTCTCATACTGCGTTCCCGAGTATTGGTCGATCCAGGGCAAGTCAAGCCAGCAGTCGGGATCGAGTTCGTATGGCGCAACCAGATGGAACCCCTCGGGGTCAACTTCGGGCGGATAGCCAAACTGTTTCACATGGCACGACAGCAAGAAGTCAAAAGGTTTTATCCGATTTTTTCCCCATGCGGTGGCTGACTCGCCCGGTTCTGACCATGGAACTATCACGTTTTTATCACGTCACAACGGCAACTAGGCGCACAATTGACTTGCTCCTATTGTCAATCCCAAAAACAGATAGTAGTCGTTGCGAAAGAAAACCGCTGCCTACGATTACCATTCGCAGGCAGCGGATAAGTTAGGCGCCAGTCTAGAACAACCTGAGTCCGGTCAGACCAATCGTCAGTGTCGACGGTTCCGTATCAGTGATGTTGAGTGTGGCCGTGCCCATCGTGAGTGGCGATGGCGCGCGGAACCTTACGCCAATCCGGCAACTCGCGCCAGGCGCCAGTCCGCCCACCGGGCAGTTGTTGCTGGCGATCTGGAACGTGACACCGTTGGTTGTGCCCGTGATGCTCGCCGTGATCGGACCCGTTGAACCCGATCCCGCCGGCCCCACGTTGGTCAGCGTAACGTTCTGCACCGCGCTGAAGCCCGAACCCACCGTCAGGAACGTAAGGTTCGCAGGCGACCTCGACAGCTTGGTTCCGGTGCCAGTTAGGCTGACGACTCGATCTGTCGCCGCATCCGGGCTTGTATCGTTCGAGTTCACAGTCATCGTGCCGCCGAACGACCCTGATGCAGTCGGATGGAACGTCACGTAAATCCGACAGGTAGAGCCGGCAGCCAACGTTGTTCCGCAATTCTGGCTCAGACCCAGGCCGGTCGCTCGTGCGAAGGGACCCGTGAATGTCGCGCTGATACCAATCAACGGTGCGCTTCCGGTGCTGCTGACCGTCACGAACTGCGTGGCGCTGGTGGTGTTGATCGCGACGCCTCCGAACGCGAGAGACGAGGGATCAACGTCGAGATCAGCGGCCGCGGCCTTGATAAACTCGACCGCGCCGATATCCGGCTCAGAGCCTTGTGGCCTCGGGTTGCCGAAGAAGTCGTGATTCGGAGAGACCGAATCATCGGCTTTGTCGATTGCCGCCGAGGTCGACGTGAGCGAGTAGTTCCCCAAGGTTGCGCCGGAGAGATCGGTCAGCGTCAGAGGGCCGTAGCTCAGGTTGATCCAGTTGTTGCCTTCGTCCACCGTGGCGGCTGGAGTCAGGTTGAACACCGGGCTGGGGAGAGTAGCGTCGGAGACTCCCGGGGGTACCTGGAATCCGAAGCCACCGTTCTCGGGCGGAACTCGTGAGCCGTTGCAGTACTGGCGGACTACGCCAGGACCGCTCGGCGCGAGGTTTCCGCTTCCGCTGTATCCACCGTTCAACGTCGTGAGGATGGAATTCAGCGGCTTGAGCGTGAGACCGGAGCTGTGATCCAGCGGGCCCGTGTCGCCCCGAACGCCGATATCCCAGTACTGGACGCCGGCACCACCATTCGCTCCGGCCGTCTGGCACTGACCGGTCGACGCCTGGTTCAAAACCGGTCGCAGCGTGACCAAGTGCTGCTGGTTCTCCAAGCCTCCACCGAAGTCGCCCACAGTGATGTTGAAGTAGCGGTTCTGCCAGAACATGTTGTTCTTCAACAGCGGGTACGACACCAGGCGGCACTCCGCGTTGGTCGCGTTGCTGCTGGCGAAGTGATCTGCCGGGCACGTGATACTTGCAGGCAACGAAGCCGTCAGGTTCGACGTGTTTCGGATAGCCACCAAGCCTGCCGGTTGATAGGTCGACGCAGTGCAACCTGCGTTGCACAGCGGATCCCCGGAGGGCGGAATGCTGGCCTGCGGAGCACCGAGCGTATTGAACAGAACCCCGGAAGAAGCGGTTGTGTCATTGGACGCCACCGTGTTGTTGATGAAGTTCGTGTTCAGCGAATCCTGCAGCGAAACGCCCCCGCCGTCCCAGCCGGCTACGTTGTTGGCGATGATGTTGTTGGTTACGTTCACGCTGTACCAGTTGTTGGGACTGTTCGGGAAACGTGATACCTCCGCGCCGTTGACAGCCTGCAGGCGCAATCCGCCGCCGCTGCCGCTCTCGGCACTGTTGCCCTGGATCAGGTTCGCGTCGATGTTCAGCCCGGGGCCAACACCATCGCTAAGAGCCGGGGGGCAATCGATGTCGGTCGTGGTGCCGCACTCGACGGCTACGCCGTTCACGATCGTCACACCGTCGGGGGCCGCGCCCATCACCAGAATTCCGCCGCCGTTCGTGGGGATCGTCGGGTTGAAGCTCTGGTTAAAGATGACCGCGTTGTGCGAGATGTCACCGTTGTAGCTGAGGCCGAGGTGAACGACGCCACCACCGTCGCCAGTGCTGAGGTTTCCGCACACCCAGTTGTTATTGAAGTGGTAGTAGTCCGAACCGGTACAGAACGTCACGCCACCGCCACCGGCCGGGGTCGCCGAGAACAATTCGTCACCGAGGGAGGCGTTCTGGGTGATCGAGTTGTTGTGCACGTTCGTGTTGGTCTGCAGCAGGTAAGGCAGCTGAGTGCCATCCGGCGTTCCTCGCGGAACCGCACGTGGAGGATTGTTCGTATCTGCGAAGTCAGCGGTGCCGGTGATGATCGGCTCCGGGAACTCGCCCAGGCCGATGGTGATGCCGCCGGAGATCGTTCCAGCATTCGCGAAGACACGGTTGTTGGAAACCTCTAGATAGTGGTTCCAGCCGTGCGCAAAGATGCCGCCACCGCCCTGCGAGCTGTTAGTGATGGTGATGCCGTCAATGCGCGACGGGTTACAGAGGAAGTTCGCTGGAAAGTCGCGGCAATCGCGGTTGTTGTTCTGCAACGCCACCGTGCCATCGGGGAACGCCGCTTCCGCACCGGTTCCGAATGCGTCAGAACCAGCAGGATAACGCACACCCTTGCCGAGAACGGTGATGCCCGCGCCTTCATAGGCTCCCAACAGCGTGGGTTCCTGCAGAAGTTCGGCCAGGTTTCCGTTCAGCGTGGTATCCCATCCAACGATGCCTTCCAGCGGAATGCGATCGACTTGCAGGCGCATGCTGGCCGGGCAACTTCCGTCAGGATTCTGGTTCGTGATGGGCTGGCCATTCTGCGCCAGGCCGAACAGGCAGACCGCTTGCTTCCGCCACGGATCCATCTTCCCTGACGGATGAGCGTTCGCGTTGATGGTGACGGAGGCCGCGCCGACGCCTTGCAGGCGGACAGGCTTCCACATCAGGACCACTTCGTAGTAGGTGCCCGGTCCCAGGATGATGAGGTCGCCAGGATCCGCACTGTCGATTGCAGTTTGAACAGCGTTGTTCGAAGCATTCTCTCCGCTGATGTATTTTGGAGGCTTACCCGCGACCGTGACCGTGACTGCGTCAATCGATTTCTTGCCGTTACCCGAGGTGATGACCAGCTGTCCGCAGCGCGCCGAGCTTCCGACGCTCGAGGGAGTCGTCCGTTGGGGGATGGTGCAGGTCGACTGCGACGAACTCAGGTTCGGCACGCTGATCTTGATCTGGCTGTCGCTCCACGACGTGATCGTCGCAGGAACTCCAGCAATCGTGACGCTCGATGCCGTGTTGCAGGCTGCGTTTCCGGCCGTGGGACTGGTGCAACGTGTCCCGAAGCCGTAATGTCGCGTGACGAACTTCTGGTTGAACGGAGCTGTTGTAGCTTGCGGTCCCGAGTACGAATTATTCGGAACCTGCATGCCAGCCGTGCCATTCGGAGCCAGAGCGTTGATGGTGATCGTGTGGCCAGCCCCGCTAACCCACGGTCCCGCACCTCCGCCGTTCGAATCGCCTATCACGCTGGCGACCGCGGGCGTTGCATCCGGATAAGCGCAGTCAACCGGATCGTAGCCTTCCGCGAAGCCCGCCGTCGGAATGACCGGAGTATCCATGTACGCAGTCTGCCCAGGCATAAACGACCACTCGTAGCAGAACTGGCTGTAACTGGGGTTATACAGAGGATCGGTGATCATCGTGCCATTCGGACCGGGAATCGGGCCCGGATCGTTCATGCACGTCACCATCACCTGAGGCGCGTAGCCCGTTGGATTGGGCGGATTAACTTCCCAGGTGGAGTAAGTGAGGCCATCAAAGAAGCCCCACTGGTCGCTGTAGGTCCGTGAAATCTCCACACCGTTGAAGTCCTTGTAAGAAACAGGGAGATTCGGTACGGAGAACTTCTCACCGAACGCCGGTGCAAACGGATCGAACTCCGATGCGAAGTCATCCGTGATGATGCCGGTGTAGTGAGCCGAGACGTGAGTCGAGCTGAAGACATAGAACTTCGCCAGCACCGACATCTGGTCTTCCAGCGTCACTTCTTTGCGATCGCAAAGATTACGCGTGGCACCGGCGAACGGTGAAACTTCGCTCGATCCCGGGAACAGACTGATGAAGTCGGGAACAACGCGAGCCTGGCCGACGCAGGGCCAGAATTGCTCGACGCTACCCGTATCACCCTCTCGCCGCGGTTGCACTCCAAGATCAGTCGTCGAGTTCTGGTGATTGTTGGGGTTGTATGCTTCGCCGACTGCCGCTTGGTCAGGCAGGATGAAGACGCTGCCCAATCCGCCAAACTGCTGGACAGCGGGCGCTATGTAGTTGTCGCCGATCAGGATGTTTTTGTCTTCTTCCTTCACGAGCTCGTAGCCCGGAGGGACCACCACTTCGACCACGTACTTCCCTGCCGGCAACATCGGCAGGCCGCCATAATAAGGATCGGCGGAGTCAGGATCCGCAACGCAGATCGTGCAATTGGTTCCCGTCGGCTTGCCCGATTGAGCATTGCGGGCGATAACGCTCGGGAATTGGTACATGCCGTCATAAGGCGCGGGCTGCACCTGGTTGAAGGAGTGCATACCGTCGTAGCACTTGAATTGGCCGTTGTTCGGGAGCGCAACTGTGGGGTTCAGCCACTGCGTTCCGCCAGCCAGCGTGAAGAAGAACGGGCTGGTGGCGTCCTGGCCTGGGCAGTTCATGTTCGGAAGGCCGTCGGCTCGGAAGCCCTGCGCCCAATCGTCCCAGCTGCTGGTGTAGGTGTAGTCCACCAGTTTGAGGCTGTCGGTTCCATCCGGAGCCGTGCCTTTCTGGTACAGGTTGATCCTCACATTCGGGACCATGGGTTCCCAACTGAGTTGCAGCAAGAGGGCAGGATCATCAAAGGGGCGCGTCGATGCGTAAATGACGTGTCCTTTGATGCCGCCGTTCTCATGCTCAGCAAATGGAGCCTTGCCGAATTCTATGAATTCGTAATTACCAATGAATCCCTGCCACGCTTCGGTCGTCACCCACGGCGGATCGATGCGGCCCGTTGAAGGCGAAGCCGTGCTGCTGCCTGGACCGTTGGCAACCGAGAAGCCGTTGCAATCCGCGTTGTCGCAATAGACCGCGCCCGGGAAACGCAGGTTTTGGGGAAGGTGGTTGGTTTCAAGCGTGTTCGCGAGATGCGAAGCGATACCTGAGGTCCCGCCGCCCGTTGTGCCATCGGCCGGTCCACCCGCGTCGTACACCGCGTGCACGCCGGTCTGCTTGTAGCGAGTCGTATCAGCTTCGAGAACCAGCCAGTTGAAGAACGGGAAGATTTCGTTGAAGCCGGCGAACCCATTCAGATCGGTATTGTTGAAGTTGGAATAGCTGCCGTCACGGAAACGCACGTTGGTCGGTACCAGAGGTAGTCCGGGTTCGACCGGATTGCCTTGTCCATCCACGTTCGAAACGCCATCGTGATACCCGGGGCTGCCTGGACCAGAACCGACATCCAGGAAGGTGCGGGTGGCCAGGTTGGTGCGCCACTGCTGCATCGGCACATCACCCATGTCGAAGGCTTTTCCGCCAACGACCGCGACCGGGAATGAAAGACCGTCCACCAAAAGATCGTTCCACTGGTCGAATACGGTGATTCTCCACGAACCATCCGGAACATTGGTGAAGTGGAAGGTGCCATCCGTGTTGCAGGTGGCGAAGTCGAAGTCTTCCGCATCCGGGTCGCCCAGGCTCACGTAACACTGGGTGTAGCTATTGGCGTCATAAGAACCGCTGCTGTACAGACGCTCATCGGGCGACCGGCTGATGCGCACGGTAGTGACCTTGCCGGTGATCGAGTTGGCCGTGCTGCAGGGCGCGATGCAACCAGCGTTCACTCCCGCCTTGCGAGACTTGATGATCGCCGGATTCGCGAAGCCGATCATCACGTGGAAGCCCGCTGGTCCAAACTCCTGGAAGTACGCCGGTTCGCCTGACTTGATGAACGCCTCGTGTGGTTTCGTGCCATCAAGTGTATTGGTCTGCAACCACTCTTCGCCACGCGCAATTCGATCCGCTCCGGGAGTTGCAATCACCTCGTACAGCCCCGGGTACAGGTTGACGATGAGCGCCTGTCCCGCGAGAGGAGAAAGCGTCGTGCCGTCCGATTCGTACTTCGGACAGGTCACGATCATTCCGACCAAGCCGTCCTTGGATTTGGTGATCGGACACGCGTCGTTGCCGGTTACCGGATCGATTCGTCCCGCAAGGCTGTTCGACAACGGCATGTTGAACATGTCGTAAGTCGGTTGGCCGGTGGAATCACCGAAGCCGCCTGCCTGGTCGTTCAACGTAATGGCGAAACCACCCAGTCCGGGCTCATTGGTGGCAAGGACGTCAACGCCACCGCCGGCGTCGTTTTCACCGTTCAGCGGCCAGTCATCCTCGAACGCGAATACCGCAATCTGGGAAGTTTGTTTCGGCGTCGGCTCCAGATTTACGGTCACCGAGGTTTGTCCCGGTGCGATCGGCGCACCGCCCATATCGTGTCCGCAAACTGCGTTCGGATCGGTTCCACACGTCGCGGGATCTCCCGTGAAGCCTGCATTGAACGGGTCAGCGGCATCCCCAGGAAGAATGGACAAGTAGTACGCCTTCGTTGGGTCGAGATGTACCTGGCTGGGATCGAGCGCGATCTGCTGCGTCGCGTCGGTACGACAAACACCGTTGCCCACGTCGCAAACTGCACCGGCGTGCGTGCCCGTGTTTGGATCGAGAACAGTCTGGCCCGATTCGCACGCGGTCGTTCCCACACATCCAGAAGCCACGACTGGCATGTAGCTGGTGTGGAAGTTGGTACCCAGGCTCGGGACGTTGGTCCCGGTATTGACTTGAGTCGTCGGATCAATTCGGAAGGTACGGTCTTCTTCAATGATCCAGCGATAGTCGGAGATCACGCCATGCGGCGGTCGTGCGTCCTGAATCTTCACGACCAGGTTTGTGGGGGTCGGGAATGTCAACGTGACAGTTGCTGCCGACGCGCTTACCGTTCCCTGCGTGTTCTTCGCCTTATAGGTGAAGGTGTAGGTTCCAGGAGACGTAACCGTCGCAGTAAAGGACCCATCTATTCCGCCCACCACGTGCAGCGCCGAAGCGTTGCTTCCGGTTGCAGTAATGGAAGCGGTATCGACCGTCAGGGGATAGCCCGCACCGTCTGAGTCGTTGGCGAGAACACCCGGCCCCTTCACTTCAATCTTGGTCGCGATGTTGCTCGCGTAAGCATCGGGGTTAACTGTGATGCCTCCCGCTCCTTCGATTGCCGCGGGCGAAATCTGGACGGTCGCGATCAAACCGCTGGAACAGGCCGCGCCACTCACGGTTCCGTTCGCGCAGTAAGTAAAGCTGTCAGTCGTCGTACCAGAGTTCGGCACATACGTGAACGTACCGTTCGAGCTCAGTGTGACCGTGCCTGCAGTGGGCGCTGCGAGCACCGTCACTCCATACACAGCAGTGTCGTTCGCGATTACGCCCTTGGCGGGATCGCTCACGGCCAGCGTCTTTCCTGGCACCAGTGAATACGTGTCGTTCTGAACCGCCGCAGTTACGCCCGTTGGCAGCGCGCCATTTCCAACCTTGAGATACGCCAACATGCCGCCGTCGCGCTGGTTGTTCGTCGAGAGACTCAGCTGGCGGTCGAAGATCGCATAGGCAGCATCCTTGAAAGTTGGCGGCAGCGTCGCCGCATTGGCCGTCGGTTTCACGATGACGTCGTACGTCTTGCCGGCGGGGAGGAATACTGAGTTCTGCAGGCGGGGATTCCCGGGAAGCGGGTTGCCATCTTCCGCGACCAACGACAGGTCTAGACCGACGACCGCTGGCACGTGCATACGCAGACCCGCGTTCACCAGGCGCAACAAAACATTGCCGGTAGTCGCTGTGCTCAGCACCGAGTATGACGACGCGCCGACGTTGCTCTTGTCGAACGACACGCCGTTGATCATGTAGTAGCGAGGATCGTAGTTCACTGCCGGGGGATAGCAGGTATGAGCGGTTCCGCAGCCTGACGGGCCACCCACCCATAGAGTGGTTTCGGCCGTCGAACTGATCGTTCCACTGCACGGTCCGCTTACGGAAGTGCACCCGGCGACCGCCTCTTCAAACAACTCGACCGCCTGGTTCTGAACGGGATCAATTTCGCTAAGGAGCACTGGCACATCTACGTCGTACTTGACGTTCGGATACGCCGCGTTCGTAGCGCTTGCATCGATGACGCGCAGCACTCCGTACAGACCCATCGGACCCTGGATCGAGGGATGCGTGCCAGACTCGATCAGATAAGTACCGGGCTTCAGGTTGCTCCATGCCGGAAGCGCGGTTCCAGAATTTCCCGACGCCACTTCCGTGCCGAACGAACGAATGCGCGGCCCCTGATTCGGCGGAGTAAATGTGGGATCGCCGGACGCCGGTGGGTTCGAGCCTGCGATGGGCCACTGCGCTGTCTGCGTGCTGTGCGGAAAATTCGAGGCCGGGTCAGTAGTCCCGCCGTTCCCCAGGCCACCGCCAAGCTGGCCGACGATCATCAGCGAGGTTGGCACCGGAAGCCCGTTCGCCAGCGTGATCGTCAGGTTCGTGCCGCTCGTCACCGTGATCATGGGCGGCTGCCACGAGGTTCCGCTCTGCGCCAGGAACGCTCCCGACGCGTCCGTCTTCAGCGACGTACAACTCGCGTTGACCGGAGCGGTTGCGGAACTGCAGAACAAGCCCCACATGGGCACGACTTGTCCGTCGGGAAGAGTCAAAGTCGTGCGCTGCGCTGACAAGCTGACGGATTGTGCAGAACAAAAATTCGCCAAGAGGAGGAGGCTGGCAATCGCCAGTACTGCTGTCTTCACACTTGTCTTGAGATAGTTAGATTGCATCGCTTGTCTCCTCGGTAATTAGTTCGACTCGTTGATAACGTAGGCCCGCGGATCGACGAGCATCATCATCATCATTCCGCCCGGAAAGATGTTGTTGGTGGTGATCTCGCGTTCGTTGTGCGAGTGCCACATGAAGGCGAAGCCGGCTTCGGAGCCAGGATCGTTGCCAACAGTTCCTGAGGGAGGAATCGGCGTAGAAGCAACTGCGCGTCCGGTTGCGTCCGGTCCCAGATACGGACTGCCGCCGTACCACGGGCCATCGGCGAGAATTGTGGGATCAGGCAACGTGACAGGGCCGCCGCTGCCTACATCGCCGAAGGGATTCTTCTCCAAAGCCTTCATGTGATCCTGGCACCACTCGTAGTAGTTCGGCGCCCCGGCATTTGACGTGTAATAACCGTTTGCATCCGGAATGCACGGAGGATTGTTCCCGGCGTTGTGGCCGTAGACGTCCCAGTTCAAGCCCTTGCCAGTCCAGTAGAAGATTCCATCGATGGTTTGACCGGGAGTAGTCGTGGTCGTGAACAGCAGCGGGCCGCCCGGCTTGGTAGGATCGTTCGCGCTCACGATCAGGTGGCCATCTCGAGCTAGCACGCGCACGTGATTCCCGTGTTCATGGAACGGATGCTGCCAGCGGCCTTGTCCGATGATCCGAAGCAGAACCAATTCGCCTGGATGCATGTGCGGATTGCCGTTGTAGGGCTGGTGCGGATACTGAACGGCGTAGTTTCCATCCATGTCGTCTGGCATGGAGCGGCCGTTGATCATGAAGTACGCGGGATGGTACGGCTCAGTGACGACGTCCAGGCAGCCGCTGGTTACGCCAGCAGGGCAGGTCTTCGATGCCTGCTCTTCAGCCTGACGATGAATCTTGGGATCGATCTCAGAGAACTGGAACAGATACTCTCGGTCGTAACAGCTGCCCGCAAGGTCATAGGCGGCACCGTTGGCGCTCAGACGATAGTCGTTCTCTCCATTCGTGCCTTCCGCCCCTAAGTTGGCGTTCGGACAATTCGGGTAGTTCGCGTTCGACGAGCTAGGCAGCACGATGACCGCACCGTACATACCCATCTCAACTTGCAGATCGCCCTGCGTCCCGCTGTAGTAGGCCCGAGTCCCGGGGGAGGATGCAGTGAACGTGTAGGTCACAGTCCCGCCGTTCAAGGCTTCTTGCGTCAGCAAGCCTTGCACGCCACCGCTGGTCGTCACTTGGAATCCAGGAAACAGAATCGAAGTGTTCCCTGCCGCGGCCGGCAACGCGTTGTGCAAGGTCACCGATACTGTTTGTCCTTCTGTGACAACCAGGGTCGGTCCGGGCACCTGCATGGTTGGGCAAGTCGCACCCGGCATTTTGGCAGCCGGCGGATTGAAGCCTGCAGGCGCGGTATTACAGCCGTAGCCCCAGGAGTAGACCATCGCTCCGTCAGGCTGCGTGATGAACGACGCGTGCGCCGTCAGATCGAAACTGGGACCAGTGATTCCAGGTGCGGCTGCATAGGCGGAGACAGTCAAGAGGAGGAGCAGTCCTACCGTCAGAGCGGGAAGCAGTCGTGTCATCGAGAAAACTCTTTTCTTGGTCATGAAATTCATGGCTGCTCTCCTATTGGCAATTTGTCCCCGTGCCGTGATGTGTCACTGGATCGACCGTGGCGCAGATGTGCACCTCCGTCATCAGTCCGCCAAAGTTCTCGGCATCGTTCGACAGGTGGTCAAGATTCGGGGTGTACAGGAAGTAAGTGCTGCCAGCCGGGTACTTCGAGCTATCGCTGGCGTCCAGAATGACGTCGAGCGATTCGCCGCCGCCCAGTGTGATCGAGTTGCTGTAGTAGGAAGTGTCCGCACCCGCCATGTCGCGCAACAGGCGCGCATTGATGCCCACCACGTGCATCGGAATTCCCAGGGACGCCAGCGTCTGATATTCCGAGACATCGAGATCGGAGATACGAAGCAGTGCCTTACCGCCCACGGGAATATTGACAACGGCGTTCAGAGGCTGGGAGGGACGCGCAACACCGTCCGCCGATTGCGTGTACATCGCTGTTGAGACGGCCGGTTGCCCAACGTAAGGAGAGGCGGTGTTCGGCCCGATCGCGCCGGGATCCACCCACTGCGTGGTGCGCACGGTGTCGGGATAGCTGCGCCCATTCAGAAGGAAGTACTTGTCCTTCATGTCCACGAACCCTTCGGGGTTGAACGTCATGCCCACGAAGTGGAAGTTCGGATCAAAACCGTGGATCTGAATCGGGTATTCGACGTCGTATGCGGTGGAACCGTCGCCATCGTTGTAGGCGTAAAGCGTGGGGTGGCCGCTCTTGTTGCTCTGTCGTGTTGCGCTCTGCGTGGTTGGGAGAGGGCTGGAACAGAGAATGTCAGGGTTCGTGTGGCCGCTGTCGTTCAGCGGATAACACGCCGTCCGTGGGTCACCCTGTTGGTTTAAGAGGGCGCTGTAGAGATTGCCGGAAACTCGATCTTGCCGCGGCCGGACATACAACTGTCCGACCATGCCCATCTGCAAGTGTTCCGGCGGCGTGATGTGGCAGTGCCAGAAATAAGTCCCCGCATCCGGCGCCAGGTAGTAGTACGTGAAGCTGCCGCCGATGTTGATCGCCACTGAAGCGTCCGGAACGCCGTCGTAGAACGACGACGCATTCGGGTAGCCGTGGAAGTGAACCGTGTGCTGCTCGAACAAATCGGGCCGCATGATCATGCCTACGTTTGTGAGCGTGAGGAAGAATTCGTCGTCCTCGTCGATCGACATCAGTGGCGCTGGAATATTGCCGTTCATCACGGCGAGATCCATGATCGGGCGCGGATCGACGTGGCCGGTGAGAGCGCCGCCCGCTTCGGCGTCGGGCATCAAGCCAACCGCACCATTCGGCGCGCTGACGGGATCGTAGGGAGTGTTGAACGCGGGTGCGAACTGCGTTCCACCGGTCGACAAGCCATTGGCGATGTCCGACACTCCGGAGAGCGGACCGAACGAGAACAGGTACGTCTGCGATCCATCGGCCATGGTGGCGTATCCATCACCGCCGGAAATCTGTTGGCACTTGATGGCGCCATTGACTCCGCCGGGCCCTGAGTACGCGGGCTCCACTGCGGCGGCCGTGGGGTGCAGGACCGTCGATGTCGGGCACTGCACTCGAAACGACTGCGCATTCGCAGTCAGTGTCGCGAGACACAGCAGGAAAATTGGCAACCAAACCTGGTACGGCTTTCTCATGGCTGTACAGCCTCCTTCCTACCGGCCGGAAACGAAATTCCGGCGTTGAGGAGTACTTTTCGGTGACTCAATGCGCACGCGCGCGTCGAGACATTCGACCCGGGACAGAAATTGGGGGAACGCGACTCCTGGGGGAGGATGTCGTTACGAGCTAGCTATTGCTCGCGTCTGCGCTGAAGTCATGTGCCATCGAGCAAGACCCGACAAGGCACACTTCAACGAGAGACGGGCATACACGCTCGCCGGGGGGAAGGCTTCCTCGCAGATTTCAGGAACCGTCTTCAGGCGCCTGACTCAGACGAGGCTGGATGCTTGGAGGAGTTTCAACAGAATTTGCCGGACCGCACATTGCTCGCGTTGCGATCCAACCACGCGGAGCTTATGTTCACACGCCCGTGTAGTCAAGATGGCGAGCCTGCAATTTACTGCCATTTTAAATTTTTAACAGGTCTTAACGACCAGTATTGGCGCTGGTTTAAACGCACCACACTTGCAGTCACACAAGTGAAGCGACCCGCCTGAAAGCGACCACGTGTATTTACGGTGATTTAACTCCCTTAACACACGAAACCAGTAACCTCAGTCGTGAGGTGAAGCATGAGCTCTACAAGTCTGGGAAATATGCCACCGATCGAAAGACATCCGGCAGTCAGCGAAGAGGTGAGCATGGCTCCTCCGACGAAAACCGCGATTGTCACACCGCAGTTGGAAGAGTTTATGCGTCAGATATGCGACTTGGTGGACAACCATCCCGAGTGGGTACACCAGAGTCAGCCGGAGCGAATGAAGAATTTCCTGTCGGCGGTGAGAGAGATCTAACGACGAGAGAAGTTAGTGATCGATTGCGCCTGCGAGGATCTACACCTCTCTCGCTCCCGCAAATTTGTATCCGACACCCGCGACCGTGGTGATCAACTCCGGTCGGCTGGGTTCTTCTTCGAGCTTCTGCCGAAGGCTGAATACGTGGACGTCGACCGTTCGCGTGTAGGCGCTGGCATCGTAGCCCCACACTGCGCGCAGCAGTTCTGCCCTGGAAATCGTCTTCCCTGCCCGCTCCATGAAGTAGCGCAGTAGCTGGAATTCCCTTCCCGAAAGGTGAATTGGTTTGCCATCGCGGATTACTTCTTTTCGCGCGAAATCCACGCGCAGATTGCCCACCTGATGCACGCCGCGCCCCGTCTGCACCGGAGCACGCCGCAAAAGCGCCTCAATGCGGACAATCAGTTCAGCTGACTCAAAGGGCTTGGTCAGGTAATCATCGCCACCGAGTTTGAAGCCGACGACTTTGTCCACGATTTCATTACGCGCAGTCAGAAACAAAATCGGAGTGGCCAAACCCGATTGCCGGATGTCGCGACAAAGATCGAACCCGCTGCGATAAGGCAGCATGACGTCGAGGATCAAGAGGTCAAAAGGCGAGGAAGTCACCTTCTCCAGCCCCTCTTGGCCATCTTTGGCAGTCTCTACTACGTATCCCTCGCCGCGAAGGCGGTCGCTAAGAGTGGTTCTCAGGGCGTCTTGATCTTCGACCAACAGAATATTTTCGTTCATACGGACTTCATTGCTCCCAGCACGGCCTCATCTTCGCTTAGATGCGATTCCTCGGCAATTGGCAAATGTAACGTGAAAGTACTGCCCACGCCAACTTCGCTGGTAACCGTGATTCTGCCTCCCATTGATTCCGCAATGTGCTTCGCCACCGACAACCCCAGGCCAGTGCCGTTGATCTGTGCCGCTACCACTTCCGGGCTACGATAGAAAGGCTTGAAGATTTGACGCAATTCTGCGGCATTGATTCCAACACCGCGGTCTTGCACACTGATTCTCACCTCGCGATCGCCGACAGCGGACACCTCGGCCGAGACTCCAATCCATCTACTTTGCCCGCTGTATTTCATCGCGTTTCCGATGAGGTTTTGCAGGCAGCGCGCGATTGCTTTCGCATCTCCCAAAAACCAAACTACTGAGGTGGGTGGCCGTAAATCCAAGGTAAACCCGGCCTGCTCCGACACTGCAGCGAGATTCTTCCGAACATCTTCAAGCACCGCGACCAACTGAACCGGGCGCAGTGAATAAGCGAGTTTCCCTGCTCGCACCGAAGCGAACAACAGAATCTGATCGACCAAATCCATTAGTTGGCGCGACTGCGATGTAATCAGCTTCCCGTACAACGCCAAATTCGGAACAAACCCGTCCGTCATGTTTTGGCCGGCTGACAAGATCGCCGCCAGCGGAGTTCGCAACTCGTGCGATACCGATGTCACGAAATCCATCTGCAAATTTGCAAGATTCTGCGCCTGCTGACTGGCCACAACCACCAGCACCGTGCTGGCCGCCAGCAACAGCAGGATGACTCCACCGATGATCAGGTTGCTCCGCCAGACCTTGGTGATCGTGGCTTCCAACGGGCCAGTTCGATGCTGCAGAACTAGCAGCCAGGGACCTCCCGCATGGGTGCCCTCGATGACCGGGAACCAAACGGGACCGGAGAAGCTGCGCCACTGTTCGCCTCGTATCGACCGGCTGTTCTTGACCGTCTGCCAGAAACTTCCCTCGGTGCTCTCAGGTGGAGGACCGAATATGTTCATCACGGAGTCGGAACTGCTAACGTCCCCCAATCCAAAACCGGGGTCTGACGAGTAGAGCAACCGCGGCGTCTTACCGGCCTCGACCACAGCCACCTTGTATTCGAGTCCCGCCGCACCTGAGAAGTATCGTTGCGTTAAGCCAGGAAGAATTCTGTCGCGCACGGTGTCCAGATTCAGAACGACCACGACCCAATCGACCGGATCGAGTCGGCTGGGAGTGCTGCCCTGAAATGATGAGGGCTGTGTGTGATGGAAGATGGGATGGACGATCGCCGGAATTCCTTCGTCAAACTGCCAGCCCGTGATGGCCGTGCTGCGCAGTTTCTGCGCCGGCTGTAGTCCCGCAACGTCAGTCTTCACTGCCTCATCGTCCGAACGCCAGGCACGCAGGGCAGCGCGGAGACTTCCCGAATTTTGTTGCAGGTGATCCAGCAACGGCTGTAGGCCACGGGGGATGGCTGAAGTCTCGATTTCGCCATGCTGGGCGTCGAACCTCAACAACTGATGTTTCGGTCCCTGGCTGGTTTCCCAGATGTAGACATCCTTGATCAGGTCTCGATTCGTATAGAGATTCTCGACCGAATCAGGGTCGCTGGCAGCACGAATCCATTCATCGTAACGACGCAGATAGTCGTCGCGGGTATCGCGAGCACCCGAGTCGGGTCCAATCTGCAAAGCGACACAGATGGCAGAAAACTCGCCGTACAGATCGAGATGCCAGTTCATCATCGCCGACTCCAGGTCAGCGCCCATGCGCACTTCCGTTGCTTGCCGGATTTGTGCGTTCCACCGGTACTGCAAGGCTGCAATGGCTACCAGAAGAACGGCGATTCCGCAAAGCGCGGCTGCCCAGGGCCAGGACAGAAACCTTTTAGGCGTGACAGGCAGGGCTCTCTCGTGCGATTGAGTTCTATTGAACCGAGGCCATTTCAAAGCATTTCTCCGCGCATACCGAGACTCGGAAAATATCCGAAGCGCTGCCACGCTATAGCAAGAGGGAGTGAACTTACCTTGCCAGCCCTTTGATTCGATTGCAAGTGATACTTTGCATATGCGCCTGGCAGATCGGTGCATGTCTTGCTGCTCACGATCTGTGCGCCGCGGACGAGCCCTAGCGAGATGCTCGATAGAGCGCCGTTTGAATACTTCAGAAAGACCTCCCTTCGAGACTTTCTCAGCTCGCTTGGGTGCGTCGGCATACCTTGAAGCACGTGCCCTTCGTCGCCACGTCAATCTCATCGGTCGATGACGTCAATTTATCTGCATACTTGAGCAATGCTCCGAGTTCGCGATAGGTAGCCGCACGGCCCGGAAACGTGGTGACGGCGGGCCATTGGACTATGGGTTCTCTGGGGCGCGTGGAACGCGGGAAAGAACAGCTACTGACGAACGGTTCTAATGAACTGCTCGTATTGAAGGTTGAGGTCTTCTGCGACGTTGCCATCAGAGCCGGGCTGATCCTCTCGGTCAGCTGCCTCGTGGTAAACCTTACCAGATTCTCAAATCCAGTTTCACCCTCTCAGACGACAGCCGTTGACCGTCGCGCCGCATAGTCGGCTCAGAGTTTCCTGCAATTCGACGTCACCGGGATCGGTGACCTGCCTCACACCTGCCATTGTCGTTCTGTACTAATCTCACGAGAATTGCTCCCGAAAGGGGTGGCTTATGGCTCCGTCCAGTCCCGATTTGCAAACCAGCCTCCGACTCCATGGTGTATCGATTCGCAAAGTAAAGACTGACGTGCTGTTTCGGCGCGGTCAGAAGGCCGTGGGAATGTTCGTCATCGTTCGAGGCAAAGTGAGTTTGGACTTTGGGGTCGATTCGGCATTCGCGCGCGTTTATGGTCCGGGCGCATTGGTCGGCCTGCCCGCTACCCTCACTCGGAGAGACTACGCCATGACTGCAACGGTCACTGAGGACGCCGAACTCGTTTTTTGGAGTCTAAGAGACCTCGATTTCTTGCTGCAAAGGCGGCCCGACTTCTGTCGACAGTTGCTGGAGATTTTGGGAGAGCGGATGGCGGAGAATCAGAAGATGATGAAGGCCATGCTCAGAAAAGACCAGCAACCTCTGGACGAGCCTATAGACCAGCTGACTGCTATCTGAGGATTCTGAGGGGCTGGCGTAGCTCCAATCTCAGAGTTGAAGCCCGTTCGAATTGCAGTGTGTCAAAAAAGATTTTCGACGTTCATATCTAGGTTCCTCTAACGCATCGCAATATCGTTGAAGTGATTGTGGTGTCCTCCTGACGGTACGGTACTCGTTTTAGGTTAATTACATTCGTACAACGACGCGGCTGATCTTATAAGCCCGCGATCACGGGCGAGAATGTCGAAATGAATTGAGGTCCAGTCAGCCAGCAAGACGTTTTCACTTCCTTCCCCCTCGTAGGTCTTGAGATAGCCGCGGCAGCCTTCGCAATAATCAATACGCAGGCCTCCTTCTCCTTCGACCGAAAGAACGGTGAGGCGGTGATCGTTCTGATTTTCGCAGAATGGGCATCCGGTTCGTCGGTATCGCCAGCGTGTTTTGCAAAAAGCGCAAGAAAGGAGTCGGAGGCGCCCAGGATCGGTGCCGACCAACTGAGCCATGTTGGGTCGTGATCCGCAAGTCGGGCAGTAAGTGCGGAGCCAGCGCTCCTCATCACGCCAACCAGCGAACGCATCCACCACAGGTCGAAGGTGGCGAGCCAATGCAGTCCAGCCAAAGTAACGCAACAGGCCCGGATAGGCGGACGCATATACGTCTCTATCGAGCAGCCAGGCAATCGCCCGACGAGGCGCGTCCTGGTCGCAGCGCAGTTCGGAATTCAGAACTCTGGTCTCCTGTGCTACCTTTCCCGGCAGCGGAGCTGAGGCCAACTTCTCAACCAACAACACAACTGTGTTCGCTGCAGCGGTGAGGTCGATGAAAGCGGTCGAGCTCTCCAGGAGCGGTACGCCCTCGTGAAAATCAGCACTGTAGTCGTTGAAAAGAGGAAGAGGAGGGGCTTCGTTCGGAATTCCGGCGACCGTGGCATCGATCAGTGTGTGCAACTGCGCTACCGGTTCAAGATATGAATGTCTCGACAACCAAACATCTTGAGTCACGGGATCAATCGCCTTGTCCAACATGCTCTCTAGGGAGTACGGGCATGAGTCGGGCACCCAGACCGAAGAGGAAGATGGTGGCTGCAATCAGCCCCACCGAGATGCCCCATTCGATAATCGTTGGAGAGTAGCTCTCCGGCGCGATCTGCGGCATGGGCCCTTTCAAGCTCATAGCCAACAGCACAACATTCACGCGGTTAAATACCACTCCGAATAACGTGAGGACTGCCCCGATAAAAAGTATGGTCGGCTTTGCTCGGAGCCGTGGTTGGGCTAGTAGCGCCAAAGGAATGCCACCAAGGAGGAGTTCGACCGCAAAGACCGCGCCTGATCCTCCGGAAAACGCGCTGCCGAACTGACCTCGAATGACCATATCGCCGAGCCGAAAGACCAAATAGACCAAGAGCGACCAGAAGGTGATTTTGCCCATCGCAGCCAGTTGCGCGATTCGAAGCTGCCGTTTCCACGCCTTCGCAATCCACATTTCAACAACGATGACCAGAGCCGTGCCGGCCGCGATCGAGGAAAGGAAGAAAGAGACGGGCATCACGGGAGACCACCACTGTGGGGCAAGTTTATCTGGCATCAGAAGGAAGAGTGAGCCGAGAGAACTCTGGTGCATGGTAGAGAACGTCACTGCGGCGATAGCCAGCATGATCGGTTCCCCTTTTTTGCCCCATGATCGGAACGACCATGCAAGGAACGAAAACAGGGCTGCGGCCAGGGCCGCGTAGACAAAACTGCGCGAGAGCAGGTAGACAAACAGCGTAAGTGCAAAAGCCACATAAGCGCCGGACCATCGCTGCCACATGTCCATCGCCCTCTGCAGCCTCCATCGCTCGAACGGTACCGGAAGGAATTCGATCAGCAGGATCGTGACATAAAGACCGACGCACCACGATACCTCAAACATCGCCGAGTGCTCAGGAGCTTGCAGTCCAAGCTGATAGAAGTGCCAAGGCAAGCCGAGGTCAGCATTGAGGGTGACGGCGACAAACGAGTAGCTCAAGAAACCCATGAGCACGGCGGAACGGCCCATCGAGTAAAGATCCTTCCGCTGAAAGACGTAGATGAGCCCGGCGGTCGCGAACGCACCGGCGGCCACTGCGATCCAGACCAAATCGAAAACGATCCAGAGTCCCCACGCATACGTGTCAGAAAGATGCGTACTGGCGCCCAACCCCAGAGCGAACCGACCAACCAGTGAAATAGCACCCCAATGCCATGAGTACTAGAAGCATCCAGTTCCACGGCGTCAAAAGTTTGTACTGAAGAAGCTCGAACTCAACGTGATGGACGTGGTCCTCAGTGCGAGGTGTCATGAACGACTGCGACGCAAGCCCCGATGCTCTTCGTTTTAGGAAGGCAAAGGCGCCACCGAGCAATGCACCGAGGGCAATTACGGCAGGCGGCACCGCATGGAGAGCCATTTTGGAGAAGGCCGGATACGCCTTGGTGCCAACAGCAGGGAATCCGATCTTCTCGAAGGGTACGGAGGACAAGTACAACACACTGGTTCCGCCCGCCTCTTTTTCTCCGTAGATATGGTCCACATACTTATCGGGGTGGGCGGAAATGCGGGTGTGTGCCTCCTGAAGGATTTCTTCCCGAGTCCCGAAACGCAGACAATCAGCCGGGCAAGCCTTGACGCAAGCCGGAGTGACAATGTTTTCGCGGTATAGCTTGCTCTCCTCGGGGCTGAGTGCCTGCCCGTTGCGTGCCAGGGGAACGGGCTGGTCGGAGCGGTCCGCACAATGAGTGCACTTCTGTATTTTCGGGGCAAGCGAGTCCCACTCCGCTGTGGGTACCCCCCAAGGACACGCCCAGACGCAGTAGCGGCAACCGATGCATTTGTTGGAATCGTAGATGACGGGCCCATCGGACCGGCGATCCAGGGCCGTTGTCGGACAGGCCGAAGCACATGCCGGCTCTAAGCAGTGCAGACAACGCCGCATAGTGAAAAGGTAATGCAACCCTCCAGGCGCCTTCTCGTCGGGAAGCTCATGAAAGGTGATCAGGGTGAGAGTATTTGCGCTGAGAGTAGCGGGGTTCTGAAAACCCAGGTTGAAATCCAACTCGGTCTCTTCCCCTTGGCGATCGTTCCATTGCTTGCAGGCAACCTGACATGCACGACAGCCGATGCACTTGGTTATGTCGACCAGCGTGGTCTTGATAGGGGTCTCGGCTGCAAGCTGCGTCATGATCTTCTCCGTCCGAGCTTCGATACTTCTGCGGAAGGGCCGTAGCGCCTTGACCACATTGACCAGGCAAGCCTTTGTCTCCTGAGTTCCGGCGCCCGGGTCCACGGCATCGATCGTCAGGTGGTTCACGCTCGGGCCTGTCGAAAGCCCTTGATAGCCCCAGTTGTATGGCATCCACACGACGGTAACTTCACGTCCGTCGACCTGTAGGGTCTTCATTCTGGGTGTGACCACGGCTTTCACCGTAAGTTCGCCGCGGGCCGAAGACACTTTCACCCAGTCCCCGGATTTCAGCGATAGCTTTTGCGCAAGGCTTGCGGGAATTTCGACCATGGGCTCGGGAACGAGCTCGTTCAACCACGGAATGTTGCGCGTCGAGGAGCCCCCGCACCAGTGTTCCGCAACGGTTGATGTCATGAGCACGTAGGGAAACTCCGCGACCGTACCGATTGGCTGGTAGGACTTGACGCGGGGATACTTGAGCAGCGGGTTGTGGTTCACCCTCGGGTGTAGGACGTTCTCCACCGGACTCTCGACAGGCTCATACATCTCCGGCAGCGGGCCGTCCTTCGGTACATAGGCCACGTCGCGCGGATACCCCGGATGCTTCTCGTCCGGGTCCGAGTAGACGGCCGCAAAGAGGCGCCCGACACCTTCTGCACCCAAGTGGAATGCTCGCTGGCCATTCGGCGTATTCGGTCCGTCGGTCGGAACGGGGACGTCCGGCAAATCGTATCCCGTCCAGCGCTTGGCTTTTTCGTCCCACCAGACGATCGGCTTCGAGCCTGGATATGGTTTGCCGTGCCGATCGCACGAAGCTCGGTTGTAGAGAATGCGCATGTTGTTCGGCCAGGTCCACCCGAAATTCGGATAGAGGCCGAGACCTCCCGGATCCGTTTGCGAGTCGCGACGCTTCGAGAGGTTCTCGCCGTTAGCGAAGACGCCCGCATAGATCCACGCGCCGGACGACGTGGAGCCGTCCGCCCGAAGATCGCTGACCTTGCGGACGAGATCGCCCGCCTTGAGTCCGGTCTCCGGGTTGTCGCGCAGGGCGTATCCGTTGATCTCGCGCAGGACGTCCTCGGCCGTGGTGTAGGTCCAGAAGGCCTTCCGGATGATCTCGTCCCTCGGTTCCTTCGAGTCCTTGACCAGATCGCGCACCGCGCGGAAGACGCGGTCCACGATCTCGCCGTCGGACTTGGCCTGCCCCGGAGGCTTCACGGCGGCGTGGCGCCATTGCACCATTCCGCCCGAGTTGCTGATGGTGCCGTTCTTTTCCATGAAGAACGCTGCGGGCAACAGGATCACCTCGGTGGAGATGGACTTCGGATCGACGCCGGGCCGGCGCCAGAACGCCGCGGTCTCGGTCTCCCAGATCTCCTGGACAACGAGCGTCTCGAGCTTCGCCATTGCGTCAAATGTCAGCTTGAGGTTGGGCACGGTGACCGCGGGATTCTGGCCGACGATCCAGAGGAGCTTCAGCTTCCCCGCGAGGGCATCCTCGAACATCGGCAGGGTCCCGTAGTCCTTGGAAGCGTTCCGCTTGGGCAGCCAGGCATAGGCATAATCGTTCTCGGCATTGGCCGCCTCACCGAAGAACGCCTTGAGCGTGTTGACGAGGTACCGGCTGTCGGCGATCCCGTTCTTGCGCACGTAGTCGTGGATGGTCGGCTCGGCGTTGGACGCAGAGTTGAGATAGCCCGGCATGTAGTTGTAGAGCACCGCCATGTCGCATGCGCCCTGCACGTTCGGCTCGCCGCGCAGCGCGTTGACGCCGCCGCCCGGCTTGCCGATGTTGCCGAGCAGGAGCTGCAGGATCGTGAACGACCGGATCCCCTGCACGCCGGTCGTGTGCTGGGTCATCCCGAGCGCGTAGAGGATAGATCCCGGACGGTTCTTCGCCATCATTTCCGCGATCTGACGGATCTGGCCGGCCGGAATGCCGGTGATCCGCTCGCCCGTCTCCAGCGTGTACCGTGAGACGAAGGTCTTCAGGCGCGAGAAGACGCAGTGCGGGTCATCCAGGCTCTTGGCGACACGCGGCTTTCCCCTGGCATCGAGCTGATATCCCCAGGTCTCCGTGTGGTACTTGTGGTTCTCCGCGTCGAACCCGCTGAAAACGCCATCCTTGAAGTCGAACGCCGGATCGCCCAAGAAAAGGGCGTTGGTATGGGTCGTGACGTAATCCTCGTCGTACAGCTTGTTGACGAGGATGTGGTTGATCATCGTGTTCTGGAACGCCGCGTCGGTGCCGGGCCGGATGCGCGCGTACACGTCCGCCGCCGCGGAGGTCCGGGTGAATCGCGGATCGACGTGGATGATCTTCGCCCCGTTCTCCTGTGCCTTCCGGATCCACTTAAAGGCCATGGGGTGGTTCTCGGCCACGTTGCTGCCTTCCACCAGGATCGTCTTGCAGTTCTGCAGGTCGATCCAGTGGTTGGTCATCGCCCCCCTCCCGAATGAGGCCCCCAGACCGGGGACCGTGGGGCTGTGTCAAAGTCGGGCCTGGTGCTCGACGTAAGCCAGGCCGAGCAGCCGGGCCGCCTTCTGGAAGAGGTAGCACTCCTCGTTCGTGTTCTGCGCGCCGCCCAGGAAGCCGATCGCGTCCGTCCGATTGACCGGAACCTCCTTGTCGTCGACCTTCTCGGTGGCGATCCAGGTCGCATCGCGCGTCTTCCGAATCTTCTGCGCGACCCGCTCGATCGCGTCGTCCCAGGAGATCTCTTCCCAGTGGTCGCTGCCCGGCGCACGGTAGCGGGGCGTCGTGAGCCGGTTCGGGGAGGTGTGTGTCGCGAACATGGAAATGCCCTTGACGCACAGCGATCCGCGATTCACGATGTGGTCGTAGTCGCCTTCCATCGCAATCAGCCTGCCTTCGCGAACGGCCGCGATCATTCCGCACCCACACGAGCAGAAGTTGCACGATGTGGTGAACTCACTCACGTTCGCGAGCTTAAGTTTGTTTGCCGCAGCCCTTACAGTAGGAACGTCGATAAGGCCGCCGAGTGCAAGCCCTACGCTCCCACCAACGGTCACCTTCAACCAATCTCGGCGATTGACTGGCGTTAGACCCTGTGTCTTTGGAGAACGCGGCAACTGACTGTGAGTCTCGCTTTCCTTCCCCTTATTCTGGGTACCCGCCATCGTTAAACCCTGTCATCAGTTGAAGTGAACAGCCTGACTTATTGATTTTTCTCGTTGCGCCCCACGCACACAACTACTTCACCCTGCGCCGCCGCGAGCGCATCTGACATTCACGCTATTCGTAGGCCAGCAAAGACGAACACTGTCAGTACTAACAGGCTTCGTCTCCCAAGCCTTAGCCTTACTCTCAATCGCGTTGAGGGGTTTTTCGGCCGTGGCTCTATGGGCAATTCCAGTGACAGACCTACATGGTTCCTGTTAACTCAACACTGGCTGAGTCTGTTGGGTGTTGCTCTGCTTACAACGGCTGTCATTTCTTGGCTTTTCGTGCTGCCGCAACAGGTTCGTGGGCACGTCGATAACCCGTACATTGGAATCATCGTCTTCCTGGTTCTTCCGCTCATTTTCTTCACCGGATTGGTCTTGGTTCCAATCGGGATCTATCTCAGCAAGCGCCGGATCGGCGAGGGGTTGGCTGCGGCTGCCTTCGACCGCAAGACGGCTCTGCGTCGTATTGCCTGGTTTTTCGGAGTCACTGGACTTCTCAATATTCTGATCGGAACTCAAATTACCTATCGGGCTGTAAAGCACATGGAGACGCCACAATTTGCGGCGGGTCTTGCCATGTGATGAATCCGGAACTCGCGGCCCATCGAAATTCACCCCACGCCAGAGTGGAATGTGTGGAGTGTCATGTGGCTCCCGGCGCCGCCGGTTGGATCAGCAGCAAAACGAATGGAATTCGCCAGTTAGTCGAAACTACCTTAAACACCTACGGGAGACCGATTCCTTCCGCACTCGAAAGCAACCGCCTGGTGCCTTCTCGCAAGACCTGCGAGAACTGTCATTGGCCACAGAAATTAGGCGGTGTGCGCCTGCGGGTATTCAGCAAATTCGGAGACGATGAAGCAAATAGCAGGACCGAAACCGTTCTCATGATGATGGTCGGCGGCGACCGGGTCCCCGGCATTCACGGCGCGCACTTTGGCCCTGGGGTTCAGATCCATTTCGCCGCGGCGTGCAGAAGAAATAACTCGATGGCCGCCTGGGAACTCCGTGAGTTCCCGGGTGACGCTGAACGGACAGCTGGTGAACGACTATCAGAGCTCGCGGCAGCAAAGCGGATACATTGCGTTGCAGGCTCACGATTTTCTGTCGCGCACGCAGTTCCGGAATCTACAAGTGAAGAAGCTGCCCTAACAAGCGTTCCCTCAGTCTTCGAGCGTCGGCAAGGTCTTCAGTACTTCGCTGGCTTTAGGCCGGCTGAGAACCGGATCGTCTTTGCGAATTTTTCCGTCCCGGAAGACGAGCACACGCTTAGCGAATTGCGCGATGTCGTGCTCGTGCGTGACCAGCACGACAGTTAGCCCCTGGTCGTTCAGTCTCTGGAAGATCTCCATGATCTCGACTGAAGTGCGGCTGTCGAGATTACCTGTAGGCTCGTCCGCCAGGAGAATGGAAGGATGATTCACCAGCGCTCGTGCGATGGCCACCCGCTGTTGCTGCCCTCCGGACATTTGCGATGGGAAATGCTGCGCCCGTTCGGCAAGACCGACCATGGTCAACGCATCGGCGGCGCGCTTTCGGCGCTCTGCATTATCGATCTTCGCGTACAGCGTGGGTAATTCCGTGTTTTCAAGCGCGGTCGTCCGAGCCAACAGATTGAATCCCTGGAAAACAAATCCGATTTTCTCGTTACGAATCCGTGCAAGCGCCTTCTTGTCATGCTCAGAAACATCGATCCCTTCCAGTAAGTATCGTCCTGAGCTGAGCCGGTCCAGACAGCCAAGGATGTTCATGAAGGTCGATTTTCCACTTCCGCTTGCCCCCATGATGGCCACGAATTCGCCCCGGTGAATTTCAATGCTTACGCCACGCAGCGCGTGCACTCGTGTCTCGCCAAGTTCGTAATACTTGTGCGCGTCTTCAACACGGATGACGGCACTTACCGCTGAATGTGTCGGTGTTCCGTCGAGTTGGTTCACAGCCGGTATCGATCCCATGGATTTCAGATCTGCTGTTTAGCGTTCAGCGCCGCAGTGTACTTGGAGCCTGAGGCTTGGACGTCACGGATCGGATAATCAAGTCGTCGCCTTCCTTCAGGTCCCCTTTGAGAACGGCAGTGACCTCCGTGTACGCATGGTCTGTGATTCCAAGAGAAACCTTGACAGGTTCCATCGATTGATCGGCATGGAGTTTCCAAACCACCGCAGTTTCTGCTTTCGGTGCGCGAGGCAGATTTTGGGCACTCATGCCAGCCGCCTTTTCCTCCGCAGCGGCTTTCGCGGAGCGCTGCTCTTCGGCTCCCTCGATCCCATAGCGCTTATAAAGGTCCAGAATCTCTTCGGTCGTCATCGGGGGCTTGTAGCGTAGGGCGGTATTGGGCAGTTTCATTGCGTTCTGCACCGTAGCTACGGGAATGGTCACGTATGCCGTCATGCCCGGAAACAGCTTTAACTCCGGGTTTGCAAATTCGATGATTGTGTCGTAGGTGACTACGCTTTGGACCGTCGTCGGGTTCATCCGGACCTGGCTGACCACGCCCTGAAACGTCTGCTTGGGGAGGGCATCCACCTTGAAAGTCACAGCCTTACCAACCTTAATGTTGTCCACGTCCGACTCGTCGGTCTTGGCATACACCCACATCTTCGTGAGATCCTGCGCAATCGTAAAAATGGTTGGCGCTTGCAGGGATGCCGCCACGGTTTGGCCGACATCGACATTTCGGGCCACCACAGTGCCGTCGATCGGAGACCGGATCACGGTGTAGTCGAGGTTTGTCTGAGCTACAGCGACCGCAGCCTCTTTTTGACTGATTTGCGCCTCGGCTTGCGTGATGTTGGCTTCGGCGGCGCCCACGGATGCGTTGGCGGCGTCATAGTTCGATTTGGCAAGGTCCAACTGCTGCTGGCTCATGACGCCATCTTTGGTCAAGCCGACCGCACGGTCATAGTCGGCCTTGGTCTGTACAAATGCGGCCTTCGCTTTTTCCAGGTTGGCGCGGGCAGCCACCAGGTTAGCCTGCGCGTTTTTCAAATCAGCGGTCGCCTGAAGCAGAGCCCCCTTGAACAATGCAGGGTCAATGAGGGCGACAACGTCCCCCTTGTGCACGCGGGAATTGAAATCCGCATTGAGTTTCGCGATGCTCCCCGAGACTTGAGATCCCACTTGGACAGTGATCACCGAGTTGATTGTTCCGGTGGCCTCTACAACGTTGTCGATTGCCCCTCGTTCCACTTTCGCAGTAAAGTGCTGCGTTTGCGCACCCCGGTTCAGACCCAAGACGACGAGCAGTCCAGCCACGATCACAACGCCCGCTACGATGAGCCACTTGCGCTTTGTCATTCTGTCTGGTCCCGAGAATCAACAACCATGGAGGTCTTTCACTCGTAGCGCAACGCTTCGATTGGATCAAGTCGAGACGCTTTACGCGCTGGGTAGTATCCGAAAAACACTCCGACCGCGATCGAGAACATGGCCGCCACGACAACCGCTTCAATAGACATCTCGATCGGCCAGCCCAGAGTCTGTCCAACCAAATAGGATCCAAAGACCCCAGCGAGTACGCCCGCTGCGCCTCCGACGAGGCTGAGCATGATCGATTCTCCCAGAAACTGAAGTTGGATGGCCGCTTCGGTCGCTCCCACAGCCACTCGGACTCCGATCTCGCGCGTACGCTCGGTCACGGAAACCAGCATCACGTTCATGATCCCAATTCCTCCCACGATCAGCGAAACGGAGGCGATTGCAATCAGCAGAATCGTTAGAGTCTTGCTGGCATCGAGCTGCGCCTGGATGATGTCCTCGGGATTGCGGATGTTGAAGTCATCTTCTTGTTCGGGGCGCAGATGGTGCCGGTCTCGGAGTAAAGCAGTTGCTTCCTGTCCGGCTATCTTGACGGCGTCTTGTGAAACCGCCGAGCACAAGATGTCGTCCAGCCAGGTAATTCCCTTGAGCTTCTTTTGAGCCGTTGTATAGGGCAGGATGATCGTATCGTCCTGGTCTTGGCCGGAAAGGGAAAGTCCCTTGGGAATGAGAGTAGCCACCACTTTGCAGGGAAGGTTATTTACTCGCATCACCTTCCCCACTGGATTTTCAACGCCGAACAGTTGTTCCCGCACCGTTCGCCCAATCACACAGACGTCCGCCGATCGATCCACATCATCTTGTGAAAATATCGCGCCCTGATCCACGAACCAGCGCTTTATGTCGAAGTATTCGGGCGAAACGCCGTGGTAGGACGTGTGCCAATTCTGATTCCCGTAGATAACCTGGACCGGATCGTCCACATTCGGCGAAACACTCTTGATTAGAGAAATCTGGTTCTTGATCGCCACCGCATCAGTCATCACCAGTGTCTTCGTGTCATGCGTGCCTGTGCGCACGCCATTGACTGCCCGACCCCCAGCTTCGACCCAGACGAAGTTGTCTCCAAGATTGTTCAAGTGTTGCTGGACCCGCGCTTGTCCCGCTTTGCCTATGGCGACGACACAGATCACAGCCGCAATTCCGATGGTGATTCCCAGAACCGTCAGGATGCTTCGCATCTTGTTTCTGAGCAACGCCACCAGTGCGGATCGAAAGAGAGCTCCGTAGTTCACAGTTCTTACATCTCCCAGGGGCCTAGCAAAGCCTAAAGGTCAACTAAAGCTTACCTCTTAAAGCACTTCCTCATGCTGGCGCAAGACTGCTTTCGTGGTGGCTGAAGAGAACGCAAGAGCTTACTTGCGGCGGATTAAGCGGGCATAAACATTCAGAACGGTGACGCTCTGAACAACCATCCGTTCGCCGCGTTCGTGGCAAAGCGGGTGCGATGGTCCCTTGAGCAACACGATCTGAGATTCCCGGAGCCGGGAGCGCGATATGATTTCGACCGCATGGCCGTCACATCCTGGGGACAGGACGGGAGCGGAGTCTCGCCAACGAAAGGTGACTTGCCCGTTGGCCAGCGAGACCAGTCGATGGTTGGAAATGGCGACACGGTGAGTGTAGCGACCGAGATACTGGAGCACATACTCGGGGCCGCCGAAGGGTGGCTTGGAGTAGACCACCCAGTTTTTGCGAAACAGCGGTCGCAGCCAGGCGGCGAAGAATTGGGGGTGCGCGAGCCGCGCCAAACCCGCGGAAAGATGCAGCTGGCCTCAGCTGAAAAGCCAACTTGAGAGCGTCGACGAACTTGCCGCGAAACACTTCCCGGAGCACGGGAAGGGGGACAAGGAAGCGCGGGTGAGATCGAATCCAGCGGGTGTGATCGAGCGACAGCCCGCCGGCAGAAATATCGCAGTAGACATGAGGATGAATCTGGAGCTTCTGGTTCCAGGTGTGGAGCACACTGAAAAAGCCGATCTCAGCTCCGAGATGGGTGGGGTTGCGAGCGACTTCGAGAAGAGTTTCTGCGCTAGCACGAAGCAGCAAACCATAGATCACCTTTTTGTTTTGCAGAGCCAGCGCAGCCAGTTGCGGCGGTAGAGTAAACACGACATGGACGTAGGGCGAGGGGAGCAGGTCGCTCCGTCGTGCCTCGATCCAGCGTTCGCGAGCGCCCGTCTGACATTTCGGCAATGGCGATTGCGACAACTGTTATACGAGATGGTGGCACGATGTCCGCAACGGGTGCATTCATCGATGTGACCGCCGAGTGCGGCGGTGCGACAGCGCGCGATGGCGAGCAGGACCTTGATATGGGTCCAGCGGATCCAGTTACGGTTGCGCCCGATGAAAGCAGCTCCTGCACTGCGAACTAAATCGGCCACCTCTAAGAGTGGCCGACTCATCTATTCCTCCTGCGGTGACCTGCCTTTCAACACCAGCGCGTCCAGCGGGCTGGCGGTGGCGTGCAAGTGACGTTGCGAAAGATGGAGATAGATGGCGGTCTCTTTCAGATCGTGATGGCCTAGCAAGATCTGAATGGTGTGCAGGTCGGCACCAGCTTCCAGCAGGTGCGTGGCGAAGCAGTGACGGAGCCGGTGGGGATACACCTTCTTCTTAATCCCGGCACGGCGGGCGGCATACTGGCAGGCGTGGCGTGGGGTCTTGGTATCGATGGGCCGAGCACCGGTGTGCCAGCGATTACCGGGAAACAGCCAGGTGCTGGATTTTTTCCGCAAGCGCTGCCAGTGTGCGCGGAGTTCGTCGAGCAGAACGGGACTGAGCATTACATCACGGTCTTGGCGACCCTTGCCGCCTTGGACGTGAATCACCATCCGTCGGCTATCAATGTCGCTGATCTTCAAGCGAGTCAACTCCGCGTCCCGAACACCGGTGGCATAGAGGGTCATGAGGATAGTCCGATGAAATGGTGTGTAAGCCGCATCGATGAGTTGGGCCACTTCTTCCTGACTGAGAATGGTGGGTAGACGGTGCGTCTTCTTAGGGTAAGGAGTGTCGGCAATGCTCCACGGTCTCTTCAGCGTCTGGATGTAGAAAAAACGCAGGGCACACAGATGGGTGGTGACTGAGCCTGGCGACAACTTCCGGTCTGTGAAGAGGTAGGCTTGGTACTCCCGAATATGCCGCGGGCCCAGACGATCGGGAGGGCGTTCGGAAATGTCGCGCGAAATCTTCAACCTTGCGGATGTAGCAGCGTGTGGTACCCTCTGAGTAATGACGTCGCTGGAGTTCCTCCAGCATGATTTTTCGTAGATGGGTCACAGGGACCTCCTTGTGACCCAAATTTATCTGATGGTAAAAACCACAAGCTGCCGACTGCACCCACGCGGCAGCGTCCGCCGCGCCAGCGGCTTCGTTCTGACGGGCAATTCGGAAGTAACTGCCGAGTTCGATCTCTGTTTCATTCGCTGAGAACGACAAGCAAGCGAGGGACGCCTCCCTAGCGCGTTGGTTACGAGAGCGGCGGCAGTATCGAAGGTGAATATCCCACGGTCCTTACACGCGTGCCCCTCGTTGTTTCTACTCTCGATAGAACGCCTCCGCCTCCTGGCTAGAAGACACGTCGGGCGAAATCAATCGGGCAGGCTCAAGATTTTGGCGAGCGTCCCACCCAGAATCAGGCTCTGCGTGTGCGCCGGAACGTCACAGGCTTCGAACAGGGCTCGATACTGAGCCAATACCCGCTCGATCCCGTCGAGGCTGGTGTCTGACCCGAACACTAACTTTACGAAGGCGCTTGGGTCGCCTTCTGGCGACTTTGTTCCCTCCTCCGTATTCGACCACCAGAAGATTTCCCGGAAATCGCTGAGACGGGCGTGCATCTTCGTCAGGGTCGAGCCACTGAGATCGAAGAACACGTTCGGGTTCCAGCGCGCGACCTCCGCTGCCCACTCATATTCTGGATTGCCGCAGTGGGCGCCTACCACGGTGATTTTGGGGAACCGCCGCGCAATCTCCTCCAGATGGAAAGCCCGCATGCGGTAAGATGCTACATCCTCGGGTTCATCGAACTTCTTCCGCAAAACGATCCCTGTGTGGAACAAAATGACCCAGCCATACCGATTCGCTAGTTCGTAAACAGGCAGGTACGACGGGTCTGTGTAAGGTCTTTTTACGAACTCGAGCTCGCCTAAGCCGCGGTAGTTGAGCGTGTGGAATTCCTCCACCTGCTGAACGACGTCGGGCCCGTCCAGATCGACATAGCCGAATGGAACTATTCGCGCCGGATACTGTTTCGCCGCTTCGGCGATCAGCTTGCGGTTGGAATATGGAGTGAGCACGCAGGCCGTCATATTCAGCCGCTCGGACACTTTCACAAGATCGGCAATAAAATTAGGGTTCTTTTCGTCAAAGTGAACGTGCATATCGACAATGCGGTGCGCCACCTTGTCTGAGGCATCTGACAAAACGCCGGGCAGAATCACGCCGGCACGGGGCTTCGCAAGGGTGTCCCGGGATACGGAGACTGCTGCCGCGGTGCCCGCGGCGATCAAGAACTCTCGGCGTGAAAGGCGGCGGTGCATTTGAACTCTCAAGTACGTCCAAGGACCGAGGAGAATGGGCGACGGACGTGCCGTCAGTGCTTATAGTGAGGTAGCCTAACCCCTGTCAAGAGCGCCTCTCTTGCCTACGGGCCGTCAGTCAATTCACGGTAGATCGTGGTGGTGTCCTCATCGGTGCTGCGGTCCCGAATGTGGATGGCCACACCATTAGCCTCAGAGCCCCTCAAGAAAAGCGTAGGAACATCAACCTTCGAACTCACTTGGCGCTTGTGCGTGCCCCCACTTCGGAACATTCTTCGGACTCAGCTGCCCGAAGATCCGTGACTCAACCAGTCGGAAACCATCGAAATGATTAAATGTTGAAGGCGTGATACCGTTGAGCTGATACCCATCTCGCTTCTAAACCCTTCGGCATCAACTGCTGGCGTAGAGTGCAGTATTCTCCGGCAGCAATAGTCTGCGGAACGTCCAGTATCCTCCTTTACCTCTCAGAACCCCGTGCTTGGATAATTTCCGGATAGCGACAATTCGGAAGTTGATGGCGATAAGCGCGTTTGAACTAAGCCGCTAGCGCGGCGGACGCTACTGCGTGGTCGCCCCTAGCATTGTTGTGCGTGTAAGTTTTGGGTCACAAGAAGATCACTGTGACCCGACTCAGGAAGCTGATGCTCGACGAGCTCCAGCGTCGCAACTACGCTCAGAACACCGTTCGTGCTTACATCCACGCCATAGAGGATTTCGTGAGGTACTTCCACCGTTCGCCCGATCGTCTCGGCCCAGAACATATTCGCGAGTATCAGGTTCACCTGTTTCGCGACTGCAAGCTTTCGCCAGGAACAATCGAAGGTCGTACCGCTGCTCTGCGTTTTCTCTTCGTCAAGACACTCCGACGGCCATATCTTCCCGATCACATTCCGTTTCCCAAGCGTCAGAGGAGGATGCCCACAGTACTGAGTCAGGAGGAAGTGGCGCGGCTTGATGATTCAGCGGAATGAAGTTGGTCGCGGAGGTTCGCTGGCAAGAATCGGATGGCCGCGCTGGCCTACATTATCGACAGGCTCGAGGGCCGTCCGAGGCAGGAAGTGGACGGACTGCTGACCGGAGACGGCGACTCGAACGGCGCGAAGGCAAACCAATAGGGATAGTGCAGTGCACGTCTATTGCTGAATTGATGAATGCGGGCTCGGAACTTCGATGTGCCTAGAGCGTGTTTACGATGCGTGCTTTGAGCGCCTCAAACTCCGCATCCGAAATCAAACCCTTGTCGAGCATAGCCTTCGCCTTCTCCAGGCGCGTCACGGTATCGTCTTGGCTTCCGGTCGAGGATGAGGCAAGGCCCGCGCCAGCACCGGAGGCTCCCAACTGAATTCCTCCCGATCTCGCACGCATTTCCTCTAACTCCCGCACGCGCCGCTTTTCCCGCCAGGCTTGATCTTGTGCTTGGCACACGCGGTAGACCGCCTCCGCTTGATCTTTTCGGAGCCCCGAGAAGGTCCGGAAATCCTCTTTGCCAGCGATTGCCAGATCAGGGCCCTCGAAGAAAGAAACCGTGAGACTTGCCCCAAAGACCCCGACCGCGATGCGGGCTTCCTTCAGATCTTGCCAACGCACGCTCCTCGGCTCAAAACCTCCAAAGAGTCCGCGCTCCATGTCGATCAATCTCCCGCTGGTAGCCGCGACCAGTGCCCGGCGATGGGTCAACGCCAAAAAGCGTCTCTGTACAGCCCAAGCCTCGATAGTTTCCCCTGGGACGAGGAGCGATGTGATCTGTTCGAGTGCCTGCAGGAGGCGCGGTTCGCCTTGGACTTCTTTTGTGAGTTCTGCTGGTACGCTCACGCTTTTCCCTTCCGTAGACAACGCCTCGACGCCCATGCGGCCGAGGAGACGCAGACGGCATGTTACCCGAAAAGCGATCCCGTTGTAGCCGGGAGTTCGGGCCGGCGCGGAGCATTCGGCATCGTCGTTCGTGACAGCGTTGACCAGCGTGCTGACGGAAAACTTCTGCGTCAGGCTCGGGTCGTAGGGCCTCCGCAGGCCCATCGCAACTATCCAGATTCTGCACATCCGGATCGAGCCAATAACAGCGGGCGCGAACATGTCAAACACGAAGAGCTACTTGGGCAGGCCGGGCCAGGTTTCGTTTCCGCGTTAGGCGCTTGCCCAGAGTGATCCAAGGCAGTCAAGCCAAGACGCGCTACTGCTCCCGATGCATCAACCAACAGTTTATGCGTCCTTCCCACTGTCGAATTGGTCCATCGGTGCGGGTGAAAGCATGAAAGCACAAATATGAACGAACGTTTCTGGTGCAAGGAACGCGTAGAGCATTTTGAGACGATGCCAGTTGCAGATGTTCACCTGTGGAACGCGTAGCCCGGATGTGTCTCAAACTTTGGCGTGAATTCTATCGGCAGCAAGTCGTCGTTTCTATGTTCCCACCGAATCGCAACCATGCTCTTCTCAAACAAATCCGCGAGACCATTTAGGTGGATTGCGGAAATAATTATCGTGTCTCCTGCGAGGATTTCCACTGTGCTATCCGCCTTCAACCAGCGGCTGAAAGGCGGCAAATCCCCATATTCGACGACCCTGTTGCGAACGTTACCCGCAATCCAATCTCCGGGTTGCAGCTTCCCCACTTCGTTTTCATTTGCCTCACGAAAACTCGGCGCACGCTTACGCCAACGATCGGCTCCCATTTGGCAATCAGACTAGGTACGGCTTCCTTGATTTGATCCCGATACCACCGGGAGAGGATGGCCTCCTTAGTGTCATTGCGCATCCCCGGCCCGACTCGCAGAATCATCGTTCGCGCGAGTGACATAGTGCACCTCCGCTGATTTCAACCCAGAGATTCATTCAGGCTCAGGAGAGCTAAGAACCTCCGAACGTGCCCATTAGGATGTCAACATTGCGTTCTTCATGAACTGTGCGTTTTGACAGGTTCCAGGGAAGACGTTTGATGGCAAAACCGTTTATGCTCCGCCTAGCAATTCCCGAGGATGCTGGTCAACGAAATTCCGCTGTGAAAGTTCAGAAGATTTGGGTGCCCTCTTTGAGCAACCGGGCAGCTTTCATGAAAAAACAATCCATTCCGTCACGACTGCTTTTGAAAATCATTCGTAACGGTACTGCGATTTTGTGCGCAGTACTGCTTGCGCCCGGAGAGACACCCTTGCTGGCTCAGTCGCAGCAAGCGAGTTCAACTCAGAGCCAAGCCACGAAAATACCTCCCGATCAGCTCGATTCTCTGGTGGCGCCCATTGCGCTCTATCCAGACCCGATGCTTGCGCAGATGCTGGCTGCTTCCACCTATCCCCTCGAAATTATTCAGCTCCAGCAGTGGCTTGAGAAGAACAAGAATCTGAAGGACAAGGCGCTCGCCGACGCCGTGGCGAAGCAGCCCTGGGACCCAAGCGTTCAGGCGCTGGCGGCTCTGCCCGATGTGGTAAAGCGCCTGGCCGACGACATTCAGTGGACCACCGACCTGGGCAACGCGTTTCTGGCGCAGCAGAGCGATGTGATGGATGCCGTGCAGCGCATGCGCAAGAAGGCCCAGGACAAAGGCAATTTGAAATCGACCGAGCAACAGAAGGTGGAAACCAAGGTCGTCGAAAACAAGAGCGTGATCGTCGTCGAACAGGCCAATCCGCAAGTCGTGTATGTGCCTTCGTACGATCCCGTGGTGGTGTACGGTCCGCCGGTCTATCCCTACCCTCCTATTTACTATCCGCCCGTTGGGTACTACGCGGCGGGTATGGCGATCTCGTTCGGCGTTGGCGTCATGATGGGGGCGTTCTGGAGCGGCGGTTGGGGCTGGGGCTGCGGCTGGGGCGGCAACGACATCAACATCAACCTCAACAACAATTTCAACCGCAACTCGAACATCAATCGCGGCAACCGGCCCACGAATCCAATCGCTGGCGGCGGCAATCGCGGCAACATCGGTGGTGCTGGCGGTGTTGGTGGGGTGGGCGGCGTTGGCGGGGTGGGTGGTGCTGGCGGGGTCGGTGGCGTGGGTAGTGCTGGCGGCGTTGGCGGGGTGGGTGGGGTTGGTAGTGCTGGCGGTGTTGGCGGAGTTGGTGGGGTTGGTGGTGCTGGCGGTGTTGGTGGGGTTGGCGGCGTTGGCGGTGCGGGGGGCGGCAACAAATGGCAACACAATCCGGAACATCGTGGCGGCGCTCCGTACAGGGACCGCGCCACCGCGGACAGGTTCGGGGGCACAACGCGGGGCGATTCTCTTTCCAACCGCCAGGCGAGCGCCCGGCAACAAGTTGGCCGGCAAGGCGGCAATCTGGCCAGCAACCGAGGCGGAGCCGGCGTGAGCAATCGGGCTGGCGGAGGAGCCGGTGGCAGCAACCGAGGCGGAGCCGGCGTCGAGCAACCGGGCAAGCGGTGGCGGAGCCGATCGCATCGGAAGCCGGGATCTCTCGCGCAGCGGCGGCGGAAACCGGGACGCTTTCGGAGGGGGTTCGAGAGGATACAGCGGATCGAGCGCGCGCGGCAGCAGCAGCCGCGGCTCCTCCAGCATGGGATCTCGAGGGGGTGGCGGAGGCTTCAGTGGAGGCCGCGGTGGCGGCGGTGGCGGGCGGCGGAGATAGGTAACCGACCGCGGATCGGAAATCATAGGAGCACAAATATGACATCGACATCTGCGAATGTGAGTCTCTTCCGAATTCTTCGGATTGTCGTTGCGGTAGTCTGGGCGTGTCTAGGCGTTTCGGTTCTGTCTGTCGCGCAGCAATCCACGGCCAAGAAGTCTCCGGCTGCTACGAATCCTCCTGCCGCGGGCCCCAGCAGCTTTGACACCCCGCAGCAGGCAGCCGATGCGCTGGTCGACGCGGCCGACAAGTTCGACGTGGTCGCGCTCGCGCAGATCTTTGGCCCCGGTGGCGAGGACATTGTATTCAGCGGCGAATTCGCGCAAGACCGGAAGCACGCCGCCGATTTCGCCGCCGAGGCCCGTGAAAAGAAGAGCGTCTCCGTGGATCCGAAAAACGGGAACCGCGCATTCCTCCTCGTGGGCAACGAGGACTGGCCGTTCCCTGTGCCGATTGTGAAGAGCGGTAGCAAATGGTTTTTTGATGGCAAAGCCGGCCGGCAGGAACTCCTCTACCGCCGCATCGGCGCCAATGAATTGGACGCCATTCAGATCTGCCGCGGCTACGTGGAAGCGCAGCACGAATACGCCCTTCAGCCACGCGAAGGGTACGACGTGAACCAGTACGCCCAGCGCATCGTCAGCACTCCGGGCAAGCAGGATGGCTTGGCCTGGCAAAACCCCGATGGCACGTGGGGCGGTCCCATCGGCGAAAAAATTGCCCGCGCGATCGAACAGGGCTACACCAGCGGTGCCGAGCCCTACCACGGCTATTTCTTCAAAATTCTGAAGGGACAGGGACCCGCTGCGCCGCTCGGCGAAATGGACTTTGTAGTGAAAGGTGTGATGATCGGGGGTTTTGCCCTGGTCGCTGCGCCGGCCGAGTACGGCGTGACCGGCGTGAAGACGTTCATCGTCAGCCACGACGGCGTAGTCTACGAGAAAGACCTTGGGCCGAAAACTCTCGATGAATTCAAGAAGATGGAGCGCTTCAACCCTGACAAATCCTGGGCTCCCGTCTCAGACGAAGACGAATAGCCAACACGTTCTGGGCTGGCAATCATCTGCGACGGAGAGTCGTTCTATAACTCGCTCGCTTGCGCCGTGGATTCTTGACCTCATAGACGATCACGCCCGGCTCTTTCTCAAACAATTGGGTTACGATTCGTGGGGAAAGATGCATCGATGCGGCCACCTACGCGACGGTGTACGGTGTGTTCTCGTTCATGGCGGAACTCCGTTTCCGGGTGCCTCCCCGCACGGGCTGAACGCCCGCAGAAGACCCCAGCCGCAGCGGGCCACAAAACAGGGCCCAACCCCGGCCGGACAAGATGAAATTTGACCCGATATATTGTAGCCGCTTGCCCGCAGTGTCCGAACAGCACGCACGAAGTCAGCACGGTTTGTGCCGTCATACCACCAACCCTGAGTCTTCAGGTTCGCTATCCACCGCCGCAACTTGACCTCAGTGTTTAGCTGTGACAGCCGAACCCAGTAAGGATCGGCTTGCGTGTGCCTGTGGTGGAGATCGACAGGTCCAACATAATCAATAGACGATATGCCAAACCGAGCATCGAAACGCCAGTTGTCAAACCTATCGCCTGTTTGGGGTCATCGCAGTCATGGCGCTGTTTCATCGTCCACTCCCGGCCGAGTTTCCTGACCTGCAACGATTATGAGCGGGCCTTGGTTGGTATGGCAGAACCTTCTGCGAGATCGAAATGGCGCGCTCTTCGGAGTGCACGGGGTAGTGCGCTCAAAAAGTACTGGATGGGAACGACATTGTCAGAGATGGGGATTTTGCAACCCTTGCGGCAATTCGGTAACCACAATCACAGAGACTAGAGGGGTGCCGCCCGATCAGAGGTTCCTGTCGATTCAGACAGTATGACGACCTCTTGTTCCGTGTCTAGAGTAGCCACAACGGCAAGGCGCTACCTCCATCGAATTGGGTGCACAGAGCTTTCGTTTGGAATTACGTGAGATAGGTTCAACGAAGCTTCCCAGCACCGCACCGAGACGGCGGGCTTAACGCCGAACTCCTATGAGAGCACTAGATTACTACACGAAGCACCTGGGTAGAGCCGTCGTACTTTCTCTGCTTTTGCTGTCTTGCCCAACCCTGTGGTCCCAGGCTGTCCCCTGCCAAGTCTGCTTCCGCCGAAGCGCCGCCGGCTGCCCCTGCCGACACTATAGGTCGTGGCACACCTCGAGGGACAGTCCTGGGTTTACTTAGCGCCGCACGGAACCGAAAACACAGAACTCGCTGCGCTCTACCTGAATACTCCCCTGCGGGGTGCAGAGGCCGAGACTCTGGCAAGCCAACTTGCAGAAGTCATCAATCGTCGCCTTCCTGCTCGGCTCAACGAGATTAGCGATATGCCCGAGGGTTCCCAACCGAGATCCGCTCAACCCTGACGAAGACTTGATTGGGGTAATACAGACCGCTAACGGTGATCTCGATATTGTGGTCGAACGCATAGATCGCGGAAAGGCGGGAAAAGTCTGGCTTTTCTCCCGGAAGACCCTGGCCTCGATTCCCGATGCTTTCCAGGAGCTGAATGATTCCGCCCTCGAGAGATTTTTACCGAATTTCCTGATTACGACTCGAGTGGCTGAAATTCCCCTCTATGAGTTTGTGGCAATTTTTCTGGGGATGCCGCTCCTTTACTTGCTGACGGGCGTATTGAATCTCATTGTCAGTTTGGCTGCGGCGGTATCTGCGGCGTCGGCTGCGCCGAAATGCCGATCTGCCGAATCCCCAAGTACTGCGGCCTCCAATTCGCCTGCTGCTTCTTGCCATCGCTATCCGATGGCTGGTCTCGACGCTTCCTCTGCCCCTCTTGGCTCGGCAGTTCTGGTCTACCACAGCATTGATGATTGTGGTTGTTGCATGCATGTGGTTGCTAATGCTCTTGAACGAGAGGGGCGAACGTTACCTGGTTGGGCAGCGACGCAGTTTGAGCGGATCCGCTGCTGTATTGCGTCTTGTTCGTAGGCTGATTGACGCCATCATCCTCTTCTCTGGTTTGCTGTTCACGCTTTACCATTTCGGCGTAAACCTAACTGCCTCGTTAGCCGGACTCGGAGTCGGCGGCATTGCAGTTGCCTTGGCAGCCCAGAAGACACTTGAAAACGTGATTGCGGGCGTTTCGCTGGTCGTCGACCAAGCGGTGAATGTTGGAGACTTTTTGAACCTGGGCGATATCCAGGGCACGGTGGTGGAGGTCGGCCTTCGATCAACCCGTATCCGCACGTTAGATCGAACTATCGTAAGTTTGCCCAACGGGCAGATCGCGAACATGAGACTGGAAACCATTTCAGTACGGGACAAGTTTTGGTTCCATCCGGTGGTTGGTTTGCGCTATGAAACAACTCCAGTGCAGTTGCACTCATTCATGGCAGGCGTTCGCAGCCTGCTCAATGAGCACGCCAATGTCGATTCCATTACCGTGCGCGTTCGATTTGTGCGTTTCGGGGCTTCTTCCCTTGACGTGGACATTTTTGCCTACGTCTTTGCCCCTGACTGGAACAATTTTCTCGAGATTCAGGAAGAGCTGCTCTTCGGCATCATGGATACTGTGCGGAAGGCCGGAGCCGAGATTGCGTTCCCATCGCAGAGCCTGTATCTAGTAGCTGACAAGTCCGACAAACTAAACCAAGCGATTCGAGATCACGGCGAACGAAACAAATCTGACGCACTCAATTAAAGAACTGAGCGGCCTGCAGGAAGACCAGCTGGAATCTATCCGCTCTCACGCCAGATTCTTGGCGAAGATTGACGCGGCATGACCTGGTTTTGAGCGCTATCGCCTGTTCACGCCAACTGAGTGAGAAAATGGCCTCAGGCGCAAGGGGAGCATTGTTTGTAGTATCACTGAAGGTGCCATCCCCATGCGTAGTATTGGCTTGAGTGCTGTGCCAGCTTGCTCCCCCAGCAATTGACGAGATGGAACAGATATTCCCCGCAAAGCTCTCTCGGCGGTCATTCGGCGGCGATTCAAGTTGCCGCCAGATCTACCAAACCATGGCGTCTATCGAGGTGTAACTCGTGAGTTGGACGTTCTCCACCACCCGGAAGTTTGTGTTTACGTGGACGGTGCTGGCCCTCATTTCTCTTTTTGCTCAGGCTCTCGAGCCGATCGAACCGGAAACGCAACAAGAACAAGCGTCTGAGAGCCCACGGCAAGAAAAAACAACAAAAGAGAAGCGCGGCTCTCTCGTCGCCGCTCCCATTCCCATTACCAGTCCTGCGATTGGTTCCGGCGTCGTGCTGGCAGGCGGCTACATCTTTGCTCCGCGCAAGTCCGACAAAATCTCGCAACCTTCAACCATCGGAGGCGCTGTTCTCATCACCGATAACGGGAGCCGAGCGTGGGGCCTCGGCGGCGAGTTCTACTTCAAGCAGGACATCTACCACATCACAACGATCTATTTCCGTGGCAACATCAACTACGACTTTTACGGCACTGGTACTGCATCTGGCAACGCAGGCCAGAAACTACCCCTGAAACAGACCGGCGAGCTTTTCCTTGGAGATTTCCTTTACCGCTTTCGGTGGAAGCTCTCCGTCGGCCCTCGCTTCCTGACCGGCAACTCCAACATCACACTGCGGTCTGAGAACGAAAACGGCGTCGCTCCACCTCCGGATATCGGTATCCAGACCAGACTCACTGCCGTGGGATTCCACGCCAACCGTGACACGAGGCCGAATCGCTTCTATCCCGAACAGGGCACCTTATTCGACTTCACGTCGATGTTCTTTTCCGACGCACTCGGAAGTAAGTACTCATTCGAGTCCTATCGTTTCACCTTCAACTACTATCACAGCCTCGGAAAGAAGCAGGTTCTCGCTTACAACCTTTTCAATTGTGCGACGGCCGGAAACGCGCCTTTCTACGGACAGTGCATCTTCGGGACCAACAACGAACTGCGGGGCTACGTGGCGGGACAATACATCGACACAAATATGATCGCGACTCAGCTCGAGTATCGCCGTACTCTGTTCTGGAGATTTGGCATGGTTGCCTTTGTCGGAGTCGGTGAGGTCGCGCCCGGATTGGGCGAGGTGCAAGGCGATCATCTTCTCCCTGCGGGCGGCGGTGGCCTGCGATTCAAGATCAGCCAGAAATACAAACTCAATTTCCGCGTCGATTTCGCCCAGGGCAAAGACGGCCACACATTCAGCATGGGAATCGGAGAAGCCTTCTAGACGGGTGACCGCGTTGATCATTTCGAATCGCGACAGAACCTCCGGTGCGCTGACTCTTTTAGCGTCGAAGAGCTCGGGTGTTGCCTACTGGCAGTTTTCTCACTGGCATTACTCGCGTTTTTTTCACTGGTTGGACCTCTGGTGCTCGGACTTCTTTTGGGAATAGCCGGCGCCCCGGATTGCGCAGGATATTCCGTTCTTACGCATTGTGTTGTAATCGGAGCTGGCGTGCGCCTGCCGCCCAAGCGCATTGCAATATTCGAAGCCGTCATCAACGCTGTTCATCAGGCTGCCCCAGGCGTTTGACGACTGGGAAGCGATCATTGTCGAGGCCGGCGACAGCGACAGGGAAACAATAATCTGGCGACGCGAACACAAACATTGAGTAGTCGTCCTTCTCAAACACGAACAGTGGAAACGCCACACTGGTGTTCATTCGCTTTCGCAACTCCTTCACGTAGCATACCTGTAGTTGTTGAAAACAGGCCTTTACACAAGCGTGCGCCGTTTGTTCGCCTTTTTGAGGGCAGATGAGTGTAATGGGGATGTTACGCCAGTCTGTCGGACGATGCGACTGGCTCGCGCCCTAAAGTTTGATCTTATTTCAGGTGTTCACGTTCTTCGGGAAATGCCCCAAAGTCTGAGTAGTAACGTTCAAGAGGAAAAACTAACTCCCGCCGATGCTGCTTTCGCAGCGTGGGATTGGCGACCAGTTTTTCGATAAGGGTCTTCACGCGAGAGTAGTGGATTACCGATCCCGGCGGAAGCAGGACCACTCCGCAATCAGTCCTTCCATCGTCCCAAAAAAATAACCGTTGCGCCTGCACGACTTTTTCATCGGTCCAAGTGTCCCACCAAAAGCAGAAATTCCACCGCTTTCCATTCTTATCTCTTCGTGATTTCTCGTCGGTCCATGTGGCCATGGGGTTTCTCGGTCCACCCAACGAAATGATAATCAGCACACAGAACAAGGACAACTGACGTAAACAGGCCATAACGCTCATTGAGGGGTTTTGAGCGTTATGGCGATTTTTCGACAACAATCGGGATCGAGGGCTGCCGCACCCTACGACTGTCCACTTTTGACCAGTTTTCTGTCTTGGCTGTCCCCTATCATGCCTGCTAACCAGCCTTGCCAGCCTTGGAGGAAGCCATGGAATACTTCGCCGAGTTGATGCAAAGGCTACTTGAAATCCAAAGTGGCGGAACGCAACGAAGCGCGGAACTGATCACGGAAGATAGTCGATTGATGGAGGATCTCCAGAAGAGACATCTGCAGGAAAGCCCCACCGCAAACAGTAAAACTTAGCCAAGACAGCCCGGAGCGGACGCGATTCAAGCCTTAACTTTTCCCGAGCAGATTCTCGCTTTGGCCCGGTTCTGATTAAGTGTCCCGCCTACGAACATATGGATGAGGTGGCTGTGAACTTGAGACGCTGGACCTGCTACCTGTTCTCCTGAGAATCCACAGCCCGAATTGTGAGCATTGCAACGTCAGCGACACCTGCTGGGTCGAGGTCAAGAAACGGCTTGAAGAGCTGCGGTGAGGGCAGGACCTGTCACTCACAACCCGGGGCAATGAGTGCAATGGCGATTTTGCAACAGTTGAAATGCCTTAGATCGTCGGCAACGGTGGGTTCACTGATACATCACCAACGCCGAGAACGACATACCCCCTTCGGCCATCAGGCAATGCAACATCAATCGCAGCGCAGTCCTTCAAAAACCTAATTCGACGAACTGGTAGTTCCGCGCCTCGCTCGACCGTAGTCAATTGCGTCCCGTGACAGCCACCGTCACCGCCATTCCCAACGAATACTGGTGTAGCTCCGTTGACGTTGACGGTGTGTTTGCGGTCGTTCTGCACGTCCCGAAGCCATAGGAGGACGAGAACCGTGCAGACGATAAGCAGCGATGCAGCAACGAACGCAAGCGGCTTTTTGAAATGGAGTGACATGCTTCGAGCACAAGTGTCGCACTGATTAGCGCGTCACGAGAAGGTCACTGTTGTAATCAGGCGTTTACACTCATTGACATTCTAAGCCGCACCTTCTTCGCCTAATGGAGGTGCTTCCGACTAGGCGTGTGCACAAAACTTTGCACCGTGACGGTTAGCAGTGGGGCTTCGATTAGAAAGATGAACATGAACCACGCCATGCGCCACTGTGGGTACGCCCGAAGTAAAAGGGTGAAGGCAGCGATATGGACTGCAAGAAGCATCGCGAGGGCAAGCCAAAATCTGCCGGATCGCAGTTCGCCCTTGCACTGCCGGAAGACCACCCAAAGCAAAGCACACGTCCACGAAAACAACCCAAGCCATCGGGCGGGAATTGATATGCCAGTCTTGATCGACACGATAACGGCTGCCCAGATAATCATCAGGGCGAGCACTGCGATTCCGAAGAGCTTTAACCCTTCCAACGCGAAGCTACCAAACCGCGTCACGAGAGTGCTGCCCTTGGCTGGGTTGGTGGCATTCATAGGAAACTGATGGCTGCCAAACTATATCGGGGACAGGTTGTTGACGTAAACAGGCGTTAGCACAAGCTTGCGCCGTTTGTTCGCCGGAAACCGAAGCCTTGGTAGGTGAAGACTGACATTCGCCTGCTCTTTTTGTAGAGATCATCAGCCGCTTATAGAATTGCTCTCGCGGCGGTGGAGGTAGGCAACAACAAAACCAATCACGATGAAGGCAAAGCCACCGACCGCCCTCCGCCAGTCTCCCATTCCAATCCCCTTAGCAAGCGCCCAAGCACCAGAGCCGAGACAAATCACAGCACCAATATGCCTCATGTCATCTAATTTCTTCATGGCTCACCTTCAATTCAACCAGTGCCCCTCTCGAATGTAGGCGTTGTAAGCGCAGCCGCCGAGAAACAAGGCGAAGAATACAATCTCCACTACGAACTCTGCCTTTTGTACGGGGCGTAATTCACGCCAACGTCCGCGGTACACCTCGCGCCAGACATTCTTTGGCATGAAGCCGAAGAGATTGGGTTCAGGTGTGCGCCCCGGATCGTGAATGCGGTTATTGTTGTGCATGGTCAGCCAGTCCGATTGGACGAGTGGATTATAGCCTTGTGGTCACGGTTAGGCGGGGAAGGTGTTTTGAGTGTAATGGGGATATTTCACCAACTGGCAAACGAGGGGGATACTGCGACAGTTAAGGCCAAGAACTGCTTGAAGAGGCGTTTCGCGGATAAGGGCGTGTTAATGGGAGGTGGGCGACTGCACAACGGTCACCGCGGCGCTACCAGTTTCTGTTGGGTCAGCCTCCGAGATCGCGGACACCATTACTTTCGGAGGACTTGGGATTGTGGAGGGCGCAGAGTAGAGTCCTTCAGAGGAGACACTGCCGCAAGTCGACCCTGAACAGCCGGAACCGCTTACCTTCCACTCCACTTTCGAGTCCAATTCGCCGGTGATAATGGCAACGAATTGCTGCTTTGCTCCCATTACCACTTCTGCCGAGCCGGGAGACACCGCGACCCCGACCGGTCCTCCCACACCTATTTTAGTGGTAACGCATGGCGTCAGTTCACGTGGTTTCTCGAATGGAACTGGCTTTAGATTGTAGTAAAAGTGGAATACAAGTGCCAGATAGTTGCAAACAAAGCCACTAGGTAGCGAAGGGAGAGGGCTCGACTCCCTGATACCGTCATAGGCCGGCCGGTCTAGATCGGAGTCACCCGAGCTGTCACTGTAGTGAACATCGGTGATCCGTCCGTCTTTCCAGACGCGAAACACAATAGAGACCTTGCCGCTTTTCGTCTTATCTGATTCCGGGATTCGTTTATACCAACTGGTTTTAATTAACGGCACCACTGAGCGATTGAGGTAGGGGAGGACATCCACGCCCCCGGTGTCGCTAAGTATGCCGATAGGCCCGTGATTGGTTCCTGAGTCCGGCTGATTTGGTCGTTTTTCATCAGAATTCGCGGTCGGGGGCTCCCCATTCTGTTCGGTTGTCGACTGTTTATTTTGGGCGAACAACAAAGAAGTGCACGCCACGCACAGTGCCATTCCTAAGTGAAGGCGGCATTTCATGTGAACAAGTCCCACCGAACCCGGGCCGGAGATTCTACCCTAAGATACGACTCTCTACCACATTACTGTTGTTAACAGGCCTTTACACAAGCTTGCGCCGTCTGTTCGCCTTTTTGAGGGCAGATGAGTGTAATGGGGATTTTTCGCCAACTGACCGACCTCTTAAATCTCCGAGTTGCCAACTATACAGACAAGTGAACCAAGGAGTAGACTTCCCCGCATTTCTGGGCGAGGAGTCTTGTATGAAAGCAATAGCCATGGTCATCGTGTTGCTGGCCGGCATAGTCGGCGCTGCGCAATCGAAGCCTGACGAGAACGCCATTCATAGGATCCTTGATGACGAGATCACCACCTGGAACCACGGCGACACTGATGGATACTCCCAGCATTTCGCTGCTGATGGGACCTTTACAAACGTTATGGGAATGTTTTTTACAGGGCGGCAGGCATTCCGTGACCGGCACGAGATCATTTTCAAGGGACCATTCCGCGGCACGTTGCTGCAGCTCCCAGTCGTTTCGTTGCGGTTCCTCACAGGTGACGTTGCCGTGTGCGAGACACTGACGTATGTTTCGGGGTTTAAGAGCGGCGCGCCTCCCGGTCTTCAGCTCGACACAAAAGGCCGACTCCGCACACGTCTTTTGCAAGTGATCGCAAAACGTAGCGGCGAATGGCAGATTGTCGTCTACCACAACGTCGACATCAAGCCCAACGTAGAGGCACCTGAACCGAATTAGGCTAGGAGAGAGTTGTGGCACTTCAAGTACGGTTAATGTCAACTGATGTAACCAGGCAATTACACCAAAATCCCCCTGCGCCTCACGCTCGACAAGGGTAGGCTTCTTGGAAGGCGCGAGTCACAAGCACAAACGTACGCAGGTGCGCCGTCTCGGGGTGGGATCGAATGTACTTGAGAACGACCCTAACCAGCCGCCCGGTTTCCGTGTTGCTGTCAGTGCAATAAAGGGAGGAAGGAGACTCGCCCTTCGATTGGCTGAATGTGATTGCTGCGGAGGCACCTTCTACAAACCCGCTGACATAGGCGGCGCACACCATTTGGTTCGACTTGTCCGCGCTGGTCAGGTCGTGGTCCTTTTCAACTACCGAACACTGTCGGAGAAAAGCGTTGCCCGACTCTTCCAAAACTTCCTCGGCCATGAGTGGCGAAAAGAATACGCAGATCACTACACCGGAGATCAACGCAGAGAAGAATAGGTGCTTCATTGGCTGTCCTCCAAAATCCTTTATAGCCCAAAATCAGTCGAAGCACTTACGATTGATGTAAACCGGCCTTCTCACCAGCGTGCGCCATTTGTTCGCCTTTTTGAGGGCAGATGAGTGTAATGGCGATATTTCAACAGTTATCTCGCACGGTACACTTCTTCGGAAGGCAGCGAGTCAACCGATATGCATCACAGCAACAGCGAGCTTGTCCATGCTTTCCCGGCAGACTTGCGAGACAATGCAGTTCTTGCGCTGTCGGCGTTTCCCAAAATCCCCATCAATCAAAGACCTTCTCGGCGAGGGTCGCCGACCAGATTGTCGTTTTGCCAGACCGGATATATCACGACCCGGCACTGATCGACACGGTTCCGCTCAACACTGTTCAGAAAGAACTGGTTGACTGCTTGCTAACAAGGCATCACGACGGCCTCGTTCGTGAAAAGCATTTGACGGGAATCATTTCTCGCAATCACATCTGGATTCCGCCTTTTGTCGTCCAACTCGCGGGAGAGTACGTGATTGAAATACTTCAGGTCATACGGCACAACCTGAGTCTTCTGGACGCCTCGATTTACGGGGAGTTCCTGCGGACGAATCCGGAACTCTTTGCGGTAACAAAGCAACGGGTCGCTAGCTATTGGGATTGCTACTACCGCAACTGCAGGCGGGAAGAGTATGTTGGCTTCCAAGTGCTCGATTTCCTTCAGTCTCTTGTCGGGAAGAGTAACTGACGTTCGCGGCTCGAAATGATAACTGTCGTAACCAGGCGATTACACCAGCTTGCGCCGTCTGTTCGCCTTTTTGAGGGCAGATGAGTGTAATGGCGATATTTCAACAGCTATTGGCTAGAATCGAGCAATGACATCGAAAGATACGAAAGGTCACGACGCCGGTGATCTACGTTCGGTCGAATCGTGGCTGGTGTCGCAGGACGGGACCGACGCCCCGGATCTCCGCTGAACGTGCCGCCATTCCCGGCATCGAACTTCGTGCTGGGAGAGAACCGTGCATACTCTCGCGACGACGGCACGCCGGGATGGGAAGCACTGGAAGAGATCGTCGGCGGCCTCGAAGGGGGCTCTTCGGTTTCCTTCGCCTCCGGGATGGCGGGGATCGCGGCGATTTTCGATCAACTCTCCACGGGATCGGTCGTCGCCCTGCCGGATGATTGCTATCAGGGCGTCGCCGGACTCGCCAACGCTGGTCAAAGCCGCGGCCGATGGACCGTGCATCGCCTAGCCGTGGGCGAGACCGCAGGCTGGATCAAGATGTGCAGCGTGGCCGACTTGATTTGGCTGGAGTCGCCTTCTAACCCGCTGCTGACGGTGGCTGACTTGGACACAATCTGCGCCGCACCGAGGAAAAGGGGCGCGATTTTAGGCGTGGACAATACCTTTGCCACGCCGCTCAATCAGCGTCCACTGGCGCTCGGGGCCGACGTGGCGATGCAATCAGTGACGAAGTTCATCGGTGGACATTCCGACCTCCTCTGCGGCATTGTGACCGTACGCGACGCAAACCTTCTGGCGGCGCTGCGGCGAGCCCGGGAGTTCACGGGTGCCACACCCGGCACGCTCGAAACGTTTCTCGCGGTCCGCGGGGCTAGAACGCTGGCACTACGGCTCGAGCGCGCACAGCGAAACGCAATGACACTGGCCGAACGGCTCGTGACCCATCCAAATGTTGCTCTGACGCGCTATCCCGGCCTGACGAGCCACCCAACTCACGAAGCCGCGCAACGCCAACTCAAGGGTTTTGGCACGATTATCTCGTTCGACGTGCGTGGCGACTCCGCTGGAGCCGACGCTGTGTGTGCCAACCTGCAACTCATCCAACACGCAACCAGCCTGGGTGCGGTGGAATCCACCATCGAACGTCGAGCCAGCGTTCCGGGGCAGGAGCACTTGCCTCCGACGCTGCTGCGGTTGAGCGTCGGTATCGAGGCGGTCGAGGACCTTTGGACTGATCTGGATCGGGCGCTGCGGAGTTCGCCGAAAGTGTAGTACTGGACACAACGTGAGTAGCTGTCGTAAACAGGCAATTTCACAAGCATGCGCCGTTTGTTCGCCTTTTTTGAGGTCAGTGAGGTGAAGATGACGAGATTACGTCAGGTTGATGCCCTGCACGTTGACCTTCCCCTCGCCCACACCTAACATGTCTAACCAGTGTCCACGCCCTCCCAACCCGTGGGGCAAACGGTTTCCCATTACCGCATCCTCAGCAAGATCGGCGGCGGGGGCATGGGCGTGGTCTACGAGGCGGAAGACCTCAAGCTCGGTCGCCACGTTGCCCTGAAGTTCCTCCCCGACGAACTCGCCAACGATCGCGCAAGCCCTCAGCCGTTTCCAGCGGGAGGCCAAGGCTGCGTCCTCTTTGAACCACCCGAACATCTGCACGATCTACGAAATCGATGAGGCCGATGGGCGAACCTTCATCGCCATGGAACTGCTGGAGGGGCAGACACTCCGGCACCGGATCAGTGGCAAGCCGCTGGAGATCGAAACCGTGCTCGATCTGGGCATCCAGATCGCCGATGCACTTGATGCCGCACATTCGAAGGGCATCGTCCATCGGGACATCAAGCCCGCGAACATCTTTGTCACGAATCGAGGTCAGGCGAAGATTCTCGATTTCGGGCTGGCGAAGGTCTCGCTGAAGCCGGAGAGCGTTGCCCTGAGCGCCGCGACCATCGAATCAGAAGAGCATCTGACCAGTCCCGGCAGTGCGTTGGGCACCGTCGCCTATATGTCGCCGGAGCAGGTACGAGGGAAGGAACTCGACGCTCGCACCGACCTGTTCTCTTTCGGGGCGGTGCTGTACGAGATGTGTACCGGGATGCTGCCATTCCGGGGCGATACATCGGGAGTGATCTTCAAAGCCATTCTGGATGGGACGCCGACGGCGGCGGTGCGGCTGAATCCTGACCTACCAGCGGAATTGGAACGCATCATCAATAAGGCGTTGGAGAAAGATCGCGATGTTCGCTGTCAATCTGCCGCAGAAATAAGGGCCGACCTCAAGCGGCTGAAGCGGGACACGGATTCAGGAAAGGTTCCCGGATCCAATCTCGCGACAGCGGCGACAACTACCGAGAGGGAAGCGCCAGCTCGGCGGTTTTGGTCCAGGTGGGCAGTGCTTTTTGCAGCCGTCGTGATTGTAGCTGGGGTGCTCGTGGTTTGGCTGAGGTGGCCGGTGTCATCAGCCAAGGTCTTGGGTTTAACGCAAGTCACAAATGACGGGAGTTCGAAGGTCCCGCCAGCTCTTACAGACGGCTCGCGCTTGTACTATATGACGGTCTTCCAAGAAAATGTTCTCTACCAGGTCTTTGTGACAGGCGGGGGAGCCGCGCCCATCTCAGAACCATTCCCAGGTTTCTATAAATTGGAAGGAATCTCCCCTAGTGGCACGGAGCTCTTGGTAGTGGGCAGTGAAGGGGGATCAATGGGCGAAGGCCACCTCTGGGTAGTCCCAACTCTAACGGGATCAAGGCACCGACTGGGGAGCATCATTTGCAGTGGCGCGAGTTGGTCACCGGACGGACAAACAATTGTGTTTGCCAAAGGTGGCACCCTAAATCTCGCACGAAGTGATGGTTCCGGAGCACATACAATCTTGACCGTGAACGGAACACCCTCGTGGATTCGATGGTCGCCTGACGCCCGGAAGCTACGTTTCACAGTGGATGACCCAAAGACCGGATCGCAGTCACTTTGGGAAGCTGGAGCGGACGGGACCGATCCTCATCCGTTGCTTCCCGGCTGGAACAATCCTGCCTCTGAATGCTGTGGCAGTTGGACCCCTGATGCAAGATATTTTGTCTTTCAGTCCATGCAGCGCGGCAGGTCGGATGTCTGGGCGATACGCGAAAAGGGAATGTTATTGGGAAAGCCTAACCAGGCCCCCGTACACCTGACGGCGGGTCCGATGGACTTTCTGGGGCCGGTTCCCAGCAAAGATGGGCAAAAGCTGTTTGTAGTAGGTTGGCAGCGGCGCGGCGAACTCGCGCGCTACGACTTAAAGTCCCAGCAGTTCGTGCCATTTATGTCAGGAATATCGGCTGACGGTCCGAGCTTCTCAAAAGACGGGCAGTGGGTAGCTTACACAAGTATCCCCGAGGGGAGCCTTTGGAAAAGTAAGGCGGATGGAAGCGAACGGTTGCAGCTCACGTTTCCTCCTTTTACTGTTTACGAGCCACGCTGGTCTCCGGATGGCAAGAGGATCGCTTTCCAGGGGATCGCGCCAGGACAACCGTGGAAGATGTATCTCATTTCCTCCGACGGCGGTGAGGCGGAGGAAGTCATGACCGGTATTGGGGATTTGGGCTGGTCACCTGACGGAAACGCATTGATCTTCCATTCGGGAATGGCAGACTTTGCCTCAACCTCTACGCGGGCTATCCAGTTACTGAACTTGGGGACTCGGCAGATTTCAACCTTCCCAGGTTCGGAGGGATTGTATTCCCCACGCTGGTCGCCAGACGGACGCTACATTGCTGCGCTCCGAGTAGGTTCGGAGACTTTGCAAATCTTCGACGTCCGCACCAAAAGGTGGACAGAATTGGCTAAGATTGTCGTTGGTTTCCCAATGTGGTCTAGGGATTCGAAGTACATTTACTTTGATTCTATTGAAAGCAGCCCGAACTTATATCGCGTTAGGATTGCCGATCACAGTTTAGAGAAGGTTGCAAGCCTAGGGGGCATCCGCCTCGCGCCATCGTTGGGCGGTAATCTGACTGGTCTAGCCCCAGACGATTCTCCTTTGGTGGTGCGGAATGCAGGCAACCAGGAGATCTACGCGCTTGATCTGGAGTTGCCATAGGACTCATGGTGTTGTTTCGGTCTGACCCCATCCCCATCCGGAAGCAAGCCAAAGCGGAGTACGCCAAGCTGCAATAGCCGGAAAAGTCGTTCCTCGTCGCCTACTGTTTACCGATAGCTGGTGAAATCAGGCGATTACACTCATTGACGCTTGCGGTGTAATCCACCTCGCGGATCGCGTGCTTCCCACGACCATGACGGCACTGTTTGTTTTTAGTGTTATTGCGATTGCGATGGTAATGCGCGAACCTGAGCCAAGGCCTGAAGCTGTTTCCCAGTCCGGAATCGCTATTCTCCACTCCTCATCCTTATCCCTTGACACACTCAGTTCGACAAGTACAAGATTTATTGCTGGGCCCGATCCATCTCCCTCACCCCCCCGGCCGGGACCACCCGACACCCCTTCATCCATCACGGCCGTCGCCCTAGAGGTCTTCATGCCCAAGTATCGAGTCGCCACCCTCGTCCTGGTCGCCCTCATCTTTCTCGCGACGACCACGCACGCCCAAACCTTTTCGGTCCTTTATAACTTTGGCAGCGTCCCCGGCGATGCCCTCGTTCCGGTGCAACCCGGCACCATCGCGCAAGGCCGCGACGGCAACTTCTACTCCACCTCCGGCCATGGCGGAAACTACAACATGGGCTCCGCTTTCAATCTGACGCCCAGCGGCCAGATTACGTTGCTTTACGGCTTTGGCGGGACCTTCATCAACAACGAAGGCTCGTTCCCCTCGAGCGGACTCACTCCCGCCAGCGACGGCAGCTTCTATGGAGCCGCCTACACCGGCGGAGCCTACAATGTCGGGACCATCTTCAAGATCACGCCATCCGGCACTCTTACCCAGCTCTACGACTTCACCGGCGGCGCCGATGGAGCCAGCCCTCTGGCTGCGCCCATCCAGGGCTCGGACGGAAACCTCTACGGAACTGCCGCGGCCGGCGGCGCCAACCATGGTGTCATCTACAAAATCACGGCCACCGGAAAGTTCTTGGTCCTGCATACCTTCGCCGGTTCCGACGGCGGCTTCCCGCAATCGCAGCTTATCCAGGGTACCGACGGAAATTTCTACGGGACCACTAGCGGCGGCGGTGCCAACGGCAATCTCGGCACAATCTTTAAGATCACGCCCGCCGGAAAGCTCACCATCCTGTTCAGCTTCGATAGCGTCCACGGCGTCAGCCCCGACGCCCCTTTGATTCAAGGCAAGAACGGCAACTTCTACGGCTCCGCGCGCCTCGGCGGCCTTTACGGTCACGGTGTGATTTTCAAGATGAACTCCACCGGCAGCCTCACCGTCCTGCACAATTTCTGTCCAGTCGCCGGATGCGCCGACGGTTCCTCGCCCAACACGGCTCTAGTCCAGGGATCTGACGGAAACTTCTATGGCGTCGCCTCAGACGGCGGCAACTCTTACGGAACCCTCTTCAAGATGACCGCGGCCGGAACCCTCACCGTCCTGCACACCTTCGACCCGACCACCGGGTGGACTCCCGTCACCCTCACCCAGCCGACCAACGGCATTCTCTATGGCGAAGCCACCGGTGGCGGCACCGGCACCGGTTGCGGGGCCAGCACCGGATGCGGAACGTTCTTCAGTCTGAACCTCGGCTTGCCACCCTACGCCACCTTCCTCGCGCAAACGTCGAGCGGGAAAGTGGGCTCTTCCGTTGGAATCTACGGCCAAGGCTTCAACGCTGCCAGCAGCGTCCTCTTCGGAAGTGCTTCCGCAAGCTTCACGGTTTCGACCGACGGCTACCTCACCGCCACCGTGCCCAGTGGCGCGACCACCGGTCCCATCACCGTCACCACGGCTACCGCAACCCTGAAAACACCGCGCAACTTCCGCGTGCTTCCCCAGATCACCAGCTTCACTCCGTCCAGTGGTCCCGTAGGCACGAGCGTTCAGATCACAGGAACCAGCCTCACCGACGCGAACAAGGTGACCTTCGGCGGAGTTGCCGCTACCGCCTTCACGGTGAACTCCGACGCGCAAGTGACCGCCACTGTCCCTACCGGAGCAAAAACCGGAAAGATCAGCGTCTTCACTTCCGCAGGAACCGCCACCAGCACCGCAACTTTCACGGTCACGCCTTAGCGTCGACCCTTATCTCCTACACCTCACTGTTCGGGTGGTGTGGGATTCGGGTGAAGATAGTCGGTGTGCGGCATACAAGCGTTACATTCACGATCATCCGATCAAGGGTGCCCCTTTGCCCGATGAACGTCGCAGCTAGCCAAAGGACGGACGAAGTCAATTGGTGAAATGGGGATTTTTCGACAGTTGACCACCCACGAGGCACGGCAGAACTGGGAAATTTGCCAGTACCACACAGGAGAAGAAAAACATATTTTTAGAGTTTCTGAAGCAAAGCTCATATTCTTCTTCATAACCCTCACGAACGGGAACGCTGTGATGGGTCCACCCTCCCAAGGAGTACCGATGAGGGACGTTTATGAAATCCTGCAACAGAAAGAAGCAGGCATTGCCAATCTCCGTCACGAAATCCAGAGCCTGAAACTTGTCTCCTCTCTACTTTCCGACGAATTAGCTTCGAAAGATGCTCGCGAACTTTTGCGGCAAAAAGAAGCAGACGTTGCTCGTGTCCGCCACGAAATTGAGAACCTCAAAATCGTCGCCCCTCTACTTTCGGAAGAATTAGCTTCCGATGAACTGACTAAAACGCGTGCGGATACAGCAGCAGAGGAAGCACGGGACAGTGACGACCGTTCTAAGGCAACCGGAACCGACGGTCTGTTTTCCTCAGTGATCGCCAATCCGCGTCTAACATTTTGGAAACGTCTAAAGCGGAAAACGTAGGAGTCATCGAAGCTCAAGGCTGCCTGACTCCTCTTGCTGATTCGGAGTTTTCCCAACTGTTGAAACCAGGCGATTACACAAGCTTGCGCCGTCTGTTCGCCTTTTCGCGGGTCAACGAGTGTAATGGCGATTTTCGCCAACTACCCAATAACCCTTGCTGTGCCCAACTCCAACTGTGATGCCTGTCATCAGAGCACACCTCGTCATCTCCCCAGGGACGTGATGTCGGCCACTGCAATTCGTAATTAGAGCTACTAGCCTCGATGGTTAGCGAAGCAGGCCGAGATGTCGTGCAAATCGTGTCCATCGCAGAACCAGCGCGAGTTCAACTGCGAAATGGCTATCCATTCCCCCGGACTGAAGGGTCTGGACAAGCCCATTGTGTGGGTATTTCCAAAGCTTGCTGTTTGTTTGGACTGCGGCTTCGCGGACTTTACCGTTCCTGCAAGCGAAGCGCGACTACGGAAGGAAAGCGCACCGTCTACGACAGCCTGAACACTGCTGGCTCAGTTGAAGTTCTGAATCGCCAATCCCACGCTGACAAACTGTCTGCCCTCGAGAAACGCGTCCACAGCAGCTAGCAGGTCGCTTGAAGCCCTTGTTTTCACAACGTAACCCCACGCCCCCAATTTGAGTGCTTCTTGCACCACCTCACTAGAAGACTCTTGGCTTACGAAGATTATTTTGGAAGCCGGGGCAAGTTTGCGAATCTGGCGAGCAGCCTCGATTCCATTCAGCGTGGGGAGTCCGATATCAAGGAGGACCAGATCCGGCTCCAGTAGTTCCGCTTTCTGAACCCCTTCCAAGCCGTCGGCTACTTCGGCGATGACCTCCACGCCCGGCCTCTCCGCTAGTGTCGAACGGATAACCTGCAAAAAGGGTGCGAAATCCTCTACTACGAGAACGCGCATGAATGACATATTCGGCCCCGCGCCTGTAATTTGAGATTGCTCCCTCGGTGCGGCTCTCGACTACTGGCACTTGTGTCAGACGAAACCTAGATAACCAGCTAGCCAACATGCAGGTAGATCGCCGCCCACCAAGCTAAGGATGAAATCCGAGTAATCTTGGTTTCCGATAATTGATGAAATCAGGCGTCTCTAACAATGCCGGCGTCGTCAAGTACTTTTTGAGCGTAGTAATCCGTGCACTCCGAGGAGCGCGCCATTTCGCTCTAGCTGAACAAGTGCCATACCCAACCAAGGCTCGCTCGTAATCGCTTCAGGTCAGGAATCTCGATCCGACCCATGCATCTCTTCGGTCACAACCGCGATCATGATTACTACTTCAGACTCCTCTGGGAAGAGGAGCGGGACGCCCAATCAATTACTCGGTGTTCTGTACGCACCATCGCCTGTTCCGGGCTGGCCCGCGTGCGAACCGAACTTTTTCAACTGCTCGTAATCCCATTGCTTGCGCATCATCCAGTACAAACGAACCGCTAGTCTTCGGGCCATCGCTACTTTGGCGATCTTCCGTCCCCGCCGCATCACCAGATGGAAATACGTACTGCCCCATTCCGGGATGCGGCGGGCGGTAACTTGGGCCGCTTCCACCAGCAAGAAGCGCAACATGGAGTTTCCCTGCTTCGTGATATGGCCCAGCCGTCGTCGATTCCCGCTCGACTTCTCCAGCGGCACCAGTCCCACATAGCTGGCGATCTGCTTGCCGCAGCCAAACCGCTCAGCTTCTCCGATGAGCAGCACGAAGGCCAAAGCCGTCAGCGGACCCACCCCCGGATGGGTCATCAAGCGCTGGGCTGCCGGACACTTCTCCACTTCCTGCTCGACCGCTTGGTTCAGCTCCGCGATCATCGGATTCAGTTCATCCAGCTGGATCGCTAGTCCTTTCTCGTGAGGCTTCTTCCTCCTCTGCTTCAAGCCGGTTTAGCCCGGCGCACTGAAATGGGATTTTTCACCAACGCTCAGCCCCCTGTGCAACAAATTTGTACCCCGCCCCCTTGACGGTGACGATAAATTCAGGTCGCTTGGCATCCTGCTCGAGTTTCCGTCGAAGGCCGTGTATATGCATATCCACAGTTCGCGTGAATGTCCCGCTGTTATAACCCCAGACTGAACGCAACAGCTCATCACGAGAAACCAGGCATCCAGCCCTTTCAATGAGGTAACGGAGAAGCCGCAACTCCAGGCTTGTAAGGCAAACAACGTTGCCGTTTCGTTTCACCATGGCGTGCCCGAAATCGACCCAGAGCGGGCCAAAATCATGACGATCCGTCCGAACGAGATGTCCAAGTTTTTCGAGGATCGCCATCCTGCGATCTGGCTCCGCTTCACACATTGCTTGGAGGCAGATTTTTTGCCACTGACTCGTCTGCGTCTCTGACATGGCCATTCTCCTAGTCCCCTGCAAACAACGAACCGGAGTTTTTGGTCACCCACGGATCGGAAGTTTGGCGCACGATTTGTGGACTTGCAATCCCAAACTGCCTTCAGCAATCGCCAAGTCGCAAGGTGTCATCCACTCGTTACAGTCTCAACGTGGTAACCGCGAGATTCCAGAACCGCTTTGCGAAGCTCCCTAAAATATGGACGGTCATCGATGCACAGCAACATTGGGGCATGGCCGCACTCAAGATTGGCTTACCGTTAGACCAGATTCGTAAAACACGATGATACGGGGGCTGCTGCGGGCAGTGGAACTAGCAGTTCTTATAGGGGAAAACCCAAAAAGCTCGGCGAACTGTTGTAAACAGGCGTTCACACTCACAACCCCGGTTTGGCGCGTAGTTGGTGTAATGGGGATGTTACGCCAACTGTTCACGCGAAACACTTGTGTATGCTAGGTCGTAGGCTGGGCCTTTTGATGTTGCCCTGCCCCGTTTGTTGTCGATATGAACCTCACGCAATTGGACAAACACGGCCTAAGAATCAGCGATGACCTATTACCCTGATCTTTCACCATATGCCTATGGACACCGTGCTCATCCGGGCGTGGTTCATGTGGGCTGGCTTGATAATGTCCACCCCTTCCCTCATGGAACAGTGGAGGTCCGCTTGATCGAGAGAATGAAATTACTAGCTGCCAAGCCCGTTGAACGCTATATGGGCGAACACACCTGGGAGTTGTGCGTGGAGCCACCAGATCTTGTGCAAACGAACCTGCCGAACCGAACAGTTATTGACCCAAACTGCTCGTGGGCACAATGGGTTGGGAAGAGATCGAGCAATGGCGAGATTCGAGTTTCTCGAGGAGGAGTTATGTTTGCGGCTCCCGTGCTAGTTGTCCATTACATTGAAGAGCATGGCTATCTCCCTCCGAGCGACTTTTTAAAGGCTATTGAAGAAGCGGGCAACCCAATTCCCTAGCCCCTTCAGGACAACGCCGATGCCACGTTCCGCGCAGATATAGAAGCCGCCAATGCCTCATTGTCGGGCTTGTCGCCGAGCAATGGCCTAATGACGCCCCCACGATCCACCCCGGACGCAAGCGGGTCAAAGACGTCCACTCGACTTGTGCTACTTTTCGCGGCGTTTTCGTCATGGTTGCCTTTGCCACATTGGTGCGGTTCATACCGCCACCCTCCGGATAGCTTTGAGCACTTCGGCACCGGAATCAGTCTTGTGGAAGTGAGCCGCGCAACCCCGTAGCTTCGGGAGAGGAGCCGTTCTGGAAGATAAATGGCCCGTATCTGTTGCTGTCCCTGCCCCTTGTATTCCATGCGTACAAACATTGCAGACTATAACGAAGCCGAACTTGCTCAGCTATTGATGTGGCTTGCCTCAGTGGCTTGTTGCGGACGGACGAGCAAGTCATTGATGAAATGGTTCCTGCTCTCGGATTCAGCCGCCGAGGAAAGCGAATCGAAAATGCGCTACAAGCTGCGATTGCTCGATGGCGGCCGCGAGGCTAAGCTCAACCAAGAAACACCTGTTTGTGGGCATCCGGATGACGGAGTTTGCGATCTCGCAGATTCAGCATCTTGCGGCTCTGTTTTCAGACGGGTTTGTGGGCAAGTTTGCATCGTCCGTTTCTACACCAAGACTGTCGGTCGCCATCAGGTGACCCTGAAGGTACAATTCTGACATGCGGAGCAACAAATTAGACGAGCCTCGAACAGCGCAACCAGCACGCGAGATAAAAGTCGAGCCGAAGACTCACGCTTGGGTGACAGCGTCGCTAAAACCAGAGATCTAAGGAGATAGTCGGAAAGAGAATTGTGGGTGTAGTCGTGAAAGAGAATCGGTTTCTCACGCCACCGCGTCAGGTTTTCCTCATTTTCGACGATGAAACGAATTTTGAGTTCTACTCCGACTCGACAGTGACCTGGACCTCCGGGGTCAAATCAGGCGGAATCAAGTGGGTGAGAGAGTACTGTGCTTCGAATCACAAAGTCAGATTTGATAGTAGTTTGGCCACAGAATCGGACCCGAAGGCCGGTTAAGTCGATAAGACCACCACAAATCACTCCTGGGAGAAGGCGCGCCGGAGCGGTCAACCTGAAGCGGCAACTAGCCTGAAATCCCTCGCTTTGTCACCAGATAGACGGCAAAGCTCCCCAGCCAATGACCTCCTTGCGTAATGCTTCCCAGGTACAGCCGCTAACCCAGCCTGCCGATGCGCCTCGGCAGTTGCCATGATCGATGGCAGCCGCTTGTCGCCCTTCGGCAACCCAGCAGCGACACTCTCCAGCATCCATGCCCGGCTGAGATTCAGCCCATCCAAATGATCCAGCTTTGGATCGCTGGGATCGGGCGACACCACTGGCTGTATCCAAGAACCATTCTTTGCGAGCGAGATTTGAGGCAGAAACGTATGGAGCCAACGAGCAAACTCCGCAGCCGCGTTGCCGACGTTTCATCCGCGCACCAAAACAGATAACCTCGTTCCCGCGTTGAATCGGCCTATGATCCCTAGAACGGTCGGGAGGAGCTACGCTCATGGCAGAGAATCAAGTAGTACTTTACTTCGAGAAGCCCGAGGATGCTTTGCTTTTCACTCTGGCCGCCAGTTCGGTAATGTCAGCAGAAGGGTCGCTCCACGGCAGCAAGGCAGCGGTCAGGGTTGCACAGGAAATTTGCAAAGTCAGTCGAATCACGACTGAGGGTGCACTCAACGTCGCGTGAAGAACGGTAAAATTAGATGATTCGAAAAGCTGCGCTGCAAATAGGAGTCCCCGCGCTCCTCGCTTTCATTGCGTGGAATGCCTATCTTGCCGTCACCCATCTAAAGCCTGTCGAGAAATCTGCGGCGCTCACACTTGAAAGTTCCGCGATCCAGGCGGATCTGTCCGGCGTCTTGAAAGATGTCACCGATATGGAAGCGGGCCAGCGCGGATACCTGCTAACCGGGAACGCAGCTTACTTGCAGCCTTACGCTGAAGCGAAGGGCAGGATCGAAATGGATTTTGCCAATCTCAGCGCAGGGCTCTCGAATCGGAGGCCGAGCGAACGATCACTGGAGTCGCAGTTGGAGTCCTTGGCTACATCCAAGCAGGCTGAGATGGAACGCTCTATCAGTTTGCGGCAACAAGGGTATCGCCGTCGCTCATTCAAGCTAGTCGATACGGACGAAGGCAAGGGCTACATGGATGAGATTCGGCGAATTGCGTCTTCGTTGTCTTCCAGCGAGAGCAGCAATTTCACGAGATTGGACAGAGAGAGGACTGCCGCACTGAAGAGAGCATTCTCTGCAACCATTATTTCGAATTCGGTCCTGCTGGCCCTAGCAGTATGCGCATTTGGGCTAATCCGGCACCACGGACGACTGCTCGGAGAAGAAGCCGCCCAGAGCAGGAATGAGCTAGCGGTGCGGAATTTGCAGTTAGAAAGATTGACGGCTGCCCTTTCCGGGCAAGCGCGTTCTAACATGGTTGCCATCAATATGAACTCCCGCTTGCTGCTTGAGAACTACGGAGGGTTTCTGCCTCGACAGGGGCACGCATATGCTGAGCAGATGACAGAAGCAGCGGCAGAAATGGAACGACTCCGACAAGATTTGGTTGGCAGCCCACCATCAAACGGTGACGGAAGAGCAGCTTAGCAAGCATTCTCGAGGGCGATGGCTGACGACGAATATTTCCTTCCCCCGTTGAAAGTGCCGCCCCGGACATCCCCATCCTCAAGCAAGCCAAAGCCGAGTTGTGACCAGCTAATCTGCTCGTGGTGTTTCCGCACGTGGAACTCTACAAACCGAAAGGTGGCAGATCAAGCTAAATTGTTTTCCCGGCTTGGCGGCAGGGTCCGAGAAATCCAGAAAGCCCGGGGATTGAGCCAGGAAGATATGGTCTCCTTCGACTTTTCTGCAAGGCACTGGCAGCAGATTGAGACCGGCAGACCGATCGCTGTCCCTACTCTTCTTAGAATTTGTGAGGTCTTCCAACTGTCCGCCAGCCGTCTGGTCCGCGGTTTGGACAAGGGAATTTACTAGTCGTCCAGCCAATTTTCCCGAGAGCTTCGCGAGAGCCGAAATAGCTGCTAGACAGTTTTGGGCAAGCCTGCAACCGCCCGCTGAGCTGTGCCCTTGCCGATCTTTACTTCCGCCACAATCTCGGCCCAGGACCGTCCCTGCGCACGAAGTGCGGATTAAGCTGCAGGAGGCTACCCATTTCCTTGGCCCGCTGGCGCTCACCAAACATATGACCTCAACCAGCTGCTCTCTGAGCATCTTGTTCGGATTCCAGCGGCACGCGAACATGGATTCTGGTTCCACCTACCGGTTTTGAATCGATTGCAATCGTTCCATTCACCAGCCGAATGCGCTCGCGCATACTGGTGAGACCCAACCCCTTACCTTGCATTGCTGCTTCAACATCGAAGCCTCTGCCAGAATCGCTGACGACGAGCTGAAGTTCGTCGGATTGCTCCTTGAGTTGCACCTCGATGCGTTTCACCCCGCTATGCTTGACGCTGTTCTGTACGGCTTCCTGAAGAACACGCAATAAACACACTCCAACTTGGAATGGGAGGACGCAAGAAACATCACTCTTGAAGTCGATCTCCATTCGCTGCCGCTCGGCAAATTCCTTGCACCAGCTTCTTATCCCTGCAACCACACCCAAATATTCCAACTTCGAGGAGTGCAAGTCGTGTGACAAGGCTTGCACGTCGTTGGAAATTTCACTCATTTGTTCTCGTATTTCTTGAAGACGACGCCGAACCTCAGGATGATCATTTTGCACTCGTTCGAGGTCTAGCGCGACCATCGCAAGTCGTTGATTGATGTCATCGTGTAGCTCTCTCCCTATCCGCGTGCGTTCTTGCTCCCCTGCTTCGATCAGCTTACGGGTCATACCCAAAAGCGCCGCTTCTGCTCGCTTTCGCTCGGTAATATCGATATTGACGCCGAGCATTCGTGAAGGCTCGCCGGACTCATCCATTAGCACCTGCCCGCGCCCAGCTATCCAATGAACGCTTCCGTCAGGCCAGACCACGCGCCATTCTGCCTCTGCGGGTTGTCCGGTTCTCATCATCTCCTGAGTTAACCCGATGACTCTTCCCCGATCATGGGGATGAATCAGATCTTGAAAAGCGGTCAGTGTCCCGCCAAAGCCCCCCGGCGGCAAGCCGTACAGTGCTTCCGTTTCCGGCTGCCAAATATCCACCCCAGTACGAATGTTCACGTCAAAGGTTCCAATGTGGGCAGCCCATTGTGCCGAATGCAGCCGTTCCTCGCTGATACGCAGCGCTTCTTCCGCGGACTTGCGATCTGTGATGTCAAGTACAACGCCCACCCATCCGTTTACGGCTTCGTCGGCATCGAAAGTGGGAGTGTAAGCTGCCGAGAACCACCGTCTCCCGATACCCTGAAGCTTTATTTCCTCCTCGTAGCTGACATTCTCTCCGGCGAGCACTCGATCGAAATATGGCCTCAAGGATCCGAAGGCTTCTTTGCCCAGCATATCGACTATGCGACGGCCTACAATTTCATCCAACGGTCGCCGGAGCCAGTCTGCATATCCTTGATTGGACCAAAGGTATCGAAAATCACGATCACAACGATAGACTGCTGCCGCCATCTGCTTCGTAACCAACGCCAACATCTCCAAGACGTCATGCTCCCGATCGTATGCTGCCCTCTTGTCTGTGATGTCCTCAACCATGGCGACCACCAGTGGAGATTGACGACTGTTCAATAAAGAGAGACTCAAGCGTCCCCACATCAATGAGCCATCCCGCCGAAAGTAACGTTTCTCCAGTTGGTAGTGATCTATCGAACCTGCTCGCAAGCGCTGAAACAGAGTCCAGTCCTTGTCTGCATCCTCACGAGGAGAAAAGTCGATGCAGTGTTTGCTCCGCAATTCCTCTTCACTGAAACCCAGCATCGAGCAGAAGGCGGGATTTACGAAAAGAGGTTGCCCGTCCAGGTTCTCCACCACAATCCCAATGGGACTTGCGTTGAACACATCACGGAAGACCTGAGTGTCCGGTGTCATGGTCATCGACTCTCCTTCCCAGGGCCGAAGGTGTAGCACCGTAAAAGTCTAACCGCAATAGGGTTTATTTAGTTCAGCACCAATACGGAAGATACGGGACCGAGTAGATTTATGGCGGGTTTTCAAGGCGGATCGGCATTGCGCACTTCCGAACTCAGTCACCTAAGTTGCCGAAATGTCGCCGTTGCAGGAGGGTAATTCGCACTGCCAGGCGTCGCGTCCCTTCCCATGAAGGGCAAAACCTCCAACGACTGTCCCTATTGACAGATCACACGTCCTGCCGTTTCTGGGAATCTGACAGCGCATAGAAGAACTCCCGAATAGCCCTCCCGATGTCACCTCCGATGACGGTGGACCGGGCAAGGTTTGAACTTGCATCTGCGCGAGATGAGGTACACACGCTATGTTCCCTTACACCACCGGCCCAAGCAATAAAAAAACGGGCTGCCGGACTCTCGTAACCCTCCCCCAGAGAAACGAAACCCGACTGCCCGCGAACTTCAACGGCTGGGATTCTCAGGGCCAGTCGCTCACATCGTCAAGCGGAATGTTCCTGTAGACCTGCAATGTGTAGGGTGAACTACGATGATGAGTTCCTAAGTTGCTTCCCGGCTTTTTCGGTAGCCACGAGCGTTGTTCCGTTCTTGAGCGTCAAGAGTCGCCCCAGTTCCTCGGTCCGCTCTTCGGAGTTCCTATGGGTGCTCAACTCACAAAGCGAGGCTGTGCCGTCAGTAGTTCCTTAACGGTGGCAACGAGCGCCCCGTGCGCGGCTTTTTCGACGATTTTGGAAATCCCGTGTTTCAGTGCCTCGCCCCTCACTTCAGCCCCGTACATGGTGTGCAGTATGAGTTTGACGTTTGGCAGAAGTCGGCTGATTTCGTCTGCCGCCTGCAGACCGTCCATCTCGGGCATCGAGAAGTCGAGAACGACCAAATCTGGCTTGAGCGCAACCGCTTTTTGCACGGCCTCACGCCCGTTCACAGCATCGCCGCACACTTCGAATCCGGGTTCTGATTCGAGCATCACACGAATTCCGCGCAGCACAGATTCATGGTCATCAGCAATCAAGATACGTTTTGACAAAGGAAAAGCCCCGAACATGAAGTGTACAAAATCGTTTTTACACCTTCAATAGGGATTGGTCCCTAGCACGTTCGAGCCATCCGCGCTGGGATTTTGGTGTTAATGTCTCTGATCCATTGGTGCGAGCGTTACCGGGCGGTGACCTCAGGGGACGTTCAATGAAATCCGATTGGCCTACCTACCGATTAGTCCTACACGATAACGTCACTGGTGAAGTCATTGGGACAGCAACCGTTCTGGATAACCATCGCCTGAACGTTGGAGAAGATATTGGTGGATACAGGATTGCTCGCGTTCGACCGGAGAGCACTCGTGAGGAAGGCCACGTCGATGTTGTGAAAATCACGGTGAAGTCATAGTTTGCGTTTCCAACGGCTATCAGCCGAAAAACCCCGTCCGCGACACTTGCGCTAGGCAGGACGATCCAAGCTGAGGTCGCGAAGGCGTTTGAGTTGTTCGATCGCATCCTTAAGGTTTCGACTTTCGCTATCCGAGGTCCCGCCCAGTTCCTCCAGCTCTTCGATACGCTGAATGATTGCTTCGAAGGCTTCTGCAATGCGCAGCGACTGGAGAACCGGGTCCCTTTCGATGACTGCAGCCTCGAACTTGTTGCGCCAGTCAGTGTTCATAAGCGAGACACCTCAAGGCGTCGGACATGTCAGCAGCTTACGTCGAGCCTTCGGACGCTTCACTTCTTTTATCTGCCAATTTTCGGCCCGTCACAACTCGGTCCAGACGTTAGCCACGCCACCCATGGCTGGCCATCCGGCCCACAATGTAGACTCGTCGGCCATTCGCCTGACTGTCGAATTTGTAAGATGCCCTACAGAGACCCGAACACCAGCGCATGTTGTGAAGCGGGCAGGTGTATATTTTCAGGGAGAACTCGTTTATGTGGGGTGTTGCAGGCTCGAGGCTAGAAGAATCGGTCAAAGGACTCGACACTCTTGTGCAAGAGTTCTGCTAAAGGGCGTTTTCAGTAGGAGGGTTCGGTCTTGTCGCGTCGGCACAAATCGCGCACCGCGCAGTTCGCAGAATTCTCGAATTTATGAGTTGGAGAGAATTGACCAAACACGACGGGGTGGTGGGCGTGCTCCACATACATGCTCCCGTCGATATATCCGGGCTCAGGGTTTGTTGGAAACCGAAAAGTCTGACCAGACAAAGTCAGAATGTTGGTGGTCGGCAAGGTCACGGTGCTAAGGAAAATAGACGTTTCGATGGTCTCTTCGTCGAGAGTGAACGGCGCAAGAGCGACCTCAATCCCCAAACCAATCGGCTCCCAAAAGAAACGTCCGGGAAGTGGGTTCAGCTTTCCTATTGGGAAGTCGCGCACTCGCCTTTACCTCATTTCGTGATCTCGATCACTCCGGACTCGATGCTCAACTCTAACTCGATTCGCACCACTAAGCCCGATGCGATTACCCCACTGCCTTCTCAGTTGGTGAAACATCCCCATAGCACTCAAAATCCTCTCGATGAGCGCTATTGCCTGATTTGAACAGTTGACTCACATCACGGCCTCTGTCGGTGTACAGTGCAGGCATGAATCCTCACGAACGACACAAAGGCTGGTACTCCGGGGAGCAGACTGGATGCTTCTCTCTTCACCTTCTGCGCGACAGTTTCCGCCAGCTGTATAAGCTGCTTCTAAAATTTTCCCGCGTCGATATGAACAAATTGCGTGTTCATTCAAACATTGTAGAAGGAAATTAAGACCGCACTTCTGTTGAAACATCGCGTTAGGAAAACCCCTGCCGCCACCCCTGCTATCTGCAGCCGCAAGTCGCTGATTTTTCGTGGCACCGATTCCGACTGAATCCGTTATTAAAACTGATAATTTCCGTACGCTGCGTTCCTGTGGATTGATGGTTGGTCGCTCGATTTCACATTTTCCGGACCGTTAACGCCAAGTTCTGTGTTGCCCGTGATACGCCCCTCCAGACGCGCCTCGTCCGCACGATGAGCGCAATCGCTGTCTTCGTCGCGTCGAACAAACGGAGGAATCGAAACCAGTCAATCTCGGACCGCAGATCGCGAAGGCGCACGGCGTCACGTCGCCACAGAGGGATTTTGCGTAGCTCGCGTCGCCGGCTCGGGCAGTTGCTGTCCGCAAGACGCGCAATTCGCCCAAGTGAGCTCAACGGGCTTATCACATTTCGGGCACGTTGGCTGCATCAAAGTGCCGCAGTGCGGACAGAATGGGAATTTTGCCTTTTCGACATGCCCGCAGCCGGGGCACGTGTTCGGCAGAGGGTCGCGGAGAATGAAGTACAAGATCATCCCAATCGCATTGGGAATGAAGATCGAAAGCAGCGTCCACATTACGTACCGCATCTGCCGCCGCTTCGCATCCCCATAGATGTATCCGATCAGCACAACCCAAGCCACCTCGAGCAGCATGAATCCGTAAATGAGCAGCGCTTGACCCCAGCGCGGCCATTTGCCCATCTCCGGATCCGTTGGCGCCACGAAGAGGAACAACGGCACCGTGATGCACAAATAGGCGAGCCATGCAACGATCCACGCTGCCTTTGGAATCACGCGCAATTCCTTTGTGAAGCGGGTCATGCCAGCCTCCTTTCGCCGCGCCGCCGGATTGCCAGCATCACTGCGGCCACCCCTCCTGCGAGCCACCCCAGTGCGGTGAACGCGGCAAAACTGATCCATGTGCGGGTGAACTGCGGCCCGACCAAGCTCCCGAAACGTCCGCTCACAAAATGGAAAGCCGGCCAGCTCGCAATCGTCAGCAGCCACGCAAACGACAGAACAAAAATCATTACGCGACGGTTCCAATCGTGCTCGGCCTGTTCGGTGAGCTTCGCCTCCGCACGCGCCAGCGTGGCCTGCACCAGCCACGAAGGAGGCTGCGGCGTCGGCAATCGGCGGAGTTCGCTCGCAATCGGCCGCCAAACCTCCAATTCGTTCGAGCAGGCGATGCAAGACCGCAGATGCTCCGCAACCTGCTTTTCTTCCGCGCTCGTCAGCGCGTCGGCTGCAGCAAGCGCCAGCAGTTCTCGAATCTTGTCGTGTTCGCTCATTGCCATGTACCTCCGGGATACCGCGCTTCGAGCGCGTAACGCAATTGTTCCAGCGAACGCCGCAGCCGCGACTTCACCGTTGATACCGGAACCGCTGTAACCTGCGCGATTTCCTCAATCTTCATCTCATCTTCAAACCGCAGTGTCAGGACTTCGCGATATATCATCGCCAGCCCCGCCATCGCTTCGCTGATCTCCGTTCGGCGCTCGGCCGCGAGCGCGTGATCGAGCGGCGTGTGGTCTTTACCCGGAATCCGGGCCGCCACGGTTTCACTATGCCAGCTGTTTGCGAGCGGCTCGTCCAGGGTCTGCGGACGAATCCGGCGCAAATGATCGATCGCCAGGTTGCGCGCCAACGTGAACAGCCAAGCTTCGAAATTGCGGCTTGCATCAAAGGAACGAATCTTCTCGACCACTCTCAACCATGTTTGCTGGAACAGGTCTTCCGCCTCGGCGGGCTGCCGCACGATGCGCAGCAGGTACCGATACAGCCGATTCTGGTACCGGGCAATCAGTTCCGAGAGAGCGTTCAGGTCGCCTCGGCGAAGCCGGACCACATCCGCATCCACGGCCACAAGCCCCTCCAGCGATAGTGCGGTCGTCCCCACCATACTCGTAATACGGATGAGTGCCCAAAAAAGACGCAAGAGATGCAGTTGCTAGATTGGTGTTGCCATCTCATCACAGAAAGTTTTGGAGACTCCCCCGCACCTTGAATCCTTTTGATGTTCTCGCCCGTATTTCCAAAGTGCTCAAATGCACAGTACAGAGCGCAGGAGCGCAACTCAGATCCTGCATTCTTTCGTAGGAGGTTGACATGCATGACACAAAGGAGCGGTTGTCTCAGTTGTGGCTCTTCGCGTTACTCAACTACCTGTATGCGGACGTGCTTGCCCTGTTCGATATTGTTGGCTCGCAAGATCCAGCCCCACATCTCCCACAATGGGCTCTGCTGGGGTCAGCGGTCCTGATGGAAATACCCATCGCCATGATTCTGGCGTCTCGACTGCTTCCGCTTAGAGCGAACCGGCTGGCGAATATCATCGCGGGTGCCATTGAGACTTTAGCCGTCATTTCGATGCAATTCGTTTACCCTTTGGCCAGCGGTGCCTGGCACGAGCATATGTTTGCGTCGTACATTTTCTTCGGGACGATCGAAACGGTATGCACCTCGATCATCATCTGGAAGGCGTGGACTTGGTCAGGGGTTGAAGCCGCCGTTAGTTCGGAGCGGATCGTCGGCAATCCGCACAGTGACTGCGAGCTAAAAACCCCTTGAGCGTCCGGGTTGTTTCAGACCTTTCTGCAAGGGGTTTACGCGGGTTCATTTATGCGGGCGGGAAATAGTAGATTTCCGCTCATGTTAAATCGCGCTGGCGGGATCATCCTCTGCAGCGAAGCGACCCAAGTCATCGAGAACCGAGTCGCACGGTTGGAAAAAGAACAGCAGTTCCGAACCTGGGTGGGTTTCGAACGCTTTCTTGAAAGTCTCACCGAAGAGCAACTGCAGGAACTGGCGCTACACTGGCGTTTTCCAGAGCCATTGCCAGAGCCGTTTAACGGGTACGGAAGCAGAAGACGGATCGCCAGGACGCGCAGTTGTTGTTGCGGCTGTTGCTGGAAGATCGCTTCCCGAAAATCTGGGTACCGGATGCGGAGAATCGCGATCTGCGGCAACTGCTGTGGCATCGCCACCGGGTTGGTGCAGATGCGCACGCGCGTCATGAACCAGTTGCACGTGGTGGCGCTCAACGAGGGACTGCGCCGCAAGAAAGCGTTGTGGCGGCCGGCGGGTCGGGCGGAACTGGAAGGGTTGTCGCTGGCCCCGTCGACATTGTTAGAGATGGGGATTTTTCGCCAACAACGAGCTAGATCGCCTCGCTTTGCGCGAGGATGCTGGCCCGATGACGCACCTCCCCGCAAGATGATGCTACTGGAGGTTGTTCAGCTTTTGATAGATCAACATCGCCACGAGCACCAGCAGAAATATCCCAGACCCGATGCTGAACACGCGCACGGGGATGGTAAGCCGGTTGACCTTGGCCAACAGTTCCGTCTGCTCCTCGTGCATGTGCGAACTCGCGTCATCCAGAAACAACTGATCATCCCTGTGCATGGTGAGTGTGCTCTTGTAGATCAGGAGGACGATCAGACCAATTGCGAAAACCCCGAAGATCACCGCCACTAAAGTCAGCGTCATAAGCCACCTCTGCAGATTCCAACCCACGTCCTGCGGGTAATCAGGCAAGGTCGGAGGTTTACGCAGCGCCAAGTTGCTGAACCGAGTCCTGTCCCTTCGGCGGCCGGGTCTTCGCCAATAGGGTGGTACGAATCGTTGTGCCGAGAGCACCGGATTCGATTGTCAATTCGCCATGGAAGTGGCGAATACGCGCACGCATCCCTCTAATACCAACGCCCACGCCGTGAGATTGAATCTCAGACAATCGTTCAGGCGACATTCCTTTTCCACGATCCTGAACCTCCACGTGAATCTTCTCGCCTTCGCGAGCAACCCGAATCACTGCCGTCTTGCTGCCCGAGTGACGGTGGACATTCGTTAGGCACTCTTGCACGAGACGAAAGATGACAAGTTCCACCTCACGGGAGAGCCGTTCGAAATGGTCTGGAACTCTTAGATCAATGCGCAGTCCGCTACGTTGTTCAAGGCCCTCGACGTACCAGCGAAGGGCAGACAAGAGTCCCATTTCGTCCAACAGCGGTGGGTGCAAAAGATACGAAGTGGTTCGCAGCTCTTGACTCAGACCCTTCAATAGTCCCTCAGCATCCTGAACCGATTTGACAATGCTTGGACTTGCGTTTTCGTCCCTGGTGAGTTGAGAAAGCGCCATCCCCAAAGCAGCTAGCGTCTGACCAGCGCTATCGTGTAATTCACGGGCGATGTGCCGCCGTTCCTCATCCTGAGTTTGTAGCAACCGCACAGAAAGGTCTCTCAATTGTTCAGATTGCTGAGAAATTTCCTCATTTCGTCGCCGCAATTCTTGGGTTCGAAATTGCACTTGCGTATCGAGGGCATCGGCCAGTGTGCGGAACCTTTCTTCACTCTCACGCAACGCTCGTTCCACCTGTTTACGTTGGCTGATACTACGAGCTATCTTCGACGCTCCGATAATGTTTCCAGCAGAATCCCTCACAGGAGAAATTGTCACTGATATGTCGAGTGGCGTGCCATCCTTATGCCGACGAACCGTATCGAAATGCTCGATTCGTTCCCCCCGCCCGAGCCGCTCGAGAATGGTTGCTTCCTCGTCTCTCCGGTTGAGTGGAATAATGAGTGAGATGTGCTGACCTACCGCCTCTGGAGCGGTGTAGCCAAACAGCCGCTCCGCTCCTCGATTCCAACTGGTGATAACACCATCAAGAGTCTTGCTGACGATGGCGTCATCGGACGAATCTACAATCGCAGCAAGCAAGCCGGTCGCTTTATCTGCCTGAAGCCGCAATGCAGGCAGCTCGTCCAAAAGTGATTTGGTGACATCGTCGCTTTTGGCTTCCGGGTCGTTAAGAATGCATTCCGCCAACGCTTCATGGGCTGCAAGCAACTGCTTAAGGTCGTCCTCGAAGGCCAGCTCCGGGTGGACCTTTGTCCAGTAGTGCTCAGCCCTAACGAAAGCCAAGAACAGCAACAGGTATTGAAGTCGTAATGGGCCGAGTAATCGTTTAAGAGCATCAAGGCAGGGAGCAGCGTCGGAAGTCTGTAAAAAAACGTGACCCGCAATGACGAACATTGCATCTTCCATCTGCGAGTCGTTATGCGGCATTTCGGCAAGCGGAGCGGGACAGGCCGCGCAAAGGGACAGATATACTTCTAGCTGTTGTCCACGGGGAAAAGAACGCCGAAGCAACTTGACCACTTCAGGAACGCTTTGGGGGCGGGCATTAACATCTCCGGCCGGACGTCCCCGTCCCAGCAAAAAACCTACGTGACGTGCAATGCAATAGCGGACCGCGCAGAACCGTGACAGATGGACAAAAAGGCGTTCCTTGAAAACAGACGGGAATGGACTGTCGAGGTAGGCAGCTTCCGCGAATCCCCACAATTTTTCGATGATTTCGGGAGTTTCGGGCCCGAGACGAAATAAATTGGGAAGTATGCCGAAACGATCCTCCACGCTCTTTCTAAAGGTCTTCGAGTTGATCATTGGGGAGTTCGTATCGTCTATCATTGTCATCACTCCCGGTCTCTGGCGGAATTATATGCACCCGCTATTTATGTCCTGCCCTCCTGCATGTCCAATCTTTGAAAAATACAGGCTTCCCCTGATCCTGTCATCGTTGACGAAAACAGGCTTTACACCAGCTTGCGCCGTTTGTTCGCCAAAATCCGGGTCAATTGGTGTAATGGCGAGTAGAGTCGAGAACAGGCGCAGTAACTGTAGTCTCCCGGTGGATAATTGGCTTGGCTTTCGCCGCGCCACCGCAGTCCGGTTTGGCTTGGTTCTGTTTCCTGTTCCCGCTCATCGAACCGGACAGGCAGATTTCCCGCATCCGGCTCTCGGAAAAGACTCACAATGTTCCGTGTGACGCCGTCTGCGACTCCTGAACACAACCTGGGGTGGCTAGACTCATCGTCAATGCCCCATGTCCTTCGTCGCTTCTTGCGTCCGTCTTTAACTGAGGCCCCTTCCCTCTGCCGGAGTTACCCGGCTTCCTCGGTACTACGGACCTCTCCGCCACCCCACACGGCCCGGCCTGTCTCTCGCGAGTTGCCAGTTGATCCCAACCGCGATCACCGCTGGGGCTTCCCGTGTTGCGTCTGGTCTCCTATGCGTACATGCCGTCGCCATTACCCCGGCAGGTTCAATGGAGCCTGTTCGCTCGTCGCTCTCCATTGTCGGCGGCCTTCCCCGTGAAAAAGTAGGGTCGGCTCCTGCAACTGTTTTTTCGGGGCCTGCTCAGCGTTCACTCACGTTACGGCCTGCACGCTCGCGGAGTCGCCAAGCGACCCTTTCCATCGAAAGCTCCGACAGCTTCGTCGCCTCCGCTGCCGCTTCGATTGCTACCGGGTGGAGCGAACCAGTTCCCGGGCGGGAGTCACACCCGCTGAAGTCCAGCGCCTTTCACGGCGCACTTTTTCGCCAACTATCATTAAACAGCGTGGGGGGGTGAGGCTATAATTCAGCGCCAATATAGGAGGTCGTGAGTTCATGGAAATCACGTATCAGCTAACGATAGACGATTTCCATCGTGCGTTGAAGGCGCAGCGACTACAAAACTGGATCACCCGTTGGGTATTTCGGTTCGGGGTCGTCTTTGTCGTTTTCGTGATCCTGTTGGGCGTGGCTGCGTTGATGGTTGCACCGGGTCGTGTTCCGGCCCAGACCTTGACTCCGATTTTTGCGTTGGGGGCTCTATGGCTCGCCCTCCTCTGGGTAACGCCCTATCTCTGGGCTCGTTCTCAGTTGCGTGGTTCCCCTTCCGCGAGGAGCGCAATTACTATGAACATTTCAGAAGACGGAGTTCACATGCGTTCCCAGTACGTGGACTCAAGATTTGGATGGCCGACTTTTGTGCGATGCGTTGAGGAGGAACGTGTTTTTGCGCTCTTCACGTCACCCAAGAGCGCGATCCCGATTCCGAAGCGCGCATTCGACAAGGATCAACTCGAAGAATTTCGAGAGCTAGTGCGCCGGAAGATTCTTCCAAGGCTAGCGAAATCCCAAACAGCCCAGTGTTGACTGACGAAATCAGGCCTTTACACAAGCTTGCGCCGTTTGTTCGCCTTTTTGAGGGCAGATGAGTGTAATGGGGATTTTTCGCCACCCGTGGCCGACAAACTACACACTGTCAACAGTCCCGCATCCATAAGGAAGGACTTAAGGCGTTTGGAACCGTCAATCTCAGCCCGCGCGAACTGATCTTGGGACGGTCGCATCCTTCACTCTCCGGCTCATCATGACGAAGCAGTTGCGAGGTGGTAAACTCTCTCCCCAAAAAGGGGTTAGCCTCTGTGGGGAAGATCGGTTCTGGGCGTCGGATTCGATTTGGGCAGTTCGAGATAGATGAAAGAACGGGTGAACTACGCAAAGAGGGAACGAAGGTTCGTTTGCAGGAACAATCCTTCCAAATTCTGCAAATCCTACTAGAGCACGCGGGAGACGTGGTCACTCGGGAAGAGGTGCGAAAGCGGATGTGGCCTACCGACACCTTCGTGGACTTCGACCACGGGATTAACAATGCCATCAAGCGGCTGCGGGAAGCTCTTGGAGATACGGCCGGGACGCCTCGTTATATCGAGACTCTTACACGTCGAGGCTACCGTTTTGTCGAGAAAATCCACTCCGACGACAGACGGCTGCGATCCATAGTGGTTCTACCGCTACAAAACTTATCAGGCGATCCCGAACAGGAGTACTTCGCGGACGGTTTGACGGAAGCTCTGATTACCAGCTTGGCCAAAATCAGTGCTTTGCGGGTAATTTCGCGTACGACCGCGATGCACTACAAAGGCGTACACCGTCCCCTGCCTGAGATCGCGCGTGAGCTGGGAGTTGAAGTAGTCGTCGAGGGATCGGTGCTGCGTTCTGAAGGACGAGTCCGGATCTCCACCCAAGTCATTGAAGCTCTTTCCGACACCCACCTGTGGGCGGAAAGTTATGAACGTGACCTACGGAACGTGTTGCAACTTCAATCTGAGATCGCGTGGTCTGTGGCTAGGGAAATTGAAGCTAGGTTGACAGCAGGTGAACAGGAACAATTGGCTCGCGTGCGTTCAGTCAGCCCGGAAGTATACGAAGTCTACCTTCGAGGCCGTTACCAGTGGAACCGACGAAATGCCGAAGGGTTTAGGAAAGGTACTGAGCACTTCCTTCAGGCCATACAAATGGACCCCAACTATGCGGCGGCCTATTCTGGCTTAGCGGACTGTGCCGGGTCTGCAGGTTTTTGGGGTTTTACATCTCCTGCACAGGGCTGTGGCAGAGCAAAGTCGGCTGCGTGCAAGTCGCTGGAAATTGACGAGACTGCCGAGGCCCACGCGTCACTCGGATGGGCGCTTATTCATTATGATTTCGACTTCTTGACGGCCGAGCATCATTTCCAGCGAGCGATCGAGCTCAATCCTGGCTACGCGACCGCGCACCAATGGTATGCTCATTGTCTCGGATACAGCTATCGTCTCGACGAAAGTTTGGAGCGCGTTAAAATCGCTCTTGACCTTGATCCACTCTCGCTCAATGTAAACACTACCTATGTCGGAGTTCTTTGGTTTCAGCGGGAGTTCGATCGCGCCATTGCGCATTGCCAGAAAATCTTGGAACTTGCTCCGAACTTCGCCACGTTGCGATGGTTACTCGGTAATTTGTTCCAATCAAAAGGCTTGCATGAAGAGGCTATTGCTGAGCGTCAGTGGGCGGTCGAAGCGTCCGGTGGCGCCCCATTGTTCATTGCCGAACTCGGCGATTCCTATGCAGCTGCGGGGAATAGAAGGGACGCGCTTGACAGTCTCGACCGGTTACAAAAGCTTTCCAAAACTTCGTACGTCATGTCCTATTGGATAGCCCTAATCCACGCAAGTCTGGGTGAAGCGGACCAGGCTTTCCATTGGCTTGAAATGTCGTACCAAGAGCGATCACCAACTCTGTCATTTTTGAAGATCGACCCAAGATTAGACGTGCTGCGCGCCGACCCTCGGTTTGACAGTCATTTGCGTCGTTTGAACTTGCCGGTCTAAATGACAAGCGATCGACCCTTGCGAGACTAGCTCCTCGAACTCATCGCCGGCCTCGAGTTCTGGGAAAACCCAATCGAGAGCAGCCCAAAAACACGGCTCAATAATATGAGCGAGATGACCAGTGGACCACTCCCTTGACTTGCGTCTTAGCAATGAACAGGATTAGCCGCAAGGGCAATATGCTCAGACAATTCGCACTCGCAGTTCTTTTGACTGGGTTGGCACTCGCGCAGACTCACGCTCCTGTGGAGCCCTACCTTCAACACTTAGAACAGTTAGATAAAATCAGGGGAAGACAATGTGAAGTCCCGGAAGGCTTCGGTTGCGGAATACTCTTCGATCTTGATCTCCCCGAGTCCGGCGATATGAATTTGAGCGTTGTCGGTGGAGTTGTCCATCAGATTTCAGTCATCCTCAATGGCACAATGTACACCGTTGTTTACGATCCCCCGTTAAAACGAGATGACAAGTTTTCCAGCCTGAGGAGATACGTTCGTATTCCTGCACGAATTGATGGCGATCATTTGACCATCCGGTGGCCGGACAAGACAAAAGCGAAAGGAAGAATCGTTCGCCGCGAAAAGATTGAACCCGAACGACCTCGACCCGCTTAAATGGACTTCTCATAGTTGACGTAATCAGGCGTTACACCAAAAACCCCCGGCCTGACCCTCAATTGGTGCAATGGGGAGTAGAGTCGAGAACAGGCGCAGTGACTGTAGTCTCCCGGTGGATATTTGGCTTGGCTTTCGCCGCGCCACCGCAGTCCGGTTTGGCTTGGTTCTGTTTCCTGTTCCCGCTCATCGAACCGGACAGGCAGATTTCCCGCATCCGGCTCTCGGAAAAGACACACGATGTTCCGTGTGACGCCGCCTGCAACTGCTGAACACAAACCTTGGGGTGGCTAGACTCATCGTCAATCCCCATGTCCTTCGCTGCTTCTTGCGTCCGTCTTTAACTGAGGCCCCTTCCCTCCGCCGGAGTTACCCGGCTTCCTCGGTACTACGAGCCTCTCCGCCACCCCACACGGCCCGGTCTATTTCTCGCGAGTTACCAGTTGATCCCGACCGCGATCACCGCTGGGGCTTCCCGTGTTGCGTCTGGTCTCCTATGCGTACATGCCATCGCCATTACCCCGGCAGGTTCAATGGAGCTTGTTCGCTCGTCTGTCTCCATTGCCAGCGGCCTTCCCCGTGAAACAGTAAGGTCGGCTCCTGCAACTGTTTTTTCGAGGCCTGCTCAGCGTTCACTCACGTTATGGCCTGCACGCTCGCGGAGTCGCCTAGCGACCCTTTCCATCGAAAGCTCCGACAGCTTCGTTGCCTCCGCTGCCGCCTCGATTGCTACCGGGTGGAGCGAACCAGTTCCCGGGCGGGAGTTGCACCCGCTGAAGTCCAGCGCCTTTCACGGCGCACTGTTTCGCCAACTACGTTGCTTCCATGCCGCTAAAAGTCCTGGCTCTCTATCTCCCGTTTGAGTAGCCAGCGGATTCGTGGTCAAATACCCGGCATCGTGTCCTGAGGGCGTGCCATGAAGATTGGATTTTCTCTTCCTAACATCGGACCCATCGGCACCGCAGAAGCCGTCACGAAAGTCGCGCAACGTGCCGAGGCCCTTGGCTACAGCAGTCTTTGGACCATCGAACGATTGCTGTACCCCGTGAAGCTACAGAGGCCGTATCCCGGAACGCCGGACGGGTCACTGCCTGAAATTTACAGGCAGGTGCTTGATCCACTTGACTCGCTCACTTATGTCGCCGCCCAAACAAAAAAGATCAAGCTCGGGACCAGCGTCCTCGATATGCCCTACTACAACCCGGTGATGCTGGCGCGCCGGTTGACCACTCTCGATGTTCTCTCAAATGGACGGCTATGCGTCGGTTTGGGTCTTGGCTGGTCAAAAGACGAAATGGATGCAACCGGTGCCGACATAACGAAACGAGGAGCCCTGGCGGATGAGTTTTTGCCATTGCTGAAAGCCATTTGGACCACGAATCCAGTTGAATTTCACGGAAAGTTTTTCAATGTGCCTAAGTCTTATATCGACCTTAAGCCGGTGCAGAAACCGCATCCTCCGATCTACTTGGGCGCGTTCGTCCCGGCGGCCCTAAAACGCCTTGCAAGACTGGCCGACGGATGGAATCCGGTCTTCCTCCCCGTGCCCACTATGGCGGAGATGTTCGACAGCATCAAGAAAATGGCGAACGAAGCAGGACGGGATCCATCCGCCATGTCAATGGTGGTCCATGCGGGGCTCGGGCTCACCGAAAAGCCACTCGGCAAAGACAGGGCGATTTTCACTGGCTCACTTGAACAGATCAGCGATGATGTCCGAGCATGTGCCAAGATTGGGGCAAGCGAAGTCTTCTTTGATCCGGCGTTTGCTCCCGGAGGACAGTCGCTCGATCACTGGCTGCATTTGCTGGAGGAATTGCGTGGCATGATGGATGTGTAGCTTGCTGCGACTCTAGATCTTGCCCCATGCGGTGACCCGCACGGGAGTGATGCACAAGACGGGGGCGTCGTCGAGAAGCATATTCGCGTCATACTGCGGATACTTTGCTCGCAGGCGCTGAATGGCGCGCTCGTGTTCCGCTGATGCAGAGACCAGCTCTGCTTCCCCTCGCACGAGTACGTACCACAAGCACGTCCAATCTTCGTCGTATTCATCGACGAGCAATGCCACGTGTTTCGTCTTTTGAATGTTCCTCAGCCGCGCTAACCGGGTAGGGGCCACTCGCTTGGGCTTGCGATCGATGGCGGAATAGAAAACCGAACCGTCCCAGACAAAACAGATAGGAATCACGTGTGGCTTTTGCTCGGAGTCCACTGTGGCCAGACGTGCAATCCGTGCGGCTTCAAGTTTCGCGCGAACTTTGGGTAAGACCAATGGAAGTGCGTTCGTCATCGCGGCAGGACAAATCCCGTCCATTTTAGGCTCTCGCGATCTTTTATGTTCTATTGCGATCGGTCGTGCTTGCCTTTATGGAGGAATGGCGTCGCGAACTTGACAGGCGAACCACACGGCGGAGCGGACGTTGTTTTAAGCAAGGTCACCTGTTGAAATCAGGCCTTTACACAAGCTTGCGCCGTCTGTTCGCCTTTTTGAGGACAGATGAGTGTAATGGCGATTTTTCGCCAACAACCGGAACGTTTAGCTTAGGTCTACCGGTTTTCCGAAGACTACCCTTCGTCCTTGGGTCCCGAGTTGCCCACCCCGGGATTAGACTTGTCCCTGTCCCCTCCCCTGAGGGATCTAGACCGCAAGGAGAAACCTCTATGAAGCATCGGTCGTATATTCTCGTTCTCAGTCTGCTCACACTCGCAACGCTGAGTATTGCCCAGGATCAACGTGAAACCTCGGCTAAGGCCCAGGAGCGCATTACAAGAGAAGTTCGCCACGAACTGCTCATGCTCCCCTACTTCGGAGTCTTCGACAACATCGCTTTCAAGGTGGATGGCTACAACGTTACTCTGCTCGGGCAAGTGGTCCGGCCTTCGCTCAAGTCGGATGCCGAAAACGCGGTAAAGCACATTGAAGGTGTTGAAAAAATCGATAACCAGATCGAAGTGCTACCCCCCTCGACCACGGATGATAGCCTGCGCCTCGCCCTCTACCGCGCCATCTACGGCTACCCCGCGCTCGAGAAATACGCGCTCGGCGTGCAGAAGCCCATTCGTATCATCGTGAAGAACGGTCACGTTACCCTGGAGGGCGTTGTTGACAGCGATGCCGACAAGGACATGGCAGGACTCCGCGCCAAAGGCGTCCCCGGCACTTTTTCAGTGACCAACAATCTGCAAGTCGTCTCGTCGAAATAAGATGATCTGGTAGACATTTGTCGGAAAAGTGACACCTTTCCGAGAGGAGGCGTCGGCCGAAAACATAAAGCAGGTCTTCGCGCTTCTGCAACCGGCTGCAACCGGCGGCTCGGACAGTTCTGCTCGTTCATAGACTGGTGGGCAGAGAGCCGATGTGTACTCAAAGCACCGAATGATCGGTTCTTGGATGTTGTAATCAGGTCGGGTTCAGGCCTGCTCGGAGTCTTTCAAGGCAGGCGGGTAGCGCCGCAAGAGTGTAATGGAGAACATCAAAACGAGCACCAGCAACCCGAGCAAGCCGAGCTCTATCATCGCGGCCCGGAAAATACTGGCTCCGTCGCTCGACCAGCTTCCTTCCTTCGTAAGCGTGGCCATTTCCAAACTGATTACCAGGATGCGCCGAATCGAAGCGATCAGGCCAATCACAAGGAAAGGTTCGGTCACGAGGACATGAGAGCGAATCGAGATGCGCACCGTGTGCAGAATCTCCACCAGCATCAGCACGATGAGCAGCTCATTCAATACGCGCAGAGTCTGAGCGGCAATCGTCCAGTGCCGGAAGCCATCCCACAGGATGTTTCCCGCGGTCGCAATCGCCGCGAAGGCGGTGACCGACAGCATCGCCGCCAGGATGGAATAGATGGCCACCTCGGCCTTGCCCAGATATTCGTCGAAGCGGTGTCGTAACCTGCCTTCTGCCATTTGCGGAGAATGGTACCTTAACCGCAGCCGCTGCGTGTTCATTGCTGGCCTGAAGATTGCAGTGACTGGCGTGCACCCTTCTTTGGCTAACTGTCGAAAACAGGTGATACTCGTAAGTGCTCGAAAATATGGCGGAGAGAGTGGGATTCGAACCCACGTTACCCTTTCGAGTAAACACGCTTTCCAAGCGTGCGCCTTCAGCCACTCGGCCATCTCTCCGTAAACACGCGGTTTTGCTCCGAAAAGGCAACACGCCTTGAAGGAGGGCCGCAATGGGCTTTTCGCAGTTTATCAGGGAACGCCAATACCTACACAACGTCTCCCCGTCCACCGTCTCATGGTACGAGCACGCGCTGAAGTGGCTACCATCGGCAGAGCCTTCCAGCGAGCAACTCAACGACACTGTAATAAGGATGCGCGAGAAGGGCCTGAAGGCTACCGGCTGCAACTCGGCCATTCGGGCCATTAACGCCTATCTGAAGTGGTCCGGCTCCGCGCTGAAGATCCAGCAATTGAAAGAGCCGCGGCTTGTCCTGCCCACGTTCACCCCGAAACAAGTTCGGTTGCTCGTGACCTGGAAGGCCAAGGGAGGCTATGACCGCCGTCTCCATCTGCTTGTGCTGTTTCTGCTCGACACCGGCTGCCGCATCACCGAGGCCCTTACGCTTCGTGTGAGTGACCTGGACATGGACAATTTGCTCGTCACGCTGGACGGCAAGGGTCGCAAGCAACGAGTGGTCCCGTTTTCGTTCGAGCTTCGGAAGACGCTGTTCCGCTACGTTCGGGACTTTGAGCGGAAGGAAGGGGACTTGCTCTTCGCTACCAGTTCAAGCAGGCAGGTTAGCCGCCACGTGGCACTACGGCAGCTCAAGTCCGTCTGCCGCCGTATCGGGTTTGAGCCGCCAGCGCGAACACTCCACGCTTGCCGTCACACTTTTGCGATTAACTACCTCCGCAAGGGCGGGAGCGTGTTCCACCTACAGAAAGTGGTCGGACATGCAAGCCTGGAGATGACGCGGAGGTATGCGAACTTGGTGACGGCGGATCTGCAAGCAGTTCACGAGAGAGTCAGCCTCTTGTCGAGGCCAAGTTAATTCGCGTCATTAAGCCCGGAATGTAAAGGCCAAAGATCGAGTTGTCGAATCTCCAGTGAATCTGCTGGCCAAACTTCGTGCGGAACGGTAATGTAAAGCTATCAACGACGGGCTCTATAAAGCATTGAGCTGTAGAGATTTAGCCCCCCATGCCCATCTTAGAAGGCCCACTTCTTCGCGGGTCTATCCAGCTCCGTCCACGGTCCGCCTCTCGCTATCTTGGCTGTGTCCTCGTCTGACTTCACGGCATGACACGGCCAGCACAGCGATTGCAGGTTGCTCATATAGAAGAACGCTTCAGTAGCTATCAGGAACTTCCGCTTCTCCCGGCACAGTTCAATGAACACTACGGCGGGTATGTAATGGTCTGCTATCTCAGCGAGGCCCGTGCAACCCGGCCCCTTGCGCTCATATGAGCTTTCTGAGATTCGTGGAGAAGGGCAAAACGGTTGAGATACACGGAGCCGGGGCGTGCGTTGCGTGGCTCCGCGCTCACGGCGGTGAACGATGGACGCTTTTGCGCGTGGAGGACGCACGAACAATGGATGAGCTGGCGAACATCCGCGGCCACGTGCTCGAAGTCGCGTCCAAAAAATAACGAACGCTGCCTCCCCCAATGCGCCCGGTTTTCCTCGGTCGGGTGAGTCCGCGGAATTTCGGATTGACAAGTCGGTGCACTTTTGAGATTTTCGGCACATGCAAGGCAAGGAACAATGGCTTCGCCTATGCGAACAGGCCGCGGCAGAAAAGGACCCGGTGAGACTCATTGAACTTGTGACGGAGATTGACCGCCTTCTCAGAGAAAAAGAAGAGATCCTGAAAGCGAATCGCGCAAGGAATGACGTGCCGGAGACGCGGTCAGACACCGGTTCTTAGCGGTCAATCAGCCGCTTTAGAGGACGACGTATTTTGGGGCGAGCGACTCAATGCTCGCATAGCCATCTTGCGCACCAATTGAGCATGTTGCCGGAGAGCCGCTCGCAGTTCGGCCAGGAGAGACTCCACTTCAGGTTCTTCCGCGGTTACTGCACGGGCGCAGAGGTCCCTGATTCGTTCGTGAATATCTTCAATTTCCACGCCCGGAAGTCCCGTACCCATAGTACGGGGAACCTCGCAGCGGCAAAAATACAGTGTCAATTGTAGATAATGCAAAACGGCATCGGATGGGAGCACGATGCAAGAGGCGTTTGCGAGCCTGTGGATCGGCGGATTCTCCCCCATTACCTTCGTAACCTGTACAGACACTTTGGTTCTTGCGTCTCTTGAGCCTACGGATTCACACTTGCCTCGCTATGACAGCCCTTCCCCTCCCCCACAACAAACCTACGAAAGAGGACCTGGACAGGGTTTACTCTTTCGCGCAATCCCTCCACCAGTCACAGCCGGACACACCTATTGTGCTGGACTCGTTTGGACCGCTCAGAATGGACCGGGACCTTGTTGACGCGTGTCTGGCCGATTTGCAAAAGCTGCGGAAAGTAACGGCGTGGCCCTTGTTTGCATCGTTGCCCGACATCAAATGATTGACGCGGAAAGTGCACACGCCTCAGACTTTCGGCCCGGAGCACGAACCGCGTAAATTACGGACGGCATTGGGCCGGGCGAACCCACGTTACCCTTTCGAGTAAACACGCTTTCCAAGCGTGCGCCTTCAGCCACTCGGCCATCTCTCCGGCGAGGTTGCTGCGATGGGAAGCAGGGGCTCCGGAAGGACATCTGCGTGTCGAACAACGCCACAAGGCGCAGCTTCGCGAACGCTCTATCGATTCTATGGCCCACAGGCCGTAAATCGCAACCAGCGCGATTACATTTCGATGGAGAGGGAATTTACAAAACGGCGCGGAGAGAACAGAGCCTGTGTGCTAGTTCAAACTGTTTGTACACGCAGGTCGAGAGGTCGTTTCTACGAACTCTTGCCGTTCGCGGACGCCGCCGCGGCTTGCACGTCGGGGGACGCCGAGCCGTTTGCATGCCCGTTCGAAGAATCTTCTGCAGCCTTCTTCTCGCTTTCGACCACGCGATGGTTCAGGCAGTAGAGCGCCAGTTCCAGACGGTCAGCAACACCGAGCTTGTCATACACTTTGCGAAGATAGTTCTTCACGACTTGTTCGGTCGTTCCTACTCGCAACGCGATTTCCTTATTCTTCATGCCTTGCGTCACGCAGGAAACGATCAGCGATTCTTTCGGTGTCAATTGGACTTTGGGACGGCTGCCCGTGGGTCGGGTGGACTGAGTTCGGTACGCGCTCAGCACCCAGTTCGTACCTTGCCGGTCGAGCCAGGGCTCGCCTTGCGCTACTTTCCGCAAGCATTCCACCGAGGATCTCCGGCTCCACCTCGCGCGAAACAATGCCGTGCGCGCCGCGCCGGAATAGGTCGAGCGTCAATTCTTCATTGGGTTCGTGCGTGACGACTACCATCTTCATTTGCGGGCATTGCCGCAGAAGGTCAGCCACCGCTTCCAGAGGATTCGGAGTCAGCGCAGCTTCCAGGATCAGCACGTCGGCAGAAAATTTCTTGGCCGCGGCCAGCGTCTGAGCCAGAGTTTCAGATTGGCCCACTACACGAATGTCATCTTCGAGCGCAAAGATCTTGCGCAGCCCGGCACGGAATATGGCCTGTGTATCGGCCACGATCACGCGAATGAACTGGCCGTTACTGTCGCCTTCGTGCGGCTGATCCAGGTTGTCTGTCAGGCTGACCGGAATGCTTGCCATCGGTTCCCTTACAGCGCCCTACCTGCGCTCAAATCTGTACTCGTCGATGACCACGCCTACCCCGCGACGGCCACCGTCTTCAAAACTACGCACTACCCTTCCCCTGCAATCCACCCTAACGTCTTCCATGCGCGCCGACCACATCGGCGGGCAGTGAGATCGTGAAGTCCACCGGCGAACCAATCGGCATGTCTGCGTCCACTTCGAACAACACTCCATTCGCCGAGATATTCTGCGTTTCCGACGGACGCACACCTGCGTCCGACTTCACCGCGATCGGCAACTTCACTGGAAAACGCGCCGCACTCTGCACGTCGGAGTAGGGCTTGCGACCCGCGTTGTTCGCGTTCTTCCCGTCCTTGCTGGCTTCAGATGACACGGTGTTCGCAGCCTCTTTCGGGTCGCTGGGCTTCTTTGAACCCAAGCGACCAGAGATGGACATTTCGAAGGCAGCTTACACCGCGGAATCTAGTGTTGAAAGTTACCGAAGTCATGGAACTTCCTGTGCGTAAGATATTGTGGGGCAAGGAATTATGAGGGTTCGTTAGAGGCGTCGCGTAGAGCAGCGAGGCTTTAGCACCGGCATTCGGCGCTCACCACGGCATTCAGCATTGAAGGCTGAGAGCTAAGCAGCGCTTGAACACTTAGCCGTTAGCACGTTGGCATTTGGCACTTGGCCAGTTCGAATCGGGGAAGTGTCGCCCAACAGCTTCGGTGGCCAGTGCCAAATGCTAAGTGCCTGCCACCCTTTTGAATACGACCGCCGAGGATTCTCTAGAACTTCGTCACTTCGGTAAAATTGAAATCCCTCACCTTCATCGCCGGCACCACCATGTCGAAGGATTCTTCCCCGCTTGCGCGGACCGGGGTGCTCATGGCTTCGACGTTCGACAGCATGTGGATGAGGCTCTCGTTGAAACGGAAGTTGCGCACGCCCGCCTGCACCTTACCGTCTTCGACGATGAACGTTCCGTCGCGCGTCATGCCGGTGACGATTTTTTCGTAAGGATCGACTTCGCGGATGTACCACAAACGTGTCACCAGCACTCCGCGCTCGGTCGATGCAATCATCTCGTCAACCGTCTGTGGGCTCGCCGGCGCAGCGAACACAATATTCGAAGGCATCTCGCCCATTTCGTTCGGCAGCAAGAAGCCATGCCCTGTGGGCGTGATCGATTCCCACCTTCGCGGCGAACTCCGACTTTTTCATCTTCTCGGCCGTGCCACGCGCATAGACCACCCGGTTGACGATTCCCTTCTCCACCAGCTGGCACGCGCTGCCGTCGCATTCCCTCGCCGTCGAAGGGCGCGCCGGATTGCAATGGATGGGACACGTCTTCCCAGATATTCAGATTCGCGCCGAACAGCTGCGTCCCGATGCGGTTGTTGAGAAACGACCGTTCATCGAGAATGGCCTGGCCGCTGAAATCCCAGAACATGAAGCCGACAATATCGAGCACGGCCGCAGGCTCGAGGATGACGGTGTATTTCCCTGCAGCAATCTCTTTTGGCCTGGCTGAACCGATCGCCTTCCGCGCGGCAGTCTCGGCCAAGGCCTCTGCATCCACATCGCGCACGTTCGGCGAGTTTGTTTTCTGCCAGCCCGAGGAATCTCCCGCAATCATTGTCACGGAACCCTCTGCCGATGTCTGAGTGTGCCAATCGTTCAGTCCACGGGAATTGAAGATGCCTTCGATGGATTCCGAATTCGAGTATGTCCCAGCCGTCGTCAGTTTATGCCGGTTGGCAATCGCGACCATCCGACCGACCGCAGCGGCTCTTTCTTCGGGAGTGATCGCAGCAGTCTCAGCGAAATGGCGTGACGGCAGCGGCCCGTGCATCGCGTTGGCCGCGTCGCGCTCCTGCGCCGTCGGCAGCGGAAGCAAATCCGGATCCGGATGCTGCACCTTGGCCAGGCTCTCGGAAGCGAGCACCACACGCTTGAGGCTTTCTTCGTCGAGTTTGTTCGTCGAAGCCCGTGCCGTTCGCCCGCCGAAAGTAGTGCGTACCGAGACACCGTAGTTTTCATCCGCAACATTCTGATGGATGACGTTGTTGGCAAAGCGCGTGAGGGCCGAATGCCCCCCATAGAAGTAGGCTTCGACCTCGTCGGCGGTCGAGTGTTTCTGAATACGTGAAAACAGATCGGCAGCTAGTTCCTTGTGTCAGCATTTAATATGCGGTACTAAACTGGAGTTGTACGGTCACGCGCCTCGATATGCACTCCCCACCCGAATCCCCCGAAACCTCGCCGGCGACGCTCCGTGCCCAGTTCCCATCACCTGTTGCGGCTGGCCTTTGCCGCAGTTCGGCGTGCCCCATAGCGTCCATTCATCGCGCGAGCAGATCGCGTCCATGGAATTCCAGAAGTCGGTGGTGATCCCGGAGTACGACGGATTCTTCAGCATGCGCGCGCGCTTGCCTTTCTTGATCTCCCAACCGATCTCGCACCCAAACTGAAAGTTGTAGCGCTTGTCATCGATCGACCACGACTTGTTGGTTTCCATGTAGATGCCGTCGTCCGTATCGGCAATCAGTTGCTCGAGCGTGAGCGGTGTTTCACCAGGAAGGATGCTTATGTTCGTCATTCGGATCATGGGCAGCCGGTTCCAGCATTCTGCGCGCAGAGTCCCTCCCGATCGAGTGGCTCCAATGGTGTGCGCTGTCTCGCGCGAACTCAGGTATCCGGTGAACAAACCATGCGTGATGATCGGAGTGCACTGCGCAGGCACACCTTCATCGTCGAACGCGAAGGTGCCGAGCCCCGGCCCATGCTCCTGCCGTGCATCGGCAACAACGTTCACCAGCTCGCTGCCGTAGCGCAAGTTTCCCTAGCTTGTCGAGCGTAAGAAAGGACGTGCCCGCAAAATTCGCTTCCATGCCCAACACGCGGTCCAGTTCGATCGGATGCCCCACCGACTCGTGGATCTGCAAACCCAACTGCGAGCTGTCGAGAATCATGGTGAACGCACCTTCCGGACACTGATCCGCCTTGTGCAACGCGACTGCCTCCTCAGCAACACGCCTCGCGTTCTCGACTAATTTCAGCTCTTCGATCAGTTCGTAGCCCTTGTTTTGCCACTGTCCGCCAAACGAATTCGGATACGAACGCTTCATGATGTCGGTGCCGGCAAAAGAGTACGCGGCATACCCGGCGCCCGTGGAGTACTTCGCCTGGTGAATGCTCGCACCCTCAGAAGAAGCGAACCATGACTCTTCGCGTTTGAAGTTCATACTGGTCTCGGCGAGCGTGACACCCGTTACCGCGCGCAACTCGGCGTCGATCTTCAGCAGCAGTTCGAGGTTCTGTTCGACAGAGGTCGTGAACGGATCAATTTGGATGGGGGTGGTCCATTCCGCGACTACCGGGGTTTCCGGCGCGAGACGGACAGCTTCGTGTTTCACCTCCGCGGAGGCCTGAGCGATGGCCAGTGCTCGGGCCGCAGTGTCTTCCACCGCCGCTTGGCTCAACTCTTTTGAAGCAGCAAATCCCCACGCCCCGCTGGCCAACACACGAATACCGATGCCCTCGGACTCCGAGTCCGACGCGTGCCCGACCTTTCCGTTCTTCGTGGCAAGGGAGCGGCTGCGTTCGTCCACAATGCGTGCGTCGGCGTAGGAAGCGCCGCGCCGCATAGCGAGATCAAGGGCCCAGTCAGCAACGTGTTTCATGATCGAGTCTAGAATCTACCACGGGAATGTGGGATGGATGGGCCTGCGCTGCGTTCACCGCTGTGTCCCAATCGCGGCTATGGCTTTGGAACGAACACAAGGAAGTAGTCCATATCGTCTTTAACAAAGTCGTAACTACCACTCAGGTCATAACCCGCCTCTGCAGCTTCTTCGATCACGACCTTCCGCTGCACTCCGTGATTCTCTCCGTTGCCATTGCGGTCGATGATCCCAACCTTGGCACCCGGCCGAAGAGACGCCTTTAAGTTCTTCAGAAGTGTCACCGGCTTTGCAATCTCGTGGTACGTCTTCAGCAGGAGCACGGCATCGACCTGGCCGGCGGGTAAGAGCGGGTCGTCTTCATGACCTTGGATCGCGTTCACGTTGTGCAGGCCTTCCTTCTGCGCGCGGTTCTCGACATAACGTACGGCTTCCGGATTGATATCGACCGCGAAGACCTTCCCGCCATCTCCCACGCGCCGCGCCGCCCGCACCGTGAACCATCCGGAACCCGCTCCCACATCGGCCACGTTCTTCCTCGGCTTGATGTCGAGAATGTCCATCACGCGATCAATCTGCAGCCGCTTTTCGCGGCCGGGAGAGTCAAAGATCGTAAGGTCCCCGGTATAGGGAGTGCTAGTCTTGCGCGTTTCAGAAGGCGCCTGGGTCTGTCCAGATGCCCGCACGCTGGCAACGCCGATCGCAAGACCGAGACCAATCCCCAGCAAACCGCGCCAATACTTGTTCATGACGAAGCCTCTCCCCACCTCTGAGATAGACGCCCCACCCACAACTTGGTGAGGCCGAATGTAGCGCCGACATCCTGCCGGCAGTCGTGAGGACGTCCCGCCCTCACCTCAGAAGGCCCCAAAGAAGGCCCCAACTCAAGAAATAAAGAACGCACAAAATCCAGGAGGCGAGAACCAAGAGCCTTCCAGCCATCTCACCCCACCCTGTGACCCCGGACACTGCGAACCCGGACGTCATCGGACTCCAATAGAACGTTGCCCCGTCCACAGGCGCGATTCTCATCCAAGGAGACATCCATGAGCACAGTCGTTCTCGACAAGAAAGCCGACCTCGCCGGCCCCGGCATCGGCGACTACAACGAATTGCAAAAAGTTCTGCCGCACGATTACCAGTCACTGCTGACCCCGCGGGAGACGCAACAGGCCATCTTTCGCATCAAGCGTTACATCGAAGACAACCTGTGCAAGGAACTGGGCCTGTTGATGGTGGAAGTCCCCCTGATCGTCGACGTGGACAGTGGCGTGAACGACATGCTCGACCGCGATGGATCGCGCACTCCGATTCAGTTTCACATTTCGAACGATCGGGACAAGCATCCCCTCGACGCGCAGGTGGTTCAAGCCGCGACCAAATGGAAACGAGTCGCGCTGAAGCAGTTTGATTGCAAGGCGGGCGAAGGCATCTGCACCGACATGCGGGCCGTTCGCAAAGATTACTTCCTCGACCATGATCACAGCGCCTACGTCGACCAGTGGGACTGGGAACGCGCCATCACCGCCCCGCAGCGGAATCTGGATTTCCTCAAAGACATCGTTAGCAAGATCTGGAAGGTAATCGTCGGCGCCGAGCAATTCGCGCTCGAGATGTTTCCCCAAGCTCAAAGACCCGCGTTACCCCAGTCTTCCCAAAGACCTCATCTTCCTGCATGCCGAAGAAATTCTGGAACTCTATCCTGACCTGCCGCGCAAGCAGCGGGAGACGGCGATCCTGCAGAAATATCCGGCCATCTTCATTGTCGGCATCGGCTGGCCATTGAAGGACGGCTATCCGCACGAGATGCGCGCCGCCGACTACGACGACTGGGTCACCGATACCAGCAAGGAAACCGGCAAAGAGACGCATGGGCTGAACGGCGACATCCTGGTGTGGAACCCCGTCACCAAGCGCCGCCACGAGCTGAGTTCCATGGGAATTCGCGTCACCAAAGAAACCCTGAAGCAACAACTGGAACTCAGCAAGCAGACTGACTTCCTGCGTCTGCCCTACCATCGCGCCATTCTGGAGGACAAAATCCCGCTGTCGATTGGAGGCGGCATCGGACAGTCGCGAACCCTGATGCTTCTGCTCCGCAAAGCGCACCTGGGCGAAGTCAGCGTCACGGTGTGGCCCAAGATCCTCAAGGACATTTGCGCGAAGGAACGAATTTTCGTTCTGGAATAAGCAAGCGCCCACTACAAACTCAAAGAGGCGGCCTCAGACCGCCTCTTCTCTTCTTGCAATGCATCCCACCTTCAATCCCCGCTCGCGTTCTTGGCTTCATCCTTCTTGCGGCGAAGTTCCAATCCAAACGAGGGCTGATCACGGGTCCCCGTCACCTTGATCGGCAGCACCGTCGCGCCGTTCTTTCTGAAGAACGGATCGAATGGCTTTAGGAGAAACGACTTGACCCCGGTCATCGTCTGGGAGAGTTTAGCCTGCAGCCGCAAGGTCCCGTGGAAGTCCAGTTTCTCGTCGCGCAGCCCGTAGGTGCCGGCCAAATCCACTTTCGCCCCGGTCACGCCGAAGCTGAGCTTTCGAAAAGTGATTTGGGCGTTTTGCAAGAGAAAGTTTCCCTTCAGCTCTGAAACCGCGCTTCCGGCATCATCGTCTTCCGGCTTGCCCTGCCCGCGTCGGCTGAGTCCCTCAATCTTCTGGCGCACTTCCGCATTCGCAAACTGAGCGCCACCGATGCCGAACTGCCCGTCCAGTTTCAGCCGGTCTGCAATCTCGTCCTTCCCCGGCGGCAGATCGAACTTCGTGGTCAGCCTGACTGAACCGGTCATCATGGCGCCCTTCGACTTCACCGCCAGCCGCATCAGATCTTCGAGTCGCGCGTGGTCAGTCGTCACGTCCAGAACGATCTCCCGCCCCTTGCCTTCATGCGCCTTGACCACGCCTCCATTGCAAATCAGCGTTGTGTTCAGAAACTGCGCAATCACAGGGTGCAACAGCGTGTCGCCATTCGTTCCATCCACCGTCGCCTCGAAATCGGTTTTCAGCATCATCGGTCGCCCGGCAATCGACAGCATGAAGTCGGGTGTCGTAGTTTGTCCCTTCACTTCGATTTTTTCGAGGATTCCCCCAAAGCTTCCCTCCGACGACAAGATCCCCGAGATCCCGCGAAACACTCCCAGGTCTGCGTCCTTGAAGGTGTAATTGGCCGCCAACGGTGTCTGACCTGGGTCGTCTCTTTGCCACGGCCCGAACTTGCCCGACGTCTTGATTTCTCCGGGCGGCACGGCGTTGGTGAGGTCGGCCTGGAAAGGAGCCGAATGCCCCAAACCGACCGATTTCATGATCAGCCGGTGGATCAGAAATTGATGAATCGATTTCGCAGGATCGCCCGGCAGCAAATCAAGTTCTGCATCGTTCGAGACGAGTTCATCCACGATCACAGGGATGTCCCGCTTCTTCTTATTCGAATCTTCGGAGAACTGCCGCTTCTCTTTCGGCGGAATATGGATCGTCAGCCCCTTGAGCTCGACGTACCGGATGTGCCACGGCTTATCGATCAGGGCGAGCCATCCCATTTCACCGGAGAACTCCGCGATCTCCAGCAACGGCGGAACATCCGTACGCCCGTGATGGCGCACCACCAGGTGTTTGCCGGACACTACGATCCCATGCCACAGCGACACATCCATCTCGCCGATCTCGGCTTCGCTGTCGAAACGGCTACGCAACATGTCGAGAGCCCGGGCGCGCACGATGGGATTGAGGTGCGAAGCAACCACGTACAGACCGATGCCGAGCCCGACTAATAGCAGCGCCACGGTTCCCAGCACCCATCGCCAAACCGGACTGATGTTCAGTCCCGCCATCGGCATCTCTCCTTAAATTCATGCTTTGCAAAACGCGGCGCCGACTGCACACACGTCTACACTCCCGACCCCAGTCAGATGCAGTCGCGCCACACAGCGAACAAAATCTTTAACGTGGATTTTGGGGTGCCTGGTGGGATTCGAACCGGACGGCAAATTGAAAACGCGTAACTTACTGAAAACTTAATCGGCCAAAGAGGTAGCAAAGGCAGGAAAGGCAAATCGGTAGCACAAATTAGCACAATTTAGGCGGCGGTTGGGCGAAACCGCGAGGGCAAAGAATCGGCGCAATCTAGCACAAAAATTCGACCAATCGGCCACGCCAATTTGTCAATGCGTGTAATGGCCTGTTTTCGCCAACTGTCTTTGGCCACAATTGTTCAGTATGATTTAGCCTATATGAAACTTGGGCGATTGTTCCTAAACGCGTGCTAGTTGCCTTGGAGTGCGTGCAATGAGAACACTGTTCCTAGTCCTTCCCCTGCTAACTGCATCCGGAGCGTATGCCCAGTTGGTACCAGCTACCGTCTACAACGCTACCTCAAATGCTCCCGTGGCAATCACCGGCAATGTGACCTGTTCGGAAGAGATCAAGGACTCCAAACTCTACATCACGGCCGCAGGTGAGCTGACGTTCACAAATATCTCCAGCCGGAATATTGTGCAGCTTGAGGTCGCCGCCAGCTTGAGGTGTACGCGCGGTCCCGCTCGACTGATCCAGTATCACCATAGCAGCCTCTTTTTCATGGCTCATGGCTTGCCCATTGGAGAGGGCATCACCAAGTCGGTACCGCTCGATTCGGATGAGCAAGGATCTCCGCTTGACCCGAATTCGGCTCCAACTCTCGCCCGTGTCGATGTGCAGACCGTCTTCGTGCAGTTTGAGGACGGCTCCACGTGGGGAGATTCCAGCCTGGTCGGCGAACTGCGGAGGCGCCGCAAGGACATTGAGGCCCTTCTGACTCGTCTGGCATCTGCAGCCAATGGCCGCGAGTTTGACACCATGCTGACCGATGCGCTGTCCACGGAAAAATCACCGTATGCTGGGACCGCCGCGTACAAAATCAGCCTGGTGCGGGAACAGTCCGGCACAGAGTCAGCCAGGGTCGAAGTGAGGGAACGGCTGCGGGTAGCTAGGGAAAGGGAAGCAAGCGGAAAGTTCTGAGAACACCTGTGCAACTAGAGATCGTCCCCTAGTAGGTGAGCAATTCCAGCGGCCGTGTCCAGTCGTAGGGTTGTTGGCGAAACATCCCCATTACACTCATCTGCCCTCAAAAAGGCGAACAGACGGCGCAAGTTTGGGTAAAGGCCATCTGATTTCAGCAACTGACTGGGCAACTAGCAATGCTTTGGCGACACGGATTACGATTCTCAGCATGAAGCGGATTTACGCCCTGATGGCTCTCGGACTGCTCCTCACCATCAATGCACGTGGTGAGCAGACTATCTCGCCCGAATGGCTATTTGTGCAGACGCCGTTGTGGTGGAAACCTCCTCCCGCAAAGGCAGGGGTAGAGATTCATGGGACAGCAGCCGCGACCGTGTTGGTGCATGTCGGAGTTCGTCCAAGATCTGCTTGGACTCTCCAGTAAGCACGGGATTTCCAGCTGGTGCGCCTCGGGTGTGCGAACCGTAATGCGATCCACGAAGTGATGAATAAGCTCAAGCTACAGTCCATCAAGGGTAAATCGGTGGGCGACTCATCCCCGGGCGAGGTGGACGGAGCGGAGCATAATTCAGGCTCCAGTTGAACTCGCTCAATCACGCGATCTCAACTCTCGCGGAGTGAACGGCCCAAAACTGCGATGCAAGATCCATCTGCAATAGCGACGCATCGTGGCGGCCCTATGGCGCGACGGGCAAAGTGAAAGGCACAAGGCGGGAGCAAGAGAGTGACCAACTGGCCTGATCCTGCGTCACAGCCGTATGAAGCGCTATAGTGAGGCGATGATTGGGAGACTCCACATTCTATGTTTGGCCCTGTTGGGGCTCACTTGTGCGCTTGCGGCGGAGACGCCTGCGGAAGCTGCTCGCCAATATACGACCGCTCATAAGGCAAAGTTGACGGAAGAGTTTAGCAAATTCCTCACGATACCGAATGTCGCGGCTGATCCCGCGAATCTCCGTCGCAATGCGGAATTTCTGATCGAGATGTTGAGAAGCCGAAGCGTTGAGTCTCGGCTTTTGTCGATTCCCGGCGCGCCGCCTGTCGTTTACGGGCAAATCACTGTTCCTGGCGCGCAACATACCATCGTCTTCTATGCCCACTACGACGGCCAGCCGGTCACTCCGTCAGAGTGGGATGGTGGCGCGCCCTTCACGCCGGTGATTCGCGATGTTGATGGAGAGCAGCGCATCTACGCCAGGTCGGCCGGGGACGACAAGGCTGCCATCTTTGCCCAGCTCACGGCGCTCGATGCGTTGCGAGCCGCCAAGATCTCGTTGCGAGCGAATGTTCGATTCGTGTGGGAGGGCGAGGAAGAGGCCGGGTCTCCGCACTTGGAGGAGATCCTCAATGCCAACCGCGACCTGGTCCACGGTGACGTCTGGCTGGTATGTGACGGGCCGGTGGATCAGAGCGGAAAACAGACCGTTGTCTTCGGGGCGCGGGGCGATGCCCACCTCGAGGTAACTGTTTACGGTCCACATCATGGCCTGCATAGTGGTCATTATGGCAATTGGGCTCCGAATCCGGCGATGATGCTGGCGCGATTGTTAGCCGGAATGAAGGATGAAGAAGACCATGTTCTGATCCCGCACTTCTACGATGGAATAGCCCCCCTCACGAAAACTGAAAACGAGGCACTGGCCCGAGCACCGGTCAACGATCAAATGCTCATTGGCTCTTTTTGGCTCGGTCATGTCGATGGATCCGGCAAGCAGCTTCTCGACCTGATCAACCAGCCCTCGTTGAATATCAACGGACTCGCTTCCGGCCAGACCGGAGCCCGTGCCGCGAATGTAATCCCGCCAACCGCCACTGCCGACTTGGACCTTCGGCTCGTGGTCGGCATCGATTGGCGTGAGCAGCAGGAGCGAGTGGTGGACTACATTCGGTCGCGCGGATATTTCATTGTCGAAGCCGAGCCCACACGCGAGATCCTGATGGGGCATTCCAAGGTTGCGTTAGTGGTACGCGATCTTGCCAGCTACAATGCCGTGCGCACTCCCATGGACTTACCTATCGCGCAGGAAGTCATTCGGGCGGTGGAGACTGCTCAGGGCGAGGTGGTGCTCTTGCCAACCATGGGTGGGAGCGTTCCCCTTGGAGCAATGGAGCGCGCAGCACAAACGCACACAATTACCGTGCCGATCGCCAACTATGACAACAATCAACACTCCGCCAATGAGAACCTTCGTCTGCAGAACCTGTGGAGTGGCGTGGAGACCATGGCCGCCCTGCTAGCGATGGAGTAAGTAAGAGCGCTACCGCGACAGGGTAGATGCCGAAGTCGTGAAGCCCAGCAATACAACATCGCTTTTTGTTCGCCGAGCATAGTGGTCGACAACCCAGGCGTCAACCGAATGGAGGGAGAAGGGAAGGAGAGGGTCTCAGAGCGCTTGACAAAGTAGTAAACAGTTAAGAGGCTAGTGCACCTTGGGTTTGATTTTGCTGTTGCTGTTGCTTTTGACGTTGAGACGTGCGCGCTCGCTTCGCTCGCGAGTTGAGCTGAGCTGAGCTGGAGATAGAGCATATCAGCGGGAATAAACTGCTGAATGCTCGTCACAGATTCTATGGAAAAAGTGGTTTTCCTGTTCACGCTGAATGCTGTTCAACACATACCCGCACAAAACATTCACTTTGTGCTTCCGGGCGATTTCATCCCAGAGGTGTTCGGCCTGAATTGCCGCATCCGCCTTCCCTTGCGCCCACAAAATAGGCGCAGATTCACCACAGACTGCAACACGCGGAGGCTCCCCTTGCGCCGCTTTCGCGGCTTCCATCACGAGATCGCCCGCGACCTTGAGGCATAGAGCCGGGTCAGGCAGATCATTCACCATGAAAGTCGAGAGCGTGTCGGCTACATCCAAAGAGACATAGCGCCCCTGTTCGATGGCGGCGGCAACATCCACGCCATGTTCCTGCAATCTCTGAAGAAGACTCTTCCGATGTGACTCGGTCGCGATCACGATAACGGCATTTCCGGCCTCTAGAGCTGCTTCGATGAAAGAAGTAAAGCCAATTACAAAAGCTGCATCATCAGAATAGAATTCAACCTCGTGGCTGCGAGGGATCTCCATATTTTGCCGGGGTTTCTCGCAACTACCGTCGGTTTGAGGATCTTCGGAGACTCCGGCGTGCGAGCCAACGACGAACTCCTCACCAGAAAATCTCTTGCTGACAAACTGGTCGCCTCGAAGAACAGCGCTCACCCCAATCAGCAGTTCACTTCCTGCGTCGATCTTGACGACATAGCCATGTGCGCCGGTACCAAGGGCTTCCCGCACCACATCGGCAGAAGATTCTTGGCTTACGAACAGTATTTTGGATTTGGGTGAGAGCTTGCGGATTTGTCGAGCGACTTCAATTCCGTTTAGCGATGGAAGTCCGATGTCGAGCACGATTAAGTCTGGTTGCAGTTCTTCCGCTTTCTGAATTGCTTGTAGTCCGTCAGTGACCTCGCCGACGACCTGCAACTCCGGTCTTTCCCCAAGCGTTGAACAAATAAATTTGTGAAATTCTTCCGAATCCTCGACCACGAGAACCCGGATTGATGATGTTTCCAAGGAATCCCCTTTTTACAACGTCAACCCGACTCTGAGACTCGAGTTGCCGGTTGTATCCAGAATCCCACATTCCGCAATTCAGGTCGTTGCGCAAGCGCACGGATAAATTCATGGAGTGCCTCATCCAGCCATTGCCCGATATCCGTCAGTTTTCAACGGAACGCGAGCGCGGATCGTAGTGCCAGCCCCAGGTTTCGATTTCACGGAAAGCTCGCCGTGCACCAATTGCAGCCTTTCGCGCATGCTGATCAAGCCCAGACCGTGGCGAGTGAAAGCTTCTTGTTCTTCAAAGCCATTTCCAGTGTCTGCCACTGTGAGTTCGATCGACTCTTCTGTGCCCCGGAGATCCACCGTAAAGCTCCGAACCCCGCTGTGCTTCACGGCGTTCTGCAGCCCCTCTTGCAAAACTCGGAACAAACACAGCGAGACTTCCTTCGAGAGGGTGTGTGGTATACCTGCATGTTCGAACACAATCTCAACGGTACTTCTTTCAGACAGCTCTCTGCAGAAGCTCTTAGCCGCGGTGGCCAGGCCAAGGTAATCGAGTTTCGAAGAATGTAAGCGGTGGGATAGTCCCTGCACGTCGTGGGCAATTTCTGTGATACGTGCCTTGGTATGGCGAACTAGCTCAGTGACTTCATCGCTGGTCGAAGCATCCTGACTCCATCGATCCAGGTCGATCGTTAACAACGCTAGGCGTTGATTGATGTCATCGTGAAGCTCTCTTCCAATCCAGGTGCGCTCTTCTTCATGGGCTTCAATCAACCTACCCCCAATGGTAGCGAGACTCTCTTCGGCGAGCTTTCGGTCTGTGATGTCTATGCAGGAGCCAATGTAGCCGGCAAAGGTACCATCGGGGTCGAATCTCGGTACGCCTTTGTCTAGAATCCAGCGATACTCTCCATCATGTCGCCGAAGCCGGTACTGTATTTCAAACGACTCTCTTCGGTCGAATGCTTCCATGTATTTTTGCAAACTGCGGCTCGCATCCTCCGGATGAAGGCCTCCGGCCCAATCGTCGTCAAGCTCCGCTTCAAGTGGGAGGCCTGTGAAGTCCAGCCAGGTCTTGTTGACGTAGCTGCATTTTCGGTCCTTCCCGGACATCCAGATCATTACAGGCGCGGTGTTCGCGACCAGCCGGAAACGCTCCTCGCTCTCACGCAATTTCTGCTCTGCCATTTTGCGGTCGGTGATGTCCAAGGCCAAGCCAAGCATCCGCTCCGGAGCGCCGTCGCCTGCGTAATAGAATTTTCCTCTCGCGTTGACCCAGCGCACCTTTCCGTCAGTCCGATGAAAACGGAATTCTGCAATGTAGGGCTGTCGGCCCTGCCGCGCATCGGCAATCAGCTGTGAGACACGATCACGATCTTCTGGGTGCACGCGACTGGAGAACTCGCCGCTTTGTGCGGAGTGGTTGTCCGATCGAATCCCTAACATGTGCTGCTCATCGCCGAACCAACGATTTTGTCCACTCTTGAGTTCGAAATCCCATCCCACAAACCGACCTGCTTCGACTGCCATGCGAAGCCGTTCGTACGAAATCACTAATTCGGCTTCAGCCTTTTTTGCTCGAGCCCGCTGCCAGCCCAGCGCAAGAATGAGTAGAGTCTCGGCCAAGATCAGAGCAATCCCGCCAATGATGTACCACTTGTACGACTCCCAGACGGTGGGCTGTCGGTTCAGCACGATGCTGCCGGGAGGAAGGTTCTTTTCGTTCATTCCCCAGCGCTTGAGTGCCCGCCAGTCGAACATGTAGACGTGGTTGCTCGTGACGACGGGGATATCCTGGGGCTTCTCGCCGTTGAGAACCCGCACAGCCATCTCTGCGGCGATGCGACCGTCGTCGGCCCAGTTCACCAGATCGCCACCCACTGTTCCTGCCCTAAGATCCACATCGTCCATTACAAAGACAGGAGCATTCGCTGCACTGGCCACCATCGGTATCGATTGAGCTGAATCGATAAAGCGGTCTCCCGCTGCATCTTGCGAGATTGCAGTGTGATAAACAATCGTATCGCTGGGTAGATGCTTGAGCCTCTCAAGCAGTGCGGGCATGGTCAAGTCGAAAAGATACGTGAATTCAAGCTTCGATTCGTAGTTGTGGAAACTCTGCTTAGCGATGGCTTCGAATCCTTCGTCAAACTTACCCACTCCACCGACGACTACCACGTGCTTGGTGCTAGGCAGCAAGTGCAACGCCGCATTCAGGGTTCCCTCGGGGTGTAACTGGGCCAAAACACCAGTAAAGGGCATGCCGTGCCTTAGCTCGTCCGGAATTCCGCCCCAAATTGCGCAGAAGATAATTGGGGTACCCTGGAACTTGTCGTACAGCTTGGCGATGAACTTCAGGGACTCTGGCCCGGCGGCAATGATCACGTCGGGCTTGCGGGCTGAGTATTTTTGAATAATCTCTTCTCGAAACCTGTCTTGGGAAACTCGGTCTGGGAATAGGATGAGATCCAGGCTCTCCTCATAGAGCTCGATCCGGTACGGAGATTTTTGTAAACCAGTGAGGACTGCCTGATCGATTTCAGCGAAGCCGGGTGACGAGATGATGCCAATGTCGTTAATAATGAGGACGCGCCGGACTTCTCTCGCAGCTTCTCCGGAACGCGCCTGTGGCGGCAGAAAGGGTGCCACAACTACAACTACAAAGCAGATCAGCCGTGCCGCTCGTCTACGCACTTCTCGGCCTCGTGGCTTAGGGCCAATCGTCCTATGCGCGAAAACTGTACCACAATCAGGTAACCCCTGTTGCAGACACTTAAAAGCCCCCACCTCGGTCCAACAAAGTTTCGGAATGGGGATATCTCCCAATCAATGCTAGAGTGCTGGTGTCCGGTTACTGGCAAAACTGCCAGTTCCTCCCTATATAAATGTAGAGTCAACATTTGGTGATGACTTCAGGTGCCAGTGATATAAGAATGACCTGGTCTACTCCAGACGGCACAACACCGGATCGCCACAGAGGAGACGGGACCTTGTATCCGGTCGCTGCGCAGTTGGCGCTCTCGGTACCAACTGAGGAAGCTCAACTAGTCGTGTACATGGGACATCCGTGGGTCGCAAACAGCTCATGCTGCGAAGGTCATTTGTGGGCAATACCATACATGAGTACCACCACCGACCGCGCTGCCGCAGGTCGGCGCTCCTGGTGATTGTGACTATTGCTCTGGTTTTTTCCAGCCGTGTACGAAGCCAGACAGCTTCGACCGGCGCACTGACCGGAGTGGCGCTCGACCCAACCGGAGCCGTCTTAACGGGGGTCGTTGTCCGACTCGTTAAACAGGACACCGGCGCGATTCAATCTGCCACTTCTGACAAAGATGGTAGGTTCAATTTTTTACTGCTACCCCCCGGCAGGTATGAGCTACAAGCCAGCAACACAGGCTCTGACACCCTCATCGCCAGTACAACGATAGATGTCAGCGTGACCGAAGTGATACACCTCGAACTGCATCTCCGGCTGGCAACCGTTTTCACAGCATCAAGGTTTATGCAGAGGCAGCAACAGTCCAGACCGACAGTTCCGCTCTGGGTAAGGTAGTCAATGAAACGGCAGTCAGCGGCTTGCCCCTGGTCACGAGGAATTTTGCCCAAATTGCAAGCCTCTCTCCGGGAGTCTCGACCGGAGTGTACAACGCAGGAGAGCTTGGACTCGGTGGAACCGCGCTCTCGCAGATTGCCAAATCAAACGATGGGATTTACGTGCACGGAGCGCGTTCCTATGACAACAACTTCCAAGTCGACGGAATAAGCGTGAGCGATGTGCAGGGCAGTGCTGCAGGGAGTGGCGGTATTCCGATTCCGAACCCCGATAGCATACAGGAGTTCAAAGTCCAGACAGGACTCTACGATGCAGGCTATGGGCGCTATGGTGGTGCCAACGTCAGCGTGATTACAAAAACCGGCAGCAATGCTTTCCACGGGACGGTTTTCGAGTTCCTTCGCAACGAGGTGCTTAACGCGAACGATTTCTTTTTGAACCAAACAGGCCAGCCACGCCCCGTCCTCAAGCAGAACCAGTTTGGTTTCGCGTTGGGTGGGCCCATCAAAAAGGACAAACTACTTTTCTTTGGTTCGTATCAGGGGACGTACCAAGTTAACGGCATTGCTGCTGGTCAGTCGCGGACTGCTTGCACTGCCAGCTTTAGCGAGCCGCCGCTCACGAATGACCGCACGCCCGGTGAACTCGGGAAAATCTTTGGCGGCATGACGGGTGCGCAGGGAGGCACGGCGATCAAACCCGACGGCTCCAACATTAATCCCGTGGCTCTGACCCTACTGAATTTCAAGCTTCCTGACGGAACTTTCCTGATCCCCACTCCGCAAACTGTGGACCCGACGAAACCACTTGCGCAGCAGGGCTTCTCAGTCCTCACCGATCCTTGCCATTTCAATGAAAACCAGTTTTCAACCAATGTTGACTACCTGAATCGACCGAACAGCAAAATCGCAGTCCGCTTCTTCCTGGCAAATGATGACGAGACCGTCACGTTTCCCGGAAATGGCCTCAATCCAGCAGGTAATATCCCTGGTTTTCCGAGTCCTAGTGATTCCGGATTCAGAGTCTTTTCTTTAGCTCATACTTACACTTTCCGTAACGCATGGCTCAACGAAGCACGGATTGGATATGTCCGCTCGAGAACCACCACAGAGGCCAGGACTCCGTTCCGTTGGTCGGACGTTGGAGTTGCCGAAGGAGAGATGAGCCACAATAACGAGCTGCCTAGCTTGAAAATTCTCGGCTCCGTCAGTATTGCCTCCGGGTTTCCACGAACGATTGCCCAAAATAGCTTTGTCTTTGGGGATAATCTCAGCTTCGTCCGTAGCGCCCACACGATACGATTGGGAGGATCTCTCACCAGGTTGCAGGACAACGTCAATCTTGTGGGACTTGGATCATTTCTGCAGTTTCTGAGCTGGCCCGATTTTCTACTTGGCCTCAGCGCAGAGGACAACGGCACCGGATTCAGCAATGTGTTTGCCTCGTTTGATGACTTCGGCCTGACCAATCGGGAATTCAGGGTGTGGGAGGGTACAGGGTTCGCGCAGGATGACTATAGAATCCGCAGGTCACTTACATTAAATATTGGCTTGCGTTACGAGCGTCTCGGGCAATTTGGAGACCGTCTGGGCAGAAACGCAAGCTTCGACATCGGCAAAGCTGACCCCAACCCTGCCGCCAAGCGGGAGCGTGGCAGGCTATCTTGTGGCTTCCAACTTTCCAGGTGTACTTCCCCCGGGTGTTTTGCGTGCGAATAATACCTTCGGGAACTACGGCGAGGGACAAAACACGATCGCGCCGCGAATCGGGTTCGCGTGGCAGTTCTTCCCCGGCACAACTCGATTCGTATTGAGAGGCGGGTACGGGATATATTATTCCCGACCCACCGGCCAAGCGTTTTATCAAAATATCTTCGGCGCTCCGTTCTCAGTGTTTCGCTTAAATGCTGGAGCGACGAACGCAAATGCGACATTTCAAGCGCCATTCCCGCAGCCGTTCCCTACGCCGGAGTCATTTCCTTTGTTTCCCGCATATTCTCCAAGTACCACGACGACCGTTTACTCCGTCGCGCCCGGGTTTCGTCCCGCCATGATTCAGCAGTATTCGTTGAATGTTCAGGTTGAGCCACACGAGGGTTGGCTGTTGGAAGTTGGATACGTGGGCACTCGCGGTACACACCTGGTCCGGCAACGCTCTCTTAATCAGGCGCTCAGCGCATCCGCGAACCGTCCAATCAGGGGAGTAACCACAAACACCGTCGCAAATATTCCCTTGCGAGTCCCCATTCTCGGGATACCTCCGGACTCTCTTGTGGAGATGGAATCCGAGGGCAGCTCCTGGTACAACGGGCTTGAGGCAAGCGTGACGAAGGGGTTACGCCACGGCGTTCAATTTCTTGCTTCCTATACGTTCTCCAAGACCTTGGATACGGATGGCGCCGACATCAACTCAACATCCTCCGGTAATGCGCTAACGCTGGGAGACCAAAACTCTCCTAGACAGCGTTGGGGACGGGCCAGTTTCGACCGTACTCATCGATTCGTGTTTAGTGGGACATGGAATCTCCCCAATCCGTCTGCCGGGTTGCAGCGTGCAGTTCTGGGTGGGTGGGATTTTGCTGCGGTAGTTACGATTCAATCTGGCAGTGCTCTGACCATCTCGGCTACCAATGCCAACAACGTTTTCGGAATAAGCACTGACAGAGCGCAACTGAGTGGGACCTGCTCAAAAAGCCAACTTGTTAAGAGCGGGCCATTAAGATCGAAACTGAACGGCTATTTCAATGCCTCCTGTTTTACGAGTCCGCCGATTGTCGGGGCGGATGGCATCGGAACGTCGTTTGGGAACAGCGCGACCGGAATGATAGATGGTCCCGGGCAAGCGAATTGGATCTCAAGTTCTCAAAGACGTTGGTCCTTCGGTGGCCCGTGGAGAAGAGCAGTCTCCAATTTCGGGTCGAGTTCTACAATGCACTGAACCATACCCAGTTTGCGAACCCTGATACAAACTTCACATCGCCCACGTTCGGCGTTATCAGTAGCACGGCGGTAAATGCTCGCGTGGGGCAGTTGGCCTTGAGGTTTGCGTTTTAGATTGCAGGACAATCCGATCACTCTGTTATTCCATAACATTGCCATCTCAGTCATTACCGACTGCCGAGACTCCGGCCAGGTTCGCCAGCGCTTCCCAATGCCTCGGATGCGGACGGCGTCGGCCCGAGCGGATGAACGCAGCGTAGGGCTGGGAGACCTAGAGGTTGCGAATCGCGGGTGGATTTCCCTGTGGAAGACTCCTGATTGAGCTAAGCGGGTAGACTTGATGCCGACCACCACGAGATTGCGACCGCATGTTCGCCCAATGCTTTGGCGATACGACCGTTCTCTTTTGGAGTACGTGGGTTTTTGTGCCGATCAGCACTGACTGCACAGATCCGCAATAGCGGCTCACGCCCTCTTCTTAACCTTCCGCCATTTTGCCCATCGTGCCTTCTGAGCAGCACGAATTCTCGCAATTGCGGCTGGGGACATCTTGCGCCGTTTCCTGGAAACAATCGAAACGACCTTCTGGCCTTTAGCTTTGGCCCACCGAGCACGTTGTGCGGCAGCGATCCGAGCACGACCAGCGGCGGACATTGTCCCACTGCGGGTACTACTTGTCCCGGTGAGTGCGGAGACCGCCTTGTTGAGTTGTTCAAGTCGAGTCGAGAGGCGGTTGCGCTCTTGCTGCAATTGCTTAAGTACCGAGGTGAGATTGGTCATGGCAGCCAATTGTACCCGATGCAACTATCCTCGCTATCGTTCCGCGACCGCAGCCGGGCTCAGCGCTCCTCAACCCCGCTTTTTCTTTCAAGGCACGCGTTAGAAAACCTGTCTGGAATTGCATCCGGGGAATGCCGTGAAGATTCGACTTCTTGATCTCCACTCATGACGTTAGAAATTGTTAGTTTTCTAACCACATCACGTAAGGATCCTCGAGGCGCGAGGGCCTTTCTTGCGAACAGGGCGCTTTTGCAATGCCTACAGACCACGAGCCGTAGCCTTTCTCAGAAATCGAAGCGAACTCCGATCTGGATCTCGCGCTTTGAACTCGCCGACGTGAATCCCAAGGGCTGACTCGGGGAAAGCGCGGCCGTCCCATGAACGCTGAATGGCGGCGCAAATGCAGCGCCGACAATGTTGTTTACCCTGGAGTAGTTGGTTCTGTTCGTGATGTTAAAGCCTTCCGCCAAGAACTGAAGGTTGCAATGCTCGCCGATGCTAAGTGCCCGACTCAGGCGCATATCGAAACTCGCGTAGGTTGGCCCAAGCCCAGTGTTCCGACCGGCTCCAGGAGGTCGGTCATTTGTGAAATGGTTGTCACCGTTGATGTCGGCCCCCGCCAAGAGATTAAACGGATGGCCACTGTTGTATGTGACGATCGGTGCAAGTTGGAATCCCGACAACCAGCGCGAGCTCCGCCACGGGCTTTCGACGACGGCAGCGACTACCACTTTGTGTCTTTGATCAAAATCCGAAAGGGCCCGTTCCGCCGCGAGGTTCACTTCATTGAAAGCCGCATAGTCACTATTGAAATCTGTGGAGTCATCGATCGCCTTGCTGAACGTGTAGTTGGCCATTAATGTGAAGTACTCACTGAAGCGTTTTCTCACTTCTGCAATCCCGCCCTGATAAACCGCGTTGGCAATGGAACTGTACTGGTTGTTCTGCAGAATCTTGCGGGTCGCATCTGCGAAGCAAAGGCTGGGAGTAGCGACACAGGGTTGCGCTCCCCAATCCTGAAAGGGAAAGCCGTTGGTGGGAAGACCATTTGCGCCCTCGGCACCAGTTTCAATCGGTGCTCCCGACAGCAGGTTGTTGTCCACAGCCAGGCTCCGCACTCCGTTGCTCTCGGGAGTGATGGGGACGCGCCCGGACAATTCATCCTCAAGCCTCCGCTTCCCTTCTTCCGCCTCTTCCCACGAGCGGGTGCCCGCCTTGCGCCGGTACTGGACACCGTTCTGGGTCCACCGGAGGTGTTTACGACACCGGCAGCGGCGGCAAAATTCGTCCCCGGCATACTTGCAGTCGGCGGAGTGCCTAACGAAGATCGTGATACTTGGCGTGCTCATGTTGAGCAGTGTAAGCACAAGAAAAGCACAAAATCTGGGACGGCCATCACAAAAGCAGTAAATATGCGGGTAAAATTGATGGGTGCCTGGTGGGATTCGAACCCACGTCATCCGGAGCCACAGTCCGGCGTTCCACCGCTGAACTACAGGCACCACACGGAGGGATACCGCAGCCTTTGATTATAGCAAGCAGGATGAAGGGCTGTGAGGAACCACTTGCGGAAATGCTACGGGCGCTGCAGAAATCGTGGGTTGATCAGGAAGTCGCAAGTCTCGCGAAACCTCGACTGTAGCGCCACCGTCTCGGCGGCAGTCCGGCGGGCGTCCCGCCCGCCGCCGCAAGGACAAGATGCCCTCACGAACGCAGGAAGGCTAGATCCGCCCCACGCCCATGTACTGAAAGCCCATCGCCTTCAGCTTCGACGAATCAAGCAGGTTTTTTGTATCGACAATGACGGGCCGTTTCAGCAGATGCTTGATCTTCGAGAAGTCGAGCGTGCGGAACTCCGGCCACCCGGTGCCCACCACCAAGGCATCCACGCCTTCGGCGGCCGCATATGCCGTCTCGCAGTAGCGCACCGTTCCGTTCAACTGCATCTTCGCTTCCGCCAACGCCTCGGGATCGTAAGCCCGCACCCGCGCGCCTTTGGACAGCAGCGTCTTCGCCAGCCGGATCGACGAAGAGCCGGCAACCGAATTGGTATTCGGCTTAAACGCCAGGCCGAGAATGCCGACTTCCTTGTTCTCGACCGAATTCATCATTCCAGAAATCTTCGCCACCAGCCGCTCGGCGAGTGCGGCATTCACATCTCTCGCTGCACTGAGAATCTTCAAATCGACACCTTTTTCCTGCGCCAAGCGCGCCAGCGAATCCATATCCGACTCAGCAAAGCTCCCGCCCATGCCGGCTCCCGGCTGCAGGCAGCGTGGCGCGATCTTTTTATCGAGCCCCAGCGCAAGCGACAGGCTGACCGCGTCGGCATTCACCTTCTCGCATAGCGACGACAACTCATTAATGAAGGAAATCTTCGTGGCCACAAACGCAGTGGCTGCCTCGCGCACCAGTTCGGCCGTCTCGTGATTGGTCACGACCACCGGCACTCCGCGCATCACCAGCGGATGGAAAGTCTGCTTGAGCGTCGCTACCGCTTCCGACGATGTCGTCCCCAAAATGATCCGGTCGGGCCAATTGAAATCCTCTACCGCGCATCCATCGGTGAAGAACATCGGCTGCGACACGATCGTTCCCTTGAGCTTGGCGCCTTTGAGCGCCTGTTCGAGCTTGGCAGCCGTTCCGACTGGAACCGGTGTGACCACCGCAAACGTGATCGAATGCGTCGAGTGTCGTGCGATCCGCAACACCAGCTCTTCCAGGTTTTCCGCCGAATCCTCGGCCAGGAAAATTACCTGCGCTCGCTTGGAGAACGCCTCCACATCGGTGGAATACGAAAGCCGTCCGCAGCGCACATTGCGCTTCACGATCTCTTTCAGATTTTTTTCGAAGAAGCAGATATTGCCCTGGGCCATCTCGACCATGCGCGTGCTGTCGGTATCACAGCAGCTCACGGGAGTTCCGAAGTCGGCCAGGCAGGCCGATATCACCGTACCCAGGTAGCCCGACCCATAGACCCCGACAAGCATGCGAAAAATCTCCCGAATGGAGGGGGCAGCTCAGTCGCCTGGGGAGAGGCGTATGCGCGAGCACACCATGCCTCGATGCCCTTATGTAACGCTGGTTACCCACCCCGCGGCAATGCACGTTGGGTCAGGGCACTAGTTTGCCCCGGACATGTCCTTCCGGCAGCGAGAGCCGATTTCCTTTTGGAATGTTTCGGTGGGGATGCTTCCGCGGAACTTCCGTAGCCCGAAATACAAACTTCCGTACCTTTGCTCAAAGAACGCAGGGCTTCGGGAGCTACTTCCGGCGCGTGACCACTTTCCTGCCCAGCGTCATCGTGCCCAGGTCGACCCACCGGTTGGTCTCGTTCTCGCGAACGAACGTGAGTTCTTCCAGCGCGATATGACGGCTGCCCGCGTACTTCGCCCAGCGGCGGCGGGCCATCTCAAACGCCTTCCACGCCTGTTCCTCGGTCCCCATCTTGGCGATGGTCAGATGCGGAATATAGGGCAGTTCTTCGGTGCAGCACACCCCGTCGCGGTTGAGCCGGTCATGCACTTCCTGCATGCGGATCGCTGCATGCGCCACCCGAATAAAGACGGTCGGAGTCACGGGGATGAAAGTCTCAACCTCGCCAAGAGCCACTTCGAAGGGTTCCAGATCGCGGCAGGTCTCTTCCAGCGCCTGAATCGCCATGTTCTCGCTACCTTCAAGCCTGCGGGGAGGCAGCAGAGTGAGGTGCGCGGCCATGTGGGGCAATTCCGGATGCAGTTCCCGGCGAAGCTTTTCCACGAACTCCCCAACTGGATTCCTGACGTAGGCCACCAGCGCGTAACGCGAACCAGACATGATCGGGATGGAATTATAGCGCGACGGGCCTCCGGCTCACCCGTTCCAACGGACATGGTCGGCTATAATCGATCAGACCTTCACGCATACCGTCGGGGCGTAGCGCAGCCTGGTAGCGCACCTGCCTTGGGCGCAGGGGGTCGTAGGTTCAAATCCTATCGCCCCGACCAAATATTAAGTAGTACGCCGAATGCCCGCTGGACGCGGGCCCCGCGCAATTCCAAACAGATAGATGATAGTAAATGTTGCTGCTGCTCGAACCGCCACGTCCACACCCCTGTCCACACGGTCAACCCGTCCGAATGTCTTGGATGGCACTCCTGTGCTAGAGTCCTCGCCCCCGTCTGGGCTATTCCACCAACACCCAAGAGCAGCTAACGTTCGATGGCTTGCCTCCCCGAAAAGTGGTTCTGGAGTTGGGAGGCTGCGGTGAGCCGACGCGACTCTTGAACAGGGGCCATTTGGGGCTGCCAAGCCGCGAGCAACTCCCTGGGGGAGAGCTGCTCGGACGAACGCCCCAGAAACTCTGGCCAATAGAGTCTGGGGCGTTTCGTCTTAAGTCAACCAGACGAGATTGGCAAATACCAATGGCTTGCGCTTTAGTTGGAGTGACGGGGAGATTTTCGAAGTTGCGCCATTCGAGGCTCGACGCATGTTCTATCGGTGCACCTGATGCGCGTTGTCGAGTCGCGCCCCTCGGTTGGCATACCTTCCCATTATTGCTGCGTTACCGAGGACCCGATCAGCACCCGATAATGCCAGCCGACCATGACTCCGGCGCATGCGCGTCCCGAGCACGTCGCGATGTAATACGCATAGAACTGGAACGTACCTTCGACCGTGCCATCGTCTGACAGAAATGACCCGGCGCCATAGTAGGCCTGGCGCGTCCCGTTCGGATTGGGCACGAATCCCGAGTACACTCCATGAACTGAGAATAGCGGGGGATAGGTGTTGTCCGGAGTGGTGATCGTCAGCGTGTTGATCTGACCGGACGCCGCGTAACGTGCGTCAAGAACCGCAACAAAGGGGTGGTTGAGCTGGTCGGTCACGTCCAGGCGGCAGTAGCCCAGATTTTTGGCTCCGCAGCCGTCCTTGTTAGTTGTGTATGTGGTGGTCTGAGCACCGGCAACAGTTGCCAGCACAAGTAGTAGCAGGGGGAGGGCTACTATTCGCATTTCAATTCCTCGAGAGGCTGATTTAACACCTTCGGGCAAATTGCGATTTGTGGGTACTGAACGCGCCAGAGTTGGCTGTGGGAGGTGTGGCGACTACGTAATCGGCTTTACTACTGGCAGCTTGAACTGTAAACGAGAGTTTACATCTACTGCGGACAGGGCTGTCCAACTCAGAAGGGCAGTTCAAATTCCTGAACCTGTTGGCTTATAAACCGCAAATGTGGCCGCCGCCGCTTCGCACATGCCCACGATGCGAGGACAGGCGCCCCCAGAGGGTCGTGCTTCCGCCTGCTTTCAACGCGTGCGTGCCTACACGATGCGCGGGCCTGTGCCCGTATCGGACCGGTTTTCACCCATTTCGCGGAAAAGATAAATGCCGCGTGCCGGCCAGTTCATGCGGCCGCGACAGTCGGCGAGCGTTCGCGCTCCGCCCAGTGTCTTTTCGAGCGTGTCCAGAATGGAATAGAACCTGACGAGGTGTTGCAAGCGCCTGTCGCTCATGCCTTAATGCCGTCGCTCCATGCCTTTTGCCAGGTCTCGAACTCGCTCGGCCTGATTTGGTATCGCGCAAAGTTTCCTTCATGCAGACTCACTAGTTCGGTCTCCGCCATGTCCCTGAATTTCTCACGATCGCCTTCTGCGAGGTTTTTCTCGACCCAGGAGGCGATGTATGCCGAAGCTGCCTTCTTGTCCATTGCACCGCGGACCACGTCAGCGATGACCTGCCGCAGCGCGGCCTTGTGCTTGAATCGGAACGGATCGGGCTCGCCCAGTGACTGTCGCACAGCCGCATAGCGGGCGGCCGAGCGTTCATACGCCCAGATGAATATGTCTCTCAGCAGATCGACCTGATTCAGTTCATACACCGCGAGAACCGCATCGGTGTAGAGCGTGCGCGGCACATCTATGAACGACAATGGCGACAGGTTCCGCTTTATGAACGGGATGTTCGCCGAAAGCCGCGATACGCGCTTGTTCACGTCGTCGAAGGGCTGCAGGTAGGGCAGCTGCACCATCACGAACAAAGCCTGTTCGAACGGATCTTCGATCGCGGCCGCTGTCGCCAGTACCTGGTTGAAGCATTCATCGATCAGCTGCGGCAATTCGAGCGGATGGAAAGTCGATTTCCCAATTCCGACGCCCATTTGCCGCAGTTTGCCGGGCGCCGACGGATCGGGCAGAAGGTTTTCCGCCAGAATGCCGTGCAAATTGAGGATCGTGTAACGGTTGAAGCCGATGCCCTCCGCCTCGTTCACAAGGAACTCGATCGCGTTCTTATGATTGACGATCATCTGCGCTTCCAGGCCGTCGCGTCCCTCGGCCGCCTCACCCAATTCAATAAGTCGTGTCGTATCGAGGAGCGAGTAGGTGTTGCCTTCAAGGCGACTTGAGTTCCACGACAGATCGATCAGAAGCCTGTTCAGTATCTGCTTCGCATAGGTGCCTGCAGTCTGGTCCTCGAAATTCGGCTTGCCGACCTGCACGAGGTGTGCGCGCTGTTCCTCCGAAAGGTAGAAAGTCTTGTTGGGCCGGTAGGAATCCAAGAAATCGCGGTTATAGCCGACGGGCTTTCTCGCCGAGACGGGCTGGCTGACATACTGGCGAATTTCCTTGCTCGCATCAGAGAGCGGAACCGCCTCCGCCTCCGTGGCCACGGCAGCAGGAGCCGGCGCCGCCTCTGCAGCCGGCAGCGCCTTTGCCTTTGCTTCCGAGGCTGACAGGCGGTACCGCGTCCAGCGCCGTCCCTCACCTTCCTTGACTAGGCGCCCGTTGCTGACAAGGTATCTGAGCCGGTATTGCAGGGTCCGGTCCGGGAGCCGCTCCGGAAGCGCCTCGACGATGTTCCCGAAGCTTGCGCCTTCGGGGTGCTTGGCGACCGCCTTCTCGATGGCAGCTAGCGATTCTTCTGGAATGCGGGCTGGCAATTGATCCCTCTTTAATTGCGTATACGTTTCTATGCGCAATTAAAACACATCTATACGCAGGTATCAAGTCTATACGCAACAATAATTTGGTTATATACGCAACTAAAACTGGATATGCGCAATTAAAAGTACCATGCTTGCGTATAGGGTCGCCATTCCTTTGCCGTCGATGTGGCAGCCCCCCGCACTGCGGGCATCCCTATATATATGTTCCGGTATTAAGTCCTCGCCCGGCCTAGCCGCTGATACCACCATAACCATGACCATGACGATCCCCATGACCACCACCACGACAAGGACGACAACAACCATGACGGTCATGACGATCATCGCCATGGCGATCGCGATCATAGTGACCTGACCGCTTCTGTTCTCCTTTGCGTTTTCAAGCCTCCGCAGCATGGGGCGCGCGCGCGCCGTCGACGGCCGCCGCTCCCGAATCCGTGTTGGCCGTTGCTCCTGCGGGTGACGCCGCGCTTGTCCGCGCAGCCCGGCGGTTTCGCGTTCGAAAAAGAAAACCAAAGGAGAACTACATGACTGATATCTCATCGATACCGCTCAACAAGCTCGTCGCTTCGCCGCACAACGCGCGCCGGCCGTCGGGCACGCACAGCGCGTTGCAGGAACTGGCCGCGTCGATCGCGGCCCACGGGTGCCTTCTAAGCGGCTCTGTAGCCGTTGTTGGTCCTGTTTGCATAAGCCCCCAGGGGTGCCCGCACGTGAGCGCCGGAATCGAATGGACGACCCCCACCCTCGCTCGATTTTGCGGGAACATCCCTGGAAAGAGGACACGGTGAACGCGAAGACTGTGCCCAATTTTGTGCCCACCACAAAACTCCACCGAGTGCTACGGAGTGATGAGCCATCGCTGGAAAGCCTTGCCGGACCAGCAATCTTTGGTGCTCCGTCACAATTCGTCACACTCGGTGCAAGTCGTTGGTTTCTCGTGCGACCAGTACTTGGGCGCAGGGGGTCGTAGGTTCAAATCCTCTCGCCCCGACCATTCAATCTCTTGCGCGATTCCTCCTACGAAAAAGCTCACCTGCTTGGGGGAATCGTGAAAACAAAATTCGAGCGCCACACCTGCGACTGTCGAGTGGTCCATCCTTCGAGGCCGCGCTCACGCATTCAGATCAGAGTCAGTGGGTGACTCTGTATCGAGCCATGCAAGCTTGCGACCACAGGCTGCAACAATCGCGTTCGGGCGGGAATGCCTACCGGAAATGGTCAGGTTCTCCGCTGCGTGTTCCTAAGCTCAAAGAGCCCCAGTTCAGCCCGCCGACTATCAACCGCCCTGACTTGCGCTGTGCACCGCCATCCTGCCTGTGGACATCTCCCTCTAACGACTGTCCTAAAAAACATGACTGCAACTTAGTAGAAACGTAAAATGCCCGATCAGGGGCCTATTTAAGATGCACCGGAATATTTATAACGTTGACCCGTGCCCGTGGTGTGGCTCTAAATTTCGCGTGGTGGACCTCGACCAGCCAAACTTGATCCAGTGCGACGATTGCAGGAACGATGAGAAGATCGACCCGTCAGTGGTGAGCGAGTATGAGCATGAGTACAAGCGTAAACGCTTCGAGGAATTGAGGCCCAAGCTACTAAGCTGGAACGAGCTAGTTGTCCTGTTCAGGGAGAATGGACTTGGAGACGATAGAATCCAGTTCTACGCGAAAGCTGTCGCGATACCGAAACTAAGGGCCTACGAGGAACTGTACTTCTATCGGGAACACGCTGAGGAGTGGGTGCAGGATTTACTGAGGACACGCTCGAAGATCGCCAATGAGCGTAGTAAAGCGAAGTTTTGCCGCACATTACTAGGTGATGATTTCAAACCGCTGTAGCTATCGACCCCCAGCGTTCTGCCACTTCTGTGTGCCTTGGGCGCACGGGGTCGTAGGTTTCAGATCCTATCGCCCCGACTATTTCCTTGGAGAAGCCGTGGTCAGGCAGGGCGCATAATAGACGCGCCAATCGCCGCAATGCACAGGAACCCCGCATGAAGACTCGAGTCCCTCTCTTCACCCTCGTCGTGTTCGCTTCGGCCGCACTCGCGCAGAATGCAAAACCAGCTGCTCCAAAACCGCCCGACTACTCCTTCACGATTTCGACTGAACGTGTTTGGACCGATACCGGCCTCGATCTCGAACCCGGGGATCGCGTCCACGTCTACGGCGCCGTGGTCGCATGCGAGGGCCAAACGCCCAGCGAAAAGGCGCACTTGCCCTTGCCTTCCGCGCCCGCAGGGTCCTTGCTCTTGAAACTGCACGGGGAAGCGGGTCCGATCCTGGCTTCGCCCGATGCCGACATGCCCATCATTGAAAACAGCCGTCTTTACCTGGGGGTGAACGGATGGCATTGTCACGGCACGATCGCCACCAAGGTGCATGTGACCTGGCATCAACCCAAACCCGCCAAGTAGAGGGGAATCGGCGAATCGGCATAGGGGGACGGGTCGCCCCGCCTCCCCTGCCACACCACCGTACATGCGGGTCCGCATACGGCGGTTCGATAAGTTAATCCCACCAAAAAGTGGCAGGCTGAGCGTTCGCAGTTTGGGGACGCCGTGCGGGTTTCACTGCTCGGATGAGCATTCGTTGCGGTTTCACCGCGCCGTGCCTATCCAAGCCCCACCGAAGCGGGTTGGCTAGTGCAATACCCTCCTCGAGACCCAAGCACTACTGACCCTTCCTATCGTTCGGGCCTTCCTCACTCGCGTGAGTACTACGCCCTCTGCTGACTTCTGCCACACGATCAAGACACCTCACGATGCCTTCAGTCACGAATCCGTGACGCATAGCAGATCTCCCGTGATAAGTTCGACCGCCTTCCACGCACAACCGCCGGATTTACCACCAGTGTCCTTGATGGATACAGGCTTCGCGATCATTGGCTCGCTCGCCCGGCACCGTAGGCCTCATCATCCGGTTCTTGTTCATCGGCTCGCGTGTTTGCTCCACGCTTCCTTCAGACCCCACCTCGCGGTGACGCCCTTGCGCTTCGCTAACCCTTCACCTCCATCAGGTTGGGTAGAGGACTTTCACCTCCAGGCTGTCGAACATGCACGGCGTACCAAAGAAAAAGGCCGGCTCGCGCCGGCCCTTCAAAAACTTCTCCGCCCGCGATCAGTGCTCGCCGAATGTGTATCCGATCGAAGCGCCGTAACGCACGATGTAAGCAGACGTGTATTCCACATTGTTGTGCACCATGTAGAAGTGAACCTCGGGCCGCACAAAGAATCCCCCGCGCGCGTACAGCTTCAAGCCGGCGCCGAACTGCCCCATGAAGTGCGTACTGGTCTGGTAGTTGGTGCAGCCGAAATTGCCGCAGATGGTGAATGGCGTATAGAAGCGCGTGCTCTCCGCACCGATACCGGCCGACAGTTCGCCCTGCACCTTGGGCGCAAGCTTGGGCAGGTAGAGCGCATCAACATCCCAGAAGATCGGGCGGTAGGGCTGCGACAAATCGTAGTTCGCTTGCCCGCCGCGCCACGTGATCTCCGCGCCCACTGCCAGGTGCTTGCGGATCGCCACGTCCCCGCTGATCGCGGGATACAGTCCGCCCGTCAGCGACTCGGGAGGAAATTGCTGTTGTGCCTGGGAGCTTGAAAGCGGCGCGGAGTGAATCGTACCGAAGCCGAGCGCGAAATCGACTTGCTGTGCGAATGCTGTAGCACCCAAAAGAACGAACAGTCCTGCGATGACGAAAAACTTATTCTTGTTCAAGTGTCTGCTCTCCGGAGCGTAAAATATGACTCTGACTACAAACCACCAAAATCAAGTTTCGACACATCGCCCCGAAGCTTTAAACCCGGCCTGGCCCAGTTTGTCTCGGCTCGTTCCCTGCACAGATGCGAGCGGGCTAAGTCGCGTTGCTTGAATATCTTCTGGCACTTGACCGTGGTCTTAAATCCAGCCAATCATGATGGAAAGATGTTCCCGCCCAAGGGAGCGGATGTATGCATTCTGCTATTTGCAAGGCCTCGATTGCGGTAACCTTGGTTACCCCTAGCTGCACTATTTTTGCTGCACTTTCATCATCCTGAAATATTTTCCCGATAGGCTGAATATAGGAAGATAAGACCATGGGATCTCCACGGACCGCGAAATCGTTGCCGTTGCAGGTCGCTGCCGTTTGCTACCGGCGGCGTGGGCCCGCGGTTGAGTTTCTGCTGGTCAACACCAACGGCGGCAGCAAGTGGACTTTCCCAAAGGGCTGCACCGATACTCGCCTGTCGCACAGCCAGGCCGCGGCCCGTGAGGCGCTGGAGGAAGCCGGAGCGGTTGGAGTGATCGAACCGCGCCATTTCCACCTTTACATTCACTCCAAGGGCGTGTTTTGGCAGCCGACAGGCATACAGGAGTTCGTGATCAAAGCCTTCCTGATGGAAGTCACCTCCACGCGCACGCCGGGTGAGACGATGCGCAATCCAACCTGGTTCCCCGCTGCCGAAGCTCGCAAGATTCTGGCCAAGGGACGCGAGATCAAGTACGCCGCCGAATTGCAGGCTGTCATCGACCGCGCGCTTGAACGAATCCAACCCGCGATGTTCGATGGGTCGGGGAGTGCTGAGTCGAGAACCAACCGATACCCGGTCCGCTACTGAGCCAACCCTTCTGTTTCTCGTAACTTCCGAGTCCTCAGCACCCGTGACTCCAGTAACTTTTTCCCGGGCAGCTTTTCCGGAACAATGGAGGTGGATCAAGGCTCGCCTTGGCCTCGGAGAACCACATGTCGAAGACTGCCTTCCTGCTCCTGTTGATCGCCGGATTTGCACCCGGCATATTTGCACAGAACGCCGCTCCCAACGCAGCGCCTGCCAGCGCTGCGACCGTTAACGTCGTGCTCGCGGACGGAACGCCCGTGAAGTTGCGCTTGGGCGCGACCGCTGCGGCCAATGGTGTCCGCGTCGGGGAAACGATTGGGCTCGAAGTCTCGGAAGACGTGAAGGTTGGGGACGTGGTGGTCGTCGCCAAGGGCAGTCCAGCCAGCGCGTCCGTGACGAACCTGCGCTCGGGCGGCAACGTGAAAGGTGGATGGGTCGACATCGATCTTGACTCCGTGACACTATCGGACGGGGAGCGCGTTCCGATTCGCGCATCGAAGCAACTGCCGTTTCGAGCCGATCAATCGAGCATCGTTTCGAGCCAGGCGCAGGACGCAAGCATCACTCAAGGTTCCGATCTAACTGCCTACATCAATGGCAGCCAGCAGCTTGACCTGACGCGCTTGCGCGCCGCGGGTGGTCCGACCACGACCATCAAGCTCACTTCAAGCCCTACGAACGCCGAAGTCACACTCGACGGCCGTCTGGCGGGAAGCACTCCCTCTTCGTTGCGCGCGACCAGTGGCGATCACGTCATCGTTGTGCGCATGGCGGGATTCCAGCCGTGGCAGAAAAAGATTCACGTCGACGCCGAACCCGTCGAGCTCGACGTCGCGCTCTACAAGCAAGACGGCTCGGAGCCAGTGCCGGCTACAACCAAGCCAGCTGAAGCTTCTCTAGGCGATCTGGCGCGCGCAGCACGTGCACGCAGGCCGCAATCGCCTCCTCCTTCGACGGTACTGGAGCAGGATGGTCCGAGTACGGCCGCGAATCAGGGCGCGCAGCGGAATCCGATGCAGGCGCAGTCGCCGAAGCAATAAGCTCGACAACGGCGTCGACCCCAATGGCGACCAACTCGGCTCCGTGTAATGAACACTCTTCTGCACTTCTCCGCCTTCGAAGCGCGTAGTCTGTGCGGGCCGCCCTTTACCTCGCTTGCCGCCCAAGCCTTCTGCTATGTGCCTTTCTCGTGAGACGATAAAGCTGTCGTCATGATTCAACTCTCTGCAGCCGGAAAACGCTTCGGCCACAAACTGCTGTTTGAGAACGCGGACTGGCTGATCACGCCGCAAGACCGAATCGGTCTGGTCGGCGCGAACGGAACGGGCAAGTCCACGCTGATGAAGATCCTCGCAGGACTGGAGACGCTCGATTACGGATCGATCACCATCGCCAAGGGCATTTCCGCAGGCTACCTTCCACAAGATGGTTTGACGCTTTCCGGGCAAACCGTCTTTGCCGAATGCATGTCGGTGTTCGACGAACTGCGCGACATGGAACGCGAGATGGAAGACCTGACGCGGCGCATGTCGGAGATCTCGGACGAATCGGCGGAATACGCGCAGGTTGCGGATCGGTTCCATCGAATCGAGCACGAATTCCAGACGCGCGACGGTTACGCGATCGAGGCCAAGGTGGGAACGGTTCTTACCGGACTTGGCTTCAAGAAGGAAGACTGGACTCGGCTGACCGACGAGTTCTCCGGCGGTTGGCAGATGCGCATCGCACTTGCGAAGCTGCTGCTGCAGAAACCGAACTTGCTGCTGCTCGACGAACCGACCAACCATCTAGATCTCGAAGCGCGCAACTGGCTCGAAGAGTATCTGAACGAGTATCCGTACGCGTTCCTGCTGATCTCGCACGACCGTTATTTTCTCGACGTCACTGTTAAAAAGACGGTGGAGATCTGGAACAAGCAGATCTTCTTCTATACCGGCAATTACGACAAATACCTCGCGGAAAAGACGCAGCGGCGCGAGCAACTGGAAGCGGCTTACCACAACCAACGCGAGCGCATTGAGCAACTGGAAGTTTTCATCAACCGCTTCCGATACCAGGCGACCAAGGCAAAGCAGGTGCAGAGCCGCATCAAGGAACTGGAGAAGATCGAGCGCATCGAAATTCCTGCGGAAGAGAAGTCGATTCACTTCTCCTTTCCGCAGCCTAAACCAAGCGGAAGAATTGTTGCGGAGTTCAAAGACGTCGCCAAGAGTTACGGGCCGAAGGAAGTGTTTCGCGGCGTGAATTTCATGATCGAACGTGGCGACCGTATCGCTCTGGTCGGTGTGAACGGCGCGGGAAAATCAACTCTCATCAAGCTGCTTGCGGGAACGGAACCGCTGAGCTCGGGCGAATACAAACTGGGACACAACGTCGAGTCCGACTATTTCGCGCAAGATCAGTACAAAGAACTCGATGCCAACGCGCGCATTCTTGACGACCTCGAGAAGATTTCGCCGCGTTCGACGCAGACCGAACTGCGCAGCTTGCTGGGCTGCTTCTTGTTTCAAGCCGATGACGTCTTCAAGCGCATCGGCGTGCTCTCGGGCGGTGAGCGCGGGCGCTATGCTCTTCTTCGACTGCTCATGCATCCAGCAAATTTTCTTCTGCTCGACGAGCCGACGAACCATCTCGATATGCGGGCCAAAGACATTCTGCTCGAGGCGCTTGCTGCGTATACCGGAACCGTCGTGCTGGTTTCGCATGATCGCTACTTCATCGACAAGCTGGCTACGCGAGTGTTTGAGATCGGGGATGGTCGCGTCGAAATCTATCCCGGGAACTACGAGGACTATCGCTGGCGGAAAGAGGGGCGCGTAGCCGCTGTGCCAACACTCGACGATGTGCCCATGCGGGGCTCGAAGAATGGATCGCACGCGCAAGAGCACAAGAGTTCCGCCGGTTCCCCTGAAAATGGAAGTCCGTCAGGCGACGGAGCAGGTTCGGACGGGTCGAAGGGCAAGCGCCTGAATCCCATCAGGCGCAAGCAGATGGAAGATCGCATCCACGAGATCGAGGAAGACATTGCGCGAGTCGAGGCGAAGATTGCTCATTGCGAAACAGCTTTGCTCACCTTCATCAGCGCAGATGAAACCCATCAGCAAACGCAGGAACTGGACGCGCGGCGCAACGAACTGAGCCGTCTGATGGGCGAATGGGAAGAATTGTCGCAAACGCTCGAGGCTGCGCCGTAGGAATTCCAGAGCGGACCTCAGCGGCTAAAGCCGCTTGCGTAGAAGAAGAGATAGCGCCGGCATCTTGCCGGCAGTCGCGAGTCTCGCCCTCGCACCCAAAAAACGAGGGAGAGGCACCTTTTAGATCGAGAACCAAGGGCCCGACTTCAGTCGGGCCATCATGGCCGACGATCGAGCAGATAATTGATTAGTCATCCCCTCCCACCGCAAAATGGTGAAAACTGCGCCGGTATTTCCAAATTGCGTGAGGAAGATCGAGGCTCACGCAATCTGGTAGGCTGACGACCGGCGGAGTTCGGATTTGCGAGATGGCCGGACCGTTTTTCTTCACATCCCATCGTTGAAGGCACCTCCATGACCCTGACCCGCGGTGCGCGCTTGCTGCCTGCATTTGCCGCTGCCTTTTTTCTGACCCTTCCGCTTTATGCCGCCGAACATCCCTACCAGTACTTCCGCGCAGGTAGTCCCAATGATGTCCAGACCAAGACGCAGGCTGGATTTGCGCTGATGGGCGGGGGAGACGATCTGGATGAGGCTTTCAAGTGGATGTGCGAGCGCGCAGGAGGAGGCGACTTTGTTGTGCTGCGTGCTTCTGGCGACGAAGATTACAACCCTTACATCCAGGGGCTCTGCAACCTGAATTCCGTGGCAACGCTGATCCTGAAGAGCCGCGAGGCGGCAAAGGATCCATTCGTGGCGGACGCGATTCGACATGCGGAGGCGGTGTTTATTGCGGGAGGCGATCAGGCCCACTACATCAACTGGTGGATGGATACTCCCGTGCAGCAGGCGCTGAATGAAGCGATTGAGCGTGGCGTACCGATTGGCGGCACGAGCGCAGGTCTGGCGGTTCAGGGCGAGTTTGTTTATTCGGCGCAGGGCGACGCGCCGGATGATAAGGACTTAAGTTCACCGCAGACGCTGGCGAACCCATTTTATCCACGGGTGACGATTGTGCATGCGTTCCTGAAGAACCCGCTGCTGAAGAACGTGATTACCGATACGCATTTTGCGGCGCGCGATCGCATGGGCCGCACGCTGGTGTTCATGGCTCGCATCTTGCAGGATGGCCGGGCGCGGGAGATCCGGGATATCGCCGTGGATGAGCGAACCTCTGTGTTGCTGGAGCCGGACGGGCGTGCGACGGTGGTTGGAGCAGGGCACGCTTATTTTCTTCAATCGACGCAACGGCCAGAGGTTTGCAAGGCTGACACGCCGCTGACATTTCGTGGAGTGGCTGCGCGGAGTTTGAGTGCCGGTCAGCACTTTAATGTGGGCAGGTGGAGTGCGAGCGAAGGGACGACTTATTCGCTCGCGGTCGAGCGCGGGGTGGTGCGGTCTACGCTGCCTGATGGCAGCCCTTACACGAAGTGACGGCGAGGGCAGCCGCCCCGGGGCCAGTGGTAGAAAACTTAGTAAGGTGTGTGCTCAGCGTTAAGCAACACGGGGTCCCTCGAGTGCGTTCGGATGGCGCCTCACTTCGCTCGGGATGACAGAACTTAGGGCGGATGCTCCATCCTCAGAATCACCCCCTTCATCATTCAGAAGCGCAACAGGTAGGACACTTTCACGAACAATTGGCGTCCGTCGTTCAGGTAGCGGTTGGAGCGCAGGAGTTCCGTGTAGTCGGTTGGGCTTGAGGTCAGAGGGCGGTAGATGTTGGCGAGGTCGCTGTTGTAGCCCACGTAGATGGCCGTCCCCGGGTGGACCATGTACGTGAATAAAACGTCGGCGTTGAAGCTCTTGGCGTTCTGCAGCGACGTAAAACCAGGGTTAGCGATGTTGCCGTTGTATTCTCCGATCAAGCGCAGGGAGAAGGCGCGGGTGAACTGGTAATTCCACTTGGAGCGCGCGATGTAGTTGTTGATAAAGTTGAGATTGGTGTGGATGTCGCGCAGGGAGTAGTAGAAAAAAGTGTTTTCGATGGTCAGGCCGCGATTCGGGCGGAAGGTGGCGGAGACTTGCGCAAAGCGCGATTTGCCTGGACCGGGTAGCAGCGGAGTGATCGGGCAGTCTCCGATGGTTGAGCCGCATTCCACCGGATCGTAATTCGTGTCGCGACCGATGTTGGCCTCCATGGCAAGCGTCAGCCAGTTGAAGTACTGGCTGTTGAAGAAAAAGCCGAACTGGTCGTGTGGGACGTCGATGTTGCTGGTGAGTTGTGAGTAGTCGGCGGGGCGAAGGCGTTCGTGGCCGTAATTGGCGTAGATGCCGAGGTTGTTGCGGTTGCTGAAAAACCACTTGTAGTTCACGTTGGTGAAGTATTCGATACGCAGTCCGTTGTGATCCCAGATATTGCGCGTGGAGATGCTCGGGCCATGCCAGAGCAGGTGCTTGCCCTCGACATAAAAGCGGCGCTGGGCATAGTTGCTGAACCATCGGATGTCGGGGCGCTGGAAAAATCCGGTGCGCGTCTGGAAGCCGGGCGCGTTGTCTTTGTACATCGAGTTGATTTCGACATTACGGCTGCTGCGTTCCAGATAAAGGAAATATCCAGCGCCGTGCTCCGATGTGCCGTCGTTGAAGCGGGTCAGGCTGTTGACGGCCTGTAAGTCGAGTTGCCAGTTCTTGTTGAACCTGAAATGCGCATCGATACCTCCGACGCGGTTGGTACGCGTGACGCAGGGGTCAGCAGTGCACGTCGTGTTCGGGACCGTTTCCAGTTCGCGATCGGTGTAGATCAAGCCGATGTTGCTGCCATTCTTGCCGATCTCGCGACTCACGCGAACGATTCCGAAATATGCCTGCCTTCCCCATAGAGGGTCGTTGGGCGCGACGCTCTCGCCCGGAGATTGATCGTCGGCGAACAGCGTTCCTATCGACCAGGGACCTTTCTTGCCCGTGAGACGCACTCCGTACAGCGGGTCGGCGATGCGGCGAGTGAAGACCAGGTTGATCGGCGTGGCGAAGTAGCCGGAGTTCTCCTGGAAGAACGGGCGCTTCTCGGGAAAAAGGACTTCGAATCGCTGGTTGACCGTGATCTGCGGTTCGTCGGACTCGACCTGGGCGAAATCTGGGTTAATGGTGGCGTCGAGGACGAAGCTGTCTTTGATGACGGCCTTCGCATCAAGCCCGGCTTTGGCGTCGAAACTCTTGGCTTCGAATGTGGGATTCAACGGGTCGCGTTGGTCGACGCTGCGATACGAGCGGCCTGAGACGTAAGGGATCAGCTGGAAATTGCGGCCGGGGGAAATGTCCTTCAGTCCAGTCAAGGCGCCTTCCTGCGGGAGAAGACCTTGCACGTTCATCGAGTAGTGCGGGAAGAAAGAATGCTCGGTGTTGTTGTGGGGGATGTCGCGCTCGAGCAGGAATCCCCAATCCTGCACAGCCTTGGTCGATCGGAAACGCAGCGACTTGAAAGGCACGGAGATGAAACCAATCCAGCCTTTTTTTGAGACGCGCGTTTCGCTTTTCCAGATCGTGTCCCACGAGAGGTCGATGTCCTGCTGACCTTCGAAGAATGTTCCTTCCTGCTGAACGCCCGAAGGGTTAATGAAGAAGAAGACGCAATGGCGATGGTCGTGGAATGTGTCGAGGAAGATGCCAACCTGATCTTCTTCGTTGATCTGCTCACGGCGGACCATGTGGTTGCGGATGTGGGCGGCGTCCTTGTCGAAGGCGAGGAAGACGACGTAGAGATTCTTGTCGGTATAGCCGAGGTACGCTTCTGTTTTCTGCGAAATGGGCTGGCCGTCGATGGGATCGTGCTGCCAGAACTGATCGACCTTGAGCATGGTGTCCGCGACGGACGGGGAGAGTTGCATGTCAGCGAAGTCTTCAAGTTTCGGTTCGCGAGCGAGGTGGGGGATTTGCAGAGTCGTGAAGCTGCCCAAGGCGTCGCGAGTTATGGCGGAATCGCGCTGGGCGGAGACGTACATCGAGCTCAGCAGGACGAGCGACGCCACGCACAGAAATTTATCTAACTTTAAGGGCACAGGATTTTGAGTGGACGGTCGTTTTCCCGAGCAAGTTAGTGACGGGGTTTAGACGTATGGAATTTGGAAGGGTCAACTTTGGAGGAGTTGCTTGGTGGAGGGCAAGACGCTCTCCGGACTGCCGGCGGGACCCTTCGACTTCGCTCAGGGCAACCAGCCGGCGCTACGATTTTTGTGGACAACTTAATTTTTCGCTATTCGTAGCGGAGGGCGACGATTGGGTCCAAGTTGGCCGCCAGGTTCGCAGGGTAGTATCCGAAGAACAGGCCTACGCTCACCGAGATGGTGAAGCCAATGGCTACCCAGAGGTACGAGAGGCTCGCCGGAACCGACGGGATGAAAGTTCGAACAAGAGTGGAAACGATCGCGCCGATCAGGATGCCGATGGTTCCCCCCACCAAGGTGAGGGCGACGGCTTCCAAAAGGAATTGCAAGCGTATGTCGGCACGACGAGCGCCGATGGCTTTCCGAATTCCGATCTCGTGGGTGCGTTCGGTCACCGAGATTAGCATGATGTTCATTACGCCGATGCCGCCGACGATGAGACCGATTGAACTGATGACGCCGGTGAGGATTACGAGCGCTCCCGTCAACTGATTCCAGAGGTTGCTCAGGAAGTCCGGCGAACTCACCTCGAAGTCGTTTCCTTTGTCTACGGGCACATGGCGAAGGCGGCGCATCGCCTGCACTACTTCATCTTGGGCAGTTTCCAGGCTCACGTTCGGAGGCACGGTGAAGGCCATGATCAATTCTTTGGCTTCCGGATAACTCTTTTTGAAATTGCTCAGGGGGATCACCGCAAATGCATCGACGCCTGGACCGATGAACAGTCCGGGGTCGTGCTCGAATACGCCGATGACTTCGTAGAGCTGGCCATTGATGCGGACGGTTTTGCCGACCGCGTCTTCGTAGGGGAAAAGCGAATCGCACACGGCGGCGCCAACCACGACAACCGCACGAGCATGCTCCTGATCGAAGGCGCTGATGAAGCGTCCGCGTTGCACCGAAAACAGCGGGATGGCTTCCGTGTATTGCGGCTCGGCACCGCGCACGATGACTTTCTCGACGCTGCGGCCGCCGTAGGTGATCTGGTTGGAATCGCCGAAGAAGAACCCGCGTGTCCCGAAGGTGGTGATGATCTGCACGTGCGGAGCGGCCTCGCGGATGAAGTTCGCGTAGTCGTATTGGAAGTACCGGCGCGTGCGAATGCTTTCGGGCCAGCGGGATGGATCGGATCCGGGCGGGAAACGCGAGACGAAGTAGGTGCGCGAGCCGAGCGATTCTACTTTGTCTTGCACGAACTTGTTCAGGCCCTGAATAATCGCCGCCATCGAAATGACGGACGAAACTCCGATGATGATGCCAAGCACGGTCAGCGCGGAACGTACTTTTGCGGAGCGCAGCGTGGCCAGGGCAGCCAGAAAATTCTCGCGAGCCTGCGATGCCGTCATGATCGCCATTTACTCAGACCTCAAGGCGACGATCGGATCAAGGTTGGCGGCCCGTAGGGCAGGGTAGATTCCAAAGAACAGGCCGACCGCGGAACTCATCACGATGCCGAGAATGGCGACGCTGGTTTGCACGGACGCGGGAAAGGGCGAATAGGTTCGCAGTCCCAGCGCCACCAGGAAGCCGAGGCCGATCCCGATCACTCCTCCGGCGATGCACTGGATTACGCTCTCCGCAATGAACTGCCGCATGATGTCGACTTTGGTGGCACCCACGGCACGCCGCACGCCGATTTCGCGCTTCCGTGACGTGACGCCCATCAACATGACGTTCATGATGACGATGCCGCCGATGATCACGGAGATCGCACTGACCATGATGAAGACGGCAAAGAAGGCGCTGCTGATGCTTCGCCACAGGGCCATGTAACTTTCTTTCGTACCGATGAAGAAATCGTTCTCCATGCCGGCGGTCAGATGCCGGCGAGCACGAATGATCAGTGTCGCCTGGTCCTGCGCTTGCTGGAAGGCGTCTCCACGAGTCTTCACGTTGATGGTCAGACTCTCGTGCTCCCCGCGCATTCTTAGATAAACCGACAACGGGACGGTGACAAAGTTGTCCTGATCCTGGCCAAGAACGCTGCCGACCTTGTCCATGACGCCGATCACGGTGAATTCTTCGTTGTCGAGGCGGAGCGTTTTGCCCAGCGGATCCACCCCGAGGAAAAGTTGCTGGACGAGGGTATCGCCAATCAGGCAGACGTTAGCGCGATGTTCTGCTTCGGAGGGAGTGAAGTAGCGGCCACGATCAACGGCTCGCGTGTCGATGTCGACCATCGAGGGCGTGTGCCCGGCGAGGCTGACGTCGGTGACCTCCTTGTTGCCGTAGCGAGCGCGCACGGTGGCGCCGGCGGTCGCCCCGACTTCTTCACAGCTGGAGCACCCGTCAGCGACCGCCTGCATGTCATCGAGTTCGATTTTGCGGTACTTGAGGGCCTTGATGATGATGTTGAAGTCAGTGACTGCGAACGGAGTGCGGGCAATCTGAAAGACGTTCGTGCCCAGGTTGGCGATCTTCTGCTCCACGTAAACGTTCGCTCCCTGCACAATCGTCATCACGGTAATCAGCGTGGCCACGCCCATGGTGAGTCCGAGCATGGTGAGGGAGGCGCGCAGCTTGTGGGCGCGCAAGGCGCTCAGGCACTCGGCCAGATTGTCGCGAACGGCGAACATGCGGGCTGGTTAATAGTAGCAGCGGCGAAGGCGCGATACGGTGGTCAAAGGGAGTGATTAGCTGGAACGCGAGACCACCGAGCCATCAGTAGTTGATGCGCTGCACCGCATGACGCGACAGATACCAGCAGGGCGGATTCCCGCCATGCAGGAAGAGAGCGTGCACACACGGCTGCGCGGTGGGCTGCTCGAAGGCGAATTCGGTCTTACCGTTCTTTTCGGGGATTGCGTCGTAACGCTCGACGACGATGGATCCGACAGGGTTGGGGCGAAAATGAAGCACGAGACCGTCTGCGAGATAGAGCAGCGCCAGCAGACCCAACGCGCCGAAAAGTAATCTCAGCTTTGACATCCGGGTGATGACGATGATTCCGAAAAGACAGGCAGGAAGTCAAATGCGATCCCGAACGAGGGACAGACTCAGCGTTCCCGTGATGAGTCTACGAAACGAACGTCAGGGTCAATTGGAAGGCGGCTTTCACCCACGGGCGAGCGCGATCGCTAGTTGTGTTTCTTCTCGAGAATACGCTGGCTCTCCAGGCGCGTTATGGTCGCTCGCAGCCAGGATTTCAATGCCTCTTCCATCTCCGGCTGATGAGAATGACGCTCCATGCTGTCAACGGTCTCGCCCATTTTGTTGAGCGGGATGAAGTGACAGGGGATGGCCTCTTCGCGCGCTTCCGGGGGAACGAAGTCCGTCAGGAGGCATTCGCTGCAAGCATGGGGCCGCGAAGAGTCATTGAAGTTGATGCAACTCGGAGAGTCCTGAAACACCGAAGTTGCTTTCCACGGCGTGCGCACGCTGCGGCCGTACCCACCTTGTTCCAGAAAGCTGAGTTCGAACTTCAACACTTCAAGGATGTCGCGTTTGTCATCCGACATAGAGACCTCACTTGGGGCGAGTCCCAATACCTGCAGACTCCCCTCCCAACAAGGGCAATTGTGGCCGCCGATGTAACTACGTGCTGTGACGGCGCTCACAACTCCAAGTGAGCTCGATCACCCCAGGGAATCGCTGGGAAAGCCTGCTTTTACACTTCCAAATGACGGATTGGTAAGGCGATGAGCGGAGTACGGCAGTGCTGAAGCCGACGGGAAAGTAGGGCTGGGGGGCCTGCATTGGAGGGCGACACGCCCTCTGGACTGCCGGCGAGACGCCGGCGCTACATAAAACAAGGCTTGGCCGCCCGTCGGTACGCTAGCTGGGCTCGGCCGGGAAGGCTTTGAAGGTGACCTCGCGCGAGCGGGATGATGTCTTCTGGTTCACGTCGGTGAGATGCTCGGTGAGGGTTCCCTTGATCTCGTAGTAGGCTTCGTCGCCAGGCTTCTTCCCTTCTCCCCGGCCGATCTTGCCTTTGAATTCGTACGCCATCCCGTGAACAATTTCGGTCATGAAGGTCAGGGCATCACCGTCGAGCTTGCCGGTTTTGAAAAACTGATCGAGAAAGGCACCCTTGTCGCTGTCCTGATCTCCGTAGCGCGATACGAATCCGGTCACGTGTCCTGCGTCTTCGACCGTGACCTGCACGAATTCGCCTTCCTTGAGGAAGCTGTACATCCCCGAGTATTGGGAGCCGGGCCGTTCGGCCGACGGTGGATCTGCGCGCTTCGGTTCGGCCGGCCTTTCCTGCGCCATCAGCGTCGAACAGACCGCTAAAAGCGCCAACACGACAATCAACAAATGTCTAGTCATCGGGCCAGCCTCATTTTGCGGTAATCGTACCATAGGGTTACGAGACGTTCGGAGTCTACTCGGCAGTACATTTCAGCTTCGGATCTGCCGGAAGCGTTCGCTATAATGAACCCACTGCGGTCCCTCTTCTGACGTGTCTTCATGACTTCTTACTTAGGGCTGGAAAACCCCGAAATCGCGGACCCGCAGGCAAGCCCGGACACTCCCCCTCCGCCGAGCCTGCTGGTTGAGTTGGAGCCGTGGGGGCGCACTTTCCGGCGGAATCTCGCGGATACTCTGCTTAGGCGCCGGCCTCCGGCGATTCGCATCACTTCCAGGCCGGCCCCTTTCTGGCCTGACGTATTTGTGCCCCGTCGGCTGCCTTGGGGAGCCTTCGCTGAATCGATCCTCTATCACTTAATTGTGTTCGCGGCGGCATGGGGCATTTCGACTTTGCTTCCGCCGTCTCCGCACGTTGTGCAGGTGCGCCGGTTTGACTCTTCGGACGTGATTTACTACTCGCCCTCGGAATATCTGCCACCTCTCGATACGGGGCGACCGAACGCAGCCAAGCCGGTCAAGGGGAACCCGGAGTTCGCGCGACAGCCGATCCTCTCGGTGCCTCCGGAATCCGACAACCGTCATCAGACGATCGTCACGCCTCCCGACATCAAGATCAATCATGATGTGGAGACGCCCAACATTGTGGCGTGGGGAAATCATTCCGTACCGGTACCCGGCGCTGCGGTCGAACGAAAGAGCCTGACCACGCCGGTGTTGCCGAACCAGATAGTGGCTCCGACGCCTGAAGTCGATCAGACGTCTCGCCGAAACTTGCGGGGCATGGAGCAAGGCATCGTTGCGCCTCCACCTAATGTGCAGAGCGGCGTTCGCGCGGTCGCATCGCTGGCAATTGACGTGGTTGCCCCCGCTCCCGACGCAAGCGCCGCGGGATCGCGGCGCGGGCTGCGGGGATTGGAATCGGCCGTGGTGGCTCCCCCACCTGCCACCGATGCTGCATCCATCCGGCGACTTGGCGATTTGAACATCGGGCGGTCGGACGTGATTGTGCCGGCGCCGCAATTGCCAGTGGCATCGCAGCGAACGTTGTCGGGCTTCGGTGGCGAGGGGAAAGCGGTCGTGCCGCCTCCGCCGTCGGTCGAGGGCGCAGCTTCGGGGAGTGCGTCTGGGGCACGGGCGACTCGCGCGACAAGTTTCGGAGCGCCGGGCGGGCAAGTCGTGCCGCCACCACCAGCGGTCGGCGGACCGCATTCTGCCGAGGCCGGCGGACACATCATCGCGCTTGGCCTTCATCCGTCGGTCGCGCCTCCGGCTCAGCCGCCCGTTGGTAATCGGCGCGGAACGTTTGCCGCTTCGCCCGAAGGGAAGGCTGGCGCAGAAGGGACGCCGGACATCCGCTCTGATAACGCAGCGACGGACGGACGCAGCGTTGGGAAGAATGGGCTTTCGGGTGGCTCGGGAGGAGGCACCGCAACCACGGGAGTTCCCTCCGGGCTGCACGTCGGCAACGGCGCGAAGCCGGCGACGGCAGCGACGGGCGGAGGAGATCCGACGACGAATGGGTCTGCGGTAAACGGCACGACTGCTGGTAAGACTGAAATGGCCAGCGCCAGTGTGCCTCGCGCGCGCACTTCTGCTGGGCCGCATACCAAGGCCGAGTTAGTGGAGAATCCAACACCGCTCGAGCGGCAAATCTTCCGCGACCGGCATCTTTATTCGATGACCATGAACATGCCGAATCTCAATTCGGCTGGCGGCAGCTGGGTGATGCGATTCGCCGAGTTGGGCGACGCGCACGAGAAGGGCGAACTGCTTGCGCCCGTCGCGGACCACAAGGTGGATCCTGCATATCCATTGCAGTTGATGCGGGAGAATGTCGCGGGCACGGTAACGCTGCGCGCGATCATTCGCGCCGACGGGACGGTCAGCGACATACGTGTGGTGAATGGCGCGGACTCTCGACTCGATCGCTATGCCAGCGAGGCTCTGGCGCGGTGGCACTTCTTGCCGGCGATGAAGAACGACGCCAATGTCGACGTGGAGGCGATCGTGATGATTCCCTTCAAACCAATTCTGAAGAGATCGCAGTTTTAACGTAGCGCCGGCGTCCAGTCGGTAGCGCCGGCGTCTCGCCGGCAGTCGTGCGGGCATCCTGCCCGCACCCCGCTACTTCACTCCGAACCCGTAACTCCGCAATATCTCAGCCGAAGCCGGGGCTTTCAAATACTCCAAAAATGCGCGTGAGGCCTCTTTCTTCTGCGCTGCCTTCAGGACAACACAACCTTGCTCAATCGGCGGGTAGTCGCCGGCGGGCACCTCTACGTAGCGGCCCTTGTCTTTCATGTTGGGGGCAAGTGCAAGGGACAACGCGATAATTCCGGCGTCAGCTGATCCCGAAAAAACGAAGGCCGCCGCCTGCGAGATGTTCTCTCCCATGACTAATTTGCTTTTAACCTGCTCGTAGACGTTTTCTTTCTGCAGGGCGGCGACGGCGGCTTGTCCGTAAGGGGCATGGTCGGGATTCGCGATTGCGACCTTGCGCACCGCGAGATCGGTCAGCGCCTTGAGACCGCCGCTGACGTCCACCTTCGAACCGCATGGCACCCAGAGCACGATCTTGCCGGTGGCGTATTGGTAGAGGGTTCCGGGCTCGGCCAAGCCTGCGCCTTCGAGCTTTTTGGCGTAGTCGAGATTAGCCGAGAAGAACAGATCGAAGGGACGCGCCGTTCTGAATCTGCTGGAAGAAGTTTCCTGACGATCCGTAAACGACTTTTACTTTCTTGCCGGTCTCTTTCTCGAAGCGAGCTGCGATGTCCTGCATGGCGGACTGCAAATCAGCAGCGGCCGCGATTGTGATCTCCTGAGCAAAGGTATTGAGCGCGGTCAGCGCCAGAAACAAAACAATTCCACACAGCCTTGTCGTTCGCATGCATTGTGCCTCGTCGTGTCTCCAACATACACGAGGCAGCGGACGATTGTGAGCCAGCTATTCTCCTTTTTCACTACTAGCCCTGTCGTAGACGGAGCGCACGATGACGGGCGTGTTCAAGTGTTTGGTTTCGAGAGTGAGCGTGTCGGCCATCTGCTTACCTTCTTGCGTGATCTCATAAGCGTGAGAAATTTTCTCGCCGCCCGGGCCCTTCTCTTCGGTGATCAGGGTGCCGTGGTCCCAATGCGCTTTGACCTGGACTTGGGTGGCATCCTTGCCGGACTTTTCAATCTTGCGACCGTCGGTGAAGAGGGAGCGCTCGCGATGGTCGGAATCGGTCACATCGATTTCAGGACCTTTCTGCAGGATGGTCAGCAGGTCGGGAGCTTGCGCAAGAGTAGCCAAACGGGATCTTTGCTCCTCGTTGCCCGCGCCGGAGCCACGACCCATGCCTGGTCCTCCGGGATGGCCCATCCCACCGATGCCCGGAATGCCCAGGCTGACTCCACCCATGCCGGTGTGGCTGCCCATGGGTCCGTTTTGATCGCGGTCCTGCATGGCGGAGCGAAGTTTGTCGCGCGCATCGTCGCTCTCATCGCGGTTCAGTTTCCAGATACCGTTCAGTTCGGTCTTGGGCGGTTCCGCAGCTTGCTGCGCCGGAAGAATGGTTGTAGACACAAGCAGAGCAGCGAAGGTGATTCGTGCAAACATCAGAAACTCCCGACGATGGGTGGCATGCGACGACAGTAGTTTGGGCGTTTCATATGAAGATGGGGACCCGCCGAAGCGGGATGCCTGGGACCGCAAAAATTGCAGTGGGATTTGGAGCTTTTCCGCTGGCAGTCTGAGACCGCAACCGTAGCGCCGGCGTCCCGCCGGCAGTCCGGCGGGCGTCCCTGCCCGCCGAGCCTCAGAGAAAGAGCCGCGAAGCGGCGGCATAGGGAAAAGCCAACAAGAACGATCGCAAGCCCCGTAGGGGCGACATGACGGCGAACGCGGGCGTGAGCCCGCAAGCGAGGGCGGGACGCCCTCGCGACTGCCGGCAACATGCCGGCGCTACAAAAATCCTGAGAACTGAGAACTGACTCTCCTGCGACCCTCATCACCTGTCAAGCCCCACCCACGTCACAAAATCACATCCATCTCCATCAATCCAAGCAGAATATAAACTTCCCCAACGTGGCACAATCAACCCACTCAAATTGCTATTCTAAAATCAGGCCAGAGATGGCGTCGTTCCGCGTGTCCTAGGCAGAACCGCGCGGACCCTTATCGCGGGCGTGCAGCCTCTTTGGAGCGCGGGCGAACATCTGACGCGGCGTAGGCCGACTCACCCGCTACTGAGTCATACAGGGCTCATAGCATGCGTGAACCGTACCCGCAACGGGAGTGATCACTCCTCATCGCTTGAGCGATGAAGACCGGAGAGTTTAGAAGGCTTTAAAAACAATAAAGAGATTGAGGAAGGGTGCCCCGTCCAAGCTCCGCTTGGGCGGGAATGTTGACCACAAATCGCGACGAGCTTATTTGATTTCGCGGGCTATTGCCCGGTTCGGAATTGCGGTGTGATCAGCAGGCGGTTGGGAGCTTTCTTACCGTCCTTCTGTGCCTGGAAAACCAGGTCGAGACCTTCTTCGGCAGCAACCGGAGCCTGCGCCAGCAGTTCGGCGAGCGACCGAAACGCGCGGCTGACTTCCTGCGAATCATGCGCGGCCACAGGCGTGCCTTTGTCGATGGCGGGCGCGATCAACTGGTAGTTGTTGGGAACCTTCCAGAGAATCTTGACGTTAGTGGCGCGCTCGACGTCTTCTTCGCTGAAGCCAGGAATTTTCTTGTAGCGATTCATCACCAGGCGCAGATGCTTGCGGCCGTTGCCTTCTTCAAGGAAGGTGCGGATACGGCCCGCGCTCCAGAGCGAGACCACGTCAGTCTGAGCAACCATCAACACCACGTTCGAGAGATCGGAAAGCAGGCGCGTCGTCTGGTCCAGGCGGCCCGAGCAATCGACAATCACGTAGCGATAGTGACTGACGAGAAGATCGAACAGGCGAGCCAGTTCCGCAGCTGCAGGCGCCGTGGTGTAAGGCTGCTGCGGGCCGGCAAGCAGATGAAGGCCATCCTTGGTTGAGGTCATCAGGCCTTCAAGCAACGAAGCATCCATGCGGTGCAGATTCTGCAGCGCGTCCATTACGCTGAAGGTGGGGCGCGCGTTCAAGTGCAGTGCGGCGTGACCAATCGGCGAGAAGTCCACCAGAATGGTCTGGCCGTGCATCTGCTGAAGCGCAACGGCGGTATTCACCGCGAGAGTGGTCGCTCCGCTCCCGCCTTTTGCATTGATCACGGTGAAGACGCGCGCCTTGCCGGTGCTGCGACTTTTGCTACGTGCCGAAGAGAAGCGCGTGAACGCTTCGAGGAGGCCTTCCGTTCCGGTGTTGCGGTCGATGAATTCGCCGGCGCCGGCGCGCATCGCTCCGACGATCGCCATCGGATTACGCATCTCGCCGATGGCGAAGATCGCGGTATCGCTGGTGGTCGCCCGAATCAGTTCGATAGTGCGAATGGCGCGCTGCGGGTCTTCGGAATTCACGTCGACCAGCACAACTTCGGCGCGTTGCGCCTGCATCTGGCGAACGATGGGATCGGTCGCGCTCAGCGGGAAGCCGACATTGCTGAACACAATGCGCGCAACGTGAGTGCTCTCCAGTCGGTTCTGGAGTATGGCGGACTGCTCCCGGTCCTCGGTCAGGAGGGCGACTGCGATGCCATGCATGGCTTGGTTCTCGCTAAAATCTTTCTGCGTTTGCATGGTATTGGGGGACAAACCTCCGCGCCAAGTGACTTTTGTAACCGAGCGAACACACTACTAGACCGATTTTACGCGACTACGATTGCTGGACGAAGAAGATGGGCACAGCCGAGAGGGAAACTCCACATCTCAATTTCCCAACTGCGGAACATTCTAAGCGAAATCGAGCCGCTTGAAAAGAACCGAAAGGACCGAAAATCGGCCTCCGACGCGGAATTCAACGTTATTTAACCTACCGAGTCAAAAACGGGTGCCAACACTACGACACGGCCCGCCTGGTATCGGGAGCCGCACCGGTCCGCTCTTTTTCCGGATGGGGATGGAGCGAGGAAATCCGGTTGAACGCGTCGGTGGAGGCCTCGGGCTGGGAGAGATATTCGTAATGAGAGAAGTGCACGGCCACCCCCAGCATCGTGCCTACCGAAGGCTGCACGACGCGCAAGACCGTTCCCTGGCAGCGGACGCGCATACTCTCCCCGAGAGTGATTTCGGAAGGCATGACCAGCGTGATTTCCACGACTTCCCCCTGGGCGAGGGGAAAATCGGTGAAAACGAAGGCTCCGCGGGAGCTTAGATCCTGCGTAAAGCCGGAAGATTCGTGCTGAGAACTCGCCAGTTTCAGGGAAACTGGCACGTGAAGATCAAATCGCTGCCCGCAGCGCCGCTCAACACAGTCAGGGGTCGTCATGGCTTCCTCTGGGCGTACCAAAAGGATCCCGGCACGGGAAAAGCCAGGTCAAGCCCCAAACTTTACCGCAGGTCGATGGAAGTTGGAAGCAGCGTTTTTTGTAAGCACGTCAAAGTTTAGACAGATCTGTGGATAACCCCGAACAAGCCAGGCATATCGAGGAAGGGACATCAGTACCGTGTAGTGCAGCTACAGATTGAGAGCGGACGGAAACCCTTCCAAATCAACAACTCCGCGAGGACGAGATAAGGGCGAGAGCACGTGTGCGTGTGATGGATGTCACAGCCGAGCGGCCTGAAACACCAAACAATGGAGTTCGGTCCGCGCGTGCCGGGTCCATGTGTTTCCTGACCTGCACCTCTGCGCAGCACAACGGAGGCCGATATGGCGGTGACGAAGCAACAGGCGTTGGACTATCACTTCGGCGAGCGCCCCGGAAAAATCGAAGTCACGTCAAGCAAGCCTTGCCGCACACAACGCGACCTGAGCCTGGCTTACACGCCGGGAGTCGCCATTCCGTGCCTTGAGATCGTAAAGAATCCGCATGACGCGTTCAAATACACCGCGCGCGGAAACCTGGTGGCAGTGATCAGCAACGGGACGGCCGTTCTCGGTCTGGGGGACATTGGAGCGCTGGCGGGCAAGCCCGTCATGGAAGGCAAAGGTGTTCTGTTCAAGCGCTTCGCCGATGTGGATGTGTTCGATCTGGAAGTGAACAGCCACGACCCGGACGAAATCATCAAGCTGTGCCAACTGCTGGAGCCGACCTTCGGTGGGATCAATCTCGAGGACATTAAAGCCCCCGAGTGCTTTTACATTGAGGAAACGCTGAAGAAGACGATGAAGATCCCCGTCTTCCACGATGACCAGCACGGAACCGCGATTATTTCCGGCGCGGCGCTGTTGAATGCTTTGGAGGTTGCGGGAAAGCCGATCGACAAAGTGAAAGTGGTTTTCAACGGGGCAGGCGCCTCGGGAATTGCGTGCGCAGAACACTATGTGCGCTTGGGGGTGAAACGCGAGAATATCACTCTTTGCGACACGAAGGGCGTGGTCTATAAGGGCCGCACGGCCGGAATGAATCCCTACAAGGAGCGGTTCGCGAAAGAAACGGACCTGCGAACGCTGAGCGAAGCGATGCAGGGAGCGGATGTGTTTGTCGGATGCTCGGTGAAGGGCGCGGTTAACGCCGAGATGATTCGATCGATGGCGGCGCGGCCGATCGTGTTCGCGATGGCGAACCCGGACCCGGAGATCACTTACGAAGAAGCGAAAGCGAGCCGCGATGACGTGATCATTGCCACCGGGCGATCGGACTATCCGAACCAGGTCAACAATGTACTGGGCTTCCCGTTCATTTTTCGCGGGGCACTGGACGTGCGCGCAACGGCCATCAATGAAGAGATGAAACTGGCGGCGACCAAGGCGTTGGCGGCGTTAGCGAAGGAAGATGTTCCGGACTCGGTCTGTCGCGCTTACGGCGTGGAGAGATTGAAGTTTGGTGCGGAATATCTGATCCCGAAACCGTTCGATCCGCGGGTTCTGCTGTGGGAGGCGGTCGCAGTCGCCAGGGCTGCGATCGAAAGCGGGGTCGCGCAGGAACCGCTTGACCTCGATGTGTATCGCGAGCAACTGGAACGGCGCCTTGGCAAGGCCCATGAAGTGGCCCGCATGATGGTTCACAAAGCGAAGGCGCTGCCCAAGAGCGTCGTGTTCCCTGAGGGCGACAACGAAAAGATTCTGCGGGCCTGTCACACGCTGATCGAGGAGAACATCGCGGTTCCCATCCTGCTGGGTGATCCTTCCACGATTCGCAGGAATGTGGCGGAACTCGGCTTGAACCTGGACGGCGTGCGCATTGCGGACCCGTCAAGCTCGCCACTGCGGGAGCGTTACATTCAGGAACTGTTCCAGGCTACGGCAGCGACGCGGTATGACGCTGTCGGAAGCGCGTCGGCAGATCGGTAAGCGCAACATCTTTGCGTCGATGATGCTGCACATGGGTGATGCCGATGCATTGGTGTCTGGAGTAACGCAACACTTCCCCGATACGATCCGGCCGGCGTTGCAAATCGTTCGAGTACGCGAAGGACTCCACAAGGTGTCCGGCTGCTACGCGATGATCACCCGCAAGGGCGACATCTACTTTCTTGCCGACACAAGCGTGAACATCGAACCGACGGCCGAGGATCTGGTCGAGATCGCGCTGTGCACTGCCCAAACCGCGCGCCGCTTCGATATCGAGCCGAAAGTTGCTTTGCTATCGTTCTCCAGCTTCGGAAGCGCGCCGCATCCGCAATGCGAGAAAGTCCGTCGGGCGGTCGAGTTGTTGCACCGCGCTGATCCAACGCTGATGGTGGAAGGCGAACTGATGGCGGACGATGCAGTATCGACCGAACTCGAATTGCAGTATCCGTTCAGCCAGCTAAAAGGCGGGGCGAACGTGTTGATCTTCCCCGATCTCAATTCAGCAAACATCGCTTACAAGCTGCTGTCGAAGATCGGCGGCGGTGAGACTCTGGGCCCAATCCTGATGGGCATGAGCAAGCCTGTTCATTTGTTGTCGCGCGGAGCCGAGGTGGAAGAGATTGTCAACGTGACGGCGATCGCGGTGGTGGATGCGCAGGAGAACGCACCCGCGACCCAGACTCTGAAAGTCGAACCGGAACTGGCCGGCGCACGTTAGCGAACGATAGCGCTCCGGCTACTTTTTCTTCGGAGGCGGTGCCGTTCCGGCATTCGAGGAATCGAAAGGCTGCGGGATTCCCATGCTTCCGCCATGCGGACTAGCGCCTGGAGTCGTTTGAATTCCGCTGTGGGGATCGGCTCCGGTTGGATTCAACCCCATCGTTCCGGGAATGAAGCACGTGAGACGAAGGCTGGGCGCGACCCGCAATGCGGCCGGACATGGACCACTCTCTAGTTTTGCTCCCGTTCCTGCTCCCTGCAATTCCAACGCGAAGAGTTTGCCTTCAGAATTTCCAGCAACGCCGGTCGTCATGCCCGGCATGTCATAGGCGACGTAGAAAGGCTTCTTGTTATCGGCGGCGCTGGTCGCGCAGGTGCTGGACGCCTTGAACTGATCGTTCGCTGCTTTCACGTCGAGGCGTCCGCAATCTTTGGCACCCGAGCCGGCAAGCTCTTGCAGTTTCAGCTGCACCGCGTCGCTCGGACGAGAAGGCGCAGCGGAAGTCGAAGACTTATTGCAGCCGACGAGGCACACGGCAGCGGCGAGCCCAATCAGAATTGTTCTGTTCATGAGCTAGCATTGTAAAGCAGAGGCGCTCGCAAGGTCGGCTATAGTGGTACCAATGAGTAGTTTGGGGCATCCAATAAGCGATCGTGACTGAACCAGCAATCACCAACGAGGCCAGCGATGCGCCCGTGCCGGAGCGTAGAGAATCGCGCTGGTCGGTCGGGGTACGGGCTCTCAAGCATCGCAATTTCCAGCTCTTCTTTTCCGGACAACTGATTTCTCTGATTGGCACGTGGATGCAGACGGTGGCGCAGTCCTGGCTGGTCTACGAGAAAACGGGATCGTCGTTTCAGTTGGGAGCGGTCGGGTTTGCGAGCCAGATCCCGGTGTTTCTGATGGCACCGATCGGAGGCATGGTGGCCGACCGGGTCAACCGCCATCGCGTAGTGATCGCCACGCAGGTCGCATCGATGATCCTCGCATTCATCCTGGCGGCGCTGACGCTCACGCACAAGGTGCAGGTGTGGCACATCTTTGTACTGGCATCGCTGCTGGGAGTAGTGAACGCGTTCGATATCCCTGGGCGACAGTCGTTCCTCGTCGATATGGTTGGGCGCGAGGATCTGATGAACGCCATCGCGCTGAATTCTTCGATGTTCAACGGCGCGCGCGTGATCGGGCCGGCAATCGCCGGCATCCTCCTCATAAAGATCGGAGAAGGTGGATGTTTTCTCTTGAACGGCATCAGTTACATCGCCGTGATCATCGGGCTGCTGATGATGCGAGTAGACGTCGGTGCGCGCTCCAAGTCGGAGTCGCCGCTGGAAGACATCATCGAAGGATTTCGCTGGGTTAGTAACACGGGCCCAATCCGCGCGCTGCTTCTGCTGCTGGGCCTGGTGAGTCTGGTGGGCATGCCTTACACAGTGCTGATGCCGATCTTCGCGGACCACGTGTTGCATTCTGGTGCGAAGGGACTCGGCATTCTGATGGGCTTCACGGGAATCGGGGCCTTGCTGGGCGCGCTGACGCTCGCGGTTCGCACCGGCGTGAAGGGATTGGGCAAGCTGATCTCGATTTGCTGCGCGGGGTTCGGAGTGAGCTTGATTGTGTTTGCGTTCTCGAAGGTCTTCTGGCTGTCGGCCGTCCTGCTGATCCCGGTGGGATTCTTCATCATGCTGCAGATGGCATGCTCGAACACGCTGATCCAGGCCATGGTCCCGGATGCGCTGCGCGGGCGCGTGATGGCGCTGTACTCGATGATGTTCATGGGCATGGCGCCGTTCGGCGCGCTGCTGGGCGGCGCGATGGCCGATCGACTGGGAGCTCCGATTGCGGTGGCCACGGGCGGGGTGGCCAGCATTGCAGGAGCGATCTGGTTCGGACGACAGTTGCCGGTGTTCCGTGGCGAGGCGCGTCAGTTGATCATTGCGCAGGCGATGGCTGGCGGAGAACCGGCGGAAGAGATGACGGTACGCGTGGTGCAGTAGATTCGCTACTGTCACTTTCCTCGTCTGCCGCTTCTTGCTCTTCCTAAGTTCTGCTTCAAACCCCTCTACTCTTCTGCGTAAATTACGTGCTCGAATTCCTGCGAGTGGCTTTTCTCGGCCAGCGACTGGACGCCGTACTCGTAGCCTTTTTCGAAGGCCTGAAGATTCAGATCGCGGAAGTCCGGAGGGGACGGAGTCGCCTACCGCTTTTCCGTACGGCGGCGGGGTCCAGCAGATCCTGTGACCGCGGTAAAGAATCCCACCATGACCGAATTCAGCACCATGCGCTTGCCGAATTCTTCGGCGAGGCGAGTGGCTGGACAGCTGTAAACTTGCGTTTGCTTCGGCAGATCTGTGACCCGGACGAGGTCCTGTTCGACGATCAGTGTTCCGCCTTCCTTAAGTTCCGGGACAAAACGTGTGTACGCTTCCTGCGACATGACCACCATGATGTCCGGCTGCGTGACGTAGGGATAGAGAATGGGGTCTGCCCGAGAGCACGAGTTGCGCGCTGCAGGCGCCGCCGCGGGCTTCCGGGCCGAAGTTTTGCGTCATCGTTGCATACGCGCCCTGTAGATGGACGCGGCCTTGCCCAGCACGATGGCCGACAGGATCACTCCCTGTCCACCGAATCCGGCGATGCGAAGTTCGGTTAGCCGCAGCTGCATACGTTCTCCGAAGGTTCTACGTAACGTTCGCCGAGCGATTCCACCATCTGCGCGTGCAGCAGGCTCTGGTAGTCGGGGCGATCGCGGTCCACGAATTTCCCGACGATGATCTCGCCGGTCATGGTGAGGCCGACTTCGCCGGTGGGCGCGCCATGCTTCACCTTGCTCTTTTCCTTGTAGTACTTCATGGTGTCGAGACCATCGCCCAGGCGATTGCGGCGCTGGTAGAGCGTCGGGACACGGGCTGATCACTTCGATGAAGCTGAAGCCTTTTTTCTGGAAGGCTTCGCTGATGGAGCGCGCCAGTTGCCTCACGTGGAAAGTCGTCCAGCGCGCAACATAGACGGCGCCAGCGGCTTCGACCAGGTGCGGTAGATTGAATGCGGGCTCGCAGGCTCCGTAGGGAGAGGTCGATGTAATGGCATGGCCGGGCGTGGTCGGAGCGGTCTGGCCGCCAGTCATCGCATAGATCAGGTTATTCACACAGATGACCTTGAGATCGATGTTTCGCCGCGCAGCGTGGATCAAGTGGTTGCCGCCGATGGCTGAGAGATCACCATCGCCGGAGTAGACCACGACGTTGAGTTTCGGATTCGCCAGCTTCAGGCCGGTGGCAAAAGGAATCGCGCGCCCGTGCGTGGTGTGGAACGAATCGAGCTTCACGTAACCCGCGACGCGACCCGTACAGCCGATCCCGGAGACCAGCGCAAGGGATTGCAGGTCGATCTTCGATTCGATCAAGGCTCGCGCAAAGCAGTTTACGGTCGTGCCGATGCCGCATCCCGGACACCAGATGTGCGGCATGCGGTCGGTGCGCAGAAAAGGCTCGACCGGGTTGATGACATCGAGGGTGCTCATCGGCTGGCCTCCACGATCGCCTTGAGAATGTCTTCGGGACGATGCACGCTGCCTCCGGCGTGAGGCACAAGAATCGTCTTGCGCTTTGCCGCCTGCGGCACGTTCCACTTCGCGCACCATCTGTCCCAGGTTCAGCTCGGGGACCACGAAGGCTTTTGCAGTGGCTGCCAGTTCGCGGATGCGTTTCTCGGGAAAGGGCCAGCAGGTGATCAGGCGAAGCTTGCCCACACGCAAGCCTTGCTCACGCGCCATCTCAATTGCGCGCTGCGCCACGCGGGACGTGATCCCGTAAGAAACAACGATCACGTCTGCACCTTCGAGTTGCTGCTCTTCGAGCAACGTGATGCGATCGGCGGCGTCGAGGATCTTGCTCTGCAAACGCCGCACCAGTTTGTCCTGGGTCTGCGGCGTCATGTTTGGATAGCCGCGCTCGTCGTGGGTCAAGCCGGTCACGTGAAAACGATAGCCTTCGCCGGCGTGGGCCATTTCCGGCACGCCATCGCCATTTGTGGCGTAGGGCTGATATTCGTCCGCAGATTTGTGCGTGTGGCGGCGCGGAAAAACTTCAATCTGGTCCGCGGTGGGTATCACCACCTTTTCCGTCATGTGCCCAACCACCTCGTCCATCATCAGCATGACGGGCACGCGAAATTCCTCGGAAAAATTGAAGGCCGTGATGGTCAGGTCGAAACACTCCTGCGGGGAGTTGGGGCAGAGGGCAATGATTTCGTAGTCGCCGTGGGAACCCCAGCGCGCCTGCATCATGTCGGCCTGCGCGGGCAGGGTCGGCAAACCGGTGGAGGGTCCGCCGCGCTGCACATCGACGAAAACGCAGGGCGTCTCGGTCATGGCGGCGTATCCGATGTGCTCCATCATCAGCGAGAAACCCGGGCCAGAGGTCACGGTAAAAGCTTTCGCGCCTCCCCAGACCGCACCCTGAAGCGTGATCGAGGCGGCCAGTTCATCTTCCATCTGGATGAATGTTCCTCCGACGACCGGGATGCGCGAGGCGAAGCGCTCGACGACTTCGGTCGAGGGAGTGATTGGGTATCCGGCAGCGAAGCGAGCGCCTGCGGCCAACGCACCTTCGCAACAGGCGTGATCGCCATCGATGAAGTGCGTGCCGACGAGGACTCCCCGGGGATCAGCTTTCACGGGTCACCTCCGTGCGCGGAGGGGCTGGGGCAGGCTCTTTCTGTGCCGGCAGACGCTGACCGTAGATTGCGAAATCGGGGCAGTACATGCCGCACAGATCGCAGCCGCTGCACTTTTCAGGCGCAACGACATGCGGGGGATGATAGCCCTTCGCATTGAAGGCAGACGACAGAGCCAGAACTTTGGTTGGACAGAACTCCACGCAAAAACCGCAAGCCTTGCAGCGTTCGACGACAATGGAAACGCGCCCTTTGGCCACGACAAGACCCCCACCTTGGGGAGTGAAGGACACTCCCCAATCCACAAAAATTATGGCCCTTCGATGTCCCTTACAGGTGTGATGGAGATCACTCGTGCCGGTGACGTGGCGCGAAGCGGGAGCCGACGAAATAAGGTGATTTCGGGCAAGAAAAAGGCGACCCCGATCTTCCGGGATCGCCGTACTTTGCGACAACTCTAGAACGTGAGCGCGGCTTTAACCTGGATCAGACGCGGGGAGGCATCGCCGCCCAGGAATGAACCAAGGATCGAAGTCGGAGTGCTCACGGTGGTGATGATCGAACCGAAGCTCGGATTGGAAACGTCCCCGACCGGTTGATCAAAGTTCGGGTGGTTAAACAGGTTGAAGAACTGCAGGCCCACGCCCAGTTTGCCGGACTCCCAGTGCGGGATGCGGAAGTTCTTCATCACCGTGAAGTCGGTGTCGAAGAAATTCGGCCCGTAGAACTGGTTGCGACGCTGCACGCCTAGACCAGACGTAGCGGGCGAGAACATGGCGGTGGTGAAGCACGGCGTGTTAACCGCCGACTTGCCGCACGACGAGGGCGCTCCGCCAAGGTAATTGGCGAAGACAAAAGCACCCGTATCGTTGAGGACGCCGCCGAAGTTGTTCGACGCCAGGATGGAAGTTGCATTGGAATCGACCACGGTGAAGGGCAAGCCGCTGCGGGCGAAGATGGTTCCCGAGACCGTCCAGTCACCGAAAACCGCTCGCGGACCCCAGAAACGCGGGATGTCCCACACGTAGTTAAAGCTGAAGTAATGCCGCGCGTCGTAGTCAGCGTTGCCGTAGTTGCCGCGCAGATTGAACGGGTTCTGAGGGCTCAGCACGCTGGTGTTGGTGTTGAAGGTGTACTGCAGGAAGCCGGCGTTCGAAACTTCGTCGAGCGCGTGGCTCCAGGTGTAGTTGGCCTGCACCTGCAGCGAGTGGAACTGGTGGCGCAACGATGCGGTCAGGCCGTTGTAGTTGGAGTTGGCAACGGTCGACACTTCGTTGATGGTTCCGAAGCGCGGATCGAGCGGCGCGGTCGGCAGACCTGCGAACGATGTGCTGCCGAGGAGTCCGAGACAGCTATCCGCGGGATCGGGCGTCACTCCATCGCAGAACGCGTTGAGTCCGGGGTTCTGCACGGCCTCGTGAACTCCGTGATTGCCCACGTAGTTCAGCGAGAGCGTCGTCGCCCGTCCAAAGCCATGCTGGAACTCAAGATTCCACTCCTGGTATTGGGGAGCGATGATGCGGCGCGCCGCGTTTGTGAACGAAGGCACCACGAACAAAGGATTCGAGGCCTGGATCTGCGCGAGCGTTTGTCCTGCTGCGAAGCCCTGCACGAACGACGTGTTGGCACCCGCCGCTAACGACGCCTGATTGCCAGCAATCTCCGGAGACAGCGGAGCCGTTCCCACCTGGAACGGATTGTTCAAGGGGGAATTGTTCAGCAAGTTGTCGGCGATCGTGGCCGGGAAGGCGTCAGTAAATAGGCCGAAGCCGCCGCGGATCACGGTGTTTCGACCGGAGCCGAATGGACTCCACGCGAAGCCGAACCTGGGCTGCCAGCTGACCTTGGTGTAGTTCGCGAGCGCCTGGTTCAGGCCGGTGTGGATGGTCTGGTTGTACGGCGTGTCAACGGAGTGATCGATGGCCAGGAAGGAATTGTCGAGGCGTGCGAAACAATTCGTCTGGCAGGTTGGGTTGGAATTGTGGTCGCCGCGCAGCGACAATGTAAGTTTCAAGTTAGGCCGGACTGCCCACTCGTCTTGCGCATAGAAGCCGAGCGCGTAGACAGAGACCGGTTGCGTCGGACGAACGGCGAAGTTCTGCAGATAGTTGTCGCCGTTTCCATTGAAGAACGACGGCAAACTGTCGCCGAAGCTGAAGCCGATGCTGCCAATGCCCGGCGAGTAGTCGGTGATGTCGTTGCGGCGGAAGTTGATTCCGAACTTCAGGGAATGACTGCCCTTCTGCCAGGAAACATCGTCGACCGCACCGTACTGCGTGACGTTGCGTCCTTGCGGCCACACGTCCAAGTTGCGACCGAGGGGATAGAAGGCCCCTCCCGCAAGGCTCACTCGGAACGGCATGGCCTGGGTGGAGGCCCCCAGATTGGCGGTGGAGAAGATCGCGCTGTACCAGGAGCCGCTGAGAATGAACTGGTTCACCATCGACGTGCCGAAGGTGTGGTTCTCCTGCAACTGTCCCTCGTACTGGGGCTGAGTGCTTACCGCATTGAAGACCGGGTTGATGGGATCGGTGTATGTCGCCTGCGTGCCGTGATCGGTGCGGAAGTGAACGAACAGGCGATCATTCGATCCGATGTTCTGATCCAACCTCCCGGTCAGCAGATACTCATGCGTGAAGTTGCCAGCGGTGGAGTGGAATTGCAGAGCGCACGGGGTTGTGGTATCGCCCAGTCCCGTGAACGATCCGCAACCCGGGCCGGAAATAATGTTGCCGGTGTTTGGGTCCGTGCCGTTCTGCAGAATATTCTGCGCGCCGGAAGAGCCATTCGCTCCGTTGTAGAGGTTAAACATCTGCTGATAGAACGGAACTGACTGCGGACTGTTGCCTTGCAGGTTTGCCAAGGTCGCCGCCTGGAACTGCGGGCTGGGAACATTCACCGGTAGAGTGGTCGGCAACACGACCCGTAGTCCTTCGTAGTTCACGAAGAAGAAGGTCTTGTCTTTGCGGATGGGACCTCCAATTGACGCAGCCCACTGATTCGCGTTGACGAACGGACGCTCGACGCCACTTTGGACGTTGAAGTAGTTATTGGCGTTCATGGCGCGGCCGTTCCAGAAATACTCGGCGTTGCCGTGCCAAGCATTGCTGCCCGAGCGCGTGACGTAGTTGACATTGGCGCCGGCGAGTCCGCCGTACTGGCCGGAATATCCGTTGTTGACCACGGTTGCCTCACGAATGTCGTTCTTGCCGAGCAACAGGTTCGTGGCGCCTGAGTTGTTGAGGTTCAGGAACGGGTCGTTCTCGTTCATTCCGTCGACGGTGAAGATATTTGAAGTCGCCGGCAGTCCGAATGTAGACGAGTTTCCGTAACCAGCTTGCGTGTTCATCACAGCGCCCGGAGCGGTCTGGACGATGTAGCTCAGGTCGTTGCCGGGATTCGGCGTCTGTGAGATCTGCTGTTGCGTGATGGTGGTTGAGATTTCAGCATTCTCGGACTGTACCGCCTCTGCCCCCGCAGAGACTTCAACCGTCTGGCTGGCAGTGCCGAGAGCTAGCTGAACGTTGGCAGTCGCGGCTTGACCGACCGTAACCGTTGCCTGCTGCTGGATTGATTGAAAACCAGACGCGGAAACCGAGATGGTATAGGTACCGGGACCTAACAGTGAAAACCGGTAGTAGCCTTGCGCGTTGGTGGGACGAGTCTGGGTCGAGCCCGATTCATTGCTCTTCACAGTGACGGATGCATTCGGAACGACGGCTCCAGAAGGATCGGTCACGGTACCTGCGAGGTCGCCCGACGTGAGCGATTGCGCAAACACCCCGGTTGTCTGGCCTGCAACCAGCATGGCCAGAATCAAGAACATGGTGCAAAAGCGAAAACGCATTACAAACCTCCGATAGGGAAAGAGAAGTGTTGACCTCAACGAGCAGCGTTGGTAATAGAACGCTGCTCTGTCGAAGCGACGGAGCGAAGAATTAAGGCAGAAATTTCGTTAACGGTTGAACTAGGAACGCGGCGGCGCACGATCGGCCGCAGGCCGCAGGTAGAGAACAGAAGGAATGGGCGCAATTCGCGGAAGGATTGCGCTTTCCCGGGCGTGAAGTTGCAGTATGGCGTGCTCAACGCGCGCAGTTCCGAACGTGACTGAGCACCGTTCTCCGTCCCAAGTTTCGTCGGGCAGGGCCGTGCGGAGAATTTTCCCTGGATTGCTGCTGCTCTTCGAGCTTGCGTTTCTGCGAGCAGCAAGCGGAGTTGCCGGGCTGCAGGTCAGAAATACTACGCAGCACGCGATCGCGAGCACGCGCTGGAACACTGAGCGGTGGCCACTCAGCGCTGCTCGTCCAACGTCTACAAATTTTTGGGTATGCCACAACATGCTATTCACTCAGCATGTCTGGATGCACGAAGTGTTCCACTTGATTGTCAAGATTGCAGCGCGAATGTTTCGAAGAAGTTAAACAACGTATGTAAAGGGCGTGTAATCGCAGGCGTCGCGTGACATTCGCCATTACATATTTTGACATTCCAAAAACTGAAGTGCGCGATCGAACAGCAAGTAAATCATCGAAATCTCAATCGAAATCTGCAACTATCACCACGACTCGCGCATCTAAGTTTTCATACTGTGTCCGCACGCGACTAGAAATATTGCGCTCTTGCCTTTGGCGTGAGGCGCGAAGAAGTTGACTACGTCATCGTCGTAAAACGTAAGGCCGGTCGCGCCGAATTTCTGCGAGTACGCCGCGAGATACATTTTCCCGCCAACGATTCCCGCCTCGAGTTGGGTTGCGCGGTAGCCGCGATTTCCAAAGGCACTGACAATTTTGGAAAGATCCGCGAGGAAAAAGAAGTCCACGCTCGCATCGGCGGGGAGTTCCTGTTCCAGACCCAAGTAGCCCGCGCGATCGCGAAAATCTCCCTCCTTCAATAGTTCCAGTTGTTTCTTCTCGCGGTGGAAGAAGTAGGCACCGGACGGCAGACCCTCGACGCTGTGAACCATGAGGTAAAGTTCATTCAGAAGCTTTCCGGATTTCTTGAGGAAATCCGCTGGCACCCCACGTGTCGCATAGTCGAGCAGGGTGCTCAACTGTGCGAACGAGATCGGCTGTCGCGCAAACTTGCGTGATGAGCCCCGACGCTGGATGACCTGCTCGACGGAGTCAGTTGGAAGGCTGTCTTTGGTCGGGGGTTTCAGATTGAAGAGCGTTCCGCGCGCATCAGGCTGTCCGATTTTCGGTGAACTGTCTCTCCATGCCTTGACTTGTTTTGCATCGAGCAGGCTTGAGGCTTCGTGCATCTGCCGCATGGCGGGATAGTCGACTTCTTCCTTCGAGTAGGCCATGGCCGGCAATTGCAGTGGCTTGATTTCGCTCGGCACTGGCGGGCGCGACTTTGTGTAACCCACCGCAAGCGCCGAGAAGGCGACTTCTTTGCGCACATCCACATCGAGCAAGGCATTCACCTGCTGATCGACGAATCCCGTAATGACATTGGCGGGCAGGCCCAGAGCAGTGCTCATCGCCAGCGCGTTCGCGAGCATCGTGCCGTTGTCCCACCCGAAGTGCCGATAGGTGCGCGATCGATACTTCCACGCATTTCGCCAGTAGATGCCGGTGCAGATAAGAATGAGGGGGGAGTGCGCAACTGCTTTCTCGGCGGCGGTCGCATCCACCAGAACTTTTCGATAATCACCTGCGCGCAATTGTCGAAGGCCGAACTCCGCTGCCCCGAAGTGATAGACACCCGCCGGCAGGTCTGGCAAATCCTCGCATACGAGATACAACTCAATCTCATAGAGAGCACCCGTGCAGGCCGCAGCGCGGAAGAAGGTTTCGCCCCCGGGAAACTTCTTGCTGCGCGTAACACCCGCGGAGAAAAACAGAAGCTGCGCGATGTCCTCGAGATTCGGAATCTTCTTGCCCCTGGCGGAGATGCCGGGGCTCGCGATGGCAGAAAGCGCCGACACTCCTGTCTGGCGGAAATCTTTCGGCAGCCGCGTCACTTCCAACGTTGGGTAGATTTTGAACAGGAGCGGCTTGTTTTCCCAGTCGAGAAAGTGAGGATGCGCGCGCAGGCTGAGATATGAGTGCTTGCTGCCGTTGTGATATTTCCAAGTCGCGTCCAGGTCTTCGTTCGGCATCTGGGAAACAATTGTATTCGGTGATGGATGTTGACGAGGTGGTGTTCAAGGTTACTCTGAGACCTGCGTTTATTGCAGTCCCTTAGTGTGCAGGAATTCCCGGACCACTTCCTTCATGTCGCGGTGATTTCCGTCGACGGCGTAATTCAATTGCTGCATATCCTGGTCAGAGATCTTGCCGGCGAGATCGTCGAGAGCCTTGGCGACCTCCGGATGCAGGGCTATTGTTTCCTGACGCATCACGGCTACCGCCTCGTATGGCGGGAAGTAGTTGCGATCGTCCCGGAGCACGAACAGATCCAGAGCGGGGATTAGCCCGTCGGTGGTGTTGCCCGCGATGAGATCGATCTGTTTATCTTTCAGAGCGCGGGTCAGCAATCCAAGATCCATAATCCGGGGAGCGGCGGCGAATCGCAGACCGTAAGTCGCGGCGAGTCCCTTGTAACCATCCGACCGCTCCATAAATTCGTAACCGAATCCGGGCCGCCATTGCGGGGTGTAGGCCGCTGCCTGCGAGATCGTTTGGAGTTGGAGGCGGCGGGCGTCTTCTCCGCGAATCACGATGGCGAAGGTGTCGTCGAACCCGAGCGGCGCACCGAGATCCAGGTCAAAGCGCTTGGCGTACTCTGACTGCACGCGATCGTAGACGGCTTTGCGCGAGCCTTCCGGCTTCTCCTTTAAAATCGCCGTCAGCGCCGTTCCTGTGTATTCCGGATAGATATCAATTCGTCCTGCCAAAATCGCCTGGTGGCAGATGAAACTGCCCGCGAGATAGAAGCGGCGCTCTATGTGCAGATTGGTCTTCGCCTCCAATCGCTGCGCAAAGATCTCTCCCAGGATCGCCTGCTCTGTGAAATTCTTCGACCCGATGACGATCCGGTTCTCGCGCGGCGGGCCGCATGCAACCGTGATGACCAACGAAACGAAGATGAGGAAAGTCTTGCGCACCATAGCGTGTGAGTCGGGACGTAACTTTTCTAGATTGCACTCAGTCGGTGTTCGACCCAGCCCAGCGTTGCGTCGGCGAGCAACGCCAGTGCGGCGGCGGGTATTGCGCCGACCAGAATGATCTGGTTGTTGACCATGCCGAGACCGCGGAAAATGTATTCCCCCAGGCCACCAGCGCCCAGCGCCGCGGCGATAGTTGCGAGTCCAACAGAGATCACGGCAGCGACGCGAACGCCGGCAATTATGAATCCCAGGGCAAGCGGCAACTCGACGCGAAACAGCAGCTGACGATCCGTCATGCCCATGCCGCGGCCCGCCTCAACGATCGCGGGATCTACACCTTTGATGCCAGCGTACGTATTGCGAATCAGCGGCAACAACGCATAGAGCGTGAGGGCCAGAATTGCGAGACGCCCGGAGCGCGCGCCAATCCAAGGCACCGGCAGCAGAAATGCAAACAATGCGAGGCTTGGAATGGTCTGGATTACGTTGGCAGTGCCCAGCACCGCTTTGTTCCAGCCTGGACGGCGGCTGATCAAAATTCCGAGTGGGATACCAATCAGCACAGCGAACAATGTAGAGGCGACGACCATACCGAGATGCCATCCCGTCGCTTCGAACACCTCGCTGTGATTTTGCACGATGTACTGGAACACGTTCATGCTGAGGCTCGTTTCTCTGGTGTGGGCATTTCGAAGGCTTCGAGATATTCCTGAACCAGAGGGTCTTGCGACTTCATGAATTCTGATGGTGACAGTGCAGCAACCAGACGTCCTCCTTCCATCAGCGCGATGCGCGTTCCGAGGAAAAGGCCTCACGCAAATCGTGCGTGACGAAGACGACGGTTTTCTGCAATCGCTGTTGCAAGGCTAGAAATTCGCTTCTGCAACTCGGCGCGCGTGATGGCGTCGAGCGCGCCGAACGGCTCGTCCATAAGAAGGATGGGAGGATCGGCGGCCAGCGCACGCGCCACGCCAACACGTTGACGCTGACCTCCGGAAAGTTCTTTCGGATAGCGCGATGCGAGCACGGCATCCAATCCGACCAGTTGCAGTAGCTCGGTTACGCGCTTCCGGATGCGCTCGGGCTGCCAGTTTTCGATGGTAGGCACCAGGCCAATGTTGCGCTCGACCGTGAAGTGCGGAAACAGGCCGGCTTCCTGGATGCACGTATCCGATACCGCGGCGCAAGCGAATGCGGTCCCAATCGCGAGTGGCGCGACCTTCCACCATGACGTCGCCCTCGGTCGGGGAGAGCAGATCGTTGATCAGCTTGAGAGTCGTTGTTTTTCCTGAGCCGCTGCGACCGAGCAGCATCAGGGTCTCGCCGCGACGCACTTGCAGATTCAGGTCATTCAGGAGCGCGGAACCGCCAGGAAAACGGTAGGCGACATTTCGCATCTCGATGACCGTGCCGTTCTGTGCACCTGTGCTCATAGGCGAGCCTTGCTTCCGAGACGACAACGCCAGCGGTGAAATCCAAGATGACGCGAAGCGATAGAAGGTGCCGAATTTTCGGCTTGAGAGCGCTGACAGCTTTATTGTGCCGAGCGATACGACGACGTCGGCAAGCCCGTGATACGAATGCCGCCATGCCCCTTGTGGCGAATATTGAGTCCGATCAGCAAGGCGGTGATCTGCTCGACGATGCGGGCATTCTCGAGTTTTCCGCCATCAAGCGCGCGCACACCGGGAATTTTTGCCGCCAACTCGCATACGGTTTGAATTGCGGCCGGGTCGTCGCCGCAGACGATTACGTCGCATTCGACCGGACCATCGCCATTCATCGCGTCGGCGGAGCAATTTTGAAAAGCCGCGACCACGGTCACACCCTTGGGGACGAGTTCGGCGGTCTGCTGAGCCGCAGAGCCTTGCCACACTCCAAGCGTACGACTGGCACGACCACCGACTCCGCTAGCGAGCGGCACCGTCGCGTCGATCAGGATGCTGCCGGGCTTGAAGGATGGCTTGAGTTCTTTCAGCAGAGCGGCTTGCCCTTCGAAAGGCACGGTCAGCGCGAGTAAGTCAGTAGCGGCGCAAGCTGCGGCGTTCGTCGTCCCCTGTTACTCTGTGCTGAAGAGCCTACGGCTTGGACTGATCTTGGCGGCCGCCTCGCGCGCGCGATCTGGCACTGCGCGATCCGAGGATGATGGTTTCTCCGGCTCGCGCCCAGCGCAGCGCCAGGCCCATCCCGGCCGGGCCCGTGCCGCCTAGAATCGCGATCGTCCGGCTCAAGCAAACTCCGGAATCATTGCGTGCTCGCTGGTCAGCATCCTCAAGGGGCGTCTTGATGTGGAGTCGCGTATAGGTGGTGTTGCGTTCCGCGGGGATTCGTCCTGCTTCCAGAATTAAGGTCTGAAATTGCTCGGGGCTGGTGTACTGGCCAGCGGTCGCTCCCGCCTCGCGAGAAATGTTTTCTTCCATCAGCGTGCCGCCGTAGTCGTTTGCTCCAGCGTGCAGACAAAGCTGCGAGAGTTTGCGGTTCAACTTCACCCAGGACACCTGGATATTGTTGATCGACCCCGCGAGCATGATGCGGGCAGAGCGCATGAATCTTGAGGTGCTCGGCGAGGGTCGGGCCGGAGCGCGCCAGTCCCTGGTGGAACAGCAGAGTGTTCTGGTGCACGAAGCCTAACGGAACAAATTCCGTGAACCCTCCGGTCTGCTGCTGGATTTCCCGAAGCATCAGAAGCTGATTCACCCAGTGCTCAGCAGTCTCCACATGCCCATACATGAGCGTGGAGGTCGAGCGAATGCCGAGCTGATGCGCGGTGGTGATGACTTCACGCCACTGGCTGGTGGACAGCTTGTTGCGCGACAGGATGTTGCGCACCTCGATCGTCCAGAATTTCGGCCGCAGTACCGGGAAGGGTATCCAGTCCGTTGTCGCGCAGCATCGAGCAGATAATCCGCGCACCGGCATGTCCGTGAGTTCCACGCCATAGACGATCTCCATGGGCGAGAAAGCGTGGCAGTGCATGCGCGGAACAGCGCGTTTCACGGCCCGCAGAATGTCGCGGTAATAAAAAGGAGGGAGGTCGTGCGGCAGGCCGCCCTGAATACAAACTTCGGTGGCGCCCAGCTCCCAAGCTTCCATCGCTTTCGCGGCGACCTGATCAGGACTCAGAAAGTAGGTGTCGTCTTCGCGAGGGCCGCGGCTGAACGCACAGAACTTGCATCCGACGAAGCAGATGTTGGTGAAATTGATATTGCGATTGACGACGTAGGTAACCAGATTGCCGGAAAGCTCGGCGCGCAGTTGATCGGCAGCCAGCAGCAATCCCAGCAAGTCGTCACCTTCACAATTCGCGAGCGCGAGCGATTGTTCTTTCGAGAGCGCACTCCCCTGTTGCCGGGTCAGCGCGCTGTCGAGAGCTTCGCGAATCGCGGGTGACAGGCGGTGTTCGATGTCCGACCATTCGAGAGAAGCGAACTCCTCCAGTTCCGAATGCGCGAGTGCTCGTGACACGACGCCCTCCTAACGAAACAAATCCTGTTCCGCGGGACGAATAAGGGAACGGGAGGTTCCGCGTCCGGGGCGGTACGGGAATCCTCGAATGATAACAAAAGGAGTGCGAGTTAGCTTGCTCGACAACAGTCCGGCAGCGCACGCCAATTCGTCGGCAACGGCGTCGAGGGTGACCCGCAGAGGATAGCCGTGCGGATCGCGGCGGCCACGGTAATCGTGCAGGGCCTGCATGCCAGCGACGCCGATGGCGGCCTCGGTCAGGCCCTCACGCCACGCTCGCCCGAAACTGTCGCAGATGATGACCGGTATCGAAAGCCCAGTCAGCTTGCGCAGTTCACGATGCAATTTGCGCGCGGAGCGGTCGGGTTCTTCGGGAAGAAGCAGCGCGTGTTCTCCGCCATCGACATTCGAGACGTCGATTCCGCTGTTCGCGCAGATGAAGCCGTGGCGGGTCTCGGTGATCAGCACTCCGTTCTTTCGTCGAATGACGCTGGCGCTTTCGCGCAAAGCCAGTTCGATCACCCGCGCATCGACGTGATAGCGCTTGCCCCAGGCGCGCGACGCGGCCGTGGTCTTCACGGTATCCAGCCGGACCAGGCGGCCCTCGGATTTGGAGACGACCTTGTGCTTCACGATGAGGATGTCTCCCTTGCAAGAGCGAGAGGCGCCGCCCGCGGAGAGCATCGAGCAAGTTGCCAGCCAGGGAGTCTCTGGGCCGAATTTCCGCGGATAGGGTAACCGGAATGATCCGGAGTTCCTGCATGCCGCTACTCGTTCACAGCCATCGGATACTCGCGGAGATCCAAACTGCGGGCCAGCCGTTGGGCGCGAGTTTCGCCGGGAAGATGGATCAATTTCTGCAGGTCGGCGGGGTCGTCGACATCCACCGCGAGCCCGGGTAGAGGCAGCACCACGCAGGGCTTTCCGGAAGCCTTTGCGGCAGCGAGTGCGGTTTGAAGCTGTCATTTCCAAAGCGGAAGGGAAACAAGCCCAGCGGGCCGGCGCAAGACGGCATTCGTTCCGCGACTGTCCCCCGCGGGGACGAGGACGGTTCCGACCTCGGGCGCGGCATCGTAAATCGCCTGCAGTTCCCAGGCCTGCACCAGTGGAATGTCGCCGGGAATGACGAGGGTGTCGAGTTCGCGGGCTTCGCACACGCGGGTGGCCATTTCGATCGCATCGGTTTCGCCACTGTTGCGGTGATCGGCGATCACTTCGAATCCGTATTTGCAGGCCAGCGACAGGGCAAACGAGTCGCACGTCACCATCGCGACCTCGGGACGGCTCTTCCACGAGGCAATCGCCTCTGTCACATCCTGCCAACATGGCGCGGGCGAGTTCGGTGCGCTCTGGCTGGATCGAGAACAGAGGCCAGCCGCTGTTTGGCGTCTTTCAGATTCTTGACCGGGATAAGGATCATACGTGCTCGGGCCCCGCGGCCGCCGCGCTCTTGCCGCGCACCGCGGCAAGCACAGCTGCGGCCAGGTCGGCCTTGTCTTCCGATGTGCGCATGATGGTTTTGGAGACGTGCACGCGCAGACCTGACTTTTTGAGTTCCTCGACGGATTGCGCATCGCGCATGTCGACCACAAGCATATCCAGAAAATCGTGATAGGCCTCCGCGACGCCGGCAACTGAAACGGGCAGTCCTTGGGAAGCCATCAGGATTCCTGCCGGGCCCGCAACCGCTTCTCCGGCAACAATAGGACTCACCGCGGCGATCCGCGCCTTTGTCTTATGCAACGCATTCACGAACACCGGGAACCGCGAGGATCGGTCCGATGCTTGTGACGGGATTGCTCGGAGCCAACAACACGATGTCCGCGTTCATGATTGCTTCCATGACGCCGGGCGACGGCTCGGCATCGGCCGCACCGGCGAAGCGGATGGATTCTACCGGGTCCTGGTACCAGCGTTGTACGAAATATTCTTCGAAACTGATCTCGCCGAAGCGGGTACCCACTCGCGTTTCGACCCGCGAGTTGCTCATCGGCAGGATGCGGGCTTTCACGCCCAGTTTTTCGCAGATCTCAGTGGTGACTTCTGAAAGCGTCTTCCCTTCCGCGAGCAGTTTCGAGCGCAGGATATGCACCGCGAGATCGCGGTCGCCGGCATGGAACCAGATCGGCTGCCCAAGCTGTCCCATGTGCTGCAGGCAAAAGAATGTGTCGCCCTTTACCCCCCAGCCACGCTCGCGACTTAGCATTCCGGAAAGAACGTAGGTGATCGAATCGATGTCGGGAGAAACGTAAAGGCCCCACCAGAGCAAGTCGTCGCCGGTATTAACAATGATGGTGAGTTCTTCCGCGGGGACAACTTGCCGCAGGCCGTCGACGAATTTGGCGCCGCCGGTGCCGCCTGTCAAGACGGTGATCACGCGGCCCTCCGGCAATAGCCACGAGCGTCAGATGCGGCATGAACACGATCGGCCACCAGACCCGGTCGCGCCTCAACCAACGGCAGAAATTCCGGATACACGGGAAGGCGTTGCTGTAGTTTGAAACCACGACTCTCCGTACCGCTGGCGAAGCTGTTCGAGATGCGGCCAGGGTTTTTCCGGATTAATGAAGTCGGGAGTCAAGGGCGAAACACCACCCCAGTCGTTGATGCCGGCCTCGAGTAAATCGTCATAGAACGGAGCTGAGAGATTCGGCGGTGCCTGAATATTCACTGCGCGGCATTAGCAGGCGCGCCACCGCTACCGTACGCAGCATGTCACCCAGCGCGGGTTCTCGCCAGTGCTGCATTGGAATACCAGGCTTCACGCGGAAATTCTGAACGATAACTTCCTGCATGTGTCTGTATTGCTCGTGCAGTTCCCGGATCGCCAGCAGAGTGTCGACGCGATCCTCGAGGCTTTCGCCGATCCCGATGAGCAACCCTGTCGTGAACGGCACCTTCTGTTTCCCGGCCTCTTCAATCACACGCAAGCGCTTCGCGGGAAGTTTGTCGGGAGCGTTGTCATGGGCGCGGCCGCTCGCGAGCAGGTCGGCATTCGTGGACTCCAGCATCAGGCCCATGCTCGGAGAGACTGCGGCGAGGCGACTGATCCATGAGGCACTCAGCAATCCGGGGTTGGGATGCGGCAGCAATTTCGTTTCCCGCAATACCAGGTCGCACATCGCTTCCAGATACTGCAGCGTTGACTGGTAGCCGAGGTGGCGCAACGTCTCGCGCATTTCCGGGAACAGCAATTCGGGCTTGTCGCCCAAGCTGAACAAGGCTTCGGTACAGCCCAAGGCCTGACCACGACGCGCCACCTCCAAAACTTCGTCGGGCGTCATGGTGTGCGCGCCCGGGTCTCCGGGGTCTTTGCGAAAAACACAATAGCCGCAGTAGTCGCGGCAGAGATTGGTCAGGGGCAGGAAAACCTTGCGCGAGTACGTGATGACGCCGGGCTTGAATCGCTCTGTGGCGGCGCGTGCTAGCGCAAGGAGTTGCGGTAGAAATTCGTCGGAACAGCGGAGCAGTTGGCAGGCAGTATCGCGCGACAGGGCCTTTCCGCGGCGCACCTCGGCGAGAGACTCAGCCAGAGTGCGGGACTGCGGTCTGGATTCAGTGGCGGGGCTCAAGATGCGTCAGGTTCCGAAAAACAGGTTGACTCACCCCGAAAAAGCCCGGGTAGCAAGATGATACATGAAAGCCGTGTTGCGGCGATTGCGGGCGGGCGCTGGCGCGAGCAGTAGACCAAGCATTTCTCTAGCTCCGCCCAGCGAGGGCAGGATGCCCTCGCGACTGCCGGCGGGACGCCGGCGCTACGGTCTCGACGTGATAACTTTATCGGTCAACCGGAGGAAAACCTGCTGCCATGAGCGTCAGCCAGGCAGAGTTCCGCAAAGCATTGGGCTCGTTCGCGACCGGCATCACCGTCATCACGCTGGACTCAGACGGCGAAGTCCACGGGATGACTGCCAACGCTTTTGCGTCCGTTTCGCTCGACCCAATGCTCGTGCTGGTGTGCGTTGACCAGAAGGCCCGGACCCACGCGCATCTTCACTCCAAGAAGCGCTTCGGCGTGAATGTGCTGGCGGAGGACCACCGGAAAATTTCGGAATACTATGCACGTCCGGCTCGCGCGCACGACCGAGCCGCCGAGGAAGCGGGCGCCCAGTTTGACCGCACTCGCCACGGCACTCCCGTGCTGCACGGCGCGCTGGCCTATCTCGAATGCCGCCTGCACTCGGCACAGGACGCCGGAGACCACACGATCTTCATCGCCGAAGTCGAGGAAGTCGTGGTACGCGAGGGCAAGCCACTCTTATTCTTCGGCAGCCAGTACCGGAAAATCGGCGAAGGCGTTTAGTCGACGGCGGCCGGGATCTCCTGATATTCCGCGGCGACTAGCCCGGGGTAATTGCGCTTCCCTCTTGCGCCAGAAGTTGCGGTTCGCTCACGAGTTCCGCGATGCCGACGTACTTTCCGCTCACACGTGCCCAGCGCGCTTGCCGGTCGCGCACGTCGACGTGCAGGAAATTTTCGTCGTCGACACCGATGCCACCTTCGGCAAACTGCGGAACCTCGAGAGCGAGTTCGTACATTCTCTGCAGCGACAGACCCGGCAAACTGACGTCCGCCGCCAATCCTTCCAGATGTTCGCTGTGCGGAACTCCGCCAACCGCCCGGTTGTGGCGAGGGCAACGATATCCGGCATGCACCCGCACTGGTGCGCCGGCTAGTGAGCGCAGGGTTTCCAGCCCTTCCAGCAGACGCGAATCGATCTGCAAGCGACCGCAACAGCGACGACTCAATTCCTTGCGCGAAAAATTCGCGCTTAAATCTCCCCTCCGGCACCTCTCCCCTAGAGCAAAATCATGTTTTGATAGATTAGCTTGTAGAGAAGGCCGGGCGAAGGCAAGTTGTCACCACTCTCTGTGCCGTGGATCACAAGCTGCCGATCCCTTCTTTGTCGCTGATTCTACTGTCACTTTCTTCCTTCTCCGGCATCAAATGGGTGAATTCTTGTGGATGGGGTAAGACTTCATATGACAGACAAAGTGGCAAATCCGAAGATTAGGAAAACGAATGAAGAATGGCGCGCGCAGTTGACGCCTGAGCAGTATCACGTGACCCGCGAAGCGGGCACCGAAATGCCTTTCACGGGAAAGTATTGGAAGACTAAAGAAGCCGGGACGTATCACTGCGTGGGATGCGGAGCGGCGTTGTTCACTTCAGAAACGAAATTCGACTCCGGCACAGGCTGGCCGAGTTTTTACGCTCCGATTGACCCGGCGAATGTGGAAGAGCACACCGACAGCAGCCAGGGCATGGTTCGCGTGGAGGCGCGGTGCGCGCATTGCGGGGCTCACCTGGGACACGTATTCGAAGACGGCCCCGCACCCAGCGGACTGCGCTACTGCATGAATTCGGCTGCGCTTGACCTGAAGACGGGTGCGGAGAAGAAGTAACCCTGGGCTTCGTCACTCCCGGTGACGGCGAGGGCAGGATGCCCTCGCGACTGCCGGCGGGACGCCGGCGCTACGAATACGAATCGGCATAGGGGGGAGAGTCACCTCTCCTCCCCTGCCACACCACCGTACATGCGGGTCCGCATACGGCGGTTCGATAGGTTAGTCCCACCAATGGAACGGGCAGGCTGAGCGTTCGTAGTTTGGGAACGCCGTGTGGGTTTCACTTCTCGGGTCAGCATCCGTGGCGGCTTCACCGCGCCCTGCCTACCCAAGCCCCGCCGTAGAGCGAGATGGCTAGTGCAATACCCTCCTCGAGACCCAAGCACTACTGACTCTTCCTATCGTTCGCGCCTTCACCGCTTCCGCGACTACTACGCCCTCTGCTGACTTCTGCTGTCCGGTCAGAACACCTTACGATGTCCTCCGTCACCGAATCCGTGACGCACCGCAGATCTCCCGCGATAAGCTCGACCGCTTTCCACGCACCCCCGCCGGATTTACCACCAGTGTCCTTGATGGATATGGGCTTCGCCATCAGTTGCTTGCTCGCCCGGCACCGTAGGCCTCATCATCCGGTTCTTGTTCATCGGCTCGCGTGTTTGCTCCACGCTTCCTTCAGACCCCACCTCGCGGTGACGCCCTTGCGCTTCGCTACCCTTCACCTCCATCAGGTTGGGAGAGGACTTTCACCCCCAAGCTGTCGAACATGCACGGCGTACAACAGAGAAGGGCACGATCGCTCGTGCCCTTCTTCTTTGGCTGACGAATTCTGGCTTCTAACTAGGCTCCGGCTGAAGCGGCTGCCGCTTTGGAGGCATCGCCGTTCGGTTTTGCGTCCGCTTGCCGGGACTGCTGATTCTGCTTGTTCTTCTGCTCGCCGGCCGCCTGCACCTGCACGCTGCCCTTGAGGATGGCGCCATCTTCGACGCTGATGCGCTGCACCACCACGTCGCCGGTAACGGCACCTTCGCTGCGGATGTCGAGGCGATCGCTGCAGATGATGTTGCCCTGCACCTTGCCCATGATCACGACTTCGCGGGCGTTGACGTCGGCGGTAACCACGCCGTTGCGGCCCACGGTTACGCGGTGTTCGGGAATGTTGACGGTGCCTTCGATACGGCCGTCAACAAAGAGCGATTCCGCTCCACTGATGTCGCCTTTGATCACCAGCGAGCGGCCGATTGTCGCCTGCTCCATGGGTGCGCTTGAAGTCTTCACAGGGGTATAGGTAGTGGCATTTGACGCTGGTACCGCATTCTTGTTTTCCGGTGGCTGCAGCATGTAATTAGACCTTCCTTGATTTTCGCCCGCGCTCCCCGTCGGAGGTCCGTGATAGCGGTGGGTCTTTGGCGCAATCGCCATGCTGAATATCGCACGCGCACTCGTAATGAGGCAGGTTACGGAAGCACCTGTACGCTCGCGGGAAACCCACGATTTTAGCGGGATTCGGCCGAAATGACCGACTTTCTTCGGATACGCTTTCGGGCCAGGGAATGGCCCATCGGTGCCATTCCCCGAAACGGAGCGAAAACGTACAGTAGTCCTCGAGCAGCACTTGGGGGAGGGCTGTTTAACGGGCGTCCCGTGACTCATACGAGTCAGGGGCGCTTTGTTTTTTCGGCAACATTTCTTAACAACCTATCAGTTCCCTGCTGCTCTATCTGAATCTTCCCTCCTGTATCATCCGCAGTCATGTCTCCCCATGACGACTCCGCCCGACTGGCAGCGCGTTACGCCGAAATGAGCGATGACGAACTGCAGCGAATCGCCGGCGACGCACCATCCCTAACCGAAGGCGCCGAAAGAGCGCTTTCGGCCGAATTAAGTCGTCGCCACCTGGCGGCCCCAACGAGCAAAACTGATCCCGGTGATCATCGGTTCGACGAAATCGACGCCGACGGCCCCGTACCGGTCACGCTAAGGAGATTTCGCGACCTTCCGGAGGCGCTCTTAGCCAAGGGGAGTCTCGAGTCTGCTGGTATCGAGTGCCATCTCGTGGATGAGAACATGGTTCGGATGGACTGGTTCATCTCGAATTTGCTTGGCGGAGTGAAACTTCAGGTTTGGCCCGAAGACGTTGCGGAAGCGACCGAAATCCTGGACCTTCCCATTCCAGAAACCTTGGAGGTAGAAGGAAGCGGTTTGTACCAACAACCGCATTGCCCGAACTGCAACTCGCTGGATGTCACCTTTGAAGAACTGAATAAGCCGGTAGCCTATGCGTCGGCATGGGTCGGGCTGCCATTGCCCGTTCACCGCAAGGCGTGGAAATGCCAGGCGTGCGGCCGCGAGTGGGAAGATACCGGGCTCGATGTGACCAACGTTCCCTAGGGTTTCGCTGACAACAGTAAAGGCCCGCTCTCTTTCGAGAGCGGGCCTTCATTGCAGTCCCGAGTTGCAGGTCCGTCTACTCGTCTCCCCGACCCTGGAACAAGTCGGACATGACGTTCACGTTCGCATCGCAAGCGTGATTGAGGCAAGGCAGACTCAGCCCAGACTCCAACGACTTCAGCAATGAGAAGTGAGTGTAGAAACGCGAACTGTGTACACCGCGCGGTCCGTAGTTTGTGTCGACCGTGAGCAGTACCTGGTTGTCGTTCGGAGCCAGGCTGTAGTCGTTCTCATCCCACAGCAGCACGATCGCGTTTCGACCCTGTCGCCAGGCGGGCGAATTGTGGATGGCGGTGACCAATCTCTCCACGGTGACGTCGCCCTGATAGATGAGAGCGGGGTTCAGGCCTGCCTGGCTTCCATCATCGCTGGGATCGAAGTTGCAGAAGGCTCCGGCATTTCCGCGACCGTGCTGATCGTTGCACTGGTTGGGGGCGATGAAAGAAAAAGCGGGCACGTCGCCCGATCCGAGATCGGTATAGAGTTGCTCGAAGCCGACCGAATTCTTCAGAGTGTTCCGGCGGTTGGAGCCTTCCTGCGTGCTGCGGAAATACACGAACGGATTGTGCTTGGCCGCGTACTGTTTCACGACGTCGCCCTGGGACAACGGCGGATTCAGGGCCGGCAGGATTGTGCTGAAGTCCGTGAGATTGCTGAAGAAGCCGTCGCTGTAGGTCACAAGATCGGCGCCGCTGACCGGCAAGCTTTCCTGGTAGCTCTTGTAGCTCTTATGCGCTTCGGCCAACTGGTCCCCGATCGTCTTGCCCGAGATACCCGACGCTGCCGCAATCGATCGAGTGCCATCGATGTTGACTTCCCCCGGCGGGCCTTGCGTTTCGTTAATCAGGTCGAGGGCAGGGGTCGCGGCGTCGGTGCCGGTTCCAGCGATCGGGCAGATGCTCGAACTTGCCGGATTGTCGGTGTTCTCGGTGGCCGTAGCCAGGTTCGGAAGGCAACTGCTGTTGTGGAAGTCAGGATCGTTGTCGCTGTGGACACCGAAATTAGATCCGCCCACCACTTCCAGGTAGTTCGTCAGGCTGGGATGTGCGATCGCGAAATAATTTGTTGCCCGGTTAGTGGATTGCGCGTAGCGATTGATGAACGGGGCGTTCGGGTTGTTCACGATCTGGCTGTAACCATGATTCTCCATCATGATCACGAACACGTGATTGAGTCGCGGTACACCTTTCGGGACGGCGCCTTCGCCGGCGAACACGGTTCCGGCGAGTGAGGTCGCCACAAGACTCAGAATGGCAAGCTTTTGCTTCATGTCAGTCACCTTTCCTCTTGGGGAAATGATTCGGCAACTCGCGGTCCATCGAAATGCCCGCGCTGGGGCCACGAGCACAGTATTTGCGGCTTGTTACGAATCGGTTAAGCGACCGTGAACTTTGTGTGAATATCGGCAGGAAGCCTTACGGAACAGGGACTTTGCAGGCAGGCGATGACACCGACGGCATTAATTTTTGAACGGCAGGAAATCGATGGGTCCGACTCTCGGCTGACGAACGAGCACAATCGTCTCGCCTGCATTATCATTCGGTCGGCCCGCGTACGGATGCGGATAACTTTCTGAAGGGGGCGGAACGTGAATTTGTCACGTGCATTTATCGCTTTTCTCCTGCTCGTTGTCGCCATGATTGCCAGCATCGGTCGCGCGTCTGCGCAAGATCGCTATGACCACGATGATCAGAACCGTCAGGATCGGAACGATCAGTATCGTCATGATCGCGACGACCAGAATCGTCGGGGTGGGGCGTGCTTTTTCAAGAACGCTGACTTCGGAGGTGAGAAATTCTGTGTCAACGCGGGGGAGCGGGTCGCGCAAGTTCCGCCCGGCTTCAATGACCAGATTTCGTCGGTGCGCATTTTCGGGCGCGTGGAAGTGACCGTTTACCAGGGACGCGACTACCAAGCTCCCAGCTTGCGCCTGCGCGAAGATGTTTCCAACCTGCAGAAATTCCAAGTCCAGCCCGGCCACAGCTGGAATGACCGCGTCTCTTCCATTGAAGTCACTTCGCTGCACAATACGGGAGATTGGGATCGAGATGGAGCCTGCTTCTTCAAGGATGAAAATTTCCGCGGCGAGAAATTCTGCGTGCAGAAAGGCGACCGCATGGAGCAGGTTCCGCCGGGATTCAGCGACCGGATTTCATCGGTGCGCATTTATGGGCGCAGTTCGGTCACCGTGTTTCAGGATGCGAATTTCAGAGGGCCGAGCCTCGAGATCCGGGATGACATTCAGAATCTGCAGAGTTCGCAGGTAAAAGCGGGCCACAGTTGGAACGATCGAATCTCGTCCATCGTCGTCCGATAGCGGCCTGGTCGCAGCCGGGCCAGGCTTCGCGGGATCCCAAAAAGACGTGGGGATGCGAGACGCTCGCAGCTCTCGTATCCCACGCGTCATTTCCGGCTGGCGAGAACTGGTTTTTTGCTGCAATATCAGCACGAGCACCACTCACAACGTGGAGGCCCTCTTTTGGGGAAGTTCGCTGCCCAACTGCTGTTGTGCGCCTGCACGGCGGTTTCCGTCGCTGCGCAAAACAGCCAGACCATCGATCGCCTTTCGGTTACCTCCCTCGCAGTTTCAGTTTTTCACGGGGATGTTGCGATCGGCCGCGCCACTGGCTTCGTCCTTCAAAAAAATCAGAATTACTATCTCGTGACCAATCGGCACGTGGTTCTGAGCTGTGCAGAAGACACCAACACGGATGATGTTGGGGGCTGGATCTGCGCCGACAAGCTGAAAATACTCCACAACACAGCGGGGCATCTGGGCGACTGGTTCTGGGTGGAAGAAAGCCTGTACGACGAAAACAAGCATCACCGCTGGCTGGAGCACCCGACCTTGGGCGCATCTGTCGACCTGGTTGCACTGCCGTTGAAGAACATTTCGGGAGTGGAATTTTATCCGCTCGATTTGTCGCTAAGGAACACCGACGTTGAGCTCGCCCCCGGCGATCCCGTAAATGTGGTCGGTTTCCCTTTTGGCGAGACCCAGGGAGGCGGCCTGCCGATCTGGAAGTCGGGCACGATCGCCAGCGACCTTGACATCAACTACGGGGGGAAGGCCAAGTTTCTCGTCGACGCGACCGCGCGCTCCGGGATGTCTGGATCTCCCGTGTATGCGAGGCGCTTCGGGTCGTACCAGAACAAAGCGGGTGTGTCTCACACGGGCAACGCAACCAGGTTTCTGGGAGTGTATTCAGAGGAGAATCAGGCGCTGGAACTGGGAGCCGTGTGGAAGGCCGAAGCCGTGGCTGCCCTCTACGATTCCCTTCCATAGGCGGAAACGGTCACCGGCGGTCGCGGCCGAGGGCTGGGGAAATCTAGTGCGTTGGAGGGACGTACTCTTTCGGCGCCACCGCTCCCTCGCCGAAGAAGAATTGCTCCATGTGGCGGACGATGACTTCCTGGTCTTCGCGGCGCGCGGGGTTCAGGCGATATTCGTTGAGCACCATCTTGCAGAACTCGGTCCACTGGTGCCAGGCTTCCTGCGACACGTTGTCGTAGATTTTCTGGCCCAGTTCGGTATCAAAGGGCAGCTCGTCGAGGCCGGGCAACTGCTTCTTCAGCTTTACACAAAACACTTCGTGCGCCATGTCGGTTCCTGGATTGAGTAGTTAACAGCAAATTATCTCACAGGGGAAGGCGCGGACTGGCGTGGCGGCGCAGGCTTTCCGGCGTGAGCGGTAATTTCTGAACCCGAAGGAATTCGGAAAGAATCTGATCTCCAGAATGAATACGGAACTGGTCAAAGAACTTCGGAACATCCCGATCTTTGCGGATCTCTCGGACGAGAAGCTGGGCTGGCTGGCTGATCACTCGAAGGTTGAAACGGCGGAAGCCGGCGAAATCGTGATTCGCGAAAACGAACCCGCCGAATCGATGGTGATTTACCTGGAAGGCGAGACGGACGGGCGGCGGGAAAGCGCCGGACCAGACGCGCCGGTGTACACCGCGCGCGCCGGGATGGTTACCGGCATGCTGCCCTTCTCGCGCATGACGCACTACACCATCACCGCTCGCGCGGTGACCCACCTGCGTGTGGCGCGCATTGCGAAAGCACTGTTCCCCGAGATGTTGAACACGATCCCGGAGCTGGGGCCGCGCCTGGTCGGCATTCTGTCGGATCGCGTACGCGAGGTCACGAAACTCGACCAGGCGCGGGAGAAGCTCGCTTCCCTCGGAAAGTTGTCGGCGGGACTCGCACACGAGTTGAACAATCCGGCGGCCGCTGCTGCCCGCGCCGCAAACATGCTGCGCACCATCTTCGACAAACGCGAGCAGGCCAGCTTCGAAATCGATCAGGAAAACCTTCCCCCTGAAGCCCGGGCTACGCTGCGCATGATCGAAAGCAAAGCACGCGAGTGGCAGGCGAAGGCGCCGCCGCGAAATGCGCTCGAGTTAAGCGATCAGCAGACGGCGCTCCAGACCTGGCTTGAGGAACATGGGGTCGATGATGGTTGGGAGGTCGCGCCCGTCCTGGCGGAAGCAGGCGTCGAGATTGAGCATTTGGAGCGGCTCGCTCAGAAATTTACGCCGGCCGTGATGAAGCCGGCGATCCGGCGATTCGGGGCGACGCTGGAGATTTCGCGCCTGCTTACCGATATTGAGCACAGCTCGTGCCGTATTTCAGAACTGGTGAAGGCCATCAAGGAATACTCCTTCATGGACGAGGCCCCAAGGCAGGAAGTCGATGTCTCCAAGGGGATCGAGAGCACGCTGATCATGCTCAATCACAAGCTGAAGCACGGGGTAAACGTAGTGAGAAACTACGATCCCAACCTACCGCGCATCTTTTCGTATGGCAGCGAATTGAATCAGGTCTGGACGAACCTGATCGACAACGCCGCGGACGCGATGAAGGGCCAAGGGGACCTACGCATCCGCACGATGCGCGAAGGCGAAGATGTGCTGGTGGAGTTCGTGGACAATGGCCCGGGGATCCCCGCGGAAATTCAGACCAAAATCTTCGATCCGTTCTTCACGACCAAGCCCATGGGCGAGGGCACGGGTCTGGGGCTCGACACCGTATACCGAATCGTGCGCAAGCATCACGGAAACATCAGCGTGGTGTCCCGCCCGGGGTACACGTGCTTTCGGGTGCGGCTGCCGATTCACAATACGAGGGTGTAGCCGCGGCTGAGGGTCTTGCTGGTGTGCTTTCCCCATGTATCGAAAAGCGCGAGGGCCATCCAGGCCTCCAGCAAAGGAAAACAATTGCTAACAACCTCTACTGCACGATTAGTTGAAACGAAGACGAGTGGGCAAGACTTCCACTGATCCCCTGGCACGTGATCTTGTAGGTGCCCGTCGGCGTGCCGGAATTGCCCCCTCCGCCTCCACCGCCATGACCGCCAGAGCTGCTGCTCCCCCCACAGCCCACCGATGCGATGACACACACAGCCACGATCAGACACATGGCCCTCAGCCTCGCCGAACGTGGCTTTCCGGAACGCAGTGTCAGGACAAACCCTGCAACACCGAACAGCCCCAACGCAAGCTGCCAACTTTTCTGCAGCGTCGGGCGAGCCGGAAAGATCATCGCGGTGGGGGAAGATGTTCGGATCGTGAGCGTGGAATTCACGAATCCGGCATTCACGTCAACGTTCACCGATGACGGCGAAATCTGAACCGTGCTCTGCGCCGGCACTCCGGAGCAACTCAAGGCTACGGCCCCATTGAAAGAGTCGATGGACATCACAGTTAAAGTAAGTGTGGTGACACCGCCTCGCGTATTTACAGCGATACCGGCGCCTGCGTTATTTGACACAATGAAATCGGGAGACGCCACCAGTGCCAGACTGGTCGAGCCCGTGTAATTGACATCGCCGGCGTAAGTTGCTGTCAGTGAAGGATTCTCCGAAATTGGAGAAACGAGGAAAGCAGTCGCCTGCGCCTTGCTGCCCGACACACCCAGCGGAGTCTGGGCGGCTGAGAGCGTGGCCGTCCCCAGCGAAGTAGTCCCTGAATAAAATGTCACCATGCCAGTCGGCGCCAGTCCGCGGCTCGGCGTGTCCACAGTGGCAAGAATGGCCGTACCGCCTGGGACGCTATCCGGAAGTGTCACGGTAGTAGTCGTGGTGGCTTGTGTAATCTTAACCATCTTCGTTCCGGATACGTTCGGGTTGAAGCTAGCATCCCCTGGGTAGCTCGCTACGATCGCACGCGTACCCACTCCCACCGTGAAAATTCCGTTCGGAGTGTAGGCCATTCCCGTGCTTCCCAGCTGACCGAGCGGATAGGCTTCTCCGGAGTTCAGCGCTGTACCGTTATCGGTGAATTGAATCACGCCCGTCGGCGTGCCGTAACCGGATTGCCCCTTCTCCGTGGCCTGCAAATACATCAGGCCGCCGTAAGGCCCAGTCGTGAAAGGAATCGGATTTCCACCTGCGTCAAATCCGCTGGCCACCACCAATGTTGTGCTGCTCGGCTCCGGATTGACGGTGAGCGCAACCGGGCTCGACAGACTGGGAGCGAAATTCCCGTCTCCGGCGTAATAGGCCTGCACGTTGTAGCTCCCGCCCGCGAGTGAATGAGTGGTTACCGATACGGTTCCAGTTGTTCCCGTTCCAGCTTTCAAACTGCAGGCGCCAAGCGGCGTGCATAGATCTGCAACTTGTGAACGCATGGGCGGGATAATTGAGATATCTCCCGTCGGTGTGCCGCTGTTGCCCATAACCGACACGTCGGCCGTCACCGCCGCACCGTGCGTAACCGTCGTCGGGTTCGGAGTGAATGCCAGAGTCGTGCTGGTGGCATTGAAATTCGCGGCACTCCAGTTCGTCACCAAATTTGAAATGTTGACTGAGCCGAGTCCCGTAGCCAGATCATAGCCAACGCCCGCCGGATATGTCGTACATGACGAGGGATATCCGGTTTCGCCCGGTACGCAGTTATTTCCGCTGGTCGTATCGTTGAAAGTGCAACTGCTGGCCGGAAGCGTGGTGGTGTTCGAGCCGTTGCACTGGGCGAACGACTCGGACGCTGCGAGACGGTAGAGCACATAGTCCGCCTGCCCCTGCGGCCCGCCCATCTGCTGGTCGACCAGCGCCATGGCGCCCGCGAAGGAGGGGGCTGATGCCGAAGTTCCCGCTACCACCGCGAAATGGATAAAGCCTCGGAAATCTGGAATGCAGGAGCCTTCGAGACACACCAGATAACCGTCGTGCCCGGCCGCCGTGAAAGACACATCCGGCACATCGCGCGCTCCATCGCTGGCGCCAAATCCAGTCTGCCACGAAGGCTTTGCAAACAGGATGCTGCGGCCACCGCCGCCCGACCACAGAGCAGCCTTCGTCCCACAGGTCAGGGAACTGCAGCTTTCATTCCAGACAATTTCGGGAATGTAGGACAAGGCTGAACTGAAATCCACCGAGCTGTTGCTCGCGCTCCAATACTTGCTATCCTGCCCGTTTTCCTTGAACATGGTGCCGCCGACCGCCACCGTGTATGGGATCGACGCAGGAAAACTCACCGCCGGACCCAGCGTCTCCGCAGCGGAGTCCGGCGCATCGCACGACGCGGATCCTGAATCTCCGCTGGAGGCAATGAACGTAATTCCCTGGGCCGCCGCCTGCTCGGCCAGCGCCGTCGCAGCGCTCGCTTCCGCCGCCGTAACTCCAAGTTCACACCTACCAAAGCTCTCCGTCATGACCGGAGCCAGATTGTTGTCGATGATGTACAGCTCCGAAAGGTCCACCCCCTCGGTGGTATCGGTCGAGGCCGAGACCACGAGTTCTACATTGGAATTCGGGGCCATGGCTCCTGCCCACGAGGTGTCCAAAGTAGCTTCGACTTCTTCTCCTCCTCCCAGATCTCCCGGATCGGGACCGTTTACGAGCACGTAAACCGTCCCGCAGCAAACGCCAAACAATGCCCGGAAGTTCAATATGTCTCCCGGTTGGTTGTATCCGCCTTCGATGCCATAAAGATTGGAGCGGCCCACCACTGCGATCGTGCCCTGCCCGCTAGTTCCATTCGCGATAACTGGGCCGGCGTTGTAGATCTTCTTGAAATCACCCGGCACCAGGGCGTGCTGACCGTTCGAGGCAGTGATCTGAGGAGTCGTTCCCGGTGTGTACTTGACCGCGATATCTTGCGCAAGCATGCGGCTGTGTGGTTTCTTTCTAAAATCGTGCAGCGTATGCACGCCCGCGACAACCGGCGCTAATGCCGCTGGAATTTGCGGATCGGTAGCGTTGGCCCAGTGCGGGTCGCCGTTCACCAGGTAGCGGTGCATCTCGGTGTGGAAAGCTTCCTGCAACATGGCCGCAGTGCCGGAGAACTCGATCACACTTCGCCCCTTGCTGACCTCGCCAATCTGAAAACCGTGCGTTTGCAGCCACGCGGTGACCGCTTGTATGTCGGCGTCGGCAGGTCCAAAGCGCTTGCCGAATTCCTCAGGCTTCAGCCATTTGTGATAGTTGGGCGATGATTTGTCCTGCTGCTGATCGAGTAAGGAGATCAGGGCCGCATCCTGTTCAGGACTGCGCTTGAGGACCAGCAACATCCGCTCCAATGGCATGCTCGCCGGCGCGGCGCCGCGGTCGAATCTAGCCAACGCAAGCGGATGGGTGTTACCGCGCAGAGTCGTCAGGTTCGCGTCATCGACTGCCTGGGTAACACGGGGAGTCGGTGCCGCGAGGGCATCCCGCTGAGCCTGCACACTAATGGAAGAGAAGAACAGGAAAAGGAAGCATAGAGACACTGCGAGACGAAGCACTGACGAAGGGCTGGGGCGCATGACAACCTCACTACTTGCTGTGAGCGGCGGGAACTCCGGCCTCCGCACGCCGCGTATCCGCCCGCGATCTAAGTACCGCGCCAGACGGAACAAGGGATAGTGCGCTTGCAACAAAAGACAGTCAAGAAAAATTTGCTAAATAGGCGCTAAGTAAGTAGCGCCACGCGACTTAGATGAACCTTAGTGCAACCTATTCCTTCTGCGCACGACCGCAAGCGCTTGTCACTCACCAATGTGACGAGCGAACTGACGATGAGACTCCGGGTTGCTCGCGATTCCTCTCAGCGGCTTCCATCCGACCGGAAACTAAGCGCGCCTCCCTATTGCCATCCAAATCAAAAGGCGGCGCAATACTGAAAACGCGTCACGCCTTTTCGTTTCAACGCAAAACAGCTGGGCAACCGGCACCGTGTGTTGACACTGGGAGTTAGGGGTAACGATCGAGGTCAACGACCTTGGTAACCTGTCGCGCAGGCTGTCCCGCATTGGAAAATGGCTTCCCAGAAGCACCGAACTCCGCCACTCGTCCAAGGAAGCCAAAACATGTTTGGCATGTCACCCACCGTCATGATTGCCCTGGCAGTATTGGCGACGGCCGCCCTGTTCCTGCTGACGCCGCTGGGTAGGCGCAGACGCAAGCGGGCAGAAAAATGGGAAAAAGCCGAGATCATGCGACAATTGCTCGCACTCTCTGAAAAGGAAGCGGGTGCAAGACCATCTACCAGCCCAGCACGACCGCGTCCTGCGACCTCCCGGCCCACAGCCGCACGCGCAGCCATGCGTCCGGCCAATCTTCCGATCAAGGCCAACGTGAAGACCACTTTGCCAGCGCGCTCCAAGGCACGATAGGCGTCCGTCGGTCGAACGCGTCCTGGAGTCCTGCAGTGCGCCCCAGCCCAGTTAATTAGTATGTGGTGTTGCTCCCGCGTCTCCACACCAGGCCCTGATTCTGGAAAGGTAGTTCGCCACCATTGGCAGAGCTGAACTGCAGACGCATCTGGTGACGGACACCTTCGGAATAATCGGTGGAGTAAACCGTCAGGGACGAAAGATCACCGGGTGCTTGTGTTTCCACTTTATCGATAAACTGAACGCTCACGGGATCGTCGGGGCCAGTCACAATAATGACAAAGGAGGGAGAAAGTTCCATAAAACGTCTCTGGAAGCGCGGGTCTCGGTAGTCCATACGCCTTGCATTTCACGAGGCAGATTCAAGGACGTGGAGTTGCAGCCGACGCACAACAACAGCGTCAGCAGAACTCCAGGAATCCGGAGCCAGATCAGCCGCTTTTGCCGCGTTTGGTTCATGCTCCCCCTGCCGAGGCCGCAGCACCGTTTTGTTGGGAGACCTTCTCCGCAATGGCGGCCGTGAAAGCTTCAATCACCTGCGGATCAAACTGGATTCCTGACTTCTTGCGACCGCAACCACGAGTTCCACTAGAGTTAAGCGGCTCGCTGTGGGGATTGTTCGACGAAGGCGAGGTCGGGTTCGGTTTGTGAACGTCAGGGAGACCCTGCGGTCTCCTTGCGTTGGTAGCATAGCCAGATAGCCGTTCTACAGATGAGAATGCGTTACTGGATATCATTCATCTTAGACTGAGAATCTGGTCACTCTCGACTCGGCGGCTGATCCTTAGTGCTGAAGTGTGGTTAGGAAGGCAAGCTTCCGCCGAAAACGTTTTCCCAGGAGAGTCGGGAAGAAAAGAGCGGGTGAAGTGCACCTGACCGTGTGAGTGAAGCGCATAATCCTGTTCCACGACGTGATGTCCCCCGCAGCTCTCCGTTTCCCATGATTTCCCGTCGTTACGCTGAAATTTGAGCTTAAGTTCGGTTCGAAGATGGAAAGGCGCCGTCCCATGCCGCTGGGACGGTTTTTCCCACTGGTTCCGTGGCGACACGCAGACTCGTTGGTTCGGACACTGGTCACAATTGACCATCTTGCCCCTGAGCAACATTGCAGTATGTTGTAACGAAAACAAAGCCGGCACCAGCCTTAGCGGTTAGTTGCCCAACCTGTGGGGCCAAGCCGGGACGGAGTTGTGAACTAAGCACTGGCCTGCCTCAACAGAGCCGCATCAAGATCGGTGCGTGGAGACTTGTGAGAAGTTAAGAGCGTGCGAACACCAGATGGTCGGGCGATAGCTCAAACAAATCACCGGCTCTTTGCAGCCCTTACACTGGCCAGTAATAATAGGCAGTGCTGCAATGGCAGACGAAGTTTAAAGATGCTCAATGAGGATTCAGGCGGGAACAAGTTGCTCGGCGAGAGAACCAAAATGGTGGAGAGTCTCGTTAGTTGGCGCCGAGGCCACGGCCTTTTCCGATCGTGCAGAGATCGCGATCTGGAGCAGTCCCTGCGTCCCGAGATCTACTGGAAGCAAAAATCGGTTCGGTGCTGGATCACAGTTTGAAGAACGTGATTCAGGGCATCCGATTCGTATCCATTCTAGAAGTGAACGCCCGCGTTCGTGAGAGTCGGATCGTGACGCCCAGTACTCAACCGCCAGAAGCCGATGTCCTCGGCTTATCGAAGCCCAGAACTTCAGGTAATCGATAGTTCCGTCGGCAGCGAAGCCGTATTCAATCTGAATCAAATCGGCTTGGGCATTGCGCATCAAGTCCACCCAAGACACAACAACTGCAGAGACTCAAGGATTCGCTCCCACTTCGGCTTTCGTTTGGGTCCATAGTTGCACTCCCCGCCGCGACATTTTTTGCCTAAGATTGATCATGCTGAAACGTCCGACGCGTCTCTACGCTATCCAGGTAACAGCTCTGCTGGATGTGCCGACAGTGAGCGGAGACAACAGTGTAGGGCAGCCCCAGAAACCGCCGTTCATCTATGCCGGTTACTTCCAGGGAATTGAAGTGTTGCCCGCTAACCTTTTGTAGAATCCGCTTGAGCGCGTTCTGGATCTTGTTCGCCCCAAGCGTACCAATGATGATGGCCTTGGCCTCTGTTGCCATGAAGAAGAAATTCCAACCTGAGGCGCGGATTTTACTTTCCAGCGAGAAGCCGGACAGTGCCCTTACCAGGCGCCAGTTTCCCGAATAAGGTTCGCTTTCAAAACCAAGTAGTTGGGTTATCCGCGGTGTCTCGTCGATCAGGATGGCACCGACGTGGACGTGTATGGGTAAAGGCATGGGCCGTTCTTCTCCTCGAGCTTAATTGAGCGCCTGCAGCTCTAGAATCGGCGGTTTCCCTTTGAAAAACTGTGCAGAATGGCTCACATCGACCCTTCCGTGAGCACGTGGTGGAACCCAGTCGAGAAGAAGCGCTTTCCCGACCTTCTGTAGTATCGTTATTTCTGCATGCCATTCATCGAAGCGGTGGACCTGCGGAAAACCTACCACGTTGGCAAGGTCGAGGTCCCCGCACTCCGCGGTGTGTCATTTAGCGTTGAGCGAGGCAAATTCGTCAGCGTCGTAGGCCCATCGGGCAGCGGCAAGTCGACTCTCTTCTATTTATTGGGTGGATTGACTCGGGCAGACTCCGGCCGTGTGGTCATCGACGGAGATGATTTTGCACAACTTTCCGATGCGGAACGCACTCGCATGCGCAAGCGCAAGATCGGCTTCGTTTTTCAGAAGTTCAATCTGCTCCCAACGCTCGATGCCCGGTCCAACATTGAAATCGCTTACGACATTGCCGGCACCACGGAGTTTGACAGCGCGCATTTCAACCGCATCACCGATCTGCTTGGCATCAGCAAGCGACTGATTCACAGGCCTGCGGAGTTGTCGGGTGGCGAGCAGCAGCGCGTCGCGCTCGCACGCGCTTTGATCAACAAACCTGCGCTCGTCCTGGCCGACGAACCGACCGGGAACCTGGACTCGAAGAACTCAGCGATCGTGCTCAGTATGTTGCGGCAATCGAATCGCGAACTTGGCCAGACGGTCTTGATGATCACGCACAATCCTGAGGCTGCCGAATACGGCGATCAGATCATCCACATGCGGGATGGGGAGATTGTGTCGCCCGAGCAGGATCCCCAGTGGACGGGCCACCACGAAGGCCAGGCCGCCCGAACGTAGCACGGGCACCGGGCAGGCGACAGCTCGTGAACCCTTCGAAACAAAGGACCTGAGCGCTCCGAGGTTACCTTCGGAGGTTTGCCGGGCTTTCGTCGCTCGTTTATAATGACGGCTGCTGAGCGGGAGTAACTCAGTGGTAGAGTGCGACCTTGCCAAGGTCGAAGTCGCGGGTTCAAATCCCGTCTCCCGCTCCATTCGATTCCCACGCTGAGGCCCTCGTCGCGAGGGCATTTTCGCTCTCAGGGCTCGCGACCGGAGGCATGGACTTTTTGCGCGTGGGGCGCTAACTTAGATTCCGAGGGCGCGGTACCCAAGTGGTAAGGGAGAGGTCTGCAAAACCTTTATGCGTCGGTTCGATTCCGACCCGCGCCTCCAGCCTTCGTCTGTGCCGCCTTGTTCTGAACTGCTACTTCCCTTTCATGCGCGAGTCGAACCGGTAGCCGAACGTGAACATCCATTGGTCGTAGTTCTGCCCAACTCCGCGATTCCAGGTGTACCCCGATTGCACGAAGTAGCGAGGTCCCAGGGAAGCTTCAAAAGTGCCCGTAACGAAGTGTGAGATGTCTCGCGTCGTGGAAGAGGCAAAGGACTGTCTTCCGCCCAGAACTTCCCAGCGCAGGTTGTCGTTGAAATTCCGCGAGAGGGAGAGTGATGTATAGGAACCACTTCCGAAAGTGCTATTGAACTTCGAGTAGTGCAGATCAGTTCGCGTGCCGATCCACGGCATGCGGCCCACCGTCACGCCGTAGAGCTGGTTCCATGAAGCCTTTGCATCGCCCGAACGATTGCTGCGCCCCAACAGGTTGTAAACCCAGATATCTTTCACGACCTTGACCCGTACACCCCCGCTGAACCCCTGGAAGAGGTACTTGTCCAGCAGTCCTGTATCTACCAGCGACGCATCGTACGTCGGGATGTCGCGGAGATACGTGTGATTGAGATCGAACTCAACGCGAGTCGTGGGTTGCAAGCGCACGGTCAAAAAGCTTCGGCTGATCCCGGTCCCCGGTGCCGCGACCTGCGGATTCCCGCTGGGACTATCGGCTTGCAGCGCGTGGTAAATCGAGAGGTATCGCTTATAGAAGATGCCGTTCTCGAAGAATACGAAGGGGCGATCGATGTTCCACTTCAGTAGTCCGAGACCAAAACCCGACGTGCTGGTATACCGGATATTGTCGAACGTTCCACCCTCGAAATTGACGAATGCCCCTCCGATACGCCGATTCGGATCGTAATTCCACGAGGTTGGATCGGGGCTTGATCCTGCGAAGATTCCCGCTGTCACGCCCTGTGTGAGCCGTCGGCCAAAATAGCCGCCGTCGATTGTGTCGAGACTGGTCGCCCATGGCAGGTAAAGCCTGCCGAACCCGGCAACCCACTTCGAGTTTGGATTGTCATACGTCAGCCCAATGGTGTAGGTGCGGTTGATCAGATCTTGAATCGTTTCCTGCCCGGCATGCGACTGGTTGTTGAGGCGGCCACGCCAAAAGCCGTTCAGATTCCAGTATGTGCCGTTGATCCGAGTGATGTCGGTGCGAATCATCACGCCCGCGTTCGAACTCAGACCACTACCGGCGTCGTGCGTAGAGACTCCTGAGTAGTCGAAACCGATTCGCCCGCGCGCCCGGTTGATTTCGGGTAGAGGCGGCCGCGGAACTACTACCCGCGCTTCGTCGTCAAGAGTGTCGCCCTCGCTGAAGGCGATGACGACTGGATACTTTCGCGTTGCGCTGAGCGAGCGCTGAGCGATCAGCGATTGCGTGTCTTCGGTCGAAAGGTAGGCCCAGTCCCCTACTTGCACAGGCCGGGTAGGGTTATGGATTTCTCCCACCGCCGATGAGAGCGCAGCCGAAGCCAGTTCCAGTTCGGCCACCGGCTGAGCTTCCACGCTGGTTTTCGCGGTTGTCTTCTCCGACGGGTCGATGGCTTTGACCTCGAGTTTCATACCCTCGGTCAGACCATCGTTCCGGCCTCCTTCGAGGTAGGCCACTCCTTCCGCAACATACTTCACGCGAAAAGCAACGTGCACATCGGGATTGGCTTGGGAGACAATCGCGTTCGGGTCGGGAATCCCCTCAGTTGCTCCCTGCGGGGCTGTCGCGTCGGCCTGCGAGGTGGTTGGCGCAGCCGTGACCGCACCTGTGATGGCTGCAGCAGGTGTCTGGCTGCCCCCGATCTCCTGCGCCTGCACTATGGGCGGCAAAGAAGGCGGGGGATTCGGAATGGAAGCTTGCGCTTCTGAAGTCGGTGCTTGCGGCATCTCGTCCCGTCGATGAATGCGAGAGACTAGAGGCGCAGATGCGGCGCCAGAGGGTCCCCGACGTTTCTTAGTTTCAGTTGCTGATTTCTCGGGAGGCAGCAGTGTGAGCAGAACTTTGTTGCCGTCGGTGGCGATGCCATAAGTCCGCGCGGCACTCAATGCGATGGCCACCCGAGTGACGGGATGATGGGGATTGTTGTCGACAACCGATTCGATTGTGTTCACGCCATCATGATTGATGGTCACGGGCATGTGCCAGTCGCCCGGAATAACCCCTGGCAACTCTACAAAAATCCGGTCGGGATTCGATGCGACCGACACTTGCGGCGTTCCAGCCGCAGCCGTCAAGGTAATCTCCACGCGTGCGTTGCTGCCATCCGCGGCCACCGAAATGTTCAGAATTTTTGTGGAATCCGGCGCTCCCTGTGCCCACATAGTGGACGACAGCGCCAATACGATTCCGAAACTGCGAAGAAGCCTCACGCCCTACTCCATTCCCTGAGAGATCAAAGTTGAACATTCACCAGCGCTGGCTATCCGCCTCCGCCATTGCGATGGCACTGGTAGCAATTCACGCTGTTGTACACGTAACCGCTGACGTGGCGATGATCGCCATCCGTGTTCGACTTGGTGTGGCAGTTCGTGCACTGGAAGATGCTGTAGTCGGCCGAATTCGTGTGACAGGTCGCGCACACGCTGTTTGCGTTGCCGTGGTTCATGGGGAACCACGTGTGATCGAAAGTGGCTCCCAGCCAAGTTGAGGTCGTGTGGCAAGTGGCGCACGTGGTCGGGAATCCTGTCGAAACGTGGTTCGGACTATTGGTTGCTTGGTACTCCGCCTTATGGCAACTGAAGCAGTCGGTGGGCACGGTGGTGTAGTTGTTGTTGACGTGACAGCTAGCACATGCGACGGAGGTGTGCTTCCCTGTGAGAGGGAAAGCTGTGTTGTTGTGGTTGAAGCTTGCCGGACTCCAGGCTGCCGTACTGTGGCATACATCGCACTGCTGCGGGAATCCGGACGCAACGTGACTTGGATTGTTCGTGCCCTGGAAATCCTTCAGATGGCAGCTAACGCAGGCGGTGTTTGTAATGTTGTAGTTCGCATTGGCATGACACTGGCTGCACTGCAGTCCTGAGTGAGCGCCGGTCAGCGGCCATCCAGTCGACGCGTGATTGAAAGACGTCGCGTTCCAGTTCGAGGTCGTATGGCAAATCTCGCATTGCTGCGGGAAGCCGGCCGTCGTGTGGTTCGGATTGTTCGTGCCTTGGAAGTCTTTCAAGTGGCAGCTGACGCAAGTCGTGCTGCTCAAGTTGTAGTTCCCGTTGGTATGGCACTGAGCGCACGTCACGCTGACATGCGCTCCCGTGAGCGGGAAGCCAGTCTTGGAGTGATCGAAAGTCGCAGGCTGCCACGCTGATGTCGAATGGCAGACTTCGCATTGCTGCGGAATCCCGGCTGTAGCGTGATTCGGACTCGTCGTCCCCTGAAAATCCTTCAGGTGACAGGAAACGCAGGCCGTGGTCGTCAGGTTGTAGTTTCCATTCGTGTGGCACTGGGCGCAGGCCACTTGTGCGTGGGCACCGGTCAACGGAAATGCCGTTTTCGAATGGTCGAAGGTGGCCGGCTGCCAAGCGGAGGTTGTGTGACAGATCTCGCACTGCTGCGGGATCCCAGTCGTCATGTGATTTGGATTTGTCGTCCCCTGAAAATCCTTCAGGTGACAGGAAACGCAGGCCGTGGTCGTCAGGTTGTAGTTTCCATTCGTGTGGCACTGGGCGCAGGCCACTTGTGCGTGGGCACCGGTCAACGGAAATGCCGTTTTCGAATGGTCGAAGGTGGCCGGCTGCCAAGCGGAGGTTGTGTGACAGATCTCGCACTGCTGCGGGATCCCAGTCGTCATGTGATTTGGATTTGTCGTCCCCTGGAAATCCTTGAGGTGGCAAGAGACGCATGCCGTTGTGGTGATGTTGAAATTGCCATTGGTGTGGCATTGATCGCACTGCAGCTTCGCGTGTCCGCCGGTCAGGGGGAAGCCAACCGAATCATGATTGAAGCTGGCAGGCTGCCACGCGGAGGTCGAATGGCAATTCTGGCAAGCTCTGGGGAAGCCCCAGCGACACGTGATTCGGGTTGCTGGCTTTTTGAAAATCCGGCAAGTGGCAGCCGACGCACGTAGCGGGAGTTCCCGTGTACTTGCCGCCTGCGTGACAAGCCACGCAATCCAGTGTCGCGTGCATTCCCGTAAGCGCGAATCCCGTAAACTTCGCATGATCGAATTTCACGCTCTGCCAGTTATTGATCGTGTGGCAGTCCTCGCACTGCGTCGGGAATCCGGCCGCTACGTGGTTGGGTGAGGTGGTCTGCTGAAACGTTTTTTGGTGGCAGGAGTAGCACTGAATCGACAATCCCTGGAACTGCCCGACCGCTTCGCTTTTGTGACAGTCCGCGCAATCCAAGCCCGCATGCCCAGCTACTAATGGAAACCGGTTGTCATGCTCTTTTGCGCGCTGGGTGATCAGACTCCAGCCCTTTACCGAGTGGCATTGTTCACAGTTCGCGCCCATCTGGCGGCGATGAATGTCCGCGTGGCAATCGGAGCAGTTGGTCCCCACGTTTGTGAAGACTGGCTTGGCGTGGCACTGGGTACAGGAAACCCCCTGGTGCTGGCCGCGCAGCGGATACTTGGTTGTGTTGTGATCGAATTCCGGAACCGCTCGAATGGGCTTCCATCCCACTGAGGTGTGGCAGTTCTGGCAAGGAATGCTCAGGCTGCCATGCGGGCTTCGCGAGACCGACCCGCCTGATTGACCGTTTGCGCGAGACACAAGGGCGCCCGCGGCCAGCCAAAGGCAAGCCGCGATCACGCACACTTTCGCAAGTGAAACCCTGGGGGCCAAGTTCCCTGCGCACCTCGTCTCAAATAGAGAAGCACTTGGGATACCAACAGCCGTGCCCGTTTCGTCTTTGTTTATATGCGGTTTATATGCGGGAAGACTACCCTTGTGGCAGAAATACCGCGGGGATACTGTGTCGCTGTGACTCAAATCGGGCGCGCCAGAGCCACACCATTGTAGATCGCCACAAGTCAGGTGATCTGTTGGCGACGCAACCAAATCGAAATTTTGCAGCGCAAAACTTTTCTACTCGGGATCGTGATCGTGGTCGGGCGAATCTGGCGTTTGAGGCGTAGAGTGGCTCCCGTTCGGCCTCGTGTGGTCTCGATCTTCTTCCCCATGGCCACCCGGAGGTCCGGCAGGATTCCACCGATTTTCATTCTCGCGGTTTTCCAGGCCATGCGGTGGCTCGGGAGCGCGGTCGTGCTCGACGCCCGTCGAGAAGCCGGGGCGCACCATCACGGGGGCACCGTGGAAGAATCCGGCAACCTCCACGAGCCCCTCGAACACCTCGACTTGCGTGCGTTCTTTCTTGTCGACTTCCACCGAGAAACGGGTCCCGCGAACCGTGATCACCGCGGTTGGGGTTCCCATGCGGAAGGAAGGAGAATTGCCGAGGCGCTTCTGGACCTTGGCGTTGATCTTCCCCATGAGAAGTTCGAGCCAGTACCCCTTGCCCTGGGTCGGAGCCTTCAGGACCACATGGCTGTTCGCTTTCACAAGCACCTGCGATCCGTCCTCCAGGTTCAGCAGGACGCTGCCCTTTAGCCGTGTCGATCTTGCTCTCCGCGACCAGCGCGGTGCCGCGCTGGGCATTCACAGATTCTCCCTGCGGGGAATGGATCTGAACGTCGCCTTTCAAGTCTGCAATGGTGGCGGAACCCGCCGGAAGCGTCGTCGGCTGGGGGGTCTGGCCGTTCGCGCCGGCGAGTACGAGGATCGTTAACAATCCTACGCATAGATGCCGTGTCGCGATCATGGTGTCTCCTTTGCCGCCATCGCCGGCTCCATGCCGGCGGGCAGGTGAATCTCAAAGCGCGTACCCGATTCCTGACTTTCGGCGCGTACCGAACCGCCGTGTTTCTCGGCGATCCGCTTCACGAAGGCCAGTCCAAGACCCCAGCCAGTCTTGCTCTTCTCAGCGTTGGATGCACGAAAATAGGGATCGAATAGCCGCGCCATCTCTTCGGGATCGACGGGCTTCCCGAGATTATGCACACTGATAATAACTTCTTCGTTATCCCGAAAACAACGCACCTGAACGTCGCCCCCAGGCTGGCCGTACTTTATCGCATTGCTCACCAAATTCAATACCGCTCCGCTAATTAGGGCACTATCGCCGGTGACGGAGGCACCATCGCCGGATTCCAGAACCAAGCGCATTGCGGCGGCACTGGCCAGCGGCTGTAGGATGTCGAAGACTTGACGCACGACGTCTGTCAGGTCCACCCGGGATTGCGCAACCGCCTTCGCGCCTGCATCCAGTCGAAGCACATCCAGGTAGCTGCTGATTAAAGCGAGTAAGCGCTTCGATTCCCGGAAGATCGTTTCTGGCGCAGCCGCACACACCGGTGAATCCGGATAGCTCATCATGAGTTCTGCAAACCCCTGTATGGACGCCAAGGGCGTGCGTAGTTCGTGTGTGATAAAACCCAGCGACTCGGCGCGTGCCCGGTCGCGTTCGACCCTCGTGCGCAAGTTCGTCAACGTGATGATCGTCCCGCCCCTGGGCGAGAGATTGGTCGGCGGCAGCGGCGACGTCCGGACGGAATAGAGCTCTTGATCGAGAGTAATTTCCAGTTCTGCAGGCGATGAGTTTCGATTCGTGTCGCCATCGCTATTCGACACCCAGCGCGCTCGAGCCTCCTCGAGCGTAAGGGATGAGTTTGAGTGCAGCTCATAGGCGTCAGCAAATTCCCGGTTCTTGAGTAGCAACTTCCCCTGCTCGTCGAAGATCGCAACCAGATCTTGCGTCGACTCAAGCAAGGCGTTGTGCAGTTCGTAGAGGGCTCCCAACTCAGTCTGCAGTTGTTCCAACAAGCTCAGGCGCCATGAAAGATCTTCCCGCTCTCGCGCTCCACTCTGCTTGCCTCGCAAGGCCAGCCACGATTTCAACCCGAGCAACTGCTGGGTAACACTGCGTTCCACCAGAACGAAGTCAGCCGTGTAGACCAACAAAGGAGCCAAAATGACTGCCAGCATCATCGGACCGACGGGCAAAATGCGAGACTCAAGAACAAACCACAGGAAACCGATTGCGTAGACTGCGATGGCCATCACCGCGAACACTCCCACCGCCGCGATTCCTCTCCAACTGCGAAACACCGCGACCGCCAGGCCGCAGGTAATGAGAAGCAGCAATCCTTCCAGCCAACCAGGCAGGCGATGCAATATGCGTCCAGCCAGGATGCCATCCAGAATCTGTGCATGCACTTCGACACCGGGCGTGGGGAACTCCGGGTGTAGGGGCGTACTCAGTCGGTCACCAATCTCGGTCGTGCCAAATCCGACCAGCACGGGTTTACCTCGCACGGCAACGGGATCAAGGCCCTCCAAAACCATTCGCGCAGAGATGGTAGCGAACGCACCACGCTGGAAAGGAATAGAGGCCAATATAGGTTTCGCCTGGATGACAGACGTTTCCTGCCCCTCTTGCAAGCCGTAGGCCGCCAGGAAGTGGGAGGTTGCCACCGCATCGACTCGCCGAGCGACTTCCACCGCAAAGGCCCAGCGCGAACCATCTAACGTAAGTTCTCTCAACGGGTAGCGACGGCAAACGCTGTCGGCATCGAGCGGCGCTTGCGCATGACCGACTGCCGCCGCCGCTTGCGCAAACTGTGGAAGAGGCTCCATCCACAGGGGGCCGTCTGAATAGGATGCGATCTTGTCGACGATGACCGCTCGGGACGATTGCAGCGCTTCTTCAAGAGTCTTGTCCGCGACCGGCGACTGTGGCTCCGACAAAAGGATGTCAAGTCCGACCACGCTGGCGCCGTCTTTCGCGAGAGTGTCGGTAAGCCGCGCCAACAGCGTTCGCGACCAAGGCCAGCGGCCATAGCGTTGCAGGCTCTCGTCATCGATCGCAACCACCACGACTTTGGGCTGCACTTGAGCGGAGGGTGCGAGCCGGAAGAAAGTGTCGGCGATCCGCATCTGCCAATCACGAATTAGGGGAACCGTAGAGAGGAGAGCGACAAGGACGAGAAGCAGAAGTACGAGCCCGCCCGCCTGGGCCCATGCCCGACGGCCTGGACGGACGGTTTTCATTTATCCCCTGCAGTCGGCAGATCGATCCCGAGGCGCAGGGCCTTGCGGTAAAGCGTCTTGCGCTCGATGCCTAGACGGCGCGCAGCTTCCGAGCGATTGCCATTGGTCTGCTTCAAGATCTGCAGGATGTGTTGCCGCTCGAGTTCCATCAGACGATCCGGAGCCGGCGCCGTAACCGATTCTTCTTCGCCCTCGGGGGTTCTTTGGGTCTCGGCTTCGACGTCTGCCAAAGTGATCTCGCCGGTCGGCGCGAAGATCGCCAGCCGGTTCACCGTGTTCTCCAACTCGCGCACGTTGCCCGGCCATCGCATCTGCTGCAGAAGACGGACGGCAGCCGGATCAATTGTGACGTTCAATCCGTTCTTTTCATTGAAGCGGCGCAGAAAATGCCGGACCAGCAGCGGAATATCGTCCCGTCGTTCCTCTAGAGCTGGAAGCTCAATCCGTACGACGGCCAGACGGTAGTAAAGGTCTTCGCGAAACTGGCTTTGCTTGAGCAGTTGTCCCATGTCGCGATTGGAAGCCGCCAGCATTCTTACGTCGACCGGCGTGTACCGGTTCGAACCCACGCGCCGCACCTGCTGTTCTTGGATCACGCGCAGCAGCTTTACCTGAAATGACAGGGTGGTTTCGGTGATCTCATCGAGGAACAGCGTCCCGCCGTCGCTGGCCTCCACCAGTCCCCGGTGCGCATTGGCAGCTCCCGTGAAAGCTCCCTTTTCGTGTCCAAACAACTCGCTTTCCAGCAGAGTCTCAGTGAACGAGCCGCAGTTCACGGGCGTGAATGGGTGATCCTTACGCTTCGAATGGCCGTGAATTGCGCGGGCAACCAGTTCCTTACCCGTTCCGCTCGCTCCGGTAATAAGTACGCTTACGTTGCTGGCCGCAACTCTGCCGATGGCCTTGTACACATCGAGCATTTTCGGACTTCGTCCGATAATTGCCGAATCCTGTGGGTCATCGGGGGCCGGGAGGGATGTTTCCTTACTTTGTCCGCGAAATCCGTCAGCCCGCTTCGCGATCGCGCGAACTTGATCAACTGTGAGCGGTTTACTGACATAGTCGATCGCGCCTTCAGAAAGGGCGCGGGCGGCCGTCTCAACGCTGACGTTCGCCGTCATAATCACCGGGTAGATGCCGGGCTGTTGAGCCTTCAGTCGCTGCAGCAGGTCAATGCCGTTCAGGCTGCCCAAATAGACGTCCACCATCGCCAAATCGGTTGGATTGTTCGAGAGAAACTGCTCGCCCTCTTCCGCGCGTACGAATGTATGGCACACGTGCCCCTCCGCCTCGAACACTGTGCGGAGGAAGGTGCAGGTGTTTACTTCATCGTCAATAACGACCACGCGAAGTGGTTGCATAGCGCGCCTGATACTAGCTTACTGCAACACCTCGCCTGAATAGAGCAATTCCGGTGCCACGAGGCTGGAAGGAGTTGGGGCGGCGGGAGGGCTGACAAACGGGCAAATCATTCCAACGATTATGCTGGGGGAGGACTGGACAAGCGGGAGCTCGCCTAGGGTTGAGCTCCCTGCTGAGTTCGGCCGCCGTGTTCTGGCGGCGTTCTAGTAGCCGCTGCCTGACGGCTTCGCGGGCGCTGGCGGTTTGGCCCCCGATCTCTTCGACAGTTCCGTCTCCGGGCCGCGCCGTCGCGTCTGAAGGGTGCGCAGGTAGTGAACCAGATCCCACGCATCATTCGGCTGGATCACATCCGCAAAGGACGGCATCGGTGTTCCATCTACGCCCGTCATGAAGATCCGATATAGATCTTCATTCGTCGAACCGCACTTGAAGCGCGAGTCATTGGTGGCATCAGCGAAGTTGTAAGGATGAATCGGCTGATCCTTGCTGTCAGTGAGGGTCGGAGCCGAAGGTCCGTCGCCTCGCCCCTGCTGGCCATGACATTTCCAGCACTCCATCTTCTGGAACAGTTCGCCGCCATGCGCGATGCTTTGCTCAGTAACCGCTGGCTCGGACGGGACTTTGATAGGCTCCCCGGCCTTCTCGCTCTGCCAGCGCGGCGAGAACGTCTTGATGTACGCAACGAGGTCGATCCGATTCTGCGCAGGAAGCGCGTCCCAGTGCGGCATATTGGAGTTCGTGAACCCGCGTGAGATCGCGTTATACAGGTCCTGATCCGTCGGCAGAGTGCCCGTTGGCGTGGAACGACATTTGAAGGTAGCCCCAACGAAGTCGCGGGGCTTGGGATCGATCCACTGCGCATTATCGCCGTTTCCATCGCCCAGCGGGCCGTGGCAACCGAGGCAATAACGACGGTAGAGCTTCTTTCCGTTGGCCGCATGCCCAGTAAGATTACCGACGTGAGCCTCTTGCGCAATCGACGGAACCGCTACAGCAAGCGCCAGGATGATGCTACCCAGATACCGCTTCGAGACTATGCTCATAGAAGTTTCACCGTTTCCAAGATCAGATCCGTAACTTGTCTTGCTCCGCCGATTTTTTAGTAGTCGAAATCAAAACCCAGCATCAGGCTGCGATTGATAAGGTCCGTACCTGATAACGGAGCTAGGTTTCCCATCTTCGACTGCGAGTATTCGTTGTGAATCGCAAGTCCCGCTCGACTCAGCATGATCGGATACCAGCGATAGCCGATGGTGAATGAGTCCACATTGCCAAGATTCGGCGTTGCGGCCAGGTCAGGATTTGCCTGCCTGGACATGTGCACCAGTTCGTATCGACCCGTCAAAATGAACTGCGGGTTTACGGTGTAGTGTGCCTCCAGAAAACCGCCATTCCAAGTAGGTCCGACGGCACCTGGGGGCAAGCCATTGGGATCATTCACCGCTACCCCATTCCCCAGATAAACGTTGTCTTGGCCGTGCAGGTAGAAGGTCTCCACGTCGAGATCTTTGATGAACCACCAGCCAAACGCTCCCACGCGCGAGAAGCTGCGGTTACCTTGCGCCTTGACTGGTGTGCCGCCGCTGGTAAGGAAGTAAGTCGGCGACTGCCCGAAGTAGCCTAGAGCGCCGATACGCTGCACGCCGAGTCCCTTCACGGCGAAGCCCTGATTGACGTTTACCATCACATCGTAAGTTCGGGCGGTGTTGCCATTCCCTGTGGTAGTCAGTCCCGGATTGCCGTCCACACTGCTCAACAGAGCAACCGAGTATCGGGTATAGCTGTTCTGGTTGTGCCCAGCGAGTTCGACCCCGAGTTGGTTGTCGCCAATTCCCCCGAATCCGCTGCTGTCGCCTTGCGGCAGGAAATGATAGTTAAACCATGCGCCGCCAACGCCCGACAGCGTCAGAAACCGCTTCTCCGACAGCAGGTTGTCGAGCTCGAACTTGCCAACCTTGACGTTGAGCCATGGGGAGTGCAGCAAGTTGTCAAAACGTACCCAGGCAGACTCGAAGTGAAATCCGTCACCTTCTTCCATTGACGGCAAAACCTGGAAGGAGATGTTCTTCGACAGCGTGCCTGCGGTCCAGATGTCCAGCCCCGAAAGATCAAAACCGTGGGTCGTTACACCTTGCTCGACTTGGGTATCGTTCGGCTGGTCAATGGCAACCTTGTTCGTATTCTCCAAATGCCATTGCGGTGTGACCCGGAATGTAATCGGGAAATAACCATTGTTCTGATAGATCGGAGAGTCTTTATCATTCCCGAGTTGATAGCCGTTGTCTTTGAACTGAATGCCGAAGTTGTTCAGCAACGGCCAGCCGATGTGGCACGCCGAGCACGGTAGCCCGTACTTGCGAGCAAAAGCCGGGATGGCGTATCCCGGCTGACTTGTGAGGCTGACGAACGATGCAAGAAACAGGGTGAGCATCAAGAAAGATTTCGAAAATATGACGATTGTCTTTCGCTGCATCCCGGGACGAAGTCGCATGCAATCCTCCCTGCAATTTTGAACGCACAAGAAACAGCGGCATCAGGGACTCACCCGATGCCGCGTTGTATTCTTAATGTGCTTTGAAAGTAAAGTCCAAAGCCTTGGTTTCGCCCGCAGCTACCGTGATTTTCTGCGTCATCGTACCCAGCTTCTCGTGCCAGGCCTCCACGGTGTATTCGCCCGGCGGAAGGTTCGGTAGTTGGAAACTTCCATCCTTGCCGGTTACGGCGAAGAAGGGATGCTTGAACACGGCAACGTAGCTCTTCATCCAGGGGTGCACGTTGCACTTCACTGGAATTGCAATCTCTTCGCGCGGGAAGCTTTCTTCCATGGTCGTGCCGGCGGGCTCCGCCTTGTTCCATTCGCGGTTGTTCGCTGGAAGAGGATGAATATTGTGCGTGGTGTTGTCGCTATTTACCATCTTCAGTTTCTGATTCGCTCGCAGAGCAACCACGTGCGGGGCGTATTCGCAGCCCTTCTGTTCAAAGGTGACCGCCTCAGCCGGAACGTCGAAGGTGCGGCCAGCGAGGCCATCGGAAATGAACACGATGACGTTGCCCAGCGTGTTGTCACTGCCAGCGACAAAGTCCTGGCTCATAGCCGGGCCGGAGTGAAGCTTCGCACAGCTCGGATCAGCGTTCATGCTGAGCTTCGAGGGTTGCGGAGCCTGGCCCGTAAATTTCACCTTGCCGACCACGGATGCACCGGATCCGGAAGGCGCGGGATTCGCGGCGCCCGAGGCTCCGTTCGCGGCAAAAACGCTGACGCTACAAGCCACAAGAATCGCTAAGTTTGCAATCATCTTCAACTTATACTGGGTCTTCATGAGAGTAGACTCCTCCACCGGCGTGGACCTGCTTCGATCCGCGCCCGTTTACCTATTAAGGCAGCTCTAACGGCCGCCGATTTACGAGAACCCTGGGGCGATCTTTCAATCGCTCTTACTTCTGACTGATCGTACGGAGTTCCGCGCTTTCCTGCGGCAGGTAATAGCCATCCTGGTAGCCGTTGGAATACGCATCGCGATAACCGGCGCCGGTCTCGGTGCGCCGATAGTTATCCGTCTTGTTCAGCTGAAACGGTTGTGACGCGCGACGATGACGAGCCCCATCCGCAACGCCGTCGCGATAGCCAGCGACCTCAGCGGCAGAAGGTTCCGCCTTGCCTGACCTAGCTTCCGTGAGAGTCTTGAAACTCTCCTCGTAGCCGGCGATAAACGAGGCGCGGTCCTGATCGGTACTCCAACGCCCGCTGGAAACGTGAGCCTTGCGGCCGCGGTCCACATCGATCTTTGCCTGGTAGGCACCGTCCCGGTAGGCGGCGTCAGCCTGCTTGACCACCAACGCAACGCGCACCCCGCGACTTGAGACCATCACCAGCCCCAACCCTACACACAGCACCGCAAGTACTACGAACGCTGATTGTTTCTTCATTTAGGGTCTCCTCTTTCGGGAGCACTCTTGCCAATAGAGCCCGCTCACACGAGGGAACACTCGAACCTCGGGCCCAAATACCCTGCGTACGTTCCACGGACAAACCGTTTAACGATGCGGGATACACTGCCCACCCGAGCTACAGGCGAACTTCTCCCTGATCGCAAACAGCGATCTTTTGCCCGTCACCCACTTCAGGGGGAAAGCCCGACGAACAGATCTCATGGAGCGAGATCACACGTCCGGCAATATCAGCGAGCTTTGTTTTTCCCTTTGCAGTGGCGGAAAGCTCGATCTAGCGCGTCCGCCGAACCTATCAGGAGCACTAATTCCAGGGGCCTGGCCTTGTTTGTGCTACTTACGGAACTGGGGGTTTCCGTTTTAGGGTCTTTCTACTCAGGGTCTTTACAAGAACTACCAAGTTCGTTGGTCGGGGGAGAGATTCTTGACGGAGCTAACATAGCGCACTCGCAACGCTTTTTGCCCATCAAAACGGTGGAGATGCTGTAAATCTTCTCTTTACAAATCACGTTTTGATGGACCGTCAAAACCCGCTCCCAGCGGCCTGTTTGGCCCTCCTCACCTACAAGAACGGTACGCCGCAGTTTGCCGGTTGTTGTCATCCCCCCGTCAATTCTTTGTAACGCCGGTGTGAATTCGCCGGCTCGTCTTGCGCCGGGATTGCTATCGGCCGTTTCCGCATCTCGAATGCATTCTTGCATTTGTGAGTGCAAGGTCTTGCAGTCGCGGAAAGATGTCACGGGTTGGAGATCACCTATCGGTGTGAACTTGGATACAGCTGTCCACTTTGCAGAGGGGCACAGTTACGCCTAGAGACGCTTTTGCCCATAGACGGCGCCTCTGGGATGAGTTCATGTTCGTGGATGCCCCAATCTTTCACAGCAACCGCTATCACGCCGAAGCGAGTTGCCAACACTGCGCCGGCGTCGTTCGCCATGAGGAATGGAGCATCACGAAAAATGAGCGAGTCTTTTACGCATACGAGGTTCGTCGACCCCCGGCAAACTTGACTTCGGCGATAGTTTGATCCTCCAACGCGCTCGGCGTGAACTGGGCCTCCTCCGAGCTCGCCCGATCGCGGCCCTGTTCTCTTTAAGGTGTCCGCGACCAGCCACACTTCCGCCGCGGAAGTAAAACTTTCGTCTCCTTGCAACAGATCGGCAACGCCCTGAATCTCAACAAATAGTTGCATCTGTTGGGCAATTGCTGCATGCTGTCCCGCAGCACTCTAATAAGGATCTAGGGATTTCAGCGATCGACTCCCCCAGTGACTTCACTTCGATCCCATCGCCGACTTTCTGTTCCAGCGTTTTTGCTGTTCGTGCTCGCATTGGCCAGCGCATGTTCTGCCGCGACATCGGTCGACCCCGCGAACCTGGAAGCCGGGTATCGCCAGATGTACAACCTGGATTTCGACACGGCGCACCAGACGTTTATTGCATGGGAACACGCGCACCCGGAAGATCCCCTAGGCCCGGTCTCTAATGCGGCGGCCTATCTGTTTGCAGAATTCGACCGCTTGCACATTCTCGAGTCGGAGCTTTTCACCGACGACAACCGGTTCGAGCACAGAAAATCATTTTCTCCCGACCCGAAGATCCGGAATGCGTTCAATAGCGAGTTGCAACACGCCGAGCAGTCCGCTGATCGCGTGCTCGAAAAAGCACCCGACGACCACGCGGCGATCTTCGCGAAAGTGATGGTCGGCGGTCTGCGTGGGGACTACCTGGCACTGGTAGAGAAGCGCAACATGGCTGCGCTGACCACTATCAAGAATTCCAGAGCCTTGGCGGAGAAATTACTGTCTCAGGACCCTTCCTACTACGATGCCTATCTTGCCATCGGGGTGGAGAACTACCTGCTAAGCGTCAACCCTGCGCCCGTTCGTTGGTTCTTACGCCTCACGGGAGCGCGGACGGATAAAGCAGAAGGCCTTGCCAAGCTTCGCCTTACCGCGCAGCGCGGGCACTATCTGGCTCCGTATGCTCGTTTGCTCTTGGCTGTCGCCGCACTGCGTGATCATGACCGCGGACAGGCGCGCTCGTTGCTCAGCGGTCTAGCGGACGAGTTCCCCCGCAATCCGCTTTACCGTCGTGAACTGGCGCGCATCGATCAGTAGCAATCCAAGTCTCCTCGGCAGTCATCCCACCGCTGCCATCAATTCGTCCGAAGAAGGTAACTCCTCCTCACAGTGTGCCCGGCCAACATTGAAAAGCAGATCGGTGGGCGTGTGCGCCACATCCAGGCGCACCCAGGCGTAGGGCCCGCACCGAACGATCTGAACCTCGTCAGCCTCAAGTCGCCCGGCATACGCCACATATACGTCGACCAGATTGGTGGCGCTGTCGAATGACAGGTTCCACACATGCTCGATGATCATCGCGCGGGTCACGCGCCGGCCGGCATTCCGCATCAGGTACTCGAGCAGAGCGAATTCTTTTGATGTGAGCTCAATCATGCGTGTCCCGCGCGTCACGCGTCGTTCCACGCGGTCGAGCTTAAGGTCCTCCACCACCAGCAGCGATTCTGACGGCAGACGGCTCCGGCGTAGCAAAGCCCGGATCCGTGCCGAGAGCTCCGAAAAAGAAAATGGCTTCACCACGTAATCGTCGGCTCCGGCATCGAGACACATCACCCGATCATCGACCCGGGCGCGCGCGGTGAGGACCACGATGGGCATTTGGGGTTTCTCAGCGCGAACCCGTCGCAGTATGTTGACCCCGTCCAGTCGGGGAAGGTTCAGGTCAAGGACCAGCAGGTCGTAGTCGAGTTCCGTCGCCAGAGCGCGGGCCTGCTCGCCGTCGCTAGATACGTCAACGGCATAGTGCTCCGCCTCGAGTCCTTTGCGCACGAACCCAGCGAGCGCCGTATCATCTTCGGCGATGAGAATCCGCATGTTGCCCGGTGTCCTTCGAGCCTGCCACCGAGGTACTCGCCAAGTTTAGAAAATCAATAGACTTGCCGGCTGTGACCAGGACACGAAAGTGTTGTGACCAATGAACATTCCTTCCACCGCGCTGAACCCCGAAGATCATTCACCTTCACACTTCCAGCATAGATAATCGTAGCAAGTACTTTCGATTGGTGAGGATTCGTGACTTTCCGCCCCGACGGCCTTCTAAAATCTCTGGTCATGCCCGGAGGACTCCTACTGGGCATCGCAGCCGCCATTGTCCAGAGCGGAGCACTTCGGGATGCGGGATTGGTGACCGACTTCTTCTACTACACCGCTTTCGGAGTCGGACTTCTTCTCGCTTGGAGGTTCCATTCGAGCCGAGTCGCGTCCGCTCTGGTTGTCCTTTTCCTCGCTCACCGCGCCATCGAATTTTTTGCGCAGGGCCGTTTTCCCCTGGCCGGTCCTGGACTGACCGCCTTCGAGGCAGTGGCCTTTCTCGTCCCTCTTAATTTCATTCTTCTGGCGGTCTCGCGTGAGCGCGGAGTTACCGTTGCCATCGCAGTTCCGCGACTGGCGATCCTGTTCGTTCAATCCGTATTCGTAGCCGTCATCTGTCGCCCAGCGCCGGCGGCAGGATCCCATCTGTTTCATCACGCGCCCTTCGGTCGAACGTGGTCCGCTTGGACTCCGATCCCCCAAATTGCCCTCCTTGTCTTTGTCGGGGTGTTTGCGTATCTGATATTCCGCTTAGTATCGCGCCCGAAACCCGTGGAGAACGGGTTTGCGTGGGCGTTGCTGGCATTATTTTTGGCTCTAAATATAGGAGGGATTGGCCTCGCAGCCCGAGCCTACGTGGCTTCCGCCGCCATCATCCTGGTCGTCTCTATTATCGAGACCTCGTACGCGATGGCGTACCACGACGAACTCACAGGTCTGCCTTCACGCCGCGCTTTTAATGATGCGACTTTGCAGTTGGAAGCACCTTACACGGTAGCCGGAGTCGATATCGACCACTTCAAGAGCGTCAACGACACCTTCGGACATGAAACTGGAGACGAAGTCCTTTGCATGGTCGCCGGCAACCTTGCGCGCGTGACAGGAGGAGGTCAGCCCTTCCGAGTGGGAGGTGAAGAATTCACAATCCTTTTTCCCGGCAAGTCCCCCGCTGCAGTGATGGAGCACGTGGAGTTCCTCCGCCAGACCATTGAAGAGAGTCCCTTTCGGTTGCGCGGAAGCGCCGATCGGAGGTCGGCTCCGCGCGGCCCTGACCGGCGATCCTCAGGCCGCAAGAAGAACACACGGACAAAAGCGAGAGTACACAGGGGATCGCTGCAAGTAACCGTGAGCATCGGGATCGCCGAAGCTCAGAGCGAGGACGTGAAGGTGGAAGAGGTCCTCAAACTTGCCGATCAGGCCCTGTATGCGGCAAAAAAGGGCGGTCGCAATCGAGTGGAAGTTGCGGGCCCTGCGCGGAAGCGAACCAAAAGAAAAAGCGCTCAAAACATCGCCTGATTGGTGAGGCGGCAGATCAAACAAACAAGATTAGCGGCTGCGTCGCGAAAGATCCTCAATACTAGGGAACGAGCGGACGTCCATAAAAGTTCGTTCCGGCGGCTTCACTCCGGTCTGCAACGCGTGAGCGAGCATGTCCACAGCTGTGCCCGCATTCGCAGGCACGATAACGGTCGCCGCCAGCATCCCGTTCCGAACCCAGGCCTGTCCGGTCTTCGGCATCCCGTCGCATCCGGTGAACGGCAAAGCCAGCCATCGATCGCGCTGCTCCATATCCGCGATCTCCTGGAAAGCTTTCCTCGCGCCCATCGCCATCGAGTCATCCTGCGCGATAATGGCGTCCATTTGCAGATTACGCGAAGTCGAGAGCCGAAGCCATGCACTTACAGCCTGGTAAGAACTCCCCTCCGTCCACTGCGCGCGAACCATGCGAACCTGAACGTTTTCCGGCTTTCTTTGCTGCATACCGTCCGTGCGCTGTTGTGCCGCGTCGCTTCCGGAAGGTCCTTGTATATAAAGGATGGAGCCCCCACGCGGCACGAGGGCCGCGATTTGATGCCCCTGAATGCGACCAATTTCTTTGTGATCTGACGTGATGCAAAACACCGGCACTTTGTGGCCAGCGCGTAACTGCGCGACGTAGTCGACTTCACGATTCAAGATCACCCATCCAATTCCCGCACTGACGGCTGCTTTGGCCACCTGTGGAAGCCCGGTGGACCCCGCCGGTTCGAACACAATGGCATCCGGTCGTCCCTCTGCTCCGGATTGAATGATCTTCAGCAATTGCTGACTTTGGTTAATTGCATCGTTGTCGGCGTAAACGATCTGCAAATCCACCCCAAGCTTGCGAGCCGTCTCTTCGGCAGACGCCGCCTGCTCGATCTGGTAATCGTTGTCGTTCGTGGTGAGGGAAAGCAAAATCTTGATCTTCTTCATTGTGATTGAGTATCGACAAAGCGCCAAGCCCTGCGGCAGCGAGCAGTATCGAATCGCCAGAATCAGCGCGCATGTACAGCATATCGCGCGGTTAATGAGTATGAAATCGTTAAATGCGGACTTCACTCCCGCTGGAGTCCATTTAGTTGTTGAGTCAATCAGCTGTGCACCATCCAACGCATTCTCACCGCACCACCAGGACCCTCAAGGAGAGTTGCCAATCCAAACAGCCGGACGTTGCGATAGGACTCTAGAACCCGACCGAGCTGATTACCTTACTTGGTCTGTGAGATTGACGGTTACGACATCAGCGGGACGCGCACACAGACACACAACACCCAAGACGAGCAAGTACCGTGCACTTGATCCTTCTCATTCAAGCGTCGCCAGCGACAAATGAAGTGCAATCACTTCCGAGCTGAATTCGAGTCGAATCTATCCGATGAAGCAGCGCACCAGTCCAGAGCGACCGTGGTAAACTATAGCTCCGCACACGCCGGAGAGGTGGCAGAGTGGCCGAATGCGGCGGTT
>CAVOSN010000006.1:0-607870 GCA_963698805.1 uncultured Acidobacteriota bacterium | reverse complement strand
CCAACTGTCCGCTCAAATGACGATGACCTGAAGTTGCTTGCACACATCGGCAGGAACGGGATAGCATTTTGCAATGAGCAAATTGCGGCAGATGCTCGCGTTTATGGTGGTCCTTGCGTGGGCCGCTCCGACCGCATTTGCCTGCCTGCCCAATCCACGGATGACGCAGTCCGAGATGGCCTGCTGCAAGAAGATGGCTGGCGACTGCAGAATGGGTGCCAAGCAGCATCCTTGCTGCAAGACTGTATCGAGTTCACCTTCGCCAGTAGCGTCTCTGCAGTCGAAGATTCATTTCCCACCTCCAGCCGGATTAGTTGGTCTTGTCACTCCTTTCGAAGTGACATCTATCTCGCAGGTTGATCAGACTCTCGCGCATTTGGGGCTACCGCCGCCCGCACCACCCGGTCCAAGCTCAATTCTTCGAATCTAGAACTCCGCGACCGTTCTCTCTCGCACGGCAATGTAGGTGTGTCAGCACATCGCGGAGGAAATTCATGAAATTTGCTGTAGTCCTGTTTGCAGTTGTCGGACTGCCTGCCCTTGCCATTGCGGCAGCCCATGGGCCGGTGTTTGGGCTTGCGACACCAACAAACTCCCAAGGCGAGTGGAGCTTTGACGAAGGGATATTCGGACGGAACACGAGTCTTGGTACGCAAGCATCAGTCCGGGGTCTCGTGGCCTATGGCTTCACGCCGCACCTAACTCTCTCATTCACCTTGCCAGCAGTTGTCGGAGATACTCCGCTCCCACCTACACGAATCCAGCCTGGCGCAGACTTCGAATCCACCCTCGCGTGGCGATTCAAGCACAGCGCCACAAAGGTTGGTACTCGCATTGAGAGCACGGCCTTCGCGGGTCTGGTAGTTCCCGGTCCTCAGTCGGGTTTCAACGGAGTCGTGGATACGACGAAAGCGCCCGGCACGATGTTCGGAGCGGTCACCGGACTGGCGTCACGCAGCCATTACCTGTGGCTCGGCAGTACGTTCACGAAATTCTACGAGCACAACGGAGACCGGCGGCCCGACGTGCTCGACTACAGCCTGGTCTATGGCTACCGTCCCCCGAAATGGCGCAGGCCACCAGACAAATGGGACTGGCGTCTGTTCGGCGAGCTCGTCGGAGAGCGTTCCAACAGGTTCTTTCAGGCGAACGTTCCGGTCGCGAACACGCAAGCCCACCAAGTGTTCCTCGGACCTACGGCACTCGGAATCTTTCACAACTACACCGTGAGCTTCGGTGCGCAGTTCCCGATTTATCAGAACGTTGGCTCGGCTTTTCAGAAGGAGCGAGTTCGGTTCGCGGTGAACTTCAGCTACCTGCTCTTTCAGCATGGGCATTCACACTAAGGAAATCAAATGAGAAAACTCGCAGCATCACTGTTCCTTTTCTTCTTGATGGCAACTTCCTCTGTCGCAGAAATCAAGAGCATCAACATCACGATTTTCGGGATGGATTGAGAAGTCTGTGCACACGCCGTGCGCGTGTCATTGAGAGCTGTACCCGGAGTGGACACAGTCGACGTCAGTCTTGAGAAGGGTCTGGCTACGGTGAAGATGAAGCCGGGAAACATGACGACCCTGAAGCAATTGAACGCAGCGATAGCCAAGAACGGCTTCACGATGAAGGATTCAACGGCGATCGTCGCGGGAACGGTCGTCACCACGAATGGCAAAACAGCTGTACAAGTGTCCGGTTCGAACGACGTATTGAACCTTGTTCCTGAGTCGAGCAGTGTCGTCGACGCGGCCTCCTTTACGGGGAAATCCATCTCGGTGGAGGGCATGATTCCCGAAGCGAACAAGGGGAAGGTGCCCGACACAATCCACTATCGGTCAATTACGGAAGGGAAATGAACACAGTTGCTGTACAACCCAGCAAACGGTCGGCATTGCTAAGCTACTTCTCACTGTTTACATCGGTGAGCACGCTCTTGTGCTGCGCATTGCCATCTCTCCTTGTGCTCTTTGGCTTGGGAGCATCGGTAGCGTCGATGCTCTCATTTTTGCCATGGCTGGTCACACTCTCGCATTACAAGCGAGTGACATTCTTCATATCAGGAGTTCTCATCACGCTAAGCTTCGTGAATATGTACTACATCGCTCCACGATTGAGAGCACAGCAATGTTCTCCTGACAACCCGACGGCATGTGAGGATGCGAGCCGGGCCAGTAAGGTACTCCTGTGGATTTCAGCGGTGATATATGCACTCGGCTTCTTTGTCGCGTATGTGCTTGGACCGTTCTTGGCTTGGCTAGATCGTAGTTGACGAAAAACAGGCCTTTACACAAGCTTGCGCCGTCTGTTCGCCTTTTCGAGGGCAGATGAGTGTAATGGCGATTTTTCGACGACTGACAAGTCAGCACCCATCTGCCAAGCGTTGTCGTAGAATCCCTTACGCATGTACTCCATCGAGTTAAACGAGCAGATCAAAACGTTTGACTGCCCTGATTGCGGCAAGAAATCCATGACTGTTTGGGGCTTCCTTTCCAAGGACAAGGCTGCCCATGCTGTCTATTACGCGGGGCTGATGACTGGGCACGATCAACCCTCCGTGCGTCTAACACTCAGCATTGGCCGATGGGGAGTTGACAACGTGGACGAACAGAGCGTGGAAGGACGCAAGTGGATTTTCATCGAGGCTCGACCTACAACGGACAGTTACGAAATGATGGTAAGGGAACCAGAGGAGTCTTTCTATTTCGACAAGCCGATTCTGGGCAATCCGATGAGCCGGAAAGACGCGCTCGCAAGTTCGCTTTTGGAGGAGTTCTTCGCGGTCGCCGACTTCGTCGCTTTAAATGATCCAGCGGTGAAATCGTACCTGTGCGATCAGCAAGTCAGTGCGCTGGGCAGGAAGGGCTTCGCGTAACTGTCGCCAACAGGCCATAGCGCAAGCTTGCGCCGTCTCTTCGCCTTTTCGCGGGTCAATGAGCGTAATGGGGATGTTACAACAATCATTCGCTATTCCCTGCTCGGGTAGTGGGCTACTTTGAAGTGAGCCGCAGAATCGTACTGACCACCGCGAGCAATCCAGCGATGAAAAGGGCGACTCGCTTGAGTCTCGCACCAAGTTCTCCCCTTCCCCGAGGAGCCAAGAATGCGGCTGCTATAAGGAAAATGCCGAAAGCGAGAAAAAACAGATTAGCAAACGTATGCACCGCGCTATTCATGCGCCTCTTTCCGCCCTACGTAGTCACCAGACGAAAACCAAGTGGATGTCGGATTTTCGAGAGCCAGTTGCGAAATGCTTCCAGAGCCTAACCTCGGCGAACCAGTGGGTCAATGAGCGTAATGGGGATGTTACGCCAACCATCCCGAGTATCAGCAGTTGAAACGCGCACGCAGGGCTGCTGCGTACTCTTCTGTGCCCCAGTCTTCTCGATCTGAGTCCATACCCAACATCTGATAGGCAGCCTCGATGACGCAGTCTGATACCGGGGGGCTTTCCAATGTCCGGATGAGAGGCGGGAGTACTCGCTGATCACTTCTCTTTGCTAACCCCGCCATCGCCTCTTGGCGCACGTCGTCGTGACTGTCAGACAATCGGCGAAACAGAGCCTCACGAATCTCAGGCGAATCACAGTCTCCCAAAGTCCCAAGCCCAAAGGTGGCCCAGTCACGTACTTCTTGGTCCGCATCGTCCATGAGCAAAAGCAGGTTCTCCACGCTTTGAGGGTCGTTTGGGAAGGTACCCAACGCAAACGCGACGGAAAATCGTATGTCGGCGTTCGGGTGCGAACGGTATCTGGCGACCAACGGGACGGCAGCGGGATTGTCCAAATGTCCGAGAGCCGAGATTTCGGAATTGAGTGCTCGAATATCCTTCTCGTCCTTAAGGAGACTGGCGATGATCGCGTAGGCTTCTTGAGGAAAGCTGTTGGTTGGATGGTCTGCGGTCTTTCCGAGTTGCGCCAGCACGTCAACGCCACGAGCGCGGCTACGGGGGTCTGGGGAACTGCACCATTTTGAGGCGAGAACAAAGATTTCCCGAGAACCTATTCGCCGCAGAGCATGCACTGCCTCCCACGGCGCATCATCGTCGTAGTCACCGATTAGCGTCTGGGAGAACAGTTCGTTGATGTCTGGGTTTGGCATGAAAGGAAGTGTAAACGAGGGCGAAGGAGGCTCAACTGTTGAGAACAGGCCATTACACTCATTGACCTCGGCCAGCCCCCAACGAGTTTTTGGAATGTAATTTGGATGTTCCTCCAACATGGGACGAAAATTCAGTTTCTGAGTTTTGGACCGTTTTGTTCAGGAAACCGCTCTATCCTTCCGGCGCTGCCGAAACACTGACAATAGAAATGGCCGCCTCAAAAGAGACGGCCAATTCCATTCTTAGCACCATAAGCGTGCTCACATTTTTATTGTCGTTCCTTGACTTGCCACACATTGCCACTGCCCACCTGGCGTCTTCACCCACGTGTCGGTCCAGCGCTCAGTTTCATCAAAAGGCTTACCCGCCGGATCGGTACCCTTGCCTTTATAGACTCCGGTCGCAATGGCCGTATCACCAAAAACGGTTACCTTTACGTCTTCATTCTCTGCACTGGCATATTTCGTCGCTTTCGCCCTGGCTACGGTCTCGGCTTTGCCGGTAGATTTGCCATCGGTCCCGGTATTTACGAACTTGTCGGCAAGCAGTGGCTCGAGTAACGCCGGATTATTTGTCTGTTGCGACTGAAGCCATTTTTGCTCCAGCGCTGCTACAGCTTGCTCAGCTCCTCCGGATTGCGACCACGCGGCACTCGCTAACAAAATCGAGCCGAGTGAACACCATATCAAGCTTTTCTTCATTGGATGTCTCCCTTCGATTGTTTTGAGATGCCCAAGAAACAACTGTTGTGTGTCTGGTCTGGCGCGCCATTGGATACCCGGGGATTGGAAATGTCAAGGTAGCCCCCATTCTCATCTCGGCCTTTCTCTTATCTGCCTTGCCCAAGGACGCGGAGGGGCGACGCAGAGACGGAACTGCGCTATCCCGAGAAATCGGTCTACACAAGGTGCAAATTCTTGAGTATCGCAAACAGATGGGATGAGAAGGTCGATCCCCGATCACGGATGGCGTTAAGCTAGCGGTGATCAACGCACTCAAAGGTGCAATCAGAGCATAAGGAGATCGACCTTGAAGAAGCATAACAATTCTTCGCAAGAGGAGTGAACCGACATTGAAGCAAGCGAAGTCACGAGGTCCAGTGCAGCGAGATGCGAAAGAAGTACTGGCGGAAGTCCTGGGAAAATTGACGGGAAAACTGGATGTGCCAGTGGTGTCGACGAGGGCAAAGGAAAATCGCAGGGGAAACACAGTTGGCCCCAATCGAGATCGTCTGACGGTGGGAGTGGATCTGGGAGACCGCTGGAGTCAGTACTGCATTCTTGGTTTGGAGGGAGAAACGCTAACCGAAGGACAGTTGCGGACAACGCAGGAAGATGTAAGGGAGTTCTTCCAGGCATTGACCGTGGCGCGGGTAGTGATCGAAGTAGGAACGCACTCGGCTTGGGTGCAGGACGTGATCACCGAGTGGGGGCACGAGGTGCTGGTGGCCAACCCGCGGTTGATGGAAGGGTCGAAGCGTCGCAAGCGGAAGAGCGATCGCATCGATGCCAACAAGTTGGCGCGATTGGGACGGGTGGATCCGCAGTCGTTGTATCCGATACGGCACCGCAGTCGGGAAGTGCGCCAGGATCTGGTGGTGCTGCGCGCCCGGGACGCGTTGGTATCGGTGCGGACGGAGTTGATCAACACCACGCGAGGGCTGGTGAAAAGTATGGGCACACGACTGCCGCGCTGTTCGAGTCCGAGTTTCGCAGAAAGGGTAAAGGATGCGATTCCGGTCGAGGTAGGGGAAGCGCTGCAGCCGTTGGTGCAGTTGGTAGAGACGGTGAATGCTTGCATTGCGAGATATGACCAGAAGATTGAAGAGCTGGGCCAGAAGAAGTATGGGCACACGACACTGTTGCGACAAGTGAAGGGGGTGGGCCCGATCACCTCTCTGGCCTACGTATTGACCCTGGAGAATCCGCAACGATTCAGCAGCAGTCGCGAGGTCGGGCCCTATCTGGGGCTGGTGCCGAAGCAGGAAGACTCGGGGGATAGTCAACCCCAGTTAGGAATCAGCAAGGCCGGAGACCGGATGTTACGACGGTTGCTGGTGGGGAGTTCGCAATACGTGTTGGGCGCCTTCGGACCGGACAGCGACTTACGGCGGTACGGACTGCGCTTGTGCGAGCGCGGAGGAAAGAATGCCAAGAAGCGAGCCGTGGTGGCGGTGGCACGAAAGCTGGCCGTCTTGTTGCATCACCTGTGGGTGACCGGGGATGTCTATGAACCGCTACATCACACGGGGGCAGGAACCGGGAGCGCACAAGCAACGGCGGCATAAGCCGGACCCAACCATGTTCCACAATAGGTAACCGACGCAATCGCGAAAAGACAGGAATCCAGTGAACAGAAGATCCTTGGATGACGCGGAGGCCGATTCGTTATCGGAAAGGTTTGCAGCAACGACATCCACTCGCCTTGTTCGGGTGACTGCGGGTAATGGCCAGATCCCTGGAGATCGCTAAACAGATGGCAGCACCCAACCAGCCCGGCCCCGTCACGGTTGTGATGGGGCCTGGTTTGAGATCGAACCCCAACGTGCACCGGGCCCCATGTGGCTCCTTGAGAGTGCGGATAGAAGCCGGGTAAGAGTGGTGGTCGTAAGCAAGACTTTGAGAAACGCAAGGGTACGAAGCGCCGATCAATGTACTTCTGGGAACGAACGGAATTACGAACGAAACCTGCCAATCCGCTAAGGAACGAAGCTCAACTGAACTGCGTTGCGCTTCGTTCCCAGCTCGATTGTGAGTGACATGGGGCGCTGTCAAGGGTCGAGACTGAACGCCCCGATCGCGGGCGCCCTTGACAGCCCCCCACGTCACCACCGGAGGGTTATGCAGATGGACAGCAATTAATTAAGGAAGGCCGCCACGTCGGCCTTGACTTTTATGACCTTCTCATAGAAGGCGATTACACCAAAATCCCCGGTCTGACCCTCAATTGGTGTAAGGCGATTTTTCGCCAGTTCTCGAAAAACGGAGTTTGTTGTCGCGAAGGAGGTATCAGCAACCACGACCGTGCCTATGACCCGCAAGCTCAAACATCAATCGGCCAGCCTCGGCAAACGCAGTTTGCTCATCCGACTGTCGTTCGATGCCGGGACACCAGCGAACAACAGCCCTGTACTTGCCGTCTTGGGCGCCCTCCATTATCCACTCGGCTCCGTCAGCACCGACCGTTGGCAGTTCTGTCGGCGTTGTCCAAAAATGTGCTCGATCTAACAAGCCGAGGAATCGGGTCACTTGCTCCGGAGACATAGCCGCTGTGCCTTCAAATGTAGTAGTTTCGCGGTCTTCTCCGATTGCTTTGATTGCGATTCGCCATTCACCACCGGGAGATGCGCTCAGTGTGATCACGGTGGGATCGCTAAAGGCGGGTAGGTATGTCAGTCGGTACGTCGTTTCGTGCTCGGAGGGCGGCCATAGTGGTCGCTCTCCAAGAGCATGCATATCCGCTGAATACCAACGAAGCTGGAAGTCGGCGGCCCGACTCGTAAATGTTTGCGGCGGGAAATATGAGACGAAAAATGATGCGTTTTGTCTTTCAACGATTCCTAAGCACAGCTCTGAGGTTTTCTTGGTCGGTGCAGACGCTGGAATGTTTCTTAGAAGTTCCCTGATCGCATCGAATCGCTCCTTTGCACGGACTCCGTACAAGCCTCCTGCAATTCCAATGGCAACCTCCTTTTGACTCTTTTCAGGAAGCTGGCTCATCGCGTTGAGGAACCCTTGTGGGTCGGCGAGTAGAGTTTCCCCGTAAAAATCCGTCAGGTATGTAAATTTGAAGAGTGTAGGTAAAACGGTCTTGTCGCCTTGTTTGTAGACATCAATCAGAGTTTGAACGTTCGCATTCAGCTTCTTGCATTCGCGGCTAGACACTTCATTGCGTCGGATGCAAGCATCGACCGCTTTAAGTGCTGCATCCCGCTTCGCATCCAGAGACGAATCAGCCCACCCAAGGATTGACAGAACCAAAATGGCGACCGGAGAACTTCGCATAAGAGGGTCCCTGAGCGTGCTTCGGTATTTTAGGTCTATTCTCAATTGGCGAAAACAGGCGTTCTCACCACTTTGCGCTGTTTGTTCGCCCGAGGCGGGGTCAATGAGTGCTATGGGGATCTTTCAACAGTTAGGAACGTGTGGATTGTGGAACTCGTCGTGGAACAAGCCGTCGAGCCACTCGGTTGGTCCCAAGTCCGGCAAGTAATCCTGAAGCGATGCCCACCGCTACACTGACGAGCATTACCGCAATGGTGAGTGTCCAAGCAGGCCACACGATTGTCGAGAGCCCATAGTCGTATCGGTAGAAGTAAGGCCGCGCTAGCCGCATTCCCCCGATAAAGCCGCCGATCAGCCCTGACATTCCGAATAGCGGGAGAAGAGCAGAGTATGCCGCAAGAAATCTGAGGCGGGGAACGGACAGGAAGAACAATCCCGCTACAATGCCGCCCAAGATTGGGAGGATAAGCAGGGCAAGGAAAACCACCCCGAGGCCGCCAAACATATCGTTCCTTTCACGCCAAAGCTCGGTTGGGCGTGTGGCCAAATATCATACCTGCTGAGGACATGCCATTTCGCTCATTGAAGGGTTTTGAGCGTAATGGCGATATTTCACCAACTGACGAAAGAGGCTTAGGAAGTGCCTTTACGGGGGTCTAACGTCAATGTGAGGCGTAAAGGGTAATGACGCGACGATGGTTCATCCTCTGCTGCACGGCTCTGTTATCCGCCGAGATTGTTTCATCGTTCCTTTCTTGGCGCGGCACTCCGACAGATTGGCTGGGCGAACCACTTCATTTTCGGACCTTCGAGCTGTGGCGTCTGCAATCTTGGGCCATGTTCTTTGTCGCTGGTGTCGCGCTTTGGCTGCTCTGCTGGCGTGCAGTCCATCGCCGAGTGCATGCGATTGCGCTGGGGCTACTCGCAGCGCCTTAGCGGCCGCAATCGAGGTGTTAACCACTCTCAGTTGTTGGCGACAGCTTTCTTGGAAAGAATCGGCCTACCTCGGGATTTCCTACTTCCGTGGTTACCTGTGGGAGCACCTCGGATGGGTTGTCGCTTTACTCTTGGTTTTAGGAATTCTTTACTACTGGGAAAGGCGAGTGCACAGCGCGCCCCGGGCCAGAGTCAGCCAGTTCCTGATTGACATAATCAGGCGTTTAAACAAGCTTGCGCCATCTGTTCGCCTTTTTGAGGGCAGATGAGTGTAATGGGGAGTAGAGTCGAGAACAGGCGCAGTAACTGTAGTCTCCCGGTGGATATGGGGCTTGGCTTTCGCCGCGCCACCGCAGTCCGGTTTGGCTTGGTTCTGTTTCCTGTTCCCGCTCGTCGAACCGGACAGGCAGATTTCCCGCATCCGGCTCTCGGAAAAGACTCACGATGTTCCGTGTGACGCCGTCTGCGACTCCTGAACACAACCTGGGGTGGCTAGACTCATCGTCAATGCCCCGTGTCCTTCGTCGCTTCTTGCGTCCGTCTTTAACTGAGGCCCCTTCCCTCCACCGGCGTTGCCCGGCTTCCTCGGTACTACGAGCCTCTCCGCCACCCCACACGGCCCGGCCTGTCTCTCACGAGCTGCCAGTTGATCCTTATTATGATCACCGCTGGGGCTTCCCGTGTTGCGTCTGGTCTCCTATGCGTACATGCCATCGCCATTACCCCGGTAGGTCCGATGGAGCTTGTTCGCTCGTCCCTCTCCATCGTCAGCGGCCTTCCCTGTGAAAAAGTCAGGTCGGCTCCTGCAATTGTTTTTTCGGGGCCTGCTCAGCGTTCACTCTCGTTATGGCCTGTGTGCTCGCGGAGTCGCCTAGCGACCCTTTCCATCGAAAGCTTCGACAGCTTCGTTGCCTCCACTGCCGTTTCGATTGCTACCGGGTGGAGCGAACCAGTTCCCGGGCGGGAGTTGCACCCGCTGAAGTCCAGCGCCTTTCACGGCGCACTTTTTCGCCAACTACCGCGCTAATGAACGTGGCACGAGAAAGCGCCTACAAAAAAAGTCGCATCATTGCGCTCGCACAACGACACAGCCTGCTTTGAAGATGCATGCTGATGTGTTCTGGACATCCCCCCTCCGGTTCCGGCCCTAATTCAAACAAAGGAAATGCCCACGTGGATATCTCTGAAATAACCGTTTTGCTCGTGTTCTCGGCAGTAATTCAGTTCTGTTCCCTGTTTGTGCTCTACCTGATGGCTGACAAGGTCTCTGCCTTGCTGAACGCTTACATGATCGTTCATTACGAAAAGATTGCGCAGTGGAAGTATGGAGGAAATACAGCATCTGACAGTACAGCGACGGCAAGGAGGCCTTTTGCAGTGCAGCCGCTTGGATGAAACAGATTAGAGAGCATCCTTGGTGGTTCACTGTTGAAAACAGGCACTTACACTCGTAACCGTTTGGTTACAAGTGTGATGGGGATGTTACGCCAATTGCGAATGTAGAATGATGCGACCACGACATGGGAACACAACAGCTCTGGGTCATCACCGCTGAAATTCCAGTCAAACCGGGCGATTTGGCTTCCGGCGATACAAAGGGCTTTACGAATATCGTTCACTTGGGCTGATTCGCGAAGACTGCACAGCAAAAGGTGTGGGAGGTGCTCAAATCCTACGGTTGGGAAGTACTAGGTATCGAGGCTGTGCGTCGTTTCGACGATTCAAGAAACTACGACGACGCTATTTTGGAAATCGTTGATCAAGCTAGGACGAATCCTGATGCTTGCATCATCGGAACCGTTTTCAGCTACAGACCAGAATAGTGGCGGCGAGGAATTTGAGTGCAATCGCGATTTATCAAAAATCCAGCAAATGTCGGTGTCATTGACCGGCCCACCTCAGCGACGTAAGATTCCGACTTCAGATCGAGGGTACGACTGGGATTAGCAAGGGATGGATTGTGACGAGTCGTTTCCGCGGAGGGCATCATGCGCAAACACCGGCGGTCTATTTCAATTCTGCTCTTCACTGCGTCGCTTGGGTTGTCGATGGCGTGTAGCAAGCATCCCAATGATGACGCTATCGCCAAGAACATCCAGACCAAGGTCGCAACCGATCCTGACACGAAGGATTCGAATGTCAGCGTCATTGCCAAGGATGGTAAGGTCACATTGACCGGAAGAGTCAAGAGTTCGGCAGCACAACAAAAAGTTGAGCAGATCGCTAAAGAGGAGCCCGGCGCGTCTGGTATTGATGATCAGACTGCAGTTGCGTCCGATGCAATGGCTCTAGCACCCGCCCAGCCTGAGGCTCCCCCTCCCCCGCCTGTTGAGAAGCCAAAACCACAGCCCATTGTTGTGCCTGCAGGAACTGTCCTCACTATCAAAACGGGGCAGGCCCTGGGATCTAAGCTCAGCCAAACAGGCGATACTTTTCTTGCTACCTTAGCGCAACCGGTCAGCGTCGGCGAAACGAGAGCAATACCTGCAGGTGCGACTCTAAGTGGCAAAGTCATTAAGGCCAAGCCCAAAGGTAAGATCAAAGGTCAGGGCGAATTGAGCGTTACGCTCACGAGCATCTCGGTAAAAGGACACACCTACACGATCAAAACGAGCCCATTGGATAGCACTGCCAAAGGCAAAGGGAAGAGGACCGCCGCTACGACTGCGGGAGGCGCTGCGGGTGGTGCGCTGATCGGAGGGCTGGCAGGAGGAGGGGCAGGTGCAGCAATTGGTGCCGGGGTGGGGGCGGGTATTGGATTCGTCGGGGGCACGCTCACCGGAAACAAGCAGATCGAACTTCCTGCGGAATCTGCCCTTAGCTTTACATTGGCAGCGCCTCTCACAATCAAGGCGCCAGAAGAGTGACCTTATGTCACAATTTTTCATCGGGCAGACAGCTATGTTGGGACGCGAGGACCAGCGTTACTTTGGATGATTGTTGAAATCAGGGTTTACACCAACAACCCCTTGGGTCGCTTCGGCTCCACGGGTTTTTGGTGCAATCGCGATGCAACGCTCCAGCACGAAAAGACTCTCCATCGTCTAGACTCGCTGCCGCGAACGAGCGGTAGGATACGACTCGTGGTTTACAATCCCCGACGTGCTGCTCACTCGCCGCGAACTGCTCGCCGGACTGGCCGCCGCCTCTGTCACTTCTGCTCTAACTGATCTGGGATTCGCCCAGAGCGATGCTTCCGGGTTGCGCGTCGACGCTGCCCGTCTGCAGCAAAGCCTGGAAGGCCTGAGCGTCTACGGACGCCCCGCGGGTGGCACCTTCGCCGACGGCGTCAGCCGTGTGGCTTATTCGGATGCGGATATCGCGGGCCGAAAGTACGCCATGGAGTTGATGCGAGCGGCCGGCCTCGATCCGCGAATTGATGTCGCCGGAAACATCTTGGGCTGGCGCGAGGGCAGCGATCGCTCGCTCAAGCCGATTCTTTTCGGCTCGCATATCGATTCAGTCCCCAGCGGCGGCAACTTCGACGGCGACCTGGGCTCCATGTCCGCCATCGAAGTCGTGCGCACCCTGAAGGAACATGGCATCACCACGCGCCATCCGCTTCAGATCGCCATCTGGTCAAACGAGGAATCCCTGACCATGGGTAGCCGTGCTGCCGTCGGCGACCTGCTGCCAGCGGACTTGGCGAAGTTGTACAACGGCATCCCTTTGGCCGATGCCTTGCGCAAGATTGGTGGCGATCCCACAAAGCTGGGCGAGGCGCGCATGGCCCCCGGCTCCATCCATTGCTATCTGGAGTTGCACATCGAGCAGGGTGGCACGCTCGATAAAGCCGGCACCCCAATCGGAGTGGTTGAAGGCATCGTCTGCATTGACGAGTACGAGGTCGAGATTCGCGGCTTCGCCAATCATGCCGGGACCACGCCCATGCCCGAACGCCGCAATGCCCTGCTGGCCGCCGCCAAGCTGATCGAAGCCGTACAGGAAATCGTCACCCGCGACCCCGGACGACAGGTTGGAACGGTGGGACACTTGGAAGTCTCGCCCAACGCCCGCAACGTCGTGCCCGGCGTAGTGAAGCACTCCATCGAACTACGAGACCTCTCGCCCGAAAAGATCGCCCGCCTGGGAGACGAAATTCAGAAACGCGCCCAGCAAATCGCGCAAGAAACCAACACCGACATCTCGATGAAGAAAGTCGAGCACGACCCGCCGGCGGTGGCCACGCCCGCCATCCAGTCGCAGATCGAGGCCGCTGCCAAGGGGTTAGGGCTGAAAACCATGCGTCTACCCAGCGGCGCCGGCCACGACGCGCAAGTGATCGCCCAGCTTGGGCCCATGGGCATGATCTTCATTCCCAGCGTGGAAGGCATCAGCCATTCGCCGAAAGAACTCAGCCGCTGGCCAGATTGCGCCAACGGAGCGAATGTGTTGTTGCAGACGGTCCTGGGCATGGATCGGAGTTAAGGGTTTCGATCCTCATCTCGCAGCTTGCTACCGCACCTCGGGGCGAAGGAGTGCAAGGATGGCGGCCACAGATAGTAGGCAGGTTCAAACCATAGCCGGACGACCAAACTCGCAAACAAAAGATTGGTGGCCGGGCTGTGTTCGATCGTCGGCCACCCAGGTGTAAGTTCAGTACGAAGTGAATCCTTAGGCTGCGATCTTCTGGCCCAGGAAGTCCTTGGCTTTGGCTTTTTCTTCGTCCCACTTCTTCAGCTGCTCGGGACTAAGGAAGCTGACGACCCGCTGACGAATCGCGTCGCGATTCGCAACAACCTTGCTGACGATGTCGGCTTTGGTCGTGGTGGGATTCTGTTGCATGTACTCTGCGATCTTTTCTCTTGCTTCCGTAAGAGCGAAGCGAAGCTTTTCCTTTTGATCGTCGGTAAGGTTTAGCTCGCTAGCGAAATGCTTCAATTCGGTCACTACTTGTTCGCGTTCTTCAGTGCTCAGATTCATGACATTTCTCCTCAATCGTTTAGTAGACACAGTTCTGGTGGATCGAAAATCCCTGCCCAAGAAGGTTCTTGGACGAGGCTTCACGCAACTTGTAGAAAGGAGATGTGATCCTAGAGGGTGGTTAGTGTTCCGGGAACTAGCAAAAGTTATAGCAGCAACGGGAAATCCAAAAACGGCCTACTCTCGACAGTGGACGAAATCAGCCGATTCCACTAGTTGAGCATTGGCCGATGCGACGGCTCGCAATAGAATCTCACCCACTTGTAAAGCTCAACGTCCCGACTAGCGTTCTTGCGAGTTCATTCCGCGGCGCAACTCACATTGACTACTCCTCATGGAAGACTTCGCCGAGTTGATGCAGAGGCTACTTGAAATTCAAAGTTTGAAGACAAAGAAGCCCAGAGTTGATCGCGGAAGACGAGCGTTTGATGGATGCTCTGCAGGAGAGAGATCTACGTAAGAAAACCCCGCCAACCAATACCGAAAATGGCGTTAGCAGGCGATTACACCAACTACACCCGGATCCGAGTTCACATCAAGCCCGAGTCGATCAGAACCATCGACACAAACGGCCAAATCAAAATGACAATGAGGCCTGCTACGAGGACGCATAAGTAGGAGACGGCAAGTCGTAGCCAATAGCTGCGGCGACGGAGTCCGCCGGGCAGCAACCGAGGCAAAATCCATGGCAGGCCGAGTCCTGTCGCAATACGGAGAATGCGGACAAACCATGTCTCATGCACGGAAGAGAGTGTGAGGCATCCGGCGGCAATCAAAGTCAGCAACGCCGGACTGCCATACGTTGGTAATCGCAGCGGCGGTGAGGACTGCACACTCTCCATGGGAAAAATCATACCTGTTGTAATCGGCGTTTTCACCAGCGTACGCCGTTTGTTTTGCCGTAATTTTGCTCAAATCGCAATCCACCCCAGATAAATCAATCCTAGCGACACCACCGAGATCAGCAGCCACAACAGCACCCCCTGAATCAGAGGACGATGACCCACCTGCTTTAGCGTTGCCAGCGACAAGCCCGTCCCGATCAGATAGAGCGTCGTCGTCAGACCCAGCCTCGCCAACTTCGATAGCACGACATAAGCTCCGTTACCCGCCGGCAGATACGTATTGCACACTGCCGCCAGGCAGAAGAACGCGATGAACCAGGGCCACTGCACCTTGGCCTTCGCGTGCTTCACCAGCGCCGTGCCCAGCGCGAGCGGCACGATCCATAGGGCACGCGCCAGTTTTACGGTCGTCCCGACCTGCAAGGCGGTGGCGCCGTACTTGGCCGCCGCGCCGACCACGGAACTCGTATCGTGGATCGCCAGCGCGGCCCACAGGCCGAATTGCGTTTGGGTCAGCCTCAGAGCCGACCCGATCGCCGGGAACGTCAGCAGGGCCACGGAATTGAGCACAAACACCGTTCCTAGCGATACCGCCATCTCTTCGTCGGTCGCGCCCGTGATCGGACCGACCGCCGCGATGGCGCTCCCCCCGCAGATCGCCGTGCCTGTGGAAATCAGGTACGCCGGCTCCTTCGCGACCCCAAGCATTTTGCCCAGCAGGATGCCCGCGGCCATCGCGAAGGCGATGCTGAACAGCGTGTAGACGAACCCGCTGCGGCCCGCGCGGATCACATCGTGCAGATTCATCCCGAAGCCCAGGCCGACCACCGAGGCTTGCAGCAAGAGTCTCGACATCGCAGCCGACTGTTTCGCGTAGGGGTGAGTGAAGGTAAGACCAAAAGCGAGCCCTATGGCCAGGGCAACAGGAGGCGACACGTATCCGGTGGCCGCGCACACCAGTCCGGCTAGGAAAAGAATCTTTAAAATCATTCAAGGAGGCTAGGCGCAGCCCAGCATCGGGATATCTAACTACAGCGGTTGATGCTAGAGCGGTTCATGCTAGATGCTCGTGAATCGGCTTTGGGAAGGGCACGGCTTCAGCCGTGCCACTCGAGCCCAACAGACGATGGGGCTTCAGCCCCTGGGGTTTAGGGAAGCCTCTATGCGGCCTTTCGAAACGACTGGATCGCTTCCTCTTCGGTGTCATAGACCTCGAAGATGGTCAGCAACTTGGTTACCTGCAATAGATCGCCGACGCGCGGTGTCAGGTTCGACAGCTTAACCGACCCGCCCGAGTTGTGCGCCGTGGTGTAGATGGAAACTAGCGTCCCGAGCCCGCCCGAATCGATGTACGATACGCCGCCCAGGTTCAGCACCAGTTGCTTGGTCCGGATGAGCAGTTCCTTCACCGTATCGCGCAGCTGCGCGGACTCTTCGCCCAGCACGACGCGGCCGTCACAGTTCAGAACCACGATGTCTTGAATCGTACGAGTTGTAAGTTTGAGTTGCATGGAGAGCGCTCCTTGCGCGTTTCAGAAAAATGTCCGCGAAAAGCCTACGCCTTCCGGTGCGCTCGCGCAAGAGCTGAAGGGCGCGAATTCACTGGCGTTTTCAGGCGCAGGAAGTCTCGCCCGCTGAGCGGCGGGGCTGGGCGCGCATCACGTATAATCATGACTTCTCTTTCATGAGCTATCAGGTTCTGGCGCGCAAATACCGACCGCAAAAGTTCTCCGAGGTCATCGGACAGGAACACGTTACCCGCACCCTGAAGAACGCCATCGAGCAGGGCCGGACCGCCCACGGCTACATTTTCAGCGGCCACCGCGGCATCGGCAAGACCACCATCGCCCGCATTCTAGCCATGGCCCTGAACTGCCGCTCCACCGATCATCCCGTGTCCGAACCCTGCGGCGTCTGCGAGTCCTGCACCGAAATCCGCGCCGGAAATGCCGTCGATGTCATCGAAATCGACGCCGCCACCAACCGCGGCATCGACGAGATCCGCGAACTGCGGGAAGCCGCCCGCTACCGCCCGGCGCGCGACCGCTTCAAGATCTACATCCTCGACGAGGCGCACCAAATTACGGATGCAGCCTTCAACGCGCTCCTCAAAACGCTGGAAGAACCGCCCGGCCACGTCGTGTTCATGCTGGCGACCACGGCGCCGGAAGATATTCCGCAGACCATCCGCTCCCGCTGCCAGCATTTCAGCTTTCGAGCCGTGCGATTCGAAGAAATCATGGGCCAGCTGCGCAGCCTCATCGGCCAGGAAAAGCTTGAAGCCGATGACGATGCGCTCGCCCTGCTCGCCGAAGCAGGCGATGGTTCGATGCGCGACGCGTTGTCCATCCTCGACCAGGCAATCGCCTCGAGCACCGGGCGCGTCACGTCGGAGTCGGTGCGTCAGCTAGTAGGAGCCGCACCCTCGGGTGTTCTCGAAGAAGTGATGCAAGCCGTCTCGCGCAGCGCGAGCGAAGAAGTGCTTCGACTGGCCGACCACCTGATCAGCGAAGGCCAGAACCCTGCGCACTTCGCACGACAACTGGTCCGCTTCCTGCGCAACGCGATGGTCGCCAAGGTTGCTGGCAAGGACTCTTCCCTGCTCCAAATTTCCGGGGACGAGCGCGCCCGGGTGGCGCGCATCGCTGAGCTCTTCAGCGAAGAAGACCTGGCGCGGCACCTGCAAATCATGCTGCGGACGTTCAACGAGCTGGGCTACCGGCAGGAGCAGCGTTTCCATCTCGAACTTGGACTCTTGAAGATGGCGCACGCGCAGCGCCTGCTGCCGATCGAGCAACTGCTCAGCGAAGCGGGAGTCACTGGCGCGGCGCCGCCAGCGCGCCCGGCGGGAAGGCCGTCGATCGTCGCCGAGAATCGCGGGGCAGCGCCTCCGGCGCAAGCACGCGGCAACTTCGTCTCGCCCTTCGCGGCCGACTCGGCACGGAAAGTTTCCAAGCCGGAGATGGCGGCAGAGTCCGTGCCTGCTATCGGTCCGCGCATCGTTTCCAACACACCCGCGCCTCCGGCAGTCATCATGGGAAGCGCAGCGCCCGATCGTGCAGCGGAACCTGCGATTGAACCCGAGGCTATCGCTCCTCCGGCGCAGAGCGAACCTCCGAAGCCTGGCGCGGCGAATGTAGATTCGGTGCGCAATGCAGTTCTCAATGCGCTCGGCGAGGCAGGGCACCGCATGCTCGTCTCGATGCTCGAAACGGGCGAGTGGTCCATCGAAGGCAGCGAGGTCGTGGTAAAGGTCGCGGCCTCAGCGACCGTGATCGACATGTCGCTGGGCGCAGACGCAAAGCGCCTCGCCATCGCCACCGCCAGCGGCATGCTAGGCAAGCCGGCGAAACTGAAAGTGCTTCCCGGCGGAACGGCGCAAGCGGTTGCTCCGCGCACCAGCACAGCAAGTAACGGTGGAGGCCGCGCGCGAGCGGAGCAAGATCCGATCGTAAAGCGGCTGCAGGAAAAATTTGGCGCTGAGATTCGAACCATCATCGACCAGCGCGACAAAAAGTAGCGAGCGTGCCATGGGCGGATTCAATCTCCAATCACTGATGTCGCAAGCCAAGCAGCAGTACGAAAACCTGCAGAAGAAAATGCAGGAGACCGTGGTCGAGGCTACCGCGGGCGGAGGCACGGTGCACGTCAAGATGGACGGGCGCAAGCAACTGCTCAGCCTGAAAATCAATCCCGAAGCCGTGCAGGCGGGCGACATCGAAATGCTGCAAGACCTCATCACGGCCGCCGTGAACGAAGCCGGTCGGCAGGTGGACCAGGCGATGCAGTCGACCGTGGGCGGAATGCTGGGCGGGATGGGAATTCCGGGAATGTAAAAAGTAATTTCGCGAAACGTTCCACGTGGAGCACTGTCTGTGGAAAGTGCCACCAAACGCAGAAATATTTTCAAACGCGCCCCGAAATGGGACAGCGTTTGTCGCTTTTGACCGCGACTTTCAACGACCAAATCTGAAAACTTATGTCAAAATTTGCCGAGCCGATGACGCGGCTCATTGATGAATTGAAGAAGTTGCCCGGGATCGGAAGCAAGAGCGCGCAGCGGCTGGCCTTTCACATTTTGCGCTCGAGCGACGAAGATGCCGAGGGCCTGGCAACCGCAGTCCGCGACGTGAAGGCGAACCTGCGTCTGTGCTCGGTGTGCAACAACATCACCGACGTGGATCCGTGCGTGTATTGCAGCAGCCCCACGCGCAACCAGCGCCTGGTCTGCGTAGTCGAGGAGCCAACCAACATCGCGGCCATCGAGAAGACCAAGCACTTCAACGGGGCGTATCACGTGCTGCACGGGTCGCTGTCTCCCTTGCATGGCGTGGGGCCGGAGCAGTTGCGGACGAACAACCTCATGCGGCGGGTCGAGGCCGGCGATGTGGATGAAGTGATCATTGCGACCAATCCGACGGTGGAGGGTGAGGCTACCGCGACCTATCTGTCGCAGCAGTTGAAGCGGCAGGGGCTGAAGGTGACACGGATCGCGATGGGGATCCCGGTCGGAAGCGATATTGAGTATACGGACGAGATTACGATGTTGAAGGCCATGGAAGGCCGTCGCGAGTTGTAGTGTTTACGAAAGCTCACCTCGGCACCTGAAGCGGGGAGCTATAAGAGGGATTGAACCAAACCCCGATCCTCCAAGCGTGCTGGTCACAAAACCCCAGCCATTTTGAACCGAGGAAATAGTCGATCTAATCTCGAACAAGGATCCCTCCGTTGGGATCTGCCACGGCAAACCCCTGAGCCTCTTATTGTTGTGCGATTTTCGGGTTTGGCGAAACTTATTTTTTCCTCCGGTGTTCAGCAAACGTAGGACCCATCGAGGGCGGAACCCTCCAAATAAGGAGGCGCGTCGCCACGAGCACGACCGCCACTAACCTCTGCTTTTCGAAGTGTTCGACGAAGGCAAGGGCCGAAGTCTCGGTTGCTCTATGCGTATATGGCACTGGGTAATTATCGTTTTATTGCTGCTCACGTTGAGCGCGAGCGCCCAGATGTCGGCGAACTCGTCTACAGCTCCAGTGACGGAGCAGACGCCAGAATCGACCACGCCTAGCCCAGCTTTCTCACGGGGGCAACCCGAGCCCCCATCGCCGAATACTTCGCCGCAGCGGGTAGTACCATTCGCCAGTATCGCGCCCCTCGCGGTGTCGTCTGCCAACATGGACCAAGTGGTGGACCGCGCGATCGAGCGAGAGCACGCTCTGATGGAAATGCTGAAGACCCGCACTCCGTTGGTTGAGACGTATCTGCAAAATCTTAGGTTCGACCCCAAAGTTGGTCCGGCACCGGTCGAAGACCATTACTTCCTCGGCCGCATGGATCTGGGCGAGCGCGTAGACCGTCGCGACTATCTTTCAAAAGACACCAGCTTTGAGAGTCACCTGTTGGGCGGCTTCACCAGATTGTTTCGGTTCGAATACAAACCGATGGGTTTCTCATGGATGATCTACGCTGACCGCGACGACTTCAATCGCCAAACTTACGATTTCAAGTACGTGCACCGCGAGTTCCTGGGTGATGTCCGCTGTATCGTCTTCGACTTATCCCCCAAACAGGGCACCGGTAAAGGCCGCTTCCGCGGACGAATTTGGGTAGAAGACCAGAATTACAACATTGTGCGCCTAAATGGCTTTTATGAGCCGCGCCCCCGCAACGCTTACTTCTTCCACATGGATAGCTGGCGCTTGAACCTGGTCAAGGGCTACTGGGTACCGGCCTACGTCTACAGCGAGGAGGGAGACTTCAGCAACCACTTGAAGGACAACATTACCTTCAAGGCTCAGACGCGCCTCTGGGGTTATGACCTGAGGGAGGATGCCCAGAGCAGCGAATTGACGCAGCTGACTGTGGACTCCACTGTGAAGGACGAAAGTCCGGCGACGCAGGATGCTTCTCCGCTGCAAGCGCAGTGGCGATGGCAGCAACAGGCAGGAGACAACGTAATCGAACGGCTACAGAATACTGGCCTGCTTGCTCCCCAAGGCGAAGTGGACAAGGTGCTGGATACCGTTGTCAACAATTTGCTGATCACTAACAACATCGAACTGCCGGGCCCGGTACACGCCCGTGTGATGCTGACTTTGCCACTCGAAACGTTCAGCGCGGGCAACACCATCGTGGTAAGCCGCGGCCTCATAGAGGTACTCCCGGACGAAGCCAGCCTGGCCATGGTGCTTTCGCGCGAACTGGCCCACATCGTCCTGGGTCACAACTTGGGCAGCAAGTATGCTTTCTCCGATCGCATGTTGTTCTCGGATGAAACCACCTACCAGAACCTGGGCTTCCGACACGTTCCCGAGGAGGAAACTGCAGCCGACGAGAAGGGTATCGAACTGCTGAAGAATTCACCGTACGCCCAGAAGCTGAGTACGCCAGGACTGTTCCTGCGCGAGTTGGCGGCGCGAGGCCCGGCGCTGTCCGCGCTCCTGACTCCACACTTGGGCACTGGCTTCGCCGACCGTAAGGGCGTCATGAACCGTATGGTGGCGTTGATGAACTCTGCTCCGGCCCTCGATCCCAACAAACTGGACCAGATTGCAGCCCTGCCTTTGGGCGGCCGCGTCAAGCTCAACGCCTGGAATGACCATGTGGAATTGATCAAGACCATGCCGCTGGCCATCACCTCGGCGCGCTATAAGATGCCACTGGAAGTGACGCCATCTTTTCCTTCGCTTTCCCGCTCCGGAGCACCCGTCAACCCGAACACTACAGCGAACGCCGCGCACCCAACCCCAAGCAACTAGAAAGAAAAACGGTGCTTGGAAGTTGTTGCATCGTTACGCCGATCGCTTTTTGAAAAAGAAAGCACCAGCCACTGTTACGCACTAACTGTCGTAAAATCGCCAGCTCACTCAAAACTCCTCCTGACGGGTCAATGAGGTGAAGTCGAGGGGTGGCGCGACAGTTTAGGTGAAGCCTAGCCGAGACCGGCCCTTTCGTTTGCCGGTGCCTCAATAGCTTCCCATGCCTCGTTTCCACACCCCCGCTTATCGAACCGGACAGGCGGAGTTACCGCATCCGGCTCTCGGAAAAGACACACGATGTTACGTGTGATGCCGCCTGCAACTTCTGAACACAACTCGGGGTGGCTAGACTCATCGTCAATCCCCATGTCCTTCGTCGCTTCTTGCATCCGTCTTTAACTGAGGCCCCTTCCCTCCACCGGAATTACCCAGCTTCCTCGGTACTACGGACCTCTCCGCCACCCCATTCGGCCCGGCCTGGCTCTCGCGAGTTGCCGGTTGATCGAAACTGCGATCACCGCTGGGGCTTCCCGTGTTGCACCTGATCCACTATGTCTGCATGCCGTCGCCACTACCCCGGCAGGTCCGATGGAGCCGATTCGCTCAGTACTGCTCCATCGTCGTCGTCCTTCCCCAGATTACAGTTGGGTCGGCTCCTGCATTATCAGTTTTGAGGCCTGCTCAGCGTTCACTCGCGTTACAACCTGCAGACTCGCCGAGTCGCCTTATGCGACCCTCTACACCGGAGGCTCCGGCGGCTTTGTTGCCTCCACCGCCGCTCCGATTGCTACCGGGTGGAGCGATCCAGTTCCCGGGCGGGTTTGTCTCCCGCTGTGGACCAGTGCCTTTTCACGGCGCACCGTAATCGCCTGGTTACGACAATTGACTCTGTTTATCCGGCATCGGGAGTGACTTGGTAGTCGCCCTTGGTCTCTAGAGCGATCTCAAGCCGGGACAAGATCGCCTGCTCTCATCGGCATCAGTGATGTCTCCGCCGTGGGGATCATCCCAACGCAGCGGATAGTGAATACTTGTTGCGGAAGATCTGCGAGGACGAGTTGTGTCGGCACTGGCCGCCCACACGCAGGCCGCGCTCTCGGGGTCGGTGCGGTAGAGGTAGTTCTTCTCCTTGCGCAACTCTGCTGAGGCAAGTTTTCGTGGGCGGAGGACACTGAAAGGACTCCGCCCACTTTTACCAGCGCCGAACCTCCAGAGGGGCGTAGAGAGGTCGCCGGGGCAGCCCGAGCCGACGCTGGAAACTCATAATCTCGTCACCTTCATCAAGACCGCGAATTGAAGGACCACGAAACCGCGAGCAGCAAAAGGGCGTCCGCCATCACAGCACCCGATACACCCCGCCCTGCCAGTTCGCGCCGGTGGGCTCGCCCTTCAGCCTGCGCACCAAGTTGATTTGCGCCCTCAAGCCGCGCCACGATCCCGTTGTTGCCCTCGTATTTCGCGGCCTCCAGCAGCGGGGGCATGCTGGCGGTGACCGAAGCGCGCCGCTGGACGAGCGCCTCGCGGCGGGCGACGAGCGCCGCATGCGCCTGCCGCCACTCGATCACCTCCGCGTCGTGGGGGAGAATGTCGGCGCAGTCGGGCCGCTGCTCCATGCTGGCGATCAGCTCCCCGGTCAGCTCGTCGATCTCCGCCCGAACATTGGGTCCCTGCTCAAGCTGTCCCGAAGTGTCGGTCTCAGCGGAGCCATCGCGTTCGACGGCTGCTTTGGAGCGGGGACGATCACGTCGGGGAAGTTCCCTTCCGCCAGCTTCATCATCGGACAGTCTGTGAATCTTGAAATCAAGACCAGCAACGGAACGGTTACTTTTTTAGGAACAGCGGACGAAGACGGTCTGCTTAGGGGAAGCTATAAAGCCAGCGGTGGTCCTTGCAACGCTAGTGGCACGGGTACTTGTCGTCTTGGGAGTACTCGTATCGGTCCTTGGCATTGGTCAAATGTTCCATGCCAAGAAATACTGGATGGGACTATTCCTTTTTTTACGACGCTGGTCGCAATCCGATAGGGCCGAAGGAAAACAATTGAGGGCCAGCCCTCGGTGACGCGCCGAGCACAGCGTTGAGGTAGAGGTCAACAAAATGAGGCCGCCGCGACATAGAGGCGGCCCTTTGCTATGGCTCCACGCAGTTTGTAATACCGCCTGTACGTGCGACAAAGTGAGTGATCGTAAATTGCGGGGCGCAGTTTATGTCAAGACCACTCAAGTTGCCGGTTACGGTTGCGCTTTGGAAACCTGCGAAAGAGGCATCTTCCAGATGGACTCCGTCCGCGCCATTGTCGATTACTGTTGCACCATCCCGAAACACTGCGGTCGAGCCGCCGAGCAATGTCATGCCATTACCGATGCTCCCACTGATGGTACCGCCGTGGAGTAGCAGCGTAGACGCGGATACCAAAATGCCAGCTCCGTTGTTGAGAAAGCTGGAATTGGTAGCGACGAAGTAAGCTGCCCCGCCAACGGTAATTCCTTGAGCCGCGTTGCCTTGGAAGACGTCGTTGCTGCTGAACATTCGCGATCCATCTTCGATGGTTGCACCGACGCCCCCGCTGTTCTGGATCACATTGCTTTCAAAAAACGCATGGGACCCACCACCTACCCCTACACCCACCCCTGCAGTACCCTGAACCGTGGTACCAGTCAGGTAGCAAACACTCGCGGTATAACATCCGACGCCCACGAACCCGCCATTGATGGTGAATCCCTGAACGGTCACGCTGTGCGAGTTCAAAATCGCCACGACCACTGAACTTCCGTTGGAACGATCCGTGATCGAGGCGCCCTTCTTGGTGATCAGCGTCAGCCGGTCCATACTTTGAATCGATATGTTCTCTCTGCAACTGCCTGAAACAGAGATCGTATTCGGGCCTTGCGGATTGCTATCCGCTAAAAGCTTCACGGCCTTGTGAATCGTTTCTTTCCTATCGCAATTTACGGTTAGGTTCGCTGCTTGGGCGCACTGACCTGCCACCCCGATGGCCACCAGTAGAATCAACCAAAAAATCCGTGCTCTTTGCCTCATGGTGTTCTCCTCTTTTCCATCCTGCTGGAGTCGTTACTTGATGTAGCTTGCTGCGCACTCACAACACGTCGCTTGCGGCAATGTTCACCTGGCGCGAATAACTTTGCTGTGGTGGTCTTCATGTGAAACTCCTTTTCGATTTGGTGTCGCAGTCGAGATCGAATCAGCCCCGGTCATTGATAAAACTCCGCCGTAGCCAACGGAGACCAGAATCCAAGCGATCCGGACGATCCGGATCCACCAATCACAAGGACGTTCCCGTTCTGGAGGAGGGTTGCTGAATGACCCAACCGCGTTGTTTCAGTGGATGCAGAGGGCAAGAATGACTTTGCGATGGGGTCATAGAGCTCGGAGACCACGCCGTCCCCGACCACGAGTACCGTGCCGTTGGGTAGCAACGTCGCGGTATGCAACCAACGTGCCACGGCCATGGACCCCGTAACTTGAAACAGACCGGTGGCTGGGTTGTAGATTTCGGCAGTGTCAGACCCAACTTGATCGGGGCCAGCGTGAGAGGCGGTGAAGCCTCCGGTGATGAGCACCCTTCCGTCTTGAAGTGCGGTCGCTGTGTGCCCGGCACGTGCCGACGTCAAGCTTCCTGTGAGACTGAAAGTTCCGGTCCCTGGATCGTAGAGTTCCGCTGTTGCGATCGGTTGCGACCCTGTCCATCCTCCTGCAATCAGGACCTTGCCATCGTTTAGAAGTGTCGCAGTCTGTCCCACTCGGCCGGTACCCATGTTTCCAGTCGAAGTGAATGCCCCAGTTGTCGGATCGTAGACCTCGGCTGCGACGGAACCATCACCCAAGAAGGGAGGCGCGTCTCCACCCACCTTTCCACCACCAACGATGAGCACCTTCCCACTTGTCAGGAGAGTCGCAGTGTGTCCTCCGCGGTCCTCTGCCATGCTGCCGGTCGCCGCAAATGATCCGTTGAAGGGATCGAAGAGTTCCGCCGTGGTCAGTGCCGGTGTAATACCCGCACCCGGGCAGTCGGACTCGGAAGAAAATCCACCGGTCATCAGCACCTTTCCATTCGCTAGAAGCGTGGCAGTGTGAGCATAGCGCCCGATTGTCATCGCGCCAGTAAGAGCAAATGAGTTTGCAACCGGGTCATACAGCTCTGCGGAAGAGAGTCCGTTCAGGCAGTACCCATCCTGATTGCCACTGCCAGCCACCAGTACTTTCCCATTTGCCAGAAGAGTCGCCGTGTGAAATTCCCGAGTATGCTGCAGGTCGCCAGCCGGGACGAAGGAGTGGGGGTTATTCGTTACGACTACGACAGCTTCGGCAGTGTAGTTCGCATTGGCTTTAGACGTCGCAATCAAATGAACGGTCCCTATGGCCGAGGGCGCTGTGTACAGGCCGGTATTGGTGATCGTGCCTCCGCCAGTGCCCTGAACCGCCCAGTTCACTTGATTACTGCTCAGGCCGGATATGGTTGCACTGAAGGTATGAGTCGCACTCGGAGCAACAGCAATGGCGGCGGGAGTGATCGAGAACGGCACCGTCGGAAGTGTTACGGTGGCTGTTGCGTGCGCGCTGGGTTTGACGGTGCTGGTGGCGGTGACAATCACCGAGGCTCCATCGACGGTGGATGGGGCCGTATACAACCCGGCGCTGTCGATGGTTCCGAGACCGGCCACACTCCACGTTACGGTTTGGTCTGTTTGCCCCGACACCGTCGCGGTGAATGCCAGAGTCTCACCCCGGTGTAAGGTTGCCGTTGGGGGCGAGACCACTACTTTTGTGGGCGGAGGTGGTGGAGGCGGCGGGAGCTGCTTGGTCGCTGGCGTGGATGTTGATCCACAGCCAGCGAGTATCAAGGTCACCGCTAACCCTGTGACTAACAGTGCGCGGCGGCTCGGGTCGAAAAATAGCCTCTCCAACTGTTGGTAATTGATTGCAGAATCGCTTTCCTGTGAGCAGTTCATCGGTATTCACCTCTCATATCTTGTTGTCAGGACCTTGGCGCTAGCAAATCGCCACCGGTCTTCGCCCCGCTCACCACTCACATCACGTCGGTCGCCGGAGTGGTCACGGTGATGCGTCTTCCATTGGCTTGTCCGGTGACGTGAGCCAATACGTTTCCCGACTGATCGAACTGATCGACGGAAAATGTCGCCGTGAAGGTCTTCCCGTCGGGACTCACGACGATATCCTCGCGGAGATGAGCCGGACCGACGGGATTGCTGTTCTGATCCCAGCTGATTGCGAAGTGATTAAGCCTGTAGTGCGAAGGCCCCACCTTCTTCCAAACTCCCAGGCAAAAGCTGCTGGTGAGGGGAGGGCGTGAGGAATTCGTGATTTCCGTGCCGTCGCTGTGAAACTGGGTGAAGGCATTGTCTAGCACCACACCATCCGGTATGTCAGGGTTGCCCTTGGCGACCCCCGTTACTTTCCAGAACCCCACAATCGGCTCGAATGATTCGCGATCAGAGGCCAGCAACAGCGAGAATGGTGCGACCTCGCTTTCTCCCCCCCACGATTGAGGTTGAATGGATGTTTTGCCTTTTGGAAGTTGCAGACTTCCGCATTCGGCCTTCGCGGTCGCGCTGAGAATCGTGCCGACCAGCACCACGCCCAAAGCTGCTGTCACTTTCTTCAATATTGCTTTCATTGCATCCTCCTGGAGTCGCATGTCTTGATGATTTTTCACTCGAATTTCACCGAGGTGTACTGCTGCCGGGACACACTCCTACGTGTCGAGCAGGCAGGCAATGGCGCGCGCTTCAATTCTTCTTTAACTCTTCTTTAACAGGACTAGCTGGCTCAAACGAGGGGAGTTAGATGGGCTTGCCGCGAGATATATTTTGATCCGTTTCGTTCTCCCTGTTAGTCTCGCCGGTGGTGGTGAGTCAGTGCCCAGCCCGGTTTCCACATCCCGTCGGCTCTCGTTTGGCCCCTTCGAGGCGGACTTGCATTCCGGTGAGTTGCGAAAAGAGGGAGTAAGACTCCGCCTGCAGTCGCAGCCCTTCCAATTGCTTGTCATGCTTCTGGAACGCCCGGGACAGCTGGTTACGCGGGAAGAGATTTGTCAGAAGCTTTGGTCTGCAGACACGTTTGTCGACTTCGATCGCAGTCTGGGAACTGCGATCAACAAGATTCGCGAGGTTCTCGAGGATTCCGCCACGGACCCTCATTTTGTGGAAACTTTGCCTCGCCGCGGGTATCGCTTCATCGCACCGGTCGTTCCTGTTGTCGAGCTCTCCCAGGATCTGTCGGCCGTGCCGCTAGCAGAGCCGAGACCTAATAAGAAGGAGGAGGATCATCGAGGTCCATTCTCGCGGAGGCTCGTCTGGATTGGTGCGTGCGTCGTTCTTGTTGTTGCCACAGTGGTTGCGTGGTACTCGCTTCGCCCTCATCCAATCGAGTCGATCGTAGTGCTCCCGCTCGCAAGCCTTTCCGCCGATCCCAATCAGCAATTCTTTCCTGACGGCGTAACTGACGAACTCATCACCAACCTGGCTCAGATTGGTTCGCTCCGAGTGATCTCGCACACCTCGGCCATGGCTTATGCAGGCACGCACAAGTCGGCTCCCCAGATCGCGCGCGAATTGGGCGTTGACGCTTTGGTCGAGGGCTCGGTGGTGCGGTCCGGTGACAGGGTGCGCATCACGGTTCAACTCATCCAGGCCGCGTCGGATAAACATCTGTGGGCACACACCTACGACCTGCAATTGAGCGATGTCCTCACCGTACAAGGCGAAGTGGCTCGCGCGATTGCCGCCAGCATCTCGCATACCCTCACGCCACAAGAGCAGGCACGGCTTTCGCAGCCGCGTCCGATGAACCCGGAAGTTGCCCTCCTCTATTTCAAAGGCTCCTACTTTTTGAGCAGGATGGATGCCGAGCATGCGAAGGAAGTGTTCAGCGAGGCGATTCGGCTGGACCCCAACAGCGCGGAGTCTTGGGCTGGATTGGCCGACGCGCTACCACACCATGGGGGCGCAGGGCGATTGCTCGGTTTCTCACCTGGCCAAAGACGCGGCCAACCGGGCTCTGGAGATCGACCCCAACCAGGCACAGGCCTTAATGGTGCTCGCCATTGTTTCCGCTGGTTACGACTTCAATCCAACCGCGTCCGAGGCATACTTCCGCCGTTCTCTGGCAGCGCGTCCGGGCTACGCGTGGTCCCGCATGTTGTACGCTGTGACACTTGCCCACTATGGAAGATCTGAGGAAGCCATCCAGCAAGCTAAGTTGGCTAGCGCCCTGGACCCTGTATCGGTGATGACCAACGCGATGGCGTGGCACGTCTACTTCTGTGCTCGCCACTATGATGAGGCCCTGCGAATCATCCTTGCTGCGACGGAGATTGATCCCACCTTCGGCGCTGCCCATTTTCGGCTGGCCATCAGCTGGGAGCAGAAGGGTGAGTATCAGAAGGCCATCGAGGCTGGTTCTAAGGATGCCTCACTCAGCGCTGCTTTTGCCTCCGGCGGGGCCCGCGGTTACTGGCAGCGCAGGTTGGAAATGGGGGGTGGCCTTATGCAGAGGGCTCGCTGGTACATGCGCTTGGGTAAGCGTGAGGAAGCCCTGCAGTCGCTGGAAAAGGCTTACCAGCTGCACGACTGCCATATCCTTCTCTGGCTTCCGGCTTACGAAGAGTTTGACCCGTTGCGTTCCGACCCGCGCTTTCAAAAGCTGCGCCATGATCTCGGTCTTTCGGAGCGGCCGGGGTCGTGATTTTTGTGCAGGTCTTATATAGGTTCGCTCATGAACCTGGCTGAATCGTTGTATACTCCTACCGCGCGATAGGTGGGAATCGCGTCCCCCAGGCCATCGACTCGTACTCTCGACCTCGCCGGTAGGTACTCCTAACATTCCCTCCTCGGCGGGCACACACGACAAGCTAGAGCGGAGGTTGCCGCATGCGCCGTCCCGGCCCGTTCCCGAAGGCGCCCTCCTGCGCATCGTTCGTGCCCAAAACCAGGAGCGTGCGTTCCGCCTTACCCCGGTTAGCTGTCTTCTTACTGACACCGATTCTGCTGGCCTCTTGCACGCCAGCTTTACGTGCGCAGACATTGAGTGGAATTCAAGGTACGGTGACCGATCAGGCCGGACTACCGATTCCCAACGCTGAAATCACAATCAACAATACAGATACTGGCGTTCGCCGGAACACTACGACTGGTTCGGTTGGAAGTTATCACCTCACTGATCTGAATCCAGGCACTTATACGGTTATGGTGGAGAAGCCGGGATTCAAGTCCTCGGCCCAGAAGAACGTATTCGTGCGGGCTGCGGCGAACTCGACCGCGAACATCGTGATGACCGTGGGCAATGCCCGCGAAACCGTAGAAGTGAACGCCCCCGAGATTTCTCTCGAAACCGAACAGGCGTCACTTGGCACCACCATCCAACACAAGCTTCTCGAAGAACTGCCGCAGCTGGTGGAAGGAACAGTCCGCCAAATTGACGTTCATTTCATGTGTTTGGCGCCGGGCGTAACAACGGTCACTATGACGGATGGTGCATCGGCGCGGGGAGTGTCGTCTGTCGGACGCATTAGCGGTGGACTAACGCCGGGAGTCTCGACGGACGGACGCATCAACGGCGGAGTGGACTTTCAGAATGAAGTGGTCTTCAACGGAGTGCCCATCGCATTCGCAGAATTTCAGGGCCGCCAGTATTACATCAATCCTCCATTCGACCTGGTCAAGGAGTTCACTGTTCTGCAGAGCGCCTTCTCCGCGCAATATGGCCTTGGGCAAGGGGTCGCCCAATACCAGTTTCAGTCCGGTACCAGTAAGATCCACGGAAACACTTTTGCGGTCTATCGCGACGCCTTCTTCGACGCCGCGGGCGCTGTCAACGATGTGAACCCAAATGATCGAGGAATCATCGGCAAGCCGAATACGGATCACGAAGTCGATTGGGGGTTCACCGTGGGAGGCCCGCTGCGTATTCCCAAAGTGCACAGTGGGCACGACAAGACATTCTGGTTCGCGAGCTTTGAAAAGTTTCGTCAGACCTCCGCGCAACCCGCGGTAACCGTTCCATCCGAAGCCATCGCGAATGGCGACTTCAGCGGATTGGTCGTGCCAGGCGAGAGCACGCAGATTCCAATATTTGTGCCCATCGCGTGGCAGGCTGACCCGTCGCTCATGCCCGCTGGATGCGATCCTGGCGCAGCGCCCGGCGAGCAGTTCCCGGCCAACATCATCCCGAGAAGTTGCCTCAGCGCAGTTTCGAAATCGCTGCTTGGGTTTATTCCCAAGCCGACGTCTTCTGATGAGATCAATAACTTTCAGCCGGGGTTTGTCCCAGTTCTGGCGCATACAGTTTGGGGTTTCACCCTCGACCACAACATCAACACGAGGCAGGCCATTCATGGAGCGTACTGGCGCAATCAGGAACAGATTGCGGGAGGTTTTGTCGACAATCCTCTGAACAACTCAACCACCAACCACTGGTTTGGCAGTGGGTTGCTCGTGACTTACTCCCATGCGATTACGCCTCGCCTGATGCTGACCGGAGGTGTTAGTTGGATCAGTGAAATCTTCAACTACCATCAGCAGAAGCCTATCGGTAGTTTTGCCGGGGTCGAGCCCTCACCCGGCGGGGAGGGGTTTCTCCCCGGAATCAACTTTACCGGAGGTCCGTGGCAGCCGGTGAACTGGGGCACGTTCGGATGGCTTTACGCCATCAATCGCAAACACGGACTGGGAATAGCGAACAACTGGCTGTACGCGCGCGGCCGTCACACCCTCAACTTTGGAATGGAGATTCGTCGTACTTTCCAGGATGACCAGGAGTGTCAACAATGTGCCGGCAATCTCTACTTCGACGCGAGAACGACCGCTGACCCAGTGAACGATCCCGGAGGCTCCGTCACTGGCAACGGGTTTGCCAGTTTCCTGCTCGGCAACGTCGACAGCGCCGCGCGTTCGAATACACCGATGACGAGGTTGCGCAATTTCTATATCGCCCCGTATTTTCAGGACAACATAAAAATCACTCCGCGCTTTACCTTGAATCTGGGGCTCCGCTGGGATCTGGCGTTTCCGTTCTCGAACGACAACAAGGCCAACCAACTTGTTTTCTTCGATGCAACGAAGCCAAATCTGCACGCCATTGACCCGGCCACCGGCCAGCCGCGGCTAGGAGCGATGTCCATCCTGGGGAAAGACTGTAAGGACTGCTCGGGGTGGAACCACCCCGATATGCAGTGGCGGCACTTCAGCCCTCGTCTGGGATTCGCGTATCAGTTGAATAGCAAGACTGTCGTGCAAGCGGGAATGTCATTCACCTTCCTGAATACTGGTGCATTCGAATACGGAACAAATCAGGTTGCCGTAAATTTTGGGAATAACTTCAATGGCGATTTCACTTTGGAGAGTGATTCACAGATTCCTCTACTGGGCCAGTGGGACACCAACCCGCTGCCCGTACCTTCCAGACCTTCGCCCGACTACCTATTTGTCCTCAATCCCAGTGAGATTCACAGGCACATCGACCAGGGTTACACCGAATTGTTCTCCGTGGGCGTGCAGCGTGAATTGCCGTGGAAGATGTTCACGTCTGTGGCTTACGTGCACACTCATGATCTGCACTTGCCGGCTGCCTTGATCAGGCGCAGCGAGCTAAATCCTAAAATTCCAGCTCTGTGTCCAGACGGTCTATTCCAGGAACGAGACTGTGTGTTGGCAGAAAGTTGGATGAGCGACGATGGACAGGCCGTTCTAAAAAGCCTGGGGTTCGGACAATTCGAGGGACTCTATACACCGTACAACAACTACCTGAATGACTGGGGAGACAGGCCTCTCATCCGGACGCTAACTCCGTACCCGCAATTCCGCGACATCAGGAACCCCTTCGATACGACAGGCGCGGACAAGTACGACGCCCTCCAGGTCAGCTTTCAAAAGCGCACGGGGAGCGGCCTGACCGTGCTGGTGGCCTACACTCTGTCGAAATCCTTCTCGAATACCGATAGCGCCGTAGCGAGTTCGAACGTTCGCGGTCTGAGTCAATTCAATCCCGAGCGCGAGTGGTCCGTCGCCCGAGACGATCGCACGCACGTGCTGAGCATCAGCCAGGTTTATGAGCTCCCGTTGGGACCGGGGAAACCATTCCTAAACCATGGCGGAACCTTCATGAAGAACCTGCTGGGCGGCTGGGCATTCTCCGGAAACTTCCAATACATGAGTGGGACGCCGGTACAAATCAGCGTAGGTGGAACCCGCCCGACCTTCACGATCTCTGACCGCGCGAATATCATGCCTGGCCCCTTCAACGTGAACTGGGACAACTACTACAAGGGTCTGCCAGTCTTCAACGTGAACAAGTTTCAGTTCCCGGGCGCGTGGAGAATCGGCAATGCCGTTTCATTTTATTCCGGCTTGCGTAATCCCTTTGACAGCAACGAAACGCTCGGGCTTAGCAAGCGATTCTTCCTGGGCGAGAGAGTTCGAGCTGAGTTGAGAGTCGAATTCGATAATGTTCTCAACCGAATGAGAGTCTGCGGTGGCGATCATATGGACGCCAGTCCCTATGACGTCGCTGGACTCGACCCCAACAATACGAACTACAACTTTGGAATCGTTTCTCCCGGGGTGGTTTGTCAGGGTAATACGCCCAGACGAGGGCAAGCCTTCTTCAAGATCACATTCTAGGAGTCAAGATGCAGAGCAGGCCTGGACCGACACTCTAAGGTAGAACGGTCCCGCGTAGATCTCGATGTGATCCTCTGCCAGCGATCGAGCCTGCATCAATGCGCTAAGGAAGTTGGCATGGCGCAGTTTGCGGCGGCACTTCTGTTCCTCGGTTTCTTTGTTTCTGCGGTACTGGTAGATCGCAGGTTTACAGAATCCCGATATCGCGCTTACGGGGATGACCTGCAGGTGAGTAGGGCGCGCGAGGCTGAAGGCTATGCTCGCCGACATGGTCGAGCATGCAGCGCCGATTAGCTTCGATGAAGCTATTCCGCGTCCGATGGCCAGAGCAGCTCAGCCAGGACTTACACATACCGTTAGTCCCGGTGTACCGGCCTCAGCAGCCTGACAACGTACCCACGAAGGTCTCGTTCTCCACGGGGCCTTTGTGCTTCTATGGCGCGCACACCGTTGCGCAGGCGCGGCGATATCTCTTCCGATGCCGAACGCTTGTAGTTCGATGAAGAGCTGTTGAGGGAAATTTGATAGCACTTCTCAGGGGCTGAAGCCCCTGTTTCTTTTCTGTTTTATGACACGGCTGAGGCCGTGCCCTGCCCATTCATGCTGGTTCCTTGTACTCCTCGTGGCAAAAAAGCACTCTGAGCCGTTTGTGCATCATGGCGGGCGGACATGGGTCCTTCGATTTCGCTCGACTACGCCTGGCTGCGTTCAGGATGACCAGGTTTAAAGGTTTTCGTTCAGGAACGAATGGTTACACGTTTCAGGACGGAATCGTCTTGGTAGCGACGTCTTCTTCGGCTGCGTGGTGCAGGAAAGGGTTTTCTTCTTTTTCGGCGGCCGTGACACCTTCGGGTGTTTGGCCGCCGTTGTATTCGGCCATCCGGTTTTGCCACTTCAGGAATTCCGTGATGGTCTGCGGCTCGATGCGGATTTCTACGCGGCGCAGACTGGCGAGCAGCAGGTTCATCTCGCAGCGAAAGCCTTCTTCGCTGCGGAGGTTTTTCTTCGACGCGCGAATCATTTCGATTTTGCGGTTATGCATTTCGAGCAGTCCCCAGGACGTGGGGAGTTCTTCGGGGCGGACGAGTCCCTTCGGTGCCAGATAGAAACGTTCGCAACCGACGGCGCTGTCGGGTTTCTGGCGGAAGGGTTTCGCCCGATCGGCGAGAAAGTCCGCACGCGAGACCTTGCATTCGACAAGCACGGAGTGGCAGGTGCGCTTCCACCCGATGGCGTCGGGCATTTCCCCGCTGACACAGGCTTGTTCGGAGAGAATTACTCCACAGCGATAGCTGCGCAGCCACTCAACCGCTTTGCGAACTAGAGCAGCATGAGTCATGACGGAGCAGTTTCGGTTGTACTGCAAAGGCTCGGACGAGTGAAGTATCTGAGAAGGTTTCTAGGTGCGGCGAGCCTGCGTGGCACCCGGTGTTTTCCTTGGCCTGGCCCGTGGCGCCGCTTTGATCAGGATGGGCCTGCGGAGAACAAGTTCCAGAAGGTAAGCGCCCCCGGCTATTTTTTCGGCCGCAGGCGTCCAAGGGTTGTAGCCTTGAGCAAGGATCATTACGCCTTTTCCGTCAGTCTCAACCGATACGCGCAGGACACCCCCCTCGCTCCCGCCGACAAGCGCGTGGGCAAGCCGAAGAATTCCGGCCAGGTGCAGCGCGATCTTCTTCTGATCGAGGGCAAACTCCCGCAAGACTTTGTGACGCAGGGTTGGCAATCCTCCGCGGTGAAAACGGGCTGTGGCGGCCGCCAGTTGTAGCTGGGACGAAGACCAGCCGAGTGGCGGCGTCATGCGACGAATAAGGCGATAGGAAGTCTTGTGGTGTCCACGGTCGCGCTTGGCCATACCAGCGTTGTGCATGAGCGAGGCGGCTTGCAGAACGGATCGAAGATCCTGGTTCGGGCTGACGGGTGCTAAATTCGCGCGCCCTAGCCCGTCGAACAACTGCCGAGCCAGTTCCGCGACACGACGCGTGTGAGCCACGTCGGGGTCGAGGTAGGACGACCAGAGCCGCAGGCGAGTCATGGCCACGAGCTCGATCTGCTTTCCCTGGGGCAGGTCCGCGCGCCATACCGGCCACAGAGATTGGGGACCGACCATGCGTTCCCGATATCCGTCGACTCGCTTGGCGCGTGCGTCATGCACAATTGCCTGCCAGCGAGAGCGCGATTCCGCGCTGCCGAACGCGTTCACTTCCATCGCTGTATCCCAAAGCACGTCGAGGTCGTGAACATCGCCGAGCAAGTCTTGCAGATTCTTCAGATCAGCGCTCCACGCTTCATGTTGTTGTGGCAGAAAATTCTCGACGATGTAACGGAAGCGCTTGATTCCGATACGCAGCTGGTGGAGCGCAGTCTGGGAACCGGTGCGCACAGCGCGGCGATGCAGATCGTAAGCCGCGTTCCACCGTTCGAGCGCAAGATGTTTGAAGACCAGGCTGCCGGGTTTGATGCGAGCAGCGCGGCGCGGCAATCCACGGCTCCACTTGCGCCACTGGCGAGTATCGAAGGCGCGGATGGCTTCGGCCGCAGTGAGTTTGTGCTGTTGCTCGCGCCCGCGGAGGAGAGTCAGAAGCGCCTGGGTCTCGGGATCGTCGGGCGGGCCGAGTTTTTGAACCCACTCCATCATGACTTGAACGTCGCGCAATTCGCCGAGACTGCGGAACAGATTCCGGCCGGTTTTCTTCATCTGCTTCCAGGCGGGATCGGGGTCGATGGCCATCAAGCCGTCGGCCATGGAACGGCAACGGCGCAGTGCGACACGAAGGTCATGGACAGGGTCGGGAGCGAGTTCCGAACCGGCGCGTTCGCACTCCTCAGGAACGCGCTGCATCCATTGAGCAAAGCCCTGAATTTGCTTGGGCTTTGGCGTCTTTTTTAAAGAAGGCGGAACGGGCAAGTAGTTTGTCCAGGACCAGGAGTGAATTTCTATTTTCGCACGGAGGGGTATGAATTACCTCGGTAATGTGCGCGGGCTTACTTTTCGCATTACCCTGACCTAGAAATCGAGAAATACGGGAGCCTCTTATCTCGACCGCAGGAACATCGCCAGCGGGCCGCAGCGCATCAGCCAGCGCCTTCGTCCATAGCTTGAACATATTGGTGAAGTACGTTCGCCTCTATGGCTTCGAGCATAAGAGGACCGAGACCCAGTTCGAGGTTGCGTGGAACGAACTGCAACAGGCTCTGCCCAAGGCGGGCGAGCAGGGATTTTTGCTGGGCGTTTCAGGAACGAAGCTCCTGCTCGATGGCATCCCGCTGGAAACCGGGCAGGCCGAGCGCAGCTTTGCGCAGTTGTTGACTACGGCGGGACTGGCCAGCATCAATTTTTCCAACCAAGTCACCATCGAAGATTTCGCGCGCCTGGTGCGTGCATTTGCTGTCGGCGGGTCCAAGGGACAGGACGTCGCCAAGCAAATCCGCGACACGCTTGGCGACAATAAGAGTTCATCGATCAAGATCAATGAAGTGAAATTTGTAGCGGCCGATCCGGCGACGGGCGACGTCACAATCGCGGCACAGATCGCCGCACAAACGCTCGGCCCCGAGTTCAAGCAATGGTTGAATGATCCTCAGAAACTGCTTCAGTTGATTGCGGCTGCAGAAGGCGCAAAAGGTGGAGGCGGAGGCGAACCCGGCGGCGCTCCGATCGGAAGCGTGCCGACTGTGCGCGTGTCCGGCGGTGGTGGCGGCGGCACAGGCACGGGAACCGGAACAGGCACGGGAACCGGAACAGGCGGCGGGACGTGGGATGGAAAGACCGTTCCCTTGCAGGAAGAGGAAGTCGTCCAGGCGATTCGGTTGCTGACGCGCTTCAGCGAAGTCTCGACGAACCCGAACGTGGCGCCGGAAGATTTGCAGAGAGAACTGGGCGCGGCTGATCCGAACACCCGAGTCAACCTGCAGCAGTTGCTTGAAAGCCTGGCCAGCAACGTACAGACCGACAGCGATACGCCGCTGCTGATGAAGGCAGCCGAGCACATGGCGATTCGCTTTGCCCTGGAGCGATACCAGAAGGGCGAAGTGAAGGTGAACGCCGTGCACCAGATGCTGGAGCACATGAGCCGGCAGATGGACACGCTGCGGCAGATTCTGCGCGTGCAAGAAGAGAAGATGGGCAAGGCCGGAATCCTGGTGGAGTCGCATGCCGACATTCTTGACCGGATGTTCTGGGCCGAAGTTCCGGAAGCCGGGAAGAAGAGCGTCCTGACTTCGAATGAGGCGCCCTGTGTGCCGCCCCGCAACGTCCGGCAGTTTGTGGAAGTTCTGCTGGAGCGCGGCGACAAGGCTGGGGCGGACGAGATTCTGCGAAACTATTTTAATTGCCTGGACGCGAAGGATATCGAGGCACGACGCAAGCTCGCGACCGGGCTGTCCCAGTTGGCGGACCTGTATCCGGGACCGGGCGGCGATCTGATGGCCTGCGCCATCCGGCGCGTGGGAGAACAGATCTGCAAGGAACAGGACACCGAATTGCAAGGCATGCTAAGCGCAGCGTTTGTGCGCTTGAGCCAGGAAGCCAGCACGCGCAAGGCGTACGGCGCAGTGGGCGCGGTGTGTGCGGCGATGGAGCTAGTGGCCAAGGCACGGCCGGTGCTGGCGAACGATCTGCGTCCCCGTATCGGCGTAGAGAACCGGCTGCCCGAGTTTATCGAAGAGGCTTTGCGGATCGAGCAGGTTCCTGACGATCTGCTGGAAGTTTTGCGGCGCACCAGCCAGGCGGCGGTCGAACACCTGGCGGACCGATTCTTCCGCTGCATGCGGCGCGATGAATGCGATCGCATGATCGAACTGGTCCGTGAGCTTGGTCCGAACGCACTGGGCCAGATGCGCGAAATGCTGCGCACGGGACAGCCGCGGCAAGCCGCTTCCGTGGTCGGCCTGCTGAGCCGGCTCGATGTTTTGACTTTGCTGGAACTTTTGCCGGTTCGTCTGCCGGAATTCAACCGCTTCTATCACGATGTCGTGGTCCGTCAGATTGCGTATGGCGCGGCCCCCGATCGCGGGCGAACGCTGCTGGAACTGCTTGAAATTCTGGATCCGCTGGTCGTTCCGCAAGCGGTGGATGAAATCGGCATGAGCGGTGACCGCACCGCGGTTGGCCCTCTGACGGCCATGGCGCGCTCGGGAGAAACCGAAGGACGGTCCCAATTCCTGCAATTGAAAGCGATTGAGTCCCTGGGCCGCTTGCGGGACGGCGAAGCGACTACGGTGCTGCGCGAACTGCTGGAAACGAAGAAGATGTGGAAGTGGATGCATCATCGCGAGATTCGCATTGCGGCAGCTCAGGCGCTGGCCAAGATCGATCCGCGATATGGCAGCCAGATCCTTTCCGACAGCGGGCTGGAGCAGGGTGAGTTAGCAATCGCGGCTTTGGATTCGGCGCCCGCCTGCCCGTGGGTGCGGCAGCGTCGCTATGAGCGCATTGTGCTCTCGAAGACGCTCTCGGCGACCATCAGTAGCTCGTGGGGCAAGTCGAGTATTTCGATCCGCGAGATGAGCCTGGGCGGTGGCATGGGCACGAAGGAAGACAATCTGCGCATCGGCTCGGAAGCGAATCTGGATATCTCGATGGGTGTACGCCACGTACGCGCGCAGGTTCTGCTACGGCGGGCGCGGGTGAATGAAGTCGGATTTGAAATTGTGAATACAGACCTGGAAAGCCGTTACCGTCTGCGCCGGATCCTGGTGGAAGCCATGGAGAGAGCGCCAGAGGGCAAGAGCAAAGAGTGGGATGGAGTGCGGAGGGGGTAGTGGCCCCGGCTGTTAGGTTTTTGGGTCTTGGGTCTTAGGTATTAGGAAATGAAAAAGCCTCTGTCTTACGACAGAGGCTTTGATCTTTACGGCATGCGGGTCTCTAGGCGACCACCTTCACGAAGATGATTACCAGTGTGAACAGGACCAGCGATTCGATGAAGGCAAGTCCAAGAATCAGCGCCAGCTGAATTCCCGGACGCGCGGCGGGATTTCTTGCCAGGCCTTCACAGGCTGCAGAGGCGACGCGAGACTGGCCCAGCGCGGCGAGCGCCACCGCCAAGGCCATCGCGAAACCCGAAGTGATCGCAACCCAGTTCGTGGCGGCGCGCGGCGCCTCCCCTCCCTGAGCAAAAGCCGGCATGGCAAACATCGACAACGCCAGCAGGCACAGCACAAACATTGTGAATTTACGCATTGGTGATTCTCCTTATGAAATGCCGCCAGTGGGTGGTTGACGTCATCCTCAAGCAGACGCCCTCACGCTTGCAGCGCTTTGAAGCCGGAATAATCAATGTTTAGTGATCGTGAGCGGTGGCTTCCGATAGATACACGCAAGCCAGCAGCACGAAAATATACGTTTGTATGAAAGCCACGCCGATATGAAGACCCTGGAAAATAATCGGCACTCCGAGCGGGATCAACGAGAAGAAAACCAGAGTTACCATTTCTCCCGCGAACATGTTTGCGAAGAGACGGATGGTAAGAGACAAGACGCGCGCCAGATGGCTGAAGATTTCGATCGGGAACATCAGGGGCGCCAGCCACCAGACCGGCCCCATGAAGTGCTTTACGTAACCGAATCCGTTTTCGCGCAAGCCCTGGATGTGATAGTAGAACCACGTTACCAGCGCACAACCAAGGGGAACGACGGGAACGCCGGTGGGGGATTCCATTCCCGGCACCAGACCGATCAGGTTGCAACTCAGGATAAACAGGCCCAGCGTTACCAGGTAAGGAACGTATCGGTGGTAGTGATGGCCGATGATTTCTTTGCCAAGATCGTCTACGAAGCCTTCAATGCCTTCCATCACATGCTGCAAAGAGCCGGGATCGTCGACCGACAAGCGCATGCGCACAAGAAGGAAAAAGATGGTCAGCAACACGAAGACCAGGATTTCCATAGCCGCAGCATTTGGAATGGGGGAAGCCGGGTGCTTGGGATGGATACCCAGGGCGTTGAGCGCAGACAACACGACCCCGCCAAAAACACGATTCAGGAACTGCGTGAATGCAAGTTGCTCCATGCAATCTCGATCGAAACTGGAATTCGTTGAGCTCTAGTATCCGCGGCGGAAGACCATGTAGGTTTCGTAGGCTGCCTCGACCAGCATCGCTGCCACGGGCAGACAAACGCCAAACAGGAAACCCTCAAAGGCTTGGCGCGAACCTTTGAATATAGCATAGGCGCAGGCTGCAACCAACAGATAGCGAAGGACAAAGCGGAAAACGACGATGCCTCCGCGTTGCAAGGATTGATGTCCGGAGACGCGCTCGGCAAGGCCCTCTACACCGCGGCGCAAGGACTGGAAGTTTACCCACGAGACGGCGGCCCCGGCTGCGAAGCCCACTGTGGTCGGGATGCCAAAGCGCCAGCAGACAGGGAGTAGCAGCAGCGCCGCGATGAGGAGGGTGAATTTCAGGATTCTGCTGATGGCGCCGGCGAAGAACTGTTCCTGTTGGGCCTGCTCGGGGGGATCATCGAGCGTGGCGCGCGCGGTCACGACTTGTCCTTGAACGAGGTTGCTGCCATGCGAATCATCTGCACAAAACCCACGACCGCTCCGAAGATGAGGCCGGCCAGGTAGAGCCAGGTGGTGTGCAGCCAGTAATCCAGCAACTTGCCCAGGAAGAATCCTAAAAGCACTGCAGCGGGAATGATGAAACCGATCTCGGAGTAGCGAGCGATGGACGCCCAGGCATTCTTCGGCGGATCTGGATCGGGCGAATTCACGAGTGGAAGATTAACATCCCGCGCCAGCCTGTGGCAGCCGGGCTCAGCGAAGCAGATTCGCGATGGGCGTGACCTGGGTCAGCCCCAGGACGCCGTTCACGACCTTGATCATCGGGTTGGGGTTGATTCCGATGATCAGCGTTGCCAGAGCCGTGATGGCCAGCGCCACTCCCATGCCTGGGCTAAGCGGGAGGGATTCCTTTTCCAACGGCTCGCGCATGAACATCGCGTTGGCGATGCGCAGGTAGTAGTACAGGCCGAAAACGGAGTAGAGCACGGCAAGCGCGGCGAGTGCGTAGTGCCCGGTCTCGATGAGGCTGAGGAAGATAAAGTACTTGCCCCAGAATCCGGCCAGAGGCGGAATTCCTGCCAAAGAGAGCAGGAAGATCAGCATCAGGACGGCTTCGACTGGGGCGCGGGAGTAGAGTCCGGCAATGTCATCGATCTCGTCGCCGATCACGTTGCGATGGCGCAGGGACGTGATCACGGCGAAGGCGCCTAGGTTCATAAACGTGTAGACCAGCAGGTAAATCAGGATGCCTTTGATGCCGTCGGGACTGAAGCTGTCGTTCGATCCGGCGATGAGGCCTAGCAACATGTAGCCGACGTGCGCGATCGAGGAGTAGGCGAGCAGGCGCTTCAAGTTGCTTTGCGTCAGGGCGGCGAAGTTGGCGCCCGTCATGGTGGCGATGGAAACGAACACGAGGAACGGGACGTAGGCGGTTCGCAGCGGAAACATCATCATGAAGATGCGGAGCAGCATCGCCCAGCCCGCGGCCTTAACCGACACCGACATGAAACCCGTGATGCTGGTGGGTGCACCTTCATAAGCGTCCGGCGCCCACTGGTGGAACGGCACGGCAGCAACTTTGAACAGAAGGCCGGTGGCCGTGGTCAGCATGGCCACGATCAAGATGGCATCGGGGCGATGGCCGTTTGCTTCTACGCGCTGCGCCAAACGCTGCGAAATCACTTGCAGGTTCGTGGAGCCGGTGACCCCGTAAAACAGCGAGAGACCGTATGCAAAGATGCCGGAGGAGAAGGCTCCCAGCAGCATGTACTTCAGAGCAGCTTCATTAGAACGCTTGTCCCGCCGCAGGAACCCGACCAGGACGTAGGTGGAGATGGCCATCAGTTCGAGGCCGATGAAGATCATGACCAGGTCAAAGCCCGCGGCCATGCACATCATGCCCACGACTGAGAACAGCATCAGCGCGTAGTACTCGCCGTGATTCTCGTGCTCGATCTCGAGATAGCGGGCCGACATGAGAATCGCGACCGCCGTTCCGGCAAGGAACAGATAAAAGAAGTAGATCGCGAAGCGATCTACGAACAGCGTGTTCATGAAGCCAAGACGGCCCATCAGCCCGCCCTGCGCGTTGTACCATGCTTGAATCCGCCAGACGCCGGCGGCAGCAAAGCACACGCCCAAGAACGCGGTCACCGGGTTCAACCACTTCCATTCTGGCAGCAACATCAAGTCGAGCAGCAGGATGGCCATCGCGAACAGCGTCAGCAAAAGCATCGGCAGGGCCAACAGGTAATCGAGGCCGGTGAAGTATTGTGCGATGCTGCTCGGCACTTAGTTCTTCCCTTTCGGCGCGTTGAGTTGCGCGGCAGGGTTTGCACTCAGAGGAGCGGCCTCGGGGGTGCCAGCGACTTCGTTGGGATTCTTCGCGCCCTCTTGAACCGAGCGGGAGAGTTGCATTGTGGGCTGCTCGAGGATCTGGAAGAACGGCTTCGGATAGAGGCCGATCCACAGCGCCATGATGATGAGAGGTACGAAGGTTGCAATCTCGCGGGCAGTCAGGTCCGGCAGCTTCTCGTTCTTCGGATTGGTGACGGTCCCGAAGAACACGCGTTGGTAGAGCCACAGGAGATAGGCAGCGGCCAGAACCACTCCGGGCACCGCCCAGGCCGCCCACCGCCAGTTCGCCATGAAGGTGCCCTGCAGGATGGTGAATTCGCCGACGAATCCGTTCAGCAACGGCAGCCCCATCGAAGAGAGAAACATGATCATGGTGATGGTGGCATAAATGGGCATCACGTTCGAGATGCCGCCGTACTCGGAGATCTCGCGCGTGTGCCGGCGCTCGTAGAGGACGCCGACAATCAAGAACAGCGCGCCCGTCGAGATGCCATGGTTTATCTGTTGAAGAACCGATCCGCTAAGACCGAGCGGCGTCAGGGCAAAGATGCCCAGCGTGCAGAATCCCAGGTGGCTAACCGATGAGTAGGCAACCAGCTTCTTCATGTCCTTCTGCATGAGGGACACAAGGCCGCCATAGATGATGCCGATGATGGAAAGGGCGATCATCCAGCCGCGGATCTTTGGACTCATGACCACTGCCGGGAAAAACGGCAGCGAGAAGCGGATGAAGCCGTAGGTTCCCATCTTCAACAGGACGCCCGCCAGGATGACGGAACCGGCAGTGGGCGCCTCGACGTGCGCATCCGGCAGCCACGTATGGAACGGGAACATCGGGACCTTGATGGCGAACGCGAAGAAGAAGCAGAAGAACAGCAGCGTTGCGTAGGTCGTTCCGTAGGCCGGGTTGAAGAAGATCTGCGGGGCTGTTTTGTACAGGTCAGGAATGCTGAACGTGAAAATGCCGGTGATGTTGTGGTGGTTGAAATACAGGAACAACACGCCGAGCAGCATCAGCACGGAGCCGGCGAGCGTGTAGAGAAAGAACTTGATGGCGGCGTAGAGCTTGCGCGGGCCGCCCCAGATGCCGATCAGCAGGTACATCGGGACCAGCATCGCTTCCCAGAAGACGAAGAACAGGAAGAAGTCGAGCGCCATGAAGACGCCGAGCATGCCGGTCTGCAGAATCAGGAACCAGACGTAGTATTCCTTCACGCGGTTCTCGATGGCGGTCCAGGAGGACAGAATCGAGATCCAGCCGAGCAGCGTGGTCAGCATGATCAGCAGGAAGGAAATGCCGTCGATACCGATGTAGTAGCCTGCGCCGATAGTGGGAATCCAGTTGCCGGGCGCGCCTTCGATGAACTTGAAGGCCTGGGTCGCATCGAAGCGCTTCTCCCAGAACATTGGGACAAGCGGAATTGAAATCAGGAAGCCGCCCAGCGCGAAGATGTTCGCAATCCAGCGGATCGCGGCCTTGTTCTCCTTGGGAACGAAGAGGAGAACAAGCGCTCCCAGCAGCGGCGTGAACAGAATGATCGAGAGGATGTGATTCTGCATAAGAACAGTTCTCTAGAACAGCTGCGAGCTTCGAGCTACGAGTTGCGAGCAATCATCGGCGAGGTCGATCGCTCGCAGCTCAGAGCTCGCGGCTCGAAATTCTCTATCTCCATGCATAGTAAAAAACGAATCCCAAAAGGCCAGCGACCATGACCAGCGCGTACCACTGCACCAGTCCCCATTCGAACAGGCGGAACGGGTACGACAGAATTCTCGCCAGGATGGCGGGACCGTTCACGCCCACGCCGTCGATAATCCAGGTATCGAACCATTTCGAAATACTGGAAGCGACGCGCGTCGACCAGCCTGCACCATTTACCGCGCCGTCGATGACGTGCACGTCGAACCAAGCGGAGGCATCGCCGAGTCCAAGCACGCCGAGACGGACGTTTCCTGTCTTGCGCCTTCCGGTGAAGAGGTGATCGTAGAGTTCGTCGACGTACCACTTGTTGTAAAGGGTGGTGTAAAGCGGCGGAACGGCGGCGGCTAAAGGCTCGATGTAGCCTTTGTCGGCGTGACGGTAGGCTCGTCGAGCCATCCCAAAGCCGACAATGGCGGCCGCAACCGAAAGTCCCATTAGCAAACGCTCGGTTCCAGTACTGCGCTCCTCTTCCTTCTCTCCAGCCGCCACCTGCGCGCTCTTCCCTTCCTCTTGCAGGACGTGAGCTTCCTTGGCAAAGACCGGCTCCAAAAACTTCATGAAACGATCGTTACCGCCCAGGCTGTGTGGCCAGCTTAGCCACCCCGCAAAAATTGAGAAGAATGCCAAAACCACGAGCGGCCCGGTCATTGATTTAGGCGACTCGTGAATGTGGTGTTCGACGTCATGGCTCATGCGCGGTCGTCCGCCAAAGGTCAAGTACATAAGCCGGAACATATAAAACGCGGTCATGAGCGCGGTGCCATAGCCAACGAACCACAGGATCCTGTAAGCCCCACCTTCCGACACCCATGTTTGCCATAGAATTTCGTCTTTGGAGAAGAAACCCGCGAAGCCCGGCGCTCCAGAGATCGCTAGAGTAGCGATCAACATGGTCATGAAAGTCGTGGGCGTGCGCCGGTGCAGATCTCCCATGTTTCGCATATCCTGCTCGCCGCTCATGGCGTGAATCACCGAGCCGGCACCAAGAAACAACAGCGCCTTGAAGAACGCGTGCGTGAAGACGTGGAAGACTCCGGCACCGAAAGCGCCCACGCCCAGCGCGAGAAACATGTAGCCCAGCTGGGAGACGGTGGAATACGCGAGCACGCGCTTGATGTCGTTTTGCACCAGGCCAATTGACGCGGCAAAGATGGCAGTGAGCGCGCCGACGATGGCGACGGTCTTCATCGCAGTCGGAGCCAGCACGAATATGGCGTTGGATCGCGCGACCATGTACACGCCGGCGGTGACCATAGTGGCCGCGTGAATGAGGGCGGAAACCGGTGTCGGACCTTCCATCGCATCGGGAAGCCAGATGTAGAGCGGAAGCTGGGCAGATTTACCGCAGGCGCCGACGAACAGCAACAAGGCCGCAGCCGTGAGCACCGGGTCGCCGATTGCAAATTTACCGCTGCGCGCCATCGCGGTTACATCGGTGAAGCGAATCGATCCCAGGTACCAAGCGATGGTGAGCATGCCGAGAATGAAACCGGCGTCACCGATGCGGTTCACGATGAAAGCTTTGTTGGCGGCGTCGCTCGCGGACTTGCGATGGAAATAGAAACCGATGAGCAGGTAAGAGCAGAGACCGACGCCTTCCCATCCAACGAACATCTGGGCGTAGTTATTGCCCATGATCAGCGTCAGCATCGAGAACATGAAGAGGTTCAGGTACCCGAAGAATCGGTAATACCCGCCTTCATGCGCCATGTATCCGGTGGAGTAGATGTGAATGAGGGTGCCGACGCCGGTAACGAACAACAGCCAGATGCAGGACAGCGGGTCGAGCAGAAAACCGACCTGCGCCTTGAATTCGGCAGGATAGCCGTCTTTAGTGGTGTAAGTGAGATGGCCAGTGTCGCTGCCCAGCCAGGTGTACATCGGTTTGTCGAAAGCCTGCCCGTTCGTGTACGTGTGGGTGTACTGCCAAACGGCGCCGCAAGACATCACGAAAGCCAAGGCTACCGCTCCGACGCACACGGCGCTCACCGTCTGCTTCCGCAATTTCTTGCCGAAGAAGAACATTAGCGTCGCGCCGATGGCGGGAAGCAGCGGGATCAACCAGATTTTGTCGAGAAAGAACATTTGAGCTTTCAGCTATCAGCTTTCAGCCGTCAGCCAGATCGATTGTCCCGGCTTACGGTTCGAAGCTACCCACCCTGGTACAAAACTCTGTTCCGGCCGCTGCCAGCTGAAGGCTGATAGCTGACAGCCGCTTTCCTACCACTTCATCAAATCCACTTCGTCCACGTTGACCGTTTCCTTATTTCTAAAGAAGGCGATCAGGATGCCTAGTCCTACGGCCGCTTCGGCCGCAGCGTCCGTGATGACGAAAATTGCGAAGACCTGGCCGTGCAATCCCCATATGCGGGAGAAGGCCACCAGGTTCAGGTTCACCGCGTTGAGGATCAGTTCGATCGACATCAGCACGATGACCACGTTGCGCCGGGTGAGCACACCGATCACGCCCAGCACGAACAGTGCCGCCGCTACGACCAGGTAGTGCAGGGTTGTGATTGGAGCCATAAAGCAGTTCTCAGTTGTCGGTTCTCAGTTATTGCACTTGGCACTTAGCACTTGGCATTTGGCCGCTAGAGGTTTGTGCCGGAATCGGCAAGAACCTAAGGTGGCTGAAATGCTAACGGCTTCACTCAAATCCTCTTCTTCGCCATCACAACTGCCCCGATGATCGCGACCAGCAGCAACAGCGACGCGATTTCAAACGGGAACATGTAGTTGCTGTACAGCAAGACTCCGACCTGCTGCGTGTTGTTGGCCTCCGGCAACGCGGTCGGAAGCGCCGGGAATGCGTTCTTTCCCTTGATGTAAATCAGGACGAACAAAGTTCCCAAGCCAAGCGCTGCCAGAATTCCGGGCAGCCATTGCTGGTTGAACTGCTTTTCTTTTTCCGAGCGCTCGAGGTTTACCAGCATGATCACGAACAAAAACAAGACCATGATGCCACCGACGTAAAGAATGATCTGCACGCCGGCCACGAAGGGCGCATAGAGCATCAGGTAGAGGCCGGCCACGCACAGAAGCGTCAGGATCAGAGCGAGTGCGGAATGCACGGGATTCTTGCGGGTGATGACCAGCACGCCGCTCAGGACGGCGATGCCTGAGAGCATGTAGAAGAAGAATGTTGTGGCTACGGGTTGAGCAACTTGCTGCATATTAAACGTGCACCAGGCGCTGCAAGAAATCCCAGATTTCCGTGCGCAGTCCGACAACGCCGGTCAGCATCAGTACACCGATGCCCATCGGCAAAAGGACTTTCCATCCCACCTTCATTAATTGGTCGAATCGGTAACGCGGGAACGTTCCGCGGTACCAGATGTAGAGATACAGAAAGACAGCAATCTTGGCGATAAACCAGTAGACGTCCTGCACGCGGTCGCGGACCGGGGGGACGAGTAGGATCAGGCCGATCAGAGCGAAGACCCCACCGAAAGCGCCCAGGCCGATGGTCTGTACGCGGAAGAAGGCGTGCTTGGGCATGCGCATGGTGCTATAGAACGTCATGGCAGCCAGCCCGAAGAACGTGAGGGCCGGGAACAGGGAGAACGCGAGATCCCAGGTCGGACCGCTGAGAGCGTTGGGGAACGGCCGCATCCAGCCGCCCAGCCACAGCGTAATCGCGATCGACGACACGGAGATCATGGCCGCGTATTCGCCGAGCATAAATAAAGACCAGCGCAGGCCGCTGTATTCGGTGTGAAAGCCGGCGGTAAGTTCGGACTCGGCTTCCGGCAGATCGAAGGGGGCGCGATTGGTCTCGGCGACCATCGCCACCGCGAAAATGAAGAAGGCGATGAATCCCAACGGAAAGAATTTAAAGACGAACCAGATGTGCTGCGCGTTCTGAGCCTTGACGATGTCGATCATGCTCAGCGTGCCGGTGCCGGAATCGTTCAGGCTGGTCATCAGGACTGCGGAGACCACCGCCAATCCCATGGCGATTTCGTACGAGACCATCTGTGCGCTAGAGCGCAACGCACCGATCAGGGGGTAGTGGGAGTTCGACGCCCACCCAGCCATCACGATCCCCAGCACGCCCAGCGACGAGACGCCGAGCATAAAGAGGATGCCGATATTCATGTCGGTGATGGCGTGTGTCGGTCCGAAGGGGATGACACAGTACACGCTGAAGACGGCGAGCAGGATGATGACGGGCGCAAGCAGGAAGACGAAGGAATCCGCACCCTCGGGGACGATGTCTTCTTTCAGGATCAGCTTTAGGGCGTCGGCGATGGGCTGCAGCAGGCCGTGAGGGCCCACGCGCATGGGGCCCAGTCGGACTTGCATGTGCGCGAGAATCTTGCGCTCCAGCCAGTTCATGCACACGACCGCGAGAGAAACGCCACCGAACACTACGAGAATGTAGACCAGCGCCCAGAAGGGACTGCCATATTGCCCGGGCGTCATCTGCACACTCTTGTCGAGGTAGTCTGTGATGAAGCTCGGCATCAGCGGTCCACCTCGCCGAGAACGATGTCGAGCGTGCCGATCACGGCGATCACGTCGGCCACCAACTGGCCCTCGGCACATCAGGTCCAGCGCCTGCAGGTTCACGAATGATGGCGGGCGCACGCGGATGCGGTAAGGCTGAGTCGATCCGTCACTGACGATGTAGTACCCAAGCTCGCCCTTAGGCGCTTCAATGGAGTGATAAATCTCGCCGACCGGGGGCTTGATGACCTTGGAAACCTTGGCCATGATCGGGCCTTCGGGAATTCCATCCACGGCCTGCTGGATGATCCGCAAGGACTGGCGCATTTCGGCCATGCGGACAAGATACCGGTCGTAGGTGTCGCCGTTCTGGCCGACGGGAATATCGAATTCGAACTGTTTGTAATTGGCGTAGGGCTGCGCTTTGCGCAGGTCCCATTTCACGCCGCTCGCGCGCAGGACGGGGCCGGTCACGCCTAGGGCGATGCAATCCTGGGCGGAGATCGTGCCGACGTTCTTGGTGCGCTCCACCCAGATGCGGTTGGTGGTGAGCAGCTCTTCGTACTCGTCGATTTTCGGCGCGACGAAGGTCAGGAACTTCTTGACGTCCTTTTCGAAGCCTTCGTAGGTTTCGTACAGACAGCCGCCGATGCGGAACGCGTGCGTGGTCAGGCGGGCGCCGCAGTACTTCTCGAAAATCTTCAGGATCTCTTCGCGATCGCGGAAGGTGTAGAAAAGCGGCGTCATCGCGCCGATGTCGAGCGCGTGCGTGCCCAGCCAAAGCTGGTGGCTGGCGAGACGGTTGAGTTCCGTCAGGATGACGCGGATGTAGTTAGCGCGGGGCGGCGCTTCGATGTTGAGCAGCTTCTCGACTGCTTCGCAGTATCCGAGGCCGTTCGAGACCGCGGCGACGTAGTCCATGCGGTCGACGTACGGATTGAACATCGTGTAGGTGCGATGTTCGGCGATCTTTTCCACGCCGCGGTGCAGGTAGCCGATGACGCACTCGAGGCCCATAACCTTCTCGCCGTCGAGTCGCAGGATCACGCGCAGCACGCCGTGAGTGGCGGGATGCTGCGGACCCATATTGATGACGAGTTCGTTGGCGTCAAGGAAAGTGTGCTTGCTTTCCTCGAGGTCCAGGTGCGAGACGGAGCTGGTCGGGTCGGTCATGAATCAGTCGTTGGTCGTCGGTCCTTGGCCGTTGGCTTTAAATGCCTTCGACCTCACTGTCCGCTATCAATGCCCAGATTGATCTGTACCCATTCCTGGTCCTGCTGGATGATGCCGTAGTCCTTGCGCAGCGGGTGGCCTTTCCAACCGTCGGGCAGAAGAATTCGCTTCAGGTCTGGATGGCCGTCGAATTGAATGCCAAACATGTCGAAGGCTTCGCGTTCCAGCCAGTTTGCCGTAGGCCACAGCGACGACGCCGTGGGGATGTGTTCGCCATCCGCGATCTGCGTTCGCACGCGGAGACGCTCGTTGCGCGGAAACGAATAAAGAATCCAGACGATATCGAATTGCCGCTCGCGCTTCGGGTAGTGGACCGCGGTGACGTCGACGCAGTAGTCAAACTGCTCCTCGTCGCGCAGAAGCTGCAGGACCGTGGGAATGAGCGAGCGATCAACCTGCAGGTAGTTCTGGTTGAGATAGGTCCAGGATTCAAGGCCCGTCCCGTATTGCCTCTTCAACTTGTCCACTAGGGGCGAATCCCAAGGCTGAGGAACCGGACCGGCGGGCTTGGCTGGGGCAGCGGGTTTCGCAGGAGCGGCGGCGGCCGGAGGCTTTTCCGCAGGCGGAGCCGCGGGCTTCTCCGCGGATGGAGCTTCGGGCTTGGGAGTCGCCGAGGTCGACGGATCGGGCGTCCCGCTGCCCGCCGGATTGGCTGCTTTGGCGAGCTGCTCTTTATCCGGAGGTTGGGGCGATTTAGGGTCTTCCGCCATAGCTAAGCGAGTGAACTGCTGCCACAAAAGCCGTTTACTTCTAACAGTCTATCGATCGCGATGTCAACGAATGTAAGCCACACACCGCAGTGATTTCCCTGCGCGCCTCGAGTCTGCCGGAACGAAGTTCGCTCGGCTCAGACCCACTCCAGCGCGCCTTTCTGCCAGATCCAGATGTAGCCGACGATCAGGATGCCCAGGAAGATCAGCATCTCAAACAACCCAAACAGGCCGAACGCCTTGAACTTGACGGCCCACGGAAAAAGAAAAATGGTCTCGACGTCAAAGACCACGAACAGGATGGCGACGATGTAATAGCGAACGGTGTAGCGCCCACGGGCACGATCGACCGGATCAATGCCGCATTCGTACGGCGAAAGCTTGTTGCGGTTGGGATTGTTCGGTCGAACCAGCCGGGTGAGCACCAGCGTAATGGGAATCAGAATTCCTACGACCGCGATGAAAATGAAAACCGGGACGTAATTTTGCGGCAAAGTCTTCCTCGCGTCGTTGCTCTTTCCCGCGGGGAAAAACGGGAAGTGGAATAGTATCGCCGATGGGCTGCGGCTTCAAGGGTTAAGCGTCACATTCAGCTGTGAAGAAGCGCCGGAGGCTGCGCGTACGCAGCGATGGCTTGTTTATAATCTTTGTTTCCCATTCCGCCTACGAAGCTCTCCGGTTGGAATCTTCGCGGCCACTGAAATCAACAAAGGAATTTTTGGCACTCGACGAAAACATCTACGAACTGCGCCGCCAGAAACTGCAGCAAATTGAGGCTCTGGGACAGCGCGCGTATCCGAACCGCTACAACTTCACCCACACGATTCCGCAGATTCTTGCCGACTACTCGGGAAAAACCGGAGAAGAGCTTGAACAGAACCGAGTTTCGGTGAGAATTGCCGGGCGCATCATGTCCAACCGGCTGATGGGCAAGGCGGCATTTGTCCATCTCCAGCAAGGTGGGCAAAGGCTGCAAGCCTACGTGAAGAAGGACGCGGTGGGCGAGAAGGGCTTTGAGCTTTACAAGTTGCTCGACCTCGGCGATCACGTTGGCATGTCCGGGTATCTATTTCGCACGCGCACGGGGGAGCTTACTGTGCACGTCGAGGAGCTCACCTTCCTCTCGAAGGACCTTCTTCCCCTTCCTGAGAAGTGGCACGGGCTCACGGACGTCGAATTGCGCTATCGCCAGCGATACGTCGACCTGGTGATGAATCCCGAGGTCCGCGAAGTATTTCTGAAGCGAAGCAAGCTCGTGCAGTCTTTACGTCGTTTCATGGACTCGCAGGGCTTCGTGGAAGTCGAAACTCCGATGATGCAGCCCATCGCAGGGGGCGCAGTCGCGAAGCCGTTCAAAACCCACCATAACGCGCTCGACATCGATTTGTTCCTGCGCATCGCGCCTGAGCTTTACCTGAAGCGGCTGACGGTGGGTGGACTGGACCGCGTCTACGAAATCAATCGCAACTTCCGGAACGAAGGTCTGGGTTGGCGCTGGAATCCTGAGTTCACGATGCTCGAGTACTACCAGGCCTACGCCGATTTCCGCGACATGATGCAGTTCACGGAAAAGCTGATCGAGCAGGCCGCGAAAGACGTGAACGGCACGACGAAATCGAAGTGGGGCGACGCGGAGATCGACTGGGCCGCATCAAGCTGGCGCCGGATGACGATGCGGGAGGCCATCATGCAGTTCTGGCCGGAGAAAGCCGGAGCCAGGCCGGAGATGAGCGACTTTGCCTCGCATGATTCAGTGAAGGAGCTCGTGGCACGGCACAATGCTGCGGGTAGCCACATGGCTTACGACCCCAATGAGCCCACCGGAAAGACCATCGCGAATCTGTTTGAGGCGGTGGCCGAGGAGCATTTGCTGCAGCCGACGACGATTTACGAATTTCCAGTGGCCGTGTCTCCGCTATCGAAGAAGAAGGCCGATGAACCCGAGTGGGTGGAGCGGTTCGAGATTTTTGCCGGCCAGATGGAGCTCTCGAACGGGTTCAGCGAACTCAACGACCCGGAAGATCAGCGGCAGCGGTTCGAAGAACAATTGAAGGAGCGGGCGCGCGGCGACGAAGAGGCCCATCAAATGGACGAAGACTACATTCGCGCGCTTTCGTACGGCATGCCTCCGGCGGGAGGAGTTGGCGTGGGCGTGGACCGACTGGCGATGTTGTTGACGGATTCACATACGATTCGCGATGTAATTCTGTTCCCGTTGTTGCGGCCCGAAAAGCCAGGAGCCCCGGAAGAAGCGTGACGGTCGGCTGAGATGCGAACTCAGAACCGTAGCGCCGGCGTCTCGCCGGCAGTCCGGCAGGCGTCCCCGCCCGCCGGGCGTCAGCGAAAGAGCCGCGAAGCGGCGGCATAGGCTAGCCCAGTGCGTGAGCACTGGGTAGGGCGCCCACCCGGCTGGAGCCCCGACAGGGGCGACACCGGCCGCGATGCGGGCGTGAGCCCGCCGACAAAATCCGGGCCGCCTGACAACTGACAACTGAGAACTGAGAAGACGTCGCCATCTCTGGCCTAGTTTTAGAATAGCAATTTGGGTAGGGTGATTGTGCCATGGTGGGGAAGTTTATATTTTGCTTGGATTGATGGAGATGGGTGGGATTTGTGACGTGGGGTGGGGCTTGACAGGTGATGAGGGTCACAGGGACAGTTCTCAGTTTCCGCGTGGCCTAGGCAGAACCGCGCGGACCCTTATCGCGGGCGTGCACCCCTGTTCTGAGCCCTGACAGAGTCGGACAAAAGTGTCCGACCCACAAAGACCCGTGTGGGGCGGACACTCTTGTCCGCCAAAGCCGACATGCATCGCGCCCCTTTTACGTGTGCGGCCCTCACCCCTGAGACAACCGGTCACTCACTTCATCGATTCTGCCGCCGCTTTGATTGCATCCTTTCCTATGGATTCTCGTCCAACTTCCTATGCGCTTCGATTTTGATTCGGAGACTCGGCGTAAAGTGGGCCATCGTCTCATCGAACTCGTAGACCAGTACTTCTCTTCCCTGCCCGATCGTCCGGTTCAGCTTCCGGTTGAGCAACGAACCTATGGAACGTTGAACGATGCTCTGCCTGAGAACGGGGCAGATCCTCTCCACGTGCTGGAGGAAGTTTTCGGCGAAATGGTGGCCAAGGGATTCCATGTGCCCAGCGCGAACTACTTTGGCCTCATGAACCCCACGCCGACCTACATGGGATTCGTGGCGGAAGCGATGGTGTCTGCCTTGAATCCGCAACTGGCGACGCTGGCTCGGTCGCAACTGGCTTCGAAGATCGAACTGGAAACGGTGCGCTGGATTGCCGAGCGCGTCGGCTGGAGCACCGAATTTGGCGGCACGTTCACCAGCGGAGGAAACGAAGCGAACTTCAGCGGGATGGCCTTAGCACTGGCCTATCACTTCCCTGGCGCGATGGAGGATGGCATCGCATCCCTCGGCAAGCAGCCGGTCCTGTATGCATCGGCCGAATCGCATCATTCGCTGGACAAATCGGCTGGGCTGCTGGGCATCGGCCGCAAGGCATTGCAGCGTGTGCCCGTCACCAGCAACTTGCAGATGGATCCGGTGAAGTTGGAGCAGATGATTGAGCAGGACCGGGCGGCGGGGCGCGCACCCTTCTGCGTCGTGGCCACAGCCGGCACGACGAATTCGGGAATTGTGGACGACCTGGTTGCGGTCGCGGAAGTTTGCCAGCGAAACAATGTGTGGATGCATGTCGATGGAGCGTACGGTGCCTCCGCGGTGTTCTCGGACAAGAGTCGCGATCTCGTACGCGGCATTGAACTGGCGGACTCCATCACCATCGATCCACATAAATGGCTGGCGGTTCCATTTGCGGCGGGAGTCATTCTCACGTGCCATCCTGAAACGCTGCAGCAGGCGTTCTCAGTGGCATCGCCTTACATGCCGAAAGCGCAGGGAGCACACCTGCCCGACAACGCGCGCATCAGCACGCAATGGACACGCCGCATGAATTCCCTGAAGCTGTGGCTGACTCTGCGAGTGCACGGACGCAGGGCCTACGAAGAGCATATCGACCGGCAACTGCAGTTGGCGCGGCTGTTCACCGAGTGGGTCGAGAGTTCAGAACATTTCGAACTGGCCGCGCCCACCATGCTCACCATCGTCAACTTTCGCGCGAAGGGGTTGGGAGATGGCAGGAAAGATCATGCTGCTGCTCATGCGTCGATCGTCGATGCGGTCACGCGCGACGGCCAGCTTTGGATCTCCGATACGGTTGTGAACGGTAGCAGCGTCTTGCGAATGATGGTGACTAGTTATCTCACGGAAGAACGTCATTTGCAGGCGCTCGAAGGTGCTCTCGAGATGGCCGCCAAATCATTGGTGATGGAGCCTGCATCGACACGGCAGAACCCGGCTATGCACTAGAACGCGGATTTTGCGGCGCTAGACTCTTAACAGCAAGGGACCTAGTTAAGCAGCGCTATCGTAGCGTCCTCTGGCCACATTTGACGCTGGGTCGATAGCGCTTTGCCGTCGACCTGCCGCCGAGCTACTTCTTCCGGGCGCCTGCGGCGGGACCGCGTGAGCGCTCAGCAACATACTCCGGCTTATCGACAGGGAAATTGCCGCTGAGATAATCGATCAGCGCATCGCGGTCTTGTGGCTCGACCACCGCGCCCCACTTCATCATCTTGTCGACCTCTTTTGTCCATGCGGCCTTGTTCAGGCGCTGTTGCACAATGATGCGGGCTTCGTGACATTCCGTGCAGGCCGTGACAGCTTTGGCCTGCATCGATCCCTCTGGCAGTTCTGAAGGGAACGGAGTCTGGGCGTGACTGAATGCGGCAAGAAGCATCGAAAGACCTGCGTAGTACTTCGCGTTATGCCTGGACATGAATCTTCACCTGGTCGATCGCGTTGTTGAGATAACCGCTTGGATTCCAGACCGGAGTGACTGGTTGAACGCGTCCTTGGCTGTCGGTGGCGCGTGACAGGATGGTGTAGTCGCCTGCTTTCGGGGCCTTCCACTTGAATTCGAACATCCGCCAGGCATAGTGAGAGCGATCTTTTCCCAGGTCGGCTGCCTTCCAGGAGTTTCCACCATCGGTCGAGATCTCGACTTTGGTGATGTCGGCCTCGCCTGCCCAGGCAACGCCCTTAATGTTGAGCGCGCGCGATCGTGCGGTCGAGCCATCGAGCGGCGCGGTGATCAAGGACTTCACATTCAGAGCGGTGACCGGGTGTGTATCCTCGGGCTTGACCGCCTCGCCCGGCTTCACAGGCTGATTGGGCATGCGGTAGCCAGGCGACATGAAGTTGCCCTCGAATTCCTTGTCGAGGACCTTGATTTCCGTCAGCCACTTGCAAGATGCGGCGCCAATCCATCCCGGCACCATGGCGCGCGCCGGGAAGCCGTTGTGCTTGGGCAGCGGCGCGCCATTCAGTTGCGTTGCGACGAGCGTGTCGGGGTCCATCGCCTTCTCGATGGGGATGCTGCGAATGAAGGGAGGAACTTTGCCGGGGACTTCATCGAGGCCGCTAAACATCACGTGCTTGCCGGTAGGCTTGACCCCGGCGCGTTCGAGCAGATCGTGCAAACGGGGACCGCTGAAACGTCCGGTGCTGACGGCGCCTTTCTGCCATTGCACGCCGGGCACTTTGGGCGTGTGAAAGCCGCGGCCGTTGCCGGCGCACTCCAGAGTGTTGACGATGGCGTGCGCTTCCAGTTTCGACAGCTCCGCCAAACTAATCGTGAAGGGCTTCTCAACTTCTCCGCTGATGCTGAGTTGCCAGCTCGATGCATCGAGCGTGCTCGGTTCATGCATGTGATTTCTTACGAAGAAGTGCTGCGCAGGAGTGAGCCACGTATCGAAATACTCCACCGGTGTTTCCAGATCGAAAAAGCGGTATGAACGAATGATGAGATCTTCTTTGCCGGGGATCGCGAGATGCGGCTGTTCCGCGGCCCAGCTCACGAGCGAAGAGGAGGCCGAAGCTGCCAGAGCGGCTCCCGATGCAGTACGGAGGAAATCTCTTCTCGAAAACATTGGCTTGTGCCCCACGAATGGTTTGGTGACGGCTTGAAAAGAGAAACCGCAAACTGCATGTTGCCATAGGCAGATGCGGAATTAAAATTAACAAGAATGGTCTGCGGCGCCTTTTGTTAGGCTCAGACCGTCGGATTCAGTCCCCAGCGATTTTGCAACGCACGGTCCATGGTTCGGAAGACGATGCGGTTCACAAGATATCCGAGCGCCACGATCAGGAGCATGACCGAGATGACCTGGCTCATGTCGTTCAGGTCGCGACCCATCATCAGCTGCTGTCCCAGCCCGATCGTCAGGAAAATCATTTCGGCCTGAATCAGCGAGCGCCAACCGAAAGCCCATCCCTGTTTGAGACCGGAGACGATGTAGGGCAAGCTGGCTGGCAGCATCACGTACAAGAACAAGCGCCAGCCGGACGCGCCCAGATTGCGGCCTGCCATCGTGTAAATCTTCGGCATTTGCTTGCGGCCGTCTTCCATGGCGATCGTGACGGAGAGAATGCATCCCATCAGGACGACAAACAGAATTGCCTTCTCGGTCAGGCCGAACCACAGGATGGCAAGCGGCACCCAGCAAATGCTCGGCAAGGACTGCAAGCTCACCAGCAACGGGCCGACGGTTTCTTCGAGGAAGCGATTGCTGGCCACGCCGATACCCAAAATCATTCCGAGCATGACGGACAGGCTGTAGCCGATCAGCATGCGCTTCATGGTCACGCCGATGGCGATCGGAAGACTGTGATCCCTGAAGCCCGCCCACAGGGCCTCTGCAACCTGCCAAGGTGCAGGAAAAAGATAAGGCGGCCAAACCTTCAGCTTCGCGAGAAGAGCCCAAGCGCCCAGAAGCAGCGAATAAAAGATGACCTGATTGAAAACCTTGCGCGCGACCGCGATACGGCCGTTTTTCAGACGAACGACGGGCGAGGAATGGACGTCGTTCCCATTCACTCCAGATGCGGGCCGGGGGCTTACTGCTCCCGTGGGTGCGCTTCTAGCGACGCTGCTCATGGGCATACTCCGCTTCCAGGGACTTGTTGATTTCGTCGCGCAGGCTGTCGAGGATTTCCCGCGCGGTGCGGGCGACCTCGACTTCTTCGAGATGGCGCGGGCGCGGCAGGTTCACAGTGAATTCCTGCTTGACGCGGCCGGGCCGGAAGGTCATCAGGGCAACGCGATCGCCGAGGCGCACGGCTTCGCGCACGTTGTGCGTCACAAAGATCACGGTGCACCCGGTTTCGGCCCAAATCTTCTCGAGTTCATCATGGAGCATGTCGCGCGTCTGGGCATCGAGCGCAGCGAAGGGCTCGTCCATGAGCAGGACATCGGGTTCGGTGGCGAGCGCGCGGGCGAGCGCCACTCGCTGACGCATGCCGCCAGAAAGCTGGTGCGGACGGCTGTCCTGAAACTGCAAAAGATGAACGAGGCGCAGATAGTGGCGAACCTTTTCTGCGCGCTCGGCTTTCGCCATGCCCTTCATCTTCATTCCGAATTCGACGTTCTGACCTACCGTCAGCCAGGGGAAGAGGCCATGGTCCTGGAACATCAGGATGCGATCGGTGCCAGGGGCAGAAACGTATTCGTCATCGATGGCGATGGCGCCGGAGGTCGGGTGTTGCAACGACGCGATCAAGTGCAGCAGGGTCGATTTGCCGCAGCCCGAGGGGCCGACGATGCAAAGGAATTCTCCGGGCTGCACTTGCAGGTTGATTCGATCGAGCGCCAGCACTCCGGCACCGGTTTCGCTGGAGTAATTCAGAGAAACATCTTCGAGTCGAACCTTGGGGACGGCGGAATTCGGGCGACGCATGGGAAGAATCGCAGGGCGAGACACCGTGCCCTGCGCGGGCTTGCGATACTCGGTGTCCCAAGTCACGTCGGTTGCGAGATTGGTGTTCGGTCTCATTGCACCGCCTTCTTCTTTTTTTCCGCGAGAACCTGGTTCAGCAAAGTCAGGTCGTAGAGGTTCGAGAGTTCTGGCGCGGTGCGGCCGAGGAACCCGGCATCAAACGCCGACTTGGCTGAGGTCAACAGCGAGGTGCGCAGCGGATCGTAAGTCACCTGCAGCCGGCTGAAGGCTTCCTCGAGCACGGCGTCGGGTAGCGCTTTGCCGGTCTCCTTTTGAATCTGTCCGTTAAGGACCTTCTTCGCTTCGGGAAGGTTGCCGTTGATCCAGTCTGTTAATTCGACGTGGGCGCGCAGCCAGTTCTTCACGACGTCGGGATGCTCTTTGAGAAACTTCGTGCTGACGATGAGGTTGGCGCAGACAAACTGACCGTTGGGCCACAAGGTGCGTTCGTCGAGAAACAATCGGCCGTTCCCTTCGCGGATGAGGCGCGTGGCCCACGGCTCAGGTGCCCAGGCGGCGTCGAGCTCTTTCTTCACGAAAAGCGTGAGTTGGTCGGGATTGGCCAGCGGGATCACCTGCACGTCGCCGCCTTTGTCGGTGGACTTCAGACCGTTGGTCCGAAGCCAGGAGCGCAACGCGACGTCTTGCGTATTGCCAAGCTGCGGGGAGGCTACTTTCTTGCCGTGAAAATCGGAGGCCTGGTTGATTCCGGAATCATTCCGCACCACGAGCGCGGCTCCGCCGCTGGCCGCACCGGCCACGACTCGTAAGGCCTCGCCGTTCGACCGGACATATCCGCTGATGGTGGGATTGGGCCCGATGTACGTCATATCGATCGCGCCGGCGAACAAAGCCTCGATCGCTGCCGGACCTGCGTTGAATGTCTTCCACTCGATTTTCGCTCCGGATCCGAGCGCCTTATCGAACGAGCCGTTGGCTTTACCGACCATGGCCTGGGCATGCGTGATGTTCGGAAATGCTCCGACGCGCACGGTGACCTGCGCATACGTGGCCGATGCGATCAGGCAGATCAAAGTTCCCATCAACAGAACCGCGAATTTTGAAATTCGGCCCATGATCAGCGTTGGCCCCCGCTACCGGACACGACCATCGGCAGCACAGCGGCGGGCTGCTTCTGCTTCTTCTTGCGGGAGCGTTTTACTTTTCCGGACGGCCGGGGATCCTTCACGATATCGGCCAACGTGGTGTTTTCGAGAATTTTGGCGGCGGCGTCGCGAACATCAAGAAAAACCTGGTAGAGCGCGCGGTGGGCGTGATCTTTGTCGATAAGGCTGCGCAGTTGTTCGGCATCCCCAAAGGGCGCGAGCGGGCCGTCGATCAAGCGAATGATCTCGCTCAGGTGAATCTCGGATGGAGGGCGCCGCAGGGCGTATCCCCCCTTGGCGCCGCGAACGCTTTCCACCATGCGGGCGTTCTTCATTTCGAGCAAGATCAGCTCGAGAAATTTTTCAGGGAGGTCTTCTTCGTAGGCGATATCGCGAATCTTGATGGCGCCCTGGTTGTAGTGGCGGGCCAGCATCATCATCGCTTGCAGTGCGTAGAGGCCCTTTTGAGAGATCTTCATAAGCTATGTTCTCATAAAGTCTACTTCTTCTATAGAGTTTATTTCAATCCAGTACATTGCAAGCGGTATGCCAATTCCACACAGGACCAGGCCACGCATATCTAATTGAAATGGCGGCCCTTACGGGGTGCTACAGGGGATCGGGTAGGCGCGCTAAGGTGCGCAAGAAATTGCGCTGAAAAGGATTTCGGATGCCGTCTAGCTACGAGAACGGCCGTTGTTAACGGCCGTTGCTGAAGAGGCGCAATACCTGGAGCGTAATGTTGTCCGGCCCGCCCCGTTGGCGCGCGAGTTTCACCAACTCGGCGCATGCAGCGGTGGCATCGTGCGAGCTCACGATTTTCAGGATCTCCGCTTCCTGCACTAAGCCCCACAGGCCGTCGGTACAGAGAACGAGAACATCCCCGTCGTCGAGGGTCATCGGGCCATCGGGAGCATCGGCAGTAACCTCGCCCCCGGCGCCTAACGCGGCGGTCAGAATGTGGCGTTGGGGATGGCGTTCCGCTTCATCGGTGCTGAGCACGCCGGACTCGACCAGGCGTCCGACGTAAGAGTGATCGCGAGTGAGGCGCGAAATGGTTTCACCACGCACCAGGTAGAGGCGGCTATCGCCGACGTGCGCGAAGTAGAGACGAAAATCCTTAAGGGCTACCGCAGTGCAAGTGGTGCCCATGCCCTGCAGTTCCGGATGAGCATCAGCGTACTGGCGGATACGTTCGTGAGCCTTGCGGAAACCGGTGATCAGCGCATCCTGAAGATTGCCCGATGGATCGTGATCGTAAACGTCGCGAATGGTATCGACCGCGAGGCGACTGGCTTCTTGCCCGCCTTCGTAGCCACCCATGCCGTCGGCGACGAGCGCCAGCCGGCCCTTGCGCTGGAACTGGTCGTCGCTCTGGGGCTCCCAGTACGACAGTGCGTCTTCGTTATTCTCGCGCTGGCAGCCTACGTCACTCAGGCTGGCCACTTCGATTCCGGGCCGAATCTGCATCACGCCTCGCTGGAGAGAATGCAACGGGTCAACGCCCCGTCGTTTCAAACTGTTGACCGACTCTCTCCGCGATCGCCACGCACGCCACGGCTGAGCAGGACACCGCACCCGAACAAGCCGGGTGGGGTCCGACGATTATAAAGCCTGTCTAGAAAATGCGGGGAGCGCCGCAGAATCAACGCGCAGGTTGGGACCGGCGCTCGGCAAGGAGCACTCTTGAGGGGGACAATGCCTCGCAGACTAGACCTTACGCCACTCGTTGTTGTGAAGATGTTTGCCGGTGTAATCCTCGACCTGGTGCTCGTAGATCTGTCCAACGTGTGCAGCGCAGCTGGGCTCCCCGTCGACTAATTGGGTCGCCGGGTTGCCGCACATCGAACACACTCGCGTTTTTTCGGATTTCTTCTCGTCCACTTTCACCGAACATCCATCCACTTCTTTGACTCGTTCCATATCTCTCCTCAACGTGAGATGGTGGGCCTTTTACGCCTGACCGCATTTGTGAGTACTTCGATCATAGATTGACCAGTCCACACCGGGCTGTGACGAGTCGCACAGGGGCAGGGGCATCTAGCGGGACCGCGGACGTCGAAGATCACGAGTCGACTGTGCGAAGCTCAACTCTTAGATTTGGAAATCGATGAAGAATTCATCTAGGACTAGGTTGGTCAGTCGAACGGCAAGCCGACGTAGTTCTCCGCCAAGGATTGGGAGGCGGCGCGGGAACTCGTAACGTAGTCCAACTCCGCCAATTGCCGTCGTTCGTCGAACGGATTGCCTTCATGCTTGTGAAGCATGGAGGTCATCCACCAGGAGAAGCGCTGCACCTTCCAAACGCGGCGCAGGCATGCTTGCGAATAGTTGTCGAGCTTCTCGTTATTTCCCGACAAGTAATAATCCTTGAGGCCCTGCGCGAGCATGCGTACGTCAGCGACTGCGAGGTTCAGGCCTTTCGCACCCGTGGGAGGAACGATATGGGCAGCATCTCCCGCGAGGAACAAACGGCCGTGTTGCATGGGCTCGACCACGTAGCTCCTCATGCCCGTGACGCCCTTCTGTAATATCCGGCCTTCGTTCAAGTGCCAGTCTCTGCCGCCCGCGAGGCGCGTTTGGAGCTCTTGCCAGATGCGATCGTCCGGCCATTCGTCGAGGTTCTCGTCTGGGGCGCATTGCAGATAGAGCCGGGTGATTTGCGGAGAACGCATGCTGTGCAGAGCGAAGCCGCGGTCGTGATAGGCGTAGATCAATTCTTCCGAAGAGGGCGGGGCTTCCGCCAGGATGCCGAGCCATCCGAACGGATATTGACGATCGTAGATAGTCAGAGCTCCTGCCCGGATACTGGGCCTGCACACGCCGTGAGAGCCATCGCATCCGGCGATGAAGTCGCACTGGATTTCGCCGGGCTGACCTGCGTGCTTGTAGTGGATTTTTGGCTGGTTGCTCTCGAATCCTTCGATGCGAACGTCGTCAACCTCGAACAGGATTTGCCCGCCAGTTGCGATACGAGCCTGAATGAGATCCTTGATGACTTCGTGCTGGCCGTAAACCGTAATCGCGCGCCCGGTGAGGTCTTTGAAGTCGATGCGGTGACCCTGTCCGCCGAAACGTATTTCGATGCCGTGATGAACCAGGCCCTCGCGCTTCATCCGCTCGCCGACGCCCATTTGCGTGAGCAGATCGACGGTTCCCGACTCGAGAACGCCGGCGCGAATACGCTCTTCGCAATACTGGCGGGGTCTGTTTTCGAGAACGACGGATTCGATGCCTTCCAGATGAAGAAGGTGAGAAAGCACGAGGCCGGCAGGCCCGGCTCCTACGATTCCAACCTGCGTGCGTATCGTGCTCACTCTCGCAATCCTGAATGATTGGATGATTGAATCAACTGCGCTGCGGTGCTCCGAACCTGGCGATCACATCTTGCGGAACGGGATGACCCTCGATCCCCTCGGCATCGGACTTCGAACGAACCGCCCAGACGCGCGTCTCGGAGCATTCCACCGCCAGTACGTCGCCCTTGAAGACCTTGTGTTCGACATCGAAGCTGCTGCGGCGCCATTCGGAAATTCGTGATTCCACGACGAGGTCGTCGCCAAACTTTGAGGGAGCGAGAAAGCGCGCGCGCGTATCCACCATCGGAATGCCGACGATGTCGTACCACTTCAGCATCTGGTGTTTGGGAAGGCCAGCGGCTTCGAACAAGGCGGAGGTGCAGTTGTCAAAATAAGCAAAGTAGCGCGGATAGTAGACAATGCCTGCCGGATCACAGTCTCCCCATTCCACGTGAATTGTCTTTCGATTGGTGAGCATGAGTCGGGCGTCAGGTCCTCTATTTTTTGGCGCTCATCTCGGCGAAAACTTCTTCGGCCGCGTGAAAGGCAGCGTTGGCTGCGGGCACGCCGCAATAGACGGCGGACTGCAGCAGAACTTCTTTGATGTTGTCGCGGGTGACGCCATTATTGAAGGCCGCGCGGATGTGCATGCGCAGTTCTTCAGGCCGATTCAGGGCGACCAGGGTGCCGATAACGATCAGACTGCGCGTATGGCGAGGCAGGCCAGGTCGTGTCCAGATTTCTCCCCACGCGTAGCGGGTGATCAGTTCCTGAAAGTCGCGGTTGAAGTCACTGGTATTTTGCAGGGACCGGTTCACATGTTCGTCCCCGAGCACGGCCCTGCGGACTTGCATTCCTTTTTCGTAGTGCTCGCGATCGTCCATGCGGCCTCGCCTATGCTTTCAGGAACTGTCGAACTTCCATCCTAAATGCCTCCGCCGCTTCGATGTTAGAGAGATGCGCTGCGGGCAACTCTTTGTAGACGGAACCGGCGATTTTATCTGCCATGAAATGCCCGTCGTGGGGCGGCGTCACCGGGTCGTGCGCGCCGCTGATAATCAGAGTCGGGACCTGAATGCTCACGATGGATTCGCGCGCGTCCATGTCGCGCACCGCTGAACAGCAAGCGACGTAACCTTCCACGGGAGAGCGCAGGAGCATTTCTCGGGTTTTCTGAATTGAAGAGGGTGACCCCTTCCGGAAGTCTGTAGTAAACCACCGCTCGAGAATCCCCTCGACAACGGCCGCCATGCCGCCAGCGCGCACTGCGGTAATGCGGGCATCCCAGATTGCCGGCGTACCGATCTTCGGGGCCGTATTGCAGAGAATCAATTTTCCGAGGCGCTCGGGCGCACGCATCGCCAACGATATGCCGACCATGCCGCCCATCGACAACCCGCAAAAGTGAACCTTCGCAATGTCGAGTTCCTTCAGCATGGCGAGTACGTCATCAGCGAGGGTCTCAATCGTGTAAGGGCCGGGCGTTACCACGGACTGGCCTTGTCCGCGGCCGTCGTATCGCAGGACGCGAAATTCCTGCGCCAGCGTTTGCGCCTGCGGATCCCACATGGAAAGATCGGTGCCGAGAGAATTCGAAAACAGCAGCACGGGTCCGCCGGGAACTCCGGCGAGTTCGTAGTGAAACGCGCGGTCTTTGGTGTGCTGAACGGGCATGCTCGCTAACGCTTCTCCGCCTTGCTGGCTGCGATGGCGCGATCGATGAATTCGTTGGCGACGCCCAGATAATTGAGAGGCTGGAAAAGACTGTCGAGCTCCGCGGGAGTCAGGCGGGACTTGATCTCAGCAGTACCAGACAGAATTTCCCGCAGGTGCTTCTTTTCGGCCACGGCTCGTCGGCAGCATTCTTCCACGAGTTTGTGAGCCTCCTGCTTACCGATTTGTTTGGCGAGTGCCGCTGCGACTGCTTCGGCGAAAATCAGGCCTTGGGTTGCATCCAGGTTTTGCGACATCCTTGCGGTGTCGAGCTGCAGGCCGTCGATCATTTCTGTTGCATGATGCAAACCGCCGCCGGCTTGGCGAACCAGTTCCGGAAAACTGTTCCACTCGGCCTGCCAACCTCCTAAACCACGTTCGTGTTCTTGGGGCATTGCGGAGAGCAGCGCACTCGCCAACGCGGGCACTTGATTCGCTGCGGCCAGGATCACAGAGCACGCTACGGGATTTCGCTTCTGAGGCATCGTAGAGGAACCGCCGCGACCCTCAGAGGCAGACTCGAACGCTTCACTGACTTCCGTCTGATTCTGTAGCGATACATCGCGAGCGATTTTTCCCAGGGTACCAACCAGCAGCGCGAGCGTCGTGCCGACTTCGGCAATTCGGTCGCGATGCGGATGCCAAGACATGGGAGGCAGCGAGAGGCCAAGTTCCTCCGCCAGAGTTTGCGCGACTCTCAGGCCATCGGACCCCAGACTTGCCAGCGTTCCCGCTGCCCCTCCGAATTGCAGGACCAGTACGCGCTCGCGAGTCTCGCGCAAGCGCTCGCGATGACGCGTCATTGCATCCAGCCAACCGGCAACTTTCAGTCCGAAGACGGTGGGAATGGCGTGCTGCATCCAGGTGCGTGCGGGTAGAGCGGTCGCGCGATGGTCTTGCGCAAGCTGCGCGAGTTTTTCAGCAAGTTTCTGCAACTCGCTCTCGATCGCGTCGAAGGCTTCGCGAAGCTGGAGAACGAGGCCGGTGTCAATAACGTCCTGGCTGGTGGCTCCCCAATGCACATAGCGCGAAGCCTCTTCATCACTCTGAGCCACCAGCTTCGTGAGTTCCTTGACCAAGGGAATCGCTAGGTTCCCACCCGTGGCGGCCGCTTGCGCGATCGACGGTAAATCGAAAAGGTCGACCTTGCAGTGCTTGGAGATTGCTGGCCCGGCGCTCTTCGGGATGACACTCAATCGCGCCTCGGCCGCGGCAAGGGCACCCTCAAAGTCGAGCATGCGCTGTATGCGGAACGAGTCCGAAAAGATGCGATCGGTCACTTCCCATCCGAAGAGTGGATCAAGCACAGTCATCAATTTTGGGTGGCCATCAGAAATCGAAGAAGACAGTTTCTTGTGGACCTTGCAGGATGATATCCCAGCGCAACGAGCCCCTGTGTGCCGAGTCTTCCCTGGCAACGAGAGTGGGCCGACGGTCCGGCGCAACTAGAGTGAGAATCGCATCGTGGGCTTGGGCGGCGTCTCCGGGAAAGTACACGCGCGTCACAAGACGCTTCAACAGACCGCGCATGAATACCGACACGACCAGGTGAGGAGCCTGCGTCGAACCGGATGGACCCGGAACCGGGCCGGGCTTGATGGTCCGGAAGCAGAAGCGCCCTTCGTTATCTGTAGCGACGCGACCGTAACCCTTGAAGCCGCTGTGCGTGGGCTTGTCCTGCCGGTCCTCCGGATGGTCATACTTGCCGAGGGAGTTGGCTTGCCAGATTTCAATCACGGCATCGGGGACAGGCACTCCGTCGCCGTCCAGGACTCTTCCGTCTATCACGATGCGCTGACCAGGAACATCGTGAGCGGCTAGATCCGCGCAGTTCAGGCGGTCAAGCCCGATCCGAAAGAATGGACCGACGGTTTGCGAGGTCGTGGCTTGGGGACTCAATCGCGATGCTCCATGGGAGTCTGCTCGCGGCCGCGCAGGATGATGTCGAACTGATAGCCGAGGGCCGTTTCCGGGATGGTCGCGTCCCAGTCGAAGTGCGCGATCAGGCGCTGGCGCGCGTCTGCGTCGGCAGTGCTGTTGAAGATGGGATCAGAGGCCAGCAGCGGATCGCCGGGAAAATACATTTGCGTTACCAGTCGAGTGGCGAAGGCGGGCCCGAACAGAGAGAAGTGAATATGGGCAGGCCGCCACGCATTGTTGTGATTGCGCCACGGATAGCATCCCGGCTTGATGGTGACGAACCGGTAGCGACCTTCGTCGTCGGTGAGGGCGCTAGCGAAGCCCGTGAAATTCGGATCGAGCGGGGCATCGTGCTGGTCGAGCGGGTGCAGATATCGTCCGGCGGCGTTCGCTTGCCATAGTTCCACCAGCGTGCGCCGAACCGGCCGGCCATCTTCGTCGAGCACTCGTCCCGCGACGATGATCCTTTCACCCATAGGCGATTGCTGATGCTGGCGAGTGAGGTCTGTTATTGCGAGACCAATATCATTGGGCGTGAACTGCGGGCCGGTGATTTCGGAAAGAGTTTGGGGAATGGCGACGAGGGGCTGGGTCGGGGCGCGCTTGATCGAGGAAACGTAAGAAGGATGGAGATATTCTGGCTGCGTTCCGGGGACTAGCCGGCGGTAACCGCGAATATTTTCAGTGATCGGCAAAATTTCCCCACTCGTAGGCAGACACTTCTATATTCCCTTTCTTAATATTAACGAAGCCGAACGCGCGGATGCCACGCCCTGTGTCGGCGAGATTCCCGGCTACGCTTTGCCGAGTTCGGTGACCGCGCGATACGCCTGGTCAATGGCGCAGTCGGTGTATGCGGTCGCCCCAGCATCAGAATTAGCAATCGTGATCCGCCCGAACGGTTTCCTGCCCACGACCCAGGGCTTTTCTTCCTCGCTCCAGTCTGGATCGAAGAGCGAATTGTATCCGTACGCGTAGCCATGCGCCCAACGGTTTACGGTGATGCCGTCGATATCGCGCGCGGGATCGAACCCCGTGGGGCCAAGCATTCTTCCGAGCTGATCGCGAATGTTGCGCTCGAAGGTCGCGAACGATGTGCGCAGCAGTTCAGCACGGCCTGCGCGGTTCTGGTCGCGCATGGAAAGCCCGGGCTTACAGGGCGTGCGCAGCATGAATAAGACCATCGGTTCTTCCGGCTTGCTCGGGAATTGGTACTCGCCCAGGCTGACCGGGAAATCGAGCGCAGCGTAAGTGTGGTAACTGCCCGGTGCTTCAATCTGGCGGATGCCGAGTTTCTGAAAACCTGTCCAATTCTTGATGGCGACGTGGGTGTAGACAAGGGGAGCCTTCACCAGGTACGAGAGCGCTTCTTTCTGCTTGTCGGGCAGTTCGGGACAGAGATAAGGGATCATGCCGTTGTAGCACGCAAGCACGCAGTTCTTTGCCCGAACGCTAGCCAGCTTTTGATCGCGCATGTAGGCGACGTCTACTTCCTTCGCGCCTGCCGCCTCCGCATGGGCCACGTGAACGACCGTGCTATTGAGGCGAATACGGGTCGGCGCTCCCTCCTGATCCAGGCGACTGTAGTCAGCGCGCGCGGTGACCACATCGTCCATCGTGTGTCCCGGGATTGCGGACGGGATCAGGGAGCGCACGAGCAAGCGTGCGATGGAGGCGTTGCCGTCCGGGAAGTGAAAGATGTAGGGCTCTTCTTTTCCAGGCTCGTCGCCCAGTTTCATTCCCGCAAAGCCGGCGTACGCATATCCTCCGTAGTCGTCACCTGACTCGTAGCAGGCCAGCGCCGAGACGGCGTCAATGCCGACCGTGAACAGATCGTTAGTGTAGCTTTGGAAAAACTTGAGCGCGTCGGGATGCACTTTGCAGATCTTGGTGAGGTAGTCGGCGTAACTGATTTTTGCGAGCTTGGCCCGCTTCTGCTCAATAGAAAGGTCAGGGAGGTAGTCGACCTTTTCCGTGTAAGCGCGAGCGATGTCGCGGCGAACTTCTTCTTTCAGCGGAGTCTTCGCAAGGAATTCCGGCCAGGGAGTTGAGCCTAGTCCTGGCACCAGCCGATCCTCGCCAAAAGTCTCGCGATCGAAGAAGCACGCTGTGCCCAGCTTGCTGTAAAGATTCTGATCGTACGCTTTGTAGAAACGCGATGTGTCGATGCCCAAATCCTTGAGCACGCCACTCGCGACCTCGCTGTATTTGCCCGGGCTTTCGATCGATTGCGTGCCTCCATAACTCAGAAGCAAGCGTCCGCCCGAACGGAATTCGTTACGCTTGGCGTGTCCGCCGAAGTCGTCGTGGTTATCGAGCACCAGGATGCGAGCTTTTTCGCCGGCCTGCTTTCGATAAAAATGCGCGGTGGCCAGTCCGCTGATCCCGCCGCCGACAACTACGAGATCGTAAGTCTCGCCGGTTGCCGAAGCTTTGCCCTCCGAATCCCACGACTCGCCATCCCGCAAGCGGTGCGCAAACGTGAAGGAGCCGTCATGGTTGCCGCGCATGCCGGTCAACGCGGGCGGATAGTAGTCGGAGGATTTTGGGAGCGTGTTCTCAGTATCTGAAATGGCAGCCAGCAGCGGATCGGCAGCCATGATGCCGCCAACCCCGATGGCCACGCCGTTCAGGAAATCGCGGCGTGAGATTTGTCGATCCAAGCCAAGTTGGCGATCTGTATCGCGTGAGTTCATGAAGACCCAAGTTCGCTATATCGGTGCGCCCGATTATAAGCGCAGGGCGAGGTTATCGCAGGAAGGAGCGAGTTGCAGGCAACGCTGAATAAATCTGGAACTGCTGTCGGGAACTGCTCGTCAGGAACGGCGGCGTTTACGGGCCGCCGAACTGGCGAGCGCATTGGCTTCAGCGTTGTATTCGCGAGGGACGTAGGAGATGGAGAAATCAAGCGAACGGATCAATTTGCGGCAGGTCCAGTGCAGCGAATAGAGCCGCGGACTGCGGCATAAGTACTGCCCAGTCATCTGACGGACCACTACCTGCGAGTCGGAGTAGACGTGGATGGCGCGAGCGCGCAGCTTTAGCGCGCATTGCAGCGCCTCCAGCAGGGCTAAATACTCAGCTACGTTATTGTCCTGACGACCGATCCACTTGGCAATACGAATCTTTTCACCTTCGGGAACGTCGATCACAACTCCAATACCGGCCGGTCCTGGGTTGCCCAGGGAGCCTCCATCGACGTAGGCGACTAAATGCGACATCTGCTGTGGTCAAGATGCGCGAGAAATGCAATTCGGTCAAGCGTTTTGGTTGATTCCCCCAAACTACAGTTTTTCTGATCGCGAATTGAATTGTGAATTGTATGTGGAAAAGTAGGATGAAATTGTTTTTCTGGCCGCAAGCATTCACAAATCAGCCGGTTACAAAGAAGACGATTCTCACCGTTTTATCCACACGCTGCACCGAAATGCGGCATTGACATTTTTTAACCTCACGTTTACTTTCACTCCTGTCGACGGCTGAAAGGGTTGGCCCAAAATAAACCTTGGCCAGTCCGAAGTAAGCTGGGTGATCAAGAAGCCGGGGCAACTCGGCGGACCGCCAGACCTGAAAAAACCGACGGCTCTGCGAGGGGCAGTTGGGGTTTGGAACCGCGAAAGCGGTGATCGCATCAAGGGCTGCGACGGTACATGCATCCGGGTTGTTTTGCTCCCTCGCAGGAGCGGGCAGCTGGAGCATAACCAAAGTCGCAGCCTTTTAATTTTTTCTACAAGAATTCTGCAGGTGTTGAAGTCCCCACCTGAAGCTTAGCGATTCTTTTCTGAACTCTCCTGGCAGGAAATACAGTAGCGAGTCCAAGGCAGGGCTTCGAGTCTTTTCGCGCCGATCTCTTCTTCGCAGACCATGCATTGACCGAAGGTCCCATCCGCGATACGGGCGAGGGCGGCATCGATACCACCGAGCAGGCCGCGCGAGTGGGTGGTTTGCGTGAACAGCAGTTCCTTGTCGAGCGAACTGTTGGCGCGGTCCCCTTCATCGGGGCCGTACGAGTGTTGCATGGCACGCCCTTCCTCTTGCGTCTGGGCGATGCTTTTCAGGAGCTCCTGGCGCCGTTCCAGCAGTTGTTTCTTAAACTTCTCAATACGCTTCTTTTCCATTCCGACTTCCCCCGCAGTATTGTTGGCGGTCCGTGCCGTTCTATCGTACCTGAATGCGGCGCATGCGAAGGCAAAACGAAACGTCCCAGACTCAAAGAGTCTTGGGACGCTCGCCTGAACAGCCCTCCCCCAAGTGCTGCTCGATTGCCAATCTACTTTTGGCTCTTTCCTGGGGGAATGGCACCAACGGGCCATGCCTGTGGATTTTTAGCGAAAGTGCGCACAAAATCCTCAACCTGAATGAAGTTTGATGAAGCTGCACCGCTAAGGATTCACACAATGTTCACGGCGCACATGTTCGTATTTTCAGCGATCCTGGCCACGGCAGTTTACATGATTTTTGACCTGGAATTTTCCCGAGCGGGATTGATTCGACAGAACAAATCGCTGCTGACCGACTGCGTGCGGGCATGAAATCGCTGGCGCGTTAAGAACTAAACGCTCTCAGAAGCGCTTCACGCGAAGGCAAGGGCCTGGAAGAAAATGTTGCCGGTGTTGGATTTTTGCTGCGCTGGCTTGGCGGGCTCCGACATTGCGCCGTAGAACGTGTCGCCGCCGAGAAGTGCTTCGATAGCACGCACCAGGTCGCGTGCAGCCTGGGACTTCAGTACATAGCCCTGGGCTCCCGCGTTCCGCACTTCGACATCGAGTCTTTCCGACTCGTGCATCGTGAAGATCAGCACCTTGCAACCGGACCGCATCTTGGCGATTTCCGAAGCTGCTTCCAACCCGCTCATCCCGGGCATCGTGACATCGAGCACGGCGATGTCCGGTTTCAGCGACTTCACCATCTCGACCGCTTCTGTGCCGTTGCGGGCTTCCCCGCAAACTTCCCAGTCTCGCCGCGCCCTGCCCAGAAGTGTGCGAATACCTTCCAAAACGATTTCGTGATCGTCGGCAATCAAGATTCGGGTAGCCATTGCCTATCTCCGTGCACTCATGGATCGACGAAGTGCAACTCTCGCCGTACTACGCAGTTCGTGTAAGGCTGTTCAGGGTTTCACTGACGGGAACGCGAGCTTTCACGACCGTACCCTTTCCAGTCGATTGGACTTCCAGCTTGCCCCCCAGCTGACTGACACGCGCATTCATGCCCCGCAGCCCGACGCCCAGAGATCCGGCCCAGTCGTCACCAAACTCCTGCAGAAGTTTTGGCGAAATTCCTTTGCCGCTATCGGAAATCTCGAGGATCGCTTCTCCGTCCACTTGCGACAGCTTGACGGCTGCCGACGCGCTTCCGGAATGCCGATGCACATTCGTAAGGCTCTCCTGAAGAATCCGGAAGAGCGCCAGTTCCGCCTCCGGAGTGATTCGCCGAAAATCAGGATCGGCTTCGAACGTTGTCTGAATATTGCTCCGCTTGGAAAAGCCCTCCAGATACCACGGGATAGCCGATTTTAGACCCATTTCCTCCAATAGCGGAGGATAAAGAAGATAGGAAATGGTGCGGACTTCCTTGAGGGCATCGTCGGCGAGACGGACACAGGACGCCAGTTGTTCGGCAAACCCATTGGATCCGGAGCCCACGCCAGACTCGAGAGATTCCAGATTCATTTTGAGCACGGCGAGGTATTGGCCCAAGCTGTCGTGCAAGTCGCGTCCAATGCGTTTTCTTTCCTGATCCTGCGTTCGCAACAAGTGAAGTGAAAGGTCGCGCAGCGATTTTTCGGAAGCCGCAAGCTTGGCTTCGGCCGATTTTCTTTCTGCCACTTCCGCGGTCAGGTCGGCATTGGCGACTCGCAGGGCTTCCTGCGCGCGCATGCGGTCGGTGAAGTCGCGGGTGACCTTGGCGAATCCGATGAGAGTGCCGGTCTTGTCGCGAATCGCCGTGATCGTAAGATTCGCCCAGAAGCGCGAGCCGTCTTTTCGAACGCGCCACGCTTCGTCTTCGACACGGCCGTCTCGTGTCGCAACTTCCAGTTCCCGAGCAGGCTTCCCGCTTTGATTGTCTTCGGCAGAATAGAAGCAGGAGAAGTGCTGCCCCAGAATCTCGGAGGCGGCATAACCCTTCAAGCGAGCAGCGCCTTCGTTCCAGCTGCTGACATGACCTTTAGGGTCCAACGTGAACATCGCGTAATCTTTCACCGCTTCGATGAAGAGGCGAAAGCGCTGCTCGTCTTGCCGCAGTACAACCTCGCGAGCATAGGCCTCGCGGGCGCTCCTCTCGGCGGTTTCCCTGACCCGCAGCTCGTGATTCAGCAAACGGTTGTAGACACCCATCAGAAGGAGGGCCAGGCCGAAGCTGACGATGACAGCGCAAGCCGTGAGGACAAATCGCTGATGAGCGATCTGAGTGCGCTGAATCAACAGGCGACTCTCTTCCACCCGAATGTCTTCCGCAACGGCAGCGCTCTTCGCTGCCAGATCGACGTTTTGCGGTAGCAATTGCGCCAGGTCGACAGGGTGCCCTTCCTGCTTCGCCGATACCGCCTCGCCCCATACCCGCAGCCGCTCCCGGAAAGTTGCTTCGTATTGCTCGCACTTGGCCCGCTGAACCGGATTGTCGCGCGTAAGGAATCTCAGCCGGTTGAACTCTTCGAGTGCTTTGGCTGACGCTGCCTGGTAATTACTCAGGTCGCTGGGGCTTCCCGACATCAGATACATGGTCCGGAAGCGCGCGGCTCCATTGATGGCAGCCTCCACATCCCCGATTGTGCCCCGAACCTCCTGGGTATGACTCACCCACCGCTCGCCCGCCCGCGAACTGAGGAACGACAAGTATGTCGTGATCGCGCACAACGACAGGAGCGCGATTAACGACAAAAACAGGGCTTTCATTTTCGCTTGCTGAGTCATCGGCAAGTAGACGATCGCAGGTCTGAAATCAGTGTTTCACCCTCGGAACGGAGGGCAGGAGGAAAGCACGCACACAGCAAGTCGATCTGCGCCTCGCCATCTTCGCCTAGAAATTCTAGCCGCGAGTAATCGGATGCACAACATGATTGATCTGTATTGGTCATCAGGGAGCCCATCTCGCGTTGCGAGAGATTACCGTCAATGGCGGCAAATATTGGAGTCCACATGCGACAGGCAATATCTAAGAAGAAGCGACGCGTAGTAAGAATACCGGGTACACCGTATAACTATTAAGTTAACAGATCGCACCCGTCCAGACAGGCCTCCGGCGAGACGACGGACCGGGCATTAGACTCCATCCAAAGGGGGACGCATGAAATTCGCTATGCAGGTGGCGTTCATATCGCTGTACTTGGCTGGACTGGCCTGCGGGGCTGCCCCCCAACCGACCACTCCTGAGGGCTGGACGCTGACCTGGAGTGACGAATTCAACGGTGCCAATGGCTCGGCGCCTGACGCAGCTAAGTGGACCCAGGAAACCGGCGGAACCGGTTGGGGGAATCACGAACTCGAGTCCTACACTTCCCGGCGGCAGAACTCCTCCATTGAAGACGGCAACCTGGTCATCACGGCAGCCAAAGAAACGTTCACCGGCAGCGACGGGGTGAGTCGCGATTACACCTCGGCTCGCCTGAAGACTGCCAAGCATTTTTCACAGGCCTATGGGCGGTTTGAAGCGCGCATCAAGATCCCGACCGGCAAGGGAGTGTGGCCGGCCTTCTGGATGTTAGGCGATAACATCGATGCTGCCGGGTGGCCGACTTGTGGTGAGATCGACATCATGGAGAATATCGGCTCGGAGCCGAATAAGAACCACGGCAGCATGCACGGGCCGGGATATTCTGGGGGCTCGGCGCTCACGGCCGTTTTCACGCTTCCGAGTGGTAACTTTTCAGACGACTTCCACTTGTTTGCTGTGGAATGGGAACCAACGGCTGTCCGGTTTTACGTCGACGACAAGCTGTATTCGACGCAAAGCCCCAAAGACGTGCCCCAAGGCGGCAAGTGGGTATTTGATCATCCGTTTTTCATTTTGCTGAATGTTGCAGTGGGCGGTGATTTTCCGGGCACCCCCGACAGTTCGACGACGTTTCCCCAAACGATGAAAGTCGACTATGTCCGGGCATACACGCGCAAGTGAAGTCAGCCGGTCAGGCCACTTCATCGGTTGCTGGCGCGATTGGAGTGCAGGGAATGCTTGCCCTGACTACGGTTCCCGCGCTGCTGGAATCGATCTGCAATTCTCCTCCGAACTGCACGATCCGTTCGCGGATGCCGCGCAGGCCTACGCCTAAATGTCCCTTGGACTTGAGTTCGTCCTGCAAATTGGCGGGGATGCCTTTGCCCTGATCGCGCACCTCGACGTAGGCGCGATCGCCGTTGATCTCGAGTCGAATGCTGGCAGTCTGGCTCTCGGAATGACGATGCACGTTGCCCAGACACTCTTGCACAATCCGGAAAATCGCAGTTTCCATCTCGCTGGGTAACCGCTCGAGCGAGTCTTCGCAATCCAGATGGACTTCAATACCGCTACGCTTGCTGAACTCATCGACGTACCACTGCAGTGCTGAAGGCAACCCAGCCTCATCGAGCAGTGGGGGATGCAACAGATGCGAGATGGTGCGGATGCTCTGCATGACCTCGCGGACCATGGAGCCGTTGTCCGTCAATGCTTGCGCGGATCCCGGGCTTAACTTGTCCGCTTCCCTTCCGATCATGTCCAGGTTCATCGTGATCGCGGCCAGCAATTGGCCAACGCTGTCGTGCAGTTCGCGGGCAAGGCGGCGACGCTCTTCGTCACGCATCTTCAGAAGACGGGCCGAAAGTTCGCGAAGACCTTCGTTTGCAACCTTCAACTCCGCGGTTCGCTCCGCAATTTTGTCTTCGAGACTGGCATTCAGAAGGGCGAGTTCCTTGCGAGCGGTTTCTGCTTCGGCGGCTTGCTGACGGGCGCGGGTTTCTGCATTTTTGAGACGAAGAAGGGCGCCGATGGTTGCCACCAGTTCGGCGCGATCGATGGGCTCAGCCAAATAGGCGTCGGCTCCGCCGTCCAGTCCCTTGACGCGATACTCGGGGTCCACGAAGGTGGAAGACACGTGAAGGATCGGAATGCTGGCCGTTTTGGGATCGCTCTTCAGCTGGCGGCACACCTGGAAGCCCGTCATGTCGGGAAGATTGACGTCGAGCGTGATCAGGTCCGGGCCAGTGGCGGCCAATTCGAGAGCCTCCTTACCGGATCGGGCCTCTTGCACGTTGTAGCCGGCGTCTTTCAGCGAGCGCACCAACGAGTAGCGCATGGCATCGTTGTCGTCGACCGTCAGAATTCTGCTGCCGCTTCCATACCCGGACGCGGCAACGAAACCTTCCCACCGCACTCGGCCCTGGGGGAGAGTTGACTCAGACATGATGAACTTCCTTCCCCGGTTTCATTGTGAGCGGGAAGCCTGCGATTCTGAAAGCTTCGGCGAGATTCCCATGCGAAGCCTCTTGCGATTTGCTTTCTTTTGAAACGATCGCGGTGGCCGCACGCAAGAGATCGCGATCTCGTGAGTCCAAAACCTTGGATGTGCGAATGATGACTGGAATGCCGGCCGTACGGTCATCCGCTTTCAGACGATCGAGCACTTCAAATCCTGACAAGTCCGGCATCATGAGATCAAGCACGATCACGTCGGGCGATTCCTCGACGGCTCGGCGCAATCCCTCCTGCCCGGACTCCGCTTCTGTCACCACGAAGTCCTGGTCTCCGATGGCTGTTCTGACGATGTAGCGTGAAACTTCGTCGTCGTCCACGATCAGGAGACGTCTGGCCGGCGCGTTGGATATTCGTTCCAGTTCCCGAATCAACCAGGCGCGCTCGATCGGCTTCGGATGAAAACCGTCCGCTCCGAGCGCCAGAGCCTTGTCCCGGTTATCCACGACGGTCACCACAAACAGCGGGATGGTACGCGTGTCGGGATTCTGTTTGATGTCCTGTAGCAATTCCCATGAGTGTTCGCCCTGCAATAAAACATCCAGGATAACGGCGGTCGGCCGAAACTCCCGGAGTGCGTTGCGGGCCTCCTTCAGGCTGGTTGCGGGGACGACTTGGAAACGAGTTCCCTTCAGGTACTTCTCGTAGACGAAGAGCGCTTCCTTGTTGTCTTCGACTATGAGAACCGGCAACTTGTGGGAATCAAGTTCGCGGCGGGCGTCTGGAACGTAGATGACTTCCGTCTGCCCAGTGAAGTTGATGGGAATGGCAGCGAAAAAGGTTGCGCCATTTCCAACATCGCTCTTAAGGTAGACGTCACCACCCAGCAATTGAGCAAACTTTTTCGATAAAGGCAGTCCCAGTCCAGTCCCCTTTACCGTTTTCTGCAGCCGTCCTTCGACCTGCGCCCACTCCTCGAAGATGCGCTCCTGGTCGTGGGGAGCGATGCCAATGCCTGTATCCGCGACGGAAAAGACCACTGTCTCGTCGTGCCCGAGCGCCGCAGAAACCCGCACTTCGCCGCGCTCGGTGAATTTCAATGCATTGCTGATGAAATTGCGGAGAATCTGGGAAATCTTCGCTTCGTCGCTGTAGATGTCGGGGATATTGGTGGGCTCCTCGAAGATAAGGTTCACCGATGAATTTTGGCTCAGCAATGGACGCAGCATGCCGCGAAGGGCGGCGAACAAGCCCGCGACCTGGAAACGGGATGGCCGGAGAGTGACCTTTCCGGCTTCGACCTTTGCCAGATCCAGAAGGTCATTCACGATCTCCGTCAAATCCTGAGCCGAGCTTCGAATGTACTTGACCTGCTTCTCCTGTTCGGCGGTGAGGTCGCCATCCAATCGGTCGAGCAGGATCTGGCTGAGGGCCGTGATCGAGTTGAGCGGGGTACGGAACTCGTGGCTCATGTTTGAGAGGAAATGGCTTTTGAGTTCTGAGGCGCGCTGCAGGAAGTCGGCTTTATCGTTGAGTTCCGCGTACAGCGCAACTACGCCGCGGTTCGTTTCATCGAGTTCGCGATTGAGTTGGGCGAGTTCTTCCTGCCGATCCCTTAGTTCCTGCAAGGTACTCAACAATTCCCTGTTCTGCTGCTTTAATTCCTCGTAGGGATCCTGGGGAGTGCGTTCGATGCTGTCGAGAACTCGGTTGAGTTCGCCCTTGTCGAAGCGTGGCATCCGGCGCGGCAGTCTTTTCCCTAACGTGACAGCAGTGCCTTGGCCAGCGGCGGTTTCTATCTTGAACTCGTCCATCAGACGCTGGGCACCGATGATGCCGAGCCCCATGCCCGTCTGGGAGACGTATTTGCCGCCAAGAATCTCATCGAGGTTCGAGATGCCGCGCCCTTTGTCGCGCAGCATGATGAGCAGCATGTGGTCGGGCTCACCGGTGATCTGGAAGTCGATTCTGCCGCCGCCGCCGTATTGATACGTGTTGCGCGCGATTTCAGAGACGGCCGTGGCGATGCGCGTCTGATCCTGCGAATCAAACTTCAAAGCGGCGGCGATGTTGCGCGCTTTCTGGCGAGCCAGAACCACGTCGTTTTCGAGTCGTATATCGATGGAGACAAGATTCAGCGTCATGAACTTCTCGTGCTTGTGTGTCCAGCCTTCGCGACCAGGACCGTGACATCATCCCGTCCGCGACAAAAATCCCGATGAAGAACTGCGGCGATGACCGAGGGTTGCTTGCTCCAGATCCCGGGATAGTTGTCCAAGGTCCAGTGAGTACCCAGTCCGTCAGAATGCATCACCAGGATGCTGTCGGAATTCCAGGGATAGGTGAACTCCTGCACGCGTGACATCTGGTGTCCCACGGTTCCGTTGTGCGACGGGATACTGCGACTCGACCCCATGGCGACAATCGAAGCCGATATGTTTCCGACTCCCGCGAAGGAAAGCAGCCTCTTCTCGAACTGAATCTTTGCTATGGCCAGTGCGGCGCCTCTGGTCTTGCGCAGAGCGGCGTGCGTATCCTGAACAATCTCGTTCAAGGAGTCCTGCTGGGCAGCCGACAAAATCTTTTCAGCCTCTCGGGCCGCATCCGCCGCCAGTTCACCATGCCCCAAGCCGTCGACAACCATCAAGAGCGCCGTGTCGAGAGAGCCGCGGACGCCCCACCCGTCTCCACAGGCGATTTCGTTGCGTATGGGCTCCGACACGACACCGACTTCCAGTGGGGCCGACGAGGGCTCTCCGGATTTCTCCTGCCAGAATTCTGCGCTGATGACTGTGCCTGAACCCGGTATGGAATAGAGGTCAAAAGAATCCGAGAGCCTCTGAATGGCTCCCAACCCCGCGCCCATCGAGTTCGTGCTGGAATGGCCGTCTGCAAGCGCGCGGCTCACATCTTCGATGCCGGGTCCTTTATCAACGCTGATGACTCGAACCCCAGGCTTTTTACCTTGCAAGATGCGCTGCACAAGGATATGGCCTTTCCCGGCATGCTTTACCAGGTTGGTGGCCATTTCCGTGGTGGCCAGCGCGACGGCGCCGCGGCTGGTCTCGCCAAGTTGAAGTTCTTCGGCGAGCGCCATGGCCTTACGGCGCGCCTCACCGGCCTGGCTCGGCTCTGATACCTCGATTAACATAAGATGTCTATTTCCAGCGGGTGATCGAAACGCGCGTACCTTCTCCTGGACGAGAAGAGATTTCAAAATCGCTCACCAGCCGCTTCGCGCCGCCCAATCCCAACCCCAGGCCGCCACCGGTCGTGAACCCATCTCTGAGAGCCAATTCGACGTCGGGAATTCCCGGACCCTTGTCTTCGAAGACAAGTCGCAGACCGTTGCGCGGACCATTGAGCAGGTCAAGCTGCATCGTTCCCCCACCCCCATAAATAATGGTGTTGCGGGCCAGCTCGCTGGCAGCCGTGACCACCTTGGTCTGGTCCACCAGGCTGAAACCCAGTTTCGCGGATGCGTCACGAACGCGGCGCCTGACGGCGACCACATCCGGCTCGGACTGCACCGGAATGGTCTCAGTCGAAATGACTGCCATAAAGGACCTTGGAGCCGTTCAGCGAAGATCTGAGAAGTTCCATCCCGGCGTCTACGTTCAGAGCAGTTCGGACACCCGACAAGGAAAGTCCCAACTCGACGAGGGTAATGGCTACGGCGGGTTGCATTCCGACCACCACAGTCTCAGCATCCAGCACACGCGACATGCCCGCGATGTTCGCCAACATGCGGCCGATGAAGGAATCGACGATCTCCAGGCTGGAGATATCGATCAGCACTCCTCTGGCCTCGGAAGCAGCGATCATTCGCGTGAGGTCATCCTGCAGGGCCATGGCCAGGCGATCGTGCATGTCGACCTGAATGGTGACCAGCAGGAACTCGCCCATCTTAAGAATCGGAATTTTTTCCAATCGGTTCTCCTAGCGCCCCTGAGGCGTTTCCCGGACAAAGGTCACGCCCAGGCGCTGCAAGGCAACCGCGAAGGCGGCAGACAACGTAGCCTTGGTCGTCACGTCGAGCAGGTTGATTCCCAGGTGAACGATGGTCTGTGCGATCTGCGGACGTACTCCGCTGATGATGCAGTCCGCACCCATCAGGCGGGCAGCGGTCACCGTCTTCAGGAGGTGCTGCGCGACAACTGTGTCGACCGTGGGCACGCCCGTAATATCAATGATAGCAACCCTCGAATTGGTTTGAACGATCGCCTGCAACAGCGATTCCATGACAATCTGGGTGCGTGCGCTATCCAGCGTACCGATGATCGGGAGGGCGAGCACACCGTCCCAGAGCTTTACTACCGGCGTCGAGAGTTCGAGAAGCTCTTCCTGCTGCCGGCGAATCACTTCTTCGCGCACCTTTTGATATGTCTCGGCGGTGTACAAGCCCATGGCGTCCAGCAGTTCGGTCGTGGACCACATTTCCGAGGCCATGCCCTCTGCGTCGTTCTTGTACTTTTGGCGGATTTGCGTGAACAAAGGCTTCTTGGCCGAGAAGACAAAAGAGGCAGTCTCGGAGGGAGCAAAACCCAGCTTGGCCCGGTTGCGGGAAATATCGCACAGCATCTGGCGAACTTTGTCCCAAGCGGGACTCTGGAAGTCAGGACCAACTGTTTCGAGTGCTTCTTTCACCAGTTGAAGGAAAGTCGCGCACTCTGAGCGCAAATCGGAGTCTTTGATGAGGTCGCTGCGCCGCACAGAGTCTTTCATCTCACGCATCCATTCCGCGAGGATGATGTCTTCTTTGGCGGCCATAATGTCGGACAAGCCCGTTGATTTTTTCGTGGTCATCGAAATCGTGTTCATGCTGTCCTTTTTTAATGCGAAACGCGATCAAATCGTCGGAATTCTCAAATCGAGGCGGGGGGAGGGCTGCACTTGAGGTGGCCAAGAGACACAAATCCCGCTCTGCCCATTGTTCGCCGGGACAGAGTCGTCTTGTCACGGGAAAACGTCCAGATCCGCAGAGAACGTTCGCTAGCTGGAGAAAAGAACTCTGCGCGTTTATGTCTACAAGGGGCTTCATAGACGGTCAATACAGGAATTCCTGTATCGGAGGCACATCGGGGTCCCTGCCAGAGTTGTAGAAATTTGCGGGTCGCGTTGCAAACCGCAACAGCTGTGGAGCGCGGGAAAGCGATCAAGTCCGCATTGGCCGCGTTGATCGTCGCGACTGTGCATCCTTCCTCCATTCTTCGCGCTCGCGATGACGCCTCGCGCCAGGAACAACTGAAGCAGTTTGTGGACGACTTGAAAGCGGCTAAGGGTCTGTTGAAATCAACATCCGTCCGCCGATAGCGAAGCACGCCGCTCTACCACTGTTTTCGCAGAGAGGTCTGGAAAGAGAATCCTCCGTTTTGATCACGCACCGCGTCGAAGGACGTCCTTCCACTCATGCGATATTCCATCTTGACGATCTGTTTTTGCGTACCCGTGACGTCGGTCGAAAACGTCACAAAGAATTTGCTCGTCACGCGCTGCTGAATCGCGACCCGCGCCCCGGCGCTCTGCTGGCTGTCTCCTAGAACCGGGTCAATGGAGAGTTGCGAGATGCCAGCCAGCTTTTCGATGCGATTCGTAACCTGATTGCTTACTCCCGACGCTACCAACGACTCGGCACCCAGGCTGCCCGAAGGCGTGGGATTATTGGCTGACGCCTCTGACGTTTTTCCGAAAGCAATCAGATTGATGATGTCCGCCGGGGGTAGGGTCGGGTCCGATGCATAGTTGGTGTGCAGGTGATCGGCCGGCCCCCAGAATCGCATTTGAATATCGTATTGATCAATGGTGGTGTTCACTGCCATGTCGAGCACCGGTTCGGTGCGCGAAGGATTTCGAAAATCGATTGTGCCGCCCTGCAGGATGTAGCGATTGCCGGAGAAAATGAGATCGCCGTTGCTGAGATTCATGCGTCCTAGCAGCACGGGTTGCGCTGCCGTGCCGTGCACTTGCAAATTAGCATTGCCGGCGACGCTCAAGGTGCGACTGGAGAGGTTCAATCCTCCGGGCGTCGTGATTCCGATTTGGAGGCGCAGATCCTGAGTAAACCCTTCCGCCGGAGGCGGAGTCGCCTCTCCGCCAAACTGGTTCATGAGATCCATCAGGTCAAAGTTTTCGGTAAACGACAAGTCCTGAATTCCCACCTGTCCCTGCAGTACGGCATTCGAGAAATCTCCACTCAACGACAAGTTCGAATTGAGGGTTGTGCGGACAGACTGCGCGTAAAGAATCCGCACCCCTTCCCCCTTCATGCCAAGATCGAAGCGCAAGTTCGGTCGATAGGTAACTCCACCGCTGGCAGAGACGTCGCCACCGCCCACCTTCCCATTAAACTGAGTCACGTTCAATCGGTCACGCGTAAGCGTCAAGACGCCGTTTCCCTGCTGCAAACCGACGGGCGTGTCGACAGTCGCGAAACTTGCATTGATGATCTTCACCTGCCCTTGGACGTTGGGGGCAGCGCGACTGCCGAACGAGTCGATGTCGAATTGAACTTGTCCGCCGCTAGTGATGTCGGGACTGATCATCTGCGCCAATCGCAGGTCAACGCCGCCGCGCAGATAAAGAGAAATTGGCGCGTCTTTCGCTGTGGGGATACGAGCCTGGAAGTTAATCTCGGTATCTGTGCCTCGGATCGTCGACCTCTGCACCTCGAGCACACCGTTGGCAAAGTCCGCTCGAATGGGCGAGGCAGCCGCGATTTGCATCGCCTTCTTATAGTTCAAGGAAAACTGAGGCACGACTAGGTGGGCCTCCAGTCGATTGCGATCTTTCAACGGTCCTCGCAGGGTTGCGTGGAGTTCGGTCTGACCTGCGATGTTCCCGGCCTGCGAAGGTATGTACGCGGCAAGCAAGGGAGCAAATGGAATGGCTTGGGTGTCCATCGTCACATTCGCATCGTATTGCCCACTGAGCGCGATCTCGCCCCGAGCTCGCACGTAGGATTGGACGACTTCTGAGTCCAGCGTGAAGTTGGCTTTGTGGTTGGCGGCCGTGCCTTGAAACTTCAGCCCCTTGATGACTTGATCGCGGATGTTCAGCTGCGGAATTTCCAGTTGAGCCTGCATCTGGGGATCGCTCAACGTGCCTTGCCCGTTCGCAGTTGCGTTCAGAACACCAGCCACCTGCAGGTTCCGCGACTTCAAAGTCTCGAGTTGGCCCAGCTTGATCCCAACCGCACGTAAGGTTGCCTTGTAGGCCTGTGGCTTCGGTTGATATTCCACCGTGGCCGTAGCTGAGCCAGCGCTGGGCAATTCGACCTGGAGATTGCCTGTGACTTGTGAGCCGTTGCCTTCGAACTTCAGATCGGCCGAACGTAGCGGTTCGCCTGCGATTTTCGATGTTCCTAGATGTACGGTACCGTGGCCCAAGGGAGCCGATGGCGTCCCGCGGGCGGTTACATCCACCGTAAGGTCGCCTGTAATCGGCGTAGTGACTCCCGCCGCCTTCGCTAACTCAGCGGCACTCACTTTTGAAGCATTCAATGAAGCTCGGAAGTTGCTGGAATTCTCGAATGACCATTTACTTAAGCTGGTCGCCAAATCAAAATGAATCTGTCCCTGGTTTGCCGGCTCCAGCGTGCCTTGTTCAATCCTCAACTCCGAAGGGCTCGCGGCAAGATTCGCTCGCAAAGATTTCCACGAACTTCCTCTGACCTTCAGATCGGTGCCGTTGAGCTCACCGGTGATGCGTGGATTGCTGGTCGAACCCTGAATCTTCGCGTTGAGCGTGGCTCGACCGTAAACGCCCAGGGGCGCGGCTTCCGCCGGGCTGAAGGCCATCGCCAATTCCTCAAGACTGTGCAACTGGTCTGAGCGCAGCTCGAGCTGCAGAGCCGAATTCTTGCTTACGGTTCCGTTCATGGTGAGAACGGTCTGCGGAGCGCGCAGAACGGAATTCTCTACCGACAACTCTTGCGTGCGGCCATGATAACTCGCATGCAGCACACCATTGATTGGTGTTTCCGCTACGCCGTGTGGCGACTTGACGGCTGACTGGATGGCAGCGTCGGCACGCGCCACCAGGTCTTCCATCGACTTCCCCCAGTTCGCCGTGGCAGTCGCATCGACCGATCCCTCGATCGCGGCACTCGACGCCGAGTTGGGCGCTAGTGTCTTCTGCAATTGCGCGAGCGAGATCTGCCGTAGCGAGGCATTGAGCTGCGATTGCGTGGCGCCGGGGAGATCGCGCATCGAGACCCGGCCATCGAGCCGGCCACCAAGCACCTCCGCACGAAGTCCCGTCACGGTTGCATTTCCGTGCGCCAATGAGTAGTCCGCAGCAAAGCCGTGGGCAGGAATGCGCGTGTTGCCGTTAGTGAACGTCAGCGCATTGCTGCTCGCGCTGCCCTTCAGTTCTATGACTGCGAGCATGGGATGATTCGGCTGGCTGGCATACGAAAACTTGCCGTTCAGCAGGAGCGTACCTTCTGGGAGGTTTGCGTTGCGCAGAGACCGGCGGACCTCCCCGGAGTCCACCGCGCCGTTGTACTCGCCTTCCACCTTGGGATTGGCGTAGTCGGTTACCTTCGCCGACAGGGAGACACGCGATTTGCCGGCGCTCAATTGCGTGTTTTGCAGAGAGAATTCCTGAGGCGTCGCCGAAAAGTTCGCGTCGAGACTATGGGGAAGCGGAGCGGCCTCACCAAGTTGTACGTGGCCTTCTCGATAAGAGAGGTTGCCGTAGTAGCGCTTGCCCGTCAGGTCGAAATGCGATTGGAAAAGCAGTTGCCGCAAATCCGCCGATAAATCGCTCTTGCGGTCGTTGTAATAAAGTTCGCCGCGCTCGATCAGAAGGTGACGAATTCCCAGATCAAAGATGTTGGTCGAACTACTTGTAGCAGACGACTTCTCGCTCGCGGGAAGATTCGTGGTTCCCTCGCGATCGACCAGCACTCGCACTACGGGATGCTCGATGCGGATGTTGTTCACATACCAGGAGCGCAGCAAAAGAGAAGCGACCGTTACCTCCAGATGCAACTGGTCGGCTTGTGCGAGTGGCGTGTCTCGATGCGGGGATGCGCCCTCAACCGTGAGTTGATATACATCCACGCTCGGATTCAATCCTGACAAGTGAAATGAAAAATCGCGGAAGTGTACAGGAGTATTCAGCGCTGCCGTTGCCTTGGTTTGGACGGTCCGGATCAGGTAAGCGTGCACGCGTGGGCTGCGAATCAAGAAAGCGGCCGTCACGGCCAGGCATAGGATCAACAGCAACAAAATTGCGAACGTCCATCCCGCCACCTTCAACCATCGAGGTCGACGGCTCGCGCGGTCGGGCACGGCGGTAGGTCGTTGTGGAGGTCGACTCGAAAACGGCGGTTGTGGTAATGCATTCAAAATGCCTGCCCCAGGGTGATGAAGATCTGCGTTGCCTTGATGCCAGAGAGCGGATTCAGGTTATGTCCGACGTCAATTCGCACCGGGCCCACTGGAGTTGCATAGCGCAGGCCGATGCCCACTGTGTTGGTGTATGACGATCCAAAATCTCGAAAACCAATGTGTTGGAAAACGTTGCCTCCGTCGTAGAAGGCGGCAATCCCCAATCCTTTCTTAATTGGCACGGGAATCCGAAACTCGGAATTGATGATGAAGAGTTCCCGGCCACCGGTGGGGACGCGGATCAGTGCGCAGGTCGAAGGATCGGATGGATTTCCGCAAGCCGGGATCTCCTGCTGCGGCCCTGCACCATTCAGCGGAAATCCGCGCAGAGTACTGCCCCCGCCGGAAAAGAACAACTCACTCACCGGAACGTGGCTGCCGGCGAACGGCTGCTCGATGCCGATGCGCAGGCTGTTTGCCCATATGATCTTCTTGCCGATGTCTTTGTAGTAGGCGGCCTGCCCGCGCAGACGAGCAAAGCTGACACTTGAACCCAGCGCCGTCGGATTCACATCGAGTTCGGCGGTCTCGTAAATTCCTTTGGTCGCGTCCAGCGGGTTGTCGCGCGTATCCCGCGAATAGGTGACGGTCGGTCCCGACAGGCGCACGTCCCGATCTTCGGGCGGCACCAGTGCGGGGATCAGCAGGTTGGCCAGACGAGTCTGTCGAACGCTGTAGGTCAATGTCAGTTGCTGCGTCGTGTCCGTATTCAATGGCCTCTGCAACTGGAATGAGAAGCCCCCCAGCCGCGAAGTGAAAACAGGATTCTCGCTGTTGCGCTCGCCCGAAAGCGTGAAGGTGGAACTCCAGTTGGTGCCCACGAAATATGGACTAGCGAGAGAGGCCGAGGCGCGTTGCACGAGCCGTGCGCCAAGCGCCGAAAACGCGATAGTTTCGCCCAGTCCCCGGAAGTTGCGGCGCATGTACTGAATAGTTCCTCGCGGTCCCCAAAATGTTTTCTCGCTGGTCTTGAAGCTGGAGGGCAGGAATACCGGAGGCAATCCCGGCACAGCGACTGTCCCGCTGGGGATGCTTCCGCCACGGTTGATGACTTCGAAGCCGAAACCGTACTTCAACTCGTTGAGTCGCGCTTCATGGACCTTTACGAGGACATCTTCATCCGTCTGGGTCGTGATCTGCCGGCGCGGATCGATCTGCGCCCAATCAAAAACGTCTAGCGCATAGAGCCGACCTTCCGCCCGAAAGAGATCATCTTCACGTAAGGGCTGCTCCAACGGCAGCCGCACAGTCTTGTCAATCAACGATTGTCGAGTCACGCGGCGTCCGAGTGTCACCACCGAATCCGCCATCACCTTCGGCCCCTCTGTGATGGTGTAGGTGACATTCAGCCGGTGGGAACCCTTGCTGGTGGTTCGCGCTGTTGCGCGGAAGCTGGCGTTCAGATATCCCATACGCAAATACTGGGCGACGATCTGGTTGCGATCTTCGTCCACCTTTTTTGTGGAATAAGGTTGCCCTTCAACCACCTTCAGTCCCTGAGGAGCAAGAGCGGACTCGGGGACCATGTTGTTTCCGACCAGTTGCAGGGATTCGACCAGATCGCGAGGACCTTCGTTCACGCGGAACTTAACACCGACGTTGCCGCTCGTATCGGAGACTTCCGGCGTCACTTGCACGCTGCTGAAACCTTCGGACTCGTAGACCCGTTTCAGGTTGTTGGCACTTGTCCGCATCAGCTGTTCGCTGAATTTGCCTCGCGAGATTAGAGGAAATTTCCCTTTCTCGACTTTGACGTGTCCCGCTAGTGCCTTGCTCGATAGAGTCTGATTCCCGACAATCTCAACATCCGCCACTTTTCGCCGCGGACCTTTCACGATGAAATACGAGACTTGCTCGCCCGTGGGCAGGGTTTCAATCTTGGAGTTCACCTGGGTGTTGAAGTACCCTTTGGCTTGAAAATATGAAATCAGATTTCGACGTCCCTCCTGGATGAGTTCCGGATCAAGGCCGGCCTGTTGATAGATGGGCAAAAGTTTCCGCCGGGTGCGAGCCCAGACGTGTCCACCTTCGATCTTCACGTGCACAGGCGGGCCAGTAGTCACTTTGAAGTGAATATTGGCGCGGTGATTCGAAGGATCGTACTCGGCACCTTCAAACTGAGCGCGGCTCCCGAGATAGTCGTACTTGATGAGTTGCGACTCAAGGTATTGAGATGCCTTCTGGACCCGACGAAATGAGTAAGATTCCCCAGGTCGAATGGCAGCGCTCTGAACCCGTGCGCGCCAGGATCTCAGATCACGTTGGAGCCTTTTCTCTTCTGCGGGCGGAGCCCCGTTGAGTACGACTTCTCCGAACTTGGCATGCCGTTTCAGGGTGACGTGAAAGATGATATTCACCAGTCCATGCACATCGTCAGTCTTCGTTTCGGGACGCACTTCAGCTTCGAAGTAACCGTTTTGCTGAAGGAACTTCGTTACCGACTCTTGCGTTCGAGCGACGTCGGTCGGGTTGTATGCTCCGCGCGGCGGATAGTCTGAGACCTGCAGTAAGCGCGAATACGCGAAACGCTCCGCGCCGGGAAACTCATAAATTCCGAAATACATGGCGGGCTGTAACACGAAGATAACGCGAATGCCTTCGGGCTCGGGTCGGATATCCAATTCGATTTCCTTCGCAGCTCCGCTTCTCTTCAGGGCTTCCATGCTTTGATCAACTTTACTTTTCGAGAAGGGTTCGCCTTTGCGCTGGACGAGAAGAGGAAGGAGTAGCGATTCGTCGAGTCCGGGCCTGCCGGCTACTTCGATGGCCGCCACATTCTGACCTTCGTACGCGGGCAAGACTTCTTCAACCTGGGGAGCTGTTTTGGGCGCTTGTTGCTTGGCAGGAGTTGGTTCTTTCTGCTCAGACGATTTCTGTTGAGTGGGTGGAGCGGGCGGGAGTTGCTTTTGAGGAGTTTGGTCTTGACCGACGGCAACAAAAACATTGACGATCACGAATAAAAGCGACGAAGCGTAGAGTCTCCCTCTCTTTGGCATCCCCGTCTCCGCGAGCATTCCTGTCCCAAGCCTGACGTGATGCGCATAGGATGCGAGTAAAGGATGCGCATTTGCATACAAAGTCGCCGTCCATGACGGGCTACCTTATTTATGTTCCGCAAGCTGCTGGAATTCCTGTACGGTAGCGGAGAAAAGCCTGTCGCGAGAATCGATGCTCCTGGATTAGAGATGTAATATTAAGGAAGAGCGAGAGGCAGCGTGACACGGCGACCTTTCGAAACACAGCACCGCCCGGAACTGATTCGATAGGCGCTGTTATTCGACGTCATATTCCAGCGCTTTCGAATTTTTGACCGAGTCAATAGGCAATCATTCTGGCAGAGTCGACTCCGGCGTCTGCTTGGGTCTTTCAATCCCGGGTTTCTACGGTAATTGCCGTATGGCAAAGCACAGACGGCAAAGCCGAAGATCACTCTTCGTCGAATCAGCGTTTCCAGGAGCTTCCCATGCAAGCTGTGACCGGTATTTTCTCGTCGCAAGCGCAAGCCGAAGGCGCTGTCGCTTCTCTGAAATCGCAAGGTACTGAGCTGGACAAGATCACACTGCTGACACCTGGGTCGAAGGCTCAGGCCGAACCTGCGTCCGTAGAGAGCGACGCCGCAGAACAGCCGGGCATTGGGAAGGCCATCGGCGCAGTGGTGGGCGCGGCTACCGGACTGTCGGGAGCCGTCCTAGTTGCAATCATTCCGGGAGTCGGTCCCGTCACCGCGCTTGGTCTGTTGGGAGCGGCTGTTCTCACCGCAGCCGGAGCCGGAGTCGGCGCCCTTGCTGGCGAGTCGCTGGATAACAATCTGAGTCGCGGGGTGCCGGAAGACGAGCTCTTTGTTTACGAAGACGCGCTACGCAAGGGACACAGCGTCGTAATTGGACTGGCGAAAGATTCGGACTGTGCCGACCAATTTCGCAAGTCGTTCGAAGCGGCGGGCGCCGAAGCCATCGATGCAGCTCGTGATCAATGGTGGATTGGCCTGCGCAGTGCGGAACAGGAACATTACGCGGAGACCGGACGGCACTTCAACGAGGACGAGAAGTTTTACCGGATGGGTTTCGAGGCGGCACAGCACGCCCGCACGCGCTGCATGGAGTTTGACCAGGTGTCCGCGGAAATGGCCAACCGGGTCGAAGAACTCGAGCGGCAGTACCCCGACGTGGACGTGGAAGCGCCCTTTACGCGCGGCTATCAGCGCGGGCGGGAGTACTACCAGCATCTGTGCGACGAGTCCAAGGCGGCCTGAAGGTTCGAGATGCTCGGTTCAAAGATTGTAGGATCGGACAGTTGTTCCCGCACTGCGTAAGCAAGCAAACCATTCCGTCTCCGTAGCCTTCGATCGACAGCTTCATCCCACACTTTTGGGAAGGGGCCGAAGCCATCTTCTTCGCTTCCTCGGAGTTGCATTGCGCAGCCGATGTGACGCTCTGCAGGGTTATTCGCCCGGACTCTGACGTCACGAACAACTGGCTGCAAACGTTCATGATTTCCCGCAGGTTCTCTGCGAGCAACGGGTCAAGCTTCCGGGACGAGATGCTTTCCTTGGCGGTGGCTGGCGGAATCAGGCACAGGGCACAGTCAGAGCCGAAACGTCGTCCTGAAGGCAGCGCGCTCTGTTTTCAGGTTTGCATGGACGGCAAGTTGTCCGGACGCCATGTTGATGTAGGTTGAGATTAGTAGAAGAACGAGGTCGCGCAGCGGACGAAACTTGACGACAACAACAACGCTCGCTGGATCAGACGGATGCTCCGGCCTTGAAGGCGAGTTCCAATTCCGCCGTTCTGGTTGAGGCAATCAGTTTTTTGGTTCCTTCATGGTGTGGATCTGCGATAAGTTCTCGTACGGAGCGATTCTCAACGACATTGCCGTGCGCCATGACTGCAACGGTGTCGGCCATACTCGCTACCAACGCCAGATCATGCGATATCAGCAAGTAACTCAAAGCATGCGTTGCCTGCAGCTTTAAAAGCAGACTGGCGATCTGTGCCTGGGTTGAAAGATCCAGTCCCGTAAATGCTTCATCCAGGATTAACAGCTTTGGGCGCGTCGTGAGCGCACGCGCGATCGCCAACCTCTGCCGCTGACCTCCACTGAAATGCATGACGGGGCGATCCAGCCATGAGGGTGAAAGAGCCACTTCCTTCATGACTGATTCCGCAGTGTGTCTTCGATCAAAGCGATCGCATCCTTGGATCCGCAGGGGTTCCTCGATAGCCTCGGCTGCAGAAAATCTCGGATTCAACGATGTCACGGCATCCTGAAAGATCAACTGGATGTGCTTTCGGATGGGGAGAAGTTCGCGACCTCCCAAGTGTGTGATCTCTTGCTGGTCAAACCAGATCCGGCCTGAGTCCGGCCGTTCAAGCCGCGCTACGCACCTTGCCACCGTGGACTTGCCACACCCAGAAGGGCCCACCAGCGCATGCGTCCGTCCGGTCCGAATCTGAAAGGTGGCTTCGCTTGCGGCCGCGACCGTCGTTCGTTTTGACCAGCGCCCACCCGAGACATAGAGCTTGGACAGCGCTTCTACGCGCAATAGTGGCTCGTCATCTACATTCTCGATTGGCAAGCTATTCACCATACTTGAAGCAGTTCACGGTTCTCGCGGGCTCCGGCTGGACATCTTTAGGAGCGCGCCCCGCGCATACGGCCATTCGCTCCCCGCATCGCGACGCAAAGGAGCAACCGTTTGCTGCTCCCTCTCGGTGATCGCAATCGATGATAGATAAGACCTGTCTGACTCCGGCAGCCGTCACGCTCGATGATCTTGCCAATTCGAGCAGTTGCTGACCGTATGGATGAAGGGGGTGCGCAACCAGGTCTGCGCGTGGGCCGCTTTCGACCACGCGACCGGCGTACATCAACACAATCTGGCTTGCCAAAGACGCTACGAGGGGAACGTCATGGCTGATGAGCAGGATCGCCATCCCATGCTTGCGATGAATCTTCGACAGCAGATTTGCAATTTCAGATCGCAGAGTGGCGTCGAGTCTGCTTGTAGGTTCGTCGGCGATCAATAGCTCCGGTTCACACGCGATGGCCTGCGCGAGCACAATGCGCTGCCGTTGCCCTCCACTTAATTGGTGAGGATATGCGGCAGCAATTTCTACCGGGTTGTCGAAGCCCATTTGTCCCAACAGGTCAACTCCATGCGCCTTGCGCTCTTTACGCCCCAAAGGCACGTGAGCATTCAGAACTTCTCCGATCTGAGCCCCTATTGTCATCACCGGGTTGAGAGCGAGCGCCGGTTCTTGCGGCACGAGTGAGATTTTGTGTCCTCGAATCGTGCGCAGTTGTGCCTCCGCTATCTCGAGGAGATTGACGCCCTTGAATGTAATTTTCCCGCTGTCGATGACCGCCGATCTGGGCAGCAAACCGATAAGGGCGTGTGCCAAGGTGCTCTTACCGCACCCCGATTCGCCCAGAATGCCCACGATTTCACCGGGAGCGACTGAGAGATTGATTCTTTCCAGAGCGCGCACGGGCGTTCCGTGCTCTTGCGAGTACGTAACCGTCAAGCCTTCGATTTGAAGCAAATTACGGCCCGTGGCGTCCAAATGCTGCTTCACCTCATTGCACAAGTGTCACTTAACTACGCCATCGGAACAATCGGCGAAGGTATCAGCACTTTGGTGAGGGGAGCACCGGTTTGGGAAATTCGAGAATTGTGTCTACTCCTGCTTCTGGACCCGGTGTATGACCTGTGGGAGAGGCTCTTCCTTCTCGGCATGTTCTGCAAGAAGCTGTCTGGATTGATAGAAGATGGCTGCTTCGACCAGATTCCGCTTCTTGTGCATGACTATGCTCAGCTTGCCATCGAGGGCAAACTGCGGGACGCCATGGATGGCCTTCCGGTCAGGTTGGAGGCGCAGGTGGCGATGCTGCTGGAAACTGCAAATAGTTTCTTCGCGACCCGCGGGCCTAAACAGTATCGCTTGCACGAGTGTCTGCGGGATTTCCTGGATGGCCTGCATCACACTGAAGCTCCCGAAATTGAAAGCTGTTCTGGCCACTATGCCGACGGATACGCCAGGTATTACAAGCCCTTTATGCAGCGGCATCCTTACCTGCTGGAAAACTACCTTGTAAACCACGTGTTTCGGGCTCGTTTTCCGTTCTCTAAGGGGGGACCCTTGCCTTCGAACCCCCTGAACGAATATGTGTTCATGTGTCTGGAGTTTTCAGCGATCAAAGGCCTGCTCATTGGATCTGCTGCTCATCATCTGGATACATTCTCCCTGGAGCACGTCGTCAAGATCGTGCAGTCGGTGGTGAAAGCGCTCGAGCACAACGATGTCGTCTCCCGCACAATCAATTGGAGGGGACTGTCGGAACCAATCAGCATGGCGGCCTTGTTGAAGAACTGACGGCTTGCTCTCGCCACCTGTTGGAGGTTGGCGAGCGCCTACTAATTGTCTGTCCCGATCATCGACAGGCGTTTTCTTTTGAGCGGTCTGGAGGCGCTCCTGATGCTATCCGGCTAGGCATTGTCGATTTATGCGGACCGCGACTCCTCACCAGCCCGCAAAACAAAAGGTCGAATCGCCATTCACCATATTTGTAAATATGTTGAGCAACCATAAGTCCCTTGGTCGCGTCCTGTCGGTAGCCATTCTTTTTGAACTTGCCAATGGCGAAGATCACTGTCAACGTTAGTACGCCTTCGCCTTTTTTGTTGTCGGGTTTTAAACGGATCGCCATAGCCATGAAGACACGGGGTACTGATTGGGCCGGTTAAGCTCCATCCTTAATCGACGCACACGCAGCCGCAGGGAGCCTTCGGCGTTCCAGAGTCGATCCTCGCCCTATTTTTGGATTCCGGTGTTGGCTGGGATCGGCATCCTGCTGGTGATCCTTGGAACTCTACAGTACCGCTGGAGCACACAGATTAAGAAGGTTTCCGAGGTGCGGGTTGCGGCCGATCTCGAATCGTTGATGATCAAATGGCATCTCGATTTTTACGGAGAATTTTCGAATGTCTGCGTAGCCCTGCAGATCGGCCCCGACTCGGGAGAGCGCGACAGTTGGGAAGACTACCTACATCGCTATACGAAATGGGGGAAGACAGCAAACACAACGTATTTGCCCGATCAGCTTTATACGAATCGTGATTTAGTCCAGGAAGTTTACATCTGGGAGACAAGCCGACGCACAGAACCGAGACTACTCAGGTTGGACGCAGAAAAAGAGCGAATTGAGAATGCCGTCGTACCCTCTGAACTGCAGTCACTCCTGGCTCACCTGGAAAGGAATTCGACAAATCTAAAGACTGCGCTCCGTGCGTGGGCAAACGGCGCGCCAAACGATGAAGCGTACGGCCCCGCTGACAATGCTCCCTCCCCTTCATATTCCCTCCGCAGCAACGCCGAGACCGGTTGGCAATTTGACGAGCACGTTCCCGCGCTGGTTCATCCTATTTTTCATTACACACTTCACGGCGCTGTCGATACCAAGGCTTTGAGCAGTGCGGACCCGGTTGATTGGGTTGTGGTCGTACTGAATCTCGAAACCATCCAGAATCGAATTCTTCCGGGACTCATGCGCCGCTACTTCAGCGCTCCGCAGGGCCTCGAATATAAGTCGGCCGTCATCGCACAAGGAGCGACCACGAAGGTGCTCTATTCGTCTGATCCTGGTTTTGGTACCCGCATCGACAGCACATCTGATGCCGTGATGAATATCTTCGGACCCACACCAGCCACTTACAAAGGGTACGTTTCGCAAACACCGCCAACTCCTTCGGTTCGTGAAGTTGAAGACTGGCGCCACTTTTCAAGCCCTGTCTGGTTTCCTGTTATCCGAAAAACATCCAGCGAAGGACCGTGGGCGCTCGTGTTACAGAATCGTCGGGGCAGGTTCGATGCTGCAGTCAATCAAGTTTGGAGGAGCAACTTGCTCACTGGAGGTGCTGTGCTGTTGCTGCTGGCGGCAAGCATGGTCATGGTTGTCGTTGCTAGTCAGCATGCACAGAAACTCGCGAACCTGCAGATGGACTTCGTTGCCTCCGTGTCCCACGAATTGCGTACGCCTCTGGCCGTAATTCTCTCGGCGGGAGAAAACGTGCGCGACGGTTTGCCCGAAGGTCGCAAGGCATTCATGGAGCAAGGCTCGGTGATTTCAGAGCAAGCGAACCAATTGATGGAACTGGTCGATCAGGTTCTTCGGTTTGCATCAACTTCCAAGGGTGTCCTGCAACGCGTCTCTTCTGCAATCCAATTGACCACGCTCGTGGATTCTGCTTTGCGAAATACTTCCGAACTACTGCAAAAGGTTGGATTCCGAGTGGAGACGCACGTTCCTTCCGATCTGCCCCGCGTGGTCGGAGACATGGCGGGGCTGACTCAGTCTCTGCAGAATTTGATCATCAACGCGGTAAAGTATAGCGAACATGAGCGCTGGATCAGGATTTCGGCTCAGACGGGAATTGACCAGAATGGCCGTCCCGAGGTTCGAGTCAGCGTGGCAGATCACGGAACCGGCATTGCGAATGCAGAATTGACACAAATCTTTCAACCCTTCTATCGCAGTCCACGCGCGGTTGCCGCTCAGATTCGTGGAACCGGTCTGGGTCTCGCAATTGCGAAGAGAAATGCTGAAGCGTTCGGCGGCCGCCTGTCCGTGGAGAGTGAAGTGGGCGTTGGCAGCGTCTTCACCTTACACTTACCAGTCAGCTGAGGAAGCAAACGCATCACCTTTGCTTGCGGAGACAAAGACGAGGTCAAACTCATGAAGGAGCGCATATTGATTGTAGAGGACGAGCAGGCCCTGCGATCAACGCTGAGTGTCCGCCTGCGAGGCGAAGGTTATGTAGTGGACACGGCTAACGATGCGACCGACGGGTTTGAGAAAGCCACCGGGTCTCCGTTTGACTTGATCATCCTGGACGTGATGTTGCCGGATCGCAGCGGGTTCGACGTTTGCCGTGACATTCGGCAGGCTGGGCTGGCGACGCCCATCCTCTTTCTAAGCGCTCGGCATCAGACGACGGATAAAGTAATAGGGCTGCGCCTGGGTGGTGACGATTACGTGACCAAACCCTTCAAAGCCGCCGAACTGGTTGCCCGCATTGAGGTATTGTTGCGCCGGGTCCCGATCCGCGCAGGCCACGGTGTACACCAGTTCGGAGGCATACAGGTCGATATTCGACGCAGTGAAGTCAGTCGCGAGGGAAACCCGGTTTACCTTTCGGCGCGTGAATTCCAGCTCTTGCGCTATCTGATTGAGCGGGCCGGCGGGACTGTTCCACGCGTCGAAATTCTGCGCTCCGTTTGGGGATACGACTCGAATACGCTGACCCGCACGGTCGACATGCACATCGCCAGCCTGCGCAACAAGCTTGAGGCCGACCCCAAGCATCCGGAATTCATCCTCACAGTGGCAGGCGTAGGCTACAAATTTGTTGGCTCTCGAGATTCATAGCGCTTCGTTCCGCCCATCTCACCGTCTGAATCTCGCCCTGAAACAGCGCCCCGGAGTAAAACATCCTTTGCATATCGCCATCCGGTGTAAAGGCTCTTTACATTTTTTACCTCAACCCCGCTTATAGCAAAGATCGTAAACTCAACGTAATTTCCCTTCTCCGCGCCTTGACCGACCCCGGCTCTGATCCTACACTCCGGCTTAGTTTGGGTTCATCAGCCAGTGTCTGTTGCATTACTCCCTCACAATTGCGCCCAAACTTATCCCCATAGAGATGCTGCCATCAACGAAAGCGAACTTGCATCGCAAGAGAGAGGGAGTGTCGTGAAAAGTGGCGAATACATTTCGACGGATAAGCAACGAGCATTGTTGGCTGGATGGCAAGCACCCGACCTGCTAGGCATCGGGGTAGCGGTCTGCGATGCCTCTTGTCAGATGCTTATCGCGAATCAGACTTTCCTCGATATCCTGGGCACCCGAGACGGCCTGTGCTTGAATTCCGAAGGACGTCTTCTTGAAACCGATGAAACGTCACAGATACTTGTGGACGTGGTGGGGCGGTGCTCGCGCGCATCGAACGCAGCGGGCATGCCGAGTCGTGGCTGCTTCTCAGTGAAAGTTCGTCGAACTTCCGGACGGACACCCTTAACACTTCTTGCTCGTCCGTTTCCGTCTACAACTACTGTTAGATCGAGTTCGATGACACTCTTGCTTCTCCTGGACGTTGCGCATGCGGTCAACGAGGAAGGGGTAGCACCCCTTCTACGCCTCGTCAGCACTTCCGACAATTGGGGAGAAAGCCACAACTATCGTGAAGGCGTGCACTAGAGCCTCCATTTTGTACGGTGCTTCCGATTAGCACGGACTTCGAGACAAGCGATCACCCATGGCGACTTCAAAGATAGCGACAAACCCCGCGGCCCCGATCAACCGTTTGCCCCAGTTTAGTCAAGAGACCTCTAACATTCTTGCAGCTGGGCTCGAAGCTCTTGAGATGCTGAACATCGGTGTGGCCGTGACCAATGGCGCAAGGCGTGTGCTCTTCGCCAACCAGACCGCAGAACAGATTCTGCTGTCGCGCGATGGTCTGGAAGTCACTGACCAAGGCACCCTCCAGCCCGTCAGCAAATGGTCCAATCCGTCCCTGCCTCGCATCATGCAACAGGCATCACAGGCCGCGCAGCCGGATACATCAGAAGCCAAGGATGTGATTCTTGCCATCCGGCGACCTTCAGGCAAAAGGCCTTTTACGCTTCTTGTGCGTTCCCTCAAGAACAGAGCCTCTTCATCTGATTTAACGTCACCTTCTGTTCTGGTTTTTGTGTGGGACCCGGAGTTGCCGGAGCACGACACAGAAGCGGGCTTGCGCGAGCTTTTTGGATTCACTTCTTGCGAGGCACGACTGGCCAACCTGCTCATGAAAGGAAAGTCGGTCGACGACTGTTGCACCGATCTTGAGATTCGTCCCTCTACCGTTCGCATGCATCTTGCCAATCTATTCGCAAAGACTGGCGTGCAACGCCAAGGCCAGCTAGTGTCCCTTCTCTGGAAGAGCGTCGGTATGGTGCGCACTAAGTACGCCCGCGCTTCCCTTCCCTGCAAGACGAGCCAGTCCAATGCAGTGACACCGAAGGTGTCCAACAGGACAGATGGTGAGTTGCCCGTGCGTACACTTATTCGTGAGTGCGGATTCTAATTTCTTGTTCAACTACCTCAATTTGACTGTAGACGCTCGTTCGTTACTGACTTACTCTGCTCCCGAGTCAAGCACTTGTCAGGCCTAATCCCCCCAGGCCTGCGACTCCCCCAAGCCAATATGCACCATTGAGCATGCAGATGGACCGCGGCTCACGTTACTCGTTCGTCACCAGCCATCCCCCAGATCACGATCGACCGTTCTGCGGGTGAACGGTTGAAGAACGAGAGCTGAGCAGCAGCCCGGGTGATACACGTGTGCCCTTTGGTGTGCAGCCCTCCCCTGTTCTTCTTCGATCTCTCAGCTACTGCAACGAGGCGCTGTCTGCGCCCCAGGTTCAGAAGGAGGCCGTACAGTCATGAGAAAGACGCACCAGGTGTGGTTGCCCATACTTCTTGTTTGTTTTACGACAGTCGCCGCCAGCGCGCAGTCGTTCCGTGTGCAATGTCCGACGAGCACCATCACCCACCCCGCGGCCAACAATGATTCGGAGCCGGCATACACCGCGGCCACCCAATACAAATGCAGTGTGACAAACGGCTGCGGTGGATCAGCCGGCAATGTCGGGTATCTGGTGCCGATCGCCGCTAACGGCGCCATCAAGTGCCAGCAGATTTCCGGTGGCGACGGCTACGCGACCATGGCCGATGGAACTCAGACCTATATGTTCTCCTTCGGTCCTTTGTCCGGACTGGCCAAGATTGCCGCCGGACAGCCGGGCACCGACAGCCCCAGCGAATTCAATACCCTCTACACCGGGCCAAATGCTTATCCGCAGCCGGGCGATCCCGCCACCACGAATGGAGCGAGCGACTCTCCTTACTCCGCGGGAACCCTTGGCACTTTCAAATTCAACGGCGCGGTTGGATTGTCTAACGACATTGCGAACGTCGTAACGATTTACGACATTAGCGAAGTGGGCCACGTGGTGACGGTCGTCACCAATGCGCCCCTGGGTGCTGCGGTTGGGCAGAAAGTCACCATCGCCGGGCAGGATACGACTGGCTACAACGGAACCTACACAGTCACGGCGATCAACGTTGTTAATCCGTTTTTCTCGGCGAATCAAGCCTTCACATACACCGCCACCGCCACCGGCCTGGCGGAAGTCACCGAGTCCACGAGCGCAACTGCCTCCCTTCCCGCTGGAATCGACGGGCACGTGGATACACGCCCGATTCTGGACGTCGGCGTGATGAATGGCAACATCCCGGCGCCGATGATGGCGATTGACGAAGACGACGAATTCTTCCTCACGCTCACCAACGTGGGCATGATCATGCGGCCCGATCTGTTCGAGCAGCATACGGTTCACTTCCACGGTTATCCCAACGCCTCTTCCTTCTACGACGGCGTGCCTGACGCTTCCGTGGCCATCAACATCGGCGGCAGCTTCACTTATTACTACCTGGCGCCCGATGCGGGAACTTACTTCTGGCATTGCCACATCACCCCACCCGAACACTTGCAGATGGGCATGGTGGGACAGATCTATGTGCGCCCGCGGCAGGATCGCGTGCCGAGCACGACCACGCTTTACTCAGCCCTGCAGGCCCAGCAGGGTGATCCGCGCACGGCGTGCAACTCCGCCACTGACATCCTGTGCAGCAATCCTCTGCCGGCAGTCGACACGAGCTACCGCCATTCGGGCGGTCGGCGATGTACGCCTACAACGACGGTGACGGCTCTACCGCTTACGACGTCGAGTATCCCGCTCCAGATTCACGGCTTCGATCCCAACTTCCACTTTGTCGGTATGACGTTCAACCCGGAAGGCTTCGCCGACATGAAGGACAAGTATTTCCTGCTCAACGGCCGCAGCTATCCCGACACCGTTACCCCCGGCCCCATGGCCACGCAGTCGGTGGACGGCTCCATGCACTACTCGCAGCCGCTGCCCTCGATCATCAACATCCCCGCCGGAAAGAAAGCGCTTGCTGCGGATCTCCGATCTGGATGTCACCGAGTACCAGACGCTGGCTTCGCTTGGCATTCCGATGAAGGTTGTCGGCTTCAACGCGAAACTGCTTCGCGATCAGTCAGGCAACAATCTGTACTACATCGACCAACTCGATCACGCTGGCAGGCGGCGAATCGCTCGACGTGATTCTCGATACGAGCCTGCCGAAGCCGGATGGGACCGCTTACACCGCGGGCGAAGTCTACTACCTCTACACCCCCAATCTTGACCACCTCTCCAACGACGCAGAGAACTTCGGCGGATTGATGACCGAAGTTCACATCAATTAGGAGCGCAGCCATGAGGGCGACGAACATGAAAAAAGCGATCTTGAAGACACGACTTCTGGCGCCGATGGTGGCAGTGGCGATGCTGCTCACAATCAGCGCCTTTGCTGCGGCTCCTGGCATTACGGGCACCTCAACCATTCAACCCGAGTCCCAGCTTCGACTTAGTAGCCGGGCCAGCGTACATCAGCCAGCCTGACGGACAGATGATCTACTCGTGGGGCTACGGCTGTGACGGCACCTTTACGCCGACGTTTGCTCCCGCGATGACCAACACCGGGTGCTCGACCATGCAGATCCCGGGGCCCACGCTGATCGTGACTGAAGGACAGACCGTCACCGTGCAGCTTACCAACAACCTGCCGGCGCAGGCGGGCAACACTTCGATTCTTTCCCGGGCTTCAACGTCACGACATCGGGCGGTGTGGCGGGTTTGCTGACCCAAGAAGCAGCGCCGGGCAGCTCGGTCGTACCTACACGATTACCGCTTCCATCGCCAGGTACGCGCTCCTACTACAGCGGCACGCAGGGCGACCTGCAGGTCGAGATGGGTCTGTACGGCGCCGTCATCGTGCTCCCGAGTTCCACGTCCCGAGTCGCGTGCACGTCTGGACTGGCAGCCGCCAAGATCACCGTGCGCAGGACCATCTGGGGGAAACGGATTTCCGGCTCGCGGCAGCCGCCTACGACCACCCCAGAACCTGCTACGACCGCGAGTACCTGTTCCAGTTCTCCGAGATGGATCCCGAACATCCACTCGCAGGCCCTGGCACAGGTCAACGCGATCGCAACCTGCGTAGCCGGGTGCCGTTCCGTGCCCGACCAGTCTCGACGTCCCGACCGAGCCTTATCATCCGGCTTATTTCCTGATCAATGGCCGCTCGATGCCGGATGACATGGATCCGAACTACGCGCCCCAATATCCGCACCAGCCTTACAACGGCAATCCGCACATGCATCCGGGCGAGCAGGTTCTGCTGCGCATCATCGGCCAGGGACGCTGGCAGCATCCGTTCCACGAGCACGGCAATCATGTGCGCATCCTGGGCCGTGATGGCAACCTGATTCTCAGAGCGCGAGTGACGCCAACAGCCTCGCTGGTCCCCTGTTGTTCACCACCACCACGACACCCGGACTGGCCATGGACGGAATCTTCTACTGGACGGGCAGGGGCTGAACTGGGATGCCTATGGCCACAACCCGAACTTCTCGCGATCCCTTTGCCAAGCTTCCATGCACTCCGGACGCGAATGGATATAACACCGGACGCACCCAGACGCAATCAACTACTACGAGTGGTGCCAGGATCACAACAAGCCGCTGCAAGTCGCTCCCTTCGGCGACGTCGCGGGCGGCGGCCCGGCAACTCTGCCGGATCCGAACATCTTGACCAACGGCGCCTGGTACGGCGGCAGTCCTTACCTTGGGCCGAATGCGACACCGCGTGCGACGCCAGTTCGGCTATTCGCCGAACGCGGCACGGTCTACTCCGCCTTCGGGCACTATCGCGAACCCGCCCGGCGGTGAGGCCGGCTTCGCGTTCATGTGGCACTCGCACAACGAGCGCGAGATCACCACCAACAATATCTTCCCGGGCGGAATGATGATGATGATGCTGGTCGATTCCCGGGAATTCGTCATCGACGAGTCGAACTAACTGAGGAGAAGAGCAAATGCGATCCAACTATCTTAAAGCCACTTTGAAGACAGCGGTCCTGGCGATATCTGTTCTCCTCCTCGGAGCCAGCGTCTCCTTTGCCCAGCAGCAGGTCAATCTGACTGCGGGCGCCGTCCAGCATCGCACTGCCCGACGGCTCATCGGTGCCGATGTGGGGCTACAGCTGCGGCGCGGCGGTCGCCGGCTCGACCGCGACTTGCGCGCCCTGAACCCCGCCAGTGACAGGTTGGTCCCCGGTGCGTGATCACGGTACCCACGGGGCAAGGCCTGACAGTCAACCTGACAAATAACCTTACCCTAGGCCCCGGTAAATCCCCACGTCGCTGACGATCGTGGGCCAGTTGGGTGGCGGTCTGGGAAGACGGCGAGCCTGGTGAACAGTCCGACTCACCAGGACTTGCAGACACGACTTGGCCCATCGCAAACACTGGGGCAACGTTTGATCCCCCGAAACAGCCGCAGCGCGTTCAGTCGTTCTCTAGCGAAGTTGCAGCAGGCACTACTACGTCTCTTACGTGGGCAGGTCTTCGACCGGGCACGTATTTGCTCGAGTCTGGCACGCATCCTTCTATTCAGGGACCGATGGGCTTGTACGGAATCCTGGTCGTGACCGCTGCGCCGGGGACTTCTGCTGGGTGCGCATACCCGGGTGCCGCAGCTGGGACGTGTGCGGTTAGCTACAACTCAGAAATCCCCCTCCTGTTTAGTGAAATCGATCCCAACCAGAATAGCGCAGTCCAGCTTGCGGTTGGTACCACCGGTTTTAGCGAGACTGCGGTGTGGTCCGCGCAGCCGGGCGGTTGCGGTGTGGCAACGGTGCACTCCTGCTATCCGCCGGCGGTGAATTACAGCCCGCTATATTACCTGATCAACGGGAAAGCCTTCGATAAGAACAACGCCTCAAGTTCCTTGTTACGGCCTCAGCTATAACCGCGGTCGCGACCGGTACCCCCGGAACTTTCTGGTGCGCTTGGTCAATGCTGGCCTGCATATGCACGTGCCCTCGATCGTGGGCTCGGTATCGACACCGGCTGTTCGTCCGACCAACGCTCCGGCACTGCAGCCCCAGCTCCTGGCTTTAGCCTGGTGGCCGAGGACGGCAACCCGCTGCCTGGTGTTTCGCGCGTCCAGAGTGAAGTGTTCATGGCTGCGGGCAAGACCTACGATGTGATGATCGATGTTCCCGCGGCTGGCGCCAATGCACTTCCCGTCTTCGACCGCGAGTTGAGCCTGTCGAGCAACTCGATCGGCCGTGATGGCGGAATGCTCGCTTACATCGGCGTGAACGGCGCGGTACTGCCGAATACCGGCGCCTTCGCACCTGCGGCTCCGCAAGCCAACCCTGATACCTACAACTCCCTGATCTCCGGTCAGACACTCGTCGTCTCGGATCCTGCCAAGGGCTTGCTCGCCAATGACGTGAACATTTATGGCGCAAAGGTGCAGGGCACCGTGCCTGGGCTGACCGTAAACCCGGACGGCACGTTCACTTACACTGGCGCCGCGACTACATTCACCTACTGCGGCAATGGCGCTACCAGTGGCAGCGCCTGCGCTACCGTGACCCTGGGCTCCGCGAGCATTGAAGCTGCCGGTGGAATCACCTGCTCCGGACCGTTCACCTACGCGTCCAACGTCGCCTCTACCCTTAGCATCAAGCCCCCGGGTGTGCTCGCGACCTGTAAGGACGCCTTGGGCTATCCGCTGAGCGTGGATCCCACGACCGTGACACCTTCGGCAGGATTGACCCTATCGGTCGATCCGAACGGTGGTTTCAATGCGACGGTTGCTACCGCCAATACCTACACCTTTACCTTCAAGCCGAAGAACTCGCAAGGAACCACTGGAGCGACCGCTTACACCGCTTCAATCACGTTCCCGAGCGCAAGCAACCTCATGGTAAATGTGCTTGACGGCACCGACCAAAAGACAAAAGTCACCGACTATCGCTGGATCATTGAAGAAGACCGCACGTTCTATATCAACCCGTATTGCACCACCAATCCTCCGCCAGCAGGCTGCCCGACTTCGGGCAGCGGAATTGTTCCCACCTTCGGAACGAATTTCCACACCAGCTACATGCCTGTCGTCGCGGCGGGTTGTACAGGTCCGCTGTCTTGCGAATCGGGCCAGACCATGGGCGGCACGGCGGTGGTGTGCGATTCAGGCAACGGCGTTTGCCATCCCGGTGCACAACAGGCAACTTTGGATCCGGGCCAGGTCCATCTGGATCCAACCAAGCGGTACTACATCTCGGTTCTGCCGGGTGATGCCGCGAACTCGTTCGAGAACGTCAACAGTTGTTTAGGCAATGCAACACCGAGTTGCGGTCACGGTATGGGCGGAGCGCCGATCGCTTGCTCCCGGACTGCGGGTGCAGTCACCTGCACCGCGACCAGCACTTTCCCTGCGGTGAATGTGTTGGTGCAACCCAACCCCTACCCGCCTGCCAAGCTCTCCGTGTTCGTCTTCGAGGATGACTTCCCGCTCAACGGTGAGCAGGATGGCGGCGGCGGGATCGACGTGTTGTCGCCTAACGAGCCCGGCCTCGGCGGCTTCAACATCAAGCTGTTCGACGATGCCGGCGGCTCAGGCGACGCGACTGGACAGATGTCGTACGACATGTTCAACATGCCGCTGTCCAACAGCCTTGCGGGAACTCTCGATCCGTCGACGCAACTCGATGCCTGCCCGATCTCAGCGCAAGCGACTGCGAGTATGGCTTCCAATGGGGGCGATGGCAGCCAGGTGGGCATCACGGGTGAGATCGTGACTTGCCCGAAGTATGAAGCGGACGGTGTGACTCTGTCCCCAATCGCCGGCCAGGCGGTCGTTGCCAACTTGATGCCAGGACGATACGGCGTCGTGGCTACCCCGGCGGCGGATCGAATCGCGCGCGGTGAGGAGTGGCTCCAGACCAACACGCTGGACGGTCAGAAAGCCCACGACTCCTTCCTTCGGATTGGTGAGCCGAGCTTCTTCCAGGAATACGGCCCGGCTGGATTCCACGTGTCGATCGGCTTCGCGAACCCGGCGATCATCAACGCTCGCAAACAGTACATCTGCGGCGGCACCGATGCTAACAGTCCCCAGCCCGGCTCCCCCTACACGTGCAACAACACTGTTAAGGGCTTGGTCACGACCGAACGCATGAGCCGTACGCCCGATGAGCGCCTGTACAGCAGTGGCGATAACAGCAGTTTCGGGTTCACGCAGTGTTACGTCAGCTTCGGTGACCCGGACGGCGAGGACTTCGCATTCACCAAGTGCGCTGCGGATGGTTCCTTCACCCTTCCAAACTTGCCCGAAGGCGATTGGCGCGTCACGGTCTTCGACCAGTGGAACGATATGCTGGTAGATGGCCTCTCGACTCCGGTCCGGCTGGGGGGTGGAAAAACCGCCGACCTGGGACAGATTGCTGTCAACCAGTGGCAGGCTAACCTTTACACCAAGACCTTCCTCGACCTGAACAACAACGGCATTCAGGACAGCAGCGAACCGGGTCTCACGCTGGTCGCGACCAATATCCGTTTCCGCGACGGCAGCTACTCCAACTTCAACAACACCGACCTCAGCGGCAACGCCGGCTTCAACGAAATATTCCCGTTGTTCAGTTGGTACGTAGTAGAGACCGATACAACCCGCTACAAGAGCACGGGCGTGCACGTTGTTTATGATGCGGGCGGTCCTGCCGATGGTGCTCCGAGTGCCGGAACATCCCAAATCGGCAACAACATGGCCAACACCGCCGAATTGATTCCCGTACCTGCACCTCTTCGAGTACCGGGGGCGTACTATTGCGCCAACGCAGATTGTACCGACGCTGCGGCTCCGTTTGCTCCAGGTGGCACCGGTGGCACCACTGGCCGAATCGACCCACCCTTCTGGTTCGGAACGGAAGGTTGGCAGGGCTTCTCTGGCCAAAACAGCTTCATCGAATTCGGCAAGAAACCTTTTGCCAAGGGTGAAACTGGCACCATTCATGGTGAAGTGACCTACGCCTCGACCCGGCCGTTTGATGATCCTTCACTCCTCATCCACACGAGCTGGACGCCGAACGTCCCGGGCGTGACGATCAACCTGTACCAGGAAGGCACGGCGCCCGATGGCAGCCAGTCCCTTACCTTGGTCGACACCACCAAGACCAGCAGCTGGGACGATTGGGCTCAGGGCTTCCGTTCCGACAACATGCCCAACATGAACTGCCCTGGTCAATACCCGGCGCCCACCAGTACCACCTATGGTGACCTGTTCTTCTTCTCGTTGTTCAATCAGCCGATGTGGCTGGACATGTACAACAACGGCGGAACGCCAGCTCACACGATTCCGAATAATTCGCAGTTCAAGTGCTATGACGGCATGCACAACTGGAACCAGGTCCAGCCGGCGCCTTACGACGGCATGTACTCGTTCCCGAGCGTGACCGGGTTCAACGCGACCACAAGCCCAGCGGCACTAGCAAACGGCAAGCCGAGCGGCACCAATTGCACCATCTGCGTGCCCAATCCGGATACCACCGATCCTTACCGGGTTGGTACACCCATGCTGCCTGCCGGCAAGTACGTCGTTGAAGTTGTCGTTCCGCCGGGCTACGAACTGGTCAAGGAAGAAGACAAGAACATCCTGATCGGCGACAACTACATTGCGCCGGCCACGACGCAGTTCGCCGGCTTGGGCAACATCTTCATCCTGCCCGACCAGGCGGAAGTCGCCGCTCTGTACAACGCCAACAACGCCCAGAACCCGACTCAGACCTTGGGACGCACTACCTTCCCCAGCAGCGAGGGCGACACGGGCAGCGTCGAGGTCTTCTGGCCTTGCGTGGGTGCGTTGCGCACCGTTCCCGACTTCATCAGCTTGTTCCCGCAGTCCGGCGAAGTTTCGCCGTTCGCCGGAGCCCAGCGCCACCTCTGTGATCGCAAAGAAGTCACGCTAAACGAGCAGGAGTCCGCGCTCGCGAAGTTCTGGATCTTCTCTTCGACACACGTCACCGCTCACTACACCGGCGTCATCACGGACGACTACACCTCGGAATTCGATCCGTTCTCGCCGCAGTTCGGCGAGAAGTTCTCGCCCCCGGATCTTCCCATCTCGATTAAAGATTGGACTGGTACCGAAATTTCGCGCACCTACGCCGATCATTGGGGAACGTACGACGGCTTGAACTACTCGACTTGGGAAGTCAATCCGCCGAACCCGACGGGATACGCTCCCACGATGATGATCACTTGCATGAACGACCCGGGACCGATTCCCGATCCCAACAATGCTGGCCAGATGATCACGGACCCGTTGTACAACCCGGAATACAGCCAGTTCTGCTACGAAATCCCGTTCATGCCTGGGCAAACCCAATACATGGATACTCCTGTCACGCCCACCTCCGCTTTCGCGGGCGCGGGCTACAACAACCCAGATTGTGCGTATCCCAACCTCACGCCCGCCATCAAGGAAGTCGACGGTGACGGAATCGGACCGTGGGTGAGTGCGGCGGGGAAGACGATCACCATCACAGCACTGGGCGATGTTCCGGTAAACAGCAATGCGTATTCCGGACCGGCGGCAAGCAAACCGCCTTTCAACCAGAAGACCATCATGCGTCACTATGGCTTCGGGGGCACGGCGGGGACGGTGGCTCTGGTCGGACCCGACGGTGTGCACCACAATCTGACCGGTGTCAGCTGGAGCGACACGAAGATCACGGGCGCCGTGCCGTCTGGTGTCCCCAATTGCGCGGTTCAACAAAGAAGCATTTACGGTGGCTCAACAGCGCAGTGCGGCCAGTTACTCATCACTACGGCTGGCGGACAGGCGTCGATTGATACGGTAACGGTCACCATCGGCGGTAAGGCTCCCAAGCACGTCAGCGCAACGGACTCGGTCCAGGCGGCGATCGATGCTGCGAGGCCGGGCGATCTGCTCATCATCGATCCAACTTGCAGTACGACCGCTGGCGTCAACACCCTCTGCAGTGGTAGCGCCTTGAACGCGCTGACCCCCACTCAAAAGGCGAGCCAGGCTGCCCACACGGAACTGATCCTTATGTGGAAACCGGTTCGACTGCAGGGCGTCGGTGCTGCCTCCACCGTCATTAACGCCAACACTCACCCGGCTGGCAAGCTGAACGATTGGCGTGCACGGGTGGATTGCCTGTTCGGTCTCGGACCAGATGGTGATCCGAGCGATTGGAGTAAGAGCTGCGGAGCGGGTTGGTCTGACTTCAGCCCGACGACGAACAATCCCCAGGTCGATCGTTTGCCCCTGGAAGCCACTGTGGGCTGGCAGGCCAGCCTCAATGGCAACCTGGCTGAACTGCTGCAGGAGCCGAGCTTGATGGGCGCACTGGAAGGGGCCGCCATTACGGTCCTGTCCAAGGGCGCATACTTCCCATCGAATCCGTTTGATCCCACCCTTTTGGCTGGGTTCCCGGATGGATCGGTTCTGTTCACTCAGGGCAACGTGAACACAACCGTCACTGGCAGGCGCGGGCACACGCCGTGCGACGGGACATTCCCGAGCAACTTCCAGTGCAACCCTTCCAGCATCGACGGTCTCACGATCACCGACAGCTCGCAGGGTGGTGGTGGCGTCTTCGTGCACGGCTGGGGTCACAACATCCAGATCGCCAACAACCGCGTCCAGAACAATGCAGGTACGCTCTCGGGCGGCATCAACGTTGGTCAGGGCGAATTTCCTCCGGCGTACATCCAGGGCAGCGCGACGAATGCAGCCCCGGGTTCCTGTCAGACCCGAAGCTTCTCCAACAGGACTAATTCGCAGTTGCCGTATTGCCACGACACGAACGTGAACGTGCATAACAACTACATCACGTTCAACTCTTCCACTGGCGACGAGCTGTTCTCGGCGACGCCGGCGGGCGCGGGTGGTATCAGCTTCTGCACCGGCTCCGACTTCTACAAATTCAACTTCAACTGGGTTTGCGGAAACCTGAGCACCGGTGATGGCGGCGGTCTCGGTCACCTTGGATTCAGCTACAACGGGGACATCGAGCACAACATGTTCCTGTTCAACCAGAGTACCAACCCGACAATCCCGACCAATGGTGGCGCTATGGTCATCCAGGGCGCACCTGACGTCGATCCCACCTGCGGTGCAACCACTGATCAGGATTGCGTCGTCACTCCTGCCGCATCGGTTGGACCAAGCGATGGTACGGGTCCTGGCTTGGTAATCAATGCCAACATGATGATCGGTAACCAGGCCGAGAGTGGCAGCGGCGGTGGTATCGCCCTACAGCAGGTCAACGGTTCGGAAGTTGTAGCTTTCCCGAACTCAAACTGCGACGCCACCTTGACTAACAATGGCTGCCGTTGGAACTCGGTTCAGGTCACCAACAACATCATCGTGAACAACGTCGCTGGCTGGGACGGTGGCGGCATCTCGCTGCTGGATTCGTTGGCGGTGAATATCATCAACAACACCATCATGCACAACGACAGCACGGCTTCGTCAGGAGTGCTGTTCAACACCATCGGTGCACCTCTGGCCAGTACCCAGGGGAGCAACTGCACAAACGCGGCCGCGACCGCATCATGTCCTCAGGTGGGCGGCTTGGTGAGCATCCAGAACAGCGCCGTGCTATCGGGCAATTTGGCGGCGAATACCGTCTGTCCGAGTGGCCACGGCGTTAACAACGCTGCTTCCACTTCAAATTGCATCAAGACCTCTGTTCCGCTGCTGGACAATGACGTGATCACGCAGAACCGGTCCTACTACATCGGCGTGTCAGCGCCGGCTGCGGGAACCACCAACCAGCAAAACCAGGTTGCTCTGTACAACGCCTTCACGACGACACTGGCGCCGAGCCAGCTCACCACCGGAGCCTGCCCTGCGTCCAGTATCTGGGATATCGGCGTCCGTGGTGACACGGGGCCGAATAACCACGCGGCGGGAACATTGACTCCGACGTTCTCGTTCCTGAGTTCTGGCACGTATGCCGGCAGCAACAACAATTCGGGAGCCGATCCGGCCGTGGTGAGGTCCTACTGCAACGGCTCACGCATCCCGCCTGAGTTCGGGGGTAGCGGATGGCAGGTTCCTCCGGGCATTTCGGATGCAACTGTTCCGAACCCGCTCTTCAACCTGACTCCGGTCGCGACTATCGACGAGGGCAACAACTGGATCAACATCAGTTGGGGCCCGCTGGCCCTGATGGGACCGAGTGGCCAGGCTAGTGGGGCTGGTAACGCGGATACGTTCCTCGGAATCTACAGTCCGACGAGCGCATCGCCGACCATCAATTACATCCACAACGCTCCGCCTGCGAACGGTAACAGCGGAGCTTACACGCTGGCTCCGAGCACGGACTTCTTCGGCAACGCGAGGAAGACCAACAACGCGGTGGATGCTGGCGCCGTAGAGTTCGCTGGCACGGGTGGCGGAGGAGGTGCGGGAACGGTTTCTATTACTCCGAACCCGCTGACCATAACCCTCTCAAGCGGCTCGGCCAGCGGAACGGGAGTGGTGACCCTAACGAACACGCAGCCGCTCGGAGGGGCATCGGTGAATGTGGGGAACGTCGCGGTGGCCGCTACCTCACCAGGATCCGGATTCTTCACCTGGTCTCTGGTGATTGACCCGATTGGAGCAAACGCCAATACCTGCACGGGGACGACACTCGCACCCGGACAAACTTGCACGGTACGCGTGCGGTTCAGCAGTCTCCTGGCAGCGAGAGGAGTTGATCGCCTCGGAACGATCACCTTCACCGACAACGCCACCGGCAGTCCGCAAGTCGGCCAGTTGATCGGTCACGCAAACTAGCAGAACACACACGCTGCCCGCAAGGTAACCTTGCGGGCAGCGTTTTTTGTTTTATGGGAACTGCAGTCGGTTGGTACAGGCAATAAAACACCCGCAAGCACACCCCCTCACACAAGACTTCCTCGCTGGCATTCTGAAATAGCGGGCGTGCCATCAAAGCGGGCATATCGCTCCAACTCCTGATTGGCGATTTCTGCGCCGCAAGGCTTAACCCGCTGGGTCCGCTCACACGTCCACATCCCGACCATTGCGGACGAGGCCTGCCTCGGTCCGGCGGCCGTTCCAAAGCTGGTGGACTCGTACGACGGTGTGAACGTCAAACTCGACAAATGCAGCGGCATTCTAGAAGCAAAAAGAACGATCGACATCGCCAAGGCTCTGGGTATGAAGACGATGCTGGGGTGCATGGTTTCGAGTTCGGTCAGCGTCACCGCTGCCGCTCACTTGTCCCCGCTCGTGGACTATGCAGACCTGGATGGCAACCTTCTGATCTCGAATGATCCTTTCACCGGGGTACAAGTGCGCGAAGGAAAGCTCGTTCTTCCTGACGGGCCGGGACGGGGCCTTACGCAAAACAAGCCGTGAGCCAACCCATTGGGACCGGGAATCCAAGCCTGTCTGTTTGCTTACTGGGCTGATACCCTCTTGTAGAGAGAACCCAATCATGAAAACAATGTTCTTGGTTGTGTTGCTCGCATCAAGTCTTCAGGCCCAGACTGAAAAGTCGGTTCAGACGGGTCTGAGCACCAAACAGAAGGCTCTTTGGCAACAACTCGAATCAACCATTGATCATACTGGTGGAGAAATCGATGGTGTCATGGGCATCGCCATCGAGGATCTCCACTCGGGCCAGAAGCTCTTTCGACGCGAAGAGGAAGTATTCCCGCAAGCGAGCACTATCAAGGTTGCTGTGCTCGCGGAACTCTACCACCAGAATGAACAATCGTTGCAGGGAGTATCTGGCAAGGCAAAACTCGCCGACACGTACATAGTGCAAGCCTCGGACCTCGTCGCCGACAGCGACATCATGGGCGGGCTGACTCCCGGGGTTTCCAAAGTGACGAATCGGGACCTCGCCACCATGGTGGTGGCTGTTAGCGACAATTCCGCCACGAACGTGCTAATCGACCGCGTCGGCATGGCGAACGTGAACGCTTTGCTCGGCACCCTGGGTCTGCCCCACACCCGCCTGCGCAGAAAGATGATGGACATCAAGGCGGCCAGTGAAGGCCGCGAGAATGTGTCCACCCCCAGTGAAATGCTGAGTCTGTTGGAACAGATTTACAGAGGCAAAGTTGTCAACAAAGAGTTGACGGATGACCTGATCAAACTACTGAGTACTCATAAAGAAAGCTGGATCGCCCGCGACCTGCCGGAAGGTCTCCGCGTCGCCGACAAGACCGGCGAACTTGAAGGAGTACGCAACGATTGTGGCATCGTCCTGGTGCCGAATCGCCCGTACATTCTTTGCGTTATGACGACCTATCTCAGTAAGGAACGGGACGGCGAAGAAGCAATCACCCGAATATCAGCAGCGACTTACAGCATGTTCGACCGTATGGCCCGCGCCTCCGAATATGGACGAGTCGTTTCTCCGAAAGACAGCAGTCATTGAAGCGAAGCAACCCTGAGTCGAGAAGGCGACGACACGCTGCTGTTGTTCTCCAAGTCCGTCGATTCCAAGTCGGATGTGGTTGCCCGCTCGCAGATAGACCGGGGGCTTCTGGCCCATACCCACGCCGGGCGGCGTGCCAGTCGAGATAATGTCGCCGGAATGCAGACTCATGAAGCGGCTAACGTAGCTGACCAGATACGTCACTCCGAAGATCATGCTCGACGTCGATCCATTCTGATAACGATTGCCATCCACCTCTAGCCAGAGGCCCATATTCTGAGGGTCCAAGATCTCATCGGGAGTAACCAGCCATGGTCCGATGGGGCCGAACGTATCGGCACTCTTGCCCTTAACCCACTGGCCCGTGCCTTCCAATTGAAAAGCTCTCTTGGACAGGTCGTTCACTACGCAGTAGCCGGCTACATGAGAAAGGGCATCGCGTTCTTCGATGTACTTTCCTGGCTTGCCAATCACAACGCCAAGCTCGACTTCCCAATCAGCTTTCTTAGCGTCGCGCGGAATCATGACGTCGTCATTTGGGCCGCAGATCGCAGAGATCGCCTTCATGAACAGCACGGGCTCCGAGGGGACGCTGGCACCCGCCTCGGCGACATGGTCTGAGTAATTGAGTCCGATGCAGAGAATCTTTCCAACTTTCCCGACGCAGGCTCCGATGCGAACCGAATCGTTAACTCTGGGCAACGCAGACGCATCTATTCTTCGTAAACGTTCAAGCGACTCCGGGAGGAGAGCGTCCTCGGCAATGTCGCGCACCAAACCTGACAAATCGCGGATCTGATGGTTGGTGTCAACCAATCCTGGCCTCTCACAACCAGGCAGCCCGTATCGGAGCAGTTTCATAGATGTATCAGTCCCGGATTCATGTTATACGGTCCCTATCGTTGTGAGTTGGAATTGGGTTGTTTCTGCTTGCGTGATCGAAGGATCCGTCGTGTTTGCAAAACAACTCTAGTTCCCACGCTCCGCACGCCCCTCATTAGAGGGGCACCTCTTAATTGCGACGTGCGGTTTCCGACAGAGCAAACGATGCACAACCTTCTGAATTCAAGCTTCATCCCAAGCAAGCAGCACTCAGGTCGGAAGTACATCTCTTAAGGTTGCCTTAAGGTCTTGATTGATAGTTTTCGGGAGTGCTTGGGGTATTCCCCACGTCCTTTCGTCAATGCTTGAACAACAGGTAGAGGGTTTGTCAAGGCCTTGGTCTCAGTGGGCTCTTTCGATGGGTCCCACTTTATTTCAGAGACACTTTATGTCTGCACGAAAATCACTGCTCGACCGCAAGCGGACTCTCAGTACTCGACAGCATCGAGTCGTCGAACTCGTTTCGCAAGGCCTCAAGAATCGTGAGATTGCTACGGAATTGGGTATTGCCGCGCACGTGGTTAGGAATTACATCAGTTCCATCTACGATAAGGTTGGTGTCAACAACCGCGTGGAACTTGCGCTGTGGTATGAGGCGAAGCAGATCGAGGGCAGAACGTCACGATAGAAGTCTTCTTTGCTGGATGGCTGTTGCCGAAAAGAACAATCCCTCCAAGCCCAGCGGGCTCAGAAACATAGTTTGCGAATAGGGAACCTCTCTGTTGATGCAGCAATTTCACCCGGGTGAGAAAGCGGTGTTTGCAGGAGTCGACAAAGTCGTGCACGGCAGCAACCACGAACTTCCCCACTACGTGACGGTCTTGATAGACGACACGTTTCCGGTATGCACGGGCTGCGGCAGGCATGTGCGATTTGAAATTGCGATATGGGCAACGCGCCTTCACGCGCATGCGCCTTTCCAGCACACCGCCCCTCGAACTGATGACGATCCAAACTAATTTTGCCGGCCCTATATTCGTCGCTGCACTGGATCCGCAAGGCAACAACGGGGACCCGATGCTATGCGCTCCGCTTCAGGCCTCGTTCGACACTTTCTCCTCTGAACTCAGCTGTCGAGCAAGGCTGTAGAAAACCGGAATCACAACCAGCGTAATCACTGTGGAAACGGCGAGCCCTCCGATCACTGCGATGGCCAGCGGGCGCTGCAGCTCTGCCCCCGAACCAAGGCCCAAGGCCAGCGGCAGCAGACCAAACAGTGTGCAGAGCGTGGTCATCAGGATCGGCCTGAGTCGTATTTTTCCCGCCTGCACCAGCGCATCTTTCACCGACATCGTTCCGTGAAGCTTCTCGTAGTACTCAAACAAGATGATTCCGTTCTTCACGACCAAACCGACCATGAGAATGATCCCCATGAACGAGGAGACATTCAGCGGTGTCCCGGTGATGAGAAGCAGTAGAAAGACTCCGATCAGCGACATCGGTGCAGCCGATATGATTACCAGAGCCGGCAAGAATGCACGGAATTGAAGGACGAGGATGGTGAAGACGGCAGCCAGGGCCAGACCAAGAACGAATAGTAGGTCATGAAACGAACTCACCTGGCTCTCGTATTGTCCGCCGATCTGGTAGGTGTAGCCGACGGGGAACTTATAGTCGGACAGCACCTTCTTAACGTCCGCGATCGCGCTTCCCAGATCGCGTCCTTCTAGCCGTGCCGTAAGAGTGATCATCAGGCGCTGATTCTCGCGCAGCAATTCGTTTTGCCCGCGCTCTTTACTGATGGCCGCAAGGGATTGCAGAGGAACAATCAGCTTGTTGGCTGCCAGGATTGGAAACTGACGGATGTCATTCTCTTGCCCACGAAAGCTGTCTGCGTACCGGACGCGAATCGGAATCAGACGATCGCTGAGGCGGAAATCGGTGGTGGATTCACCCAGCAGTCCGGCTTGCAACTGATCTGAAACCTGGGCCACCGTCAAACCTACATGACTCGCCAGAGTCGGATCTACCTTGATCACCAGTTCCGGATTGCCCCTCTGTGGCCCTTTGAAATCGACAATTCCTTTGACCTCTTGCAGCTTTGGGCCAAGTTCGTCAGCGATACGCTTCAGTTCTTCGGTGCTGTTGCCAAAAACCTTTACTTCCACCGGTTCGGGAGAACCTTCGAGGTCGCCAAGCATGTCCTGCAGGATTTGAACGAATTCTATATCTACACCGACGATGCTCGTTGTGATCTGGGTTCGCAAATCGCTGATCACTTCCTCGATGTCGCGTTTGCGTTCGGAGCGCGGCTTGAGCTTGACCAGAATGTCGCCCTTGTTCTGCTCCGTTGCAAACAGCCCCAACTCGGCACCAGTGCGTCGCGAATACGCATATTTTTCTGGTAGAGCCTCGACCTTCGATTCCATTTGTCGAACTAAAGAGTCCGTCTCGCTCAGAGAAGTGCCGGGGGGCGTGAGGTAGTCGATGACTAGGCCACCTTCGTCCATTTCGGGCAGAAAGCCCGTTCCTATGTGCCAGTAGCAGACGTACGCCAGACCGATGAGCACGGCCACGACGATACCGATCACCGCGCGTCGGCCCAGAGCCCATTGAATGCCGCGAGCATACAAACGATTCACCGGCTGCATGAAGCGACTCGAAGCGTCGCTGAACGCCGAGTGGGGCAGCAGGTATTCAGCCAGAAGCGGTACTACCGTCAGCGCGTACAACAGCGAAAGCAGCACCGCAATGGTCAACGTGACGGAAAGCGCAACAAAGAATTCTCCAGTAGCGCCCTTCAAGAACCCCAGAGGTAGGAACACCACCACGGTTGTAAGCGTGGAACCTACAACCGGCCCGAGTAGTTCCCGGGTTCCGTTCTCCGCAGCAACGTCGACCGGCTCGCCTTCTCCCATGTGGCGATAAATGTTCTCAACAATAACAACTGCGTCATCGATCACAAGGCCGATCGCGATGGCCAGTCCGCCCAGCGACATCAGGTTCAGTGTGCCACCGACCACCTTCATAAAGAAGAAAGTGCCGATCACCGTGAGCGGCAAACTGACCGCCGCCACGATCGTAATGCGAATGTTTCTCAAAAAAACGAAGAGCACGACCACTGCGAACAAAGATCCAATGATGATGGCGTCCCGCACACTGGCCATCGCCTCTCGCACGAACTCGGCCAGGTCGTAGACAATCGACAGGTGCAGCGTCGACGGAAGAAGATTTTTCGTGTTAAACGCGACGTCCTTCACCTGCCGCGAAACCGATTCTATGTTTCCGCCGATCTGCCGAGTGACGTTGACGATCGCGGCAGGCTTGCCATTTCCGGTCACGAGCGTTTTTCGGTCGGCGGCACCTTCACGCACGACCGCCACATCTTTCAACCGAACAGGATTCGCGGGATCGTCGCTGATAACAGTGTTGGCGATGTCTTCGATCTTGGTGAACTGTGAGTTTGCCACCACCAGGAATTGTTGGTAGTTGGCATCCAACCGGCCCACGCTGGTAATTGTGTTGGTGGCCTGCAAACGATCGGCGATCGCGACAACGCTCAGGCGCTGCGCAACCGCCTTTTGAGGATCGACCACCACCGATATCTCGCGTGTATCGGTGGAGTCCACCTCCACGCGCGCGACTCCCGGCACCTGGCTGAAGGCGGGTCGCAGATTGTATAGCGGCATAGTCGCGCAGATCGGAGTTGGGAACGTTACCATTCAGCACAAGGCTGAGAATCGGCCAGACTGTCGGACTCAGTCGTTCGACTTCGATTTCCGTGCTTGACGGCAGACCTGCTCGCGCTTCATTGACTCTGGCCTGAACAAGTTGCAGCGCCTGCTGCATGTCCATGTTGTCGGCAAAGAAAACTGAAACCTCTGCGCCGCCGCGGATCGTGCGCGATCGGACCCGACGCACCCCCAGTACGGTGCTCACCTGTTCCTCGATGGGACGGGTGATGGTGAGCAGCATGGTGTCAGGCGAGAGGTCGCCGCTGTGAACGAGAACGACAATGCGGGGAAAATTCAGCTCGGGATAAATATTGCTCGGGAGCTGGAAGAGGGCCACGAAGCCGGCAATGGTCAGAACAATGGTGAGGAGAAACAGGGCGCGGCTGTTCTTGCGGCATGCGCGGACAAGGTTCATGGTTTTACGTGAACCTTCGATTTTTCAGGTAATCCGTAACCGCCCGTCACAACGACTGTGTCGCCTTCGCTCACACCTTCAAGAATTTCAGCGAAGCCGCCGCTCTGTATACCGACCTTCACCAGAACCGCTTGAGCCTCATCGTTTGTGACTCGATAGGTTTGAGGCTCGCCAGTATCGTTCGGATAGATCGACTGCGCAGGGACCAGAAGACGTGGCCCGTTCTGTTTAAGCGGCAGCACAATGGACAAGTACTGGCCCAACTTCAGACTTCTTTTGGAGTTTTCTATCCGGATGCGAACGGTGCCATTGTTGGTTGCGGGATCGACGGCTGGAAGAATTGACGCCACGCGCGCGGTGAATTTTTTTCCCGGAACAGCGTTCGTCTCAAACGTGAAGCCTTCCCCTACCTTGATCTCTGACAATCGCGACGCCGGCACCTGACCAATCAGTTCGAGGGTGTCGATCTGTGCGACTTGAACGGCGGGCTGCGCGGCAGTTCCGTCGACCTGCTCGCCGACAGCAACGAAGCGTTTGATGACTACGCCCGCAATCGGCGACCGCACTACAGATCTCGAGACTTGAACCTTTGCCGACGTAAGGCCCGCCTCTGCCTGTCTCAGGGTTGCAGTGTTGACTTGCAACTGTGTGCGCGCATCTTCCACTTCTTTGCGCGACGAGATGCCTCGTCCCACCAATCCCTCTTCCCGTTCCGCTGTCAACCGAGCGTTGTCTGCGCTGGCTTTTGCCTGGGCGACCGCGGCTTCCGCCTGTCTCTCTTGTTCCTGCAGAAGAGTATTGTCAATCTCTGCGAGTGCCTGACCTTCCTTGACTCGATCCCCTTCGGCGACCAGCATCTTCATGACGCGCCCAGGTATAAGAGGAGCAACTTTTGCGTCGCGATTCGGCAGCGCCGCAAGATTGCCTGTTACGATTAAGTCCTGAGAAATCGGGGCGCGCTTGACCTTCGTGACGGTCACCTCAGGAACTGCAGCACTACCTTTTTCTTCGTCGGCCGCACCCTTTCCGCAGGAGATGAGGAGAATTGCGAAACACAGTACCGCCAACGTTTTGGGAATCTGCTTAGTCAAGCGGCGCTCCAACAACTTCCTCCAATGCCGCAAAGGCGCTCTGCGCCGATAACAAAGCATCCAGATAAGTCTTACGCACGTCGTTCAGTCGCCGCTGCGTGTCGAGCAACGTCAGCAGGCTCGACTTGCCTGACTGATAGCTATCTTCTGCCATCTGTTCCAGGCGAATCGTGTCGGGGATGACACGCTTGCCGTATTGCTCCACCTGATGCGCTTTCGCGGCGTAATCGTAATATGCCGCCGCCACTTGGGCCGACACGGCCGTCCGCTGCGACGCAACAGTGAGCCGCAGCAGTTCCAGGCGAGCTTTCGAAAGTGCAATCTCCCCCTGGTCGCGGTAGAAGATCGGCACCGTCGCCGACAGCCCCCCCTTACCTCCATAGCGAAAGTCGGGCGGCGAGTTGAAGTCTGCTCCGGCAGACAAACCCAGATTCGGGATTCTCTGTGCTTTGGCTAGTTCCAGTTGACGCTCCTCAATATTGAGATCCTGAGAAGTCTTAAGCAGGTCGCCATTCGTCTGCAACGCCTGATCGATGACGATGTTCAAAGGTCCCACCTTCGGAACATTGTCGAGCGCTCCCTGCAGAACGAGACGCTCTTCGAGAGCTCGATTTAACAAAGCCGCCAATCCCACTTCAGCCGAACGCTGCGCTTGTGCGGTCGTCTCGTAATCGGCTGAGGCTCTCGCCAGCTCCACTTCTGCCTGCAGAACTTCGAGTTGGGCCACGTCACCCGCTTCGAAACGTTGCTGCGCCATGTCGCGGATTCGAGTCGTCAAATCTAGCGCCGTCTTAGCCTGGTCCGTTTGCTTCGCAGCCGACAACGACTGGTAGAAAGCATCACGCGTACGTCTTCGAATCTGCCGTCCCAAGACCGCGATGTCGATTTCCGTCGACTTCTGTTCTTCCTTGGCGACGGCGATCCGCTTGCCTCGCTTGTTGCCTAATTCGACCGGAAGGTCGAGCGAAACACCCTCGTGCGGCGTATCGCGAGCTGCCGTGAAGCTGATGGTAGGATTTGGGAGCTGATGAGCCGTGGTGATCCCGGCTATCGCAAGGGCTCGCTTCTGCCGCGCTGCGCGTAGCTCCAAGTTTGCTGTTTGGGCCGTCTCCAACGCGCCCCGCAAGTCGAGCGGTGGCGATTGACCAAACGCCCCTGGCAGGCAAAGCCAACAAAATACGATCGAAACCCGGATGGCCGCTTTCCTGAGGAGCTCGGGTTCAGATGCGTGCCTGGACATTATTCGCGATTCACGACCCTGATTTTTGCAGATTGAAGATTAAGCCAAGCTTAAGCCTCGAGCCTGATCCTAGCTTGATTCTCCAACCTTTGTCAGTCTTTGTTAATCTGACACTTGAAATGAGAGTGTTGATTGTCGAGGACGAGAAACGGTTGGCTGGAAACATTAGCCAGAGCCTGCGGGAGAGTGCCGGCTACGCTGTCGATTACGCTCCTGACGGCTCCGACGGGCTTCACATGGCGCAGTCCAATGCGTATGACGTCATCATTCTCGACTTGATGTTGCCCGGAATGGACGGTCGAAGCGTTCTGCAGCACCTTCGCCGAGGTGGTTGCACCTTCCCGGTGCTTGTTCTAACGGCTCGTGACGACAAAGAGACTCTGATTCAGGTTCTTAACGACGGAGCCGACGACTATCTTTGTAAACCTTTTGACCTCGGGGAACTCATCGCCCGGGTCAAAGTCCTGATTCGACGGGGGAAGGGCCAGACCAGCGCGACACTTCGCTTTGGAAAGATCGAAGTCAACACCGCCGATCGAACCGTTCGGCGCGAGGGGACCATCGTGACTTTGACCGGGATGGAATATCGCGTTATCGAATATCTTGCGCATCGTCGCGGCGCCGTAGTCACTAAGACTGAACTGCTCGAGCATCTCTACGACTTCAATTGGGAGCGTTTCAGCAATGTCATTGAAGTCTACATTTCAGGACTGCGCCGAAAACTCGAGAACGCAGGAACTGAAAAGGTCATTCACACGATTCGTGGACATGGTTACACGCTGAAGGAATAACATGCGAGGGTTCTCAATTAAACGTAGGATCGTGACCACGGTCGTTGCCACGGAACTGGTGCTGGTCGCCTGTCTCCTCTTTCTCGCCACTTCCGTGATGCGCTCGCATGCCATCCGATCATTCGACACGGCACTGCGCGGACGAGCGCTGGGCGTGGCCGCCTTGGTCCGATATTCCGAAGGTCCGCAACCAGAATTGGTTTTCGACAACTCTCCGATTTCGCAGGGATTGATGCAAGGTGCGGCAGATTGTTTTCACATCGAAACGCAGTATGGACGGGTCTTGGCTTCTTCGGGATTGCCGGGTTTCGAGGGGGCGGCAAGCGGCCAAGATTCATGGGACTTCTCGTCAAATGGAGTGCCTTACCGATCTGTGCGACTCCGCGATGTCCCGGTGCTCGACTCTGAAGAGGATGCTCCCAAACAGCCCGTAACCTTGCAGGTTGTCTATGCGGCCAGCACCAGTGATATGAGGAAGGGCCTTAATCGGGCTTTCATCAGCATTCTTTTAGGTGGAGTAGTACTGCTCGCAATCTCGGTGTACGCGAGTGTTCGCGCTATCGAAAAGGGCTTATACCCTTTGTCTGATCTCGCCGGAAGTGCTGGCGCGATTTCGGCCCGGGACTGGACATTCCTAGTTCCACCTTCCACACTCGAGATCACTGAGATAGCGCCGCTGGCCTCCGCTTTGTCGGGAATGGTGAAAACCTTGCACACTGCCTTTCAGCAGCAGCGCGACTTCACCAGTAACGCGGCTCACGAATTGCGCACGCCAGTAGCAATTCTCAAATCGACGCTCCAATCGCTTTTGCAGGAACCGCGATCAAGCGAGGCCTATCGTTCTGGCATATCCGACGCACTATCCGATCTTGCGCGTCTCGAAATCTTGCTCCATTCCATGCTCCGACTGGCTCGCGCAGATCAGCAAGGTGAGAGTTCCGCGGCCGCACAGCGTTCGAGAATCGACGTCGTCGGTACCTGTGAAGCAGCAATCGCGCGCCTCTCTCCGCTGGCGGCGAGTCGGGGAGCTACCATTTCATTCAACGCACCCTCTGAACCATTGCATGTTCGGGCCGAGCCAGAAGACTTGGAAATCGTGTGGGCGAATCTGATCGAAAACGCCATTCGCCATGGCCGGCCGGATTCAGAAATTCAAGTGATCGCGGACCGCCGCAATGGTTCCGTCACTGTCGCCGTACTTGATAACGGGAACGGCATTCCACCCGCCGATATCCCCAGGATGTTCGATCGCTTCTACCGCGGAGATCAGTCACGATCGAGAGAATCCGGAGGCTATGGATTGGGACTAGCCATCGCTAAGGCCTTCGTCGAAGGGTACGGAGGGTCGATCTCCGCCACCTCGCTTGCGCCACGCGGAACCCGCATCGGAGTGGAACTCCCCTTCAGCGACTAGTCGTGTCAAACCCATGGTGTTTCTGTGAATTTTCGATCCCCCAATGTCCGCCTTCACTTCGTCGCTTTAATACTGCGCCACGTTCTGGCTCTGTCCACGATCTTCGTGCTCGCTTCGAATGTAGAGGCACACCGTGGTCGCCTTCGCTCACCGCTTGCACCGGCGGCCGCCCCTGCGGCCACCGAACCGCAGCCGCCATGCGGACAGGACGCCGTTCCGGCTTACCCAGGGCTGGGCGATTCAGCAGTCGTCAAGTCCTGGAACAAGTCCGACTTCGATCATGATTGGAAACCGTCCGCATGCACCCATTGGAGCGAAGAGGGGTTCACGTCGTTGGTGACGATCTCCGCGCGCTTTCAGTTTTTGTCTGGCGCAGAGGGACTGCTTCAGCACATTGGTGCGATCTCACAGCTCGCCGGCACGCAGTACTGGTCGACCACTCACAAGCAGTGGCGAACCTTGATCACCGATGCCTATGCATTGGCAGGCTCACAGCCCGATCAACGCCGAATGGATTTCACTGTGGATGAGCTGAAGCCAGGCAAGCCGTTCTACTTCGAGCAGATCGACAATCTCTCCGGGAAAACAATTTATCGGATGAACATTCTAGAAGCCTCCAGCGACCGAATCGTCTTCGAAGTAGAGAACGTCAGCACCATGCGTTACCACTTCATTCCCGTGTTTCACCCTGCTGAATTACAGTCGATTTACTTTTTCGATCGCGAATCTGACAAGATCTGGCGCTACTACAGCATTCTGCGAGAAGGGAAAAATGCCAGCAGGCTGGTCGCGGGAAACCAAGCTTCCTCGGTGAACCGCGCGGTCGCATTTTACCGTCACATGGTCGGCATCCCTTCGAACCAGGAACCGCCGGCCGGGCGCTGAGTTGTCAGGCCTCTGCTTACAAACAGTATAATTTGCGGCCGAGTGCCGGCGCGGTTGCGCAGTAGTCGGGAACACTCCTGGCAAGCTCGCACACCAGCTAAGGAACGAATCCACATCATGACATCAGACCTGAATCGTCGCAAATTCCTAAAAATCTCCGCCGCTGCGGGTGCCGCCCTAGCCTTGCCGACTGCAGGACACGCCGCTGCTTCTTCCAAAATGATTGGCATCCAGGTGGGGGCAATCTCGTTCGTGGATGAAGGTACCGAGAAAGTCCTCGATGTGCTTCAGGAACGTGCCGGCGTGAACACGCTTTTCCTCGCGGTATTCACGTACGGTCGTGGAATCGCGGGAAGACAAATTCCCGGCCAGCCCTTGCCCGATCACGGCAAGCAGGAATACGACTTGAATTTTCACGGCGGAAACTTCGCCACGCCCCACCCGCAGTACTACAAGAACACGGTTCTCAAAGATACCCGCGCTCCCGATCATGGCGACCTCGACATTTTGGCTGAGGTCCTCCCTGCCGCCAAGAAGCGCGGGATGAAAGTCATCTGCTGGCTGGAGGATGTGTTTCGCACCGACTTGCCGGACATTCAAAAACTGCAAGAGCGGGATCTGTATGGACGCAATGCCGAAACCTTATGCGTCAACAATCCCGAGTACCGGAATTTTCTGACCGGTCTGGTCGAGGACTACGCCCGCTCCTACGATATCGACGGCATCATGTGGGGATCGGAAAGGCAAGGAGCACTTTCAGATGGCCTCGGAGCCACCCACGACGTTCCGCCCGTCGATCCCGGCAACGTGACTTGCTTCTGCGACTTTTGCCAGAGCAAAGCGAAGGCTCGAGGGGTCAACCCGGAGCGCGCCAAGCAGGGCTTTCTAGAGTTGGAGAAATTTGTTCGCTCAGCGCGCAGCGGGAAACGGCCCGTAGATGGATACTATGTTCAATTCTGGAGAATTCTCTTGCGCTATCCCGAACTGGTCGCCTGGGAAATGCTCTGGACCGATAGTCTTCGCGAAACCTACGCCGCCATTTATCGGACGGTAAAATCAGCTAAGCCGACAGTGCCGGTGGGCTGGCACATCTGGCACAACAATTCCTTCAATCCCATCTACCGCGCCGAACAGGATCTTCACGAGCTTTCGGCGTATTCCGATTTCATAAAGGTCGTGATGTATAACAACTGCGGCGGTGAACGAATGGCGCTGTACGCCGACAATATCGGTTCGACTCTATACGCGGACCTGTCCAAGCAATCTCTGCTCGACGTGAATTATGAATGGATGGGCCTTCAAGAGGGCCGGTACGACCAGATCCCTCACACTGGACTCTCCTCCGACTACGTCTACCGCGAAACCAAACGCGCGCTCGATGGAGTGGCCGGCACCAAAACTCTGATATGGCCCGGAATCGACATCGACATACCGACCGAGACCGGCAACAGCAAATGTACTCCTCAAAGCGTAAAGCAGGCCGTGCAGGCAGCCTTCCGCGCTGGCGCACCCGGAGTAATCTTGTCGCGCAAATATTCTGAGATGCGTCTTGCCAATCTAAGCGGCGCGGGCGATGCGATTCGGGAGCACGCCAGTTGACCAATGATCCAGCCTACACAGCGGACTCGGGAACGAAGCGTTCGGTCCATGTTTTTAGGCCGAAATGCGACCGTTAACGCTCTGATCGACGGTTCCACCACATCGCCCGTAATGTGGGACGAAAATCTACCTGCCTAGCTTACGAATGATTCCTTAAACTTTCGTTCCATTTCGCTTTTGATGTACTATCGTCGGCGACGTGCGATTGTCCCTCCGCTGTACAGGAGCGCCCAATGGACCGACGCAGCTTCTTTAAGTCCGCCGCCGCGACTGGACTCACAATCGGCCTGTCCAAGGCTACGGCCCTTGCATCCATCCCCGAACATAACTGGGATAAATTCGATTGGGGATCGGGGCCTGCCGGTTCCCGACCGGCTGTATCAAGGTCCGTTCCCACAGTACGGTCCAGGCGCAGTTGTTCCAGACAGCGATGTCGTGATGATCACATCGCCATCCCTGGACATCGTGCCGCAACTACGGCATGGGCCTCGTCGTCTATGTCTCCGACGATACGGGACCACTCCATGTCCCTGGGCAAACCCAGGAACAAACGCTCGAAGATCTGATCAAGCTACCCTTCGCGCAGAAGATCTACATCCGCCCCAACTGGCGCGATGTTCAGAAACAGCCCGGCCGCCTCGACTTCCCGGACTGCTGGAAGATCACCTTCGATCTTGCACGCCGCTACGACAAGCGCATCGGCCTGCGAGTTCAGCTGGAGAATCCCGACGTTCCCGAACCGGGTATGCCGGACTTTCTCCTGACAAGGTTCCCTACGTGAAGCTCAAAGGAGAGTGGAAGGGCAACCCCGCGGAAATGCGCTACCGGAAGGACAACCGCGTGCCGCGTTACGATCACCCTGCGTATCAGGCTGCGTTTCGCGAACTGAATGGCCTGCTCGCCGCCGAATTCAACGGCCATCCGCAGGTCGAGTTCGTGGACACCATGATGTATGGGTTCTGGGGCGAAGGGCCACACCTGGCCCTACGAGGGCAATCCGTTCCCCAGCCAACTGGTGGCCGAGCAGACCTGGGCGAATATGTTCGAGCTGCAACTGGAACAGTGGACCAAGGTTCCGCTGGCGACCAACACGCAGCCCGACTTCAGCAATGTCGGCAACGCTGACATGGTCGATCGGACCATCCGCACCGGCAACTGGCTGCGTACCGACACGATCTTCATCGAGAACACTCAGATCGAAGCGTTGAGCTACCGCCCACCTTGGGCTGCCGCGATCTGCGAGGTCGGATTCACCACGGGCGATCCCAAGGAACTGCGCATCGACGAAGACGGAATCACCTACAACGAGCAGATCATCTCGCACGCAGCCGACGTCGGCGTCAACTACCTGTCGCTGTGGAGCTGGCACAACCAGTCCGCCGCGCAACATCCTGAGCTATTACGAGAAGTACCCCGGGCCCATCGACGCAGATCGCGCGGCAGATCGGCTACCGCATCCGCCCATCGTTCATCTGGGCCTTCACTCGCGACGGAGTGCCCGGCCTGGTCATTGGACTCGCCAACGATGGCATCGCGCCTGTGTCCCGGAGTGCTTCGCATGAGCATTGTCGGGCGATGACAACAAGGTCAACGTTTCCGGCTGCGTCGACGCTGGCTATCCGAAACCGACAGGCGTTCATCAGGCCATGCTCTTGTTGCCCGCAGAAACTCAATGGGAAGGCTTACGGTTGAAGGCCGAACTTGAGGTCAAGGGAGTGCGCTATCCGGTGCGCTGGGCTTGCCGGCAGAAGCTGAACACTGACGGCTCGTTGACGCTGCGGCACAACTACAATCCGGAACACCCTCTGGTCTAGCTGGCATCTCCATCGTTTGCAGACCAAAGAGCGAGAGCAGCCACGGACATTGCCCATGGGGCAGTCGACCATCTGCTTGGTGTTTTTCACAACTCCCGCCGGTGACACTCCAACCCCGCCTGACCTCTAGGATGTCAGGCTTCACTCCCCTTCGTAACGTTTGCTTCCCGTTCCACGGACTAACACAATCCCTCCGCCACGCCGATGGAAAACCAAGGTAAGTTTTTCGGAAGAGCATTGCCGGAAATCGGCGAATCTCCGGCAGGCGAATACCCGGGCCCAGGAGCGTTGCATGGGAAAGAAGCGCGATCGTTCGAAAGAAAGTGACTCGCCGCGGTCACCAGTCGCAGCAGGCAGGCACAAGGCTTTGTGTCTGGGACGCGACTGCGACTACCGAAAAGAACTGCGTCATCTGCAGATTGCGCTAGTCAAGCTCCAGGAGTGGGTGCGGCATAAAGGATTGCGAGTGGTCGCGAGACCCCGTTTTAAGGGAGAGGCGCTTCTACTTCCTCCAGCACCCACTTGTCGGGTGCCTCCAGATGGCAGTCGTACCCATAGAATCGGCCGTTAAACACGTGCTGAAAAAGACAAGCTCTCTGTCCACGCATGATCGGATTGCCTTCAACTTCCTGGAAATCTCCGTCCGGGTCAGCAGCCGCGAACACCTTGACCTGCCATTCGCCTTCAGGGTCCGTGGTGTAGCGATGAGGATAGATTTCAGTCGCCAGGAAATACGCTCCCGCCTTCTTGCCTGACCCATCCTTGGCATTCTTGAGGTAAGCAGCGTTGGCGCCGCCACCGTATCAGTGGTCGTCATCAGCACCTTCTCCGGCGCGGCGTCGAGTTCCGTATAGACGACTTCGCATTCTTGCTGATGATCTCGAAGTGATCGTGATCGTTACCGCGATAGAACGTGAGATAAAAGCGGCCGGAGCGCGGATCTCGAAAAAGGTTCGGGTTTTGGTTACGCTGGTTGGGGACGCCCTGCACAAGGGTCTTCTCTTCCTTCAAATGAAGGCCGTCCTCGGAAGAGGCAAGCACGATGTGGCTGCTGGGCGTGTCGTAGTCGCGGGTGACGGCGAAATAGAGCGTGCGCGGGTGCTTCGGATCTGCTTTAGCCAGCACCGAAGGCCAACGCGCGTTGGTCCACAATGGATTGCCTTCGAACTTGGTCCAATTCACCAGATCATTGCTACGAGCCAGGCCGATGCCGCGCCCCTCGTTGAGCCCGTACCAGCCCCAGTAACGGAATCCTCCGCGCTTCATCTCCAGCACGCTCATCGTGTGCGGGAACTCATTGCCTTCCCAGACCTGCGCCTCGGGCAATACATGATGCGGCGTGGTCAGCTTGAGGTAGGGAACCTTCGCCGTCGCCTTCTTCGCTGGGTCGGTTTGAGCGAAGGCGGATATAGAAGCGCTTACGATTGCCAGCAAAACAAATACCCGGGAATGCTCGCGAACCCACATCATCTTCACGCTCCTTCGATACCCCTTTATGTGAGCACTTCAGCCGCACTCTTTTTCAGATTGACGGTCGCGTTGGTGATGAGTGGCTTTGCCCAGAAACCAACCGTCAGGACACACCCGAACGTTAAGTAGAGAAAACACAAACCGGTTCGCAGGCCGAAGTGATCACCAATGCGCCCGATGATGACGGGCACGACGGCGCCCCCCATGATCCCCGTGCTGAGAATTCCTGCGAATGGACCGTGATGCTCTGAAACGGAATTCAACGCGAGCGAAACCAACACCGGCCACATGATGGAAGCAAACAGGCCGACGGCAGGAAATGCGTATAGAGCGACTTGCGCCGAGCCAAACAAAGCCGCGCTGAGACAGAGCAGAGCAAGCACTGCAAATGCGATTAACACTCTGCGGCTGTCGAAAATCTTTAGCAGGCCCATACCGATGAAACATCCCGCCGTCAGCGATCCCCAAAACCACGACACGGCGGCGGCGCCTGTCGTGTGCGGGTCATAGCCGTGGTATTTCGCCAGAAACTCCGAGATCCAGTTGGCTGTTCCCTGCTCCGATCCAACATAAGCAAACACGCTGAAAAAGAAGAACCAGACAATCGGCTTGCGTAGCAGTTCCCGGTACATCTGCCAGGAGCCTGCTCTTTCATCTTCCTTGCGTTCAACCCGCGGAAATCGAGTGAAGGCCAGACACCACGATCATCAGCGACGTGGAGACAACGAAGATCCAGTACATCGACGCCCATGGAAGATCACGCGGCGTAACCTGACCGAGCACCCGCAATGGAAAGCTTTCTGCTTTTGCAGGATCTCCGAGGCTGCCCACCAGATAGGAATAAATTCGCGGACTGATAAACGACGCAAGGCCGAAGATCAACTGCGCAAATGCCGAGTTGAAAGCGAAGTGCTCTTCGCCGCCCGACACGCGCAGCAACGGATTGACCGCAACCTGCAACGTTGCCATCCCCGCCCCCATTACGAACAGTGAACCTAACGCCACGGAGTACGAGGGGAAGAGCGCGAAACTGAGCGATCCAAGAGTCGCGGCCACAAAGGCGGTGATCATCACTGGCTTTTCGGAGTACTTCTCCACCCAGAATCCTGCAGGAATCGACATCACGCCATACGCAATAAAGAAGAAGAAGCCCAGGAACGCAGCCGCAGCCAGGCTCACATGAAAATCACGAATGATGTCGGGAATAATCGGCCCCAGGATGTTCGTGACGAGAGACATCACGAAGAACACCAGGAATACCAATCCGACCATGTAGCGGCTGCGCGTCATAAGTTTGTTGTCGATCGGTTACTCTGTAGTGGTCACTTTCGTGGCCAGTTTAAACTTCCCAGGCTCGCGTCCCGCCAGCGCCGCCAGGGCCAGCGTGATCATTTGCACTGGCAAGATTTCGAGAATGTTGCCGACGCTTTCCCCATAGTAGGGCAGTCGGAAGCACTCGATCGTTCCGTCTTCGCCGACCAGTTCGGCCTTCCCACCTTGTTCCTTCATGTCAGCAAAGAGCCGGCGATTCAGGTCGCGAGTCTTGGCATCACCAGAAAAGACAGCGACAAACGTTCCTTCGCTGAGCATCTCAAAAGGACCATGACGGAACGCTGCGCTGCTCATGCCCTCCGCATGAAATAAGTCTGCTTCTTTCACGATGAGCGCGCCCGTACCCACTGCTGCCAGAGATGCTCCTCTTCCAACGAAGAAAAGGTGGCGAATGTTCTTCAGCTTCGCGGCAAGGCTCTCCACATACGCCTTCCAGTCAGCCAGGTAGGAGGCCGCCGCAGGCGAGGCATCCTTCAGTTCGCGACGCGTAAGCTTGGCATCCCGCTCGCACAACACGTCTCCCAGCCACTTCAACGCCATGAGCGCCGTGACGTATGTCTTGCACGAAACCGAAAACTCACTCCCCGCCCTGGTTAGCAACGCTGCGCTCGCATGTTTGGCGAGCACACTATCCGGCGTATTCGTAACCGCGATCACGGCTGAGCGTTTGCGATTCACGGTAGTGAGCCGGACCATTTCCGCGCTTTGCCCAGACTGAGACACGGCCACAATCAGCGTCTTGGGATCGAAAAACTGCTTCTTGTAATGGACCAGTTCCGACGTTTCCACCATGATCGCCGTGTACCCGTGGCTGATGAGTTGCAGGTTGAGTGGGTGCAAAGCGTGAAACGACGATCCCATGCCGGTCAGAACGATGCGTTGAAACTTGCCCTTGCCCAACCGTCCCGCCAGACTTTCAAGTTCCTTTGAACGTCCAAGATTCGCCAACGTATCTTCCAGCGCCTGGGGTTGATCCAAAATGTCCCTGAGGTATGCGCCTTCGATTACTTTGAGATCAGTAGTCACTTCTGGCCTCCCGAAGCGAAACGGTGATGCCAGACTCTGGCTGCGCCAATCAGGTTGGCGTCGTCACCCAAAGAAGCCAGAGCCAGTTCTGTCTTCTCGAAGGGGACATACTTGCAACTGTCGCGAATCACCTTGCGAATACCGTCCATAAAGAGATGAGCGCTTTTCATGACACTGCCACCCAATACAATCGCGTCCGGCGTGAATAAAACGATGAGATTGGCCAATCCGAGCCCCAAGTAGTAGGCTTCGCGCTCCACGGCACGCTGCGCCAATGCATCTCCCACCTGGGCAAGCTCGCAAATTTTCTTTGCAGACACATCTTCACGATGTGCGTAGTCCGCTGGCGCCTCGGCCTTCACCCATTCCGCCATTGCTGGCCCAGCCGCGAGGGATTCCCAGCAGCCATGAAATCCGCACAGGCAAGGGGGCCCCGAATTATCGATCACATGATGTCCCAACTCGGGGTGAGCATGATCGACTCCGCGATAAAGCTTTCCATCGAGGATGATGCCGCCGCCGATCCCCGTCCCGACCGTGACGTATATGAGACGCCGCTTGTCCTTGCCCGCACCCCATCCGGCTTCGCCAAGAGCAGCCGCATCCGCATCGTTCTCCATGGCCACTTTGACGCGAAATAGTCGAGCAAGATCTGCAACGACGTTGCAGCCTTGCCAGCCAGGAAGGAAGTTCACGTCGCCAATTTCTCCGGTAAACGGATCCACTGGGCCCGTGCTGCCAATGCCGATTCCGCGAATCTCCGTTCCCGTCTCTTGCAAGACCTGGCGCAGCAAATCGGCCGTGCGATCCAGCGCCCGGGCGTATCCGAGCTCCGCGCAAGTCGGGGTCTCGCGGCGCGCCAGCACGTGACCGTTATCGTCCACTATGCCGACCGCGATCTTCGTTCCCCCGATATCAACGGCTCCAATCATCGCCCGCTCCAAACCGTCTCCGAAGCAGCCCTGCACGCGCACTACTCAGTCCACTCCACCACAGCGCCCTCGTACGGCTTGATCTCCATCTTCCAGACTTTATCGCTCCATTGAAGGGGCGACGCGCCAACTGGCTTGATTAAACGCAGCGAGTGAATTGGAAGCCGCGTTCGAACTGAAACTGAGCTCGCATCGTGTCCATGGTTCACGAGTACTGCATAGCCACGACGAATTCCCTGCAGTGCGGAAACTTCCACGGACGGCTGGTCAGCGCGGAAGAGCGGTTCCAACCCCACCCATGTGCGAAACGAATCATAGATGCGATGCGTGAACTCGGCTTTTTCAAAAACTGAGGGAACGGCTGCCAGGTAAGATTCGAGCGGGTACGCGGAAAGCAGCGTCTTGCCCTTGCCCACAGAATTTGTCACCAGTGCAGGATGACCGTCTTGATCGACCGCGATCACCTTACCGCCCTTGATTTCCAAGATCGAGCCCCAATACTTCTGACTACTGGCCGGCAAAGTGTAGCGGAACGTATCGCCTTCTTTGAGCGTGCCGAAATCCGCAACGACTTTCAGCGTAACCTCAGGTGCGGTGATCGCGTCGACCATCCGCGCGCCAAAGAGTGCTTCCATCTCAGGGATGCCCGCGTCCGCCGAGATCGACGCGTACAGAAAGCCTCCGCCTTCTACGTACTTTCTAGCTTTCTCATAGAAGTCGGTGTGCATATGAACCAGAAAGGGATCGCCCGTGCTGGTCAGCGGGTAAGGCAGCAACAGCATGGGCCGCTTTGCCCAGTCGCCATACTCCCGTGGGAAATCCGCTTTGAGTCCCGCCCGGTGTGCGAGGATGAATGCACTCAGAGCCGAACCCATTAGCCGTCGACTGTCTCCATTGCTGTCCGTTGGCGGCTGACCGGGCATAGCGTCGCGGTCTTCGGTCGAGATGTATGGGATCACTTCCGGACCTGTGAGGCCGAAGCGAGAGAAATCTCCGTGCGCCTTGGCCCATTCATCTGGAATCACAATGGCAGCGTCAGCCGCCGCAGGCGTCACATCCGCCAGATCGAGTTTCCCGATCACCTGCTGAACGTTCTTGAACTCGCGAGCTAGCGGCTTATCCTGCCGGTCCCACGTGACCATGCCCCATCCAGTCTCCTGAGGCGTTCGAAGATAGGGCACTTTGCGAAATTGCTCTGGAGCCGTATCGCTGTAACACCAAAGATCGACTCCGATCGCGCCTGCTCCGATTCCCGAATAAATCATGGCGCGGTCGTAAGCGGCCACGATCTCCGGACCGTACTGAGCCGTCGAACCGCCCATCTCGTGGATCATCACCGGGCGGCCTGCGCCTCCTGAGACACCGATTTCGAAGGCGGCTCCATAAGTTCCGCGCTCGGAAAGCATCGGGTCCGGATAGAGATCCTGGCTATAGATCGTGAACGGGTGAATGCTGAAGAAATCGACTTCACGAGCAATGTTGTCGGCGCGGAACGGTCCGTGCGAAAGTTCCTGTCCGCTAGTCCCGATGACAATCGGATGGAGATGGTCGTGCCGCCGGATGCCCCCCGCAATCAATCGAGTCCAATTGATCGCCATCGCATCCGTGGTCTGGCTCCCTACAATCCACAATGGCGGCTCGTCGTTCAGATCCCACGCGATGATCGCGCTCTCGTTGGCATAATGACGCCCGAACTCCTCGGCAAGATTTGTTTCCAGCCGCAACATCTCCGCGTCCGCATGCGGATGGCGCCCATGCCGCCACGGCACATCCCAATAGGCCTCGCCTACTTCTCCGCCGATGAATAAAGAAGGATGAAGGTAGATCCGATATTTGTGTGCCAGCGAGATCAGGTAGTCGAGTTGCTGAAACGCCTGCGGATTGTAGTCGCCTGGCCGCGGCTCGAACCATGCCCATAGCATGTCGAACCGCACGATGCTGTAACCAAGCTGCGCCATCTTCGCGAAGTCCGCATCGATGTCTTTCGGATCCCATTGCGCCGGCCACTGCATGGCTGCTTTCGCCGGAACCCAGTGCGCGCCCATCGGAACAAAACGATGCCCGTCGTGCGTGAAGTACGTTCCATCCAGATGCACTGGGGGCAGTGCGGCCGATGCCTGCGACTTGTTTTGTTCTGCAGACTTGGCCTGTCCAATTGCCTGACCGACGACCGCACTGACGCACACAACGCATGCCAGCGTCGCATGGAGACATCGCCAACCGCACCTACGCCATCTTGTTGTCATACTCCCCGTTCCCGTTGTCTGGTGGTCGCACCGGGCGACCTAGCTTTAGAACGTGAGTTTCAATGCGAACTGAAGTTCGCGCGCGCGACCGGCGCTCGTGACTTGCCCCGAAAAGTCAGCTACGTCCACGGTGTTCGCCGGAGTTCCAAATTGCGGATGGTTGAACAGATTAAAAGCCTCCGCCCGGAATTGCAGGCAGCCCGCTCCTTCTCATCAAAGAAACCACCTACGATGAACAGGACATCCCGATCGAATACAGCGTCTCGCTATTGCGCGGAGACCGATACACGGCGTCCGTAATATCCGTACGAAAAAGATGAATACCTCGCTAGTGCAAATGCACTGGCAGATGGTTCCAGTCACGCACATGCTCACACTGACTCATTCGCCCTTGCGGTGATCTGGTTGCGAACATCCCATAGCTCTTTGTAGAAAAGGTGTTCCATTCGCTGATGGAGAACTTCGACCGGAGTTCCCATGGTACCGACCACCCCGCCGCCAATAATGCGCTGGGCGAGCTTGAGATGATGGAAACGGAACAGGTGCATGCGCTCATCGAAATCAAGCATGCGTTCGGCCACATCATGAAGACCGAAGAATTCATCGTGACGGCGATAAAGTTCGATCACTGATAGCTTGGCCTGCTGCAATTGATGATCAAATGCTTGGCCGAGACGAGGTCCAATGTGCAGCAGGGCGAGAAAGCCGGGAGAATCCAGACCACTGCCATGCCCCAGCCCTCCGCGAATAATGTGATAGTCGAACGGTGTGATGGTCTCCAGCACATGCAACATGGAGATCGGATACTCCAACTCCATGTGGGCACGCCGCATGAGCCGAGCAGCATTTAGAAAGTCACCCCGCTCTACGCACTGAAGAGCGCGTTCGATTTCAAACGCGGCGCCCTTCATCAATAGCTCGGAAGCCTGGTGGACGACCTGGAAAGTCATTTCGTCCGGATGGCTAAGATCTGCCGTATTTTTCTGCAGTGCCAGGAGTTCGTCGGTGCGTAGGTAGCGTTCGTAATCGGAGTTTCCCTGACCGGGCAGGATGGGTTTCCGCAGTTCTTCCGCTTTGTCCATGCAGTGTGGAAGGTCCTTTGGTGTCATGTGCGTGCTCGGAAATCGTATCACTCATGCGACGTGTGAGCGGCCTTTCTTCGGCCGCCTGATAGACAACTTGAATGTCTGAGCCATAAACTCTTGGGGGCGTCGCCTTCCGCGAACCCACTATTCCATGAGACTCGTTACCTTTGAGAATTCTGTTCACCAATCCCGTATTGGAGCCTTGACAGGCGGCGATCGAATCGTCGACCTCAATTCCGCCTACGCTCTCTACCTGCGAGACGTGCAGCGAGAAGGAGCATATGCGCGATTGGCTGATGCCATGGTACCCGCCAATATGCGCGCGTTGTTCGAGGGCGGCGACACCAGCCTCAATGCGGCTCGGATGGCCGTTGAGCACGCCCAGAAACAGAGTGCCGATGCGGCCGGTGTGCACGGCGAGCCCATTTTCTACGCCTTCGCCGATATCAGTCTGAAGGCGCCGATTGTACCCAAGAAGTTTTTCCACACCGCGGGAAATTTCCGGGAGCACCACGAGGAGGCTACCAAGGCAGGCTTCTCGCATCCGGTGATGCCGTGGATTGTCTTCTTCCAGAATGTGGACGCCATTATCGGCCACGATGAGCCGGTTATTTATCCCGAACACCTTACGCAAGAACTGGATTATGAACTGGAACTGGCCGTGGTCCTGAAAAAAGGCGGCAAGCACTTCAGTCCAGAAGAAGCTGGCAGCCACGTAGGTGGATATGTCATTTTCAACGACATTACCGCGCGCGATATCCAGCGGCGCGAAATGAAGTCGGGCGTTTTCAGCTTCTGCAAGGGCATTGATACGTTTTGTCCGCTGGGGCCGTGGATCGTAACGGCCGACGAAATTCCGGATCCGCACAACCTTGCTATGGAGCTGCGCGTCAACGGTGAATCCCGTCAACGCTCGCATTCTGGAAAGATGTCAGTCAAAATCCCCGAGATTCTGTCGCACTATTCGCCAATGGGTTATAGCGCCGGCGATGTCGTCTCCACCGGCACGGTGTCAGGTGTGGCCGCATTCAGTGGCGATCCCAAAGCATGGTATTTGAAGCCTGGGGACGTGATGGAATGCGAGATTGAGAAGATTGGCATTTTGCGCAATCGGGTCATTTCCTGGCAAGAAGCATACGGGCATAAGCCGGAAGCAATGGCGACACAGGAAACTCTGAGTAAGGAACTTCAAAGATGACCGCAACGAGTAAGGATCAGGTTTGGGTCAGTGAGCTCAATGCGCGAGCGGAAATTCGATCCGCGTTTCCCAAGGCTGCGATCCGCTTTTACGACACGACGTTGCGAGACGGCGAGCAGACCGTCGGCGTGGTTTTATCCCCGCAACAGAAGCTGGAAATAGCGCGCCACCTGGACGCTCTGGGCGTGAGCCGCATTGAGGCCGGGTTCCCGCGTGTTTCCGCGGAGGATTGCGAGGCCATTCAACTCATGCAAGCGGCAGGTTTGAAAGCCGAGCTTTGGGGATTCTCGCGCGCGGTGAAGGCCGATGTCGAAGAGCTGATCCGACTGGGTTTGCGCGCTTCTGTGATTGAGGCTCCCACCAGCGACATCAAGTTGAAAGCATACGGAATCACACGTGACGAGGTACTCCGCCGTGTCTCCGAAGCCATCTCATTCGCGAAGCAGAATGCGATTACCGTCGCTTTTTTTGCGGTGGACGGCACACGAACAGATCTCGAGTTCTTGCAGAAGGTCTATGTAACGGCACTCGAAGCGGGAGCGGCTGAAATCGTAGTGGTTGATACCATCGGCGCTTGTGGACCGGAAGCCGTAGAGTTTCTGGTTCGGCCAGACTCGCGAATGGGTCGGGCCGCAGGTCCCAGTCCACTTCCACGGACACAATGATTTCGGAATGGCCACGGCGTGCGCAGTGGCTGCTGTTCGGGGCGGCGCTTCCTGGATTCAGGGCACCATCAACGGGATGGGAGAGCGCGCCGGAAATGCGGACATATGCGAGATCGCGCTAGCACTGCGCTGCCTCTATGACGTACCCGTTGTACTGGACCTGACCAAAGTCCGAGAAGTTTCAGAAATCGTGCGGAAGGCCGGCGGCTACACGCTGGAAGCGTGGAAACCTCTCGTGGGCCAGAACCTTTTTATGCGCGAGAGCGGCGCCGTGGCGAGCCAGTTCCACATTCCCGAGGCGATCGAGCCCTACTCCTCGGAACTCGTAAACGCCGAGCGCCATATCGTACTCGGCAAAAAGAGTGGCCTCGACAGCATTGATCTCAAGGCGAAAGAGCTAGGCATTGCGTTTTCTCAGGATCAACGCGGTCCGATTCTCGCTGAGGTTAAGAAGCGAGCCATCGCGAAGCGGGGACTGCTCTCGGACGAGGAGTTCCGCCAGATCGTCGACGAGTTCGCTGCGGCCCTGAAGCACTGACTACTTCTTGAAATGCGGGAGCACCGCCTCGCCAAACAACTTCGCCTGGCCGGTGCGGTCGTCTCCCCATATTTCCAGCATGATGTGCGTGCAACCGGCCGCACGATATTCCTCGAGGCGTTCGATGCATTCATCTGGAGTACCCGCAATCGCACACACCTTGCGCAGGATCTCATCGGTGACCGCGCTCCCGGCTGCCTTCCTGCCACCTCTCTCCATCGCATCCGCCACGGGTTGAAGTTCCTCGAAGGTCAAGCCGGCACACTGCAGCAACGCATCGGCAGAACCCTTGATGTTCTGTACTTTGTTTGCCAAGTACATAGCTGCCTGTTCGCGGGCGCCTTCCTTGCCTTTCTTCGAATCGCGACCGATGCTGCCCACGATCACCGAACCTACAATCAGCTTGGCGGGATCCTTCCCCGCCTTGCTCGCCCCTTCCTCCATGTTCTTGCGGGAATACCGCACGAAGGCTGGCGTGGTGATGCTTGCCGTCAACAGGCCGTCGCCGACGGACCCTGACATTCTCTGCAGCACGGGGCCAGTCGCCGCTACATAGATGGGCGGGACTCCTCGGGGTGTGTGCGCGTCAGCCTTTAATGGTGGCACGCTTGCCTGAAATACTTTTCCCTCATACTGAAATGCGTCCCCCTGGAGCACTCCCTTCACGATCTCGATACTCTCGCGCATGACCGTGGCCGGACCGACTCTCTCTCCTTCGCCTTCGCCGATCTCCTTCATGAAGATCTTCGAGGCTCCCAATCCCAACATGAAGCGGTCGCCGGCCAGATCCTGCATGACGCGCGCCTCCATGGCAATTTGCACCGGATGCCGCGTGTAGGGCGAGATGATGCCCCAGCCGAGTTGAATTCGTTCCGTCGCTGCGGCGATCACCGCGAGAACAGCAGTCGAGGAACGCGCTTCAAACCCGTGCTTGCGCCACCAGGGATAAGCCTCGGCAATCCAGAACGTATCGAAGCCCGCCTGCTCGCACGCCGATGCCATGGCGACTGTCTCGCGCACTGGTTCCATACTGAGTTGCAGGACGCCGATATTGAAGGGAATAGTCATAGCTGTACGATTGACTCCTAAAGTGATCGCTTAAACAGAAAGCTCAGTCTGGGTCGGTCCAGGAGTGTTCGAGCCCTTTGATGAGTTCCCAGAGGGCGCGATTGAGAGGGGTGGGCACACCGGCCTGTTCGCCCCACTTCACAATCGCGCCATTCATGAAATCGACTTCGGTCTGACGTTTTGCAAGAACATCCTGGAGCATGCTGGCACGGTGTTTGCCGGGAGCGTTCGCACCTTTCTGAACCATCTGGCGAGGATCCCCGTGCAACTCGATGCCGAGAGCGTTGGCAACCGCTTCCCCTTCCCCGATCAGATCTTCGAACAGTTTTCCGGTCGGAGCGAAACGGGTAGCAGCGCCATGATGCAGGAGCGTGAGCGCGCCCACAGGGTTGGTCGATGCGTTAAAGATCAGCTTGGTCCACTGCGCTCCACGGGCATCCTGCAGCGCAACCGTATTCATGCCCGAGCGCGTCATCACGCCCGCCAGTTCCTCCACACGTCGCATGGGCGTCTGAGTGGGTTCGAATGGCCCAATCCAGGTGTCGCCCTTGATGTCGTAACCGATATGGCCCGGGGCAATCGGGTGACCAGCCGGAAAAGTTGTCCCTCGAATTACATACTTCACATGCTCGGCAAGGATTTCCTCGTTCCCCACTCCGTTCTGCACCGAGCACACCGCCGATCCTTCACCAAACGCGTGAGCCGTCTGCGCGATGGCGTGCCTCGTGTGAATTGCCTTCGTGGCGACGATGCCGTAGTCGCATTGCGGCAGCTCGTTTGGATCGCTGGTCGCATGCACCCTCGCCGTGAATTCTTCAGCACCGGAGAGCCGCAGCCCATTCTTGCGAATGGCCTCCGTATGCTCTCTCCACACGTCGTACGCCCAGACCTCGACCTCCCCGGCCTTGGCCAGGTGTGCCGCAAACAGGCTGCCGACGGCTCCGCAACCAACGATGCAAATCTTCATCCCAAGGGCCTTGCGTGATTCCAGCCTCGCTCTTCACCGGCTTGCGGTTTCTGGTGTCTCCTGCCCCGCAAAGAACTTCCACGGAACCTGGGCAAGGCATTCCCCCTCGGTCTTGCCAACGCGATACGTGTCCTGCGTGTAGAGGCAGACCTTGCCGTCACGATCGACCACCTGAGGGTGGAGAGAGAAGATCATGTTCTCTTCAAGAGGCACTTCGCTCTTGGCGCCAATCGCCGGATATTCGAGCATGGTCGTGCCAATGGAGTGGCCGGAGAGGTGTCCCAGCGTGAAACCGTGCTTCGAGAAGGTTTCGGCGACCACTCGATGAACGTTGCTGGCAAGTTCGCCGACGCGCATCAGCTTGCGTGCCGCCTCCAGCGCCGCCGGATACGCATCCGCCATCTTTTGAGTGGTCGCGCTCGGCTTGCCTCGGAGCAGGGGACGTGAGAACTCGACCCAGTATCCTCCGGTGCCCGTTATCTCTAGCGAGTACAACAAAAGATCGTTAGCTTCGACGACTCGCTTTCCGGGAACCTTAAAGAACGCCTCAGCCTCGCCATGAGCACCCGAGAGCAGGATATTCATCATGCGGGGTCCGGCCCCGCGTGCAAAGAAGCGTTCCACCGCGGGAGCCATGATCTCCGCCTCGGTCTTGCCGGGTGCATACGCTTTGATCAGCGCCCAGAATCCATCGAGGATGATATCCATGGCATCGCGCACCTCGGCCAGTTCCTCTTCGCTCTTCACGGCCCGGGCTGTATCGAACTGCGTGTCGAAGGGAACGAGTTCCAGCGCTCCGTTCGAGAGTTCCCGATAGTCCCGAACTGCCATCACGAAATTCATGCCGTACACGCCCAGCTTCTTCCACTTCCGCTCGAGCGCAACATCGCGAATCCACTGGCCGGGGGTTTCGGGCCAGACATGATCCTTTACCCATGGCTTGCCTTTATCGCCGATCCAACGCGCTTCGCGCGGGAACACCAGCGTGGGCTCGCCCTCGAGCGGAAACAGAACATACACATAGCGGTGAACAATCTCGAATCCCGACATGTAAAACACCGCACCCTCGAACCCGGCGTACTGATTGCCGCATACCAGTAGCGCGTCCAGTCCGGCCTTCTCCATGTGCGAGCGGACGTTCTTATATCGCCGTTCAATTTCTTTCTGACTTGGCACGTCTGTCCTCGGGGCAAATTGGCCCACTACGATGCGACTCCGCAAAGCTCTGCAGCCGTCAATGCGTAAATTTTCGTAATATCGACCAGCGTCTGAATTTTTACCTTCTCCCCTTCTTTGTCTCGGGGGCCGCTGGAAGGTCCATAGTTCACCGTGTCTACACCGTAACGGCTGAGGACGCTCGCATCCGAGCACCAAGTGACGACTTCCCTTTCTGGAGGGTTGCCCATGATGCGCTCATGATTGCCGTCAATGGCCCGAATCATTTCGTGAGTCTCGTCGATCCGCGCGCCCGGCACAGAGACGTAAGTTTCAAACTCCAAGCCAAAATCGGGATGCTGTTTTTCAAGCTCCAGAAACAACTGCTGGATCTCGCGGCGCGCTTCATTCATTGGAATGGTGGGCGGAACGCGAACGTCCAGAAAAAGATCGGTCTTCTCAGGAGTCCGGCTGGCCCGCCATGCATGTCCGCCGCGAATGCCGCCGAGATTGACGATCGCCTTCTTGCCGCCGTGAGCCGCTTTCGTTTCCCAGTTGGCAATCCATTTCAGGATGGGCTCCATCAGCGAATGCATACGGCGTATCGAGTTCATCTCTTCTCTGCCTTCACAGAATGCCGTGTGCACATAAATACCGGTGCATGAGATACGGACCCACATGGAGCCGAAGTGCTCGAGCACAACGTGCATGTCCGTAGGCTCACCGAGAATGCACATATCCGGAAGGATTCCGTGATTCACCAGGTAGTGTGTCCCGAAACCATACCCGCGGTATTCCTTGCCCTTGAACTCGCCCCACTGGGTCTTTTCGATTTCACCCGCAACCGCTGCGATGATCACATCGCCCTTCAGCCGCACGCCGGCGCGCTGCAATGCCTTCACGGCATGCGTGTAGCAGACCAGCGCTCCCTTCATGTTGTAGATCCCGAGGCCGTACAAGAATCCGTTCTTAACCACTGCGTTGGGCTTGTAACCCAGGCCAGTCAGGAAGTCTTCGCGCCCGGTGTTGGACGTATCCATGTGCCCGTTAAACATCAGGTTCTTGCCGCCACCACTGCCCGTCCAACGGCCCACGACGTTTGCGCGCCCTTCTTCGACCTCCTGCCACGTGACGTGAAGTCCAAGCTCCTGTAACGCCCTCTGCATGTACTGAGCCATCTGCAGTTCTTCGCCCGTAGGGCTCGGAATATTGATCACGTCTCGCGCCATTGCGACGATCTCGTCTTCCTTCACCTGGGCCAGGATCTTCTCCGCCGTTTGAGGGCTGAGGTTCGTCGTACGGGCTGTGGTCGGTTTCGACAATGTGTTGTCTATTCCTTATTAGTGTCGATACGCCAGACGAAAGTCGTCTGGATCAGTACAAAGCTTCTCGTTGCCGTTATCTGTGATCAGGAAGTTGTCTTCCAGCCGCAACCCGCCGCCACCCGGCCAGTAAACTCCCGGTTCGATGGCTAACACCATTCCCTTCCGGATCGTGCCAGTCCCTGCCTGATGCGCAAAAGGTGGTTCATGCGCCCGAGCGCCCACTCCGTGACAAATCGCATGGGACGGCTGCCCAGGATATCCACCTTCCGTAAGTCGCGCACGAACCAGACGATCCAGGTCGGGGAAACTCGCTCCATCACGCGCGAACGTTATCGCTTCGTTGAATACGCTCAGTAGGAGGTCCAGCAGTTTCTGATACGGAGCGGTCAACGTTCCCGGACACGCATTCTTGGTCAGATCAGTCCAGTACCCATCCACACATACCCAGATTTCGAAGAGTGTAGGTTCGTTCTCCTGGATGGGGCGGTCACCGGTCGCCGTGAAGGTCGCGATCCCCTTTCCCGACCAGACCAGCGTGAAGGCTCGAGCCATCTCGACCTTGCCTTTGTACCCAACACCGAGACCATGCACGAAGCCCTCATACATGCCTCCGACTTCGCTTTCCTTCATCCCTGGCTTCATGTGCTCGCGGGTATAGTCCATGGCAAGCGCCGCCAGTTCGTTTGCCAGGCGCATGCGCTCGACTTCCTGCGCTGTCTTGATGGCACGGGCCTCGCTCAGCAGCGGAGTTGCGTCCACGACTTGACCGGAGACCTTTCGAAAGGCATCGAAAAAGTACTGCGTCGGAGTAGTGGGCTCTCCCACCATGCGATCGACACTCTGGGTGCCCATATTTAGCTCAACGGCAACCTTATCTGTGAGGCCGCGCTGCTTTAGTGTCTCTAAAGCCAGATCAAGGGAACGGAAGGGGGCGGGACGCGGGTCGCGCTCGTCGTATCCCTTGAAAAGCTTGAGATCCTTCGTCCACGAATTACGCTGCGCGTCCGCAAGCTGGGGCTCGAGAACGATGAGCGTGGGATCACCCTGTTGCGGAAAAACCACGGCGTCATATCCCTTCATGCACCAATAGTTCGTGAGATACAGGACATTGTCAGGCGCGCGGACGACTAGCGCGCTGACATCCTGATCCTTCATCAGGGCGCGTACCCGGTTCAGCTTCGACTCATCCTTGGGCCAAGCCATGATTGCTTCCCTCGAGACGCGGCATTCGTCGTCCCGAATTAATGTTTGCCAGCTCCCTCATGTGCAGCCACGGGTCGATTCTCATCCTTAAAGGCCCACCCCGCTTCCTTGCCTTTGATGAGTCGATAGATCGCCGTGTGCAAGGGGGCCGGGATGTGTGCGCGTTCAGCTTCTCGCGCAATGGCGCCACTCAGAAAATCCACTTCCGTAGGCGACTGTTGTCGCACATCCGAAAGCATCGATGGAGGATGATTCGTCATTGCCCCAATCTTGTTCATCGCCCACGGGTCCTCGTGGAGCATGATCCCGGCGGCAGCGGCTACTTTTTTGCCTTCTTCAATCAATGCATGAAGCAGGTGCCCTAGATCGGAAAACTCCGCTTCGGCCGCAAAGTGAGGAGAGTGTGGAAGGCCCGTCAAGGCCGACACTCCGTTCACGGAAGCATTGAAAATCAATTTTGACCACTGTGCTGGGCGCGCATCGCGCAATGCTTCCGCCTTCAGCCCGCTTTGCACCAGCAACTCGGCAGCTTCCTGCACCACCGCAAATGGCGTGTTCCGAGGCTCAAATGGACCAAGCCAGGTCGCGGTGTTGAGTTCGTACTGGACATGCGTATCGCTGTGCCGCGTTCCGCTCATGAATGTTGTCCCGCGGATGACATGCCCGCCGGTATACTCCGCGATGATCTCCTCGCTGCCCAAGCCATTCTGGGCTGAGATCAAAGCCCCTCGGTTAAACCGATCACCGGCCGCCGCGATCGATTCCCTTACCTGCGTCGCCTTGGTGGCCACGATTCCGAAATCGAAATCCGGCAGCTCGCGCGGATCATCTGTTGCCCGCAGCGTCGCCGCAAAATTATGCGTTCCCGACACTCTGAGCCCATCGCGGTTCAGAGCCTCGGCCTGCTCCTTACGGCGTACGAGAACCCAAACTTCGGCAACGCGCGCCAGATGCGCGGCGTACAAACTGCCGATCGCACCGCACCCGATGATGCAGACTCGCTTCATGCCCTCGCGTCAGGCACGCCGCTCCACCTTCACCCCATCAGCCGTTCGGCCAGTTTCTCCGTTAAGGGCGCGAAACAAGGTATCTGCATTGTTGAATGAATCATCGATAAAGATTCCCTTGTCGAACAACGCATCCTGCAACGCTGCAGAGATCGTGTGGATCGGAGCCGCGCCGCCCTCCCCCATGCCCTTCGCCCCGCTGTAGCTGTGGGGTGAAGGCGTCTGGATGTGGCCGTATTTCACGAGCGGCATGTTCATCGCCGTGATCGGGATGTAGTCGCTGAAGGTGCTGGTCAGCATGTTGCCCACGGCGTCGTACACGCAGTTCTCGAGCAGCGCCGCGCCGATCCCGTGCGCCGTCGCGCCGTATACCTGACCTTCCACGATGGCCGGGTTGATCACGGTGCCGCAGTCGTCCACTGCCACATAGTCGAGAATCTTGGGAATCAGGGTATCGCGATCGATCTCGACGACGGCGATGTGCAGCTGCGACGCGTAGGTCATGGTGAGGTTGCCGTATTTCTTCTTTGTGTCCGGCACCTTGAACGGCGCTCGCCAGATGTAACGGCAATTCAGCGTTACCTCGTAGAGTTCGACCGGCAGTACGGCGCTGTTCACGTTGACGATGTTCGCAAGGCCCCAGTAGTTGATGGACTTCCCGTTCGTCTTCGAGCGAAGTTCCGGCCCCTGTTCTCCCACACGAAACTCGATCGCTTCGGATTTGCTCTCGAGCACGAACGCTCCCAGGCGTGTCATTTCAGCCTTCAGCTTCTGTGCGGCGCCGTGGACAGCGGACAGGCCTGAGACCGCGAACTGGCTGGCGTAGGTCCCTGAGAATCCAGTGTGCACATTCCGTTCGGTGTCAAAGCCGGTGCGCACGGTGATGAGATCGGGACTGATGTTCAACACATCAGCGACTACCTGTGCCGCAGTCGTTTCGTGACCCTGGCCTTGCGGACAGGATCCGACCGCCACAACAACCTCTCCATAGATATCGAGTTTGCAGTTCGCGCCCTGCGAGTTACCTGAGAAAGGTGCCCCAGGATTCACAATCTGGGACTGGCCGAAGTTGTTGGTCCCGGAATCGAGCGTCGTGCCGATGCCAATCCCGACCATCCGGCCTTCTTTCTGTGCGTCGCTTTGTTTCTTCTTCCAGGAATCCCAACCAATCAGATTCTTGGCGACCTCCAGCATCTTCGGATAGTTGCCCGAATCGTAAATACAGCCGTTCGGCGTGGTGTACGGGAATTCTTCGGGGCGAATGTAATTGCGGAGCCGCATCTCGTCGGCTGGAATTCCCAACTCGTGCGCGCAAATATCAACCACGCGCTCCAAAAACCAGAGATGTTGCATGCGCGAGTAACCACGATTCGGACCGACCGGACACTTATTGGTCACTGCCTGGCTGAAGTCGATCCGTGCATTCTTGAATCGATAGACGCCCGGAAAAACCTGCGACCAGATCACGCATCCCAGAGGCTCATAGCGCGGATAGGCACCGCAATCATCGATGTGACGGGATGTAATCGCAGTGATGACCCCGTTCTTGTCAAGCGCCACGCGCGTATCACGAAACGTTCTCTCGTTCCCGTGAGCACTCGAGGTCATGTGCTCTGACCGCGTCTCGACCCATTTGATCGGCCGGCCACCAGCTTTCTTGGAAGCGAGCGCGCAAACAGCCATTTGCGGATAGCTCGTGATCTTAATGCCGAAGCTGCCGCCAATATCAAAGGTTTGCACGCGAATGCGGTCGATGTGAACCCCGAGGTGCGCGGCCAGGAACTGGATTGCGAAGGATGGAAATGAGTTATTGCACCAGTAGTAGATGCGTTCGTCTTTTGGATCCCACTGGCCGATCACTACGTTGTTTTCCAGCGGGGTGCTCGAGAATCGATGGAAGTGCATGCGGTCGATTTCGACTACCGAAGCAGCTTCCCGAAACGCTTTTTCGACGTCTCCGTACTCGAACACGCCGTTCCACACCTTGTTCGTGCCGGCATCTTCATGCAGGATGCTCGCATCGGTGAGCGCCTGCTCAGCGTCCACCACCGGGTCGAGGGCCTCGTACTCCACTTGCACGGCTTCCGCACCGTCGTCGGCCACCGCAGGAGAGACGGCCACGATCGCGACCACCGGCTCGCCCTGATATCGGACTTTCGATACCGCCAGCGGATAATCCCGAATCTTGCCGGCAGCGTCGGGGGCAATCTCGATGAAAGGCTGAGTCACGGAGGCGATCTCGGAGCCGGAAAGCGTGCAGACTACGCCAGGAATTTTCTCTGCTTCCGAAGTGTCGATGCTGACAATCTTCGCGTGTGCGTAAGGCGATCGTACGAAGCGCAAGTAAAGCATCTCGCGCAATTTGATGTCGTCAGCAAACTTGCCGAGGCCGCGCAGCAGGCGCTCTTCCTCCTTGCGCGGCACCGCCTTGCCTACCCAGTTCGTGCCGTTCCCGCTCACAATGTGCACCCAGTCGCCCCATTCAGCGCAGCCTGCAACCCGTCGATCAACTTTTGAACCTGCTTCCTGCCCAGAGGCTCCAGCAATCCGCCCGCAACCGAAGTTAGTCGTCCGAAAACTTGGGCCTCGCCTTCCCAGGCAACTTTCGTTCCTGCTCCCGAGGCCCCCAGATTAAAGGCGGCAACCATGCTCACATTGCCCCCGGCCACGCTGCCTTGGCCTTTGTATTGTGCCCGCGTGGGACGCTGCGAATCCGACAGCTGCATCTTCACATCTGCAATTCCCTTGATATAGGAAATCCCTACGTTCACCTTGACGCTGAAGTGCTCGGCATCTTCCACCGTCAAGCCTCGAAACTCGGGCAGCAAGGGGCCAAACTTATTCGGATCGGTGAGGAAGTCATACACTTCTTCCGGAGTGCGCCGCACATCGAACGCGCCCGCAAACTTGATGGCCACTTCTACGCCCCCCTCACGTTCTGCGCAGCCAGACGAATGGCCTTGAAGATGTTCTGATACCCGGTGCAGCGGCAGGTGTTTCCCGCGATGGCCTTGCGTATCTCCGGCTCACTCGGCTCGCGATTCTCACTGACCAATTGATATGTCGACAGCATCAAGCCGGGTGTGCAGTAGCCGCACTGCAGGCCGTAGGATTCGCCAAAGGCTTTCTGGATCGGATGGAGCGTTCCATCTTTTTCAAGTCCTTCGACCGTCAGAATCTCGGCTTCATCCGCCTGCACGGCGAACATCGTGCACGACTTCACGGTGGCGCCATTCATCAACACCGTGCAAGCCCCGCAATAGGTCGTGTCGCAACCCACATGGGTCCCGGTGAGATTGAATTCCTCCCGCAACAACTCCACCAAGAGCATCCGCGGCTCCACGCTGGCGGAGTAGCGCTTGCCATTCACCTTCAACTGAATTGCAACCTTGTCTATGGTCTCAGGCATAGATGTGACTGACCTCAACCTGCTCGCCACGAGCGCGCCGCTCCGCGATTTCAATTGCGCGCTTTACCAGTGCAGCAGCCAACGTTCGTTTGTATTCTGCCGAGCCTCGCATGTCAGACTGCGGATCTACAGCTGCACGCACCGCCTCCATGGCAGCCGTGACCGCTTTGGCGTCGATCTTGCTCCCGCGCAGGGTTCCCTCGGCCGCAGTCGCCTGCACGGGAACAAGTCCGACACAGCCTAGAACGATCGCCGCATCTTTGCAGATGTCCCCCTCCATGACCAAGTGGACAGCCGCGCTGGCCGTGGGATACACAGGTGCAGAGCGCTTGAACGCCAGGTAAGCTCCTCCGCTACCTTTCTCTGGAGTCTTCACGACGATCTCGCTTACCAGTTCATCGTGCTCCAGGAGCGTGGTATAGGCATCGCTAATGAAATTTGAGAGCGGGAGCGTGCGCTCACCGCGCGGGCTCAGGCACCGGATTTCCGTCTTTTGGGTGAGAAGGACGGCGGCCCAGTCTCCGCTGGGATCCGCTTCTGCCAGCGAGCCGCCGATCGTGCCCCGATTGCGAATCTGGGTGTCCGCGATGCCCGCGGCGCAGTCATGCAGAATCGGGACTCTTGCCGCTATACCGGACTTCTCAATCTCAGCATGTCGCGTGAGGGCTCCAAAGCGCACAGACGCTCCCTCTTCTTTGATATAGGCGGCGCCGGGAATGAAGTTCAAGTCAACCAGGTGACTTGGATTCGCGAAGCGCAGCTTCATGAGCGGAATCAGGCTCTGCCCACCAGCGAGAAGCTTGGCGTCGTCCCCTAATTGGGAGAGCATGGTCGCCGCCTCTTTCAAGGAAGCCGCGCGATGATAATGAAATGGTCGTGGATACATTCCTTGTCCAGTGTCCTAAAAACAACTCCTCAAGACTGCTCAACGCGCGCGAATCCCCATGCTACCGCGATCAGGGCTACCGTGACGATTGCCGAGCCGAAAATCGCCAACGCCGAGGCGTACACCGCCCCATGGCTCACGGTCTGGAGGATCACTCCTATCGGGAACACGAAGGAACCCGTCACCAGCGCTGCTGCGAGCCATGTTTTCATGCGGCCGCTAAGCGCAACGCCATCGAAGGCCGCCCCCAGCACAATCAGCAACATGCCCAAGCCAATCCAATGCGAGTGGACGTCCACCTGTCGCACATAGTCGTATTTGGTCGAGGTATACGCATCAATGGCACCGTTAGCAGCCACTGTGTCTCGCTCGGCCGCACTCGCAAACGCCTGTGCGAGAGATGCTCCCATTCGATCCAAAGTCGGATGCTCCACGAAGATTGCGTAGTGCAACCCATAGAGCATTCCGAACGCCGCCAGAGATAGGCCGCCCACCAGGAGGACCTTGCGTGCAGAACTCATCGCACGGCTCCGTCAGCCCCATCGAGATGTCCACTGTACCGAAGGATGCCCACAAGCATGCCGACCAAAGCAACAACCACCAACAGGCCGCCAATATCGGCGATCCCTCCCGCTACTAGTCCGAGGTTTAACTCCAGCAGCACGAACAGAGGCAGCAAGAGCGACCCGAAAAGCAAAAGCAACACCCAACGCCGCTTCCAACGTTCACTCAGAAAAACATAGGGCTGCACGAACGACAGCAACATCGCCAACAGACCGAACTCGATGACGTGTGAATGCGCTGCGATCTTTACTGCTCTTTCTGCCGCCAGTGAACCGTAGCTTGCTACTTGCACGACAGTGCCAGCGCCTCCACTGTTTGCCGCGTCCAGCATATTCTTCAAGATCTGCGCCTCGCGGGCTTCGTGGCGATACAGATCCACCCCCGCATACCACCCGCCATGCAGAAAGCCCAAGAGGATCAAGATCGTTCCCCCGCTCATCAAGGCGCGTCGCTCCCATGTGCGGCCGGCGGGGAAGTCGGGTTCGTCCACGGGACCGCGCCGCACCAACCACTTCCAGAGGCCGTAAGCCTCCGCGACGATGACCACGATCAATGCGGCGCCCGCAGAATCTGCCAGCACGCTCGCCCACCCGATCGCAGCGAACGGACTGTACGCCAGGCCCACATAATGAATCAGAAAAATCCCAACTGGCAGGAGCAGTCCGCCCGCGAGGAACAATCTTGCCAGTACTTTTTTGTGCTTCTGGGGAAGGGCCACGTACGGCTGTATCAGAGCTAACAGCAGAGCGAGATACCCGGCATCGGTCATGTGAACGTGCGTATCGACCTTGGTCCCGTGATCCTCCAGCAACCCAGCGATCCGCTCGAAGGCTTGCTTCACGGCGAGGGTATTCCCTGCGCTCGCAGCCTCCGAGGCAGCCAACAGTGCCTGTCCGGTCTGTCCGCCGTTCTGATGGAGAACAAACACCGCAAAGATGTCGCCAAACAGCATGCCTCCCGCGATCAGGGCAATGCCCCCAAAAACCAGAAGACGACGCGCGCTCATCGGCGCAAAACTTTCGGTGACGTGGGTCGAAACTACTTGGGTAGACATTGCTGCGTTTCTCGATGCAGTTTTGCAAATGAGCTGATTCCTGCGGTCAATCGGCCGCCACTTCTGCCGCGGACGTACGAAAAGCCGGCATCACGCGCTGTGCGAACAACTGTTGCGTCTTGATGCTCTTCCAATTTTCTAGCCCGCCAAAATTGGACACAATCGCCAGCTCGCCGATGCCGCCCTTCCCTTGCAGGTTTTCGATTTGTCGGACGACCTTCTCCGGAGTTCCGATGAAAGCAATTTCCTGATCCACGATCTCGTCGTACGTCAGACGGGTTAGAGACTCCAGCGCACCGCTGGCGTAAAACCCGTAGCCTTTCGCCCGCAATTCTTGCTTCTTCTGCTCCTCTTGCAACGACTCTACGGGCGAGGCATTGAAGGCCAGGAAATTCAACAGTGCCTGCTCGACCTCTCGGCGAATCACCGACTCGTCGTCATCGAGATAGACCGGCCGGATATAAACGATATCGGGGGCGTGCCCGTGTTCTGCGCAGGCCTTCTTGTAGATGTTCAGCGGAGCTTCGAGAACTTTCCAAGGAAGGAGAGGCGGCACGAAGATGCCCCAGCCCTTTTCTCCCGCCCTCTGGTAAGTAATGTCGCTCGTCCCGCCGGTGTAGAACTTCGGATGCGGTTTCTGGAGTGGCCTCGGTACAACGCGAACATCTTTCACCTTGTAGTATTCGCCGTCGTACGAGAACTGCTCCTTCGAAAAAGCTAACTCCAGGATGTCGACAGCCTCGTCATAACGCGGCCTGCTTTCCTCCAGCGGCAAAGCCGACGGGCCAAAGAGCCACGCATGCCCGCGCCCCAATCCGCATTCCAGCCGGCCATTGGTGAGGATGTCGGCTTCGGCGATCATTCCCGCCAACCGCATAGGGTTTTCTAGCGGAAGCGTATGGAGTGCGGTTCGAAACCGGATCCGCCGCGTTCGCTGTGCGGCCGCGGCGAACATCGCCAAGGGGTTCGCAGAAATGGAGAACTTCTGAAAAAAATGGTGATCGATCACCGAATACACATCGAAGCCCACGTCGTCGGCGTGTTCGATCTGCCGCATGATCTCCCAGATCATGTCGTAATGCGACTTGCCCGGGGGAGTCTGAATTTCGCAATAGATCCCGAAACGCATTGTAGTTATTCCACTTGCTTTTGCTCTGAGTCGTCACTCCCTACCAGGTCAGCTTCAGTGCCAGCTGAATCTGCCGCGGGTTAAAGAGGGAGCGCGGCGTGCCATAGTCTTTATTTGGAGAGCCCTCTTTGTAGAGAGGTCCCGTGGGACAGTAGGCTGGACCGCCTGCCGGGCAGAAATCAGAGGCACCGTAGGCCGTGTTGTAGTAATTCACGTTCAGCGTATTCAGTAGATTGAAACCCTCCGCCATCGCCTGTAGATGCAAACCCTCGCTCAACCTGAACGTCCGTGACAGCCGCAGGTCGACGCTCTGGTAGGTGTCTCCCCTGAACGTATCGCGCCCCTCAATGCCAACCCGGTCGTTGTTTCCAAAGATGTCACCGTTCGCGTCAAAACCAGCGAATTTGGTGAAGTAGTGGGGCGTCTGTAAGGTCACGATCATCCCCAATTGCCAATCGTTGACCAGGGCATTCATGTGAGTCGGACCTTCAAAGGTCGCATTGCCGACGAAGCGATGCGCGACGTGATCGGCGGAAAGGGCACGCTCTTTCTCGAACGACGTCGAATCCTGCGGAATCAACACAAAGCTCGGATTGGGGCCGTTGTCGATTCCCTTGGACCAGGTATAGCTCGCGCCCCAACCCACGTGCTTGCTCATGCGCTTATTGAATGTGACCAGCAGGCCGTCCCACTGGGAATCCCACTTGGAATCTGCCTCGAAATCGACCGCGAAACCGAGGAACCCTGCCGGCACCGGACACCCGGTGAAGACCGCGCAGCGCACTCCGGGATTAATGAAGGCCGGGAAAATGGGGCCACAGGGGAAGTTCGAGCAATACATGTCTTTCATGCCGACACCTCCCCGGGAATCATGGAAGGGTAGTTGGCCGCTGGGGTCGGGCTGATTGACATTGTAGAAACTGCCCAGGTGAATTCCCCGCACGTGCAGACCGGTGATGTCCAGAACCGCATCCTTGAAGGGTTGGAACTCGACGCCAAGGCTGGCCTGAGCTCCGTAGGGAGGTTTGTGATCTTTCGCGAAGCGGACGATGACCGCATCCAGCGACCCGCGGGGATAGGTGGCCGTGTCTCCCAATGTGGGACCCAGCAGTCCGGACAAAGCTGCCATCATCGTGAACGGGTCCGCTCCAAATGCCGAAAGCCGTGTCTTGGCATTCAAATCGTCCTGTTTATCTTCACGGCCTGGGAACTTCCCGATCGTCCCCCCGCACGAGGGGATCTGGCACATCAGCAGTGGCGAAGGAATCATGCCGTGAAATAACCCAGCTCCTCCACGAATCACTACCGAGTGGCTACCCGGAATGGCATAGGAGAAGCCGGCACGAGGATCGAAGTTCTTCAGGGGATTGTTAAGCGCGGCGCTGGGCCAGGTTTCTCCCTGCCAGCGCAGGCCGTAGTTAAGGGTCAGGTTGCTGGTCGCCCGCCATTTATCCTGAACGAACAATCCCTCATAGGTGTGGCCCAGAGTTCCCTTGGCCTGGTTGCGCACCGCCTGCGAGATTGCTGAACCCTGATAGACCGACGTGTTGAAGGTCGGCTCATTGAAACCGGAGGCTGCATCGAAGCGCTCGAAGAAGATAACGAACGGATTGGGCGCTCCAAAGACTTTTCCCTCAAATTCGGCCAGGCTGCCGAAGTCCGCTTCAAACGGGTAGAACAATGGAAAAGACTCAATCGTGTTCACATGATTGAAGTCCCCGCCAAAGGTCAACGTATGCGTGCCGAAAGTCTTCGTAACGCCTTCCACGATCTCGAATCGCCCTTCGGTGTACAGGTCGGGATTCCCGCGGTTCACGCCCATCGTGAATACGTTGGAAACTTCCAAGTGTGGTTGCGTGCTGACCGTGGGAAAGTCAAAGTTCCGGTGCGCATATTGGACGCGGAGGTCATTCACCAGCGACGACGAAAGAATCGATGTCAGGCTCCCCACCAGCGACTGATCGCGGAAGGTATTGTTCTTGAAGCCGGAGGGTAGGTCGAATCCATCGTTCAGCGGGGAGAGGTTGGTCCCCCGCTGGTCATTAAAGAAGTACCGTGCCGAAAGCACTTCCCGCTCGCTGAAGCTATGGTCGATGCGGAACAGTACGTTGTCGTAGTTGATCGTTCGGTTCACCTGGAGATTTTCAGCGGGTAGACCAAAAAAGTTTACTTTTGTATTGTTGATATCGGCCAGGTTGGTGAGCACTGCCGAGTTGTAGAAAGGCGATTCGACATGCCGCTGCCCCTCATAATTCCCGAACAAGAACGTCTTATCTTTCTGGATGGGACCACCCAACGTGCCGCCGAACTGGTTCTGACGCAGTTTGTTAAATCCGGCCGCCAGTGCGTTCTTCGCATCCATCGCGTCATTGCGGAAGTATTCGTAGGCGGACCCATGAACGCGATTGGTCCCGCTCTTGGTAATGATATTAACGATTCCACCCACCGCGCGCCCGAACTGCGCGCTGTAATCGCTGTTGATAACCCGGAATTCCTGCACAGCCTCCTGCGAAGGTGTGGTTTTCTGAATACCCGACGCGGTCGACATGTTGTCCGCGCCATCAATCGCGACGAAGTTGTAGTGAATGTTTTGCCCGGCGAAGGAGAGTTTGGTAACCGGCTCGATGATCACGTCCGTGCTACCCGAAGTCGTGTCGCCAATAGTCACGCCCGGAGCCAGCAAGGCGAAGTCGATAAATTGCCGCCCATTCACGGGCAAGTTCTCGATCTTCTGCTCGTCAATGACGGAACTCACGGTCGTTCGCGTGGGCTCCGCCAGTTCTCCCACATCTTGCACTTCTACTTGCGCTATCACCTGCCCTGGGGACAGGGCGAAATCCAGGCTACCGGCGGCGCCGATATCGAGGTGGATCTTCTTTGCCGATTTTGCAAAGCCGCTTTTCTCCGCCGTGACCGTGTAGTCACCAGGAGGCAACAGTGGAATCTGGTATTCGCCCACCGCGTTTGCTGTCGTACCGCGACTCAACCCCGTGGCCGCATTTACCGCGGTTACGGTGGCCTGCGAAATAGCTGCGCCACTCGAGTCATTCACCCGCCCCTGCACGTTCACCGACACGACCTGCGCCGTGACCGAAACCGAAGTCGCCAGCATCATGACCGCGGACATGGTGGCCAATACGCGTGCACGAAGCTTGCACGTCAGAGGACTGCAATTCGACTTCATCGTCGTCTCCTTGATCACGGACTCGGGTAGGTTTCAACCGGTTTTTGACCGCGACTCCCGCGATTCTGCTGCTTTCGCCGTGCGGTGATTGTCCATTACTCTCGACAGCCTTGACTCAGAATCATCCAAATGTTGCAACAGGATTTTGGCGCATTCCTTCAGCTTCCCGGCCTTGAGCAACTCGTACAGCTTGCGGTGAACGGGAATGAGACTCCCGGGATGGTCATGCCGCTGGTCAACCAACACCATCCCCATCCGCAACTCTGCGATCGTCTTCTGATAGAAGGATTCCAGCCGCCTGTTCCCGAGAAAGCGGATGAGAAGGCTGTGAAAGTGCAAATCGTGGGTCACTGCGCTGACCCAGTCGCGCGCTCGAACCGCCTTTTCATATTGTTCAAGGGCAGTCAGTAAATCGTGGAGCAGCTCCGGCGCGGGCGTCTTTGCTGCATGAATGGCGGAGATCTCGAGCACTCGGCGCACGTGATAAATCTCCTGCACATCCTGAAATGACAACTGTGCGACTGCAATGCCCCGGTGGATGCTGCGCTTCAGCAAACCCTCGAGAGACAAAATGCGCATGGCTTCGCGCATCGTATTGCGCGACACACCCAGCGACTCGGCAAGCGGGATCTCCTGCAGAGACGATCCCGGACGCAGTTCACCATTCAGGACTCTTTGCCTGAGAATGCCGGCCACCTGGTCGGCTACGCTGGTCCGATGAATTTGTGAACGTTCCATCGATCAGGGAGGAGAATTTGGGGCGACATCTTGGCTCCAAATGTTCAATCTGTCAAGTGTTGAACAATTCAACAACTGGGCGAGATATCGGGTCCAAGCGACAAGAGCAGTGAATGCCAATTCGCGAAGGACGTGGCGGTCGGCCCTTAGGCGGGCCAAGTCACTGGACTGATCAAGCGAGACAACTGATCTGGTGAAGCCTGGGAGAACTAGTGAGTCCGAGAAAATGACTTTGCTGAACTGAGTGGGGCCATCAAAGTATTCTTAGCAGAGGTATCCACGGAAGCGACCGATCATGATTCAGTTCACAAAAGAAACCTGCGGCGATCTGGAAGCCGCACTCCGCCGGGAGTGGCTTGAGACAAACGGACTCGGCGGCTTTGCTTCGTCGACGATTGTCGGGCTGAATACCCGCCGCTACCACGGGTTGCTGGTGGCCGCCACGAAACCGCCGGTGGGCCGCGTCGTCATGCTTTCGAAGCTGGAAGAAACACTCTTCATTGACGAAGAGCCTTTTGATCTTTCCGCCAACCGCTATCCGGGTGTCGTACATCCGCAGGGGTTTCGATACCTGAAACAATTCCGCATCGATCCGTTCCCCGTATTTACCTATGAAATCGAAGGAATTGAGATCGAGAAGACCGTGTTCATGATTCACGGTGAAAACAGCACGGTTGTTCAATACGATTTGACGAAGCACAATCCTTCGCAGCGGATTCAAAACTTGCGGCTGGAAGTGCGGCCGTTGATTGCCTTCCGGGACTACCACAGCACGACCCACGAAAACGGTGCGATTAATCGAGAGATAGAGCAACGCCCGGGTCTCGCGACCATGGTTCCTTATCAGGGATTGCCTTCCCTTCATTTGGCCCACAACGCCGTTGATCTGCGAAAAACAAGTGAGTGGTACAGGAACTTTGAGTATGATGCTGAACGAGAACGTGGTCTCGATTTTTCGGAAGATCTCTTCAATCCCTGCCTTTTGCGTTTCGATCTGAAGCTGCGCCCCCACGTCGCAATCATCGCCTCCACTGAACGGCGCGATGTCACTCAGGCAAGTGACTTTCGAGAAGCCGAGATCAAGCGCCGTGAAAGCGTAGCCGCATCATCCCCCGCCGACGATCCCTTCGTTCGCGATCTTACGGTTGCCGCCGATCAGTACATCGTTTCTCGAGGCGACCAGAAAACGGTCATTGCCGGTTATCACTGGTTCAGCGATTGGGGGCGTGACACCATGATCGCGTTGCCTGGTCTAACCCTGCTCACCGGCAAGCCTGAAATCGCACGCAGCATCCTTCGCACGTTTGCGCAGTACATGGATCAAGGCATGTTGCCCAACCGATTCCCCGACGCCGGCGAGACCCCTGAATACAACACGGTGGACGCAACGCTCTGGTTCTTCGAAGCTGCGCGTGCTTATCGCGCCTACACCGGCGACCTCGAATTTGTACGCAACGAACTCTATCCCATTTTCGTCGACATCATCTCCTGGCATATGCGCGGGACGCGTTACGGGATCAAAGTTGACTCCAGCGGACTGCTGGCGTCGGGCGAACAAGGCGTTCAACTCACATGGATGGACGCCAAAGTCGGCGACTGGGTCGTGACTCCCCGTCGCGGTAAGCCCGTGGAAATTCAGGCGCTCTGGTACAACGCGCTTTGCATCATGGAGGACCTAGCCAACAGATTCGCCGACGAGACGGGCCAGCAGCGTTATCGCAACCTTGCAACCGTTGCGAGTGGGAGCTTCAACCGGCTCTTCTGGAATGAGAATGCCGGCTGCCTATACGACGTTACGAACGAAGCGCCACCGGATCCGTCGATCCGCCCAAACCAGATCTTCGCGGTCAGCCTGACGCACAGCATGTTGTCGCCCGAGCGCGCGAAAAGCGTGGTGCAAAAAGTTCAAAAGCACCTGCTTACGCCGTACGGCCTGCGCAGCCTGGCACCCACCGATCCGCAGTATCGTGGTCGATACACGGGCGGCCCTACTGAGCGTGACGGTGCTTACCACCAGGGGACGGTTTGGCCGTGGCTCATGGGCCCTTTCATCACGGCATACATAAAGGTAAACGGAGGCAGTGATGCATCCCGCCGCCAAGCGTCCGACTGGCTGACTCCATTAAAAGACCACCTCCGAGATGGAGGGTTGGGGCACATCTCAGAAATCTTCGATGGCGACGCACCTCAGCGCCCTGTTGGATGCGTGGCGCAAGCCTGGAGTGTCGCTGAAGTGCTGCGTGCCTATGTCGAGGAAGTGAAGGGCATTCGGCCAACACTACTCGCAGAGAAGCAGCCAGCAGAGGCTGCTGCCCGAAAGAGGTCCTGATAGCTTTTTCGTCACGAAGCCGGCCGAAATTTTGTGCCCTAATGTGCCCAAATTGGAAACGGAACGTTTGGGATGAGAATGTGGAAGGTCTTTTGATAGGGCGGATTTGAACCACCGACCTTTGGGTTATGAGCGTTTCGGTCATCGGTAACATACTGAATTTACGGGCACGAGTGGCGCTCTAAGAACCCCTAAAACACGGCTGGAAACGATTAGTGGGGGCCGAAGGGGGGCTGTGTTCTTCTTAAATGAATTCGGCTTCGTGTTGCGTTCTCGTTCTGGAACCGCCACTCCCCACCAGCAAATATGACCCCGACTTTCGAAGTGTTGCGAGGCACTTGTCAGAGTACCTTTTAGAGCGTCTAACAGAACCCTCAGCGCAAAAGAATGCGGTAAAGCTTGCGCTGGACTGTCTCTTTGACGAATACATAGGTGTCGGGAATTCTTCCGAACCCGATGGTTGTTGCAGAACGGTGTTGTCCATGTTCATTTGCTTCTATCCAACGAAGGAAGTAAGTGAATGAACGAACAATCCAGTGCGCCCGAACGACTCACCTGCAGGACAAAACCCTGGATCTAGTTGTGTGCCTCTCGTAGTCAATGCTTGGAGATGTCCTCGTATTAAAATCCGCGGAGCCTTCGTACTGATGGGGCGCGCGAATTTCAGTGGAAATCTGCAGACATGTATGAATGTTCAGAGTTTGTTTGCACCAGATCCCCGACTTCAGGAGCGCCACCCTTATTGAGAGGAACACTACCAGCATCGCGGTAAATAGCGATGGTTGCACTTGCCCGCCATGTCACTCACAAAACAGCACCGCGCAGGTGTCGTTGAAGTATCGTCGGCGATCCGGAAGTTCGATGCCGCCCCGAGGGAATAAAGGCTTATGGACATTCCCTTCGAGACGGGAAACGATGGAGATCGAAGTTTACCAACCGGCTGTGCCATTTACCTGGCGGTCCACCCGCCATCGACGAGAATTGTCTCGCCCGTGATGAGGGACGCTGCCCGGGAGGCAAGGAATACGACCACACCCGCCACATCCATTGGGTCACCAATTCGGTGGAGCGCGGCAATACGCTCGATCACGTCCGACTGGAACTCGGGATTGGCAAGACAGCTCTCCGTCCCCGGAGTACGGATAAATGTTGGTGCGACCGCATTCACAGTGATGTTGTACTTACCCCACTCGACGGCAAGGCATTTGGTCAGATGCGCAATGGCAGCTTTGGTCATGCAGTACACAGACTCGGTCGGCAGCGCCACGAATCCTGCTTGGGAACTCAGATTGATGATGCGACCGCTCTTCTGCCGGATCATGACGCGACCGGCAGCCTGACTAGCGAAAAATGTTCCCTTCAAATTGACGGCCAGCGTCAGATCAAAGTCCTCCTCGCGCACGTTCTCCGCGAGGTTGTCTGGTGCGAGTCCCGCATTGTTAACCAGGATGTCGATCCGTCCGAAATGTCGTACGGTGTCATCAACCGCCTGAAATATCTGATCAAGGTGTCTCATGTCCATCTGTAGCGGAATAACCTGTCTGCCCATAGCTACGATTTGAGCCGGCAGGCTTCCCAGTGTGTTTACATCACGCAGGCCAAGTGCCACGTCTGCACCGGCATGAGCCAAGGCCAACGAAATGGCATTACCTAAACCTCGGGCAGCACCAGTTACAAGTGCCACTTGACCCGTCAGATCAAACGTCGGAAATCCGTTCAAAGTGCCTCCAGCGATTCGGGTCACTCGACATCTTCGGTGGTTAATAGAGTACCCCGAGAATCCTGCCTTCAAGTCACGTCGCTGTGGGAGGCGGCGTGGCGCACAACACCGTCAATTAATTCGCTTGATAATACGCTGCCCTCATTCGAGGCTGCTACAACCCGCCGGTATTCCAATCATTTCATTTAGAGTATCCGGGTTGATCAATGAGGACAGTTAAGAATCAGCTTCGATCTCGCAGCGTTGTAGAGAGTCCCGCTTCTCGGTGAAAGTTCTTAGCACGAACTTTCGCAGTGGCGATTGGTCTTGCGATCGTTCCGCGTCGGGTGTTGGGGCATGGCATACACGTAGAATTCGTCTCGATCAGTCCCCATAGACATTTCATGAGCGCACCGAAGAACTTTCGGAAACCGTTGAAGTGTGCCCCTGAACTGCGGAAAGATCATAGAGTTCTGCTCGCCGACTAAGAAGTCGGCCTAGCTCCAACAAGTATCCTGTCCGGTTGATCTTGCGGGCGGACAGGCAGGGGCCCAGGAGATGAGTGAATGTCTCACAACAAAGCAGCCTTGTATCACAGCAACGCGTACAACGCCCAAGCAGCTTGTGAACACTGTGAGGGTATCATCCGCCACGAGCGCTGGTGTCAGACGTTTAATCCAGTTGTTTGTTACGCCTACAAGATTGTCGTCTCTGCCGACGAATTGGCGATCGGAGACGCGATTAACCTCCACTCGCTAGGCGTTCTGTGGGACCATTGCCATCTGAATTCAGTGCTCTGGCTGGCACTAAATCGGTTGTCGTGAAGGGTTTCTCGGGCGATCCGAAAACCCGCTCTCCCTCGACTGCGTACTCTCCCAGATCGCCAGAGAGTCTAGAACTTCCAGAAATGAAATATCCCACTCTCCTCGGGCCCATCCCGAGATCTCCTTCGTCGATAACCTGGTATTTACCTTCGGCAGCCTTCGCGATTCCGGCGACGGCGACGAAATCAGGAACAGAGGCAAGTCGACACTGGGACGCTGACTGGCTCCCCAGGTTCGTGTTCAACATGCTCAACCGGGTGACTGTCGTCATCGCTCCGTAGTTGTTTTCTGCTTCTCACGCGGACAGCAAGTGCGACGGTTGGACACTATGGCCGAGGGACATGACGCTCCACCGACACGTTCTCAAGCGAATACGTAAACTTGACGCCACAGCTACAACACACCGGTACGTTCTTCCCTTTCGACAACGGTACTTCGATTGCATACAGAGAGTAAGTCTGATGAGGCAGGGCGGTGAAGGTCGGAGTCGGAGGTGATAACGGCCATGAAAGATACATTCTCGAGTGCGGAATTGACGGCTTTACGAAACGATCTGATTCACGATGTTCTGATCGACTCGCGCGAGGCTGCCGAACTACTTCAGCTCTTCCTGATGGGACGCGGCTTCGGGGCGTCGCCCGAGGCAGCCCAAGACGCCGTGGGCCGTGTCGAGAGGTCAGGCTGCGCGATCCCCGTGCTACAAAGGGAGCTGGAAGACCTCGCGTTGGTAATGTGAGCGGCCACCGATAGAAATTAAAGGATCTGCGGGGACCTCAGAACCTAGTCGTTTCCCCGCAAGGTGATGAACACGAATCAGCCGGGCCAACCAGCCCGGCGTTCTTGTTCTGGTAGCTTCTCCCCGGTTGAGCTTCTTAGACAGGGGCTGCGTGCTCGGCAAAACCTGAGGTAGCCCAAGGGATGGATTTTGATTTCCCGAGCACCGATGCGGCTACACTGACCCGCAGACCAATACAGGCGCAATCAGAAGATACTTACCGATCATGATCGGGCGAAGTTGAGAAGTGGCTGGATGTCGCCATCATCCGCCGCTCTGATTGCTTCCAGATATGTCGTGCGGGCTTCGCCTTCCTTGACGAGATTAGCAGAACCCCACGTGAATGCAGATCGCCCTAGCTTCATTGCAATTATGTCTGCGATCAGACGAGCATGCCTGCCGTTGCCGTTCGGAAACGGGTAAATGAACACAAGTCGATGGTGGAACCGAACGGCTATTTCGTCGGGCAAGTACGTGCCGTTCTCGATCCAATAGCGAGTGTCACCAAACAACGCCATGAGTCTCTCTCGAATTTCATGGACTGAAACCCCGATGTTTTTCTCGGTGTGCCGATAGTCCCCCGCCCACTTCCATGTTTCGTCGAACATCTTCTTGTGCAGCTTTCGGACGTATTCGTCGGAGACCATATCAGTTGGGCTGGTACGGTCTCCGACAGCCCACTCTCTCCCGCGCAGTATGTTTTCCCGCTCCCATTCGTTTAGTTCTTCTTTTGACGCGAGGTTGGGAATGAGGTCTGCTAGCTCCTCCGGCGAGAGCGGGGTGTTACCATCGCTGGTCGTTGCGAGCGTCGTCATTTCTTCCCGTTGTGCTTCAGGAGGCGTCTCGTTTCTTCGTCGATCTTGTCCTCGATGCCGCCCACGGCTTGATCTTCCAACGCCATGCTGTGCTCAACCGCGCGGACGTTTTCTGCTGCCTTGGTTCTCGCCCGCTGTTCCCCAAGCTCTTGAAGGCTTCCGCTTTTTGGAACAAGGGCATAGACAAGCTGGCAGCCAAGAGCATCAGCGGCTTCGCGGAGCCTTCCCAAGGTGATACGGTATTCAGCTTCAGAGCCCTCCAGATGCGCTGCCACAGAAGGTGCTTTGCGGAGCCTCTTCGCCATCTCGCGCACTGTGATTCCGGTCGCCTCCCGAATAGCGCGAATCCATCCTTTTTGAGGACGTGGAGTCTCCTTCGCCGCGAGAAAGGGGGTTAGAGCCCGCTCAAGTTGCCCCAGCCGTAACCTTCTGAATTCAGGCTTCATGCGATGCTCCCCTCTGAGCATGTCCTATTATGGCAGAACAATTTCAATTATTTGTCCTAATATAGAAGAACAAATAATTGAGTCTTGTCCTATAAGAGAAGGACAAAATACTTCGCTTGTTCTATTTTAAGAGCACAGAGAGCATTTGAGGAGGAGAGTAGCTATGGAGCGCCGATTGCTGCCCAAGCCGCCCGTTTAGAACGCAGCCATAGTGGTCAAAAAGGCTGCTAGCACCTTTGAAACGCTCCTACCCGCCGCGTGCCTGCCCGAAGCCCAAATGTCCCCGGGAATCCATTCCGTGCAGCCGATGTCGTGCGCTTGGAGGCAATCGGCTGCAATACTCACGACGTGAATCGTGCCGCGGTGGGGTTGCGTCACGTCGCTGAGAGGAGGCTCGATCGCGACCCGTGTCGGCTTACTCTCGCTCACCCGCACCGGCAGCAACTTCATCCCCAGCTTCGGCTGCCCAAGTCTCCCTGCCAGGTAAAGTCGTCGCCAGCCAAACACCTGGTTCGCGTTGATGCCATGCGCCCGTGCCACCCGCGCCACCGACGCACCCGGCGCCAGCGTCTCCTCGACAATCCGTCGCTTCTCGGCGACGCTCCGCCGCTGCCGCTGCGGTTCGACTGAGACCTCTTTGTCTCTGGGAATGACTGCTTCTTGCTGGGAAGTGTCCATCTCCGCTCCAAGTGGACACTTATTCGATCTGTCCACTTCGCGAGAATGGCTCTCACTTATGCGCCTGTCCAGACGGCCATCGGCGTACGCTTACAGAAGGTAGAACAGGTAGACGAAAAGTAATTTTCGGCCATAACTCTACAGGCCGAGACTCTTGTGGCCTCCGAGTCTCGGCTTTTCCTTCCCCCGCATTGCCCATTTTGTTAAGTGGGTTTTCCCGGACGGGATTGGGGTCGCCAAGGCAATCCGAGAACCGGATTTCCAAACTTCAGCATAGTTGTTAAAAAATCCCCGTTACAGTCACTGACCCGGATTTTGGCGAACAAAGAGCGCAAGCTTGTGTAAAGGCCTGATTATCTGAGACTCGGCCCTTTCGTTTCCCGGAGACATAATAACTCTACCCTGCCACGTTTACTCTCCCCCGCGTCTCGAACCTGGTCAGGAGGATTTATCCGCATACCGAGCTCGCGGAAAAAACTCACTATGTTCCGTGTGACGCCTTCTGCGACTCCTGTACAAAGCCAGGGGTCGCGAGACTCATCGTCAATGCCCCATGTCCTTCTTCGCTTCTTGCGTCCGTCTTTAACTGATGCCCCTTCCCGCTATAGGAGTTATCCAGCTTCTTCGGTAGTACGGGCCTCTGCGCCACCCCAAACGGCCCGGCCTGTCTCTCGCGAGTTGCCAGTTGATCCGCTAACGATCACCGCCGCGTCTTCCCGTGTTCCGCCTGATCCACTATGTCTTGACGCTCGTCGCCGCTACCCCTGCATTTTCGCTGGATCCTTTTCTCTCAGCACTGCTCTATCGTCGTCGACCTTCCCCAAAACATTGGGTCAGCTCCTGCATTATCAGTTCCCGCAGCATGCTCAGCGTTCTCTCGCGTTAGAACCTGCTGACTCGCCGATTCGCCTTATTCGACCCTCTCCACCGCAGGCTCCGGCGGCTTTGTTGCCTCCAGCAGCGCTCCGATTGCAACCTGGTGGAGCGATCCAGTTCCAGGCCGGGTCTTCTTCCTTCTGTGGTCTATCGCCTTTTCACAGCGCACAGTAAAGGCATTTACAACATCTCTAACGACGTCGGTCGTGTCAAGGGAGGAGAAGACCAGCGAAGGCTGACCTGTTTAACGCTTCTTGTCGACCTCGGCGAGCTGCCTGCGTGCATCCTCAGCCTCCGGTCCGTCGGGGGAGAGAACGAGGTAGTTGCCCAGGTGTTGGGTCGCGCCTGGGTAATTGTGCTTCTGCGCGAGGATCGTTCCCAGCACATATTCCATCTTTGGAATGCGGTGTTGTCGGTCGACCTTTACTCCCTGAAGTCCGCTACTCTCGGCGGCATCGAGATTCCCGAGGTGATACTTCGATACGCAATTGTAGAACCAGAATTCCGGGAAATCCTCGGAATTCAGCTTCAGCAGCTGGTCGGTTATATCAGCGACTTCTTGCCATTGCTTATCGCGCGCCGCCAGCTGCGCCAGTTCTTGATATGGACCCATCAGCTTGGCATCGGCGGCGATGGACTGATGAAACGACTGGCGGGCACCGGCAACATCTTTCATCCCGATCTGCACGCGGCCAAGCTCTAGCCACGCCGCTGCATACTGCTGATACGCATCTACTGCCTTCCGGAACTCTTGTTGAGCACTGGCGAGATTTCCTTTTTTCTTTTCCTCTAGTCCTTTCTCGTAGTTCTTCTTGGCGCCGTCGGGCGCTTGGGCAGTATTTGCGCTGATAGTGATGCCCTCCACAGGCGCCATGCGATGAAGAACAATATTTCCGATGTTCACGTTACCAAAGGCGGGCAGGTTGGTGCTGAGGTCAACAATTTTGGAGATGAAACCCGACAAAACAGCCTTCAGTTCGCATTTTCTCCAATCGCGTGGAGCGTTCTCCCGCATTTCGCCGGAAGAGATTCCGCTGCCTGATGGGTCACTCGCCGATCTGGCCCCTGACAGCGCTCGGTTCCTCGTATTTCCGAACTCGAAGCTGAAAGTGCCTTTCGTGTCGGTGTAGCCTTCGGCCTTTACCGTGCCATCACAATTGCTTTGAATCAGTACTCTGTCGCTGATGGGTGCGGCATCGTCGATGACCACCTTGCCGGATACATAAAGCACTCTGGGAAGAGTATCTGGACCGTCCGTCCGGGGCTCGGGGATGCGAGGTATCGTCCTGTCTGGAGATTCAACCTGCCTGCCCTGACCCGGAGCGCTGCCCCCGGGTTTCGATTGAGCCGACGAACCAATGGCACAGGCCATCGCCAGAAGCAAGTGAAAGATCATCCTGCATTTCATGATCGCCCCCTTCCACTCAAGGACCTAGCTGCTTGCCTACTCAAGAAACGGTTTCGGATTGTCGAGACGACCTCACTCCGTCAAAGGGGCAGATCGCGCATAGTAGCCTTTGCGGGCGTGGACGTGAAAGGGTCGTCCCCGTTTTCTCGCGGTGACCTCGATACGGTGAAATCGTCCATCTGCCGCAAGCTCATCGGGTCGGTAGAAAAGAACATACCGATTGCGCATCTCCTCCTCAATAACGGAGAACGCGCTGGCAACGCCCCTCGCGCTCATCCGCGAGAAAAATCGCCCGCCACTGTCCTGGGCCAGACGTTTCAGGATTGCATCTCCTTCCGCCGTCGCGTGACTGCCCTGAGGATCAACGCTTTCGATCCTAGTGTTAATCGTGTACAGGGTGACATCTCGTGACTGTGCGATCTCGAGCGCCTGCTTCAGGAATATTCTACTGGCGTTGTCCTCGCCGTCGCTAAGGACGATCAGGATTCGGGCGGCCGGATTTGTATCCGCGGACGCGGTTGCTAATTTGTCGCACGCAATCGCGATTGCATCGAAAAGAGCCGTCCCTCCGCCGTTGCGCAAAGCGGTAACACCGGCGGCAAGCAAACGCGGATCGTCACTGTAGTCCTGGGTCACCCTGACATGGTCGGAGAAGCCAAGCACAAAGGCCCGGTCGACCTCCTCCCGCACGATGCGACGGAGAAACTGGATAGCTGCCTCTTGCTCGAAGCGAAAACGAGGGTTCACCGACCCGCTGGTATCCACGACCAAACCGAGCCGGAGGGGCAAGTCGTGTTGGTGCCTGAAAGCCGAGATTTTGACGATCGGTTTGTGGTCATCGGTAATGCGGATATCCTCCTCCACCAGGTTCGGGACAAACCTGCGCCGGTCGGTAGCGGTGAAGAATACCGTCACCTCCTCCACTCGCTTCCGAAAAATCCAGGTATCGGAGCGGTCTGTGAGGGCGGCCAGAGTTTCCTGTCGAAGACAAGGCGTTTCATCGGTGCATCGCACGAGAGGGTCGCGACCCTGGCTTTGGGCGAAAGGCGTCACAAGACAAAGTAGCGCCAGCTCCAGCAGAGCAGCACTGGTCAGTCCCGATCGAATAAAGGGCCGCGAGCGAGTCAACAGGGAGACTCCTACGAGCGGCAATCCAACAGCCGCAGGATTATATGCCCGCTTTGGCCTAAACACATGTAATTTGCGGGCCTACAGCTTAATGGTGCTGGAATTCGCACATTCGTATCGCGCAACGGCGAGATAGGACCTCTTGGCGCTGGAAACACCGAGCGGAGGCAAGAAAATGCCAATCAGCGCCAGTTGCTCCGACGTGATCCTTCAGTATGTCCTCAGCTGTTGAAACATCCCCATTTCACCAACTACTTTCAATCTTTCAATCCTCGCTATCGACCAGCCTGCTCGTCTTCCAGAAGTACGCGCAGCTTTTGTCAGCGTTGATCGTATTCAGGCGCGACACCTCAGTTTCGGCTTGGGCCTAGCAATTCTGGGGGGCGCGGCCGTGATCATGCCGTGGCTCGCTCGACAGAAACGCCAGTTATCTACGATGACGAACAGCGCCGCACTAAGGGCCGACGCTGCCGAATCCGCGTTGTGCGCTTAACTCTCTTGGATCGCCCTCGTGGGTATTGGATTGAACGCGGTCTGGCATATCGGATGGGCTGACGCCGTGGCAGCTCTGATCATAGTTCCTCTCATCGTGCGCGAAGGTTTGCAGTCGATGCGCGGACGCGCGTGCGAGTGTTGCTGAGAATGCTCTGGCCCCGATAGTGTCGGGTTTGCCCTCTACAAGTTGCAGCAACTCATAGAGCTCCGACAGTTTTTGGGAGTAGCTCTAGTAGCCAACGGGTATCGCGGATGTGCCAGTTGTCCGGAGAGACTGGCGGGAGCGACGGGACTCGAACCCCGCGGCCTCCTGCGTGACTATAACGCGTTCTAACCAACTGTCTTCTTCCCCGATCCTCTCTTCAACAATTGCTCTGCTCCTAACCGTCCTCATCGTCGGCTTTCGATCAGGTTTGAACCTCTAGTCGTGTATCTGTTATGAATATAACGTGCAGCAATGAGCGTTACAAAACAGGACGAACCCAAAGCTCCTTGGCTTCTCTTGGTGTTTAGTTTGGCCAAAAAAGGGGCCAGCCTCAGAGTGACGGTTTGGCGGAAGCTGCAGCGCTATGGAGCATTGTCGCTCGGCAACTCTGGGTACTTCCTTCCGAACACTGAAGAGAACCGTGAACGATTTGAATGGCTGGCGACGGCGGTCCGCACCGAGGGTGGCGAGGCTTCTGTTCTTGAAGTACAGTCCGTTGACAATTGCTCTTTCGCGCAAATGAAGCGGCGGTTTTCCGAAGCCCGTGCTGGGGACTATCGGGAGTTGCTAAAGGGCCTTCGAAATCCGGCTTCCGCCAACCAGTCATCGCGGATCACGCGTCTGCGGCAGCGATTCCAAGACATCGCATCCATCGATTTCTTCGGCAGTCCTCTGCGTAGACAGGTCGAGCAAGCACTAAATTCCCTTCAAACACCCAAAACACAATCAGTCGCACCAGAGACTGCCAATGTGTCACTGGCCGAATATCGAAACCGAGTATGGGTCACCCGGCCGCGGCCAGGCGTCGATCGAGTGACCTCCGCTTGGCTGATCCGCAAGTTCATAGACCCTAAGGCCAAATTCGCTTTTGCACCTGAAGACAAGAAACCAGCCAAAGCTGTCCCGTTCGACATGTACGAAGGTGGCTTCGGGCACCGTGGCGAAGACTGCACTTTTGAAACGTTGCTCAAGCTTTTCCATATTCGCGACAAGAGACTACTGGTCATGGCGGAAGTGGTTCACGATGCAGACCTCTTCGATGAGAAGTTTGGCCGGAAGGAGGGTTTCGGAATCGATGAGGTGATGAAGGGTTGGGCTCGCGAGGGCCTCAGCGATCAAGAACTTCTGAAGCGAGGAATGCAACTCGCTGACGGGCTGTACAAATCTCTCGGCTGAGTCATGGGAACTGTGAATGGGCTTTCCGGTCCAGCGAAATCAAGGCACGAAAAGGAGTACTTTCATGAAACTACGACTGCTAATTCTGTCGGCGGCACTAACTCTTCCCGTGATCGTGGCGGCCCAAGGTTTGGACGCGGCCAAAATTGACGAAGCAATGGGCCGCTCTGGCCAGCAAACTGGCGATGTCTACCGATTAGGATTTCCCCGCACGGATGTTCATGTGTCGGTAGGCGGTGTGGAGATAAAGCCAGGACTGGCCCTCGGCTCCTGGGCTGCGTTCGCCGGGAATGACAATGCCGCCATGGTTATGGGTGACCTGGTTCTCCTGGAGAACGAACTCACGCCAGTCATGAGGAAGTTGCGAACTGCGGGATTCGACATCACCGCCGTTCACAATCACGTCTTAAATGAAACTCCACGTGTCATCTACATGCATTACATGGGCCACGGAAAGGCCGTGGAACTGGCGAAGGCTCTCCGCGCCGCTCTGGCGGAGTCGAAGACACCACTCGACAAGCCAGCGCCGCCAGCAACAACTGCGGAGCCTCCAGCATTTGTAAAAACAATCGAAGACACGTTGGGCACGAAAGGCCGCTTTGCCGGGGGTGTGCTTTCCTTCGGGATTCCTCGTAGAGAGGCGATCATCGATCACGGAATGACACTCACTACGCCGCAAGGGGTAGCCGAGGCGATCAATTTCCAGGAAGCCGGCACCGGCAAAGTTGCGACAACCGGGGATTTCGTGTTGACGGAAGAGGAAGTAAATCCTGTGATCTCCGCACTCGAAGAACACGATATCGCAGTCACGGCGCTGCATAGCCACATGCTTACAGAGCAGCCTCGCCTTTTCTTCATGCACTTCTGGGCAGTGGGTAGCACGGAATCAGTTGCTGCGGGAATCAAAGCGGCGCTGAGTCATGTAGCGGTGAAGTAACAAACGTCGTGAGGTGAATGATGCGAAAGATATTGTTGACCAGCGCTTTCCTTCTCGGAATTGGCGCCACCGGACTCGGTCAGACGGAGCCGACTTTGAAGAAAATCACCACGTTTGACTTGCCAGGCCCCGCCGGAAAGAGGTTTGACTACCTAACCATTGATGAAGACGATCACTACCTAATCTCCGCCCATCTGGCCGCAGAACAGACCTATGTGATCGACCTGCAGTCCAACCGTATCGTTGCGGTCGTAACTGACACGCCCGGCGTCGAGGGCGTGGAGTACGTTCCTGAATTCAGGAAGTTCTACACCTCGAACGCGCACGACGACACGATCGGTGTCGTTGATCTCAAACAGATGAAGGTCGTCAAGAAACTCAAAACTGCATCCAAACCGGACGGCAGCACCTACGCCGCTCCCTTTCACAAGCTGTACGTTTCCGATGAACGCGGGAAAGCCGAAGCCATCGTCGAGGTGCAAAAGGACGAGATCGTAGGCACGTTGCGTTTCGACAGTGAAACCGGGATGCCGCAATATGATCCTATTGCCCGCAAGGTGTACGTTAATCTCCAAGATAAGAACATCTTTGCGATCATCGATCCCGCAACGGACAAGGTGGTAGGGAGATATTCCGTGGGGCGGTGCAAGGGCAATCACGGAATGGCGCTTGACCCGGAGCATCACCGCGCGTTTCTTGCTTGTGAAGAGAACAACCTAATGACCGTCTTCGATCTGGACAAGCATGCCGCAATGGCCTTTCTGCCGCTTGCCGATGGACCCGATGTCATCAAATTCGATGCTGGTCTGGGCCGCATCTATGTCGCCTGCTACAGCGGTGCCCTGTCCGTTTTCCATCAAGACGATGCAGATCATTACCGCAAGCTCGAAGATTTTCGCGTCCAGCATGCTGTCCACAGTCTTGCCGTCGATCCAAAAACCCACCGCGTTTACACGCCGGAGCAAGAAGAGGACGGCAAACCAGTCGCTCGGATGGTCGTCTACGAGGCCGTCACTGGGCCCTAGCGGCACCGAGTACCAATCCTTCAGACGCTGAAGAGTTCAGGATCAATCATGAAATGGATTACTCGTGAACACATTAAGGTGGATCGGGTCGCCTGTCCGTGGTTGATCCGTCGATTCATCGACCCCCAAGCTCAGTTTTTGTTCGTCGACGAGAGCCAACTCCTCGAAACGGCCGCGCGCGAGAATGCGACTCCTTTCGACGCACCGCGGCTTTCAGAAGTGAAATTGAATCACCGTGGAGTGCGCTGTTCTTTCGAAGCGATTATTGAGGACTATCACTTGCAAGCACCAGGGCTCGAACGTCTCGCGCTGATCGTCCGCGCCGCCGATATCAAAGGCCAGGAACAAATTGCAGTCGAAGGGACCGGCCTGAGGGCTATCGCTGAGGGTTTTGCTGCTCTGGGCCTTTCCGATGAAGAACGACTAGTACGACAATTCCCAGTCTACGACGCACTCTACGAGTACGCGCGTCTAGCACCGTGAAGGTACCCGTCTCGAAAGACCTGTTCATTATTAATACGGCGGCATTCCTGCGTTCGTTCACCTTCGGCCTTACGGGCGTAGTTCTCGGCATCTACTTGTTCCGAACGGGTCTTTCCTCGTTCAACATTGGCATGGTCGTCGCCGCCGGCTTGGTGGGATCGGCTCTGGCAACCATCGGTGTCACTGCAAAGGCAGACCGTGCAGGACGCAGAAGGACACTTGTGGCGCTTTCTCTCCTGGGCTCTATCGGTGCTCTTGCTCTCGCCTTCACACCCGCGGTTCCGGTTCTCCTAGCGATGGCCTTTGTGGGAATGCTGAACGGAACCGGCACGGACCGCTCGGCTGCATTTTCTCTTGAGCAGGCAATCATTCCAGGCCTTGTGCCGGACGCATCAAGGACTTGGGGCTTGGCCTGGTACAACGTTGTGCTCGACGCCGCGGGTTCGTTGGGGGCACTGGCTGCAGCGCTGCCGCTCCTTCTGCAACGTTGGCTAGCCTTGTCCCTACTTGCCTCCTACCGCATGGTCTTTCTTGGATGCGCCTTCCTAGGAGTCGTTGGAGCAATTCTGTACTTGTCCGTCTCTGCTGGAGTCGAGGTCGCCAAATCAGAAACGGGGGCCCTCCCGCGTCACATCTCACCAGCAACCAAAAAGGTCGTCACAAAACTTGCAGGTTTGTTTTCCCTGGATGCCTTCGGTGGCGGGTTTCTGACGGATGCCCTCGTGGCTTATTGGTTTTTCCGCCGCTTTGGAATAGCTGAAGAGAGCCTAGGCCTTCTCTTCTTTGCTGTGCACTTGCTGAACGCTGCCTCTCATTTGGGAGCAGCATGGTTGGCACGCCGCATCGGGCTCGTGAACACGATGGTCTTTACTCACCTGCCTTCCACGTTGTTCCTGATCGCTGCTGCATTCGCACCTTCCTTGAAAGTCGCAGTGGTCCTGTTTCTGTGTCGCGAAGCTCTTGTCGAAATGGACGTGCCCACGCGCCAATCCTATGTGGCGGCAGTGGTTCTGCCGAACGAGCGGACGTTTGCGAGCGGCATCGCGAATCTAGCACGCAATATTTTCTGGGCCGTAGGTTCGTCGGTTGCGGGCTTTCTAATGCAGAACGTGGCCTTTTCGGCGCCCCTGGTGCTCGGGGGCGGAGCCAAGATCAGCTACGACCTACTCTTGTATCGTGCCTTCCGAAACCTTAAGCCCCCGGAAGAGCACCAGACATAATCATGCTCAGGCTAGACAAGCCGCAACCATCGTCTGCAAGGCAGGCTAACAATTCTCGATGTCATCGACAACATCGATGGCAGTGGGCCCTATGTGCGCTGTTGGTCACTACCCTGGCAAGTGCTCGTTCAGACGATGGACCCGCTGTAAAGGTTTCGTCCACTTCATCCGCTTCCATAACACTCGACGGCCTATTGAACGAACCGGCTTGGCGAGATGCGCCAGTAATGAAACTCACCCAGCAGGCGCCAAAACCGGGACAGCCGACCCCGTATGAAACTCAAGTCCAGGTAATCGTCACCAACGACCGGGTCTATTTTGGTTTTACATGTAAAGATCCGGACCCCCGCCACATCGCCATCCACACCATGCGACGCGATGGCGATCTGACGGGTGATGACACCGTCAGCATTGTGCTGGACACATATGGAGACCGGCGCACAGGATACTTTTTCCAGATCAATGCAGCGGGGACACGCGTCGATGGTCTAATTTCCACTGCGGACAGTGTCTCGCTCGACTGGGACGGTATTTGGGATGCGCGCACCGCAAGGACGCCGGATGGTTGGTCGGCCGAGATTCTAATTCCATCACGCACCTTGAGTTTCACTCCCGGCCTTAGTGATTGGGGACTGAACCTGGAGCGATTTGTTCCGCGCGAAAGGCTCTGGCAGCGCTGGTCATCGCCGACCCTGGATTCGTTTCTGTACGATCTAAGTCGAGCCGGTCGCATGATTGGTGTTGGAGAAGTGAAGCAGGGCAAGGGCCTGGAAATTACTCCGTACGCTGTCGGGAAGACCAAGCAATTCTACGGTGCGGGATCATCGCGATCGTGGCAGGGAGCAGTCGGCGGCGAAGTTACCTGGAAGATTACCCCGCAGTTGGTAACAGTATTCACGGCCAACACCGATTTTGCGGAGACGGAAGTTGATACCCGCCAGATTAACCTGACTCGTTTTCCGCTATTCTTCCCGGAAAAACGCTCGTTCTTCCTCGAAGGAGCAAATCAGTACGATTTTGGTTTGGGCCTCGCGCGGCAGGACTCGCCGCTATTCATTCCGTTCTTCAGCCGAAACGTCGGACTGCTGGACGGGGCCCAGATTCCGATCGATGCCGGTGTCAAACTCAACGGTCGCGTCGGAAAATGGAATCTCGGCATCCTGGATGTGCAGACACGCGAAACAATCGTGTCCGACCAAGTCGCACTGGATCTTGGCTTACCCTCTCCCGTCGTGCCTGGCACGAATCTGTTCGCCGGTCGATTCTCCTACGACTTCAACGAAAACCTAAGGGTCGGGACAATCTTGACCCACGGCGACCCAGAGGCGCGACGCAACAATACCCTGGCGGGCATCGACGCAGTCTGGCGCACTTCAAAGTTCCTGGGCAATAAGAACCTGCAGTTTGGCGCATGGACGGCTACCACTCAAGGTGACGTTGGTCCCGGCAGCAAGGTCGGTTGGGGACTCAGTGCCGACTACCCAAACGACCTATTGGATTGCAATGCTAGCGTGAACCAGTTTGGCATCGCGCTAGAGCCTCTGCTTGGATTTCTTCCTCGACCTGGCACGCGTCGCACCGATGCCTTCTGTGCCTACCAACCTCGCCCTTCCAAGGACGGTCCCTTCCGCTGGATTCGCCAGGAGTTCTTTGAAAACGAATACGTTCGCTATACCGACCCGCAAGGCATACTCGAATCCTGGGAATATTTCATGGCACCGATCAATGTCCGGTTCGAGACCGGCGATCGCTTCGAGTTCAACTGGAACCCGCATGGTGAAATCTTGCTCGCTCCTTTCGCAATCGCTCCCGGAGTCATCATCCCGCCAGGCTCGTACCAGTTCACCCGTTACCGTCTCGAAGCACAGACCAGCAGTCACCGTCCGCTCCAGTTTGGAAATACCACTTGGTTCGGCTCTTTCTTTGACGGCCACCTGACACAATGGCAAAACTATCTGAAGTGGACATCTCCAAAAGGCCGAGTGCAACTTGAAGCCGACGTCGAAAATGATTTCGGGCAGCTTCCCCAAGGCAACTTCGTCCAACGTCTGTGGCAACTGCAAGGTGCCTACGCTTGGAACCCCAATCTGGTGCTCAGCAGCTTCATTCAATACGACACCGAATCGCAGAATGTGGGCACCAATACGCGCTTGCGCTGGACCATCAAGCCGGGTAATGACCTGTTTATCGTCTGGAACCGCGGATGGCAGCGATTAGTTCTGAGCCCTAGCGAGACAAGCATCGTGCCTCAGAGCGATGTCATCGCTGTAAAGCTCCGCTGGACATTTAGGAGGTGATCCTTAGACCGGGCCCTGTAATTGTGGTAGATCGGCGGTAGAGATCGAAGAACGATTTCAAAGTCGTTGTGCGCAATTCCCAAAGGTCACGCCTGACCAGCTTGAATCCAACACCCGCTCCTTCATACAGTTGCCGAACTCACACGATTGCCGCCCGCACCAGCAGACCCCCAATAAGAAGGTAGAAGAGACAACGACCGTTTTGACTGGTGGTCGTAACGAGAAGAAGCGAAAGCTTTGGTTGCGGGGGGTGGATTTGAACCACCGACCTTTGGGTTATGAGCCCAAGGGGTCAATGCTAAGTCCCGTTGATTCCGTTACCCTTCCCCGCTTCCAGCCACGAACAAGGGCCGAAAACACACGAATTTTGCACGCTAGTTGCACGAGCCAACCAAACAAAATGGCTGAAGAGTTTTGATGCCGGGCTCAATGCGTGTAATGGGGATGTTTCAACAGCAGCCGATCTATCGTGTGGCTTCTCTAACACATCAGAGGGAGTTGTCACTTCGGTTGTTTTTGCCGCACTTAACAAGCGGAATGAATCCACTACTCGTGTAACCTCCGCTGGTTTTCTTTGCGTGCCAAGCCAAGAAGCGGCAAAGAAATAAAACCTTCCATCGGCACAGATCTACCGCTCATGCTCCGGGTGATGCAAAAGAAAAGCCGCCCAGACATCGGGCGGCTAATCTCGTGGCAGGGTGGGTAATTTTATTTCAAGTCTTTTAGCTGCGATTTGCTGGCAGGCTCAACGCAGTTTGTAATACCGCCTGTTGTTTCGACGAAGCGAGTGATCGGGAATTGCGGAGCGCACTCTACGTCCGTACCAGTCAAGTTACCCGTTACAGTAGTCGTCCCGAAGAGAAAAACCGCGAAAGAACCCATCACGGGCTGATTAGAACTTTGAGGGTGCCACGTCCTGCCCTGCTTGGGCAAGGTGCTCATCTGTCATAGACCACCGATGCCCCCGAGAGCCGACTCGCTGCCAAGCCGCGGCCAAGAGTGTCCCGCGCCACTACACTTCGCGCCAGAGCCTCGGGTTCAGTAATCCCATTGGCCCGTAGCAACCAGCCGTCCCAAGCCACTTTGATCGCAAGTGCTCCCGGAGACGGTGTAGTCCCCGTCAACCTCACTAGTGCCTTGGCTCGCCGTTCCTGTGAAAATGACGGTACCGTTGACAGTCTCAATTTCAAGGACCACAGAGGTGCCGATGATGTAGCTGCCAGAGGGAAACGTTCCAGACTTGATCGTCCCCGAACTGAAGCAGGAGTTACTGAAAGCAGCGTTTCCGGTCACTCCAAAGCTGCCCTCAGCGCTGGCGCTCCACTGTGTCACCTGGGCCATCACATCGAATGTTTGATTACTGGAAGTCGTGAATGTGCCGCTCAAGGTGCTGGTGATCGGAGCAATCTTGTTTCCGGTGACGCTTCCCTGGTCGCCGTCGGCACAGCCACCGCGAATGGTATAGGTCCCGGTGAGAGTGTTGTCGGTCATGCTCCCGGTGATCGTCATGACCTGTCCGGCAACAGAAGCGGAGGTGAGGGAGACGCCGCTCCCAGTCAGGGCGCCGGTCAGGCCCACCGTGGTCAGATGATCAAAGCAATTCTCCAAAAGGCTGTTGACATGGACTGCGCCGCTGAGCACTTTGCCGGACTGATTGAGACTGCCGGCAATCCCCAAGGCCTCTCCCGGGCCCGTGGGCGCCATGCTGAGTTGCCAATTGCCTGCAATGTTCACGGCGGGCGGCGGAGTTGAAGTTCCTCTACCCGCTCCTGTTTGCCCTCCACCGCACCCACAGAGTAGGCCAAGAGCCGAAAGCCACAAAATGCTTCTTCGCATATCGATCTCCTCGGTAGATCTTGAGTTCTTGGGCCGAGGGGGAAGAAGAAGACCACTAACCTTTATATGGTGATGCGCGCCTATATGGTGATGCGCGCCGAGGTAACGTTTCGCGGGCCATCGGACTGCCTCGAACTTCGCCGGTTCGCCAGACCCTTTTAACGTCCTCTAGTCATGCCTGCGAACTGGCCGGAAATAATTCTCAAACACTCGCTGGGCAACCGCACTGCCGATCTCATCACCATCGTGTATGGAGTGTCGCCAGTGAAGCCCGGCCCAGATGCGTGCGTTACCTGACTCGCGTACGATTGCTCTCAGGTTGCGATATGTTCGCTCCGTCTGAACCAGCTGTGGCACGGCCGTCTTGTCGGCCGTTATCGTCCACGAGAGCTTCCTGGTTCCGAAGTACCTTCCGACGATATCGGTCAGTGCACTCGTCCAGAATGCGTGCGCGGATGGGTATTCAGGATGATTCACGCTCAACAGTGGAGTCCAGGTCGGATCGGGATCGGTGTCCGGGTTGCCGTCGGTGTCGGCACGTGGAATCGCGGTTCTGGGTCTCCAGGCACGGTAAAAATACTTGGCGTTGAACCCGGCGATAAGGGCGTCCGCAGACGCGGTATGCACTAAGGCAAAGAATCTGGCAGTCTCGCGAACGTTGAGCCGGTAGCTGATGGCCAGGTTTATCAGGTTGCGGTTCCATTGCGTGTAGGCGTGCTCCGACCAGAAGTACGCGATGTCAGTTTGCTCGGCCGTGCGCACGCTGCTGTCGACTCGTCCGAAGTCGCGTGTTTCGATGAAGTCCTCGGTATAGTCTTCGGAGGTCAGGGGATTCGGACCGCCGGGGCGGAAGCAACTGGGATCGGCCAGGGTAAAGGGAGTAACTTGGGCAAGCTTTGCGTCTACGGGCTGGGTGCCACAGCCGCCATTGGGCTCGAACTCCCCCGCCGGAGGTGGGTTAGTACTGCAGTCGTAGGGCACCACCTTATCGAAACCGTCATTTGCGCGCAGAACAAGCAGGGCAGTCGCAGCGGCCTCGCCTACCAGGATACCGGCGTCCTTGGCTCGCCCTTCAGGAATTGCAGCCAGGTAACTTAGATACTGCGAATCCAGATAACCTACCTGGGATGAAGCCACCCGAGCCCTGGCAGTACGATATGCGGCGGTCGCGACAGCGGCACGAATGTCGGCGTCGTGAGATGCCGAAACTGGAGAGCCATAAGGCCGGTAGCCTCCTACAATAGCCATTGCAGCGTTGTACACCGCCAGTTGGATGGTGGCGTGGAGTACCTCTGAACTCGCCGGGGGCCTCGGAGCGCTGGCGTTGTTGATCGCGGGCTGAACGATGCCCGCCCAATCCGTAATCACGTTCTGTGCCAGACCGAGCTGTCCCAAAAGACAGCAAACGATCAGCAGGCGCCTAGAAAAGTTGAGCTTATTCATTGTCTGTTCCTCCCTGACACATTCTGTCTGCGAAACCCGGGCATGCTGAAACACGGTTGCCAGCTTGCCGTCATGCAGTACAGGCCGTTGATCCAAAACCGCAAGAAGCCGTGGTAAAATGCCCGCCAAATCGCGGTTCGAGTTCCCTTGGGGCGGGACGAAAGCTACTTCGTATGCTTCTCAAAAGTCCTCAAAGCGCCCCTCAAAATTTCTCAAAGTGCTTGCCAGGGGCGATATGCCCGGCGTAGTCAATGACATGTATGAGTTCGGCGAGTTCCGCATGGACGTCCAAAACCGGATCCTGCGGCGGGCCGAGAACCTCGTCCCACTGACTCCGAAGGCGTTCGAAGTACTTCTCGTGCTAGTCCAGAAAAACGGCCAGGTTATCGCCAAAGATGAACTGATGAACGCGGCTTGGCCGGATAGCTTCGTCGAAGAGTCGAACCTCACCCAGACCGTCTTTATGCTGCGCAAAGCGCTTGGGGAGACGCGCAATCAGCCTTACATCCTGACCGAGCCGGGGAAGGGCTACCGTTTCATCGTGGCGGTGACCAAGCACGAGCCCGCAAAAGAGCCTGCCGCTACGCCATCCCAATCGCCTGTGACCGAAAATCTGACTGGCAAGAAGATCTCCCATTACCGGGTTCTGCACCTGCTCGGCGGCGGAGGCATGGGAGTCGTGTACCAGGCAGAGGACCTCAAACTAGGCCGGCAGGTCGCGATTAAGTTCCTGCCCGGTGAACTGGCCAGCAATCCGGGCGCCTTTGAGCGCATGCAGCGCGAGGCGCGGGCAGCTTCCGCGCTCGATCATCCCAACATCTGCGCAATTTACGAACTCGACGAGCATGCAGGCCAGCCCTTCATCGTGATGCAATTGCTGGAAGGGAAAACTCTGCGGCAGTGGATTGAGAATTCCTCGAGCGAAAACGAGCATTCGCGATTGAACCAACTCCTCGATCTCGCCATGCAGATTGCTGACGGCCTGGCGGTAGCTCATCAGAAGGGCATCATTCATCGCGACATCAAGCCGGCGAACATCTTTATTACGAGCAGGGGCGAAGCCAAGATTCTCGACTTTGGCATAGCTAAGTTTCTGGAATTGCCCGAACTTATTCCGGAACCCGACCAGCCGTTGCAGGAAGCCGGGATGGCTGCAAACCCTGGCTTAACCCGAACTGGCGCATCGATGGGAACGCCGTACTATCTTTCGCCCGAGCAGATACGGGGCGAAAAGCTGGATGCGCGCAGCGACCTGTTCTCCCTCGGCCTGGTTCTCTACGAGATGGCCACCAGGCATCGAGCTTTTGCAGGAGACACAGCCGCCGTGATCCGGCAAGCCGTTTTGGACCAGCCCGTAGTACCAGTGCGAGAGCTGGCGCCGGAATTGCCGCTGGAACTGCAGCGCATCATCACGAAGGCTGTGGAAAAAGACCGGGAGCGAAGATACCAGTCGGCGACAGAATTGAAAACCGATCTCGAGCGCCTGCGCCAGGAGAATCGGCAGGTGGCGAAACCAAGCCCTCAGTTCTTGACTCGGCGCGCAGTTCTGGTTGGAGCGATTGCGGTGGTGGTCGCTGCGCTTGCACTGTTGAGAATCAATCTCAGCCGGACTAACAGCGTCCCGTTTGCAACCACAAAGACAACTAGGCTTACCGGCGACGGACAGACTTTCAAGGCGGCCATTTCTCCGGACGGCCGTTACATTGCCCACACCTCGCTGGTTGCGGGCCAGGAATCGCTGCTCGTAAGACGGGCGACGACGTTAAATGACATTGAGATCGTGCCTCCGCAAGCCGTCCGTTACATCGGAATTACCTTCTCGCCCGACAGCGAGACCCTCTACTACGTAGTACGCACAGAGAAAACTGAGCCGCCTTCGCTCTATCGAGTCGCCGTAATGGGTGGATCGTCGGAGAAGCTGAAGGCGCGGTTGGATTCGCCCGTGACGCTATCGCCGAATGGAAAGAAATTTGCATTCGTGCGCGAGTCGGCTACCGAAAGTTCATTGATCGTGGCGGATCTCGAGGCCGGAGGCGAGCAGACCCTCATCGCTCGCAAGCTACCAAGGGTGCTGGACTATCCGGCATGGTCGCCCGACGGCCGGATCATCGCTTGCACAGACACTGATTCCACGGTAATCAGCACCAAAGGAAGCGACACGCGAGTCATCGAGGTTCAGGTTGCAGATCGGGCCGTGAAAAACTTATCGGCCCATGCCTGGGGATATGTCAGGCAACTGGCCTGGCTGGGTAATGGACGCGGGTTGGTGATGAGCGCTCGTGGTCAGGAGGAGTCGGGCACCTTCCACGTCTGGTACGTTTCTTATCCGGATGGAATCGAGCGTAGGGTGACTGGAGGGCTGAACGGTCAAACTGGCGCAAGCGTTTCCACGGACTCCCGCCAGATCGTGACGGTCGAGGAAAACAGTTTTGCCAGCAGTATCTGGCGCGTACCCTCCACGCACTCGCAGGATCCCCAACTGGTCGTATCTGGATCCAGTGGTTGGTCCTCCCCGGGGTGGACCCGCGAGGGCCGGATGGTATTCGAGGAAGAGTTGAACGGGCGGCGGAATATCTGGACCATGAACGCGGACGGCACCGATCGTAAGCAATTGACGTTTGCCGGAAACAACTACGACCCCTCGGTTTCCAGGAACGGGGAGAAGGTGGCATGGGTCTCGGACCGGAACGGCAGTACAGCTATTTGGAAAATGGACATGGATGGAGGCAATCTGGGAATGGTGATCAAGGCCACCGGCGAATCGTTCCCTCAACTTTCTCCCGACGGGAAATGGATTGCATTCACGGCCATCGGTTCGGCGCCCTGGACCAGTCTGTGGAAAGTGGCGTCGGAGGGAGGTCCAGCCATCGAATTGAACCGTGGACTCTGGCAGCGGCCGGTGATTTCGCCCGACGGGAAATGGATTGCAGGGTTCTATGCCGACCACGAACTAAGCACGCAGAAGTTTCCGGAGAGTATCGCGACGATCGGGATCGATGGCGGACCACCGCGAAAAATGCTTCCTATCCCACTCTCGGTTACCTTATCGGCAGGCATCCGCTGGAGCCCGGACAGCCGCCAATTGACATATGTCAATCGTGGGAAGGACGGCGACAACATTTGGAGTTTCCGGTTGGACGATGGCGCGCTGCACCAGCTTACGCATTTTCGCGGCGTGGCCGTCATTGGTTTCGAATGGTCGCCGGACGGCAAAGAGCTGGTCTTTAGCCGCGGCGTTCAAACCCGTGAAGTCATCCTGGTCGAGGACACAGGACCAAAATAGGCTACTGTTCGTTCCCACTCAAAAGGGCGAGGCGGTTCGATTTCCTCGAGTGTGGATGACCATCGAACGGGCACAAGGTAAGCCGCCCCCGTGCCCTCCGGATTCGTCCTAGTTGCAGCGCGGGGCGTTGGGATGGGTCTCGCCAACCAAGAAGGCCCGGGAGAAAGGAGCCGAACAGGACAGTTACTCACTAACGAGCGCTGGTGTTCGCCTAAAACAACAGCGAGTGGAGGGTCTCGTCAACTGCTTTGGACCTTGGGGACAATCACCCCCCCGGGTATTACCTAGCATGTGAAGGCCGAAAGATGATGGCACACTCCGCACGTCCCGTACGATCCGACGTTGCGAACCCTCGCGCCCGACACGCTGACCCGGTGGTCATCTGAACGGGCCTCAAATAAGCGTGAGGCCGTCATACTGGATGTGAGCTATCTTGCTCAGACGCCCATCCTGATACCTGTCATTCTTAATTTCACCTGAGTGTGTAGACCGAGCCACGACAGCTGATTCGTAGCTCTCAATTCTTAGGTCGCCAGCGCTCAAAGCGACCACATCCAGCTCATCGGCATTCTTCAAGCGTGCGTACGCCACGAAAACCTTGCGGCGAGCACGAGTCAAAACGAAAAGTTCTCAACGGCAAATCAAGGGCCACTGCACCTCTACGCGGATGGAGGGCCGTAGCCTGCGAAGGAGAGGTTCAAGATCATGCCTTTAATTCAATTATTGGAAGTTCTGGTTGTAGTGGGAGTCCTGCTGTGGCTGGTAAATCGCTTCATCCCAATGCAGGGATCGATCAAATCCATTCTGAACGGCGTTGTGGTCATTGCGGTCGTTTTGTGGCTGCTGAACGTGTTCGGGCTGTTTCATTCCCTGGCCCGCATCCACATTGGGACGTAGAGCTCGACGTAACGAAACGTCTCAGGAAATTCGGTCTCAAACACAACAGCGTACTACGGCAGGAATCTGCCTCTAGGAGATGCTTTGAAGAAGAGTCTTTTGTTAGCGGCCGGAATCACCCTTAGCTTGAGCGCGTTTGCGCAAAGCAATTCTCAAACAAACCTGACGGTCGAACCTATGGCGCACACACCTACCTTCCGCGTCACGGTGGTCAGCCGCAGCGTGAAGGCAGTCAACTACAAGCACCGTGGCGGAGCCACTAAGCTCGATTTCGCGGGTACCGACCTGATGCCTGAAGCCAACGGCCAAGCCAAAGTGGAGAGCAAGAAAGGCTACATCGAAATCGAAGTGGAATTTGGGAACCTGCAAAAGCCCACGACTTTCGGCAATGAGTACCTGACCTACATCCTGTGGGCCATCTCTCCCGAGGGGCGCACAGTCAATCTAGGAGAAGTCCTGGTGGGTGGCAACTACCGCAGCAAGCTGGACGTGACCACGGATCTCCAAGCCTTTGCGCTAGTTGTTACCGCAGAGCCTTACTACGCGGTTCGCCAGCCCAGCAACGTAGTCGTCCTCGAAAACGTGGTCCGTGGAGATACCAAGGGAACCACAGAGGCAATGGAAACGAAGTATGAACTGATGGAACGCGGTGGCTACATTCCTACCGGCTACAAATTCGATCCGGTGGTTCTAAATACCAAGCTCCCGCTGGAATTCTTTGAAGCGCGCAACGCGTTGCGCATCGCGCAGTCTGTGGGAGCTGAGACTTACGCCCATGACAGCTACCAGCACGCTGTTCAGCTCATGGATAAAACCGATCAATACGCTACCAACGGCCACATCGACAAAAAGCCGCTGATCGCGGCAGCCCGCGAGGCGGTCCAGACCGCCGAAGATGCTCGCGCCATTGCAGTCAAGAAGATTGATCAAGAACGTTTGGAGAACGAACGACAGGCCGCCGCCAACGCCCAGGCACAGACCCAAGCACAAGCGGACGACGCTACCCGCCGGGCGCAACAGGCACAGTCTGACCAGGCCCGCGCAGAGTTAGCCAGGGCTCAGGCGGAATCAGACGCGGCAAGGGCCCGAACCGAAACCACAGATGCACAGTCGGCGGCAGCAAAGGCCAAGTCCGATATGGCAGATAGCCAGGCTGCCTCGGCAAGCGCACTCTCAGCGGCGCAGGCCGACGCGGATCAATCCCGCTTAACCGCCCAGCAAGCCCAGGTGAGTGCACAACAAGCGGAAACCGACAAAGCAGCGATGCGCACACGCTTGTCTGAGCAGTTGAACAAAATTCTCGAGACTCGCGATAGTGCGCGTGGCCTGATCGTAAGCATGTCCGATGTACTGTTTGACACGGGAAAGTACTCGTTGAAGCCGGGTGCACGCGAGAAGCTCGCGAAGGTCGCCGGCATTCTGCTGGCCTACCCAGGACTCAACATCGAAGTCGGCGGCTACACCGACAATGTGGGCGGCGACGCCATGAACCAAACGCTGTCGGAGAACCGGGCCGGTTCGGTTCGTGACTACCTGGTGCAACAAGGCGTAGCGACCAGTTCAGTCAGTTCGAGGGGCTTCGGCAACACTTTGCCGGTGGCCTCCAACGAGAACTCTTCCGGCCGGCAGCAGAACCGAAGAGTGGAACTTCTCGTGTCGGGTGACGCCATTGGCAATTCTGTTAACGCGACGACCGGAACCTTGCGCTAATGCGAGCGATAATCGCAGGCCAGTATTGGAGGCAGCACTTAATGAAAGCTATGAAGATTACGAGCACCGCCGTTCTGTCCTTGCTTCTCGGAATTGCGGCTCCTATGTACGCACAGCACGAGCAGCAGGATGAAAAGCAAGGCCATCCCGAGCAACAACAGAGCGAGCCAGAACAAGCGAGGCCGCAGCAGCACGCTCAGGAGCAGAAGCAGTCGGATCAGCACCAACAGCAGCAGCATGCCCAGCACGAGCAGTCCGATCAGAACAAGCAGCAGCAACAGCATGCTCAGCAACAGCAGGGCAATCAAAACAAGCAGCAACAACACGCCCAACAGCAGCAGCGGCAGGGGCAGAACCAGCAAGCGCAGCAACACCGAGGCAATGGACAGCCGCAACGCACTCAGCAACAGCAGCATGTCGAGCAGGCGGCCTGGCAACAACACCGCGCACAAAGCTGGCAGTCGGACCACCGCAATTGGCAGCAGCGAGGCGGGTACAACGGCTTTCGCATTCCGGACGGCCGCTATCGCGGATATTTTGGCCCGGACCACGGCTTCCGCATTTACGGGCTGCCGTTCTTAGTCGTCGGCGGATATCCACGCTTTCAGTACCAGGGCTATTGGTTCAGCGCTGTTGACCCATGGCCGGAGTACTGGGCGAACGACTGGTATGACACGGACGATGTTTACGTGACCTACGTTGACAACGGCTATTACCTGTTCGACCGCAGGTATCCCAATGTTGGAATCGCGGTCAGCATCTCGATGTAGCGCGAAAACCAAAGAGCCGCTGGCCTGCATTCGGACAAAGCCACGACACCAGGCAGCGGCATATCTCAGGGCTTGAACGCTGAATCATGAGCACGCGAGGAGAAAAGTATGCTTTGGACAATCTTTGTGGTTTTAGGGATTTTGTGGCTTCTAGGCTTCAGTCTGCACGTTGGCGGAGGTCTCATCCATCTGCTACTCGTGGTAGCGCTGATAGTCCTGGTCTATAACCTCGTGAGCGGACGCCGAGGCACCGTGTAGGCAAGATGTAAGAGAAGAAATGGGCGGCGATTCGCACTTCGCAAGAAAGTTAAATATGCACTCCGCTGGGAAGCAGGAGACGGAGCCGCTTCCCAGCATTTGTTCAACGACGTAGTTCTTCTGGCCTTGCCCCTTCTCCCGATGCTCTGTCCAGCGCCTGCTCACCGGGCACGGGGGAGAGCAGTCTCCAGCGTCCGTGGGTGCCCGTTTCTTGAGCGCGGCCCTGATCCCTCAGCACCTCTAACGCTTCGACGATCGTCTGGGTGGTTTCTCGTAACCGCATCGCTAATTCCCCGGCGCCCAGAACAACCGACCGAGAGCCCTTGTGCTCCTGTCTCATGCGCCCATATTCGGTGATCGCGGTAGCGAGTTCATCCATTTCCTGCGGGCCATATGGCGGCTCAGTCGATGCGAATCCTAAGATTTTTGTTTTCAGGTGCCCGATGCTCTGCCGGATTTTTGAAAGGTTCATTCTCTTCTCGGCAATTGGGGAAGTGGAGCTTTGTTCAGAACTGAATCATTTCATCAAGAATGCGTCTTCAAACCCTTGGGGGTAGAGTTGCGTCCCCACTTTCCGGTGCGGAGCGACGGGCGCGCGTAGTCGTTGTTCTGCGGGGCCTACCCAGACCCAGGCGGTTGAAAGGCTTCCCGGCGGCGGCTGAGCGGGTTGCCTGCTGCTGTTCCCACTGGACGCTCAGGACGAAATGTATCGTAGCCACAAGGAAGTGCCGCCCATCGGACCTGATCGCGATGGCGTCGACAGACTTCCAAGCGTCCTCGGGCAGTTCCAAATTGTCACAAACCATCACAATGGGTATTTCGGGCTTTACCTGCTTGATTTCAGAGGCCACGACCGCACCGTCCAACAACCCCAAGTGGTACTCCATCACGACTGCGTCGACTGGCTGCGACATCAACAGGCGCAGGCCCTCCTGACCGCAGGTTGCAGTGACCAGACGATATCCCTTCTCCTCAAGGTGCAGTAGTTGGTCGGGATCTCGGTGTATGCAGAGTAATGTGCTCTGAGTTGCCATACTGTCTATCCATTAAAGCGACAGTAGCGGCGCAGGTCTGTTCAGAATTGCTCAATTCAAGATTGTCCCGAAGAATTGGTAAATGAGCCATTCTGCACAGTATTCCGCTCTAAAGTGAGCGAGACTGGAACCTGCTTCAAGAGAGCAGTATTGCCCGTCAAACCAGGCGGCCGATCCTCTCTCGAGGCGATACCCCCCCGGGCACCGAGTTCTCCGTACCGGTGCCTGTTTCCATTCGCCCAGACTCGACGCCAAGCAACATCTGACGCTCGCCTTCGTTGCTCGACATCGCGTCGGCATTTTCCTAATCGGCCGTAGAGGAGAAGAAGATATGTTCGTAGCCAGCAAGAAGCTGGGGGCGGGAATTGTCTTCGCGCTTATGTTGAGCGCGACGTTCGCGGCAAGCCTGCCGTCGTGTGCTGCGGGCCCCGAACTCAGCGAGGAAGCGTTGGCGATCTTACGTCAGGACGATGTCAGGAACATGCAGCAAGCTCTGTTCGATCGAGGGCATTACCGTGGGAAAGTCGATGGCGTGATGGGTTTGCGCACGCGGGAAAGTATTCGCGCATTTCAAAAGACAGAGAATCTGCCAGCAACCGGGCGGATTGATTCACAGACCGCGCAGAAACTGGGTATCGCGCAGGATTGTCTAGCGGCGAAGCGCACCGCCCACGATGTCGCGAAAGGTAAGCCATGGGCGGGCACAAGAGTAGTGAAACGAATAAAGGAGCCTGACAAAACATTGCCCAAAATTGTTGCGACAGGTATTGACCACTAAGCAAGCCAAAGAAATCGCGACGAGGGATTGAGCCGTGAAAACAATCCGCCAGGGGAACTCGAAGCTGCACCTGGAGCTTGGGTAGGCCCGATGGGGCGTTCAAGAATGCACGGTGGCGCGTCGAACAAAAAAGGGTGCTCAGTCTTATTCGACTATGAGCACCCATGCAGTCAGCTACTTAGACCGGCTTTACGTTCTCTGCCTGAAAGCCTTTTGGGCCTTTCGTGACATCGAACTGTACCTGTTGGCCTTCCTGCAAGCTGCGGAATCCGCCCGCCTGAATCGCCGAGAAATGAACGAAGACATCCTCGCCACTCTGCCGGCTGATGAAGCCAAAACCTTTCGCGTCGTTAAACCACTTCACTGTTCCTGTTTCCATTGGTGTTTCCTTTTTTCTTTTGAATTGTCTGCTGAGAAGAGTCGCTGCCGGTGAGAAGGGGTGACGCTGGTTGGCGGAACCGATTTTCAACTGCGAATGAACCAAACTTAGCCGATGTTGGTTGGATGCATCTTGTCGGGAGATGACTCGGAAATATTACAAGCTCGTCGGAAATGCGCCTGGATCACATTGTGAGCCTTTTTGACCAGACCCATCGCGGTCCTGTGTATAGCATGGAAATTGCCTTGTTTTTGCGCCCGAATCAGGCATTGCAAGGGACTTTCCGGGTGCACTGTCGCCCATATGGAGATTTATGAACCGAGTTCTTGGTACTTTTGCCGTACTGCTGGCGTTCGCACTTTCTTGCTTGGCGCAGGACACGACCGTTCGTGGCGATAAAGTCCCTGTACCTGGGCAGGATGCGGCTGCCAATTTCTCAGCTTGTCAGCACGCATGGGCGGCATGCGATCGCGCGAAACTGACGGCGCCTGAATCAACCGAAATGGTGAGGATCGACCACCAGCGGAATATTTCGAATTGTCGCGAGGGCTTACAGCCGTGCGATCGGACCCAGTTGAGCGATGCGGAGCGTACAGCACTCGCAGTCGCCGACCACGAGAATAATGTCTCCGCTTGCAACAACGGCGTTCATTCCTGCAACGAATCGCAACTGACATTGCCCGAAGCGCGCGCAGCGGCCGTTGCCGGCCACCTTCGCAACATCTCAGAATGCAAGGACGGCATAGGGTCCTGCGATGCCTCAACCCTCACGCGGTCTGAAGCCATCGAGGTGCGCACTGCCCGGGAACAGCGCAATACAAGCGACTGTCGCGATGGGATGGGGCTGTGCGACCCTTCCAAGCTGAGTCCCTCGGAGGCGAAGGATGTCGAATTCGCGCAACACCAGCGCAATGTCACAAACTGCAAGAACGGCTGGAGCGATTGCAATCGCGCTAACCTGACCACGCCGGAAGCGCATGAGGTGGAAGCGGCCGAGCACGATCGCAATCTCTCCGATTGCAAGGCTGGCCGTGAGACCTGCCAATACGCAAAGCTGAGCGAGAAAGAATCCGGTGCACTGGCGAGTGCCGAGAATGCCAGGAACTATCGGGCGTGCCTTAAAGGCTTTGGGTATTGCGACCGGTCACGACTCACGCCGGCGGAGTCCGAAGCCATCCCTGACACATCGCCCATACCACGCTAAAGAACAACCAGACACCAGCTTCTTCTATAGCCGGCTAGTTCGGCAACTCAGACGCCGGATCGGTGAGTGCGACCAGTTGCCCAAGTGGATAGTCTTCTGACGTGAGGGGAGTTTCGGGAGCCGCATTGACGATCGTCATGATCTCGCCGCTGGCAACCCCCTGGATGGTCAGGCGTTGACTCTCAACCGCAACGACTCGGTAGGTCTCGTCAAAAATCGCCATCGAGGTCCTCCTTTTGTTGTTTGGTTGTTGAAGCAGACGCAAGGAGCAGGGATCGAAATACGAGCCCTGAAGTGTTGCTGCAATTGAAGATGACATTGTCGAGGCACGCGGGCTGCCGTTTCCTGTTTCGTTCTTAAATTTCGTGTCTTTTCAGCAACCTGCGAAACGATCTTTGGAGCGGGTGAGGACCGAGTAAGAAATAAATGCTCGACGACCGGCTCATTTCAACCAGGCAGGACAGTCCTAATCGGAAGCAGACCAGGTCTCATCCGGCCCGGGGGCGATTCCTAACTTCAGGATTCTTTCCTTTCGAAGCACTACTTCCTGAAGATCCATGATTCGCTCGAATCGGACATGACAATCGTGTAACTGAGTGAAGTTCAACGCAAATCTCTGCGTTAGAGCCTGGATTTGGAACGCGATTTAAGTCATCGACTTCGACGTCTCAGGGCAAAGAATCGTTGTTGAGTCATAGATGTGTGCTGCTGTGCTATGAGTTCTGCTGCATTAGGGAGAATGTGAAAGTGCAGAGCGAACTGCTCCGACACTCCAACATAGGCACTACTCTCGACCTGTACGCCCAAGCCGTGAGCGACCAAAAGCGGGCAGCGCACGGACAGGCTGTTGGGCAACTGCTGGCAGTGTGAGCGCAAAGTGAACGGGGCTTATGGCCGGAAGGCTTGCAACCGACTAAAAGGTTGGTTGTGGGGGGTGGATTTGAACCACCGACCTTTGGGTTATGAGTTGCCCGACGCAGAGTATCTTTGAGAAATCTAGCGGCACTGATGGCAACGTTCGGGAACTCCACGAAACTCTCGGGACGGTGAAATAGGAGCAGCGTGGGAGTACGTCCTTAGGGCGCACTCCTGCTACCAACAAGAATCGCATGGTTCAACTTTCGCCATCGAATCGGGAGATCGAATTCACGAATGTCCGCCCAGAATCTGTTGCCGCTCCTTCTTCATTGCACGACCAAGTCACGCCAGTACGCATTACCTGCTTCGTGATGAGGAATGAGGACACGCTGATATAGACGAACAACGACCTCTTGCTTCCGATACTCGGGGAGATCGATGCTCACATTCTCCCATTGACGCCCTTCCGATGAAACAGATTCGTACAATCCATCGACTAGCCTGTCGAGGACTTTCTTGTCATTTACGTACACCTGCAATTGCCACGCCCGGCCCACATCGACCCCCACTTTGAAGTGAAGTGCCGGAGAAGTTCCCAGTACGACCACATTCCTCAAAACTACGCCACGGACCTCATCTCGCGGGTAGGTGGCGAGAACATCGCCATCGAGGTAAGTGATGCCGCGAATGCCGCGCATTCCGCCGCCGGCGCCACCAAAGCCAGCGCCTGCTAACGTCCAGTCCTTGTTCCAGTACTGCATCAAGTCGGCGAGTCGGAAGAGTTCGGCTGGCTGCGTCACTGGATGTTCGAGAGCGATGGTCAAGTTGTTGCCGTCGTCCCGCGCGCCATGAGAAGAAACAATGGCGGTTCCGATCTTTGCCGTGCGTTTCGCAAGGTCGATGATGCTTTCGTCGACCGGCGGAGTCAGCTTCAGCGGACCCATCTCGGAGCCGACGATGCGATCGTGAAGATCGGCGACCTGTTCGGCAGGTAGGGCATTCATCCCGTGCATGGCAGCGACGACCGCGGCGGAGTTGGCAGCGTTGCAGTCCGTGTCGGCAAAGTCGGCAGCATGCACCGCAAGTTGTAACGTCTTTTGATAATCGCCATCACCGAACCAGACACTGGCCGCCACAATGCCGCCATTGACCACGGCATTATTGGTCGCGGGATATTCGATTCCCCAACGTTCATCGACTGCTCGGAAGATCTCTTGCGGAGAGCGCCCGACATCCGCCATCGAAATGACCAAGTCGAGACATTTGCGATAGGGAGAGTCAGGATGTATCAACGACTCGGCTTTACGCACGATGGCGTGCGTATCTTTTTCACCGAATGCAATGCTGATCATGCCGGCGACGAAAACTGCTCCATCCGTGCCCTCCGCATAGCCGTTGATGTGTCCCAGATTACGTGCGAGGGATGCGGCCAGGTTGGGCATGCCCGGCGTTAACGCGCCGTACACGTCGCTGCTAAATTGTGGGCCGATGGTCCACCAGAGCTTGTTGTAACGGGGATGGCCGGTGTCGGGCGGTTTGATTCCCCGCTCTAACAGAAGCAAGGCCTGCTCGCTTGACCCCCACGATCCGGCGTTGTTCTCGAGCCACTGCTGCCCGAGTTCCTCCACCGTCAACCCGATGCCGTATTTTTCGAACGCGCGGATCGCGACCATCTCGTAGTAGTAGTCGTCATCCACTGCAGCATGTCCGTGAAGTGCGCTTGGCGGAGTTTGCTTCAAGACGGAAGCCACCTGATGCTCGAACCGGACACCGGTGGCTTGGGCGATCATTTGCGCGGTCCAGATCGCCTGAACTCGATCGAGATATTCCGCATGCGACAAGACCAGCGACCTGCTGAGAGGTACGTCGGACTTTGTACGCGAGGATTTCGCGCGAGCATCCTGGCCAGCGGAAAGACAAGACAGCGAAAGCGCTGCTAACAAGACGGCAGCACGATGAACGAAGCACATTTTGTTTTTCATGGATGACCGCTCTGTTGAACGTGGAAGCTGCGTCCTTGACGTTCTGGTCCTAGTTGAAAAATCAGCAACAGGATCAAAATCACCACGCCTTCAAACAGGGTTAGAGCCCAAGGATAGCCAACTCGGTCGCGCAGTGCGTATTCGAGCGAAACTGCCGGGGATGCGATCAATACTCCCAACTGGTACACGAAGCCCGGAAACAGGCTGCGCGCGGCGTCGGGCGAAAGCTCATTGAGATGGGCGGGAATCACTCCGAACGCACCTTGCACCCCCGCTTGCATTAGGCATGATCCGGTGAGCAACACGTTGAATGTAGTGCCGAAGGCCCAGAAGCGCATCGAGGCAAGCGAAACGCAGAGTGCCAACATGATGCCGTGACGGCGGCCAACGCGTTCCGAGACTTGTCCAAAGATCAGGGCGCCCGCAATGGCACACACGTTGTACAGCATGGCGATATTGGACACAGTGTCGCGCGAGAAGCCGTGAAGCGATTTGAGAAAGTCGGGATAAAGGTCTTGCGTTCCGTGCGAAAGACACGACATGACCGTCATTACGAGCAGAAGGTACGAGAAACTGCGCCGATGTCCCCACAGGATGCGGAAGATTCCTGCAATCGAGTTCTCTCGATTCTCGCGCCACACCGATGGCTCGGGCGCTTTCAGGGCAAGGACACTAGTGAGCAACGCGAGTGGGAGGCCTATGCCGAACATGGAGCGCCATCCGTAGTACGGCAGCACGGTCTTCACGGACAGCGCGGCGAACAGGTATCCCATCGGGTATCCGGCTTGCATGAGTCCCGAGAGCAGGCCGCGCAGCCGCAGGGGCGAACTCTCCATCGCAAGCGACGCTCCCGTGCCCCAGTAACCTCCCATGCCAACTCCATATAGAGCTCGAAGCACGGTGAAAGCTGCGTAGTTTGGGGCGAAGGCACTCAGTAATGTGATCGAAGAGAAATAGAGAACACAGACAGCCAGCGGGAGGCGGCGGCCGAAGCGATCGGCCAACGCACCAAAGAGGAGCGCGCCCACCGGACGCATGGCGAGCGCGATAGAGATGGTCCAGACGATGGTTTTCTTTTCGACGCCAAAGTGACTAGCCAGAGTGTCGACGAGGAAGATCACGACGAAGAAATCGAAAGCATCGAGAACCCAACCGAGGATGGCGGCCGTCACCGCGAACTGCCAGCCGGGAACATCCACTTCGACGGCGCTGCGCGATTCGGTAGAGGAGGACATGATGAAACTGGGTGCGGGCAAGATGCCCGCACGACAGCCAGCGAGACGGTGGCGCTACGAAGCGTCCTTCACGCAGCGAAAGCCCAGCGTGCCCGCGCGATCTTTGCTGGGCCCCATCAAGAGAAGTTTTCCGTGCTGATCGAGGCGGTAGGCTTGCGGGAAATACCAGACCGAGCCTTGCGGCTGATAATAACTTCCGCCGCGCAGAATTCCAGCGCGCGTATGCTCGTCGGTGAATTCATCGGTCCACTGCCAGACGTTGCCTACCAGATCCTCCACTCCGAACGGACTCGCACCATGGGAATGCGCACCCACGGCATCGGGTCCGCGGGGATTGCGGCTTTTGTCGGGAGTGGGGACGGCAGTTTCATCCCAAGTGTCACCCCAGGGATACAGACGCTCCGCGGTTCCTTCCGCCGCGTATTGCCATTCCCACTCGTGGGGCAAGCGCTTTCCGGCCCACAGCGCGTAAGCCCGAGCGTCCTCGAGCGACACCCAGGTCACGGGTTTCTTGTCCCAGCCGGCAGGATAGGAGCCATCCTTCCAGTCGTGGAGGAAATTCAAATCGTCTTTCGGGTGGTAGTGGGTAGCGTCGAGGAATTTCTTGAACTCGGCATTCGTAACCGGATACCTGTCGATCCAGTAAGAGTCGATGTGTATCGTGTGCTGGTGGTGGCGGCGTGGGGAATTTTCCCACGGATACTGCACGTCGACGCCGATATCGTTGAAGCCTTCGATCTCTATGCCGTTCACTTTGAAAGCGAAATCTCCGGCTGGAATCTTGACCATGCCTGCAGGAGTTTGAGATGGCGGAGTCGTCTTCGCGATGGACACCAGCGTTTGCGGAACGAACTTCCATTCGCTGGAATAGCTGCTGAGCGTCCGAGCAGAGAGCGCCTTCATCTCTGAGAGCAGAGTCTGCAGTTCTGCGTCGGGCGCGTCGGGCGTAGCCAGGATCGCGCCGAAGCCGTGGGCTTCGATTGGAAACGACAGGAAAGCGCGATCACTGCGCGTTTCGGGAGCAAGCTCGACTCCATGCCAGAGGTCGTAATAGCGGATTCCAGACTGCGCGGCAACTGGAATCTGCGTACCGTCGATGTCAGTTTGATTGCGGCTGATGATGGTCCAGAGGGTTCTGTTCTGCAATGGCCAGCGGCTGGCATAGACGCCGTACTGCTCCGTGGGCGAGTACGGTTGCCAGTCAGGACTCACCAGGAAACTGGCAAAGGCCCTTTCGATCTTAGCCACGCGGCGGAGTGCTTCGCCATCGCGCGGGACGATTCCATTCCAGATGCCCCAGATGTTTTCCCAACTTTCGTAGCCGACTCCATTGAAGAAAGCGTATTGCAGGTTATCAACCTTGCTGTGATTCCAGCGATCGCACACGTTGACCATATGCCGCGGCTCGAGCCACTTCAGCGCGCTCACCATGGGTGCCACGGGATATTGCCAATACCCCCACGTCATCGTGTTCCAAGAGAGGTCTTCGTAGGGCATGGGCATGGCGTGTTCAGGCTCGAGGGCGAGCGGATGTCCTGCGGCGTCGGCCGCCGTTTTAAAAGCGAGCGGCAACCCGCGAAGGGTGTCGCCATTGACGCCATCGGCTCCAACCTCCGCGAGCAATCTCGCCGTGGCATCCGCATTGGAGAGTCCCGAGTCGTGGGTGCCCTGGTCCCACGGCATCACGGGAAACAGGACGCGAACGCCGCGCCGATGAAAGTCGGCGACCATCTGCTTCACGCCCGGCACCCCTCCAGGCATAGCTCGCGGCATGTCGTACTGGTTGCGCGCATCGATGCCGATGTTGGGATACACGGGCCAGATCAGGACTGAGTCGATGCCGCCGTAACGTTTCTCAAGATCATCGAGGTAGCGATCGACCGTGTACTTGCCGGCTTCGGGATCGTAGAAGTAGCGGTCCTCGACCATCATTTGCGGCTGGATGAAGCTCGACTGCGTCCAGGTAAGTTCCTTGCGCCCGTATTCTTCAGCGGAAAAGCCGGCGCGGATGCGCATTTCTGAGCGCCAGTGCGAGATGTCGTCGAGCCAGATTTTGTAGTCGTCGGGTGTGCAGGTCTTTGGCTGTCCCTGGACGGGCTTCACGGGAGCGAGACAGTCGGGGCCGGGAAGCTGATCTCCTTCGGACACGTAGCGCGTGGTCTGGGCGGTAATTGAGGTTATGAATATCAGATTGCAAAGCAATATGCCGACAAGGCAAAAAAGGCGTTGCTTGCGCAACTTCATCGTTCAACCTCGGGGAAGGAGCAAACCGGCGACGTGTGCCGCCGGAACGCGGGGATTGTAGCAGATTTTGAAACCTTTCAATCTGAGAGCCAAGCGATCGACAAGCTCGCGATCCGCTCTTCAGTTCTCAAAGCGTTTTTTCTCAGTGCGAGAGTTTTTGCGATAACAACCAGGGCACGAGTTCAGGCTCAGCGTATGCCTTGTCCCAGGAATTGTGTCCTACGCTGGGATACTCCGTGTAGCGCACATTGGCTTTCGCTGCCTGCAGAGCCTGGGCCATCTTGCGCGACTCTTCGACGGGAACCGTCTCGTCGGCGCCGCCGTGGAAAATCCAGATCGGAGTCGAACCGATGCGTTTCGCAGTCTCGGCGTAAGGATCGGAAACGTTGGGATCAGCGGCCAAACTGACGCGCGCGTCGGGCGCTTTGGCCGGACCAAAGATTCCGCCGCAGATCGGAACGTACGCTGCGAATTTTCCTGGGTGGGTTGCCGTCATATTCCACGTTCCGTATCCGCCCATCGACAGCCCGGTGAGATAGAGATGATCGCGGTCACCGTGAAATTCCTTGATGGACTGATCAAGAGCGGCGAGCGCCTGCGCCTGCATTTCGGCATGGATCCAACGTTTGTCGGTACGGCACTGCGGTATGACAACGATGAACGGAAATCGCGATGCGTTCAAGCGGATAGCGTGTGCAATGCCCACGTCGGTAGGCAACACACCGTCGTTCCCACGCTCGCCTACGCCGTGGAGAAACAGAATCACGGGCCATTTCTTTTTTGAATCGAGCTCTTGCGGGACGTAGACCTGATAGCGGTACACCTCTCCACTCACCGTAACGGTGCGGTCAAGAAACCCAGTCTCGTGCTTGCGAGCGAAGAGGGTGGTGGCGGTGACGATGATGACGGCAAAGAGAAGTACCCGCAGGAGTTCCTGACTTTTCATGGCGAGGAAGTGTACCAGCGCACGCAAGGGGCACGCCGTGATGCGCTGCTAATTAGCCTGCTACGGCGAACGTTCGTGGCGCTGGATCAGGTCGTTTAGGTTATTCATCACTTCGGGGCGATCGGAGGCGAAGGCGCGGACTACTTCAGCGGTGAGCAGTGCCTCGTCCTTGTTGTTCGTACGGAAGTAGGCATCGCACAAAAGGAGAAGGGTGTTCGGATCAGCAGTACGCGATTTTTCCAGGTAAAGGATCGCCTCCTTCCATTGTTGCTGCTGATAGCGAAGGCCGCCCATTCCGATCAGAGCCAGAGGCTGATCGGACTCGAGTCGCAGCGCAGACTGAAATGAGTCTTCGGCAACTTTGAGATCGCCGAAGGACATCTGCACCATGCCCAGGAAAGCCGGCACGCGCGCATCCGGCGGAGCGAGGGTCGCCGCCTTGACCAACACTCTTCGCGCACTCTCGCCCTGGCCCACGCTGAAATACATGGCACCGAGCAGGTAATAAGCGTAGCCGCGATTCGAGGCGCTCGGCAGTGCGGCCAGATAATCGAGCGCCTTTTGCTCTTCGTGCTTCTCGAGAAGGGGCTTCACGTCCCGCCAGGCCTTCGCTTCTTCGGGTCCTTGCAATTCTTTGGATGTATCAATGCGGCCGTCCATGGCAGCGAAGAGCTTCGCTTCGTGCTGTGCGTCTTGGCCGCGTCCGAGTTGCTGGTAGGCCCGGGCAAGTTGGAAGTGCGATTGAATCAGGGAGGGCTGCACCGAGAGTGCGTGTCGCAGCGGATCGATAGCGCCCGCGAAGTCTCCCAATTCAGCGTTAGAACGGCCCAATCCGTAGTATGCTGCACCCCCCGAATCGCCGTGTGCGATGGCGTATTCGTAGAAGTGGCGTGCTTTTTGCCAATCCTCGAGTTTGGCGCTGGCTTCGGCGAGAAAGAATGCCGCCTGACTATCGTTGGGATTCTGCTTGAGGGCGGTCTCGAAGTTGGTGGCGGCGGCGGCGAAGTCGGTGAGATCAAACTGTGTCTTGCCGAGGTCGAAATCGATACGGTCCAGATTGGGATTCAGGCGCTGCGCTTTCTGCAACTGCCGCAACCCCTCGCGTCGCGTTTCGACCTTTGCGTCGAGGTACTCCCCGTATTTCTGAAGAATCTGGGCGTCGTTGGGTGCGATGGCCGCGGCCCGCGCAATCGTCTCGCGAGCCTGGTCGAACTCGGATTGAAGGAAATAAGCTTCGGCGAGATAGAACAAAGTCTTTGTGCGCCCGGGAGCGGCGTGCAGGCTTTGCTGGAAACTGTCGACGGCTTTCTGCAAAGCATGCTGTCGGAGGTCGAGCATGCCAAGTTCGAAAAGGAGATCGGCGTTACCCGGAACATCTCGCAGTGTGGCCTCGTAGAGATGTTGCGCAGGCGCGAATTGTCCATTCGCGACAAGTTTTTGCCCGCGTGCAATCACCGAAGAGACATCCTGAGTCGCTTGCGCCAGGGCGAATGTCGAGATTAAAACGATCAGCAGCCACACTCTCATTCGCCAGCATGCTACCACCCCCCGTTTGGTACCGGTGGTAAGCTTCCGCCAGAAGCAACGCTATGCGTGGGCCGATCTCAATTCTGACGATCACCGTTCTCCTGGCGGCATCGTGGGCGTCACCAGAAAAGGCAGAAATTCGGTTCGAAGAAATCGCGCAGAAGTCCGGCCTAAAGTTTGTCACCGCAAACTCCCCGACCGCAAACAAGAATCAAATCGAGACGATGGTGGCCGGCGTGGCACTTCTTGACTACGACCGCGACGGCTATCTCGATATCTACCTGGTGAACGGTGCTGCCATCCCGTCGCTCACCAAGGATTCTCCCGTGTATTGGAACCGCCTGTTCCACAACAATGGGGACGGGACTTTCACCGATGTCACGGAGAAAGCGGGAGTCGCAGGCGCCGGATACGGAATGGGTGTAGCGGTCGGCGACTTTGATAATGATGGCTGGCCCGATCTGTTTGTCGCAAACGTAACAGCGAATCAACTCTTCCACAACAACGGCGACGGGACTTTTACCGACGTCACGAAGAAAGCTGGCGTTGCGGGTGCCCTCCTGGATGGCAAGAAGATGTGGTCGTCGGGCGCGGGCTGGTTTGACTACAACAATGATGGATTGCTGGATCTATTCGTTGTGAACTACTGCCGTTGGGAAGTGAATAAAGATCCGTACTGCACTGTGGGCGGTGGCGCTCGCGGTTACTGCCATCCGAACTATTACCGGCCCACACACAATACTCTCTATCGCAACAACGGCGACGGAACATTCAAAGATGTTTCCGAGGGGGCTGGCATTTCACAGCTGTCCGGCAAGGGTATGAGCATAACGTTTGCGGATTACGACGGCGATGGGTACATGGATGCCTTCGTCGCGAACGACACGACGAGGAATTTTCTGTTCCACAATCTGGGCGGCAAGCGGTTCGAAGAAGTGGGCGAGGCCGCCGGAGTGGCTTACGGGGCAAGTGGAGCGGCCCTGTCTGGCATGGGTGCGGATTTCCGCGACGTGAACAACGACGGGCTGCCGGATATTTGGCACACGTCTGTGGAGTTCGAAACATTTCCACTCTATGCGAATCACGCGCACGGAGAGTTCACAGACTTGACGGTGAGCAGCGGGATTGGAAGGTCCACATCGCAGATGTCGGGGTGGGGGAACGGCGTGTTCGATTTCGACAATGATGGCTGGAAGGATCTGTTCGTCGCGCGATCGAATGTACTCGATAACATTTCCGCATTGGTCGCGGAACGACGGTATCCGGAGCCCAACTCCATCTTTCGAAATCTGGGATCGGGAAAGTTTGTCGATGTCAGCGCCATGGCTGGGCCTGATTTCCAGAAAGAAGCGGCCCATCGCGGCGCTGCATTTGGCGATCTGGATAATGATGGCCGGATCGACGCCGTAGTTTCCGTATTGGGCGGGGCGGTGAAGCTTTTTCACAATGCCTCCATCGGCGGGCAGCATTGGATTTTGCTCAACCTGGTTGGGACGAAGAGCAATCGCATGGCGATCGGAGCGCAGATTCACCTGGTCGCCGCCGATGGCAGTTCCCAGTGGAATGAGGTTACGACGGCCGTCGGTTATGCATCTTCCAGCGACAGCCGAGTGCATTTCGGCCTGGGATCCAATCAGAAGATAAAGCAACTGGAAATTCAATGGCCTAGCGGGATCAAGCAGACCTTGCGCGATGTGGACGTCGATCGAGTCGTTACCTTCAAGGAATCGCAGAATTAAGTTCGGCGCTCGATACCTGCACCTGCATAAGAACAATCGTCGACTACCGCAATCGTATTCAAATCTTCGAATTGAAGGCGGCGAGAGGAAATTTGTCTCCGTCATAGACAGAGAATTTGAAACGTTTTATATTGCAAGCCGCATTCCGGTTTCTCAATAGGAGCGCCTTCATGAAATCTGCCTTCGCCCGTCTTGCTGTCCTCGTCGTGATCAGTCTTGCTTGCCCGATGTTTGCCCAGGATTCGCACTATCGTCCCGATCGGCAACAAATCCCGTCCCCCGGCTTGTCTCACCATGAAAGGCGCGTGGGAAGGCGGCTCCAAACCCTGCACGCAGCATGATCATGAAGCATGGCTCGCCGACATCCGCCACTGGCGCGACGAGCGCCGGATTCGCATCGGCTATGACGGCTCGCGTTACGACCTGCCGGCACTCAAGTGGACGCAGTCCAGTTTCTTCCAGCCGCAGATGATGGTGCAGGACCGGTATTTCTACGATCCGGTGGCACGGCAAATACACGGTCGATCGCTATCTCGATGATCTGGAAAAGCGCTACGGCGGCATCGACGCCGTGCTGATCTGGCCGACCTATCCGAACATGGGCATCGACAACCGCAACCAGCACGACCTGATCCGCTGCATGCCGGGAGGCGTCGCCGGCGTGCGGCAGATGATTGCGGACTTCCATCGCCGCGGCGTGCGCGTGCTGTTTCCGATGATGATGTGGGATCAGGGCACGCGCGATCCTGGCATGCCGTGGCCGGAGGCGATCGCCAGACTGATGGAGGAAGTCGGCGCAGACGGAATCAACGGCGACACGCAGGATGGCGTGCCGCTGGCTTTCTCCCTGGCGGCCGACAAGGTCGGCCATCCGCTGGTGTTTGAACCGGAAGGTGGGCCGTCTGACGAAGCTCTGGCCTGGAATCGTCATGACGTGGGGACAATACACCTATCCGTTCGTGCCCATGGTCGACAAGTACAAATGGCTCGAAACGCGGCATATGGTGAACATTTCCGACCGCTGGAAACGCGACAAGACCGACAACCTGCAGTTCGCCTTCTTCAACGGCGTCGGCTGGGAGAGTTGGGAAAGCATCTGGGGCATCTGGAACGGAATCACGCCGCGCGACGCGGAAGCCACGCGCCGCGTCGCGACCATGGAGCGAGCGGTCGCCCCGTTTCTCATCAGTAACGACTGGGAGCCGCTCTCGCCGATGTTGCGCTATGGCGTCTTCGCCAGCCGCTGGCCGCGCGGACAACAGACCGTCTGGACCATCGTGAACCGCAATGAATACGACGTGGCCGGTCCGCAGATCGAACTGCCCGTCGAAAGTGGCATGCGTTATTTCGATCTCTATCACGGCGCGGAACTAAAGCCGCGAACCCGCGCAGGCATGGCCAAGTGCTGCTCTCGTTTGCAGATCGAGGCGCATGGCTACGGCGCACTGCTCGCGACTCCGACCGCACCCGATGCCGGCATCCAGACTCTCATGTCGAAGATGAAAGATCTGACCGCCAAGCCGCTCGCCAGCTACTCGCACGAGTGGAAGGTCCTGCCGCAGACAGATCGTGCCCATCGCGGCGACGAAGCCGCCCAGTGATTCGCCCGTCAGACATGGTGAAGATCCCCGAAAGCGACTTTCGATTTCCGCGTCGAAGGCATCGAGATTGAAGGCTTCAACGACATCGGGGTCGACGTGCAGTATCCGTGGGAAGATTCGCCGCGACGTTTTCACGATCATCCCATGCACATCAAGTCATTCTGGATCGACAAGTATCCGGTGACCAATGCGCAGTTCAAGAAGTTCCTCGATGCGACGCACTATCACCCGCAAGACGATTTGAATTTCCTGCGCGACTGGAAGAACGGCACCTTTCCCGACGGGCTGGGATAACAAGCCGGTGACGTGGGTGTCGCTGGAAGATGCGCGCGCCTATGCGGCGTGGGCGGGGAAGCGCTTGCCGCACGAATGGGAATGGCAATATGCGGCGCAGGGCACCGATGGCCGCACGTATCCCTGGGGCAATGACTGGAAAGCCGACGCCGTTCCCGACTCCCGACAAGAGCCGCACCATGCGCGGCCCGGACGCGGTCGATGCGCATCCCCAGGGCGCCAGCCCGTTCGGCGTGATGGATCTGGTGGGCAACGTCTGGCAGTGGACCGAAGAATTTCAGGATGACCACACGCGCGGCGGGATTCTGCGCGGCGGCAGCTACTACCAGCCGCAGGGATCCATCTGGTATTTCCCGCAGGCTTACAAACTGAACGAGCATGGGAAACTGCTGATGACGTCTCCGAGCATGGATCGTTCCGGCGGACTGGGTTTCCGCTGTGCGCAGGATGCGGAATAAGTCCCGTCTTTGGTGGGAACTGACTGGTCGGTCGCAGCACTGGGCCCGATGACAATCGCGGCTGCGCAAACCTGCTACGCTGAGTCTCGCGAGCTTCGCATGAGTCGTGCCGGTAACAATGCGGCAAATCGCCGATCGGGCAGAAGTATCCATTGGCACCGTGTCGCATGTCATCAACGGCACAGCCAAGGTGCGGGAGAAGCTGCGCCTACGCGTGGTGGACGCGATTCGCAGCCTGGGTTATCAGCCCAGCCAGTTGGCGCGCGGGCTTCGCCGCAATCAGACCAACATGGTGGGATGATCATCCCCGATGTCACCAACCCGTTTTTCCCGGCAGTGGTTCGTGGGGTCGAGGATGTGGCCTACAAGCGCTCCTTCCGGCTGGTTCTGTGCAACACCGACAACGACCCGCATAAAGAGATCTTCTATCTGAACGAATTGCGATCGTATCGGCCCGCCGGCTGCTTGTGATTCCCGCGGCCGACAGCCATATGACGGCGCAACTGCAGCTCGGTAGCGAGCGTCCGGACCGCCCGTGGTCTGCATCGACCGGCGCCCCGCAGGCTGGAATGGCGATGTGGTCATGGTTGCCAACGAAGCCGGATCCTACGCGCCACCCAGCACCTGCTGCGCATGGGGCACGACAACTCGCCGTGATCACCGGCCCCATGCATTTGACCAATGCAGTCGAACGATTGAAGGGATTCCGCCGCGCCTTGAGCCGAGGCAAGGCCTCTCCGATCGAACCGGAGTACATTCAGGAAGCACGTTTCAACCGCGAGAGCGGATATCAGGCGGCGATACGGCTGCTTGCGGATGCTGCCCCGGCCGACTGCGATTTTTGCGTGCAACGACTTGATGGCTTTGGGAGTTTTCCTGGCTGCACGGGAGTTGGGATTGGCATGTCCCGACGATCTTTCGATCGTGGGATTTGACAACCTGGACTTCGCCGAATTCACTGCTCCGGCTCTGACGACCGTGCATCAACCCGGCTACCAGTTGGGCGCGACCGCTGCGCGGCTGTTGCTGGAGCGAATTGACGGCCCGAAACAACGGCCCAAGAAAATCGTTCTGGACACCGAGTTGAAGGTCCGCCATTCGGCTGCGCCGCCGCCTATCGGTACGGCAGTGGCCGATCGCAAGCATCCGTACACTAGCAGTATGGGTCTCCGTTAGTTCCAATCCTGGGAACCGCTTTACTTCTCACTCAATCGAGCTTGCAGCGGAAGGAAATATTCTTGACAAGGCCTGCGGGGAGGGACTAAATTTTCCCGGTTCGGCGTTTGAAACGTTTCAAATTATTAAGGCTCCGGGGCTACTCGCTCCCGAAACGACAAGCTCGTCCCGCGTTCTGGCACCGCGTTTGTGCCGGGAGGATCGTATGCGCAAGAACTGCATGGCATTCGCGGCATTCCTCGTTGTTCTCGTGGCCACCGGGTTGCTGGCCCAAGTCGTCATCACCAGCACCATCGTCGGCACGGTCACCGATCCGCAAAAGGCGGTGGTCGTGGGCGCCAGTGTGACTCTGACCAACACTGACACCGGCGTTACGAAACGCATGGTCACCGATGATTCCGGCGACTACCAGTTCCCGAACCTCTTGGCCGGCCACTACCAGATCACAGTGCAGCGCCAGGGATTCGCGGACGCCCTGACCACGTCCATCGCGCTCGAAAACGGGACGACACGCCGGATCAACGTAACCATGAGCGTGGGCAAGGTTGCCGAGACCGTGGACGTAACCAGCGCTGCGGCCAACGTCAAGACCGACGACGCTAATGTTTCCGAGGTGATCGGAAATAAATCTGTTCGCGAACTGCCGATTGAAGGCCGTAACTTTCTGAACTACGCGCAGATCGTTCCCGGCTTCAACAGCGGCACCGGGGACAACAGTCGCATCGCATGGGGTCTGGCGTCCGCGACCAATACCGGAGCGCAACAGCTTAACGTAGGCGGCACCGAATACGGGGTTGGCTACTATATCGACGGTCTGAATAACAACGACAACTGGGTCGAAGGTCCCGTGACTAACGTCAACATGGACGCGATTCAGGAAGTGAAGGCCGAGGTGATCAACTACTCGGCAGAATACGGCCGTGATGTAGGCCAGATCAGTCTGACCACGAAGTCGGGCACCAATGCCCTGCATGGCACGGTGTACGACTTCTTCCAGAATTCCGGATTGAACGCCAACGATCCGTATTCCGTCTCGACGGGAGTACCGCGCTCCGCGTTCCACCAGAACCAGTACGGCTTCACGGTGGGCGGCCCGGTTTACATTCCCAAGCTGTTCAACGGACGTAACAAGCTCTTCTTTTTCGTTTCAGCAGAGTGGATTCGCAATCGGGGCGAAAGGCAAGTCCTCGGCTATGTGCCCACCGACGCCGAGCGGACTGGCGATTTCAGCGAATGGCTCACACGCTTCCCGGTGGGTAATCCGGCACAGTGCGACGGGACAGACACTTCGCCCGGAAATTGTCGGTACCTGATATACGATCCCAGCACATTCAGCACTTCCACAAATACACGCACGCCCTTCGCTAACAACGTCATCACCAATCCGGATCCGATCGCGCTGGCTTACCTTTCACACTTCCCCGAGCCCAACTTCACTTCCCCAATCAGTACCTCTTTCTACAACTGGTCGGGCACGAACACTTCCGGGATCGACAATAACAACTACTCCGTGCGCGCTGACTACACGTTAACGAGCCGCGATAGCCTTTACTTCCGCTACTCGCACGATTATGGCAGCCGGCTTCTCGAAGGTGGGCTCATCCCCGAGCTTGCACTGGGCAACGGACCTGTGCACACGACGAACACCTACCAGGTGCACTGGGTACATACGTTTGGGGCCACGCTCACTAACGAGTTCAACTTCAGCGTGACGCGCGCGAAGAATGCGAGCAACCAATCGGCTCAGATTAACAAGTTCATGGAGACCACTTGGCTGCCTGATCTCTTCCAGAACACGTCTACGGGAGGCGCGGGTTTCACGCCCTATGACCTGTCGCTTCTGGGTATCAAGAATGACGCCACCTTCTCCGTCGACTTCAGCAATGGCGACTCGCTGTTCAACGGCGCGAATACGAATACCGTAGGCTTGGGCGTCGGGGCGACGGAATATTGGTACCAGGCGGTGCCCATCTATCAACTCTCCGACAATGTTACAAAAACTATACGGCGCCACACGCTGAAGGCCGGCTTCTATTGGCAGCGCCGTGATGAACGCGACAACGATGTCATCCGATCACTGCTGATTGGCGGCAATGATGGAACTCCGTACAACTACACCGGCCATGGACCTTTTAGCAATGACGGATCGGGCTGGAATACGCTGGCCGAATTCGAAACGGGTGCAGTCGCCTCCATGAACCAACGCACTCCGCTTACCGGCGGAGATGGCAGCCTGTGGTTCCGCATGCCGGAATACTCCGCATACTTCAATGACTCCTGGAACGTCACGCCTCGGCTGACCATGAACCTCGGACTGCGCTACGATGTCGGCGTTCCTGCTTTCAGCGTGGACAACTACTGGGGCGTACTGGATATGAGCTATCCCGGCTACCGCCTGGTGATGCCTGGGTTGACGCCGGGAACTCACAATCCACCCTATCCGGCCGACAAGAACAACTTTGCACCGCGCTTTGGGCTGGCTTATCGACTGACCGACAAGACCGTGATGCGTGGCGGCTATGGAATCTTCTACGAGACCGGGCGTTTCAAATTTCTCGACCAGATGTTCTGGAACTCGCCCGGCTACGGTGGCATCACGTTCGACTCGGCCACGCATGCGGCTGATCCCAACCAGACGTCTTTTACAAACTCAGCGACGCGTTTCCCGCCGCGGTCTCCATCGAGAAGGGCACATGGCCCATCCCGTTGGGCGACAAGGGTGGAGAACTCTACACGAGGCAGTCTCCACAGACCATTGACAAAAACAGCGCGATCACTCCCTACATTCAGCGCTGGAGCCTGGATATTCAGCGTGAATTAGGCAAGTCCACGGTGGCCACGCTGGGCTATGTCGGTTCCGGAGGGCACGAAACTCACGACGCAATACGACCTGAACCTTCCCGCGCAGGGCGTGTATATGACAAGCGACGACTTCTACAACGCCCGCCCGCTCACGGCGATTGCGCCAGATCGCTGGGAAGCCATCAACGCCGTCCATCACAACCGCAGCAACAATTACCACGCTCTGAACGCGCAACTGAAGACGCAGAACTGGCACGACCTGACCAGCATGCTCAACTACACCTGGTCGAAGCAGATGGACACGTTCTTCGGAGAGAGCGGCGAGAGCGGCGTGCAGACCATCGGCGGACAGTGGCATCCGGAGTGGTCGTATGGACCGTCGGACGCCAACCACACCAACCGCTTCGTCGCCGCCATCGTTTACGAGCTGCCGGGAGCAACATGACCAATCGCTTCCTGCGCGAGGCCATCGGCGGATGGCAACTCAATACCATCACCACCTTCGAATCAGGAGCACCGGTCACCGTGCTCAACGGAGACACCACTTCCTACGACTATATGGGCGACGTTCCGGACCGGGTTTGCAACGGCAACCTCTCTGGTGGGCAGCCGCTCCTACACCCACTATTTCAATACGAATTGCTACGTCAATCCGCCGGCCGATGCCAACGGCATAGCGATCCACCGCGGCAACGAGCGGCGGAACAACTTGACGGGCCCGGGAATCAATAACTTTGATCTCTCTCTGGGCAAGGCCTTCCGGTTCCTGGGCGAGGGACGCGAAATTCAAGTCCGCGCCGAGTCCTTCAACGTTTTCAATCACACGCAGTGGGCGAGCATTGGCACTCCCGGGTTCGCTCCCAACCAGGTGCTGGACGACCGCGGTTCGAACCCCGCAAGCCAATTCGGCTACGTGAGCGCGGCACGTCCCGGTCGCCACATGCAAATCGCCATGAAGTTCGTCTTCTAGTGATTGAGGGGGTGGCGCAAGCGACGGCCCACGGTCGCTTGCGCCGTAAGTTCCCAAAAAGAAGAAAAATCATCGAGCCTGAATCAAGACGGCTCAAATCTAGCGAGCTTGCCCTTCAGTCCTTCAAGGCATCCTGCTCCGAACGGCTAATCATCAGGAGCCAGAAGTCGGACCTGTTTACCAATGGCAAAGCGAATCGTAGTTGTCGGCAGCATCAATCTCGACCTGGTTGCAAGCGCAGAGCGTATCCCACGCGCCGGAGAAACCGTGGCCGGCCATGGCTTTCAGACCTTTCCAGGGGGAAAGGGTGCCAACCAGGCCGTCGCAGCCGCTCGGCTGGGTAGCCCGGTCAGCATGATCGGAAAAGTGGGCACCGATGCGTTTGGGATGCACCTTCGAGAAACTCTTGAAGGGGCCGGCGTCGACACGCGCGGGATTCGGTCGGTGCCTGTGTCCTCCGGGGTTGCCCTCATCGCAACGGATGTCGATGGCGAAAACGCCATCATCGTGGTCGCCGGGGCAAATGCGCGCCTCGAACCCGCCGACCTCGACGCCAATCTCGACATATTGCAGCAAGCCGGTATCCTCCTTGCGCAACTCGAAATTCCCTTCGAAACCGTGGAATATCTCTCTGCCCTTGCCGAGCGCGAGAAAATCCCGCTCATGCTCGACCCCGCTCCCGCGCGTCCGCTGTTCGCCTCCCTCTTGCGGCGTGTTGGCTGGCTGACCCCGAACGAGACAGAGGCTGCTGCCCTTCTCGGATGCTCGGTAAGCGATTTGTCGGGCGATCAGTTGGAAGAAGCTGCTAATACTCTGCTGGGTCGCGGAGCACACAATATCATCCTGAAACTCGGTGGACGCGGCTGCTACCTTGCACTTTCGAACGGTACCCGACAATTCCAGCCCGCGTACCACGTGAATGCCGTCGACACTACAGCAGCAGGCGATGCCTTCAATGGCGCATTCGCGGCTGCGCTTATGAGTGGAAAGGATCCGATCCGGAGTGCCGAGTGGGCTTGCGCAGTCTCCGCGATCTCCGTGACAAGGCGCGGCGCACAGCCGTCCATGCCAACTATCGACGAAGTGGATCGTTTTCTGGATGAACGTGCCAGCATCGCGCGCTGTGCGGGATCCGACGCGTAAAGAGCAAGTTGGTCTATTAGTAGTGCCGATTTTCACAGGAAAGGTCGCCCGGAAAAGGCAATTTGATTTTTCCGTCTGATCCCTTGTCGAGTCCGATGGCTTGGAGAATCGGCTGTGGCAATCGCCGGCACCGTGGCCATCGAGTTTGAAACGCCTTCGCTTCACCGACGTAAATCTCTATTTCATTGGGAGTGCACTCATGAGATTCGGCATCGCCTTTGTCCTGGTTAGTGTCCTGCTTGCTGCCAGCCTGGCACCCGCTCAGGATGCAAGAGACAGCACCACTTCAAAATACGAGGCTTTGACACACTCCATCCTGGTGTTGAAGTTTGGTCGCTCGCCCGAGGGGCAGCAGATTCCCTCGCCGGACTGTTTCACTCGGGCCCCATGGGACAGGCGATCTTGGTTCGGTGGAATGGACCCTTGCACCCAAGCTGAACTACACGCGCCGGGATTCTGCGAGGAGGCAACTACTACCAACCGCAGGATTCCGTTTTTTACTTCCCGCAGGCCTACAAACTTGGCGAACATGGAAAGCTCTTGATGATGGCTCCCAGCAAGGACCGCTCCGGAGGACTCGGGTTCCGTTGCGCCCAGGATGCGCAGTAGCGTGACCGACACATCACCAGACAGATCCATGTTTTCTGTTGTGATATGCACAGGCACGTTCAGTCCAGCTTCGGCGCAAGCGCTCGCACACAAACCCAAAACGGATGTGATCACCACCGGTCGAAACGTGTTCGCCTGATTTCAATAATCGGGCAACGGAGAGACGCGACATGGAGCACAACCATCAATGCGGGGCGCCGAAGAGTTCGAGCACATCGAGGGACCGGTGGTCGAGCGATCCCGAGTCGTAGGAGGATTTTTCTATGTCAGGCAAACGAATTCTCGCAGCATGCCTCCTGTTCCTTCTGGCCGCGCCCCGAGCTGTCGGGCGGGACTCGAAGGAGCCGGATCCAAATCACTACGTGAACAGCGCCGACCCTCACGCTGACGATTCGGGGCCGGGCTCGATAGATCGCCCATGGAAATCCCTGACTGCGGTAAACTCGCACACGTTCAAGCCCGGGGATTTCGTATATTTCGCCAGGGGCTCCTCTTACTCCGGCGGGGTAGAAATCAGGAATTCCGGGTTACCGGGAAAGCCGATTACTTTTGGGGCCTACGGGTCAGGCGAGGCACCTCGTTTCACCAACCCCCGCTATGGGGTATTGAACGGCAATATGATTCAGGTGCATGGCAGCTGGATCGTCATCGATGGACTGTGTTTCCACGACGGTGTGCCAGCCCCGCCGCCCGCGGACCCCAACGCTTTTGACAAAGGTGACTTGGATCCGGCGCCTCGCACTATCGCCGCCGTGTTCATCGCCCGCACTGCGACGCACGTAATTGTGCGAAACTGCGAAGCCATTAACTGCCCGGTCGCAGTGCGGTCTTATGGAGAATACGCTCTCATCACCAAGAACTACTTTCACGACTGCACGACCCAGTTTCTCAGCGACCCCAATTGGGGGCCGGTTGCCATCATGCTAATGGTGTCCAACCAGGAAGTGTCTTACAACCGGATCGAGCATTACTACATGGTGGGAGGCACGTGGGGCGCCGACGGCGGCGCGATTGAGATTGACGATCAGACCCCAAAGAAATACATAAACATCCATCACAACAAGGCCTACGATACCCAAGGGTTCCTCGAAACGGACGGCGGCGGGCCTTATACGGACATTACCGTCGCCTACAACCAGGCAAATGTGACCGAGAAGTTCATCGGCATGACGCACTGCACCAAGTGGCTGGTCGCCAACAACACTGTGATCCGCGTGCTGACGCGTCCGGGCTATGAGGATGCGAACTGGTTTAATGCAGGAACCAGCGACACCGTCTGGCGTAACAATATCTTTGTGCTGTCACACGGCATGCAGGCGTTCGTCCACCGGTTGGGCGTCAAACAAATCCACGATCACAACCTCTATTTCAGTGTTGATAACAGCACCAGGGACCCGATACCTGGAAAGCCGGGAAGCGGGGACAAGGTAGGCGACCCGCTTTTTGTCGATTTCGCAAAGCGTGACTACCATCTCACCGCCGCCAGCCCTGCGGTAGACGCCGGCATCGCACTGGGTTTCACCAGCGACCTTGATGGTAAGACGGTTCCTGCCGATAAAGCGCCCGCTATAGGGGCCTATGAGTATACCCGGGACTCAGATCGCTGAAAATTGGCAGAGTCGGCGATGGTCGGTCACAAAACATTTGAGAACATCCATCACGATGCGGGAGATGTCGTTTGGGATTCGGGCGTTGGGACTCGGGAGTGCCTCCGAAGAGAGTGTAAAGGGCTGGATTACGACTAGAGGCATTGGAGCTGTGTATTTTAAGATGCTGCCGCCAGTGAGCTTCGCGCGTCTAAATCGCACGGGGGTCCGAGGTATGCCTTTGTCTTACGAGGTTCGTTCCCTTTATCGATTTGGGGTCTTCGAGCTGGAAGCGCAGACTGGGGAGTTGCGCCGCCATGGTATCAAGTTGAAATTGCAGGACCAGCCGTATCAGGTTCTGCTTAAACTGCTTGAGCACGCTGGCCAGACGGTGACTCGAGACCAGTTACGGTCCACCCTGTGGCCAGCCGACACATTTGTGGACTTCGAGACTGGCCTGAATACGACCATCAAACGCTTACGGGAAACTTTGGGGGATTCGGCCGACAATCCGGCCTTCATCGAAACGGTTCCCAAACGCGGATATCGGTTCATTGCGCCGGTGAGCACACCAGATGCCGGGCCTGATTTGGTCCCAAACAAACCGAACCCAGCCAGAGGAGTTCGACTAAACCCCGTCCTACAATTCGGTGCCGTTCTGATTCTGGTGTTACTGCTGGTAGGCTTCGCTCTGCGGCACTGGAGCACGGCGACATCGCTGCCTACTCGGGTATTGGATTTCGCTCAGCTGACGAGCGACGGACAAGCAAAACAGGGACGCCTTCTCTCAGATGGTTCCCGCATCTATTTTTCGGAGGTCCTGCCGGTGGGGCGGATCCTCGCCCAAGTTTCGGCCAAGGGTGGAGAAACCACAACGATTCCCACGAGTGTCTTGGATCCTCGGCCGGTGGATCTATCTCCAGAAGGAACTGAATTGCTGATCCTATCAGGGGAAAATTCGATGAAGGAGGAACCCCACGGGGGGACCTTGTGGATCCTCCCAGTGGCAGGAGGATCCGGCCGGCCAGTTGATAACGTGTTCGCCACAGACGCTCTGTGGGGTGAAAAAGCGGAGACGATTCTCTATTCCAATGGCCACGACCTTTATGTCGTGAACAGAGATGGTTCCAATCGACGGAAGTTCTTGACGATTTCCGGTTACGTCGAGTCGCTGCGCTGGTCACCAAACAGACGACTCTTGCGATTCACGATGACCACTGGAGCGATGGGAGGCACAAGCTCCATCTGGGAAGTATCCGCGGATGGCACTGGCCTCCGCGAAGTGGTTCCGGGATTGCCCCGTTCTGCCGCTTGCTGCGGCGCCTGGATGGCGGGCAGCGACGATTTCTTGTTCCAATGGACTCGCACGGGCAGGACCGATCTTTGGGAGCTGCCCGGCAATCACAGCGTACTCCGTCCGATGCCAACCCGTCTGACGGCAGGGCCAATGAATTATTCCGAGCCCACTGCCAGCCGCGCGCAAAATCAAGCCTTCGTGGTTGGCAGCATTCCCCGGGCCGAGCTAGTCAAATACGTTGCAGAGACAGCAGAGCTGGTGCCGTATCTTTCGGGAATCTCCGCGGAGGGCGTGCAAGCGTCCCGCGATGGGCAGTGGTTGGCTTATACCCTTTTTCCGGAAGGGACGTTATGGCGCAGCAACATGTCAGGAAGCGAGCGCGTACAGCTCACTTTTCCACCAATGCGCGCCTTCCTTCCGCGATGGTCGCCGGATGGAAAGCAGATCGCGTTTATCGGTACGGCCACCGGCGATCATTGGACAACCTATGTGATTCCCGCTCAGGGGGGCGTTGCCCGGCAGATGATTCCAGGAAATGATGAAACCGCCGACGCCACCTGGATGCCGGACAATAGGTCGATCGTCTTTGGTCCCTGGAAAGGAGGAGATTCGCGGGGTATTAAAGTGCTCGACCTGAATACGAATCGAGTGAGTCCTCTTCCTGGCGCGATTGAGATGTGGTCTCCCAGGACTTCACCGGACGGGCGCTACATCGCTGCGCTTTCTCAGCGGGAGAGCAAAATGCTGTTGTTTGACGTCAGGACGCAGAAATGGGAGGAACTTTCCGATCACTATTCCGGGTATCCGAGTTGGTCGCGCGATGGCAAGCAGCTTTATTTTCAAGACTGGAACCATGGAAGCGGATTTCCCTCGCGGGTAGTGCGTCTCCGCATCCGTGATCGCAGGCTGGAGACGGTTTTGGATCTTAAGAGTCTTGATCGGTTGTCCATCGGAACGTTTATGAGTTGGAGCGGGTTGGCTCCCGACGACTCGGTTCTACTTTCCCGTAACAACAGCACACAGGAAATCTATGCTGTGAAGTGGTAGCTGGTTCGCGGCGCAAGGGATGGTGCACCGTCCCTTGTCTTTAGGGGGTTTTACCTTAGGGCTCTTTGAAAGTGTTTAGTTTCACCTTGTGGCGGTCCCCCGCTACAACACCTTTCTTTCTTCCCTCTCTGGAGACCTGGCAGCGTGCCGCCAGCCCCTTTCTCAACTGTTCGCCAAAGCGGTCTGCAGCCACCTCATTCGGCTCGGCGCAAAACGCATGGCCCAATTCGTGGCTAACCGCAAGTTCGAGAAGCTTGGGCATCGACTGTTGCCATTCTTTCATCAGGTCAGCAGTGCGCCCCGGATCGTGGAAGAAGAGAGCTTCTTCAAGAAATGTTTCCCGCGGTTCGAGGGCTGTAAAAGCGGGGCTGTCAGGATTCAATCGCAGCGTCCGTGAAATCGGCTTCCAGTCTTGGGACCGCACCAGAACCCATGTCCAGTGCCCGAGCGCCTCGATTGGGTAGCGAGTCAGGATGCCTTTCAGATGGAGGATGTCCTTCTGGCATTCCGCGAGGGGGTACCCCGTGTGACAGTGGAATTCCTGGACTGACATCGCTTTCGCCTTTGCGGTGTCAGACGGTGCAACCTCCGACACGATCTGACCCACGGCCGGGCACATCCAGATCGAAACCACGACGCAGCAACTCATAGCCAATTTCGACGTAAGCAAACCCACCACGGCTCCACCTCATCCGCATTTGCGGCATGGGCGGAGATTGGCGGATCTGGGACTGCAGATCTATAGACGGCGTATGATTCCGGTCTGAAACGTAACTGACAGGCTAAGTCTTGCGCAGCAAGAATGTTAGCGGCTGTCGTGACACAGCTGCTGACTACCGAAAGCTGAAAGCCGTGCCCCAGGGTGGGCTGAGTTTCCGCAAGTCAACTCCGGTGTATTAGCTTTTGCTGGCAGAGTCGGAACGGGAGGTGTGCGCGCTTGCCCGACTGGTCGAGTCCGTCCGCTGCCGATACGATCATTGACGGCTGATGAAATCCGCTGCTTGCAGCCAAGGTAACGTTCGGTCGTCTGCACCGAAACATGCCCCCAAGAGAAATTGGATCTGCTGAGCTCGCCTCCCGAAGCATGGCAGAGCCGAGCACAGGTCCGCCTCAGATCGTGCGGCACCAACTTTCCCACTCCGATGCGTTTGGCGGATTCCTTCACAATGTGCCAAGCGGCCTTTACCGTTGTCCCGGATCCCCGTGTCCCTCCGACTTTGTTGACTCTGCGGAACAACTTCCCTTGTCGATTGCTGCTGCGATGGGACACTCGTCCAGCTCCCGTTTGACCCAATCTGGAACAGGAACTGTTTGGACGTTGCCTGCTTTGCCGACCAGATCCACGATTGCCCAATGTTCTTCACGCTGTTGCAAATGATCCAAGGTAAGTGCAACGGCTTCGTGTCTTCTCCATCCACACGCGGAGCAACAGGGCAAGCAATCGGGCGAGTACTGACAGGGCATACAGGAGCGGGATGGGTACGATCGGGAGTGCGGTTCGATTTCCTGGCAGTGGCTTTGCTGCAGGGAGCGGTCGATCGTCGGTGACCGAAAAACAAATGAATCTGTCGGCATGGGCAACAACCGGAAAAGGCCACGACGTCTTTGGACGCGAAAAGGGCGCAGGTAAACCCTGATCCGCAGGTTCCACGTTCCCTCAAGTTCCGGAGTTTGAATACGTTGCCTTCAGGTCTTGAGAAACCCGAAGCGGATCCTCTGCGGGCGCGCTACCCAAAGACCTGCCTTTGTGCAGGTGCACTAACGGGCACTTGTTCACCGGTCGCACAAGGACGCGAATCGCTGAACTGCCCAGCGCGCGCAGGCCGCCCCCGGTTTTGAAGATCACCAGGTGGGTTCTGACTGGTTATGAAACTTTTCTACTCTACCCCAGCCCGAGAGTTACAAAGGGACTCGCGCCAACCCGTGCGGATTGCTCGGCACGGGTCGGCGCGACTCAATTCCCTCGAATCAACGTTATATTCCGTAAACGGGAGTATGCACCTAGGCCGCTCTCTCGACTAACTTCTTGCCTACCTTGGCCTCGACAACGTTCCGAATCATGCGACGCGCTCGTTCAACAAACGCGACTTTGTCCGCCAAACAGCTTTCAAGCAGCACGCCAACGCCGTAGTGGCCGGTTACATCCGCTGCCGCGACCAAAGCTGCGTACTCTGCAATGCGAAGGTGGGTCAGGTGGATGGCCTTTATCATAATGAATAGGTGCTTTGCGGCTGGGTTTTGTATCTCGGCGAGTTCTTTGCGAAAATCTTCGACAAAGATGTCATGAAGGCGCGAGCTGACTCTCATGGGTTGTTCGCCGATGAGCTTGAAGCACTGGTCCTGGGTGGCAAGGACTTTCTCTGCGACGAAAGCCCGCGCTTCGAGGGCCTCTTTTATGTCTGGGTCCTGGGCAACCTGACTAAGTTCCTGATAGAACTTTGTACTCCGCTCGGTGCCCTGGCGGAGGCCGCTAAGCAACTGGACGAATAGTTCCTTCTGATTTTGAATAGGCATTAAGCATCTCCTTGATAAATTGGGGTTGCTAAGAGGGGAGACTTCAGATGGGCTGACTTAGCTCAGGAAACCTGAAACGAGGAGAAGGTGGTGACCACCTCAATTACGACCGTAGTCTTATCCAGCGAGTCTGTCAAGCTGTTCGGCTGCTTGACTGTCTGTCCCTTCACAATGACTGGGCCGTTTAGCAGTCGCAAGATCCCCATTTCACTTATTGATTCGGTCGTGGTTTGGGGGGGCCTGCCGAATCTCTCTTCCGTAGAGCGATCCATCAATCGCTCATCTTCCGCGACCCGCTCTGGGCTTTTTTGTCTTCCGCCACTTTGGATTTCAAGTAGCCTCTGCATCAACTCGGCGAAGTCTTCCATGAGGAGTAGTGGAAATGAAATGTGTCACGGGGGGAAACTGGCAAAAATGCTAGCTCCTCAAATCTGGTGCATTAGAAGGAGTTTCACAGCGGTCGAGATTGTATGCGAGACGTTGCAGGTCGCAGCCTCGCTCCGGTGATTGACGAAAAATCTTCATTGCACCAACTACGCCAAAAACCGCGAATTGTGAGTGAAAAGGCCTGATGGCGTCAACTGACTGAAGTGCCCCCGTTTGCTGTACCAATCCCAATGTCAAGCAAGCCCTTCTCCTTGCGCCAATGTCGGCCAATAGGACGGCTTCAGCAACTTCCGCGCCGCCGTCAGCGATGCTTGGTCCGGCGCGAGCGCCTCAATCCTCTCGAACGTAAGTGACATCCTGCCTCATAGTAGAGCAGCCATCCAGCGACTCCAAAATACTTGGCCGTTGATGAGCAAACCTGCTCTTCGGACAATCGGTCGAGATTCAAGCCCTCTGCCTAGTATTCGCATTCTACCGGGCAAGGTTCCTATGTGCCGTGACACGGATGGCTACCACAAGCGGTTTCAGTAAGCGCGGGAAAGGCGTCGTTGACCACAAATGGATTAAGAAAACGGTGCTCGAAAAATCATGGTTCGATACAAAGCTTTTCATGCTACATTGATTGTGTGAAGCGCCTGCTTCAATTTCGATCGTCATTACGACTCAGTCAATCCCGACTGAGTTATTAACTCCTGCACAATTTATAGCTTCAGGCCCGTGGCGGAACTGGCATACGCAGCTGCCTCAAGAGCAGCCTTCTTGTGGGTTCAATTCCCACCGGGCCTACCAGAATTCTGTCGTTCTTTGACAATTCAACGGGAGAGTGGGCCGGACGGTAAGGCACTTGTCTGCTAAACAAGGGCTCTCGCAAGAGGCTAACGGGTTCAACTCCCCTACTCTCCGCCACGCGGAAGGTACTGCTGAATGGCCGGCAACTGGTCTTGAAAACCAGGGCATCGTGATGAGCGATGGGCGTTCGATTCGTCTACCTTCCGCCAAGTTTGCACAGGTGCGTGAGCCCGGCCGAAACGGACCGGCTGTAACCCGGTCTCCCCTAGTGGGACGCGGAGGTTCAAATCCTCCCCTGTGCACCAGAGTGCCAGCGTGTGCGAATTGGAATAGCAGCCTGTCTTAGAAACAGGTGTTTGAGAGTTCGAATCTCTCCGCTGGCACCAGATTTTCAGAAAGAGAATTAACCCAAAATGAACCAATCATTAGAATCTAGACTTGCCCGAGTCAGATTTTCGTCCTTAACTCCTGGCGCGGATCGAATCCACTATGTAAACGCGGAGGACGTGCGCATCGTCTTGGGCCGCCTTCCCATCGAAGTATGGCATCGCGTGCGCGCAGTTCACTTCAATGATCGGAGCCGCGGTGCCCGCACTCTCGGCTACGTCAACCCGGGACTACGGGAAGTCGCTCTCTGTGCTCTCCCTCCCCGCATGAGCCTGAAAGCTGCTCTCGCGAAGAGCCAGACACCGGAGCAGTTCGGAGCCAAACGTGGCCAGAAGTGGCCAGCACTGGCCGTTCGCCGATTCATGCTCTACGACGTGCTTCTGCACGAGCTCGGCCACCTGCAGTTGATTGATGGAGACGCACCTTCGAAGCGCCTCAGATTTGCTCGCGAGAAATTTGCTCAGATGTTCGCGGCACAATGGTGCAGCAGGCTATGGTCAGTGCAATTCCACCATCCCGACCCGGTTCATAACCCACCAAGCTCGGAGGAGCTACGGGTGTGTTCTTCGGAAATGGACAAATAGCTATTGTAATGACGCCACAAATCCTCGTAACGCAAGAAAAAATGGTCCGGGTGGCAGGAGTTGAACCTGCGTGGACATGTGCCCAAGACATGTGGGTGGCCGCTACCCTACACCCGGATCTGGTGGCTCGGCACGGAATTGAACCGTATCCGCTGGCTTTTCAGACCAGCACTCTGCCGTCGAGTTCCCGAGCCAAACTTGGTGGACGGTGCGAGACTTGAACTCGCATTTCACGGGTGCAGGCCGTGGGTAATCCCCTTATACGAACCGCCCATTTGGGGCGAGATGAGAGAATCGAACTCTCGTGACTGGAGCCACAATCCAGTGCCTAAGCCATTCGGCCAATCCCGCCATCGAAATCTGGAGCTGGTCGAGTGAATCGAACACTCGTCGGAGAGGTACAAACTCTCTGCACTCCCACTGTGCTAGACCAGCACACCTTGGAGCTGGCACGCAGCCTCGAACTGCGGTCGGGCGCTTACCATGCGCCTGCTCTTCCCGTTGAGCTATACCAGCGGAGCTGGCGCGGCGATTCGAACGCCGATCACGGACTTACGAGGCCCGCGCTCTTCCCACTGAGCTACACCAGCACAAAAAACTACTGGAGGTGGCGGGCAGAATTGCACTCCCGATGATCTGCTTTGCAGGCAGACGCCTTGCTGTCTTGGCTACGCCACCTCATACATTTGGAGCGGAAGGCGGGACTCGAACCCGCGCTCTCGACGTTGGCAACGTCGTGTCTTGGCCACTAGACGACTTCCGCCTGGAGCGAGCAGCGAGAGTTGAACTCGCGTCATCGGGTTGGAGGCCCGAGGCACCAGCCGCTATACCATGCTCGCCCTTCACATCTGGCAGGGGTGACAGGATTCGAACCTGCTTGAACTCGTTTTGGAGACGAGCGCCCTTCCCGTCGGGTCATCACCCCTATGGCGGTCGCAACGGGAGTTGAACCCGTCCCTCCTGATAGACAGTCAGGCATCCTGCCGCTAGACTCTGCGACCACTTTTCAAACTTGGCTGCGAGGGCACGACTCGAACGTGCATGAACCGGGTCAGAGCCGGTTATCCTAGCCAATTGGATGACCTCGCACCTTGGAGGAGGGAACCTTCGGAATACGGTGTGTTTTCTGGACAAGAGAAGTAACCGTAGCCTTCACCACTCCTCGAATTTCTCTTCAGTGAACTTCCTCCTTTGCTCTAGTTTCTAAACTGGCTGCCGGGGAGCGATTCGAACGCCCGTATCCGGATTCAAAGTCCAGAGTCCTCCCGCTAGACGACCCGGCATCACACCTTCAGCGGAATTGCTTTCATGCACCGGACACACAAAACCGCTGACTCATCCACGTTGTGGCCAAGCCTCCGACGATCAGCGCGCGCACGATCCACCAATTCGTGATGATCCCCGCCGCGATCACAGTAAAGGGCCGATGCAAGCTCGATCTCAAAGCCTTCGAGTTCAATCGTTTGTGTACTCATAACTTTGGTAGCAGCGAGGAGAATCGAACTCCCATCTCAGCCTTGAAAGAGCCGCATCCTGGCCGTTAGACGACGCTGCCTCCTCTCTGCACACCGGTCAATTGCGCTTTAAAAAACAAAAGCCCCCGATTTGTATCGGAGGCTCAGAAAAACTACGCGCTTTGGATCGCCCCCGTTACATGAACGTACCTTCCCTCGCTCCTTGCCACATAAACGTGGCCGGTGTCGGGAAGCAATCGGTATGGGGCTTGCGCATCATTGCGTGTAACTCAGTTTTCACTCTCACATGATTTTAGAATTTCGTCAATACCCAAAAGTGACTGTTACTGCCGTTGCTTACGTCCTGTTCGTCTTGAGCGTACTAAGTCCTGGCGCAAACGAACCGGACCGCGCTGAAACTAAACTATGGTGGGCGGGCCGGGAGTCAAACCCGGATTTGCAGCTTCGGACGCTACCGTGTTGTTCGGTTACACTACCCACCCCTCTGGAACTCGCGCCGGGAATCCAACCCGGATCTCTTCGTTAGGACCGAAGCGTCATCATGCCTTAGACCACGCGAGCCTAACTAATGTGGAGGGGATGCAGAGAATTGAACTCTGATCTCAAGGTTCGTAGCCTTGTGCCCTCATCCGTTGGACCACATCCCCACATTGGAAGCGGCAGAGAGATTTGAACTCTCATCATCCGAGGTAGAAGCTCGGCGCATTGTTCCGTTATGCTATGCCGCCTCTTTGTTAAACCTGGTGCGGGATGTGGGAATCGAACCCACTTCGTCTCGCTTAAAAGGCGAGTGCATATCCATATCTGCCAATCCCGCAAAATCTGGTGGGTGACGCTGGAATCGAACCAGCCTGGTCTCGCTTAAGAGGCGAGTGCATCAGCCATCTCTGCCAGTCACCCATGTTCAACATCAAAGTGGTGCAGGATGTTGGAATCGAACCAACACCTCGCGGTTATCGACCGCGGGCTCGACCTTCGAGCTAATCCTGCATGGTGCGCCGTTCGGGAGTTGAACCCGCATCTGTTGGGTGTAGGCCAACTATTCTGGTCCGTTGAACTACCGGCGCGAAAATTGGTAGAGGGTACAGGAGTCGAACCTGTCTAGCCGCGCTAATCTGGCGCCGAAGTGGGTATAAGCCACTGCCCCTCGCCGGAGGCCCCTCCATGGTGGCTCGCGATGGATTCGAACCATCCGCGACGGCTTTATGAGAGCCGCGTTCTTCCTACTGAACTAGCGAGCCGTGTTGCACTTCAAATCTGGCTGGCCGGGCAGGATTCGAACCTGCGCATGGCGTGAGTAACAGTCACGTGCCTTTCCAGCTTGGCTACCGGCCAAGAAACATCCGTAACAAGCGAAAGGCCCCGACTTTTGTCGGAGCCTCGGAAATCGAATCTGAACTTGGAAAATCTAACGAATGATCAGACCAATCCCGAGGGCCGAGCGCGATTGACGCGCCGTCTCATCATGGATTTGGTCTTTATAGTCATCTTCGAGTCCGAGTATAGCATAGCCTTTCAGCGGAACAGCGCGGATTTTGGCCCGCAGTTATGAGCTAAGTAATACAGCAATGTTTGCTGATCACTTGAGTAGTTCCTGTAACTCGGCCAACCGCAGGACGGGAAAGTCATGTTCGACCCATTTCTCTCGATATCCTGCAAATCCGTACGTCCGTTCCAATCTCTGTAGCTCAGACAGCACCGCACCCGCAAGAGTGCGTAGGCGACATTGCGCGTGAAAAATGACTGTTCCATCCTCGTCCGGACGGCCGCCCCACATCTCCTTAAACTCGAGGATTTGAACGCTGACTCTCCCTTCTGAGACCGGTTCGAATATCCAGCGATACTCACCTGGCTCTTCCGTAAACGAGGCCGTCGCGTGCGGATGCCCCCGCAACGAAGCCGCGACTGCTGACGCGAGATCATCCAATGCGTCCGAAAGATAAGAGGCCGTTACCGTCGCACAGGCATCATCGACGCGAATTGTGCATTTAGCCCAACCCGCGCCAACAATGTCGTAGGAGATCTGAACACCCATAAAGTCACTCACTCGGCTTGGTCGCGACCGTCAGAAACTCCTTTCCCGTTCCGGAGCGGCAAAGCGGCTGGCAATCCGACAACAAGCGTATTGCCGGCTGACTCTCCCATCGCCTGAAGCATGCGCAGCTGCATGAGCTGGGGGTTGTCCTGCAGCATCCGGGCCGCGTTCGCCAAACTCCGCAAAGCTGCAGTCTCTCCGCGAGCACGTTCCAAGGCAGCTTCGCCCTCTTTGCGAGCTCTAACAACCTGGGCAAATGACTTCTTCAAATCGCCTGAAATCATCAAATCCTTCAGGTCGGCGGTGAGCAGTTTCAGTCCCAGCCGCTGTACCTGTGGTTCGGCAAGGGCCCGGATCTTTTCAGCGAAGCCAGCGCGATTCTCCATCAACTCGTCGGCCTTAGAGGTTGAGATCACCTCACGAACCGCCAACTGCAAAAGCAGATACAGCGCTTGAGCGTAGTTGGCCTGACCATTGATAGCTAATTGCGGGTCACTCATCTCATAGTTAGCCGCAATGCTCACCTTCAGCGGCACTCCATCTGCGGTGAGGACCTCTTGTCCCATCAACGTCACGAAATTAGGCCGCACGTCAACCGGAGTGATGGTTGTCTTGGGCTCCAGTATCCAGTACTGTCCGGGCCCGAGCACACTTAGGAAACGGCCTTTTCGATATCTAAGCGCTCTCTGGAACTCGTACACCGTCACACGAACAAGGCGAACCCGGGCGATTCGCATCGCAATGTAGAAAACCAAGATCGCAATCGCGGATAAAACATACCAGCACATTTCGCACCTCACCTTTCGACCCGACCCGGAGAATCACAAGCCGTAGGCGGGGGTCTAAACCCACAAAGCCTTCAGCGTGTTTGGTGCTGGGCACCCGATTCTCCAGGTCGCGTCTTTGTCTGCGTCGTGACAGGACGTACTGGCTTGCCAAATGCAAAGCTGACGGGAAATTCCCGCGAGCTGCGACTTGCCAGTTGTTTGAAAAAAACTATTGAAAGCTTCTAGCGTGCTCCAGCAAAGTCAACCCAGCATAAGCAGAGCGGAATATAGTTCTTCCGAAAATGGTTCCTCGATAAATGTTTCGATAGCTGCTTCAAGCTTCTGTCGAACTTCGCGACTATTGAGCCACTCAGATACCTGGCGAAGCTGATCGTCGTGTCCTTGCCAGAACGCATTTGCGTGTCCACCAGTCGTTGAGCTCAAGCCGGCTCGCGTAATCGCGGCCGCGAGATTCCAGTTCGCCGATGCACTTGAAGACTGCATCCATTCGTCCAAATACGCCGATAGATCGGCCTCCGCTTGCGCGATCGCGCACAACCAGGAGGCAAGTTCATCTGCGCCGTACGGATCATCACCTGGCGTTGTCTCCAGTGCAGCGCGCCACAACGCAAAGAGAAATCGGCGCACTGCATCCCGCTCGATTTCGGCCCAGGTATGCCACTCGGCATGGAAGAGCTTTGAAAACACGATTTCGCGATCCACAAAAACATAGTCATCCGACGAAACAACAACTTCGAAGATCCGCGGCAAGAAGTGTCGAAAGTCGTCTGGACCACCCCAGACCAAAACTGCGTCCATCGTGTACAGGTACAAATCTTCTGCACTGAGCCGCCTGAGCGGCTTCGCATGAAGCTGCCGCTCGTCATTCGGATTGTGGCAGCAAGTACAAGGATTGGTGGAGGAGTGGAGAGGGTATCCCTGAAAAGCTGCGTACAGTGATTCAACCGCTGACGCGAGTTCCGGAGCTGCTATCAAATGGGGCATCTTCTTCGGAATAAGTCAGGGGAATTCGTCGCGGCATACTCCTCACCCGTTATGCACACGCACTGTACTTGATCCCTCCTCCTGGGTCACTTCAAACTGGACTGGCAAAAACTTCCGGATCACTTCCATGTTCGTTTTCGCGTGCGTGTTAAGACTCACAGCCGAAAACGATCCGCCTCCGGCCAAAGCGAGGGGCAGCAGAAGTTGATCAGCAAGATGCTCGTCCACAGTTGCGGACGAGTGCAGATACGCACTTGCCAGTTCAGTTGCATCTCTTGCAACGTCTTCTGCGCTGACACCAAGCTTTCCAAACGACGTGAAGATCTCGGTTACATTCGAACTCTGCACCTCGATCATCACCAGGTTGCCAGGACTGACTGAATTCTTCGTATCCTCACAGCGCAACAATTCGGAATCCCAGTTCAATAGCTTTCCAACCGTATCTAGCTCGCGTCGGGCAATGTGATAGGGCAAATTTGCTACAAGGGCCGTGGCTCGTTTCGTCGTGATCTCGCCCCGCTCCTCCAGTCCGATCGGTTTTAGAACTTCTGTCGGAGTAATCTCAACAACAATGCGGCCTCCACCCGCCGGATAAAAACCGTACCGTTCCAGCTCAAGCTTCACCTTCGGCCCCATACGCTCAATGAGCGGAATGAAACTCCGCTGAAGAAAGTCGAACGGTGGAGCCGCTGGGTTATGCGTTCCACCTTCGATTTCGATCCGGCTGGGTCCTGCAGCAGTGATCAGCGCCGGCAAAATCGTCTGAAGCACAAGAGTTCCGCTGCCCGCAGTGCCAACGGCAAAGCGAAACTCGCCCGCACGAACCTTGCCCGGTACGAATGTGAGCACTTTGGAACCCAGCGAGGCCCCGTCCACTTCAGCGGAACCGACTTCTGCCGCCGCCTGGACTGCTGTCAGGTGCTGCCGCAGCAGTCCAGGTTTCTGCCGATTTGCGCGAATGTTCTCGATTCGGAAAGGTTTTCCAGTTACGAGTGACAAGCTGAGTGAACTGCGTAGAATCTGCCCGCCGCCTTCACCGAAAGACCCGTCAATCCGAACCATCGTCTCTGCCTTCACAACTTCCGTTTTAGGCATGTTCATCCTTTCACGCAAACCACCTGACGCAGCGTGTGTACGATCTCCACCAAGTCGGCCTGTGCCGCCATAACTGCATCGATCGGCTTGTAAGCCGCTGGCGTTTCATCGATTACATCTGCGTCCTTACGACATTCCACGCCCTCGGTCATGCGGATGTGGTCCTCCACCGTAAAGCGCTTTTTTGCTTCATGGCGAGACATCGCACGACCCGCACCGTGGCTGCAGCTATGAAAGCTCTCCGGGTTGCCCTTCCCGCGCACAATGTAAGAACGTGCACCCATGCTGCCTGGGATAATTCCCATATCTCCCTCGCGCGCACGCACCGCGCCCTTACGTGTGACGAGAACGTTCTGGCCGAAGTGTGACTCGCGTGCCACATAGTTGTGGTGGCAGTTGATGCTCTTCAGTACGGCTGTGAACTCCGGCACGTGTCCGCTACCGCGAACCGCATCCACGATCTGATGCATCATCAGATCGCGGTTCGCGCGAGCAAAGTCCTGTGCCCACTCGACTGCTTCGACGTAGTCGTCGAAGTGTTCCGTGTGCTCGGGAAAGTACGCGAGATCACGATCCGGCAAAGTGACAAAGAATCTCTCCATGTCCTTCTTTGCCAGTTCGATAAAGTACGATCCCATGCGGTTTCCCACACCTCGCGAACCGCTGTGAAGCATGAACCAAACCATCTCGCTTTCGTCCAGGCAGACTTCGATGAAGTGGTTTCCTGTTCCCAGCGTTCCCAGGTGGTTCGCATGATTTCCACGATCCAGCTTAGGGTGCTTCGCCAGGATGGCGTCGTATCGGGGCTTCAGACCTCCCCATGCCTCCTGGTTGTCGGCGGGAATCTCGTGCCACGCACCGCGATCTCCCGGGCCGCCATGATTGGTACGGCCATGCGGAACCGCCTGCTCGATCGCCTCGCGGATGCCATGCAGGTTATCCGGCAGATCACGAGCATTCAGTGAAGTCTGGACCGCCATCATTCCGCAACCGATATCCACACCCACTGCTGCCGGAATGATTGCGCCTTTAGTTGGAATCACGCTTCCAACCGTCGCGCCGATTCCCCAATGCACGTCAGGCATCGCGGCGATCCAACGAAACACGAACGGCAACTGGGCAACATTCAGCAACTGCCCTTTCGCCTGATCCTCCAACTGGACGCCTTTCGTCCAAGCCTTGATCGGAACGCCCTGTCCGTTGTGAATTACGTTGTAGGTTTCGCCTGACATTTAGGTTCTCCTTCCGTCTTGGAGAGAAGCAACTGCCGGACCATAAGAAGCTTCTCTGCAAGTTGCTGAACTGTCGAGTGTTGCACGAAATGGCTCGTGATAGGAGATCCGATTGTTTATACTAAAACATAAGAACATATCCCAATGGATAAAACTCAACGAAGTCTCGTCGTTGTCGGCTTGTTGGGCACTACCCTCGACATGGGCAAACACCCTGATCGTTGGCAGAACTGGCGTCCTTCCGTTTCTCTCTGCCGGCAGCCAGATCTTATTGTCCGTCGCTTTGAACTGCTGCATGGCAAGCGCGAGTCGTCCTTGGCGAAAACAGTGCGTACTGACATACGAACTGTTTCGCCGGAAACGGAAGTCCGTCAACACGAGATGGAGTTCGGCGACCCTTGGGATTTTGAAGAAGTCTACGAAACACTTTTCAAATTCTCACGTCAGTACCCGTTCGATACGGAATCGGAAGATTATCTAATCCACATCACGACGGGCACTCACGTCGCGCAAATCTGTCTGTTTCTCTTGACCGAGTCGCGGTATATGCCGGGCCGATTGGTGCAGTGTTCGCCAGAGCGGGACCGTAGTTCGCCAGGAACGATCAAGATCATCGATCTCGATCTGTCCAAGTATGACCGGATCGCCTCGCGATTTCGACAAGAGCAACGCGAGGCAGTTTCTTATCTCAAGGGAGGCATCGATACCCGGAACAGTGCATTCAACCATCTGATCGATCGAATTGAGCAGGTTGCAATCGCGACCCGCGATCCCCTGCTCCTCATGGGTCCGACGGGTGCCGGCAAATCGCTCTTGGCAAAACGAATCTACGAACTGAAGAAGAACCGCCGAGCCGTAGAGGGATCTTTTGTCGAAGTGAATTGCGCGACCGTACGTGGGGACGCCGCCATGTCTGCGCTCTTCGGGCACGTGAAAGGAGCGTTCACAGGCGCTCAGAAGGATCGCCCCGGCTTGCTTCGCGCTGCGGATAAAGGAGTCTTGTTTCTGGACGAAGTTGGAGAACTGGGTCTTGATGAACAGGCAATGCTGCTTCGAGCCCTGGAGGAAAAGACATTTCTTCCTCTAGGTTCGGATGATGAAGCGCACAGCGATTTTCAGCTAATTGCAGGAACGAATCGGGATCTATTTGCGGCTGTGCGTCAAGGCAGATTTCGTGAGGATCTGCTGGCACGCATCAACCTCTGGACGTTCTCGCTCCCAGGGCTCAAGAATCGTTCCGAAGACATAGAGCCCAACCTCGATTTCGAACTAGATCATTTCGCCGAGAAAACAGGGCGACGAGTCACTCTCAGTAAAGAAGCTCGGGACACATTCCTTGCTTTTGCGCTTTCTCCCACCGCCAATTGGTCCGGAAATTTCCGCGACCTGAACGCGGCGGTCGCTCGGATGGCAACACTGGCACCAGGCGGTCGAATTTCTACTGACATCGTCGAAGAAGAGGTTAAAAGGTTGCTGGCATCGTGGACCGCCCCTGACGCGTCGCCTTCTCCAGTCGGTCTTCAGGAATTCCTTGATGAGCGGCAACTGGAAGAGCTGGACCTCTTTGATCGCGCCCAACTGGCCTTCGTCGTGGATGTGTGCAGGCGTAGTCGCTATCTGTCGGACGCTGGTCGGACATTGTACGGCGCTTCTCGCGCGCGAAAAACCTTCTCAAATGACGCGGATCGGCTCCGCAAGTATCTGGCACGTTTCGGAGTCGACTTTGCGCGAATCCGAGGAAACGACGGACTCTAACAGACCGATCGCTGAATCGCGCTCTGGTCGCGACGGCCATCTACTGCTTCCGATAGCGGTAGCCAGTTACCCCGAACCTTCTCAAATGGTGGCCATGGGGGTGAATGTCGAGTTCGCGGAACAAGACTAAGAGGCGAACGCGACTGCATTCCGGTGCATTGCTGCGCCGGACGCCCAATTTGCAAAGGCTCCCGACAATAATAAGGACGCCCAGGGAACTCCAAGGAATCCTTAGGAGCATTAGGTTATGAGCCCACAGGAATAAGGAATTTCAACAACTTACAAGACGCGGGTGGCCCTCGAAAAACCCCGGCGAACCGAGCGGGAAGTCTGAAAAGCTCAAAGTTGTTGCGGCCAGTGCGGGCAGAGCACCCTTATTCTTCAACGCCTTACCTCATCGCGACCTTCGATACCTGTTGCGGCCAAAGTGCGCTCGAACCACTCCGGCAATGGCCCCGGTTTTGGCCTAGGCCTCGAGTTCGGCGGCCGTCATTTTGTTGAACAATTGGTTCAGGTTCACCGACTGAGTGCGCTCGACCAACTCTCCCCGCGAATTGATTCGCGCATAGGCGCTGACCGCACTCACCACCGCGGCGGCATTGGTTTTCACGTCGCACGCATGCTCGATAATCTTCTCCAGTGCTGCCCGCACATTCCGCCGGCGCAGCTCCATCAGGCTCAGGGCATGCGCGTGGCGGTAGATCGCGTCACGGCTGACGCCGTACCTCTTAGCAATGCGCCCAGGTGCAAACCAGTTGACGAATGCTTCTTCGATCTCTTTGCGTTCGGCGTGAGCGCAGACGGAGCACTGGTACTCGTGCCGTCCGCGGCTGACAATCTTTTCGGATATGACCCGGCGCGCCTTTGTCTTGCTCACGTACCGCTTCACGCCGCTACTCCCGTCGTATGACGCATGGCATTCTATCCTTTATATATAGATTACCATCGATGTGCGCAATTTTGGATCCGAGAGTTCGGATAGCCGGGACTTGCGGCTGATCCCCGGTTTGCATGACGCCAGTTCTTGGGTGACTCATAGCCAGCCTGGAATGTTGGCGATAAGGCCGTTGCTCCTCCAACCTGTTGAGCGAGAGTGACGCCAAAAGAGGCAAGTACCGGTACCTGTCCGCGGACCTTGCACAGCTCAGGCGGGGGACAAACTAAAGGCGATCCATTCTTGCGCTCAACTCTTAGCCGAAGACGCGGCGTGATGCGGGATCTTGAGCGCTAACGCCTGGTTGCAGCAGCTATCAGTTGAGAAGCTAGTGGGTCGGCTTTAAGTCATTCGCCTTGCTGATGTTTTGTAGGCGCGACACTCAATATGATGCGATCAAGCGTCGGTCACGATGCGGCGCTGAACGTGACCACTATTCCCGACTACGTAACGCCCCTGCCGGAGGTGCCCCGCGGATAAGCCCCGGGCTTGCGTCGATCTCGGCCAATTGAAGGCGTAGGGAGGTGATACGCGCGTCGCGCTTCTGCCACGCAGCCTGCCCATCACGCGTCAAACCGACGTAAATGTCGCGAATGTGTGCTTCAGACTGCTGTTTTTGTAATTTAGTGATTTCAGCGACTAAAAGCGCGCGTTCCAACTGGTCTGCCATTTCTCGCCTCCTGTGGAATCCGACGATTCACAAGGGCCCGTCGCTGTGGGAGCGCGGCAGAGAGGTTGTGAACTACACTTCCAGCTTACGCCCCCACCTTGCGGGTGTCCATCAGGCAGAATAGTTAGCGGTAGAGCAGTCTCCAGCCAGGAAGAGCACCGCAGGCAAGCCCGACGACGCGATCATCCGACAAACGATTCCGGCATCAAGCTCGACTGAGCCTTCTTGAGCAATATTGAGCATCCATGGCTGATCCTGCGTGCCTATAGTGATTGCATGGCAATAGTGCGTCACTATCCGGAAACATCGCCAGAGCCAACCGAGAGTTCCTTTCCGGGATACCCGCTCGGCGTCTTCCCTCCGATGATCTCGTCCTTTTGCAGAGAAAATGCCACGTACGAAACAAGACATGGTGATTGCAGTCTGCCCGGTTGCACCTGCCCATGCCATTCCAGACCAAGATAAGGGTGGGAATCTGGAGCGGAGGAGAGTGACATCTGCCGCCGAACGTTACAGTCGGTAAGGGGAAATTATGAACAAGCTTCTAAAATCGCTTCTCCAAACGGGTTTGTATTTTCTGGAACAGCCGGATCGTGCTGCAGAGGCCGTGCGAGAACGTGTCAAGGAAGACATCGATGAAGTCGCACGAAAGTTTGAGGGAGAGGACCATACCCTGCGCTATGTCTTGACATTCGTGGCGGGTGTCGGTGTCGGCCTGGGAGTGGGGATGCTTACGGCTCCGTCCAGCGGAGAAGAAAGCCGAAGTGCCATTGCTGGCAAGGTTCGGGATGTCGGCGATCGAGTCAAGAAGCACGTTTCTGGCGAACGTAACCCGGCAACGGGGACCTAGTCGACATTGCCCCGACCGCAGTTCAGGCGCTTTGGTTCTTCGGGATTGCGGTGACCGCCGTGTCCGTAGGCCACTCCCTGCAAGTGGAGCTGGTGGAGGCGAAGACATGACTGTTATCAACGTGATTGAGTCGTGGTGGTGCTGGCAGTCCTCTATGTAGCTAACCGTTTCTTCCAGAAACGGGTTGATAGCGATGAACCTGGCCGTGGCCGTCAAGAGTCCACATGGCAGAAAAGCGAACCAAGGCCGATAAAGCACAGCGACAGGCCGACCAACTCGAAAAGAAGGCGCGCCATCCAGCACCGAAGAAGAAGAAGGCGTCCGCGAGGACTTCAGCTAAGCCCCTACCCAGGTCGTGAGAGGGGCCACCAAGGATTAAGCAGCAGCCCACCACCAGCAGAAGCGGCTCTCGGTCCGCTCCCTGCAAAAGAAGTTTCACTTTTCGCAAAGGAGGCAACATGAAATCTCGCTGGGCAATTCTCACAATTCTAGTGGTGTTGGCTGCAGGTCTGCTGTTTGCGGGCCAGTCATACCCAGCATCGCAGGGCCAGAGTGCTATGGGCGAGCACCCGGACGCAAGCAGTCCAGAGGCTCAACTGCAGATGCTCACCGAGAAACTCAACCTCACTGCTGATCAAAAAGCGAAGGTTAAGCCCATCCTGGAAGACCAGGCACAGCAGATGAAGGCAGTTCGTGACGATACTTCTCTTTCCCAAGAGCAGCAGAAGGCCAAGATGAAAGCCATTCACGGGTCATGCCATGACCAGATCAACGGTGTGCTCACTCCCGAACAGCAAACCAAGTTTAAGCAACTGGAGCAGGAGTCCATGGAGAAGCACAAAGGGATGAAAGAAGATCATCAGTAGCCGCATTAGGCTACGCTCGATTCGCGAACCACAGAGGGCGGCTGTCCGGGGCCGCGACTGCCGTGATGCTTGCGGTCACACCTGCACGCTAGTTCGGCTTGCCTTTCACGGGGAACTGCAAGAGTTTCCGCAACTGCTCGTCGCGGCGCTTGTTCTTGGGCGTGCGCTGCTTCACCGGACGACCTTCGATGCGCGCCATGTCGTCAGCCATTTCGCGGTGCACGCGATCCCACGTGCGCTGACTGAATCCGGCAAGCGCATCGAGTTTTTGCTGAGACTTCATGAACGCGGCGGGCGATGAATTCCATTCCGGGAAAGCCATCCCGGTGGCAAGCAGCCAGCGGGCTTCGACGCTGAGGTTCTTGTCGGTCAGGACTTCGCGGATCTGGAGCAGGAGTTCGTGGGAAGTGACGTAGACCGCGCGAGGGTTGCGTTTCATGCACCGATTGTCAATGCCGGACCATGCCGCTGTCGGTGACAGAGAACCCGGCGCGATGGTCGCCAATCACGAGTCGGATTGTTGCCGTCGTCGTCCGGGGGAATGAGATCGTGCGTCACTTCGCCGAATTGTTTTCGGAGCATGCGACCCGCTGGAATGAAATCCCGCTCCTTGAGGTCGGCTTCGTCTAGACAGGCGACGTGTAGCGGCTGTTTGCCGTCCGTCACGTATAGCCCATAGCCCACTGGCTTCTGGCAGAGTTCGCAGATGTCCATCACGTATTTGGGTGCGTCGGAGTTCAGGACCGGGGATCTTGGCGAAGACACTCTGCCTGTGCCGCCGCATACTGAACAGTTTTCGTACAGGTACTTCCAGACGGCCACACTGCGAAGATAGCGGTCGTAGACGTAAGCAATTGATGGAGCCTCTTCGGTTCCGAGGCGGACCGTTTGTTCGCTTCCAGACGCATCGACCAATTAACGCCAACAATTGTTTTCCCGGAGCCGGTGCAAGTCGCGCAAAGACCGTGCGCACGATAGAAGTCGTTTAGGCTAGACGGCCTTCCTTCATCGTGCTCTCGTTGACGCCATGCCTTTACGGCGTCTGGGCTGAAACCACCGAACGGGTCGTCCACATTGGCTCCATCTTTGAAGTCTATCAGCCCAGCTTTCCAGTCATCGTTGGCGAAAAATCCCCATTACGCTCAAAACCCATTCGACGGGGCCTCCTGATTCAACGACGTAAGCCTGATTGCAACATTCGTATCTTTGGCTGCAAAATCTAATCGGGATAGGTCTGCGGAAGCGCTTCACAGTTCTCTAACCCATGCAATGTTGGAGTTGTAGTATGGGGGGCAGCGATCCAGAGATTCGAAAAAAGGTCTTCGGGCCCAGATGGCAGCACGAAATCGAGAAACAAGGGTGGCCACTCTGGAAAAGACTCCTTCATCGTCTACAACGCTGCCCGATTTATTTTGGATCTCATCGGTCCAAGGAGCTAGCCGATGCGTGGCTTGTTGCTTGTTGTGTTGGCTTTGCTGTCCATGAATTGGTTTGTGGCGGCTCAGCAGGCAAAAACCCAGAACCATCAGACTTCTGCCGGCGCCTCGGGCAAGGCGCTGTTCCAACAGCACTGTGCTTCGTGTCACGGGGACGACGGCAAGGGAGCAGGACCGGCGGCTGTCGCGTTCAAAGTTCAGCCTCCGGACCTGACCGCCCTGAGCCGACAGAACCGCGGCAAGTTTCCCAAGGATCGAGTGGCTCAAGCCATCCGCGGCGACCGCATGCAGAGCGCTCACGGATCTACCGATATGCCGGCTTGGGGCCCAGTTTTTCTGGCCCTGACCCCCATGAACCAGGCCGAAGTGGAAAGGCGCATCAGCGAACTGACTGAGTACATCAAGTCAGTGCAAGTGAAGTAAGGCAGGTCGAAAATTGCCCGGGTCGATGAGTGTAAAGGCCTGTTAACGACAGTTGGAATACTCCCGCGTAAACTATTGCCTGTGAGAAACCCCATCCTAGCTACCGTGATCATGCTCGCGACGGCGGCGCTAGCTACCGTTGCCCAAGAACATCGCGATGTTCTGCTGCCTGTGCGAGAACGCGGGAAATGGGGTTTCATCGATAGGACTGGCCACACTCGTATATCCCCACAATTTGATGATGCGTTCTGGATCAACAACACATTTGATGGCGAACTTGAACCAGTCAAAAAAGGTGGAAGATGGGGGTTCATTAATCGTGAAGGTGCGTGGGCTATTCAGCCCACGTTCTACTTGGTGACGAAGTTTAACGACGACGTAGCAGGGGTCGAAACCGACGACGGGTGGACATTCATCAGCAGTTCAGGTCGATATCTCCGAACACCGGATATCGAAAGGGTAACCGGTGGCGGAGATGACTACTACGCCGTCGTCCGTCAGGGCGAAGATAGTTGGACCTATCTCGACCGAAGAGCTAGCATTTTCTTACCCATCCACCAGAACGTACCCGAACGATTTTCAGAGGGACTCTTGCCGCTCGAAGAAAATGGAAGATGGGGCTACGTCGATGAGAATGGCGGTTTTGTCATCCAGCCTACGTTCGATGAGGCTAGAGGCTTCTCGGAATCGCTAGCCGCTGTGAGGATCGGCTCGAAGTGGGGTTACATCGATAAGACAGGAGCGATGGTCGTCCAGCCACAGTTCGGATGGGCAAACGGCTTTAACGAAGGTCTTGCCTCCGTCGAAGTCGCGCCCCACAAATACGGTTTCATTGATGCGCACGGACGGATGGTTATATCGCCTCAAATGGACGAAGGGGGATTCTTTTCGGAATCACTAGCCGCAGTCGGTATTGACCACAAGCTTGGCTACATCGACAAAAGCGGTAAAGTCATCATAAAGGCACAATTCTCACAGGCTGACGCTTTTACGGCAGGCGTGGCCCGGGTCATGCTGCAAGACGCTAAACTAGCCTATATCGACAAGTCAGGTCGGTTCATTTGGCGTGAAAGGTAGCCTCCCGACAGCGCGTTTACACCGCAGTTGGCGTAATATCGCCATTACACTCATCTTCCCCAGTCGCCCGATTCGAGTTGCAGCACAAAGGGCCTCCAACTTCCCGGCGGGTCCCATTCACCCTCACCGTGTATCAGGCCGTTCTCCACCGACTTGACGACGACACCATCGACCCCCAGATTGGACTTCTTCCAGAGGACCGTACCGTCGGGCGCGAGCCGCAGCAGAGACTCGCCAGAAGCGGCAAGTAAATAATCCCGAGTTGCATAGAAAGCGCCGAAATAGCCCAACGTCGGCCCGAGAGAAATTTCAGAAGCGGATTGCTGCTTCGGATCAATGACGTAGATGCTGTTTCCGAATCCTACAAACACATGGTCATGCCAGACGAGCGCGTCTTGGAACGTAAAGCTTTCCTCTGATGAATCACCGTACAAATCGACTCGAAGAAGAGCACGATCATCATCGCTGATCGTGACGAATAGATCGGCGGTTTTCAATCCAGACGGAACACTGCCAAGCCGCAACGGTGGCATTGTCGTCCACGGAGAATCTAGCGCGAGCGCAGGGTGTTTTTGAACGGAGAGCATGTGGCTCGTAAGGATTACAAGGCAGTATATTTGACCACCTCACCGCCACGAAGTCAGGTGGCGAAAAATCCCCATTACACCAATTGAGGGAGCGACCGGGGATATTGGCGTAATCGCCTGATTTCGTCAACGATCCGATAGAATCCTCACGGTCTGATACATCGCTGCGAATGGGACGCCAAATTTGTGGAGGCAAGGACCTGCAATGGGCCTGAACATTGTATTGACAGATCGTAATGGTGAGTTCGTTGAAAGAATCGACGATCCGAAGAATGTCTTACACAGGCTTCTCCCTCCCGCTGACGAGGCATCTGAGAGCGTGCTCGCCAAAATTGACTGGTACGGAGACACCTACTTCAACCATCTTCAAATAAGGCGATTCCTGAGGGAGTGGGATCAACTGGAGCAACGTGTCCAGTCACCCGAGGAAAAAGCATTGATTGCTGGCGTCCGGCAACTAGCCTTGCGATGCCAGAAAGACCGCACTCTCCTCCGATTGATCGGTGACTGAAGCAGGTCAATGAGTGTAATCGCCTGGTTACATCAGCTATCGTTTCCCAATGCCGTGGACAGGCCAGGACACAGCAAGGCAGCGAGAACAGTTCGTAGCTAGAGCCACTAGCCGAAACCAACCTTTCAAAGAATTGTGCAGATTCTTCGGAATCTCCCGCAATCCTAAGACCTCGGCATACTGTGGCAAGTTGACTACCTTTCCGGCCGTGTCAATGTAGCTCCATTTTTCACCGTCCCTCACTCCCGCCAAACCTTCGGTGAAAAGGGTGAAAACATAAGCCACGTCGTTGTGAGGTTTCGCGCGGAATGGGTGCCTCTCAGTTGCCATAAGGCACCATCAGTAGTGCTAAGCTTACGGCCAACTCATATCTCGGGAGGCCCATGGTGACCGAATCCGGAAACTCCGGCCAAACGCGCGATTCACGTCCCTCCGCTACTCCCCAGGACCTTGACGTCACGGTGGACGCGGCGTCTGCCATGGCCGCACCGCTGCCAGATCTAGGGTCGATAGGCCCTTATCGACTGATCAGGAAACTCGGCGAAGGCGGCATGGGACAGGTCTGGCTGGCGGAGCAAACTGCGCCGGTAAAGCGGCAGGTCGCGTTGAAGATTATCAAGGCCGGACGCTACGACGCTTCTGCTCTCCGGCGTTTTGACCTCGAACGCCAGTCACTGGCGATCATGGATCACCCGGCCATTGCCAAGGTTTTCGACGCCGCCACCACTCCCGAAGGGCAACCGTACTTCGTTATGGAGTATGTGCCCGGGATGCCGATTACCAACTACTGTGACCAGAAGAAACTAGCGGCTCGTGAGCGGCTGGAACTCTTCATCCGGGTCTGTGAAGGAGTGCAGCACGCGCACCAGAAGGCGATCATGCACCGTGACCTGAAGCCTTCGAACATTCTGGTAGCAGAAGTGGATGGCAGGCCGCTCCCTCGCATCATCGACTTCGGCATTGCGAAGGTCACGACGTCATCATCCGCGGACCAAACCATGTTCACGCAGGTGGGCGGCATGCTCGGCACACCGGGCTACATGAGCCCGGAGCAGGCCGACCCGACTGTGTGGGATGTCGATACTCGCACCGACGTCTACTCTCTGGGCGTGATCCTGTACGAGCTGTTGACCGGCGTTCTGCCGTTTGATTCCAAGCAATGGCAGAGCAAGCCGTTTCACGAAGTCTTACGTCAGCTGCGCGAAGATGATCCTCCGCGCCCCAGCACGAAGGTCAGCACAGAGGCGAAAACGTCAAGGACCACCGCCGAAAATCGGAAGACCGAGCCTCGCCAACTGGTGAGCCTGCTGCGCGGGGACCTCGACTGCATCACGATGAAGGCGATCGAGAAAGATCGGGCCCGGCGCTACGATTCTTGTTCGGCTTTGGTGGCCGATGTCCGCCGCTACCTGGAAAATCAACCAGTTCTCGCGACGCCGCCTTCCTTCGCCTACCGGGCCGTCAAGTTCGTTCGGCGCAACCGAACTGCGGTTGTTGCGGCCGGCGCGGTTGCCGTCATGCTGGTGGCCTTGGCCGTCTCGATGACCCTGCAGGCGGTCAGCATTGCCCAAGAAAGGGACCGGGCGAATCGCGAGGCAGCCGCCGCGAAGAATGTTTCTGAATTCCTGACCGGTCTGTTCAAGGTTTCCGATCCCAGTGAGGCGCGAGGGAACAACATAACCGCACGCCAAATCCTCGACCAGGGCGTAAAGCAAATCGACACCGGCTTGTCCGGGCAGCCCGAAGTGCAGGCTCGCCTCATGGGAACGATGGGAGAAGTCTACGGGTCCCTGGGTCTCTACAAGGAAGCGGAGCCGCTACTGGAGAAAGCACTGGAGATCCGGCGTAGTCTATTGGGCCCAGAACATGCGGACACCTTGCACTCAATGTACGTCATAGCCAAGAACCTGAACGATGAGGGTCAATACATCGAAGCAGAGAGGCAATTGCGGGCGGTCCTGGATGCACAGCGTCGCGTGCTAGGTCCCGATCATCCAGACACGGTGGCGTCGCGGGCCGGAATTGCGGGTGTCCTCTACGGAGAAGGGCGTTACCTGGAGGCCGAGAAGCTTCAGCGGGATCTGCTTGACGCGGAGCGGCGGGCACCGAACCCCAACGACGGGCGACTGATGATGTTGACGAACAACCTGGCCGTAAATCTTAACGCTGAGGGCAAATATGCGGAGGCAGAGCAGCTGTATGGAGAGACACTCTCGCTCGAGCGCCGTGTTCTAGGCCCCGACCACCCTCGGACGCTGCAATCGATGGGGAACCTGGCGCGGACGCTCGTCAATGAGCACAGGCTTGCTGATGCCGAAAAGCTCCTGCGGGAGACGCTGGACATCCAACAGCGCGTGCTCGGACCCGAGCACCAGGACACGCTATGGACGATACATCACCTCGCCACCTGTTTGCGGGACGGCGGCCGACTGCAGGATGCGGAAAAGCTGCAGCGCGAAGCGCTCGTCATTCGGCGGCGGACGTTGGGTCCGGAACATCCGGATACGCTGGGGTCGATGGAGGAACTGGCCGTTATCCTTGACATGCTCCATCGCTACTCCGAAGCGGCGGAACTGTATCGTGGAACGATCGAAGTCCAGCGTCGCGTCCTCGGTCCGGACCACCCCGTGACCGCCAGCACCAAATACAATCTGGCCTGCAACGCTGCTCTGAGCGGCCGGCGTGACGAAGCGTTAAACCTTTTGCGCGACGCGCTGGATCACGGGCTCCCGTCCGCGGAAGCTTCAGGAATTGAACAAGACTCAGATTTCAAGTCGCTGCATGGAGACCCGCGTTTTACAGCACTAGTTGCTGACATCAAGAAGGGAGAAGTCGCCCCGCAAGCTCCGTGAGACTCTGTCGCAGCGAGAGTGCTTCTAACCCACCGGAAAACTTTATGACCTCGACGGCGGTAACGCTTTCTTGCGGCGGAGTCCCTCGTTGAGAATCTGCCCTCTTCACGGGGTCGATTGACGTAACATCCCCATCACTAATTGAGACCTGCCTAGTCGAAGTGTGACTAGTGATTTGCCCACAAACCTGTCGCAGCCATCCTCGCAAACCGCTGATATGAAACGGACGAAATGTGAGCTGATTACTGCCCACAATCAGATGTTTGCGGGCATCTCTGGAGGGATCAACTGTTTTTTATGGAGCGAACCCCACCACCAGACAACTTGCATCGTCGGTAGGGCGGATCAAAGCGGTTCTCTCAGTGCTGTGACTGACCGGAGGGGACGTTGCTCAGGCTCGTAGCTTCACCGTTCGTCGAGTAATAGTGTCACGGCGAGCACTGATGGCCGCGTTGTTCTTCGCTTTGCTCGATCCCATTTCGAGATGCGCTTTGTTTCCCGGCGAATCGACGAGCGGCAGTTGGAGCAAAACATCGAAAGATGCAGAGGTGCCTCTCGCTTTGTTGGCACCCTTACGTGATGAAGTTGGCGAAAAATCGCCATTTCACTCGTTGACCGGCCCGACGCACTAATGTCAGGGTTGCGCACGTGCGGGCAACTCAGCGGGGATTATGGGGGTACTCCTTTGTGCCAACAAGATAAGGGGCACAACCGCACCAAAAGGTACTAGCGCCAGAAGCTGCCACCAGCCACTTCGATCCGTATCATGGAGTCGCCTCGCTCCCACTGCGATCATCGGCAGCAGAGTCACGACCGAGAACAGCGTGTAAATCCTAAGAGAGATGAGCCACGCGGTGGCACTCCCAAGCAAGACGGCGAGAAAGAACCACCAGTACTCGGTGCGCGTCGCCCGCCCACTGAAATCCGCATACTTCCTGAAGCACGACTTCACCGCATCAACAATTGGCATTGAACTCCCCCTGTTCTGGACGCGAGACCGCACGGAACAACCCTAGGCTACGGCGGACTTCCCCGGCTATTCTCGCGCCATACGAGTGATTGCCTTGGTTTCATCAGGCCCGTCTGAAATCTAGAGTGTAAAGTAAGTGGGAATGGTTGGTGAAAAATCGCCATTACGCTCAAAATCCCACTATGAACTATCTTGACCTCTGGATCGCCAATCTGCGGCAGCGCAACTCGGTCCGTCTGGCGCAAGCAATCACCGTTGTGGGCCATCGGGAAAAGCATTTCGGACCCCGCTCCGAATTTGCGAGGGTCGTAATGACGACTAGTCCAGCCGAAGAACTCGATGTGGTGGATAACGTGCCCTGTCGAAAAGAAATCGAAGCCTTAGGGGTGACGTGGCCCCAGTGTGTCGTTTTCGGGCTGTTGGACGTTCTCATGTTCGCTGAGTTCGGTTCCCTGTACAAAATTAGAATCACTCTGGACGACGCCGCATACCACGAGGTTGACAGTTCAGAGAGCGCCTTTCGCGAGGCAGGTAGGGATGCGGGACGCAAGGTTATCGAAACGGTGACGCGGGATCGACTCATCCGTTGAGGTCCATGATTGGTGAAACATCGCCATTTCACTCATTGATCTTGGTCTTTGGCGGACAAACGGTGCAAACTGGTGCAAATGCCTCATAGGGTCAACAATTCGGGTAGCGACGCGTTGACCAATATTGAGCGGTTTCGTGTGCAAGAAATGTGGGAGCATCGTAGTGGAACGTGATGTATCTGCCGAGGTGGCTTATGACGCTGACAATCGTGGCAGTGATCTTCGGAGTGTTCGCAATTGGTCTGGTCCTCCTCCTGATCTACAAGAGCACGCTGACTATGCGAAGGGACGACCAGTTGTTTCTGGATGACGCGAGTTCGCACATGCACGCTGAGCAGACGGAACTGTTGGCCAAGGTCAACCGGCTTAATATCCCCATGCGTATTCTCAGCGTGGGGTCTGGGGTATTTCTGCTCGTCCTCGTGGCGATGTGGTTCTACCAGAAGCTGAGCGCGGTACAGTAGCGTCGAAAACCTCGTAGTTGGCGTTAAATCCCCATTTCACTCATCTACCCGGATTTTGGCGAACAAAGAGCGCAAGCTTGTGCTAAGGCCTGATTACAACATTTGAGATTCTAGTAAGGGCAACGTAGCGCAGCCACTTGATTGACAACGGTTCTTAAGCGTCACGGCTTCAGCTTGCGTTCCCGCGCGGGAGATAGGTTCGACTGCACCGATTGCGATACATGCAGAATCGGTTTCTTCATCACGAACCTTTCATGTTGGGGAGAATCGTGGCCGCACTTACTGCTTTCGCGCGAGCCGCAAACGCCTCTCGGAAAGCCACAAGATTGTTTTTGTCTACCAACACAGTTCCCGTATCCACCCATACCGGCATGGGAGGCCATCGTGTCCACGGTAGCCTTCTGTGACGCGAGCAACGGCCGCGGAGGCGCATGGGGTAAAGAAGGAGTCATCGTGTTTACGCCATCGGCGCCCCAACCACTGTTTCGTGTGCCGGCAGCAGGCGGAACCCCCGAGCTAGCTTCAAAGTTGGATCTGTCCAATGGGGAGAACAGCCACCGCTGGCCCTCCTTCCTGCCGGACGGCAAACACTTCTTGTTTTGGGGCCGCAATTCTCGCGGGGCGCAGCAACACGTTCTATATATTGGTGAACTTGGATCGTTGCAGGCGAGAGCTCTCATGAAGAGTGACTCGATGGCGGTCTACGCCTCCGGTTATCTCCTGTTCATGCGGGACCAGACGCTCATGGCGCAGCCTTTTAACCCGCGTCGCATGGAGTTGGCCGGCGAGCCGGCGGCCATCGCAGAAGGCGTCGCCACGAATGGAGGAACGGCGCGCCCGCTGTTCTCCGTATCGGAGAATGGATTGCTGGTTTATCAGTCAGGCGAAGCAACCGGCGGCTGGAACTTGTTTTGGTTTGACAGAGGTGGGAGAAAGACCGGCTCCGTTGGCGAAGCGGCGCGGTATTTTGCGCCAGTACTTTCGCCCGACGGCACGCGCCTTGCTGTATCCATCTTCAGTGGTCTTCAGGGCACCGGCGATGTATGGATCTTCGATCTGCAACGAGGAACCAGTACTCGCCTGACCTTCGGCCCGGCGCTCCAACAGATCCCGGTTTGGTCGCCTGACGGGAAGATTGTGTTTTATGCTTCGAGCGCAAAAGGCCCACCTCACATCTACGCAAAGGCTGCCGACGGCAGCGGCGCCGAACGGCCTGTGTTGGAGAGCAATGAAGCGGTCGAGATTCCGGTCAGCATTTCTCCCGACGGGCGTTACCTGGTCTATGAACGACGGGATCTGGGCAGCAGCCAGACCGGGATTGATCTCTGGGCGCTTCCTTTGTCTGGTGAAGGTAAGCCGTTTCCGATCGTGCAGTCTGCGTTCGATGACACGCATCCTGCGGTCTCGCCAGACGGAAAATGGATGGCGTACCAAAATAATGAGTCGGGACGGATGGAGGTGTACATCACCGCTTTCCCGGGTGGAGGTGCAAAGTGGGAGGTCTCGAGCAACGGGGGTACCAATGCAAGGTGGCGGCGCGACAGCAAGGAGTTCTATTTCCTCGACCCCGCTGACAACCTGATGGCAGTTGATGTCAGCACCGCAAACAATGCAGTGCGCCTCGGCGTTCCTCACGCCCTGTTTCAGATGGTGGGAGCCGAGCGCCAGTCTGGACCATATGACGTAAGTGCTGACGGCAAGAAGTTCCTCATCAACAGCGGCAACCTGCAAGAGGGCAACGAACCCGTGACCCTGGTACAGAACTGGCCCGCGGAGTTCAAGAAATGAGGCTCGTTGGAAAAGCCAGACTGGGAGAGGAGTCTGGATAGTTGCGTAATCAGCGATTGCACTCAAAACCCCGGTCACAGTGGTCAATGCGCGTAATGGGGATGTTACGCCAGCTACTGCCACGAACCCTGAGCTTAGCCCCGCAGTGTCTTTTCCAAACTGAGCAATTGTGAGCAGACCTGAAACGTCCTACGTCGTAACTTGTATACATACGAGACGGGAACGAGTGCGACTCATTGTCGCCTCCATCTCTTCCATGTGGCGTATCCAGAGCGAGCAGGTTTTTAAACTTGCAACCCTCACTACCGCCCGCTGCGCCACATCTTTGCTCAACAACTATCCGAGTTCATTGTGAAGATTGACCATTTTTCATCTGCAGCTCGCCGCATGATCAAGTGCGATGAAGGCCATGAAGCCTACCGTCAAGCAGGTGCAAGCTGTCCCTTGCCCGACTTGTGGCACACAGGGCCGGGAGAGAAGTGTGAACTCGGCACGGGACAGCACTGAGCCACATCGTGACCGACGCCTGATCGCCAAGGGATTAATTGTCGGGACTATTGAGGATTGGCGGAGAAGAGGCGTTCCATGAAGGCTAGTAGTGCCCATCCCGAAATGATCTGCAGTCTGTGCAACAAACCCCTAACCCTACTGCCGACGGACACTTGCACGGATGAACATGGCAAGCCCGTTCATCCACTCTGCTACGTCGAACGCCTCACGAGAAAAAAGCCTGAATCGCCTTCCGCTTACCGATTAAGAGGGCTGATTTAGGGCAAGTTAAGTACTGCGCTTCTTTCTGGCCGCGCTCTGGATTGCCGCTCCGCTCGAAGGGGTCTCTCCATAAATCTGGTCAATACTGTACCGCAGCGCAATCATATTGGTGCGGGAGGATTCTGTGACACGACTGCTTGGGTCCTTAGCTATTGGGCTGCTTGACTTCCGTTCTCGCTCAAATCAGTCCCAATTTCCGCAAATCTGGTCAACGGTGTGACGCAAAGCGATGAGATTGCTACAACTCCGCCGTCGTCAATCCTGCCTCGCCTTGCTTCAGGATCGCGATGATCTGCTCTTCGCTGTTAGTGGTTGGTCGAATTCTCGAGATGCTCGGTTCGAGGGAAGGATCAGTCAATGACATCCGGCCCCGCGTGCCTTAGGCACCGAGTCACCCATTACACGTTATGCCCCCTCGGATAACCAGAAATAGCTATAGGCCACGAGCCTCGGATAGAACCATGGTTGACCTTGAGTCGCCATTCCCTTGTCGCTCTCGCCAACTCGACGCTACCGCTAACTCACCAGAGGAGACTCATCAGAATGGGCACAAGGCACACTTCTCCAGGGAAGCCTAACTACCGTGGGCTGGATCTCGAGAAAACATCTCGCCTCCGGTCGAGGCAGAACTTTTCTCTTGACATCCCTTTTGATAGAACTCATTGACCCTCGGCCAGCCCCCGAAGGGGTTTTGAGTGTAATGGGGATTTTTCAACAACAATCGGCCACGTCTAGGGTACGATTACATTCTAAGAGTCTGTTCCTCAATAGATTGGAATGCGGTTTGCGATTTCAATTCCGCTGGCGGTCCTTCTGTCCTGCGTCACGCTATTCTGCCAATCTGCGACGCCTGCGACTCAACCGCAGACCTCCCATGTCCGAGGAACGATAACGGACCCACTCGAAGCTGTGGTCGGTGGCGTCAAGGTTACGTTCCAGAACGAGCAATTGAGCAAGACCGTGACCACGAACAACGTGGGTGTCTACGAAGCCGATCTCCCGCTCGGCGACTACACGATGACCACTAAGGGTCCTCTAGGCTTCAGGTTTTATCGCCGACCACTGCTTCGCCTTACGTCGCCGTCCAGCGCCATCCTGAACATCACACTGCTTATCGGAAATCCGTGCGGCGACATGATCATTGTCAACAGTTCGGGTGACACCCTTACGGATGAGCAACGGAAGACCGCAACAGAACGTTGCAGAGGCGAGGAACTTATTGCGATTCCGTCAGGCGACGGATTGCCACTGCAGCTTTCCATCCGCTATGGGATTCGCACACCAAGTGGCGGCACCTACGCTTACACCGGCGAGAGGACCCGCCAGTACCAGACTCCCGTCTTCGTGGCGTACAACCTTTTCTCGCTGCAGGCGGATAAGGTCACCTACGATGCGCAGAAGCGGACAATCGAGGCAACTGGCAACGTCATCGCGGTAAGCGAATCGGGGGCAACCCAACGCGCCGACTCGATGGCGCTAAAGATTGAGAACGGCCAAGTTGCGAGGATTCGGTAGCGACCCGAATACCCGAATGACTGTCGTAAACAGGCCATTTCACTCATTGGCCGGCTTGTGCGTGAAGTGGGGGCTGTTTTCACCAGTCTCGGCGTAGACGTTCAGATATTCCTGGGCGGATAATCGGCGAATGACGTTTCTGGCAATTGTTGGAGCTGTGATACTTATGGCAGCCAGCGCACCTGCCGGAATCACTGGAATCACAGACCCGTCTTGCAGAGGTATTCTTCACGGCGTTGCCAAGAATGCGGGCAATCAACCTGTCCCCGGCATCAGACTTGTTCTTTGGCCGATAGGTGTCGACCTCGATTATGTCCTTCCCACCGCCACATCAAACGAAGCCGGGACGTATTCGTTTGAGCATGTCTGCGCTGGCCGGTTTACCGTCCTAGTTGATGACGAGCGAGCCGGATACCCGCCGAAAACTTGGAGTTACCTGTTGGGCTATAAGCGCGAGGCGAAGGTGACGACGGAGCATCTGCGAATTGAACTGCCCGTCGTTGTGCCACCGAAAGCTGCGTTGCTGGAGGTTGTCGCCCGCAATAGTCGCACAAATGCCGCCGTTCCTACGCTGCGAATCATGCTCAAGACCTCCAAGGTCAAAATGCACGACTGGATTACGATTAGGAATGATTCGAGCGAACCATTACTGCTACCCGCGAATACGGATCTGCTGTGCCGTGTGCTTGCGGAAGGATATCGTGAATGGCAGGAGGGCAAGAAGAAAGGAAAGCAAGTCCGACTTCCCCCTGGGAGTCACATGACGCTCAATGTCGAGTTGAAGCCGCTGCCCGCTAGTGGGAAACGATAACTGTTGTTAACAGGCCAGTTCGCTCATAATGGCGATTTCTCGCCAACTGAGAATCTGCTTTGTTGACGAGATATGATTAATACATGCCAAACGCACTGCGCAGTCGGCGACACCATCAAAATGTTGATGGTCCGTTCTACGTCTACCTCCCAGACCCAAATGTAGGTGCTCCAGCAAACTTTGATGAATCGCGGAGTTTTTCATCCGAGCTGCGCGGCCCCATTCTTTCTGGGCTTCGGTAACGTTAAGACGCGAAATTGCAGTCGAATGCCTAGATCTCCTGCACCCATTTTGTGTACGCGAAAATGGAGCGCTTCCGGTAAGTTCCACAATTTGTGGGCGTATCCGCGAACGGGTCCGCTGTACACTATGTCCGCTATGTCCGCTGGGACACGCTTTACCATCGCAATCTTTCTTCATCTTGTTGGCATGGTCGGCCTGTTTATGGGCTACGGGCTCGAATGGGTCGCCTCCTCTCTGCTGCGCCGCTCGACCAACGCCGAGCAAGTCCGCGCCTGGCTTCGCATCTACAGACTCTCACTGCCCATTTCCGGGGCCGGCCTCCTGCTTCTGATCCTCAGCGGCGTTTATTTCGCTTCCATCTTCGAAAGCATGAAAGAAGGCTGGCTCCTCTCGTCGTTGCTGGCCACCGTGTTCGCGTTCGGGATCGGATTCGTGTTCATCTTGCCGCGCGTGCGCATGCTGCGTGCTGTGCTGCCCGAGGGGAATACCCCGCTTTCGGAAGCTGGGCGCGCGTCTGTCCAAGATCCCGTGATCCTCACACTAATCCGAGTGCGGTTTCTGCTCACGCTCGGCATCGTCTATTTAATGATTACCAAGCCCGACCTTGCCACCTCGCTTTTCATCTTGCTCGGCGCCATCGTGGTGGGCCTGATCTCCGCCGCAACGGCGTGGGCGGCACGCCCTAGGGCGCTTTCCTGACGCGCATTCGTCACCCGACCCGGTGTCAATGAATTGTCTAGGCAAAGTTGTGCGTTGTCGGCAACCCAGACGGAGGGAATAGCGTTACCGTTATTGGACAGCTTTCCGTGTATCGCCCGGATTGGATGCGCAAACCGAACTGTGTCGTGAATGATTGCCGCGAAACAGATGCTGACGAGGAACAAGATGATGATCGCAGTCGGGCACGTTTACAAAGACCTCTGGTAAGCATGATGCGCGTTTACGCGGCCCTCGGCCGACTTCCAACGTGGTTGTTGAAACCAGGCCATAACGCTCATTGAGTGGTTCTGAGCGTAATGGGGATATTTCAACAGTTGGGCGCACGGAGTGGTTAGAGGTGCATCCTGCACCTTAGTAACGCTGGTTAGCGGAGCGGGCGCTGCTAGACTGTGGTGAAATGCAACATCTTAATGCCGATGAGATCGCTAGTATGCTCATCGCCCGCCTCATGCGGGAGGTTCAGCACTTCGTAGCAAACTCACTGATTCAAGAGGGCGCAAGCGCTGACGAAATCTGGAATCGATTCTTGGAACACCTGAACGGCAAAACGTCCTCACACGACGTCGGGGGGAGACTCAAGAGCAAGTAGTCATGGTTTCGCGTACTACACCTTGGTCGGTAATACCCCATCGATACGCGAATAGAACGAAATCGCAACTCCACAAGCAGAACCTGGCGCAGCTTTCTCTACCCTTACCACTTCGCCCTTAAGATGGAGCCGTACTCTCTCCGACCCGCGTATGGATAACCCCCAAGTCCGCAATGGCACGCGCCACAGCCCGCAAGTGTAGGGCGACTGAACTGGGCGGTTGCCAAGCCACCCAAGGCATGCGAGCGGCATACTCGCAGAGCACGCGGGCATCGACCGGATCGGTTTTGCTGCGCTGACCGAGCGATTCCGCGAAGCGTCGTGCCCGCCGCGGATTGAGGACACTGATCTCCACTTGGCGGTGTGCTTGCAAGGTCAACGCCAGATCCAGGCTGTAATTCCCGCTGGCCTCCAGGCAGACCCGCACTCGCCGGCCGCCGCGAAGCAAGTGGGCGATCAGGGCCTTGTGTCCGGAAGGATGGTTAGAGTGCGCTGTGGACTTGCAGCCCGGCGTTGTAGTGAATAAAACCCAACTGCCTGAACCGGTTCATGAAGAAGTGATTCAGATGGGACGAGGCATGCAGTAGTAGGTTCGCCCACCGACAGCGTGAACTCAGGGCTTCTTGGTGCGGCACGCCAAGACCGGGTCGGTCTTGCGCAGACGCCGGCGGGCGTGACGCGATTCCGGACGACCTTCACATCTCCAGGCACCTTCAATTACTTCTGTGCTCTTCATGACAACCTGGACATGGTAAGACGGTGATTGTTCTCCCGGCAGAAGACCACCACCAATAATTTCAATGATCGACTGGGCCATTGAACGATCCCCGTGCTTTGAGGATTCAGGAACTCCTCAGCGTCTAGTCTGAGCCAACGCCGCGGCTTGCATTGACATGTCTTTTTCCCAAACGTAACGTTCGCGCCAGTGATCGGCCAAAAGCGCCATGTCGTGCTCCACCCGTCCAGGTGAGTACATCTCACTTTTCCGCTTCGCACCGGAGTGCTCGGTCCAACGTAACTGCCAAAAGCAAAAATTTGTGACTAGTCCTGTGGGAAAGCTTCCTACAATTAGTCCTCAGACTCTGGCAATTCGCAATTCAGGAGAGATCATGCTGAGCAGATTTGGGAAGACTATCGTTTTTCTACTCGCCCTTGGAATGTCAGCGTTCGCGCAAACTGTGCCCGCTGGAACCCGCATCACCGTTCGTACCGACTCGCAAATCAATTCTGCCAGTGCACATGTCGGGCAATCATTTCATGCCAATTTGGTGAAAGATCTGGTGGTCAATGGCAAAACCATCGCCAAGTCTGGCGCGTCAGCGAAAGGCAAGGTCACTTATGCCAAGTCTAGCGGACGGCTGCACGCGCCTGGGGAGGTCACCATCCGGCTCACCTCGATTCAACTCAAGGATGGGAAAACTCTGGCGGTATCAACAAGCGGCTTTCACGCTAAGGGCAAGAGCCACACCAAGAGCAACGTAACCAAAATAGGTGGCGGTGCGGCAGCTGGTGCACTCATCGGTGGATTGGCCGGTGGTGGCAAGGGAGCTCTGATCGGCACGGCTGTGGGTGCTGGAGCGGGTACAGGAGTGGCAGCTGCAACTGGTAAGGAAGAGGCTCTGATCCACGCCGAGACGGCAATCACCTTCACTACCACAGCAAACGCTATAGGAAAATGAGGCGACTTTTTGCGGCGGAACCCTGATGAAGCAAATTGCTGGCTGGCTCCTGGCGAATTCAGGTCCATATGCAGGACTACGCGCCAGAGAGTATGGAGTGAGGCGTGCCACGCGTACACTCTTGCAGCCTATGTTGCTCACGCCTCTTTCGTCGCAGAGCTAAATCCACTCTCTAGCTGATCTTTGAGGACGACCAGCTGGATGTCTACCAGCTTGTGCAGATTAGTCAGGTGACCGGCTTATTCTTAACATGATCAGACATATGTTTTCGGGGCAAGATGCGCCGTTGATTGGAGGCAGGAGAGGGAAACGGGTTCGTGCGCCGAAACGGTCGATTCGTGGACTCTTGACGTATCCGACGCCCTCGTTCTTTATAGTTTCAGCAGTCTGTCAAAAAAGGAACGATAACGCTGTAGGGCAACCCGCAGGTCCTCAGTGGACACGTTGTCACCGCTGTCCCACTGCTTTTCCAAGCCTGACCGCTCGTTGGCGAAACCTTCCGCGAGTCGCTGCATCACCGCAGCTACCAGCTTGTCTGCGTCTTCGACCGTCCGGCGCGGTTCGTCCACGAAACCAGTCTGTACCTTGCTCCACTGCGATCGGAAATCTCCCATCTCCGATTCAGAAAACAAGGGCATGGGCTCTGAGACTGCAGCCGCTCTATCCAGAGTTTCCGGCTCTTGGCCTTTCACCAGCTTGGGTCCGTCGGGCTGCTTTGGCGGAGTGCCGTAGCTTGCCAGTTCGGCCGTCGGAAGCTCCTCCTCTTTTCTCTTCAGTTCAGCCATTACGCCACCTCTTTCCTTTCCACAATCGTTGGTACCTGCACCAGTTCCTCAAACAGAGAGCGGTAGTGAATCATCGCCGTTCTCAGATCTTCCGTAGTTGCTGCGTCTTTCCCAACCCGCAGCGCAATCTCATGCGCAGACCGGTAGTTCTCCACCACTCGGGGATGATCGACAGAAATGTCGGCGGCACGTTGATCGAAATCGGATACGGGATAGCCACGAGTCTTCATTAAAGAGGACACCAGGTCATCGGCTTCTGCGACCGCCCCTTTCGGGGAATCGACAAAACGAGACTGTACGGACTCCCACTGTTTCGAAAAGCGTTCGTGTTCCATCGGATCAAGATCGCGAATGTTGAGCTTTTCAACCCGCTTCTCGCGATCCGCTAATTTCGCTTCTGCTTTTCGTTCTGACCCATGCTTCAGCACCGCTCGTTCGTACTCGGGCCCAAACTTTTGCCGCAAGTCTGCAGTCGTACTCCTGCGTTTTCGCACGTACAGCCAAGCAAGCACTGCGATGATCAGAATCACCGCGGCGGCGAGCACAATCAGCTTCGGATCCAGCAGATTTAGATTCATCGAAACCTCCCTGCATCAAAATGTCACAAGACCAAATTTGTCTCGAAAGGTCCTCTACCGTCAGAACCTTGTGAATCTCCAGTATCGAACTTCTGGTTTCGTAAAGCTGGTCAGAATTGACCATGGCGATAGTCGTATGGGCTGGTAAATACGAAGTCGTCGGTCAATAGAGATTCGACGGCCTTGCGATCTCTGTTTTCGTAGGCGGAAAAGTATTTGCGGATGACGTCCGAGTTGGACATCTCGTCTCTCTCCAATTCTCGAAAATCACGGATGTAAACGACAATGATCAGACCGCTTAGATCTTCTTGAGCCACGGTTGGTGAAGTCTCATTCGACCGTCATCATCCCATTTGACGACCGCGTCATCGTCGTTAGCTTGCTCAACTGTGCCGAATTCTCCAGTCGGCTTTCCGAAGTTGCCCAAACCCTCGACACGATCTCCGGGAGTCAGTTCCTGTTCGGTGGCGGCGGGCTCGGCGAGCGTTGGCCTCTTGGCACGGTCCTCGTCAGGAGTCGCACCGGGGTATGACAGGGGCGGTTGCGGAGCTTTCTGCAGTTTGGGTTTCGGATTATTGATGATAGGGGTCATGTTTGATTACGTTCCTTCCAAAGAGGCCTGAGCAGCGCCAATCGCAACTGTTCATCTCCTCAATCGATACAGCATAGCCTCTGGAAAGAACGGTCCGGCTGATCCAAACTGCACAGGTCTGCCAAGTATCTGGGTAAATGCGGTTCCAGGGTGGTTGTTCGGATTAATGCAAAGTGGTCCAATGTGACCAGACGTCCTCCTTGGCCACTTCTATGATGTCGTGTAGGGAAGAAGTGAGACGACCGCTACAAAGCCGGTCACGCTTCCTCTTAAAAGTGAGGTTCAAATATGGAAACCGTATTGATTGTTCTTTTGGTGCTGTTTTTGCTCGGTGGCGGCGGCTGGGGATACTCTCGTTGGCGCGGCTAGGAGTGCCGAGACTTGACGGGAGTAATTTATGACTTCTCAGGTAGTGAAACTAGAGGTGAGCGCCAGCATACCGATTGAGTGCGAATTCTGGTCGGAAGATGATGGCTGGAAGGGGCTCTCTAGGAGTCCTTCGGTCACCGTCCGTGGCAGCAGTTTCGAAGATGCCAAAAAGAACATGGCAAGTGAATTACAAGCCCAGATCGAAGGAATCCTGAGTGGGCATCCCAAGAAAAGTGCGCGGCGAATTGCCTGAGCGACTCTCTACCGCGTTCTGTGGCAGAATTACTTCATTTGTGTTGCTCTTAGCCTGCATTACTGATCCCAAGTAAGCAAGGTAGTCAGCTATTCCTTCGTGCCTTACGATCATAATACTGGAGACGAGCAATTCCTCTCTCTCTTTCAGGTTCCCTGAACTTAGGCAGCACATCCGAAGTCCTCCTCTCTTGGAGGGTTGTCCTCGGCTTCGCAAAACTCGCTAGTTTTGCGAAGAATATGAAGATGGGTTGAAGCCGAATGAACTTCATTTCGGCCCTACGAAGGAACAGAAACGATGTCGTATCAGCCGATTGAGAAATTACGGAATCGTCGGCAACATGCGGACAGTTGCCTTGGTAGGCATGAACGGCTCAATCGACTGGTGCTGCTACCCACACTTTGACTCACCTAGCATTTTCGGAGCGATCTTGGATGATAAGAACGGCGGCTGTTTCCGAATTTCTGCCGACTCTGACGACGTGCGGCACAAGCAGTTCTATTGGCCTTCCACGAACGTCCTGGTTACGCGCTTCCTGCTGACGGACGGAATTGCCGAGTTGGAAGACTTCATGCCGGTAGGGCTGCCTTCCGACTCGCCTCAGTATCGTCATGTCTACCGCCGCATGTACGCGCTGTTGGATATGCGGTGAGAAGTATGTGGGTCTCGCGCAAGACTGTGCTTGCACCAATTGGGGGCGCTGAAATGTGGCCTCAATTGATCGGAAGTTGTTTGGAAAAAGAAGCGGGGCTTAACCGGTCACTCGGCCAAGCCCCTTAGGTTCAATCAGTTAATGGTTGCGGGGGGTGGATTTGAACCACCGACCTTTGGGTTATGAGCCCAACGAGCTACCAGACTGCTCCACCCCGCGCATTGATGATAACAACCACCCCATGTCGCGTCAAACTTCAACCAACCCGCCAAAGCATGGCAAGTGCCATTTCCGGCCGTGAAAAACAATCGCCGACTTGCCCCACCGAGTGTAGGCGCTCCCCTCATCGATAATCGCAGATTCTCCACAGGCCATAGCACCTGCCCAAACTGCCCACACTACGTTGGCCCTCCTCCTTTCCTTAGCCCGCAACTCAAGCCGCAACACCTCCACTACGTTTCGCGTTGCGCGCCTCGTTGTAAAGTCGTTACAGTCTACTGATGGGCTCGCATCGGCATCACGATCCGGCCCACCTCGCGGTTATGAGCGTACAACGGTCACACGTTCGCCTCGCCTGGGAACATCTACAATCAACGATTTTCACGGCACATCCCACCCTCGCGACGTTCCGCGCACCAGGAGCGTACTTCCTGGGATGAGCATCGCCACGCTTAACGACATATTTTTCGCCATTGTCGACCGCGCACACGAGCGCGTGATGATGCACCGTCAGGCTATCGAGTGGGTACCGATCTCCTCGCCAGAGCTTTATCGCAATGTCGCTGGAGTCTCGTATGCCCTCGAGCGCTGGGGCATCGGCAAAGGGGACCGCGTCGCCATCCTCAGCGAGAATCGGCCCGAGTGGACCATCGCGGATTTCGCCTGCCAATTACTGGGGATTGTTTCGGTGCCCATCTATTCCACGCTGACGGCCGAGCAATCGGCGTTCATCCTGAGAGATGCAGAGTGCCGCGCGATCTTCGTTTCGTCAGAGCAGCAATTGCGCAAAGTCCAGTCGACTCGCGCCCAAACACTGGTCGAAAAGATCGTCGTCATGGACTCCGTGGAGACGAACCAAGCCTTTCACATGGCACAACTCATGCACGAAGGCCCCGCCGGGCGCGATCCCCAACTCGACGCGCGCGCACGAACAATTGTTCCCGATGACCTGGCGACGTTGATCTACACGTCCGGCACAACCGGCGTTTCCAAGGGCGTGATGCTCACCCACGGCAATCTCGCTTCGAATATTGCGTACTCGCTGCGCGGATTCGAGTTCGTCGGAGAGCACGTCAGCGTATCGTTCTTGCCGCTCTCGCACATCACGGCACGCCACGTTGACTTCGCCATGCTCTACAACGGCGTCACGCTGGCCTACTGCCCTTTTGTCGATCAGTTACCCCAGACGCTTCTTGAAGTGAAGCCCACCATGTTCGTGTCGGTGCCCCGCGTGTACGAAAAAATCCATACGCAAGCCGACATCAAAGCGAAAGTTTTCCCGAAGAATCTCATGTTTCGATGGGCGCTCGCAGTGGGCCGCGCGCACGCCGCTGATACTCTGAAAGGCGAGACGCCTAGCTCTCCGGCCTGGCGTCTGGCCGACAAACTCGTCTACTCGAAGGTGCGCGCAGGCATGGGTGGACGCGGGCAAGTTTTCATTTCCGGCGGCGCCCCTCTGGGCCGCGAACTGGCGGAATGGTTCTCCTGGATCGGCATCCGTATCCACGAGGGCTACGGCCTCACGGAAACCTCGCCCGTCATTGCCGTCAATACTCCTCGGGCGCACAAACTCGGCACCGTCGGCAAGCCGCTGGGCAATGTTGAAGTCAAGATCGCCGACGATGGCGAGATCCTCGTCCGCGGTCCCTCGGTCTTCAAGGGCTACTGGAAGCGTCCCGACGAAACAGCTAACGCTTTCGTCGACGGCTGGTTCAAGACGGGCGACATCGGCAACCTCGATGCCGACGGCTTTCTTTCCGTTACCGATCGCAAGAAGGATCTCATCAAGACGTCCGGCGGAAAATTCATTGCGCCTCAGCCCATCGAAAATTCGCTTAAACACAACGCGCTCATCGCCGAAGCTATCATCGTCGGCGATAAGCGCAAATTTCCTGCGGTCGTGATCTCTCCCTATTTTTCTTTGCTGGAAGACTGGGCGCGCAACAATCAGATCGCCTTCCAGTCACGCTCTGATTTGGTAGCAAATGCCAAGGTACAAGCGCTCTACGAAGGAATCGTCGAAGACGTCAACCGCAATCTCGCCCGCTTCGAAAAGCTGAAAAGAGTCATTGTGGTTCCCGACGAATTCACGCCCGCCGATGGCACCCTCACCCACACCATGAAGGTCCGCCGCCGCGCGGTCGAAGACCGCTACCGCAAGCTCATCGAAGAGGTTTACGCGCACGCGGAGGCCGCTCCAGTGGTGGGTCACATCAGCGGGTGACGCTTTCCGCGCGCCATCGCGCCTATTTCATTACAATAAAGATATGTCGGATTCATTACTGATTGCCGGTCGCCCCTTCCAGTCCCGCCTGATCGTTGGCACGGGCAAATATCGATCATTTCAGGAAACCGCGCGCGCGCTCGAAGCCAGCGGCGCCGATATGGTCACGGTCGCCGTTCGCCGCGTGAACCTTGACCGCAGCAAGGAATCGCTGCTCGATTACATCGACCCGAAGAAATACTTCCTGCTTCCCAACACCGCTGGCTGCTATACCGCCGACGAAGCCATCCGCGCCGCGCGTCTGGCTCGAGAAGTGGGGCTCTCTGACTGGGTGAAACTCGAAGTCATCGGCGATCAGGCGACTCTTTACCCCGACGTGCAGGCCACGCTCGAGGCCACGCGCGTTCTCGCAAAAGAAGGATTCACGGTTCTCCCCTACACGTCCGACGACGTAGTCTTCGCCAAGCGCCTGCTCGACGCGGGCGCGGCCGCCGTCATGCCGCTGGGCGCTCCCATCGGCAGCGGCCTGGGCATTCAGAATCAGGCGAACATTCGGATTCTTCGGGAAGTCATCACCAGCGTGCCTCTGATCGTCGACGCGGGCGTGGGCACGGCCTCCGACGCCGCCATCGCCATGGAACTAGGCGCCGACGCCGTACTCATGAACACCGGTATCGCCGGAGCGCAAGATCCAGTTTTGATGGCGGAAGCAATGAAGAACGCAGTCTTGGCGGGACGACAGGCCTATCGCGCCGGACGCATGGCAAAGAAACTCTACGCCACAGCCAGTTCCCCGCTAGAAGGCGTCGTGCGATAAGAGTCTTTGCGCCATGGAGCGGCGGGCGTCCTCGCCCGCCGGACCGGGGAGACGATCCCAAAAAACAAAAAGAGCGGCCGCGAAGCCGCTCTCTTCTTTTCTCTGAATCTTTACATCACAGCATCTTTACGCCGGTCACGTGGATGGTGTCCCCAGTTACATGGCCGCTGACCGCGACGTGATGGCCCTCATGACCCTTCAGCGCGTCCGGATTTTCCACGTTCAGAACCTTCTGGTCGCCGTCGGTGACCACTACCACCTTGGCGCCCTCATCCAGGCATTTCTTCGTGCAGGCGGCCGCCCCAGCATTGGCTCCCTTGGCTCCGCACTTGGAATCGCTGATCCAGCCATTTACGGTGTCAGCCTTGTCATCGGCCGCGAACGTAAATGATGCTATCGACAGAACCATGCAAAACAGCAGACAAACCGAGAATACTTTGCGCATCGAACTGAATCCTCCTGATGGAATTGTTACTTGTGTGACGCTGTCGCCTCTACAAACCCGAGCCTAATTTGCAGCCAGAGACCGCATCCCTTCGCGGCGCATTCAATTCCTGGGATCTTTAAACGTGGCGTGCCAAGAATGCTACCACACCTTCACATGCAAGGTGTCGTCGGAAGGGCCAAGAGACATTCACTTGCGGGCGGCGTTATTGGCAGGCCTCTCTGTAGCCGGCGGCACATACACCACTTCGCCCGGACGCGCGTAGTGCAACTGCTCGCGAGCTTCCTTCTCGATCGCCTTGGGATCATTCTGCAGCGACCGGATCTGTTGCATGTAAAGGTCGTTCTCTTTCTGCAACTTATCGATGTCCGCCTGCAGTCTTTGCCGCTCTGCCCGCTTCGACCGGTAAATCACCATCCCGTTGGCGCCAAACATCACGTGCAAAAACAGCCATGCGGCCAGTAAAGCAACTCCGGCCGTCGCCAGTCGCCGCCGCTCAGCGTGCAGCACGCTCCAGATGGGACGCGACTTCTCCACCCAACGCTCCGCCAGCGCCTCCGCCTGTGGAACCTTGTCCACCATGGCGCGCAGACCGTCTTTGGGCTTTAGAAATTGCGGGACCTTGGAAAATTTGTCTACTCGAAAATCCATTGCTTGGCCGCTGTGCTCAGCCTGGCGAGTTCATCCGCATTCGCGGCTTCGGAATAGACTCGCACGACGGGCTCGGTTCCTGACAAGCGATAGCAGATCCAGGAACCATCCTTGAACACCAGCTTCAAGCCGTCTTTGCGAACCACCTCTCCGACCTTGCGGCCGAAGAATTCCTGGGGCTCAGACCGTAGCTTTTCAGTGAACTTCTCTTTCACTTCCTGCGTCAAGCGGAAGTTCTCCCGTTGCGGATAAAAGGAACCAACTTTGACAAATAGCTCCTGTAATTGTGCACCCAGAGACTTGCCCCGGCGCGCCACCATCTCGCAGCACATCAAGCCGGCCAGCACGCCATCCTTCTCGGGCACGTGATGCCGGATCGACAGTCCCGCGCTCTCTTCCCCGCCAATGCAGATCTTGTCTGCTTTAATCAGTTCCCCGATGTATTTGAACCCGACCGGCGTCTCGTGCAATTCAACCTTGTGATGCTTCGCCAGCGCGTTGATGAGGTTCGTCGTGGCCACCGACTTCCCGACTCCATTCACCCATCCCCGGCTCTCCACCAGGTAGTCAAACAGCAGCGCGATGATGTAGTTCGGCTGGAAGAATGTGCCGTCTTCATCTACGATGCCGAAGCGATCCGCATCGCCATCCGTCGCGATCCCGATGTGCGCGTTGGTCTCGCGCATTTTCTTGCGGCAGTCCTCCAGCAGGTGATCGTCGGGCTCGGGCGCGTGACCGCCGAACAGCACATCGCGATAATCGTGCACCGACTCCACTGCCACGCCGCCTTCCCGCAGCAACTCATCGGTGTACCCGCGCGCCGCTCCCCAGAAAGGATCGAAGACCACTCGCAGACCAGCCTTGCGAATGACGCCCAGATCCACGATTTCCCGTAGCCGCGACAAATACATCCGCTTCGGATCGAGCGCCTGTGGTCCCGGCCCCTTCGCTCCGGAACCATTGCCTCCGGACGCATCGAAAGCCACGATTTCCGCCTCAATCTTCTGCGTCGCCTCCGGCAGTGCCGGAGCCCCATCAGGCGTGGAAAACTTGATCCCGTTATACTCCGGCGGATTGTGCGATGCCGTGAAGTTAATCGCGCCATCCGCTTTCGCCTGCGTCACTGCATACGAAATGGCCGGCGTCGGCGCGGCCTCGGCGATGACTAGCGGAGTAATCCCGTGGGAGGACAGAATTTCCGCTGCCATCGCGCATAAAGTCTCGCCCATGAACCGCGGGTCTCTTCCCACGATGACCTTGGCGCCCTTGGGCTTCTGCGAAACCACATAGCGCGCAATCCCGCTCACCGCGCGCCGTACGTTGGCAAACGTGAACTCATCCGCCACCACCGCGCGCCATCCGGACGTTCCGAACTTGATTTGTGTTGTCATGGCTCGAATCCCACTGAAGCGATGGTTTTGCTTCCCCGCGTCATGCTGGTTGCATATTATGGACCCGCAACCGCCGTGCTGTGATGCTTCAACCGCCTGCGTGTGATGCAAAGGCGGGATATCGCGGACCCGCACACGGTGCCCGATTCTATATGACGAACAAGAGACTCGTCCTGACCACCGCCGCATCACTCGAAGAGGCCAAGAAGATCGCCCACGCTTTAGTGGAAAGCCGCATGGCGGCCTGCGTGAACGTAATTCCGAAGATCGAATCCGTCTACCGCTGGGAGGGCAAGGTCGAAGAAGCCCAGGAATATCTGCTGCTTATCAAGACGACAGCCGAAGCGTCCCCCGGCGTGCGCGAGGCAATCCAACGCCTACATTCGTACGAAGTGCCTGAATGCATTGTGCTTGGTGTGGAAGAAGGCAGTGAGGCCTACTTAAAATGGATCGACGAGTGCACGAGCTAATTCCATCTGTTCTTCCGGTGCACAGGCACGACGCGCCCTCAATCCAATGAGTCCCGGCTATGCCAATTTGAAATCGAGAACGATGGTGACTTGGCACTGTACTGGATGTCCATTCAGTTTCATGGGCTCGTAGCGTACCTTCCCAACCGTCTGCAAGGCTTCGCTCTCCAGGTCAGGGTCGGGCGACTCGAGCACGATCGGATTACTCACCGTACCGTCGGTGTGGATGGTTGCATAAACAACAACAGATCCCTCCACCCCTCGAGCGACCGCGCTGGCCGGATATGGAGGTCTAAGGGGTTGCAACAGTTTCGCAGGTTCCACCTTTCCACCGAGCCGGAGGGTTTTGTTCAGAGGCCTTTCTGGTCTGCGAACGCCGGAGGCGCGACTGCCGTTGATCCGCACTGATTCGGTTTCACGCGCGAGCGGAAGGACTGCATAAATTCGTTCGGATTTTTCTCTCAAAATCACCGTCTGCTGGAACAGGGAAGGCGTTCTTGCTTTATCTGCAGCTGGTAGGTTCCGGGCTGATCGGCGAAGCTAAACTCCCCGGTCTCGCTGCTTTTGCTCTCTGTTTGTTTTTATGTAGTCCCGCATGAGCATGACGCGAGCTTGGGGCACAACGGCTCCCTCCGGGTCATAGACCACGCCAGAGATGCTTTGCGCTGTGCAACTCAGTGGAACGAGCAGCACCACGACGCCAAGCCATGCCCACGACGGCAACCCATCAGCCCACGTCAGCATAGAGCCTCCTGTAAAGTTGCTTGCCTTTAGAGTGCGGATGCTTAGAAAGCTTACCGGAACACGTCTGGACGCGCTGTTCTCTAAGGCGGAATTATCGAGTCGAACCATTTACCATCATCCTCGACGGTCGGAGGATCTGCCGATGTGGGATGACGTCCGAACTTCTAGCAAACTGCTAAACACTCGCGAAAACCGCGTCATGCTGAAGACATCACGCCTTGTGCTGATGCTAGCGGCGCTGAGTGTTCTTTTGACCTTTCTGATGCCTGCCTGTTCCCGGGCAGCCGCGCCCGGTGGAACCCCATTCATCCGGCTGAATCAGCTGGGATACGAGAGCGGGCCAGTGCACGCATATGTGATGTCAGGAATCCCGCAAACGGGATCCACCTTTACGGTGACGAAATCGAACGGAGAAACAGTTTTTTCGGGTGCCGTGGGAAACTCGGGCGCCACCTGGGGTAAGTACAAAGTGTACCCACTGGATTTCACGATCTTGACCGCAGGGAACTACACGCTGAGCGTTTCAGGCCCGCATCCAGCATCATCCCCCTTCAGCGTGGACAGTCCGGCGCAACTCTATGTTCCTGCTCTGAACAACGCCTTGCGATTTTTTCAGGACCAGCGCGACGGAAGTGACTACATTCCGTCTGCACTGCGAACAGCACCCGCACACTTGAACGATCAGCGAGCCAATGTTTACAAGCCGCCGGAATTCGGTTGGTTTGGACGGATCAAGGGTGACCTCGTGCCTACCGGTTCGGTCGTCGATGCCTCGGGCGGATGGTGGGACGCGGGCGATTCTCTGAAGTTCGTGCACACCGCCAGCTACACCGAAGCGCTGATGTTAGTGGGCGTGCGTGACTTTCCTCGCCAGATCGGCAGTGATTCCTCGACGTCCAGTTTTGTGAACGAGGCAAAATTTGGGTTGGACTGGCTGCAGCGCATGTGGAACAACGACTATGCGACTCTTTACTACCAGGTGGGGATTGGGAGCGGCAATTCCAGCTTCGAAGATGACCACAGCATCTGGCGCCTGCCGCAAGAGGACGACGCTTTCGGCGGTACACAACCCAAGTACCGGTACATTCGCAATCGACCTGTCCTGATCGCCGCTCCTCCAGGATCCAAGATCAGTCCCAATCTGGCCGGCCGCCTCGCTGCAGACCTCGCGCTGTGCTTCACGATCTATCGGAAAACCGATCCGGCCTATGCGAATCGGTGCTTGCTGGAGGCGGAACATATCTTTGATTTGGCAGACACCTCTCCCCCATCGGAGCTGCTGACCGCCTCTCCGCATGACTTCTACGGCGAGTCGGAGTGGCGCGACGACATGGAGTTAGGGGCAACGGAACTCTACCTCGCGACCCGCAATCCAAACCTACCTGAGGGACTGCCCCATCGTGATCCAAACTTCTATTTGAAGCAGGCGACTGACTGGGCTTCAGCCTACATTCACGGCGAGAAGGGCACCGGCGAAATTTTGGGGGCCGCAGACGTGAGTGGGTTGGCTCATTTCGAACTGTATCGGGCCATGACGTTGGCGGGCAACACAGCCGGACTGGCGGTGACGCCGGCGGATCTCCTGGCCGACATGAGGAAGACGTTGGACAACGCGGTCTCAGTGGCCGGCAAAGATCCCTTTGGGTTTGGCGCGGCCTGGGGCGGGGGCGACACGCCCACGCACGGCGCGGCACTGGCCGTGATGGCGAGCGAATATGACTACCTGACTCACTCCAAAGAGTACGACGTATACTCCCGCCAATGGATTGCCAATATCCTGGGTGCGAATGCGTGGGGAACTTCGTTCATTGTGGGCGACGGAACCACGTTCCCGCGGTGCATCCATCACCAGGTCGCCAACCTGCTGGGATCGGGCAACCCGCCAACACCGATCCTCGCCGGTGCTGTGGTTGAAGGGCCGATCGAAAAGGCGGACTCGGGGGCACCGCGAGGCGTGAAGGCGTGTCCACAGAACAGTGCAGACTCATTCTCTCAATTCAACGGGAACGGTGCCGTGTACAAGGACAACGTCGAGTTCTATTCGACCGTGGAACCCGCGATTGATCTCACTGCTCCGTCTTTTCTGATGTTGGCGTGGAGGATGGCCGGGGAACCGGCTGACCTCGAATCAGGAAGACGCGCGGCAGCCGGTGCCACGAGATAGTGATGGACTAACCCTGGAAAGCACTCAAAACCCAGAGTCCGCATCACTTCGTTGCCTCCGCCCACTCCCGCTCCCCCAACTGCAGCATCGCCGAACGATCCTCCGCCAGAATCCAGCGCGCGGCAACTAACCCGTCCAGCGCTTTCGTGAAACGCACCATGTAATCTTCTCGAGCCGCATACCGCTCCGCCACCGACTTCCGAGGATCGCCCGACTTCTTCCGCTCTTCGGCCGTCCGCGCAAACGCCACGTACGACCCGACGAACGCACATCGCTGGTCAGGCGCGCCAATCGAAGGATCGCGCAAACTCCACCCCGTATACGTCGCAAGTGGAACAGTCAGTTCCGGCAAGCGCACACCATCGAGTTCATTGCCATCTTCATTCACTTGCGGCACCAGCACCGGGAACGCAGCGCCCACTTTCGGGGGCTGCGTCTCGAGAATACCCTGTGCGAACTTCGATCCGTAGTCCAAGCGGTAAGCGGCGTTCGCTTCGTGCGGCCGCGTTACTCCCGGAATCGCGGGAAACGCCAACTCGCCCAATGGAACCAGGGTCCCATCCGAGATCTTAGGATAGCTGCTTGCCGGCGGCGCCGTACCATTGCGGACCCATGCGTCCATATTCGCGATCATCGACCGCCAGAAGTACTTGGCCGGCAATGGCGACTGCGGGAACTGCCCCATCGTGTCGGCTTCACCCTTCGCAGGAGGAAACGGCCCCGAATAATGCTGCAGCCCCGTGAAGTGATAAATGCGGACATTCTCCGACACATCTGCGTCCCGCTTCCCGTCGGCGCTTATGTGAATCAGCGCCGCCACGCGTCCCCAGTATTCATACGATGTGTTGGAAAAGAAGATCTTCGGCACGACTTTGTCTTTGGCCGCGCGATCCAGCAAGCCGGCAGTCTCTCCGACGGCGGCATCGTTCTCCGGCTGATCTGTGAACGGAAAAATGTCAGTCGGAAAGAAAATCGACGAAGTCGGCTGCGCATCACGCGAAGGCTGCGCAAAACGGTAGTTGAAGCTTCCCCTCCCCGCGCCGGCTACGTGAGCGAGTACGCCATCAAGCGCAATCCGGCCATCCTCGTCGGCATTGAAACCTTGATACAGGAAGTCGCGCAGAAAGCGTCCATTCTGCGAAATCCCCTCGCCATACACACGCGCGGCCGGAGTGACTGCGTCGGGCGCATGCTTGGCATAGGCGGCGAAGTCACGCACAGCCGCAAATCCGCAACCAGCCACCACCGGATCCGCCACCACATATATGTACTCGTAGATCTTCCCGGGCTGAAATCCGCCTTTGAGATGAATATGTCGACTGCTCGGAACCAGCTTGCCGTCGACCACGTGCGCAAAGTCCCAGTCACTGCGAGGAATCGTGGTGCGCGGCCCTTCCCGCGTATCCCGCACCGTCAGCGTATTGCGCGTATCCGCCGGCGCCGATACCGGATACTCGTCTCCACCAACCCGCCCGACGAAGTAATGTCCGAGGGGAACCTCGTCCATTGCCTTCGGCAGCATGAAATCGCCGCGCAGCAGGCCCGTAATCGTTTTTCCATTCTCCTTCGCAATCGGCGCATAGAGTTTGAGTGCGTCGGCGCCGTCGGCATCCCACTGCCACGCCAAGCTCACCACGGTGAAACCATTGCGCAAGAACCATGCGTCGCCCGCATCCTTGGCCAGATCCTCGTCTCCGCCATCCACCAAAGAGAGGATGCGCGAGTGTCCGCGGTTCGGGACCTCCAGCAGCATCGAACCATTTCCTTTGTGCGCATCTTTCGGTCGCACCGCCACAAAATCCGCAGAAAATTCCACTTCGCCACTCTTCAGATTTTCCGCGAGCGGCAGATCAACAATGCGCTGATTGTGCGGATTCGCAACCGGAATGGAAAAATACACGCGCCCGACAATGCGTTCATAGGCGCCCGCATCGCCGAAAGTCTTCCCTCCCAGCACATCGTGCCGGGAAGAAATCTCGACACGCGTGACGCGCGCTTGCAATGACCAGTTGATCAGCAGGAATGCAAGAAGGAAACAAGTCTGAAAAATTCGACGCAACATGCCGGGGAGAATATCACGGCAACCAGATTCTCTTTGCGCCCTGAGCTTCGGTCAATTCGCCCGGCAGATTATCTCTACTGGTGCCACCCGTCCGCTCCCGAAGTCAGCAACGAAGTTTTGAATTCGCTGCGGCCATTCCCGACCTCCGAGGAGATGCAGACCGAGAGGGGGCAGCTTTCCGCCGTTCGCTACCATCCGCGCCTGTAACTTCTGGAAAAACTCGGCCGTAAAGTTGCGGCGATTGCGTACTCTTTCAACTTTGAAGCCAGCGCTCCGCAGGAACTCACCATATGTTTCTACGGTTTCCACGAAACTCGTATCTTTTGTCCGAGCCCACGGGAGCGGAAATGTCAGCGGCCCTTCCCCTTCGCGCATAATATCGAAAATTCCAAATGTGCCTCCCGGCTTGAGCAGGCGGTGAACCTCCCGAAACAGGCTGACTTTTCCCTCGACATTCATCGCGACATGAATCGTATAGGCGCCATCAAACGTCCGGCTTTCCAGCGGAATCGCGATGGCGTTTGCCTGCTGAAAAGACACGGAGCCACCCATGCCCGCGCGTTTGGAAAGCGAGGTCGCGACCTCCACGAACTCCCTCGTCAGGTCGATGCCCACCACACGCCAGCCGAGCGCTTGTGCAAAATAACGAGCCGGGCCACCCACGCCGCTCCCGACGTCGAGCACGTAGGAGCCAGGGCCGAGTCCCATTTGCGTGCCAAACTCCACTGTGGCTTCACGCCCACCCGCATGGAACTCATCGAATGGTTCCAGGTCGGCTAACTCTAATTTGTCCGGATTCTTGCCTGCGGCTTTCAAGGCTTCCAGAATGGTCTCTTCCAGAGTGCCGTGCGAATAATACTGGGCAACCTGCTCTTCAACGGGATTGTTCATAGTCCTCCTCGATAACCAACCCTGCCGAGATCAAAAGACCAGCAGCCTACCTATATCGTGCTCAACGCCTGATCGAGATCTTCGACGATATCTTCCACATCCTCAATCCCAACCGAAATCCGGACCAAGCCATCCGTAATCCCGATCGCCTTGCGCCCCTTCTCGCCCACCGCGGCATGCGTCATCGTCGCCGGATGGGAGATTAAGGTCTCCACTCCGCCCAGCGATTCGCCCAGCGAGCACACCCGCACCCTCCGCAGCATCTTGTTCGCATTCGAAAGCGATCCGGTCTCGAAAGAAATCATCGCGCCAAATCCCGACATCTGCTTTTGCGCCAACGCGTGCTGCGGATGATCCGACAGGCCAGGATAGAAAACTTTCTTCACCTTCTTATGTCCAGCCAGGAACGCAGCAACCACACGCCCACTCTCGTCGTGGATGCGCATCCGCGCCGCCAGCGTCTTCACGCCGCGCAAAATCAGCCAGCATTCGAATGGCGACAAGATCGCCCCGGCCGCCTTCTGCAGAAACGCCAACTTCTCGGCCTGCTCCGGACGCGTGCACACCACCACACCGCCTAGCCCATCACTGTGCCCGTTCAGAAACTTCGTCGTCGAATGCACCACCATGTCAGCCCCCAACGCGATCGGCTGCTGGAAGTACGGCGACATGAACGTATTGTCGACCACCAGATCCACTCTCTTGTTGCGACAGATCGCGCTCACGGCCCGGATATCCGTCAACGCCATCAACGGATTGGTGGGGTTTCAATGAAAACCATGCGCGTGTTCTTCTTCATCGCCCGCTCGACGTTCTCCGCCACCGATGTATCCGCATAACTGAACTCCAGCCCAAAATCCGCCCAAACCTGGTTGAACAACCGCGGCGTGCCTCCGTACAAATTATGCCCACACACCACGTGATCACCCGCCTTCAATGTCGTGACGATGGCATTGATCGCCGCCATCCCGCTGGCAAAAACTTTGGCCGCCGTTCCGCCCTCGAGCGCAGCCAGGTTCTGCTCCAACCGATCCCGTGTGGGATTCGACACCCGCGCGTATTCATACCCCTTGTGCTTGCCAATCTCTTCCTGCACATAGGTAGACGTCGCATAAATAGGAGGAGCAACGGCTCCGGTAGCGGAGTCTGGCTCCTGCCCCACATGAATCGCCCGCGTAGCGAATCCTGCTTCTTTATTCTTCTTCATAAATTTGAATTGTCATCCTGAGCGAAGCGAAGGACCTATGCAGATCAAGACCACGGCCCAAGGCCGAGAATCGACAGCTGATGACTGACAGCTGATAGCTGACAGCCGCTTTCCTAAATCCCACCCTCAAAAATCTTCTTCGACAAATACCGCTCGGCCGAATCCGGCACAATCGTGACCACGCGATTCCCCGAACCCAACCGTCCAGCCAGAGCCAAAGCCGCGTACACTGCCGCCCCGCCACTCGACCCGGCCAGCACGCCTTCCTTCGCCGCCAGCTCCTTCACCATCCCGAAGGCCTGATCGTCAGTCACCGCCACAATCTCGTCGCACACCGACTTGTCGAAATTCTTCGGAATGAAGCTCGCCCCAATGCCTTCCACCTTGTGCGGACCGGGCTTTCCGCCGCCCATCACCGAACCCTCGGTCTCCACCAGCACAGTAACCGCCTTCGGCAAGCGCTCTTTCACGAAACGCGCGACGCCCGTAAACGTGCCCGAAGTGCCCGATCCCAGCACCACTCCATCGATGCGTCCGTCCATCTGCTCGAAGATTTCTCGCGCGGTGGTTTCGTAGTGAAAGTCAGGATTGGCAGGATTGTCAAACTGCCCGGCCATAAAGGCTCCCGGCGTGGATGCAACTAGTTCATTCGCGCGGGCAATCGCGCCCGCCATGCCCTCGGCCTCCGGAGTGCGAGCCACCTCGGCGCCGAGGGCCCGCATGATCATCACTTTTTCTTCTGAAAACTTCTCCGGCACAAACAGCGCCACCTTGTATCCGCGCTTCACGCCGATCAGCGCCAGCCCGATGCCAGTGTTACCGGCCGTGGCCTCCACAATCGTCCCGCCCGGCTGCAGCTTCCCTTCCTTCTCCGCCCGCTGAATGATCCCGATGGCCGCGCGATCTTTCACGCTGCCGCCCGGGTTTAGGTATTCGAGCTTGGCAAAAACGTCGGCCGATCCCGAGGGGACCAGCCGTGTGAACTGCAGCATGGGAGTTTCGCCGACCAACTGGGTGATGTCGTCGGCAACACGCAGGCGGGACATGGTAGTCGCGTTTCGCACTCTACAGACTATGGAAGTCGGTACACCACCGTCAATGTTACTTGGGCGCACCCGCCTTTTTCGGAACGTCGGCGTCGCCGGCCGCCCGATCCTGGCCCGCGTAGTATCCGCTCTTGGTGCGCACCGTCAACTTGCCGTAGCCCTTCGACCTTGGCGTCCACGCGAATGGTGCGATACCCGCCTGAACTCTTGGGATTGGTTGGCTTATACCCGAGCGTGTACTGGTTGCGGATGTCGTGCGCAACATTGCGAGTGATCGAGTCCACTTCATCCAGGCTCTTAGGGAAGAATGCGATGCCCCCGGTCTTCTCCGCGATAAACTGCAGCGCCTTGCGCGCGCGCCGCGCCTTCTCTTCGCCCAACAACCCGATCGCATACACCGTCGGCCCATTCTCTTCTTGCAAGCGGCGTATCGCCTGCTCCAGCGTCTCCTGGCTTTCGTTGTCCTCGCCGTCGGTCACCACCAGCAACACGCGCTTCTCGAGCTTGGCGTTTTTCTTCAGGTGCCCCGCCGACGCCACTACCGCATCGTAGAGGGCCGTCCCGCCGCGCGTGTCGACCTTCTCCAGCGCTTCCTTCATCTTGCCGATGTCGGCGGTAAAGTCCTGATCGAGGTAGTACTCGTCGTTGAAATTAACGATAAAGACTTCGTCCTGCGGATTGCTCGCTTTCACCAGGTTGATGGCAGCCTTATTCACCTTGTCGCGCTTCTCGCGCATCGACCCGGAATTGTCGATCACGATGCCCAACGCTACCGGAATATCCTCATGCCGAAACGAGACGATGTTCTGCAGCTTGCCATCCTCGAACACGTTGAAGGCAGGCTTGTCGAGATTCGTCACCATGCGTTGCTTGTCATCGACCACGGTGGCGTGCAGCACCACCTCTTCCACCGAGGTGTGAAATCGAAAGCCGCCCTGATCGTCCTGGGCATTCGGTGCAGACTGATCTTCCTGGGCAGGAGGAGCAGCCGTGCCCGGCTTAGGCGGGTTCTGTTTTTCCTGATCGGGCTTGGGCGGATCCGGCTGGGCCGGTTGTTGCTTTGCAGCCGCCGGCTGGGCAATTCCAGAGGGAAAAGCTTCGCCCGCAGGAGATGGACTCTGAGGCGTTGCCGTCGTAGCGAGGAAAATCAAGAACAGAGCGACCAGGAAAACCTGGCTACTCCGCAGGTGCATAGTATCCCGTCTTCGCATAAACCCGGAGAGGCGGCAACCCCTTTGGCGGAAGTAGTTTCACTTTTATCTTACGCCATTTGCCATCTTTCATCGGGTTGGTTGGACGGTAGCCGAGCACATATTGGTTGCGTAGTTCGATGCCAATTTTTGTCGCCACATCCGCCAGGTCATTTGGATTGTCGATCGTAAACGCGCGCCCGCCGGTCAGTTCCGTCACTTCGGTCAGCAGCGCGGGACCCAGCTTCTCTTCTTCGGTCGGAAAATAATGGTCGTAAATGCCGATCGCGTAAATCAGCACATCGGCTTCCTTTACCACCGACTTGATTTCGCCTTCGGTGTAGCGGCTGTGATTGTCGCCGCCATCGGAAATGATCAGCATCGCCTTCTTCGGATACTTGGCGTGCTTCATCTTGTTGACGCCCAGATAAATCGCGTCCAGCAGCGCCGTGCGTCCCTTGGGCACGGTGTACACCAGCTTGCCCTGGATGTCTTCAATCGAACTGGTGAAGTCGCTAACCTCTTCCGGCTTGTCCGCGAACGTAATCATGAAAAACTCATCCTGCGGATTCGCCGTCTTGAAAAATTCCACCACCGCTTCGCGGGCGCGCTCGATCTTCGAGCTCATGCTGCCGCTCATATCGAAGATCACGCCTAGCGATACCGGCGCATCTTCACTCGAAAACGAACGGATCTCCTGCTGGCTCTTGCCTTCGAATACCGTGAAGTTCTCCTTGATCCAAGCCCGTCACCAGGCGGTTCATCGGATCGGTGATTGTCACCGGCACCAGCACGAGTTCGGCCGACGCCTTCAGCGGTTTTGTGTGCGGGCTGAAACCCGCTTCCAGCTCCTTGATATTGGCCGTGTCGCTCGTCGGCTTGGGCTCGATCCGCGGCTTGATGTGGACGTCATCATCTGTGTTCTGGGCGCGTGCAACGGGAACTTGCAACCCAAGCAGCATCGTCAACAGGGCAATCAGGCACAGGTAGACAGGGAAACGCCTTGAGCACAGCATCGTTCTGATCCCAGTTTTGGAGTGGACCGAGCGGCGCGTTCGAACTTTGGTCTTGAAGGAAGACCAGCACCCACGATGGCGGGGCATACCCTACCTCAGTTGAACGGATCGTATCACAGTTTTTCCGACCAAGACTCCGAGAAATCACGTATTTTGTTAACAATTTGTCAGGAAGTTCACGTATCCGGTTCGCTGGTTTCCTGCGCAGAAATGCCCGTCCCACGCCGCATTCCACCATCACTGCCGTGTTCGCTTCGAACTTGTTAAAATATCAGGCCTCCCATGGCTCACATCGTTCCCTTTCGCGCCCTGCGTTACGATCCCAAGCGAGTAACCCCATCCGAGGTGGTTACCCAGCCCTACGACAAGATCACTGCTCAGGGCCAGGACCGCTACTACGCCGCCAGCCCCTACAACCTGGTGCGCCTGATTCTAGGCAGGCGCGAGCCAGCCGATAACGACGAGAGCAACGTCTACTCCCGTGCCGCCTCGTTCTTCGGGGACTGGAGACGGCAAGGCATCTTCCTGCAGGATGCTCAACCGTCCATCTACGTCTACGCGCAGACGTTTACCGTACCGGAAACCAAATCGGAAGTGGAACGCCGCGGCTTCATCGCCCTCGGCCGCGTTGAGGATTACGCTTCGAGCGTCGTCTTCCGCCATGAGCAGACGCTGGCCAAGCCGAAGGCCGACCGCCTCCAGTTGCTGGAAGCCACCCGCGCCCACTTCGGCCAGATTTTCATGCTGTACAACGACAACGGTGAGATAGATGGCTTGCTCACTCAGGAGGGCCCGCCGACCACGGAAGTCACCGACGAGTACGGCGTCCGGCACCGCATGTGGCGAGTCTCCGATCCCAGCCTGGTCGAACTGGTCCGCGGCAAAATGCGCGACAAGAAGCTGATCATCGCTGACGGCCATCACCGCTACGAGACCGCGCTGAACTATCGCAACACCCGCCGTTCAGCCGAACCGCAAGCTGTCGGCGCCCCGCGCGAACGTGCCGCCGCTACCCTGCTCCGTTCGGTCGAAACCGAGGAAGCACCTTACGACTTGGTCATGATGACGTTCGTCAACATGAACAGCCCCGGCCTCGTCGTGCTGCCCACGCATCGCGTTGTCAGCGGGCTGCCGTCGTTCTCTACGTCCGAATTCGCCTCGGCCGTGCGAACTTACTTCAACGTCGAAGAAGTCGATCCCTCCGTCGACGCAGCACGCGCCACTGCCATCCTGCGCGAGGCCGGACACGTAGGCACTGCGATCCTCGCAGCCACCGCATCTCAAGTCTGGCTGCTGCACACACCAAAGGCTCCCGCTTCGATGTTCCCCGGCCTCTCCATTCGCCAGCAAGCGCTCGACGTGGTGCAGCTACACAAAGTCCTGCTCGAAGGCGTACTGAAGCTTTCCGAAGAATCGATCCGCGATCAGCAGAATCTGTCTTACATTCGCAACGCCGGAGAAGCCTTAGCCGCCACGCGCACGGGCGGTGCCAACATCTCGTTCCTGATGAACCCCTGCCGCATCTCCCAGGTCCGCGACATAGCTTTCGCTGGAGAAGTCCTCCCGCAAAAATCGACGGACTTCTACCCGAAGCTCCTAAGCGGCCTGACCATCTACGCGCTCGACTAACCGAAAACCATTCGGTTCTTTTTCACTGGGAAAAAAGAATGAGCCCTGAACGTTGGAACAACGACCACGTCCAGGGCTCCAATCGAAATCGGACCAGCCCACTCCATCCATTGACGTCCTTAGTTGCGATCCAAAGAGCGCATTGCGTGGCTCAAGACGTAATCTGCCACGGCCTGCCCGAGCAGATTCGCGCGTACGCATGAGGTCCGGAAGTGAATGCCGCCGAAGACTCGTGCGTCAGCGATTTCCTCCACCGCGGCGGAGAAACTCGGAAACGATCGGGTTCCCGGCCTGATCTCTGAAGTGACATTAAATGGGGTAGCGTCGCCGAACTCAGCGGCGAGAACAAAAGCCGCCGAGCCGCTGAAACTTGAGTGAGCAGACGGATACTCAGGATGAGCGGGAGTACCACTCGGGAAGAAGTCGAGCCAGGGCGTCCAGGCCGGGTCCGGATCCGTACTGGGATTGCCATCGGTATCGCCCGCCCGAATCGCGGTGATGGGCCGCCAGAAAACGTAACGGTACTTGCTGTCGAAGCAGGCGATTCCCGCGTCCGCCATCGTGACGTTTAGCAGCCCGAACAAGTGGGCGTTTTCCGAGAGACTCAGAGACCGGTCCGCGGAAATCTGTGACGCGATTCGATTCCAGTAGAGCGCCGTGTTGCCGGCCCAAAAAAGCGCTAATTCCGACTGGTCCCCCGATCGTCCTGGTGAGGCGAATGCACCCATCACTTTAATCTCGTTGTAATCAGCCGCATACTCGGCGCTGGTAAGAGCGAGTGGCGGTGGCAGCCGGAACTGAGATGGCCGTTGCAGGACCCACGGTGTCATGGTGGCGAACTGGACGGCCGCGCCAGGTGCATTCACCAGTGGTGTCGGTCTCCACACACCGACGGCTGAGGTCGCTCCCACGATACCCAGAACACCCAGGAATGGAGGCGGTGGCGGAGCAATCCCGTCCGTCAGACGCCACGCCCAAATACTGTTGGCAACGCTTTGCCCCCAGGTGATGCCCGCTTGTATCGATCTTGCGCTTTCCGACGATGCGAGTGCCGCGATCGAGGCATCGTGGCGGGCGGTGAGCGACGCGATCTGTGCCGGATACTGGTTGATGAGGATCGCATAAGCTGCCTGAACCGCGGCTGCACGTTGCGAGGCGTATCGAGGCGCGGCTGGCATGACATGGAAAGGCTTGTACCGTGGCCTGATCCCATTTACGGCGTCGAAAACCGATGCCGACACCATTGCGGCTACCCGCGAAGTGGCAAACGGACTAGTCCCGCCGGCCAACACCGTGTCGTTCATGATGGCGTCCCACTCCAAGACCGGGTCCGCCGGAGTGATTGCTGCTAACAGCGGGGAGACGCCTAATAACGCCCCCAGCAATAGGATCAGGCTGAAAATCCTTTTTGTTGTTTTACCTTCGATTCTCTTCACTGCTTTCCTCCTGGGAATCTCTGTACCGGGCGCCGTTAAAAGCCGCCCCTTTCCGGAACGTTTTTTTCTCTCCAGAGCAACGCGACTTGAGGTGACGGTAGCTGTGTCAAAAGACCCATGGGTGATACAAAAACCGCTCGAGGTGCACGATATCTATGTCATGCCAAAGGTCGATCTCATCCCCCACACTTCACTTCAAGGCGTGATCTCAAGTCCCCGGAAGACTGGTGCATCGCGCGCTGTCAGTCCATAGAGGGCGGCTGAACTTTCCATGAAGTTAGTCTGAAAGGGCGTAAAATCCAGCGGGCGGGAGTCCAATGGCAACAGAGAAAGCCGTAACCCAAGATCTAGTGCTGGATCTCACGTCGTTCCAGTTGATCCGTGACGGGCTGCGGGTGAAGCTTGAGAAGACCCCGATGGAGTTGCTCACGCTGCTGGTCCGAAGGCGTGGGGTGCTCGTGACTCGCGAAGAGATCGTCCACACCATCTGGGGCGATGCCGTTCACATCGACGTAGACGCGGGAATCAACACAGCCATCCGCAAGGTGCGGCACGCCTTGGACGATAACTCCGCGTTGCCGCGTTACCTGGAAACCGTGGTCGGCAAGGGCTACCGCTTTGTCGGGGACATCAGGGTCGTTGAGAACAGTGACGCGATTGCGGTACAGGGAGCCTCGGCCCAGCGAAGTTGGGCTGGTTCGGCGTTGGCCACTGTGGGGCTGGCAATCCTTCTTATATTCGGCATATCCGCGATTCCTCGCGATCCCCCTGCCGTCTCCGGTAACAGTGCGAGCCGACTCGTGATCGCCGTAACCCCGCTGCAAAATCTCAGCCAAGATCCGGGGCAGGATTACTTCGTCGACGGGCTGACCGACGAAATCCTGACCCAACTCGGCCAGCTTAATCCACAACGACTAGGCGTGGTGAAGTTCCGATCGCCCGCCACCCAGTCGCAGACTTCGATCACGAGCGCCGATCTCAGCCAGCGATCGGAATTGCAATACTCGCTCGAGGGGAGCGTGCGGCGCCATCTTGAGCAGGCGCGCATTTCAATTAGGCTGACGCGCGTGGCGGACAACACGACGCTCTGGACGGAATCCTTCGACCGGCAAGTCGGCGATGTACTCTCCCTCCAGGCCGAGATAGCGCAACGCGTTGGTCGCGAGTTGCAGATCCAGATACTCGGGCGCGCCGATCGCAAGCCCGCTCGACCCGAAGTCATCGAAGCTTACCTCCGCGGCCAGTTTGAGATGAGCCGCCGCTATGGGATGGGGCGTCCTTCTCCTCCAGCTGCGGCTCAAGTGTTTTACGAGCATGCCATCGCACTGGATCCTTCCTACACTCCGGCGCTCGCCGGCCTGGCGGATTTCTATCGTTCGCGTGCGGTGCGAGATGACGAAGGTTCGGAAGAGGCTTGGCGACTAGCCGGCCAGTACGCCGCTGAAGCACTCTCGCTGGATCCCGAGAGCGCGGAAACCCACGCGGCAATTGCCGAGATTAAGCTGATACACGATTGGGACTGGCACGCAGCCCGCGAACACGCGTTGCGCGCTTTGCAGTTAAATCCCAGTTTGCCCGAAGCTCACACCGTATACGCGCGCTACCTCAGGATCATGGGGAACACTGCCGAAGCCGTGAACCAACACAAGCAGGCGCTTGCATTGGATCCCGTTCGCCCGGATCTAAAAGAGGATCTGTTATTTGAATACTTCTTCTCGCACGACTACGAGAGTGGTGTGGCCTTGGCGCGCGAACTGCTGCCGTATGATCCCGACTTTGCCCGTGGCGCTCTGTGCATGGATTTGGGCTACTTGAAGCTTTTCGACGACGCTATTCCAGAATGCACGCAGGCGCTCGCTCTGGATGGACACAATGAGTGGGTTCCGGGGTTCTTGAGGGCGTACCGGCAGCGCGGCTACGCGGCGGCCATGGCATTCGTAGCGAGGCAGGACCTGAAAGAGAACCAGCGCCGCCCGCAACCGGATCTCTGGGGGCTGGCCAACTCATACGTTTCGGCAGGCATGCGGGAAGAAACGTTCGGCGCCCTGTTTCAGGGTTTGCGAGTTCACGAACCCGGACTGTTGCAGATCCGCGTTGACCCCGATTTTGATTCCATTCGTGATGACCCGCGCTATGCGGTATTGGTCCGGGAGATCGGCTTTCCGAGCGAGTAGACCCCCAGCTGCGGCAAGCGCCCCCTTGCCCCCGCACGTTGTAAAATATAGGTTTATTCCTTGCACGAAGTTCCCAACCTATGTCCGCCGAAGACAAAACGATGGTCCGCGACGAGCGCTACGACGCGCAGAGCGTCGAAAGCAAGTGGTTCGATCGCTGGCAGCAGGACCCCGCCCTCTACGCCGCCGAGTCCACCTCCACCAAGCCCAAGTACTACGTGCTCGAAATGCTTCCCTACCCTTCGGGCGCGCTGCACATGGGTCACGTGCGCAACTACGCCATCGGCGACGCGCTCGCGCGTTACATGTGGATGAATGGCTACAACGTCCTTCACCCCATGGGCTGGGATTCGTTCGGCTTGCCCGCCGAGAACGCGGCCATCAAGAACAACACGCCGCCCCGCCAGTGGACGCTCGGCGAACATCGCCAACATGAAGGCGCAGATGAAGCGCCTCGGCTTTGCTTACGACTGGTCGCGCGAAGTTACCACTTGCCTGCCCGACTATTACCGCTGGAACCAGTGGTTCTTTATCAAGATGTACGAGCGCGGTCTCGCCTACCGCAAGAAGAGCCTCGTCAACTGGTGCCCGAAGTGCTGCACGGTGCTCGCCAACGAGCAGGTGGTCGGCGGCAACTGCTGGAGGCACGAAGACACGCCGGTCGAGCAGCGCGAACTCGAGCAATGGTTCTTGCGGATCACGAATTACGCTGACGAGCTTCTCCGCGACCTCGAGAAACTCCAGGGCTGGCCCGAAAAAGTCCGCACCATGCAGCGCAACTGGATCGGCCGCAGCCAGGGTGCGCTGGTCGACTTCGAACTCGGCGGTAGCGTCGGCCCAGCCGGATCGAAGATCACTGTCTTCACCACGCGCATCGACACCATCTACGGCGCGACCTCGATCCAACTCGCGCCCCAGCATCCGCATCGTCGCCGACATGATCGCGAAGAATTCCGACTTGCGCGCAAAGATCGATCAACTCATCGCCGAGCAGCGCAAAGCCAAAGAAGTCGGCGACATCGGCGCCATCGAAAAGCACGGCGTCTTCACCGGACGTTACGCCAAGAATCCGTTCAACCAGGAACCTCTGCCCATCTGGGTGGCCAACTACATCCTGATGGACTACGGCACGGGCGCCATCATGAGCGTGCCCGCGCACGACGACCGCGATTACGACTTCGCCAAGAAATACAAATTGCCGGTGCGCGTGGTTGTCCTGCCCACCGCGACGGGTGATGGCGACGAAACCGTCATGGATCCGCCGCTTCCCTTCGTCACCGAAGACGGCTTAGTCGTCAACTCCGGCCAGTTCAGCGGTCTGAGCAGCGAGCAGGCCTTGAAGGCTATGGCCGAATTCGCCGAGAAGAATGGCTTCGGCAAGCCGACCGTCACCTTTCGATTGAAGGACTGGGGAGTTTCTCGCCAGCGTTACTGGGGCACGCCAATCCCTATCCTCTATTGTGAGAAGGATGGCATCGTCCCCGTGCCCGAGAAAGATCTGCCGGTCATTCTTCCTGACAATGTCGACGTCACCCTGACCGGCGGCTCGCCTCTCGCCAGCGTGCCCGAGTTCATGAATGCGACCTGTCCTAAGTGTGGCGGTCCCGCCCGCCGCGAGACCGACACCATGGACACGTTCGTCGATTCGTCCTGGTACTTCTACCGCTACACCGACGCGAAGAATGACCGCGCACCGTTCGACGGCGCGACGGCGGCCTACTGGTTCGGCGACCGCGGCATCGATCAGTACATCGGCGGCGTCGAGCACGCCATCCTTCACCTGATCTACTCGCGTTTCTGGACCAAAGTCATGCGCGATTTGGGGATGGTGAAGAACGACGAACCCGTCGAACGTCTCTTCACGCAGGGCATGGTCATTAAAGATGGCGCAAAGATGTCGAAGAATCTCGGCAACGTCGTCTCGCCCGACGAAATGGTCGCGCGCTTTGGCGCCGACGCCGCGCGCCTCTACAGCCTATTCGCCGCGCCGCCCGACCGCGATCTCGACTGGCAGGACACCGGCATCGAAGGCATTCGCCGCTTCATCGGCCGCGTCTACACCTTCTTTCGTCAGGATCCAGTCCTCGCCGGGACGTACACGCCCGGCTATGCGCCGAATGATCTCTCACCCGAAGCCCGCGCCATCTTGCGCAAGCTTCATCAGACCATTCGCCGCATCACCGAAGACTTCAAAGGTCGCTGGCACTTCAACACTTCAGTAGCCGCACTGATGGAGTTACTCAACGAACTCAACGGCGCGCCGGAGTTGTTCCGCGCCGACGCCACGGCCGCGCCGAAAGCATTTCGCGCAGAGATCCAGCGGACCTTCGTTCTCTTGCTCGCCCCGTTTGCGCCTTACCTCGCGCACGAACTTTGGGAGTCCTTGGGAGAGAAAGAAAATCTCCTGAAGGCACGCTGGCCGAAGTACGACGCGGCCCTCGCCAAAGAAGAGGAAGTTGAAATCCCGGTGCAGGTAAACGGCAAACTGCGCGGCCGCGTCCTCGTACCAGCCGACGCCGACGAGGCCGTAGTCAAAGAGCGCGCCCTCGCCGACGAAAAAGTGAAAGCCGCCATCGCCGGCAAGCCGATCGTGAAAGTCATCTTCGTACCCGGCAAGCTGCTCAACCTGGTCGTGCGCTGAGCCAATCTCAAACGCAGAGCCACAGCGGATTTCCTCCGTGGTCTCTGTGCCCTCTGTGGTTAAAGCCTTTGACTCTAGGCTAAAAGAAAAAAGGCGGGCATGTGGCCCGCCTCATCATTGAATACCAGCCAACCTACTTCTGGGCCGTCACCGTCGAATCAAACACCAAGCCCTTGTGCAGGCCGCCGAAATCAATTCCCACCAGCGTCTTTGTTCCGTTCGCGTTTCCCGTCGATACGGAACTCTGGCCCGACGGCTTTTCTTCGAGTTTTGCCGGGACCGTTGCAACAACTTCCTTGCCTTTCAGGATCTTCACTTGTACATCCGAGCCGGTTCCTTCCCACGTCGCCTTGTAGTCCCCCGCCTTCAGTTGCGTGGAACCGAGCTGTACGTTGTCGCTTAAAGTGAATTTTCCCTCGTTCTGATCCTTGGCGAAAGCGCCCAGCGTCAACGTGGCGACGAATGCGAGCAGCGCAAAGTACTTCATCAACTTCATTCTCTTCTCCTTAGTGATCTCTCTTGATAGAAGGGCAGCAGCGGACACACCGCGCCGCACGTGAACGATTAGTGACTTTTGCTTGTTCAGAGCTCTGTTTAGCAGATTGGATGAGCGAGAATCGAATCGGTCGCGAAGAAAGTCAGAAAAAATGTGAACGGCGCGTTAAATCTTGTGCACGGAGAAACTGAATGCGTGAATGGAAAAAATGCTCATGTAAGAGAAGGCTCAATCGTAACGAGCAAAGTTAACAGAACATAAATAACAGAGCACAAGCGCCGCCCACCCACCTGCTGAGCCGCAAAGCGGCGGCATAAAAAGAAAGCCCAGCACATAAGTGCTGGGTAAGAGTGAAAAACAACGCGAGTCCCGTCAGGGACGGCTCCAACGCGATGCGGGCATGAGCCCGCAAGCGCACCTGATATCCTCAATCGGTAATGGCTGGCTGGTCTCCTACACTCGAAGGCTTTCGTACCATATTCCGCAGGCCCTCGCTGTCGCTCGCCGAAGTAATCTGGCGATTCAGCTTCGGCGCGGCCGCGAGCGTGCTCTTCGGACTGGCCACCATCGCGTTTCTCGATACGCTTCCCGTCACCGGCGGCGACCAGTGGATGCTCCGCACCGGCCATCCCTTGCTCATTGCGCAAGCCATCGCGCACATTTTCCACGGAACCGCCCTGCGCGTTGTAGTCGCCACCGTAATCATGATTTCTGCGCTGGCGATTCTCTGGATCCTGGTCGCCTCGGTAGGACGGTTTGCCACACTCAGCCCATTGCTTGGCTACATCCGCAAGCGCGCTCACCAGATCGCGAGCGCATACGATCCCGCGGCGGCGGCATCTGATTCTTTGCCTGAAGCAATCACCTCCGGCCATCTTCGTTCGCTGGCGGGACTTCATTTCCTGCGAGTAGCTCTGGGGATGGCGGCATGCGCAAGCTGTGTGGGCGCCATCGTACTCGCGCGTTCAGTGTCCACAAACGCTGATCCGCGGCCCGGCCTCGCCTTCCTTATATTCGTCAGCCTGGCGTTTTTAATCTGGGCGCTGTGGTCGTCCCTGAGTTGGTTCCTCGCAGCCGCACCCATCTTCGTAGTGCGCGAAGGCCGCGACACTTTCGGCGCGCTGCTCCAAACCGCGACGCTCTTTCGAAATCGCCCAGGCCCGGTCATCGCCGTAGGCAGTTGGTTCGGACTGACACACCTGCTTCTGCTGATCGGCGCCAGCACGGTGGTGGGATTCCCATTAGCCTTCGCCGGCTTCATCCCCCCAATCATCGTTCTGGGCGCAGTGTTTCTTCTAACGCTAGCCTACTTCACGCTGGTCGACGCGCTCTACATCGGACGCCTAGCCGGCTACGTCGCGATTCTCGAAGCACCGCCGCCGCCACCGCCTCCGCCTGTCCAGCCGCCGACATCGCTCGTGAATCCGCAGAACTCAGCTCAACCCATCGCACCCGAGTTGACAATGGTCGATCAAAGCGAAACCATCCTCAGCGATACCTCAACACCACTAAACACGCCAGGCCCATCTCCTGCGGCGATAGCAATCATCGGACCGCCAGAGGAGTCCGAAATCTAGATCATCAGGGGTTTATGTAGCGCTGGTGTCCCGCCGGCAGTCCGGCGGGCGTCCTCGCCCGCCGCAGCGAAGCCAAGATGCCGACCCTACCTGATTAAAGAACCAGAGTCAGATTGATAGATTCCAGCTCGGACGATCAGTGTCAGGCCTGGGGCCTGTGACCTGTCACCTGTCACCTGCCTTCCGCTTTACACCGTTTCCAACTTCTGAGAAACTCATCCGTGGAAACTCAATCGATCGTCGTCCTCGACTTCGGCGCCCAATACTCCCAGCTCATCGCTCGCCGCATCCGAGAACTCAACGTCTTCTCCGCCGTCCTTCCTTGCAACGCTACGCTCGACGAGATCCGCAGCTACTCGCCCATCGGCATCATCCTCTCGGGCGGGCCCTCGTCCGTCTATGACAAGGACGCGCCCGTCGCCGATCCCGGCATCTTCGACCTCGGCCTGCCTATCCTAGGAATCTGCTACGGCCTGCAATACATGGTGTTCAATCTCGGTGGCAAGGTAAGACCCGCCGCCAAGCGCGAATACGGACACGCCGACGTAGCCATCGAAGCGGCCAACTCGGCCTTGTTTCAAGGCGTGCCTAAGAAGCTCTCCGTTTGGATGTCGCACGGCGATGAAGCCGACCAGCTGCCGCCCGGCTTCCAATTGACGGCGAAATCCCCGAATGCAGTCGCCGCGATCGAAAACGCCGAGCGCCGCATGTGGGCTGTGCAGTTTCATCCGGAAGTCCATCACACACCGCTCGGCAAAGACATCCTGCGCAACTTCGCGTTGAACATCTGCGGCGCCAAGCCGACTTGGACCGCGCAACACTTCATCGATGCCACGGTCGAGCAGGTTTGCAAGCAAGTGGGCAGCGGGCGCGCCATCTGCGCGCTTTCGGGCGGCGTCGATTCCTCGGTGGCCGCCGTCCTGGTCGACCGCGCCATGCGTGACGGCTCCGGCAAGACGCGCCTGACATGCGTCTTCGTCAACAACGGCGTGCTGCGAAAAAACGAATTCGAAAAAGTGCAGAAGAATCTGCGCGACAACCTCGGCCTGCACCTGGTCGCCGTCGACGCCACAAAGAAATTTCTAACTAGACTCGCCGGCATCACCGACCCTGAAGCCAAGCGGAAGATCATCGGCAACGAGTTCATCTCCGTGTTCGAGGAAGAAGCCAAGCACATCGAAAAAGAAGAAGGACACGTCGAGTGGCTGGTGCAGGGAACGCTCTATCCCGACGTGATCGAGTCGCGCTCCGTACGTGGCCCCTCGCAGGTCATCAAAAGTCATCACAACGTCGGCGGCCTGCCCGAAAAAATGTCCCTGAAGCTGATTGAGCCGTTGAAAGAACTCTTCAAAGACGAGGTCCGCCGCATCGGCCGCGACCTGGGCATGCCCGAAGAAATCCTCCAGCGCCAACCATTCCCCGGGCCGGGTCTCGCGGTCCGCGTGCTGGGCGAGGTCACCGAAGAGCGCTTGCGCATCCTGAAAGACTGCGACGAAATCGTGGTCGACGAAATAAAAAAGGCCGGCCTCTACCAGAAAATCTGGCAATCGTTCGCCGTTCTCCTCCCGGTGATGACTGTCGGCGTAATGGGTGACCAGCGCACCTACGCCAACACCTGCGCCATCCGCGCCGTCCACTCCGAAGACGGCATGACCGCCGACTGGGTCCCGCTTCCCTACGAAGTTTTGAAAGCGATGTCGAACCGCATCGTGAACGAAGTCAAAGGCGTGAACCGCGTGGTCTACGACATCACGTCGAAACCGCCAGGCACGATCGAGTGGGAATAAGAGAGCAGATCACATTTTAATGACTTGTCATCCTGAGCGTAGCGAAGGATCTGCTTTTTGCTGACGGAGGCACGGGCCCAACCATTACGCGGCTGGAAAGTAGCAACCGCCTCTAGCCCTCATCCCGGTGCACCGTCTCCATCGCAAACGCAGGCAGGCACACCGCAATATATTCCGCGCCGCTTTCCTCGGGAGTCGAATACCGCACCCACTCGCCCGCATGCGCGATCACGGCTTGCCCGGCTTGCACGTCGAGACTTCCCTCCTTGTGTGTCACACGCAGCATTCCCTTTAACACGATCGTGAACTCATCAAACTCCGGGCTCTGCCCCGGCTCAACCCATCCCTGCGGGCTGCGCATGTGCGCAACGCTAACGCCGGGCGTCTTCGAGTTCACCCGTCCAATGTATTCGTCGATCACCTTCGGCTTGTTCCCCGCGGCCTGGATTCGAGTAGGCTGAGAAATTAATGTGGGCATTCGTTCCTTGCTCTCCGGATGGATGATTTAAAAGAACAAGGTACACGAAGTGCCCCCGTCGGTGAGCCACCCTTCGGCCTAGCGAATAAATCCTCAATCGCACGGAGTGGCGGGTAAGCAGCAAGAACGATCGCAAGCCCCGTGGGGCGGCACAGTGGCGATGCGGGCCTGAGCCCGCAAGCAAGGGCGGGACACCCTCGCGACTGCCGGCAAGATGCCGGCGCTACAAAAATCCCGCGACCTGAGAACCGAAAACTGAGAACCGAATCTCCTGTGACCCCATCACCTGTCAAGCCCCACCCACGTCGCAAATCCCACTCATCTCCATCAATCCACGCCAAATATAAACTTCCCCGCCATGTCACAATCCTCCCACCCAAATTGCCATCCTAAATTAGGCCAGAGATGGCGTCGTTCCGCGTGTCCTAGGCAGAACCGCGCGGACCCTTATCGTTTAGAGTAGACCCGAGGGAGACTACCAGGCGGACATCTGAAGCGGCGTAGGCCGATTCACCCGCTACTGAGTCATACAGGGCTCATAGCATGCGTGAACCGTACCCGCAGCGGGAGTGATCACTCCTCATCGCTTTGAAAAGCGATGAAAAACAAAAGCAAGGCTGAAACTTTTTCGAAGGGTGGGATGCACGGACCTGAATCCGATCACACCGCCGCGCTGTGCCCACAATCAATCCACCGATCCGCTCCTACCGCACCGTCTCGGCCACCCATCTCGAAAGCGCTGTAACCACCTTGCGCGGAGCAAAACGAACGGACTCTGCCACCAGCCAATTCCGCAGTCCTGAAATCGCCAGCGTCTTTCCTTCCGTCACAGCACGATACCCGTCGGCCGCAACGGTCTTCGCATCCATGGGAGCGAGGGACCGGAAGAGTCTGGAATTTTCTGTCTGCGCACGCTTCTGAAATTCGGTAAGCGTTGCCCCCGGGCAGAAGCAGGTCACCTTTACTCCGCTGTGGCGCAACTCGTTGGCCAGCGCTTCAGAGAACGAGAGCACGTAGGCCTTGGTCGCGTAGTAAACGGCCATCAGTGGTCCCGGCTGAAATGCCGCCGTCGACGCGACATTCATAATCTTCCCGCTCCGCCGCTCGAGCATGGGGCCGAGGTAGAGCCGCGTGAGTAAAGTGAGCGCCATGACGTTGAGCTGGATCTGTCCGTAAGATTCTTCCAGAGGAATCCGGGCGAATTCGCCGGAGAACCCATAGCCGGCGTTGTTGACGAGAACATCGATGTGAATGCCGGCGCGCTGCGTCTCCTCGAACAGAGTCTGCGAGGCTTGCGGCAGTCCAAGATCGAGCGGAATCACTTTCACCTCCACGCTGTGCTCGCGACGCAGATGCTCTGCCAGTTCATTGAGCTTCGGTCCACTCCGCGCGACCAGCACCAGGTTGAAATGATCCCGCGCAAACAAGTGGGCGAATTCGAGTCCGAGCCCGGCAGAAGCTCCGGTGATGAGAACAGTCTGTTGGTTGCTCATGCGCCGCAATTCTAAATCGAGAATGCCATCAACGATCAGAAGAACGTGTTCCCTCTTCGGTGTGAGGATGGAAACCTCCGCGCACACGGGCAAGAGGGTTTCGTATCAGGGCGCGCCTTCAGGCGCGCCGTTAGTGATTCGAAAAATGACCGGCTTTAGCCGCGGTCTCAACAGAGACGGCTCGTGGTGATCCTGGACGCCTCAAACGATTCGGATTCGTGGTAACTTCAGTTGCGAGTGACAAACCGGCCGGCACAGTATGCAACTCTCATAGTGACCATTCATTTGCTGGTAACGCTGGCGCATGGCCTCGCGCACCGCGAACTACAGGTCGGTCTTCCTCAGGCGGGTAATGTTTTTGTCGGGCTGGTAGTTGTGGTCGCGCCGATAGTCGCGGCAGGCCTTGCGTGGAGTCGGAGGCAACGTTCGGGTCTCGGACTCCTCACGTTCTCGATGCTCGCTTCCCTGCTTTTCGGCCTCTACTGTCACTTCATTGCAGAGGGCCCGGACCACGTGCACTCGCAACCCGCTGGCTTGTGGGGAACTACGTTCGTCTTCACAGCCTATGGATTGATGATTACCGAAGCAATTGGTACGTGGGTAGGCATTCATTTTCTGCGGACCGAGAACGAAAACAAAACTGTAGCGAACGCGAGTCCGAGAGTTTAGATCCCTGTTGGCCTCTTCTCTATTACTCCAACCACGCGCACAACACCTGGAACTCCGATCCAGATATCATTCGTCAAAAGAAAGGACAGCACACATGGGTATCGAGCTTTCCAACGACATTAAATCCCTCATCGACCGCCCGAACTTCGCGCACCTCGCCACTCTCATGAGCGACGGCTCGCCGCAGAGCGTGCCGGTATGGGTGGGACGCGAGGACGACTGCGTTCTGATTTGCACGGGCGAGAGTTCGCTCAAAGCGAGGAATTCGATTCGCGATCCGCGGGTAGCGCTGTCGTTGATCGACCTGCACAATCCGTACGAAGAAATGCAACTGCGCGGACGCGTGGTAGAACGGCGGCCGGATCGCGACTTCCGCTACATGGACCCGATCTCGCAGAAGTACACGGGCAAGCCTTTTCCGTTTCGTAATCCCGAAGGCCGGGTGGCGCTGGTGATCGAGTTCGACAAAGCGAAGTACACCCAGTTGCCGTTCGAGCATACCCCAGCGTAGTGGAGACTTCCTCACCGTGAAGTACGCAACTACGGACGCGACAATAGTGGTTTTGCACTATTGTCCGGGATCGGGCCGCTCTTTAAGGTTGCGGCCACCTGTCGTTGACCTTAGCTATGGGGTGGCTAGGCTATGGCTTCTAGCGTTGCCGCAAATTCTCTCGCCGCTACTGGATCGGATCGGAAGTCGCTTCGCGTTCCGATCGTGATCGCCACGTTGCTTGCGCTGGGCATCGCTTCGTATTTCTGGATCGATTCGCGCTATCCCGCGCTCCTCAAGAAATTGCACAGCGGCGCGGCCATCAAGACCAGCGGTGTGCTCAGCTTCGATGCCAAGATGCCGGTCGCGCCCACCATGCCGCTGGCCACGCGCATCGAGCACACCACCATCAACTGGATGTGGACGAACCGCATCGGCATGACGTTCAGCCTGTTCTTCGGCGCCGCCGTGTTGACGCTGCTGCCTCTGTTACCGCGCCGGCGATTCCGCAGCGCGGCGGCCAACACTGCGCTGGGCGCGATCACGGGCGTGCCTCTGGGCGTGTGCGCCAATTGCGTTGCTCCCATCGGACAGAGTTTGTACGAAGGCGGAGCCAGTTCCGCAACCGTGCTCGCCACCATGATCTCGTCGCCCATGCTGAACGTCGTGGTGCTGACCATGGTGTTCGCGCTGTTCCCACCGGGAGTCGCCTTGCTCCGCGTGGCAGTGCCGCTGATCCTGATTGCACTAGTGCCGTGGCTCGTGGGCGAAACGAAAGCCGTAAACGTGCCATGCCAGGTTCCTTCGGCGGGATGGCTCGTCCCCGCAACCGGAACCGTAAGGCAGTATGCGAAGAATCTTCTACGCCTCGCCACGACCACCATCCCCTTCATGATCCTGGCCGCGTTGCTTGGAGCGATCGTCGCCGAACTGATCCCATCGCAGGCGATTCCAACGCACGTCAGTCTCATCGGGATCGTGCTAGTTGCGCTGGCGGGTGCGTTTCTTCCGGTGCCGATGGCGTTTGACGTAGCCGCCGCATTCATCCTGATGTCGCGCGGCGTACCATTGCCCTACGTGGTGACGTTGCTTTGCACGCTCGGCGCGTTCAGCATCTATCCCATGCTGATCGTCGGCCGCACGATGTCGTGGAAGACGGCAGCGCGAGTGTTCGGCGCGGTAATGGCGCTGGGAATTCTTGCGGGAGTCGGAACGGCGCTTATGTCGGGCGGACTATAGTCTCTTCGGTTCTTCAGAATACAAACGAATTCAAAATCCCGCGGCAAACCGCTCTACGAGTTCCAAGCCGCCAGTTAGCTTTCGCTCACAGAGATCCCAGATGGTCAGGATACTTGGCCTGTAGCGCGCTGATTAAGAAATCGAATTCCGGAAAGCCATGCAGTGATGCCAGGCAAGGATCTTTCAGAAAATAAGGCCAGCATGCGAAGCCAGTGCTGACGCTTCGCTCCAACCATTGAAAAGCTGTCTCGCGTTGCCCGGCCAGCGCAAGGATGCAGGCGATCTGATAGTAGGTATGGTGTGCGTGCCCAAAGGACTTGGGATTCGAGCAAGCCAGCGTCATGCAATTCAGGGCTGCGTCGACTCGTCCCGTCAAAGCGTAAAAGACACCCTGCAGGCTGATGACGAGCGGATCGTTGGGCACAAGCCGCAGCGCTTCGTCTAACAAAGTTTCCGCTTCTTCCCAGTTCCCGGTCATCAGGGCAGGCAGCGGAGTGAAATAGATCGCGTATTTGTTGGTCGGGTTCTCCGCGCGCCACGCATCGATGTACTCGCGCGCCGGCTCTTGTTGATGGCTCCAGATATAGACCTGCACGATGCTCGGGCTGACCTTCCGATTCGGATGAAACGGGCGGCCGCGTTCGTACATCTCGCGAGCGCGGTCGAGCAACCCAATGTGCGCCAGGATGGTTCCGAGCCGGTTGTAGGCGTGGGGTAGGTTTTTCTGAAGCATCAGGGCGCGCTTGAGTTCAGCAATCGCTTCCAGATGCTGGAAGTTCTTCGATGGTCCCCAGAGCAAGAACGCGCGGGCAACGTGGCCCTCCGGCAAGTCTGGGTCAAGTTCGAGGGCTCGGGAACAATGAAATTCAGCCTTCTCCAGCCAGACGCTGGCCGGATCGAATTCGAAATGCCGACTCGCATAGACCTGGGCGAGGGTCGCATGGGCAAGAGCGAACGCGGGATCGCGCATAACCGCGTTGGTGAGGTGATGGCTCGCCTTTTCCGTCAGCGACGTATCGCCTGCGGCGCTCAGGCGGTAGCCCCGCATGAATTCCGCGTATGCCAGCGGGTCCCTGCTGTAGCGCGGACGTTCAGGCGCCGCGGTGGACTCGATCGGCCTCTTCAAGGTGCTGGCAATCCCTTTGGCGATGTCGTTCTCGAGTTGGGATAGCCGCGTCATGTCAAGATCGCATTTCCTGCTGAAGCCAGGGCGCTGCGTGGAGGCGTCAAACATCTCAAGCGCAAGACGCCACTGCCCCTTGAAAAATTGAATCGCCCCATGCACCACAAAGCGGATCCCCAAGCGTGCCGCAATTTCGGAAGGCGAAGCCGGAGACAAGTTCACAACCATCGCGATGGGCAGCACGTCGATGCCTTCCATATTTCCCAGGCGCGAGACCATTGCGTCCGCGAGGCCCAGGCATAGTCCTTGATCGTCGGCGGTGTTGCCCAGAAGCACCAGAGGCATGACCGCCAGCGACGCTTGCTGGCTGCTGACGTGCGCATGGTCCGCCGCGATCGAGCGGGAAGACTCATCGATGGCATCGGGACTGGTGTATTGCGCACCGATCACGCGCAGGGGGCCAATAAATCGGTAGCCCTTGCCGATCACCGTCTCCAGAAACCGCGGCTTGCTCGAACGATCGCCCAGCGCCGTGCGCAGCTTGCGGACGATGTTATTGACATTGCGTTCGGTATCGATAAAGAGATCCGAGCGCCAAAGCTTCTTGATGATTTCTTCGCGTGAGACCAATTGTTCACGACGAGCCGCCAGCAAAATCAGCAACTCCATGGGCTTTTTTTCGAGCTTTACCCTCCGCCCGGAGCGGCGGAGTTCGTAGCGGCCGAGATCAAGTTCAACCGCAGCGGTTCTCGTGATCGCATTGCGAATCGCGCGCATTTCGGCACTATTATCTATCAGATTCAAACATTTGCGGCGATATAAAAAAGATATACAAAGTACAGGTCAGCACGATTGGCAGTTCGACCACTACCCAGCATGATTCAGCCACATTCTACTCAACCTACGGAGGCTGATTCATGAAAGCGAAGTTGTACGTAGCGGTCGCAGTGGCCGCGTTGTTGTGCTCGGCGGCGCAGTTCCTCACATTGAGCGCACAGTCGAGTGCTCACGAAAGACACACCTTCACGCCTGACACCATTCCATGGGGACCACCGCCGCCCTTCGTCGCACCGGGCGCGCAGTTTGCGGTGTTAGAGGGTGATCCGGGCGCAAGCCACGGCGACTACACAGTTCGCCTGAAGATGCCCGATGGCTACCAGATCGCGCCGCACTTCCATCCTCTCCGCGAAAACGTCACCATCATCTCGGGGACATTCAAGGTTGGAATGGGAGACACCTTCGACAAGAAGAAGATGGCTGCGTTTACGGCGGGAAGTTTTGCTTTCCTCGATCCCGACATGCATCACTATGCAATGGCTTGCGGTGAGACCATCGTGCAGGTGCACGGAAGCTCGCCGTTGCAGTTCAACTACATCAATCCTGAAGACGATCCGAGCAAGAGCAAGTAAGTTCGATCGTTTGAAAAACGGCACGAGGCGACGCTGCAGCAGAAAGCGCAGATCGCCTTGTGTCGACGTTCTTATGGTTTGTAGTCAATTGGATTATTCCTGGCCAATCAGTCTGCCTTACCTTTGGCCACCAGATCCTTAAGTGTCGCCACCAGTGAGTTCATCGCTTTATCAAAATTCTTGCGAGCAGTTGCGTCTCGATTCGCAGCATTTGCGACCTGGTTAAGTGTCCATAGGGTAGTGTGGCTCTTCGGATCGAGAATCAGAAGCTGCAATTTGCAGGTACGCTCTTGAAACACGAGGCGAATTTCAAAGACAACATCTGCGTCGGTGGGCGCTGACACCAACTCATACTTTCCCCAACTCTTTATGTCGGCATAAAACTCATTGTAGGTCAGGCTTGGATCGTGCTTTGGATCATAGTCCAGCCAAATATCTTCGCCGCCATTTGAAATAAAGATCTTCTTGGCCGCTAGAATTTGGCTCGGAACCGGAGCCGGCGGCGGTGCGGGTGGTTCCTCTGCAATGAGCATGGGAATGCTTGCGGTTGTCACCCAAGTGATCAGACACAAAGCTGCTCGTTGCACAGCGCTAGGCATTGCTCTCCTCCGACGTTGTGACTCCGAAGTTGACCGATACCGCGAAACTGCCCAGTTCAAGGCTGCGGCGAGATGAGCGCAGACCCGCTGAAATCCGCGGGCAGGATTTCTATATTCATGACTTTCAAAATCGTGTTCCCTCGATTGTAAGCTCGATGGGTCACATCGCCTGGCTCGAAGAATGCGTCTCCGGCTTTGTATACGGTCGTCTTATCACCTTTCACGTACGTGAACTCGCCAGCCATGATGACCCGGACACCAGGACCGGCATGATTGTGGTCACCAACGTAGCCGCCCGGCTGATATGGAACTTCGGAAACGCGAAACTTGTACTTGCCATTCAGATCTGTGACATGACCCGAGATAATCTGCTCAAAACGTTGCACGGGCTGCACGTCCTTTGTCTCGACGCGTGTATTCTGTGCGAACGAGACCATCAGAAAAAGCGGGATGGCCACACACAAGATGCTTCCCCGTTTCATAGAGCCTCCTTCGATTGCGTCAGTAACGCGAATCCACGGATGGTACGTCGTTGAAGGAGTACCGGCAACCGCAAAGACCTGATTATCCTGGGGCATGGCTGCGGACAAGAAAACAAGGGCAGACTTTTTCGTCTGCCCCTCGCGGGCGAGGACGCCCGCGCTACATTTTTCGATTTGACTACGCGCCGACTAGCGCCGGCTCGGTTTCATAGATCGAGTACCACGGCGTGGCGGCTTTCAGCTTGCTGTTCACGTTGTCGATGTTCTTTACGCCTTCGGTTTCGAGCCACTTGCGGAAAGCGTCGGCGCCCTGCTTGGCGTAGATCGGGATGCCTTCTTTCCATGTCGCGCGGCCGCAGAGCACGCCGTTGAACTTCACGCCGGATTCTCCGGCAAGCACGAGCGTCTCGCTGAACTCGGCGTTGCTGACTCCGGCCGAAAGATAAATGAACGGCTTGGTCGCGACGCTGGCCGCTTTGTGGAACAGGTCGATGGCTTCCTGCTTGGTGTAGGCCTTCTGTCCCGCGAACGACTTGGTGCCTTCGACGAACTTCATGTTCACGGGCACTTCGACTTTCAGCACGTCGACGCCGTAGCGGTCCTTGCTGAACTCGCGCATGCTCTCGGTGACGATCTGCGGTTTCTTCTTCGCGTACTCGAGGCCCTTCTCGTCGGCGCCCTCTTCGTAGCCCACGAACTCAAGGAAGTACGGGATGTCGTTGGCGCGGCACTCGTCGCCGATGCGCTCGACCCAGGCATGCTTCTTGTCGTTGACGTCTTTCGGATCAAACGGCGTGTAGTAGAGGAGGATCTTCACGCAATCAGCGCCCGCTTCTTTCAGGCGGCGTGCGGACCAGTGATCGAGCAGGTCGCCCAGGCGGCCCGGGCCGGTCTTGTCGTATCCCGTCTTCTCATAAGCCAGCAGCAGGCCGGCGTTCTTGGCGCGACGCTTTGAGGCGGGTAGTCCCCACTCGGGGTCGAGCAGGATGGCGCTGGCATGCGGGGTCAGGACTTCGGTGACCAGCGTTTTGAATTCTTGCATCATGGCGTCGGTGACGTCGCCGCCCTTTTCCTTGGCGAGAGATTTCTGCAGGGAGCCACGCTGGTCCATGGCGGCGGCGGCGATGACGCCGCGGTCGGTAGAAACTTTCTTAAGGCCGGCCAATTTTCCGGGGGTGAGCTTCATTGTTCTTTCCTCCAAAAATGAGTGCGGATGGGGACAGATACACTCCGCCCGTGGAGCTGGATTGGGCGAAGTTTTATTGTAATACGGGGCAGTGGGGCAGGGTGTGACGGATGAACATTGGCGGCAGGGCAACGGTTAAAGCCGCATTCGTATTGAGACCGTTACGGCGCGCCTGAAGGCGCGCGCTGATACGAAGCAAAATCGTGCCGCGTCTGACTGTGCCGAGAGTACATCGCCGACTCCAGGTCTTGCGCCTCCAAACCCCGGCTCCGAAGGAAGATCTTCGTCGCGCACTTCGCGCGCCTTTGGGAGTCCCTTTGCGCTTCGGCTTTGCCTTTCGACTTTCGGTCGCATGGCGCGCCTAAAGGCGCGCCCTGATACGAGTCTCATGACCTGTGGGGTTAGGCGAGTGACCCTCTCTCGCGTCATTACTGCCGCAGCGTCAACGTGCTCAGCACCGCCTGCTGTTTCGCAATCAACGCGTCGACCCCTTTGCGGGCCAGGGCCAGCATCTGCGTGAATTGATGGTCGTCGAAGACGCGGTGCTCGGCGGTGGCCTGGACTTCGACCATCTTCTTTCCGGCCGTCATGACGAAGTTCATGTCGACGTCGGCGCGGGAGTCTTCTTCGTAGTTGAGATCGAGCAGCACCTCGCCGTCGACAACGCCTACGCTGATGGCCCCTACAAAGTCACGCAGCGGGACCGCGGTCAGCGTGCCAGCTTCGACCAGCTTTTCGAGCGCCAGGCCCAGGGCCACGAATGCGCCTGTGATGGACGCGGTGCGCGTGCCGCCGTCGGCCTGGATCACGTCGCAGTCGATCCAGACGGTGCGCTCGCCCAATTTTTCCAGGTCAACGACCGCGCGCAGGGAGCGTCCGATGAGGCGCTGGATTTCGTGTGTGCGCCCCGAGGCGCGACCCTTGCTGACTTCGCGCTGCATGCGCGTGAGGGTGGCGCGAGGCAGCATGCCGTATTCGCTCGACACCCAGCCTTTGCCGCTGTTGCGCAAGAATGCGGGGACGGATTCTTCCACGGAGGCGGTACAGATCACGCGCGTGTTGCCGACCTCGATGAGCGCGGAGCCTTCCGCGGTATGGATGAAGTCGGGGAGGATCGAGACCGGACGGAGCTGGTCGGGGGAGCGGTTATCGGAACGAAAAACCATTTGGGGATTGTAAATTAGGTGACAGGTGTCAGGTCTCAGGTATGCCTGAGACCACACGTGTCCCCCTACTTCCTCCCCAAACCCGCCACCCGGAACGCCTTGACCACCACGTGATTGGGCTGCACGCCGACGGGAATCATGGTCAGCAGCGAGTACTCGCTGGGTTCCAGTTTCCGCGGCTTGCGTTTCTGGATGACGGTCACGTCCCCCGACTGGGAGTTCAACACCAGCAGGTAATTCTGGCTCTGCGAGAGTGCGAGGCCGTCCGGGCCGCTGCCCACGGGAATGGTCGCCACGATCCTGCCCACGTCAATGTCGTACACGGCCACACTGTTCGAGCCGAAGTTGCTCACGTACAGGCGCGCGTTGTCAGCTGAGACCACGCCCCGCGCCGGCTTCGTCCCGATCAGGTAGCTGCTCGCCACTTCGTCCGTGCCGGTCTCGATGATCGAGATGCTGTCGGCATTGAAGTCAGCAACCATCAACTCGCCGCCATCGGGCTTCAGAGCCAGGCTCACGGGAGTCGGCCCCACGTCGAGCAACGCCAAAACTTTATCGTTCTTCAAATCGATGGACGCCACCTGCGCCGACCCGGTGCAGGCGACGAATGCTTTGGTTGAGTCCGGAAGGATGGCAATGTCCTCCGGTTGCTGGCACACGGGCAGCGTGGCGCGAACCGTCAGCTTCTGTGCGTCCAAAATCGAAACCGTGTTGTCGCTGCGGTTGCTCACCACGACCGTCGTTCCCGAGGAAGTCACCCGCGCCATCCCGGGCGCGGCCCCCACGTGAACGGTTCCAATGACCGTGCGCTTGTCGAGATCGAGCACCGACACGTTAGCCGAACCCGAGTTGGCCACGTACCCGCGCTTGCCATCGGTGGAGACGTCGATATAAAACGGGCGCCCGTGTACTCCAATCGCCGTGACCACCTGATTCTTTTCGGCGTCAATGACGGTGATGTTGTTCGATGTGCTGTTGACGACATAGACCTCGTTCTTCGTCGGATTCGCCGCCACTCCCGTGGGCTCGCTACCGACCGGAATCGTCTTCGCGGGCTGAAACGTGCGGAGGTCAATCACAGAAACGGTGTTGCTCTTGCCATTGGTGACGTAGGCGTATTCGCGATAGGAAGGCCCGTAGTCGGGAAGGGGGCTCTCGCTGAAATACCACCAGCCCAGCCCGATCACCACGGGAAGCACAACTGCAATGAAGAGGATCTTTCTCAAAGGATGGCTTGGCCCCGGAGGAATGAGATTACGCTAGGAGCGGAGCGGGGATCAATAAAGGTGAAAGTTGGTGGTCACTGAGATCCAGACCGGGACTGGCTTCCCTTGTTTCGTACCTGGCTCGAACTTCCAATTTCTGATTGCCGCCACTGACTTCTCATCCAGTCCCTCGCCCAGACTCTGAGAGACGCACACGTCTCGCACCTGGCCGTCCTCTGCGACCGTCAGACGGAGTTCAACCTCGCCTTGATACTTGTCCCGGCGGGCCGATTCGGAAAACTCCGCGTCTGGTGAGCTTTGCATCCGCGGTACCGTCACCTCTGAATTCACTCTGAAAGTTCCGGGTGGCGGCGGCCCGCACGCTGGACGTCCGTCAGCCTGAGGCAAGTTGTAATTGAAATGAAATCTAAGCTTCAGCGTCTTCTCCTTCTGCAGTTCTGCCGGCAAAGGTCGGAAAGGTGCGGCCGCCCTGACTGCGTCCCAAGCGGCTTTGTCCCGCGCCCTGCTTCCGGTGGACGAATGGCGACCCATATGTCCGATGGTCCCATTTCCTCTGATATGAACGTCGATGATCGTTTCGCGTTGTCCAGCAGGTGGATCGGGCAAACTGAGGATTCGCGGATACCAATTGGCGCGGAAAGAAATCAGCATGCCGTCGGCGTATTCCGGCGCATCCCACCCACCGACTGGAGACAGAATCTCGTAGCCGCTCGCATTCCCGCCACCCACTCGTAAAAGAGCTACGTTTGATAGCGCGCCAGTGTTCGGATTTGCACCACTGGCAACCTGTCCACGGCCAAATCCAGAGGAGAGCAACAGCAACGCCACTAGGAGAATCGAGTGCATCATGTCGTTATCAGATTCCGAATCAATAAAGGCTTGAAGTCCACTTCCACATTGATTCGGACCGCGACCGGCTCCCCGCCGAGGCTGGCCGGTGCGAAGCCCCACGTCTTTACGGCACTCATGGCCTTCTCATCCAACCCGGCCCCTGCCGGCACCAGCACACATAGATCAGTGAACTTGCCTTGCGGGTCGACTGTTCCGGCGAGTCGTACCCGGCTTTGATATTTCATCCTGCGAGCCGCATCGGAATATTCGGGATCCGCTGAATGGGTGGTGCGCGGAGCCTCAACCCCGTTTCCTACTTTGCGGACCTGATAGTCAGTTGGGTGCGCTCCCCAGTTCGGTCCGCTACACATCGGTGCTTCAGAATTGGCGGGTTGGTCGTATCCGAAATGGTAGCGAAGCCGAAGTTTCTGATCGGGGTAAGTCTCAGGCAGGATCGGAAACGGAGCCGCCGTCGAAATCGCCTGGGACGCGGCGGTATCCAGGGCAGTATTCCCGGCAGAGTCGACTACCTTCATCTCTCCCAGAGAACCGTCCCGATTGATTTCGAACTCAACGAGGGCGGTCCCCGGCTTCCAGTCTATCGACTTTTCGAGTTCGCGAAGCTGCGCAAACCAGCGGTTGCGAATGCCTGCGAGAATTCGAAACGGATAATTCCTGATTTCCTGCGGAGTCGTTTTGCTCAACACCTCGAAGCCGCTGACATTCGGAACTCTCTCAGCGGCCTCCCCGGATCCGCGAGCGGCGGCGTCAGAAGGCTGGGGTGCATCTTGCGTCAGCGCCGGCAGACTGGAAAACAGCAAAATAGAAACAATCAGACGAAGACACGCTTTCACAGTCCTACCTCGCGCGCACGGCCTCGGGCGCCGCCGGCGCGCCTATCCCCACAATCTCGCGTCCCACCACTCCCGCGATCTGCCGCACCTGCGCCATCAATTCCACGAACTGCTCGGGATACAGCGACTGCATCCCGTCTGACATCGCCTTGTCCGGCTCATTGTGTACTTCGACGATCAGTCCATCTGCGCCGACGGCCACTGAAGCCCGCGAAAGTGGCGTAACTTTATTTCGCTTGCCTGTCCCGTGGCTCGGATCGACCACGATCGGCAGATGACTCAACCTCTGCACGGCAGGCACGATGCTCAAATCGAGCGTGTTGCGCGTGTGATCGGCGAACGTGCGCACGCCGCGCTCGCATAGCACGACGTTGTAGTTGCCTTCGCTCATGATGTACTCGGCGGCCATGAAGAATTCTTCCAGCGTGGCCGACATCCCGCGCTTCAGCATCACCGGCTTCTTCGCCCGGCCCGCGCGCTTGAGCAACGAAAAGTTCTGCATGTTACGCGCGCCGATCTGGATCACATCCGCATACTGGTCGACCAGGTCGAGGGACTCGTTGTCGATGGCCTCGGTGATGATCTTCAGTCCGAAACGGTCGCGGATCTCCGCCATGATCTGCAGGCCCGCCTCGCCCATGCCCTGAAAAGAATAAGGAGAAGTTCGCGGCTTGTAGGCGCCCCCGCGGAAGAACTGCGCGCCCGCGCCGGCGACGGCCTCGGCGACTGCGAATGCCTGGTCGCGATTCTCAATCGCGCACGGTCCGGCGATGATCGCGAGATTCTTTCCCCCAATCGTGGCCGGCGTGCCGGGAAATCGTATGACCGTGTTCTCTTCTTTAACGTCGCGACTCACCAGTTTGTAGGGCTTGCTGACGCGGATGACTTCCTGCACGCCCGGCATATCGTCGAGCGTGCCTTGCTCGACTTCGCCCTGGTTGCCCGTGATTCCGATCGCTGTGCGCGTAGCTCCGGGCATGGAGTGTGCGCGGTATCCGAGCGACTCGATTTTCTGACAGACGGCGCGTACCTGCTCTTCCGTGGCATGCGCCTGCATGACAACCAGCATGACCCCACCTCGAAATCGAGAGTCTATCGCGGGACGCGACCCCGGGCAAACGAGGAGACGTGTGGCGCGGGCGCCGCCGCCCGCGTCTGGCGGACTGCGAAGCCGCGGTCAGTGTCGCCTATGTTCCAGCTTCACGCCATCACCGCGCCGCCTCGGCCCAGTAGCTGTTCCGCGCCAGTACGCTTCTCTTCTCGGGGCTTCGCAACTGCACGCGAATAGCATGCAGTCCGGCATGCGGATCCCTTGGTTCAAAGCTCAGCAGATACCGGCTTTGCAAATGATTGGTGAACTCCGTCAGCAGCCGCTCGAAGCTCTTCCGCGAACTGAACAGTTCATACTCGCCGCCCGTCATGTCGGCGATGGCCCGAGGAGTGTTTCTGCGCACCGATTGCGAAGCCATCATCAGAGGCGCCAGCAGATCCCCGCTGGTGCGTCCTTCGTCCCTGTTGCTGCCGCGTTCCGTATCCAGCACCTGTGACCACGAGGGCGAGAAGGGCAGTGCGTATACGACCACGTTGCTGTTGCCCACGTCGGCGACGACTTTTTCGATCTTCGTACCGTGGCTCCCGTGGTCCCGCGTCTCGCTGATCAGCAACAGCACCCGCCGATGCCGCTGGGGAGATTCTTCAAGCAGGCGCACGGAAAACTGAACCGCATCCAGAATCCCCGCGCCGCCGTCGCCCGGCTCCAGGTGCTGCAACGCGGTCGTGATGCCAGCGGGATCGTGGCTGAAATTCTGCGCCAGGTTCACGGCCCCATCGAACTCCACCAGTGCCACTCGTGACCCAGGCTGCGCGAGAATTGGCTCGAGCATCGCCGCCAGACCACGCATGCGCCCAAACTCGCGGGATGCCCGGCGACCGGTCTGCAGGGCAACTACCATCGAGATCGGTTCCGACTCTGCGGCCTCGTCCATCTGGACCGTCTGCGCCACGCCATCGTCTTGCACAAGGAAGTCGGTTGCGTTCAAGCCATACACAGCTTGCCCGCGCTCATCCCGCACCAGCACTGGCACCGAGACCACGTTCGACCGCGCGCGAAATGTTGGCTCTTGCGCGATGCTCGACGCGGCCAGGGCAAACGCCAGGAGGCCGGCGGTTCTCGACATTCGCTTGCCGGGTCGATTGCTGGTTGCAAAGTTCATGGCGCGGCTCCCTCCTCTCCCGAATCCGTCTGATACTCTGATGCAGAATTCCCCGCAGCGCGAGGTTGTCAGGATTGGGATTTTTCTGTTCCAATGTATTCCGGCGTGCGCAGCCCCGGGCCTGTTTACGCACCGCTACGCGCGTCTTTGCCCTCGTTCTGACCATCGCGATCGTGCCGCTGCATTCCGCCGACGAAAAGCGCATCGTCATCTATGGACCGGGAACTACTTTTTCCCTGCCGGTCACGGAGCGCGATGGGCGCGAGTACGTCGGCCTGCTTGAATGCCTCGAGCCACTGGGCACGGTGAGTGCGCGCGTCGATGGAACGCACTGGAAGCTGCGTTACAACGACGGCGAGTCTGACTTCACGGCGAGTAAGAACCGCGCCCGGGTACGCGGTCACGATATGGACTTCCCCGGCGACTTTTTGCTCGAGAATAATCGCGGCCTGGTGCCCCTGGTGTCGCTGGGCACGCTGCTGCCCCGGATTCTCAATACGCCGGTCAGTTTCAATCCAGTATCCCGGCGACTATTCGTCGGCAACGTCGCCACACATTTCACCGCGCAGCTCAGCAAAACTACACCGCCGCGCCTGGTGATGAATTTCACGGCACCGGTGAATCCCACGATCGCCACCGAACCCGGACGGCTGCGCATGTCGTTTACGCGCGAACCGCTGGTCGCTCCCGGCACCCCTACGCTGACTTTCGACGACAAGTCGATTCCATCGGCGACCTATGTCGAGAACAACGGGGTCGCCGAAGTGACGGTCAACGGCGGCGCTCCTCTCATGGCCAGCTTCAGCAACGACGGACGCACGATCACGGTCGCGCCCGTTCCGCAGCAGCCGGCCGCGCCTCCGCAAACGCCTGCCCCAGCGCAAAACGTGCCTTCGGCTGCGGTCCCCGGGAGCGCTCCCAAGGCCGTTCCGCCGAGCGCGACGCACTACTATGCCGTCATCGATCCGAGCCACGGCGGGGATGACCGCGGCGCCGCCCTCAGCGAATCGCTCGCGGAGAAAGACGTCACGCTCGCCTTCGCCCGCCGACTGCGCCAGGAATTTGAGTCGCGCGGTATTCCGACGCTGGTGCTCCGCGACTCCGACGTCAACGTCCCGCTCGATGAGCGCGCTGCCCAAACCAACACTGCGCATCCGACCATTTACGTTTCGTTGCACGCCGCGTCTGATGGCAAAGGCGTCCGACTCTACACCGCGCTGCTGCCCTCGGGAGCTGAGAACAACGGGCCCTTTGTCGCGTGGGACACGGCGCAAACCCGATCCCTGCCGATCAGCAAAGCGGCTGCGCAAAATGTCGCCGCAGAATTTCAACGACGCCAGCTTCCCGTCCGCACGCTGCAAGCCCCGCTGCGCCCACTCAACAATCTGACGACCGCCGCCATCGCAGTAGAAGTTGCGCCCGGCTCCGGTGACGTTGCGGACCTGATGCAGCCCGCGTACCAGCAAAACGTGGCCAGCAGCATTGCGACCGCCATCGCCGCCATGCATAACCAACTCGGAGGCCCGCCATGATCCCGCGTCATTTGCAGATCGCTTTCGGGATCCTCCTACTCGCGGTGTTGGGCATGGGCTTTTACGTGGGACGCATTCGCGGTCGCGCCCAGCAGGCAGAGCCCGCGGCCGATTCGCGTCCGGTGGCGCCGCCCCCGCCCGGACCCACCGAACGCGTCACACTGTACGTGGCCAACGACGCTGGAGGAATCCTTCGCGCGCAAGCCGCCAGCATCCCGCTGCCTTCCGCGCGCCAGCAACGTGCCGAGGAACTGCTGCGCGCGCTGCTCGATATCTACCTTGGCAAAGACTCGCCGCATCCGCTCGCGGTGGGTTCTGAGGTGCGCGCAGTCTACCTGGTCGATCCAGGATTGGTCGTCGTTGATCTAAATGCCGCCTTCGCGAATGGACACCGCTCCGGCGTGCTCGAGGAGGAACTCACGGTCACGTCAATCATTCAGACGCTGGCCGCGAACATCCCCGACATTCTGCGCGTGAAGTTCCTGGTAGAAGGCAAAGAACGCGACACCCTGGCGGGCCATGCCGACCTCTCGACGATGTACGACACGATCGCCGTGAGTCAGCTCGTGGCGCAAATGCAGTAGGGCAGGTCTCAGGTCTCAGGTCTCAGGTCTCGGGTCTCGGGTCTCGGGTCTCGGGTCTCGGGTCTCTCTCGGGAATTCGACCTTTCACCTTGGGCCACGAGCTACAACATTTAGGAGCCAACACTAAACCCTAAGACCCCAAGACCTGAGGCCCAAGACCTAACACCCAAGACTGACATCTGACATCTGCCCGCTTACTTCGACAGCAACTCCAATACAGCCGTTGTTTCTACCAGAATGCCGGTTTTCAAGCTCGATTCCTCATCGGGCGCGAAGAGCGAAGAGTGCGGGCCGGGCAGAATTTCTCCGCTCTTTTGTGCAGCCTGGAACTTTGCGGGCTGAACAGCTCCCAGGTTGAGCATCATCGAGGGCACGCCGGCCCCTGCGAATTCGGCGAAGTCGTCACTGGCCATGATGGGCCGTCCCTGGATCACGTGGTCTTTCCCTAAAACCGATTCCAGTCTCGCCATGACGCGCTGCGTGATTGCCGGGTCGTTATACACGGCGTTCACTCCTTCGGTGCGCGTCACGGTCGGCTTCTTTTCGGCGCCGGCCGCAGTCGCTTCCCCGTCAGCCACACGTTCGATGGCGGCCAGCAGATGTTGGCGGACGTCCTGGTTGAAGGAACGCACGGTCAGTTGGAGTTTCACGTCATCGGGGATGATGTTGTTCTTGGTGCCGCCGTGAATGGTGCCTACGGTGATCACGCCCGGATCTTGCGGATTCTTCTCGCGCGAAATGATGGTTTGCCAGGCAAGGATGGTACGCGCCGCAATCACGATCGGATCGATCGTGACTTCGGGGGCGGAGCCGTGGCCGCCTCTGCCGAAAATTGTGACATCCAGTGAGTCGGCATTCGACATAGCGAAGCCGTTGACGTAATAGACGGAGCCGGCCGGCGCGAATGCCGTGTCGTGAATCGCAAACGCGTAGTCGGGTTTCGGGAAGCGCGTGAAGAGCCCGTCCTTGAGCATGGCGGACGCGCCCTGGATGCGCTCCTCGGCAGGTTGGCCGACGTAGATGAACGTGCCGTGCCAGCGGTCTTTATTCTGGGCGAGCAAGGCGGCGGTGCCCATGCCGGCCGACATGTGCAGATCGTGCCCGCAGGCGTGCATCACCGGAACTTCGATGCCTTGATCGTTATGGGTGGTGGCGTGGCTGGCGTAAGGGAGTTCCGTCTTTTCCAGCACGGGCAGCGCATCAAGTTCGGCGCGAATCATCACGGTGGGTCCGGCCCCGTTCTTGAGCACGCCCACCACTCCGGTGTTGCCAACGTTGGTGGTGACTTCGAAACCAAGTTTGCGGAGTTGTTCAGCAATCTTTGCGGCCGTCTTTTCCTCATGCAAAGAGAGTTCGGGAGTGCGATGCAGGTCTTCGTAGAGCGCGCGCATCGCGGGGTAGACGGCGCCGACTTGCTGTGGGGACGGCGAGCGCCACGGGTCGGCGGCGAACAGGGAGACGGATAGAAGTGGGAGCGCGATCAGGAAAAGTCTGGGTTTCATGCGTCGGCATTAGAACATGTGGGCGGCCGAGGGGGAAAGGAAGGTAAACAGGTCAGATCACGGGTCACGGGAATTCAAATCTGAAATCTGAAATCTCCAAATCCCGAGACTCGGCATCCTGAACGTGAATGCGGATTTTTAGATTTCAGATTTCAAGGTGGAATCGCGGCCCATTCTCAATTTTCTGGACTTGGGGCTGATCTCCGGGTATTCTGAATTTTCAAGATCACAACGCCCGTGCGCAGCTTGCGCGCGGGCGATTTTTTTGCTCAAAGGAGTTGCGATGACGGAGATTCAATATCGAGATGTGCGCGAGATTCGCGACGTGGTGGAGACGGTTTGAGCGCTGCGACTTTGCGCTGGCCGAGTTTACCCATGCACGGCATTTGACAGTGGCTTGCTGGTACCTGTGTGCTCTCTCGCGGGAGGACGCGCTTGGACGCATGCAGCGCGGCCTGCAGAGCTTCATTGCGCACCACGGCAAACAGGGTTACCACGAGACGATCACTCGATTCTGGATGGAGTTGCTGGCGGACTATTTGTGTCAGCTGCCCGCATGCCGCGACGTTGACCGGAGCAAGTGAATGGCGCCCTGCAGACAATTACGCCCGCAAGGATGTTCTGTACTCCTTCTACTCGCGCGATCGGGTGATGTCCGATGCAGCAAGAACTGCGTGGATTGAGCCTGACTTAAGTCCTATAGGTTCGGCCGGGGCTTCCAATCCTGAGTTCTCATGCATTTGAAACTTTGGCCGAGCAGTCTTGAAAGATCTTCTACGGCGGATGGACCTGTCCGCGAAGCCACGTTACAAACGGAAAATCCCCGCCCAAGCGGAGCTTGGACGGGGCACCCTCGATTTCCGAAATACTTTCATCGTCGCAATCGGCGGCCGCGGACGGCATGAACAGCCTCAGAGATGCCGTCACATTCCGGCGGCTGTCTTGATCTTCGCTTCGGGCAGAGGCAGGCGAAGGAGAACCGCTGGATTCACGTACACGCCCTGCCAACGAACGGCCAGGTGCAGGTGCGGGCCGGTCGCGCGGCCGGTTGCGCCGCTCAGTCCCACCTCTTTGCCGCGGTCGACGTGCTCTCCTTCTTTCACTTTCAGTTCCGACAGGTGCAGGTAGAGGCTCAGCAATCCCTGGCCGTGGTCGATAACCACGCAGTTGCCTTCGAAGTAAAGGAAACGCGCGAGCAGCACGGTTCCCGAGTTGATCGCCATCACCGGAGTACCGGGGCCAACCCGGTAGTCGAGGCCCTGGTGGACGCTCTTCGTCACTCCGTTAAAAACGCGGCGCGTGCCGAAGATGTCTGAACTCGGCGCGCTCACGGGCGCGGCGAACACTCCCGACCATTCGCGCTCCGGAGTGATTTTGTTGAAAGCTTCGTGCTTGATGTCCTGGGCCTGCTTGATTTCGGTTTGCTGCTCGGGGTTGGGCTCGGTGTATTGCTTGGAGACTTTGAGTTCGATGGCCGGATATCTTCTCGCGCCCCACGACCAACTCCTGCTCGAAGTGAACGTGCTTGCCGGTGGCGGTCACGGCTTCGACTTTCAGGGGATAGCGTCCGGGCTTGGTCTCGAGGCTGACGCCGGCGAGCACGAACCAGTTCTTTCCGCTGGCATGATCGAACGTGAGCTCGTGACCCAGCCATGTGCCCGGTCATCGATTGCAGCGGCGTGATGGGCGTGACCTGCAGGAAGATGGGGACACCGTTCACCAGCTTCGATGGGGTGAACTGGATCGACCATTGGCCTGCGGCTTTGGGTGGAGTCGCGGCGTGGCGCTGTGCCTCCGTAGTTAATGGCACTAGACAGCAGAACACTAGAATGATGAGGGGGCTTCGGAAATTCGGGGACATCCCTCAAAGCGTAGCACTCGGGAAGGCGGTTCTACCCGTGACTTACGAGCATCATCCAGAGATCAGGGGTCGACGTGTGATCGACAAGGGCTGCCCCGCTCTTCGCGATGTCGCGAAGGGTGGGGCACCCTCGCTCTTCCTTCTTCCTTTCTTCTTTGTCCTGCTTGCATCGGCTATGCCTTGCGCAGCGAGCGACGCCCTTTCCAAAGATGCGCATGCGGACAAAGTCCTGGTGCTGAAAAGCGAACGCACGCTCGAGTTGCTTGATCACGGCAAGGTTCTGAAGAAGTACAAAGTAGCGCTGGGTGGTGCGCCTGTCGGCAAGAAGGAGAAGCAGGGCGATCACAAGACTCCTGAGGGTTTGTACATTCTCGATCGACGCAACGAGCACAGCCAGTTCTATCGGTCGCTGCGCATTTCGTATCCGAACGCGGAAGACCGCGAGCTAGCCAGGAAGTCAGGCGCCGCGCCCGGAGGCGACATCATGCTGCATGGGCTTCCCAACGGCTACGGGTGGATCGGAGGTCGCCACCGGCTGCGCGATTGGACGGATGGATGCATCGCCCTAACGAACGAAGAAATCGATGAAATCTGGAGCGCGGTAGTGGACGGAACGCCGATCGAGATCAGGCCTTAAGTTGTGTTGCTGCGGATTTCAAATTGACTAGCTGCGAACCAAGACAGGTTTGGGAAAGGAGCAAGATGATGAAGAGAGTTCTTTCTGCGGCCGGTACGGTGGTCACAATCGCTACGGCAGTTGCAGGGGCACCCAGCTTGGCCGAACGCAGCCAGAAGGAGATTGTAGGGTTAACTGTGGACGAAGTACGGTGGTTTACACCGCCCTACTACAACGACGGCAGACAGCGAGCACATCTGTTCGGCGACTCCAGCCAGGGTGGTACCTGGATCGATCGAGTAAAAATTCCTGGCGGTTCGCGTGTCCTCGCGCATACGCACGCGCAAGACGAACTAGTCACGGTGATCGAGGGCACCTGGTATCTGGGCGAGGGGGCGAAATTCGACTCAGCGAAGCTAAAAGGCTACCGGGCGGGTAGTTTCATCGTCATTCCGGCCGGCGTCCCTCATTTTGTCGCAGCCAAGGAAGGCACCGTCGTCGTTCAGCTAAGCGGTATCGGAAAATTTCAAACTAGCTACCTGGAGAAATAAATCCTCAACTTGTCGCGGAAGCGATCAAGGAAATCGTCGAAGGCCTCGCGTCCTGAGTTTTAAGGGTTTTTGGTGGACCTGGTCGGGTTCGAACCGACGACCTCTTCCATGCCATGGAAGCGCGCTCCCAACTGCGCCACAGGCCCACTTTCACAACGCGGCTGACGCCGCTCAGGTTGGCGCCAACCATTTTATACTCGCCGGGCTCTTAACGGTAGTCATGCTCGTGGGGCCCCGATGGATTTTGAGAATATGTGGAAACTTAGTATTCTGAACGGCACCGAGAGCCGCACTTCAAAATGACCCTAACCATCATCCGAATTCCTGTGTTTGCCTTGCTGCTGTCCGCAACCTGCCTTACGGCGCAGATCACTCCCGCCCCCGTTCCCTACGCCTCGGTGAGCGAGTTGAACTCGATCCTCGGGCCGCTCGAGCAGGCGTCGCAGGCCACGCAGGCCGACCTGACCAAGTTGCGCATCGACAAGTGGAAGATGGATTCCACCTACAAGAAGCAGGTGCTCGGCAACACCGAGTCGGTGAAACGGAACCTTCAGTCGGCTCTGCCAGAGATCATCACGCAGTTGCGCAATTCTCCCGAGGACTTGTCGGCGACCTTCAAGCTCTATCGCAATCTCGACGCGCTTTACGATGTGCTGGGCAGCATCGCCGAGTCGGCGGGGGCGTTCGGCTCGAAGGACGAATTCCAGTCTCTCTCAAACGATCTGAACGCGATCGAACGAAATCGTCGAACGCTGGGCGAGCGACTGGAGACGCTGAGCGCGTCGAAAGAAACCGAACTCAGCCAGCTGAGAAGTCAGATCAAGGCTCTTCAGGCTGCACCTCCGGCACCCCCCAAGAAGATCGTGGTCGATGATAACGAGACGAAGAAGCCGGCTCCCAAAAAGAAAGTGCCGCGACCGCCGAAGTCGATAACGCCTGCACCTGCTCCCGCACAGCCGACTACACCGCCGGCGCAGTAGAAGCTCACCTCAGGGGCTAAAGCCCCTCCCTTTCTTTCCGCTTTTCGGCACGGCTGAAGCCGTGCCCTTCCGGCTTCGTTATTTCTCCGGTAATGCCCTTGTGGGGTGACTGTCGTTCGGACCTCGCGGACACGCTCGCGTGCCAACTCCGATCAAACTCAAAACAGGCTACTTACAATCATGGAACTCTCAACACCCGGGTGGGGTCTATGTATTCGGGTGTCGTTTCGGCTATCGACTCGGGACTGAGGGGTGCGCGGCGAATCAGTTTTCCGTCGGGTTTGGGGCGCGAAAATCCTATAATACGAGGTGCGCTGTGAGAGTCATGGCGGGAGTAGCCACCTTGGGTGATTACGCGAGTGCGATCGGGGTACGGGATCTGGAAGGGGCCATCGTCGCGGAATTGAAGGCTGGATCCGAGGAGGCGTACGCCTGGCTCATTGGCGAGTTCCACCAGCCCATCTACTCGCTGGTGTACCGGATCCTCACCGATCCTGCCGACGCGGCCGACACGACGCAGGAAGTGTTCCTGAAAGTGTTTCGCGGAATTAAACATTTCCACGGGCAATCGAGCCTGAAGACCTGGATCTACCGGATCGCCGTGCACGAGGCATCGAACCGGCGGCGCTGGTGGTTCCGGCACAAGGCCAAGGAAACATCCATGGAGCCGCTTGACAATACGTCGGAGTCGGGCTCCGTGCGGGCGGCGCTCATCGATGAGCGGGAGTCGCCGTTCGACAGCGCAGCGCACGAGGAAGTGCGGGCGCGCGTTGAGATGGAGTTGCGGAAGGTTCCAGAGCCGTACCGGAGCACGGTGATTCTGCGCGATCTGGAAGACATGTCGTACGAAGAAATCGCGGAAGTGCTCGAAATCTCACTCGGGACAGTGAAGTCCCGCTTGACTCGCGGACGGGAGGCGTTGAAGCGCCGGCTGGCCGGCTACGTGCGCGAGGTGGGTCCGGAACTCGGGTTGCTGAGTCCGGAAGAAGAAGAACTGCAGTCTATTTGCGAATTGCCAATTGCGAGAGAAGGATTTGAGGTGAAGTCATGAAGTGCGCCGAGGCCAAGTTAATGTTCTCGCCGTACCTTGACGGAGCTGTGTCGGGAGCGGAGATGCAGGCGCTGTGCCTGCACTTCGGCGAATGTTCGAGCTGTCACCGGGAGTATGCGCTGCTCCGTCAAACACAAGAACTGATGACGAAGGTGGGCCGCCGCAAGGCGCCTGCTGACCTGGCATTGAAGCTGCGAGTCGCCATTTCTCGCGAAGCTGCCAATGCCCGGCGGCAGCCCTTCCAGGGGCTGCTGGTCCGACTGGAAAACCTGATGAACGCCTTCATGGTCCCGGCCACTGCCGGAACTCTGGCCGCGGTGGCGATGTTCGGCTTTGTCATGGGAATGACCTTGCCGGAGTTGCAGGCGCGCAACACCAACGACGTCCCGCTGATGTTGTATAGCGGGCCGGAATTGCAGGAGTCCTCGTTCGCCGCCACGCTCAGTTCGGTGACGGAAGACTCGCTGGTGATCGAGGCGCTCGTCGATGCGAACGGCCGGATCCAGGATTACCGGATCATCTCGGACCCAGACGGGACGCAGAAACTGCTTCCGGAAGTGAAAAGGATGCTGATCTTCACCACGTTCCGGCCGGCCATGTCGATGGGCAGGCCGACCCCGGGCCGCGCGGTACTGTCGTTCTCGAAAATCAGCGTTCGCGGATAAGGACACAGCCTGGCGAGATCACATTTCGCCGGGCTGTTTGTGTGTTTGCCGGGCCTCAAGCGCGTTTGACCCTCTGCGCCGAACCCCTTAAACTATCGTTGATTCTCCTTACAGCCTGCCGCCCGGTTGGAGGTTTTCCTGGGTTTTCGGTTGCGACATTCGACATTAGCCGCCTTTTTCGCTCTGCTCTCGCCCTTGTGTCTCGCGCAGAACGCGCCTAAAGCCACACTCGACACGAGCGAAACCCTGTTCACCATTCTGGCGGCGATGAACACCTGCGGCTACGACCAGGAGTTGAGCACGTCGGACCCGATCCGCAAGCAGGTACGGGGCGAAATTTCGCGCGCGGCGCATGAGTCTGACGACGCGCTCGAAGCGACCAACCTGATGTGCCAGTACTACCACGAGCATGTGCGCCCGGATTCGGCGCGCGATCTGGCGCAGTACATCTCGCTGGCGCTGTACCTCGGCGATTCGCCGAACTTCCTGCCCAAAGTAAAAGAAGCTGAACTGCCTCCCGATGCGGCCAACGTGGTGGGCTTTGCGCGGCTGGCGGCAATTGTCTACGAACGAGCGGGATGGCACTCGATCTGGCAAAAGCACCGCGACGCCTACGCGCGCTTGACTGAGCGGTATCACGAACCGTTGCAGAAGACGCTGTTCGATACCGAGATCTACCTGAAACTGCCTTCGTCGGGATATCTGGGCCGCGGCTTCTCGGTGTTTCTGGAGCCCATGGGCGCACCGAGCCAGGTGAATGCACGCAATTATGGCAGCGAGTACTACGTCGTGATTTCGCCATCCGGATCCGAATTGAAGATGGACCAGATCCGGCACACCTACCTGCACTACCTGCTAGATCCGCTTTCGCTGAAATATCCGACATCCATGAAGCGGCTGGAGCCGTTGCTCGAATCGGTGAAGGGCGCGCCGATGGAGGAGTCGTTCAAGATCGACACTTCGCTGCTGGTCACGGAATGCCTGGTGCGCGCCGTCGAAATCCGCATGCAGGGCAACAGCAAGACTCCTGAAGCGCTGCGCAACGAGGCGATCGACAAGTCGACGGAGCAAGGGTTCATCCTGACGCGTTACTTTTACGATTCGCTGGCACAGTTCGAAAAAGACCCGGAAGGCATCCGCAACGCATATATTGATTTGTTGAATAACGTCGACGTAAAGAAAGAACAGAAGCGAGCTGCGGAGACGCACTTCGCGTCTGAGTCCGTTCCTGACGTTCTGCACTTTGCACGGCCAAAGGATCAACATCTGCTGGTGCTGGCCGAGAAGCGACTGCTCACGGGCGACCTGAAGACTTCTCAGGAACTGGCCGAACAGGCGCTGCACGACGGGCATGAGGATGCGGGCCGGGCGCTGTTTATCCTGGCGCAGATCGCGACGGCGAAGCGTGACATGGCGGGCGCCACAGGGTATTTCGAACAAGCTCTCAAGGTTGCGCAGGAGCCGAAAGTCATTGCCTGGTCGCACATTTATCTCGGGCGAATTTTCGATTTGCAGGAACGGCGCGAGAACGCGCTGGACGAATATCATGCAGCACTGACGGCCGGGGGCACGCTGCCAGAAGTAAAGGCAGCGGCGGAAAAAGGAATTAAGCAGCCCTACGAGCCGCCGGCGAGCAGTCAGCAGCAGGACAAGAAATAAGTACCTCGATTCTCCCCTGTGAGAGTCGCCACCCAAGGAGAGAGCATGAAGCGAGTAGCGATGATCGGCGCTGTGCTAGCGGTTGCGGCGTTCAGCTTCGCGCAGTCCAATAGCAAACCCGACGCGCAACAACCGGCTGCGCAAGCTGGAGCGCAAGCCACCCCAGCCCCGGCGTTGGGCAAGCGTCCACCGCAGGCCAAGACTCAACCTGAATACGACGCCTACAAGACAGCGGCTGCCTTGACGGATCCCGCTGCGGCGGAGAAAGCGGCCGACGATTTCGCGACGAAGTTTCCTGACAGCGAACTGCGCATCATGCTTTTCAAGTCGGCGATGCGCGCGTATCAAAAAGCCGGCAACTCCGACAAGATCATGGAAGTCGGACGCAAGGGCCTGGCGATCGACGGCGACGATCCCGAATTGCTCGTCACGGTTTCCAGCGAACTGGCCGAGAAGACGCGCGACACCGATCTCGACAAAGACCAACGCCTGGACGAAGCCATGAAGATGGCGCAGAAGTCCCTGCAGACGGTGGATACCGACATTTCGATTCCACCCAACACGCCGCAGGAGCAAGTCGACGGCTACAAGGGACAGCTGCGTTCGTTTGCGTACTCGATCATCGGTACGCTGGAGTTCAAGAAGGATAACTTTACGGCTGCGGAAACGGATCTGCGCAAGTCCATCGACGCCTTTCCTTCGCAACCCGATCCCGTGGTGGTATTGCGGCTGGCAATCTCGCTGGATCGGCAGAACAAGTATCCAGAAGCCTTGAAGGAAGCGAACCACGCGGTTGAGCTGACGCAGGAAAACACCAGCGCCGGCAAGTTGGCGCGTCAGGAACGTGACCGGCTCACTCAACTGGTCGGCGGAAACGCGGCTGCCCCCAAGCCGGCGACTGCCGCGCAGCCAAAGAACTGACAGCCTCGCAAGACTCAAGGGGCCGAGAAAGTTTCGGAGAGACTTCCCCGCCCCACATCTGCATGAAAGTGAAAGAAATCGCGGCGCTGGAGAATCTGTTGGGGTACCACTTCCAGCAGCCGGAACTCCTTGATCAGGCCCTCACACACAGTTCTCAGGCGCGGGAACTCGAGGCATCGCAACCTCTGAAGGCGGGAGTTCGTCCGGGCGATAACGAACAGTTGGAGTTCCTGGGCGATGCGGTGCTCGCGCTGGTGACCGGGGAAGAACTCTTCCGGCGCTTCCCTACATTCCGGGAAGGCGAGCTTTCGAAATTGCGCGCGCACCTGGTGAGTGAACGACACCTGATCCAGGTGGCGCAGGCGTTGAACCTGGGAACGTATCTGCGGCTCGGCCGCGGCGAAGAAAAAAGCGGAGGTCGCAGCAAGACGGCCTTGCTGGTGGACGCCTTCGAGGCCGTGCTGGCAGCACTTTATCTGGACGGCGGTCTAGAAACGGCGCGCAGGTTCATCGTGCAAACAGTAGTGGCTCCGGAATTAGAGCGGATGAACCCGGCGAGCGGGGGCGTACCGGTGATGGATTTCAAGTCGGCCCTGCAAGAAAATCTGCAGGCTAGCGGGCGCCAGGCATCTTACGTATTGGTGAAGGAAGTCGGCCCGGAGCACAGCAAGACGTTCACGGTAGAAGTCAGGCTTTCGTCGCCGGGATTGGGTAAGGTCGAGTTCGTCGGGCGGGCGGAGGGCACGACCAAGAAGAAGGCCGAGCAGGATGCGGCCCGGCAGGTGCTGGAATATCTGGCTGCATTTCCAGGTGCCGCCGAAGGCAAGGTCGTTCCTAAGCAGTCGACTCCTCCCACGCAATGACAACGCTCCCCAATTCGGCGCGCGATCAGACGGACTGGCTGACATCCCTGCAATCGCTGCTGGCAACGGTGGTGATTGCCGTGTTCGTCATTACCTATATCGTGCAGGCCTTTCAGATTCCCTCGGTGTCGATGGAGAACACGCTGCTGATCGGCGATTACCTGCTGGTCGACAAGCTCTGTTACGGGGGAAGCGGGAACTTGCTGATTCCCTACCGCCCGATCCGGCGCGGCGACATCATCGTGTTTCACTACCCGGTGAATCCGTCACAGCATTTTGTGAAGCGCGTGATTGGTGTTCCGGGCGATCGCATTCACCTGGTGAACAAGCGCGTGTTCGTAAACGGCGTGCCGCTGCCGGAACCATACGTCCGCGTTTTCAAGCCGGAAAGAAACTTCTTTCGCGACGATTTTCCCCGGCTGGATGTTCTGGATCCCGGCATCAATGCGGACTGGTGGGTGCAGATGCCGAAATTGGTAGAGGATGGCCAGTTGATCGTTCCGGAGGGGCACTACTTCGCGATGGGCGACAATCGCGACGACAGTTCCGACAGCCGGTACTGGGGATTCGTGCCGAGGGAAAACATTGTGGGTCGGCCGCTGCTGATCTACTGGTCGATTCGCGATCTGGACAGCGATTTACCGATCCCGGCTTCGGTGGGTGATAGACTTTATCACTTCGCGTACGCGGTGACCCATTTCTTTCAGATCACCCGCTGGGACCGCACTTTTCGCGTCGTGAGTTGACGCACTTCAAAGTCACTTTTGGATTCGAACCGAACATGGCAAAGAAAGAAAATCTTCCGGTAGAGAAGCAGAGCGAGACGACGGTCGAATTTCTGGCGTCGCTGGCCGCGGTTCTGGTCACAGGCCTTTTCATTATTACGTTCATCTTGCAGGCCTTCGAGATTCCGTCGAGTTCCATGGAAGACACGCTGCTCATCGGCGACCACGTTTTTGTCAACCGGGAACAGTTCGCGCCCAAGACAAATTGGATGGGCCCGCTGCTTCCCTACCGCAATATCAAACGCGGCGATATCGTGGTCTTTCTTTCTCCCGCGGAACCGGGGCTCTACGTTGTGAAAAGGATCATGGGGATTCCGGGCGACCGCCTTCACCTGCGGGACGGCGCTGTGTACCGCAACGGCGAAAAGCTGACCGAGCCTTACGTGATGCACAAGGGGCCGCTCTTCTACGATCCCTATCGCGACAACTTCCCGGCAGTGCCCCCGTCGGATGCGTACAACGTCTCGCCCGACTGGCAACTGCAGATGCGTTCGCATATCGAGGGCGACGACATCGTGGTTCCTCCCGATAGCTACTTCGGCATGGGCGACAACCGTGACGTGAGTCTCGACAGCCGCTACTGGGGATTCATCCCGAAAGAAAACGTCATCGGCCGACCCATGTTCGTGTACTGGTCGTTCAATACTCCGCCCGATCAGTACCGGCATACTGAGATGAGCGAGCGCATCGGATTCCTGGTGCACGTGGCCATTCACTTCTTTGACGAGACGCGTTGGCGCCGCACCTTCCGGTTGGTCAAGTGAAACTGCGACCCAAGCGCGGGTGGATTCTTGCCGCCGGCGCGGTAATCCTTGCCTTGTTCGTGATCCGGCCGGGCGCGGGGCGTCTGAAGACGCGCATCGAGAACTCGGTTGGAACGGCGTTACAGCGACGCGTCGAAATCAGCAACGTTCACGTTCACCTGCTGCCCGCACCGGGCTTCGACCTCGATGGCTTCGTTGTGCATGACGATCCGGCCTTTGGCGCGGAACCCGTCTTGCGCGCTCAGGAAGTCACGGCGGTCCTCCGCCTAAGTTCGTTGGTGCGCGGGCGGATGGAGATTTCCCGGCTCAGCCTGACCGAGCCCAGCCTGAATCTGGTGCGGCGCGACGACGGGCGCTGGAACATCGAAAACTTTCTGGAGCGTACGGCGCAGATTGCGGTCGCGCCCACGGGAAAGGCTTCCTCCGAGCCGCGGCCTGCGTTTCCTTATATCGAGGCGGATCGCGGGCGAATCAATTTTAAATTCGGCGCGGAGAAGAAGCCGTTCGCCATCACCGACGCGAAGTACGCCTTCTGGCAGGACTCCGAGAACACATGGGGCATGCGACTTCGCGGCCAACCGGTGCGCTCGGATCTGAACCTGAGCGACATGGGACAGATCAAGGTTAGCGGGTCGTGGCAGCGCGCGGCACGGCTCTACGACACGCCCATCCAATTCGCCGCCGAGTGGGACGGCGGGCAACTCGGGCAACTGAGCAAGTTTGTCTCGGGTGCGGATCGTGGGTGGCGCGGCACCGTGAACACGTCAGTGGAGTTCCTTGGAACTCCAGCGAACCTGCTGGTACGGAGCGATGGACTGGTGCAGGATTTTCATCGCTACGACATCGCCAGCAGCAACGCGCTCGACCTGAAGACCCATTGCGAGGCGCATTACGCCGTCGAGGATCGCAGCGTTCAGCAGATCTTCTGCCTGAGTCCGGTGGGAGACGGCTCGGTTTCGGTAACTGGAGACGCCTCGAGTCAGCCGGGGCCGCCACGTTATAACCTGCACATTTCGGCTAATCGTATTCCAGTGCAAAGCGTGGTCGCCATGGTCCGGCGCGCGAAGAAAGACCTTCCCAACGATCTGCAAGCGGATGGCAGGTTGGAAGGACTGTTCGACGTGCAGTCCGGAGAGAGCGGGCAGAACCCCGTGCTTGAGGGCGAGGGGCGGGTGACCGATCTTCTTTTGCACTCTGAGAGTGAGAAGGCGGACTTCGCGGTCGACGCTGTTCCGTTCTCGCTCGCCAGCGGCACACACGCGAACAAGAAATCGCGCAGCCATAGCGAGTCACTCGCCGACCAACCAAACAAAGCGCACTTGTTGGTGGGGCCGTTTCCGCTGAAACTGGCGCGCTCGGTGCCGGCAACGGTTCAAGGCTGGATAGCGCGCAGCGGCTACAGCCTCTCGGTCAAGGGTGATGCTGACGTTCGCCGGATACTGCAACTGGCGCGCGTGGCCGGGATTCGGACAATTCATCCCACGGTAACGGGCTCGGCAAAACTTGATCTGCAGCTGGCGGGGCAGTGGACCGGTTTCGCGGCTCCCGCGATTACGGGGACGGCGGAACTCCACTCGGTCGAGGCGGAGATTCGTGGACTCAACCGGCCGCTGGAGATTTCGAGCGCCAAGATTGCGCTCAACGATTCAGAAACGCGTGTAGACGGCATCACGGCGCTGGCCGCGGGGACGCGGTGGTCCGGGTCGCTCGCGGTGCCGCGGCGATGCAGTGCACCCTGCCCTGTGAAGTTCAACCTGCATGCGGATGAAATCTCGACTGACAGGCTGAACGAGTGGCTGAATCCGAATCCACCAGAGCGTCCCTGGTACCGGTTCTCGTCGAGCACACCAGCGCGGAGCCCATCGTTTCTTGCGGAAGTGAAAGCCTCCGGTACGCTGGCTGTGGATCGTGTTGTGATTCGAAATATGCCTGCGGAACACGCCAGCGCCAAAGTGGAGTTGGAGCGCGGTCAGGTGCGGGTGTCCGATTTGCGCGCGGATGTGTTTGGCGGCAAGCACCGTGGAGATTGGCGCGTCGATTTCATGGTCAAGCCGCCGGTTTATCTGGGGGCGGGGACTTTGGATTCTGCCGTCCTCGGCCAGTTCGCCGATGCCATGCACCAGAATTGGGTGGCGGGCACGGCGAGTGCGAAGTATCAGATTGAAATGGCCGGGTTATCGGCCGAGGAAATCTTAGATTCCGCAAAAGGAGATCTGCACTTCACAATGCGGGATGGAAGTTTTCCGCGCGTCCTGGTCTCTTCTTCTCCACTGCACGTTCGCCGATTCACGGGAACGCTGACTCTTCGCAAGGGCGATCTCGTACTACAGCAGGCGACGCTCGAATCGCCCACCGCAACCTATGCGGTGACAGGAACCGTCTCCGAAAGCCGGAAGCTTGATCTGAAGCTGGTTCCTGAAGGGTCCGCCGGGCTGACCGTCACGGGCACGCTTACCGAGCCTCGTGTCACTGCGATTCGGCGGGCCGAAACGCAGGCTGCGCTCAAGCCTTGAGAAACTTCCTGTTAGATCGTGCCGTGCTGGGTAGGGCAGCATTTCTCCCGACCGAGACACGGACAGGAGTGTCCGCACCACACGATTCCGACTAGCCGCTTCGTTCCCAGGTTTCTGTCATAATCGACCTCTTACACTGATGAGTGTGACCTTTGCCATTCTGCGCGACCGATTGGAGCAGCGACACCTGTGGCCTCACTCGCGGGTCGCGCACGGCGCGTGGTACATGCTGGGACTGGCGCTGGCGCTCTTCCTCCTGCAGAAAATCGTAGCCGGGTTCCGGATGTCGTCCGGAGAAACCCTGGGCAGCTGGGTCACGTTCCTGAGCTCCCTTTCGATCGTGTTCTTCACGATCCTGGCCTTTCGTTTTCTGAAGGCCAAAGTTCTGTGGCGGCTGCGGAACCGGCTGATTGTCACGTACATGTTCATCGCGGTCGTGCCGACCTTGCTGCTGGTCGGGATGACGTTCGTGACGCTCTACTTGCTGGCCGGGCAGTTTGCCAACTTCGTCGTGATCTCAGAAATTCGGCTGCAGATGCAGCATGTCGAGTCGGTGAACGCGGCGATCGCCAACGAACTCGCGATCCGAATGGATCGCGGAGAACCGCCCACGGTGGCGCTGCTCGACAGCCTGCGGAAGACGGATGAAATCTGGAAGCATCGGGACGTGTGTGCCTGGAATGGCACCAAGCCTCTGCCAGTGTGTGCTAACGCGCAGGGCGAGACTCCGTTCGCACAGCCCCTGTTCTTGAAAGGACCGTTTAGCGAGATCGTGCGGGATCACGGGAATCTGTTCCTGCGGGCAGCCAGAATAATTCCCGTCCGCAACGATAAGCTAACGGTGGTTTCCAGCGAGGCTCTCGACGAGGCGCTGATGCAGGAGATCTCGAAGAACTTGGGCGAGATCACCTTGTATAGCGTTGGCCTGAACCAGCGTGGCGCGACCGAAGAAGCGCGGCCAGGCATGCCGACGTCCTCAAAGTCAGATTCGCCGGCTGGCGTGCAAGTCTCTGTTGGCAGCGACAAGAACAGCGCCAATGAACCGCTGCACGCGACATTTACGGTGGGCTCGGTTCCCGAGCAGACCGCCCTGCTTGATCACCAGATCACATTTGGAACACCGCTGTCGTCGTTCGACTGGCGAACCGGCCACCATGAACTCAGCTCACCGCTGGTCAAGGTGACAACGCGCCCCTCTATTCTTTACGACCGGCTGTTCGCGACGTTGGGCGACTTCGCCAAGGGCGTAGAAGCCATCCTGCTGGTCATCGCCATCGTACTGGCCATCATCGAACTGCTGGCGCTGGTGATTGGCACGACCCTGACCCGCTCGATCACAGGCGCGGTAGCGCAACTGTACCGCGCCACCCAGCACATTGATAAAGGCGACTTCAGCCACCGCATTCCGGTCAAGTCGACCGACCAGCTTGCGCAACTCGCGCTCTCGTTCAATTCCATGACGGCTTCGATCGAGAAGCTCATCATCGAGCAGAAAGAGAAGCAGCGCATGGAGAACGAGTTGGTCATCGCGCAGGAAGTGCAAGCGCAGCTGTTCCCGCGCGAGATCTCGCAATTGAAGTCGCTGGAGGTCCACGGTTTTTGCCGGCCTGCACGCACTGTGAGCGGCGACTACTATGACTTTCTGACGATTAGTAGCGACCGGATGATCCTGGCGGCGGGCGATGTCAGCGGAAAAGGAATCTCTGCGGCGCTGCTGATGGCGACGATTCACTCCGCGGTGCGCGCGTACAGCATCGAGGGCACCCCGCTGCTGCGCGAACCGATCGCGGTGGGTGCCGGGCCGACCATGATCCTGGCATCGAGGACAGAGGGAGCGGAGGCGTCTCCGGCGGCGCTGCTCTCGCTGCTGAATCATCAGCTTTACGAAAGCACGCCACAGGAAAAATACGCGACCCTATTTCTCGCCAGCTACGACGGCCGCACGCGAAAACTCATCTACAGCAACGGCGGACATCTGCCTCCCATCATCATCGGGGAGGATGGCGCGCTGCGCCGGCTCGACCAAGGGGGCATGGTAGTTGGCTTGTTCGACAATCTCGCCTTCGATGAAGCAACCGTGCTGTTCAGGCCTGGCGACATCTTCATCGCCTACAGCGACGGCATCACGGAGCCGGAGAACGATTTCGGAGAGTTCGGCGAGCAGCGTCTCATCGACGTGATCCGCCAGAACCGCGACCTGCCTCTGCATGAGATCACTGCCCTGGTCACATCCGCGGTAGATGACTGGATCGGCGACAAGGAACAGCCGGACGATATCACCCTGGTGCTAGCCCGGGCGCGCTGAAGGCTCGCCTGCACGTCAGCGTTTTTCAGCTAGCCGTTCGTCAATGAGTCCGGCACCGGCACACTGAAATGGGAAGCCACGCAGTGCCAGGTGGCCCCGCGACGTACTCAGGTATCGGTAAACCGGCCGCGGTGCTCGAAGGGCTTACCGTGGTAAGTCCCCTTTTCGTAGTAAGCACCCGTTACGACCGCTGCGTCCGAATACACCTGAACTTTCAAGTTGCTCGATTCCTCAATTTCAAAATGCGCCTCGGCATCCGCTGTGAATGCGACTTCTTCTAATTTATCTAAAACACTCCCGTCGGGTTCCGTCAGCACAAACTCATCGGCCAGCAACTTGGCGAGGGCGGCTGGATCATGGTTGAGTTCCGCCTTGTTCCAGGCCTTCTCCTGAGCGAGAATGTCAGACTGCACCGAGTTCGTTGGCATTGGAAACGAGATCGCCGCAAGCGCCAAAACCAGGCACACGCAACAGACTAAGAGTCTCATTGAGGTCTCTCCTGATTGGGCCGCAACCCTTAGAAAAGTTGGGGCGGGAGGGCGGTTTCGAACCACCATCTCCGGGATGGTCTCCCGGCGCATTACCGAAGCTATGCTACCCCCGCGTGCCGCACATCGACGCTACGGAAACATCGTTTACCGGCAGGTAGATCCCTGGACGAAGATAAGGATCGTTGCGGACCGGACTAGACAACGCGGTGCATCCTGAGAACAGAAGGGCCAGGCAGGCGCTGCCGCGCAGGCGTTCAAATTAATGGACGGGACTGGCTCTGTCAATAGAGCCGAGAGAATACCGGAAGTGCTCTTCATGCACTTCCGAATCCGCAAGACCTGCATGGCGGGGATAGGATTCGAACAGTGGCATTCGCTCGCGACTACAGGCGTTTCTTCGTCGGGCCGCGATGTCATTCATCCGCCCGCGTTGTGAGGTACCTCACTGGCCGATGTGGCTAGAGTCACTGCCGCAAATTCCGCCGCATCGTCTAATCGGCTATGGGTTGGCGTTCCGCTGGCCTGCCCAGGGACCCCCAAAGTCCTGTTTCGAGGTAGACATCTCATGAGCGATCATCGCGACCGAGTAAGGTGCCCGCTGTGTGAGGGGCATGGAGAAGTACGCCGTTCCCAGTTAACCGAGTTCTTTTCCGATCCCGAACTCAAGAGCAAAGTTGACGGTTACCTGGCCATTGTCGCGGCCCCCGCGGAGAAGCCGGAATTGGTGGCAGCCACCGGCCGCGAGAAACGTGATTTTCAGAAAGACGTGCACAACTGGAATCCACAAGTTCCCATGTGGAATAGGAGTCCGAAGGAGTGATGGAGTTTCTGGACGCTTCCGGCGATTGGGTTCGCCGGGCGGCGCCCGAAGGTGTAGAGTTACCGACCGCAGCCCTTATACATCAAGGAGGTTTATCGATATGAGTGCAGGCACGCTGACGCCGTCCGAAACAAGGATTTCAGGCGACTACATTGAACAAGTCATGGCTCAGGTGAAGGCCAAGAATCCGGCCGAGCCCGAGTTCCACCAGGCAGTCCAGGAAGTTTTCGATTCGCTTCGGCTCGTGCTGCAGCGTCATCCCGAATATCGGGACGCCCGCATTCTCGAGCGCGTGGTCGAACCCGAGCGCGTTCTCATGTTCCGCGTTCCCTGGTTCGATGATCAGAGACAAGATCCAGGTCAATCGCGGATTCCGCATCGAGATGAACAGCGCCATCGGCCCCTACAAGGGCGGGCTGCGCTTCCATCCTTCGGTGACGCTCGGCATCCTGAAGTTCCTGGCGTTTGAACAGGTGTTCAAGAATTCGCTGACTACGCTTCCCATGGGCGGCGGCAAGGGCGGATCGGATTTCGATCCCAAGGGCAAGAGTGACAACGAAGTCATGCGCTTCTGCCAGAGCTTCATGACCGAACTGCAGCGCCACATCGGACCGGACACTGACGTTCCGGCCGGCGACATCGGCGTGGGCGGCCGCGAAATCGGCTTCCTGTTCGGGCAGTACAAGCGGCTGCGCAACGAATTCACGGGCGTCCTCACAGGCAAAGGCCTGAACTGGGGCGGCTCGCTGATTCGCCCGGAAGCCACTGGCTACGGCTGCGTGTATTTCGCCGCCGAGATGTTGAAGACCCGGAAGGAAACGCTGGAAGGCAAGCTCTGCCTGGTTTCGGGCAGCGGCAACGTTTCGCAATACACCATTGAGAAGCTGCTTGATCTGGGCGCGAAGCCGATGACAGTGTCGGATTCGAATGGCGTAATTTGCGATCCGGACGGAATTGATCGCGAGAAGCTCGCTTACATCATGGAACTGAAGAACGTGCGTCGCGGCCGCATCCGCGAGTACGCCGACAAGTTCAAGAAAGCGATCTTCATGGCGACCGACATGAAGTCGGATCACAACCCGCTGTGGAACATCAAGGCCGATTGTGCGTTCCCGAGCGCCACGCAGAACGAAATCAACGCCAAGGATGCCGCGAACCTGCTGAAGAACGGCATCAAGGTCGTTGCCGAAGGCGCCAACATGCCGAGCACGCTGGAAGCGACCAAGTTGTTCCTGGAGAACAAGATTCTCTATGGACCGGCAAAGGCCGCGAATGCCGGTGGAGTTGCGACTTCCGGTCTCGAGATGGCGCAGAACAGCGCCCGCTTGAGCTGGACGCGTGCCGAAGTCGACGATCGCCTGCACAAGATCATGATCGCGATTCACGACAACTGCTTCCAGACGGCCGAGAAATACGGCACGCCCGGAAACCTGGTGAATGGCGCCAACATCGGCGGCTTCCTGAAGGTGGCCGATTCGATGCTGGACCAGGGCCTGGTCTAACTCGTTTACCCAGTACGATCGTCAGGCGGGGATGGACGAACTCCTCCCCGCCTGTTTTCATATGTGTGAATCCCGATGATCAGCAAGCCGGCGACACTCGACACGACGATCGATGCACAGAGGCTCTTTGAGGGTTTCGAGAATCTGATGCCGTTTCGCGTGCGCGACATCCTGCTGGTGTCGAGCCTGTACGACTCGTTCATCCTGAAGGAAGACGGCCGGCTGAATGAATTGCTGATCGGCGAATCGCTCGAACTCAATCTGCAGCAGATTCCCAGCATCACGCAGGTCTCGACCGGATCGGAAGCGTTGGCGCTAGTGCGGTCGCAGCCGCGCTTCAACCTGGTCGTAACCAACCTCGAAGTGGGCGACATGGATGCGGCCCGCCTGGCCCGCGAGATCCGGGCGGCCGGGCTCGACATCCCGATCGTGGTGCTCGCCTACGACTATCGCGAACTCAAGAATTTTGTCGCCCGCAATCCTCACAGCGAGATCGAGCGCGTTTTCCTGTGGCAAGGAAACGTGCGCATGCTCATCGCGATCGTGAAATATGTCGAGGACAAGCGCAACGCTACAGCCGATACGGCCGCCATCGGCGTCCCCATCATCCTGGTGGTAGAAGACAACATCCGCTACTACTCCTCATTCCTGCCGGTCATCTACACGGAGCTGATCTCGCAGTCGCGGCGCGTCATTCGCGAAGGGATCAACGTGGCGCACCGGCTGTTGCGCATGCGGGCACGGCCCAAGATCCTGCTGGCATCGAGTTATGAAGAAGCCGAGCAACTGGTGATGCAGTACCGAGACTACCTGCTGGGCGTGGTTTCGGACATCGAGTTCCCGCGCGGCGGTGAACTGAGCGCCGAAGCCGGATTCGAACTGGCGCGCTTGATTCGGGACGCGGTTCCCGACGTGCCTATCGTTCTGCAATCCAGCCGCACGCAATTTCGCGAGCGCGCACATTCCGAGAAGCTGTCGTTCCTGCGCAAGCGCTCCCCCACGCTCATGGCTGATCTGCGCCAGGTGCTGATGGAGGAATTCGGCTTCGGGGACTTCGTTTTTCGACTGCCCGACCTGTCAGAAGTCGGCCGAGCCACCGACTTGAGCAGCCTTGAGACCATGCTGCAGGAAGTTCCTGCGGAGAGCGTGGCGTATCACGCCCAGCGCAATCATTTTTCGCATTGGCTGATGGCGCGCACCGAATTCGCACTGGCCCAGAAGCTGCGTCCGCGCAAGGTGTCGGACTTCGGGAGCACCGAGCATCTGCGCAACGACCTGATCGCGTCGATTGCCGACTACCGCAGCGAGCAGAGCGAAGTCCTGATCGCGGATTTCAGCCCGGCAGCGCTGGCCGCGACCGACTCGTTCTTCCTGCGCATTGGCGTGGGCTCGCTGGGTGGCAAGGCGCGCGGCCTGGCGTTCATGCGACACCTGCTGCGCAGGCAGCGCTTCTCGCGAATCTTTCCGGACGTGCGGGTGAGCGTCCCGCCCGCAGTGGTGCTGGCGACGGATGTGTTCGACCGTTTTCTCAGCGAGAACGATCTGGCGGACTTTGCGTTGAACTGCGCCGACGATGCGGAAATCGAGCGCCGGTTTCTGGAAGCATCGTTTCCGGCCAGCGTGCGCAACAGCCTGCTCGAATTTCTTTCTGAAGCGCGATATCCGCTGGCGGTGCGTTCTTCGAGCTTGCTCGAGGACTCGCAGTACCAGCCCTTCACGGGCGTCTACGAGACGTTCATGCTGGCGAACCACGATCCGGATCTTTCGGCGCGGCTCGACTGCCTGCTCGAGGCCATCAAGCGGGTCTACGCTTCCACCTTCAGCCAGCACGCAAAGGCTTATGTGCGGGCCACGCCCTATCGCCTGGAAGAAGAGAAGATGGCGGTCATCCTGCAGCAGGTGGTGGGAGCGCCGCATGGCCCGCGTTTCTATCCCGATTTCTCAGGCGTCGCGCGCTCCTACAACTTCTATCCCGTGCCGCCCATGAATTTTCACGACGGAGTGGCGGCAGTGGCCTTGGGCTTGGGGCGCGCGGTCGTCGATGGCGGCAAATGTCTGACGTTTTGCCCGCGCTATCCCCGGCACATTCTGCAGTTCTCGTCCGTGGAAGACATCCTCAGCAATTCGCAATCGGATTTCTGGGCGCTGGAACTGGATCATTCCGAGGCAGCCGACGAGGATCGTACTGCCAGCCTGCGCGAGGTCCGCTTCGGTCTCGATGCTGCGGAGAAAGACGGCACGCTGTATTCGGTAGCCTCGACATACTCTGCCGACAATCACGTGGTGTACGACGGCGTGAGCCGAGCAGGCAGCCGGCTGGTCAGCTTCGCTCCCATCCTGAAGCACGATGTCTTCCCGCTGGCGCCGCTGCTCGATCACCTCACCAAGATGGGAGAGGATGCCTTCGGCCGCCCGGTCGAAATCGAGTTTGCGGCGCGGCTGCCGCAGAGGCCGGGCGATCCGGCGGACTTCGGATTTCTGCAGGTGCGGCCGCTGGTGCTTTCGCGCGAGGGTGAAGAACTGCGGCTGGAGGAAGTCGAGCCCGAGCGGCTGGTCTGCCAGAGTTCCAAGGTGCTGGGCAATGGACGCATCACCGATCTGCACGACATCGTCGTCGTCGATTTCCACCGCTTCGAGCGCGCCCGCAGCAAGGAAGTCGCGGGCGGCGTAGCGCATCTCAACGCCAAGCTCACCACCCAGGGCCGTCCCTATCTGCTGATTGGCGTGGGCCGTTGGGGGTCCACCGAGCCATGGCTCGGCATCCCGGTCGAGTGGGATGAAATCTCTGGAGCCCGCGTCATCGTAGAAGCCGGCTTCCGGGATTTCCGCGTCACGCCTTCGCAAGGCAGCCATTTCTTTCAGAATCTCACCGCATTTCAGGTCGGGTATTTCACGGTGAATCCGGATGCTGGGGAGGGCTTCGTCGACTGGCAATGGCTGGCCCAGACGCCGTCTCTTGAAGAAGACGGCTGCGTGCGGCACTTGTGGTTCGAGTCGCCTCTGAGCGCGGTGATGAACGGGCGAACCAGCCAGGGGCTGATTTTTAAGCCGGAAGGTTCGTAACGGCAACCAGTCCACCAGGGAGCCGGGCGGAATGCCAATCTATCCCTCTCATTGCACAGCCCTTACAAAGCTTTGGGATTGTACGGTACCAGCCCACATCGACTGTTCCTGCCCATGCGCGAGATTGACAGACTCTTCTCCTAAGCCTCACACCCTGTCTCTCCGTGCGCTATCGGATCGAGTCGGGGGCAGCGCCCCAATCGGCGCTGGAAGTCCGACCATCCGGTTCGGTTCGTGGGCGGCTTTGCCGAACGACTCATCCTTCTAAGCTGCTACGCTGGATTCGGCGTCGATTTCTCGCGCTGCCTTAATTCCAGATGCGATCGCGCCCTGCATCCATGTCGGCCACAGGCGTGTTCGCCCGCGAACCACACTTTGCCCTCACGTCTGCAAATCGCGGGAAACCACTCCAATTGGCCGGGGTGGTGAACGGTGTACGCGCCTTTTTGCCAGGGATCCCTTTGCCGGGATTTTGTGACTACCGTCTCCAGGTGCTGCCGTAGGCCCGGATGCACTTCGTCCATGTCGCCGATCATGCGCTCGGTTCTTTCACCCTCGCTCATTGCATCCAGCTGACGAGCGTAGTCCTCATAAAAGTATGCCTGCAGCAAACCGCGGCGGCCCGGCTTGTTGTAGGTTGGATGCCACACCTCGAAATTCTTGTCCGACGATCCAAACCGTTGAGTCCCTCGCCCCAACCATTCAAGTTCTTCCGAGACGGGGTCGGGCGTTGCAATTCGTGCATGACGCATTGTGCCCAAGTCACGTGGTCAAACCGGAAGTAATTCTTAAATTAGCGCTTATGGGGCTACGCCCGGCAACACGTGACCTGACTCTCCCTCCCTCGTGACCCACATCACAGCCTCCAATGACATAGGTCCCCCACAATCATCATGAGTACAAACGGGGTGCCTGTGTTCAAAATCCTTCATGCGGCCTTTATTGCCCCTGGAATCAAGCGTTTCGTCATTGAAGCTCCGCGCATTGCGCGCAAGCACCGGCCCGGGCAGTTCGTCATCCTACGCCTCTACGAGAACGGCGAGCGGATTCCGCTAACCATCGAGCGGTCCAATGCGGCACACGGCACCATCAACATCTGCGTGCAGTCGGCCGGGAAAACAACCCACTTGCTCAATTCGTTTGAGACCGGGGATCGCATCCTCGACGTTGTGGGTCCGCTCGGCAAACCGTCGGAGATCGAGAACTTCGGGACGGTGGTAGTTATCGGCGGCGGAGTGGGCACAGCGATGGCCTACCCCACGGCCGCGGCGCTCAAGAAAGCCGGCAACCGCGTGATTTCGATCGTGGGCGCACGGAACAAGGAACTGGTCATCCTTGAACAGGAGATGGCTGAGGTCAGCGACACGCTGCTGGTGACGACCGACGACGGCAGCTACGCAGAGAAGGGATTCGTTACCGACAAGCTTCGCCAATTGATCAAGTTTGGAACACGCATCGACCTGGTGCTGGCTGTGGGGCCGATTCCAATGATGAAAGCCGTGGCCGATGTAACGCGCGACGCGCACATCCGCACCGTCGTCAGCCTGAACCCCATCATGATCGACGGCACGGGCATGTGCGGCGGATGCCGCGTGCTCATCGACAGCAAGAGCGAGTTCGCCTGCGTCGATGGCCCGGAGTTCGACGCGCATCGCGTAAATTTCGAGGTGCTGGTGCAGCGCAATTCGATGTATCGCGAGGCCGAGCGCAAGTCGATGACCGGCTTCCAACAGGAAGTTGAAGCCAAGCGCGATTCGGTGCGACAGGAACTCGATCAGCTTTGCGCCTTGAGCGGAGGTGTGAAATGACGCCGCCGGCAAAAGCACCGTCGCTGAATCCCCTCCCACTCAAAGAGCGTATGAAGATGCCGCGCCAGCACATGCTGGAGCAACCGGCCCAAATACGCGCCACGAATTTCACTGAGGTCAATCTCGGATACTCGACTGAACTGGCCCGCCAGGAAGCATTGCGCTGCCTGGAATGCGCCAAGCCGGCCTGCACTGACAAGTGCCCCGTGGGAGTGAAGGTGCGGGAGTTTGTGCAACTGATCGTAGCCGGTGATTTCATGGGCGCCGCGGCGAAGATTCGCGAAGATAACGTGCTGCCGGCGATCACGGGTCGCGTCTGCCCGCAGGAAGATCACTGCGAAGGCGGCTGCCTGATGGGCAAGAAGGTGCAATCGCTCGGCATCGGGTACCTCGAGCGTTTCGTCGCCGACTATGAGCAGCAACACTTGGACGTCAAGAACGTGAAGCGGGCGCCCTCGACAGGAAAGAAAGTCGCCATCGTGGGCAGCGGGCCGTCGGGGCTTACGGCGGCGGGCGATCTGGTACAGAGGGGACATCAAGTCCACGTGTTTGAGGCGCTGCATGAAGTTGGTGGCGTGCTGGTGTACGGCATTCCGGAATTCCGGTTGCCCAAGAAAATCATCCGCGAGCAGGTCGACTACATGCGGGCGATGGGCGTCGGGTTCGAGACCGATGTAGTGGTGGGCCGTACCGTCACGATTGATGAGTTGATGCAGGAGGAAGGCTACGACGCGGTCTTCATCGGTACAGGCGCCGGGTTGCCGCAATTCATGGGCATTCCCGGAGAGCACCTGAACGGCGTCTACTCCGCCAACGAATTCCTGACGCGCATCAACCTGATGCACGCCTATGAATTTCCGCGGTATGACGAGCCCATGGTCGATCTCGCTGGCAAGAACGTGGCGGTGATTGGCGGCGGGAACACCGCGCTCGATTCGATCCGATCGGCGCTGCGCCTTGGGGCCGGCAAGGCGTTCGTGTTGTACCGCCGCAGCGAGACCGAGATGCCCGCCCGCGCCGAAGAAGTGAAACACGCGAAGCAGGAAGGCATCGACTTTCAGGTGCTGACCGCTCCCGTGGAATTTCTTTCGGATGACAAGGGCTGGCTGCACGCGGCGCGTTGCGTGCGCATGAAACTCGGAGAACCTGATGCGTCGGGGCGGCGGCGGCCCGTGCCCATCGCGGGATCGGAATTCGAATTGCCGCTGTCGGTGGCCATCATGGCGATCGGCACCAGTGCGAACCCAATCGTGCAGAGCACGACGCCCGGTCTCGAGACCAACAAACGCGGCTATATCTCGGCAAATGCGGAAACGCAGCGAACGTCGCGCACGGGCGTGTTTGCTGGTGGAGACATTGTGACCGGGAGCGCCACCGTCATTCTGGCGATGGGCGCAGGACGGCGCGCTGCGGCGTCGATTCATGAATACCTGACCACGGGAGTTTGGTAGGGACCAACGGCGTCGCAGGCGGCGCCGAAGAAAACGAGGTGCACCATGCGCGCTCAACTAACGTTCTCCACTTTCGATCCACTGTTCTCCGACGCGCCCAGTCTCTGTGAAATTTGCGGGACGAAGGCCTCGGTCTTCAAGTTCGAGAACGGCTGTAATGAAGGCGACAGCACCTGTCAGCGCGTCGCGGGCTTTTGCTGTTCGTCGTGCGCGACCCGCCTGCTGGAAGAACTACAGCAGAAAGAGTCGGCGACGTGGGCCGAGGAAGAAGCTTCCGTGCGCAAAGAGGGCGACGACGTCACCGACCTTCATAAACGGCGTCTGGCTACGTTTGGGGCTTGCAGTCGAAGCTGATTCCCTGCGCGCCAAATCAAAAGCAAGAGCCGCGGGCGGGGCGCCGCGCTACAAGAATCGCTCGAAAAAAGGCGGACAGCGTATCGCTGCCCGCCTTTCCATCAGGAGGTCTAGCATCTTTTGTCTTGGGTCGATCCTACGTTTGAGGCATCCCGACGAAAAGATCACCGAGGGTCGTATCTGCGAACGAAATCCCGAGACCCGGATTTTCTACTCGACCAAGCCCTTGCGCACTCCCTGGATGAAGTCCGTGTACGCGGGCGTGACTCCGTCCTGCCGCATATCGGCGGCAATCTGGCCTCGATGATAGGCGGAGTGCATGAAGACATGCGTCAGGATGTCGCGCACCAGACTGTCGTACTCTTCGCCCTTGCTGTTCTTGTAGTGAACCGAGCGATCCAGAACTTCAACGCTGGTCAGGAGTTCCTTCCAGCTCTTTGCTAGCGCGGGAATCTCTCTCGCGCATTCTTCCAGCGCGAGATCCGGCCAGACCGGATAGGGCGACGATGTGTGCCGGATGCGGGTCAGCCAGACGTACTCGGCCGCAACGATGTGTGCGATAAGTTTTAGGGAGCGGTCCAGCGGGCGCCCGGCGGCACGCAACACCGCGATCACTTCGCGATTCGCCCATTCATCGTAGTTAGACAACTGACGGTAGTGTTGCTGAAGGTCCATGGAATTTGATCCGCTCCTTAGGGTTCAACATCCGTCCGGCCCCTTGTAGTTCCCTACTTCTTCTTTTGCGCCGAGACGATTGCCTTGACCTGCTGCAAGTGATTCAGGTCGTGTCCGGCAAAAAGGTGCACGATGTGGCTGATGGTCTCTTTGCCGCGTTCGGAGTGCATGCCGTGGTTTTGCCAGAGCTTGCGAGGCACGTGCTTCAGGAGCGCAAGATTGCTTTCCCGTAGTACGCGGAAAGTCTTCAGCGAGTCGTCAGGGTCTTGATCTTCATAGCGGAACGTTTTCGCCCACACGTCCTGATCGAATCCCTGGATCGGTGTGCCGTCGTGGCCAAGAATCAGCCGCATACGCCAGCTGGCCACGACCTCCGTATCGGCGAGATGGGCCAGGATCTCGGCGATCGACCACTTCCCGGGCGCGGGCCGTTTGCGCATTTGCTTCCGGCTGAGGTGCTTGACGGACTTCTCGAGCTTCTTGGCCGTGCTTTTCTGGATTTTCCATGGATCCTGTCCATCGAGGTATCCGAGGATCCGCTTGATGTACTGCTGGCTGGTCTCCTGCATCTGTCGTTTTCCTTAACTGCGGCACAAAATATCGCCGCTCTTCAGAATTCGTACGATCCGGAATCGAAAATTATACTCATGCCATCGGAACGCCGTTGTAACTGGGACTTCAACGAGGCGTCAACCCAAGACTTTGGTTTTAACCGTTTATTCACACTTGCTGTTTACAATAGTTGTTTACATTCGCAGTGGCTTGCAGCTTACAAGGCGCAATGGCACAGAAAACAACCCCGCCGGGAAAAATCGGCACGGAAGCGACGGAACAGCAATCGGCGAAGAAGAAGCAAGATGGCAAACTTGCGCGCCTGAAAGCCAACGGCACCCAAGCCGAGCTCATGCGGATGACGTTGAAGGCCTGCCTGATTGCGCGCGACGCGACTTTCAATGTGCAGGACCTGCTGACGAATTCTTCCCGCATGGCGTTTCTGGCTATTCGCGACTGCGAAAAGGAACTCGACCAGATCGAGCGTCAAATCGACGAGCAACTTCCTGGAGCAATCACACGCGTCAACGAGTCAAGAGCTCGGCAACTGCTGGCCTGCCTGAAATGCATCACCGACCTGGAGCGGATCGGCGACCTGGTCATGGGCGTGGCCCAGCGTGTGCAAACCCGCAGTGGACAGCTACCGGCCGGAGACGTGCGCCACCTCATCCAGATGTCCGCGATTCTGCATGACATGCTGGAGGACATACATCGCGGCTTTCTTTCGCTCGACATCGATTCGGCGCGCAAGGTGCTTCGCATGGACGCGGAGCTGGACAACATCTGCCACGCGATGTTCCAGCGCTACCTCACCGACAATTCACGCCAGAAGGACTCTCTCGGTTTCGATGTAATGCTCATGGCGCAGGCCCTGGAACGCTCCGGCGATCACGCCAAAAATCTCGCCGAAGAACTCTACAGCCTGATTGAAGGACACACGCTGCGCCATCTTCCGAAACGAACGGTGGGGTCTGACCGGTAACCCTCGCAGTTCGCGCGCGCAAATTAATCAAGCGTTAACAGTCGCGAAACACCAGCGAAACATTTCCCCCCTACAGTCACAGGAGACCGACTCTCAGCCGACGCGAGGTTTCAGGCGCGCCCTTGGTCCTCGAAAATCGAACCCATGATGTCTAGTACGGCACAGTACAGCCCGGATGCAGGGACGCGCGGGCGTATCTTCGTGGTGGAAGATGAAGAGGACATCGCGCTGCTCGTGCGGCACAACCTGGAAGCCGCGGGCTACGATGTCCAGACCTATGTGAGCGGTCTGGCGGCGCTGTCGGAAGCGCGCCGCGAACCGCCTTCCCTGTTTCTTCTGGACGTGATGCTGCCCGGCTCGGATGGCTTCGATCTGTGCCGCCAGATTCGCTCGACGCCCGACCTGGCCCGCACCCCCGTGATTTTCCTGACCGCGAAATCCGCCGAGTCCGATCGCGTAAAAGGCCTGGAGCTAGGCGGCGACGACTACATCACCAAGCCCTTCAGCCCGCGCGAACTCGTGGCCCGCGTCCGCACCGTGCTGCGCAGCCAGAAAGAAACCCCACCCAGTGACGTGCTGAAGGTAGGAGACCTCGAAATCGACGCATCGTCAATGACGGTTCGAGTCGAAGGACGCACCGTGCTGACCACCGTACGTGAATTTCGGCTGCTGGAATATTTCGCGGTCCACCGCGGCCGCGTTTTCACGCGGGATCAGTTGCTCGACTCAGTCTGGAAAGAAACGGCATTCGTCACGCCGCGCTCGGTGGATGTCTACGTGCGCCGCCTGCGCGAAAAAATCGAAGCTGATCCGCGGCACCCGCGCTATCTGAAAACGTTGCGCGGCATCGGCTACCGGCTGGAGAGCCCGAAATAGAATTCGCTTGCACCCCTGCTAATTGTGCTGAGTTGGTCAGCGCAGACGGTTGCGCGGAAATTCCTCGCAAAAAGCGCCTTTGTTATAATCAGCCAGTCACCTGGGGCGCTATCGTCTAGGGGTTAGGACGGAAGATTCTCAATCTTCAAACCCGGGTTCGATTCCCGGTAGCGCTACCAACTATCGCCCGCTAATCAGCGGGTTTTATTTTGCTCACGACGGCAACGTCATCTACTTGCTTTTGTCCGCAGCGGCAAGTCGCGTATTCGTCTCCCGAATGAGTGCCGCAAAGCGCGGATCGTTGTGCAAATTCTTCAAGTCCTCGTCCTTCTGCATGTAACTGATATCCGTAAATCCCTGGTCGATCGATTGACGCAAATACTTCAGGGCGTCGTCATTCCGACCAGCAATCGCAGCTCCACCGGCGAGGTAATACGACGCGCTGGCTGCTTTTTCCGGTTCCTGCGGTTTTTTCGCAACTTCGGCCAGTACCGAGAGCAATTTCCCCGCCTCATCGAACCGCTTCTCATGCGAAAGCGTCATGGCGAGTTCGCCTAGCGTATCCAAAGTGTCCGGGTGGTCCGGCCCCAAACGTCGGCGGCGAAGTTCCAGGGTTTCCCGCTGCAGTTTTTCAGCTTCCTCTCTTTTCCCTTCCCTGCCCATGGTGGCGGCGAGATTGTGCATGGTCTTGAGGGTTTCGGCGGCCTCCGGGCCCAACACGCGCCGTTGACCCTCGAGGGTTTGCCGATAGAGTTTCTCTGCCTCCGCATATTGTCCGGCGTAGTCAAGGTTGTTTGCCAGGTTGTGCTCCACCAGCAGGGTATCGGGATGGTCGGGGCCAAGCAGGCGTAAGCGCGCTGCCAGAATTTCACGCTCCAGCTTTTCCGCCTCGTCCAGGCGATCCTGTTCTCCAATCACCCCAGCCAGACTTGAGGCAATCACCAGTGTCTGGGGATGGTCAGGGCCAAGGCTTTGCCGTCCAATGTCCAGAGCCTGCCGATACAAATTCTCGGCGTCTGCCATTCGACCTTCGCGGTCGAGAATGTTGCCCAGTTCGTTCATCGAAAGCAGGGTCTCCATGTGCTTTCGTCCCAGGCTGCGTTGATCGGCTTCAATAACCTGGCGTTCGATGACTTCTGCCTCCTGCAACTTACCCTCACCTTTCAACGTGGAGCCGAGGAGCCGCGACGACCGAAGCGTCGCCTCGTCGTTCGGGCCTAAGACGCGGCGCTGCACGGCAATGATTTCCCGCAACTGATTTTCCGCTTCTGGGTATTTCCCCAGCCTCCGCAGGAGAGAAGCCAGTCCTGACATCGCGTTCAGGGTTGCCGGATTTGTCAGTTCTCCGGAGCGGCGGCCCGTGGCTATCGCGCTTTCATACATCGACTGCGCTCGCGAAAATAATCCCAGGCCGACATACACATTCGCCATAGTGTTCAGCAGTTGAATTTGGAGTTCGGGATCCCGCGCGAGCCCGGCATCGATTTCTTTGGAAGACTTGTCCAGAATCTCTCTGGCCGTGACAGTATTGCCGCGCGCTTCGCTCGGGTCCGACACCTTGAACATGTTCGTCATGAACTCGGTTACCCGGTCTGCGCGATCACGCTCTCGAGTGATTCTGCGAAGTTCCACCGTCTGCATCACGGCGAAAGCGATCAGCACCGCCACGGTCGCGCCAATGATGGCCACCGCCGCGCGGTTCCGCCTGACGTACTTCTGCAAGCGATAACCCGCACTCGCAGGCCGTGCGATCACGGGGCGGTTTTCCAGATAACGTCCGATATCGGCAGCAAGTTCGGATGCTGTGCCGTAGCGGCGCGCGCGATCCTTTTCCAGCGCCTTCAGAGTGATCCAGTCGAGATCGCCGCGCAATGTGCTTACCAGCGGACCGGGCTCTGTCGCACGAGCAGTGGCTCGCGCGGTTGAAGTCTCAGGATTGCTGCTGACTTTTGTGCTGGGACGTTCCGGATCGTTTTCTCGCAAACGGCGAAGCGCTTCATCAATCGGCTGGTTCTTCCAGGATGCGGTATCCAGCGGCAAATATCCGGTAAGCAACTCGTAAAGAATCACTCCCAGGGAATAAATGTCCGTACGTGTGTCGATGTCTTGCGCGGACGGACTGGTTTGCTCGGGGCTCATGTATCCGGGCGTGCCCAGGAAGTCGCCAAGGCGCGTGAAAAGAGTCTCTCCCGGTTCGGTAGGTGCAATCGCCTTGGCCAAGCCGAAATCGATAATGCGCGGGGTGGGTTTGCCATCGACTTCGGCCACCAGAATATTAGAGGGCTTCAGGTCGCGGTGAATGATGGCTTTCTGATGGGCGTGCTGCACACCTTCACAAACCTGCTGAAAGAGTCGCAGGCGGTCCGGGATGGGAAGTTTCTTCTGATCGCAATAGTCAGTGATGGGCAAGCCGTCCACGAATTCCATCGCAAAGTACGGCTGGCCGTTTGGAGTGGTGCCCGCGTCGAACACTTTGGCAATGGCGGGATGATCCATGATGGCGAGCGACTGGCGCTCGGCATCAAAACGCCGCAGGAGGGTTGCGCTGGAAACGCCCGGCCGAATGAGCTTGAGGGCCACTCGCCGCCGTACGGGCTCAGTCTGCTCTGCCAACCACACCTGTCCCATGCCGCCGACCGCGATCTCGCGGACTAAAAGATAAGGGCCGATGGTGCGCGAGGCGGGAATGACATCGAGCAAAGCGGTGGCCAAGGGGTGTTCCGAGAGACCGTCGGCGCGGGCGTGCGCCGATAGCAGCGATTCCACTTCTGCGCGCAACGACGGATCGTGCCCGCAAGCCTGGTTGAGATATTCGGCACGTGACGCAGCCTCTCGCTCCAATGCGGTGCCGACGATCTCCTTAATCTTCTGCCACTGTTGTTGCGGATCCATCCCTGCCTCGCTGCATTTCTCTCGACAGCCATGCTTTGGCAATATTCCATTCGCGTTTGACGGTAGAGCGTGAGCTGCCGAGAACTTCAGCGATCTCTTCGATGGCGAGCCCTCCGAAAAAGCGTAGTTCGACGATCTGCGCCTGCTGCTCGTCGAGCTTCGCCAGCGCTTTCAAGGCGTCGTCCAGGGCAACCATCTCGACTTGCGGGACGTGCGGAAGATCGACGGAAACATCGAGTTCGACACGCTGATCTGCTCCGCGCTTGGCTGCCCCGTGATGCCGCGCGTGATCCACCAACACTTGCCGCATCAGCCGGGAGGCAACCGCCAGGAAGTGCGCGCGGTCACGGGTTTCGAACGGTCTCTGGTCAACCAGCCGCAGATACGCTTCATGAACCAGAGCGGCGCTCTGCAGTGTATGACCGGGACGTTCACCCCGCAACTGGCGTCGCGCGATGTCGCGCAACTCCTGATAAACAAGAGGGATCAGGCGCTGGAGGGCTTCCTGGTCTCCCGCACGCCAGCGAACGAGTAATTCGGTAACCGGTTGACTTGGCAGTTCCGACACACGCCCCACACAATCACGACCAGATTGCCGCCAAGATAGCGTCCGTTGGGCATTCTCGTCAATGACCGCCGACGTGCTGCCCTGAAAGCAGATGAATCTTTGACCAGAATTTTTTCTTGGACCTTTTTAGGGTTTCTTTTTCGCAGTTAAAGATGAAGAGCCAGAAACCGGGGACGGCCTTTCACTGGGCAGACCGGATTCAGAGATACCCAACCCAGAGACTGGCCCGCACTTCCCCCCACGCCCCGGACACCGCTCACAGGAACAAATCCGTCTCAAGGAGGTTGGGTTAGATGAAAAGACAAATCTACGTGACCAAGAGTTTCGCCGCCTGGGCATTGGTGATGGTGGCCGTGGGCACCTCGGCCATGCTGGCGCAGAACGAGCACTCGTGGTTCAAAGCCAAGGATCCGGGCCCGCGACCGAATCCTGCAACGACGATTCCAGTTCCAGTTCCCGGTTTGAATGACAACGAAACAGCGCTGTTCAATGAAAGTCTGTTGCGCGTTTCGGAATTGGAGGGCTCTTGCGACACATGCGTGCAACAGCCCCAAAACGTACCTCCGTCCGATCCCGATCCGAACAACCCGTTCTCGCCCACGTCGCTGGTGAACTCCGCGGGCATGAGTCCGGTTTTCAACGCTGACCAATGCTTCATCTGCCATTCGCAACCGGCCATCGGAGGCAGTTCGCCCGCGCATAACCCCGCCGACAAAATTGCTCATCGACTGGGTGGCACCAACACCGTGCCGCCTTTTGAAGCGCCCGCAGGAGCATTTCGCGAGGTGCGCTTCAAGTACAACCCAGACGGAACACGCGACGGAGGCGTACACAGCCTGTTCACCATGCAAGGCCGTTCCGACGCGCCCGGCTGCACGCTCCAGCAGCCAGACTTCGCGAAAGCCACTCGGGATCGCAACCTTGCCTTCCGCATTCCGCTGCAGCTGTTCGGGCTAGGCCTGATCGAAAGCATTCAAGACAACTCGATCCGCGCGAACATGGCGGCAAATCGCGAGCAAAAGAGAGAGCTCGGCATCGCGGGCCATCCCAACATGGTTCCGAACAACGGCACCATCAGCCGTTTCGGATGGAAGGCGCAGAATGCTTCGATCACCATCTTCGCAGGCGAGGCCTACAACGTGGAGATGGGCATCAGTAACGACGCCTTCCCGATCGGCCGCAGTGAAGATCCCACGTGCAGCACTGTGTATGAACCTTTCGACGTGCCGCGCACCGACTCCACGCTCTACAACAATCCGTTGAAGATCATGCCGGCATGGCTGATGTTCACGGAGTTCATGCGCTTTGTGGACGCGCCTCAACCAGCCCTTCTATCCGCCAGCGCGCAGCATGGCCAGGACGTCTTCGCCGCCGTCGGATGCGCTCTTTGCCATACTCCATCGTTCAAGACGCCGGGCACGCCCACGCCCGCGAATCCTTCTGAGGAAATCGGTCCGCACTCAGTTGCCTTGCGCGGACAAGACGTGAATCTCTTTTCAGATTTGCTGGTTCATCACATGGGTGCGACTCTGGCGGACAACATCGTGCAGGGCAATGCCGGGCCCGACGAGTTCCGCACGACTCCGCTGTGGGGACTTGGAACGCGGCTGTTCTTCCTGCATGATGGGCGCACCAGTGATCTGAACATAGCCATTCAGGATCACTTCTCACGGCGCTTTTCCGATGGCGGCGACAATCCGTCGAAAGATTATCGCTCGTACACCTACGGACCTTCGGAAGCGAACGGAGTGGTCGAGCGCTTCAACGACCTGTCGGAAGCCGACAAGCAAGCCGTGTTGGATTTCCTGCGATCTTTGTAGTCGGAGGAAGGGGTTGCTCGCGAGGGCAGCTCCTTCTTAATCGATTTCGATAAAAGCCGGTCACGCTTTGTGCGCTAACACAGGAGGCCCTTCATGAACGAGAGTTTGAAGCATCGACATCTGGCTGCGACGACGACGCTCCGCTTCTGCCTCATCGCCCTATCACTCATTGCGACACGTGCCACCGCCTCGACGGATCCTTTTCTCGGCGAGTGGAAACTCAATGTCCAGCACTCCGTCTATCCGCCTGGCACTTGCCCCAAGCAGATGACCATCGAGATGACAGCGACGGCGCGCGGTGTTCACTATCATTCGAACACGACTTATGCCAATGGTGCGACGACCCAGGCCCAGTACGTGGCCGACTACAACGGCAAGCAGGCAGCGGTCATGGGAGACCGTGGATTTCTGCTTCCTGTGTCGCTGAAGCGTATCGATTCGCGCACCGTTTTAGCGTCGTATATCAGGGGGACGCAGTTGATGGCCACCAGTCGACGTGTCGTCTCTCCCGATGGACAAAGAATGACCATCACAACGAAGTCGCGGCCGTCCCCCGGGAAGAGCGTGACCAGCGTGGGTTTGTACGAGAGGGTGAAGTGAGCGGTTCGGGTGTTCAATGCGGCCTTAGAAAAAAGAGTACGGCGATGACATACGCATAGAACGCCTGCCGCGACTACCCCTGTATGTAAGTTTAAAGATTTCTGACCGCTCGATCTGCCTCAACCAAATCATCACGGGGTTCCATCTCGCCACCTGTTTGGGCAACCGACCTTCCTTTGAAATCCCACTTCAACAACAGCAGTCCTTTATTTTTCAGTCACTTTCTTCCCCTATTGACAAGCGCTCATGGCGGTAGCAGAATCTTCGAGTCGTAGGCGAATAAAAAGCGAAAGCGATTAGCCTTTGGAGGCGGCACCCCGCTACCGGGCTGAGGATTTCTCATGGCTTCCCCGTTATTTCCGATCGAGACGCACGCTTTTGCGGGCGTCCTCGAAGCAAAATCCGCTTCCCTTTTACGAGAACTGACGCGCAAGTCCCCGCAGGCGGGTATCACTTCCGCTTCCCATCTGGAGATACGGCCTTCACCGGAGACGGCTTCCAGCGGCATCCGGCAAGTCGATGCGCTTACGGGCGGATTGCCCCGCGGCTGTCTTACCGAAGTGAGCGGCGCCGATTCTTCGGGACGCACCAGCCTGATGCTTTCCGCGCTGGCCGCAGCTACGCGTCGCGAAGAAATCTGCGCGCTGATTGATGTGAGCGATGCCTTCGATCCTTATTCAGCCGCGGCGGCCGGAGTGGACCTAGGCCGGCTTCTTTGGGTGCGTTGCGGATCGCACGCGCAGGCTTCTGCCTGGTCGCGCCGACGTTGCCAGCCCGCCAGCCTCGAGGAGTGGGAACGCCGCCGCATGGAAGATCCGGTCGAGCAAGCTTTGCGGGCTACGGATCTGCTTCTGCAAAGCAGCGGCTTTGGTATGGTTGCCATCGACCTGGCCGGCACTGCGCCGAAGATGGCGCGCCGCATCCCGCTGACCACCTGGTTCCGCTTCCGGCGAGCCGTGGAAAACACTCCGGCCATTCTGCTGGTGATTGGCACGGAATCTTGTGCGCAATCGTGTGCGTCGCTGGCGGTGGAGTTCAGCCGCCAGTCGCCAGTCGTCAGTCGTCAGCGGGAAGTCGTACGCCTTGCGCAGTTCTCAGTTCTCGGTTCTCGGTTCTCAGTTCTCAGTACTCATTTTTCAGAAAAGAACATTTGAGTAATCGCGGTGAAGGCTGCCGCGATCAAGATGTGTCCGCAAAGAAGCCACCGCATACGGAATTGCTGACCGAAATCGAGATTCAACTGGCAGTGGTGCGCTCGCGGAACGAACGCAAGGCGATGCAATCCGCTGGTAATTTCGCGACAAAAACGGCATGGACAGCGTAAGAACGTCAGCAGCCATCAGCAGATTTAGCTACTGAGAACTGAGAACTGGGAACTGATTTTTCTCCATGCCTTTCGCCTGCATTTTCGTTCCCGATTTCCCCGCCGAAGCCATTCTGCGGGCTGAGCCGGGGTTGCGTTCGCAGGCCGTCGCCGTGCTCGAAGGCAAACCTCCGCTGCAGAAAGTTTTTGCGGTCAACGACAATGCGCGCCGCGCCGGCATCGAGCCGGGCATGACGAAAATTCAGATTGAGGCTTTGACGGAAATCGTGTTGCGTCCGCGTTCTTCGCTGCAGGAAACCGCCGCGCATGCGGCGTTGCTCGATTGCGCGCAATCGTTTTCGCCGCGCGTGGAAGACACTGCGCCCGACACGGTGATTCTCGATCTTTCCGGACTCGAGTCGCTGTTCGGCTCGCTGCCGAAAATTGCGCGCGACATCGCGCGCCGCACTTCCGATCTCGGGCTCGAAGCCAATGTCGCGACCGCGTTCAATCCCGATACGGCGCGCTTCGCGGCGCGTGGTTTTTCCGGCGTCACCGTGATTGCCGAAGGCAAGGAAGCCGAGCGCATGGGGAATCTTCCGTTGGACGTGTTGTTTCCTGAACTGATGTCGCCTGAGCCGTCCGAGGAAGCCGCGCGCCTTCTGGAAACTTTCGACTTGTGGGGAGTCCGCAATTTTCGCGCCCTGTGCGCGCTTCCCGAAGTCGCGCTCAGCGAACGGCTGGGACGGCGCGGGGTCGGCTTGCAGCAACTCGCCCGCGGAGTGATTTCGCGCACGCTGGTTCCGGTGGAACCGCCGCTGATTTTTGAAGAAGCCATGGAACTGGATCATCCATTAGTTCTGCTGGAGCCGCTCGCGTTTCTGCTGGCGCACATGCTCGATCAGCTTTGCGCCCGCCTGGCCGCCCGCGCTCTCGCCGCCCAGGAACTGCGACTGCAATTGCATCTCGACAATGGCTTTCATTTTGTGGAAGACGTCCCCGTCGATGAGGTGAGCACATCGCAAAACTCACAACTCGCAACTCCCGACGCCTCACTCATGCATTGTCATACTGAGCAAAGCGAAAACTCTACTTTAAAAGCTTGTCATCTTGAGCGAAGCGAAGGACCTGCTTTTCCCTGGCGAATGGCACCGGCCCCAACGCGAAACTTGAAACCAGAAACTCGAAACTCCACCTTCACCCGTACCATCGAACTCCCGATCCCCATGCTCGATGCCAAAGTTTTCCTGAAACTTCTGCAGCTTGATCTGAAAGCCCATCCGCCAGGCGCGCCGATTCTGAAAGTGCGCCTCGCGGCCACGCCGGCGCAGCCGCGTACGACGCAGGGCGGACTCTTCCTGCCGCCCACGCCCGAGCCGGAAAAACTTGAACTCACGCTGGCGCGGATTGCCGGCATGGTGGGAGAAGACAAAGTCGGTTCTTTGCAGTTGCTCGATTCCCATCGTCCCGAAGCTTTCCGCATGCAACGCTTCATTCCTACGGAACCTTCCGGAAAAAAAGAAGAAGCCGCGAGCGACACTACTCGCGCCCCTGTGACGGCTTTGCGCGTCTTCCGTCCGGCTTTGCGCGCCACGGTCACTCTGCGCGACGGCAAGCCCGCCCATGTCATCTGCAACAAGCGGAAAGAAATTCACGGGGATATCGTCTGGATGGCAGGCCCCTGGCGCTCTTCGGGCGACTGGTGGGAGCAGGATGGCTGGGCGCGCGACGAATGGGACATCGCAACAGCAGTCGTCAGTCGCCAGTCGTCAGTCGTCAGCAAATCCTCCGGCGACAAACATTCCCTGGCACTTTACCGCCTGGTGCACGACCTGCTCAGCGGACATTGGTTCGTGGAGGGGACGTATGACTAGAGCAGGTCTCAGGTCGTCAGGTCTCAGGTCTCAGGTCTCAGGTCTCAGGTCTCAGGAAAAGCAAAATCTTTTACGGACAGGAATCAATCGCAAATCTTTTCGACGGATTGATTTTCCTGACACCTGAGACCTGACACCTGACACCCGCTCCCCATGTACGTCGAACTTCACGCGCGCTCCGCTTTCAGCTTCCTCGAAGGCTCCACGTTACCCGAGGATTTGATCTCTGTGTGCGCTGCGCGCGGCATGTCGGCGATGGCGTTGCTCGACCGCGACGGTCTCTATGGATCTCCGCGATTTCACCTGGCCGCCGAGAAAATCGACCTCAAAGCTCACATCGGCGCCGAAGTAAGCTGCGAATCTCTGCGCGAGCACAAAAATCTTTCACCACAGAGGCACAGGGACACAGAGAAAACCAATGGAACAAGAAAATCTCACGATGCATTCGAAGAAATGTCTGATCCCTCAAACCCTTGTCATTCTGAGCGCAGCGAAGAACCTGCTGTTTCCCGGCGGTCTGCACCGCCCTCCGCCAATCTGCAATCTGAAATCAAAAATCTGAAATCCTCTGCTGACTTTCGTCTTTCCCTCCTCGTCTCCTCTCGCGCCGGCTACCAGAATCTTTGCCAACTCCTCACGCGAATGAAGCTGCGCGCGGAGAGAAAAGAAGAAGGGGCCGTCCTTGAAAATGAACTCGCGCAATATGCAGGTGGGCTCATCTGCCTTACCGGAGGCGACGAAGGTCCACTCGCTGCTGCGCTAAAAAAAGGTGGCCCGGCCGAAGCCCATCGCGTGGTGGATCGCCTCACCGGCATCTTCGGCTCCCACAATGTTTACGTTGAACTGCAGCGCCACTATCACCGCGAAGAAGAGGCGCGCAACCGCGTCGCCGTGGAAATCGCCCGCGACCTTCACCTTCCGCTGCTCGCCACCAATGGCGTTTGTTACGCGACCACCCACCACCGCCCGCTGTGCGACGTGTTCACCGCCCTCCGCCACAAACGTACGCTGATGACGGCGGGCCGCCTGCTGGCGCGCAATTCCGAGCGGCACATCAAGACGCCGGAGGAAATGTCTGCGTTGTTTGCCGATCTTCCGGAAGCGATCGCCAACACCACGGGGCTTTCGTCCCGCCTCGAATTCAAGCTCAACGATCTGGGCTACGAATTCCCGCGTTATCCCGTGCCCGAAGGCGAGACCATGATGTCGTTTCTGCGCCAGCGCACCGACGAAGGCGCCCGCTGGAGGTATGGCATTTCATTGTCGGGGGACCGCGTGCCCCAGAACGGTTTTCACAATAAGGACCTGCAACAGCGCGCCCGCCGCCAGATCGAGCGTGAACTCCATCTGATCGAGAAACTCGATCTCGCCGGATACTTCCTCATCGTCTGGGACATCGTTCGCTTCTGTCGCGAGCAGAACATCCTCGCCCAAGGACGCGGTTCCGCGGCCAATAGCGCCGTCTGCTATTCGCTCGGCATTACCGCCGTCGATCCTGTCGGCATGGAACTTCTGTTCGAGCGCTTCCTCTCCGAAGAGCGTGGCGAGTGGCCCGACATCGACATCGACTTACCCAGCGGCGATCAGCGCGAGCGCGTCATCCAGCATATCTACCAGCTTTATGGACAGCGCGGCGCGGCCATGACCGCCAACGTGATCACGTATCGCAACCGCATGGCTGCTCGCGAGATGGGCAAGGCCATGGGCTTCGATCCCGAAACCCTGAATAAAATTTCCGCCGCCGTCGCTACTTGGGAATACAAGGACGCCAACGACGCGCTCGACCGCCGCTTGCACGATGCCGGACTCGACCTCAACCATCCGCGCCTGCGCAAATATTTCGAACTCTGCACCGCCGTGCAGGACCTGCCGCGCCACCTTGGCCAGCATTCCGGCGGCATGGTCATCTGCCAGGGACAACTCGATTCTGTCGTCCCGCTCGAACCGGCCTCCATGCCCGGCCGCGTGGTTGTGCAGTGGGATAAAGAAGATTGCGCCGACATGGGCATCATCAAGGTCGACCTGCTCGGCCTTGGCATGATGGCTGTGCTCGAAGACTCGATCCGTCTCATTCGCGACGACTATCACGAAGAGGTCGACCTCGCGCACTTGCCGCCCGACGATCCCGAGGTCTACGCCACCCTGCAGAAAGCCGACACCGTCGGGATGTTTCAGATTGAAAGCCGAGCGCAGATGTCGTGCCTGCCGCGCCTCCGTCCGCAAAAGTTTTACGACATCGTGGTACAGGTCGCCATCATCCGCCCCGGCCCCATCGTCGGCCAGATGGTGAATCCGTTTCTGCAGCGCCGCCAGGGCCGCGAAGCCGTCACCTACCCGCACCCGTCGCTTGAACCGGTACTCGCGCGCACTCTGGGCGTCCCGCTGTTTCAGGAGCAGTTGCTGCGCATCGCCATGATCAGCGCAAATTTCACCGGAGGCGAAGCCGAAGAACTGCGTCGCGCCATGGGATTCAAACGCTCGCAAGCCCGCATGAAAGAGATCGAAGCCAAGCTTCGCGAAGGCATGACCCGCAATGGCATCGCGCAGGAAGCCCAGGAGCAGATCATCCTGTCGATCACGTCCTTTGCGCTATACGGCTTCCCCGAATCGCACGCCGCCAGCTTCGCGCTGATCGCTTATGCCAGCGCCTGGCTGAAGTATCACTACCTGGGAGCCTTCACCGCCGCCCTGCTGAACAATCAGCCGATGGGCTTCTATCACCCGGCAACGCTGGTGAAAGATGCGCAGCGCCACGGCCTCAAAATTCTGCCGATTGACGTGACGAAGTCGGATTGGAAGTGCACGTTAGAACCAGTCGCTAGTCGCGAAGAATCAGTCGCCAGTCGCCAGTCGTCAGTCGCTAGCGAAGAACCAGTCGTTGGTCGTCGGTCGTTGGTCGTTGGGGATGCCCAAGCTATCGGCCAACAGCCATCAGCTATCAGCCATCCCTTGCCTGATACGTCAGAAACTCTTCAAAAGAATCGGTTCGTATCAGGGCGTGGCTTCAGCCACGCCGCAAATGTTTCCGATTCGACTGCGGCTTTAGCCGCTGAGGCCGAAGGCGTCCCGGCCAAGGTCTCGCTGGTCAATCGGTTCATCGCCGGGAAGGCCTTCGATCCTTCCGCAGAAACATCCCATTCCACGGAAGTTCCATGGGATGAAATCGGCTCTTACAGTCGCTCCCGGCACGCGACCAATCTGCAATCTGAAATCAAAAATCTGAAATCCCTGCACCTCTCGCCGCTTTTAAAAACTTGTCATTCTGAGCAAAGCGAAGAACCTGCTTTTCTTCCGCAATCGCCACGGCCCACCACCGACGAAAGCGACAAACCGACCCTTGCTCTTCGTCTCGGCCTCAAATACGTTCGCGGGCTCCGCGAGTCCGCAGCGCAGGCGCTGGTCCGCGAACGCAGCCTCGCCCCGTTCCAATCGATCCACGACCTCACGCGCCGCGTCCCCGAGCTCCGCAAAGACGAACTCACCACGCTCGCGGAAATTGGAGCGCTGAATTCAGTTTCGAGTACTGAGTCCCGAGTACCGCGTACCGAGTATCAAGTCTCAGGACTCATTCGGGACTCGGGACTCGCAGCTCGAAACTCGAGACTCCACCGTCGCGACGCCCTCTGGCAAATAGAAAAAGCGGTCCGCCGCTCCGGACCGCTTCTTGAAGAATTTCCTGAACCTGACGCCTCTTCGCCATTGCAACAAATGACTTATGAAGAACGTCTGGTAGCGGACTTTCACGGTACGGGCCTAACCACCGGCCCCCATCCCATGGCCTATCGCCGTGCCGAAATGCAGGCACTTGGCGTTCATCCGGCCTCGAGTTTGAAGTCCATTCCCAGCGGCCGGCGCCTTCGGATTGGCGGATGCGTGATCGCGCGCCAGCGTCCGGGCACGGCCAAGGGATTTGTGTTTCTCAGCCTGGAAGATGAAACCGGGATCGCCAACGCCATCGTGCATCCAGATCTTCTACAAAAGAACCGTATCCTCCTGATCTCGGGCCGGTTCCTGATGGTGGAAGGTATTCTGCAGAATCAGGACAACGTGATCTCCGTCAAGGCGGAGCGCGTGCTGCCCCTGAATGTCACCAACGCGGAAACTAGTTCTCATGATTTTCACTGACGAGATCTTATGAGAGTGGAAAAACTCCACTTTTCGCTACACGAAATCACAAAATTTTATCCTTCTTTACGAGCGATCCACTGCCCAACGGTTTATAGTTAATACATCACCTGCCCAGAGCCAAAACTTCATAGTTCGAATCTGGCGAAAGTGTACGTATGTGGCTCATTCATCAGTTCGACTCACTTCTTAATTTAGGAATCTGCAAGGAGTATCCGATTATGGCAAAAGCAAAGACCCCTCGCACCAGCGCTGAGAAAACGAACGGCGCTACAGTCGCGCAGCCCGTAACCACCACCTCGATTCCGAGCGTTTCGGAGATCCGGGAAGTCCGCACGCCGGCTCCCGAAACCCGCAAAAACATCGTGCCAATCAATCTCGACGAAGAAATTCGCCGCCGCGCCTACGAACTCTGGGAAGAAAGCGGCCGCGAAGCCGGGCACGATCAGGAGTACTGGCTCTCTGCCGAGCGGGAAGTACGCGGCCGCTACACTGCCCAGCGCCAGCAATCAGCGTAGCTCCACGGTCGATATTTTGGGCTGCCCAGCTGATTTTGCTGGAAGTTCTGCTACTGTTCACCAAGAGTGCGCTTCGTGGGTCGAAACGACGGGCGTTTTCGCCGGCCGAGACACTACGAAGCGCTAGTTTTTTGGATGGTCCCGGCGAGAGTCCTGGGCCGCTAACCTAAACCGCCACCCACTTCACACCGCTGGGTGGTCTTATAAGTGGTACTTCCGGCACTTGTTAGCTCTAAAGTGAAGGCGAGAAGATAGGTTCGGCGAGCGGGAACTCGCCTCGTGAAAGCCTTGTTTTTCGTGTTTTTCCGTACCCGTGGGTAGGTTCCGGGGCTTGTAAAATCTTGAACACAAAGATTCTGGGGTAACAGGTTCCAGTTGCCCTGACTGCGTGTTTCTGAAAAAATATGCTGGGGCTCCCCTCCCATACTTCAAGTGAATTCTATGGCTCTGCCGCAAATTGGTAGTTTTGCCCTCTTATTGGCGCTTGGTCTCGCCGCGTATTCCTTTGTGGTGGGGGCATTTGCACTGATTCAGGGCGGGCCCGGGTCCGATCATCTGAGCGAGACGGCGCGCCGCGCCGGAATCGCCGTGTTCGGGACGGTTCTGCTCGCGTCAGTCGTGCTCGTCACTGCAGCTTTCACCGACAACTTCTCGGTCGCTTACATCTATCATCACAGCAACCGCGACCTCCCGGGGCCGTACAAATTCGCCGTACTGTGGTCAGGGCAGGAAGGTTCCCTGCTGTTCTGGTCCCTGATTCTGGCCAGTTACGCCTTCGTTCTTCGCCTGCGCTACAAGACCGATCCCAAGCTTTTCGCCTACGCGTCGGTTGTCATTGCCGCGGTGCAGGTGTTCTTCCTGCTTCTCTTGAACATTGCCGCGCATCCCTTTGCGATTCTTCAAGGACAGATCCCGCCCGACGGCAGCGGCCTGAATCCCTTGCTCCAGTATCCGGAGATGGTGATTCATCCCCCCATGCTGTATCTGGGATACGTCGGATTCACGATTCCTTTCGCTTTCGCGCTGGGCGCCATGATCATGCAGTATCCGGGCGAGAAGTGGATCCACATCACGCGCCGATGGACGATGGTGACATGGGGCTTCCTGACGGTTGGAATTTTCCTGGGCGCTCACTGGGCGTACTCGGTGCTGGGCTGGGGCGGCTACTGGGGATGGGATCCGGTCGAGAACGCTTCTCTGATGCCCTGGCTAATCGGCACCGCCTTCCTGCACTCGGTGATGATGCAGGAAAAGCGCGGCATGCTGAAGATCTGGAACATGTGGCTGGTCTTCTTCGACCTTCTGGCTCGCGATTCTGGGTACGTTCCTGACTCGCAGCGGAATCATCAGTTCCGTGCACGCCTTCGCGCAATCGTCCATTGGCCCTTGGTTCGCAGTGTTCCTGTTCATCACCTTTTTGGCGTTCGCTATTTTCTTCCTCATCAACATCTTTACCTCCAAGCACCTGCGCAGCGAACACAAACTGGAATCGATTATCTCGCGCGAATCGAGTTTCCTGTTCAATAATCTGCTTTTTGTGGTGGCTTGCTTCGTCGTTCTGTGGGGAACTTGGTTTCCAAAGATCTCGGAGCTGGGTGCGAGGCAACAAGGTCACCGTGGGCGCGCCCTTCTACAATAACGTCGCGATTCCGGTGGCTCTATTCCTCTTGTTGCTGACCGCGCTCGGTCCGTTGCTGGCCTGGCGCAGGACGTCATTCGAAAGCCTGAAGCGCAATTTCCAGTGGCCGGCGGCGGGTGCTCTCTCTATCGGCATTTTGATGATGATTCTGGGCGTTCGGCCATGGAAGGACATCGCTTACTTCTATTCGCTGATGGCTGCCATGCTGGCGGCCCTGGTGATCTTCACGGTCATCTCTGAATTCGTTCGCGGCGGAAAAGTCATTTCGCGGCATACCGGCTTCGGGCTGTTCGGATCGATGGTTCACCTGTGGCACCGCAACACGCGCCGCTACGGCGGATACATCGTGCATTTCGGCGTGGCCGTCGTGATCATCGGCATCCTGGGCACGCCCTTCAATCGCGAAGTCGAAAAAGAAATGGGCTTCGGCGACAAGATGAATCTCGGTCCGTACACGCTGGTCTGCCAGTCCTACACGCAGGATGACAATCCCAACTTCAGCAACGAGTGGGCAATCATCAACGTCTTCAAAGGCAACGAGCAGATCACGACGATGTACCCCGAGCGGCGGCTTTACAAAGCCAGTTCGCAACCTCAGACCATTCCGCGCATCTATGCCACGGTCGCGCAGGATCTTTTCCTGGTCAACGACCTCTACATTGTTTACGAAGGCCGGAACGAGGACACGGGACGCCCGATCATCAAGGCGCACCTGAATCCCATGGTGCCCTGGATCTGGATCGGACTGATCATCATGATCTTCGGAACCATCACGGCGCTCGTGCCCAACGCAGCTGCGCTTGCCGGCACGGGTTCCCGCACGCGTGCAAACCGCTCCTGCGGTAGGAGCGGGGGACTAGATGCTTCTGAAGAAAAATCCGTTGATGCACCGGGTCACGCAACTTCTTTTGGTCGTGGTCGCCCTGTTCACGTTCATGGGCGTGGGCGATGAGGATGCCCGGTTCAATGATCTTGGGCCATCACCTGATGTGCGTCTGCGGCTGCAACCAGATTCTGCTGGAATGCAATCACGTAGGCTGCCATGTACTCCGACCGCATGCGCGGCGAACTGGCGGCCGCTCCGCGGCGTGGTGACCGCGGCGACAACGATGATCTCGCCCTGCAATCCTTCATACAAAAGTACGGCACCACCGTAGTCGCAGCGCCCAGCACGACGGGCTTCGGACGCGTGGCGTGGATCATGCCCTTCGTCGCGCTGATCGCGGGATTGGCGTCGGTGGTGTTCATCGTGCGCGCCTGGAAGAACCGCCCTGCGCCCGCGCTGGCCGATGGTATCCAGCCCCTGCACGGCGCTGAGCTTGAGCGTTATCGAGATCAGGCCGACAAGGAGACCGATCTGTGAATACAAGTGTCATTCTGATTTGCGGGTTGGTGACGCTGGGCACGCTGGTCTATGTCTTCTACATTCCCGGACAGATTTATACCGGGCCGACCAAGACGCGGATCGTCTACCTGCGCGAGCGCAAGGAAGCTGTCTACGATAACCTGCGCGACCTGAACTTCGAGTACAAGGCCGGTAAGTTTCCGGATTCCGACTACCAGGAAATGAAAACCTCGCTGGAAGATGAAGCGGCGGCGATTCTCGCCGAGATTGCGCGCCTCGAAGAAGTGGCCGCGACCGGTGCTTCACTTCGCGACAGGAAAGGAGCGAGGGTTTGAACCTCTCTCTCAAATCAGCTGCACTCATCCTGACTTTAACGTTCGGCGCGTTCGCCTCCGCCGAAACGCTTACTGGCACCGTGAAGAACGGCACCACCAACAAGCCGGCCGCCGGCGACGATGTCATTCTCATCAAGCTAGCCAGTGGCATGGAAGAAGCCGCACGCACGAAAGCGGACTCCAAGGGAAACTTCAAGTTCACCTTCGATGACGTGGGCCCGCACCTCATCCGCGCCGTGCATCAGGGCGTGACCTACCATCACATGGCGCCTCCGGGAACCACGTCGGTGGATTTGGACGTCTTTGACGTCGCCAAGAAAATCGACGGCACTCTCCGTCACGGCCGATGTAATGCGTTTCCAGGTGGAGAACGGGCAATTGGAAGTTGTGCGCCTGTTCGCGGTCAACAACGAATCGAAGCCGCCCAAGACGCAGATGAACGACCACAACTTCGAGTTCTACCTGCCCGAAGGCGCGAAAGTCGCGCAGGGCATGGCGAAGACTGCGAACGGCAATCCTCTGAATGCCGCCCCTGTACCGCAGGCCGACAAGGGCCGCTACGCGTTCATCTTTCCGTTGCGTCCGGGAGAAACGCAGTTTCAGGTGCAGTACACGGTTCCCTACTCCGGTTCGGCGACCATCGATCCCAAATCGCCTTACGGCATGCAGCACTTCGTGGTCATGGTTCCCAAGACCATGCAATTCGAGGCCGGACCCGGCGCGCACTTTGACTCGATGAACGATCCGCAGCAGGCCGATGCCATCGTTCAGGTCGCGGCTGAAACCAAACCCGGCCAGCCGCTCAGTTTCAAGATATCCGGCACAGGCATGCTCGCGGCCAACACCGCTCCCGAAGGCAGTTCCAATGGCGGGGCCATGGGCGGCGGTCAGGCGCAGCAAGGAAACTCGCGCATTGGAGACGGTCCGGGTGGCGGCATGGGGCCGCCGATCGACGCGCCTGATCCGTTGCAGAAATATCGCTGGTGGATCATCGGAGGATTCGTTCTGGCTTTGTTTGGCGGAGCGTACTACGTGAACACGCGCCAGCGAGTAGGCTTTGCAGGCGGCTCCAATGGGACCGGCGCCGAGGTGGAGATACCCGAGCCTGTTCCGGCAGCACGCGCCTACCGGCGAGCGCACCCGCCGGTATCGCGGCCTGCCGTCCCCGCGGCCGCAGCGCCGGCGAGACCGTCGATGCTGCTGGAAGCATTGAAGGAAGAGCTCTTCCAACTCGAAGTCGAGCACAAGCAGGGCAAGATCACGCAGCAGGAATACGAAAAGGCCAAGAGCCGCGCTCGACGGGACACTCGAGCGGGCCATCAAGCGCGAAGCGCAGAACGTCTAGCGCGGGTTTGTGCGGGCGGTATGCCCACACACTCGGGTTGCAATCGCAAAAGCTCTCCCCGGTGAGGCTAAGCGATCTGCCGCTGCTGGACGGCTTCAATATACTGCGCGATCTGATTCAGATGCGAGAGATCGTGTCCCGCCAACAGCCGTAGCATCACATCCAGAGACTCCGGGCCGCGTTCATTGTGTTGCCCCGCGCGCCCCAGGTCCGCCTCCGGCACGCGCTTCCACGCAGCCAGGTTAAGCTCGCGCAGCGTGCGGAATGTCTCGACCAACTCAGACGGCTCGCGCTCATTGTGCCGCTGCGCGGCCACCCAACGATCCTGCTGCGTACCCAGGATCGTCGGCAGTTCTTCGCTCACGATCAGGCGGAGGCGATAGCCATACACCCATTCACTGTCGGTGAGGTGGCCGATGATCTCGTTCGGGGTCCACTTGCCCTCGAAGGGTCGCGTCCGCAAAACGGGCACGGCATGGCGACTCACAATCTCCTCGAGCGCGGATGCAGTTCCGGCCAGCACATTCAAGGGATCCTGTTGCCCCAGCAGCTTGAACATCTTCTCGCGGTATGTCTGTGCGGCGATGGCAGGGGACTCAGCTTGTATGGAACTCATTTCTTCCTCTCCTTCAACTTCCCGATTGCGGGCGTAGACAATATCTCGAGTACGCGAAACCCGCTATCCGAATCTTGCGGTGACTCGGCGGGTCGGGCGGCTCCGTTCGAGCCGCTCAACGGTTCCAGATGTGTCTGGGAACTCGCGAGATTTTAAAAAAAGCGTAGACTGTTGGAACGAATCAGAGCATTGCTTCTCGCAAAAACCAAGCCCTGGGCGCTTATCCGTGCCGAGCATCTCGCAATCGTCTGCGTCATCTAATAAAAGACAGGAGCGCCACTTATGGGAAACACATTTAAGACCGCCTTCCTTCTCACAGGACTGACGTTGTTGCTGATGGCTATTGGCAGCTATTTCGGCGGGCAGCGCGGGATGCTCACCGCCCTGATCATTGCGGGCGTGATGAACTTCGTCTCGTACTTTTTCTCCGACAAGATTGCTTTGGCTACCTACCGCGCGCAAGCCGTGACGCGCGAGCAATTGCCGCGCGTCTACCAGGTTGTGGAGCGGTTGACGCAGAAGGCCGGGCTGCCCATGCCGAAGATCTATGTCATCCCTATGGAATCGCCGAATGCGTTCGCCACGGGCCGCAATCCGCAACACGCTTCGGTCGCGGTGACGCAGGGGATCCTTAATTTGCTGAACGATGAAGAACTCGAAGGCGTGCTGGCCCACGAACTCGGCCACGTCAACAATCGCGACATCCTGATCAGTTCGATCGCCGCAACACTCGCAGGCGCGATCACTTATGCGGCGCGCTTCGCTATGTTCTTCGGAGGCGGCGGCAATCGCGATGACCGGCGCGGTGGGGGTTTGGCGGCACTGGCCATGATGATTCTGGCCCCGCTGGCCGCCCTGTTGATACAGTTGGCCGTTTCGCGCTCGCGGGAGTACCAGGCCGATGAAACAGGCGCGCATTTGACCGGGAACCCGTACGCTCTGGCCAGCGCACTGGGGAAGCTGGATGCGTACTCGCGGCGCGTTCCCATGCAGGCCAGCCCCTCGACGGCGCACCTCTTCATCATCCAACCCTTGCTGGGCGTTAATGTTGGGAGCCTGTTCTCGACCCATCCACCGATCGCAAAGCGGATCGAGCGCCTCACGGGACGACCGTCGGAGTTCCGGCAGGCGGGGTAAAAGGCAGGTGGTAGCAGGTCACATCTCGCGGTGGAACGGCGCGTCTCGCCCGTTCCGGCGGGCGAGGACGCCCGCCGCTCCATCGCTTCATGAAGTAGGGTTGAAGCCCCATCAAGGGTTTCGTATCACGGCGGTTCGTTGTCAGGGCGGCTCGTATCAGGGCGCCGCTTTAGCGGCGCCGATCAATTCCGCCTTATGAGGAGCCTTCAGGCGCTATCTTCGCGCAAGAATTCGCTGACCTCACGTTCTATGATTGCTGAAGGAAGCTAACCGCTAAGAGCCAAAAGCTAACAGCTGCTTTCCTGTGACGTTGGTAACAGCTTTCGCTCTACCCCGCATAGTAGAATCGCGTTTCGCATGTCCCTGGAAACTGCCACTGCCGCCACGCATCGCGCTTCGCAACTGGAAGCCACACTTCGCAAAGTCATTCGCGGCAAGGACGAGGTCATCCGCCTAGCGTTGGTTTCCATTTTTGCTCGCGGCCACCTGCTGATTGAAGGCGTGCCGGGAGTCGGCAAGACCACGCTCGGACAAGCTTTGGCGCGTGCGCTCGATTGCGGCTTTCAGCGGGTGCAGTTCACCAGCGACATGCTGCCCTCCGACGTGCTGGGCATCTCGATGTATTCGGCCATCGAGCAGCAGTTCGAATTCAAGCGTGGTCCGGTGTTCACCAACATCCTGCTCGCCGACGAGATCAACCGCACGACGCCTAAGACTCAGTCTGCGCTGCTCGAGGCGATGAACGATGGACAAGTCACGATCGACGTCCACTCGTATCCCTTGCCGCAGCCGTTCCTGGTACTCGCGACACAGAATCCGGTGGAACATCACGGTACGTATCCTTTGCCCGAGTCGCAGCTCGACCGCTTTCTGATGCGCGTGCACATGGGATACCCAGACGCAGATGCGGAACGCGAAATCCTGCGGTCGGCCGCGGGCGCCGCGCAACTCGACACGTTGAAACCTGTTTTGACGGGGGCAGACGTTCTCGAGATGCAGGACGCTGTCGGCAAAGTGCGCGTGGATGATTCGTTGGTCACCTACGCGCTGGCAATTGTTCGGAAGACTCGCGAATCGGAATTCCTGTCTCTAGGCGTTTCCCCGCGCGGATCGCAAATGCTCTATCGCGCCGCACAGGCCATGGCCTTTCTCGAAGGCCGCACTTACTGCACTCCGGAAGACTTCAAGCCGTTGGTAGTCCCGGTGTTTTCACACCGAGTCGTCGTCAGCGGGTCGTACTCCTCGACGCTTAAGAAGTCCGATCAGGCGGAGCAGGTCATGCGCGAGATTGCCGAGAGCGTCGCTGTGCCGGTGTAGCGACTTCTAAGAACCGGTCTTCAGCGCAACGATTCCCTCAAACGCATGATCGCGCAGATCATTCCAAAAGCTTACGATGCGGTAGGAAAGAAGGTCATTCGTCCCTTTGATCGTCGCCGCGGTCCGCATCCCACATTCCCAATGGGCCGGTACGTAAGCCAGCCCCTTACGGTGAAATGCAAAAATCTCGCCGAGGTACGTGAGTTTCTCCGCGGCTGTAAAGGAGTATCAGATCGAGAACAATTCGGGCGAGAGGACTACTGGCAGCCACCAGAGCACTTTGAGCAATCGCAGAAAGGCGATTGTGACGACTTTGCCTTGTGGACGTGGCGCCAACTTCTGGATCTCGGTTACGACTGTCGAGTCGTTTTCGGACAATACGGGCGCTACCGCACAGGCCACGCTTGGGTGCAGTTCACTTCAAGTGGCGATACGTTTCTTGTGGAACCCCAACTTAACGTGCTGGGAGAACGCTTGCCTCGAATCTCTACGCTCAGGTATCACCCGGGGTTTTCGGTGGCGTGGGATGGTAAAACCCTCTCCTATTACCAGCACACGCATCACAAATCGGAGAGCCTGTCACTAACCCGTGTCGCGGAGCTTCTTCTAGAGTACTTCACCATCTGGGGTTCATTCTGGGTTCGCAACATACCGAAAATTCCACAGATCCTCTGGCGTGTCACTAGAAGAACTGGGCGATCTTTCCGCTCCTCTCGAGTTCAAGAATGAAGGCGGACTATAATTCCGGACCATGACATTTCTCCGCTTCCTCATGTTCCTTTCGCTGGTTGTCTGGATCGGGGGCATCATCTTCTTGTCTTTCGTTGAGGCGCCTACCGCGTTTCACGTGCTTCCCTCCCGTCACATGGCGGGAACGGTTGTTGGGCATTCGCTCGGAATCCTGCACTGGATGGGACTTTTCTCGGGCGTCGTGTTTCTGGGAAGTTCGATGCTGCTCTCGAGTCTGACAACAGGAACGGCCAAGCCGCTGGCTGTCCGGCACATCCTGATTGTTCTGATGCTGCTGCTCACCGCCGTTTCGCAGTTCGGCATCTCGCCCAAGATGGCCACGCTGCGCGCCCAGTTTGGCGATATCGATACCGTCCCCGCCACCGATCCCGGGCGCATGCAGTTCGACTCACTCCATGTTTGGTCAGTACGTCTGGAAGTCGCGGTTCTTGCGATGGGGATCGCTACGCTGTTCTGTACGGCTCGTCATATCCCCTAACCATCGCGTGTCCGTTTCTGAAAACAGCCTTGAACCGCGGAGTGCGCAAAGAAAGGCCGCCCAGAACGCGAAGAAAAGCGAGTTTACTTTTTTCCATGTGACTCTTCTTTGCGAACTTTGCGGCATTTCTTCGCGATCTTAGCGGTTAGAAGCTTTTTTCTTTTTCTGCCCCTGTACCCTGCAACTTGGGTCTCCCGCCCCGAGTCATTTATTCTGTAATGTTTGTGATCCCTCCGCCGACGTGCTGAGAACTGACAGCCGACGGCTGAAAGCTGACTCATGAAATCTGGAATCATCGGCCTGCCTCAGGTAGGCAAGACATCCCTGTTCCGCATGCTGACCAAGACGGTGCTGTCCGCGCACGCTCTGGCGAACCCGCGCGAAGCGCACATCGGGGTTGCCAAGGTCCCCGACGACCGTTTAGACCGCCTCGCTGAGCTCTACAAGCCCAAGAAGCTCACCCACGCGTCCATCGAATATGTGGACGTCGGTGCCGTCGGCGAGGATGCCCTCAAAGAAACCGCCTACATCGGGCACCTGCGCCAGGTGGACGCGCTGATTCACGTGCTGCGCGCTTTTGAAGACGACTCGATTCCTCACGTTGGATCCATCGACCCGCTGCGCGACATCAAGAACGTGGAATTCGATCTGATGGTCAGCGACCTCGGCCAGATCGAGAAACGGCTCGAACGGCTGGTGAAAGACCTCAAGAAGATGCGCTCGCCTGAGTTGGAAAGAGAAAACGAGTTGCTCATCAAAGCGAAGGCACATCTCGAGACCGAAAAGCCTCTGCGCGAAATGGAGATGACGCCCGAGGACAAGAAGCGCATCCGCGGTTTCATGTTCCTCAGCGAAAAGCCCATGCTGTACGTGTTGAATATCAGCGAGACGCAGGAACTCGGCAAGGCGTTAGAAGCCGCAGTGGCGAAGTACAACTTGGCGGAAGTTTCGTCCCGTCCGAACGCGGGGGCGACCGCTGTTTGCGCGAAGGTCGAGGCCGAACTTGCGGAGATGAGCGATGAAGACGCCGCTGAATTTCTGTCGAGTTATGGACTCAAGGAAAGCGGATTGGTTCGTCTGATCCGCCAGACCTATCACCTGCTTGGCCTGATTTCATTTCTCACCGCCGGGGAAGACGAATGCCGCGCCTGGACCATCCCGGTCAACACACGCGCCGTCGAGGCAGCGGGCGCGATCCACTCCGACCTCGAGAAACATTTCATCCGCGCCGAGACGATTCGCTGGGACCAGTTGCTCGAAGCCGGCTCCGAAGCCAACGCCCGCGCGAAGGGAACGCTGCGTCTCGAAGGCAAAGACTACATCGTGCAGGATGGGGACGTGATGCACATCCGGCATAGCGGGTGAGGAAAACAGTTTCTAGTTTTCGGTTCTCAGAAGTTTCCGTTAGAAGGGCGAACCTCAAATGGCAACACGCGTGTTCAAATGACAAATGGGTGACAAAATAATCTCCGCTCCCTGCTAGCCTTCGGATAGAGATCGACGCGCAGGGCGGCCCCGCCTCGCGTTCTGACAACTGCAATTTCCCCACGATAAAGATCCGGATACCGGACAACAAAACATTTTTAGCTTCACAAGCTGGACGATTCGCAACCTGCCCTTCCGGTGCGAAACGTCTTAGCGCCGGTTTCACTGAAACTGTTTGGAGGGTAACTGCTTCCGATGGCACCCGGATTGGACAGCCTTAAACACATTGTCGTCCTGATGATGGAGAACCGCTCGTTCGATCATATGCTGGGCGGATTGACTGCGATCAATCCCAAGATCGATGGGATCCAGCCGGGCTTGAGCAATCCCGATACGAGTCCGGTCGCGAAGCAGGTTTCCCCGCAACCTATGGCGGATTTTCAGGGCCAGCTTGATCCAGATCCCGATCACCACTTTCCGGCAGTGGATCTGCAGATCTTCGGCGGCGACACCAGCCTCACGCGCGTGGCCAACATGCAGGGGTTCGTGAAGAGCTACTTCAACCAGCGCCGCGACCTGAAGCACTCGCAGAAGATCATGTACTACTTCCCGCCGGAGAAGCTGCCGGTGCTGACCACGCTCGCCACCGAGTTCGCGGTGTTCAATCGGTGGTTTGCCTCGATACCGGGGCCGACCATCTGCAATCGCGCCTTTGCACATTACGGCACCTCGTTCGGTCGGGTCGACATGAACCTGCTGTACGTAAACGAGCCCTTCAAGAGCATTTACAACCGTTTGATCAGCGCCAAGCCCAAGCACACTGCCAAGCTCTACTACTACGACACGACCAGCTCGACGATGGAGATCACCAACCTGCTGCAGCACCAACCGGAGTTGTTCGGGACCTACCCGCAGTTTCTGGAGGATTGCCGCAAAGGCTTGCTCCCGGAATATTCCTTCGTCGAGCCGAACTACAACGATCACGATTCCGACGGCGGCGCGGAAATCGCCAACGACCAGCATCCTGATCACGACGTGCAGGCCGGTGAGTTGTATATCGCCTCGGTGTACAACGCGATCAAGAATTCGCCACTGTGGCCGAACACCGCACTGCTGGTGGTCTATGACGAGCACGGTGGAATTTATGATCACGTCATCCCGCCCGCCTGCACGCCCGACAAATTCACGGCCTCAGCCAACGACACCGGGACGGGCAAGCCCTTTGCGTTTGATCGGCTGGGAGTGCGCGTCCCTGCGATCCTGATTTCGCCTTGGATTCCCAAGGGAACCGTGGTAGATCGCGTGTTTGATCACGCTTCGATTCCGGCGACCATTACGAAATTCTTTCTCGGTGACTATTCCCCTCGCTCTCCCCGCGAAACCAGTGCCGACATTTTTATTGAGCCGCAGGCCGCTCCAGTAGACCCAGCAAGAAATCTGCTCTCGCTCGACACGATGCGGACGGATTGTCCGGACTTCGACGTCTAGCTGGATCTTGCGTAGAGCGGCAATCGTAAGCCCCGAAAGGAATGATTCGATGTCTCTGATCCATGTACCCCGGCCTCGGAAGAGCGCGATGGATCGCCACCGCCCGGTCAACGCCCTGCTGCAGGCGCAGATGCAGCACTTGCAGGACGCGGAGTTGAAGCTGCCCGCTCGGCTGCAGACGAACATCTACGTCAATGCGATCAAGACTGAGGGTGAAGCGGGAGAGTACATCCGCCGCGTCACTGAAGCGATCCACCACGCCCATAACGCTGCCGCCGCGAAGCGAGCGAGGCCGACGCGCCAGCGAACTGGCGTAATCGATATCGCGGCCGCCGCCGAGGCCAAGCCCTCCAGACGTGCGCGCCAGGGCCACGCCAACAACCAGGCGAAGAAGAAGTCCAAGAAGACCGCAAAGCAGAAACGCACGCGCCGCCGCAAGGCCTAGCCCGGCGAATCTATGGAGGAGGCAGGAAGCTGTATGCGTTGGACTGTGGGGTTGCTGCTGTGCCTTGCGAGTACAGGTGCGCTTGCCCAGGAAGGCACGCTGCAAGCGGATTTTCGCCGTGAGAGCGAGCGGGTCGGGGACTCTTGTGGAACGTTCAGCGTTAAGGCTGTTCCCGGATGCGCCATTGCACTCTTCACCGACCATCCACTGCACGTTGCGGCGGGCAGCATGCCCCCGCAGAACGGGTTCAGCCTGGGCGCTGCCTTTGTCACCGCAAAGAATACCGAGAATTGGCGGCTCAGTTGGGATGTGGACGCGGTCGGCTCATTCAGCGGATCGTGGCGGGCCGGCGGATACATGAAGTTGATCCACACTCCGAGAGAACCGGTGCGCGTCGTCAAGCCATTAGTTTCGCAGCCAGGCGGCACGCCCAAGACTCCAGCGCAGCCGCAGATCAACCTGGTGCATCCGTACACGGTCTTCAATCTCTACGCACAGACAATTGCGCTGAACAAGCTGAATTTCTTTGGGTTGGGAAACGATTCGACGCTGGCCGGCGCATCGGTTTTCGGCATGCAGCAAACCATCATCGGCGGAAGCGTGATCAAGCCTATCTACGAGTGGTCGGCCATGAAGAATCTAAATCTTGCTCTGCTGGGCGAGATCAATGGCCGATTCGTGAACATACGCGGCGAAAATGGGCAATCGTATCCTTCTATCGAAACGGTCTACACGAATGCGGGCGCGCCCGGACTGAGCAGCCAGCCGGCGTTTGTGCAATTCGGAGAAGGCGTTCGCATCAACCCTGTGTTCGGCGACCGCTTTCAGCTGAACTACCTCGCGAACTACCAGCAATTCTTAGCTCCGTCGAACTCGCGGAATTCCTTTCAACGATGGACGCTCGACCTGAACCACATTTTCTATTTGTACGGCTATACCCGGTCAGCTCCGAAAAACACGGACCCGGCCGGCCCCGACCGGTGTGCGCCTCCCGGGCAGGAGTGCCCGGAGGTCTCGCGGAACCGCAATGGCTCGATCGGAATGCGCCTGTTGCTTTCGGAGTCGATGAACTCGTCGACCAGCGCGGTGCCGTTTTACTTTCAGCAGACACTGGGCGGATCGGACGTCAACGGGGCCATGTCGCTGGGCAGCTATCGCGACTACCGTTATCGGGCGCCCAATCTGCTGTTGCTGCAGGAGACGTTCGAGCACTCGCTGGGGGGGCCATTCGGAGTGAAGTTTCTGGCGGACCAAGGCCGAGTGGCTCTGACGCGCAGCGAGGTTGGATTCGATCACCTGAAGCACAGCTTCGCGGGAGGATTCACGCTGCGCGCGGGCGGCTTTCCCATGGTATCGCTGATGTTTGCGTGGGGAGGCAGTGAGGGCCATCACAATGTCTTCAACATGAACACGTCGCTGCTGGGCGGATCGGCACGGCCGCTGCTCGATTAGCTGATGGCTGATAGCTGATAGCTCGTAGCTGCTCTGCTATCATCGCCCAGCCCATGAGTCCGATTTATACGGCCATCCTGCTCGGCCTCACCGCCGCTGCCGCCAACGTTTTCGGCGGGGCCATCATCGTGCAACGCAATTGGGAGCGGCGCTATCTCAAATATTTCGTCGCCTTGGGCGCCGGGTTCATGCTGTCGACGGCCATAGTGGAAGTCGTGCCCACGAGTCTCAAACTTGGTGGACGCTATGCGGCGTTTCTGATTCTGCTGGGCTACCTGATCGTTCATTTCTTCGAGCACACCGTCACTCCGCACTTTCATTTCGGCGAAGAAACGCACGAGGACGAGTTTCTGCATCCGCACAAGACCTTCTCAGTGCTGGTCGGTTTAACCATTCACACATTTTTCGACGGCATCGCCATCGCCGCCGGATTTCTGGTGTCTGCCTGGTTGGGGTGGGTCATCTTTCTGGCTGTGTTCCTGCACAAGATTCCCGAGGGCTTCACAGTAGCATCGGTGATGCTCGCGGGCGGGCGGAGTCGGAGCTATGCGTGGGGCGCGTCAGTACTGCTCGGTGCGGCGACGCTCGCGGGAGTGTTAACCATGGCCGTGTTGCGGCACCAGGTGAATGAAGGCTTGCCGTTGGCGGCCGGAGTGACGATTTATGTGGCTGCGTCGGATTTGATTCCCGAGGTCAACAAGGAACCAGGCGTGCGGATGGCTTTAGTGGTTTTCTTAGGAGTGGCTTGCTTGTTTGTGCTGGATTATTTCTTTCATGGGGGATGATGAGACAGTTCTCAGTTCTCGCATTCGCGGCCTGTGGTCACAGCCAAACAGCAGGTCCTTCGCTTCGCTCAGGATGACAATCCAAAAATAGAATGGCTACTGCCCGACCGTGGGCGAAGCTCAAAGTCACGGCGCAGGTTCGAACGAACCGAGGAATTAAGAACCGGGAACTGAGAACTGGCTACTCCACCTGGTGCTTCGCCGTGTAGCCATCGCGGGCGTAGATCTGGACCTTCACGTCCTTGCCCTTCTGATCTTTCACTTTCAACGGGCCGCCGTCCGGGGCAACCAGTTCGACTTTCAGCTTGCGATAGCTGCCGTCGAGTTTCGGATTCGTCGGGTGATAGGCGATCGTGTACTGGTTGCGAATGTCGGTGCCGATGTCGTGGAAAATCTCGGGCAGTTCGCCGTCAAAGCGCGGGAAGTACGCCCGGCCGCCGGTCATGTGCGCGAAGGTGTTCATCTGGTTATCGGCCTGCAGCCAATCGGTCGTGATCAGGCCGCCGCCCGTACCCATTCTCGCTTCCATCATCTCGCGCAGCGCGCGTCCGATGCTGACTGCATAGATCGTGATGTTCTGGGTAGTCTTCAGTTTTTTCAGAATCTGATCCAGATTCAGCTTGCTGAAGGTGTCGCGTCCGGTCGAAACCAAAATGATGTACTTGCGGCCTTCGAGGTTCTCGATGCGGTCGATCGTGTCATACAGTGCGTCGAACAGATTGCGCTCCGAGAAACCGGGAATGCGCAGCGTGTTCAGAGCTCCCAGGACGGCGCGCTTGTCTTGCGTGAAGTCGGTGAGGATCTGAGGCCGCATATCGTACGAGACCACCGCGATCCAGTCCTCGGGCTTCAACGTGGCCGCGAAGTTGTACGACGCGTTCAGCGCCTCGTACATGTAGTTGTAGTTGGTCGAGGCATACTCCACCAGCAGCACGGCGGTGATCGGCGCGGCTGACTGGTTGAAATTCGAGATGGTCTGCGGCGCTCCGTCTTCGAAGATCTTGAAGTTGTCTTTCTTCAGGTTCGGGATGAATTGCCCGTCTTTGGTCGTGACCAGCACGTCCAGGTTGACCAGCGGCACGTCGACCTTGATGGAGTAGTCGGGCATGCCTTCGATCTTCTTCGGCTTCTCGGGCGCAGGCGGAGGAGTCGCATCTTCTTCCTTCTTCTTCGGGATGGCATACGGACCTACATCGCCACCCGGTCCGCCGGCCTCGGCAGGCGCGTCCTGCTTGTTCGGATTCTGCGGGTTCGTCGATGCGGGCTGCTGCGGAGTGTCTTGTGCGGACAGGCGCAGCGCTCCGCAGGCGAAAACAAATAAGCTTATTGTCAGCAGCAACTTACGAGGAGAACGCTTGCCCATAGAAACCTCAACCAGCCTATCAACTGTGGCACGAAAGTAACATTGGATCGCAAATTTTCTGATGTTAGTATAGACGCACAGCTTCGCGATTGGGATGTTTTGCTAGGTCCTGAGGTTCACCTGCTCCCGGCAACTACTCGTGATCGTTCGGAGTCTAATGTTACTGAGAGTCCGTGTGTTGGCAGGGCTCTTCGGGGCAAAATGTAATGAGACAAGTTGTTCGCCCTCTCGCAGCTATTACCCTCCTCTTCACTCTTTGTGCGCTGGCCGCTGAAAGACCCACCGGTCAGGCTGCGGTCCCAGAAACAATTCCAGTAAGCCAGATTCATACCGGCATGCGCGGATACGCGCTACACGGTATTTCAGGGCGTGAAGCCCGAGTCCATGGACGTTGAAGTACTGGGCGTCCTGAAGAACATGAACGGTCCCAAGGGGGACATCATCCTGGTTCGCCTGCACGGCGAAAAGGCGGAGTACACGGGCGTGGTGGCCGGCATGAGCGGCAGCCCGGTTTATTTTGATGGCAAGTTGGCGGGAGCGCTGGCGTTCCGCATTGGTGAATTTTCGAAGGAGCCGATCGCGGGCGTGACACCCATCGCCGACATGCTTGAAATCAATGCGTTTGACAAGAGTCCAGGAGGCACGGCGTCCACCACGACCCGCGCTGCCTTACCCAGTTCGTTGACCAAGACATCGGGACCGGGTCAACCGTCCGACATTCAAGTGCAGAGTGTGGCGAATTACTTGCGGCCGATCGATACGCCGCTGGTGTTCAACGGCTTCAGCGAAGAAGCGGTCAAGTTGTTTGCGCCGCAATTCGCCTCGAGCGGAATCGTGCCGGTCATGGGTGCGGGCTCCTCGAGCGATCAGAAGCAGCCCGAGCCTCTGGAGGCCGGGTCGGCGGTCAGCGCGGTTCTGGTGCGCGGTGATATGGACATCGCCGCGACCTGCACGGTGACTTACATCGACACGGAGCGGCTTCTGGCCTGCGGACACCCCCTGCTTCAGTTCGGCAGCGTCGATCTGCCGATGACCAAGGCGAACGTGCTGGCCACCCTGCCCTCGCCCCTGAACGCTTTCAAGATCGTCAACACGACGGAGCCCGTGGGCGCCTTCGTGCAGGATCGCCACACCGGCATCATGGGTTTGCTCAACAAGGAACCCGATATGATCCCGGTGACGCTCAGCATTCGCAGCGGCTCGGCTACGAAAGAGATCCACTACGAAGTGCTGAACAATCCCAAGTTGAGCCCGGTCGCCATGATGGCAACGGTGTTCAACGCGCTGCACGGCATCAACGACTACGGCGAGGAAACGACGTATCGCTTGAAGGGCGTGATCAGCGTGAAGGGCTATCCTGACGTGACGCTGCAGAACATGTTCGCGCCGACCGACGCGGGCCAGCCGGCTGCGTTTCTGGCGGCCCTGTCGCTGGGCGACCGTTTTGGCCGCATCTACGACAACCCGTTCGACGTGCCTGCCGTGAAGGCCGTTAAGCTTGATTTCGACCTGGTGAAGGAACGTCGCCAGGCTCGCCTGGAAAGCGCCCGCACTGACTTGAGCGAAGCACGCCCCGGCGATGAAATCACCGTGGAAACCGTACTCGCTCCGTATCGGGGCGAGCGCATCGTAAGGCAGATTCCGATCAAGATTCCGACCTCCGCTTCAAAGGGTCCACTGCGCATTCTGGTGAGCGATGGAGACACGCTCGACCGGATGCGTCGTGGCATGCCGATGTTGGCGCGGAAACTCGATCTGGCGTCGACCATCGCGCTGCTCAACAAGGAGCACTCGAACAACCGCGTGTACGTCTCGCTGCTCGAGGCGGACCCGGAAGCGATGGTTGCCGACAAAGTCATGCCTGCCCTGCCTCTCTCCGTCATGAACGTGATGGATGGAATGCGTGGCACGCAGGAGATGGTGGTGTTGGGCGAATCCTCGGTGACCGAGGTAGCCACGCCGCCGCTCGACTTTGCGGTCGCTGGAGCGCAGATTCTGACGATTACGATTAAGTAAATAACGGGTCACGGGCCTCCTCCGCGAGGCCCGTGCTCACCTTCGACCCCGTCCAAGGAACCGTGTTACCCTGAGTTTTTCCGCGCCACAATCACACAACGAGGTGTAAGACTTGCTGATCCATCCGCGGAAGTTTGCCATTCTCTTTGCGCTGCTCATCACACTGATGGCCTTCGGAGAAGGGACCCGCACCTGGGAACAATCGAAATTTGAAGAACTCGCGAAAGGCACGGCCACCGGCATAGCCATTCGCAGTAACGGCAGCCTGGAACTGGCGCCGGCCTTCAAATCTTTGTACACCGCGCCCTCTACCTACATCTGGTCCATTGCCTCCGATAGCGCGGGAAACATCTACGCAGCGTCGGGCGCTCCTGCGCGCGTGTATCGCATCACGCCCGACGGGCAGGCCACCACCATCTTCGAGCCGACCGAACTGCAGGTGCAGGCGCTAGTGGTTGACAAGAACGGCGCTGTGTATGCGGGGACAGCCCCAGACGGCAAGGTCTACAAGATCGAGCGCAAGAGCGGCGCGAGCGGCGATGCGGGCAAAGCTCCCGACAAGTCGAAAGGCCAGGTCGATCCCAACTGGAACTCTTCGGTCTACTTTGATCCCGGCACCAAGTACATCTGGGATCTGACCTTCGACAACGCGGGCGACTTGTTTGTGGCCACGGGCGATCACGGCGAGATTTTCAAAGTCACGCCCAAGGGCGATCACTCCGTGTTCTTCAAGAGCGACGAAGCGCACATTCGCGTGCTGGCGGTCGATCCCAAAGGCAACCTGATTGCCGGCTCGGACGGCAGTGGCCTTTTGTACCGGATCGCTCCGACGGGCGAGGCCTTCGTTCTTTACAGCGCTCCCAAGAAGGAAATCACGGCGCTTGCCATCGACGCCAATGGAAACATCTACGCTGCCGGCGTAGGCGAAAAGCGCCCGGGGCAGAATCCTGGTATGGGGCCGTCGATCATGCCGGTCAGCAATCCATCGCCGTCGATGTCGGGCGCTCCTCCGGGACTGGTGCTGACGCCGACATTACCTTCGACCTCCACCATGGTGAATTTTCCTGCGCCCGGCTCTGGCGCCAGCGGCGGTTCGGAGATCTACCGACTTGCTCCAGATGGTTCTCCCACGCGCTTGTGGACTTCGCGGGAAGACATCGTTTATGCCCTGGCCTTCGACACGCAGGGACGCCTGGTGGCTGGCACCGGCAACCGCGGTCACATCTTCGCGATGCGCAGCGAAGACGACTTCAGCGACCTGCTGAAGGCCGGTTCTTCGCAGGTCACGGCGTTTGCCAAGGCTCCGGGCGGCGGCTTGTACGCGGCTGGCAGCAACCTCGGAAAGATCTTCGTGCTGGGACCGGGACCGCAGTCGGAAGGCACGTACGAAAGCGACGTGTTCGACGCCAAGATCTTCTCGCGCTGGGGACGCGCTGAAATGCGCGGCGCCGGCAACGTGGAGTTGTTCACGCGCAGCGGCAACGTCGACAACCCGGACCGCAACTGGAGTTCGTGGATGAAAGTCGATCCCCAGAAAGATGGCGAAACCGGTGTACCACCGGCCCGTTTCATTCAGTGGAAAGCCGTGCTGCACGCGGGAACTCCGGCTCCCCGGGTGGAAAGTGTCCTGCTCAATTATCTGTCGAAGAACATCGCGCCCGACATTGACGATGTGGGCGTGCAGATTGGCACCCGCTACCAACCCTTGCCCAAGCCGCTCGGTGCCACCACCGACATGAGCGGCGGCGCCAACGCGGGACAACCGCGCTTCGAACCCCCTGTGCCGACGACGCACGACCGGGACTCGATCGGCGTGAAGTGGGTGGCGCACGACGACAATGACGATCAGTTGACCTACTCGCTCTACTATCGCGGAGACGGCGAGACCCGCTGGCTGCTTTTGAAAGACGGCCTCACCGACAAGTTCTACTCGTTCGACGCGAGCCTGCTTCCGGACGGCGGATACACTTTCAAAGTGGTGGCGTCGGATTCGCCTTCGCATTCGCCGGGAGATGGGCTAACGGCGGAGAAAGAGAGTCCTCGCGTGGAAATCGATACAACACCTCCGCACATCGAGAACCTCGCTGCGACTCTCGAAGGCGATCAGGTCCACGTCACTTTTCGCGCCGCTGACGGCTTCTCGCCAATCAAGCGCGCCGAATACTCGATCGACGCCAACGACTGGCAGTACGTGGAGCCCGTGGGCCAGTTGGCTGACTCGAAAACTGAGAACTATGACTTCAAGGTTCCGGTCGTTCTGGATGTGGCGGCCTCGGCACCCGCGGCAAAAACAAAGAAGGGCGAACTTGGCCCTGCCGAGCACGTGGTCGTGGTTCGCGTCTACGACCGCTTCGAGAACATGAGCGCCGCGAAGATGGTGATTCGGGGAAAATAAGAGAGGCAGGTCACAGGTCACAGTAACGGGTCTCAGGTGACAGGTGTCAGGTGTCGGAGAAGCCAAGACCGGCATTTCTTATGCATCGCGTTAGCGGTCTTGTTTCGGGTTGTTGCTGAACCTTTGCAAAGCTTTTAATCGCGAAGGACGCGAAGAAACGCCGCAAAGTTCGCAACGAGAGCTCTTTTTGAAACTTCGCTGATTTTCTCTGCGGCCTTTGCGGATTTTCTTTGCCTGCTTTGCGGTTAACAGCTTCTCTCTGCGTTCTCCGCGGCGTTCTCGCGATTGGGCAGACTGCGTCTTCTAGATCCTGTCCGCCTTCCGCAATTCCGGAAATAGCCACGCCCACAAACCGATCACGACCAGCGTCCCTACTCCGCCCAGCACCACAGCGGGCACCGTTCCGAACCAATGCGCGGTCAGGCCTGACTCGAATTCTCCCAATTCGTTCGACGCACCGATGAACAGCATGTCGACCGCATTCACGCGGCCGCGCATTTCGTCCGGCGTCATGAACTGCACCAGCGTCGCGCGGATGATGACGCTCACCATGTCGGTCGCACCCACCAGCAGCAAAGCGATCATCGACAGCAGCAGGTTGCGCGAGATCCCGAACAGGATCGTGAATACTCCAAAGCCCGCCACACACCACAACATGATCGCCCCAGCTCGACGCTGAATCGGTCGCTTGGCCAGAAAGAGCGCCATGATAGCCGCGCCGATACCCGGAGCGCTGCGCAGCAAGCCCAGTCCCCACGGGCCTGTTTTCAAAATCTCACTGGCATACACCGGAAGCAAAGCGACCGCTCCACCCAGGAGAACGGCAAACATGTCGAGCGAGATCGATCCCAACACGACCTTCTCGCGCCACACATAGGCGAAGCCCGCCATCACGGTGCGCAAGCTCATCTCCTGCGTCGGCCGCGTTTGCGGCTGCGAGTGGATACGCAAGGTCGCCACGAGGGCCACAGCGGCGGAAACCGTGGCTGCGCCGTAAACGATTTCCGGCCCCTTGGCTGCGGCGTAGAGCACGCCGCCAATAGCAGGGCCAAGGATGGTTGCCGCCTGAAACGTGCTCGCATTCCAGGCGACGGCCTTCGAGAAGTAATGTCCAGGAACTAGTTGTGGCAGCAGCGCTCGGCTGGCTGGCCAGTTGAAGCAGCGCACGACGCCCAGCAAAAGAAGAATCGCGTAAATCAGGTTGACCGAGCGCGAGCCCCGCATCGCGAGTAGCAGCAGAAGTCCCGAGCACACCACAAATCCGACGTAACAGATATTGAGCAGGCGACGTCGATCATGCCGGTCGGCAGTATGGCCCGCTAGCAGAAACAGAAAGACTCCCGGCAGGAATTGCGCGAGTCCGACCAAGCCCAGATCCAAAGGTCGACGCGTGATCTCGTAGACCTGCCATCCCACCGCGACCGACTGCATTTCGAGCGCGGCCACGATGAAGAAGCGCGCGATCTGGTAGAGCGCGAGGTCGGGGTAGGCAAAGAACCGGGACGAGTCGCGAAGCAGTTCAGATTCCCCCATTGTCTCTACTGTGCCACAAAAGAGAAAAGCGTGACGGCAACTGGGCGAAATGCCTGCGTGATCTTCCTCGCGAAAAGCGTTGTCTGGCTTCACGGAGAGCATCGGGTGATCGCGGTCACAGACGGGCGGGCAACCGAAATTTATGGTTGAAAGTTAGTCCATTCGCAGGAAAGGCACATTCCATGGTCACTTTGGCCTCGCCCATCACAGCCCGCGTACTGAATTCCGCGCTTGCTCAAAAAATCATGTCGGCCACCGAAGCGGCGTCACTGATTCGCTCCGGCGATCAGATCGGCATGAGCGGATTCACCGGCTCTGGATACCCCAAGGTGGTTCCAATCGAGCTGGCGCGGCGCATCGCCGAAGCGCACATCCACGGGCAGAAGTTTCAGGTGAGTGTGTTTACGGGTGCCTCGACCGGCCCCGAACTTGACGGCGCGCTGGCCATGGCGGGCGGCATCCATTTGCGGCTTCCATACCAGTCCGACCCCGAGACGCGCAAGCGCATCAACTCGGGCGAAATGGATTACATGGACATCCATCTGAGCCACGTCGCTCAGTTCGTGGAGTACGGCTTCCTCGGCAAGATGGATGTCGCCCTCATCGAAGTCGCTGCGGTGCTCGAGGATGGGCGACTGCTCCCTAGTTCTTCGATCGGCAACAACAAGACGTGGATCGACCAGGCGGAGCGGGTGATTCTCGAAGTCAATTCCTGGCAGCCCGCCGCGCTCGAAGGAATGCACGACATTTATTACGGCCTGCAGCCGCCTCCCCATCGCGGCCCTATTCCTCTCGTGTCGACGGGGCAGCGGATCGGCACCCCGTATCTCAACGTGCCTGCCGAGAAAGTCGTTGCAATCGTTCTGACCGACTCTCCCGACCGCAACAGCGCCTTCAAGGCGCCGGATCAAGCTTCGCAGCGTATCGCCGGACACATCCTGGAATTTCTCAGTGGGGAAGTGCAGAAGGGCCGCATGCCGGCGAACCTGCTGCCCCTACAGTCGGGCGTGGGAAATATCGCGAACGCTGTCCTGTTCGGGTTGGAAGAGGGCAATTTCGAAGGATTAACCTCGTACACCGAAGTTATTCAGGACGGAATGATCCGCCTACTGAAATCAGGCAAGCTCACGTGTGCGTCGGCGACTGCATTTTCGTTGAGCCCCGAGATGCTGACCGAAGTGAACGCCAACATGGCGAGCTATCGCGACCGCATCGTGCTACGGCCGCAGGAAATCTCGAATCATCCGGAAATCATCCGCCGCCTCGGGGTGATCGCGATGAACGGCATGATCGAGGCCGACATCTACGGAAATGTGAACTCGACACACGTGATGGGATCGCGCATTCAGAACGGCATCGGCGGCTCGGGAGACTTCGCGCGCAACGGTTATCTTTCGATCTTCATGGCGCCGTCGATCGCACAAAAGGGCACGATCTCGACCATCGTTCCGATGGTCTCGCACGTTGACCATACCGAGCACGATGTACAGGTCATCGTCACCGAACGAGGATTGGCTGATCTGCGGGGCCTGTCTCCGCGGCAACGCGCGCACCTGATCATCGAGAAATGCTGCAACCCGGACTACAAGAGCTTGCTGCTTGACTATCTCAATCGCGCAGAGCGGCTGTCGTACGGCAAGCACACGCCCCATCTGCCGACAGAATCGCTGGGCTGGCACAGCCGCTATCTGCGCAGTGGGGATATGCGGAGGCGGGAGGAGAACTAGGCGCAAACATCAGATTGTGCTCATGTGTACCGGGGGCGTAGGTTCTCGTGAACCTCGCAGGCCCTAGAATGTAGACGTGCTCCTGATCCTGCGCACTCTCGGATGGGTGATTTGCGCCGTTTACTCCACGATCCCCGGCTACTGGCTGCTCATCCATCCGCGCCCGGATTACTGGCGCGCCCGGCGCTCTCCGTACCGCGTGCTGCTGCCACTGTGGACCGGCATGTTCGTGATCGTATTGCTGGCAACCGCACCCTTCCGAAGCATCTTCCTCTATCAAAACAACTGGGCGTGGCTCCCCGCGGGTTGCATCTTCGCAGTCGGCATCTGGCTCTATAAAACGGGAGGCGCCCGCTTCAGCCTGCAACAACTGCAGGGCATGCCCGAACTCAGCACTGCGCACTCCGATCAGCCTTTGATCATCACTGGCATCCGCGCCCGGGTGCGCCATCCCATCTATCTCGCGCACTTCTGCGAGATGCTCGCCTGGAGCATCGGAACTGGGCTGGCTGTTTGCTTTGCGCTGACTATGCTCACCATCGTCACGGGCGCCGTTATGATCCGCGCCGAGGATGCGGAGTTGGAGCGGAGGTTCGGCGAGTCGTATCGCTCGTATAGGAAATCGGTTCCGGCAATCTTCCCCAGACTGCGACGTCCAGAGGTCCGTCTATAATCCGATTGGGCTAGGAGCTAACGGCTAAAAGCCAATGGCTGTCTCTCATGCGCTTCGAACTGTTCGTCGCAACCCGATACTTGCGCGCCAAGCGCCGCCAGGCGTTTATCGGCGTGATTACGGCGATCTCCATTCTCGGAGTTGCTGCCGGGGTTGCTTCGCTGATTGTGGCCCTCGCCATCAATAACGGCTTCCGTCAGGACCTGCAGCAGCGGCTGCTCGGATCAACCTCGCATGTGAGCCTTCTGCGCGTGCAGAGCGACGGTATCAAGGACTGGCCTGTGATGCTTGAACGTCTCAGTCACGAGCCGCACGTGGTCGCGGCAGCGCCTGCGATCTATGAGCAGGTGTTGATCTCGCGCGGGCCGCGCGCGCGGGGCGCGGTGCTCAAGGGGATGATCCCCTCATTTGAGCGCAAGGTGAGCGATCTGTTGAGCACGGTGCGTATCGGTTCGGCGGAAACGCTTGAGGAGACTTCGGGTGGTGCTGCTTCTGGCGTGGATTCGACGATTGACAATAAATCCACATCAAGGGCCGCGGGCGAGGGCGCCCGCGCTACATCAGAACCAACTTCAACGGCGGCGGACAGGAGTGTCCGCCCCACAACGGCCGATTCGCTGGCTGATGTGCACGAACGCGTTGCGGCCATGCCTCCTATCATTCTTGGGAAAGACATGGCCGATGAACTCGGCGCTAGTGTCGGCTCGGTGGTTCTGGTCACTAGCCCGCAGGGCGAGCTGACTCCGTTTGGGATGGTCCCCAAGTACAACCGCTTCCGCGTCGTTGGAATCTTCAACTCTGGCTTCTACGACTACGACACCTCCTGGGCCTTCACGCGCTTATCGGATGCGCAGCGATTATTCGGGCTGGGCGACCTGATCTCGGTGATCCAGTTCAAGGTCGATGACATCTACCAGGCCGATGGCATCGCCAAAGAACTCGAGCAGGCGGCTGGCTCGGGATTCATGGCGACCAGTTGGATGGAACAGAACCGTGCTTTGTTCCGTGCGTTGCGGCTCGAGCGCCTGGTCACGTTTATCACGATTGGGCTCATCGTGTTTGTCGCCGCGTTAAACATCCTGATTTCGCTCACCATGATGGTGATGGAAAAGACCAAAGACATTGCCGTGCTCCGCTCGATGGGCACGCGCAAGTCGCAAATCCGCCGCCTGTTCGTGGCGCAGGGACTTCTGATTGGACTGATCGGCACGTCGATCGGCCTCGTCCTGGGATTTGCGCTTTCCTGGGCCGGGGCGCGCTACCACTTGATCTCGCTGGCTCCCGAGGTCTACTCCATCGACTACGTGCCCTTCGCGCCGCGCGCACTCGACGGCGTGCTGGTCGCACTGGTTGCGATCGGCATCTCGTTTGTCGCCACTATGTATCCATCCTGGTCGGCGGCACGCATCCTGCCCGCCGAAGCGCTGCGTTACGAGTAGGGCTTACTACAGTCCCAACGGCGCAGAAATCCTGTAAAACCGTCATGGTTTTGCCCTTTTGACTGCACAAAGGTGCACCCTGTGACCATCGTCACATTGCGCTGTGAGAGAACAGGTATAGATTTGCGGCATACAGCTTTCCATTTTTGGGAATCTGCAGTGCAACCGGGCCCATGTTCTAATGACATTAGGCAACCCGGAAGCATCTAACATCCGGCCCCGGAAAAATGGCGCCGGCAGGCGGGTTGCAACTGCTCTCTGTATCGAAGGGGAAGCCAGTTGCATCTAAATGCGCAGGACCCGATGTTGCGGGTCGAGAAGCTGAAAAAGGTCTTTCGCTCAGGCGATTCCGACCTTGTGCTCTTTGAGAATTTATCGTTCGCAGTTGGCAAGGGAGAAATGCTTGCGATCGTGGGCGAATCAGGAGCGGGCAAGAGTACCTTATTGCACATCCTGGGCGCTCTTGAACGCGCTTCTGACGGTAACGTATACTGCGCCAACTTGCAGCTGAGTACGCTGGCGGATGATGCCGCCGCGGATTTTCGCAATCGTGAAATCGGGTTCGTATGGCAGTTTCATTACCTGCTTCCCGAGTTCACGGCCCTGGAAAATGCCGCCATGCCGCTGTTGCTTCGCGGGGAGTTGTGGACGGCTGTACAGGAAGATGCGAAACATTGGCTGCGTGAGGTTGGTCTTGAAGCACGTGGGCATCACCGGTCGGGAGAGCTTTCGGGTGGAGAACAGCAGCGCGTAGCGTTGGCTCGCGCTCTCATCACCAAACCGAAACTCCTGCTGGCGGATGAACCCACCGGCGACTTGGATGGCCGTACCGCTGAGTCGATTTTTGAATTGATTGCCCGGCTCCATCGCGACTACCAGCTAACCTCTCTCATTGCGACCCACAATCTTGCCTTCGCGCGCCGGTGCCACCGGGTCGTCCGCTTACATCACGGGCACATCGAAGAAGTCATACCGGAGTCATTGCCCGCATGAACACAGATTTTGCCGGCACGGAGCGTAACGCAGTGGCGGATGGGGAACACGATAAGAGCGGAGCGAACGAAAACTGGGCCAGCGTCTATGGCACAAGAGTGCCATTAGTAAACTTGCCCGCAATAAAAACGATTCAGGGGTTGGGTTTCGTGGCCTCTTGATTGCATAATGCTTGTTAGGGCCACGAGTTTTCGTGGGAGTTGGGGTCGCAAGTTCTGACTCCCGTGCCAACTCAAGGGGGAAGGGGCTATATGTTCGAACGTTATACGGAGAAAGCCAGGCGCGTCATATTTTTCGCGCGGTATGAGGCCAGCCAGTTCGGCTCTCCTTACATAGAGACCGAGCATTTGTTGCTGGGACTGCTGCGCGAAGATAAGGCCCTGACCAACCGCTTCCTGCGCTCTCATGCCTCGGTTGAATCGATCCGAAAGCAGATTGAAGGACATACCACGATTCGGGAGAAGGTCTCGACGTCGGTCGACCTTCCGCTGAGCAACGAATGCAAGCGCGTCCTGGCCTATGCGGCCGAGGAAGCCGAGCGCCTGTCGCACAAGCACATCGGAACGGAACATCTTCTATTAGGCCTGCTCCGGGAAGAAAAGTGCTTTGCCGCGGAAATCTTGCACGAGCGCGGCCTGCGCCTGCCGACCATCCGCGAAGAACTTGCTCGCACCAGCCAGGAAAAAGCCCAGCCGCAGCGGCAGCGTGAGTCTTCGCTGCTGGCAGAATTTTCCCGCGACCTGACCCAGGCTGCCATGGACAGCCAACTCGATCCGCTGGTCGGCCGCGAAGGTGAAGTCGACCGCGTCATCCAGATCTTGTGCCGCCGCACGAAGAACAATCCTGTGCTCATCGGCGAACCCGGCGTTGGCAAGACAGCGATCGTGGAAGGCCTGGCGCAGCGCATCGCGGACGGCGAAGTTCCATCGTTCCTGGCGGACAAGCGCATTCTGGCCCTCGATCTTTCGCTGATCGTCGCCGGCACCAAGTACCGCGGACAGTTTGAAGAGCGGTTGAAGACCATCATGAAGGAATTGATGGAATCGCAGAATTCCATCATCTTCATCGACGAATTGCATACGCTGGTGGGTGCGGGCTCGGCGGAAGGATCGCTCGATGCCGCCAACATCCTGAAGCCTGCGCTGTCGCGCGGCGAGATTCAGTGCATCGGCGCAACCACGCCGGGCGAGTATCGCAAGTCGATCGAAAAAGACCGTTCGCTCGAGCGCCGCTTCCAGGCCGTGAAGGTTCCGCCGCCGAACGAAGTCGACGCCACCAAGATTCTGTTCGGGATTAAAGACCGGTACGAGAAGTTCCACGCCGTCACCTACACCGACGACGCGATCGCTTTCTCGGTATCGCATTCAAACCGCTACATCCCGGACCGCTTCCTGCCTGACAAGGCGATCGACCTCATTGACGAGGCGGGTGCGCGCGTGAAGCTGCGCCAGACCTCGCTGCCTGAGGAGATCACCGAAGTCCAGAAGCGCATTAAGTTCATCGTTCACCGGATGGAGAACGCCATCGCGAACCACGAGTTCGAGAAGGCGCGCTTCTACTCGGACGAGGAACGCAAAGAGCGCGAGAACCTGCGCGCTCTTCGCGAAAAATATCATCTCGACGAATCTTCCACGGGCGTAGTCGGCCGTGAAGACATCGAGGACGTCGTCTCCCGCTGGACCGGCGTGCCGATCATGTCCATCAAGGAAGAAGAGTCGGCGAAGTTGCTGCGCATCGAAGAAGAGCTGCACAAGCGCATCATTTCGCAGGACAAGTCGATTGTGGCCCTGGCTCGCGCCATCCGCCGCAGCCGCGCCGGACTGAAGAGCCCGAACCGGCCGATCGGATCGTTCCTGTTCCTGGGCCCGACGGGCGTCGGCAAAACCGAAGTCGCGCGGACGCTGGCACAGTTCATGTTCGGCAGCGAGAAATCGCTGGTGCGTTTCGACATGTCGGAGTTCATGGAGAAGCACTCGGTCTCCAAACTGATCGGCTCGCCTCCGGGATACGTGGGCTACGAAGAGGGCGGCCAGCTGACTGAGCGTGTGAAGCGCGCACCCTACTCCGTCGTCCTGCTCGACGAAATCGAGAAGGCGCATCCGGATGTCTTCAACATCCTGTTGCAGGTATTTGAAGATGGCCAACTGAGCGACGGCTTGGGCAACACGGTCGACTTCAAGAACACGATCATCATCATGACGTCGAACATCGGCGCCCGGCACTTGCAGCGGCGTGAAGGCTTGGGCTTCCAGTCGTCGAAGGAAGAGATGATCTCGGAGAAGATCGAAGACCTCGTGAAAAACGAAGTCAAACGCACCTTCAACCCGGAGTTCCTGAACCGCCTGGACGAGATCATCCTGTTCACCGCACTGAGCGAGCAGGACCTGATCCAGATCCTCGAGCTGATGGTCAACCAGCTGAACCAGAACCTGGCGCAGCGCTCGATCACCGTAACGGTGGCCGACGAAGCAAAGCGCTGGATTCTGAACCAGACCCTGACCGACCGCAGCTACGGTGCGCGACCGTTGCGCCGTGCGCTGCAGAAGTATATCGAGGATCCGCTGTCCGAGGCGCTGATCCAGGGCACGATCACAACGCGCCCTGCGTTCATCGAAGTCTTCCTGGACGGCGACAAGTTGTACTATCGCCCGGTTGATTCGGAAAAGGCGGAAGGTGTATTGCTTTACGAGAACTAGCTACTGGCAAAAAGCCGCCGGCGAAAGCTGGCGGCTTTTGTTTTGCTGACCGCACGGCACAATTTCTGTCCGGAACTTCGTTTCTTCCGCAAGTCGCAAAGTTCACGCAAAGCTCGCGAAGAGAATCTCCTGCCGGCAAGGCTCTGCTTTGCGCCCTTCGCGGGTTTTCTTCGCGACCTTTGCGGTTTAAGATTTTTGCCTGAAGCGCCGACACCCCGGCCCACTTTCTCTGCGACCTTCCCCAGCGAACTGGAATCTAGGCAATGGTTACCTGCAATCGTCCGAACCGCGTTAGGGCCGGGGGGCGGGACGCCCTCGGGACTGCCGGCAGGATGCCGGCGCTACTTTTCTTGGAAGGAGCACCATGGAGAAGGTCAATATCGCGCAAAAGTTCTTGCAGATCCCGGAGCCCTGGAAGCCGCGCATCGCCGGCGAACTCAACGGCCAGATGGTCAAGCTGGGCAAGTTCCAAGGCCCCTTCGTATGGCACCACCACGAGAACGAGGATGAATTGTTCCTGGTCGTCAAAGGGCGCTTCCGCATGGAATTGCGCGACCGCAACATCTGGATCGAAGAGGGCGAATTCCTGATCGTTCCGCGCGGCGTGGAGCATCGCCCCGTGGCAGAAGAAGAAGCATGGGTTCTGCTCTTCGAACCGGCCTCAACACTCAATACCGGAAATGTGCAGAACGAACTCACCTTGCCGGAACTGGAGCGCGCGTAGGGTTCGCAGTCAAGGGCCGCGGACAGGAGTGTCCGCGCCACACTTTCGTCAGGCACGAAGCTCTCAACTGAAGGAACGGAGTCCCTAGATGCCTAGTAGCGGCATGGCTGCAATTGACCTGAAGCTCGCAAACATCGAAGAAGCCGCTACTGTCATCGATCCTGTTTTCCTCAACAGCCCGCAGTTCGTCGACGAGCAACTTAGTGCCGCACTCGGGAAGCGGACGATCGTCAAAGTCGAGACCGCGAACCCCATTCGCAGCTTCAAGGGCCGTGGCGCAGACTTCATGTTGCGCAACTTCGACGTCAAACAGAAAGCGGTCTGCGCCTCGGCGGGCAATTTCGGACAGGCCATCGCCTACGCGGGCCGCAGACGCGGCATCGCGGTCGAAGTCTACGTTCCCACTGACGCCAATCCACTGAAGATCGCGCGCATGCGTTCGTTCGGCGCCAAGGTCATCGCCATTGGATCAGACTTCGACGACGCCAAGCAGCACGCCCGACAACACGTCGCTCAGCACTCCGACTGCATCTTCGTGGAGGACGGGCAGGATCCCGCCATCGCCGAGGGCGCGGGCACGATCGGCGTTGAGCTTTTGAGAGCGGGCACGATCGACGCCGTCGTCGTGCCTTTGGGGGATGGAGCGTTGATCAGTGGCATCGCAGTGTGGGTGAAAGAACACTCGCCGCGCACAAAAATCGTGGGTGTCTGCGCGGAAGGCGCTGCCGCGATGGAAGTAAGCTGGCGAGCGGGCCGCGCCATTTCGATCGATACCGCCGATACTTTCGCGGACGGGATCGCGGTGCGCGTGCCCGTCGCCGATTCGGTGACGCGAATCATCTCCCTGGTCGATGACATTGTGCTGGTCAGCGACGCGCAAATGCTCGAAGCCATGCGCATCGCGGCTTCGACTCTCGGACTTCTGCTGGAACCTTCGGGGGCCGCCGGTCTGGCTGCCATTCGCGCCCATCACTTCGCTGGAGATCAAATCGCAACTATTCTGACCGGCAGCAACATCCATCCTGACTTGATCGCGAAGGTTGTTGGGTAGTCTTATTCGTCGAAAGCTCTTAACCGCTAAGGTCGCCAAGAAAGGCCGCAAAGGCCGCTGAGAAAAACGGGGAGATTCCTTCGCGACCTTGGCGAAGGCTTTCCTCGGCGCTTTTCGCGGATAAAACCCTCCGCCGACGCGACTCACCTTCACCCCACCTTCGTCACACCACCTGGTTTTCGCGCGGCCAACTCCCACTCCAACTACACGTATTTCCTTGTGTTTCAGTCTCTTACAAGCTGCTCCGCTCGGCAGGTAAGTAACGTGACCCGCCTTGGTACATCGTCTTCCGTGCCTTGGGAAAACTCTGCGGCGGCTGCAAGATAGCGAGGTAGTCAGCAACCAGCCTCTGGGCCCTTACCACCTTCCCCCGACAGAGTGCCGAGCAAAACACTATGTCTGAGCAAGATCAGAATCTCGAGGTGGATCAGGCAGGCGAGAGCTGGACGTGGCTCGTCTCGACGGTGGCAGCGCTGTTTCTGCTGGTCTCGACCGGATTGCTTCTGCATTTCTACGCGCCGGCTCCCCCCAACGATCTGCAGGCTCAGGTAACCCAGCTCAACCAGCAGGTGCAGTTGCTGAAGCAAGAGCAGGCCATGCCGGTGGTGGTGCTGAATCGCTACCGGAATTCGATCTGCTATGTATTCGGCGTCTACCAGGTTGGCTTTCCGAACCAGCCGGCGCGTTTGCGAGCGCGCGTTTCCGGCACAGGATTCATCGTGGCCAGTGGCCTGATGGCGACTAATCGCCACGTTTCCGAGCCATGGTATGGAGATCCGGAAGCCGACGCGCTGATTCGCCGCGGCGCCGTGCCCACACTTGAGAAACTAGTGGCGTTCTTTCCCGGATCGCCCACGGCGTTTGAACTGACGCCAACAGTCGTTTCAGCACACAGCGATCTGGCCGTGCTTCATGTGGAGTTCTCTCAGACCAGCCGTAGCCTTGAGCCTCTGCCCCTCGCGAAACAGGCGACGCCTCCGGGCGAGCTTGTCACGGTGATTGGATATCCCATGGGCGTCGCTGGCATGGTGGCGAAGTCGCCCACCGAAGTTTACGAACGTCTGGCTTACCGTCACGACGATATCGGTGCAGCCAGCGAATTGGCCGCGTTGTCCCTCATTCGCCCCTCAGCCACCGTCGGCCATCTAGGCGATGTGGTCGGCGACAAGCTGATTTACGACGCGCCCACCGCGCATGGCGGCAGCGGCGGTCCGGTTTTCAATTCCGAGGGTCAGGTAATTGGGATCAACTCCGCTTACATCGACGGCTTCTCGGGAGGCACGCTCGGCATCTCGGTCGACGCGCTGCGCCCCCTGATCGAAGCCGCGCAAAAGACAGTGCCCGCCAGCAACGTTCACGTGCGCTAGAAGCAATTACTTCCCGTAATCGTTCCGAACCACATCGCCGCCCTTCATCACGAACTTCACATGCTCTAACTGCTTGACGTCGTCGAGCACGTTGCCATCGACCGCAATGATGTCGGCGTATTTCCCGGCTTCGATGGCGCCAATGTCGTCGGACCAGCCGATCAGGTCTGCCGCGTTAATGGTTGCGGAACGGATTGCCTGTAGAGGCGACATGCCGTAGCGCGTCATCCATTCAAATTCGATAGCCTGTGTGCCATGCGGAAATGACCCCGCGTCAGTACCAAAGGCAATCTTCACGCCGGCCGCAAGCGCTTTCTCAAAGCTCGTCTTGTGGATGGCCAAGCGGGTGGTCTTGCCGCCCGTCATGGCGAGATCTCCCTTTTCGAGCGTGCAGCAATAGACCTGCAGGGTTGGAACCAGGTACGTTCCCTGCGCGACCATTTTGCGAATCGCGTCGTCATCCAGTTGAATGCCGTGCTCGATTGAGGCCACGCCCGCATCGATGCAGTAGTGCAGGCCCGGCCCGTCATACGCATGGCACGCGACTTTGATGCCCTTCAAGCGCGCTTCGTCCACGATGGCCTGCACTTCCTCCAGGCTGAAATTCGCGACACTCACTTCTTTGCCGTTGGGCAGAAAGCTGTAGCGGTCCGTGCCATAGATCTTGATCAGGTCCGCGCCATAGTTGAACTGCTCGCGCACCGCCTTGCGCGCCTCGTACGGACCGTCGACGATCTGCACGCCCATCGGCACCGTGACCTGTGGCGCATAGCCTTCGAGCGCATACCCGCCGGTCGTCGAGATTCCCCGAGTCGCGACTTTCAGGCGCGGACCCGGAATCAATCCCTGGTTGATCGCATTGCGGACGTCGACGTCGCTGTACATCGCGCCCTCCGTTTCGACGTCGCGCATGGCCGTGAAGCCCGCTTCCAGATCGCGCTTCACATTCAAGACCGCCAGGATCGTGCGGTACTGGTACGAGTCCTTCAGCAGGTAGTCTTCGTAATGGGAGTTGTCGGTGTCCGCGAGCATGATGTGGGTGTGGCAGTCGATCAGCCCGGGCAGCACGGTGGCTCGCGACAAATCAACGACGCGGGCGCCGGCGGGAATCTGCTGTTCACTCGCGTTCGCGACGCGCTCGATGCGGCCGCCGCGAATCACGATCACCTGGTCGGCGAGCATCTTCCCGGAACGCACATCAAGCAGTTTGCCGGCTCGAACGTATTCCGGCGCAGCATTGTCCCGCGTTTGTGCGACCGGGGTGGGGCCAGTGAGAGAAGCGGCCTGCGCCCACGATGTGCACGACCCGGCCACGGTGACGACCAGCAGGAGTGCGGCCAAAACTGTTGGGAAAAAACGGCGCATGCTCTCTCCGCGAAACAATGTCGAAGGTGAAATTCGAGCGATTGTAGCGCAGAGAGAGCATGGATGGTCCGGGGCAAAAATCCGGAGTACGCTACTACCAACTCATCCAGCCCGGTTCTCGCACGTGCTCTTCGTGCAGGCGCCGCAGACGTGCGGCCATCACGCCATTCCGGCCCAAGTAGCCGACAAGCTTGCGAGGATCGCCTCGCTCGACCACGGGTAGCCGACCAATCTCGTTACGCAGCATCTTGTCAGAAGCTTCTGAAATCATCTCGTCTGGAAATGCGACGACCAGATCTTTCGAGCCCGCCTCAAGCACCGTGAGCAGGCCCTCTGAATCCTGATCGAGGGCGCGCAGCACATCGCCGCGAGTAATCAGGCCCGCCAGTTTCCCTTCATTATCGACGATGAAAAGTCCCTGGTGCCGGCTAACGTCGGGATCATGCTGCCCGATTCGTTCCGCCAGTTCGGCGATCCGCATTTTGGCCGAGACGGTGGGCACGTCCCGATCCATCGTCTCCGCCACCGCCACTTGCTGCAGAATGTCGGTCTCGTAGTCCTGATGAATGCGCAGCCCGCGGCGCGCCAGCTTCTCCGTCATGATCGACGACTTCGGCATGAACAGCATCGCAATGCCATCGGCAATCACGGTCACCAGCATCAGGGGCAGGACCGCGTTGTAGTCGCGCGTAATTTCAAATGCGAAAATGATGAATGCGAAGGCAGCTCGCGACGCTGCCCCGAACACCGCCCCCATCGCCACTAACGCAAACGCGCCCGCAGCCAGGTTCGCGGAGGGGAACAGCCGGTTGATCGCCAGCGCGAATACACCGCCCAGCGCCGCACTCGACATGAACATTGGAGCCAGTAGTCCTCCCGACGTGCCGGACCCCAGCGAAATCACCAGCGCGATGGCTTTGGCGATCATCACCACGAGCAGCAGCTTCAAAGCCAGTTGCCCGTTCAGGATGTCGCTGATCGTGTCATAGCCGACGCCCAGTACTCGCGGCACGAAGTAGCCGATAATGCCCAGCCCCAAAGCTCCGATCGCTGGCCACCACAACTCATCCACGGGCAGCTTTTCGAACAGATCCTCCACCCAATAGAGCAGCTTGCTGAAGCCGACTGCCGCGAGTCCGCAGATGACTCCCAAGACCAGGTAGAACGGCAAGGCGCGCGGAATCGCGAAATCGACCTGCGCTACGGTGAACATCGGTCCCGTTCCCAGGGTCTGCATATGCACCGCAGTGGCCAGCGTGCTGGCAATCACTAGCGGAATGAACGACCGCGACTTGAACTCGAAAAGCAGGAGCTCGATGGCGAGGATGACCCCGGCAATCGGTGTGTTGAAGGTCGCCGACATGCCCGCGGCCGCACCGCAGGCCAGCAGCACTTTCCTTTCCGAGGCAGTCGTATGGAAGACTTGGCCAATCAACGATCCCACCGCACCACCGGTCTGGATGATCGGTCCCTCAGCGCCGAACGGGCCGCCGGTGCCGATGGCAATCGCGGCCGATAACGGCTTCAGAATCGCCACGCGCGGCTGGATGCGGCTGCGATTGAACATCACCGCTTCCATCGCTTCCGGAATTCCATGACCTTTGATCTTCGACGAGCCATATTTGGCCATGAAGCCGACGATGAGCCCGCCGATCACGGGAATGAAGATGACCCATGCTCCCAGGTGGCTCATGCGGGGACTGACGAAGGCTGTATCGAACCGGTGAAAGAAAAATAGATTCGTGCAGAGACCGATCAGCTTGTAGAGAATCCAGGCGATGCCGCCGGCCACCAGGCCGATGCCGCCTGCGAGGAAGGAAACCAGAGCCAGGCGAAACTGCGCCGGGCCAGATCCGTTTTCAGTTGATTGTGCGCGGAACGCAGGGACTCCGGGCAGGCTACCGCCTGCGCCATCACCGTTCACAGCAGAATTGTTCGCCATGCCTTAGCTGGATGATCTCCTCTTCCCAACGGCAGCCTTCGCTCGGGTACCGTTGGAAACTCGAGATCCCTGCATTGCCCGGCGCAGAGCTTTCACTAGTGCAGGCCCCGCCGAACGCAACTCCGCCCGGTGGTGCAACGAGAGTTTGCGCAACACTTTTTCTCCCCTGGGAGTAAGCGACAGCAACACCTCGCGCCGGTCCTCGCCTGCGCGCGCCCGCCTGATGTAACCCGCGGCCGACAACCGGTTCACGAGTTCCACGGCGCTGTGATGCTGAATCTGTAATCGCTCAGCCAACTCGCCGACCGTGGGCCGAGCCTTGGCGGGCAACCCCTTCAGGCCGAGCAGGAGTTGGTGTTGCCTTGGCTCCAGGCCCGCGGCACGAGCCGCCTGTTCGCTGAACGAGAGAAACCGCCTGATCTGGTAACGCAGCTCCGCCAATGCTTCATAGTCCGACAGGGTGAGTGTTTCCATGCCGCGGATTATATCGCAGCAATCCAGGGACCTCCGATATGTATCGTATCACGATATAAATAACATTTTCCAATCGTTACGAGTGACGGGAATGCTCCGCCAGGCCCAAGCTGGCCATCCGGGAACACGAGGTCCCTCGACTGCGTTCGGCTGTCGCCTCACTCAGGATGACAGCGTGAAAGATTGGGCAGTGGGTCGAGGGATGCGCTGCCCTCCCTGCTCGTTTACAATCTTCGGTTCCCGAATTTCGGCTGAATGGGAGAAACCACCCCTTGATTCCCCGCTATACCCGCCCTGACATGGGACGCATCTGGAGCGAAGAGAACCGGTTTCGCAACTGGCTGGCGGTCGAGGTGGCCGCCACCGAGACTTTGGCCGAGGCCGGCCTTGTGCCCAAAGAGGCCGCCAAAGCCATTCGCGAGCGCGCTGGCTTCAAACTTGAGCGCATTCAGGAAATCGAAGCCGAAGTCCGGCACGACGTCATTGCCTTCACGACCGCGGTCGCCGAGATCGTCGGCCCCCACGCGCGCTGGTTCCACTACGGCCTGACTTCCAACGACGTGGTCGATACAGCGCAAGCGCTCCTGATCGGGCAGGCCTCCAACATCATCGCCGAGGATCTCGAACGCCTTTCGGAGGCACTCGAGAGGCGCGCTTGGGAATTCAAGGACACGCCGCAGATTGGCCGCACCCACGGCGTGCACGCTGAACCCATTACCTTCGGATTCAAGCTGGCAAATTGGTACTCGGAAACGCAGCGCAACGTTGCACGCTTTCGCGACGCCGCTGAAGGCTTGCGGGTGGGAAAGTTCTCCGGCGCAGTTGGAACCTTCGCGCACCTTTCTCCGGAACTAGAGGAGAAAATCTGCGCGAGGCTCGGACTGAAAGCGGCCGACATCTCCTCGCAAGTGATTCAACGCGACCGGCATGCGCACTACCTGGCGACGCTCGCGGTGATCGCATCCACACTCGACAAGATTGCGACCGAGATCCGCCACCTGCAGCGCACCGAAGTTCGGGAGGCAGAGGAATTCTTTAGCGAAAAGCAAAAAGGCTCGTCTGCCATGCCGCACAAGCGCAACCCGGTCACGTGCGAGCAGATCAGCGGACTGGCTCGCGTGGTTCGCTCGAACGCGCAAGCCGCGCTTGAAAACGTGCCCTTGTGGCACGAGCGCGACATCTCGCATTCGTCGGTCGAGCGCGTCATCATTCCCGACTCGACCACGCTGGTGGACTACCTGCTGCAGAAGACGACGAACCTTATGGACACCATGTTCGTCTATCCCGCGCGCATGATGGCCAATCTGGAAAGCACGCGCGGGCTGGTTTTCAGCGGCCAACTTCTGCTCGACCTCGTGGAGCATGGCGTCTCGCGCGAAGATGCGTATCGCATGGTGCAGGAACATGCCATGCACGCATGGAAGGAAGACCTTGATTTCCGAAAGCTCGTGCTCAGCGACAAGAACATCACCAGCCGCGTGCCCGCCCGGCAACTGGAAAATGCCTTCGACCTGAAACGCCAACTACGCAACATCGACAAGATCTTCGCCCGGGTCTTCAAAAAGTCGGAAGCAAAGGCGACAACGAAGAAGAAAACTACCCGCCGGTAACACCGTCGACCTCAACGGAAGACAAAGCATTTAACCACAAAGGTCGCAAAGAACATCCGCTGAGAACACGAAGCACGCCTCCCTCTGTGAGCAAAAAAAAGGCACGGCTTTCGCCGTGCCTTGAGGAGAGAGTGGAACCTTACCGCTTCAATTCTTTTCCACTACCAGGTTGTTCTCGACGCTGAACACGCCGGGGATCTGGCCCACGCGCATACCCGCGATCTGCTTATCCATCGAGCTGATCACTTCGCCGTACAGGGCTACGTGACCACCGTCGATGATGATGCGAATCGGCCGCGCCGGATCCACCGCATACTTGCCGAGCGCCGAGTCGCCATACAGCGCGCGCACCGTGCGGCGGCGGAGGCTGTCGTCAAACGTCGAAACCGGCGATATCTTGATTTCGCTGACAACGTCCTTCACGCCAGGCATGCGATAGGCAATCGCCAGCGCCGAATCCCGACCCACTTCGTTGTAGGTCTGGCCGCCGATCGTCGCCACGCCGTCCTTCACGCTGAGCGTGTAGTAGTTGAATGCGCTGTCGTACCAGCCCACGCGATCGTAGTACAGCTTCTTCGACAACTCCTCGTGCAGTTGCGCATCCGAAACGGCAGGTCCGGCAACTTCAATCAGGTTGCGGACACCCTGCACGTTCTTCTGCTTCTTGGCCGACTTGGCGGCGTCGAGTTTGTCCTGGTAGAGGTCGACGGTGCCCGTCAGGGTCACGATGCCGTCCTCCACTGTGGACTTCACGTTCTTAAACTTCTGGTTGTCATCCAGTTTCTTGATGACGCTGGTTTGGATAGTGGCATCGTTGCGCGCGGCACTCGATGTCTGTGCGAACAAGCTGGCGCTCAGCAATCCCACCAACAGGAACGATGAAAGAATGCTCTTGCTTTTAGTCATGATGTCTTTTGTCTCCATCCTCAATTAACTAACTGTTTGGTTAATTATTGGATGAGGCAAGGGCGCTCCGGGATGCCCGGAATTGGATCGCAGCCAACTGGCGCATAATCAGATTGATAGCCGCGGTGCCTGGCTGGGGGCAGGCCAAAGCTGAAAATCTTGAAACGCAGAGGGCGCGGAGAAAATCCGCAGAGGACGCAGAGGAAGCCTACAACCGGTTAATCAACGAAGCCACATATCCGGCCCCAAACCCATTATCAATGTTCACCACGCTGACGTTCGACGCGCACGAGTTCATCATGCCCAGCAATGCGGCAAGGCCTTTGAAAGACGCTCCGTAACCGACGCTGGTTGGAACCGCGATCACCGGCACCCCCACCAACCCGCCCACCACGCTTGGCAAAGCTCCCTCCATGCCTGCACAAACAATCACCACGCGCGCCTGCGTAAGCCTTTCGCGATTGGCCAGCAACCGGTGCACGCCTGCGACACCGACGTCGTAGAGATGCTGCACCTCATTGCCCATCAACTCGGCCGTGACCACGGCCTCCTCGGCCACCGCGATGTCGCTGGTCCCTGCCGAAACCACCGTGATGATTCCCTTCCCATACGTTTTCTGATCGCGTTCCAGCACGATGGCCCGCGCCAGTTCCCGATACTCAGCCCCACGCACTTTCTTTTTCACCGCGGCATACTGCTTTTTATCCGCGCGAGTCGCGAGAACGTTACCGCCACGCTTGGCGAGCTTCGAAAAAATCGCCGCCACCTGTGCCGGAGTCTTGCGCTCCCCGAAAATCACCTCCGGCATACCCGCGCGCAAGGCACGATGATGATCGACCTTCGCAAATCCAAGATCCTCAAACGGGAGATGCTTCAAGCGAGCCACCGCGTCGTCAGACGAGAGTTTCCCGCGCCGCACATCATCAAACAATTTTCGGATGGATTCGGAATTCAATCGCATCCCCAAGGGGAAAAGCTCTTTCAACCCGCTCCCTAGATTAGCATTCAAAGAAAAGGCGGGCTGGCGACTGGAAGCGCTAGCCCGCTGGAACCGAAGTGTAAAGACTCAGGAAGAGGGAGTCACGAGGCCATCAACTCGCCGGTGGCTGCCGTCTGCGAAGGCCGCGCCCGTCGCACCCGCGCCCCGTCCCGCGCGCGCTTCTGGATTCGGTGTTGGATCGCTTTAGCGACGTATTCCGCATCCCGGCCCACACCGACCAGGGTTGCCGACGACATCGCATACAGAAAATGCAGGCCGACAAAATACATCCCCGGCTCGCGATGAACCACGCCGCGCTCGTGCATGGGATTTCCCTTCTCGTCGAATACCGATAGATCGATCCACGAAAATCCGGGCTCGTATCCCGTACACCAGATGATATTGGCCACATCCAGAATGCGCTCATTGGCGAGCAACGGGCGGCCGTCCTGCACTCCCACTACGCGCTCCACGCGCTGCACGCCGGCATCGATGAGATCTTTCGGTTTCACGCGCACGAGCGGCGTCGTCCTGGTAAGCAGTTTGGGGTGCTGTTTGCGGCCGAGCGGCGTCCCGAGGGTCAGCACATGGTGACCGACGAAGCGCACGATCCGAAACAGGATGGCCCTGCCGAAGAACGTGTCGATCTGAAAAGGAATGTGCCCTGACTCTTTTCCCGACATCCAGGTTGGGTGCGTTTTCGCAACTTCCATCGCGATGTCGGCACCTGAATTTCCAACTCCCACCACCAGCGTGTTGCCTGGCTTTAGCTGTGACGGGTTGCGGTAGTGATGTGAATGCACTTGCACAATGCTCGCGTCGAGTTCCCGCGCGAACGACGGAGTCCGCGGCACCTGGTAGTTCGCCATGGCCACGATGACCTGGTCGGCTTCGAAACGTTGCTTGTCGGTCTCGACCAGAAACCGACCATCTCGCTTCGACAGACGGCTCACCTTCATTCCAGTGGATACGGGCAAATGAAAATGCTCGGCGTAGTCCTCAAGATAGTCGGCGACGGCGTCCTTCCCCACAAAAGCATCCCCGCTTGCGGGGAAAGGCATGCCTGGCAAGCTCGCGTAGCGCGCAGGCGTAAATAACCGCAGTGAATCCCACCGCCTCCGCCACGCGTCGCCGACGCGGTCATGCGCATCAAGAATGCGGAACGACAGGTTGCGTTGCGCCAGTTGATAGCCCATGGCGAGCCCAGCCTGCCCGCCGCCGATCACGAGAGTCGAAACTTTTTCGGTGTCGCCGTATTGCTTCATCGTTCAACCTCAATCATCGGATGCTAGAGGGAACCCGAAAGACTCGCATCGGACGAAATACCCAATCTCGTGGTAATGCAGGCATGGGTAATTCTGTGCATGCTGTTACAGGAGGCCGTGCTGGTAGGCGTACGCGGTCGCTGCGGACCTTGAGGACAGGTCTAGCTTGTTGAAAATATTATTGAGGTGACGGGCGACAGTTTTCTCGCTGATGTTCAACTTTTTAGCGATTTCGCGATTGGTGATGCCGGAAGCCACCAGCTTCACCACTTCAATCTCACGCTGGGTCAATGGTCCAGCCGGGGAGGTAGCGGGAAGAGCCACAGGCGCCTCGATCCGGCCCAGTTCAGTCACGGCCCCAAGCTTTCGGAACACTTCTCGCGCGGCCTGCAGTTCATGCGAAGCGGATTCATCATTCCCCTGCGCTCGATAGGCCCGAGCCAGACAGACTTGAACCCGTGCCGCTTCGTAGGGTGCTTCCAAATGACGAAACGTCGCGAGCGCCTGTCGCAACGAAGCGATCGCAGACGGCGTGTCCCCCTCCGCGAGAAGTACGGCGCCCTGAGTACAGGCAGCAACCGCCAGCAGGAACTCCGCTCCGATCTTCGTCGCGATTTTCGAAAGCTCATCCGCAGCGCAGCGAGCCGTTGCCAGATCGTGCACAGCCATCGCAATTTCAGCCTGTGCGGCGAGCGCCTCGGCCCTTTTGCCCGGCTCGATAACCACGTCCACGACATGGCGGATCTCCGATTGCGCGGCCTTCACTTCTCCGCGCGCCAGCCGCAGTAGCGCGAGTCCGGGACGAGGCACACGCTCCCACTCCGCCGCCGCACGATAGGCCTCTTCGGCCTCTTCCACTTCACCGAGCAACCGATGCATTTCCGCCTTGCGATAGAACGCAGCTCCCACCGCAGGCTTGGGGACGGGCTGTGAAAGACGTTCGCAGGCGCACCGGGCTTCGAGCAGTGCAGCGGGCCACGCTCCCCGCAGTTGCATGATTTCAGCGCGGCGAATCAGGCAGTGGCCGCGGTAGGGCACCATGTCAGGCTGCGAACTGCACCATTGTTCGAGCGCCGCAGTCCATTCCTGCGCGCGCCGCAGATCGAAAATCTCTCCGCACGCGTCGATGACGCTGCAATAAATTCCTCCCGCGACGATGGGAGAAACCTCTCCTGCCATTACCGCCACCATCGCCTCGTCCAGCAACGCAACTCCGCCTGCAATTTCACCGCGGCGTACCAGCACGCGTCCCTGCCCCTGCAATGCGAGGGAAGCAAGATCGCGGTCGCCGAATTTTTGTCCGATGGAAGCGGCCTCCACGAACGCCGCGTGCGCCGCCTCTAGATCGCGTTGCTGCGCGGCAGCCATCCCTACCGGCAACAGCAAGTAGCCCTTCTCGACGCAATCGCCTTCGGTCTCAAGCAAACGCCGCGCTCGTGACAACCATCCGCTGGCCTGTGCGCTATCTCCGCGAAGTTGCGCCACGAAGCTGAGCCATCCGGCACAACGCGCCGCTCGCCGAATCTCCCCTCGCCCCAAATATCCCTGATGCGCGCGCGCCAGCGCCTCGCCGCTTTCGGCGTCTTTTCCGGTCAGGTGTGCTGCGACTGAAAGTAACTCGAGGTCTCCCGGATCAAGCGAGGCCTGCCGGTCAGCTTCCGTAAACTCCGCTAAAGCCAGGCTCCACGCCTGTTTCCGAACAGCCTCGCGCGCACGCGGAAGCGCTGGCGCCCCAGCAAATGAATTTGTGACTGAGGAAGGACGAGGCATGGATTACGTAAAAGTCTAGCACTCCACTCCAGCCCAGAGTGAAGTAGAGCACTCACCATCTGATTCTGCAGTCCAGATCTGAGGCTTCAGATATTCGATTGCGGATGGCTGGGCTCTAACGAGGAAGTTGGAATCGAATTGGTTCGGAAGTTCATCGGCGATGCAAGATGAGAACTGAGAACTGTCACCCGTTCCGATGCGATTTCCTCCGCACCCCGCGCAGTCGGCTCACCAACGTGAAGTATGCCTCGCGCGCCGTGCCGGGTTCTTCCACGTGGGTGAGGAAAAGTGTCCGCACGAATCCGGGAGTCACACGGCCCTCAAGGTAGCCTTCGTAAAGATCGCAACCGAGCAGGTAGCCGAGTTGCTGCGTGATGTACTCGAACTTCGCGCCGCTGCTGCGAATGCCTTCATCCAGCGAGCCACGCACGCGATCGCACTGGCGCGCGTCGGTTTCCAGCAACCGGTGCAACAACAGGAAATCGATGGCCCGAACGGCGTCGGGGAAATCAAGGCCGGTCTGCCGCTCGACATCTTCACGCGTCGAATCGTTCAACTCACGCAGGTCGCTCTCGTGCGCCGCCGGTCGCGCCGGATACAGGACCCGCGAACCGAAATATGCCAGCGCATTCTCGAGGGCGCGGCCGTAAAAGAAGTCTGCCGGCTCGTCGGCCGCTTCGTCGCGCGCAGCCACTCGCGTGGGCAGGCCGCGGCACGCGTGATGCAGAAAGCGCGCTGCTTCCTCCGACGCATGCACCATCTGGAAATCGTGCATGTAGAATGCGTTCACTTGCGCCAAATAGGCGCAGCCGCGATCTTCTACGCGCCGCAGCATCGCTTCGCGCTCCTCTTCGCTCACGCCCTTGCGCGACAGCAACCGGCGCAACAGGTTGTCCGACGACCGGTAATAAACTTCCGGCAGCAGGTCGACGAGGAACTTCGGCTGCGTCGTATTGTGCGGTGAGTAGCGATTGATGCCGAGAAATCTCACCAGCCCGTCGATCAGGTTATAAACCGTCGGCCCAAGATCTGGACCGTCGGACTCTTCCCTTCGCCAGCGATCCAGGCACAGCCGGTAATTTTCGTATTTTTCCAGAGGAGTGGCGTTGAACACACAGACCACATCGCTCGCCACCCGCACCGCCTCCACGCGGTCATGGCGCTCGCCAGCGGCGCGCCAGTAGAGAGCATCCACGTTTTGCAAGATCGTAAGAACGTTTTCCTGCGGCAACGCAGCCCGCACCTCACGCGGCAAGTGCGCGGGCGCCAGGTGCGATTCGCCAAAGAGCACCAGAATCGCTGCTTCCGGATGCCGCTGCCGGATTTCCACCAGCTTGTCGGCCGCATGCCGATCCCGTGCCCCGATCTTGCGCAGATCCTCGCGCGGCATGCAGTCCAGTCCATAGATCGCATCGGCGTGCTCGCGTGCCGTCACCAGCAACTCGTAGAACGGATCCCAGTCGTAGCCCCAGTCCAGCTGAAAACGCATGCGCTCGCGCAGCTCGTGCTCGTCGATTTCGCGACGCCACCACTCGTCAATGATGTGCTGATCGCGAGCAAAGATCGTCTCCACTCCAAGCACCACGGGGCGGTCGCCAATGAGAGCACGCTGTTCAAGCAAAGCCCCGGCAAACCGCTGGCACGCGGGCAGCGCATGGTAGTCGCCGATCAACACCAGGTCGGCGGGCTGCACCGCTTCCTGCACCTCCGCCGAAGTCAGAACCGATTCGTACGTGCGATACGCTGCACTGAAGTCCTTCAGGTACTTGCGGCGGCCGATGTGGTCATTGGCGCGGATCTCGCGTTCCACTCCCTCGAGCGCATGCCTCTGCGCCGCCGAACGCCGCGACCGCAAGTGAGAAGGATTCGCCATCTCGTTCAGAACGCCGCCTGTTTTGCCTCTCCTTGACTTCTTCTCCGCGGCATCCCTATGCTCAAAAGCCCAAGGAGACCGCTTGCCTGCAAATGAACCTCACAACCTGACCGTAGCCACCACAGGCGCCAGCGGTTCGATCTTTCTGAAACAACTTCTGCTCGCCCTCGAACGCGATGCCCGCATCAAAACCGTGAACTTCGTTGCCTCCGACAGCGCCCTGCGCGTGCTTGCCGAAGAACTCTCGCTGCGCGGACGCAGCAATCTCGTCGGCCAGATCCTGGGCAAAGCTTCCCGCAAGATCCAGTTGCAATCGAATGCCGATATCGGTGCGAATGTGGCCAGCGGTTCTTACCCTTGCGATGGGATGATCGTCATCCCCTGCAGTGTTGGAACGCTCGCGCGCATCGCCAACGGCATCGCTTCGCAACTGATCGAGCGCGCCGCCGATGTAACTCTCAAAGAACGAAGGCCCTTGGTGCTCTGCGTCCGCGAGACGCCCCTGAATAAGGTGCACATCCGCAACATGTACAGAGCCGCAGATGCGGGAGCTACGGTCTTCCCGCTCATCCCGACCTTCTATAACCGCCCTTCCAGCCTCGATGCCATGGCCCGCGAATTCGCCTACCGCGTGCTCGCCCATATTGGCCTCCCTCAATTAGATGCGTACCGCTGGAAGGCCTGATTTTTCAAACACTTAGCAGGAAGCAACAGTCCCTGAGGGGAGAGTTCCAGTCTAGGCAGCTAGAAGGTCAACGGCTAGATAGCCGGGGGACATGTCCGGGTGGGGGGGAGACACTCTAGCGGGGGGAGACACTCTATTAATCTGATGCCCTCTATACTCTCCCGATGCGAACTCTCTTGGCTGTGCTACTCCTCGTTGCTTCCTCGCTAGCCCAGTCAGTTGCGGGACTGAAATGGAGCCCACCCTCCGGATGGAAGGCCGAAGAAGGCGAGCGCCCCATGCGCGCCGCCACTTACACCATCGCGCCTACCGCCGGTGACACTGCAAATGCGGAGTGCGTGGTTTACTTCTTCGGCGCCGGGCAAGGCGGTTCGATCGACGCGAACCTTGAGCGCTGGAAAGGGCAGATCGTTGGGCCCGACGGTAAGCCGGCCGAGGCCAAGATCGCGAAGCGGACAGTCCACGACCTCCCGGTCACGACCATCGATTCCTCCGGCGACTACACCGGCATGGGCGGTCCCATGGCAGCCTCGAAAGCCGTGCATAACAACTACCGCCTGCTGGGCGCCATCATCGAAGGTCCGGGCGGAAATGTCTTTCTGAAATTCACCGGCCCCGCCAAAACCATCGCGGCCAGTCAAGCCGACTTCGAAAAGCTGGTGAACTCATTCGAGAAAGAGAAGTAACGAACCCTCGGAAAGAATCGACGATAACGAAGCGTCGGTGCCCCAGGTTCGCGCGTTCTGTGCGCTAACCTGGGCGAATCCGACGCGGCAAACTTATCGGAGTCAATTCGGCGCGGAATCGCACCGCAGGTTCCCAGTCCTTTTACTTCCCAAAAAAGCCTGAACCGCGAAGGGCGCAAAGAATGTGTACTTGCTTTGCGAGCTTCGCGGTTTTCCTTCGCGACCTTTGCGGTTCAGTCTTTGGTTCGAACTGCTCGAAACTGAGAACCGACTTAACCAGTCCGCTACTTCTCAGCCCCCACCGCGCACCGCACGACAGTTTCAATCCGAGGCGGGTGCAGCAGCGTGTTGTGAATCAGGCACCGGTGCACCGCGTCCTCGACGCCTTTCTGATGCTCATCACTCAACTCAACCGGCACCTCGAGTTCAATGCGGAAGTCATCCACCCGCGCCGGATTCTTCGCCTTCTGCGCAACAACGCGAACCCGCGTCCCTTCGGTCGCGAGCTTGTGCCGGTGCAGATACTCAGCCGCGTAATAAGCCGCGCACGATCCCAGCGACGCCAGCAGCAACTCCGGCGGGGTCATGCCCTCGTCAAAGCCGCCATTCTCCCGCGGCTGATCAGAAACGATCGTGTGTTCCCGCACCTTGATTTCGAACTGTAACGCTCCCAGATGCTCGACCTGTACTTCCATGATGCCCTCCGCATAAACACGAGCCCCTAGCCACCGAACTCCCGGTCCAACCTCTCGCGCACCAGCGCTCGAGCTCGATGCAGGCGCGACTTCATCGCGGCCAGCGAGATGCCCAGCTTTCTGGCCACTTCTTCTCCGGGCACGTCGTCCAGGTCGCGCCATTCGTAAACCTGGCGATAGACCAACGGAAGCCCATGGATCGCGCGGTCCAGCAAATCCTTCATTTGCCCGGTCTGCAGCTGCGCTTCGGGTGAAGGATGATCATCGGCAATCTCGCGCCCTTCCTCCTCAAGTTGTGACAGCTGCAACAACGGCGCCAACGCCGACTTCTCCTTCAAACGCAAACAGACCCGTCGCGCGATCTGCGCCAGCCAGGGACGAAACGCCTCCTGGTCGCACAACTGATCGAGGTGCCGGTACGCCTTCAGAAGCGCTTCGATCAGAACATCTTCGGCGTCTTCGCGGTTGCCGCACGCGCGAATCATCTGCCGATACACGGTGTCCTTGTGCGCCTCGGCCAGATGCTCGAACTTGTCTACAGCCCGTCGTCCCTTCACCCCCAAATGCTATCCGCAACAGCTTGGGCGATCTGTGCCGCACGTCACGTCTCCGCGGCGTGGGCCATTCCACGGCATCTTGCTCAGCAGCAAAGCCATAGGGCAGAAATCCGTCAGTCCGGCAAAGGTGAGACCCAGCCCAATGAACCCGGCCAGATAAATCCAGCGCACGCTCACCAGGACTCCCAGCAGCGCACCAATCAGGGCGAGCAGGCCGGCTCCCAGGCGCACCTGTCGCTCCAAAGACCAGCGGGTCTTGCAACTGACCACCAGGGGCAAGCCCGCCTCGCGCCATGCGTCGGTACCGCCGTCGAGCACTTTCAGATCCGGACGGCATGGCGCCAGAAGCGCCGCCGCCATGCGTGCCCGCTGCCCGCTCTTGCAGATCAGAATGATTGGAATCTTGGCGTCCAGGTCATCGACCCTGGATTCCACCTGCTCCAGAGGCATCGGTATGGCGCCGGGGATGTGTCCAGTAGCGAACTCCGACGCGGAGCGCACGTCAATGAGGAGCGCGTGCCGCCCTTCGGCGAGCAAGCCTTGCAGGCTGGGAATGCTTACGATGTCGGTCACTTGCGGATTTCTCCTTCATCCGGGAAGAGCCCCCGTTTTCGCCAAAGGATTCATCCCGCCAGAAGATCCGCCCCGCGTAGGGTCATGAACCCGCCGATCCCGGATTTCGTCCTTCCGTAACAAGTTCAGAAACCCTCCACCACCGTTCCCTGGCAATGCCGGATGGTATCTTTGTCATGCCACAAGCCCACATCCATGGACGTTCTCAACGCCCTCTTCGAGCAACACTTTCAACATCCGCCGACGCGAGTCGTCCAACTACAGGGCGAACTGGGCGGCTCCGGACGAAAAATCATCCGCCTCTCGGACGGGCAGCACAGCGCCATTGGGATTCTGCACGGCGTGCGCGAGGAAAACGCCGCCTTCCTTGCTTTCAGCCGGCACTTCCGCCGACATAGATTGCCGGTGCCTGAAATTTATGGCGAGAATCTCGAGCAGGGCGCCTACCTCGAGCAGGATCTAGGCAGCACCACGCTATTCGACTTCCTGCAAAGCAATCGGCCCGGCGAAGTCATCGCGCCTTCCGTCGTCGAGGCCTATCGCAAAGTGGTCGCCGTGCTGCCGCGCTTTCAAGTCGATGCCGCGCACGACCTCGACTACTCGATCTGCTATCCCCGCGGCCGTTTCGACCGCCAGTCCATCGCCTGGGACCTGAACTATTTCAAGTACTACTTCCTGCGTCTGGCCGGAATTCCCTTCAGCGAGCAGGCGCTCGAAGACGATTTCGACCGACTCACGGAACTCCTGCTCAGCGCGCCCCAGGATTACTTTCTCTATCGCGACTTCCAGTCCCGCAACGTAATGCTGGTCGACGGCCAGCCCTACTTCGTCGACTACCAGGGCGGACGCAAGGGCGCGTTGCAATACGACATCGCCTCGCTTCTCTACGATGCGAAAGCCGACCTGCCCCCCGAGCTCCGTCAGCAATTGCTCGACTGCTACCTCGATCAGCTGGCGAAACACATCCGCCTCGATCGCGAAGAATTTCTTCGCTACTACTACGGATTCGTATACGTCCGCATCATGCAGGCGCTGGGCGCTTACGGATTCCGCGGCTTCTACGAGCGTAAGCCGCATTTCCTGCAAAGCGTGCCGTATGCGCTCAAAAACCTGCGCTGGCTGCTGCACAACGTCAAGCTTGCGGTCGAGTTGCCCACGCTGCTCGATGCCTTCAACAGTATGCTCGGCTCGGAGAAGCTGCAAAATATCGCTTCGGCCGCCGACACGCTCACCGTGCGCATCTTCAGCTTCTCGTTCCACCGGGGCTGGCCCAAAGACGAAACCGGCAACGGCGGCGGCTTTGTTTTTGACGGCCGCAGCCTGCCCAACCCTGGCCGCCTCGAACAATTCAAAGCGCTCACCGGACGCGACGCACCCGTCATCGAGTACCTGAACCAGCAGGAAAGCGTGCATCAGTTCTTCGCCAGCGTTCTGTCGCTGGTCGATTCGAGCATTCAGGAATACCAGCGGCGGGGATTCAAGCACCTGATGATTTCGTTCGGTTGCACGGGCGGCCAGCACCGCTCCGTCTATCTCGCCGAGCAATTGGCGAAGCGACTGCGCGATCGCACCGGCGTAGACATCGTGCTGCGCCACCGCGAACTCGAGAGCAAGGCAGAATGAAGGCCATGATTCTGGCCGCCGGTCTGGGCACGCGCCTGCGTCCGCTCACCAACGATCGCCCCAAAGCCCTGGTCGAAATCGCCGGTCGCACCTTGCTCGAGCTCACGCTGGAGCGCCTGCGCACCTTTGGGATCCACGAAGTCATCATCAACGTCCACCACTTCGCCGACAAAGTCGTCGACTACTTGCGAGCCCATCGAGACTTCGGCATGCGGATCGTGATTTCACGCGAAGACGTTCTGCTCGACACGGGCGGCGGGCTGAAAAAGGCAGCGTGGTTCTTTTTAGAAAACCCTGAAACATCCGACGAACCCTTTCTCCTGCACAATGTCGACGTTCTGAGCACCATCGATTTACGGCGGATGGCCGAGGTCCACGCCCAGGAAAATGCCATCTCGACGCTGGCGGTGCAGAACCGAAGAACTTCACGCTACCTGCTGTTCGATTCGTCCATGACACTCTGCGGCCGCCGAAGCGGGGAGGATGGAAAGCTGGAGCTGGTTCGTACGGCATCGGACGTTACGGCGCGCGCCTTCGCAGGAATCCATGTCATCTCTCCGAAGCTTCTGCCGATGCTCAGCGAGGAAGGTGCATTCTCGATCATTACCTCATACCTGCGCCTGGCAGCGCAGGGCGAATCCATTCATGCCTTCTCAGCCGATGATTACTACTGGCGGGATATGGGAAAGCCTGAGAACATCGCGCAGGCCGAGAAAGACATCGAGAGCGGAATCGTGGGGTAATGCCAACGACAGCCAACGGTATCGAGCAGGAACCACGCGCAGAATCCAACGTCGAAATTAAAATATGTTTCAACCTGCTTCGTACCAGTGGTTGAAGGTTCGTATCAGGGCGCGCTTTCAAGCGCGCCGGAATAGCGTGCGGTCAAATGCGCCTTTAGGAGCTGTGTTCGGTCGAGGACAATGCGTGCGACGCCGCCAGCCCCTAAAGGCGCCTTTCCAGAAACAACGCGACAGGGCATCGCTGAAGCGATGCCCTGATATAAACCAGAACTGCTGGAAAAAAGAGTCTCAATCCTTGCTCTCAAGGCTCTTCCCCAGACGCCTGTTCCGTACTTTCTATTGACTCCCCCGGCACACACTTTCGTGCCGGTTGACGCGCCCGCCCATTCCGTACTAGTCTGCGATTACACCGGAAAGGAGGTGGTCGAATGCAAAGTTCAGATGGTAGTTGTAGCAAAAGACCAGGTGAGGTGGCTGCGACTTAGAGCGGTCGCTCTAAGCGGGACGTTCCGCAGGCGCCGTCAGGCTCCACGGAGCGTTACAGCCCGCACACTACCGGTGAGTTAGGGTTCCGATCCGCCCAGTTGCAGGTCGAACTGGGACCCGGAGTTGCCGAAGAGGCCACGTAGAGTGACCACCTCTTGGTCAATCCCAACAGTACCACCGGCGGCCCGCGCGCTTAATCGTGCGCGGGCCGTTTTATTTTTCGGAAGTTGCTTCCGTGCAGATGGCTGCGGGGAATTCGGCCCTCTTCTAGAATTCAGGGACCGAGGTCGACATGAAAGGTCCCGCAAAAAAACTTCCCGCCGGTGAAGAGCATCTGCGTCGCGTTCGCCGTCTCTGTTGCGCTTTGCCTGAAACCACCGAGAAGCTCTCCCACGGCGAGCCGACCTTCTTCGTGAAGAAGAAGGTCTACGCCATGTTCGTGAACAACCACCACGACGACGGACACATTGCCGTCTGGCTCCCTGTGCCGCCTGGAGCCCAACCCAGCCTGATCAAGAACCAACCCGGCAAGTTCTACTTGCCTCCCTACGTCGGCGTACGTGGATGGGTGGGCATGGAACTCGATCAGATCGACGACGAAGAACTCGCGGCCTACCTACTCGACGCCTGGCGCCTGATCGCACCGAGAAAAGTGACCGCGAACAAAGCCTGAGAGCCATTTTCACCACAGAGTCACAGAGACACTGAGAAATGCAAGAAAGGTTTTTCTCTGTGCCTCTCTGGTGAGTGCTCTTCCAGCGTTCTAAACAGGCGCTGTCGCGAGTTCGACCTTCACGCTCGCAACGCCCTCCACTTCCCTTCTCCGCGTCCAGAAATAAATCGCGACTGCCACCGTCACCAATGGCAGCACGGCGCCAAATTCATCGATGAACCAGGCCGTCTTCCCGCGATTCGCCGTCAGCGGAGTAAAAATAGCCTGCACGTACAGATTGTGGCTGGCGTGCAGGATCGCCCCCGTCCAAAGGCTGCCCGACTTCAACCGCAACCATGCGAACACCACAGCGATCGCGACAACCATCACCGTGAAGCAGGTCAGCCCGTACCACGCCGGAGTACCGTTGTTGTAGTCGCCCCAGATCAGGCCCGGATAGTGCCAGGTCGCCCACACGATCCCGCTGATCAATGCCGTAGCCGTGAAACCAAAAGTCTTCGATAGTTCCGGCACCAAGAATCCGCGCCAGCCGATCTCCTCCCCCAGCGCACGTCCCATGCTGCCGATCAGTCCGTAGCTCCCCACCAGCAACACATAGAGCACGCTCGATGCTGCCGGCGAAAGGTGCAATCCCATCCGCCCCACCAGAGTCTGCATGTACTCGTGGTTGGGAAATCCGCCCAGCCCGCCGATCCATACAATTAGATACGCAATCGCGGCGTAGGCCAGTGGCACATACCAGCTCATGAGCGCGTACTTTCGCGCGGGCCATTTCCATCCCAGCTCAGAAGCTTTACGCCCGTTCAGCCACAATGTCGTGAACGCCGCCAGCGCCGGACACCACATGATGCCGGTCACGTAGAGCCCACCGCCCCCACCCAGCGAATGAGCCCGCAGCATCAGAAAATAAAACACCGAGCTGAATAGAAACACGAACCCCACATACATCAATGCCTGACCGCGCGAACTCCCGGCTCCCGGCATACGCCCTCCTTGCTAATGAGATCTAAAATCCGCGGACCTTCTCACCACAGAGTCACAGAGACCCAGAGAAATGCCTGAAAGGGTTTTCCTCTGTGTCTCTGTGGTGAAAAAACCCTTTAGACTGCGAATTTCCCAAATCCCTTGAGGATTACTTCTTCCGTGTCCCGCGCCAGCTCCAGCCCAGCCAGTTCCTCTCTCCGGAACCAGCGCACTTCACGCGCGTCGTCGCCGGCCTCCAACTCTCCCGCAACCCGCCGGCACAGGAAGTCGATCAGCACATAGTGATAGCGCATCCGCCCCTGCTCATCCGGAATCACGCGCTCAAACACCCCGAGCAGTTCGCCGGGCTCGACCGTTAAGCCAGTCTCCTCGAGCGCTTCCCGGACGGCCGCCCTACGCAGCGTCTCGCCGATCTCAAGTACGCCTCCAGGGATCGACCACTTCCCTTCGAGCGGCGGATGCCCGCGCTTCACGAGCACAACGCGGCCCTCCTCAACGATGATCGCGCCGACGCCGACAAGCGGCGTATCAGGATATTCGCGTTTCATAAAAACAGGTCGCAGGTCTCAGGTTTCAGGCTCTAGGAGTCAGGTGTCGTGGAGCTTTTGCAGTTTCGGTTTCAAGCTTCTAGTTCTGCCGTCCGAGTCGCCGCGGGAGTACATCGGCAAACCGTTCTTGCCTGAGACCTGAGACCTTTCCCCAAAACTCAGTACTCTACTCCATAGCCGCGTTCCGCGACTTCCGGCTACAATGTCGCCCATGGCTCTTGAGGAATATCAGCGAAAACGCCGCTTTGACGCGACCCCCGAGCCTTCCGGCAAGGTCGAAAAGAAATCCGGACACCGTTTTGTGGTGCAGAAACACCGCGCCTCGCACTTGCATTATGACTTCCGCCTCGAACTCGACGGCGTGTTGAAGTCGTGGGCCGTGCCCCGAGGCCCGTCGCTCGATCCAGCCGACAAGCGCCTCGCCATGCACGTCGAAGATCATCCCGTCTCTTACTTCGACTTCGAAGGCAACATTCCGGCCGACAACTACGGCGCAGGATCGGTGATGGTGTGGGATGTCGGCACCTGGCAGCCGCTGGGATCGGTGCCGGTCGACGGCAAGTACGTTCCGACCACCGACGACGAAGCGCGCGCCATGCTGGCGAAAGGCGACTTGAAATTCCGTCTGAAGGGCAAGCGCCTGAACGGCGACTTCGCCCTGATCAAGATGAAGGGCCGCCGCGCCGGAAGCAAGGGCAACGAGTGGCTGATGATCAAGAAGCACGACCAGTACGAAGTCGAAGAGTACGACATCGACCACTACGACAGCTCCGTCGTCACCGAGCGCAGCATGGACGAGATCGCCGGCGATGAGGCCTCCGCCGAATGGCGCAGCCGCCCCGCGGGTAGAGGTGGAAAAGTAAAAGCGCCTTGGCTGGCGGACGCAATCAAGAAGTTCGACGAGAAAAAATCCGCCGAAAAGAAAGCGGCGACGCCCACTTCTGCAAAGGCAACTTCCGCAAAGAAGAAGTCGTCCGCGAAATCCACTAAGTCAAAGACAACCGAGATCCGCTTGGCCGCGCCAGAAAAAAAAACGCTAAGCCCGCACCGGAAGCCCGCGTAACCGCAGACGCAACCGCTCAGCGCTCTACGAAGAGGGTGAGCAATTCCGACAGTTCAGAATCCAGGCAATCGCAAGGCTCACTGGATGACATTCCGACGCCGCTCGAAGGCCCGCCTTCCTCAGTGCCCTCCGTGTCCTCTGTGGGGAAAGGCTCTTCTCAGAGCGCGACGACTCCAGTTGCAATTCAAGATCTCCCGGGCGCCAGAAAAGCGCCCATGCCCACCGCGATCTACCCGATGCTCGCGACCTCGGTTGAAGACCCTTTCGACAATCCGGACTGGTTCTTCGAAATCAAATGGGACGGTTATCGCGCCATTGCGTTCCTTGAGAAAGGCAACGTCCGCCTCGTGTCACGGAACCAGAACGACCTCACGGGCCAGTACTCCGACCTGCATGACATGGCGAAATACGTGAACGCGAAAACCGCCATCCTGGACGGCGAAGTCATCGCGCTAGATAATCAGGGCAACTCCTCCTTCAGCCTGATGCAGCAGCGCACCGGCTTTCGCGACCGCAACCGGCGCGTCGCTCCGCAGCGGGACATTTCCATCTTGTATTACGCGTTCGATCTGCTCTATGCCGATGGCTACGATCTGCGCCGCGCCACGCTCGAAGACCGCAAGGCGCTACTCACCACCCTGCTGACTACTCCCAACGACACCATCCGCTACTCCGACCACTTCATCGCAGAAGGCAAAGCACTGTTCGAGGCCGCGCGCCAGCAGGGACTGGAAGGAATTCTGGCCAAGAAACGCGACTGTCCCTACGAAGAGCGCCGCAGCCGCAACTGGCTGAAGATCAAAATCCGCCACACGATCGAATGCGTCATCGGTGGCTACACCGACCCCGAAGGCAGCCGCCAGTATTTCGGATCGATTGTGCTGGGCTTATACGACAAGGAAGGCAGACTCATCCATGTAGGCCAGGCCGGCAGCGGCTTCGATCACAAAACGCTGGCGGCGATGTGGAAGGTGCTGAGCAAACTCGAAACGAAGGAAAACCCGTTCCACGGTCCAGTCGACGCCCTGCGCCGCGCCCACTGGATCAAGCCCGAACTGGTAGCAGAAATCGAATACTCAGAATGGACGCATCTGACGAACGAAGGCGGGCAGAAGTTAAGGGCGCCGGTCTTTTTGGGATTGCGGGAAGACAAGAGCCCGCGGGAGTGTACGTTTGATCAGGAGAACTGAGAACTCTTACTTAATATCCTTCACCGCCACCATCGTCCCGTAGTCCTTCCCCGACGGGTCCACAGCGCGTGCAATGATCGCCGAAAATCCATCGCGGTATTCGGGATACTTCGCCACCAGCGCCTTGATAGCTGCCAGATTGTCCTGATACGTCTGCGCAGTATTCGCCACGCTGGGACACTGGTACTTCGCGACCAGATCGATGTCGTTGTCGATGCCCACAGGAAAAATGCTCGTGAAGCGATACGTTTTCGCTCCGGCCAGAACGTCGACGGGATTTTCCGCCGAAGGCGCATCCGGAACTTGCGCGGTTTGCGACTCGTCATACAACTTGTCGGTTTCCATCGTGCTCATGAACGGAACCGGGACCATCAACTCGCGCGCCTTGAGGTAGTACATCCACGCGTTGTGATTCTGTCCCTTGGTTTTGAACTGACGCGCGCGATCTCGAAACCACGCACCGTCGTGCCCGCCGGCCTGCGAGGGTCGCGCGTAGTAGCCGCCCAGTTTCCAGTCGGTGCCCGCTTTCTGCAGGACCAGGGATAGCGTCTCGGGCGTTTTTGCCGCCACGTCCATGATCACAATGCCGTAATCGCCGGGCGGCAGGTTCGGGATCACGAACACGGCACTGCTGTTCGTCTGCCCAGTCTTGCCGAACACGCCGCACAAGAATTCCGCACGTGCAGTCGGTTGAGGTCCCTCCGCCCTCAAAACGAACAGGGGACGGAAGGTCGTCTGCGCGCCTGTGAAATTCGCCTGGTTGTCTCGCACCGCTGTTTCAACTCCCCCGAAGTCAGACGCGAGCGCCGGAATCGAGTTCTGCCGGATCGACGCTGTGTCGCCCTTCGAGGTCCAGTCGAAATACTGCCGCCCGGCATTTTCCAGCGCGGCCTTGCTGGCAGCGTCGATCTCATCGGAGGTCAGGCAGGTCTGTCCAAGGGCCGACGCGGCCAGCGCTAGCAAGCCCAATAAAAACAGGCTACGTATGCAAGAAAAGCGACTCAAACCGTTCCCCTTGATATGCATAGTTTTGCGCCCCTTTTTGGGCAATTTCATACGATACGGGCAACTTATTCGCTTGCGCCCCCGCACGTCAAGGAATGCACTAAAGTGTGATGCAAATCGGCAGGCGACTGTCGGCAGAGTGTTATAATTTTGTCACTAGTTCTACGGGGTGAAGTTGTTCGGCAACCTATGGTTGCCTCCCCGGAATCGAAGCATTCATGACAGGCTATTCGCTGAAAATCGCATCACTTTCGATGACAGCGTGCCTGTGTGTGTTCGGTTTCAGCTCCGGCGCGGCTGCCCAGAGGGGCGGCGTTCGTAAACCCAAGAAAAAGCCACAGACGCAGGAGCAGCCAAAGCCTCAGCTGCCGGCCTACACCCCGGCACCGCTGCAGCCGCTGCCTCTCGAACAGGTCCCAGCGGTAGCGCCAAAGGTGAATTTCTCCGAAGGCGAGCTGACCATCGTCGCCCACAATTCCACTTTGTCGGACGTTCTCAAAGAAGTCCGCGAGCAGACCGGCGCGGAACTCGACATTCCGCCGAATGCGAATGAGCGCGTGGTGGCCGATCTTGGCCCCGGCCCGGCGCGATCCGTACTAGCTGACCTGCTCAACGGTACGCATTTCAACTACGTGATGGTTGGATCAATCACCGATCCAAAGGCAATCCAGAGCATCGTTCTGACTCCGCGCACCGGCGGTCCAGACACGGCAACCACCGCGTCCAATCTTCCCGGCGGTGCACAGCGCGGCTTCGCGCAGCCTGCCATGATGACCGCTACTCCAGCCGAGGTCGGGCAATCGGGCGATGATGGCGCCGAAGAAGCCGACGCGCCCGACGATCAGCCCGAACAAGCCGATCAGAACCAACAGAACAACAACGGGCAGTCGAACACTCCCAAGACGCCCGAACAGCTTCTGCAGGAACTGCAACGCCAGCAGCAACAAATGCAGCAACAGCAGAGCCAGCAACCCGGCCAGACAGGCCAGCCCGGACAAAATGCCCAAACGCCTGCGGGAGTTCTTCCAAATCAGCCGCCCACCGGGGCCGCTCCCACACCTGCCAAGCCCGAGTAGCGCAGAACTCACTCCTTCGCTTTCCTCGTAGCGTCGCCGAAGCACATGCAACACGGAGCCACGGAGTAAATCTTTCAAGCCTTCCGTGTGCGTGATACGAGTATCAACGGATTCGCGGATCCCAATGGCCTCAGCCTTTCTCTGTGCCTCTGTGTCTCTCTGTGGTGAATGGTTTTTCTTTCAGGCTACGGTAGCGGAGCAATAGCAGGAAGAGACGTAGGGAATGGCAATCGGGAGGCGACGGGAAGGAAGGGACTAGGGGAGGAGAACTAGTCGCCGCTTGCGTGAGTTTGGGTTGGGATGAAGGCCGGCGCCGCTTCCTCGTGCGTGCGCGGTCCAAAGGTATCGAGAATGCCGTTCACCACCCAGCTTGCCGACAGCACTCCTAATCCCAGTGCCGCGACTACCGTTGAAAACAGAACAATTGTTGCCAGGTACGCGTTCAAGTTCGGCCCGCCTTAGGTTTCTTAATCCGCCTTCTTCCAGGAACTTAGGGCCAAACCGCCCCAACTTCGCCGCGGCTTTTCTTCAATCTACCCGCGTTGACGCTGGTCGTTGTTGACCGATAAGATACCTATGTAGAAGTGCGCATCCCCACTTTCCAACAATTCTGTGCACCCGTCCACGTTACGAAGGGACAGCTGTTACTTTCGGTTCTCTGATGGCCATTACCAAGATTTCGGTGCGCGGGGCGCGCCAGCATAATCTGAAAAATATCGACGTAGAAATCCCCCGAAATACCCTGACCGTGATTACCGGCCTCAGCGGCTCGGGGAAATCGTCGCTGGCCTTCGACACCATCTACGCCGAAGGCCAGCGCCGTTACGTCGAGACCCTTTCCGCCTATGCTCGCCAATTCCTTGATCAGATGGAACGTCCGGACGTTGACGCCATCGACGGCCTGAGCCCGGCCATCTCGATCGAGCAGAAAACCACCAGCCGCAGTCCCCGCTCGACCGTCGGGACCATTACCGAAATCTATGATTACCTTCGTCTTCTCTACGCCTCGATCGGCGTGCCGCATTGTCCCAAATGCGGGCGGCCCATTGCCCGACAGTCCGCCGAGCAGATCGTCCAACGGGTCATGTCCCTGACCCCGGAAGACCGTGTAATGGTCATGGCCCCCATCGTTCGGGGGCGCAAGGGCGAGTTCAAGAAAGAGATGGAAAAGCTCGTCCAGCACGGGTTCACGCGCGCCCGCGTGGACGGCGAACTGATCAACCTGGAAGACGAACTGTCGCTCGACAAGCGCAAGAACCACACCATCGAAGTCGTGATCGACCGCCTGCTGGTGAAGCCGGGAATCGAGCATCGCCTGGAAATGTCGGTCGGCCTGGCGATGAAGCTGGCCGGCGGACTGGTGCAAGTTGCGGTAGTCGGCGGCGAAGAGACGCTCTATTCTTCGCGTCTCGCGTGCCCCGACTGCGGCATTAACGTCCCGCAACTCGAGCCGCGTTCGTTCTCATTCAACAGCGCGTATGGCGCCTGCCCCGAATGCCACGGCCTGGGCAGCAAGTATGATTTCGATCCCGCGAAGATCATCGTCGACTGGTCCAAGCCTCTGCTCGACGGCGGCCTGGGCCCCGGCTCCGGCTCGCAGAATCTGCAGCACATGCTGCAACTCGCGGCAGCCGCGCACGGTTTCGAACTCAGCGACACCCTTCGAGAAATTTCCCGAGAAGATTCAGAACCTGCTGCTCTACGGCGAAGCCGGCAAGGGCGGCAAGACCGGATTCAAAGGCGTTCTCGGATATCTGAAGCAGAGCCTCGAGGAATCGAGTTCCGACAGCTATCGCGAATGGCTGCTCGACTTCATGTCGGCGACCGAGTGCCCTGCCTGTCACGGCAAACGCCTGCGCCCGGAAAGCCTGGCCGTGAAGGTCAACGGCATGTCGATCGCCGACTTCACCGGGCTGTCGGTCGCCCGATCATTCGAAGTCGCGAAGAAGATTCAACTCAAGGGACGCGAAGAACTCATCGCCGGCCGCATCATGCACGAGATCGTGGAGCGGCTGCAGTTTCTGCACGCCGTCGGCCTCGGCTACATTTCGCTCGTCCGCTCCGCCGCCACGCTCTCCGGCGGAGAAGGCCAGCGCATCCGGCTGGCCACGCAGATCGGATCCAAGCTGCGCGGCGTTCTCTACGTGCTCGACGAGCCTTCCATCGGCCTGCATCATCGCGACAACGACCGCCTGCTCGCCGCGCTCGAAGACCTGCGCAACCTCGGCAACACCGTGCTCGTGGTTGAACACGACGAAGACACCATCCGCCGCGCCGACTACGTCATCGACCTCGGCCCCGGCGCCGGACGCCACGGCGGCAGCCTGGTCGCCCAAGGCACGCCCGCCGACATCATGAAGGCGCCCGACTCGCTCACCGGCGCCTACATCTCCGGCAAAGTTGCAGATCGAGATGCGCCCCGAGCGCCGCCACACCAACGGCAACGCCATCGCCATTCTGGGCGCGCGCGAAAACAATCTCAAGAATCTCGACGTGACTTTTCCGCTGGGCGTCATGACGGTAGTCACGGGCGTCTCCGGCTCCGGCAAGTCGACGCTGGTGAACGACATCCTCTACCGCGCGCTAGCCCGTCAGCTTTACCGCTCGCGCGAGGAACCCGGCCAGCACAAATCCATTGCCGGCGCCGATGCCGTCGACAAAGTCATCCGCATCGATCAATCGCCCATCGGCCGCACGCCGCGCTCGAACCCGGCCACCTACACCGGCGTGTTCGCGCAGATCCGCGACCTTGTATGCCATGCTGCCCGAATCGCGCGAACGCGGCTACAAGCCCGGGCGCTTCTCCTTCAACGTTTCCGGCGGACGCTGCGAAGCCTGCCAGGGCGAAGGCCAGCGCCGCATCGAGATGAATTTCCTGCCCGACGTCTACGTGGTCTGCGAAGTCTGCAACGGACGCCGCTACAACCACGAAACGCTGTCGGTGAAGTACAAGGGCTACTCCATCGCCGACCTGCTCGAGACTCCGGTGGCAGACGCGCTGCCAATTCTCGAAAACATCCCGCAGGTGCGGCAGAAGCTGCAGACGCTGGTGGATGTCGGCCTCGGCTACGTGCATCTCGGCCAGTCGGCGGTCACGCTTTCGGGCGGCGAAGCGCAGCGCATCAAGCTGGCCCGCGAACTGTGCAAGCGGCAGACCGGCAAGACGCTCTACCTGCTCGACGAGCCCACCACCGGCCTGCACTTCGACGACGTCAAGAAACTGCTCGACGTGCTGCATCGGCTGACCGATCTCGGCAACACCGTCATCATCATCGAGCACAATCTCGACGTGATCCGCAACGCCGACTGGCTGATCGATCTCGGCCCCGAGGGCGGCGAAGATGGCGGCCGTTTGGTCGCGCAAGGCACACCGGAGCAGGTGGCACGCGTCAAGAAGTCGTACACCGGGCAGGCGCTCGCGCACTACTTCAACGGCAACGGCGTCCGGCGCAAAGCCTAGGCGTTGATCCCCTCGCATTTCCGCAATCTTTCATGCTCTAATCGGCCGTGGTCTCCCCCAAAAGAGCTATAACGCCCAACCGCGTCTGGTTGTATAGTGCCGCGGGGCTCTAACGGGTTCGTCTCACTCCATCCTGCTCGGGGGAAACATGGCCACTGCGTCTGTGACTGCGGTGCGCAGTTCTTTTCTGCGTCCGAAATACCTGATCTTCGCGTTCGTAGGCCTGATGGTGGCTTACGTTCTCAATCACAACGAAACCTTCCTCATCCATGCCAACGATCCTGTCTGGCAGCACTACCAGCCGTTCAAATGGTGGCTGCTGCCACACGGCATTGCCGGCGCGTGCGCTCTGCTGCTGGGCCCCATGCAGTTCTCCGATCGACTGCGGAAGAAGTATGCGAAATTGCACCGGGTAGTCGGCCGCTTCTACATTGCCGGCGTGTTCGTGGCGGGGCCTCTCGGGTTCTATATTCAGTTCTTCCAGGAACGATCAGGCGCGACTCGATCCTTCAGCATCGCGGGGGCTGTGGACGCCACGCTCTGGATGACGACGACGGCGATCGCACTTCTTTTCATCCTCCGCGGCAATGTGAATCTGCACCGCCAGTGGATGACACGGAGTTTCGCGGTAGCCATCGTCTTCCTTGAGGTGCGGGTGATCGGCGGCGTGACCGGGTGGGATATGCTCGGCCCCGGTGCGATCGAGACGATCGTCTGGGTCTGCCTGGCGTTCTCTGTACTCTCCGCCGATATCGTTCTGCAATGGCAAGATCTGGTCGGCTCACGTAGGGTTGCCGCGCGGCCGAAAGCGCAACTGCCCGTGGCGGTGGCTAGCGAAGCGTAGAGCACGACCGTTCGCTGTCCGATAGCGGGATGGGCTCTGGGCTTTCGGATTTCGATGGTTAAAGCTGAGGGGCCAAGCCAGTGCCGAATGCTAAGTGCCGCTCGCATGACTCGCTCCCCTGATCCCTTCTCGTGTACATTGAATCGAGAAGGGCCCTTCACACCCCGTGTCCGCTCCCGAGAATCCAATTTTCGTTCCGCCTCCGCTTCCAGAATTGCCCAACCCAGCAGCAGTTCCGCACGTGACGGCGCCTCCGGACGAAAATCCATCGTGGAACTTCTGGGACGTGTTGGGCCTCACGGTGATCACCTTCATCGCGATGTTCGGTTGCGTTTTGGGCGTAGCGTATTTTGTGCACCGCCGATTTTCTCCGACGGCCCCTTTTCTGGATTCCCTGAAGCGGCCGGAAGTTATCGTGGGCGGCCAGTTGCTCGCCTATTTTCTGGTCCTGCTCGTGATGTACGCCATGGTCGCGTCACAGACCAACGGCCGCGTGCTCGAAGGCCTGCGCTGGAACTGGCCGCGGAACTGGGGTCTGTATCTGCTGGCCGGTGTCGGACTCGAGTTGTGCCTGGTGCCCTTCGCGTATTTGCTGCCCATGCCGAAGCACGCGCCGATCGACGACTTCTTCCGCACCGCGCGTGATGCCTACGTGCTGTCGCTGTTCGGAGTTTTTTTCGCACCGCTGTTTGAGGAACTTTTTTTCCGAGGCTTTCTTTATCCAGTGGCGCAAACCTGGCTCCATGGCGTCCTTCACTCCCCGACCCGCATGCGACTTGGGAGGAATGTACTATTGACGGTCACATTATGGGGATACGTTCTGCACCGCCTTCCCCAAAAGACTCGCCTATACGTGGTGATTCTGCTCTTCGCTGGCACCATTGGTTTGCTGTTGGCAAGAATGATCTCTCCCGAAGGTCGCATGCAGGGCCGGTGGACATTGCCTGTGGCTTGTTTCACTGCATGGAGCTTCGTGGCCTACGCACTCAGCGCATCTGCCCTCTTCAAGGCCAGTCTGCTGCCCTTGTTCCTCGCTCTGGCCCTGGAATTACTGTTGCGGCGAGGGTCGGCTCGGGGTGCCGATGCGGTCGCCGTCGCTGGTGCGATCGGATTCACAGCCTGCGCTTTCGCTCTTATCCACGCCTCCCAGCTTAAATATTCGTGGGGACCGGTACTGGTGATTTTCCTGGTGGGCGTCACGCTCACCACAGTACGCGCGCTGAAAAAGTCAGTGGCCGCCACGGTCCTGATGCACATGGCCTACAACGGCACAATCTTCCTCGCAGCCTACATCGCCACCAGCGGATTCCGGCACATGGAGAAATTTAATCAGTGAGCTGCGAGCGTGGAGCGTCGAGCAAAACGAGCTGCGAGCAACTGACAATCTCAAAACTGAACTGCAGAACTGGAACTGAGAACTGCGAACTGAGAACTGTCACCTGTCCCCGGCCTTTCTGCTATCTTTAGAAATTCATATGTCCTCCGCCCGCCAGGAACTGCTGCGCCTACTCGCCCACAAGTCGTTCAAACTGGGCGAGTTCAAGCTGTCTTCGGGCGCAACCAGCGACTACTACATTGACTGCCGCACCACCACGCTCGACGCGCGCGGATCGCAACTCACTGGCCAGGTGTTCGCGGACGAAATCCGGCAGCGCGGATGGAAAGCGCAAGCCATCGGCGGCCTGACCATGGGCGCCGACCCGATCGTCGTCGCGGTCTCGGTCACCAGTGGCGAGTTCAACGGATTCCTGGTGCGCAAGGCCGAGAAGCAACACGGCACGGGACAGCGCATTGAAGGATTCCGGAAGAAAGGGGCGAAAGTGGTGATCGTCGACGACGTCTGCACCACGGGCGCATCCACCGTGCAGGCCATCGAGGCCGCACGCGAGTTCGGATTCGAAGTTGTCGGCGTGATGTGCCTGGTGGAACGCGAGGAGGCCGGCGGCCGCCCGAGCGTAGAGCAAGCGGCATCGCCCGCGCCCTTTGTGTCGATTTTCACTGCGAAAGATGTGCGCAGCGAACATGTCATGCAGAACGACGAGACCAACGAATTCGCCGCCATCAGCACGACCTGCGAACTCTGCGGACAGCCAGCGGTCACCTATCATCCACGCAGCCGGTGCAAGGAGCACAAGATCTAGTCGCTAGTCTCTCGTCGCTAGTCGCTAGGCCTCTGGGAACTTGAAACTGTATTTGCTGATGACTTACGACTAGAGACTGACGACTGCCTTTATGATTCAAACCCTCGAATGGACTGACAAAGGCGTACGCTTTATCGACCAGACGAAGCTGCCCACCGAAGAAACCTACGTCACCGCCACCACCTACCAGCAGGTGGCAGACGTGATCCGCACCATGGTTGTGCGCGGGGCGCCGGCCATCGGCGTCGCTGCGGCCATGGGCATCGCACTGGGTGTACAGAACTCCAAAGCCGAGACCGTCGGCGATCTGAAAAAAGATTTCGACGAGATATGCAAGACCATCGGTGAGACGCGGCCCACGGCAGTGAATCTGTTCTGGGCGATCCGCCGCATGCAAGGGAAGTTTGAGACCCTGCGCGTGCGGCCGATGCCGCAGATCAAGCAAGCGCTCGTCGAAGAAGCGCAACGCATGCACGCGGAAGATATCGCCGCCAACCAGGCCATGGGACGGCACGGCGCAACGCTTATGCCTTCGAGCGGCGGGGTGCTCACGCATTGCAATGCCGGCGCTCTCGCGACCGCCGGATATGGAACTGCTCTTGGGGTAATTCGGGCGGCGGTCGAGCAGGGCAAGAAGATTCACGTGTATGCCGATGAGACCCGGCCGTTCCTGCAGGGCTCGCGCCTCACGGCGTGGGAGTTGATGAAGGACGGCATCCCGACCACCGTGATTTCCGACAACATGGCGGGCGCCATGATGAAACAGGGCAAGATCGGCGCGATCGTGGTGGGCGCCGACCGGATCGCAGCCAATGGCGACGTGGCCAACAAGATCGGCACCTATACCGTCGCGGTGCTCGCGAAAGAACACGGGATTCCCTTCTATGTGGCGGCGCCCATCTCGACGGTGGACTTGGCGACTGCCGATGGCAGCGGAATTCCCATCGAGCAGCGCAATGCGAAAGAAGTCACGCACATTGCCGGTAAGCAGATGGTGCCGGATGGGGTCGAAGTCGAGAATCCTGCGTTCGACGTGACGCCCGCGAAGTATGTGGCTGCGATTATCACCGAACGCGGCATCGCTAAAGCGCCGTATACGGAATCGCTGCGCGCCCTAGCCGACTCTAAATTGTAGCGCCGCCGTCCCGGCAGTCCGGTGGGCGTCCTCGCCCGCTCTGTGCGAGGGCGAGACGCCCTCGCGACTACCGGCAAGATGCCGGCGCTATAAACTTCGAACGCGGACCTGCAATCATGAAAATTACTACCGCTGCGATGCTGCCTCTTCTCTGCACCATCGCTTCCGTTGCGCAGATCGACTACGACCGGCACATTGCCTTCGACAACAGCATCTCGAGCAAATCGTTCTACTACAGCCAAGGCTCGTCGATCGCTCCCAGCGAACTGGAACTGGTGAACGGCAAGTTCCCGGTGGAGACGAACCATTCGGTGACGCCTCCGAACTCGTTGCGCTTGAAATGGAGATCGCGCACCGGTGGTGGCTGGACGATGGAGTTGCAGGTCCATATTCGCTACGGCATGCCTGAATTCAATGGCAGCAATCTGTATGCATGGGTTTATTCGGAAGAAGGACTGACGGCGAGCACGTCACCGCGCATCTATCTCGGGGACTCCGCGGGGCAAGGCACGCCAGCCATCAAGTTTCTTGGATCGCTCGAAAACCTTCCCGCGCAGCAAGTGGACGCGCGTGCGGCTGCCGTTCGATTCATTTCACGGAGAAGTTAACGACACGAAACCCGTGACGTTCGATCCGCACAAACTCGCAAAAATCGCGCTGGTGCAAGGTCTCGACGATGGGCAGGAGCACACGCTCTATCTGGACAACATCGAAGTCGGCGACGATCCACCCGAGGGCACCCATGCTCCCGACGCGCCGACTGGACTGACCGCGAAGGGCTATGACCGGCACGTTGATCTGAGTTGGACGCCGATGGCGGACGCGCTGCTGCAGTACTACAAGATCTACCGCTCCACCGATGGCAAGGCGTCCGCGGCGATTGGGATTCAGCGTGCCGACCGTACACGCTACGAGGATTTTCTCGGCGCGAGCGGGAAATCGGCGTCGTACAAGATCACAGCGGTGGATGTCAGCGGCAACGAATCGCCCGCCTCTGCGACGGTGCAAGCCGCTACGCATGAACTCAGCAACGATGAGCTGTTGACCATGGTGCAGGAGGCCTGCTTCCGCTACTACTGGGAGGCTGGACATCCGAATGCCGGCATGGCGATCGAGATTCTGCCGGGCGACAAGAACCTGGTGGCACTGGGGTCGTCAGGATTCGGCGCGATGGCGCTGCTGGTGGGCGTTGATCGCAGGTTCATCACGCGCGAGCAGGGCGCGGAACGATTTCTCAAGATTGTGCGCTTCCTTGCGAAGGCTGACCGGTTCCATGGCGTTTGGCCGCACTTTCTCGATGGACGCACCGGCAAGGTGATTCCCTACTTCGGCCCATATGACGACGGAGGGGATCTGGTTGAAACCGCGTTTCTGATGCAGGGCTTGCTGGCGGCGCGGCAGTACTTCAATCGCGACAACGCGGCCGAACGCGAGATTCGCGACACGATCACCAACTTCTGGAAGACGGTCGAGTGGGACTGGTACCGGCAGGGCCCGGATCCGAATTTTCTCTACTGGCACTGGTCACCCGATCACGGCTTCTACATTCACCATCCGTTGATCGGGTGGAATGAAACCATGATCATCTACCTGCTGGCGATCGCTTCGCCCACGCACGGCGTTCCCGCCAGCATGTTCCATACCGGCTTCGCGAGCCAGGAAGATCTCGCGGTCAAGTACCGCGAGGGCTGGGGACGAACCACGCAGGGCGACCACTATACGAACGGCAACACCTACTACGGACGCAAGTTGGACGTGGGAGTGGGCAGCGGCGGCGAGTTGTTCTTCACGCATTACTCGTTCATGGGATTCGATCCGCGGGGCAAGCGTGACCGCTATACCAACTACTTCGGGAACAATCGCAACATCGCGCTGAACGCGCATGCGTATGCGGTGGAGAATCCGCGCAAGTTTGCGGGATATGGCGACGATACTTGGGGACGATCGGCGGGCGTGAATTCCGATGGTGGGCGGTCGTTGCCGGTCGACGACAATGGCACGATCACCTGCACGGCCGCACTGGCGTCGTTCCCATATACGCCGGAAGAATCGATGAAAGCGCTGAGGCACTTCTATCGCGATCTGGGAGGAGAGTTGTGGGGAATCTACGGATTTCGCGACGGGTTCAATCGGACCGAAGATTGGTTTGAGGATGTGAACATGGGGCTGAACCAGGCGCCCATCGTGGTCATGATCGAAAATTACCGTACGGGACTGATCTGGAAGCAGTTCATGGCGAATCCGGAGATTCAGCCGGCGCTGGATGCGATTGGATTTGTGAAGGATCCGGCGGGCGATAAGTAAAGCGACTTGCGGTTAGAGAAAGAGACACTCAACTGATGCTAAATGTAAATACTTCGAGCATTGCGTTTGAATCGGGCGGGCGCGAGATTTCTTGCGACGCGTTTATTCCATCCGCGCAGAACGGGGAGCGCTTCCCTGCCGTGATTGGGCTGCACGGATCGGCCGGCGGTCACGCAACCATGGCGGAACCGGCGACACTCCTTGCGGCACAAGGGTTTGCGGTTTACGTGGTGCACTATTTCGACCGCACCGGAACCTCCGGTGTCGCGGACAAGCAGACCGCGGTGCGATATTTTCCGGTGTGGGGCAAGACGGTGTGGGATTCGATCAGTCACGTTGCATCGCGGCCCGAAGTCGACGCGCAACGGATTGGACTGCTTGGCTTCTCGCTCGGCGCTTATCTCGCGCTTTCGGTGGCGGCAGTCGATTCGCGCGTGAAGGCGGTCGTGGATTTTTTCGGCGGCATGCCGCGCGAGATGAAGCTTTTCATCCGGAGACTATGTCCTACGCTGATCCTTCACGGCGAGAGCGATGCGACTGTGCCGGTCGCCGAGGCGTATCACTTGCAACAGTTGCTCGAAAAGAAGGCGATGCCGTACGAGATGCAGATCTATCCCGATGCAGGACACGGCTTTAGCGGCGAGACTTGGCAGGATGCGAAAGCGCGCACGCTTTCATTCTTGCAGCGCTACCTGTTGAACAGCGCGGCGTGACAGCGGAACTTTCCGTAAAGGCCTAGCGTATCTTAGAGTGACCACGCACGGGAGGTGTCTCATGTTCGCATTTCTGGCCTGGTGCTTGCTGTTCGTGATCTGCTGGCCCGTAGCATTGATCGCGCTGGTGCTGTATCCGCTGGTGTGGTTGCTGTTGCTGCCGTTCCGCATTCTGGGCATCGCCGTCCACGGAGTACTTGCCCTGGTCGCCGCGGTCATCATGTTCCCCGCGCGACTCCTGAGCGCGCCGTTCCGGCTGAGAACGCTCTAAGCACTATAGGAATTGATGTCTTGCGCTGGCGGGAGCGATCTGCGTCAGCGCGTTCTTGTGCTTACAGGCTCGTTTGTGACTCGAATCACGTGTCAAGACGTACGCCGATCACAAATCGACGCAAGTTATTTGGGCGCTTGAAGATATTTCTTCGCGCCGCGTGTCACAACTACCCGACTGGAATTGCTATTCTGAAAATAGGGTGGGTGAAGGTTTCAAAGTTTTAGAGTTCAAGGTTTCAGGGTTTCAAAGTTTCAAGGTTTCAAGCGCGGGTGGGAATTTTGCAACTTCGCAACCTTGAAACTCTGAAACTTGCTTTGTACCAGTTTCGCGCGACGGCGATTACGGCTAAGATGTCACGGTTTCCCGCAACCAAAACTTTCGTGGAGGGATGTTGATGATCAAAGCAGGTTGGATGCTTGCACTGATTCTGGCGGCTACGCTCTGCGCGACCGCGCAGGATGCGGCGAAGAAGGACGCGCCCCCGAAACCGGCGGTGGGTCAATCGCAAGCCGTGCTCGACACGTGGAACGATGTGGCACGCAAGCTGAACGCGATGGCGCAGGATTTTCCCGAGGACAAGTACGATTTCAAACCGACGCCGGCGCAGCGCAGTTTCGCCGAGCAACTGCTGCATGCGGCGGGCGCAAACTATTTCTTCACCAACCTGGCGAACGGGCAGAAGCCTCCGACGGAAGAGGAGCCAAAGCGGTCAGCGTTCAAGAACAAGGCTGAGATCGTGGCGTACGTGAAGAAGTCGATGGACGACGGCGCGGCCGCGATCAAGAGCAAGGGCGACAGCGGGATGAACGATACGGTGGTGGATCCATTTGCCAACCAGCAGGTACGCGTGGTTGATTTCGCGTACGGATTCATCGAGCACATGGGCGAGCATTACGGGCAGCTGGCGGTGTATTACCGCGTGGCGGGATTGGTTCCACCGGAGTCGCGTCCGAAGAAGTGAGGGTTATTGGAGTTGAGAGGCCGGGGCGCGATCGCGCATCTCGGCCTTTTTGTTTTGGAGTTCAGGTGGGCTCGCGGACTCACGCCCGCATCGCGTGGGTGTCGCCCCTACGGGGCTTGCTCTTGGAACCCTATGCCGCCGCGTCGCGGCTGGTTTGGAACGTTGCTGGCTTGGTCTTCGAGACTGCAGATTTGATTGGCATGCACGCGAGTCTCGTCAAGCATTCGTGCGCCACATCGCCGCTTGTGCCGCAGGCGGGTGGCGCCGAAGAATCTGAACACACAACAAGTGTTCAACGTTATGTTCCCCGTCGTCCGAAGCAGGGATGTGAGTGTCATGTCTTCGTGTAGACTGCTGGACCCATGAACGCTCTTCGCAAGTTGGGACCTGCCCTTTTTGGGATCTCGATGATTTTTTTCGGGATTCAGTACGTTCGAGCTGGCAGCTACGTGGGTGGGCTGCCACCTGTGCCGCCGTGGGCTCCGGGAGGTACGGTGGGCGCGGATCTGACCGGCGTACTGTTAATGGCTGGAGGCGCTAGCATTCTGATCGGCAAGCGGGCGCGTGCGGGGGCGGCGCTGATCGCATGGTTCTTTCTGCTCTGTGTGATCGACATGCTTTTGACGCACTGGCACGGAGTTTTGTATGACGGGGTGGATCGCACGCGGGCCCTGGAGCCCCTGGCATTGAGCGGTGCGGCGTTTGCGCTGATTTCGATTTTGCCGTCGCGCATGGGGTTGTTGATGAGATCGCCGAGCTGGCAGACGAAGTTGGGTTGCTGGTTGTTTGCGCTGACGTTGATCGTGTTCGGCTACCAGCATTATCTGTACACGACTTTCATCGCGACGTTGGTGCCCGCGTGGATTCCGTTCCACTCGTTTTGGGTGTATTTCACCGGGGTTGGGTTCGTGGTGACCGGGCTCGCGATCCTGGTGGAGAGGTTCGGTGCTCGGCTCGCGTCGACCTGGCTCGGGATCATGTTCCTGCTCTGGTTTGTGCTGCTGCACATTCCGAGAGCAGTCGCCAGGAATACGCGCGATGAGTGGAACAGTGCTTTCGTCGCGCTGGCGATGGCCGGGGCGTCATTCATCGTGGCGCGCGTGATGCCGGGGGACGATTCTGCAATTTCGCTTCGGTAGGAGGTGTCTTTGATGAGGTTGCGGGGTGGCTGGTTGGTCGCGGCGATTCTCAGTTTGTCTGCATGGTGCGCTGCTGCCGATGCAACTGCCGATCTGCTGCGGAAGAAAGACCAGGCGTTGCTGGATGCGATTGCGCCCGGCGATCACAAGGTGTGGGAGGCGGCGCTGGCGAGTGACGCGGTGTACGTGGATGAAAACGGCGTGACGATGGATCGTGCCGAATTTCTGAAACAACTCGACCCTTTGCCTGCGGGTGCGTCCGGGAGTCTGCACATCGATACGTATTCGGCACGGGTTTCCGGCGACCTGGCGACGGTGATTCACACCGACAACGAAGAGGAAAACTATCATGGACAGGTGTTGAAGGCGCGCTACCTGATGACGGAGACGTGGCGACTCGAGAGTGGCGAGTGGAAACTGCATATAGTGCACGCCTACGCAGTGCTGAAGGATCCTCCGGCGGTCACGCTAGCTGCGAAAGAACTTCAGGAGTATGTCGGTAGCTACTCGGGCGGGAAGGATTTGGAGTACGTCATCCAGTGGGATGGGAAGCAGTTGTTGGGCGGGCGCGCGGGACGCTCGCTAACTCCGTTGCTCGTGGAGTTGCGGGACGTGCTGTTTGTTGCAGGGCAACCGCGAACGAGGAAAATCTTTCAGCGGGACGAGAAGGGGAGCGTTACTGGCTTTGTCGATCGCAGAGAGGGGGAGGATTTGAGGTGGAGGAGGGTTCAGGCCACTGGTCACGAGTGACGGGTTACAGTTCTTGGTTCTTGGTTCTTGGTTCTTGGTTCTCAGTTCTTGGTTCTCAGTTCTTAGGTCTCAGGTGTCAGGCTTCTAGTTTCGAGTTTTTAGTTTCGTGTTTCCGTTTTCAAATTCAGCTTTTTGCAATTTGGTGCGTGGTTGGTGAAGGGTGGGTTTCTGCCCTCTTGTTTCCGTGTTTCCCACGCAGCACTCTTCTCAGGCGAATTCGATCAGGATGATTTCTGGACTGGTGCCCACTCTTAGTGGCGGTCCCCAGGTGCCTGCGCCGGTTGTCGTGTAAACCTGCATTTGGCCGTGGCGGTGAAGGCCTTTGGTGAACTCGCGGAACATTTTCGTAGTGAACCAGGTGAACGGAAAAATCTGGCCGCCGTGGGTGTGACCGGAGAGTTGGAGTGAGATACCGGCCTGTTCAGGAATCGGAAGAGCATGCGGAGCATGCGAGAGCAGGATGCTGGGGCGGGATGCATCGATGGAGAGGCGGTGGAGGATCGCGCGGAATTGGTTGGCGTTGGCCGAGGCGTGGTCGGGGACACCGACTAGCTGTAGTCCGTCGATCGAGAGCTTTTCGTTTTCGAGAACACGGACGCCAGTCGCGCGTATGGCGTCAAGGTATTGCGAGGGGTCGCGGAATTCTTCGTGGTTTCCGGTCACGAAGAATGTGCCGAGCGGAGGATCCAGTTCCTGCAGTGGAGCGGCGACTGGAGCTGCGTCGATGGCTGTGCCGTCGTAGAGGTCGCCGGTCATGAACACGATGTCGGGCTTAAGACTCTGGACTCGGGCCACGACGCGAGCGAGGAAGTCAGTGCTGTTGACGTGGCCGAGGTGAACGTCGGAAACGAGGGCGGCGATGCGCCCACGCCATGCGTCGGGAAGGTTGGGGAGAGCAATCCTGACCCTGCGGGTGCGGATCCAGCGCGCATTCAAAACGCCGTAGAGTGTTGCGATTAGGGCGGCGGCGAATACGACGGCAGCCCATCGCGGCCAGTCTGGCTGGTGTCGAGTCAGCGTCGCCGCGAAGTACAGTAGCCAGCACACGCAGGCTGCGAGGAAGAAGAAGTTTACGGCGCCAAGCCACAGGGCTGCGAGCCGGTAGAAGCTGCGCACGAGTGGGTTCGAGAAGCGAAAAGCCAGCAGCGATGCGGCGATGAAGCTCACGGATAAGACTGCTACCGTGATCTCGAGCGGCGTCATGCCGGGTGGATCGACGATCGCGCTGAAAGACTTCCACGTGGTGTAGATGAACCAGTGCGCAAAGAGGAGAATGGACTGGATCACTATGAGGAAGACGGCGATTCGGGCGCGCAAGCAGGTCCTTGAGGGTTGAGTTTTCCCTCATTGTTGGATGTTTTTTGTTGAGATTGGTTGAAATTAATTGAGAGCAAAGCTTTTAACCCCAAGGACGCTAAGAAAAGCCGCGAAGGATGCTGGGAAATTCTTTTCTTGTTTCTTGCATCGGAAAATCTTAAAACGCAGAGTACGCAGAGAAGGGTCGCACAGAGTGCAGAGGAAATTGCGGAAACTGCGCAGTGTTGGACAAACGGTCGATGGGTGGGCGCGTCTAACTTCGTAGCTGGGATCTTACCCGAATAGAGGAAGGCTTCCATGAAGCGTCGGGAATTTGTTTTTGGGTCGATGCGGGCGGTGGGCGCGGCGTGGGTGGCGTCGCAGGCATGGGTGCAGGCTCTGCCCGTGCTGCCGCGGAAGTTTGCGGCTACGGACACCGTCACGCTGGGCAAGACCGGGATTCAGACTTCGCGGTTGGCGATGGGGACCGGGACGGTGGGATCGGGCGGGCATTCACATCAGACGGCGTTGGGTGTGAAAGGTCTATCGGACTTGTTGCTGAATGGATACGACCAGGGGCTGCGGTTCTTCGATTCCGCGGATTCGTATGGAAGCCATCCGCATGTGGCGGAGGCGTTGAAACATGTGTCGCGGGACAAGGTAACGGTGCTGACAAAGACTTGGGCACGGGATGCGGCGTCGGCGCGGGCGGATCTGGAACGGTTTCGGCGGGAGTTAGGCGTGGACCACATTGACGTGTGCCTGATGCATTGTTTGACCGAGGGCGACTGGACGGAGAGGTATCGGGGAGTGATGGATGTGTTGTCGGAGGCGAAGGAGAAGGGCGTGATCCGGGCGCATGGTTGTTCTTGTCACAGCATTGAGGCGCTGCGGGCGGCGGCGAAGTCGCCGTGGGTCGAGGTGGATCTGGTGCGGATCAATCCGATTGGATCGCACATGGATGCGGATCCGGCGACGGTGGTGGGCGTGCTGCGCGACATGAAGGCCGCGGGAAAAGGGATCATCGGGATGAAGATTCTGGGGCAAGGGGATTTACGGGCACGGCAGGATGAGGCTTTGAAGTATGCGCTGGGGTTGGGCGTGCTTGACGCTTTTACGATTGGGGCTGAGAGTCGGGCGGAGCAGGAGGATTTGGTTCGGCGGATAGCGGCTGCGGCTTGATGCTCTTCTCCATTGAGGTGGATTTGGGGTTTCGAAAATTCTTAGTACTCGGCTTCCGTGGAATCCCACCCTAGCGCACAGAAGGCGCTAGGATGGGGCACCCGTACGTGTATCCCACCTTTCGAAAACCGCAAATGGTGGGCAGCCTCATTAGATCTCAACCCGCACACGCTTCTCACTTCTTTACAACTGCTACGGCGTCGACTTCGATTAGCCATTCGGGACGGACTAGCCGCTTCACTACTACGAAAGTGCTGACGGGCGGGTTGGCGGTGTTCACGTACTTGTCGCGGATTTCGCGGACGACCGGAACCTGCGCCGCATCGACTGCTTCGGAACAGTAGTAGTTGAGCTTGATGATGTTGTGGAAATCGCCGCCCGAGGCTTCGACTGCGGCTTTGAGATTTTCGAAGACTTGTTGAACCTGGGCGCGGAAGTCGTCTTTGCCAACCAGGTTGCCGGAACGATCAATGGCGACTTGTCCGGCGATGTAGACGAGCTTGCCGTCGGTGACTTCAGCAATGTGCGAGTAGCCCGCGGTGGGCTTGGCCAACGTGTCGGGATTGAAGATGCGGAACAAGGAAGACTCCTTTGATTGAGGGGCGGGTTTGGTGACTTGGAAGATGGCGACAGCGGCGAGAGCAAGAAGTGAATACATTAGCGTACGCATGAATGTCTCCAGTTGTTGTTGCGTCGCGGCAGGCACAGCCCGCAAGAGCAAATGAAGTGGACAGACGCTCCCTTCCTCGTACGCTGGCGTTTAGCGGTGTCGCAGAAAACTGTTCGTTTCTGTGCAGGGGCGTTGAGATGGGAGGCGTTTGTATTTGGCGTGTGTGCTGGCAAAACAGATACTCGTTCAATGAATGTTTGCGGCTTTGTAAAAATCCATTACATCGTGAGACGATGCAACTTTCGTAATGTCCTGTTGACAAATCTTGACATTGTCTCGTGTCGAGGTCGTGGGATACTCGTGCATCTTTCTAGTTTTGTCATTGCACATTGCCCCGTGTTTCTCGTCTCTCTGCGGGGCGGGCGGGGCAGCTTCCTGGACCGGCGGCTTGTGAATGCGGAACAGGCCGGAGGGCGGTGAAGGCAGCTGTCCCCGTTGTCAGACATCCACCGGCTCCGCTCTCTCTTTCGCCGAGTTCAACGAATAGCCTCCTTTGTACAAACTCCTATCGTGGCGGTTCGATTTCAGCGGAGCCGTCGGCTCTTGCATCCGAAGCGCCGTAGTTGACTCCTGTTTTTGAGTCGTGGAGCACGGCTTGGCCTCGGCCCATGTGAGTGGAGTACTCGCGGTCGACGCGGAAATTGTGCCCCATGGACGTCAGCTTGTCGCGCACAGAAGCCGGCACGCGCGATTCGATCGCAATCGTGCATCCGCCCTCATCGGTGACCGTGAAACGGGGGTTCTCGAGCGCGGCCTGGATGTTCATACCGTAGTCAACGATGTTGGAAACGAACTGGGCGTGCGCGAGCGGCTGGTTGGGACCACCCATGATGCCGAAGCCGATGTGCTGATCCCCTTTTTCCATGAAGGCCGGAATGATGGTGTGGAACGGGCGCTTGCGCGGGGCCAGGACGTTGGGCGAATCGGCGTCTAGAGAGAACAGAGCGCCACGATCCTGGAGTGCGAATCCCATACCGCGCACGGTGATGCCCGAACCAAACTCTGCGTAGTTGCTCTGAATGAGAGAAACGATGTTGCCGTCGCGATCGACCGCGGTGAGGTAGGTGGTTTCGCTGGCCGGGGGCTTGCCAGGAGCGGGGTTGCAATTGGCCTTGTTGGGGTCAATGACACCTGCGCGTTCTTTCGCGTATTCCTTCGTGAGCAGTCCCTTGACCGGTACCTTAGCGAAGCGTGGGTCCGCGTCGTAGCGATAGAGGTCGGCGTAGGCCAGCTTCATCGCTTCAATTTTTTTGTGGAGCTCGGAGACAGACGAAGGGCCGTCGGCGGAAGCGGGCGTGGTCTCCATAAGATTGAGCATCTCGAGCGCAGCCATTCCTTGGCCGTTGGGTGGGAGTTCGTAGACCGTCCACCCGCGGTACGTGGTTGAGACGGGATCGACCCACTCGGGGGAGAAGGCGGCGAGATCGTCGGCGGCCATGGTGCCTCCCAATTCGCGCGAGGTGCTGAGGATGGCTTGGGCGATTTTGCCTTTGTAGAATGCGGAGGAGCCTTCATCGGCGAGTGCCTGCAGGGCTTTGGCTAGGTCGGGATTGGTGAAGATCTGGCCGATGTCGGGAGGCTTGCCGTTGGGGAGGTAGACGCGGCGGCTCTCGGGGTCGGTGGAGAGGGCTTCGACGGAGCCTTCCCAGAAACCGTGAATGAGTTCGGGGACAGGGTAGCCGTTGGTCGCATAGTGGATCGCGGGTTGGAGGTCTTCTTTCCAAGCGAGTTTGCCGAAGCGAGAGTGGAGGGCATTCCATCCGGCGACGGCGCCCGGGACGGTTACGCTGTCGATGCCTCGTTGGGGCATGCGGGTCGCGTCTTTCGCTTTGATGTGGGCGACGGTCAATGCTTGCGGGGCCCAGCCGCTGGAGTTGAGTCCGTAGAGCTTGCCGGTTTTTGCTTCCCAGTAAATCGCGAACAGATCGCCGCCGATGCCGTTCATCATGGGCTCGGTGACGCCGAGGACCGCGTTGGCCGCGATGGCGGCGTCTACGGCGGAGCCTCCCTTGGCCAGGATTTGCGCGCCGGCGACAGAAGCCTGCACGTGACTGCTGGCGACGATGCCGTCGCGGGTCAGGACCATGGAACGGGCGTGGGAGCGGTCCTGGGAGAAGGCGGGGATCGAGGCGAGGAGGAGTAGGAGTGTGACCGTTCGGAGCATTCTTGGTTCCTTATGTTTTGCGCGGGACAGGATAGCTGGTCGGGAGGGGCGGGTCTAGTCGCAGTATATCTTCACTCACAGAGGGCACAGATGCTTTTGAAAAAAGAGTGTTCTGATTTGAGTTGGAATTTTCGCAGGTTCATGGGTGGGCCCAGGTTAGCGCACAGAACGCGCGAACCTGGGGCACCGCCATTCGTGCAAACACAGGGTCCCTCGGCGGCGTTCGGCTTGCGCCTCACTTGCTCGGGATGACACGCGAGCTGATTAGTCTAGCGCGCCAGATTCTGGTTGTGTTCTTAGTGGTGCCAGAAGAATCCGCTTATCAGAAATAGAACCTCGGCGGCGAAGAGCGCGATGAGGAGACGCTCGCGGCGGCGGGAGCGGCGCAGGTCGCGAAGCATTTCGTGCTCGAGGTCGTAGACGAAGGCTACTGTCGCAGGGTCGGGCATGGGCAGTGATTGGGGGATGCTCATGCCTGCGGATGTTGGCGTGGTCTCGGGCTTGCGGTCGGGCAAGAAAATCTTTGGACCGGCGATGACGTTGGACCAGTCGGTGAGCAGCAGGGCTTGGGACGGCGTGATCGGGTTCGCCGGCTCCCAGGTGATTTCCAAGGGCGGTAGTTTTTCCGGGGCGACCGCGTCGGCAAGGCTCCGAAGTAGTGAACTCCACCAGGGTCTGGCCATCGTGTCGGCGATCAGTTCGCCGACGTCCACCGGACGCGATTCGAGTTGGAGCGGGGGCATGGTTTCTGGGGAAATCACGTCGCCCAGATTCGTGAACACGGTGCGGTACCAAGGAAGGACGAGGAAGTCTCCTAGGAGCATGCCCAGATTCACGGGGCGGGAAGTGAGGTAGAGCGGGGGTAGGTTGTCGGGGAGGAAGCGGTCGCGGAAATTGCGGATCAGCGACTTCCAGAGGGGGCGGGTGATTTCCTCTGGTGGGGAAAGGTCGAGATTTTGGTCCGTGGCCATGCGCTGGTTCTAGGGTAACACTGCTTTGATGCATGGCCTCATCTCGGTGGGACAGTGTGCTGCGGGCATGGTCGGGCCAGTGCTCTAGTTTTGTAGTGAAAAATTCAACAACGTCTGTGGTAGTCCCCACTGACGCGGGTCCTTCGACTGCGTTCGACTGGCGCCTCACTCCGCTCGGGATGACAACCTGACATAAATAAAGGGAGCCTCGGACGCCGCTCGGGATGGGTGGTTTCGGCAGGTGGAAGATTTTTGCATATTGCGGGCGATTGCTGGTGGACTGAGAGTGTTGTCTGCCTTTCGTGGCAAAAATAAGTAAAAATTGTGAAGAAAGTTCCGTTGGTCGCGTACGAATTTTTGCGCTACAATCCGTCCACAAGTGTGGGCGCGCCATCTTTAGTGGCTGGTCGTTTAGGCGACGGATGGGTGCGCTTGGCCTTCTCCCAGGAGGAAGTACGATGTATCGCCCCTATTCCAGTCCCACTGCGGGATCTGGTTCGTCGATGGACGTTGAGTCGACGATTCGCGGTCTCAGTCAAGATTTCAGCATGAATTTCAACACCGGCAACTATGACCAGGTGGCTGGGCTGTTTGCGGTAGATGGGTTATTCATGGCGCCGCATCATGAGTCGGTTGCGGGACCAAAATCGATCGAGCGGAAGCTGCGCGAATTTGGTGAAGCTGGATTTCAGGATTTGCGCCTGGAAACATCGCGCGTCGATTTCTCGGGCGACATGGCGATGGAGGCCGGAAAGTACTCGGTGTCGGTGGTGCGCGAGAGCGGCGGGTCGTCGGTGGATCGCGGGAAGTACGTGAAAGTGTGGAGACGGCTGGGCGCGTGGAGAATCGTGGCCGATTGCTGGAGTTCGAACTTGCCGGCAATATCGACGCGAGCGGAAGAGAAAGCTGTCACGGAGAAGGTGACGGTCATTTCGAGCGATGTTCCCAAGTCTGCCTAAGAACACGGAAACTGCGGAGAGGGTTGGGGGCACTGCCAGCGCTGCGCGCCCTGCTCCGCAGATTTCTTCCAATCACTGCTCGCACGTTTGTCCAAATTGCTCGGCGCAGCTTCGCGAACATCGGTGCAAGCTAAGCTGCCCGCAGTGTTATTTCTATTTGAGCTGCTCGGATTTTTACTGAGCCGCTTTCCAAGTTCAACACCCCTCTTCCCTTCGGCGTCGCGGTGGAAAAGCCTTAGCGGCTGGTGAGGGTGCTGAGCAACGCGGGGTCCCTCGACTGCGTTCGGCTGGCGCCTCACTTCGCTCGGGCATGACAAATTTGGGAGGGTGAGAGCGCAAGGGCGGCGAGAATACAGTTTTCGCTGGATTCTGGCTGGGCAGGTTGGTCGCTAGGCTCGTGATAGAGCAGGCGGGTGCGGTACAGGTTTTTGCCGTTTCCTCTGTTTCAGGTCTGTCCGAAGCGGAACGGCGACAGGCAGACCACGCAACCCGCCTAGTCTTCATCTGCTCGTCCCTCCACTGACATCTTCAGGCAGGAACATCTACAATGTCAGGCGGCATTCAATTCAAGAATTCATGAGGAACGACCATGCAAAGAAAAGCCAGTGCTGTGTGGAAGGGCGGGTTGAAAGACGGCAAGGGGAGCATCTCGGCTCCGGGTGGAGTTCTGTCGAACACGCCTTATTCTTTCACCACGCGCTTTGAAAATGCGCCGGGGACGAATCCCGAGGAACTGATTGCGGCGGCGCATGCTGCTTGTTTTTCGATGGCGCTGTCGGCGCAGCTGGGCGGCGTGAACCTGACGCCGGAGAGCATCAACACCAACGTCACACTGACCATGGAGAAGCTGGATTCGGGATGGACAATCACGGCCAGCCATCTGGACGTTGTGGGGCGAGTGCCGGGAGCGGATGCCGCGACTTTTCAGAAGTACGCGGAAGCTGCGGAGAAGGGGTGCCCGGTTTCGAAGGTGCTCAACGCGAAGATTTCGATGACTGCGAAACTGGAGGGATAGTTTCGCAAAATACTTTGTAGCAAGACAGGCCACTCACGATCGATGCGGGTGGCCTTTTATCTTTGGCCGCGCAGCACTTCGCGGAGCTGACGATTGATCTGGGCCGCGCCTTGAGCGGCTTCGGCGACCAGTTCGACCCACTTCTTTCCGTGCGACGGCAATTCGAGTTGCTCGAGCAGGTACGACGCTTGCATGATGGTTTCGATGGAATTGCTCAGATCGTGAACGAGTTCGCGCAGTTGATTGGCGACGTCAACAGGGATTTTCTGAGGGTTGGTCATGATCGGGCGTCCCGCGATTTGGGTTTGTTCTTCTGATTGTACGGGGCCAGCGTTTGACAGGGTACCTATCGTCTGTAAAATAAGAAAGTTGTTCTTCCCGCATCGCGTTCACTGGGAATGCGATGTCCGCAAAGTCACAAGCCGAAGTGGCGGAATTGGCAGACGCGCATGGTTCAGGTCCATGTACCCGCAAGGGTGTGGGGGTTCGAGTCCCTTCTTCGGCACCAAATAAGATCAGGTCCTTCGCTGCGCTCAGGATTTCGCCTGCGGGCTCCTGCTTGGCGATCCTGAGAAGCCTGCGGCTTGTTACACAAGGCTACGAAGTTTGCTTGTCGGGGTGCAGGCGGGCACGGTGCTTCTCTTTCATCTCTTCGACGGAAAGAACTTTGCGTCCAAGTCCGGCTAGTTGAGAGAGTTCCTTTTGGATTTCCAGTAGACGTTCTTGCCGTCGTCTGTCGGCGGCTTCTTCTTCCGCTCCCTTGCCGCCTTGCAGACGAAACTGCTCGTTCAAAGTTCGGATTTCAGCGATCTCGGACCGGAGACGCGCAACCGTTTCTCGAAGAACCTCGAGGTGATCCATATTCTCTAGGATAGCCCAACATTGTCTCTTGCAACGGGGCGATCGTTCACAAGAGTTTCGCGTAGGGCACCTGAAGTCCTCTGAATGGGAGGGCGGGTGATGCGTCCCTGTCCCTCCCACTCACATCGCTATTGAGCAAAGGCTTTCGCGGAGAGAAGTTTTGCCGGCGTCGCGGACAGGTTGTGGGCCTGCTGGCGCGCCTGGGCCAGTTGTTGCGGGGTGAGTTGCGCTTCGAGTTTCGGCAACATGTCGCGTCCGCGCTGGTCGCCCGCTAGAGAGGCCGACGTCAGCCACGCATAGGCGGACTCGGGGTCTTTGGAGGTTCCCATGCCTTCCGCATACATGTACGCGAGCTTGATGCGGGCGCCGGTGTGTCCCTGGGCAGCCGCTTTCTGGAACCACTGGAAAGCTTCTGTGCTGTTCTGCTGGCCCCCTTCTCCACGTAGAAGGAGATCCGCGAGATTGTTCTCACCGAGCGGATTGCCCGCCTCGGCAGCCTTGCGGTACCAGCTTGCGGCGGTCTTCAGGTTGCGTTCGCATCCGAGACCCTTGTCGTACATGTAGCCGAGATTGGTTTGCGCGTCAGAGTCTCCAGCCTCGGCGCCCTTCTCGAACCAAGTGAAGGCTTCGCCGTTGTCCTGGCGAACTCCCTGACCCTGCAGGGAGAGGATCCCGAGGTTGTAATAAGCGCGCGCGAACTTCTGATCGGCGGCCGCGTGCAGCCAGCGCAGGGCCATCCCGTAGTTTGTGCGGGTTCCCCATCCGTTGATGTACATCACGGCGAGGTTAACTTGGGCCGGGGCGTATCCGCGCTGGGCGGCTTGCTCGAACCATTTAACGGCGTCCTTCTCATGGAAGTCCGGACCGATTGCCAGGATCGAGGCCAGGCCGAGTTGGTTTTGCTCGAAGGCGTGGCCGCGCCGGGCCATTTCCTGTACGACGTTAGTGTCGCAGACTTTCTGTTGGCTTCCGACCATGCGGGTAACGACCGCCATGCTGCATTGTTCTTTGGCTGAGTCTTGTGCCCAAGCGGCGCAAGTCAGCAGGACCGTCACGCTCATAACCACCGCAATTCGCCCTCTGGTTTCGATTCTTCCCATGACATCCCTCCATTAGCCCGGACTTTGTTTTGCGTCCATTGGCTCCCTTGAGCGCAAATCCTGAGCGTGGTGGCGTTCTACTTCAATGCAGGATCGATCACTTGGAGGTTAAAAGCTCATACTTTGCGGGTTTTTCAGGAGGTCATCTGGTAAGGCTCTGATTTGGTTGGGTTTATGACGGGTTCCAAGGAGAGCTTACGAACAAAATCGGGCGAGAATGAGCTACCATACGTGTCATCCAGCCGTGGACTTTGCGATAAAAACCTCCGATGACGCGTAGCAAATGACATCTTCTGGAGACTGGCGAGTCGCTTAAAGATGGGCAGCAATGGATCAGATCGGGTTCAGTTTGGTCCGTTTGAGGCCGATCTGCATACCCATGAGCTGTGGAAATTCGGAACCCGGATCAAGCTGGTGGGACAGCCTTTTGAGGTGTTGGCGATCCTGCTGAGCAAGCCGGGCGAGCTGGTCACGCGCGACGCCTTGCGCGAGCGCCTGTGGCCCGGGGATACGTTTGTTGATTTCAATCATGGGCTGAACGCGGCGGTTAACAAACTGCGCGAGGCGCTGAGCGACTCGGCGGACAACCCGCGGTATGTGGAGACTCTGCCTCGGCGCGGGTACCGCTTCATGGCAGCGGTAACGCGTTCATCGAATGTCCCGGCGACTGTAGCGTCCGAACCTGTTCCACAACCGGAAACTTCAGTTCGGGTGGAAGAGCCACCTTGCTTCGAGATACCGACATTCGCAGGTGTTGAAGAACAGGAAGAACAAGCGGTCCCAAAAAGCCGGCGGCGCTGGTATTTTGCGGCCGCCATCGTGGTCGCCGCCTTCGTGTTCTTTCATGCTGCAATCTGGCTATTCAACCAGGTGTCTACCATCGCCGGAGCTCGGGACCGATACACAGCTGGACAACATATTCGCCCGCTGACGACCGTGAGCGCGGAGACCAGCGAGCCGTCCTTTTCGCCGGACGGAAACTACATTGCTTTTCGTGTGGAGGGGAGCAAGCCACAGGAAGGTGGAGTATTCGTGAAAGCGGTCGGTAGCGACCAGATGGTGCAGGTCACAAAGAATGCCGGGGACTGTTGCCCGGCGTGGTCGCCGGACGGCCAGACGCTTGCCTTCTCGCGTTTCACGCAAAATGAATTCCAGATTTATACGGTGCTGCTCGCGCAGACGCCAGACGGCGCATGGAAGGTCGGCGCCGAGAAGAAGCTGAACACGAGCGGCATCACGCCGAGACGCGGCGAAGTGGCGTGGTCCCCGGACGGCAAGACATTGGCATTCTCCGGGGGAGCAGGCATCCTCCTGCTGAACCCAACGGATGCGAGTGCGCACCGCTTGACCGAGCCTCCGCCGTTGGCAGAAGACTGGGGGCCTTCGTTCTCGCCTGACGGCAAGCGCGTGCTGTTCGTGCGCAGCCGGGACACGGGATTCTCCGAAGAAATCATGACGATTCCCGTTTATGGGGGGAGCGTGGCGCGAGTGGCTTCGGAGCCGGCGAGAATTTTGGGGCCGCCGCAGTGGTCGTTCGACGGGCAGTCAGTGATTTTTGCTTCGGACCGCAACAGCCACCCGGCGTTATGGAGGGTGTCACTCACGGACGAAGCTCCGATGGCAATCAACGACAGCGGCTGGTACCCGGCTGTATCGCGCAAGGGATACAAGCTCGCCTACCAGAGAGTCACACGCAGCCTGAACGTGTGGGAAATGAATCTGGTGGAGAAACAGAAACACATCCTGATTCCATCGACCAGTGAGACGGATCAGGGACCCGGACCACAACTGTCTCCCGACGGAGTGAAGATCGCGTATATGTCTGACCGCTCCGGCACGATGGAAATCTGGGTGAGCGATCAGGACGGAAGGAATCCGCTGCAGCTGAGTGCGATCGGCAGCGCAGGGACGCCGCGCTGGTCGCCCGACGGGCAGTCGATCGCTTTCGATGCACGCACGAAAAACGGGGTCTACATATACACGGTCACGCTGCAAGAAGGCGTTCCGAAATTGCTGGTGGGCGACACGAGAGAGAACATCTGCCCGAGTTGGTCGCCGGATGGGAAGTGGGTTTATTTCGTGTCGTCACGCACGGGCGGATGGCAGGTGTGGAAGGTTCCCGCAGATGGAGGTACACCTTCGCAAGTGACGACTCTGGGCGGACACGCGCCGTTTGCATCCGCGGACGGAAAATTTATCTATTACGCAAAGACGGCGTATGCGAATCCGGAGATCTGGCAGGTCCCGGTAGATGGCGGAACCGAGCATTTGGTGTCACCAATGTTGCGCCCGGCCACCTGGGCCAGTTGGGCGGTGACGGACGACGGCATCATGTTCGCTGGGCCGTCGGGCATGGGCAGGCCGGTTCTCTCGCTTTACGACGTGGGCAAGCGGAAGGTCAACGTTCTGGGAGAGCTCGACACAGTTCCGTTCTGGCTGGGAGCGTCGAAGGACGCCGAACGGGTAGTCTTCGATCAGCCGGGATGGGAGCAGGCGCAGATCATGCTGGTTGAGAACTTCCGTTAGATATACCCATTCCGTGCCATAGAATGCGTAGAAAAGCCCGGGCGCAGCGGGTTTCGCTGGGTTACACTATCAGTCTCGTTACCTAAACCCCTCCCCTTCAACTGAGTTCCTATTTGTGTCCGGAGAATGCATGAAGGCGGCAGGGGTATTCATTCTTCTTGTTGCGGTGGCGGTATCGTCCGTGATGGCGGACAACGGTGCCCTGCGACGATCTCCGCCCACGACACAAGCCAGAATTCCATGGGAAGGGTTGGCGATTGTGGTCAATCGCAGTAATCCAGTGAATGATGTCACGCTGCCGGAACTGCGCTCCATGTTTTTTGGGGAGCGGAAGTCGTGGTCGCACAAACATCGCATCACGCTCGCGGCGATGCGACGCAACACGCAAGAGTATAAGACCGTGCAGCGTGTGATCTACAAGATCGACCGGCACGAACTGGAACACTATTACCTATACCAGTCGTTCAAAGGCGAGGGAGTCAACCTTCCTCTCACGATGCAGGACCCTGCTGACGTCAAGAAATTTGTGGTGAATACACCGGGAGCCTTGGGATATTTGCGGGCTTCGGACGTGGATGATTCGGTGAAGGTCGTGCGGGTCAACGGGCTGCTGCCTGGAGATGACGGATATCCTTTGAGGTTGCGCGCGAAGCCCGCGTCGAAGTAACCCGTCCCTGACATTCGATGTGCGTTGATCCTCTCAACGCTCCCAGGAATATCTCTCAGTTCTTCGCTTGAGATTTGGGCGCCGCTTGCACATGGTCGCCCTTCTCGCGGCGGTCGACGACAGTGTATCCGGGCGGCACCGCAAACAGTTTCGGATCAGGCTCACCCTGCGAGATGTCAGTGACATGGATGATCTGTGTGCCGTGGCGCGGGTCCACGCGTTTCACGGAAACGTTGATGCCGAGCTGCGGGGAGTACCAGATCTCCTTAACGATGGAAATCACGCGGTCGTTGCCGATAGCGCCCGGATTGAGCGTCCGCGTCTCACGCGTACCGATGGCCTCGACGCCGTTCACGGAAGTCTTGCCGAGGTCTTCGCGGGTCAGGGTTCCGTACATGTCCTCCCCGACGCCGACGGGCTGCGCCGCGGCTGGCTCCGGCCCGCTGTAATCGTTCAGATTGCAAACGTGCGCGGCCGGGCGGCAGAAGTATTTTTTGTGCGTGGAGGGATCGCTGATTTCGATACGCTCGAGATCGGGCTCAGCTTGAGAATCTCTCGGGATGAGGCGACGGCGCTCCTGGTAGATGCGGCCTGCGCCATCGCGCACGACCAGACGATGATTCTGGACCGTGAGGGTGCTGCCGTCTTCGAGAACCTTGGTCCACTCGGCCGTCACATTGCTGGTGAACGGGGCGTGCGGTACGGGCGGAAGGAGGATGCTGTTGAACTGCTCGATCGTGCCGCCGTCCGGCGCGTGCACACCTTCTTCTGAATTCTGAGCGAAAAGGTTGAGCGAGAGGAAAGCGCAGGCAACGAGCAGGAGGGCCGGACGTTTCATAAATCACCCCCACCAGATTCCCTGACTATAGCAAAGTTCGAGCCATCCCCATACGTCTGAACGACGAGGTTGTGAGCGACCGGCCCCGGCCTGGCAACCGGAATCTCGTTCCTCAATTTACTGCACGGCCACTTTACCCGTGGCTAGATCGTATACGGCTGACGCGATCTTGAGCGTCCCTTCCTTCACGGCTTTCCGCATGACTGTCGACGAAGAGCCCAACAGTTCGGCCTGGATCTGGGCATTTGCCGCGATGGCTTTGGTGAAGTCGCCACCTGATTTCTCGACCGCTGGTTGCAGATGCTGGTAAAGGACGCTGATCTGTCCGGGGACGGCATCCGCTTTCATGGCAGCTTTGACTGCACCACAATTGCTGTGTCCGAGGACCAGCATCACTTTGACTCCAAGCACCGCCACACCGTACTCGAGGCTGGCGATAATCTCCGGCGTGATCATGTTGCCCGCGACGCGTGTGACAAAGATGTGTCCGATGGTCTCATCGAAGATAAGTTCAACGGGAAGCCGGGAGTCGGCGCAGGCCAGGACTGCCGCGAACGGCTCCTGCTTGTCGAGGCTCTTTTCCTTCAGGATCGTGAGATCGTGCTCGACGGAGGTCAATCGGTTGGCGGCGAATCGTTCGTTGCCGGCGAGAAGTTCATGCAAAGCGGCGTCGGGGCTCAAGTCACTTTGCGCGTTGAGCGATGGCGCAGTTGCAACGTTAAGCAAAGTTGGCGTCGCCATTCCGGCAACGACTGCGGAGATTCCTGTCTGAAGAAACTGCCGCCTGCCAACGGACTTCTTGTCGCGCGGTTGATCTTGCATGATTTGCCTCCCGGCACAAGTTTTCGAACGACGGGCATCATAGATGAAATCTGCACGTCTGCAACTTTGTTTTGGGGCGGGCGCTACATCCGGGAGGGGGGCCGGGGGAGATAGACCGCGGATCGTCCCGTATAATCGAGGTTTCTCCTATGGCCTCCAAGCTCGATCAGATTGTCGCCGCGACTCGGAGCCGGCTGGCGCTGAAACGGCGGGCGGCCGACATGCGCGCCTTGGAGCGCAGGGCGGCCGATCACCTGCCTCGCGGGTTTCGCCGGGGACTGGCGGAAGTGGCGGCCAAGGGGGTTGCGGTGATTGCCGAGTTGAAGAAGGCGTCGCCTTCCAAGGGCCTGATTCGTGCGTCCTTTGATCCCGAGGGGCTAGCGCGAGAGCTGGCGGAAGGTGGGGCGGCCGCTCTCTCGGTGCTGACCGAGCCCGAGTTTTTTCAAGGGTCACTCGACAATCTGCGTATTGCGTCTGAAGCATCGGGACTTCCCTGCCTGCGGAAGGATTTTATTGTCGATGAACTGCAGATCATCGAGGCGCGGGCTCATTGCGCAGACGCGGTGCTTTTGATCGTCGCGGCTTTGGAACAGCCGGATCTCGAGGGTCTGGCGGCGCGCGCCCGGGCCCAGCAGCTGGATGTTTTGTGCGAGGCCCACGATGAAGAAGAGCTGCAGCGGGCGTTGGATGCGGGCTGCACGCTGATCGGCGTGAATTCCCGGAATCTGCGGACGTTCCAGGTCGATCTAAGTACAGCACACCGTCTGGCAAAGAAGTTTCCGTCGGGGATCCTGGCTGTGGCAGAGAGCGGGATCGGATCGCCGAGCGAAATTGCGGAATTGCGGGCCGCCGGATACGAAGCTTTTCTTATCGGAGAGACGCTGATGAAGGCCGCGTTTCCAGGAAGCGCGCTGCGGAGACTGCTGGGTGCGGCGACCGTGCCGAGCGGGTAGCCGGCTGTTATGACCTGGGTCAAGATTTGCGGAATTACGAATCTGGAAGACGCGCGGCACGCGGTGGAAGCCGGCGCGGATGCTCTTGGGTTTGTGTTCTACGAAAAGAGTCCGCGGAAGGCGGAGGTTGGCACAGCGCGTGAGATTATTCGCGAACTGCCGGACGACATCGAGAAAGTGGGCGTTTTTGTCGATCATGAGCCAGAGCAAGTTCGCGAAATCGTTTTGCAGACGGGCCTGACCACTGTCCAGTTGCACGGAAAGCGACTCCTGGAACGAGTGTGGGGTGAAAAACTTCCGGTCGAGCAGAGCTTGGGCGTGCGCAAGATGATTCCCGTGATTCCCGGGGATTCGCTGAAGGATCGCGGAGTCTTGATCAGCGAGGGGGCGCACGACAAAGTCTTCGCGCTGCTGTTTGACTCGCAGTCGAACGGCAATATGGGAGGAACGGGCACGACCTTTGACTGGCGCGGGACTCGAGCGATGGTGCAGGTGATCAGCCTGAAGATTCCTGTCATTGTGGCTGGAGGGCTGACTGCGTTGAACGTTGCCGAAGCCATTCGTCTGCTGCAACCGTTCGGCGTGGACGTTTCGTCGGGAGTTGAGGCACGGCCGGGGAAGAAAGATCCCGCGAAAGTCAACGCTTTCATTCAGGCCGTGCGCGGCACGAACAGAACTGCTTAGGAGATCCGTGGCAAAGATGGCAACCGCAAAGGTACATGTCGGATCGAAGAAAGGCTTCGGCGCTTCGGAGAAGCGATCGAAGGCGACGAACGGCGCGCAGGCTGGGCGATTTGGCGTGTATGGTGGGCGGTATGTGCCGGAGACTTTGATGGCGGCGCTCGAGGAACTGGAGTGGGTTTACGACAAGGCGAAACGTGATCCGAAATTCCAGAAGCGTCTTGATCTGCTCTTGCGCACATTTGCCGGGCGTCCCACACCGCTATTTTTCGCGAAACGCCTCACGGAGAAATTAGGCGGACCCAAGATCTACCTGAAGCGCGAAGACCTGCTGCACACCGGCGCGCACAAGATTAATAACTGTATTGGGCAGGCGCTGCTGGTGCAGCGGATGGGCAAACATCGCGTGATTGCCGAGACGGGCGCGGGACAGCATGGGGTCGCGACAGCGACCGTGTGCGCTTTGATGGGGTTCGAGTGCGTCGTCTACATGGGCACCGAGGACATGCGGCGGCAGGAATTGAACGTGTTTCGCATGCGCCTGCTCGGTGCCGAGGTGCGGGGCGTGTCGTCCGGCTCGCGAACTTTGAAGGACGCGATCAATGAAGCGATGCGCGACTGGGTGACCAACGTGCGCACGACGCACTACCTGCTGGGAAGCGTGCTGGGGGCTCATCCCTACCCGACCATGGTGCGTGATTTTCATCGCGTGATCGGCCGCGAGGCGCGGGCGCAGATTCTGAAGGCCGAGGGCAAGCTGCCGACGGCCATCGTCGCGTGTGTTGGCGGCGGATCGAACTCCATCGGCATCTTCTACGACTTCATCAAGGACAAGAAAGTGCAACTGATCGGAGTGGAGGCCGGCGGTCGCGGTGCGCAACTGGGAGATCACGCAGCGCGTTTTCGCGGCGGCGCTCCCGGCGTTTTGCAAGGAACCTATTCTTACGTGCTGCAGGATGGGAGCGGGCAGATTGCAACGACCCATTCGGTTTCGGCGGGGCTCGACTATCCCTCGATTGGGCCGGAGCACGCCTGGTTGAAAGACATGGGACGCGCCGAGTACGTTCCGGCTTCGGACAAAGAAGCACTCGAGGCAACCACGGTGCTGGCGCGCACGGAAGGAATCATTCCGGCCCTGGAGTCGGCGCACGCGGTGGCCGAAGCCATCAAGCGCGCCCCCAAGATGAAGAAGTCGGAAATCCTGCTCGTGAATATTTCAGGCCGCGGTGACAAAGATATTGGGATTATGCGAGAGAATTTAAAGTTGGACTCGTAACAAAGAAGCGGCAACGCTTTTCCATTACAAATTACTCAATTACAAATTCCTTCGATGCCCTTTCACTTCGTCAACAAGCCAGCGCTCGTGGCTTACGTAACGTCGGGCGATCCCGATCTGGCGACCACTCGCGAAATCGTGCTCGAGGCGATTCGGGCCGGGGCCGCGATCATCGAACTGGGCGTGCCGTTCAGCGATCCGGTCGCTGACGGGCCGGTTATACAGCGGGCGAGCGAGCGAGCGCTGAAGCACGGCACCTCCCTTGACCAAGTGCTGAAGCTTGCGGCTGAGATTCGCGAGCAGTCGCAATCGGTGGGCTTGATCATCTTTACCTACCTGAATCCCATCCTGCGCATGGGACTGGAGAAATTCTGCAAAATTGCTCGCTTGGCAGGCGTGGACGGCGTGCTAGTGACCGACCTACCTGTGGAGGAAGCCGGGCCTTATCTTGCCGAGATGCGCAAGAATGATCTTGCGTCCATCTTTCTGGCTGCGCCCACCTCGACCGACGACCGGCTGAAGCGAATCGCGCAAGCCTCGAGCGGATTCGTATATGCGGTATCGCGCACGGGAGTAACCGGTGCACGAAAGCAAATGTCGGAGGACGCGCAGTCTCTGGTGCGGCGCTTGCGGAAGCATACGAAGCTGCCGATTGCGGTTGGCTTCGGAATCTCGACATCGGAACAGTTTGCGGCGGTGGGAAAGTACGCGGATGGGGCGGTGGTCGGCAGCGCGATTGTCGAACTTGTCGAGCGGAATCCCGGGCAAGAAGCACGGAGTGTGGCAGAATTTGTGAAGCAGTTGGTAGCCAGTAGCGGCTAGCACCTGGCCTTATCCCGACAAATGCTTTGATGGTCGGATGCTCGGCAGCGTGCGTACAGATTTGCCGACGACTGACGACTGGTGACTGACGATCAAATGGATATCGCGGACTGGCGTAAGAAAATCGACGAGATCGATCAGCAACTGGTGGAGATCCTGAACCGGCGCGCGCAGGCCGCGCAAGAGATCGGACGCCTCAAGCGGCAAGCGGAGATGCCGATTTACGAGCCGGACCGCGAGCGCAGCGTACTGGCACAGGTGCAGCAAGCAAATCGCGGACCGTTGCAGCATCGTCATTTGATCCAGATTTATGAGCGCATCATGGACGTGATGCGCAATGTGCAGAAGGAAGAGATCGTGGAGCCGGATAGCTCGAAACAGAAGTGAGTTCAAAGTTCAAGGTATCGAATGTCGAGAGCTAGAAGCCAGGAGCTAACAGCCAAGAGCTGCTTTCTATGATTGTTGCGATGCAGGATTTAGCGACGGAAGACCAGATCCAGGCGGTGATTGATCACCTTGTGACGCTGGGCTTCGAGGTTCACCGGTCTACTGGTGCACGCCAGACTGTGCTGGGCGCAGTTGGTGCGCGGCCGGAAGTGGATATTGCCATCTTTGAGGTGCTGCCCGGTGTGCAGGAGGTACACCGGATCTCTTCGCCCTACAAGTTGGCGGGGCGATCGTTTCGGCCCGAAGGCACGATCGTGAAACTGCCGAACGGGGTGGAGATCGGCGGCAAGGAAGTGATCGTGATGGCGGGACCGTGCTCGGTGGAGTCGCGCGAACAGATTTTTCTGGTGGCCCAGCAAGTCGCCGACGCGGGTGCCCGCGTTCTGCGCGGCGGCGCATTCAAGCCGCGATCATCGCCCTATTCGTTCCAAGGGATGGGCGAAGACGGATTGAAAATTCTGCGCGAGGCCGGCGACAAGCATGGGTTGCTGGTGATCAGCGAAGTCATGGAGATCTCGCAGATTCCGCTGATGCTGCCCTACGTCGACATCTTCCAGGTCGGCGCGCGCAACATGCAGAATTTCAATCTGCTGCGCGAACTGGGCAAGGTCCGTAAGCCGGTGCTTTTGAAGCGCGGAATCGCGGCGACTATCGAGGAATTGCTGCTCTCGGCGGAATACATCATGGCGGGCGGCAATTACGAAGTGATCCTGTGCGAGCGCGGAATTCGCACATTCGAAACCTACACGCGCAACACCATGGATATCTCGGCGATTCCGATCGTGCACAAGTTGTCACATCTGCCGATGACGGCCGATCCTTCGCACGGGACGGGGCGTCGCGACAAGGTGCCGCCGATGGCGCGGGCTTCGGTGGCGGCTGGAGCCGACGCGTTGCTGATTGAAGTCCACAGCAATCCGGACAAGGCTTTTTCCGATGGCGCGCAGTCGTTGTTTCCGGCACAGTTCATCACCTTGATGAGGGAGCTGCGCTTGATTGCGCCCGCGGTCGGGAGGAGCGTGAGGTAGTCAGGTCACAGGTCACAGGTAGTGATCGCTTCTGCAGGCGGATGGTTGCAATTGCTCAATTTCTAAATTTAACAATTTCCCAATCACTCGATTCTCTTGTCCATTCGGCAGATCACAATCATCGGGACGGGGCTGATCGGCGGATCGCTGGCGCTGGCGCTGAAGAAGCGGAAGTATGCCGGACGCATAGTTGGATGCGATCGTGCACCGGTGCTGGAGCGAGCGCAGGAAGTTGGAGCCATCGATACGGGTGCGACCAATCCAGCCGACGCGATTCGCGGCAGCGGGATCGTGGTGCTGGCCACGCCGGTGGTGAGCATCATTGATCTGATCGAGCGACTGGGGCCAGCGCTCCCCGCAAAAACCTTGTTGACCGACGTCGGCAGCACGAAGGGGGAAGTCGCCAACCGCGCCCAGAAAGTCTTCGGGAAGGCTGCCGCACAGCGATTTCTTGCAGGCCATCCGATGGCTGGAAAAGAGCAGTCGGGCGTGGAATTTGCCGATGCAGATCTGTTTCAAGGCGCAGCATGGTTCGTCGCACCGCTTCCCCGGGCAGGATGTCTACAGCGGCCTGAGCGGCGAGTTTCTCGAATGGGTGGAAAAAATCGGCGCACGCATTGCAAATCTGTCAGCGCAGGAACACGATCAGCTTTGCGCCTGGATCAGCCATCTGCCGCAAATGATTGCGACGGCGCTTGCTGCCTCGCTAGTGGATGAATTCGGGCCGGCGCCGCTGCTGGAGGCAGGCGGACGCGCGTTGCGCGAGATGACACGCATTTCGTCGAGTCCCTATTCCATGTGGCGTGACGTTGCGATCACCAACAAGAAAAATATTGGGGATGCCCTGCACAAATTGGAACAACGGCTTGCACACATTCGTGAGAATCTCGACTCGCGCGAGCTCTCGGCCGAATTCGAGCGGGCCCATCAGCTGCGGAAGGAGAAACCGCCGAAACCGATGTCAGCGCGGCGAATCGAAAAGGGCCGAACGTAGGGCCACACGGAACTTTCGTGTCGCCGTGATCTACAATCGTTCTATCTATGAATAAAGTCGTTGCCAGCGCCGAGGAGGCCATTCAGGACGTCTTCGACGGCGCCACCATCATGGTGGGCGGATTTGGTTTGTGCGGGATGCCCGAGAACCTGATCCGCGCCCTCGCGCACAAGGGCGTCCAGAATCTCACGACTATCAGCAACAATGCAGGCGTCGATGGATTCGGCGTTGGCTTGCTGCTATCCAACGGACAGATCCGGCGGCACATTGGAACCTACGTCGGCGAGAACAAACTCCTGGAAGAGATGGTGTTGAAGGGGACCGTGCAGCTTGACCTGGTGCCGCAGGGAACATTCTCAGAGCGGATTCGCGCGGCCGGCGCCGGCATTCCGGCATTCTTCACACCAACCGGCGTGGGCACAATTGTCGCTGAGGGCAAAGAGACACGCGAGTTTGACGGTCGTACATACGTGATGGAGCGCGCCCTGAAAGCAGATTTCGCGTTCGTCAAAGCCTGGAAAGGCGATCGCTGGGGGAATCTCATTTATCGGAAGACCGCGAGAAATTTCAATCCGATGATGGCAACCGCTGCCAAGATCACGATCGCGGAAGTCGAGCACCTGGTGGATGTCGGGGAACTCGACCCGGACACGGTGCACACGCCCAGCGTATTTGTGAATCGCATTTTCCAGGGCGCGGTGTATGAGAAACGTATCGAGCGGCGGACGGTGCGGAAGGCAGGGTAGTCGCTAGTCGTCAGTCACCAGTCGTCAGCGACCGCACACGGCAATTTGAAAACGAGCAAGCGTCGAGAGATACATGTCAACGACCAACGACCAACGACCAGCGACTGCTCCCACAAGAGCTCCCAAGGACACAGAGAAGCGCGATCGCATTGTGAAACGCATTGCCCGCGAACTGCGTGATGGATTTTACGTGAATCTTGGGATTGGCCTTCCTACGCTGGTTGCGAATTGCGTTCCGCCTGGGATGCACGTCGTATTGCAAAGCGAGAACGGCATGCTCGGCATCGGGCCCTTCCCTCTTGAAGGGCAGGAAGATGCCGACCTCATCAATGCGGGCAAGGAGACGGTGAGCGAACAGCCAGGGACGGCCTACTTCTCAAGCGCCGATTCGTTCGGGATGATTCGCGGCGGGCACATCGACCTGAGCGTGCTGGGCGCAATGGAAGTCGACGAATGCGGCAACCTCGCAAACTGGATGATCCCTGGAAAGATGGTGAAGGGCATGGGCGGCGCGATGGACCTGGTGGCGGGAGCGAAGCGTGTGGTGGTCGCGATGGAACATACCACTCGCGATGGCCAGCCAAAGATACTGAAGAAGTGCACCCTTCCTCTGACTGGTGTCGGTGTGGTGAATACGATCGTGACCGAGATGGCTTGTATCGAGGTCACGCCCGCGGGTTTGCTTCTGGCGGAGGTGGCTCCGGGTCTGACGGCCGAGGATGTGCAGAAGGCGACCGAAGCCAAATTGAACTTCAGCCCCGAGTTGAGGGTAATGGGAGCGTAGACGCTCGGGTTTTGGGATTTCCTTGCTTTAGAGTCGTGTCTCCCCCAAGAATTCTGAGTTGCCGGTCCCTTTTTGCGGTGTTCACCCGATGTTGTAGTTGGGAGCGCTTCCCTACACTCACTCTCGTCCATCCCAGTTCAAATCTCAGGAGATCAAAGTGAAACGTTTCATCGCATGGGTCGGGCTGTCGCTTGTGCTGCTGTTTGGAGTTTCGTTCGCACAGGACGGCGCAAAGCAAGATATGCAGGATGCGGGCCACGAAACCAAGCAAGCCGCGAAAGATACGGGCCACGCCACCAAGAAGACGGCTAAGAAAGCTGGGCACAAGGTGAAGAAGGGTACCCACAAAGCGGCGAAGAAAGTCGAAGACAAGACAGCCCCGCAGTAGAGTTTTTGTCCAGGGGGCAATACATCGGGGCGCCGCGCGGCGCCCTTACTCTTGCCAGTCTGGCGTTCTCAGCCCCTGAAATCTCACCGTGTGTTTGACGATTCGGCCCCCCGCCCAAGCGGAGCTTGAACGGGGCACCCTCTAGGCGAAGGCTCGGCTGTCCGCTAATGGTACGCAAGGGCGCGGGCCCCAGCAGAACCCCCTGTTCACTTCAGAACAATCTCCTGCAGCAATTCCGAACTGATGATCTCTCGAATTTCTGCTCGCTTGTCGTTGAGGTCGAGGGCTTGCGCCTTGCCGCCTAGAATCTTGTCGCGCACGGCTTCGCCTTTCGCGGCCGCACCGTCGAGTGCAGCCCAATTTTTGTACTGGATCGCTACGCAGATATCCCAGTCTTCCGGGCTGTTCTTCGTCTGTTTCAGGAACACTTTGTAATCCGTGATCATGCCCTGCTTCTTTTGTTCCTCGATGAAGGGCTTGGTCGACTGGCGCAGGCTAGTGAGGTAGGCGTCCATTTTGGTGGGCTTCACGCGGATCAACTGGATCCGCCACACGGGGCCTTCGGTGTAGTGCTCCTGCGCAAACACCGCCGGAGCCAGCACAACCAACAGCATCAAAAATCCGCACACTCTCTTCATATTTCGATTTGCTCCCTAAGCAAAGTTGAACGGCGGAAGGATCATACGCTTTTTGCCGTGGGTGTGAGGGAAAAGCACCGCGCTTTTCGCATTAGTAGATAAGCGGACCTGAAAAGACTTCCCCTCTGAAAGACGACGTCGGTCGTGCGCTTTGCGGAAACGCGACGCGAGCACCGCTGAATTGTCCGCGGAGAGTTCGATGGGCGCTCGCCATCGCGCAGCTAGTTCAGTCGTCACAAAACTTGACGGAGGAAAAACTATGTATCCGCTGAAGAAGAGTATCTCGCTCGCGCTCGGCCTGTTAGTTCTGGCCGCAGCCGCTGTAGTCATTACGGCGGGCACAGTCGGTGCCAGTCCAAGCCTGGTGCCGATTGCCGCCGCGCCGCCCACGCCCGCCATTCCGGTGGCTGTAGTGAACACGCCGCTGCCCGTGACGGGAACGGTAAATGCCAACATTAACGGAACACCGACCGTAAACGTCAACAGTCTTCCAGCCGTGCAGTTGAGCGGAACCCCTAATGTGAACCTCGCCACTAGTTCGACCTCGCCTGTATTTGTCGAGGAAGGCTATGCGGCGAGAAATGCCGCCAGTTCCGAATGCGACGCGGCTTTCGACGGCAACGGAATCTTGAACTGCACGCTCGCCACAGTTCCGGCCGGGCACACGCTCGTGATCGAAACCATCACGTGTGCGGTTGGAGTGGCAACGGGTTCCCAGGTGGTGCCGATTGTGCTGAACATGGGCGGGCCTCCGATTGGCGGCGGAGCCCCCATTAGCCTGAATCATAGGCTATTGCTCACCAAAGCCGCCTCAAACGGCAGTCTCGACTACTATGGAATCACGACCCCGATCAAGATGTATGCCGCTGCTGCAGCGTTCGGTAGCACGGGAATTGGTGTGAGTATGCAGGTTGGGCCAAGCACCGCGAATCAGGGGAACGGCGGTTGCGCGATCTCCGGATACCTTGTAACGCAGTAAGGAAGTAGCAGCTTGTGAGACGAAAGCCTCGCTACCCTAGTGGCAGCGAGGCTCTTGTTACTGATGAATAAACGATGTGCTCGCCCCTCTAGCTGCACCCGCTGGTCGAGCCACACGACATGCAGCGGTAGCACGATCCGTTGCGCGTCATGATGGCGCCGCAATAGTGGCAGCTTGGGGCATCTCCCAAGTCGACGATGGCGGAGAGTGCGTCGGCGGCGTGAACGGAGCCGGGGCGCGGCTCGGGATTCCGGCCGCCTGTTTCTGCCGACCCGTGCAGATCTCCTACGCTGTCCGCTGCGGGAGCCGGGTGCGGTGCGCCTCCCGCCTTCAGGCGCAGGTTCTCGAACAGCATCTGCTGCTGGCCGGTCAGGAAGCGCAGTTGCAGCCAGCGGAAGATGTAATCCATGATCGACTTGGCGAAGCCGATTTCCGGATTGTTCGTCCAGCCACTGGGTTCGAAACGCGTGTGCGCGAATTTCTCGCAGAACAACTTCAGTGGCACGCCGTGTTGCAATGCGATCGACACGGCGAGAGCGAAGCTGTCCATCAGGCCGCTGACCGTCGAGCCTTCCTTCGCCATGGTGATGAAGAGCTCACCGGGCTCGCCATCGGGATAGAGGCCGACGGTGATGTAGCCTTCATGGCCACCCACGTTAAACTTGTGCGTGATCGAGGCGCGCTCTTCCTGGAGTTTGTGACGAACGGCTCGCGGAGGCGCGTTCAGGTTCTCTTCTTCCTGCGAAGCAACCGCTCGCCCGGCGTCTTCTTTCTTCGACAGCGCGGTCGCCGACCCTGCGGCCGATAGCGGCTGCGATTGTTTGCAGCCGTCGCGATAGACGGCTACCGCCTTGAGGCCAAGCTTCCAGGCCTGGAGGTAGGCTTCCATGATGTCTTCCACGGAAGCGTTGTTCGGGAGATTGACGGTCTTTGAAATCGCGCCCGAGATGAAGGGCTGAGTCGCGGCCATCATGCGCAGGTGGCCCATGTAGGCGATGGACCGGGTTCCCTTGGAAGGTTTGAAGGAGCAATCGAAGACGGCGAGGTGGTCGTCTTTCACGTGCGGAGCACCTTCGATGGTGCCGGTCGCGTCGATGTAGCTGACGATGGCGTCGGCCTGCTCGTGGGTGTAGCCGAGTTTGAAGAGCGCGGTGGGCACGGTGTTGTTGACGATCTTGATCATGCCGCCGCCGACCAGCTTCTTGTACTTCACCAAAGCGAGGTCAGGCTCGATGCCGGTAGTGTCGCAGTCCATCATGAAGCCGATGGTGCCGGTGGGCGCGAGCACCGTGACTTGGCTATTGCGGTAGCCGTGTTTTTCGCCGTGCGCGAGCGCTTCGTCCCAGCACTGCTTGCTGGCTTCGTAGACGGAGCTCGGAACATTCGCCTTGTTGATGTTGTTGACGGACGCGCGGTGCATGCGGATCACGTCGAGGAACGGTTCGCGGTTGATGTACCAGCCGGGGCAAGCGGCACCGGGCATGACGTTCGAACCGAGATTGGTCTCCGAAAGGTTCTTCCGCGTCGGCTCAGTAGCAGGAGCCAGAGGCTCGCAGAGTTCGGCAATGCGCGATGATTGCAGATACGCTTCACCGCACATGATCGCGGTAACGCAAGCAGCGTAGTCGCGGCCGCCGTCAGAATCATAGGGCAGTCCGGCGGCCATCAACAGTGCGCCGAGATTCGCGTAGCCGAGGCCTAGCGGACGATAATCGTGTGAGTTCTTGCCGATCATTTCCGTCGGATAGCCGGCGTTATCGACCAGGATTTCCTGCGCGGTGATGAGCACATCGACCGCGTGGCGATAGGCCTCCACGTCGAAGGTGCCGTTGGGAGCGAACTTCAGTAGGTTCAGGCTAGCGAGGTTGCAGGCTGAGTCATCGAGGAACATGTACTCGCTGCAGGGATTGCTGGCGTTGATGCGCGCTGTGTTCTTCGAGGTGTGCCACCGGTTGATGGTGGTATCGAACTGCATGCCGGGATCGCCGCATTGCCAAGTTGCTTCACTGACCTTGTGAAGTAGTTCCTTGGCTTTGAAGGTGTGGACCACGGAGCCGTCACGGATCGACTTGGTCGAGAAGTCGGTGTCGCGAATCACGGCGTACATGAAGTCATCGGTCACGCGCACGGAGTTGTTGGCGTTTTGGAAGAAGATCGAGCTGTAGGCTTCTGAATCGGGAGAGGAACCATCGTATCCGGCCTGCACCAACGACCACGCCTTGGCTTCCTCTTTCGCCTTGCAGTCGATGAAGTCGACGATATCGGGATGGTCGATGTTCAGGATGACCATCTTGGCAGCGCGCCGGGTTTTGCCGCCGGACTTGATGACGCCGGCAAAAGCGTCGAAGCCCTTCATGAAGCTCAACGGACCGCTGGCCGTTCCGCCGCCACTCAGGCCTTCGGTGGAAGAACGCAGTGGCGAGAGATTCGTGCCCGTACCGCTTCCCCACTTGAACAGCATTCCTTCGGTCTTGGCTAGCGTGAGGATGGAGTCGAGCGAGTCTTTGACAGAGTTAATGAAGCACGCCGAGCACTGCGGGGTTTTGTATCCCGTAACGGAGAACTCCACGCGGCCCAGTTCGTGGTTCCAGTGCCAGTTTTGCGCATCAGACTTGGGCTCAATGCGATCGCATCCCACGTTGAACCACACCGGAGAGTTGAAGGCCGCATACTGGCGCAGAAGAATGTGCGCGAGTTCGTCGTGGAAAACAGCGGCATCTTCGTCGCTGCGGAAGTAGCCGTCCGCCTTGCCCCAGTCGCGGATTGTTTCCGCGACGCGCTGCACGAGTTGGCGCACGCCGGTCTCGCGCTCTGCCGTACCGATCGTGCCATGTAGATATTTCGACGCCACGATGTTGGTGGCGGTCATCGACCAGTCCTTCGGGACCTCGACGTCTTTCTGCTCGAAAATCACGTTGCCTTGTGCGTCGGTGATCTGGGCAAGACGGAGTTCCCATTCCATCTCGTCATAAGGGGAGACACCGGGCTTGGTGAAGAGGCGCCGGAACTGCAAGCCTGGGGCCTTCTTCTTGCTGGGGACTGCTGGGGCCGCAACGGCGGCGGGGCTCTTCGTTTTCTCTGTCACTTCAGGCATTTCTCTCTCCTGCTATTAGATTCTTTTTACGAATAATCGATCCTGGGGGCTTCTGGGCAAAAGCCGCTCCCGAGCGGCCAAAACTGCTGGATGGAAGCCGTATTTCCAGTTCTCCGAAGACTAGAAACCGGCAGGCAAAGCGGGGGGACCGCTATCGGTCGCTGACATGCTTGGACTGGCCGGTTCCTGCACCACACAAGTCGGGGCCCCAGAAGGGTCCTGCACGATACCAGTGGCGGTTTCGGCCGAATTGGCGACCCACTGGTTCAGGGCCGCGCACGCCGCCTTACGGTGAACTGGGTCGGCGACGGTTACGAACCGCACAAAGCAGCTGCCTGCAGCAAGACGGGTCCGCAACGGGTGGCCGGGAGCGAAGTTACGACTTAGCGCTACGCACAGATCCTCAGCCTCGCTGATTTGGAAAACCGCCAAAATGCGCTTTCCTCCGGTTGCCGCCGTTTCACCGGGGGCGACCATCTCTTCGGCCAAGGTGTAGATGCCCGCGGCGCTGGGCACCAGCAGCAGACTGAAGCTGGATTCGCAGCGGAACCAACGCGACCAAATCAGGCGGCGGTGGTCCAGGGAAACGTCAAAGCCGTGACGAGCCATCGAGTCGTCGACCAGACGCGTGATCTCTTCCATTTTCGGGCTCCACAAAACCGGGAATTGGGTCTAAGGTCCCGAACCTGTCGATTCGAGAGCTAGGAGGGTCGCTTGGCGGCAACTCAGCGCGAGCAGAGACACCAATGCTGTACCCCCCTCTATCGAAAGCAATGGCCGGCAATCCGTCTGTGACAGATAAACAGCTCCGACCGAAGTCCATGTTTCGGAAAACTAAACCGGAACAACGAACGACTAAATTTTCAAGCTGTGCGTTCCCCCAGGGGATGTCCGGCACGGACCGAACGAGGGAACGGCCACCGCACAAGCTCATCCGCCACCAGGCGGATATCCGATCGTGAGACTCCTGCGATCCCAGCCAGATCGAACGCAGAGCCTCTGTTAGGAGGGGCGCCTCCGGTCACCTCGGCCATGAGACCACCCCTGTTTTCCCTGACTTGCCGCCGTTTCCGGGAGCAAGCTTTCATGGCTTATGGGAGTGCAACAGTACGCCCGTATGTTGGGGCTGTCAAGAGGGTAGCACTACCTATTGTATCCCAAGGGATTAACCGTATCGATGCACCTCATTTCCACAGGTCTTGCCTACGCTGCGGACGAATGTCCTTTAAGTAGAACGCCTTAGAGGTCATTTATTGCTACGACGCCGCCGATCTTTCGGCACTTCTTTGTCGTGCTCCCTTGTGGCCTTGCATTGACGGCGCCGGCAGGCATTGTGGCACTGTTGGTTTCAGTCCTCTGCACTGCGACTGATCCTTCTCTGCGAAGGTGGCGATCAAGTCAGCCGGGAGCAAACTAGCGAGTTCTACCGCGAGTGGCCAAGGATCTTCGGGGCGATCGAGCGGTACATAGATGTCCTCGAAGATCTCTCGCGGGGCAATGCGGCGCGATCCATCGGAGGAGAGCACCAGGTAGTCCCCTGGGCCGCCGGAGTGCTCTCGTCCGAGACAGTCGACGAAGGTGAGCGGATGGTCGAGTTGCTTGGCGCGAATCAGAAAGCGAGTGCGATACGTCGTCCAATCGTTCAGCATGGCCTTCGTTGTCATCCTTCGGGGGAGGAGGATGGTGGGAATCTCCGATTTTCGAATGGCAGAAATTTACCGGGACAAATGGTTTGCGCTTGCTCGAACCGTCGAACCACGAGATCCGTCACCGGCTGGTGTGAGATCACTCGCGTGGGCTTGCTGGTTCGTAAAAGGTGTGGCGAATCTACTCGCGTGTCGCAGGGGGGTCAATTCCATATGTTTGGTGCAGTGGGCAAAAACACGACCGAGGATTTTGTGCAATCTCGGACATCAAGCAACACATTCAGTAACCGCAGCGAAGGCGCATGACTGTGCAGGATTGGAAGGGTGGAGTATGTGCAGGAAAAATCTGATACACTCGCGCGCCGGATTTCCACAGCAGGAGCACAGGAAATGCAGAAAGACGGTCGCTGGTCCTCAGTCGTCGAGTCGGCAGCGCAGATCTCATGGTGCCCCACTTTGTCGCCAGCTAGCTCGCTTGTCGGCAATGTTGTGCACTTGCGGTCTTCTCTTAGGAACGCCATGGCTCGTCTCGGCGCAAAGTTCAACGGACACAGCTGTCTACGTTCGCTGCGGGAGTTTAATCGACGGAAAGACCGGGGAATCCCGCCCCAACGTTACTGTGGTCGTGAAGAACGACCGTATCGTAGAAGTGAAAAGCGCCGAGACGTCGGGAAATTCCGCGAGCGTGATTGATTTGTCGCGCGAGACTTGCCTTCCCGGCTTGATCGACACGCACACGCATGTGCTCTTGCAAGGCGACGTCACGGCGGCTGACTACGATGAGCAACTACTGAAGCAGTCCACGGAGTACCGCGCGATTCTCGCGACCGTGAATGTGCGTCGCGCGCTTGAATACGGCTTCACGACGATTCGAGACGTGGAGACGGAAGGTGCGGGGTACGCCGATGTTGACGTGAAGAACGCCATCAACAATGGTGTCATTCCAGGACCGCGCATGCAGGTGGCGACGCGCGCCATGGATGTGACGGGCGCGTATCCGTTGCTGGGCTACGCCCCGAATGTGCCCGTACCGCACGGCGTGCAGGTCGTGGATGGGGCGGATGAAGGTCGAAAAGCGGTGCGCGAGCAGATTTCGCACGGTGCCGACTGGATCAAAGTGTATAGCGATCGAGGATACAAGGTGCGGGAAGATGGCGTTCTGGACGACATCCCAACGTTCACTCCCGAGGAACTCAAAGCGATCGTGGATGAAGCGCATCGGGAACGGCGCAAGGTCGCGTCACATGCCATCGGAGTGCACGGCGTGCACAATTCCGTCGAAGCGGGCGTCGACACGATCGAACATGGAGATTACATCGCGGATGAAGATCTGAAAACCATGGTGGCACATGGCACGTACTACGTGAACACAATATACGTAGGCGCGTACGTGGCCGAGGGCCGCGCTGCGGCGGGAGCGCCCGTCTGGGTAAAGATGCTTTCCATTCATGAGGACACCTTTCATCGGGCGATGAAGGCGGGGGTGAAGATTGCATTCGGCACTGACGCCGGAGGATTCCCCTGGACAGACAATCCCGCAAAGGAATTCGCTTGGATGGTGAAGTGGGGGATGACGCCGGGGCAGGCGATCCGGTCGGCAACATCCACGGCCGCGGAGCTTCTCGGATGGTCCGATCAGGTAGGAAGTGTTGAACCCGGCAGACTCGCCGATATCGTTGCGGTCGCCGGCGATCCGCTTAAGGACATCACCGTGCTCGAACACGTGGATTTCGTGATGAAGAACGGCACGGTCATCAAGAAGCCTTAATCTGGACGGGTCTAGTTAGATCTGGCCGGGCTCCTCGGGGTCGGGTTCCCGCACGGGAACATCCGGATTCTCAGGACCGTCCGGCGGTGGCTCCTTCACCGGAGGCGGCATCGGCTCCGCAGGTGTGCGTAAAGAGTAGTGATTATCCATCGCCAGGAAATCCTTGCACTCTATATTTATGCGCCAAAGTTCGACTGACTGGCTGCTTTTGGATGCGTACGAGCAATCGTGAGGGGAATTTCTTTTCGCTGCTTGAAAACTGAAAAAGGATGCCGGCGCGCTTTCGCGCCGGCTCTCGAACTACATGCGGGTCATCGTGAATTTCCCGCTTCCCGTGCAGCCTGAACTCCCGGCGAGAATCCAAGTGCCGGAGATGGTGCTATTGCTCACGGTACCTGTGAGCGTGAGCGTGTTGCCGCCCGGCGATCCCGATAGGACGCTCATTCCGAGTTGACCCGAAACGTTTCCGCTGAAATCTCCGCTGAGCGCAAACGTGCCACTCTCGGTTTCTCCGGAAACGAAGCATGGCGAGTTCGTCGAGAAGTGAAAACTGTTAACGGTCAAACTGCCGCTTGAACCAGTCGCGATTAACGCCGTTGTGAAAGCGAACTCCTGACCTCCGCCGCCGTCGGTTAACGTAGCTGTCCAGTTTCCGTTGATGTTGCCGGAATTCTTGTCGGTTCCGCATCCCACGAGAACCAGGCCCAAGCCGAGCAGAAGGGCCACGACGAGTTTTTTCATTGAGGAAAAGACTCCTTAGTTTGCTTGAGTTGTGTGGGATGGGCATTAAGAGAGATGCGGGTTTGGCGGCTGGGGCTGTAAGGGGAATCTCTTAGATTTGCCGGGGATTGGCCAAAGAAAAAGCCCCGGCTGCATTGCGGGGCTTTTCGCGGACAGGCGTGTACGCTACACGTTGGAGCTACCGACTTGCGAGCGCTGGTTCTTTGGCGTTCTTAAACGCCTGGTAGCGCTTGTTGATCTCGTCCCAATTGACCACGCTCCACCACGCCTGCAGGTATTCTGGCCGGCGATTGTTGTACTTCAGGTAGTAGGCGTGCTCCCAGACGTCGTTGCCGAAAATCGGATGTAGTCCCTGACTGATCGGATTGTCCTGATTTGGCGTGCTGAGGATCTGAACCTCGCCTTTCGCATTGCCCGCCAGCCATACCCAGCCGCTGCCAAATTGCTTCACACCGGCGTCGTTGAACTTGGTCTGGAAATCCTTGAAGTGGCCAAAGGTCTTGGAGATCACTTCGGCGATCGGGCCGGTCGGTTCCCCACCACCTTTGGGCTTCATGATCTGCCAGAACATTGTGTGATTCACATGCCCACCGGCGTTGTTGCGAACGGCGCCACGGATCTCATCGGGTATAGCATTCAGATCGCGAATCAGGTCTTCGGCGCTCTTGGATTGCAGGTTGGGGTACTTCTCAAGTGCAGCATTAAGGTTCTTCACGTAAGCCGCGTGATGCATGTCGTGATGCAGGTGCATCGTCTTCTCATCAATCGCAGGCTCCAGGGCCGTGTAGTCATACGGCAAAGGGGGTAGTTCATGCGCCATGATTTTTTCCTCCACAGGTTCAAAGATGACGGGAAATAGAACGGGGATTCAGTCAGGACATTATATATGTCCGGGCGATTCTCCATCGGCTCGAGCACTTTCTCACCTTCCGGCCTCCACTTCTAACTTGTCGCCTGGCTTCAGATGGACTTCGCCTCCCTTAACGACAGCCATGAAGAGGATGCTGGCGCCGAGGGCGACAAATCGCGCCTTGCCTCCTCCGATCGCGCCATCGACGCTGTCGTCAGCGATCTTGGCAATCAGCGGCGTGGTTCCAAGCAAGATGACCTGCTTCTTGCGGCCAGCGCGAATCACGCCTTCTGGATCGCCGTTCACCACGTGGACAGGGTCATAAAAACGCAACAGCACGGAACCACGGCGGAGGAAGCGTCGAGCGGGTCGCGTGATGACAGTGCCCCCGTAAATCTTTCCGGCACTGTCGACCGCGCGAAACTCACTGCCACTCCGCATTTTTGAAGTGACGGGAGTGAGCAGTGTCAGCGGTTGAGCAAGCGACGAAGCGCTTAGCCCCACGACCCACGCCAGTATTTGAATCTTCATCCACATATGAGGGAGCAGAAGTGTACCCCGATTGGCGCGGAGTCGAAAAGATGTCGCTTTTCTACTGGGATGAATTTGCGGTTAATGGAGGCCTAACGTAAACAGGATTCGCGAAGATCCAGAGGGTCCAGCGACGCCACCCCGTCAGGCCGGGCTGCCGCAGGTAGGCCTCAGTGCGGTATCGGCCTGGGCCATCGATCGGCAAATCGAGCGCCTGTGTTTCTTGCTTCGCGATCTCATGGCCGTCGCGAAGAACACGAATCATCGCGGGCTCACCAGTTTTCGGAACCCTGATGTGGAGTGCGGCACCGGAATTCCATGCGATGGTGCTGCCGGGCCCAGCAACCGCGTTGCCTGAGGACACCGTTTGCGTAAAGCCATCGGCCGAGGCGAGCGCGTCAATCGCACAGAAGGAATTGCCGGCCTGAATCGCGGAAAGGATCGCATCGGCTCCCGCATGATCGGGATCAAGTCCAGGCTGATCCGGCAAAAGCACGTGTTGGCGGGCCAGACTGAATACAGAGAGGTAGCTGGGGAAGCGCGCGATGCTCCAGCGGTCGACCAGCACGTTGGCGTGCGCGTCGGATCCGCAAATGCCAGCCACCGAGCGCTGCGCAGTCAGTTCGTCCCACTTCGCGAAGTTCTCCTCCGGTGTCCGCGCCAGGCGGACTAATGCCAGTCGCGAGTTCACAGGGTAAAGCAACGCGGCCACCGCGATGCCGAAAACGGTATTCCTGCGCCACACCGCGTCATCGTTAAAGATCTCGATACCGTCGTAATCAGTGGCTCCCCAGTCCGACCAACGATCGCGCAGCCCGAACGGATGAGCGATAAAATTCACGGCGCCGCTGCGACGCGAAGAAGCCATCAGGCTGCGCGCGTTGAATCCTGTTCCGCGATGCCAGCGGCTATCCGAAGTCCCAAGCGCAAGGTAGTGGCCGGCGGCGGTGCTGACTTCCTCGCCGTCGATCACAGCAAAGTCCGGCGGATCAGCCTCGGCCACTTCCGCATCCGAGAGCGTCAGATTGTGGTCGGTGATGGCGACGAACGACAGGTCCGCGTCCTTCGCGGCCGCGATCACTTGCGGCAGACTGCCGCTCCCGCACGAAGCGTTGGTGTGGACATGAATGACGCCAACCCGCTCACCGCGCACTGGATGGCCGGAAAGACCCGGCAGACGCGTGAACAACCCGTCCAGGAGAACGACAAGAACGAAGAGGACCAATAGAATCGCGGAACGGAGCAGCACCCGACGCAGCGTCTTTCTTTTTGGGACAGGGTTGGGATAGGCTTCGGCGTCAGTGGGGAAGGCCGAAGTCTGGTTGGCACTCGGTAAGCGCTGGAGCGTAGAACTCAAATTGTCGCGAGTGTGACGTTGCAACACGAGCCCTGTCAAGCGAAAAGCAATTCTGCCGGGGAACGAACGGAGCCTGGAATGAAAGCGTGCCTCTTTTTAATTTGCTGCATCATGGTCGCAGGAGCAGCTGCGCAGGTTGCGCCCGATCCTTCGCTGCTGGCCGAGATCGAGAAGATCAAGGCGGTCGACAACCACACTCACATTGCCAAGGTGGTGGGCAAAGGCGAGTCCGACCGGGACTTTGACGCGTTGCCCTGCGACATCATCGAAGGTGGCGCCGAGACGCTCGCAGCACGGGCGGACTATCCGCAATTTATCGAGGCCTGGCAGGCTTTGTACGGATACAGGTACGCCGACCGCACGCGGGAACATGTCAAAGAATTGATCGCCGCACGCGAGAAGGTCATGCGCGAGCAAGGCGACAACTTTCCTGCCTGGGTCTTAGACCGATTGAACATCGAGTATCTTTTCGCCAATCGCGTCGCCATGGGCCGGGGTCTTGACGCATCCCGTTTTCGCTGGGTGCCATTCGATGACGCATTGATGGTCCCACTCGCTCCTGATTCGCTGGCCGATAATCCCGACAAGAAAGTTTTTTACGGCCAGGAGGCCAAGCTGCTGAAGACCTATTTGAGCGAGGCACGTCTCAGCGCCCTTCCTGACTCGTTGGATGATTATGTCGCGAAGCTGATCATCCCCACGCTCGAAGCGCAGAAGAAAGCTGGGGCACCGGCCATTAAATTCGAGGCCGCATACCTGCGTCCGTTGAACTTTGGGCCACAGATTAATCGGGAAGAAGAAGCGGTAGCACGAAAGATCTATTCGAAGTATGCACACGGTGGCGCACCATCGCGTGCGGATGCTCTTCGCGTGCAGAATTTCCTGTTCCGCGCCGTTGCGCGCGAAGCGGGAAGAATCGCGTTGGCGGTGCACATTCACACCGGGCAAGGCTGCGGGAACTACTTCGATCTCGCCGGAGCGCGTCCCACTAAACTGGAATCAATCCTGGATGACCCTGCGCTGCGTGCAACGACCTTCGTTTTGCTGCACGGCGGCGCTGGGCCCTACACACATGAGGTCGCCGTCCTTATGTCGAAGCCGAATGTATACGCGGACTTTTCCGAACAGGATGCCCTGATTCCTCCACGAGCGTTGAGTACCGTTCTGCGTGAATGGCTGGAGTGGTATCCAGAGAAAGTCTTGTATGGAACGGATCTTGCGCCGGGTGCTCCGGAGCAGGACTGGGATGTGATCGGTTATTCCACGAACCTGACAGCGCGCCGCGCTCTTGCCATCGCTCTTACCGGCATGATCAATGACCAGGAAATCACCCACTCCCGCGCTTCCGAACTCGCGCGTATGGTGCTGCGGGAGAACGCGATGAAGTTATATGGACTTAAGTAACGAAAACTGAAAGTGTTTTTCTTCACCTCCACCAAGACGGACTGGGGCATTCCCGGATCAGGTGCATGCGCATCGCCTGCCTGTTCTTTGCCCAGGCCGTTGAGCCGCACAACCCAAAAAGCCACGATCACGATCGACGCTCACGGGGGTGACCGATCCTCGCAACCAAACCCAGCCCTAGAGGTACATGACCTTTCTGTAATTGAGCGTGTTGGCAGTTTCGGGGAGAATCGGTGGAGATTTGGCGCAATTGCCGCCGGAGAAAGCCGTGGTCGCTCGAACTGGACTCGTCCTTGCCCTGCTGATGGCGGGCGGAGCTACGCTGGCGCAAGCAAAGGATGTCGCGCTGATCGCGAATAAAGGAAGCGCGGTGACGTCGGTGACCATGCCCGATTTGGTCAAGCTGTGCAAAGCGCAAACGCCGCACTGGCCCGACGGCAAGGCCGTCACCTTAATTGTCCGCGATCCTGCCTCCGCTGAAATGCGCATGATTCTCGAAAAAGTTTATGGAATGTCGTCGCAGGCTGTGAGCGATCTGATCACCTCCGCCAACCACGGCAAAGGCACCCACCCGATGATTATGGTGGTTACCTCCGACGACGATCTAGTGCACAAAGTCGCCGCCACCCCGGGCGCAGTTGGCCTGGTCGATGTGTACGCCATCAACAGTTCCGTGGACGTGATGAAAATAGGCGGCAAACTGCCTTTCGAGCCGGGTTATCCCTTGCACGGCAACTGATCCATTCAATGCCAAGCAGCGCGCCCAAGACGAAGAAGACGGCACCTTACACGCGCCGCTATCCTCGACATCCGATGGATGTGCGGATGAATGTGCAGGTGTTCCGGCAAGGTGAAGTCAACTATTTCTGGGGACGCTCAACCGAACTCGGCCTGGATGGAATTGGCGGGACGCTGACTGGAGAACTTAATCCCGGAGAAGTCGTCTCCATGGAGTTTCCGTTGCCTTTGAGTCCATATCCCGTAAAACTGCGCGCGATCGTACGCTACAAAATTGGACTGCATTACGGATTTGAATTCCTGACTCCCACCCCTCAGCAAAGGCAATCACTCGATCGTGTCTGCCAGATGCTCGCGGCCGAGTCCGGGCAATAGTACTCGACACTCACTCGCTGCGATTCACCAAATGCACTGCACCGTACCCGGCATCGAACGATCTCCTCGAAATTACCTCGGTAACTTTTGGACGCTCCCACCTGCGCCTAACATTTGTACGAGATCGATCATGGGGAGCCCCTTTTATGGGTGACGACGTCACCCAAACTACCCAGCCCGGGGGATTCGTGCGCGCCAAGTATCTCAAAGAGGCGCTGCGGCGCGGGGCTCCGCCTATCCTGAGCACTCCCGAAGATTGCCTCCTCCAGGAATGGGCACCAGCGTGGGACGACGGCGACCCGGTTGTGCAAAAGGCATATTTGGATCAACTGGTGGAGTGCGCTCCGGAAGCCATCACCATTCTCGACCCAGCGCATCGCGTCATGCGAATCAACTCTGAGTTCACGCGCATGTTTGGGTTCACAACCCCAGAAGTGCTGGGCAAGACCCTGGCTGAGCTCGTGGTACCCACGGAGCGGGTCGCAGAAAGTGATTGGATCGAAGAGGCGGTCGAAAACGGTCAGAAAGTTGCACTCGAGACCAAGCGCCGGCGAAAAGACGGCACGCTGCTCGATGTTTCTGTTTCTTGCGCGCCTGTGCTGGTCGGAGAAAAGCAGGTCGGCATTTGCGCTCTGTACCGCGACATCGAAGAACACAAGCGCGCGCAAGTTCTTAGTTCTGCACTTTATCGGATCGCCGAGCGCACCAGATCCGCTTCTCATCTGCAGGGCTTCTATGCCTCCATTCATAACATTGTCGGCGAGTTGATGAATGCGCGGAACTTTTACGTTGCCCTCTACGACTCCGCCACCCAGATGTTGAGCTTTCCGCATTTTGTGGATGAACAGGACTCCGCACCTGCTTCGCGGCGTCTGGGTCGTGGCCTCACGGAGTACGTGCTTCGCACCGGAGAAGCTCTGCTGGCGACCCCCGAGGTCTTCGAAGAATTGCAGTCCCGCGGTGAAGTGGAGTTGCTCGGGTCTCCTTCCGTCGACTGGATGGGTGTGCCGCTGCGCGCGGGCAACCAGACCTTCGGAGTTCTCGTTGTTCAGAGCTATCACGAAGATGTGCGTTTCGGCGAACGCGACAAGGAAATCCTGACATTCGTCTCGCAACAGTTGGCGAGCGCGATCGACCACAAGCGTCACGAAGAAGCGTTGCGGCATTCCGAAGCGCGGTATCGCTCCCTCGTACAAAGCGCGGTCTACGGCATTTATCGAGCCAGCATCGAGGGCAGATTTCTGGATGTGAATCCCGCATTGATCCATATGCTGGGCTACGATTCCGCGGAAGACGTTGTGCGGCTTGATCCGCAGCAGGACGTTTTTCTGGAATCCTCGGCCCATTCCCACCTGATGCAGGAGTTCCAACGCACGGGCAACCTTGACAGCGCCGAAGTTCGCTGGAAGAAGAAAGACGGCACCGCAATTACGGTCCGGCTCAGCGGACGCTCCGCCGATGCCGGGGATGACCGCGACGCAACCCTCGAAATCATCGCGGAGGATGTCACCGAACGGAGGGCCCTCGAAGACCAATTCCGCCAGGCGCAAAAAATGGAAGCCGTCGGACGGTTGGCCGGCGGCGTGGCGCACGACTTCAATAATCTTCTGATGGTCGTAAGCGGCTACACCGAGGTGTTGCTCGAAGATCTCAAGGAGAGCGATCCGCTCCTGCCCAAGGTTCAGGCCATCCAGCAAGCCGCCGATCGTGCGACCACCTTGACCAGACAACTGCTCGCTTTCAGTCGCAAGCAACTCCTCGAACTCAAAGTGGTGGACGTCAACGCCATCGTTGCCGACATGGAACGCCTGCTCCGGCCGCTGATCGGAGAGAATATCGACCTCACCACCAAGCTAACGCCCAACCTGGGCCACACGCGTGCCGATGCTGGGCAACTCGAACAGGTGATCATGAACCTGGTGGTAAACGCGAAAGACGCCATGCCCACCGGAGGCAGAATTGTGATCCAGACTTCCGAGGAGGAACTGGACGCGGTGCGGCGCGAGCATTCTCTGATTCAACCCGGTTCTTACATCCTGCTCTCGGTCTCCGACACCGGCGCCGGCATGGACAAAGAAACCCAGTCCCGCATCTTCGAGCCGTTCTTTACGACCAAGGAAAAAGGAAAGGGCACTGGCCTGGGATTGTCGACGGTCTATGGAATCGTGAAGCAAAGCGGCGGCTACATTTTCGCGCACAGCGAATCCGGCGCCGGTACGACCTTCCGCATCTATCTTCCGAAAGTATTGGATCCGGCGGGCCAGCCTGGAGTGGCCAAGCAGCCGCAAGTCGCCACTGGCGGATCGGAAACTGTCTTACTGGTTGAGGATGAAGAATCAGTGCGAGAGTTGGTCCGCGAGACATTGAAGAGCAAAGGATACTTGGTGATGGAAGCGCCCGACGGCATCCAAGGGATGAAGGTGGCCGAATCCTTTGAGGGGAAGATCGACATTCTCATCACCGACGTGGCCATGCCCGGCATGAGCGGACACGAACTGGCGAAACGAGTCGCGGCTTCGCGACCTGGTATCAAGATCCTTTTCCTCTCAGGGTATACCGAGGACGCAATCATCCACGAAGGAGTACTTGATCCCGGCACCGCATTCTTGCAGAAGCCCTTCACTCTGCAGGCGCTCGCGCGTAAAGTGCGGGAAGTGCTCCACGGCGAACAAGAATAGTCAGCCAGTTCCCTCCCCTACACCGACTGGACATTCGAAAGCAAACGATATAAAAAGAAAGCCGCTCGCCCGAACGAAAGTTGCATAGCTTCGGATGCGCGGGAGAACGTTTGCTAAACGAAGAACGTCGCAGAGCCATTCTGGACATACTCAAGCGTGAAGGGCGCGTGCTGGTGCTCGACCTGGCGCGGCGTTTCGAAACCTCTCAGGTTACGATTCGCAAGGACCTCGAGGGCTTGCACGCCCATGGGCTTATCCATCGCACGCACGGGGGTGCCCTTCCGGCGCGTGAGGGCGCCCTGGAAGATCCAACCCTGCGCGAGAAAGAGAAACTGCATCATCAGGAGAAGCTGCGTATCGCAGCCGCAGCTGCACGCATGGTCCAGGAAGGCCAAGTCGTGATTCTGGATTCAGGCACCACCACCACGGCCATCGCTCGCGCTCTCCGAAGTTTCCACAATCTAACGATCGTGACCAACGCGGTCAACATTGCCGCGGAGCTCTCGGGCACCACGGTTGAAGTAATTCTTACCGGTGGAACGCTTCGCAAAAATTCATTTTCCCTGGTGGGACCGATCGCGGAAGAAACGCTTCACCGCTTGAATGCAGATCTATTGTTCTTGGGTGTCGACGGATTCGATGTGCACTATGGCTTGAGTACGCCCAACCTGCTGGAAGCCAAAGTCAACCGGGTCATGGTTGAAGTGGCGAAGCGGAGAGTGGCAGTGTGCGATTCGAGCAAATTTGGAAGAAGAAGCCTCTCGCTCATCGCCCCGACCTCGACCCTCGACGAGGTCTTGACGGACCGTCGAGCGCCGAAAGCCGACACACGTGCTCTAAGGAAAGCGGGGATCGAGGTCACCCTGGTTTAGGGACCGACTGTTTCATACCTCGAATAGAAAGACCATTCATGCCACGTTTTGATGTCACGCTTGCCGGCGAACTCAATCTCGATCTCATCCTCTACGGTTTGCCTCTCGAGCTTCCACCGGAGCGTGAGTTGCTCGCGGAAAACATGATGCTGACGCTCGGCAGTTCAACTGCGATAGTCGCGCACAATCTCGCCGCACTCGGGTGCAAAGTCGGATTCATCTCGCGCATCGGTACCGACGCTCTCGGACAGATCGCTTTGGAGCGCTTGCGCCAGGGAAATGTCGATGTCTCGAAGGTGCGACAAACAGAAGGAAACAAACAGACCGGCCTCACTGTCATTTTGCAGCGTGAAAAAGAACGCAACATCCTGACCTATCCGGGGACAATCTTCGATCTCACCCTCGACGATCTGGACTTCGACTACCTGACCGACTCCGGCCATTTCCACCTGTCGTCTTATTATTTGCAGCGAGGACTTCGTCCTCAGATCGGCGAACTTTTTCGCCGGTTGAAGGCAGAAGGCCTCACCATCTCACTCGACACCAACGACGACCCCGACGATCAATGGGGGGGTGGACTGCAAGACGTGCTGCGCTATGTGGATGTGTTTCTACCCAATGCGCGCGAAGCACAACGAATCACCAAGACCAGCGACCTTGAAGCGGCTGTTTCGCAACTAGCAAAGCTCGTCCCCTTGGTCGTAATAAAGCAAGGAGAGCAGGGTGCCATGGCTCAACGGGGACCGGAGCGTTTTCGCAGCTCTCCAGTGAAAGTCGATTTTGTGGATCCAGTGGGAGCCGGAGACAGCTTCGATGCTGGATTTTTGTCTCAGTACGTCCGTGGCGCCGATCTGCCGGCATGCCTCGCGGCCGGCAATATGGCGGGCGCGTTCTCTACTACCATGCCCGGAGGCACTGAGGCGTTTCGTGATCGGAAAAAACAGGACGCTTTTTGGAATAGACCTGCGAAGTAACGTGACCCCTCACGGTAACCATTACTCCACATGCTCATCCTGATGCCCCATCAGCGCAACCTTTCGAGCTGTCTTTCACTCTATATAAAATGAGTTGAGGGACAGCCAGGACGCCGGGGCGTGGCTGTATCGTCCCAACATCCCCTACGCGCAACTTTCACCCGATCGTCGGGTTACATTCGAATACTTCTATTTCATGAAGTGGAGGCGTCGTCGTGACCATCCCTAGTGGTGCGCCAGAGTCTTCTTCTGCGGTCTTGCCTTTTCGGTTTCCCAGCAAATTTTTATTGCTGCCTGCGCTGGCTCTATTAGTGTTCGCCATCGGATGCGGCTCGAACGGCTCTTCGGTCACGGGTCCTTACAGCAAGTCGAGTCTGCAGGGGTCTTACGTCGTGCGTCTGTCTGGCAACGATTCGTTCATAGACGTTAACAATAATTTACAGACCGAACAATACACCGAGACGCTGGTGATGACCGCCGATGGCTCCGGAAATCTCACGGGCGTGGAAGACTTCAACTCGAGTCTGCCGGCTTCCGGTTTTACTCCCGGCACCGCGTTCACCGGCAACTACCAGATCGGCAAAGACGGCAACGGATCGATACAGATCAACTTCTCTGCTCCCGCGACCGGGCAAATCAATCTCTCCATAACACTGGTGAGCACTTCGAAGTTCTACGTGGTAGAGGCTGATGCGTTCACAAACTTCAGCGCAAATGCTTCCGGAGTCGGTGTCCAACAAAGTAGTACGGCTGTCGGCACGGCCCCCACGGGAACATTTGTCACCCGGGTGCACGAGATCGTTCCGAACGCCGTTTCATCCGCGACCGTGGGCGCACTCACTTCGACCAACGGTACCACCGTAACCGGCACGATCGACGTTCTGGACAACGACACGTTTTTCCCTCAATTGACCCTGACCTCCGGGACTTTTACGGCTCCCGATTCCAATGGCCGGGGGACACTCGTCTACACCGACAGCACTGCATTCACGACCGCGTATCAGTACTACATCCTTGACGCCAATACTTTCTGGCTCATGGAATCCGACTCGAGGCTGGGCACCGGTAACGCGGAGAAGCAGGCGGGCGGAAATCTGGCCATGGCAGGAAACTACGCGTTCGGCAGCAGCGGGGACACCGATACCACGCTTGGGGCAGTGCGCAGCGTGGGCGTGTTCACGGCCAGTGCGGGAGCGATTACTGGAGGTGCACTCGATTCTGTCCAGGATGGCTCGTCCGTGTTGGATCAGCAATTTAATGGAACCTTCACCCAGAGCGGCGGTCGCGTGGATGCGACATTTACTCCGACCGGCGGCTCTCCCGTACAGGAAATCTTCTGGATGGTGAGCCCATCGCGTGCGTTCTTCCTGGTCGCCGCCACCAACAAGGTCGAGGACGGCACCATCGACATGCAACAGCAGAGCACGTTCTCAACCACCGACCTGAAGAGCCCCTTCGCATACGCGCTCGTGATGGAGGGATTCAACACCAGCAACTTGCTTACGCGCATCGGAACTCTCTTCGCAGACGGCAGCGGCAATCTCGCTCTGAATGAAGAAGCGAACTCCTTCGTGCCGGGTAGTCTGCCCGGGCTGATCAACGATCCAGGCACCCTGCCGGGCAACTACCAGGTTCGGTCCGATGGACGCGTCACGGCCGCGATCAGTACGGTTTCGAGCAACCTGATTCTTTACATGGTTGCGCCCGGCCAGGCATACATTCTGCAGAACGATCCGAACGTGGAGATTTCTGGACAAATCAGCTTGCAGACGTCCCCATAAGGTAGGACAGAGGTGTTGGAATACTCAGACCAGGCAGCAGTATGCCTGGCCTGTTTGTTTCGTGAAGGAGCTTCGGTCGATATGCTAAGGCTTCACTTCTAACAACAGGTGATCCTTGAAATTGGCCTCCAGCTTCGGCACAGCTCCGTTTGCGCTCTGCACCACGCCCAGATCCTTCCCGTCGACGTAATCGGTGACGTGGTAGTTCCCGGCTTTCAACCCGCGAAGTTCGACTTGCCCCTGCCAGCCGCCCTGCGGAGCAAAGAATGCGTAGTACATCTTCCCATCTTTCTCGATGGCATACGCCTCGGGAGAATCGTAGCCGTATGTGTAGAGATTCAGGAACGTGCCCTTCGACAGCATTTTGTCGTTATACAGCGCAATCCATTTCTTCCAGACCTCATCCTTGTGCGAATTCAAATTCACTGGTGCGAAGTGCGGTCCCATCTCCGGCCACACGAACTTCGTACCGACCACGGCTCCGGTTCCGACCGTCGAAGCAAAGTCTTCACCGTGTTCACGCCAGTGTTCCCCCGTGCGATCCATCAGCGAGAGCTCAACATGGTCTCCATACACGGCCGAGTCGGGTCCCAATAGTGCTTTGTACATCTTGACGCGGCGGCGAACCTGCACCGCGCCCACCGGATCGGCAGTCACCGCCTGGTCCATGTAAGGCAGCCAGGCCAGCGACGGTGGTGTTCCGCACGGACAGCTCTGGGTCACGCTGTTCGGTTTGATGGAGCGCGTAGTTTGGAAGATCGTTTTGTAAACGTCGGCCACCGCGTTCACCGAATCCTGCGGCGACTTGTGATGATGCGCCGGGTTGTAGCACATGGGAACCGAGTAGATGTTGTCCAGCTTTGAACCGTCGTATCCCCAGTCGCGAATGAATTTCTCGGTGAGCCTCTTGTAGTACGCCTGCACTTCGGGAACCGCTGGACAAAGCGCCGCAAGATTGCGCGTCATGCGCCCGTGCTTGCCGTTCTTGTCGAGAATCAACCAGTCCGGGTGCTCCTTGACGACTTTCGAGACGATGTATTTGTGCGACTCCCACTTGCCTTCCCCGTCTTCGGCTCCGAGCGGCAGCCACCACAGTTGCACCAGTTCGCCTTCCTTGTGGAAGTCATCGGTCATCTTCTTGATGGAGTCTCCGGGGAACGTGTCGCTCCGCGCGTTCCAATCGCCATAAGTATCAAACCAGCGGTCGTCGAGCGTGGCCCATTTGATCCCCATCTCCTTCAGTTTGGGAATCGTGCCTTCCATCATGGCCGGCGTCACGTTGAATTCATATCCCCAGCCGCACCAACTCACGTTGTACGCTTCGCCCGAAGGCTTCGGCAGGTTCCAGCCTTCTTTCTGCAAAACTCCAGACCACATGCGCAGCGGCTCGTAGAAGTCTCCCCCATAAACGGCAACAAAGCTCCGCGGAGTCGAGAATGATTCTCCGGGCTTGAGCGTAGTCTTGGCGGGAATGTCGAGGCTTGTCTCTACGCGCGAGTCGCTCGCGACCTTGACCGGCAGAGACAATGTGAGCGGCAGGGTCTCTACATGTCCAATCGCCTCCCCGACGTTCGCTGTCCAGAATGCGACCACCGGGATTCCGCCACCATAGCCTCCCTTGACCGCTTCCCCGAAAAGATTGGGCTGTGTAGACGTGCGCGTCATTTTAAAAACGTCGTCCTTGCCCCAGTCGTAGCTCGAGCCCTGGAAGGACCACATTTCCCAAGGCTGGGCTTTCGGATCGGCCAGGCTCGCCGTGAATCGATGACGCTGCTCGACCGCGCGATCGACCGTGAAATCCGAGTTGCCGGTATTTTTGTATTCGACTGTTGACAGCAGAAGGTTCGGGAAATCGTCGTACGCTTCCAGCGTGAGCCTCCGCTGAATATTGGCATCGCCCGGCCCCAGTCGATGGGCGGGAATCTCGATGTGCTTACCGCGGCCCAGCTTGCCAATCGACTCAAGCACCTTTGCCTGATCAAAATCGAGAACGAAGTGGACTTCCTTCCCGTTCTGCACCAGGTAGTCACTCTCGTTGGGCGCGCCCGCCTTCGGCTCATCGAGCGTCAATCGCTTCCCGTCGCGCAAAAGATAACTCTGGATATATCCCGTGGGAGCGACTTCAAACGTCGCGGCCGTGGTGGTAAGGAGCAGAGGGCCGCCCGGATTCACCTCCACCTTGATGACCGACGGCTGCGAAGGTGTTCCCTTCGCGTCCGGCTTGAACTGTGAACGGGTGCAACCGCAACTCAGAGTGAAAAAAACGGCGACGGCAAACGACGCGCATTTACGAAGAGACGACGAGTTCACTGAGCCCCCTTGGCGGATTTCACGCCCCAATCCGGGTGAAATTGGCGGAAGAGTTTTTCGGCGTTCGTATGATAGATCTTCTCGAGTATCGGGTCGGGCAAGGCAAGTCCGCTGATTTCAAACCGACCTTGGCCTGGTGCTCCCCAATAGTCGAAGTACTCGTCAGCAGTTTCAAGGAAACGAAAATTATTTCGGTACATTTCCTCCGACACTCCGTTATCAGTTCCGAACATCACTCGATCCTGATACTTCACAAACAGGTCATGCGTACGCCGCGGCTGCCGTCCCAGTTCGGCCTCGCGCGCTCCAAACTCCACCATCACATTGGGATACTTATCGAGCATCGACTGCACCCAGTCGAGATTTTCGGGCCACCCCATGTGGAGTGAGACAAACGTCGTTTTGGGATGTTTTGCGAACACCCGGTTTCGCGCTTCCATCAGCGACTCAAGGCTCGGATAGTCGCGGCCATAAAAACTCCAATCCGGATGGCTGATGAGTTCTTCGTACCGCTCGTTGGTGGCGTCGATCGGATGAAAGAAAGCTTCGGGATCGCCGGTATGAATGAATACCGGAATGCCCAACCGACCGCATTCCTCCCAGACTGGATCGAGGCGCGCATCGTCAACGGCGATCAGCTTTCCGGATTTATCGCGCACACCCAGGCCGAGGTCCTTTAGCAGTTTCAATCCTCGCGCCCCCCGGGAAACAGCGTCTTTTATCTGCGCGACCATCTCATCGCTGAAATTCGGATCGTCGATCTTGCTCCAATCGATCTGCGTGAACACCATGAAGCGACCCGGATGCGGCTTCACCATCTCGTCCATCACTGCCTGCAGTTTGTCTCCCCAGAGGCCTGTCAGAATCACGATGGTCTTCACATTGGTATGGTTCATGACCTCGATCACACGCTCGGGTGGCATGCGGTCGTCGATGCGCGCTGCATCGTTCACGTGGTTGTGCACGTCGATCACGTAAAAGCGCGCCTTTTGCACTTCGTGGTGTCCGGCGTGCAACATCGACACCGGCCTGAAGTCTTTCAGGAGAAGTGTCTTCTTCGCTTCGGCATTGGGGTCGGACTTGTAACCGATCTCATCTTGCGGAGCGGTTTGCGCCATCGCGAATGTCAGAGACACCGCCAAAACCCAGGTCCAGCCCGCAATCGATCTCACAAGGGTCCTCGTAATCAAAGCTTACGATTACTTTCTATTCCTTACGAAGTGAGGACGAAACCAAAGGATTCGGCCTACCTCGGCTGGATTCGACCACGCTGCCTTACCCCGCCAAGCGAAGGCAGGCCGGTGCGTAAACCGTCCATGTTCTCCTTACGCTCGGCCCGTTCGGTCGCCAGATATCCAAGTTCGATACCCGTGCGGATTTGCCACTTGACAAGTGCCGTAGAACGAAAGTAAAAGTAAGCGTTCGTAACTATACAGCATACCGTCGCGTATGCCTCCGAAAAAATTCAGGAGGGTCCCATGCCGCGTGCCCTGAGAAGTCTGTTCTCTCACGTTTGGATAGTTGGACTGCTGCTTACCGCCTCTGTGGCGTTTGGACAAGCCGCCTATACCGCGCAGGTACGTGGCATTGTCACCGACCAGACGGGTGCCGTCGTTCAGAATGCGTTGATCACCATTACGAACGACGGAACGGGAATCTCGACCACAGCACACACGGATGATCGGGGCCTGTATACCGTTGCCGGGCTCCGTCCCGCCGTCTACACCGTGAAGTGTGAGGCAAAAGGGTTTCAGACCGCAGAACGCAAGCAACTCGTGTTGCAGGTCGACCAACAGACCTCGATCGACTTCTCCCTGAAACCACCGGGCGTGTTGGCGACGGTTGAGGTCACAGCGGCCACGCCGCCTCTTGATACCGAGAGCGCGGCCATCGGCACCGACGTCACCAATGAATATGTAAGAGATATCCCCCTCTATAACCGCAGCATATTCGGGTTGGCCTTTCTGGCTGGCGGGGTTACGGAAACTACCGGTTCGGGAGTCAACGACAACTACCCGTCGGGAACAAATTTCGTTTCTAACGGCCAACGCAACGCCACCGCCCAGATTACGCTCGACGGCAGCCCGATCAGCGCGCCGGAACAGGGCGAGGGCGGCAATTCGAACGTCTACTACCAGCCCTCAGTTGAGATTGTTCAGGAGTTTAAGGTCCAGAACAACAGCTTTGCCGCCGAGTATGGCAACAACGGCGGCACCCTGGTCAACATCGTGCTGAAGCAAGGCACGAACCAATTCCACGGCAGCGGATGGTGGTATGGTCAGCGATCCGCCACGGATGCTCGCGACTTCTTCAACTCGGGTGAAAAGCCCGACCACGTGCGCGATCAATATGGATTCGCTATTGGTGGGCCGGTGGTGAAAAACCATACCTTTTTCTTCTTCGACATCGAAAAGGTTCGGCAACGGGACCCCGTCAACATTGAGGGCGTTGTGCCCACGGATCTGGAGCGCGCCGGCGATTTCTCGCAAAGCCTGGCGAACTCTAACGGCATCTTTGATCCCTGCCCCGCCAGAACGAATCCGGACGGTTGTCCCTTCCCGCATCAACGTTTTTCAGATGGCGGGGTTCAGGACAAGATTCCAGCAGCGAGCATCGATCCTATCGGGCAGGCCATCCTGAACCTGTACCCGCACGCCAATGTTCCAGACGCCGTTTTCCCCGATTCCAATTTCCGAAAAGTCACACTGTCGAACTCCCCGCAATGGCAATTCGATGTGAAACTCGATCACCAGATTACCGACAAACATAAGATCAGTGGGCGTTACAGCCGAGTGCACAATGACAACACTGTTCCCACCATCGTGGGCAATGGGGATCAGGGCGATGGAGTGATCTACCTGACCACTGCGCAGAACGCCAACCTGGAATATAACTGGGCGATCAAACCTACGGCACTTTGGACAAACCGCTTCAGCATCGATCGGGTACACGCGCCGGGTATCAGTAATCACTATCCGACGTTGAGCGATGTCGGTCTGCCAGCGATTCTGAATCAGAACGGTTTGGATCGAATCCCGGCTATCAACGTGGGGGACGATTTCCTCTCCATGTTCACACAATGCTGTGTGGACACGGCCTTCGCGCATACCCTGTATAGCTACTCTTCCGGGATGCAGTGGGTGATGGGGCCGCATTCGATCAAGTTCGGCGGTGAACAGCGGCTCTTCTACAACAATTTCCATCAGCCGGACAATCCCACCGGTATCTTCAATTTCAGCCGAGATGTGACCACGCGAGCATCCTAACGCCGGCCTTGACGGCGACAATCAAGGCAATCCCTTTGCAACGATGCTGGTAGGTTTTCCATCCCCGGAGGATTCTCTACTGCACATCGTTCCGGCCGTTGCCGATAAATCCGTCGAGACTGCTTTTTATGTGCAGGATGACTGGAAAGTGACGCCCAAGCTGCACGCTAAATCTTGGACTGCGTTACGAATGGAGCACTCCCTATTCGGAGCGCACCGATCAACTGCAGTTCAGTAATTTCACCGGCAGTACGGGGTTCTCGCTTCCGGTGGATCGGAACCAGGATCCCACCAACCCCCAATTTAACTTCGGTCAAATCGGGAATCTGATCGGCACGACGGTGTTTGCAGGCTCCGGACATCGTAACGGACGAGTGGATCGTAACAATTTCGCCCCGCGCTTTGGATTCGCTTACCAACTGGCAAGCAACACGGTGCTACGCGGTGGGGTCGGAATCTTCTATGGCATGAACGTGGCCACCAATTACCAGTATGCGGGGCCTTCGTTCTCAAAGAACGCGCCTCTGTACTTCACGAAAGACACTAGCACTTGGATCCAATATGCGACGCTCGAAAATCCTTTCCCCGCCGGGCTCGCGCCCCCGCAGGGACGAACCTACGGAAAGCTGGCGAATTGGGGATTCGACAACGGCAGCGACCTGGATACGGGTGTCGTCCGCAATGCCGAAATTTACCAGTGGAACCTTGGCGTCCAGCACCTGCTTCCCGGACAGATCGTCGTCGCTGCCGACTACTCCGCCAACCATAGCGTCCATCTGCCCTGGGCCGGAGCATCGGTTTCGACGCGCGAGCGAAACTTCCTTCCGTCGAGTATTCGCAATGCGCTGGTTGCATCGTTGAATCCAACGCATGATACAAATAGCACCGCCGTCGGCGATTACTTGGGCGGTGCGGTTGCTAATCCCTTCCAGTGTTTCTTCACGACGGTGGCGTCGCCCGGGTCGTGGTGTCCGGCGGCTCCGATCTTCAATGCAACCGACGTGGCCGATTCCCAGTATATCGGCGACACAATTCCGCAAGTGAACCTGCTGCGCCCTTATCCACAATTTGACGGAGGATTTGCGGGGCTTCCGCGTCTGATCGCCACTTCGTGGTACAACTCGCTGCAGATCCGATTCCAGAAGCGAGCGAGCCACTACATCAGCTTTTCAGGAAACTACACGCTCTCGAAAGCGACGGACGATTCCGCGGCCGGTCGCAACGCATGGCTTACCAATCTGGAGTTCGACAATCCCCAATTGCTGGATGATTTGAAGGCCGAGCATGGGATCAGTGCAAACGATGCGACCCATCGCCTGGCGGCGGCGATCATCTTCGACCTGCCCGTTGGCCGAGGCCGATGGGTCGGTAGCGGCATGAATCGTATCGCTGACGCGATCGTGGGCGGGTGGTCGTTGGAAAGCTTCATCACTTTGCAGTCGGGACAGCCGATCGCGATCGTCGAACACGATGGCGGCCGTTTGACCGACGGCAATCAGCGTCCGAACGTGAGTCTGCTCGCAGCTCAGGACCGGTATCAGCTTCCATGAGGCAGCCCGCACCGGAGCTCCTTATCTGAATCAGGCTTGTTTCGAGGATCCCGGCGATAACGTCCCCGGCAATGCTCCGCGGCATTTCTCGAATCTCCGCGGCGACGGGATTCGCAACCTGGACATGTCGCTCACGAAGGAATTTAACTTCAAGGAGCGGGCCCAGTTGCAGGTCCGCGCTGAGATGTTCAACGTAGCGAATCACCAGCGATTTGCATTTCCGGACGTTGGCTCCGACGCTGGCGGCTTTGGCACGGTGACTGAAACCCGAAATAACTTACCGCCGCATGCAGTTTGGCGCACGGCTGCAGTTCTGAGCGGAGCATGAAAAAACAAAGCGCTTCGTCCCCACCTTGATGGCTGCCAGCTTGCTCCTGCTGGCGGCCGTCGCTCTTTCTCAATCCATTCCCTCCGATCAGGACTGGACCAACTACGTCCGCATCGGTGCCTATGGCCTCAACCGAGAGAGCGCTGCAAATATCGTCGCTGACGCTACGGCCGGAGGGGTCTTCGGCATCGAAGTCGACAACGACATTCCTGGCCGCTACGAAAGCTTTCTCGACCCCACTGAAAAGCTGAATGCCATCCGCGCTGTCGCGGAGAAAGCCCATCAGGCGCACAACTATGCGTTCGTCTATATCGCCGGCACCGAGTGCATCACGGCGCATGCCGATCAGACGCCCCACACCTTGGCTAAAGATCATCCCGACTGGCTGCAGCGCAAGATCACAGGAGAGACCGCGATCTTCGGCGGAGGCACCGCCTTCTGGATCGCCAAGGGCGATGAAGATGTTTGGGTCAGTCCTTACGCCACCGAGTGGCGCAAGATCTACATGGAGCGCGTGCGTCAGATCGCAGCCACCGGCATCGACGGCATCTACATCGACATTCCCTACTGGATGACCCATTTCGACGGCTGGGAAGACAGCTGGGCCAGCTTCGATGACTACACCGTAGCGGCTTTCAAAAAGCAGACTGGCCTGGACGCCCGCCACGACGTGAAGATTGGCGACTTCTCCGATGCGAACTTCCGCAAGTGGGTCGACTTCCGCATCGAGACCATCACGGATTTCTTGCGCGAGATCGACAAATCAGCCAAAGCCGTTAATCCGAACATCAAGACCATCCCCGAGATTTATCCCGGGAATCGAGGAAGAAGCGACGCGGGTGGGCGCCGACGTGTACAGCCTTTATCCGGTCGTCGATGCCATAGCGCACGAGTACGAGTTCGGCAATGGCGGTCACATGGCGTCGGAACGCACGCCGCATGACTGGTTCCGCTACCAGGTTGGCATGCATACCTTCCGTGCTTTCGCGCAAGGCAAAGCCACGTGGATCCTGAACTACTCGTGGGATGGTGACAAGAAAGTTGCCGCGCGCGATGCCATGCCGAATCTGGCCATGTCCCAGATTATGGATGGCGCCAACTTCTGGGACGCGCCCGGGCATTCCATGGCGGGCTCGAACGATCCACCCACCCGAAAGAGTATCTTCTCCTGGATCGCAGAGCATCAGGCCACGTTCTATCGTCCGCGCAGCCCGATTCAACCGGTCGGCGTCTACTTCTCACCCAAGACGCGTGACTACGGCGCAAAGGACTTCATCGCGTCCTATCGTGGATGCTTGATCCTGCTGCTGCAGACGCATCGCGAGTTTCAGATCGTCACTCCGCGAACGCTCGCAGAGTTTAAGGGCGAAACACTGGTTCTGCCCGACGTGCGCGAATTGAATGACACAGAGAAGACAGCTTTGAAGACTCTGGCTACGGCTGGAACTCGCATTGTCGTTACCGGGCAGAACGCTACGCAACTGCCTGTGGGACCGAACGTCATCACAATGCCCGACTGTCCCTGCCGCGCCTACGAAAACTCGCTGGACGCAAATCTCGAGAATGCAGACCCGGCAAAGGCTAAAGAGTTCCTGACGAGCCTGCGTGGTCAAGGGGAAATCCAGATCGGCGCTCCCCCTCTCGTGGCCACGTCCATCGCCATGGTCGATGGCAAGCCGCACATCTTCTTCGCAAACTTCAGCGGACTGCGTGGGGGCGAGAATCCCTTCCCCACTCCTCAGAAAGATGTCACCCTCCGTCTGAGAACTCAGGCGAAGGTGCGCTTCCTGCCGTTCTTGGGGAGTGTGCAAGAAGTTCGCGGTACACGGGAAGGGGATGTGTTCGTCTACCGCTTGCCAGAACTGCAACGGGGTGGAGTGGCCTGGGTGGAGAAGTAAATTGAGGTGACAACTCACAGGTCCAGGGTACAGAAGTCGCCGCGGCCCAACGCGCCTTTGCTGTCACCCGTGACCTGACACTGATCTGTTCCTATCCCACTTGCCAAATGGTATCCAGCACCGTCCCATCCACCCACTTCACCACGGCCACGGGTCTATCGCCCAGCTTAGGACGGGCCGGTTTGCCCCCGCAGATCTGCTCAACCTCGGTCTTGATGTCCTGAATCTGCCGGATGGGCAGCTTCGCTCCCTTCACCGCATCCAGCAGGTCAGTGCGCAAGGGATTGATGGCAATCCCGCGCTCGGTGACGACCACGTCGATCATCTCGCCGGGCCCGGTCAAGGTCGTAACTTCGTCGACGATCACTGGAATGCGATCACGGAAGGAAGGCACTGCAAGAATGCTGCATCCGGAAAACAGGCAATTCTGCCATCCCCCAATCCCGTGAAGCAGCCGCCCGTCGGAATGAGTCACGACGTTGGCATTGAAGTGGACGTCGACTTCAGTCGCGCCCAGCACCACCGCATCCACCATCGAGGCGAAGTTTCCCTTGCCGTGATAGTTGTATGAAGTGAACGGCGATGTCGCCACGTGCCGCGGATCGTTGGCCATCGACTTCACGCCGTCAAGATCAAACGTCTGCCCGTCCAGGATGTAGTCAGTCAGCCCCTCTTGCAGCAACTCGACCAGGTACTTCGTCGATCCTCCGCGCACGAAGCGCGCCTTCACTCCGTCCTGTTTCATCATGCGCCGCAGATAGTCGACGAACGCCAGCGCGATCCCCCCGGCGCCGGCCTGAAACGAAAACCCATTCTTCATGATCCCCGCTTCGCGCAGGAAGCGAGCCACGAATTCCGCGATACGTAAGCGGTCGGGCGAGCGCGTGATTTGTGTCGTACCTGAAACAATCTTCGCCGGATCGCCAATTGATTCCACCTCGACCACGTAATCGACATTGTTTCCCTGAATCTGCCAGGGCACGCAGGGAAACGGCACGAGGTTGTCAGTGACCACGATGACGTGGTCTGCGTACATCGAATCGGCCAGCGCAAATCCCAGCGAGCCGCATGCAGACTTGCCGTGCGAACCGTCTGCATTGCCAAATGCATCGGCCGTGGGCGCGGCGATCACCGCAATATCAATGTGGATCTCGCCGTCTTGGATCGCCTGCCAGCGTCCTCCGTGCGAACGCAACACTCCCATGCCGCGCATCTTGCCCTGCGTGCAGTAGTCGCCGAGCGGGCCGTTCATCGATCCTTCGATGTGATGGATGACTCCCTTCTCCATCAACTCGATTGCCGACTTCTGCGAAGGGAACGATGCGCTCGGAAACCAGAGCAACTCCGTCACTCCGATTTTGGATGCCGCTTCCAGCATCATCAAGGCGACCCGGTCGCCGTCGCGTAAGTGATGATGGTTCGAGACCACCATGCCATCCCTCAGACCGCATTTTCGAAGGGCAGTTTCCAGATCCGTCAACCTTTTGTCGCCATTCTCCGGGTAATCTTTGCTGGAACGAACCACGGGAGCTTGTTTGCGTCCGCGCGGCTGATACTTCCCCACCCCCAAGTAGGGAATCTGCGGCTTACCATTCACCATGGTCGGCACGCGGCGCTGTGCGGCATTGTGGGCGAGTTCGACGCGTTCAGTCATGAAATCCGTTTCACCACAGAGTCACAGAGACACAGAGAAAAACACACGGTCGCGGTGCGTGGAGCTGCCGTTCATAGTCATCCAGGCATGCCCGGGTGCCCCATCCAAGCTCTGCTTGGGTGGGGCCTTCGCTACCGACTAGCGACTGAAGACTAGCCACTGCCTCTAAGCTAGCCCCATCGCCTTGGCACGAGCCATCAGTTTCACAGCCCGCTGCACAACGGGAGGATCGATCATCTTCGAACCCAAGCTCACTACGACCACGCCCCGCTGCTGGGCCTCTTCAAACGCTCCAACGATCTTCTGGGCCTTTTCAATCTCCGCAGGCGATGGCGCAAATGCGGCGTGGATCACCGGGATTTGTGCCGGATGAATGCACCCCATCCCTTCAAAACCCAGAGCCCGCGAGTTCTCTCCCCAGCGTTTGAGGCCGTCCATGTCTCCGACATCTCCGTACACAGAATCGATCGCCTGCACCTCTGCGGCCCGCGCGGCGTTGACCAAGCGAGTGCGCGCATAGAGAGATTCTTTTCCCTCCGCCGTCTTCACCACCCCGAGATCGGCCGTATAGTCCTCGAGCCCGATCGTCAGAGCCACCACACTCTCACTGGCGCCTGCGATGGCAGCGGCATTCTCAATCCCCTGCCCTGATTCGAGGATCGGCATGATCCAGATCGGCCGGTTGATCTGATGGCGGACTTTCAACTCGCCGATCATGTTGTCCACTTGCGTAACTTGCCCAGGGTGCTCGACCTTCGGAATCAGGATCAGGTCGGGGGCTTCCGGAATGATCTCGGCGAGATCTTCGAGTCCCAGCGGAAGCTGATTTATGCGAACCATGCGTTCGCAATCTCCGAAGCTCACCGCGCGCAGCGTGTTGCGCGTAAGAATTCGCGCGGCATCTTTTTCCGACGGATGAACCGAGTCTTCAAGGTCAAGGATGATCGCATCCGGACCATGCAGGCTGGCATTGATCGCGTACTTCGGTTCCGTTCCTGGCAGATAGAGCCGCGAACGTCGAAGTCTATCCTTTGCTGACGGTGCAGGCAGCGCTATTTTTTCCGGAAGCGCCTTGTGGGCGTTCGCCAGGCCGGCTCGGCGCACAGCGGTCTCGATGCGCGCCGCGATCACATACGGCAGCGCGCCCTCATCATGCATCGAAACTCTGGCATTCTTGACGCCAAGATTTTCGAGAACCTGCCGAGCCTGGGCCAGGATCGCTTCCCCATAATAGGGAGCGACTCGCGACTCAAGGCCTACCTCAACACCGCCTCCGTCGCGCGGCTCGACGGCCACATGGAGATCCGAACGCACATCCTTACCCAGATGGCCAGCCTCAGCAGAATGCGGTGTGGTTGTCGGAGTCATGAAGCCCTGTGAAAGTGCTGTCATCCTGAGCGAAGTAGCTTCGCTGCTTCCTTCTTCAGGAAGTCTCATCCTACGGCATTTCTCCGGCGAAAACGCCGTGCCCTTCGTGGTTCCTAGAGCTTAGCCAGAATCGCGTCGGTCATCTGCCCGGTAGACGCCGCTCCGTGGCTGAGCGACTTTGCTCCCCCCGGGATCCTCATCATGTCGTAAGTGCGGACCTTGCCCTCCTTCACCACGGCGGCCACCGCGTTTCGAATGCGCTCCGCTTTATCGTTTTCTCCGACGTGCTCCACCATCATCGCCGCCGACAGGATCATCGCGATCGGGTTGACGATGGGTGGGTCGAGCTCCGCGTATTTGGGCGCGGACCCATGGGTCGGCTCGAAGACGGCTACCGTGTCCCCTATGTTTCCGGAGGCAGCAAAGCCCAGTCCGCCCACCAACCCTGCAAAGGCGTCAGACAAGATGTCGCCAAAAAGATTCGAAGCGACCACCACGTTGTAGTCCTCGGGATTCTTGTTCAACCACATCAGCTGCGCGTCGATATTTGTCGACCACAGCTGAATTTCCGGATAGGACTTCTGGACTTCCTTTGCGGTCTCTTCCATCATGCCCGAGGTCTCGCGCACCACGTTGGGCTTTTCGCAGATGGTCACGCCCTTGAATTGTTTCTTCTTCGCGTATTCGAAGGCTGCCGTGACGATGCGGCGGGCTGCGGGTCGGGTGATGATACGAACGCTGGCCGCCAAGTCGGGGCCAGGGACATTGGCAAAGGCCTTGAACTTCGGATGCGAGTTCAGCGCATTGCGCACGATTTCCGGCGGGTTCGTCCACTCGATGCCCGCGTACATTCCCTCGGTTCCCTGCCTAAAAATCGTGGTGTTGACCTGCGGCTCATCGAAGCCGCCATCCGTACGCTTGCGAATGTAGTTGAGGGGATTCCCGATGAATCCCACGCATGGCCGCATGCAGATGTCGAGGTTGAACTTCTGCCGCATGGTCACGATCGGCGAGTAATAGACGTAGCCCTTGCCTTGCAGTTCTGGCTTCAACTCCGCCTGGGCGGCTTTGTTCGGCTTCGACGTGATCGCTCCGAATAAGCCGAGTTTGTGTTTCGTGAGCAGTTCTATCGTGCGATCAGGAAGGGCGTTGCCCTGGGCGCACCAGCAATCCCAGCCGATGTCGGCATGAATGTACTCGGCATCAAAGCCCACAGCTTTCAAAATGCGCACAGACTCGGGAAGAACCTGGTTGCCGATGCCGTCTCCCGGCATGGTGACTACTGTATGATTCGCCATGAAAGCAGATTCTCCTTAAATACTTCTGACATCGATTGCGTTCTATGTAGCGCTGGCGTTTTGCCGGCAGTCGCGAGGGCGTCCCCCCTAGCACTGACTCACAAACCGTCAGCTCAGCCCCAACTTCCGAGCCACCAGATTCTCCACTCCCTTTGCGATCACCAGCGACTGCGGCACGCTGCCGAGCGCGGGGAATACGAACCTCTCCCCCCGCCAAATGATCACGCTCGACGTAAAATCGATATCGATCTGATCCCCCGGAATAACCGTCTTCTCCTTGGCGCCGATCTCCCCGGCACACTGCTCCCGCAGCTGCTTCACCAGCTCCGGAACTTCGATGCACAAGAAGCCGTTGTTATAAGCGTTGCGCAAATACGTCTGCGAGAAGCTGGCAGCGATCACCAGCGGAATGCCTTTCGCTTTCAGGCACGTCACTGCCTGCTCCCGGCTCGAGCCTGTGCCAAAGTTGAAGCCTCCCACGATCACGTCCCCCGCCGCGGTACGCGCGGCGAATTGCGGATCGTAGTTCTCCATCACAACCTTGGCCATCATCTCGTTGGTCATGTCGTCGCGATAGGTGTAGTCCTTGCCGTAGATCGCGTCTGTGTTCACGTTGTCCTGAGGCATGAAGACCAGGCGGCCTTCTACGCGAGCTGGAAATCCTTTTAGGATTTCAACCTTCTCCGCGCCCGCTCCATCGGTAGGCTTGAGTTCCGTGTACTTTCTCTCAGGATGGCGATCAGCGAATTCGCGGGGGCCGCGAATGAATCCCGCCACCGCCGAAGCCGCCACCACCTCGGGACTCGCCAGGTAGCATTGCGCTTCGCGCGATCCCATGCGTCCCTTGAAATTTCGATTGGTGGCCGAGATCCCAACCTCGCCTTTTTCCAGCAATCCGACTCCCAGCCCGATGCAGGGTCCGCATCCGGCGGGCAGGGGACGCGCCCCGGCATCCATCAGTGTCTGCCAGATACCTCGGCGCTCGGCTTCCTCCTGCACCCACTTGCTGGCCGCGCCCAAATAGAACTGCACACTCGCGGCGACCTTCTTTCCTTTTAGAACTTTCGCAGCCGCATCCAAATCTTCCAGCCGGGAATTCACGCAGGAAACCAGGTACGCCTTCTGGATTGCCACTTTCTTTCGTTCCATTTCGGCCAGCGATTGCATGGTCTGTACCGTGTCTGGTCCCGAAACATGCGGCGTGACCTGCGCAAGATCGAGTGTGATTCGCGCGGCGTAGGTCGCTCCGGCATCCGGAGAAGGAGGGTTCTCCGTCCAGCCGCGCAGATCGTCTTCCGTAAAGCGCTCGATCACTTGCGCATGAAGGCGCTGATGAATCCCTCGCAGGTAAGCAATCGTCACTTCGTCGACCGGGAACCAGCCCACGAGCGGCCCCCATTCGGTCGTCATATTCGAGATCGACAGGCGCGCATCCATGGACAGCGAAGCGACACCTGGCCCCGTGAATTCGATAGCCGCGTTCAACACTTCATCGTGGTTGTAGAGCCCGCACAAAGTGATGATGACATCCTTGCCGGTGGCTCCTTCTGGCAATCTGCCTTCCAGTCTCACTTCCACCGAGCGGGGAATCTGCCACCAGAATTCTCCAGTAGCCCACACGGCCGCTGCATCCGTCCGCACGATGGGTGTGCCGATGGCTCCGAGCGCACCGTACATATTGGAGTGCGAGTCGGAAGCGACAACGAACGAACCGGGCACAACGTAGCCGCGTTCCACCATGATCTGGTGTCCAATGCCCGAACCAGCCGGATAGAAGTCCACTCCCTGCTCTTTCGCGAACGCCTCAATGGCTCGATACTTCTTCTGGTTCGATTCGTCCTGATTTTGAATATCGTGGTCGAGGGCAAACACCAGTTGCTTGTGATCACGGACTTTTTTCGCGCCGATGCCCTTGAACTTGCTCATCACCGCCGACGTGTTGTCGTGGGTCATGACCCGATGAGGACGGATAGAAAGGAAATCCCCTCCGCGCAGCGGACGCGAAGGGCCTTCTGTCATGTGCGCTTGGGCAATCTTTTCAACGATAGTCTGGGGCATGGTCCTCACTCTCCAACAAATCCGTGCGCGATTCTCGTAAGGGGCATCAACGTATCGGTTTCAGACAGCAAGCCGAGCCCCTTGCTCTCTCCGTCGCAAGAACCTTCCGCTCAAGAGCGAATCTAGGCTTTCTTCACTCTCATACTCCGCTTCGATCCCGTTTTGGCGGCTGGCTTTTTACTTCGCACATCCGCCTTCATCAGCGCCATCAGCTTGGTGATGGAATCCACTTTGTCCAGGTTCCAGATCGCATCTTTCAATTTGGCTTGAGCTTTCACAGAAAGCACTCCGTCGGCCAGAGCCGCAAATTTCTCTTCGATCTCCTGATCCGTCAGCGGATTCCGCGGATCTCCCTTTGGATAGTCCAACTGCTCGGTAAACTCTTTCCCATCGGTGGTCCGAATCGCCACCACCACGCGCTGCAATGCCGGGAAAACTTTCTCGATTTCCGGATCGGCCACCACTTCCACTTTCTTCAGTTGTTCCCGGATCTTCGGATCCATGATCTTCGCCATCTCGAACTGCGCCGGCGTCACCTGACGATCCACCAGTGCCGCGGCGATGACGTAAGGCAGCGAATGATCTGCCGTCTCCTTCGTATGTGGATCGTATTTGCTCGGATCCGAAAGGATGTCGGCGGCTCGCGCCAGGGAACGGATCTGCACTTTTGCCACCTGATCGGGATGCAGATCGTTCTTCTTCACCAGATCCAGCACGGCGGATATCGGCGCATGGGTCAGCGCTTCCGTAGGAAAGAACTTCATTCCACATTGCGTTATGCGCCACGATTCGCCCAGGCCATCGGTCAGGATGTTCTGCTTCCATTCCGCCCCGAAGCAATGAACCAGTCCTTCTTTCCCGTCGATCACGTGCTCGGGCCCCGTGTATCCCTTTTCCGCCAACAGGGCCGCCAGCATGCCGCTCTGCGTCGCCATCGGGTCCACCGTGTTCTTCATCATCGTGAGCTTGCCCGCGGTCACTGCGCCCAAAGTGCAGTGCCGGCTCGCCGAGATACCTACCGCGTGCTGAATCTGCTCCCAGGACAGCCGCAATCCTCGTCCCGCGACGAATGGCGACACAAAAGCTGTTAGTGTTGCGTGATGCCAGCCTCGTTCCCGAATCCCAGGGAACGCCGCCTCGCAAAAGCGCATCTCGAACTCATGCCCCAGCACGAACCCGACAATGAGTTCCTTGCCGCCCGACTTTTTCCGCTCACATGCCGCCATTGCTGCCGGAAAAATATCGGACGGGTGCGACGGGTCCTGCTTCCAGTAAATGTCGTTGTAGTCCATGCAGCGGATCATCAGCGCGTTCGCCAACGACGCCGACACCGCGTCCACGCGCTTGCCCGTGCCGATCACAGTGGCCGGACCGCTGGCCGCGATTTCATCCAACACCGCCAGCGCAATCTTCACGTCGTGCTGTTGATACCCGCCCAGCGCGCAACCCACAGAATCGAGCAAGAACCGCTTGGCTTGGTACACGGCATCTTGCGAGAGCTGCTTGTATTCGAGCCCAGCAGCCCAGCGCGCCATTTTCGCGGTGATCGTTTCTTTTGCTGGCGTCATTTGTTTTGGGGCAGACAAGAAGGCCTCCTAACTCTGTTTAAACCTAATGTTCTTCGGATTCTTGAAAGGCAGATACGCCATGAAGTCGGCGTGATGCACGATGTAGGCTTCGGTCGTGCGCTTTACCTGGTCGCCTTCGGCCGCATGCGCCGCGATGATGTGGCACACCTCGTCCGGCACCCCGCACTCCAATGCCAGCGCAACACCGGTGAACGGATGCCGCAACGCTTCCCCGCGCTCGCTCTGCCGCGCCTTTCCGTCCGGACCGATTTCGTATTCCAGCAGTTTTCCCACATCCGCCAGAATCGCGCCGGCGATCACAGCATCCACATTCACCGGAAGAGCGCGTCCCATAAACTCGTTCATCGACTCGGCGCTCTTGCGCGCCACATGGACCACGCACCGCTTGTGCTCCATGAACGTAATGGGACAGCCAGGAATCAGCAGAGTGAAAGGAATGCGGTTAAGGTCGTCGGGTTTCAGCGGACTGCGTTCAAGGGCCTTGGTCCAGGTTAGCGCGACTTGTTCGCGTAATTTGGAGTCTTGGATCCATTGAATCTCAGGCCATAGCCTGTCGACCGCTTCGCGCATGCGGAGCCTCCGGCGACCAGAAACCTAACAGGTTATCGTCGTGGCGGGAAGGCGTCGATGAGGCATATCACACGGTCGAGAGGCCAACGTCACAAATTAAGATGGGGAATCAGCAGGCAACACGACAAGCGCTAGCCGGCAAAAGGCATGCGCCTCCATCCACCAAATTGCATCCAACAATCGCTATTATGAAAGAAGAATGTTGATGGGTGAACGATCTACGGGCAGCCTGCACGTCTATCTGATACTCGCGATTCTGCTTGTCGGCATGGCCCCAGGCCAGCAGCTTCCCGACCCGACCAACCTCTCCCTGGACGCGGCCACTCTTCCCAAGGCCTCTCCGCGCCACCTATACAAATTCCAGTTCCAGGCGCACGGCGGAATTCCCCCCATGAAATACGTTGTTTCTCAGGGAAGTCTGCCTACCGGGATGAAACTCGGCGAGGGCGGCCTACTTGTTGGAACGCCGGCCACCACCGGCGAGTACAAGTTCACGGTCACGGTGACCGACAGCTCCAACCCGCCGCAGAAGGCCTTTCGCGCATTTGTTCTTCGCATCGCTCCGCCGATGGTGATGGAATGGAAGCGTTACGCCCACGTAACGGGAAACCGGATCGACGGGTCCATCGTCATCAGCAATAACACCGAAGACGAATTCGACTTCACCTTCGTCGTGCTCGCCGTAGCAGATAACGGCCGCGCGACCGCCATCGGCTATCAGCACTTCCCGCTGAAGAGCGGCGTCGATTCACTGGAAATTCCTTTCGGTGAAACGCTCCCTCGCGGGAATTACTTTGTACACGTTGACGCCGTAGGCGAGGTGGCGGACAAAGACCAGATCTTTCGCACCCGCCTGCAGACCAGGGAAAAGTTGGCCATCGCAGTTGGGCCCTGAAGGCTACCCGCGACCAACAACCCACGGCACTCACTAAACCACGACCCACAACAGTGGTTGCAAAACAAAAAAAGAGACGCGGGGCGTTCCGCGTCTCTGTCCAGGAGGTTGTGTTTGGCCGACTGCTGCTTATTTACGTGGGGGAGAACCGATAGGCTGCCGAACTCTGCGTACAGCCAAACAATAAGAATCCCGAGGTGATGTTGGTCTCATTCGTCTCGGCCAGTAGCTCGCTTTTAGACCCTCACCGACCTGCTCTCGTCGCTCACCTTGCGGGTTGCAACGCGCGATCTTGGCTCGGGCTCCGGGCTCACCGCCAACCGGATAAACCAGTCCAACGCCTCGGGACTCTATCTTGCCTTCAACGGTCGTTCCTGTTCTCCTCGACCAGCGCTTTGCTATAGACCCTTGCTTGCCTTCCTTCCGATTTGCGCAATCAGAAGGCGACTTCGCTCGAGCCCCGGACGCCGCACCAACCGGCAAAACTTGGGAACGTGTCGAAGAACGAGTGTCTTTTTACTCCTTCTATTTTTAGAGTCAATCAAAACTGCGGCGTTTTATCTTACTTAGAATCAACTACATGCAAGCTGTTCACAGGCGGATGACCGGTTTTTGTGCAGGTTTCAACACTGTTGGTAGGCCATTCGCCGCAAATGTTGCGTCTTTCAAGGATTCTGAGCTAAGAGATTCCAGACTCGGCTGTAAAAGATCGTTTTTGTCGGCTGTGGAAATCTCGTCACAATTCAGCAACGACGCGCCAAAACAGCTTCATCACGGGACCGGCTTCGCGGTGGCACCGTAGCCCTTGTACAATGCGCATTCTCCAAATTCAAAGGAAAGCGTTCGTGATTTCGAAAGCGCGCCTCATCATTGCTCTTCTAGCCCTCGCTCTGACAACGTCGGCCCAGACCGCCGAACAGCGCGCAGCACAACGCCTGGACGCCATCCGAATGAATCCTTCCCTGCTGCTGGCCTTTCTGCAGACCATGCCGAAGGGCGGCGACTTGCACAACCATCTCAGTGGCGCCATCTACGCCGAGAACTGGATCGACTACGCCGTGCAGGACAATCTCTGCGTCGATCGCACCACTTCATCGCTGCTGCCGCCGCCCTGCGATGAATCCTGCGCCAGGTATTCCAACAAGCCCGAGGTGCGCTGCGCGTATGGGGACCACGTTCTCTACAACCAGCTCGTGGACGCATGGTCGATGCGAAACTGGAATCCGGGCGAAGGATCCGGTCACGATCATTTCTTTGCCACCTTCGACAAGTTCAATCTCGCCACAATCAACAGCGTAGGCAATCAACTGGCCGAGGCGGCTGCGCGAGCCGCAACCGATCACCTGCAATACCTCGAGCTGATGCACACGGCCGACGGACTCAACGCCGCCGCACTCGGCCACAAGCTCGGCTGGGACGACGACTTCGGCAAAATGCGCGACCGCTTGCTAAGCGGCGGCCTGAAGGATGTGATCGCCTCAACGCGCGCACATCTTGACCGCGACGAAGCCCGCAAACAGGAGATCCTCGGATGCTCCACCCCGCATCCCGATCCCGGTTGCCAGGTCACGATCCACTACCTGTATCAAGTCCTGCGCGGCCTCTCGCGGGAGATGGTGTTCGCAGAAATCGTGCTCGGCTTTGAACTAGCCCAGTCCGATTCCCGCTTCGTCGGGCTCAACCTCGTCATGCCCGAAGACTGGTACGTTCCACGGCATGACTTCGATCTGCACATGAAGATGCTCGACGATCTACACAAGATTTATCCCAAGGTGCATATCAGCCTTCACGCAGGCGAGCTCGCCGTTGGACTCGTCCCTCCCGAAGACCTTCACTTCCATATTCGGAAATCGATCGAGCTAGGCCACGCCGAACGCATCGGCCATGGCGTGTCCGTCATGAGCGAGAACGATTCACTCGGGCTGCTGAAGGAAATGGCTGCCAAAAACGTCCTGGTGGAAATCTGTCTGACCAGCAACGCAAAAATTCTCGGAGTGGAGGGTTCCAGCCACCCTCTGCCCACATATCTCAGGTACAAAGTGCCGGTCGCGCTAGCCAGCGACGACGAGGGCGTATCGCGTGCCGACATGACACAGGAGTACCTGCGCGCTGTCGAGACCTTCGGCTTTTCGTATCTCGACCTGAAACGTATGGCCCGCCAAAGCCTAGAGCACAGCTTCATTCCCGGCGAAAGTCTATGGCAAAGCGGATTTCGCATGGCTCCGCAGTGCGCATCGGATCACCCAGAGAACGCAAGAATCTCCGCGACCTGTCAGAAACGACTCGACGGAAGCGAGAAAGCACGCGTGCAATGGCAACTCGAAAGACAGTTCGCAGACTTCGAAAACAAAACGGCCAGCGAACAAGACTAGAACTGAGAACTGAGACCTACCCCATGTCCGACCTCTACCCACGAGCCGACTCTGCCGCCCAGTTCATCCTTTCCCAAACGTCCTTGCGTCCCAGGATCGGCCTGATTCTAGGTTCGGGTCTGGGTGCATTCGCCGATTCACTCGCTGATGCAATCCGCGTCCCCTACTCGCAGATCCCGTCGTTCCCCCGCTCCACCGCCATCGGCCACGCCGGCCAGATGGTCATCGGTAAAGCGGAAGCGACTCCAGTCGCGGCGATGCAGGGGCGGGTTCATCTTTACGAGGGATATTCGGGCGAGGAAGTCGCGTTCCCAATACGCGTGTTCGGTCGCATGGGCGTGCGCGCTGTCATCCTTACCAACGCCGCCGGCGGCATCAACCTGAAATATCAGCAGGGCGCCCTCGTGCTCATCAAGGACCACATCAATCTCCAAGGGGACAACCCCTTGGTAGGACCGAACGATGATCGCTTTGGAGTGCGCTTCCCCGACATGACCCACGCGTACACGAGGGCCTACGGCAAAGCCGCCCAGGAGGAAGCAGCCAAACTGGGCCTTTCGCTGGAAGACGGCGTCTACGCTGCGCTACTGGGCCCGAGCTATGAGACGCCGGCAGAAATCCGTTATCTGCGCACGATTGGAGCAGACTTGGTTGGCATGTCTACCGTCGCCGAAGTCATCGCGGCCCGCCATATGGGAATTAAAGTTCTCGCAATATCATGCGTGACCAACATGGCCGCCGGAATTCTGGATCAAGCTTTGTCTCATCAGGAAGTCATGGAGACGGGCGAGAAAGTTCGTGGACAGTTCGAGGCGCTCCTGCGCGCAGTGCTCCCGACCATTGCAGCCGATGTGGCGGAATGAATACTGAAAGGAACGCACAACGGCGTTAAGCTCTACAAGTCCGTTATTGATTTGTCATCCTGAGCGCAAAGAAGGACCTATGCCATTCGGAAACAGCCATCTCACGCTTCCACCTCCCTCGGCGCAATTCGATCGGGAACAAACCTCAGCAGCAGACCATTGATCAAAATCGTAAACACCGAAGCAGCCAGCACTGCGTTGTACATATCGTCACCCACGATATGCGCATCGCGCGCCACCCGCACCAGCACGTAGGAAAACTCTCCAATCTGCGTCAGCCCGAGCCCCACCATCAGCGCCATATTGGTCGGATAGCGGAACAACTTCACCACAATAGCCCAGATTACAAATTTCCCGACTACCACCATTCCAACAATCACGAACAACAGCGATGGCTTCGAGATCAACACCCGCGGATCCACCAGAATTCCCATCGTGACGAAGAACAACGCAACGAATGCATCGCGGAGGGGTGCCAGACGCTCCATCGTTTCACGCGCTGTTTCCGACTCGCTGACCAGTAATCCGGCGAGGAACGCGCCGAGAGCCAGCGATAGGCCCACGGCTTGGGTCAAAGCCGCCGTCAAAAAGCCCAGAGCGAGGGCCACCAGAACAAAAAACTCGGCATTCGCCGCCTTGACCACGCGCCGCATCAGGCGCGGAATCAACTTGTGCGCGACCAGCGTAATGGGAATCAGAATCAAAACCGCTTTGCCGAGTGCGATCCCAAGCGCCAGCATCCGGCTGCGATTCAAATCCCCCAGGGAAGGCAAAAGAATCGTAAGGACCACCACCGCAAGGTCTTCCACCAGCGTAATCCCGATCATGACCTGGCCTTGCTCCGATCGCAGTTCTCCTCGCTCGGTGAGAAACCGCGAGAGCACCATCGTGCTTGCCACCGAGATGATCGCGCCAACCGCAATTCCCTGTTGCCACGTCCAACCCAACAGCGCCCCGACTCCGAGGCCCAACCCCAAGGACAGGAAGATTCCCAAAGGCCCGCCCACGATCGCGACCCACTTCACGCGCAACAAATCGCGGAACGAGAACTCCAGACCGATGGAATACATCAGTAGGATCACTCCGACTTCCGCCAGCAACTCGAACTGGTGCACATCAGTGATGCTGACCCCCGGTGTAAAAGGACCCACAAGAATGCCGCCCAGCACGTAACCGAGAATCAACGGCTGACGCAGCACACGAGCCACTGCCCCGCCTACGACAGCAGCGCCGAAAACGTACGCCAGATCGCGATAAAAAGTGGTTTCGATCGTCATGCAATATGTTGCGAACCACGAGCCCTAACGAAATGCTCAACGTCCAAAATGGACTCATCGGTCAGGTGGCCTAGAGTTTACCCGAACGTCGGATCGTTCCGAAATTTAAACAACCAAACAAGTTACGGCTTCACGGCGCGCTTTCCGCATCCCCTCTGGAAAACTATTCACAAACACTTGACAGTGCTTTTACTGACGCGAAATAAACCCTCGCTACCCTGCCCCTACCTTCAAAGGAGGGGTAGTGAAATGGTGTCAAGGCAACTCGTGTCTCTCAAGTCGCGCGTGGCGGCCGTCTCCGGCATCGCGACTCTGGTCGTACAACTGATTTCACCTGCCTTCGTCGCGGCCGAGGATCACTCGGGGCAAACCAGAACCCCCATCCAGCACGTGATCGTCATCATCGGCGAGAACCGCACCTTCGATCACGTCTTCGCCACCTACAAACCGAAAAAGGGAGAGAGCATCGACAACCTGCTCTCTAAGGGCATTGTGAATGAAGATGGGACTCCTGGACCGAACTTCGCTCTGGCCGGCCAGTCTTCCGCGATCGATAGCAGTGACGACGGCTTCCGTCTCAGCCCCTCCGGAAACACGCGTTATTCGGTCCTGCCTCCCGCCCTCGCAGGCGGATACACCACTGCTCCCTTTCCAGACGTCGCCACCGCCAAGGCATTTGAAAACGGTCTGCCCGACGACTACTACGTCTATCTCACGACGGGCGGCACCGACCTGTCGCATGGCCAACTTGACACGCGCATCCCCAAGGCTGACAAGTTGCCCAACGGCCCGTTCCAGATAACCTCGTCCACGCACCCGTACGACGCCTACGACAACAGCCCAGTCCATCGCTTCTACCAGATGTGGCAGCAGTTCGACTGCAAGGCCTCGCGTGCGACCCGCAACAATCCCAACGGATGCAAGAACGACTTGTGGCCCTGGGTTGAGACCACGATCGGCGCTGGCTCCAATGGAAAAACGCAGCCTGCTGGCTTCAACGACACCTCCACCGGTGAAGGCTCGACCGCCATGGGCTTCTACAACGTGCTGCAAGGCGATGCGCCCTACCTGAAGTCACTCGCCGACAACTTCGCGATGAGCGACAACTTCCATCAAGCTGTGATGGGTGGCACCGGCGCGAATCACGTCATGCTGGGCACGGGCGACGCCATCTGGTTCAGCGACGGTCGCGGACATGCGAAACGTCCCCCGCACAATGAATTGGTCGCAGCAGGCAGCCCAAATGCTGGCGTGGTGGACGAAATCGAAAATCCAAATCCTCAACCCGGGACCAACAACTGGTACACGCAAGACGGCTATGGCTCCGGCTCGTTTGGTTCAGCTTCCTCAGGCGGTGGGACCTACAGCGAGTGCGCCGATAGCTCCGCACCCGGCGTCAGCCAACTCGTTCGCTACCTTCACTCTCTGCCGACTTCGATCGACCCACGCTGCGAACGTGGTCACTACTATCTGCTGAACAATTACAACCCCGGCTACTACGGCGACGGCCGCAACGCCTATGCCGATATCACCAACCCCAACGAGACAGTCTTCACCATTCCGCCCTCCACGCTGCGCAACATCGGCGATGCGATGAACGAAAAAAACATCTCGTGGGCGTACTACGGCGACCAGTGGAGCACTTACCTCGCCAATCCTGACGGCAATTACGTCACCGCCGACAACACGTACTGCAACATCTGCAACCCGTTCCAGTACTCGACGTCGATCATGACGAGCGCGTCCGGCCGCTCCCACAATCAGGACACGACCGACCTCTACGCCGCCATACAGAACGGCACGCTTCCTGCGGTCTCGTTCGTAAAGCCTGACGGTTGGCTGGATGGGCACCCGGCTTCTTCGAAGCTGAACCTGTTCGAAGGCTTCGTGAAGAAGATCGTGGACGGCGTGAAGGCCAATCCGAAACTGTGGGCCAGCACCGCCATTGTCGTCACCTTCGACGAAGGCGGCGGCTACTACGACTCGGGATACATCCAGCCGCTCGATTTCTTCGGCGACGGCACCCGGATTCCGACCATCGTCGTCTCTCCCTGGGCGCGCCCCGGCCACATCTCGCACGCCTACACCGATCACGTCTCGATCCTGAAGTTCATCGAGGCCAACTGGAGACTGTCGCCCCTGACCAGCCGCAGCCGCGACAACTTCCCTAATCCGCAAGCCAGCCGTAGCAATCCCTACGTCCCGCAGAACAGCCCAGCCATCGGCGACCTGATGGACCTGTTCAATTTCGGAGGGAGGGATTAGCGAGCAGAGCAACGAGGTGCAGTAAGCAAGAAGGCGCCAACCGCAGCGAGTCGGTTGGCGCCAACTTGTTTCTGAGCGGCGAGCCAGTCGATGGAGCGGCGGGCGTTCCCGCCCGCCCGGACGGGCGAGACGCCCGTCTCTCCAACAAAGGAACGGCAACCCCAAGACCTAACGCCTGAAACCGAAGACCCAAGACGTCACCCATCACCTGTCACTTAAGCTCCCAAAAGGTGTACCTTATTTCCCCTGAGGCGTGCCAATGGCGAGCTTTGAAAGTGGGAAAGGACCCTGGGGAGCACCCACGTTGCTGGGCGTTCCCCTCGACGAAAACTCATCGTACAAACGCGGATCGGCCGCAGCGCCGCCCCTCATCCGCGACGCGCTGCGCTGCGACGCCTCCAACATGTGGTCGGAGTTGGGCGTCGATATTGGCGCGGAGGGCGCCTACGAAGACGCCGGTGATCTTCAGTTCCCGCAGAAAGACGCATTCCACGAAATCGAAAACTCCGTCGAGGCACTCCTAGCCAAGCGCCGGCGCCCAGTCTGCCTCGGCGGCGACCACTCCATCACCTATCCCATCGTGCGGGCTTTCGGTCGTCACTTCAAAGACCTCACCATCATCCATTTCGACGCGCATCCCGATCTCTACGACGACTTCCAGGGCAATCGTCACTCGCACGCCTCGCCCTTCGCGCGCATCATGGAAGAAAAGCTGGCCAAGCGGCTCATCCAGGTCGGCATCCGCACGATGAATCCGCGACAAAAGAAACAAGCCACTCGCTTCGGCGTCGAGGTGTACGAGATCGGCCGCAAGCGCGCTCTGGAAGAGGTCAAAACCTGGTGCCCGGTTTACGTCTCCTTCGATATGGATGTGCTCGACCCGGCCTTCGCTCCGGGCGTCTCGCATCGCGAACCAGGTGGCATGTCGGTGCGCGAGGTACTCGAGCACCTGCACTCCATCACAGCCACCATCGTCGGCGGCGACATCGTCGAGTACAACCCCAGTCGCGACCTCTCCGAACTCACCGCCACCGTCGCCGGCAAAATCCTCAAAGAGCTACTAGGCAAAATGTTGATGGCGTGCAACTGTCCGTAATCACGAACACCATGTCATCCGGAGCGGAGTGAGGCGACAGCCGAACGCAGTCGAGGGACCTTGCGTTTGCTGCGACCGGGCAAGGAAGATTTGCGACCACCTCACGCCCCGACGCTTCTAATGCCTTCAAGGAAGCACCTGATGCCCGAAGCCAAAGAAGGCCTCATCCACACCCCCAGCCCTTACTCCGTAGCCGACACCCTGCAACGCCTCGATACTGTCCTCCGCGAGAAGGGTATGACCATCTTCGCCCGCATCGATCACAGCGGCGAAGCCGCCCAAGTCAGCATGGAAATGCATCCCACTCAATTACTGATTTTCGGCAACCCACGTGGCGGAACACAACCCATGCAAGCCGCTCCAACGCTGGCCATCGATCTACCGTTAAAAGCCCTGGTGTGGGAAGACGCGGAAGGCAAAGTCTGGATCACCCACAACAGCACCGAATATCTGCAGCGCCGCCACGGCTTCCCACGTGAATTCCTGCAGAATTTTGCGGGCGCAGCCACGCTGATTCAGAAAGCTGTGGAATAATCATCCGGCATTTTCACCGGCATGCCTGACAACGCCAATCGAGCACGCGACCATCTTGCTAACGAACGCACCTTCCTCGCCTGGGTGCGCACCGGAGTCGCGGTCGTCGTCTTCGGGTTCGCCATAGGGCGCTTCTCCATCGCAATCCGCCAGTTCACCATGCTGCAAGGCCGCGAGGTCCACACCAGCGGCATGTCGGTCTGGTTCGGATTGCTGGCGATTCTGGCGGGAGTCGTGCTCACAGTTGCGGGTCTCCTTCGTTATCGCCAGACACGCGAGCAACTTGATCAAGGAACTTTCGAGCCTGCCGGCTTCGTCATCGACCTCGTCGCCATCCTGACGGCCGTCTTCGGCCTCGGGCTGGGCGGATACCTTCTCTACATCGAAATGGGGCTTCGTTAATTCATGGCTAATGATGCCGAAAAGCAAGCGGCTGCGCGCGCCAGTTTAAAGTATGTGCACGACGGTCAGATCTTAGGATTGGGCAGCGGTTCCACGGCAAATTTCGCCATTCGCATGTTGGGCGACCGCGTTCGCGAAGGCATGAAAATACGCGGGATCCCCAGCTCCAGCGCGTCGCGCGACCTCGCTACCCAAGTCGGGATTCCGCTCATCACCTTCGACGATGTCCAACAAATCGATGTCACCATCGACGGCGCCGACGAATTCGACCCCGCTCTCAACCTCATCAAGGGCGGAGGTGGCGCCATGCTGCGCGAAAAAATCGTCGCCTTCGCCTCCCAGCAGCTCATCATCGTGACCGATTCATCAAAACAGGTCCGGGTTCTTGGCAAATTTCCCTTGCCCGTCGAAGTCATCACCTTCGCCGAGCAACTGATTGCTAAGAGGATCTCCGACCTGGGCGCGCAGGTCGTACAACGCCAAGGTAAAGACGGGAAACCATACGTCACCGACGAAGGCCATCACATCCTCGACTGCCATTTTGGCAACATTCCGGATCCACCTGCGCTCGCGCGTACATTGAGCGATATGCCCGGAATCGTCGAACACGGGCTATTTGTGGGGATGGCTAACGTTGTGGTCATGGCCAAAGCGGGCGAGGTCGAAGAATTTCAAAGAGGACGACGTGGCGTTTCGTGACCATCCGCCAGGAGAAAACCTTCGTAAATACTCGCAATCGCCTTCGTCTCCAGGCCAAGCCTTCAACCGTGTAGTAACACTCGACATGCAGGTTCGTATCAGGGCACGCCTTCAGGGGTGCCGACAAGTTCCACCAATGCGGAGCGGCTTTAGCCTCGGTGCCCGTGCCTAGAGGCTTTTCGACGATATGGCCATGCCATCATCCACAACTCGCGATCTTCTTTCCGACGACACCCTCACCATATGCGCGATAAGCATTCTGGCCGCAATGCTCGCATCGGTACTGCACGAAGGCGTCGGCCACGCCACGATCGCCCTGGCCACCGGCACGAAGTCCGGACTGCTGACAGCCGTTGCGTGGTCCAGTGAAACCGATTCACAGCTAGTCGCCGCCGGCGGCACGCTGGTTAACCTGCTCGCAGGCACCCTCTTCTGGACCGCCTTGCGCCAAGCGCAGAAGCTGTCAATCACGACCCGCTATTTTCTTCTCATCAGTATGGCGTTCAACTTGTTCGACGGCACCGGATACTTCTTCTTTTCCGGCATCACCGATTTCGGCGACTGGGCAAGGGTAATTGAAGGCATGCAGCCGCACTGGATGTGGAGGCTTTTGTTGTTCACGGTTGGGGTTGCGACGTACTACGTCTCGGTAATTCTGGTAGGCCAAGGGTTCGTGCGCGATCTCGGAGTTCGGCTGGAAGACTCCGCCCGCTTGCGCAAACTAAGTCTCCTTCCATACATCTCCGCGATTGTGATTGTGGGGGTGGCCGGGCTATTGAATCCGATTTCGAAAACACTGGTCTGGCAATCCGCGCTGCCGGCCACCGCAGGAGCCCACAGCGGGCTGCTATGGTTTCGATACTACGTGCCGAAGAAAACCAACCCGCGCAACTCCACTGAAGGGATCGAACGAAGTTACAGCTGGATCTGCACTGCGATAGTAACCGCCCTGATTTACATCATCGTCCTGGGCCACGGAGTGACCCTGACGCCGTAAGAGTAGTTCGTAGCGCCGGCGTCCCGCCGCCAGTCCCGAGGGCGTCCTCGCCCTCGGCAGCCCGGAACTCGAGACGCTACTCCGCGACAATCTCCCGCAGCGCCCCCAACAACCGATCGACCTCTTCGACAGTGTTGTAATGAAACAACCCAATCCGCAGGAACCCGCCGTCCTTCTCCACATCCAACTGCTCGGTCAGATTGAGCGCATAGTAGTTCCCATCCCACGTAAAGAATCCACGATCCCCCAGCTTCGTCGCCAACTCCAACGGAGTGTGCCCCTGGGCACGCAACGCAATCGTCGGACAACGATGATCAAACTTCGCCGGATCCGTGATCCCATAAATCTTCACCGTCGGCATGGAAGCCAGCCCCTGTATCAGCCGCTCGCACAACCAGCGTTCGTACTTCACGATCTCTACATAAGCCGCGAGAATCGCCGCTCGTCGCGACGTCACCGCTGTATTCAACTTGCGCCCAAGGCTCGCAATGTACTCCACGCAAGCCGTGATCCCTGCGATGCATTCGTGGTTGAGCGTCCCCCACTCCCAACAATTAGGAATCTCATTCGTGTTTGCGCGCACTTTGTAGGGTTGCAGCTTCTTCAAGTGCTCACGCTTGCCGTAGAGCACTCCCATGTGCGGTCCGAAAAACTTGTAGCTGGAGCACACCAGGAAATCACAATCCAAATTACGCACATCAATGGGACCATGCGGCGCGTAATGAACCGCATCAATGTAAGCCAAAGCGCCCACGGCATGTGCAAGTCGCACGACTTCCTTCACTTCATTAATCGTTCCCACCGCATTCGACGCATACCCAACCGCCACCACCTTCGTGCGCTGGTTGATCTGCCGCGCCAAATCCTGCATGTCAAGCGTGCAATCGCTTTCCCGAAACGCCACTCGGCGGATCACCACCCCTCGCTCTTCCAGAGCATGCCACGGCGAGAAATTCGCATCGTGATCGAGCAGCGTAAGGACGATCTCGTCTCCCGCCTTCAACTCCCGCCCGACCGCCCGGCTCATCGCGAAGGTCAGCGAAGTCATGTTGAAGCCGAACGCGACTTCATCAGCGTCGCAACCGAAGAAATCCGCCATCGCAGCACGCGCGTCTGCAATCACCTGGTTCGTTCGGCGGCTGGTCAGGTACGCACCGCAAGTATTCGCGTTCGCATGTTTCAGGTAGTCGCTGATCGCGTCAATCACACGCTGCGGCACCTGCGTACCTCCGGGCCCGTCGAAGTAAGCAGCCGGGTGCCCATTCACTTTTTCGGCGAAAGACGGAAATTGGGATCGTATCCAGGAAAGGTCGAGAACTGTGGCGAGTTCGTCTTGTGTCGTCGGCATAGTTTTTCAGAGTTTCGAAAGCTTAGATTGACACTTATCGGTGTGCTGCTACCGCCCGAATAAAGTCCGCCAACATCCCGTAGGCGGTCGCAAAGATTCCCGGGTTCACCTCGGTGATGCAGAGCCCCGGAAAGATATCCGTTTCAAAATACACGATGGACGAAGTTCCCGCGACCCAGGCCAGCGGGTCGCTCAAAGGCAGGCGTTCCGGCGCAACCCGCGCCCTCACTCCGCGGTCGGTTCGTCGTGCGCTGCACACCAACTTATATGGCGTTCCTGCGGCCCGCGCCGCCCGCACATCTTCGCCTGTCAACTTCCCGATGCCCTCGCGCTGCACGTCCCCCAGGCGGAGCGATGCGCCCATCAACACGGTCACCAGCGCTGTCACTTTAACGGCCGCATCCCATCCTTCAATGTCGTGTCGCGCGTCGGTCTCCGCAACGCCGAGCTCCTGAGCTCGCCGCAACGCCGCATCGAAGCTTAGGCCCTCTTCCATTCCGCCAAGAATCACATTGGTGGTGGAATTGAGAATGCCCCGAAATCCATTCAGGTGAATGACGGGGAGATTCTCTCCAAACAGAGAAAAGATCGGAATGCCGTCGAGCACGGTGGATTCAAACAGGAACCGTTTTCCATGCGAGGCCGCCAACTCGCATAGCTCGCGATAGGCGTAGACCACCGGTCCCTTGTTCGCCGTGATCGCGTGCGCACCATGCTCCAGCCCCGCGCGCAAGTGATCGACTGCCGGCTGGCCGTCCTCGACGTTCAGCGAAGTCGCCTCAAACAGCACGTCCGCTCGCGCCGTCGCCAGCCACTCCCCGACGTTAGAGCTTCTTCGTGATGCCTCCGGAAAATCTTCAGGAACCAAAGCCTGTTCACGGCTCAGCAAGCCGAGGTCGATCCCGCCCGCGTCGGCAATCCAGCCCAGCTTTCGCGACGCCACGCCAGTCACCCGCCAAGCAATGCAGCGCTCACGCAACTCGGCGTCTCGATCCATGAGCAGCCGCACGAGCGCCCGGTTCACATTGCCGAATCCTAGCAGGCCCAAATTGTAGGAAGGAATGAGCGTCTCTCCGGCCGTCTAGCCCATCGTGGTCGTGTGCTCAGGCTTGATCTTGTAGATCACCCGCACTTCGCTCGCCTGCGCATACGGATACTTGTCCACGCCCAGGTATTTCTTCGCCAGCTTGTCGATGTGAGCATCCGCGCCCTGTTCCGTGATCTCGACGACCTTCCCCCGAATTTCCAGGTACCGGTACGGATTCTCCGGATCCACGATGGCCAGCGAAACACGAGGATCCCGCCGCACATTCCGATCCTTCTGCCGCCCTTTCGCTGAATTAAATATGACGTGCTCCCCGTCATAGTCCACCCAAACGGGTGTGACCTGCGGCCTGCCATCGGGCATCAGCGTTCCAAGATTGGCGAATGCTCGCTTTTGAAACAGATCGGTGTACTTCTCGGGAATCGAACCAGCCATGCAAAGCCTCCTGGAAGTCGGAAGTCGTTCACAAACGGTAAGGCTCGTAGATTATAGTCGGGACCTCAGCAAACCTGCAGTGTGCCCGGGTTCTGCTCCTCAGACCTGTCACCCTGAGCGGAGTGAAGGCGCCAGCCGAACGCTGTCGAAAGCCTGCCCTGAGCGAAGCCGAAGGAGGCCCCGTGTCCCTTAACATGTCCGCCGACGGCCCGAGGAATTCTCTCCCCCTCTCTCCGGTCAGCGCGAACTCCAATCTTTTCGGTACAATACCGACCTTACTGAAATGAAACAGAGTTTCACGACATCCCCTCGCGGGGATGCCATAAACGCAGCTCCGGCTCGTGAAACTCAAGTAAAATAGTAGACTTTACGCGGAGACCGGCATCTCTCTATGAGGAACGCAGCACTTGCCAAGCAAAGATTTCTTCCCGCTCTCATTGCAATCATTCTGCTTCTCGCCCCGCTCCCGCTCGCACAGCAGTCCGCCGCTCCTAAATATCCGCCCACCATCGTCTTCATGACTGACTTCGGCACTGTCGACGACTCCGTCCCTATCTGCAAGGGCGTGATGTATTCCATCCTGCCCGATGTGCGCATCGTCGATCTCTCGCACCAGGTCACGCCCTTCTCCATCCTTGACGGCGCCCGCTTCCTCTACGGCGCGAGCCCCTACTTCCCCGCCGGCACCGTCTTCGTAGTCGTAATCGATCCCGGCGTGGGAAGCACCCGCAAAGCCGTCATTATCAAATCCAAGCGCGGCCAGTACTTCGTCTTGCCTGACAATGGCCTGATCACTCTGGTCGCCGATCGCGACGGCCTCGAGTCGGCCCGCGAGATCACCAACCCCTCGTGGATGATTGGCAAAGCACTCTCATCAACATTTCACGGCCGCGACATTTTCTCTCCGGCCGGCGCGCATGTCGCTCGCGGCGACGACTGGAACGAAGTCGGCCCAGCACTAGATCTGAAGTCGCTGGTCCACCTTGATCTCGCGGTCCCCTCAGTCGACGACAAAGGCCTGCACGGAGAAGTAATCGCCACCGACGGCCCCTTCGGCAACCTGGTCACCAACGTCGACGCCGAGCAATTCCTGAAGCTTGGCTACCAACGCGGTGACACTGTCCCCCTCATGCTGGGCGATAAGAAGATCGATCTGAAATTCGTGAAAACCTTCAGCGACGTGCCCCTGAAGACGCCGTTGATCTACATCGATTCGCGCGGACGCTTCGCGCTAGCCGTGAATCAGGGAAGCTTCGCGGCAAACTACGGAATCAAACCGCCGATGAAGTTCACGGTTGCGCGAAAGTAGGCCGACACAAAAGTAGTGCCGCCGTCCCGGCGACGGTCCTGAGCGCGTCTCACCCTCAACTGGCAGACGGGACGAGAAATGCGGACTCTATCAAGGTGGGGGCGACGACAGGCTATACGATTGCAACTCTTAAGAACCCGGCGCGAGCCGGGCGGCATCTCTAAATCTTAATTTTTCACCAGCCAAACCGTTTCAAGATTTTCAGGAGGAACCCGTTCATGCGCAGCTTCCGACCGTTCTCATCACCCTGGATAACGGTGTTCGCAGTCGTGCTAATCCCCGCTCTAGTCCCCGCTCTGTTGTTCGCTCAAAGCTTTCGAGGATCCATCCGCGGCAGCGTAAAAGACGCCAGCGGCGCCCTGCTCGCGGGCGCAAAAGTCACCGCCAAAAACAACGCCACCGGCCTCTCGCGCGAAACCAAGACCGGGGAAGACGGCAGCTACGTTCTCGCTGAGCTACCGGCCGGTGTGTACGTCGTCATCGCGGAAGCAGCGAACCTGTCTCCGACCGCACAGAACATCGTGGTCAATGTCGGTGTCGACAGCGCCGCAGACTTCGATCTGACAGAGATTCAGAAGCGCGTCGAATCCCTCACGGTGGTCGCCGAAAACCCCGTGATCGAAGCCACGCGCGACGTTCTCGGCGAAGTGGTCGAGCAAAAGTTGGTCACGGAACTCCCCCTCAACGGCCGCGACTTCGGAAAGCTGGTCGCATTATCGCCTGGAGCAACCGTCGATCCGTCCGGAGTTGCCGGTACGCAGGGCGGCTTCGGACAATTCAACATCAACGGCAACCGCGACCGTTCCAACAACTACGCGCTCGATGGAACTGACAACAACGATCCTTTCTTCAACAACTCAGCGTTGAACCAGACCGGAATCGGCGGCGCCCCCGCATCCCTTCTACCCATCGACGCGATCCAGGAATTCAATCTGCAATCACAGTTCGCCACCGAATACGGGCGCAACAGCGGTTCGGTGGTCAACATCGTGACCCGCTCGGGTACGAATCACTTTCACGGCTCAGCCTTTGAATTTCTCCGCAATAGCGCCCTCGATGCGCGCAACTACTTCAATACCGGATCGCGGAAGTCCGTATTCCAGAACAACAACTTCGGTGCTGCTCTGGGTGGTCCAATCGTAGAAAGTAAGACATTCTTCTTCGCGGCCTATGAGGGACAGCGCGAACGTGTGGGTTCGGATTTCTTGCTGCAAGTTCCCACCAATGGACAAAGGGCAGCCGCGAAGGCCATCGCTGAGAGTCCTGCTTTCTTAGACCAGCCGGTGAATCCAAGCCTGGACGCAATTCTGAATATCTATCCCGCCAGTGACTCGCCGACCATCCCGGGCGTAGTGCGCGATAAAAACGACGGGAACAACCTCATTGTGAAATTAGACCATGCCGTCTCAAACAACGAGCAGATCACGGCGCGCTATGCATTTTCGCAGAGCGACCAGGTGTTCCCTTTCGGCTCCCCCGGCGGCTTTGGGACTGGATCGCGCCTGCCCCAATTCGCGCAAACTTCTCCTGCCCGCGTGCAGGTATTTTCGGCAAGCTTACTCTCCACCTTGACTTCGTCAAAGATCAACGAGGTTCGGTTCGGCTACAGCCGCTACCGAACGTCATTCAGTTCGCTAAATGCCAACTTTGATCCCACCTCCATCGGCTTGAACTTCGGCACGAATAAGCTCGGTCTGCCGGAATTTGATTTCACAAACATCGAGAACCTCGGCGCCATCGGTTTCAGCGTCCCTCGAGGTCGCACCAGTCAGACGTACCAGATCCTCGACAACCTCACGTGGCTAAAAGGCAAACACACCGTGAAGTTCGGTGCTGAATTCCGTCGTGCCGCCATTCAAAACTTCAATGACAACGTGGAGCGCGGGATTTTTCAGTTCACGGCTGGCAACGCGTTTGACGCCGATCCCGTTGTCGACTCGCTCGTGAACTTTTACACCGGGGGCGCTTTCGACGAGAACTTTGACTTCTTTGTCCTGGCCGCGACCGGCGACACCCATCGCACCACTTACAACAACGGCTTCAGCTTCTTCGCCCAAGACGACTACCGCATCGCCCCAAACTTCACGCTGAACCTGGGCCTGCGCTGGGAATACTTCGGCCCCATGAGCGAAAAAGACAACCTCATCTCTAACCTCGCCCCCGACGGAACGCTCGCCAGGGTGGGCACACACGGCTTGCATGGTCTTTATGAACGCGATCTGCACGACTTCGGTCCGCGCCTCGGCTTCGCGTGGAACGTTCACTCCAACACCGTGCTGCGCGCCGGTTACGGAGTCTACTACGACTACGTTCCCCAGGACTTGCTCATTGCGAACTTCACGTCCTCGGCCGGAGTGGTGACGAACCCTATCGGTCCCAAGCCGGTGTTGCCGATGGACTTCGATCCGACCGCCTTCAACGGAACCAACGGAACAGCAAATGCTCCGATCCTCACTGCCAACCTTACCGGCCCCTATTCCGTGTTTGTCACGCCGCGAACATTCCATTCCCCCTACACGCAGAATTGGAATTTGAATGTCCAGCAAAGGCTGGCGCAAAATGCGTCGGTCGAAATCGGCTACGTGGGCAGCAAAGGGACAAAGCTTGTCCGCCTCACCGACTTGAACGAACCTGACGCCGACGGCAACCTGCCCAACCCGAACTTCGGAACCATGGACCAACTGTACCCCGGGGCCTCGTCGATCTACCACGCCCTGCAGACCACGTTCCGCATCCAGAACACCCACGGCATTTCTGGCTTCGCGAGTTACAACTTCGCGAAGGCCATCGATGACGCTTCCGACGGCATCGACTTCGCCCCCGGTGTCGCCTTCCCGCAGGATCCGAGCAATCTGCTCGCGGAGCGCGGACCTTCAAGCTTCGACACAAAACACCGCTTCACCGTCGCCATCAACTACGACCTGCCGGCGTGGAAGTCCGCGGGAAGATTCGGTTCCGGATGGCAACTGAACTGGATCGCCAGCCTGCAGAGCGGACGCCCCATCCCGATTGCAAACTCCAGCGACACCAGCGGACGCTTCTACTTCAATCAGCGCCCCAACATCGTGCCCGGTGTGAATCCCATCCTTTCCCACTGGACACCGGCCACTGGCTACCTGAACCCCCTGGCGTTCATCCAACCTGCATTCGGCACCTTCGGAAACTTGGGTCGCAACTCAATCTATGGCCCCGGCTATCGCAACCTCGACTTCTCGATCACCAAGAACACGCAACTCAAAGATCAACTCACCCTGCAATTTCGCGCAGAGTTCTTCAACATTCTGAACCATCCGAACTACGCGCAGCCCAACCACAACATCATCCCGGGCTTTGTCGACGACGGCAGCCCGGGAAGCCCGCAAATCGATCCCAATGCTGGGGCGTATCTGAATGGCGATGTGAATGGCACACTGCTTCCCATGGGCCTGATCACCCAGACGCCGGATGTAGCCCAAACTAACCCCGGCTTGGGCGGCGGCGGCCCGCGCGTCATTCAGTTTGGACTGAAGGTAATGTTCTAGTTGAATTTAGCGCTGATTCGATTTTCGGGGCCCGCTCCAGCCGGGCCCAACCCCCCACATCCCCGGCGTCTCTTGAGGCGACTGGAAGACGTCCACGCCGAAAACCCCTGTCAAACGGTTCTTATTGGCTAGCTCATACTCGAGGCCCGGTCTTAAGGACTAGGGAGTCTTTTCAGATCGGCGGCTCCGTCGGAGGTCTGTATCACCAACGTACAGTTAACAATGTAGATTGGTGCCGTGCGTTTTGTGGTACAGGTACACGTAATTCTGGCTTGCACCCGGAGCTGACCGGATGGCACGGTCTAGGCAAAGGGCCGCGCCGAAGATACTCCCCCATTTCGAACACCATCTTCTGAACGCAGCCCATAGCGAGACGCCTATGAGTATCAAAGAACCTTTGAGTATCAAGGAAAAGGTCAACATCCTGATGGTGGATGACCAGCCCGCCAAGCTCCTCACCTACGAAGTGATGCTTCGCGAACTGGACGAGAACCTTATCAAGTCAACTTCCGCGAGAGAAGCTCTCGGAATGCTGCTAAGAATGGAATTTGCGGTTGTCCTGCTGGATGTGAGCATGCCTGAGATCGACGGTTTCGAACTGGCGCGTATGATTCGGCAGCATCCGCGATTTGAAAAGACGGCCATCATCTTCGTGTCCGCGCTGCATGTGACTGACCTTGACCGGCTCAAGGGCTATGAGATGGGAGCTGCCGATTACATTTCCGTGCCCGTGGTCGCGGAACTCCTGCGCGCAAAAGTCAGCGTCTTCGTTGACCTGCATCGAAAGGCAAAGGAGATGGATAACCTGAACGCACAACTGCAGCAGGTTTCCAGCCGGCTGATGCGGGTGCAGGATGAAGAGCGCCGGCGTATTGCGCGAGAATTACATGACGGCCTCGGTCAAGAGCTTGGTGCAATCAAACTGATGCTCGCGCAAATGGTTGAAGAGAAATCAGCTTCCTCCAAAGACAGTTTGGCTCTCGAGGGCAGCGACCTCGTCGATCGTGCGATCCAGCAGGTTCGCACCATATCCTATTTGTTGCATCCGCCCCTATTGGACGAGGTCGGATTGGCCTCGGCGCTGCGCTGCTACCTCGATGGAGTAACGAAGCGCAGCAAAATCGAAATCTCGCTCGACATCCAGCCGCCACAGTTCCCCCGACTTTCCAGAAACGTGGAGACGACTATCTTTCGCATCGTGCAAGAAGCCTTGACTAATGTCTTTCGACATTCGAAGGCCAGCAGAAGTTGGGTCATCTTGAGTGAAGAAGAGCGCGGGGTCCTTGTCATGGTGCGTGACGATGGCAAAGGGCTCCCGAAGGATATCCTGGAGCTACGCCCCGACCGCGTCGGCGTCGGTCTGGAAGGGATGAGACAAAGATCCAAGGAACTCGGGGGCCAATTTCGCATAAGCAACGCCCATCCCGGCACACTACTCGAGGTGCTTATTCCGCGCGGCCCCGCCCACATTACTCACACGGGCGCACAGGTATAACCGCGTTGCCGTCGGGGTTGCCGAATTTTGACGTCAACTGGGCCCGACACAGAGCTCGCCACCGATGTCCTTATCACTGCAACCGCCAGGCCCATACCCCCTGAATCTCGCCCCCAATCCCCGGCATCCGTTATCCTAGTACTGACATCTATGCCTTCCCGAACTCCTAAATCTTCTACCGCCCTGCTCGACGCCCCTAACCTCGAACGCGAACGCATTTTCGACCTTTTCCGGCACTGGGGATACCTCGAAGCCGACCTCGATCCCCTCGGCCTCCTGCGGCCCGTGCCCCAGCCCGATCTGCAGATCGACGGCGACTTCGCGCGCGAAGCCCGCAACATCTACTGCGGCACCGTCGGCGTCGAATTCATGCACATCACCGACCCCGAGCGCCGCCGCTGGATCCAGGAGCGCATGGAAGGCGAGCCCGGCGCCGTCGATCAGGAACGCATCCTCGATCTGCTAATCCGCGCCGACGTTTTCGAACAGGTTTTGCAGCAGCGTTACCTCGGCACCAAGCGTTTCTCACTCGAAGGCAACACTGCCCTGCTCCCGTTGGTCGACGAAATCCTCGACAGTGCCGCCCAACGCGGCGCCATCAACCTCGTCATGGGGATGAGTCACCGCGGCCGCCTCAACGTCATCCTGCACATCGCGCGCCGCACCCCCGAAGAACTCTTCGCTGCATTCGAAGACGTCGACCCGCGCAGCGTCCTCGGATCCGGCGACGTGAAGTATCACCTCGGCGCCACCGGCGAGTACCCCACGCGCAGCGGCGGCAAAGTCAACATCCACCTCGTCTCGAATCCCAGCCATCTCGAAGCTGTCGATCCCGTCACCATCGGCCGCACGCGTGCCAAGCAGGATCGCGCCGCCGAAGGTGGCCGCGAAAAATATCTTCCCGCTGCTCGTCCACGGCGATGCCGCCTTTGCCGGACAGGGCATCACTGCCGAGACCATGAACTTCGCTGACCTCCCCGGATACACCGTCGGCGGCACCGTTCACATCATCGTCAACAATCTTGTCGGATTCACCACCAACCATCGTGAGGAGCACTCCGAGCGTTTCTCTGCTGACCTCGCTCGCCGCCAGTCGATCCCCATCTTCCACGTGAACGCGGAAGACGTCGACGCAGTCGTCCGCATCGGCCACATGGCACTCGACTACCGCTACACCTTCGGTACCGACGTCGTCATCGACATGATCGGCTACCGCCGCCACGGCCACAGCGAAGTCGATGACCCAACCGTCACGCAGCCGCTGATCTATAAGGCAATCAAGGCTCACCCGCCGCTCTGGGAGATTTACGCAGAAGACGCCGGCATCGACGCGGAAGCAAGAGTCGCCGCCGTGAAGACCGAGTATGAAACCGGCCAGAAGAATGCCGGAACCGATCACCAAGAAGCCGACCATGCGCGCTCTTCCCGGCTACTGGGACAACTATTTCGGCGGACGCTATAAAGCAGAGTACGAGGCCGAGACGGGACTGTCGACCGACGAGATTTCTGAGCTTACTGAAAAGCTCACGACCTACCCGCCCGGCTTTCACATTCATCCGAAAGTCAAGAAACTTCTCGACCAACGCGCCGAGATGGGTGCAGGCGAGCGCGATGTCGACTACGGCATGGCGGAAGCCCTTGCCTTCGCAAGCCTCGTGAAGGCCGGCATTCCCGATCCGCATGAGCGGACAGGACTCGCGCCGTGGCACCTTCAACCAGCGCCACTCGGTTCTGCTCGATATCGAAGACGAGACCGAGTACGTCCCGCTGCGCAACATCGCCCCAGGGCAGGCCCGCTGCGACATCTACAACTCAACTCTTTCCGAAGCGGGAGTCATGGGCTTCGAGTACGGCTACAGCCGCGACTATCCCGAAGCCCTGGTTCTCTGGGAAGCGCAATTCGGCGACTTCGCCAACGTCGCGCAAGCGGTCATCGACCAGTTCGTGAGCGCCGGCGAAGACAAGTGGGGCTTGCTCTCCGGCATCGTCCTTCTTCTGCCGCATGGCTACGAAGGCCAGGGCCCGGAACACTCTAGTGCCCGCATCGAGCGCTTCCTGCAACTCGCGGCCCGCGACAATTTCCAGGTCTGCCAGCCCTCAAACGCCGCGCAGTATTTCCATCTGCTGCGCCGCCAGGCGCTCCGTCACTGGCGCAAACCGCTGGTCGTCTTCACGCCGAAGAGCATGCTCCGCCATCCCGACGCCTGCTCTCCGATCGAAGACTTCACGCGCCAGCGCTTCTTGCCCGTCGTCCCCGACACGGGCTCCGAAAACGCCAAGCGCATTCTGGTCTGCACCGGAAAAATCGGCCATGAACTCCGCGTCGAGCGCCAGCGTCGCAAAGACACCAGCAACGCCATCATCTTCATCGATCAGCTGTATCCGCTCGACGAGCCCGAACTGAAAGCCGCCATCGATCGCCACCCGGACGCCCGCGAAATCGTCTGGGTGCAGGAAGAGCCCGCCAACATGGGCGCCCTCTTCTACATGATGCCGCGCCTCCGCCATGTAGCCGGAGACCGCGCCGTCCTCTCTGTGAAGCGCTCCCCGAGCCCAAGCCCCTCAACGGGCTCAGCAGGCGCGCACGAAATGGAGCAGAAGACTCTGATCACCCTGGCCCTGACCGGCAGCAAGAGTTAAGTATTTTTGGAAATGTCATCCTGAGTGCAGCGCAGGACCTCTGTACTGTTTAGGTCTGTACTGTTCTTCAAATCTGTGGGTGCCCCGTTCTCAATCCCTCCGCTCTATGGAGGGATTTAGGGCGGGGATTTTTCATACTGTTCGCAACGCGAAACTCGCGCCTCAAAATGCTACCCTTACCAACTCGACGATCATGCCTCAGTCCCCATCCACCTTCCGCGTCGCCATCGACACCGGCGGCACCTTCACCGATTGCGTCTGGATCGACCGCGGCCGCATCCGCCTGCTGAAAGTTTTCTCGACCCCAGCCGACCCGGCGCAAGCCATCGCCGAAGCCATCCGCCAGATCGCAAACGAATCCCCGGTGACTCTGCTTCACGGCACCACTGTCGGAACGAATGCCATCCTGCAGCGAAAAGGCGCTCGCGTCGCGCTGGTCACGACCAGCGGTTTCGAGGACGCTATCGAAATCGGCCGTCAGGCACGTCCCAAGCTCTACGACTTCTTCTTCGACCGCGTCGAACCCCTCGTCCCCACCCACCTTCGCTTCGGGATCGCCGAGCGAACCGACAGCGAAGGAAAAATCCTTGAGCATCCCGAACCGCAAGACCTCGCCGACCTGAGGAAAAAGGTCCAGCAGCATCACCCCGACGCTATCGCCGTCACGCTCCTCTTCTCATTCGCGAACCCGGCCAACGAACTCGCCATCGAGCAAGCGCTGCAGCCGCTGAGCCTGCCTCTTTCCGTCTCGCACAAAATCCTCCCCGAATTCCGTGAATACGAGCGCACTAGCACTGTCGTCGTGAATGCCTACCTGCAGCCGGTGATGCAGCGCTACCTCGAAAGCCTCGACCAGCTCCTCTCCCAGCCGTCGCGTCGCAACCGCATCTTCGTCATGCAATCAAGTGGAGGCATCACCACCCTCGCCACCGCCTCCCGCGAACCCGTGCGCACCGTACTCTCAGGCCCAGCCGGAGGCGTAGTCGGTGCCTCCGCCACCGCGCGTCTCAGCGGATTCCGCCAGATCATCTCCTTCGACATGGGAGGCACTTCCACCGACGTAGCCCTAGTTGACGGCGAGGCCCAGGCCAGCAGCCAGTCCGAAATCGCAGGACTCCCGGTCGGCGTCCCGATGCTCGACATCCACACAGTCGGCGCCGGAGGCGGATCTCTCGCCCGCTTCGACGCCGCCGGCGCTCTCCGCGTGGGTCCCGAATCCGCCGGAGCCGATCCCGGCCCCATCTGTTATGGTCGCGGCACGCTGCCTACCGTCACCGACGCCAATCTTCTTCTCGGCCGCCTTCAGCCCCATCGCTTCCTCGGCGGAAATTTCCAACTCGATCTCGAACGCACCCGCCGCCTCACCGCCGAATGGCTGAAAAAACAGGACGTGCGCCTCACGCTCGATCAATTCGCCGCCGGTGTGATCCGCGTAGTGAACGCCACCATGGAGAAGGCGATCCGCGTCGTCTCCATCGAGCGAGGCTTTGACCCCCGTCGCTTCACGTTAGTCGCCTTCGGCGGCGCCGGAGGCCTCCACGCCTGCGAACTCGCCCAATCGCTAGGCATCCCGCGTGTCCTGGTGCCCGCGCTACCCGGCGCTCTTTCCGCGTTCGGAATCCTCGTGAGCGACGTCATCAAGGACTATTCCCGCACAATCCTCTGGCGCACGACTGCCGACCTTCCGGTTGCCCAGCTCGAACGCGAGTTCACGCAGCTCTCGCAAGCCTCGAGCCGCGATTTCCGCGCCGAAGGCTGGTCCGGAAAGATTCACGAGCAACTCACCATCGACACCCGCTACCGCGGACAAGGCTACGAACTCAATATTCCCTTCTCCCCAAAACTGATCGCTGACTTCCATCGCGCCCACGCCCAACGCTACGGCTACAGTCACCCTGACCGCGAAATCGAACTAGTTACCCTGCGTCTGCGGGCAACCCTGAAATCTCCACAATCCCGAATCACCAATGAACCAAAGAAACAGCCAGCGAAGTCGAACCCACAGGTCAAAACCGAAAAAGCTTCGGTATTGTTTAACGGGAAGCCTCAATCCACCAGCATCTACGAGCGCGACCAACTCACCCGAGGGAAGAACTACTCTGGCCCAGCAATCATCACAGAGTACAGCGCCACCACAGTCGTCCCCCCAAAAGCCAGCTTCTTCATCGATCAAGCAGGAAATCTGCACATCCAATAGGACAGCACCGAACTCCTCTGTGCCCTCTGAGGCAGTTCTCTGCGACCTCCGCGTTTTGAGGTTTGGATTCTCCGCAGAACGCGGGCCGCAGCCGAGGCTTCTCTTTGCGTCCTTAGCGGAAGTTCTTCGCGCCCTTCGCGGTTAGAAGCTGTGAAATATCCCGCAGCTCGAGCCTTCCTCCGTGCCCCTCTGTGTTCGTGGTAATCGGATTTTCTTTTCGATTTGTTACAAGACTGTTACAGAATGAGGTCCGCCGCTCCAATGCAGCTACAATGACTACCGTGAAACCGCACATCTCCGTAGTCGAAGATGATCCGGACATTTCCCGCCTGGTACGCCATCATCTCGAAGGCGCGGGCTTCGCCGTCAAACTCTACCCAACCGGCAACGCCATCCTCGCCGAAGCCGAGCGCCAGCGTCCCGCCCTCTTCCTTCTCGACATCATGGTGCCCGGCAAAGACGGCCTCGAACTCTGCCGCCAGATTCGCCAGACGCAATCGCTCGCTATGATCCCTGTCATCTTCTTGACCGCGAAGAACAGCGAAGCCGATCGCGTCCTCGGCCTTGAGCTCGGCGCCGATGACTACATTCCCAAGCCCTTCAGCCCGCGCGAACTCGTGGCCCGTGTCAAAGCCGTGCTGCGTCGCTTCGAGCGTCCACTCGCTCCCGGTCCCGTAAAAGTTGCCGGCGTGGAAATCGACCCGGCCGCCATGACGCTCCACGTCGACGGCAAACTCGTCACCACCACCGCCACCGAGTTCCGCCTGCTCGACCACTTCGCCCGTCATCTCGGCCGGGTCTTCACGCGCGACCAACTCCTCGACTCCGTGTGGCGCGACACCTCCTACGTCACGCCGCGCTCGGTCGACGTCTACGTGCGCCGCATCCGTGAAAAAATCGAGCCTGACCCAGAAAATCCGCGCTACCTGAAAACCGTGCGCGGCGCCGGATACCGCTTCGAGGCTCCCAAGTGAGAAATCGCATCTTCTTCAAGATGCTGGCGGCCTCGGCGCTCGTCGTTGTTGTCACCGCAATCACAATGGATGTCACGATCCGTCGTGTCTGGGAAAGCTCTCTGCGCGACGAAATCCAGCGCGGCCTCACTGCCCGCACTCGCCTGTTCGCCAACCGCGTCGAAATCGACCACCAGCATTCGCTCGCGGACATCACCGCCCAGGAAGCGCTCGCCGCCGGTGCGCGGGCGACCGTCATCGATCCCACCGGCCAAGTCCTCGCCGACTCCGAAGCGAATCCCGAGTCCATGGAGAACCATCGCACCCGAAAAGAATTTCAGGCCGCCCTCCGCGGCAACATCGGCGTCGATGAACGCCGCAGTCACACCATCGGCATCCCGTTTCTCTACGTCGCCGCCCCGATCTCCGGAGGCGCCGTCCGCCTCGCCTACCCACTCTCCGACGTCGAAGCCGCTTCCCGTCGCGTGCATCGCGCGCTGTTGCTCGGCTCGGGTATCGCGTTCATCGTTGTGATGCTCCTCTCCGTCGTAGGCGCCCAGTACACCGCTCGCCGCCTGCAACGCATCGTCACTTTCGCCGACCGGGTCGCCAACGGCGATCTCACCGCCCGCATTTCCGCAACATCCGTCGACGAAATCGGCCAGGTAGCCACAGCCCTCGACAAGACCGCTCGCAAGCTGGAAGAAAGTTTTCAGGCCGTCCAAACCAGCCAGCGCCAGCTTGAAACGCTGCTCAACTCCATGCAGGATGCCGTCATTGCCGTCGGCCCCGAAGGCCGCGTGCAATGGGCCAACCGCAGCCTCGAACGCCTCGTTCCGCAACGTGCTCGGCTGAACGCTCCGGTCGTGGAGACGGTCCGCGACCCGCAATTCCTCGCTGCTGTCCGCAACGCTACCGACGGCAAACAGATCGCCTCCGCCCGCGCAGTCTCCATCGTCCCCGGACGCACTTTCGACGTCACCGCTGCCCCGCTCCCCGGCGGCGGCGCAGTCGCCGTTCTGCGCGACCTCACCGAGACCGAGCGCGTCGAAAAAACTCGCCGCGACTTCATCGCCAATGTCTCGCACGAACTCCGCACCCCCTTGACATCCATTCAGGGCTACACCGAAACTCTTCTCGACAGCACCGCCGACAACGGCCACGTGCGCGAGTTCCTCGAAATCGTCCGCAAGAATGCCGCCCGTATGTCGCGCCTCACCGAGGATCTCCTCACCCTCGCACGCGTCGAATCGGGCGAGCAGCGTTTCGAAGTCGAGCCCACCACTCCCGCCGAACTCCTCAACGACGCCGTCGAAAGTTTTCGCGACATCGTTCGCTCTCAGGGAATGGAACTCACTGTCGAAGAAGTCGTCGAGACTCCAGTCGACGCCGACCGCGAGGCTATCCACCAGGTATTTTCGAATCTGATCGAGAACGCGATGAAGTACGCAGGAGCCGGAAAACGCATAGTTCTGGGCGCCCGCCAAGCGGATCACGGCGTCGAGTTCTACGTCCGCGACTTCGGGCCCGGCATAGCTTCCGAACATCTACCTCGCCTGTTCGAACGTTTCTACCGAGTCGACAAAGCCCGCTCACGCGAATCCGGCGGCACCGGACTCGGCCTCGCCATCGCGAAGCACATCATGCTCGCGCACTCCGGCACTATCCACGCAGAAAGCGAACTAAACCACGGCTCAATCTTCCTCTTCACTCTCCCGGCCGTGGTGCCCGCCTAGAACTCGCAATAGTAAAAAGAGGGGTGCAGAGGCAGCCGCAGCTAGAGCCGCAGCGGGCACTACTTTGTGCTGCCGGCGAGCACACCAAAGCCGCGGCAGCGGCGACATCCAATAGCCCAGGGCGTCAGCCCTGGGTAGGCAGCGATATGGCCGCAAGCCCCGTAGGGGCGACCCAACGCGACGCGGGCGTGAGCCCCGCGAGTCCCGCCAGCTCTCGTGAACCGCCATGCACCATTTCCGCGGCAGAATTCACGCGGCTGTAACCCGCACACCCGAAAAACAACCTATCGTTCTAACTTGGCAATCCATCTATATAAACAGCGCAAGAAGAATGACGGGGAAACCACCCCATCCGACCCACGGCCCCGGAGGAAAGCTCGTATGAGCACGGCCCTCAAGCAACCTTTACCCGAACCGCCCTATGGGCACCTGGTGCGGCTCACGGTGCAAGCCTGCCAGGTGGCGAAGGAAGCGGCTGGAGCCGCCGCTGAAGGCATCGCCACCGGCTCAACAGCTCTGCTCAATTCGCTCCGCACGCGCGAAAAAGAACTCGACAAGCTCGACATGGAAATCGACAGCGGGGTGACCGACGCCATCACCCAGGTCACTGCTCCTGAGGCCCGCGAACTCCTAGCCTGCATGAAGTTCATGATCGGCCTCGAGCGTATCGGAGATCTACTGCTGAGCTTCGGCAACAGCGCGCATGCCGCCGGCGCCCGTCTCGATCCGCAGGACATTCGCGAACTGACGCAGATGGCGACGGTCCTCGAAAAAATGCTCACCGACGTCGGCGACTCCTTCTCCACCCGCGACGTCAAGAAAGCCATCGACGTTCTCCGCGCCGACGCCGAAATGGACCGCCTCCGCAACCTGATCTTCCTCCGCCATATCGAGAACCCGGAAAACATCGCTCGCCAAGCGAGCCTGCAAGTCATCTTCATGACGCAATCTCTCGAACGCGCCGGCGACCACGCCAAAAACCTCGCCGAAGAAGTCTGCCACTTCGTAAGCGGACACACCGTCCGCCACGTCCTCATGGCCTACGACAAATCGGTAGAACAAATGTTCATCGACTGGCTGCGCGCCAAAGAAGACCAGCCGTAACCAACCCTTCTAGAAGACCAATAGTAACGACCTCTCTATGGGAAGGGCCCGACTTTAGTCGGGCCGCAATCAGCAAAATTTCTCGCGGCTTCAGCCGCTGAGGTCCGCTCTGGCCTCCAACACCGCCGCTTTAGAACTCTTTCGAGCCCAACCTCTTTGGGGGCTCGTATCAGGGCACGCCTGACACCTAAGACCCGTCACCCGCCCTGTGACCCGTCACCCACCCCCCGTGACCCATATCACAGCATTCCCGGACCTCCCCGCGCATCGTTAATAAGGAATGCACTCGTTCGCCCAATTCACGCCCGCGCCGCCAACAGCGTGCATCCTACTCATACCAAACGCCCTTACGCCGGACTCCCAGCTCGCCGTCTACCTCCTGCCGTTGGCCGCCGCTATCGCCACCGTCTTATTCGTGATCTGGCTCCTCCAGCGCAAAGACGTCGCCACCCTCACCGCCGAACTAAGACGAATGCGCGCCCTCGCCCAAGAACGTGAGCAAGAGCGCGACGTCGCACAAGACGAACTCTTCCGCCGCCTCTACGAGGAACGCGAACTCAATAAAGACAAAGTTCAATTCCAGTCCCAACTTGCGGAATACGAAAAATACGCCGCCCTCGCGCAGCTCGCCCTCGGCGCCGCCCACGAAATCAATAATCCTCTGCTAGGCATCCTCTCGCACCTAGAACTCGAGCTGAAGGTCGCCGCCGATCCCGAGCAGCGCCAGGAAATCGAGCAGTGCATCGCCGGCGCCAAACGCATCTCCTCCACCCTCCACGGCCTGGTGAACTACGCGCGCCCCGGCCCGCTCGTGCTAAGTAAAATCAGCCTGCACCGCCTCGTTACCGACACGCTTGCCTTCATCGAGCATCAGCCCATGCTCCGCGGCAAGCAGCTCACGAACGACGTGCCCCGCGACCTCCCGTACATTCGCGCCGACGCCAACCAACTCTCTCAGGTGTTCATGAACTTGCTGCTCAACGCCGCCGAAGCCACGCCCGAAGGCGGTCGCGTCGCCATCTCCGCGAGCAAGCTGACCTATGTCGACAACATCGAAATCCGCGTCAGCGACACGGGATGCGGCATTCCGCCCGATATCTTGGCTCACGTCTTCGATCCATTTTTCACAACTAAGCGCGGACGCGGCACGGGCCTCGGCCTCAGCATCAGCCAGACCTACGTCCGCAGTCACAACGGCGAAATCCGCGTCGATAGCGTCCAACATCACGGAACGACGGTCACCCTAACGCTGCCCATCCGCCAGGAAGAAGCAGACTCCAGCCAGAAGGAGGAGTCGGAAATCGTGGTGTAGCAGGTGTTAGGTGATAGGTCTTAGGTGTTAGGCATTGGAATAAAAACGCGACGGCAGCCGTCTAGGATATTTTCTCAGCACCGAGATATGAGGCTCTCCTGACACCTGAGACCTGACACCTAAGACCTAACACCTAACACCCAAGACCTGATCCCTATGCCCCACTCCATCCTCGTAGTCGACGACGAAGACCTGACCCTCCGCACCGTCTCGCGCGGCTTGCGTCAGGAAGGCTTTGAAGTCTTCACAGCCGCTTCCGGCGAAGACGCCCTCACCATCTTCGCCGAGCAGAAGCCCGACCTCACCCTGCTCGACATCGTGCTGCCCGGCATCGACGGCGTCGAAGTCCTGCGCCGCCTCAAGCAAGCCAATCCCGCCGCCATCATTCTCATGATGAGTGCCTATCACATGGTCGACCGCGCCGTCGAAGCCATGAAGCTCGGAGCCTTCGACTATCTCATCAAACCCTTCCACCTCGCCGACATGATCGCCACCCTCAACCGCGCCTGCGAAATGCTCGCCTTGCGCGTGCGCGTGCGCGACGACGTCGAGCAGGCCCGCGGCCGCTACGACTTCGGCAAAGTCGTGACGCACAACGAAGCCACCTCGCGCATGCTCGAAGTCGCACGAAAGGCCGCCGAGTCCGATCACACGACGATCCTCCTGCAAGGGGAAAGCGGCACCGGCAAAAGCGTCTTCGCGAAAGCTATCCACTACGCAAGCCCACGCGCGAGCATGCCTCTTTTGGAATTGAATTGTGCCGCCCTGCCCGACGCGCTGCTCGAAAGCGAACTCTTCGGATTCGAACCCGGCGCCTTCACCGACGCCCGCCGCCGCAAGGAAGGCCTGCTCGAGCGCGCGCATCAAGGCACGCTTTTTCTCGACGAGATCGCCACCATGTCGGCCAGCGTGCAAGCCAAGCTTTTGAAAGTTCTTGAAGAAGGGATTTTCATGCGCCTCGGCGGCACTCGGCCAATTAAAGTCAATGTTCGCCTGGTGGCCGCGACGAATGCCGACCTGAAAGAAGCCGTCGCCCACGGCGCCTTCCGCGAAGACCTTTACTATCGCCTCAACGTTGTCCCACTCTTCCTGCCCCCGCTGCGCGATCGCGTCGAAGACATCGTTCCGCTCGCCCTCGAACTCATGCAACACTTCAATCGCGAACTCAGAAAGAAATTCACGGGATTCACCCCTTCCGCTGCCGAACTCCTCCAGCGCTACCCCTGGCCCGGCAACATCCGTGAATTGAAGAACGTCATCGAGCGCACCATGATCCTCACGCCCGAAGGCGACATCGACGCCATCTCTCTCCCCGAAGAAATCCGCCACCACGCGCGCACGGTTCCCATGCGACTGCCGTATGCCACGCTCCCCGCCGGATCCACGCCCAACGCGCGTCCACTGATCACCCTCCATGAGCTCGAAGACAACTACATCCAGGAAGTCCTCACCGCGACCGGCAACAACAAGACCCAAGCCGCCAGAATCCTGGGCATCCACCCCACATCACTATTGCGAAGATTGAAAAAAGATATCGGCTGATAGCCGATAGCTGATGGCCGCTAAAGCCTAGAGCCCAGGAGCCTAAAGCCCAAAGCCTGCGCCAAAGCCCTAAAATATCCCCGTGCCTCTGCTCACATTCCGCCCCGCCGAAGTCTCCGACATCGACGCCATCGCCCGCCTCGTCAACCGCGCTTTCGTAGCCGAAAGTCCCTACGTCGAAGGCGAACGCGTCAACCCCGACGTCCTCCGCGAAATGTGGCCGCACGGCACCTTCCTCCTGGGCGAAGACCAGGGCCAACTCGTCGCCTGCATCTTCATCGAGCCCCGCGCAGCACAAGCCCACCTCGGCCTCGTCTCCGTGGAGCCCGCCCGCCAACGCGAGGGTCTGGGCGCCGAACTCATCGCCGCCGCCGAAGCCCGCTGCCGCGCCGCTGGATTCCGCGAAATGGAACTCCGCTTCATCGACCATCGCACCGAACTCGAACGCTTCTACCAGCGCATGGGCTTCACCCGCACCGGCATCACCGAACCGCCTCCGCCTGCCAGAGCCAAGGTTCCCTTCCAGTTCGTTCAGATGATCAAGTTCGTCACATAAACTGGAACTTGCTTTCTACTTTCTCCGTAAACATCTTCAGGAGATCTCCGCCATGAAGTTCCTAGCCCTCCTAGTACTCGCGCTCACCCCGAGCATGCTCTCAGCCGCGGAGCGCAACGCCCCCAACGACCCGCAAGCCAGTCAGCCGTTCGCACCGGGTGGCTTCATTCGTCTGCATCTGAGCCCAGGCGGCTACACCATCACCAACGCGAACGCCGACGCGATCCAGATCACCTACACCACTCCGCATCCCGACGAACTCAAAAAAGTAAAAGTGAATATTCAAACCAGCGCGTCGAGCGCCGATGTCTCGGTCTCCGACACGCCCCACAACAACTTCCAGGCCACGATCGAGATTCCGCGCCGCTCTAACCTCCGGGTCCGCATGTTCGCGGGCGAAGTCGTCATCGACGGCATCGAAGGCGACAAGGATGTGGAAGTCAGCGCCGGCCGCATTGAAATTAAAGTTCCGCACCCCGAAGAATACGGCCGCCGCGACGCCTCGGTCCACGCAGGCAGCATCGAAGCCTCCGCCTTCAACATCTCCAAAGGGGGTCTGTTCCGCTCCTTCACCCAAAAAGGCGCCGGGAAATACCGCCTCCACGCCCACGTAGCCAACGGCGAAATCGACCTTCCCGGCCCAATCTAGATGGCCGTGGAGCGACGGGCGTCCTCGCCCGTCAACGGTTCGGTGCAACTTGACGCCTCCCGTTCCCCGTCCTATCCTCCCCGAATGCTAGGTAACCGCTCCTGGGACGACTGGATCGCGCAATACTCCACCAGTCATCAAAACCCGATCAACCGCATCTGCCACACCATCGGCATCCCGCTTATCGTCATCTCATTGGCCTTCCTCATCGTGACCATCTTCGTCCACCGCTTCTGGCCAATCGCTCTTGGATTATTCGTCGTAGGCTGGATCTTTCAATTCGTAGGCCACGCCTTCGAAGGAAAGCCCCCCGAATTCTTTTCCGACTGGAGATTCCTGCTAGTGGGCACGCGCTGGTGGGCCGCCAAGATCCGCGGGAAGGCATAGGCTGAGCGCGGTCTTTTCTCGAATCCGTAATCCATCAGGGCTTCGCGATCGTTCCAGATGTGTTGGAACCTCGCGAGATAAAACACCTTGAGGCAGACTTGGAAACGCCGTCCGTCCGTCGATCCCGAGCCGGCATCCGTCACGCCATGAAAGTTCCGGCCGTCGCCGCCGTCGCTCGCGATCCGCGCCTGCGGCAACTAGCCCAAGCCGTCGTTGGCCCCTCAGCAATTCCCTACCGCGCCACTCTTTTCGCCAAGTCCACGTACTCCAACTGGCTGGTGGTCTGGCATCAGGACACAGCGCTGCCCTTGCAGCAACGGGAGAACCGCCCTGGCTGGGGGCCCTGGTCCTTCAAGGAAGGAATTGTTTACGCGCACGCTCCGGAACAGGCCCTGTCACAGGTCGTGGCCTTGCGTCTCCACCTTGATGACTCTACCGAGAAGAACGGACCTTTAAGAGGTTTGCCCGGAACTCACAAGCAAGGAGTCCTCACCGACGATGCGATTCACGAACTCGCGGGAGAAACTCCAGCAATCGAATGCTCTGTTCCGCGAGGAGGAGTGTTGATCATGAGACCGCTCCTTATCCATGCTTCGTCGAAGTCACTCGCCCAGGAGCCGCGGCGGGTAATCCACATTGAATACGCAGCGGGACCATCGCTCGCAGGTCTCCGGCTCGCAGTGGCCTAGCACACACGAACCCTGCGGCTCAACTATGACAAAAAAGCCGAGTCGCCAAGCGTTTCCCACGCTTGGGGACTCGGCGATTTCCATCACAGTCAAAACTCAGTGGCCGTCCAAACATCCTCTCTGCCCTGAGCTGTTCGGATACCCCGTGCCGTGGTTGTATGCATTGTTCGACCACTCGCCCTGAATCTTCCACCGGGTGCCGTTGCTAAACGTCACCAGCGGAACGTTGAACGTCCAGGCGCATTTGTCGCCGTTCTCTTCTCCTTGGCGGTCATACCAGGCACCGGGCGAATCAGGATCGGTGCGAGCTTCTGAAAGTTCGTGGCCGCTCACGTTCGACAAAGCAGCGAGACCCTGAGAATGCTGCCCGGAACTATCCTGCGGGTCGCAACCAGCGTCTCCATCGAGATTAAAAAAGAACGCCACCTGCACCCTCACGCCTCCGCAGGAGCCGTAGGTGTGATACGCGCAGTAGCCTGCATTGCCGCGTTTACGATCAACGTAGACTGGATAGTAGCCGTTGCTGACCGGGTTTGGGATCACTTTGCAAACCTCAGAAACAATCGCCGATGTCGAACTTCCATTTGCCGCCGTCGTGGTGTCGATGAAATGGCCGTGGTGGGTCACCACCGGCCCAACCTGTCCGTTGGAGCCTGTGTATTCGTCTGAAGTCTTGGCATAGTTCGAGTTGCTGAAGCCGGTATACCAGGTGTCAAGCCCGCTGATCTTGTCTCCTGCGAATGAGGAGTTGGCCCACGACGGTCCCCAGTAAATGGCTTCACTCGACGTGGAAGTCATGATGGGCCCACCGTGGTAGGTCATGTTGACGTTGCTTCTCAGCTTCGCTGTGCGCGCTGCCGGCGTGAAACCCCGTGCCCAGTGCAATCCAAGCATAGGAGGTTCAGGCTGAGCATTTAGAATGGAAAGGTCTTGCGGGTTGGATTCGGGAGCATTCGCGTCCTGGCCGAATGCGCACAGTGCCAGCAGTAAAACTGCAGACACGATCAACAGCTGATTCTTCATGGTGAGGATCCTCTCAAAACTTAATCGGAGACATTTCGCGTGGGGGTGACCCTACACTCGAGCAATGAAGCGCGCGGATTATGTGTCTAAAGAAGGGGAAGGTCAATACAGAACACTACCGATTGACAGTATTAGTGTTCTGTCTAGTTATAGTTGGAAAACGCGGTAAAGTGATTTAAAACACCTGCGTCTTGTCGAGGGGCACCAAGTCTACAATCGCGCTTAGCTGGTGTGTTGAGCGGAAAAAGCAGAGGATGCTTTTTCCGCAACACACCGAAACAGCCAACAATCTCATCCCCACCCTTATCCCTTGGATCCCACTTCCTTCCCAGCCTTCTCCCTGACAAACGCATACGGCAACGCCGGCAAAGAATTAAACTCCGCCGTCTTCTTCAAATACTCCGTGGCCTTCACTGCATCTCCCTGCCCCCGATACGCTTGGCTCAACCGGTACAGGTTCTGCGGGTTCTGCAGATTCGCCTGCTGCAGTTCCGCCACTGCCTTTCCGTAGTCTTTCTCTGCCAACGCAATCCGTCCCGCCAGTTCATGCGACTGTTTCACCTGCGCCGGATTCTTGGTCGCTTCCGCCCCTTTGCCAAACTCGGCTGCATGACTCTTCGCCCCCGCCAGATCTTTCTTCGCGATCGCTACCGCCGCCATATTGAAATGATGCAGCAACGTCGAGTTATTCTTGATCTCCGGCGACAGATTCGAGTCTTCGATCAGCTTGAGCGACTGATCGAATGTCTTCCCCGCCAAATCGTACTTGCCCATCTGCATCATGATGTTTCCCTTGGCCTGCAGGTCGGCCGCCATCGAAGCCTGGTCGCCCTTCTTCTCCGCCACCGCATATTCCTTGTCCATGGCCGCGAGCGCCTGGTCGTATTTCCCGCCGTCAGAAGCCAGCACCGCCATCCCGAAGTACGCCGTCCGCAGTTCGCCGTCATTGCGCGCCCCATCCGCCATCGACTGCAACTCGGCCGCCGCCTCCTGTGGCTTGCCGCTATACATAAGGTCCGCCGAAATTCCAAAACGCGAAGCATTGAAATGCGGATCGATCGACAGCGCTTTCCGGTACTGCGCCACCGACTCGTCATACCGCCCCATCTTCAAGAGGAGTTCCGCATAGGAGTCATACGGGTTCGGATCGTTCGGAATCAGTTCGATATATTTCTTGAAGGACTGCTCCGAGTTTGCGTAATCGCCCTTCTGCCGCAGGCAATAGCCCATCAGGTTGTAGACTTGGGAATAGTTCGGCGACAGTTCCGCAGTCTTCTTGTAATGCTCTAGCGCTTGCTCCAGATCCTGTTGCCCGAAGTAGTAGTTGCCCAGCGTGAACTGCGCACGCTCGTCATTCGGATACGCCGCCACCAGCTGATCCAGATACTCTTTCTGCATCTCCACCACGCCGTTAGCGCCCGCCTGGTTCGCCAGGATCAGCAGTTTCTCGCCATTCGACGCCTTGGGCGCCAGCGCGACCGCCTTTTTCAAATGCTCGAAAAATTCTTTCGCCGTTGGGGAATTGTTCGCGCGCCCCAACTCCGCAGCCGCAAACTCCGGATCCAACGCCACCGCTTTGTCGAAGTGCTGCAGCGACTCCTGTCCGAGCAGCCGCTCCGATAAATCACGCCCGGTCTGAAATTCCTTCCGAGCCTCATCCGACGCGGTCGTAATCGGAATCTTCCCTCCGTCCGACGACGCCGAGACCTTGCTGTCATTCTTGTTGCACCCGATGCCCACCGTACACAGAAGAAGTGCGCACATCCACATCCAGGGCGATGCTGGTTTCAGACTCATGGGAGTTCTCCTCGAGACGAGATCGCTGGGGCAGGAAACAAAACCCGCGACGCGGGAGCAGAACGCTCCGTTGTACCTAGACGAAAGCCAGTCGCTTTGGATAGCAAAGCGTTCGCAAGAAGCGTGAAATGCTCGCCTGCGCGTTACACATAACATCTCAACACGCCCGCTCTGTTCGTAACTATCCTCGACTTGCGTAACCCCACACGCGCCACACAAACAACCCAAGGTAGCTCAAAGCCAGAAAGCAAAATAGCGCAGTCAAAAGAGCATGCCCCACGACAAACATCCGTCCCTTCGGCCAGTCTTCATGCGAGAAGTAAAACGCATCCACCACAATCCGCGCCGTCCAGTACAACCCGATGAACGCAGCCAATCCCAGTGCCGCTCGGTCCCCCCGCAGCAACTCACCATGCAGAGCCAGTGTCAGCGATCCAAACGCGATGATCGTCAGCACGGTGAATCCACCCTGCACCCACAGCAGTTTCCGGTTGAACGGAAGCAACTGGCGCAAATCTTCTTTCCAGTTCAGTCTCGACGGCACCTGAGCGCTGGCAATCAGAATCACAAAATGCCCCGCGCCCGCCAGCCACAGATCGACATCGAACAGCCGCTCGATCAACCCATTATTCATATCGCGTGTATCACCCGCATGAAAGGCAGAACCACATTTCTGAGAAATGGCGGGTGAAAAAGCCAGAACGCAGGGCCTGCCGTGAGAAGCGCCATGAAGACCCACCCGTTAACGCCGCCCCGCAGCCCCAGCCGCCGCCCAATCTCTGACCTCTCGAGCACCACGCCGGCGCCCTGCAAAACAAAATATCCAGTCGGCATCCCATACCCGCCGCGTGCCGGTACCGAAATCACGAGGTCATGAATCAGTCCGGAAAGCACAAACACCAGGAACCCCGCGCCCGCCACTCCGAGCCTGCGACGTAGCGGCCGAAAGATCCACTCATGCCCAAGTTGCCGGAAACCAAGATTCCATCGCCGTCCCCAGAATTCGCTCAGCGATGCGGACCACAACGGCTTGTCCATGATTGGCACCGCATCCACACCGGCTCTTCGCCACAACAGAGCGAAGAGATGAAAGCTCCCGAAGTGCGCCAGCAAAACCATCCCCACCATGCCGACCCAGGCTCGCAAAAGCACCCATTCGCCGGGAACTCGCCGTGCAATCACCCACAATAAGACCGCGCCGAGCCCGGTCTTTCCGATCGCCCACACCCATTCGCCAGCGCAAGGCGCAGCCACCCTTCGGCCCGTCGCCAGAAACGAATCGGCATCCATTCCCGGCCAAGCCAGAAGATATCCGGCAGATCGCGCCGCGGTAGCTTCCAATCGCAGCGGCGACCGCCACCAACTCGCCCACTTCAGCGACGCATAAATAACGACGGCCAGGGCCCACATAAAAGCCCAAGTCGGCATTCGATCGCGGACGACCACCACACCAGAGGTCAGAAAGATCAGAGGGAAATAAGCGATCCAGACATCAGTCTGGCTGAGAGAACGCGGAATGTTATCGGCTCCGCTGATCGCCATTTTGCGTTGCAACGGATAAATCTACACCCCGCCCCTGCCGAAATATCTCTGATTCAATTTTCAAAACAACTGTTTCCGCCGAAACAAAAATTCATAAGATGTCATCCTGAGCGAAGCGAAGAACCTATGCAGTACCTAGCGTCCACAAGCCTGAAACCGGAACAAGCAATGCCGACCCGAAAACGCCCGATGCGCGGTGAAACGAAGTAGTGCGGCCGGGACCCGGGAATAATCGGCATAGGGGGGAGAGTCACCTCTCCTCCCCTGCCACACCACCGTACATGCGGGTCCGCATACGGCGATTCGATAGGTTAGTCCCACCAATGGAACGGGCAGGCTGAGCGTTCGTAGTTTGGGAACGCCGTGTGGGTTTCACTTCTCGGGTCAGCATCCGTGGCGGCTTCACCGCGCCCTGCCTACCCAAGCCCCGCCGTAGAGCGAGATGGCTAGTGCAATACCCTCCTCGAGACCCAAGCACTACTGACTCTTCCTATCGTTCGCGCCTTCACCGCTTCCGCGACTACTACGCCCTCTGCTGACTTCTGCTGTCCGGTCAGAACACCTTACGATGTCCTCCGTCACCGAATCCGTGACGCACCGCAGATCTCCCGCGATAAGCTCGACCGCTTTCCACGCACCCCCGCCGGATTTACCACCAGTGTCCTTGATGGATATGGGCTTCGCCATCAGTTGCTTGCTCGCCCGGCACCGTAGGCCTCATCATCCGGTTCTTGTTCATCGGCTCGCGTGTTTGCTCCACGCTTCCTTCAGACCCCACCTCGCGGTGACGCCCTTGCGCTTCGCTACCCTTCACCTCCATCAGGTTGGGAGAGGACTTTCACCCCCAAGCTGTCGAACATGCACGGCGTACAACGGGAAGGGCCCGACTTCAGTCGGGCCACAAGAGTCCCAGGAAGGCGGGGGCTTCGGCCCCTGAGGTAACCGGTCGAGGAACGCGCCAACACACTCGATTAGGGCTAAGACCAGGTCGCTCAAAGCTCGTAGCTCGAAGCTAGCCAGCTCCGCGAAACCAGCCACCCCTCAAAACTGAACCCCCGTAACCTTCATCCCCTCACCCAGCACGCATAAACTGGCAACCGTGCAAGCCCTTCCCCCAATCCCGCTTTCCAGGCCCGATTGCCTGATCTGGTTTCCGGGTGACGCCTGTGACCAGCAACTCCAGCAATACCGCCAGGCGACCGACCAGCGCCAGCAACAGGAATGGCAAACCACGGTGACCGCGCGCTACGATCAACAGATTGCCGATCAGCAGAAGCGAATCACCGACCAGCAAGCTCAAATCAAGGCTCTGCAAACGAAACTCGATTCCCAAACTACCGAAGCCCTGCGCAGCGAAGCGCGCACCCAGGCTTTCTTCGACGGCCTTGGCGGCATGATCGGAATCGCCCTGGCCTTCCTGGTCGTCGTAGCCTCTTTCCGAAAACTAACCCGCAGCCCCGAATTTCCTCACCTGACTTAACCGCGATCTTCCAGCAACAATCCGGCTGAGTACCCGGAAAGGGCGTACACTTAAGATGTCTCTTCTAGCATCCCTCCGCCGCGCCCTAAGGGTGACGGTTCCTTGCGAAATCAGACAGCGTTTCGCTGTGCAAGGAGCGGTCATGCCGAAAAAGTCACCTGTCCGCGCAAAATCTGTCACGCCTCCCAACGATGGCGACGGGAATCATGTTGGCAACTTAATCCTGCTGGGCCTTTCGGACGAAGACTACAACGAGGTCTTGCCCAGACTGGAATTGGTGCGCCTGAAGCTTCATCAGGTCCTCTACGAAGCCGGGGAAACGATCAAATCCGGATACTTCATAAGTTCAGGGGTGATTTCGGTCCTGGCGGTTCAGCCGGACGGAAAAAGTATCGAAGTCGGTCTTATTGGCAGGGAAGGCTTCGTTGGTTTGCCCCTGCTGGTCGGATATCACACTAGTCCGACCAGAACAGTAACCCAGGGGGACGGCGTGGCATACCGCTGCAGCGCGCAGGATCTCACTAGTCTTATGGAGAAAGTTCCTGCGTTGGAAAAGCAGTTGCATCGCTTCGCCTACAAACTGGCAATGCAAACCACGCAGATCGCGGCGTGCAATCGCCTCCATGAAGTGGAAGAACGACTGGCCCGCTGGATTCTGATGACCGGGGATCGGATTGAATCCGACCACCTGCCCCTCACCCAGGAATTTCTGGCACAAATGTTGGGAACACGACGCGCCAGCGTGACGGTGTCTGCGGGTATTTTGCAGAAAGCGGGATTGATTTCTCAAACCAGGGGAAGCGTAACAATCCTGGACAGGCATAAACTCGAAACCGCAGCCTGCGACTGCTATGGAATCGTAAAGCGACAGCTAAGAGATTGGGAGGCGGAAACCGGTCAAGACCCAAGCCAGTAGCGTCTGCGACGTTCTCGAAAACCGCTGCGAACCGATACGAAGGTCGGCGCCCCAGGTTCGCGTCCGTTCTTTGGACGCTAACCTGGGCCAGTCCGAACCCAGGGCGCCAATCGATAATCAACGGCTGAGCCAAACCCCGCCTTCGTCGCAAGTAACTGCGCGCCCTCTGCGGCCCTTCTCTGCGCCCACTGCGTTTTAAGATCTTTCGCGGCGACATTTCCGACAGGGGCCGCGCACAAGAAGTGGTGCCTGCTGACTTCGAAACAGCGCACGTTGGACCAACCGCCGGATCTAGCTAAATTCGTTGATCATCCAGTAGAGCCAACCCAGCGCTCCCAACGCCAGCAGGTACACCAGGAATAAGATCTCGAGGCTTTCCATAGGATCACCTCTGCTTCCAGTAGAAAGCGATGCTCAAACCGGCACAAGACCACGGATCACTTCGAACTGTGACCCGCGAACTGTATTTACAATCTGCGATCGAGTGGGCTTTCGACGACAGGCTCTCAGCATAGTCCGCTAGCTCACTCAAACTCCACTCGCTCAAAACCCAGCCCTTGCAACAGACTCGTCAACGTGGCCCGCGCATTTGTATTCGCCGTCTTCAGGATCCCATCCAGCAAGGCAGCCTGTTGCAACTGCCGCTCCGCTTCCTGCCGCACCTGCGTCTCGAGATCCGGATCCACTGGCACCAGCAACCCGGTCTGGCGCGAATACACTTTCGTGCGCGCATTATCTATGCGCGTCGAAAACACCTGCGCCGACGGCAGCCGCAACACTACCTTCTTCTGTTCCACCGCCACGTCGCCGCTTTTCAGTCCGCTGAAGTCCACACCCGCGACCACTTCTCCGTGCACCACCATCAGCAGCCGGTCCCCCGCCAGAAAGTTCGGCAGAATGGCGCTCTCCTTCTCGCCACTCACCACCTTATCCATGGTGTACACGACCGTTTCCAGTCGCTGCAGCTGCTGGATCTTGTTCACGACTGTCGGCTGGCTGACGTCCACCTGCGTGCTACGCCCCAGCAACCTCCCGGCCCACCCGTTCCAGGACGACGGCGACGCCTGCCGCCCAATCACCATCAATCCCAGCACGCCCAGCACGACTCCGAGCAGCAGCGTCCCCAGATGCCTGCGCCCACCCCGCGAATCATTCCGCCCCAGCTCTGAATCAACCATCTGCCCTCACGGACACAGACTTTCTCTTCGGGAACATAGCACAAGCTGTGTTGATGATTTTGCAACAACCATAACAACGTGTGGGAAGCGCAAATTCCTGCCAGCCTTCAGGTCACTAGGAGGCAGCCGAAAATCTCTACTTCGGGCAGGTCCGGGGGAAGGGCACGACTTCAGTCGTGCCGTCAAATCGTTGAAAATGTGTCCGCGCTTCGCCTTCGCTGGTGCGGCCTGCATGCAGGTAAGAAAAGCCGGAAGAAGGTTTTTCTCCCGGCTTCCAAGTTGACTAAGCGACGTTCCGGCTTTCTCTTTCCGTCTTGTCGCCATGCGATTCGCCGCTGGACGAAATATCCTGGGCGCCGGTGCGCTCGAGAATTTCTTTCGCGTTCTTAATTTCGTCAGAAGTGTCGGAGTGAATGGACAGCAGGATCCCGCCTTCCTTCACCCTTCCCTCATAGCGCTTCGCTTCGTATTCCGGAATACCCATGCCGATGAGCGCTCCCGTGAGACCCCCGACCGCACCGCCGACGCCCGCGCCGGCCAGTGCCGCCATGATCGGACCGGCCGCGATGAATGGTCCCAGGCCCGGAATCGCAAGCGCACCGATACCCGCTAACCACCCTAAGCCGCCTCCCAACAGTGCTCCAGTGCCCGCGCCTGTGGTCGCCCCTTCAGGCGCTTTGGTGTTCTTTTCATGCGCAAAATCTTTTGTGCCCTTCTTGTCCGGAAACAACGCCGAAATATCGTTGTTGGAAAAGCCGGCATCCTTCAGAGCCTGAACCGCACGTTCCGCGTTCGCCGTGTCCGTATAAATGCCAAATACCGAGGTATTTTTGCCCGCCATTGTGTGTTCTCCTTTTTATCTGGTGGTGTTGCGATTGACGTTATTGCTGGGGTTTAACTTCAAGCTGGCTGGTCAGTTTGTCCTTGCCGACGATCTCCGCCGCCTTGGCTTCGATCGCGCTCTTCTCTTCTTCCGACCGCACCGGCCCCTTCAGCGTGACCGCACCATTTTGGGAGATGATCTTCACATTGTGGGCGTAGCTCGAGAGTGATTTGTCCTGCATGATGGCCCGGCGTATGTCGCGAGTGATGTCGCGATCCGGGCGATTTTCCTTCTGCTGATCCGCAGTCGGTTGCGACGGATTGCGGTCTCGCTCATTCGTTTTGGTGTTATCCGACGATGGGTTCTGCGGAGCGTCCTGAGCGACCGCCACGGTACCCGCCGCGAGCACAAAGGAAAGTGCAAGTGGTCCAAACAAACCTGTGAGAAAACTTTTCAAATGAAACTCCTTCTGTCCGATGTAAACGGAACATCCTGAGCCTACTGGGGCGAGGCGCGAGTGTATGTAACGTTCATCCTGTACCGGCATAGATGAAAGAAGGTAGGGTTGTGCGATGTGCTGGCCGCTGGCCGGTCAGGCCCAGAGGTTTATCTCAGGTCTTCTTGGACTGGGCGTAGCTGTAATAGGGATTTTTCGCCAGTTAGAACCTGATGCCCGCCTTGTTTTCGGCGGTTACTTAAATGGAGTACGAATAGGACGATCAGATTGCGATGAAGCACAAGGTGACGCCCTTATACCGCCTGGCGGCATCCTTCCGACTTCACCACGCGCTTGGTCGAAGCGGGGTGCTTGATCAACTTCTCTGGCGGGCGGATCGGTCGTGGCACGAGATTACCGCCGCAGTTTGGGCAAATGCCATGCAGCACATTCTCGGCGCATGCGGCGCAGAAGGTGCATTCATAGGTGCATATGCGGGCGTCGGTCGCCCTAGGAGGCAAGTCACGATCGCAGCATTCACAGTTCGGGCGGAGTTCCAACACGATAGATTCCTGAGGGAATGTTCCCTACCGAGGTGAGTATACGATTAGTCCGGCAGTTGGGGTCTTCGATTTTTGTTTCCCGAAATCTCACGCCTTTTTTATCGCTTGCGGCGTACTTTCCAGGCGATCCCAACCAACCCAGTTCCCAGCAACAGAACGCCACCCGGCTCCGGGACCGTCGTTTGATAACGGAAGTCGTACGTTTCCGTCACCCCGTTCAACGTCAGCGACAGCGTGCCCCGCACCATCTTGTAGCTCACCGGCACGAGAAATCCGTAGCCCACACCACACGTCGCCGAACACTGAATCGTAATCGGGGCAAGTGTGTAATGCACACCCAGGAGACTGATCGTCGATGAGAACACCACGGACCCGATCGGTCCGAGCGACGTGTCGAAAACCAAGCCTCGCCCTTCACCATAAATGACCATCGGCGCGAGAACCGGGTTCAAGCCCGGCCCCAGCGCCTCCAGCCGTATGGGGTTTGCTTGCAAGGCAAAGGTATTAACGGCGATGGAATCCGCAAAGACAGGCAGGGCGGCGAACAGCAGGATGACCAGCACAGCAAGGCATTTCATGACCGGACCATCCCTGGTTACCTATTTGCCGCAAGGCAGAACTCTCCGAATGATTTTACTCCAAGTCGGCCTCACTCAATATCCAGGTTCACATCACCAGCGGAAGGACAAGCACCCTGCTACGCGAAGTCAGGGTAGGGATTTTCCCAACACCGCGGGCGGGTGGTAGGAAAACAAAGGGGTGCCCCATCCTAAACCTCGCGTCCTTTGCGAGGTTTAGGTGAGGATTTTCCCTAACACCGTGGGCCATGCTCGAACCCACAGCCTCAGATTCGCCGCGCCGAAAGCCATGCAGCCGCGATCAAACAGACTGTGATCACCCCCGAGAATGCGATGGGAAGGATAAACAGGTAACTCCAGCTCACCACCGTGACGGCGGCAAAACAAGCTGCGAACGCCCAGGCAGTCCCGCGCATGAGCGCTAGCGTTTCAGCCCGAAGGCCGCCGAGCTGCCACGCAAGTATCGCCGCGAAAAAATAAAACACGCCGACCGAGAATCCAGCTGCAACAAAAAGGTCCCAATAGGTCCGGCTGAACCCCTGCACGTCAAAGTGAATCGACCGCATCGATCCAAGCAGCGGATCAACTCCCCAACTCGGATCGGACTGGCGAAAACCAAGAGTGTGCCCAATTGCAAACAACAGCAGAAGAACAGCGGCAATTCGATAAAACAGCGAGGCCTTCATGTCGTGCTCCAGAAATAGCCGCTGGAGTGTACCACCGTGCCGGGTTTCCCATACCCTCCAGTTCCCACTCCCACACCGCATCGCACATTCCTTATGCCCTAACTACACTTTGCTTTACTGACCCAGTCGTGGTCCAATTTTTCATATCGGTAGCCTGCGCGTTCCGACGCTCGCCCGTGTCGGCTCCGATTGTGAAACGCGCGCTCCCGGGTACCATCCGCCCGCGCCCGCCTCGTTCCGAAATCGAAGGAGATTCCGTCTCATGAAGTTTGCGACCCTGTTGCTCCGCATTGGCACACTGCTCCTGGTAGTCATGCTGTGTCTCCAACGCCCCGCGCCTTCCGTGAAAGCGGCCGCCGCCGATGTCCAGGTGAAACATGTTTACCTCGTCGTGCTCGAGAACCACTCCTATTCGAGCATCATCGGAAACAAGAGCATGCCGTGGCTGAATGCCCTGGCGAAGAAATATGCGTACGCCACCGCGTACTATGCCAACACGCATCCCTCGATTGGAAATTATTTTGAGTTGACCACCGGCAAGGTCATCACCAACAACGACGCCTACAAGACAACCGTCACCGCTGACAACATCGTCCGCCACCTGTTAACGGCGGGCAAAACCTGGAAGGAATATACCGAAGGACTCCCCAGTGTCGGCTATACGGGCGGCGACACCGGCGAGTACACCCAGCATCACAATCCTCTCTCTTATTTTTCTGACGTGCGCAACAGTTCCAACGAAAAAATCAACCTCGTCCCTTTCACGCAATTCGCCACCGATCGTCGCAACGGCACTCTGCCCAACTACTCCTTCATCGTCCCCGACAACGACAACAACGGCCACGATTGTCCCGACGCGATTCCCGCCTGCACCGACAGTCAGCGCCTCGCCAACGTCGACACCTGGCTGAAAACCAACATTGGACCATTGGTGGGAAGTTCGGGCTTCAACGCTGCACACGGCGGACTGCTAGTGATCGTTTTTGACGAATCGGACGGTGACAACACCCATGGCGGCGGTCATGTGTCCTGGATCGTGGCCGGTCCCGACGTGAAGAAAGCCTACGTCTCCAGCACGTTGTACCAGCACCAAAGCACCCTGCGCTTCTTATCCGAAGCCCTGGGACTCACCACATTCCCCGGCGCCGCCGCTACCGCCGCTGACATGGAAGAGTTCATCATCGGCGACTGAGGTGCTTCTTGGCCGTCAATCGAATCCGCGACCTGCGACGGCCACTGGCGACAACATTCCTTGACCGGTCCCTCAGCTCGAAGCAGAAAGCGTCGCAAGACTGCTGCCCACAATTGCCATTAGGAGCAGAAAACCAGCCCCATTTGCCCAATACCAATGCTTCAGCCAAACAGGAAGAGCATCTTTATCCGACGCAGATTGGAGAAAAGACGCGATCAGCAACCACGCGGCTGCGGAGATTCCACAAAAAACGTAGACAAAGATGAAGTAAACGTGCCCCTGTAGAAAGACAGAACACCAGCCCTTGAGAAAAGGAACTGATGCAAACAAAAGGGCGAGAAAAATCCCGCGTGGCAGACGCGGTAACCGGCTCTTCTTCGGCAGATCGCGGGAGGCTAAATAGCGAGCAGCCGTAACCGAATATCCCCAGTAGCTCACAGGGCCGCTGCTGGTGCCGATGCCAGCGAGAAGCCCTAGCCCCGACAAGAGAAAGACCGCAGCTAAACCCAGTCGATGGGACGTTTCAGGCCCAAAATCCACTTACGCATTGTATCCATGCAAAAGAACGAGAGTCCGAAATTTTGTCACGTGTCGCTACTTGTCGTCCACACGCAGCCCTTCCAACCATCAAAGAGTGAAATGATGACATTCACTACGATCGGCGTCTTCACCAGGACGTGAAGCATTTTCTGGTGCTAGAGTTGGCCTCATGGTCTACACCAACAATGCCGAGACCTTCGAGGCGATTGTGGAGTGGGCTTACAGCACATTGCCGCAGAAGATCAGGGACTTGCCAGATTTCCCCGGCATTCAAGTGGTTGACGAGCCTCCTGCGGACGTGTTCGCGGACATGGCGAACAAACGAAAATGGGGGCATGGAGCTGAGTTGCTGGGGTTGTACAGCGGCGTTTATAGAACCGAACAGCGAAACAACGTTCTGCGGATGGCTCCCGACCTGATATTTGTCTTTCGCGGCCCCATTCTGCGCTGTTCAAAAGGAGATTTGCGAGCCGAGGTGAAACGGGTGGTTTGGCATGAGGTCGCCCACTGGCTTGGGCATGATGAGGAGGAGGTGAAGGAATTGGGTCTCTCCTGAAGGAAAGTGACCCCCTCAACAGTTCCTGTTCACACCCCCTAATCTCACTTCTCCCCGCTAGCAGGCCGAAGTTTCGCCACCGAAGGTTCGCTCCCCTGTCCCGCCTTCTGCAGATCGGCGTCCGCCCGCAGCGTAGCCTCAAGCCTGTGTAAGGTGCCCAGGGAGTGGGCCACGGATCGGTGCTCCACTGCACCCGTATCGTTCTTCAGTAGTTCGCCGAGGTGTCCGATCGCAACTTGCTTCACTTCCCGAATTCGGTCGGGAAATTCGTCGGGCGCAATCTCTACCAGGCGGGCCTCAGCCAGCGACTTGCGCACTAGCTGACTCCGATCTTCTTCGTCCACCATCGATGCCTCAATCAAACAGCGCTGCGCGACCGCCGCTGCCCAGCGGTCTCACTTCTTTTGTTCGCTTCGCTGAAACTTTAAATAGATGTATGCCAGGTACTGGTTGAGTTCAGCCCAGAAAGTCTGTTCGCGATTCCGCGGATCGACTCCGCTCTCCACCATCGAAACCAGCCGTTCTTCCCAGGTTTCGCGCTCCTCCTGCGAAACTTCGTCGGCGCTGCGCCACGTCGGAGACTCCGGGCATCCCTCCACCCTGTGCTCGGGAATCACGCGGCCATCCTCGAGAATAAAGTCGCGCCACACCAATCCCCAGCGCACTTCCCTGAGCACACCGGATTTCATCCCGGCCGCAGAACTGAAGTGGACAATCTCCCCCTCCCTCGGCGGCCAAGTCTCTTCGGTGTGTACTCTCTCTATCGAGGTCTGCATGCTGGGCGTTCCCGAAACGGGAGCCGTGCTAGTTGTTCTCTCCAGGGCCGGGCTCGCGCCCAACAATATTAGGGCCGTTCGTGCCCGGTCTCGGCCACGGATTGCGGGAAATGACGTCCTCGACCGCGCGCTCCACCATGGAGAGGAAAGCTCCCGTACTGGCCGCCGGATCAGCCAGAACCAGGTCGAGGCGCGGCGCCATTTCCACCGCCGGGATCGAATGAGCCTGCTGGGTAAGATAGCCAATCCAAAGAATCGTGACAGCGTTGTAGGCGGCGCTCTTCAACATGCTGATGGTCACTCCGGCGGCGCCGCCGTACCGTATCGCAACGCTGACCAGGATCACTTCAATGCTGGCGAAGACTCCAAATCCCAGCGCGATGCCGAACACCTGCTGGCGCCAGCAATTCTTGAGTAGCCGGCAGAGAATCATCAACAGACAGAAGAGTCCGCACTGCATCACGCGAACGCTGCGATCGAACGTAAGCACCACCGCCACCACTCGATCGGCACTGCCTTCCTGACTGGCAAACGCGGTCACAATCGCCAGCACCAGCAGCAACCCGCAAGCCCAGCGGAAAATGACGGAGCCCAGATTCTGCGCGCCCCCATACTCCTTGAAGACGTGCTGCAGGATTTCGTCCATCACCGCGACCGCTAGGATCACACTGATGGCGTTCCCCGTCCAGTAGGCGTCGAAGTAGTTCTCTTCGTAAAGGCGTAAGGTGAAGAAGAGGATAACCGACTTCAGGATCTGGAAGGCGATGTAAGAAAAGAACCGCGGAAACACTAGATGCAGCTTGCGCCGGACCATGCAAGCGAGAAGGGCGATCTCCAGCACAGGTCCCGCCACCCAACTCAGATACATGATCCAATTCATCACTTGGCAGGCCCCGGAGGCGAGAAGCATACCTCTCCCTCCACCGGGCATGCAACTTTTTTTCTCGGCGGGCTAAGCGCTGCTCAAAGTCCAAGGGCTCCGGCTTATGCCTTCAGCCTAGAAGCACCTCTTCCTGCGGCAAATCGGCATGGGATCACTGCCGTCAGCGACCACGACGGAATGCTGTGTCGAGAGCTTAATGGGAGCGTTCTTAGAAGCACAGATCAATCCGACCAGGGCTAGAACGGTCAGCAGGACCTCAGCTGTTTTGTTCATTGGGGGAAAGCCTTAGCGTGCTGGATTTTGATGCGGGCGGAAGTATATGCCCGGCTTTAGGGATTGCAACTGTAAGGTTCTGTGGAAAAGGATTATTTCTTTGGTACGCTCGCGGGCAACTCGCATATCCGCGCAGAAGATGTCAGCCACAAACAATAGTGTTGGGGAGATCCGTATCCCGCGCGTGAAAAGAACATGCTTCCGTGAGCAGGAGTCTCAAGCGGGGGCCCGCACCGCGGGTGCCCCGTCCAAGCTCCGCTAGGGCGGGAGTTTTCTTGGCGGTCTGCGCCGATTGAAATTCCGGGACAGGCCAGACGGGGTGCACCTTGAAGTTACAAATGAAATAGGCTATTTCACAGCCAGCGCCGAGTGAAGCTCTTGATTGGTCATGACCGTGGCGATCTTGTCCTTCATATATTTCATCGAAATATCATGATGCTCCCGGTCGTAGGAATCGACACAGTCCGCTGCGAGAACAACTCTCCAGTCCCGCTGATACCCATCAATCGCTGTCATGCGGACGCAGGCATGGGTGTTGATCCCGGCAAGAATCAGAACGTCAGGCTTCCATTGTTCAAGCATCCGTTCAAGCTCGGTACCAAAAAATGCGCTGTACCGCTTCTTGACCAGGACCGGATCTGATGGAGCGGTGGCGAGATCCGCAGCAATCTCGCAGCCCGCCGTCCCCTTTATCGTGATTCGAATCCCCTTTTCTTTCATCTCCGGAAAAGCATCCCGAAGATCAGGCTCGAACTCCTGGCGAACCCAAATGATCGGCCGGCCAAGCTGCCGCATAAGCCCGACCAGTTCGTTGATGGACCGCACCAGATCCTGCCTAGGCGCCGGCGCCCATTTCTCAAGGAAATCATTCAACATGTCGATGACGATCAGGACCGGTCGTTGCATTGGCTGGAAAAGTTAGCACACCTGAATCGCCGGGCGACTTCGGAACGTCAATTGCCTATAAAAGGGCGCCTACACTCACGACGGACGGGATCGTCTGGGCCTGGTATATCGGTCAGAAAACTCGCTCGGGGTCGTGCTTTTTTCTCGCCCGGGGCCAAATCGGCTAACAATCTCTGGGTTGTTGATTTGAGTTCGCACGCCGGCTGGTGCCCGCGCGCTCGTCCCCAACTTGCGAGACAATAGGCGCGTATCCGACATGCGCGCTCGCTCCCTCTTAGTCCCCAGCCTCGCTCTGCTTGTGGCGCTCGCGCATGGAGCCCAGACTCGAAGCCGGCTGTCGGTGATCGTGCTCGATGAAAATGGGGTCGCCGTTTCCTCCGCCCACGTTACCCTCCAGGCTCCGTCGCCGGCCTTGGCCCTCCGCTGTGAGACCGGGATTTCCGGCTTCTGCGAATTCCTGCGCGTCCCGGAAGAATCTCTCCAGCTCCGCGTCGAGAAAGAGGGCTACTATTCCGCCACCTTTGCCATCGATTCCGCGGCCTCGTCCGAAGTCGAAGTGACTCTCCATCATCTGAAAGAGATCAAGGAAACGGTCGACGTTCGCGAGTCGCCCCCCGTGATCGAGAGTTCGCAAACCGTGTCCCAGGAGCGGCTCACGGGCATGGACATCATCAACGTCCCCTACCCGTCCAGCCACGACTACCGCAACGCCCTCAATTACATTCCCACGGTGTTCGTCGATCCCTACGCCCAGGTGCACGTCGCGGGCTCGCAAACTTATCAGACGGTCACCGTCCTCGATGGGCTCAACGTTACTCAGCCTTCGAACGGACAACTTCTGCTGCACGTTTCCACCGATGCGTTCCGCTCCATTCGGGTGGAACCGAGCCGTTACTCCGCGGAGTTCGGCAAAGGTTCAGGGGGCGTGATTCTGCTGGAGACCGGAATTGGCGACGACCACTACCGTTTCATTGCCACCGACTTCATTCCTTCCTGGCAGAACAAGAAGGGATGGAAGTTCGATCAGTTCAACCCGCGGCTTACCCTGTCGGGCCCGATCGTAAAAGGGAAGATCTGGTTCTTCGACGCTCTCGACGGCGTCTACCAGAACTTAATCGTTACCGAGTTGCCCGACGGCCAGAATCAGGACGTGGTGACTCGTCTTGGAAATCTCGCCAAGGTTCAGGCCAATCTCTCTTCCCGCAATATCCTCACCACCAGCTTCAACCTCAACGAATATCACGACCAGCACGCTGGGCTCTCACCGCAAAATCCCCAGGCCTCGACCCCCGCCGTCGGTCAGCCCGCTTACCAAGGGGGGATGAAGGATCAGCACTACTTCTCTGGGGGCACTCTGTTCGAAGTGGCCTTCGGTTTCAATCGCTACGATCTCAACCAGATTTCCCGGGGCATCGATCCGTACTTCGTTTCGCCGGAAACCGCGCGCGGCAGCTACTATCTCACCGCGCACACACGGGCGGACCGCTGGCAGGTCGTCTCCAATCTCTACCTGCGCCCTCGCGAGTGGCATGGCCGTCACGACTTTAAAGTCGGCATTGATCTGGACCGGCTGCGCTACGACGCCAACTACGTGCGCAATCCGATTTCGTATCTGCGCGAAGGGCAAAACCCAGGGGATTGCCTGGTCGCTCCGCCCTCGCCCTGCTCCCGCTATTCAGTCTTTCCCGGGACGCCCGCTCTTACCCAGTTCAATACTGAGCTAAGTGGATATTTTCAGGATCGCTGGCTGATCACCCAGCGAATCTTGCTCGAGGCCGGGCTTCGCCTGGACTGGGATCAGATCGAGCGTCATCCACGTTTTTCGCCGCGTCTCGCGGCCTCCTGGGTTCTCGACAACAGCGGCAACACCAAGCTCTCCGCCGGATTCGGAGTTTTCTACGACGCGACTGCGATCTTTCTGATCGCTCGCCCTCGTGCCGGCACGAGGATCGATAACTTCTTCGACGAGAATGGGAACCAGATTGGCGGCCCCGTCCTCTCGTCATTTACCGCCGATGCTCATCACTTGCAAGCTCCACGCGTCCTCAACTCAAGCCTCGCCCTGGAACGCAAGCTGCCCGCCGATATTTATGTGAAAGTGGAGTACATCCGGAAGCGCGGCAGTCACGGTTTTGTTTACGAACTCACCGATCCCTCCACCTTGAACGGGAACTTCGAGCTCACCAACACGCGACAAGATCATTACGATGGGATTCAGATCAGCGGACGCCATGCCTTTCGCAATGGCCACATGATCGCCGCCTCCTACGTCCGTTCCCATACTCGGAGCAATCAGGTCCTCGACTTCAACATCGACAACCCGCAATTCAGTCCCCAGCAACGCGGGCCCTATCCCTGGGACACCCCGAACCGCGTTCTCTCTTACGGCCTGCTACCCCTGGTGAAAGGCTTCGACCTGGCCTATTCCACCGAGATCCGCACAGGAGTTCCCTTCAACGTCGTCAATGCTCAGCAGCAACTCATCGAGCCACCGGGTTCGCGGCGCTTCCCCACCTGGTTCACGCTAAACACACACGTTGAAAAGCGATTTCACGCTCTGGGCTACTACTGGGCCATCCGCGGGGGCTTCAACAACGTGACCGGCAGAAAAAACTGGATCTTCGTCAACAATGATCACGACTCCCCTGACTTCCTTACCTACAGCGTTTACAACGGCCGGGCTTTCACCGGGCGAATCCGCTTTCTCGGCCGAAAATGAACGTCCACGCGACGTGATGATGGTGGATCGACCGCGATCATCGCGAACGGTCCCGCCTGGTGCCTGTTTAGGTGGGTTGCCTGAATTTCTTAATGAGTAGGCCGAGCGCATCGAACGGATCCAGCAAAGAACTCCTGCGGCGAACGAAACCGGAAAAGCGACCCGCTACGGGTTCTCCGCGAAAGCTTCTATCCATGAATGCATTGGGATCTAGTACCCAAAGCAAGGGTTTTTACGGAGTCAATCATAATTATTGTAATTAGGAACACCCGACCGACGTTCAACTAGTGTAATCGCGATTTTTCGTCAACGCGGGAGACTCAAAAGCGTCAGCATCTTCGCGCAACTTGCACCTGCAACCGTCATTCACAATGAATACTCTGCTATGCCGATGAACAACTTCCGCGATTAGAGCCTCGTTTGACTGGTGTCCGGTAAGACGAGACGCGAGTGAGGGATTTTCAATCGGCGGCGCCGAGGAAACCAAGCCTCACGCGCATGAGTTCCAGCGCACCCAAATCCCCAAGAGAATCCGCCGGTCAGCCCCTAGGCGTTTTGACAGTTCCATCCCACTAACCCCTGCCTGATACTCGGGCAATTGCGCTGTGGCGTTCCATCCAGATTCGGCCAGGGGGGCAACAAGCAACCCCCTAAAAAGGAGAACGGCCATGTTACGAACTGCGTCTAAAAAAACAAATGACCGGATTACGAGCAAAGCTCTGCCGTACTTCTTCACTTCCATAATGTTACTGCTGCTGATTCTCCCTGTATTCGCGGCTGACAAGCAGAAAGACGAAGAAACCCTTCGGAAGGCCAACCTCTTGTTACAGGGCATGCTCAACAGCAAAGACATCTCGCCAGCGTTGTTGTCAAAAGCTGATTGCGTGCTGATCCTGCCGGGTGTGAAGAAGTTCGGCTTCGGTGTCGGGGGCAGCGGCGGCCGCGGTCCCTTGCTTTGCCGCAGAGGCGAGAACTACGACGGTAAGTGGTCGGCGCCTTCGATGTATTCGGTCGGCAGCGCTAGCGTTGGTCTGCAGGTAGGTGGCTCCTCCAATGTTTTCGTCCTCCTGCTCATGAATTCGAAAGTCGTGAATCAGGTTCTGAACGGAAAGACCAAGATGGGGACGGATGCAACCGCAGCGGCGGGCCCGGGCGCCACCGCGGCCAGTGCTTCTGACGCCGACATTCCGACTTACGGGCGGGCCAAGGGCGTGTTTGCCGGCGTATCCCTGGGAGGCGCAACGGTGGAACCAGACAATGACGCAAACTACCGCCTGTACGGCAAGACGGTGACGGCAACCGATATCGTACGTGGAACCGACGTCAAGCCTTCGGGTGATGGTCTCGCCCTGGTTACAATGCTCGACAACAAGATCACCAAGCATAGCAAGTAACGAAGCCCGGCATGGCCTAACAGCGCGCTCGAAATACACCCGGAGGTCGGATCATGCAAAGATGGATCGCCGTGCTGCTTTTGACAATGGTCGGCGCTCTCCCGGCAAGTGCTGCCAAAAAGAACGCGGGAGCGACCACCCTGAAGGATGTTCAACCAGCGGGCACGACCGATACCAAGGATAAAAAGAAGCAGCAGTACGATTTTATCTTCGAGGCTTCGGGGAACCATTACACCTGCCGGACCGGCCCGAAGACTTCCGTGAAAGCGGTTGACTTTGTTGTCGGCAACGATGTGAAGTATGAGGTCGACGGTGACAAGGGCAAGCTGAAAACCACGGCCGGCAAAGAGGTGAAATGCACCGTGGTACGCGTCGAAAAGATATCCGGGCCTAAGCAGTAAAATGGGTTCCTGCCCGCTGTGAAAACTCACTCAAGGTACCGACTAGCATTCTTGTCAATTCCCACCGAGGCGCAACTCATGTTCATTTTCCAACTCAGTCGCACAGAACTCGATTGAATGGGGCACTCTAGGGCTTGTGGGGGCCACCCGCCACGCGAATCTGAAGACAGAGACAGCAGGGCAATGAGCAAGCTGACGACGCTCAAAAGGACGCGATCACGGGCCATGTCGATTTCTTCAGTCGATAACAGAGAAACCTATGACCGTCGGGCGGTTTCCCCTTTTAGGAGGAATCTATGTGCCGATTAACTGCCATCCTTTCGACCGTTGTTTTTGGCTTCGTAATTACATCTGTTGCTGTTGCGAATCCAATCACGATTATAGGAGTGTCCGCTCCCACTCTAGGAGATGGACTTGGGATCGCCAATGACGAGTTCCTTCAAGTCTCGTCGTTCTCAGACAGGAAGCTATACGGGGGTTAAGATTTCCGCTTTGTTATTCGGCGGTATTGTTAATGGAAGTTATTTGCCGACAACTGGCGAAGCCTTCCTGACGTCATCATTACTCAGTGTTCCGTTGAAACAGATTTTTGCGTTTCCCGATCCGTTCTTCGGACCTTCGAGTGTCTCGCTATTCTCGGGCTTGAAACTTCCAGCCGGCACTTACTTTTTGACCTTTGCAAGCACATCCCCGTTTGGTGGGGCGTTAGTCAGCACTCTAGAAGCCCACCGTGTTTTTTGAGGCGCTGCAACCCTTCTCCGGGCGGCTGGTGACATCGTTCTTTTCCGGACAGCGAAGTCGGCGGTCTACTGCTACTGGCCAACGGCCTTCCCCGAGTTGTTCGCACTACCTCGCAACATTGTCAGATGTTGTTGCGCTATGACGTAAGAGGTACCGGGATAGTCCAACTTGGGTTTCTCCACGCGGGAGTACATTTTCTCGGCCGCATCGAGAACGCCGTATTGCTCGGCGATCAGGGCAAGCCCGAACCACACTTCCGAGTTCGGTTCCTCTAGGTGTAGCGCACCCATGGCTTTCAGCAATAGATCGCGTGCCTGACTGGTCTTCCCTGCCTGGGCATCGACAGAGGCGAGGGTATGGAGAATAGCGAAATTGGCGTTCTTGCTCAGGTCGTTGGCACGCTGAGCCACATCAATCGCGTTCTGATCGATCGGACCAAAGTTGGCCACGCCCGTGAGGGCGTGTCGCAGAAGTGAGCAATTTTGAACAGACGCACCATGGCTGCCAGCCCTACCGTTACGCGACGGAGGTTTCGCCATGACCTGTAAAGGATGCGGTTCCGATAGGCAGAGCGGGTTCAACAGCGAAATTGCCATCCATTTTCGTGGACTCGAAGGTCTAGATAAACCCATCGTGTGGGTTTTTCCGAAAGTCGTGGTCTGTTTGCTTTGCGGCTTCACGGAGTTCACCGTTCCCGAAAGGGAGTTACAAGTCCTTGAGATGTGTTCTCCCGTGAAGGGTGCGGTGATTTTGACCGAGAGGGTAGCCCGAGCTTCGGGACAAGTCAGGATAACGTCCCCTTCCAGGGAATGAACGACTGAGTGCTCCGCGCAGATTCGTTGGAAGGTGTGGCTGCCCATTCCGCAAACGGTGGGCTTTACCTAGGGAATAGGTTTTGCCGTTGCAGCGGTGCGAACGGCACATCCGAACCTGCGGTGAAGGCGATTGAGTTACCACCTGCCCACGGCAACTGTGTACGGTGTCTTACGTTCCCCTTTTCGTCCTTCAGCTTTTTCGCAAGATTTGCAATCTCTTTTTCTCGCGTCAGGTTCACGATTCCTTTGGAATCGTCATAGAGGCTGTCGTGCAAGAGATTCAGAAGTCGTGCCTTGAGTTTTGCTCGTTTTGCGAAAGTTTGCGGGACTGTGAACCGCTCGGGCGGCTTGTCCGACGAACAGGTCAGAGCGCTCCCGAGGAGCGAAGGCTTCAAATCAGGGGATGAATCTGCCGGTGCTTGTCCCATTGCTTGCACGCTAAGAAAAGCAGCAGCAAGGGCAACAAGGGTAACGATACTTTTTGCCACATCTCTACCTCCCTCCGGCCCAAGGGTATTTCGGACGCCCGCCGATTTCTCCATCCAAGCCGACGGCCACTTTGCCGATGACCTGTACGTCCAACCTCTCCGCTAATGTCGAGCGGATAACCTGCAAAAGGGCGAGAAATCCTCTACCACGAGAACGCATGAGTGACATGTTCGGCCCCACGTCTGTAAGTTGAGATTGCTCTCTTGGTGCGGCTCTTGACTACTGGCACTTGTGCCAGACGAAACCTGGATAACAACCTACCTTGGCATAGTTGATGTAACCAGGATTTCACTCATTGACGCTGCCCCAGCACCCTGGCCCTGCCCCTTCCTGCCTTCCGACGGTACGACCTCCCGCCAGTGTCAGCGACTAACGGCGATTTGCCGCGATCCATATCGCATCACATCGGCCACAAACCGCTCCCTTGACATCCTCCCATATTTCTGCAATTATCGAAATATGCAACCCGCCCCCGACGTCGCCCGCTACGCGGACATGTTCGCCGCCATGGGCGCCGAGCCCCGCCTTCGTATCATGCAACTCCTTCTGCAGGCGCATCCCGAAGGCTTGGTCGTCAACGAGATCCAGCAAGAACTCAACATCCCCAACTCCACCCTCTCGCACCATCTCGACAAGCTGCGCAACGAAGACCTGGTCGCCGTCACTCGCGAGAGCACGTTTCTTCGCTACACCGCCAACGCCGACGCCCTGCAGGAAGTCTTGCAGTTCCTCTACGCCGAATGTTGCACGCGCAACCGCGCCGTTCGCCCGCGCGACGTCGTGCAGATCGCGAAAGCGAAATAGGAGGCCCGCCATGCCATCGACCGACACGCCAGCCAACGTAAAAGAAGTGGTCAAAGAAAAATACGGACAAGCTGCCCTGCGCGTGAAGTCGGGCGGTAGTTCCTGCTGCGGGGCGACACCCGCTCGCGAATGTTGCGACCCCATCACCGCCAACCTCTACGACCCCGCACAGGCCGCCCAAATTCCCGAGGAAGCCATGCTCGCCTCTCTCGGCTGTGGCAATCCCACCGCCCTAGCGCAACTCCATCCCGGCGAAGTCGTCCTCGACCTAGGCTCCGGCGGCGGCATCGACGTCCTGCTCTCCGCCCGCCGCGTCGGCCCTACGGGCAAAGCTTACGGTCTCGACATGACCGACGAGATGCTTTCCCTCGCCAACGCCAACAAGCAGAAAGCCGGCGCCACCAACGTCGAATTCCTGAAAGGCGAAATCGAAAACATCCCGCTGCCCGACAACTCGGTCGACGTCATCCTCTCCAATTGCGTCATCAATCTTTCCGCCGACAAAGACCGCGTGCTGCGCGAAGCCTTCCGTGTCCTCAAGCCGGGCGGCCGCTTCGCCGTCTCCGACGTAGTCACGCGCGGTGAAATTGCGCCACAGATCCGCGAGAGCATTCTGTTGTGGGTTGGCTGCATTGCGGGCGCGCTCGAAGAGAACGACTATCGCGCCAAACTCCACACCGCGGGCTTCGAGCGGATAGACATTGAGCCCACACGCATCTACCGCGTAGACGACGCCCGCGAATTCCTGGCCGGCCAAGGCCTCGACGTGGACGCCCTGGCCCGCGAAGCCAACGAAAAATTCATGAGCGCCTTCATCCGCGCCGTGAAGCCTGCGCAAACAAAACCATGCTGCGGCCCCTCTTGCTGCAGCTAGCGAGAAGAACTATGCAGACACGCTATAACGTACTCTTCCTATGCACGGGCAACTCGGCGCGCTCCATCATGGCCGAGGGAATTCTCAACTTCAAAGGTCGCCCCAATTTCACCGCCTACAGCGCCGGCAGCCAGCCTTCGGGAGTCGTGCGGCCCGAGGCTTTGCGCCAGCTTGAAATCGCGCACATCCCCATCGGCGGTCTGCGCAGCAAGTCCTGGGAGGAATTCGCACAGCCCGGCTCTCCCAACCTCGACTTCGTCCTGACCGTCTGCGACAACGCCGCGAAAGAGGTCTGCCCCATTTGGCCCGGCCAGCCGATCACGGCGCACTGGGGCGTACCCGATCCCGCCGCCGTTCGCGGCAGCGCCGCCGACATCGAGCGCGCGTTCCGTGACGCTTTCTTCCTTCTCGATCGCCGGATCAGCCTGTTCCTGTCCCTGCCGTTGAAGAGTCTCAAGGGTCTCGCCCTCCAGCGCGAACTCGACAACATCGGCCAGGCCATGGCGCCCGTCGATCACAAGTAACCCGCGGCGCGATCTCAACCGCGTCACGTGAAGTCAAAAACAACATGAGCACAAGCCACCGTCTCAGCTTCCTCGATCGTTATCTCACCGGCTGGATCTTCGCTGCCATGGCCGCTGGCGTTCTGCTGGGCTGGCTTGTTCCGGGAACCGTACCCTTCCTCAATCGTTTCAGCGTGGGTACTACATCTGTTCCGATTGCGATTGGCCTGATCCTCATGATGTACCCGCCCTTCGTTAAAGTGCGCTACGAAGAGTTGCACGAAGTCTTCCGTAACAAACGCATCCTGGGACTCTCGCTTCTGCAGAACTGGATCGTCGGTCCCATCCTGATGTTCGTATTGGCCATCGTGTTCCTGCACTCTTACCCGGAGTACATGGCGGGACTCATCATGATCGGCCTGGCCCGCTGCATCGCCATGGTGATCGTCTGGAACGAACTCGCCAAGGGCGACACGCAGTACGCCGCTGGCCTCGTCGCCTTCAACTCGCTGTTCCAGGTCTTCTTCTACTCGGTTTATGCATGGGTGTTCATCACCGTGTTACCCCGCATGCTCGGCCTGCGCGGGGCGGTAGTAAATGTTTCCATCGCCCAGATTGCACAGAGCGTTTTCATCTACCTCGGAATCCCGTTTCTGGCCGGCTTTGCAACCCGCACCCTTCTGCTGCGCGCGAAAGGCCGCGAATGGTACGAGCACACCTTCATCCCGCGAGTGAGCCCGCTCACGCTCGTCGCCCTGCTGTTCACGATCGTGGTGATGTTCTCTCTGAAAGGCGAATACATCGTCCGGCTTCCGCTGGATGTGCTGAGAATCGCGGTGCCGCTGCTGATCTACTTCGTAGTGATGTTCCTGGTGTCGTTCTACATGGGCAGGAAGGTGGGTGCGGACTACTCGAAGACGACGACCTTGGCTTTTACCGCAGCCTCCAATAATTTCGAACTCGCCATCGCCGTAGCGGTCTCGGTCTTCGGCATCAATTCAGGTGCCGCTTTCGCCGCGGTGATCGGCCCGCTGGTGGAAGTCCCGGTCATGATCGCGCTTGTAAACGTGGCTTTCTATTTTCAGCGAACCGCATTTCCACCCGCACCGGATCTCGCGACCCAAGTGGCAAGCTCCTCAGTCCAGCATTAGCCGAAACAAACGCGACCTTGTTCCAGACAGTCAGCGAAACCGCCAGGTGCCTCAGGTTCGCGTCCGCATTTTGGACGCTAACCTGGGTCGCCACTCCTGACACTCCCTTGTGCAGAAACAGCGAGTTCGCTACGAATGGGAAGGGCACGACTTCAGTCGTGCCCTAGAGCTCAAGAGGACAGGGGGCTTCAGCCCCTCAGGTGAGCTGTCCCAGAACGAGGACTTTTCCGAAATCACAACAAGAACGGTTCGCTCAGAACTCAAACCTCAGAGCTCGAAGCCCGTAGCTCCTACGCCGCAACTTCCTCTTCCTTCAGATCTCTATTCGTCTCCGTCTCATGTTCATCGCGCTGTCCCGCATTCACTAACCCCACTCCGACAAGAATGATCAGCATCGCAAGAATCGTGAACACTCCCATCGGTTCACTCGCCAACAACCACCCGAGCAACACCGCGACCACGGGATTCACATACGCGTACGTCGCCACTCGCGATGGCGACGCCACCATGTGCAGCCAGCTGTATGCCGTGAACGCGATGATCGATCCGAACACCGCCAGATACGCCAGCGCCAGCCACGACCGCTCCGACACCGCGCTCCACTGAAATCCTGCGGTCTCACCCGTCACCGTCGCGGCAATCATCAGCGCCACTCCGCCGCCGAGCATCTGCATCGCCGACGAGATCACTGGAGAATCCGGCATCTTCACGCTGCGCATCCAAATGGTGCCCGCCGCCCAGATGAATGTACCGAACAGAACCGCGAACGCCCCGAGGAGATTCACTTCTCCGCCATGCCGCAAAATATCCGGACCAAACAGAACCGCGACGCCAACGAAACCCAGAGCCAATCCGGCAAGCGCGCGGCCAGTGAACTTGCGCTCGGTTCCCTTCGCGCGCGCCAGCACGACGATCCACATGGGCAGCGTCGCGACCAGCAAAGCCGCGATCCCAGAATTCACGTGCTGCTCGGCCCACGCCAAACTTCCATGCCCGCCCAGAAACAGCAGCGCTCCAATTAACGCCGGCTGCACCCACTCGCGCAGCTTCGGCGCGGGCGTCCCTCGCCACCGCGTCCAAGCGTACAGAGCCGCGCCCGCCGAGAGATGCCGCATGCCCATCATCAAAAGGGGCGGTAAGGTTTCGATCGCGTAGCGAATTGCTAGATACGTCGAGCCCCAAATCAGGTAGATTGCTGCGAACGCAGCAACCAGCGACGCGGTCGTCTGCCGGGTAGTCTGCCGAATTCGGCGGCCACCGCCGATCTCGGCGAGGTCCCCGCTGCGAAGCAAAGAGCGCATTTCCGAAAGCTCGTCAGTCATGATATTCTAACCATCGAACACGGCTTAGCCGGTTACAGAGAGAATAGGCGCCACGGACATAACCAGTCAAGACCATTTTGGTGGTTAGATTTAACGGGTTACAGCTTCTTTGATGTCGCAGCCCACAGCCAAGTCACATTTCGATCTGAGCGGCGGAAATCTCGCCCTCGATTTCGTCAACACGGTGAGCAATCGCCCCGCCCCCGAACCCATCGAGCGTCTCACCGACTACAACCATCTCGTCTTCTTCGGGCTTGAATCGAACCTGTATCCGATGCGAAATGTCGACCACTTGTACATTCGTGCGGGCCAGGCGCCGGGCATGGCGAAGAACGCGTTGCTGAAGGCGATCCAGTTTCGCGAAGCGCTGTTCGCAATCTTCTCGGCAGTCGTTGAACACCGCGCCGTTCCAGGGAATGCGCTCCAGCAACTGAAGCTGATTCTGCAGGAAGGGATGGCCAACGGACGCCTGGTGCACAACGGTCATCGCTTCGCATGGGAGTGGACGTCGATGAACATACATCTCGAGTCCGCGCTCTGGCCGGTAGCACGCGCAGCCGCCGACCTGCTGCTCTCCGACGAACTCGAGAACGTTCGCATGTGCGCCTCCGACGAGTGCGCATGGCTCTTCATCGACAGAACCAAGAACCATCGCCGCCGGTGGTGCGACATGAAGACCTGCGGCAACCGAGTGAAAGCGCGGAGACACTACCAGAGAGTGAACAGTAAGTAAGTTCGTCGACCTTCTGATCGTCGATCCTTATTTTGCAAGACTCACCCCCTGCAAAACGCAGTGACCCCTGCAAAACGCAGTGGCGGCCGGGATTTTCGTCACTTTTTCCCATCTCGTAAGTACTTTGTTTTCAGGCTTCTATCCTCTTTCCTCGTTTTGCCACTGACGTGCACTTCCCTATTGCGCAGGTCGCGGGACGCGCTGCTTGCGGCGTCGACCTCGTGATGGCGTGGAGGATGTCATGTCGATTCTGTTTGTTCTGCTGATGTTTCTACTGGTGATGTCGATCAGCTACTTCCGCGGCCGGGGTGAAGCGGCCGTGCAGCCTGAAGTCTGGGCTGGACCGCCCGCGCCGCACCTGCAGCGGGAATATGGTTTCTCAATCCCCGCGGGCTATGCCTTCCATCCCGGACACACCTGGGTACTGAAAGAAGACGGCGAGAATGCGCGCGTGGGTGTGGATACGTTCGCTGTCAACCTGATCGGGAAGATCGATCGCATCGAGGTGCTGGGCTTGAGTCGCTGGGTGCGTCAGGGACAAAAGCTGGTCACGCTGATCAGTGGCGACCAGAGGTTTGAATTGGTGTCGCCGGTGGAAGGCGTGGTGATGGCGGTGAACAAAGACGTCGTCGCCGATCCCAGCTTGCTGGCGCGCGATCCGTATCAGAACGGATGGATCGCGATGGTGAAGTCTCCTGACCTGGCGCTCAACAAGAAAAACCTGGTGCAGGGCGGAATGGTCGCGCCCTGGCTGCAGAACAACGTGACGCGGTTGAACGGAATGGTGTCGCAACTGGCGCCGACGATGGCGGCCGACGGCGGCTTGCCGTTGCCGGGACTGTTGATGCGGCTCACGCCGGAACTGCGCGAGCAAGTGGCGCGGGAATTCTTTTTGGCGTAGTTACTGGCTTGCTCTTCGAAGTGTGAGGGCGGGACGCCCTCACGACTGCCGGCTGGACGCCGGCGCTACGAAGGGCAGGCGCGATGCCGACGATTCATCGGTGAGTCAGAAGGCAAGGAACCAAGGAGAACGTTATGGAACGCACGAGAGCCATCCTGGTGGACATTACGAAGTGCATCGGATGCCGGAGCTGCGAGCAGGCTTGCAAGGAACTGCACGGGTTTCCGAAAGAGACGGAAGCGAAGCTATCGACCACGGCGTTCACGGTGATCGAGGAACACGGCGACAAGTACGTGCGGCGGATGTGCATGCACTGCCAGGATCCGGCGTGCGCGTCGGCTTGCCTGGTGGGCGCGCTCAAGAAAACGGCGGCTGGGCCAGTCACCTACGACGGCGCGAAGTGCATCGGGTGCCGGTATTGCCTGGTGGCTTGCCCGTTCAGCGTGCCGCGCTACGAGTGGACGAAGCTGGTTCCCTACGTGAAGAAGTGCGACATGTGCGCGGCGCGCCAGGCGCAAGGCCAACCCCCGGTGTGCGTGGAAGCGTGTCCGACGGGCGCGTCGATCGTCGGATGGCGCGACGAGATTCTGGAAGAAGCGCAGCGGCGCGTACTGAACGACGCGAAGTACGTGAAGCACATCTACGGGAGCGAGGAAGCGGGCGGTACGTCGGTCTTCTTCATCTCGGACGTGCCGTTTGAGAAGTTGGGATTCCCGGCGCCTCCGCAGCAGGCCATGCCGGCGTTGAGCGCGGCCGCTTTGGGCGATGTGCCGACGGTGGTATTGGTGGGCGGATCGTTGCTGGCCGGACTGTATTGGATCACTGAGCGGCGTCAGGAAGTGGCTCGTACTGAGGCTGGGGAAAACCCCCGCCCAAGCGGAGCTCGCACGGGGCACCCTTTTGACGATCAAAGGCATTAACCACAAAGGACACAGAGAACCACGGAGGACTGCGGGAAGGAGCTGAGTTTATGACTAGCACACGAGTTCCTAAGATCACGTTGTGGCGGGTAATTGTGGCGGTGATTTTTGCGGCGGGGTTGTACGCCACGTATGCGAGGTTCGCGCTGGGCTTCGCCCAATCGACTCATCTGACCGATCCGCAGCCCTGGGGATTGTGGGTGGGGTTGGGAACGCTGTGCGGCGTCGGGCTCTCGGCGGGCGGGTTCGGAATCGCGGCCGCCGTCTACCTGCTCGGCTTCGAGCGCTATCGTCCGGTATTGCGTACGGCGGTGCTGGTTTCGTTCCTTGGATACATGAGTGTAATCGCAGGCATGATGTACGAGCTTGGTTTGCCGTGGAGAATCTGGCATCCGATTTTCATGTGGAACCGGCACTCAATGCTGTTTGAAGTGTCGTGGTGCGTGATGCTGTATTCGACGGTGCTGTCGCTGGAGTTTTCGCCGGCTCTAGTGGAGAAGATTCCATGGAAGGGGCTGCGCGATGGGTACCTGAAACAGCAGCATCGGATCCTGATCGGGTTGGTGCTGGTGGGATGCGTGTTGTCGTCGCTGCACCAGTCGTTTTTGGGCGGGCTGTATCTGCTAACCAAGGGAAAGCTCGATCCGCTGTGGTACACACCGTACCTGACCACGCTGTTTTACCTGTCGGCGATTCCGGCCGGACTCGCGGTGACAGTAATCGCGCTTTACCTGTGCGTGCGGTCGCTCAATGTGAAGCTCGACACGGCGATTCTGAGTGAACTGAGCCGGGTGATCGCGCCCATGCTTGCCTTGTATGGAATGTTCCGTTTTGTGGATCTATTCTCGCGCAACGCACTGCCCTATCTGTTCCGCTGGCGTGAAGAGTCGTTCTCTTTCTGGCTGGAGTTTGGGTTGTTCGTGGTCGCGCCGTTGGTGCTGTTGAACACGGACAAGGTGCGGAACAATCCGCAGCGTTTGTACTGGACGTGCAGCCTGGTGGTGATGGGATTCATGGCGAACCGGCTTAATGTCTCCATCACCGGGCTGCAAGCCAGCTCGGGGATCTATTACGTGCCGAAGTGGACGGAATTCGCGGCCACGTTGATGGTCTTGACGGCAGTCGTGATGGCGTTCCGGTACGCGGTGATTTACCTGGATATTCTGCCGAAGAATTCCTCGACGCGGTGGGTAGCTGGGGAGGGAGTTGCGTAGGCTTTGGCTTGTGGCTGGTAGCTGATGGCTGGTGGCTTGGGCGCGGCCTTGATGGCCGCGCTCTTTATTTTTTCGTGGGCTGGCGGAGTGTCGTCCCTGAAGGGACTCTTCTTCGATTCGTGGCTTTTTCCCCGCACTTACGTGCGGGGCTTGCTTCTGGCGTCCCTGCGGGACTCTGATAGGCAGGTGTCGCCTAGATTGCGGCTAAAGCCGCCCTCTGTTGTTGCGGGTACAGCGCGCCTGAAGGCGCGCCCTGATACGAACCAATTCAGAAATTGCAGCTTCAGAATTGCAATGAGCGGACCTCAGCAGCTAAAGCCGTTGTCGCGGCGAGCCTTTCGGCACGGCTGAAGCCGTGCCCTTCCCGTTCGTGCTCCCTCCGCTCGTGCCCTTCCCGTTTGTGCTTCCTCCTCGGGTTCTGCAGAACTAGCGGAATCACTAGCCCACAGAACGGCAGACGAATGTATCCGGTAGAGTAGGTTCATGACGCCATCGGCCAAGAAGAAATCTTTTCTGCATCAGCATTCGTTAAGTCTCGGGGCACTGGGTGTGGTGCTCTTGTTGATTGCTCTGTACAGCCGCGCCAATCCACAGACCCACGTAGGGTCATTCTTTGGAAACGCGATCGCAGATTGGACCGGTGTGTTTGTAACCGTGGTGCTGACAAAGTTCCTTTACGAAAAAGGCTCGAAGGAGAGCAAGCAGCCGAAAGGGATCTTGCCCGACAAAGTGCTGGAGATTTTGCGCGAGCACTCGCTGACGATTTTTCTCGTCATCACAGGGATTGGGTGGGTGGTGGCGTTTGGGGCGATGGATCCGCAGAGCAAGTGGGGGCAGGTGGTCGGGAATATTGTTTCCGAGTGGACGCAGATTCTGGGGCTGGTGTTGATGACGAAGAAGCTGATTGAGGTGGGGACAAAGGCGTAGGCGGCGCGTTGTGACGAACGGCGTGCCGTCCCTGAAGGGACTCTTGTTGGATTTCGTCCTCATCCCCCCGCACTTACGTGCGGGGCTTACTTCTGGCGTCCCTGCGGGACTTTTGCGTGCGTTCCAGGGACTGGGATTCTGAAAGAGTCTTCGTTGCGGGCTTTCGTAGGGATCCCACGTTAGCGCCAAGAACGCGCGAACGTGGGGCACCCACGCACAGGGATCGGTGTTTCTTCTTGATGAGGCCGTGATTGGGGGTGAGCGTCAGGGCGATGGTGCCGGGTTCGGGAGTGGGCGCTGTAGTCTCGGCCTGTTCAATGGTTTCGGCGGCGTATCCCCGCTTGTGAGCGGTTTTGTCAGCGAGGGTGACACCTTCTTCGAATTCAATCTCAGACTGCCGACGAATGGTTCTTGGTCCCCGAGCTATACCTACTATCCACCCGCTGAAGACGGGATACAGCTGCATCGAGATCGAGGTGATCGAGTAGGTCTTGATACTGTCGGCGAAGGTGAGTTGAGTACAGAGAAAGAGAAGGGAAACCGCGGCCAGACGGAGGTAAATCATGTTGGTACTCCTTACGAAACTTGACGCGGAAGGCGCGATCCGCTTGCAGTGGGCGGGAACTCGACCCTGATTTAGAACGTTTGGCAATACGGTAGTTATGAGGGTGCCCGAGCCTTCGGTCGTTGGTGTTTGGACCTAAGGCGAGGTTGCGGGCGGCACTTGGCTAACGTGGCTGAGTTTGACTTCGTTTTTAAGGGCCCGTAAGATTCGCGGGCTTCGGGATTAGCGTCAAATCTTGTGCATGTGTACAAGGCGAGAGCCTTTGGAGGGTTGGTGCGGCCATCTTGGGATCGTTCATGGCAGAATTTGTATCGGATTGCGACAGGTCGGATCCTGGTTGTTCTTGCTTTGGCATTGGTCAGTGAGAGTTCGAAGGCGCAACCGCCCCTGCCTTCTCCTGCAGCGGGCGAGAGTCAAGAGCAGTCGATCACTGTCGAGCAGCCCTTGTTCACCCTCCAGGAAGTCATGATTCCCGTGCGCGATGGCGTGCACCTGCAGACCGCGATTCTTGCGCCCGTTAATCAGACCGGGCCGCTGCCGATTCTTTTTCGGCGCACGCCTTACGGCGTTCCGAACAAGCCGCCTACGAAGGTGCCGCCACATCTGAAAGAGTTAATGCAGGACGGCTACATTTTCGTAGTCCAGAACCTGCGCGGGCGATTCAAGTCGGAGGGCACGTTCCTGCTCTCGTCGTGGGTGGACCTGAAGGATCCGAAGGCGACCAACGAGACGACCGACGCATATGACTCGATCGAGTGGCTGGTGAAGAATGTTCCCAACAATAACGGGAAGGTCGGAATGTGGGGCGTGTCCTATGACGGGTTGACGACCGGGCTGACGCTTTTGCATCCGCATCCGGCGCTGAAGGCGATCAGCGAACAGGCTTCGCCGGTGGATCAATGGATGAACGATGACGATCATCGCTATGGCGCGCTGCGCGAGAGCTACAACTTCGAGTATGACGTGATGGAGCAGGCGGACAAGAACAAGAACACGAACTTCGAATTCGAGACGTACGACACGTACCAGTGGTACCTCGATCTGGGGCCGGTATCGAATATCAACGACAAGTATCTGCATGGATCGATTCCCTACTGGAATTCGAACGTGGAGCATCCGGACTATGACGAGTTCTGGAAGAAGGAAGCGTGGGTTGGACAGCTGCATGCTTCGACGGTGCCGAATTTGAATGTAGCCGGGTTCTGGGATCAGGAAGATCCGTGGGGGCCGTGGCAGATATTTCGGCATTCGCTGGAGAGCGATCCGGAGCATACGAGCTTGATGGTGGCGGGACCGTGGTTCCACGGGCAGTGGCAGTCGCCAAAAGCCGAGAAAATCGGATTGGTTCCGTTCGGCGGGCACGAGACGGCGCGCGAGTTCCGCGAGAATCTGGAAGCGCCGTTCTTCCGGTATTACCTGCACGGCAAGGGCGAGAAGCCGCAGTGGCAAGCCACGATGTTTCAGAGCGGATCGAATACATGGAAGACGTATGCGGTGTGGCCTCCGAAAGAAGCGAAGCCCACGAAGCTGTATCTGCATGCGGATGGGACGCTGTCGTTCAAGGCGCCAGTGCCGGGCGGGGCTTCGGACGGAAAAGGGGCATACCGCGAGTACGTGTCCGATCCGGCGAACCCGGTGCCTTATCGGATGCGACCGATTTCGCCGACGTATCCGGGCGGGGATTGGCGAACGTGGGAAATGGCGGACCAGCGGTTTGTCGATCACCGGCCGGATGTGCTGTCGTTTGTTAGCGAGCCGCTCGATCATGATGTGATCGTAACGGGGCAGCTTTCGGCGACGCTGATCGCGTCGACGTCAGGGACGGACAGCGACTTTGTGGTGAAGCTGATCGATGTGTATCCGGAGAACGCGCAGAAGAATGAGTGGGACGCGGAGGATGGGCCGAAGCCGGGCGAGTATGCGCAGTCGCTGAACGGATACCAGTTGCCGATTGCGATGGAGGTGCGGCGCGGACGGTACTTGACGAGCAACGAGAAGCCGCATGCGCTGGTGCCGAACAAACCGACGGAATGGAAAGTGCCGCTGCGCGATCATGATCACGTGTTTCTAAAGGGGCATCGCATCATGGTGCAGATCCAGTCGACCTGGTTTCCGATTATCGATCGCAATCCGCAGAAGTTTGTGCCGAGCATTTACAAGGCTGGGGCCGGCGATTTTGTGAAGGCGACGCAGCGGGTGTATTGCTGGCCGGGGATGGCGTCGTATGTGGAGTTGCCGGTGGTGGAATGAATGGATATCGGAGTGTCGTCCCTGAAGGGGCTTCTTGATTCGTTCGACTCCTCCCCCGCACTTACGTGCGGGGCTTTCTTCTGACGTCCCGGCGGGACTTTCGCCGCGACGCAGTCCGGGGCACAGCAGAGCGTGCGGACGGTGGTGGTGGTCCCACGTTAGCGCACAGGACGCGCGACCGTGGGGCACCATCGCGGTCCTTCTGACGGCGGTTGAGCTTCGACGGGAGCGCGCTGGAGTTGTGGGGCTGAATCGACGGGCGGGGACGCTCGTCGCTCCACTTTCATTTGTGCCAGTTCCACACCGGCTTGCCCTTGTCGTCACGAAGCATAAGCGTGTCGGTGCCCTTCACTACCTGACGTGCGAGGACCAGGTCGGAACCGTCCTGCTTGATTTTTGATCCCGTCACGGTCACTTCGTCGCCCTTGGCGAAGGTGGCGCCCATGTCGTCGAGGAAGGCTTTCGGACAGAGATAAATGTCGATGGTGTCGTCACCACTTTTTACGAGCAGGTGGGCGGCGTCTTTTTCGTTGCCCTTGGCGGGGAGTTTCAGATCCTGCACGGTGACTTTGAATTTCGCTTCGGCGGTTAAGTCGTACTTGGGGGCTCCGGCTTGGGCAAAGACGGACGTCGCGATGAGCAAACTGAATGCAGTAGCGAACAAACGACGCGCGTGGATCGACATGGATCCTCCTCGGGAACAGGCGACAGCAATCTTCTTTGAATCCGAAAAAGTGTGAATGAATCCAAGTGCGCCGGCTTATGAAGAGGAAGGAATAACGTCCGGCAACGAGGCCATTCTAACCCTGCGCGACCCGAAAAGCTATCTTGGGCGTGCGAGGGTCATCGCGAAAACCAGCGGTGATACCACAATTGTAAAGAGGCGGTAACGAAACGGTTGCGCTGATACAGTCGCTGCGCTGCGAGGTTGCGCCCTTGCGTGACAACAGTGGCGCGCTGAGCATTCTGCTCGCGTGACCATGTCAAAAACTGCTGCACGAGTTTTGTGCCCAGTCCGTGACCCTGATGTTGCGAACCGACACCCAGCAGGCCAATCTGCGACTCATTCCCCTTGAGGTGACAGGTGAGATAGGCGGCGGGAGCGTTTGCGACTTCAGCCACCAGAATAGCCTGCGCGAAGCCACGAAAACTGTTCTCGATCCAGGTTTCGTAGAGCTGATCGCACTTGGCGCGGTCGAAACGACCGTCGAAGTAGAAGCGTGTGTCGCGATGAGTGTTGTGCGCGATTTCCCGCAGGGCTGGCAAATCTTCTTCGCGAGCAAGACGGATTGTCTCATGTGCCGGAAGAGTCTCGCTCTGTGTGAGCGGCTTCTCGAAGGTCATGCGTACGTCGGTGAGATGAAAGCCGTTCTTCTCGGCGAGGATCGACGTCGCGGCGTGGGCGGAATCGGCCAGAAAGTAGAGGCAGTCGATGCGATTGGAGTTGCACCATTGCAGCGCATCGGCGACGGTCTGCTCATCGAGTCGCGCGACGTTTAGGCGCGCGATGCGCACGCCGAAGAAATTGGAGTCCCACTCGAGATAGGTACAGAGAGCCTGTTTCGTTCTTTCTGTGGCTGCTACGGGTTGGCTGTTCGGCGTCACGAGCGGCAAACGAAGGAGGTCACAGCGGCAATCACATGTGATTGCTCGGCCTCGGTCAGGTCGTTGAAGAAAGGGAGACGCAGCAGGCGAAGACTGAGATCGTCGGTGACCGGACACGGCGTTTCGCGGGCGGCGCACTTGCGTCCCATGGGCGAGGAATGAAGTGGCACGTAATGAAAGACGCTCAGGATGCCTTGCGCCTTGAGATGCGCGATGAGCGCTTGCCGGCACTCGAGCGACGGCATCAGCAAATAGAACATGTGATAGGCCTGCTCGCAATCTTCAGGCACGATGGGCAGACGCACCTTCCGCTCCGCAGCCCAGGGCTCGAGGTGGTGGCGGTAGGTTTCCCAGATGCGCTGGCGCTTGCGCTGGATGAGTTCACGGCCTTCGAGTTGCGCGAAGAGGAACGCGGCCAACAGGTCGGAAGGCAGGTAGCTGGAGCCGATATCGACCCAGGTGTATTTGTCCACCTGTCCGCGGAAAAACTGGCTGCGGTTGGTTCCCTTCTCGCGGATGATGAGCGCGCGTTCGATGAGGTCGGGATCGTTCACGAGAAGCGCGCCGCCTTCGCCGCAGGTGACATTTTTGGTTTCGTGAAAGCTCTGCGTGGCAAGAGCGCCGAACGTTCCCGTCAACTGGTCTTTGTAGCGCGCGAATAATGCGTGCGCGTTGTCTTCGACGATGCGGATGCCGTGCTGGCGGGCAATCCGCCGGATCGCATCCATGTCACAGGCCACCCCGGCGTAATGCACGGGCACGATGACCTTGGTGCGAGGCGTGATCAGGCTCTCGAGTTTCGATTCGTCGAGGTTGAGGGTGTCGCTGCGAATATCGGCGAACACGATTTTCGCGCCGCGCAGGACGAATGCGTTCGCCGTGGAGACGAAGGTGAAGGACGGAAGGATGACTTCGTCGCCGGGGCCGCAATCGAGAAGCATCGCGGCCATTTCGAGCGCATGCGTGCAGGATGTGGTGAGCAGCACTTTCGGCACACCCAGTTCCTTCTCGAGCAATTCGTGGCAGCGGCGCGTGAACGGGCCGTCGCCGGATGCATGGCCATTGGCGATGGCTTCGGCGATGTACTTGTACTCGTTGCCGGTAATGCAAGGGCGATTGAAAGGAATGCTGATGTTCATGGCCGGGGACCTCGGCCACTGGTGTCGCTGCGCACCACGTAGGGAGGCTTCTGCATGCTGCGGAAGTGCATGCGGGCGAGGTACTCACCCATGATGCCGAGCGCGAACAGTTGCGCGCCGGAGAATAACGCGACGATTGACGCGAGGAATGGAAAGCCGGGGACTGGAGTGCCTTGCAAGAAGTAACGAACCAGAACGTAGATGAGGACGCCGAATCCGAACAGCGTGAAGAAGAAGCCGACCAGGCTGGCGATCTGCAGGGGCTTGGTGCTGAAGCCGGTCATCATGTTCATGGCGTGCGTGACCAGCTTGCGGAAGGTGTATCCGGAAATGCCCTGGCTGCGGGGTTCGTGACGGACTGGAGTTGCGGCGAATCGGTTCGTACCCCAGGTGAGCAGCACGTCGATGGAGACGAAGGCGCCGTCGTAGTGATTGAAGGCATTCGCCACTTCGGCGCGGAAGACGCGGAACGCGCTTACCTGGCGGGCGATCTGTGCGCCCATGACGTTTTGTAGAGCAAGCTTGGTGGTGAGTGAAGCGAGGTCGCGCAGGAAGCCGTGCTGTTCTTGCGACGGCGTGCCGTAGACCACGTCGTATCCCTGATCGAGGACGGCGAGCAACTTCTGGATTTCCTCGGGCGGATGCTGGAGGTCGTCGTCCATGGTGACGATGATGGCGTACTGGGTGGCACGGATTCCGCACAGCAGCGCGTTGTGCTGGCCGTAGTTGCGCATCAGGTTGATGGCGTGAATCCACGGGTGCTGAGCAGCGAGACGAGCCATGACGTCCCAACTGTTGTCGGGACTGTTGTCGTTGACGAGGATGAGTTCGTAATTTTCGGCGAGAGTGGGCAGGACTTCGCCCAGGCGGCGGACGAGTTCGGGCAGTATGCCTTCGCTGCGGTAGACCGGCACGACTACGGAAATTCCGGGCCCGTGGTCGCGGGCGCCGCGGCTCGGTGGCGAGTCGAGACTTTGCGGGAGCGGGGTCATGACGCGCTATCCACGCGCGACCGTGGTGATGCCGACGATGATGATGAGCAGGCCACAGAGCTTTTGCGCGGAGACTTTTTCGTGCAAGAAGTAGAACGCGCCGATGGTGATGAGCGCATACGTGAGGCTCACGAACAGCGGGTAGCAGGTGGAGAGCTTTTGGGTGGCAAGGATGCGGAACCACATGAGGGCGGCGACGCCGGAGAGAAGAAATCCGCCGACGAAGGCCGGCTGGCGCAGCAGAGAGAACAAGGCCGAAACGGACGGGGAGAATCCGCCGGCGTGCGCGATGCCATTCTTCATGAGGACGTTGGCGAGCGCCATGCAGGTGGCCGTCAACAAGACGAGGAGAAAGCCCGCCAGGGTCACGCTCGTCGTCTCCGAAAATTGGAGTTTGTCATGGTTAGTTCGTCGGAGTGCTTGCTGGTGAAGGGCTACGTTATCACAGCGGGAGGAAGGGGAACCAGATGGCACGTGATACCGCAGACGCAGATTTCGACTCCGAACCTCCCCTCCATTGCCATTTTGCGCCATCAAGCCTCCACATTGAGCCGATGCTTCGGCGTGACTGCTGAAAATACTTGATTAACATTCGCCGGAATGACAGGATCATCCACCTCGGGCAGAGGTTGCTCATTCCGCCCAGATTCGCCCGGTTCATACAACCGGCTGGCGACGTTTCAGAGGTTCCATACTCTCTTCAATCGCGGTCCTTAAAATCCTTCCGAGAGCGCTCGGCTCGGGCGAGGAATCCGGCATCAAGCATGTGAAGTTTGCAATTTTGTATCCTGCGAGAGGCGGATCTGACGTAGCCGTGACTCCTGGCTGAAAGAACTGCCTGCCCCACTCACCACAGGGCCTGAAGAAAAGTTCTTGTGATCGGTTGTCCTTCCTAGGTCGCTATAGGAACGCTCTTGAGTATATTTGCAATATAGCCAACCTCTTGTTGCACGAGGAGAGAGGCGACCGACGCACGCAGTACCGACTTCTTCGGATATGATCTGGGTTTAGTTGCAATCGGAATGAACTCACTCCTTCGCATCTTTTCGCTGTGTGCCGTCTTTGGGATTCCACAAAGTCCGGGGTGGCTAACCCTGAGTTCGGCGAATGTCCCTCCCGCTAATGAGCGCCAGGAGCGAACGGAGACGGAAGAGGCTAGAACAAGTAAGCCAGGTGACTTGCAAAGCCTTCTCAAGGCGACCGAACAACTGAAGCGGGTTGTGAACGGTAATTCTATAGTGAAGAACCAATGCCAGATTAAAGGACGCACGGTACAGGTCGAAGAGAACACAGAAATCAGTAAGGCTGACGGCTGCAACGTTATCGTGAAAACTGTTAAGACAAGTGGTCTCGGAGAAGCCCGGCGACAGTTGCAGTTCATCATGCGTGCAAATTTGGCGGATCTAAGCACGCCAGCATCGGTTGAGCCCCAAAGTTCCTCCGGATGCAAGCCCGAGAACGGCGTGCTACTAAAAGTCATGAGCCGGGTACAGCCCGGAAAGTCCATTCCCACATCGCGCACCTCTACATCGCAGCCCTCAACTGCATCAGCGAGGAAGGATCTGAGCTTTTTCTTTTCCGATGCCCTAATCGCGCGGAGGGCAGCCCGGGCTTTGAATCGCGCAGTGACTGCTTGCGGAGGGACAGAATGGCCAGACGAAGACGATCTACCGTAACTTACGCATCATTATCAGAATTATAAAATTTAATCTCCAAGAAGGCCAGTCGGCGACTCTTGCATCTGTGAGGCAATTGCAGCGAAAACCCGGGGAAACCGTCGTTGGGCAATCTCAGTCGGGGCTCCCTTCGGCGAGAACGGGACAGTCGAGACGTGTATTTTGTTGACAAGCGGTTTAGTGCATAAGAAGATACCTGAAACTCGGGGTTGTAGTAGCGTGGGCCGCAAGGTCAACTCGAGTCTGTCTTTTCCCAGTCGAACCAGCTAAACAGCTGAGGACAAACCGTGGCGAAGCGGTTTGCCCGAGGTTGGTTTTTTTCCGTGCCCGGCTAATCGGGGTCGCAAGAAAGATATCCTCCCCCTTAGGTTCAGTTTTTCAAAGCTTACAAAGATGTCGGCTGTCCGAAATTCGGGTTGAGCCCGGAGGAATGCGCCATGACTGTACGTCGTCGGGTCTTTGCGATCGTTCTGGTGCTGTGCTCTGCGACAGTTTTCGCCCAAGTTGCGGGCCAAAACATCAATATGGTTTCGGGTACAAACTGGCCTGCCGGAGACCCGTACTTGCAGCGGCAGAACGAGCCGTCCATGGCGGTTTCCAGTCGCAACGCAGAACATCTTTTGGGCGGGGCCAACGATTACCGCACGGTCGACATTCCTAATCCAAACGCTCCCAATATCCTCGGGGACGCGTGGCTCGGCGTCTACACCTCGATGGACGGCGGTGAAACCTGGAAGAGTACGCTGCTGCCGGGATATCCCCAGGACACTTCTACGATTGGGATGGCTTCTCCGCTACACGCCTTCACGGCGGCGACGGATGCGACTGTGAGGGCTGGGACCCATGGCCTGTTCTATTACAGCGGACTGGCATTCAATCGTGGATCGAATTCCCCTAGCGGAGTTTTCGTCGCTACTTTTCAGGACCTCAACAACAAAGGGAATGGTGACGCTGCTTACCTTCAAAGTAACGCCAACGGTACGCCTCACGGAAACCCCTTTTCGTATATCGGTGTGAATTTCGTGGACACGGGAACATCGGGGCAATTCCTCGATAAGCCATGGATCGCTGTCGATATCCCGCGGCCCGGGCGCACCGCCACCTGCAAGATCAAGGGGCAGACTTTCAGCAGCGGCTATGTCTACGTGGTATATACGCAGTTTAACGGTTCGCAAAACAATCCAGCCTCAAAGATCAAGGTGGTCACTTCGACGAACTGCGGAGCCACCTGGGGTCAGCCGCAGATATTGAGCCAGAGCCAGAAACTGGCTCAAGGCACGGTGGCCGCCATCGATCCGGCTAGTGGGAATGTGTACGTGGCATGGCGGCAGATTGCAGTGCCAGCCAATCAGAATCAACCGGACGCGATCCAGTTTGCATACTCTACCAATGGCGGTTCCTCGTTCGTTTATGCGAATCCGCCTTACACGTTTGCCGCCCCCACCAGCAAAAATCCGTACCCTCCGGGAGCTGTTTTTGATCAGCCCCAGGCCACTGCCACTACGTTCCGGTCTCTCGATGTTCCCAGCCTGGCGGTCGACAACAACGGACGCGTGTGGCTGGCCTTTTCTCAGCGCTTCAATGGCCCCACCGTCGGCACCTACACTTCCCGCATCATGCTCATGACTCTGCCCAAAGGGTCGACCACGTGGACCGCGCCGTACGTGGCCGATGGGAGCGCTTCTTCGAGCACGACAACGAGGACGTACGGTCACCAGTTCATGCCGTCACTGAACTTCACCTATGGCAAGCTCATGCTGGCGTGGTTTGACTCGCGTCGCGACAATCTGGAAGGCGTGTTGCAATGCCCAACCGGCAAGACTTGCACTGACCTCTCGCAAGTAAGTCTGGTAGATCTGCCGATCCCTGGGAGCACAATCTCCGATCCCAGGACGATTTTCACTCCGTACATCTCTGATCCGAACTCTGGGGTTCGGCACACCATTGACGTGTTCGGGGGGGTGATCAATCCTGCGGCCGGCCCCGCCACCTTCACCCCGTTCCAGGTGTCCCAATATCCGTTCTACGTCGATGACGCCAACGGACAAATGGAACAAGGATTCTTCAATGCTCCAAATTTGCCCATGTTCGTTCAGGGCACAACCCCGTTCATCGGCGACTACGTCGATATTGCCGCCCAGAGCATCTTGCCTAGTGGAAACTCCTGGGCTCAATACGCAGGCAACGGATGCAACTGGCGCGACCAACGCCCTGGACTTCCACCTGGCCTGGACCGATAACCGCGACGTTGTAGCCCCGCCGGCAGTTAATGGCTCGCAAGACTGGACTCAGTACGTTCCGCCCAACGGCGGCAACTCCCAGGTGAGCACGTACTCGGGGACTGGGGCGGCTTGTCCGACTTGCTCGACCACGCAACCGGCCTGCAATTTGGTGAACATCACGAATGCCGATGGCAAAATCGGCCAGTCTTCATACAGCGGCGACCGCAATCAGAACGTTTACACATCGCGCATTAGCAACGGCCTCATCGTACGTTTCCGCGAAAACACCAAATTACAACCGGCCAATACCAGTGCTCCGCCTCAGCGAGCTTATCTCTGTCGTGAAAAACACCGTGAGCCCGCTGAGCACGATGCCAGTCTTGGGCACCCCGTCCTATTACCGTATCCTCCGGGAGAAACGTCGACTACCCAGGGCACAGGAGGGGTCTGTAGCACTTCGGCGGTACCGGCCAGTTTCCCAACTACAGCGAACTGTTATCTCGACGTGACAATCAATCCGAAAACAACTCTGACCCAGGCCATCACAGTCTCAACGAGTTCGAATCCAGGCATCAATGTCCTGGTTGCGCAGATCGCCTGCATTCCGGGCACAACTGGCTGCGGAAACACCCCGATCTTCAAAGGTCTTCAGGCCGTTGCGGTGATCAATGGAGATGCGACGAACCCATCGGTAGCGGACCCCGATTTCCTGAGCACGGATAACGACAACCCGGACGCGGGAGCGCCTTATCAGAACTTGCCGATCGCGGCCGGCGAAGAATACTATCCGACGGTTGATGCACCGCCCGATCCGACCAACGATATCTTTACTCCGAAAATCAGCGTTCCTGCCATATTCACTCCAAAAATCGGCACAGTCGCGAACAGCGCTCCGGCCATTGAAACTCCCACGATCTTTACGCCCAAGATCACTTCCATCTTTACGCCGAAGATCACTTCCGTTCAGGTGGCGAACCCAACCATTGTCGACACCATCTTTACGCCCAAGATTTTTACTCCCAAGATTTTCACTCCGAAGATCGTGAGTCCCGAGATTTTCACTCCGAAGATTGCAAATCTTTCGGACAACAGTTTGACCGATTACAGCTGGAAGGTTACGAACAAGGGAAATACGAGCGCCAGCTACAGCACTTCGGAACTGGCGAAGTCCACCGGTGTTCAGTGCTGCCCGGCCAGTTGCTCGGCGAACCCGAGCAGTTGCGCTGTGACCAGCAGTAATCCGGCAGGCCCGAATTGTTCCGTTTGCCAATTGGTGCAGCACAAGGTCTACGAAAGCCCGGTCGCAAATCGCGACGCAACGAATTTGAATCCAACCTGCGACCTGACCGTTCAGCAGAACTACATCACGGTCGCCAACGTCGTGGACCCGGCATTCTCAACGGGAACAGCCACTGGTTCTGCTTCTGATCCGACCAGTTCTACTCTCTCCCTCTCCCCAGGTGAAGGCAACCGCGTTACGTTGCGCGTTGTGGCTCCGCCTGTAACCCAAACAGTTTCGTCTTTCAAAACACAGGCGGACGCCTTGCGCATGGAACACGGGCCCGGACCAGGACCTGCTGGTTCGCTCACCATCACGACCTCCGTCCCCTTCCCGGTGGCCGTGGTCGGCCGGAATTACACGAACACCACACTGACCTCTATTGGTGGCTTCGGAGCCACTTTCTGGACGGTTCCTGCGGATCCATCGACCCCAATCGCCGTGCTGCCTCCGCCTTCACCGTCCTCGTCGCAGCCCTTGCCTGTAACGCCCCTCACTCTGAGTCCGTCCGGGCAGATCAGTAGTTCAGTGATAACGGCTTCGCCAGGAACTTACGTGGTGAGCTTCCAGGAGCAGGATTCCGCAATCACGGGTACTGTCAACCCGCTAACCACACCCGCCCTCGATGTGCGGCGGGTATCAGTGCAGGTCAACCAGTTCTCGATATCGTCGGTAGACGCTCAGATTGTGAATGAACTGGGAAGTTGCCGGCTACATGAAAGCAGGGGAGACCGCCAATGTCCTGGTGACCGTCAGCAGTGTCGGCCCTGCCAATGCCAGCAACGTGATTACAGGCTGGCATCCAGGTGAATCCGGCTGCTGTCAGGACGGTACGGGAAATCCCGCGCAGCAGAACACGGTGCCGCCCACAGTGACATGCACGCCTGCGACCCCCGCCAGTGCCGGCATCATGGCAACTGGGACGCAGATGTTCATCTTTACTTGCACTGCAGTAAGCGGGAATCGTTTCGTCACGTTCACCGGCAGCGCCAGCGGTCACTATGTCAACGCAGCGGCGGATGTCCTGGCCACCGCGGCGCCAGTGACTGCACCGCCTACAAACATGGTGTCCAAAGTGGTAGTGGATACAGCACCTCCAACCCTCGCTTTCGGAAATACCACTTCCACCCAGAGCGACCAGGCTGGTACAACAGGCCAGTTGTGATTCCGTACAGTACGTCTGACAATCTGTCCGGAGTCGCGTCGGCAACCGCTACTTCCCCGGCCACCAATAATGGTATCGACGGGAACGGAAGTGGTTCGATGATGCTCACAACCGAGGGCAAACTTGTCACCGGAAGCGTAACGGTGACGGACTACGCCCGGAACACGGCCGCGCCGTTCGTTTCTCCTAATTCAACATCGACGAGACGTTACCAACAATCCTTGGAGCGCCCGATCGGGCAGCCAACGCGTTCAGTTGGTATAACGCACCGGTTGTCGTGACGTTCACCTGCAAAGATCCAGATCCGACCAACGGGCCCACCGGACAGCAGTCCGGCGTCGCGACCTGCACTTCTCCCGTCACGCTTTCCGGCGAAGGCACCAACCAGAGCGTTCCTGGAAACGTCAACGACGTAGCAGGTAACTCGGCCATCACGACCGTCACCGGCATCAACATCGATACGACGCCGCCAACCATCAGCGGTGGGCCTGATCGTCCAGCTAATACCAACAATTGGTATAGCGCGCCGGTCACGGTGTCATTTGTCTGCGCCGACCGAACCCGCTGCATGGGCCCGCTGGGCAGCAATCCTCTATTGCGAGTTGCCGGCTCCCGTCTCGCTTTCCGAGGGAGCGAATCAGAGTGTCCCTGGAACAGCTTCCGACAAAGCAGGAAACTCTGCTGGCGTTGCGGTCACCGGGATCAACATTGACCAGACTCCGCCCGCAATCACTGCGAACTCCGCATATACGCCCGGCACGTGGACGAACCAGCCTGTAACCGTGACGTTCACCTGCACTGACAATCTGTCAGGACCTGTCGTGATCGGTACGCCGAATCCCATCATTACGGGTATCCCTCCTGTTCACTCGCCCTTGACCTACACTCAACCGAACGCTGTGACTTCGGTTGCCACCATAACGGTAACGGCGAATACCGCCCGCACAACGTTGAGCGCTTCGTGCCAGGACCTCGCCGGCAACAACGCGCAGCCAGTGTCGTTCGGGCCGGTTCACCTCGATACCACTCCGCCGACCGTAACTGCGACCGCCAATCTCAACAGTTCTGCCGGCCCGGCCTACACCGCGGGAACGTGGACTAACCAGTCCGTTGTAGTGACGTTTTCTTGCGGCGATTCACTCTCTGGGGTGAAACCAGGTTGGATCGCGGGGGACACCACCCTCGGATCACAGGGCGTCTACACCACGAACGGCAGTTGCCAGGATTTAGCGGGCAACACCGGCAACGGTTCGTTCGGTCCGGTGCAAATCGACACCACAACTCCGGGGTTACTGATCACCTCACCAGTGGCGCAGGCTTATTTACTGAACCAGCAGATCACTCCGAATATTACGTGTGGTGACAACTCGGGTGGCGATACAAGCACGTGTACTGCGAGTCCGTCAGCCTTGCCTTACACGGCGAACGCCGTCGGTCCCGCAACCTTCAGTGTGCACGTCGTGGACCAGGCAGGAAATGTCATCACCCCTGATCCAAGTGTTAGCTATCTAGTCATCTATAACTTCACGGGCTTCCAGGCGCCTCTGCGGCCCGCAGTGATGTTAAATCCGCCGAACTCGGCAACTCCACCGCAGCCCAGCGATTCGGGAAGCTTTACCGCCGGCACAACGATCCCGATCGCCTGGCAGTTGCAGGATTTCGCGAACGTCAATATTTCTGACCTGACCACGCTAACGTCAATCGTGGCCATACCCAATCCTGCCTGCGTAGGCACAGCGTCGGGTGCCGGAACGATTCTGTACAACGCAACCACCGGTCAGGCGGCATTCACCTACGACGCCCCGAACAATCGCTTCGTCTTCAACTGGAATACAACAGGCACAACACCAGGCTGCTACAACCTGGTGGTGACCAACAACGACACGGCACAGTGGTCGACCATCGTTCATGTGGCGGCCGAATCATTTTTTGCGGGCTTCGACGCACCGTTAACGTCCGCTTCGGCTCCCGCCAGGGTCCGTCGAACTCCGGGACCTTCGACACCGGTTCGACCATTCCGGTCATGTGGCAGTTGGCGACTCCCGGCGGGCCGGATGCCGGACAAAACGTCACCCTTAGCAACGCCACCGTTTATGCGAACGCAGCGTGCTCCGGCGCTCCGCCGAACGGTTCGGCTAGCACAATCCTCTATGATCGCGCGAGCAGCCAGGGCAGCTTTGGCTTCGAGTCGAGCATTGCGGTCTACACCGTCGACTGGGCCACGGGAACGTCACCCGCAGGCTGCTATGACGTTGTAGTCACGCTGAGCGATCAGTCGGTCTACGCAACCATGGTCACATTGGCCGCGTCCGGCGGAACGACAACGCTACTGCAGTACAACTTCGACAATGTGCCCAAGGGGCAGTCGTCGCAAACGGCACCGGCATCGTTCGCGGCTCCCAACGTTGCGGGCGGTGCTTTCAGCTATTCTGGAATCAACTCCAACGGAATGTTCAACAATGGGTGCTCAATCGCGGACTGCATCGATCCGGCCGGAGTTGCCAGCGGCGACTATTATTCGTTCTTGCTGACAAACACCTCAACGATCGCGAGCGCATCGATCAGCTTCCGGGAATTCAACAATGATTGTCAGGGCGGGTTGCACTGCAGCGCAGGTCTTCGCTGTGCAGTACGACACCGATCCTGGATTCACCAATCCCACGCTGGTGCAAACCTTCACTCCACCAACCCCTGGATTTACGAGTTACACATTCCCCATCAGCGGCACGATCCCGGCGGGCACCTACTACTTCCGGATCCTTGCACAGGGAGTGGACCACGACGGAACAGCGCAGTACGTGCTCGACAATGTGACGATCACCGGTTCCCATTGATCCACGCGTAAGCAGCAATTCAAAAAGGGAGTGCGCGGTGAGCGCACTCCCTGACCCTCCGAAGGAACCGCAAATTCAAGTTGCAACTGACTGCTTACATTTTGGAGAGCCGTTTCTTAGCATCGTCGACCATCGGGTCGACCGCATTCTGAACCTTAAGCGCCAGGAAACTGCGGTAGGCGTCGGCTGCACCCGCGCTCTTGAGTCCCTCGAGTGCACGGCCCAAATAGTAGTAGGTGGCGGGAAAGTAGCGAAACGTCTGCTGCTCGTTGAGATAAATGTCGGTCGCCTCGCCGCGCCTCTTCAAGCAGGTCTCCAATTCGGTGCTGGCTTCGGTATACATTCCCGCAGCGATGTAGGCTCGTGCCTGATCAAGATGAACCAGCCAGCTGATCCAGGAGTCGCTCAGATTCCTGATAAAGCTGAATCGCCTGCCGCGCGTTGCCGCGGCTCAACTGCACGTCTCCCTCGATGACTTTGCCAAAAGCCTGGGGTGTAGCTTGCAACTGTTTGGTGAGTTCCGAGGCGAGTGCGCTAGCGGAACTGTACTCGCCGGCCATCTCATACACGCGAGCAGCAGCAAAGAGCACGTTTTCCCTGCTCATTGAGACACCCTGTTTGACCGATCCTAGTGCCTCAGCCTTCTTGCCCATCATCAACTGGGCTTCGGCCATCACCACGTATTTCTTCGCGGCAGCATCCGGATTCTTCGCCACCGTGTCGCCATCGATTCCCTTCTTCAGGTCCGCAAGGGCCGCCACTGGGTCGCCTACGATAGAGTGCGAGATCAGAGAGGCCACCCGCCGCTGAAGATGCTCCTCCGGCACTCAAGCTTTCGACCTTGTGCCAGGATTCGGCGGCCTTGTCGAAGTTCCCCTTCGCGGTTTCGCACAAGGCCAGAATCGTAAAAGCGTCTTCATAGACCGGGTTGATTTGCAGCACGGCCTGAGCTTCGCGTTCCGAGGCATCGTAATCTCCAGCGAATAGCGCATAGAGCGATGCGTTCGTCCGATAGACGACATTCTTCGGATAGATCTCAACCGCTTTTCGGCTGGTCTCGACAGCCTTCGCCATGTCGTGCCGCAGGTAGTAGGCATGCGCAAGCGCACTGAGACCCATGGTATCGGCCGGATACTGCTTCACCAGCGAACTGAACTCTTCCACTGCCTTATCGCCATCGGAGACCGCCAAATAATAGCCGCCACGCGTTCGAAACTTCTCCCTGTCCGTCCATCCGGTCGATGTGCTGCATGGCCAGCTTGTAATAGTTGATCGCGTCGGCTTGGTTTCCCTGGTTCCAGTACAGCGCGCCCAGGTTTCCGTATGCACTGCCGAAATTGGGGTCAAGTTCCACTGCTCGGCGAAAGCCTTTGATCGCTTCTTCCGGTTTCCCGGCATAGCGCGCTTCCTGAGCTTCGGCGTATTCGTGCGTTGCCTCGAGGGAGCCGGTCGTAAAAGTCTCGGCTTCGGCCAGTTTGGCGGATTCAGAAGCGGTGTCTCCCAATGACGTTCGCATTTGATCCGCGAGGGCAGCAACCGCACGCAAAATGTTGTTTTTGTCCGGCGCCTGAGACTCCCCGGTAGCAATGGTCTTCCCCGTGAGGGCATCGCTCACCTTGCTGACAATCTTGTATCCGGAGCCCTCTTTTGTTACCGCGCCGCTTACCACCATGTCCACGCCCTCACGGACCGCAACCAGGCGGGCGTTGGTTTCGTCCAATTGGGTCGCACCAGGCTTCAACTCTGCCAGGGTTGCGCGCGCTTGTGCACGATTTAAGACGCTGATGAAGGGTGCGCCTTCTAGCTGCAGAGTGATCGTCGGCTCCAGAGTTCCGTCGAAGACCGAGTCGGAAGTCACGTTGCGGAAGTCTGCCAGCAAAACTCGGACCGTGCTGTGAATTTCTGCCGTTCGTGGACGGGATCGCAGCATCCACCCAAAGACTGCCGCCACCACGGCGATCGCCAGCGCTGACGCAACCAAAAGACGCTTCTCGCCGGGCTGTTGCTTCTGCGGTGTTTGCGCCTGCTTGACCGAGACCGTCGGAGAACTCGAAATCACGGAAAACGGCCTGCTGCCTTGGATTTCATCAATCCTGTCGAGAATCTCCTGGGCACTTTGCCAGCGCTGGGCGGGATCGCGTTCTAGGCAACGGGAAACCAGTTCGCTTACCGGCTGTGGAATGCTCGCATCCCAGTCCGAAGGGGGTGCTGCACGCTCCTGCATCCGGCGCAACAGGCTTGCCACTGCGCTGTCGGCGTGAAACGGCATCTTCCCTGTGAGCAGTTCGTAACAGATCAGACCCGCAGTAAAGATGTTCGGACCGGGCGTCTACTTCCTTGGCCTGCGCTTGCTCTGGAGACATGTACTCCATTGTCCCCATCATGGTGCCGGTGCGGGTCATGCCGTCGCCTTCCAGCGACCGAGCGAGTCCAAAGTCCATGACCACAACCCGGCCGTTGGCATCGCGCATGATGTTACCAGGCTTCAGATCGCGATGGATAACGCCTTCCCAGTGTCACCGCCTCAAGGCCGCTCAGCATCTGGCGCATGATGTCTACGGTTTCGCTTACCGGGACTTTGCCTTGCCGGCGGAGAATCTGGTAGAGACTTTCTCCTTCCAGATAACTCCATCGTGATGTATTTGATCCCGCCCTGCTTCACCCAAATCGAAAATGCGAATCACATTTCGATTCGTAACCTGCCGCGCAAGAATGAGCTCCTGTTTGAAGCGCTGGGGAACTTTGCGGGGTTGCTGGCTAGTTCGGGTCGGATCACTTTCAGGGCTATGATCCGATCCAACTCGAGATCACTAGGCCTTATACACCGCTCCCATGCCACCTTCGCCGAGGATCTCAATGATCCGGTAGCGACTGCCAATGACAGTTCCAGGTTGGAGGAGGAGGGGGCTGAATGCGCTGTGCTGCAAAGCGGGGGAAGGAGGGCCCACACCGGCGGGCGGCGGGTTTTGATGCGTAATCAGCCAAAGAGGAGTCGGGCCAGGCTCCAGCATGGTCGCCGCCTCAGAGAGGTCGACGGGCCCTGAGCCACCACCTGGCGTCTGCAACAGTTGCCCAGCGGCGGGGGAGGAAGAACCGCTTTCTGGCACTAGAGTCGCAGCTTCGTGATCGTACTTCTCCTCTTTTGGATCGCTCATGCTCATTCGCAACCCTCCCCTGAAGAGCCGACGCCGACTACCAGGTCAGGCTTCAGAAGTCTCCCCCCTCGACCGCACCCCAAGACGGCTTTGAAGTATACCCGCCATTCTCACTCGGAATCACCTAAAAAGACTGCGGGAACAGGCCAAAACACTAGAGAGAAGTCGGTGATTTTTTGCCCGACTGACAAGCAACTTTGCAATCCGGCTTGCCACTGGTCGTGACTCCTCACCAAGCCGGAAGAAGCAATAGGGTTGTAGCCACATTTGGCTGATATGGCACGGCAGTGGTGGACATGTTCGGCCGGGCCTTGCCGTATAATCCGGGCCAAATCGTGGTGATTCCAGGCTCATGCCCACCAGCGAAAACCACTTCCCGGCAGCTGATCGGCACTCGATCGCGATCATTACGCTTGCCGGAAGAGATGTTTCGCGAGATGCGCCGCCCGCTGATGCCCGCACTTTCGTGTCCGGCTGGCCTCGACCGAAGAACAAATCAAGAATCTGATCGATAATCCGGATGTTCACGGGATTGTTCTCGACCTGGAAAGCATCGGCGAAGGTCCATCCGATGCGATTGAGGTCCTCCAAGAGATACGCCGACTGCGGGACGATCTGATTCTTGTGGCGATCACAGAGTCCACAAGAGCGGAGCTTCCTCTGCAGGCCACGCAGGCGGGCGCCGATCACTTCTTCCTCAAGCCGGTTGACGGAGAGCAACTACGAACATCCTGCTGCAGACCATCGAGAAGCGGGCTCTCCAATACGAAGGACAGTGGCTACTGGAGCAGGTAGAGAACCGTCAGCGTTTTCGGGCTAATCGGTGGAAGCGAAGCGATGCGCAAGGTTTACCGCGCCATCGAAGCAGTCGCCGGATCGAATGCTAGTGTAGTCATTCGAGGCGAGAGTGGCGTTGGCAAGGAATTGGTCGCGCGAGCCATCGTGCAGAGCGGAGAGCGGCGTGACCAACCATATGTCTGTCTGAACTGTTCCGCTCTTCCCGGAGAGCCTTGATTGAATCGGAGCTCTTTGGTTATGAGAAGGGGGCGTTTACAGGCGCGGACAACGCCAAGCCTGGCATGTTCGAGATGGCCCACTCGGGCACTCTCTTTTTAGACGAGATCTCGACTTTGAACCAGGGCCTGCAAAGCAAATTGCTGCGGGCCATCCAGGAGCGAACCGTCCAAAGATTTGGTGAAAAACGCCAAGAAGATCGATTTCCGGCTGATCACCGCCACCAATGACGATCTTGAGGCCATGGTGCGCATGGGCGCTTCCGGGAAGATCTTTACTACCGGATTAACGTGGTTCCAATTCCTGGTGCCGCCGCTGCGCGACGCCAGGCCGACATCCCCTGCTGGTCGAGCACTTTCTCCGACTATTTTTGCACTGCCAACAAAAAGCCCGTGAAGCAGTTGCAGCCGGAGATCATGGAGATCTTTGAGGCCTACTCGTGGCCGGGGAACGTGCGGGAGTGGAAAACGTCGTACAACGCCTGGTGATCATGAGCGACGGGCTCTTTCATCGCAGCGCATCATCTGCCGCAGCAGCTGCTTTCCTCGAGCGCAGCCAGCCAGGAGGCCATCCTGATCCCGGAAGAAGGTGTGGATTTTGACGCGGAGATGCAGCGGATCGAGATCGCCTACCTCAGCGCCGCGCTTCGGCGCACCAGCGGCAGGAAATCGGCAGCCGCGAACCTGTTGCGTATGGATCCGCAGCGGATGAAATACCTGTGCCGGAAACTGAAGCTGTGAAACCCGCCGCAAACGGTTAAAAATTGACCGTCGCACGATTAAAAATTAACTCTGGTGAAATATTAAACCACGCGGACGAGCTTCCCGGACTTCCTGCCAAGAGGCTAAACAATGCCACATCAATAAGATGGACAATTTGTGATCCTGGCGTCAGCTTTGGCACGACTCGTGCTTTATGCTCAGACGTTCGACGGAGTTGAGATCTCACAAGAGAAACCAAGGAGACCAACGTGACGATTCAGAAGAAATCGTTGATCAGCACACTGAACACCACGAAGAAGGCCATCGTGGCCAGCACACCGGTCGCACCGACCGCTTCGGCGAGTGAAGCCCGCTCCAACGCCCGTGGCAACCCGCGTGGCAATCCGCGTGGCAATCCCCGCGGCAATCCGCGTGGCAATCCTCGCGGCAACCCGCGTGGCAATCCTCGCGGCAACCTGCGCACTGTATAGTTATAAGAGGGCTTTACACAAGAGGGTTTCCTTGGAAAGGCTGCAGTGTCGCCGCAGCCTTTCTCTGTTATTCACCAGACTTTTCGACTAAGGAAGTCGGCAATTCCACGAAATGCAAGGCCCGCCAAGCTCCTGCGTTGCCCGTACACTCTTGCAGTGCCAACCATACCCGGTTTCAGGCTGCCGTCCTGATTGCCCACCCAAAGGTCCATCTCGTAGAAGGTCGGAGGCCGCATCCCTTTGAATTTTGAAAGATCGATTAACCCCGGAGCGATCTCGGTCGATGCAGTCGATACCTGCACCTTCTCCGCTTCCCATCGCCCCATGATCCCGTCCACCTGCAGACGGCCGCTTGAACTTGGCCGGTACTTATACAGGTCATATTCCGACACGTAGATACGCGCGCGCATGGTGTGGAGATTGGCAACCTCAGCCAGTTCTGTGCCCTCTTTGACATAGCTACCCAGCTGGTCGGACAGCCGGGGCGTGGTTACAACCCCTGCAATTGGGGATTTCAGCTCCAGTTGAGCAGCTTCCGACGCAGCCGAACGCGCTTGTTGCGCGACCTGATCGCGTCGAGCTAAAGCCGCTCCCAAATCTGAGTAATGGGATTCCGCTGCTTGCACCTCGGCGGCAACCCGCTGCAAAGCGGCTTCCGTTTCGGCTTGTATGGACGCTAAGGTTAGGTTGCGTAACTGCAACACAGGCTGGCCCGGCGAAACGGTCTGGCCTTCGTCGACATAAACGTTCGTGACCCTGCCCCGGACTTGGGTTCGGATGACAGCGCGGTCTGCTGCCTCAAGAATGAAGCGGCCGGCAATCGAGTCGTGCCACAGCGGGAGTGCCAGAACAACCGAGATACCCACAAGCGCCCATCGCCACTGGTGTGACTGGACCCACATCCGAATGCGGTCCTTCCTGTCTAGATAAACGAATTTCATGAAGTTCACCAGGGTCCTGATGCGCGAACGAAAAATGAGAGCGCCGGTCGCCAATTCCGGCACAAAGGACCATTCTGGATTGAAGTGGCGGAAGACGTTTCCCACGAAGCGCGCCAGAATGTAAAGCACCGTGTAGCTGTAAAGACCAGATGCGATGGCGTAAAAAGCAAAACCCAAGCGCCTTTGTTTCGGGACATAAGGTACTTCGACCGGGAGCCTCCAGATGTGCCTCTTCACCCATGCTGACACATAGGCGGCGGAGTTCTCCTTCAGATCGAGGATGCCGATGATGTCGCAAAGAATATGGTATCCATCCAACTTCATCAGCGGATTCCAATTCACCAAGACAGTCGCGATTCCCGTCATCAGGACCAACACGTAAGCAAAATCGTGTAGGGCAGTGCCTGGCGGAGTCCCCCACCACACGACGGTTGCGATCGCGCACAGGTAAAGTTCCGACCACACTCCTGCGACGGTGATCAGCACGCGTTCCCATGGGGGACAACGCACCACACCCTGGGTGGTATCGGTGAAAAAAGCCGGCGTCAAGTAAACCAAGGCGAAGCCCATCTCATTCACGGGCGCTCCGAAATGGCGGCAGGTGACGCCGTGCGCCGTTTCATGGATGGCCGCCAAAACCAGGGTGATGCCCCAGAAGGCCGCAAGATCGAGCCAGCTTTTGTCGGCGAAGTTGAAAAACTGCAGCGTGTCACGGCCTACTTCGCTCCAGTGGAACACAAAGATGGCGAGGGTTATGGCAAACGCACACAGAGTTAGAAGTGTGAACCACCAGGTGAAAATGAAGCTGAGCCTTCGACTCAGCCATATCAGGAATCGGTCGGGATTGAAAGCCGGAAACTTGATGAATGCCAGGTCACTCCATCTGCTCTTTCTCTTTTTGAGAGCTTCCCGGCGCTCATCCGCAGACTGCATCAGATAGGCAATATTCTTTTCCTGCGGCGTCTTGTACCAGAACTCGACCGATTCCAGATCGTCCGCGATTTCGTGCAGCTCATCGAGAGCAACTGGCGTGCCCGTCTGCTGCAAGTACGCTTCCGCCACTTCCTCGTAGCTTCGCTGGCCGTTGAAGAAGCTCACCAGTTTCCAGGTCTGCGGAGCCAGCGTAAAAAAGGCATCCACTCCGGGTACATAGATACGCACCGCAGGGCGGCCATCAACGATGTGCTCCCGGTGGACAACCTCGGGATGCAGCCGGGGACAACGCTGCGCAACCACGCGTGCTGGAATCTCCGGCAATGCGACGTTGAGGGCCTGGGTCAGGTTCATGGAAGAGTTTCAATGCGAAGAATTGCGTTCATTCCTGGACGCAAGGGCCCAACGGGGCCGATCACCTGGACCAAGCCATCGAATGTGCCACTGGTCGGATCAATCACTGGACTGAGTTCGACAACCCTCGCCATACGCTGATCGCCGGGGAAATTGGGAATCGCGAGGGGGAGCTGCTGGCCCCGCTTAACGGTTCCCAGGTATTTCTCAGGAAGGGTAAATCGCATGCGCAAGGGCGCCTCGGCCGTCACCCAGAATAGGCGATCGCCTTTGGCAACCTGCTGGCCTTCCCGCACATACCGACGGGCAACTACTCCCGCAAAAGGAGCCCGGATCCGGGTCTTTTCCAGTTCCAACTCAAGGGAATGCTCGGCCTCCGTAGAATTGATGAGCATCTGCTCGACGCGCTTTACATCCCACTGGTCCGCCTCGGCCTTGAATTTCGCATGTTCCCACTGTTCGCGAGTGATCAGCTGTGCATCCCACATTTTCTGGGCTCGACTGGCGTCTGCTTCGAGAACCCGGGCTTCGGCCTTCCAGTTCTTGAGATCGGCATCCGTGCTACGCGTCTTTGCGCGAGCTGCCTCCAGCTCCGCAGCCAGTTGCCGGTCATCGAGTTGCGCCAGAAGATCTGCGGCTCGAACTCGCGTGCCGGTTTCGGACAGAACCTTGACTACGATGGCATCACGTTGCGCGAGCACATCAACCTGGTGTTCGACGATCAGCGGCCCGGAGACGGTAAGAGGACCGGAAAGATGCCGGGCACTGGGGTCGACGGTGCAGGATTCGGCGCTGCGGAAGGCGCGGGAGCAGCAGCTACGCTGGGCGTGCCCTTGATCGGCACATGCTGTCAGTATGATCAGCGCAGCGGGTAACAGGAGAGAAAAACGTAGGGCTTCGGTTTGCTCATTGCAATTCTCTCAAATTCCAAACCACGTCCAGATTTTCGAGTAAAGCCACAATAACGGCCGTCGGAACAGCGCGTAGCCAGCCGGATACCAACCCGCGCTCGCACCTTGCTGCGGCCTTCCATGCCCGCTCGAATCGTTCCGTCCGGATTCGCAAGGGCAACACGGGCAAAGAACACTCGTACATCCCCCTGCAGGGCTCCCTTGGGGCTGACCACCGTCACATCACCGCGAAAGACGCGGGTCGGGAAACTGTTGAGCTTGACCGATGCTCGCTCTCCGACCCGCAGTAAGCCGGCGTCGGCATCCTCGAGGGCGACGTCGACGATGGCGCGAGAGGTGTCCACTACTTCGGCGAAGGTGTCTCCAAACTCCAACCGCCGTCCCCCATGTTCTCGACGTGGGGCGTAGTTACAATGCCGTCGATCGGCGAACGCAAGCGCGTCTGATCGAGTGCTTCCTGGCTGCGTTCGACTTCTGACTTCCAGTAGTCAGCCTGAACGCGCTGCATACCCGCCTCGGTGCCATCGTTGGCAGAGAGCGCACGATTCATCTGCAGCAGTGTCACCTGGTACTTCGCTTGGGCTTGCGCAAGTTTCGCGCGGGCCTCCCAGTCAGCCAATTCTGCCAGCACCTGGCCACGCGCAACTCGATCTCCTTCCCGCACGTATACCTTGTTGATCACACCTTCGAGCTCGGGCTGCAACTGCGCCGAGTGCACAGGTGCGACGACCGCATCGCCTTCTAAACGCAAGGGCCAGGGGAAGGCGGCGAGAAAACCACGACCACGACCGCAGCCACGAGCAGCAGAGTACGTCGCCGCTTCTCCAGCGCCATGAATTTGCGCTTGCGTCGAAAGCACCGGCTCCAGCACCGAGATGAAGGGCACTTCCTTGTACATCTGTGCATTGCGCAAGGCAACGGTGGCTTGCCCCGCGAGCACCTGCAAAATCTCCAAGTGTGCGGCAGAGAGAAAGTCCGGGTCAGAACTCTCGAGGCCCAAGCACACCCACGCGCCCCGTATCGTCGGACAGGGGAAGGGCGTAGAAGCCTCGCATGCCGGATGATTCGAAATAGGCTTGAAACTTGGCTCGCGTCTCCTGCACGGGCAGCGTCAATTGATCCCCGTGTTGGCGGACGTGCACTGTTTCGTCGGATAACATCACCCAGCGCAGGATGTCATTGAGCGGAGCGATGTCGGGTGCATCAGCATCGACCTGTGTGACGCCGGTAACGGCGGCAAGCTTGTACTTTCCGTTTTGATCAAGCGCGATGGCGCCGCGCTCGTAGGGAATGACCGCTTGGGGCGCATTGACGATAGTTTGTAATACGCGCTCCAAGTTGAGCGTGGAGGTGATTTCCTGGCTGACTCGCACCAGGGTCTCGAGGACCTCCACTTTGCGTTCCGCCAGCAGCAGGCTCGCATTGTGAAGCGCAATCGCTGCGGATTCGTTCAGATTCGTGAGTACGAAGAGATCGTCCTCATCGAAGGGCGTCTCGTCGACGCGGTTGACGGCTTCCACCACACCCACCAGCGACTCCTTATCCATGAGTGCTGCCGCGATGATGGACTGGACCCCATCGCCTTCGGTGTTGAGATTGCGACGGACCAGCTGTTCATCCTCCGGATCGTCGATCAAGACTGCTTCGCCGTTGTCGGAAACGTCTCCACCGATTCCCTCGCCGCCCTTCTGCACCATGCCTTGATGCGTGCTGGGATCCGAACCGGACTGGTGCATGAGGCAGATGCTGCCATCCCCCTGAACCAGCCACAGGTTCACCGCCTGGCATTCCAGCATCTCCCGCATTTTGCTGCCGATGATGGGCAGCAACTCATCAATCTCCAGAGTCGAGCTGAAGACTTTTTCAATGTCGTAGAACTGGGTCAGGCGAGTTAGCGAGTTCAGTGAATTGTTGCGTTCCCGTTCATAGGCCTGGGAAGCGGCCAGCGCGGAGGCGGCGACTTGAACGGCGGCTGGAGACCTTGCAGGGAGGGGGCACGCAAGGGTGCATCGAAACTCAGGATCTCGATCGCCCCCGTAAGAATCTCTCCGTACAACAGCGGCACGCAAGCAAGCCCCTTCACCGTTCTTCGGACGTTGAGGTGGGCATAATCCTCGCGAACCAGAGTATTTCCTTCAAAGACGATGGTTCGGGGATCCTGGAACATCGCGCCTAAAGTACCTCCTTCGGCCGGCACCGTTGGATCAGGCTCGACGCTCTCCCCCACGGTTGCGCGCACCGACCAGAAGGGGCCGTCGTTATCCTCCTCCAGGACATAAATAATGGTAGTTACGCCCGGGAACTGGTTCAGGATTGCCTGAGCCGTTGCTCGCGCACGTCCTGCCGTCTCGGGAACTTCGAGTAATCGGGCAGCAAAGCTGGCGATGTTGATTTCGAGCTCAGAACCCGGAAATTTCATTTTGTTGCAAGGTTGCCAAGTGCGCCGGCCGGGGGTAGGAAAGACTTGCGAGTTGCAAAAACGCCGGGCTTCCTCTAAGTTGAGCGGGACTTTATCAGACGCCCGGACCAGAGTCAACACGGCCTGACACCTCGTGTTATGGTCAATCCTGAAATCAGACAGAACACACTGTGGACATCGACACTCGAAGTTTGGGGAACGTCAAGCTGCTGAAAATAAATGGCCGAATCACCCTGGGAGCAGGCGGTTCAGACCGCCTGCGCGACACACTAGACAACCTGTTGGCCAATGGCTCGAGTCGCTGGGTTCTCGACCTGGCGGATGTCGGCATGATCGATTCCAGCGGCATCGGCCTGCTGGTGCGGTACATGACCACCGCGAAGCAGCAAGGAGGAGACATGAAGCTGCTGAATCCGACAAAGTTTGCGCTCCAAACCCTGAAGATGATCGGGCTGCTCAATCTTTTCGAAGTGTTTCAGCAACAGGAAAATGCGGTTGCGGCTTTCAAATAGCGTCACATGCCCTGGGTGACAAAGGTTAGAAAACTAATCATTTCTAACGTCATTAGGGAGGTCGGAGAAGACCAATCCTCACGGCCGTTCCCCGTGGCGATTCCGCGCAGATTTTCTAATGCCGTGCCTTATATGTGTGTAGCACTTGGCTGGTCGGTCCCAAGTTCAACGTGCGAAGAGCAGAAGGAAGTGACAGTTGCATTTGCCTCGGAAATTCAAATCGGGAGCGCCTAAGGAGCACGTCTGGATTCGCAGTGTAGTTCTAGCTCTTGCGACGATTATCGAGTATAGACCGCGCTTTTGCAGCCAGGCTTTTCAGAGAACAGGGTTTCTGCATGATCTCGACATCATCAGTTAGACCCTCCTGGTGGCGAACAGCGTCGGTCGGGATAACCCGACATAAAGAGCACTTTTGTGCTGGGATGCATTTCATTCATCCGGCGTGCCAACTCTCGCCCGCCGATATTTGGCATCACCACATCGGTGATAACAAGATCGATGCGGTTTCCCTGTTTTGCAGCAACGCGCAGAGCGGCCTCGCCATCGGGCGCCGCGAGAACGCTATAACCCAGACGCATGAGGTAGTCGCTGGTCACCTTGCGAATGGCTACCTGGTCTTCTACAAGAAGAATCATTTCGGTGCCTGTGACTTGTCGTGATTCCTCCTGCTCATTTTGATTTGGAGCTTCTCTTTCGTCGCATCGTGGCAAGAATATTCTGAATGTCGATCCTTGGCCGGGCTCGCTCTCCACCGCAACCGCTCCGTCACTCTGTTTTACAACCCCGTACACCATTGAGAGTCCCAGTCCTGTGCCCTTACCGGGGCCCTTCGTGGTGAAGAACGGCTCAAAGATGCGCGGTTGATCATTCGGATCGATCCCAGTACCGGTGTCTTGAATCGCCAACTCCACGTAGGAACCCGACTTCAGAGACGAATGTCGCCACGATGTGACTCAATAAAATGGACATTCTCAGCCCTAATCGATAGCGTTCCTCCGTCAGGCATCGCATCACGTGCGTTCACTGCCAGGTTAAGAATCGCCTGTTCCAGCTGGCTTCGATCGACTTTGACCCTGCCGAGTTCAGGCTCCGTCTCGAAGCACAACGTGATCTTCGCTCCGATGAGACGCTCGAGCATCTTGCCTACTTCGTTCAAGACGGGTTCAAGTTCCAACACCTTCGGCTGCAAAATCTGTTTTCGGCTGAAGGCCAGCAAGTGCTTTGTGAGCGAAGCCGCCCGGACCATGGCGTTGTGTATCTCGACTGCATCCGCGTAACAAGGATCTTTTTGCGACAATGTTCCGCGGATCCTGTCAGCATGAGCCTGGATGACCATCAACAAGTTGTTAAAGTCATGGGCAATGCCTCCGGCAAGTTGCCCGACAGCTTCCATTTTCTGGGCCTGTCGTAGTTGGTCTTCAAGCCGCTTGTGGCCAGTGATGTCGTAGAGCACGCCCTGCATCACTGGTGTGCATCCGCCCGAATTCTCGAGGAGCATGGCTTCGTCCCGGAACCACAGGACGCGACCATCACGAGCGCACATTCGATATTCGGCCTGGTAGAGAGCGCCAGTTTTTTGCACACGCGTCTCCGCCACGAGGGCAATTTCGCGATCTTCTTCGTGGATACAGCGCATCCAAATACCAGGATCAGCCAGCCATTCGTCAACTGAGAATCCCAGCATGGATTCGATTTGGGGACTCACAAAGTGCCACCGACCTTGAGTTCCCACTTCCGCGATATAGGTGATTGCGGGCAACCGCTCGACCAGAATTCCGCAATACCGATGTTCGGCGGCGCACAGATCTGCTCCTCGTGCGATCCTGCTCCAGGGCGATTCCAGCCAAGTGCGTAGCTTGATCGGATGAGCGTGAGATGTACCGGTAGCTGTCGGGTGTGCGGGGCTGGCCATAGTAGCAGGCGAAAGTGCCGAGGATAGTTGCCGTCCCGTGGTCTGGATGAGGATGCAGCCAGCAGGCCCGCAACTCGTGCAGTAAAGCAACGTGCTTGTAGTCCGCCCAGAGCGGATCAGTCGCGATGTCGGTCACCACCACTGGCTGTTGACGAGGGTGCGCGGCAGTGCCACAGGAGCCGGCCTGCGGGCCAATCTTCACGCCGTTCACTGCCTCCAGGTGGGCTTCTGGGGCAAACTGGGGCCGATCCGGCCTCGCAGCGTGCCACTAGGCTGATCCAACAATAGAACCGAGCAGGTGAGGCCGGGCGACCTTTCCTCGATTCTCAGGCACAGTGTTTCTAACACCCGCGCCACGGGCTGCTGGTCCATGATCATTTCGAGAACAGCTTTGTCCAGAAGACACAAAGCCTCTGAGACTTGTTGTTGCTCCGTTCTCCAGTACTGGAGCAGCGGTCGACATTGATATACAACTGCCGCCGGACAGAGTCTTGGTGTCCGGCAAAACAGTCTGCTTTAGTTTTGTGGACACAACTTGAAGGAGCAAGGGTGATTATCGGTGTGGAGCGTTCTGATCGGACAGATTACTGTGGTAACGCTTGGTCAGAAAGAGGGGATCTGTTGGCATCTTTGAGGCTCTCAACTACGGGCCTGGGATCGCTTTGGGGACTCCACATCCTTTCATCGGCGATCTCGCCACACTCACCTTCGACGTTTTGAGAGACGTTAAGCGGTAGTGCTTTGGCGTGGAGTCGGCTATTGCAAGACGGCAGGCCCCCATTTTCGATCTCGGACTGACCCTGAGGGGCCCCAACGCCGGCAAGGGACGGACGCACCCGGTGTGACTCACGCTCATTGCGCCAGAGCAACGACAGCCGCCACGCTCTCACCGTAGGCTTTCACTCTCCGTTCAATACATCATCCATTTGCAACTTCTGATGTAGTCCCACCGATGTGAGCGCGCTGTCTCGGCGAAAACCTGGCAGCGTTTTCTCGAGCTCAGCGGCTTCGTCCGGGACTGTCAGCAAGCGCACGCTAGCACCCCAGACGCAGTCTGACTGTGGAGGAAACATCCAAACACTCTTTGATAACTCGTCGACAACCGCAGAACCGATGACTCTGCTGAAGAACTCGCAGCAGGAGGAAACGAAACCGAAAGACCGATTCTTCGGCGTGCAGCTCGTGCTCGTGATCGCCGCGGGAATCAGCATGATCGCGCTCTGGCTCTCGCCCGTCGTGCTGTTCTGATTCTCTCTCCGATCGTTTTCCTACACACACTCGCTTGGATTCTCGCGATGGTATGGCCGCGCTCGAGTCGGCCAATGAAACACTGCGGAGCGCAACGCACTCCCGCAAAATACCGCCGACGGGAGTACTAAGGTAATGGCGGACCGCGCGATGCAAGCCGCCACAGTCACAACTGAGGGAGAATAGAAATCCGAAATGAGATTACTACTCTTTATTTTCTCGTCCGTAGGACTCTTCGCTCAGTCGAAACCTGTGGCTTCCGTGCCTTGCAGCCAGAGCGTGTCAGAGCTTTAACGGACTTGCCCGAGGGCATCATTCTGCGGTCCTCCAAGCAGACATGGCCTGCTTCTACGACGGCGATAATCCTGCAAATGCCGAGAGCGAGAGCAATCGCACAACCGACGAGTTTTTCCTAACAATGAAGGAAAGAAAGCAAGACCACAACGAGGCGATCATCCGAGGGTATTTGTTTCGGTTGTCCTGAACGGACAGCCTGGGAATTATGCGGGTTACGGGGGGCGCGATCCAAAACACGGCGGACTGGGGGAGAAAGACAAAATAAAGGCAGCCAGTCTTTTTGAACACGGAAAGGCAGGGCTTCGGACACCTACGACGATCTTGGAGATGCTATTCGTTTTGCTCAATTCTGGTTTATTCAACTAACCGCATTTAACGGTAGTAAACTCGTGACATCGAAGGAACCGTCGCTCGAAAACTACCACGAGGTTGTCATTCGCAAATCTACGATGCGCTTCACAGAGAAGATGATGGATTTCGCTGATATACCGACCGAGCCCATGGAATATCACGGTCGGTGCTACAACGTTAAGAGATAGGCGCATGCGGAACCGGTGCGAGCCCGCACGTCACCGACCGCCAGATCCGGCCTGCGAAATCCCCTGCAGCACAAAGATGGCGATCTTCCTACGCAGAATCTATGCGCGCCACGATGGAGGCAACTTCGGCGAATGCGCCGCCTTCGCATTGGCTGGTCGTTCGACCCGAACAGCATGTAGTGCAGCCTCCCCGCCACGGCAAGGCTACGAGTCGATTTCGTCAGTGGTTGGGATAGAACTCCGCGCGCCAGCTGTAGGTGGAGGGTTACCAAGCCCGCTCTTTCGATTGCGAGTTGGGATCTCATTTCCACCATGGCTACGTTTTCCGAAGGCCCCCCTATAATGCCGGACGGCCGGATTTCCCAGGTCCGGTTTGAAGCCTTGGCCTCTCTTCCGTAAGCCTTCCCATTCGCCACGAGGCTCAAGCGCTGGTTCGCATACACCCCGACTCCGAATGGTTTGCCCACAGCTTCGTTCCAGCTCATGCGTCGGCTTATGTCGGCTCTGTGTCCGACCACCGCGCTGCCGATGGAACCGCCAAGTACCCAGAGTCCCTTTGCCCGATTTCGGTGTTACCTCTGATGGGAGACGTGAACCGCCTCCTGCGAGGACATTACTCCCCGGTCATCGCTCCTACGGACTCATGCGCCAATCCCATCGGCTCTCCTCTCCTTCGGCCTTAGCCTCGTTCGAGGAGTCTCCGCAGGTTGCTACCAGCCCCTGCTGCCAGCGGGATCTTCCCGACGTTATCTCTGCGAATCCTTCCCTGGATGCCTGGGCCCCTACCACGACGGTCCATGGAGTGCATCTGCCTGTTTCTTCCTCCATGTCATCGGCCTTCCCCCGTACACTATGAGGTCGGCTTCCCGTTTTTCCCCGCAAAACGATTTCACGACGGATCCTTTTCGAGGCTGCAGCCATTTCTTTATGTTCAGGCCTCAGGTTTGCTCGCCTCCCAGGTCGCTCCCTACCGCTGCCGACTTTTCGCCGCAGGGCAGCCGAGACTTTTACGTCCGAGCAGAACATGCTTCGTTGCCTCCGCATGCATCGGATATGCTATCCATCCGCCCAGGCAATTGACGGATGGGGACTTTCACCCCACAGATTCGCAGCCTTGTCGGCTGCTCCAGTGTAATGAGGATTTGCGACAGCTATCGTATATGGGATTACCTGTCCGAATGGTCAGAAAGGGTTTTATTGAACGGCATCGTTGCTCCGCAGCAACGACAGTCGAGCCGCGGCCAATGTTCTTGGTAGTCAGAGGAGGCCGTGCTACTCATGGCTAATTTCAGCAGCGCTCTCAAGCAACTCCAACAGGAACGCCGTCCGTCTGTCCGCGCAAGTCGAACAGATCAATAACGCACTCGAAGCACTGAAAGGTAGTGGGACTCGCCGCAAGAGTAAAATCTCTGCCGCTGCGATTGAGCGGATTCGCGCCGGCCAGAAGGCTCGCTGGGCGAAGTGGCGGAGGGCGAAGAAACGCTAGAGGCGTCACTCACTGAGTGAAGTGGGGATGGTATGCCAATGAGCGGCGAGAGGTCGGAGTTGCTCGGGCAATCGAAAAGACGCCATATGCAAGTCTCGACACTCTGGCTGAGGATCCGGCGCGAGACTTGCCGTTTCTCACTCATGTCGAGTTGATTGCTCCTGCGCGACGAACGAACCGCGCTCGTGTTGCATCCTTTTCGCAGGTTCTCTTCCCGCCCCATTCAACAACTTTGACCTGTTTTGCTATTGTCGGAAGGACGGATTATTTTGTTGGCGAAAAGAAAGCTAGACTTGGATTTTGGAATGCTTGTGGCAGTAGAGCGATTCATCACTGGGACAAATGCCCACAATCTGCGCGGACTCGCGAATGCCTACGTCCTAGCCTGTGAGAATGGCCGGCCGAACATGGCAGAAGAGTACCGGACTCGCCTACGCCGGGAACTTGACCGGAATGTGAGGTGTGGAGCGGCAGCTGTAGGGCGTGAAGCTTGAAACAGCCCACTTCACTGACTCACGGCCAACTTGTGTAAGGGAATATGTCGCTAATGATTTCCCCCGGCTACGACCAAGAAAACTCTCCGATTCGCGTAGGCCACGAATCTAGGCGATTTTGAACCTTAAATCTGCCGAACAAAATCTCCTTCTCAGCGATCCCAGTTAACTAGCTGAGGCCCTAATACACAGGCGTGTGATTTGGCTTGACACCAGGGGTGAGTGAAACCGCTTGACTGGAGAGTCTATCTGCCCGACTGGAGGGAGTCGGATGGTGGACGAAGTTATTCAAGTGCGCGTCAGGCGAAATCGGCTAGACCGGATGCTCAACGAACTGATTGCTATCAATGCTCGCGACAAAGCATTCCTCTGTGTTCAAGATCCGGAAGCAGCTGAAGTCGCTGGTTGGAGGATTCGTCAGAGTCGCGTCACGCAAATCTTGGAAGAGTTTCAAGCTCTGGTAGTTCGTGCGGCGTGCGAGGCTTGAGCTTCCCTATTTTCAATTTTGCGGCGGTGGCCCTTCGATCCCCCTCTCGGGCCAGGATTCTGCGTTGGGAGAACTGCTCTTTTGTTTCGAGATGCTTACGTCCGTAACGGGCGTAATCAGATGGAATGAGAAGGCCGGTCTGGCTCGTAGCGCCGCCATTCAGTGGTGCATCATGTTTCTGGGATACGGTAACAGGTCCCAAATCCTCCAGAACGCTTGCATCTCCTCTGGCAAGCCGAGGGATACCCGGATATAAGTATTCATTGGAGGGAAGTGACGTCCAATCATGATATTGTGCTTACGAAACTGCTCAATGATTTCATCAGCCTCATGAAACGTATTCATCATCACGAAATTAGTGTGTGAGTCGATCGGTTTCAACCCGCGTGTCATTGCCTGGTTGAAGAATTCCTGCCGATCATTCGCATTATGCTCGATAAAATTGCTCACTCCCTCAGAATCATCCAAAGCGGCGAAGGCAGCTAGGGTGGCAATTGCATTGATATTGTCTTCGGTGCCGAATTTCTTCATTCGCTCAAGAATGGTCGGCGACCCTACCGCGTATCCCAGACGCAACCCAGCTAGTCCATAGACTTTCGAGAACGTGCGCGCGACGATCACCTTGTCGTCGTGCACCGGATGGTCTATGAACGAAGCGTACATCGCCGAACTTCCCGCATAGTGATGGTAGGCTTCGTCGACAATGACCACGGTTGAGGCTGGCACTTTGGCGATGAAAGCTTCCAAATCCTTCCTCGGCGTCAGCGAGGCGGTGGGATTGTTGGGGTTGCAGATGTACACCAGGGTAGTTGATGGCGTCACCGTAGCCAGCATTCGCTCCAGGTCATGGGCAAAGGACGCAGTCAATGGAACTTCCACCACTTGGGAATCGACGGTACGAGCATAGTGCTCAATGACCTCGAATGTGGGCGAAGCGTGAATCAACTGCTTACCTTGGCCTAAGAAGGCGCATGCAGCCATGCGCAGGATTTCGGTAGATCCACACCCCAGCAGAACGCGATCGGCCGCAACCTTGTGGTAAGCGGCAATGCGTTCCTTCAACTCGCGGTATCGCAACCGCGGATAACGATTCGAACCGCCGATCGTAGACCTGATCACTTCCGTCACTTTGGGTGACGGGCCATAGGCATTCTCGTTGCTGTATAGAAGAATCGGTGCATTTTCTTCAGCAACCAGAGACGCTCGGGCCCTTTTTCAAAGTGAAGACTTTCGAGGACCAGGGCAATGCGACGCTTGCAATACCCGCACTGAAACAGAGAAATTCCCTTCGCGAAGCAGTCATCAATGCTCCCCTTAAAACCGGCTTCCCGAGATTCAGGATCGAAGACGAAAGCCGGAAACACAATTTGGTTGAGGAATGAAACGAGCCTGTCTGGGCTTGCTCTGGCTCAAACGCCTCGCGGTTGGCTCTATTCGTTATCACTCTCGCAAGTCCTCCACTCCGTCACCCGCTTATTCTGCTTACTGTTCAATCACTGAACTCGCCTTTATCAGGATAAAACATCGACAATCCCTCGCATCATTGGACTATTTACAGGTCCTCTCTCTCGATAGTCTAGCTCGGAGAATAGAACGTGACTATCTTGCAAGTGGCGCCAGCGGCAGATCCCTGCGCGTTCTCGTGGATGATTCCAACCTGACCCACGCCAAACTACTCTTCATGCGGCACTGCGCTCCGTCTTCGTTGTCTCTTCCTCCTTGTGTCCGTTACTTTCTCTGTATAACTGTTTTCGTCGCTTTTGCTTTGGGTCAAGCCAATGTGCAGGGGCGGTGGACCACGTTACCGAACACAATTCCTATCAATCCTATCCATGCGACGCTTCTGGCGAACGGAAAGATTTTGATCGTTGCTGGATCGGGCAACTGTTCTCCTTCCCTGACCGGCTGTCCATCCGGACCGCCTTACGGTCCGTCGAATGGGTCCGGCGCACTGCTTCTTGATCCTGTGACCGGGCAAACAATCCGGCAATTCACCCTCTCGTGGGACATGTTCTGCAATGGCATGGTCATGCTCCAGGATGGACGGGTACTGATTGACGGCGGCACTATCCAGTACGACCCTTTCTACGGAGCCGCTAACGCTTCCATCTTCGATCCGGTCACCAACACGTTCACCGACACACAGCCCACACTTCATGGCCGATGGTACCCAACGTTGTTGACTCTCGGGGATGGCAGGGTCATGACTTTCTCCGGCGTTCTGGAGACAGGGGGGACAAACAAGGCGATCGAGTTTTACACAATTGGATCCGGTTGGTCCTCGCCCTACGACGCATCCTGGACACCTGATCTGTATCCCCGCTTGCACCTTCTGTCTGACGGAAAAGTGTTTTATTCCGGCGCGCAAACTAAATCCAAATTGTTCGATCCATCGACGAACACCTGGAACATAAACTTCGCCACCACCAACTACGGCGGACTTCGCACCTATGGCAGCTCTGTGCTGCTTCCGTTGTCTCCGGCGGACAACTACGATTCCAAAGTGCTGATCATGGGTGGTGGTAATCCGTCCACCAACACGACCGAAATTATCGATTTCGGTTCGGCCAGTCCAAGCTGGCAGTATGGTCCTCCGATGAGCCAACCACGCATTGAAATGAATGCGGTTCTTCTGCCCAACGGGAAGGTTCTCGCGCTTGGCGGTTCGTTGTTCGACGAAGAAAGCAGTACGGCGAGCTTCAATGCTGACCTTTTTGATCCTGCAACCAACACCTTTTCATCGGCCGGCGTGTATACGTACGCGCGCCTGTATCACTCGGTAGCCTTGTTGCTGCCCGATGCCACCGTGTGGTCGGCGGGTGGAAATCCTATGCGCGGCCACTATGTCCCACAGCAGGAAATCTACAAACCCGCATACCTGTTCAATCCTGACGGCTCCGCGGCGACCAGGCCCTCACTCACAAGCGCGCCTAGCTCGATTTCGTACAGCGCTTCCTTCGCGGTTCAAACTCCGGACGCTGCCAATATTTCCCATGTCGTTTTGGTTCGAAATGGGAATGTGACGCACGCTTTCGGGATGGATCAACGTCTCGTTGAACTGTCTTTCACAGCGGGTAATGGAAGCGTTACGGTTACTGCTCCACCCAACGGCAACATAGCGCCTCCTGGATATTACATGCTCTTCCTGTTGAACAATTCCGGCGTGCCTTCGATCGCACCCTTTCTTAAACTCATCGGCCCACTGAATTTCAGCGTCTCATCTCCCGCCTCGGTTAGTATTTCCCAAGGCAATCAGGGGAGCGCGGCCATCACAACAACCGTGAGTGGGGGCTTCAATAGTTCCATCAGTCTTTCGACTTCTGGCGCACCTTCCGGCACGACAGCGACGTTGAATCCGGCCACGATTGCCGCCTCTGGTGCGGGTACTTCAACGATGAATATCGCGGTCGGATTGAGCGTTCCTATTGGTTCCTATCCGCTTACCATCACCCTTAGAGGAGGAGGTATTCAGCGGACCACAAGGGTGAACTTGGTTGTGGGTGCCGCAGCCGTCGCTACTCCCGTCTTTTCGCCGAAAAGCGGCGCGTATACCTCGGCACAATCTGTGACGATCACGGATGCTACCGCTGGCGCCGCCATTCACTACACAGCTAACGGCACCACACCTACCACGGCGTCTCCGTTGTATACCGGTCCAATCCCGGTAGCTACAACCGAGACGCTGAAGGCGATGGCAGCAGAGAGCGGATACAGCAACAGCGGTGTTGCGACAGCGACCTTCACCTTTGCTGCCGCGGTCCCGGTGTTTTCACCGAAACCAGCTAGCTACACCTCGATACAGTCGGTGACTATCTCCGACTCCACCGCCGGAGCCGCCATTTACTACACAACAAACGGCACCACGCCAACGACGTCTTCCAATCTATATACTGGGCCCATCACCGTCTCCTCTACGGTGACGATCAAAGCCATAGCCGCGGCCCCGGGCTATAGCAACAGCGGAGTTGTCACTGCACTCTACACCATTGCTGCAATCGCGCCAGTCTTCTCACCCAAAGCAGGCACCTATAACGCCTCGCAGTCCGTATCCATGACGGATACAACAGGGGGCGCGTCGATCTACTACACTACCGACGGTACCAAACCAACCACTTCGTCCACGTTGTATAACGGGCCGATCACGGTAGCGACGACGCAGATCTTGAAGGCGATTGCAGTCGCAACCGGCTATGGAAATAGCTCCGTGACCTCGGCCGCATATATCATCGTGGCTCCTACACCAGTCTTCTCGCCCAAGGGTGGCACCTACACCTCCGCCCAGTCCGTAGCTATTACCGATTTGATGTCCGGAGCCGCCATTTACTACACAATCGATGGCACTAGTCCCACCACGGCTTCGAACCGGTACACCGGGCCGCTCACCGTCTCGTCCACGGTGACCTTGAAAGCCATGGCAGTGGCGAGTGGCTACGGCAACAGTGTTGTAACCACCGCAACCTACGCAATCTCCGCTCCGTGAATAGCCATAGAACTCGAAGGAACTTCCAGCCGAAAACAAGAAAATAGCTGGCACGGCGCCGGCCGCGTTGTCCTCGCAGCCAGTTTCTATCACCTGGCACGCGGCGCGGGCGCAAGATCGCGAAAGTGGCCATGGTCCGCAAGCTGGCAGGAGAGTTGTCCTGGATGTGGTGTCGTGGATGGAACTACGACGAAATGCAAAAGCTCGGTTCGCACGCGGGAGCGCCCGGAAATCCCCATGGTGTGCAGTAAATCGCCGCCGTGGGTATCCCGCTCCCCTCCTGATCCCGGTGAACCGGCCTCGGCAGTTTGACAACGTACCCACGAAGCTCTCGTTTTCCAGGGGATCTTTGTGCTTACATGGGGCGTTCCTCGCTTGTCGTGAGCACGTCCGGTCCCACCGCGCTTTTATCGCAAATCCGGGCAGGTCTCTTGGGCCCTTGGAGTATAAGATGCGGTCAATCCGGCTCGTCTCTGCCATGCCAACGGTCTCCCACAGGCTAGGCCCGATTCATGCCTCGTAGATTTCAAAACCGCACTACTACCCTGAGTTCCCCCTCAAGAACGCACACGACCACACCTCAACTCAGACGACGATCTGATGTGGGACGCCAGGCTACTTCCGCTGAATGGACTCTAGATACCTGGTTACATTTTCGAGCCGTACATTGCCCAAGTCCTGATCAAACTCGATCTCGTGGAAAGTCGGCCCCCACATTGGCATCTCCTTCGAGCCATGTGCGGGTAGCAGGTCGTCTGCGCCAAACGTGATGACGGTTCGCACATGAAGGGCAGGAAATGCACCGTTATGTCGCAGCGAAAGTCTTGTCAGGTCAGGAACCTCTTGTTTCAACGCTTTGGAGACCGGACCATTGCCTCGACCATCGAGTCCGTGGCAAGCGGCACAGTAATTTCCAAAAATGCTGGCCCCGTTCACCGAACGGATTGACGGTTGTCGTTGGTTCTTAATTTGCGCGAAGCTGGAGACGAACACGAAAATCAGCAAAACTATTACCAGCATCGGCCCTCGTCGTTGCACTGTGGCCTCCGGCGAAGTGCTTGGGAGAATGTAACTCGGTAACACAATATGCCGCCAAGATGCCATGGTCGGTGACTGGAGTAACAGACCTGTGTGATGTTTCGGGGCAGGAGATTCGTAAATGCGCCAACGGATTGGCGACGGGGGTCAGCCTTCCTCGCGCAATCAACCGTTGCCCGCATAAGAGAATCTCTGGTCACGTCGTTGTGGGCGATTCTGCTGCAAAAAGCAAAACGCCCCAAACTCCGGTTAGAGTGTTGGGACGCTCTGTTGAGCAGCCCTCCCCCGAGTACTGCTCATCGACAGATTAGGTGCTTCTAGGGAAGCGGTAAATGGCACCGCTGTGCGATCCCGAACCACGATAGGGCCATTTCTCTCGAGATGGAGCGGCCACGTGATTGGTCGGCTGGCGACGAAAGTCGGAGCGATAGGGGTTCTCTCCGAATCGTTGTCGCTACAGCTCGTCGCCAGCCCAACCCAGCTCTGCACGAGTCAGTCCGCACTCGGATGAAGCACCCGATTCACGCAGCGAGGGTCAGACTAGCTACCCACGATCAGATTTTCAGATTTCATGATCCGTGGGCGGGATGGGTTGTCATAGGCAGACGAACTCCCCAAACGACGAATCCTTTACTGCAGAGCAGACTCCGCGTTAGCCCTCGCCCAATCATCCGGCGGCAGAGACACGCCCCAAATGTTCTCAGGTTTCTCCAGCTTGATTCCGCAGTGTCGCGGTTGCTCTGGATCGACGTAGACAACTTCGGCTGTAGCGCGATTGTCGGTGAGACGGACGTGAATCAGGATTTTCATCCCTACGCGCAGTGCGACGGCAGTCAGAATCAACGCACCATGGAGGTTGACAACGAACGTCTCGCCTTCACACGTCAGAGGTTCGCTAAGACCACGAGCCTCGATCCCAACCTTCAAACGAACCCGAGTGCTTCTGCGTGATTCAGTCGATGCTCTGCCCTGTGGACTTGCTTTAACGTCAGTCATCGTGCCCCTCAGTCCGTGACCGACTGGCCCTGTCCCGAGAATGACCCTGAAAGACTACTCCCGAATCATGAGCGTGTCTGCGACCGAATCTCCAATTTCGCCGCATTTGTGACTACCGTCACAGACGGTATCTGAAGGGTAGCCCTATGTTTCCTCTAATCTAGGGAGTGGCAAATGGAGAAACTGTCGGTAGCGCACGCCGTCTACAAACTTTCCGTCGCGGATGAGCAGGCCGGATTCAGTCTCGAACAGATGATCCAGCTTCTCAGTGCGGGTGTCAGCGTGGAGACCCTCCTGCTCCTGATCGAGTGCCGTCTCGGTGCAATAGGCCACGGTCCAGCCCGTTCCTCCCGTTGGACTATGTAACCGCGAATCCTTAAAGAGGCCGACCTTGCTTTTTCGCGGAAAAAGCGCATGATTAGGACACCAGTTCCTTCAATCCAGCATGAAGGAGGGCAAGGCGATGATTCCCAGACCCTCGCCACTCTGTTTTCCCGTCGAGTGCGCCCACAACGCTGTAAAACAGAACGCCAGCAAGCCCGTAGACTGTGGATCTATGACGCAACTTTTGGAGGACTTCATCCCAAGATTTAAGAACGAGCGCGAAGGACATTTCTACCGAGAGATCGCGGACGCCTATCGAACGGCGGCACGCGACTTTCTTCGCCCAGCGTGGTCAGACGATCATGGCCAGGACATCGCAGAATACGCCGTGATGCTGGCCGTGATCCTCGTCATTGTTGTCGGCACAATCCGACTGATTGGTTCCAACGCCAACACTGTCTTTTCGCAGGCGGCTAGTTCGATACAGTAGCTCCTTGTTCGGCCGTGCTGCGATATGTTCTTCATAAACACAGAGGCATTCGTCCAACGACTTCGCTGCGAAACGCCTGCCTGAACTCGTCGTCGGTGCAATGCAGTTATAGGTCGCCACTAGACCAGTGGCCCATCCGCGAACTAGCATCTGACGTGCCTACTTGAGACCCGTTTGGCAAACCGGCCGCCTAACCATGCGGCTTCCCTCAACTCTTGTAATCAGCCGATTTCAAGAGTTGAAGATTGTTGGTGAAGACCCGATGTGTCACAATCCCTGAAGGAAGCAAAGCCGTGGATGAGATTCTGAACAGGTCCGGTCGAGAATCATCCCCGTCAGATTCGAGGATGTGGATCAGCCGGATCGTGATCGCTGTCGTCTTAGGCGAAGCGATCTGGGGATTTCTCGTCTCGATCACCATCAATCTCGCTCTGCCCGCCATGGCGAGAGTCATGGGAGGAGATGCTCAATCTCCCCTGTACCTAGGCAAAGGCGACTTCAATATCCAGGCCCTGTTCACCTCGTTTTTGGAGCTTTGCTTTGCTGGGATCATGGCCGTTCTTCTGAATTCCTGGTCACTAAAGCCCGGGCGTGCTCGGCCGAAGCCGGTGCGCCTTATACCTGGTGAGGCAAGAGCTGCGCCGATCGTTACGCCTCCTGCCGCTTCACCAGCAATCCCAGCAGCCGACACTACAATCCAAGAAGTCCAGGAACCTGTGAGGGGTGTGATATCGACAACACAGCCAGCGCCACCATCACCAAACACGGTTGTACCGGCAAAGCCAAAGCCGCCGAAGGCGGTCTACTACAACAGCGTTGGAGAACCTGTGGACCCTGACGAAGAGTAACCAACTGAGGCGATTGCCCACCTGGAGGCTCGGACAACTTCCTGTTAGCCGACCACACTCGGAGCGCCACATGAGGTCGGCTTTCTGCCCTTTGCGGCTCTCACGATTCGGTATCGTTGTACTGATAGCCGTGGCCTTTCACTGTGCCGATTACCCAAGCGTTGCCACCCAGTTTTCTGCGAAGGCCTCGAACGACCACATCGACAACATTGCTTCCCCCGAAAGGCTGCTTCCAAACCTCACGCAGCAATTCGTCGCGTGTCACCACGCTGCCGGGACGCTGTGACAAGTAAGACATCAACTCGAACTCCAGTTTTGTGAGATTGAACCGGCCGCCGTCGCGGATTGCTAACTGCCGGCGGGAGACATCAAGCTCGACCTGAGGTTTCGAAGGGCCAACCGACTCCCGCGACAGGTCTTTGCCGACGAACTCCAATATCCAATGCATCGGACCCTGTGGCCCAAACGGAAGCACGGCGGTGTGAATGAGCGACTGACCGATCGATACAGTCAGGCTTGGTTCTAGTTCAAACCCGAGGTCCATCACGGCCTGTGGAACGGACGCAGGTTCCCGGATCGCCGTAAACACCCCCACTGCTCGCGGATTCTCCAGATATGCTCGCTTGGCATCCAAAACGCAAGCCGCCCACTCCGGACTTTGGCGTTCTCCCAGCGCGCGCGACAGCAGACAGCGAATCAAAAGGTAGGGCCGTCGCGGATCGCTCCCGCGAGCCTGCACGTAACTAAGCCAAACCGCCAGCAGCGGATCGCACTCGGCCAGAGATTGCGGGATATCCTGAGGCCGCGCCATGACGTAAAATCCGACCACTTCTCCAGCGCTTCCTCGAACCACCGAGAACGTGTGCGCGGTTTGTTTCCACCACTCGGACATGATGGCAGCGCCACTGTCACCATCATGGATTCGTGCTATGTCCAAAATCGGGTCGCGATCGGCGAGTCTGGCCCTTTCGACGGATAGCGTAGCCCCGGAAGGAAAGAACGCCTCGCGTAGTACCGGGCGCTCCAACAGGAACAACAAGTCGGCTGTGTGCCGCCAAGTATCTCGTGCTCCCGCAACCACCAACTGATCTCGCATAGATTGCCAGGCTGCTCGTTTCAGTTTCCGGGTTCGGACAGGGTCCATAGCCGACACCCGGGACTCAATAGCCAGGCGAAAGACATCGTGGAACACAAGCCCGTCGGCCGCCGCCTCGACGAACGAAAGCTGACGCAGATTCGCCAAAATGTTATCGGCGGAATGGTCCGGCAGCATCGCTTCAAGAACGGGTCTGGTGACCCGGCGAACGAGAGATGCGGCTTCGATAGCTTCCCTTAGCACGGGATCGGCGATTTCGTTTACGCACGTGAGCGCCAGGTAATCGATAACCTGATTGAGTTCCAGGTCGCCGCTGAGAGCGTCGGGGGTGTCCGCAAGACTGGCCGTACACAACTGGAGAGCGAGAGGATTTCCTCTAGAGAAGCGGGCAATCCGGTCCTGGACCGCTGCCGTGAACCCGCGGCTGGCCAGGAAGGCTGCTACCTCTTCGTCCGGGAGAGGACCCAACCGCAAACTCAGCACATGGTCCGCCCAACCGGGAGCAGCTATCCAAGGGGCGGTAGCGAGCGAACGCCCCATGATAATGAATCTCGCCGATATGGGCAGCGCCGGAAGGAACTCTGTGCGCAACCAACCATCCAGAAGGCGCAGGGCTTCGTAGTTGTCCAAGGCGAAAACCATCGGCTCGGCTAAGGCACCGACCGCAACCGCCACCTCGGAGATATTTCTCAATTCCACGCCGAGCGAGGTTCCGATGGCACCCAAAAGGCCGAGCGGAACCGGCTCGAAGGCGCGGCAATCGAGCCGGCGCACCTGCCGGCCCCGAGCAGCCGATTCTCGCTCAAATACGCGGACCAGACTTGTCTTCCCGATGCCACCAACGCCATGCAGGAGCACGATGAGCGGTCCGGTGGGATCGAACAACGTGGCAAGCCGCGCCAACTCGCGCTGCCGCCCGCTGAAACGGTCCGCGTGAGAGCGCTCAAGACTATCCCGGATGGTACTCATACGGCATCGCAATCCATTTAATACACAGAGTTATCAATGATTTTGATTTCTCATCCCGATCTCATCCCAGCCTCATGCTCGCCGGGCCAACTCGCGCCATACTCACAGTGTAAAGCGAAGGCGATCAACTCTGCAGCCCCGGCCGAACACATCGAAAGAGCTGTGAAAAGTTATTACAGCCTGTTCGCAAGGCACCAGACAACTACTGATTCCGCTCAGAGAGAAAGAAAGAGGATACGTCATGAATATCAACGAACAAAAACTGCACACGCTGCTGGACAAGGTTGTGTCGGACTTCGGCGCCGTGTTTCAAGCCCCGCTGATCCTGATCGGTGACAGCCTCGGCCTGTACCGCGCGATGCGGGATGGCCAACCGACCACTCCGGCCGCGCTCGCAGAGCGAACGGTCACGGCTGAACGATACGTCCGGGAGTGGCTCAATGCACATGCGGCGGCGGGCTATGTCGACTATCACGCGGAAAATGGAACATACTCGCTGTCGCCGGAGCAGTCCATGCTGTTCGCCGAAGAAGGCAGCCCCGCATTCATCGTGGGCGCCTTCCAGGCGGCGACGGGCGCGGGGGCCATCCGCCCAGCGCTGGAACAGGCGTTTCGAACTGGCGAGGGACTACCTTGGCACCAGCACGACCAGCAGGTCTTTCATGGTACGGAGCGCTTTTATCGCTCCGGCTATGTTGCCAATCTGGTCTCGAGCTGGATACCGTCGATCGCCGGAGCTCAGGAGTCTCTGACGAGGGGTGGCTGCGTGGCAGATATTGGCTGTGGCCATGGGGCATCCACTCTCCTGATGGCGCAGGCATTCCCGAAGTCGCGGTTTTTCGGCTTTGATTCCCACGCCGCTTCCATTGAAGCGGCACAGGAGCGGGCCGCGGCCAAGGGTCTGTCAGACAGGGTCCAGTTCGCCGTCGCCGGAGCCAAGGACTTTCCGGGGACGGGCTACGATCTGGTTACGATCTTCGATGCTCTCCACGACTTGGGAGACCCGGCAGGCGCCGCCGCGCATGTCCGCTCCACCCTGAAGCCGGACGGAGCCTGGATGATCGTTGAGCCGTATGCCGAGGATCGGTTGGAGGCGAACTTCAATCCGGTTGGCCGCGCGTACTTCTCGGCCTCGACGCTGCTTTGCACGCCTTGCTCACTGTCACAGGAAGGCGGACTTGCCTTGGGAGCGCAGGCTGGCGAGGCGCGCCTTCGAGCGGTCGTGACCAACTCAGGGTTCGGTCTATTCCGCCGAGCCGCGCAAACACCATTCAATCTGATCTTTGAGGCCCGGGTTTGAGAGGACCATTCGCCGGCGGCGTGCCGTTCATGCCGCTGGCGTCCTACGAGGAGACGCGTTTCACATGATTCTGCAGATCAATTTCATTCTCAATATGCCTGTCGCGGAATATCAGAAGATGGCTGATTCTGTCGCCCATGCCTTTCTCGATGTGCCTGGACTAAGGTGGAAGATCTGGCTTCTAAACCCGGCTGCTCAGGAGGCTGGCGGCATCTATCTATTCGATAGCCAGGCGTCCCTGGATGCATACCTGAACGGTCCGTTGGTGGCACAGATAAGAGGGCTCACCTCCATTCGAAACATTTCGATGAAGCAGTTTAAAGTCATGCCAGAGGTTACGGCATTGACCCGCGGCCCCTTCGAAGCGGCATTGACGTCCAACGCGTAGCGAATCGCCAACGGAATGGCCTTCACGCCGTCCATAAAAATGGCCTTCACGCCGTCCATAAAAATGTCCAGACGACAAGGCTTCGTAGGGGCAGGTTTCCAGCGTCCGTGGGCAGGCAAGCTCCTATCCGTTAATGAGTGAGATGGGGATGCTTCGCCAAACACGCTTACTCAACTGCGAGCACAGTTGTGAGATTTCGCGTTGCGAGATTCTGAGTCGACTATCGGCGTAGCGCATCGAAATAGTACCGCGATTCAGACAACAGCTGAAGAGATGACTCGGTTGTTCGATGTTCTGGAACTGCCGGATGAACACTGCAGGGTGAGTATGGCGAGCGAAACTACCAAAGAGATCCTAGGCTCCGTTGCGTACGCGTCGACTGCGGACTTCGAGCGGATTTTCATCGAGGACATGAATGCTCTCTATCTCCTCTCGCTTCTCTTGACCGGAGACCGAGATAAAGCGGAAGAGTGTTTTGTCGCTAGCATCGGAGAATCCACAAAAGGAAACCGCGTATTCAAGGAGTGGGCGCGCTCCTGGGTTCGACGCACCATGATTCAGAGTGCGATCCGGCTTACTGCGCCGCGGCACGGCACCCGAAGGACGACACGAAATCCTGTTTCATTTCGAGGCTTGAATTACGTGCCTTTGGCGTTGGAGGCGGAGGTATCTGCGATCCTCGAGCTCGCGCCGCTTGAGCGGTTCGTTTTCGTTATGTCCGTTCTCGAACGCTATTCCGAGCACGATTGTTCCATTCTTCTTGGTTGCTCACGAAGAGATGTAGCTTCAGCCCTGGCTCGTGCATTGCAGCAACTGGGAAGGTCGATGAACTCTAACAAGAATGAGGCAGCCGCCGGCTCGGAGGATTTTTCAGGCGCCGAAAGCTCCAGACTGGTCATCGAAATGACGATTGCGCGATATTTCGCAACGCCGGGCTGAGTGGTCTGGACCCGCAAACGCGCAGTTAGCATGCTTTTGCTTATTCAGGGAAATTGATTTGCCTCATCAGTTGCTGAAAGCGAATATCCGCGCGTAGGGCCTCAAACCGCGGATCTACCTTCATTAATATCATCCATTCGCCGTGCTCTTGATAACCGGCCTCTAGCATCGCAAGCGCTGCATCAGCTTGTCCCAAAGCCGCATAGACACGGCTCGTAAAGTACTTGGTAGAGTGCCTCCGCCCAATGAGCTCCTCAAGGATCGATTGCGCTTGTTCGCAATTCCCAGCCGCGGCGTAAGCTTCGCCGAGCAGGGCGAGGGGAGCGGGGGCGCGCTGGGAAATCTCCACGGATTTCTGCAGGGCCGCGATGGCTGGCTCAAACGCCTTCATCGCCACGTACGATATCCCGAGCCAGCCAAGTGCTTGGGCAGAGTTCGGGTCCAGTTCCAGCGCCTTCTGGCAACTTTCAATCGCGGGCTTGAATCGGTGCCCGCTCCAGTGAACGAATGCCAGTCCAAAGTGAATGTAACTTGCATTCGGATCCAAGCGAATAGCTCGTTTTAATTCCGTATAGCCTTCTTCATAGCGCCCCATCAACGCGAGCGTCATTCCGAGCCAATGGTGGGCATTGGCATAGCGAGGATTCAATTCAATGGCACGCTCAAATTCTTTCTCTGCGGCAACGAAGTTGTAGTCGTAATGTAGAGTGGCCCATGCAAACGAGGTGTGCGCTTCCGGCAGGCTATGATCGATGTCTAGCGCTTTCTGTGCGAGTCCTCGTGCTTTGCCACAACCTTCCGAGGGTGGGATGAGACCCCACAGGCTCATGATCGCCAGCGTGTCAGACAGTCCCGCATACGCGGGCGCACATGCCGGATCCTTGGCGATGGCTTCTTGAAAATGCTGACACGCCTGGAGATGTCCCTCACGCGTGCGTTTGATCCAGTGGAAGCGGCCGCGGAGATAGGCTTCGTACGCCTCCGGATCCACAGGACGTGCCTGCGCCAATTGTGCCTGCTCCTGCGGCGTAAGCTTGACTTCGATTTCGTGGGCGATAGCCCGCGCCACGTCGGACTGCAGGTCGAGGATGTCGCGCAAGTGACGGTCGTAACTTTCGGCCCATAGGTGCGTCTCCTCCGCTGGGTCAATCAACTGGGAGGTTATGCGCACGCGATCGCCGGCCCGCAGTACCGTGCCCTCGACGATCGCGTCCACTTCGAGTTCGCGCGCAATGTCGCGCAGCGGCTTGCGGACTCCCTTGTACAACATCGAGGACGTCCGCGACACAACGCGCAATTCCCCGATCTTGGCCAAGGTCGTGATCAGCGCTTCCGTCAATCCATCGGCGAAGTATTCCTGCTCAGGATCGCCCGACAGATTTAACAGTGGAAGAACGGCCAGGGATCGAAGCCTGGGGGTTTCGAGTTCAATTTTTCCGATGAAACGGTAGCCGCGTCGAGGAAGAGTTTCGATGTAGTGGGGCGTGTCGGCGGTATCCCCCAACACCTCCCGTAATCGCTTGATTGCGTTGTTGATGCCATGGTCAAAATCGACGAAGGTATCGGACGCCCAGATTCTGCGCTGCAGTTCCTCGCGAGGAACGATCTCGCCCGCACGTTGGACGAGAATCTGAAGAATCTGCAGGGGCTGATCCTGCAGTTTGAGCTTTGAGCCGTTGCGTCGCAATTCTCCGGCAGCAACGTCAAAGTCAAATTCTCCGAAGCGGAATCCGTGTCGCACTTTGGCACTGATGCTCATCGAATTGAGTTAGCTGCGCAAAACCCCGAGGCTTCGTAGGAACCTACGTCCGGAGTCCGACACGGCGTTCGATTTTCTGGAATCTGTGATCGTCGCGGAGACTGTCCAAATATGGCCACGTCTTGAGAAACGCCAGGTTCGTCTCGCGGTTTTCGCACGCTTTTTCCAGCGTCTCGATTGCCTTGTCGTGTTCCCCCAGACCTTCGTAAACAAAGGCCGAGGCCATAAAAGGAACGTAGGCGGTGAGCCTTTCTTGCTCCAATTCCTGCAGAACCTTTCGGGCCTTTTCTCTGTCGCTGGCTCTGATGTGCATACACCCAATGAAAGCTTTCTGATAAGCCCACATCCCACCCAGTGCTATGCCCTTTTCGTAAATCTCAATCGCCTCGGAATGCCGTCCCTCCTGCGCGTACGCCGTACCCAGAACCAAATAAGAAAGAGTCATATTGGGGTCGACCTCGATCGCAGTATGGGCTTGACTGATGCAGCGATCATACTGACGCGCAAGCAAGAGGACGAATGCTAGTGCCGCGTTCAGTACCGCAGATACTGGATCGCGGCTCAACGCCTCCGTGGCTTCATGGATCGCTTCAGCCCATCGCCCCAATTCCGCCAAGAGATAAGAATAATGGTAGTGAGAGATTGGGTAGTTCGGATTGAGCTCGATCGCGCGTTGGAATTCCCTTTCCGCGGCTGTCCAATTCCAGTCGTAGGTCTGCAAAATGAGACCTAAAACTGCATGCCCTTCGGCCAGATCGGGGTCGAGTTCCAATGCCCGCAGTGCAGCAGCCCTTGCTTTAGGATACGCTTCGTTGGGATTCACCGAGCCGTAGTAACAAGGGACTGCGATGCACTGTGCTAACTCGGCGTGCGCGGCAGCATAGTTGGGATCCATCTGGATGGCCTGCCTCAGATATTCGACGCCGCGCCTGAAGCCCTCCACGCTTCTCTTCTCGCACCACCGTCTGGCCCGCACGTAGAGGTGATACGCCTCAATGTTCTCCGTGGACCGCTTTACCAGCCGGTCCTCGGTTTCTCCAGTCATTTTCAACCGGAGCTTCCGCGAGACCTCGCGTGCGACACTGTCCTGCACGGCAAACAACTCGTTCAGGTCGCTGTCATACTGATCGCCCCAGACTTCTTCTCCATTTTCCGTATCGAGCAAGTCGACGTGCAAACGCAGCTTGTTGGCGCGTTGCCAGATCCGGCCGGTCAGCACGGCTCTCACACCCAGCTTTCGCCCGATAACCAGAGGATCCGCGGGTCTGCCTTCGATGTGGGCAGCAATCCTCCACGAGATCACGCGCAAATTCGGAATCTGAGAAAGGCTGTGCATGATACTTCCTGGAATCCCCACAGCCAGGTAGTCCGTGTCCGGATCGGAGCTGGCAGTCTCAAACGGAAAAACTGCAATGGAATCGATCGCGGAGCCGCCCATGCGTATACGCGTAGCATCATCGATGGCCGCGATGAAGCGATAGCCGCGCTTGGGAAGAGTTTCAATAAAGCGCGGCGTTTCGGCCGCGTCGCCGAGAGCTTCACGCAATCGCTTGATGGCATTGTTGATGCCGTGGTCGAAATCGACGAAGGTATCCGACGGCCAGATCTTCTGCCGCAACTCGTCGCGCGTAATGATCCTGGAGGGCTGTTCCAAAAGAATCTGAAGGATTTGAAGTGGCTGTTCCTGTAACCGGATCCGGTTTCCGTCCTTGCGCAGCTCTCCCGATTGCTTGTCCAGCTCAAAGCGCGCGAAGCGAATCAGCTCACGTGAGGACCGGCCGCCCCCCATGCAGGCTCCCCTCTTTGAGGCGCCAGAGAGTTTAGCATCAGTCGCTTACAGACCATAGCCCCGAAATCCCTTGTTTCCGTAAGGCCGGAGAGCCGCAGGAGCTACACAGGAGAGATGCCCGGGATTTACTGGAATCGCGACCTTTGCGATAACAGCGAGCAATCCGGGGTGAGGTTCAGCCCGGACTTTTCGACGCGGTGCCGGCAAGCGCGCGGCCATTGGGGTACGGGGAAGCGCCACGCACTGCTTGCCGGTACGCGCGACAACTCAACAATTAGGAGACGATTATGACGAATCTCGCACGTAGTCTCGCGCTGCTCGGGGTCTTGGCCGCGGCGAGCCTGGCGCCGTTGCGGGCGCAAGCCGCCCAATGCTCCACGGCGTCCACCGCAGGGAAATGGGCGTACACCTATACCGGCACCATCTTCACCCCCACCGGTGCGCTTCCGGCGGCATCGGTGGGTCATTTCAGACAGGATGCACAGGGGAACCTGTCCGGCGGGCAGGCTCGCAGTGTGGCCGGCCAGTCCGGACTCGAGGACATATCGGGAACAGTGACCGTGAATGACGACTGCACTGGAACGGCAACTGTCCAGGTGGAAGTAAACGGACAACTGCAGCGCACTGCTGAACTGGCGCTGGTCTATGACAGCAGCGGTAACCACATGCGAGCGATTTTCCAGTCGCTCAGTCTGCCCGACGGCACGAACGTTCCGGTGGTGCTAACGATCGACGCGAACCGGGTGACGACCCGGAACTAACCCCGAGGGCAGGGCCGCGGACCTGCCCCGGCTTTTCAAAGAGCGGCACGCGACGACCAGCACACAGCCACCGCGCGAGTGTAGAAATTTCGGTAAATCGCACGTTCTGTACGGACGTATGATATGCGGCCATGTCTGACTGAAAGCGACCGCCAAACTGCAAGCCCGTTAGGAGGACGTATGAAGTTGCACAGCCTCGTCGGGTCCCTTCTCTCGTTGCTTCTTCTGTCTTGTGTCGTCAGCGCCCAAACCATCAGCGTTTCCGGCAAGATACGCGGAACGATCACAGATCCCTCCGGCGCAATTCTACAGAAGTCAACCGTGACCGCCTTGAATACGCAGACCGGCTTGCGACGCTCGGCGGTGAGCGACGCTAGCGGTCAATTCCAGATTACGGGACTGCCGCCGGCGACGTACGAAGTCAGCGCACAGCATGACGGATTCACCACGGGTCTTCGCAAAGGTGTCGTTCTCGCGGTCGGGCAGACCGTTACAGCGGATTTTCAATTGAATGTAACGGCGAACGCCGTGGTAATCGAAGTGGCAGACGCTTCACGAGTCATCGAGACGGACCGTGGAAGCCAGACCGATAGAGTACCGCAGCGGATCGTCAGGGCTTTACCTATCAGAGATCACGGCTACGCCGCGATCACAGAGTTGACTTCGGCTGCGAGTAACGCGAACAACCTCGTCGATAATGCTGACTTTCGGGTAAAGCAGACCCCACAAAGCGGGCTGTCCTTTTACGGAAGCAACGGCCGAGGCAACAGCGTGACGGTGGATGGCGGAGAAACCAACGATGACACTGGCGGCGTCCGCTTGAATGTGAGCGAAGACACGGTTGAAGAATTTCAGATTAACCGCAGCAACTACTCTCCCGAGTTGGGTAGTGCCAGTGGAGCTTCCATCAATCTCGTGACGAGGTCCGGGACGAACCAAGTGCGGGGCAATCTCTTCGGCTTCTTTCGAAATGACGCCCTGGATGCTCGCGACCCGTTTGCCTACAGCCCCGCTCTTGCATTTGATCCAACCTTCTCGAACTTCAACCTCACGGCTACGGGCAAGCCCATAAAGAATTCCCTGAGTCGCCAACAATTCGGCGGAGCCCTTGGCTTTCCGGTCCGCAAAGACCGAACCTTCCTTTACGCCGGTTATGAGGGACTTCGCTCCGATGCGCAAGACTCGGTTCCGTTACTCACGCACAGCGGCATCTTTGCTCCGACCGCATCGGATCAGCCGATTATTGCCGCGCTGGCGGCTGATGGAGGTAACTCCGTCGTGCCATGTATCAATCCGCCGGGTGGAGCGACGGTCTACCTGCCCACGAACTTGTGCGCCTTCGCGCTTACCAGTCTCCTAACCATCGACCCGACGCAGACTGGCAACCCCTTTGTGAGCCCCGCTCACCTGGCCAACCTGCAATTCATCGTGAAGCAGTTCGAAAAAGATGGAGGTCTGTTTCCTTTTCCGATCCGCCAGCACGCGTTCACGACCCGGTTGGATCACCAGTTCAACGATAAAAACCGCGCGTACCTGCGTTATTCGTTTGCTCACGTCACCGAATCCGATCCGGACGTGCAGGCCTTGGTCGGCTTTTCGCGGGGATCGTCGATTCTAAACTGGGACAGCACCCTCCAAGGCTCGTGGATCCACCAATTCAGTGCGAATTCCATCAATGAGGCCCGGCTTCAGTGGAACCTCTATCAGTTCAACGTGGACACGAACGATCGGGGAGGGCCTGGTCTGGACGTGCAGGGTTACGGATTCTTCGGGCGCGGCATCTTCCTGCCCAGCCACACAACGGCCCGTCGCTACGAACTGGCGGACAACCTCACGCTGGTTCGCGGCCACCACTCTATGCGCATGGGCTTTTACGAATTGATGCGCGGCAACAACACCACTTCCGACACATTCTTCGCCGGACGCTTCGAGTTCCTCGATCTTCCGGGGTTCGTGTTGAGTAATTGCTTGACGTTTCCCTCGGCCCCAATCGCGAATGGCGGCTGCGGGTTACAGCCTGCCGCGCCGCTCGCGCCGACTTCCCTCAGCACGTTGCAGGCGTGGGGATTGGGAGCGCCAGCATTCTACGAGCAGGGATTTGGCGATCCGACGTACGTTCAGACCCGACCGTTCACTGCTGCATACTGGCAAGACACGTGGCAAGTCACGCACGGCCTGACGCTCAACTACGGACTTCGCTACGAACTGGATACGCAATCGGGACCGCTCAGCACATACAAGAAAAACTTCGCACCGCGTATCTCGTTTGCGTGGGCGCCGTCGGGCGACGGGAAGACCGTGCTGCGCGGCGGGTATGGAATTTTCTACTCCCCAATCTATGCGCAGATCCCCGATGTCGTGAAAACTCTCGGGAACATCAACAATACACGGCAGATTGCCAACGCGCTGGTCAACATTCTTGGCGGAGGTTTGGCAAACTCTGCTGTGATCTATGGTGCGATGTTCCCGAAGTTGCTTTGCGGCCAACCGCCGGCCGGCGCGAATTCCTGCATCACCCAGTCCGATCTTGCACCCTTCGTCCCTATCAATAACTCGGGCCCACTGCCACCTGGCACTGTCCTTTTTTTCGGTCAACCCGGCTATCGGAACCCCCAAGCGCAGCAAGCCTCGCTGGGGCTCGAGCGGCAAATCGGTTCGGGGATGTCGATCGCCGCCAACTACATCTACGTGCATACCACACACCTGCCGTGGGCCGTGGACAAAAATTTGCTGGCGGGCGCGCCCTTCACAACACTCCCTTCCGGAGCGTCTTTCCAGAACTGGGGTGACCCGGTATGCGAAACCAATCCCGCGCTCTGCTTTGCAGATGCTTCACGCAAGATCCTGCAGAACAACGAATACGCATCGATCGCCGGCGCCGTCTATCACGGCGGCATTCTGGAATTCAAGAAACGCTTCACCGATCGCTTCACGATGTTCGCCAACTATACCTACAGCAAGGCCATCGATGACTCGACAGACTTCAATAGTGACTACGCGGCGTTTAACGAACTGGATCTGGGTGCGGAACGATCCCGCTCGGATTTCGACCAACGCCACAAGATGGTGCTCGCAGCCGTCGCCGAGAGCCCGTGGCAACATCCCGTGCTGTCGGGATTTCAACTTTCGCCGGTGTTCAGCTGGAACAGCGGACATCCTTTCAATCTGCTGGCTGGCGCCGATGTCAATGGGGACAACCATTTCACCAACGACCGCCCGCCGGGAGCTCCTCGCAACAGCGGCCTCGGTCCCGATTACTTCACTTTCGACATGCGACTGGCCCGCACTTTCCGACTGGGCGAGCAGCGGACCCTGCGCTTTACGGTGGAGGGATTTAACCTGACCAACCGCACGAACTACTCCCGGGTTAACAACATTGTCGGACCCGCTTTCAGCGCTGCGTTCAACGTTCACGGCACTGCGAGTCTTTATCCGAATCAGCCGCTCGCATTCACGTCGGCTCTGCCCAAACGCGAAGTCCAGCTCGGGGCGCGTTTCGAATTTTAGCGGCCACGACGCGCTCAGCGCGTTGAAATGTGATCCCAATGGAAAATGCAGTAAGTCGCCTCTCGGGATACGCGCTTGGGCACGATGCCCACGAACTGACTCGCCTCAGCCGGCAGGGTGAGGTTTTCTTGCCTTTCACTCGCCAACTATTCGAGGAGGCGGGTGTGGGCTCCGGCATGCGAATTCTCGACGTCGGTTCGGGCGCGGGGGACGTAACCTTTTTGGCAGCCGATTTTGTTGGTTCAGCGGGTCGCGTGACTGGGGTCGATTGCGCGGAGGAGGCCGTGCAATGGGCAACCACACGCAGCCTGGAACGACGAACCGAAAATGTCGAGTTCCTGCTGGGCGACCCAACAGAGATGGTATTCGAGGCTCCGTTCGACGCCGTCGTGGGGCGGTTCGTGCTCATGTACTATGCCGATCCTATACACGCAATCCGGAGTCTGGCGCGGCATCTTCGGCCCGGGGGCATCATGGTGTTTCAGGAATACGATATGAGCTACGTGCGCTCGCATCCCGCCGCCCCCACATTCGAGCGCGCCTCAAAACTTATGACTGGCACGCTTCACACCATGGGAACCCGCGTTCAGCTGGGTGCGGACCTCTATTCCGTCTTTGTGTCCGCAGGTTTGCCTGGCCCGTCGATGCGCATGGACGTCCTGATCGGCGGCGGCGAGAAGTTCCCAGGCTACGAGATTCTTGCGCAGACGATTCACAGCCTGCTGCCGGCGATGGAACGATTCGGTATCGCGACGGCTGCGGAGGTGAACGTGCCGAGTCTCGCAGAGCGCATGCGGGAGGAAGTTATGGCCAGAAATGGCGTCGCCTTTTCGCCCGCGCTCATCGGAGCCTGGTCGCGAAAATCTTGATCGCAGCGGCTAAAGGCATCTCAAGCCACGTTCCACTGGGTTTGGAGCTGTACACGAAGCTATGTGCCTTCATGGCTGTCGGGCATCGGTCAGAAAAAATGGACCCACCTCTTCTGTACCCACCGCCTGCACGTCGCCTTCGAAACCGCATGCGCGGCGTGTTCTGAATCTGCCTCCGCTTTCGCCCATAGCTTCTCGACTCTAACCAATCTTCTCTCTAAGTCCGCCGTCTCGATCGCACGCAACTGCAGATTCATGAGCGGCGCGAGGCCGGCGTTGTGATTGCTCTTCCCCCCGAGTCGGCCGAGTCCGACCGCGATTCTATTTCGGCCTAGTTAACGGTCAGGCTAGTCGCTTATTGGGGAGGCTGTGACTCCTCCTTGCGCTGCTCGTCCTGGCGCTTTTTCTCTTCGGGTGTTTGTGGCTTCGGTTGTGGGCGTTCCGGAGTTCCAGCGGGCTTCGCATCGGGGCGATCCTGAGGGCCGTTCGCCTCTGGCCGATTGCTCCGGGCTGGCTGGTTCGGACGATCGTTAGGTTCTGCGTTAGCCGGACGGTCATTGCCGGCTGGCGGTCGTGGAGGCTGGGTCGCTTCAGGCCGAGCCTCAGGTCGATTGGATTCCGGTCGGTTCGGCTCGGGCCGTTTTGCCTCGGGTCGATTATTCGGAGCCGGCTGGTTCGGGCGATTATTGGGTTCGGCGTTAGCTGGCCGGTCATTCCGGGCCGGCGGTTGAGGCGCACGGCTCGCGTCAGGCCGGCTTGCCTCGGGCCGATTATTCGGCGCCGGCTGGTTCGAACGATTGTTAGGTTCGGCATTAGCTGGGCGATCGTTACTCGCGGGGGGTTGTGGCGGCCGGTTTGTCTCAGGGCGATTTGATTCAGGTCGATTAGCTTCCGGTCGGTTCGGCTCGGGCCGGTTTGCCTCGGGTCGATTATTCGGAGCCGGCTGATTCGGGCGATTATTAGGTTCCGCATCCGCTGGACGGTCATTCGGTGCCGGCGGTCGTGGCGGACGGTTTGCCGCAGGGTGATTGGAGTCGGGCCGGTTCTCGGTTCGATTGTTCGGAGCCGGCTGATTCGGACGATTATTGGGTTCCGCATCCAATGGGCGGTCATTACGCGCGGGCGGTTGCGGCGGCCGAGTCGGCGGCGTTTCGTTATTCGGTTGAGGACGCGCAGGCTGCGCTGCGTTTGCACCCGGACGCGCACTCGGGGCAGCGGCCCCGTTTGCGGGCGGATTCGACTTTGCCTGAGTTGGAGTCGCTGGCTTGGCTGGAGGCGCCTGTTTTACCTGGGGAGCGGCCGCCGTGGCCGGACGAAGCTTCCGCATTTCTGTCCGATCCACGGACTGGCCTGGGTGAGCTTGGAGCACCTGCTGCCTCGCCGCGAATGAAGCAGGAGTCGGCGGAGGCGTCGCCTTTGCGATAACAGTGCGAGCGGCTACAGCTTTAGGAGGCGCCGCTACGCGGTTCGCTGTGTTCGCGTGTACTCCCAAGACTGCGTCGCGCGCCGGTGGCACGGCAGCTCGAACATCCACGGGTCCAGACGCCACGTCACGCGCATTTACTCCGACCGCGTTCCTGCCCACGGGTTGAGCGCTGGCAAAGGCTCTTTCCGGAACGGCGGTCACCGCTCCCTGCACGTTCCGGTTCACGTAGTTGACGTTCGTAATGGTGGTGGACTTGTTGACGATGGTCGTGTTGTAAACGTTAGTGACGGTCGTGGTGTTGACCGTCGTGTTCGTGACGTTAACGCGATTTACATACCCCTGGCTCACTCGATAGGACGGAACGTACACTTCGCGTGGACCGAGCGGGAACCAGGCGACGGACCCGGCGGCAAAAGAGCCACCGCCCACGAAAGCAACTAAAGCAGGAGCGTACACCGACCGTTCTTGACGGGGTCCCGGAATCCAGCCCCATCGACCTCCCACCGAAGCCCAACGGCCGTAGTGGAAGGGGGCGTATCCCCAAGGACTGTCATCAACCCAGGTCCAACCCCACGGATCGATCCATGCCCAGTGTCCATCATGATACGGAGCCCAGCCGGCTGACACCCTCGGGAACCAGACATTTCCATAACTGGAGTCGGAACGCCAGTCTCCGTAGTCATCGAGATCTTCCATTCCTACCAGATCCTGCGAGCAGTATTGCGATGACCGCGAATTATCATAACGACGGTCGCGGGAGTAACTCCAGTTGTCGAAGTCGTCCGGAGTCGCGATTTGCTGAAGCTCTGCGTTCAGCGAGTCGGTTCCGCTCAGGGTGATGCGCTGACCGGCATGGATTGTGTAAGCCTGGCCGTTCCCCGTCGATTCGCCTTCACCTTCACGAATCGTGACAACGGTATAGTTACCGTCTTCCGAAGCTTCAATCCGATAACGCCCTGGCTGAAAGGCCGTCAACGCCTGATTCGGAGTATCAACCTCGAAAACACTGTCCCGGTCGAGACGGCGGACGCGAACGTCGAGAGTACCCGAGCTCAACTCAATTTGAACCGTGCGGTCGTCAAGGTTGAGGAAAGAGAAACCGGTGTTGGGAGCGAGGTGGATAGATGCTGATCCCAGTTCCACCTCGGCCCGCCCGTTGCGATCAGCCCATAGCCTGTCGCCGGTCGTCATGGGGCGGTTCGCAACCGCTTCTACCCACTCCGACTCGCCAGCCGGCTGAAATGACACGGAACCCTGCATGTATCCCAACCTTGCGACCCGGCCGGGCGGGTCGTATTGATCATACTGATCTTGCGCATGAGCGAGCGGCAGAGCCGCAGGTAGTATCGCTACGGCGACCAGCAGAGTCACCAGCACCCATCGTCTGTTCACTGTTTTTCCAATAGCATTGATGTTCATAAATATTTATCCCTTTCTAAGCAGCCGATGGGATTTGCACGCCCCAGCGGGTTTTGCGACCCATTTCCCAACACCAGTTGGTCACCAGATTTTGGATTTTGGATGTCAGGGGCACGACACTCGGGCTACAGTCGTTCGGGTAACCTCGCATCAGCCGGAACCCATGCTTAGAGAGCTGAGTTGCTCAGGGGAATCATCTAGCGGGCGAGTATGCTTCAGGACGACGCTGTGTAAGCGGCTTTTCTGGCGGTGCTTATGGTGATCCGGGCACTGCGATCGTGGCCTGGATTGTTCTGGGTTTGATTGCGGGGTTCCTGGACAGCAGGCTGCTAAACAGTTGCAGCGACAAGCAGCTTGAGCATCTCTGGTGAAGAGCCTTCCATTCGAAGAGTTTCTTCTGCTAGTGGTCGGTCGAATTCTCGAGATGCTCGGTTCGAGGGAAGTATCAGTCAATGAGATCCGGCCCCGCGTGCCTTGGGCACCGAGTCACTCATTACACGTTATGCCCCCTCGGATAACCAGAAATAGCTATAGGCCACGAGCCTCGGATAGAACCATGGTTGACCTTGAGTCGCCATTCGCTTGTCGCTCTCGCCAACTCGACGGTACCGCTAACTCACCAGAGGAGCTCATCAGAATGGGCACAAGTCACACTTCTCCAGCGAAGCCTAATTCCAGTGGGCTGGATCTCGAGAAAACATCTCGCCTCCGGTCGAGGCAGAACTTTTTTCTTGACATCCCTTTTGATAGAACTCATTGACTCGTAGCTGGACCGAGGTGGCTTTTGCAGGATTGCGGTATCGTTGGGAGACTGTTCAAGCTTCGGTGGGCGAACCGGTCGTGTCTCGGAGAGCCCATCCCAACCGGCAGCTATTTAGACTACTTTTCGGCTTGAGGTTTCGCTGCAAACAAATTGCAAGGATAAGGATGCCCCCGGAAATCAATACGAGATCGCCGATGCTAAACAGTCCCAGCCCAGCTTGGTCCGCAAGGAACGGTAGGCGCGTGTTCGACGTCGCTGCCTGCCACACTGGGCTCGCCGGATGAAGTGTCGAGGGTATTCCCACAACTGGCATTGTTCCAGAATTGGCCTCGGTCACCAGGGCATTGAGCATCAGTCCACAAAGCATTTGCAGAACCCCAAGCCGAACCCAAGGTGACCGGATTACACGGAGCACTAGCCACAGGATTGCGCAGGACTCGCACAGCCAGATCGTCGGGTGCTGTGTCCAGGCTAAATGATGTGCCGCAGAAAGCAGATTCACTGTCCACCCCGCCGGACAAGGGGGAGCAATCGCCCTGCCAAAGGGAGCAAGAAGGCAAGTTTCCTGTTTGCAATGGAATATAAGACGTGGGAATCAATGGGCAGATGGTTTTCTCCCAGTGGTTGCTCATTACGTTCACACACCAGGGAAAATGCATCGCCCCCGATCGCTCCGGCGGCCCGCTTCTTGGATAGCCGCGCTCGACTCCAAATCCCAACAACTGGCAAGAAGCGAAATCGTCGTGTCCTGCACTATACAAGCGAGTGCTGAGCGAAGCAGACTACGCAATCGCTACCCCCTGCGAATGCGGTCGGGAGGTAGTAAGGCGATGGCCAAGGTGATTGAGTTCTATGTGCCGGACAAATTCCGGCGACGCTCAAAGTGGATTCCGCCCAAACAGCGCGGGAAGGTCATTCAGTTTCCCGCGCTGCAGAAGAAGTCAGCGTGAGATGCGAAGTGTCCAGGGGATGGGCAACCACCCTGACGCGGTCGGGAGGTAGTAAGGCGATGGCCAAGGTGATTGAGTTCTATGTGCCGGACAAATTCCGGCGACGCTGAAAGTGGATTCCGCCCAAACAGCGCGGGAAGGTCATTCAGTTTCCCGCGCTGCAGAAGAAGTCAGCGTGAGACGCGAAGTGTCCAGGGGATGGGCAACCACCCTGACTATGAAATCAACGCGAGGATTTCGGTTGGAGACCGCTGGCTCGCTTTGACGCCGTGACAACGCGCCCACTATTGCTTTTGCGGCGAACATGTGGATTCTTTGCAAAACCACCCCTGTTTCTTCATTTTGAGTCATTTGCTCTTTAGCCATGGCTTCCCGTACCAAAATCTCCCTCCACGCCGCTTTGAGTCTTGATTCGCTTGCCGACCTCTCGGACCTTTTCAGAAATGGAATTGCGGCTCTGTGCGCCGCTACCCGGCGCGGTCAGAATACCAACTCCCACCCCGACACCGACCCCAGCGGCAAAGGTCAGGACGTAACGCAGGGTATGGTCCTCGCCGCTAATTTTTCGTCTCAGTAGATCCGCCGTCTCGGAAATGTGCTCGCGTACAGGTTCGGTAGCCCGATCCGATTGCTCTAAAATGTTCAGGCCCGTTCGTAGAAGCATCTTCAAAGTTTTATTCATGTGTTCCCTTTCCCTCTCGTCATGAAGAAACTATTGCGCTGCTCCCAACATTGCCATCAGGTACATCTCCCATTTCCTACTGAATTTGTTCGTGAATCGCGCGAGGAACTGCCCGGAATTCGCGCCGTTTCCCCTGCGCACACGTGCACTGCACAGTTTTTGTGGCTCTGCGCTTCGCGATCAGGAGCTATGATTTCTTGTTCAGGTCGTCGTCCTTGTAGTACTTCGTGCCCTGCAGGGTCAACTGGAGGGCAAGACCATTCTTGGTAATCTGGTAAACCCAGACTCCCGGGGCAACCTCGACGGCTCCCGAGTAGGCTCCGCCCTTCTCTCCAGCCTTCGCGGCAGCGTCAGCTTGTCCTGAAGCCGACCAACCAGAATCTTGGAAGGTTGCCAGCGCTTTATCGTTATCAAACACGAAAATCACTCGATAATCTTTCACTCCTACGCCGAGGCCGGCGCCCGCCGAAACCATCTTCATAAAGGTTTCCTGCTTGGTGTTGGAGTTGACGGCGACTCCGGAGCCACGCGCCGTGCTCACCAGCAACAGGTTCGTCCCCATATTATCGAAAACGGCATATCCGGCAGCCTTTTGGATAGCCGCCTGAGCTGTGGGTTGCAGCTTGTACAGTTCTTGCAGAGTTTTATCTGCCATCTTGCGAGTCTTTTCCCGTTTCTTGTCGGGTGAGTCTCCAGCACTGGCCAATCCACTAGCCAACAAGATCACTGCAAGGCTTGAAGCGATTATTCTGAACCTCATTGGGATGCCCTCCTTATGATTGTTGCGAGTTGGTTGCGGTAACGTCACGATGTCAGGTGTGCCTGTCAGCGTTCCCGCTAGTGAAACAGGACACGGGAGGGTTTTCGACTAGGAGAAGTACCAGTTGTGTCCGTACAGCATGAGCAGCCCTCAGGTCACGGAGTGTATGGGTTAATCGTGGAGTGAAACTCCCTACTTGTTGAAATCAGGCGATTGGACTCATAACCGTAGTTGTTGGAATGGCGATGTTTCAACGGTTATGAAACAAGAAACTACAGCTCGGAATTATTCTGCGCTTCTTTTTGCGGCACGATGACGACCAGCTTGCCTCCGCTCGGAGGCGCTAGACCGAGAAACTGCTCAAGAGAGGAGCAACGGGGTAAATCTGCGATCTCTCGCCTATGCAGCTCTGGAAGAATCTTGGCTGTCCGCTCGAGAGCCAGAGCGAGGCTCCTCCGCGACCTCAAGACCTCGCCGTACGTGGGTGAAATTGCTCGGATCCAAATTATGACGGTGTCTCACCATGAGTCTGACGAACCCTGGCAACGCCGCCGCACCCCAGATCGAAAACAGCAGCAGATCCACATCCGCTACACGAACGCCCATGGCGTCGAGGCAAAAGCGCACGGTCATGCCGCCAGTGAAACCGAACAAAATATCGGCTACCACACCGAATCCTTTACCGCCCACAATGTAACCAGCGGCCCAACCAGATAGAGCGACCAGAAATAACCAGATCGAATACGACATATCAGCTCACCTTATGTTTTCGGTTGTGCGTTTCAGGTTCCCAAAAGAACGGCACCCGCGTCATCTAGTAATAATCACAGTGGTTGGACGTTTCGCGCTCCATTCGCTACGCACGTGTGCCGAGGGAAGCCCTCCCGATGAACAGGAGGCTCGTCATCGGGAGGGATGCGTCTGGGGAGTGTCACGCTACTGTGAGGCTTCAGATTCCCAACAACGGCAGGCAGTGTCATCTGTCAGCAGGCACAGTCGTTGGAAGTTTCGCCTTCATTCGTCGGAAGAGACGGCTAGATCGCCACGCCCGCATTGCCACTCGCCTTGGATATTGGCGAAATCAGATGGGATGGGAAGGCCGGTCTCCGACGGGATGCGGCACCCTCCCAAGTTATCGACGTGCTCTGAGCCACAAGAGATAGAGGAGACTGACAATGAAGAAGCTTAGCGCCCCGGCAGCATACTATCGAAACTGCAGACGCACCCCGCTCACCATCGGCCTGGATCTTAGGACCGCACCAGTTGCTACTGTGTTCTTCAGGCTTCGCTGGATAAGATCAACACGGCTTCGATGACGTGCTCACCACCCATGGATGGCTCTGTCGATCGACTCCATGTGCTTCGTTTGCTCCGCACCTGCGATCCTAGCTATAGGGTCTGACTCTTATCCTGGTGGGCTTAACTTCCCACTGAACACCTCAGCCTTCTTCTGGACATGCGACGGGGCACTCCGCTCCCCTCGCGGGGAGTTCGAAGTAGTAATCATGATTGAGATCGAGATCGAAGAGATGGTTGGGTCGGACTGAGTTCTTGGCCCGACCGATTAGAAGGGAGCCCAAGGTTGGCCTGTCAAATCTCAACTAGGGCTAAATGGCGCTCTTCCCTGAGTGCCTGCCGCAGTGTGCTCGAAAGATCCTTGACACCGCCGACATGGTTAGAGATGGGATGTTCCAAGAACTATCGCGTCCAGCTATGGCACGAGCATTTAGCGCGATGTCTGTGAAGAAGGAATAGCACCTGCCTGATAGGTGATAAGCAAAGCCAGCGCCACTTGGGCGTCGGAACTATGGGCTGCCGCCTTCTGCAGCCACTTCACGGCCTCATGTTCATCCCGCGGCAATCCGTCACCGTCACGATAGCGCAGTCCGAGATTATATTGGGCCGCCGTGTTGCCTTCACGAGCCGCCTTCGCGACCCATTGCGCGGCGGTAACGCATCGTTGTGGGACCCCACGTCCGATCTCGTAAGCCATTCCCATTTGGAATGCCGCAGAATCATCCCCATATTCCGCCTGGCGACGTAATCCGGCCAGCTCGAACCGGCTTAGTGTCCGCACCGCGGCTTCGGTTGCGCGGTCGGTTACACGCATGTGGCTCATTTGCAGCGGAGCAGAGGTCCCGAACGGCTCAGTCATGAGTGACTCGCGAGCGTTCGACTGCGCCGCGCTGGGCGGAACAGTGTTCTCTCTCGCGGTTGTCCGTGAGCTGGACGCTGCGGTTTGGGTGGGATCATGGAGGTCGGCCTTCTTCCTCAGCAATAGGAAGGTGACAACGATCGCCAGTATGGCCATGACCGGAGCGGCTCTGAGAGCGACAAGACGATTCGACCGGGACGGGAGAAGCATCTGAAGCTGAGTATTGGTGAGTTCCATAGCGCGCAGAAACAAACCCTGCGCGCGGCGCGGACCTCGCTGAACAACCACGGTGGGCCGGGCGGCAGTGGCTATGCGCGAGGTGATGTTCGTCACCCAAGCAAGTGGACGCTCCCCCTTCTGGCGAACCACGAGCCCAAGGGTTGAAACTTTCGCTAGGTTGCTCTTCGAGGCTGCCCATAATCCCATCTCAGGAACGCTTGGTTCGTGGAGAGGCGACGCAGACGTCGAATCCCGAACCGACGCAAGCGTCCCGCGATCATGCCCGGTCCTCGTTCCACCCATCGTTTCCGTGCCGCCAGTTGCCGGACCGGGTTCATGGGACACCCGGTACGGTTTCGTATTGATGCCTGTACTGGGAAGTTCGTCCCGAAGCTCACTCTGTGAAAATCGACGAATCGAGTCAGGCGGCCTCACATCGCTCTCCAACATCCTTTGCAGGGCCGGAATGATTCGCTCGATCAGCTGGAACATGGCTGCGGGCTCCAGGGCCACGCTCTCTTTTAGTGCCGCTTCCGCGGCCTTATTGAGTGCCTGCGCCAGCAGGTCGGCGAGGAAGTGAAGATTGGCGACATCACTCTCGGTGAAGGCATTCAATTCGTCGGAGAATACGGCTAGCACTCCTGCAACGTTATGTCCCTGGTGAATGGGCTCGACTAGCAAAGAGTTGGTATCGCCGGAACTGGTTTGGTCGTAACCTGTACCCATTCCGATTGGGTTTGTAAAGCGAGAGGCTGAATCCTGGCTAAGATGGTACACGTTCACGAGTTTCGAAAGCACCTCAAGCCGCAATCGCTCGTCGTTGGATGCGGTTCCTGCTGTGGCGTACAGGAAGACCTCATCGTTGGTGAACAACCACACGCCGACACCGCCAGCACCAACTATCCGCTGGATTAGCTTCGTGAGGCGGTGTGTGAGCGAATTTAGGTCGAACCCTCCGCGCTTTACTTCCTGCCTGATCTGAGTCAAGCCCGGCAGCCACTGCGGGTCAATCTGATTGTCCGCGGCACCGCGCAGTGCCGGAATTTGTACGTTTCTTGAGTAGTGTGAACAGGAACTGCTTGAAGGGTCGGCGATCGGGGGATAATCGCTGGCTCATTTCTGGAGCTCCTTCGGAGGGCCTTTCGCAATGGCCATATTAGGGTGCCTGAGTAGACGGAGGCAGGTATCGGAAGGACAAGGCAGCGACGGGCGAGTGGCCATACCACCTCCCGGGTAATCCCTTGCGATGGGTCCTTGGAGCCAACCCACATTTGCCAACGCTTCAAGACAATAGCCGGAACTCGAGCGCGGCAATGCGCGTGTCGACCGTGCCGAGCGACCTCAATGAGAAACACGTCTTCGACACACTCGTCCCCGGCAATCTGCATCTTTTGACAGTTATCGTTCCCGGGTGGGCGACCTAACATCATGACGCAGAATCGAGCCTGAAGGAAGGTTGCCAACTTGGGCCAGATGAGCAGCAAGAAAGCAGTTTGTTTTTTTCCTGTCCGGAAGTTCTGCCCGATGGAACTTTAGCGAGAGGGAGACTATGAAGAGTCTATCTGTGTTCTTAGCATTCCTACTTGCATTCCCATTGCTTGCAGCTGCCCAGAGCCTGGAAGTTAGCGGTGGATACGCCCACATTTCGGGTGATAACGGTACCGATGGGTTGAATGTTGGCGCGGCGGTGAGGGTCATGCGCAGGGTTTCAGTGGCCTTTGACTATGACAGTACATGGGACAGCTCGCATCTCGGGGTATTCGAACTGACTCAGACTGGACTGATCGTTTCGAAGAGTCACTTGCAAGACTTCCTCGGCGGCCCGCGCATCTCCTTCCCAGGTTTGCTCAAGAACAAGAAGACATTCCTCCCACGCCTGTGGCCCTTCGCGGAGGCACAGTTCGGTGTTTCCCATTTAAACTCGAGCCTCGACAACCCGACGACGAATGTCAGCCAGTCAGCCTCGGACAACGCTTTTTCATGGACGATTGGTGGCGGAGCCGATTATCGGCTCGCGTCCCATTGGATGGGTCGCTTTAAGGTCGACTTTCTTCACACTAACTTCGCCGATACGGGACAGAACCGAGTGCGTCTCGGCTTCGGTATCGCGTACACGTTCGGGGAAGGAGGGGCAAAGGAAGCTGCCGAGGCCAAGCGGAAAGCGGATGCGGAACTAGCCGGGGCTGAGGCGCGGAAAAAGGCCATGGAAGAGGCCGAATGCGAGGGGTGCAAGAGGGAGGTGAGGGAAAAAGCGGCGGAAGCCAAGCGGAAAGCGGATGCGGAAGCGGCGGAGGCCAAGCGGAAAGCAGATGCGGAACTAGCCGCGGCTGAGGCCCAGAAAAAGGCCATGGAAGAGGCCGATCGGCAGAAGCAGGCCTTGCGCGCCCGCGTGCTCGAGCATTTTAATCGTATCCTGCCTACTACCGACACGCCCCGCGGGTTGATCGTCAATATGGGTGACGTGTTGTTCGTTACTGGCAAGTCCGATCTCCGCCCCGAAGGGCGAGAGGCATTGGCCAAGCTCTACGGCATCCTGCTCACCTACCCCTCCCTTCGCCTGACTATCGAGGGTCATACCGACAATAGCGGGAGCGCCGAAGTCAACCAGACCCTGTCCGAGCGGCGTGCAAACGCCGTGCGGGACTACCTCGTCAAACAGGGTCTGGATGCCAGTTCGTTGTCGGCGCAGGGCCTTGGTTCGGGCAACCCAGTGGCCGACAACGGCACGGCCGAGGGTCGTCAGAAGAACCGCCGCGTCGAAATCATCGTCTCCGGAGAGGTCATAGGAACCCAGATCGGACACTAAGAACTAGCATAAGCAGTTTCTCCGGTCAGACCGAGCACTGCCAGTACGCCTCGATCGCTTAGCTCGCGTGGCCGCGTGCATTCCTGGAGCTTTTGAGATGCCTCTGGTCTACATCACCCAGCGCGACGAGCGCGGTTCAGCGGGGCCCGACAAGCGGAGCTCGATAAGCCTCAAGACGGACCCGATAACAATGCCTGATTGATGGCACGAACGAGGCTGGTGGCCAGGATACTCTCCAACTGCATTCAATCAGCGCAAGCGCCCGGGGAGCGCTGGACGCCTCTCCCGGCAGAACGCCCATTCACTGTGTGTTTTCTGAGGGAGTACCTGTTTCGGCGGGCGCTGGCAATTGTGACAGTTTCCAAAGGGCCTTGCGATGATCTCACATGATGAAGGCTGTGTGATGTTCGGTGTCACTCGCGCTGGCCCTGACTTTGAAAAGGATGAATGAGATGAAAATGAGAATCCTGTTCGCAGTAGTTGTGCTTTCTATTGCTGTCTTTTCCAATGTCTCCGCTGCTCAAAGCCGTGAACCGAACCTCGACTCCTACATCGAGTCACTCCGAGCCGACTTGAGAGCGGACCATGTGGCCCTCATCGCTGCGGCCATGCAATTCAACGATCAGGAGAGCAAAGCATTCTGGCCCGTGTACCGGAAATATGAAGCCGATTTGACTAATGTCAATGACCAGCGACTGGCTTTGATTAAATCGTACGGCGACAAATTCGCTACGATGACCGATACTGACGCAAAGGCCCTGATCGATCAAAGCATCGACTTCGAATCCCGCCGTACAGACCTTAAGAAGAAGTACGCCCAAGAATTCCAGAATGCTGGCCTCTCATCCTTGACCGTTGCCAAGTTCTTACAACTCGAGCATCGGCTGGATCTCATCGTGGACATACACATTGCTTCCGAGCTTCCCGCTTTGTTGATCAAGCCGACAGGCCAAACCGCTCCGCACCAGTAGACTTGTACATCGGTACACCGTGATTACCCTCACTATGATCGTCAACACAATCAAGATCAGCCATATGCCTGCCAAAAAACGATATGACCCGTGCAACCGGATGTTTCACGATCTACGGACGCAGACCCTCGATGCTGATGGAGTATTCGTAAGCATCGAGTAACGTGGGTGCAGCCAAAAAGAGGCAACTAAAGAGAGGTCCTCGCCGCCGCCTAACCATGCGCCTTCCCTCAACTGTTGTAATCAAGGCGCTTACACTCAAACCCCTGCCCCGGGTGAATGAGTGCAATGGTGATTTTTCGCCAATAGTTTCGCACGTCCTGAAGAGCCTTGCTAACACCATGAAGAACCTGTCAATGCTGACACTACCGGCGGCTCTTGGCAGGAGTTAAAAGAAGATAATATGCGGCTTGCTCAGCGGTTGCGCTGCGTGCTTTGTGGTCTGTTGCTGCTGTCGTTGGGGTGCGTGTCTGGTGGCAACGGTAGAAAGAAGTCTTCGGCAAAGATCGCCAAGAACGTCACGTCGTCCACACCGGAGCTGAGTTCACGGAATCAGTCGCTGTTAGCGCTTTACTCAGCGGAGATAGAGACCGCCGCCGACAAAATTATTTCGGAGTCGCCCTCGCGAGCCGCTCGGAGACAAGCGCTAGAGTGGAAAGCCGAGGCGATTCCCGTCATGCAGAGGTCATTGCTGAACACCGACCCGATTGCCGCCGTCCTCGACACATGGGCGTTCATTTTTCAGATGAGCACGTATATGGAACGGCCCGCCTTGAAACAGGCTCTGGGAGAATTCCACGCTGTTGTCGCGGAGACGGTGAAGAACATGGACGCGGAGATGGAGCGCACTGTTCGGTTAGGTTCGCCCACGGCCGATGTCGCCGATTTGCGTCAAAGGGTTTCTACCTGGGCAAACGCTCATCCCATTCAAGCCAGCCTCGTTGGCCGTCAGTCGCTTGATCCAGACCTGATCAGCAAGGTCGAACAATCTGACTTGGGAGCGATGGCCGCGATCAAGGCACTAGGGGACAGTATAGGCGACCTTACGGCCCGTTTGGATTCGTACAACGCTTACGTTCCCAAGCAAGCACGCTGGCAGGCAGAACTCTTGCTCAGCGACGTGACCAGCGATCCGGAGGTTAGCACCGCGCTGTCCAATTTCGTGATGCTGTCAAACACCGCAGCGAAGGCATCGAGCAACATGGACCGCATGCCCGATCTCGTGGGTCAGGCACGCGAAGCGGTGAGGGCAGATGTTGAAGGTCAGCGTTTGTCCGCGCAGGCGTTTCTCAACGAGCAACGCCTGCGGACCGTGGATGCCCTGCAGCAACAGAGGCTTGCCACCATCGCTGCCTTTCGTAGCGAACGGCTCGCCGCAACTGCGGACATGCGTGGGGAACGACAGGTGGTGCTGGATGCTCTTCACAATGATGAAGTAGCAGCCATAAACGATTTCAAGGCAATGAGCGATAAGGCGATTCGAGATTTGGACGCTAGAGGACGCGGTCTGATCGATCACTTTTTCATCCGCGCTCTCGAGCTGATGTTGCTTGCATTTCTATTGTGTTCTCTTGTCGCCTGGATGCTGCTACGAAACTTTCCCGCAAAAGCTTCAGAGCCCGGCGCAAAGTTATTGGACCGCGCCGCCTGAGTGTGCGAGTTCGTGTCCCATCGTGGCTGTTGAAAACAGACCGATTTCAAGAGTTGAAGATTGTTGGTGAAGACCCGATGTGTCACAATCCCTGAAGGAAGCAAAGCCGTGGATGAGATTCTGAACAGGTCCGGTCGAGAATCATCCCTATCGGATTCGAGGATATGGATCAGCCGGATCGTGATAGCTGTCGTCTTAGGCGAAGCGATCTGGGGATTGCTTGCCTCGAATCACCAATGACCTTGCCCTATCACCTGTCAACAGGCTGGCGCACTGCACGGTGGCGGCACCGACGATGTTCGCGCCCCCGGTGATCAGCGATCTGGAATCGCAGACCAGGTCCATGCCGTTGCCGGTGATTTCGGTCAAAGGATTCGTCCCCGTCCCTACCGCGATTGTGGACATGTTGAGAGCAAGCAAGCCTCCATGGGCACTCCCCGTGATGCTTGAGCCGGCGATGCTTGCGTGGGAGCTGTTGCTCACGAAGACGCCGTGGCCCTGGCTGGCGGAGACAGTAAGGTTGGCACCAGCGTTCAGAGTACCGCCGTCAGAGACGAGTACGCCTGCTGTGTTCCCGCCCACGATTGGCCGGGATTGGTGATGCGGAGCTTGGTGTCGCCCAACTTGAGTAGAGAACCACTCCCAACTGAAACGCCGTAGAAGTTGGTCCCAGTGGGATTCTCGATCACCACGTCAGTAGGTGTTGTGATTGGGTAGTAGGAGTTGAAACTCTGTATATCGACACTCCCGCTCCTACCAATGTCGATGCCGACCTGCATGTTGCGTATGGTGGTGGTTTGCATGGTAACGTGCCCCGAGATGACTTCAAGACCCGCATGCCAAAGAGCCCCTGTAGAGTTCTCGAACAGACAACCCTCGATGTGCACGTCGGAAATATCGACGACCCCAACTGTCGCATAGCCAGGGTCGCGGGCGGTTATTCGCGCGAGCGACGCCTGGCTGCTCTCGAAGACAAAGATTCCCAACGCGCTGGGCCCATCGACGGTCAAGTTTCGGAGTTGGACATCGATACTGCTCCGTCCAATCCCGATCCCAAAGCTGATGGCCCGGAGTGAATCGCGAATCCGTCGATGGTGACGCTTCGGGAGGCCTCGATCAACAAAACGTGACCAGCAGGGCGGCGACCCACACTACTTTCTGGGTCGTGCGTACCTGCCAGACTCCACGAGCTTTCGATGCAAAGAATGTGATCATATTCTTCTCCCCATGAGCTGAGATTCCTTTTTCGTTCACGAACGTGTGCCGGTCTGAGTTGGGACTAGCGAGATCAAGCCTTGTTGTAGGGCCGCGGTGATGGTGCTACCGGACACTCGCGGCCTTGTTTTCATAGATATTTCGAAATCTCTCTTGCGCCGCCGCATAGCCCCAGTGGTTGAACGGAGACGTCTCGTATGCCAGAGTTCCGAACAACCGATCGAAGACGAAGAACCCGATCCCGAAGTTCTTGTCCATCAATCCGTCGTTGTTCAAGACGTGATGGTGGATATCGTGCAATCGCCGCGCTTTTAGAAACCAACGGCTGAGGACGGGAGCGCTCGCCATCCAGAATCCATTGATATGCATGCGGTCATGCAGATAACTGAACATCAGGAAGCTCCACACCAATATCGTCGCGATGGAGAGAATCTGATCGGTGAAAGAGACCCTCAGCAAGCGGAGAGCGACTACCGCAATGGCTAGAATCACACCGCTCGGCACAATCCATTCCAGGCCGACATTCCCGATGGCGACTTCGCCGGTGGTTGCATCCAGATACTGCTCGCATGGACGCTGTTTTTGTAGGGGGGCGTAGAGAATGAGGTGATGTTTCATATGGCTCGCGCTAAGCCAGGGAATCCATCCGCTATGCATCAGGCGGTGCAGCAAGTAGCCAAGGAGCTCGGCGACCGTGATCGACGCTGCCACGCAAGCCGCGATATGTGTCAATCCACGCATGTTCCCTCCATGAGTTCGGAAAACCAGGCCAATTCTCTTCGAGTCGCGATTCCAACCGCCCAGAAACCTGTCAACGCCGCCCAGATTTCTGACGAACTCGCTGTGAGCCTTACAGCTAAGCTGTTCATTCCTTGATCCGAATGAGCGACCTCTGGCCCAAACTCCCTATGACATAGGCACGCTCTGTACCAAAGATGTGTGGATGAAATTTACGACTGACTAACCAGGAGGCAAAAACTTCGTGGAGAGAGTTAGTGGCTATTGATCAACGGAAGTCGACAATCCGAGCTTCTGCATTTTTGTGCGAAGTCCTTCGCGACTAATTCCGAGAATCTCTGCTGCGTGCGTACGGTTGCTGGAGGTGTACCGAAGTACAGCCAAAATGAGTTTTTTTTCCATCTCTGCCAGAGACATTGGCTCGATCTCGGCCTCTTTGGGAGGAGCTGACTTGCGTCGTGCAATGCGTTCGTTAAGGGCGCCTACCGGAATCTCGTCTCCTGGTGAGCACATCGCTACCAGACGAGCCATTTCTCCCTCCAGTTCCCTGACGTTTCCGGGGAAGTGATATTCCGACAGCAAGTGAGTACATTCACCACTGAGACGAGGTGCCGGAAGGGCGCGCTTAGCTGCATAGGTCCGCAGAAAATGATTTGCCAGCATCACCACGTCGGCCTTACGCTCACGCAGCGGTGGGACTTTCAGGGTGACCGTGGACAAGCGGAAATACAAGTCTTCTCGGAAATGTCGGTGTGCAATCTCACTCTCGAGATCACGGTTAGTAGCAGCGATGACGCGAACGTCGACTTGTTCGGAGCGAGCAGACCCGATTCGGTTAAAGTCTCCTGATTGCAGGACGCGCAACAACCGAGACTGGAGATCGAACGGCATTTCCCCGATTTCGTCGAGAAACAAGGTGCCGCGATTTGCAGAGCCGATCAGCCCTACGCGATCGCGATCAGCGCCGTTGTAGGCCCCGCGAACGCATCCGAATAACTCGGACTCAATCAGCGTCGCGGGAATCGCCGCGCAGTTCAAAACAACGAAGGGACCGCCGGCCCGGGAGCTGCGACGATAAATAGCGCGAGCAATGAGTTCCTTGCCCGTCCCGGTCTCACCCTGGATCAGTACAGTCAACTCCGTGGGAGCAATTTTCGCAAGCGTTTCGAGAACTATCGACATCCCTAGGTCGGCTGTAATGATGCCGTCACTGTCGCCTAGGGCGAGTTCCAGATCGCGAGCTTTCCTACACGCACTCTCGACGGTGACCGCAGTGTGCAGTCGGGGTGCGGCCAGTGCACATATCTCCGACAACAGCTGCTCGTGTCGCTCATTGAAGTGGTTGGAAAGTTCCCGGTTCTCGAGGTAGATGACCGCGAAGGCCTCATTGCTGACGATCAGCGGCGCACAGAGAACGGAACGCAACTGCAGTCTACGTACGCTTTTCTTGTCCCGAAGAACTGCCGATACTCGCGCGTCGTGAACCAGGAGCACCCGCCCTTCCTCGACCGCCATGCCAGCGATGGTAGTGCTGATCTCCATCTCCCGCTCTGCCAGCGTCTCGTTGCGAA
>CAVOSN010000005.1:0-221967 GCA_963698805.1 uncultured Acidobacteriota bacterium | reverse complement strand
GAACTAGACCACCGGAATCGCGACTGCGATCACGGTGGGCGCTTTCTGCGCACCTTCCAGAGCGAGCGCGCTCAGCAGAAATCCGATGAACAGGCTTCCCGAATCGCCTAGAAATATCGTGGCTGGATTGAAGTTGAAGCGCAGAAAGCCAAGAATTGCCCCGGTCAAGGCAACTGTCATTAAAGCGACCAGCGACGAATGGCTCCACAGCGCCACCACGAACACAACCAGGGTAGAGAAGAGCGCAGAGCCGGCAGCCAGACCGTCCAGCCCATCGATCAGGTTGAACGCGTTCGTGATTCCGATCACCCACATGATGGTGACCGCCAGTCCCACGAACCACGGAAACTGGCGCGACCCAAATAGCACCGGCAAATCGAGAATCCGCAGACCGCCGAGCCATAACAGGAATCCTGCGATAGCTTGCACGGAAAACTTCGTGTAGGGACCGACGCCGCGAAGATCGTCGCAGAGTCCGAGCAGGAAAACCAGGCTGGCGGGCACAAAGATAGTGGTCAGGATCCTGAGCGACGATCCAAACTGCAGAGCGGGACGATAGGAAGCAATCGCGAGCGCCACGGCAAGGCTGAGCGCAAACGCTCCGAAAATGGCAACGCCCCCGAGGCGTGGGAGCGGAGCGTTATGCAAATGCCGCTCAGAAGCCGGAGCTGAAACCCACCCTCGATTGGTGGCAAGATTCCTGACTGATCGAGTCAGAATGAACGACAGGCTTAACGCGAGAGCGAAGATCCCGAGGTAAAGAACAGTCAACTGCGTCGTCCTCGATGCGCGTATTTCGGCCCGCGCAATCAGGTTATGCGTTGAAGAAACAATTCGTGCAATGGATCGAGGTGGCGGCTAACGTCCCGAAAATATAGCAGTTGGACATGCAAGAGGCAATCAGCAACTACATTCTTGCACAAAATGGTTGCCGTTTTTGAACGTCACGCGTCTGGGCCCATTCCGAGCGGCCTATGTTAGACTCGGTTCTCACACGACATTGAGGGGTAGTGCATGCGGTTTCTCCGATCAGGCTTCGCCCAACGAAGAAAAACGGTGATTTTTTTAACAATTCTTGCGTGTTCGCTTCTGCCTTACAGCTTCGCGCAAGACCAGGCGGCACAGCCATCTCACGAGCAGCCGTCCTTCGATCCCGTCACTCCTGAAGAAGTAGCAAAGCCGCAGACCCCGGTGATCGGTGACCATGCCAAGCCCGCCGATGACAAACCCGCCGACATCAAGCCAGCCGACAAACCCGATGAGCCGGCAACCTCGGCGATAAAACTGGGGCCCGGGGACCTGGTAGAAGTCGGCGTCTACGGCGTACCGGAACTGACCACCAAGGCGCGCGTAAGTAATGACGGCGACCTGTACCTACCGCTGATCGATTACGTGCACGTCGGTGATCTCAGCCTGGAAGAGTCGCAGAAACTCATCGAGAAGCGACTGGACGACGGCGGATTCGTCAAGAATCCGCACGTGACGATTTTTGTGAACGAATACGCCTCGCAAGGCGTCACGCTACTGGGCGAAGTCGGGAGGCCGGGGATTTATCCGGTACTCGGAGACCGCCGCCTGTTCGACGTGTTTTCCGCGGCGGGCGGGCTTACGGAACGAGCCAGCCGCACCGTTTCCATCACGCGCCGCAGTCACCCCGACAAACCCCAGATCGTAAGCTTGGCGCGCAATCTGACCGACAAACCGGAGAGCAATGTCGACGTGCATCCGGGAGACACAATCGAAATCTATCGTGCGCCTATCGTGTACATCGTGGGAGATGTAGGCCGCCCGAGCGGGCTACTGGTCGATAACGGCAGCCTCACCGTACTGCAGGCGATTGCGCTCGCCGGCGGCCCCAACCGCACCGCGAAGCTGAACGGCACGCGCATTATTCGTAAAAGCACTGGGCCAAACGGCGTGGTTGAGACGGTCGTGCCCTTGAAGAAGATGCTGCAGGCCAAGGCACCCGACGTTCCTCTCGAGGCGAACGACATTCTTTTCGTTCCGGTTAGTGGCGCAAAAGTGGCAACCGCACGAGCGGTCGAGACGGCGCTGGCTTTGACCACTGCCGTGACCATCTACGCAGTTCACCCCTGAGAGCTTTCGCAATTCTTCTTCCGAGTAGCGAGCCTCGCCAGAGCTACGTCGAGCGCTCCAGTACTTTCTGCAGTACTCCGACATACTGCTTCGCGCTCTGCTCGCGCGAACAACGCTCCATGACGTAGGCGCGAGCATTCTGTCCAAACGTGCGGCACGCGGCGGCATCCGCCTTCAGGCGTCTGATCGCCTCAGCCAGCGCGACCGCATTTTCGGGTTCGATCGTGATCCCCGCGCCTGCTTCTTCGAGAATGTGCCGGGCTTGCCCATCCACACCCAGGATCACTGGTTTCGCGCACGACATGAACTCCAGCATTTTGGTCGGAATCACGGTCTTGAAGAGTTCGGTTTTCTTCAAGAGCACCAGGCAGACATCGGACGTCCCGATGAATGCAGGAATTTTCTCCCGCGCCTGCTGGTTCACGAAAGTGATGTTTGACAGTTGCCGCTCTCGCACGATTGCCTGGACTCGTTCCTTGTCAGCGCCCTCGCCCACCAGCAGAAAACTGATATCCGGATCACTCTCTTTCAACCTGCTAGCCGCTTCGATCAGTGTGTCAAGCCCATGCGCCATGCCCATGGTTCCGATGTAAGCCGCAACGAATTTTTCCTTCAGGCCGAGTCGCTCTTTAAGCGCAGCCTCTGCGGCTTCGGGGGTAAACAGAGAACTTTCTACTCCGTTTTCGACGACTGAGATTCTCTCGCCGGGCAACTGCCAATGCTTAGTCAAATGATCCTTGAAAGCGGGAGTCACCACAACGATCCGATCGGCTTTGCGATACAGGAACCCGGCGATCTCTCCAAGAACGCGATGTAGCAACGAGTTGTCTGATCCAACACCGACCGCACTCAAGGACTCCGGCCAAAGATCGCGCACTTCGAAAATAAAAGGCACGCGCTTCCAGAAAGAAATCCACCAACCGGAAAGGCCGACCAGAAGTTGCGGCGACGTTGCGATGACCACATCCGGACGTGAAAGTTCCATTCCGCGCCACGCCGCTGAGACACAGAACGATCCGTAGTTCAGCATCCGCTCATGCGCCTTACGATTCGGCAGAGGCAGCAGCCACGTGCGTACCACGCAAATCCCTTCGACATCTTCCCGATAAACGAGATTGCGCAACCGCGGCCGCCACTGTTCGGGAACGACGCCCGTCGGATGATTCGGAAACCCGGTGAGCACCGTGACGTCGTGCCCGGCACGAACCCAGTGCCGCGCCAGTTCCACGGCCCTCGCGGCGGGCGCACCCATTTCAGGCGGGAAGTACTGGGAGACGTAGAGAATCTTCACTGGTTATTAGTAGTAGCACAGCTTGAACGCGCTCTTGTACGCCAGCGCCGTGATGCGCTTGATCCGGCTGCGCTCAAAGCGCTCCCATCGATCGGCATAATCGCCAAAAACTCCCAGTCCGGTCAGTTGGTGCATGATGCGTAGCTGCACAACGTGCAAGCGATGGTAAAAGGGACTCGCCATCATCCTCAGTCGAGTTCCCGACTGTTCGTACAACGACCAGAAGCCGGCATCGTATTTTGAAAGATTGCGCTCGAGCGTACGCACAACTCTGTCGAACAAGTCCTTCGCGGATGGATCCTGCGTGGCTAGCACGTAGTCGTGCACTCCCCACAGCGCCCAGATCATTCCATTGAGGATGTGCGTGGGGGGATCGACCAGGTACTCTTCGATCCAGACATCGCCACGCTCATCCTGGAAAAGGGCGCCACCTTCGTCCACGGAGCGCGTCAAGCTCTCGAAGGAACGCCGCGCAGCCACATCGTATTTGGGATCCTGAGTCGCGTGATGCGCGCGAACCAGCAGCGAAATCCCTTGTCCCTGGGCAAGTCCGGAATACCAGGGTGCCCTGAGCGTATCGCGATATTCCCAGTCGAAGTGATGGTTCCAGACCCAGACTCCCTGCGCGTTCTGCGCAAGATTCGCCACCAGCCATTCGGCTGCAGCCAAGAACTTTCTTCGTCTCTCTTCGCTCTTCTCCTGAACGAAGAAGTTGTAATTTCCGAGGCCGTACTGCGCGATCGCGATCGGGTTGTATTGCAAACCGATGTGGCCGCGGTAGTCGAGCATCGGAATGCCAGAAGCATCGTAGTGCCCGGCGTAGTCGGCTTTCGACGCGAATTCCATGTAGTATTCGCCGATCTGATCGAAAGTCGCTCTCGTATTGGCACGCGGTGGCTCGTGCCAGAACGTCAACTGACTTCTTCCCGGCAGCAGGTAGGCGCTGAAAACGCGCTGTAGATAACGAAGGCGCTTCACGAAGGGCACATGGGCGGCAGGTTTTGGAGTCGAAGCGAATATAGCACGCCGTTCCGACTCTACTTGTCGTGCCGCATTCTGAAGATCGAGGTCACAAGATCGTCGGCTTGAACAGCAATCGTTGTGACCGCCAGGTATTCCGTCGGATTCTCGCCGGTGGGCAAGAACGCGTTGCCGTATTGAAAGAACCGCATAGGCCAGGCATCTTTGGTCCAAGACGCGATGCGGCGCCATGAGCCAAGTTCCCGGCCCCCATACAAGGACACAAGCCGCGACGGATTCGCCGCGCTCGGCTCGACCATGGTGGAGAAAACTGCCGTCTCTCCGACCAGGCATCCTTCGATGCACGAACTGTCCAGATCGGCCAGCGTTGCAAGAGTCCCGTTACGACTCAGGCGATACACGTGATTCGCTTCCAAGGGCGTGTCGGACGCGAAGTACACGCCCTCGGCGGTCACGACGGCAGCGACGGCTCGAGCCTGCTGGTTACCCGCCATCACGCTCTCGACCGTCTTCAGGTCGCAGGACGCGCGCAGAATTCTGCATTCGTCGCCGTTGTCGCCAGTGAAAATCCACAGACAGTTTTCCCCGCGGTCATAGACGATGTTATGCACGTGCCGCACAGCGCCTTTCGGGAAGGTGTACGCGAGCCGCCAGGTCTGGCCTTCATCCTGTGATGCATAGATGTGAACCTCGTCGCGCTGTTCGTTGCTGAAGTACTCCCCAAAAAACACGCGCCCATCCGAGGTGGCGGTCACGTGCAAAGGGCGAATGCCACGCGTGATTCGATGAGCGACGGCAAATTGCGACTGGCCGGGCATGAGAGACACGATGGCCCCTGGCACGGCCCCGATTAAATGTCCTCCCGGCGTGATCGCCAGAGCGTGAAATCCATCGCGCACCAGACGAGAGGTGATTTTGCTCTTCGAAGTCAGCGATCGCCACGCAGCAGGTCGATAGCGGCCAACGCTTTGCCAATGCATGCGGCCGCCGTTCATATCACCGCGCATGACTTCGTATCCGCGTGACGCGTACAAGGCTCCACGATGCCAGGCTAGTACTCGGAACCCGGGAAGGCGCTCGACTAAAGTCAGTATAGGCACAGAGTCCGTCGCGGCGGCGGGGTGCTCTGGCATGGTGTTTAGTTTTCCGTCTTCAGTGCGAGGAAGGGTCCGATTGCCAGCACGTCCATCTTCGTGCGCTGGAAGCAATCGATCGCTTCGGCCGGAGTGCACACGATCGGCTCATTCTCGTTGAAGCTTGTGTTCAACACGACTGGGATTCCGGTCTTCGTTCGAAACGTCTTGATCAGATCGTAGTACAGCGGATTCTCATCGCGCGCTACGGTCTGCAGCCGGCCCGTATCGTCCACGTGATTCACCGCGCACAAGCTCCTTCCGCTTCTCCGGTCGAATCTTGTACACGTGCAACATGAACGGCGATGGATGATCGTGCTCGAAATATTCATGCTGACTGTTCCGCGAGAATCGAAGGCGCAAATGGCCGAAACCACTCGCGATGCTTGATGCGCGCATTCAGCACATCCTTCATATTTGGCAGCCCGGGATGGGCAACGATCGATCGATTGCCCAGCGCCCGCGGCCCCCACTCCATGCGTCCCTGAAACCAGCCGACGACGTTGCCCTGCGCGATCTGTTCGGCGACGCTCTCCAGCAACGGCTCGCGCTCCAACTTCGCGATATTGCAGACCGGCGTTCTTCAGATCGCGCCTCGATGCGGCCCTCTGAGAACTCCGGTCCCAGATACGAGTGCTTAAGTTCGCGCCGACGAGGCTGCTTCAGCACGGAATGATAAGTGTGCAGCGCAGCTCCGACCGCCAACCCCTCATCGCCAGCCGCTGGCTGAATCCATGTGCGCCGAAACGGCGTGTCGAAAAGAGTTTTCCGTTGGCCACGCTATTCAGCGCGCACCCTCCCGCCATCGCCAAATCCTCCAGCGGAACACGCTTGTGAAGCTCGTTCAGCAGATGGAAGAAGACTTCCTCGAAGCGCTGCTGCATCGCGAAGGCAAGATCCATGTCGCGCTGCAGAATCTCGGCATGCGGCTCGCGCGGTTCCCCGAAAGTTTTCTGCATACGCTCGGAAAAATGCCGCGCCAGGCGCACCGTGCCGTCGGGCAACACTTCCATTCCCTGATTGCTCCCCAGGGCTTGAAATATTTCAGATCAAGCTGAAACGATCCGTTCTTTAGTCCAATAATCTTGCGCATTTGCTCACAGTATTTATCCTTGCCGTAAGGCGCGAGCCCCATGACCTTGCCTTCATCACCGTATTTCTTGTAGCCGATGAATTCGCAGATCATGGTGTAGAAGCTTCCCAGCGAGTGCGGAAGATAGACCCGGTCCAGCACCTCGATGTCATTGCCCTCGCAGCGCGCCATCATGGTCGACACGAAATCGCCCGATCCGTCATAACTAAAGCCCGCCGCCTTCTCCCACGGCGAGCAGTAGTATGCGCTAGCGATATGCGCGATGTGATGTTCGAGATGATGTTCCTGAAAACGCAACTTCCCGGGTTCGATTTCAAATGCGTTTGAAAGCAGCGTGCGCACATCGCGCATGGCTTCTTTCCGCTGACGCATGCGCATGAAATTCAGAATCTTCGCTGGATTGGCAAGCGCGTACTGGACTTTCTGCGCAATATTGGCATCGCTATCCTGCCCGACAGCGACATGTTCCACGTCTGAAATTTTCGCGCCCACGGCATCCAGGCACGCTTGAATCGCCAGCGTCGGAAAGCCTCCGAAATGCTTCTTTCGATTCAACCGCTCTTCAGCAATCGCAAAAACGACCTCCCCGTCCTGCACGATGGCAGCGGAGGCGTCGGCGTGAAACATATTGAGGCCCAGAATCAGCATGAACTGCGATCCATCCTTCCCAGAAGCTAGTTTTATGAATCGTTTCGGAGTGCGGCCTGCATGAAGCCGCGCACATCTACGATAACGGGCTGCCCGCTGGCACGCGACTTCTGAATGCAAAATGTCGTAAGCGTGGAACTGACGATCGATTCGAACGGAATGGGCTCCGGCCCGCCTTCGCGCAGGCATTTCGCAAACGCCTGCCACTCGCCGCGATGCCCCTTGTCCTGCCGCCAGCGCGCCGACAGAGTCGATCGCTTTCCGAAGCGCGTCATCTCCAGCTTGCGGAAATCCTCGAGCACCGCTGCGGCGCCGCCGCCGAAGACTTCAATGCGCTCCTTGGAGAATGCGCGATCGGCGTTCGCCAGGTAATGAATCGTCCCTTCCGAACCGTTTTCAAAACACAGCGAGATCAGCACGTTGTCGTCGCTGTAGAGTCCGTTATTCGCCAGCGTCCGCGCGTAAGCCTCGATCGGCAAAGCGCCTGCAAGGAACGACAACAAGTCGACGAAATGACAGACCTCGCCCACGATGCGCCCGCCTCCTGTCTCCGGATCATTGATCCAGTGATCGGGCGGCAACGCGCCGGCGTTCACTCTGTAATGCAACGCCAGCGGTTCTTTGATTGCCAGAAATTCTTTCATCCGCAAAGTCATCGGAGAAAATCGGCGATTGAAGCCAACCATCAGGCGAGGGTTCTGCTCATGCGATGACGAACCGCGCGCGCGTACGATCTTGGCCAACTCCTCTTCATTCAGGCAGAGCGGCTTCTCGCAAAACACATTCTTCTGCGCGGCCAAGGCGCCGAGCACATGGCCTGCATGCAGATGATGACGCGTCGCAATCACCACCGTGTTGACGTCCTGACTATCGAGGACATCACGCTCATCCGTGCTCGAAATGCGAAACCTGAATTTTTCAGCCGCATGCCGGCTGTGCGCGCCAGTGGCTGCACAAACGACTACCATTTCAGCATTAGCTGCCTGTTGTAATAGCGGGAATGAGCGTGCCAACTGCAAAAGTTCCCGCACCAAGCAGGCCGATCCTGAGATCCTCTTGATGTCTTGCGGCGTTCTGCGACTCGAGCGGCACCAGATTAACGCGCTGGCTCAAGTCGGCGGATTCCGAATAAGTAATAGATCACACCCAGCGATCGCTCTCGCCTCGCCCCAGAAATCAGTTCGTATGCCTCCCTAGCCTGATCAATGGTGAAGCGATGCGTGATGAGCGGATTCAGGTTGAGCTTGCCCTCGGCAAGCAAATGCAGAAAGCCTTCCATGTTCCGCGTTTCCGTCCAGCGCACGTGACCGATGGGATAGTCGCGCCCTTTTTGTTCATAAGCCGCATCGTAGCGGCCGGGTCCGTAGGAACGCGAAACGCGGAAGTCGAGTTCCTTCTCGTAATAACGCTGCCGCTGCAGTTCCATCCCAACGGTGCCCACCGCGACAACCACGGCGCGATCGCGCGCAACTCCTGCCGCCAGATTCACAGGCTCGCTGCTGGAGTCTCGGCCGTGATCAGAACGGCGTCCACCCCGAAGCCATGCGTCTTTTGCGCGCAGATATCGGCGAACTCGGACGACGCAGAACTGCGCAGCATCCGCCCCGAGACGGCGCGGCAAGTTCGGCTCGGTCGGGCGCAATGTCGATCCCAAGAACTCGGCACCCGGCGGCCTTCAGCAATTGAACGGTCAACTGGCCAACCAGGCCAAGTCCGATCACCGCCACCGCATCCCCGAGTTTCACTTCAGCCGTACGAATTCCGTGCAGGGCAACTGCTCCCACGGTGGTGAAAGCAGCCTCATCGAAAGATACACGCACCGTCGGGAATCTTCGCGACCAGCAGTCGCGGAACGCAAACGGCTTCGGCATGCACCGCGTATCCAGCACCCGCGCAAGCGACGCGGTCGCCCACCGCGATGTCCGTCACGCCTTCGCCAACTCCGGTCACGACGCCGGCGCTGCTGTAGCCCAGCGAAGTTGGCTGGTCGAGACGGCTGCGGACTGCCTGCACCGCCGAAAGCAATCCGTCGCGCCGAACTTTGTTGACGACGTCTCGCACCAGATCAGGCCGGGCTTGCGCTTTCTGAAGGAGACTCTTGCGGGCGAACTCCGAAGAAGCGCGCTCAGTACCGGCCGACACTAGCGAGGCGCGAATGCTTACCAGCAACGCAGCCGGGCAGCAACTGGGGCGCCGGGACCTCCGCCACCGAAATTTCACCAGTACTCGGCTGTTGCAGAACCTGCTTCATGCGGTCGCCGCCTGCTCCGACTGGATCGTTTCCTCTCCCAACTTTCGCGCTCCGCCATCGAGAAACATTCGCATCCACAATTCGAGCGTCAGAAATTGCCAGATTTGCATCGACCAGTCGTTGGTGCCGCGCCGCTGCTCGTCCACCAGAGTGCGTAATTTTTCAGGTTGAAAAAGCCCGCGGTCGCGAATCTGCTTGCCGGAGAGCAAATCGTCCACCATTTCCTTGAGGTCGTGCGCCAGCCAATAGTCTACCGGAGCGGCGAATCCTGCCTTCGGTTGCCGCAGGACTTCGGCGGGTAGAACATCGTGCATCGCTTTCCGGAAAATGTACTTGGTGGTCGGACGCAGCACACCTCGCAGCTTCATATGGGGCGGAACATTCCATGCCACGAACTCCGCCAGCTCGCGATCAAGGAAAGGAACGCGCACCTCCACCGACGAAGCCATGCTCATCTTGTCGTTATAGGTAAGGTTCAGACTCACCATGAATATCTTCGTATCGAGATAGAGCATCTGGTTGAGAAAGTCAGCATGCGACACTTCGTCGAAAGCCGCGTAGTGCCGCTCGGCAGGCTCGACATTTGAAAGATCGCTCAATAAATCTCCCGTATACAGCGATGCCTTCTGTTCCTGATCCAGATAGGTACAGTTCATCACGAACCGCGCAGTCGGACTGAGCGACGCGCTGCGGGCCATTTTCTTGGCGAGACGGGCTCCGCCTTTCATCGGTGTTCCGCGCAGGCTGGGCAACTTCAGAATGGCAGGCTCGAACAGCTTGCGCGCAAAGGCCGGCAGCCTGCCATACTGCTCCGCCCAACCGTGCGCCACGTGCTTGCGGTAGCCGGCAAAAAGTTCATCTCCGCCAACGCCAGAAAGCAGAACAGTCGCCTGTCTCCGAGCTGCCCGGCAGACCAGGTAAGCAGGAATGATCGCCGGATCCGCCGTTGGCTCATCCATGTGCCAGGTGAGTTGCGGCAAGAGGGTTGCAACATCTGGTTCGACGACAATCTGCTCGTTCTCGCAGCCCAGATGCTGTGCCAGGCGCGCTGCAACTGCTGGATCGTCCAGAGCCGTCTCGCCGACACGATACTTGCGCGGAAATGTGATCGTATAAGTGCGCACCGGCTGGGTGGTGGCGCGCCTCATCATCGCGACGATGCTCGAGGAATCGAGTCCCGCACTCAGGAATGCACCGATCGGGACGTCGCTAACCATTTGCGCTTCCACCGAGCGTTGGAATCGTTCCCGAATTTCCTGCGCAAGATCCTCCTCAGACCGTGAATATGGCTGGTCAGCCGCAGGGAAGGTCAGATCCCAATACTTCGTGATCGCCAACTCCCCACCCTTAAGAATGGCGTAGTACCCAGCGGGCAGTTTGAAGATGCCACGAAAAATCGTCTTGGGATCGGGCACCCACAGGAATGTCAGGTACTGATGCAGCGACTGCGTGTCGAGCTCTGGCGTGATTCCGGGAACCTCCAGCAGAGCCTTCGCCTCCGACGCGAACGCCATCTGCCGGCCGCGGTACCAGTAGTAAAAAGGCTTCACCCCAAAGTGATCGCGCGCCACAAAAACCACCGGCGTACCCGATCGCGTATCACAGATCGCAAACGCAAAGATCCCATTCAAGCGCCGGACACATTCCGGCCCTTCTTCTTCGTAGAGGTGCAACACAACTTCCGTGTCGGTGTCGGAGACGAAGCGGTATCCCTTGCTCTCGAGTTCCCGGCGCAGATCGCGGAAGTTGTAGACCTCCCCGTTGTATGTAATGCAGACCGAGCGGTCCGCATTCATCATGGGCATGTGGCCACTGGGCGAGAGGTCGAGGATGGCAAGACGGCGGCTGCCGAGTCCAACGTAAGTACCGTCCGGAAAGCGCTGCTCCCAGAGGCCCGAATCGTCGGGGCCGCGGTGCTTCTGGACGTGCGTCATCCGGGCAAGCACTTCCCTGCTCCCGCAATTCACCACGCCGCTAATCCCGCACATCCCTGGACTAATCCTTTTTGGAGCGTAATTCGTAGATTTTGGATTTGGTGTGAAACATCTGGACTGCTTGAAAGCTGCTATAAATCAGCCCCGGCACGCCGTCGAGAAGACCAAGGCGGAAGACATACCGGTAAAGAAACAAAAGCACGGGTGAACCCGGGACTGCGAAAAGTCTCTGCTTGAGCCAACGGCGGCGTTGCGCCTGGGTTCCGAACAACGAAGCCGAAATTTCGCTCCCACCAGATTCCTGCGAAAGCACCTTCGCTTCCCAGTTCGAATATTCATCGTGTTTCTGGATGTATCGTGAAAGCGACTCTATGTTGTGATGAATCAGGGGATGTTGCAGGCGTGCGGTCTTGCCCTCCACGAAGACGTGTTCATGGACCTCCATATCCGCCATCGAAGCGTCCTGATCCTTCAGCCGGCACTCGTACTTTCCCTTCCCTCGGCGAAAAAGTGACAACTTCCAGAAGCTGGCATCACTGTGGCGCAACACCCGGCCAAGGAAGTACATCCTGAGCGCGATGTAGTAACCGTTGATCTCCGTGCTCTGGATGGCGCGTCGAATTTCGGCGGTCAAGTCGGGAGTTAGGACTTCATCAGCATCGAGTAGCAGAACCCAGTCATGGGCCAGCGGGAGGGTGTCCATAGCCCACTGCCGCTTTTTCGGCCATCCACCCTGGTAATGAAACTGTACGACTTGCGCGCCGAACTCGCGCGCGATTTCAACCGTGGCGTCTGTGCTGTGCGAGTCCACCACAATCACTTCACCCACTTCGCCCAGAGACCTCAGACAACGCGGAAGATTCTTTGCCTCGTTGCGCACAGGAATAATGACCGTCACCGGCAACTTTTGTACCGGAGACGTGCGGCGCTGGAGACTTGGGGTCTGTTCTACTTCCTGCATGCAAAACTCGCTAGATATTCTGTTCGCACCATCGCTGCAAAACAAAGAGAGCCCAGGGACGCGACCACGATGTTTCACCACGCACGAATCCGGCCCACACGCTCAGCGCAGCTTCAGAACTCACGATTCCATTCAGCGGCCCGCTACCGATTCTCTTCAACGTGCTCTCTACTTCGGCCCGGAGCGTGTCCCGCATCCAATGTTGGAAAGGCAGGGTAAATCCCTTTTTCGGCCGCCGGACAATCGTATCGGGCAAAGCGCCCTGCAACGCGTCTACCAGAAGATGCTTGGGCGACGGACCCCCTACTTTCAAGCTTCCCGGTATCGCGATCATTTGCTGAGCCAGGCAATGGTCGATCAACGGAACGCGCAGCTCCAGCCCGTGCGCCATGCTCATGATGTCGGAATCGCGCAGCAAAGTGTTGAGCATATAACACCGCGACTCAAGGTAGGAAACGCGGTTGATCGGGTCCATGCCTCTGGTGTGTCGCAGGCTTTCCTTTAGCGGCGCCTCAGCCTGCTGCAGGGTCTCGCGCGAAAGCGAAGGCATCAGGCCGGCGCGAGTGCGGGGGACGAACAACTGGCGTGATAAAAAGTATGGATGCACCACGTTGCCGTTGCCCCGGATCAGGGCCGCCAGCTTGCGGCTCTGATCGCTCGCGGGCGCCAGCAACTCGAATGCTCCAGACATGGCCATGCGCGCCACTCCCGGCACATTCGCCCAGAGTTGGCCGTACCGTTCCATGCGCGGTACCGCATGGAAACTGCCGTACCCGCCGAAAATTTCGTCTCCCCCCAGCCCCGATAACGCCACCTTCACACCTGCTGCGCGCGTCCGCTGGGAGACGAAATACGTGTTCACACCGTCGATGGTCGGCTGATCCATCGCACGCAGTGCATCGGGAATCGCGGCGAGGGCATCTTCCTGAGAGACTGGCAGTTCGTGATGATCTGTCTTGAACAAGGCGGCCACTGCCCGAGAGTGTTCTGCCTCAGAAAAGTCGGCTTCGCGAAACACAATCGAAAACGTGCTCGCTCGCACGCCGGCGCGGCTCAGGATCGCAACCAGGCTGCTCGAATCGATGCCCCCAGAAAGAAACACGCCGACCGGCACATCGCTAACCAGTTGCATTCGCACGGACTCATCAAGCAACGCCGCTACCTGGCTGTGATCGGCGGAATGATGTCCGTTTGAACTTGCTGGCGCTGTTCCCGCTTTTTCACTGCCAAGATCCCAGTACTGGCGCACAGAAACTCGCCCACCTTCCCACGTGAGCACGTGACCCGGCGGCAAGGCGAACACGCCATCAATCAAGGTATCGGGTTCGTACACGGATCCGAACGCAAGGTAGTTCAACAGGGCGCTGTGATTCAGCTTGCGCGGGATCAGCCCCGTCTGCAGCAAAGTTCGCAGCTCGGACGCAAACAGAAAATGTCGATCGCTGTTCCAGTAGTACAGTGGCTTGATTCCCATCGGGTCGCGCGCGATCAGCAATCGATGATGCTTCGCGTCCCACAACGCGAAGGCAAACATTCCGCGGAACTCGGCCACACAATCTTCACCCCAGCGCGCATACGCCTTCAGGATCACTTCCGTATCAGACTGGCTGACGAACTGAACCCCTTCCTGCTGGAGCCGGGTGCGCACTTCGCGAAAGTTATAGATTTCGCCGTTGTGGACGAGCCAGTTGCCCGTGGTGGGATCCTGCATCGGCTGGTGGCCTAACGGCGAAAGGTCGAGGATGGCCAGGCGGCGGTTGCCCAGGCCGAGTTCGAGTGGCTCGGGTACCGTTTCGCGAAGGATAACGGTGCCGTGATCATCGGGCCCGCGATGGGCGAGCGATTGGGTTGCCCGCTCCAGCAACTGTTCTGGAACTTCGGATCCTCGCGCCAGAATCCCCACAATTCCGCACACGGCTGCTATCCCTCAGGACTTGCCCATCGAGTATAAATGCGCAGACGCCGCGGTTTTCCTCATTCTGCAAGTCTGGTCAGCGCGATTCGTACTTCTGCATCCATTTCCAGGCGGTCGTCACGATGTCGTGCAGCGAACGGTTCGCCTTCCATCCCAGCAAATGTTGCGCGCGCGCAGGATCTGCAACTAACTCCGGGGGATCGCCGGCGCGGCGTGGCACTTCGTTGCGATGGACTGGGGTCCGCGTCACCTGCTCCACGGCTTTCAAAATTTCGACCACCGAGTACCCCTGTCCCGTGCCAAGGTTCGCAGCGAATGAAGGCTGCCCTTCCGCCAACCGACTTAGCGCCAGGGCGTGCGCTTCCCCCAGATCGTTCACGTGGATGTAATCGCGAATACAAGTTCCATCGCTCGTGGGATAGTCGGTTCCAAAAATCTGCAGCGGCTCAGATTCTTTTCGCGTAGCTCGCAGCGCCAGAGGGATCAGGTGCGTCTCGGGGCTGTGAACTTCCCCGATCTCTCCGTTTTCGTCGGCACCGGCAGCATTGAAATAGCGCAGGGCCGCAAATCGCAACCCGTAGGCGTGATCGTAAGCTTCCAGCGCGTTTTCCATGAAAAGCTTCGTCACTCCGTACGGATTGATGGGCTGGCGCGGAGTGCCTTCCGTGATCGGCACCTTGGCAGGCGTTCCGTATACCGCGCAGGTGGAGGAAAACACGAATTTCTTGATGCCGGTATCCAGCGTGGCGTTCAGAAGCGTCAGCGCGCTCTCCACGTTGTTTCGAAAATACTTCCTGGGATTGGCGGTCGACTCGCCGACGTAGGCGTGCGCAGCGAAGTGCATCACTGCCTCGACGCGGCTCAATTCGCGGCGAAGCTTGTCGTTCTCCGCGATATCTCCGACCACGAGTTCAAAGCCTTTCGCGAGAAACTCGTGGCCGGTTGAAAGATTGTCATAAATGATGACATCGTGACCATGCCGCCGCAGGATGCGCGCCGCGTGACTGCCGATATACCCGGCGCCGCCAATCACCAGAACTTTCATGCCCGAAGTATAAGCGACGATGCTTGAACGTTCTGTGACGATGCCCAACGAAATGCATGGCGAGCGCGCTACACTGCTGTTTCATGTCGATCTTCAACCCCAGCACAAGTGCCCCTGTCTCGGCGGATCGCGAGCATGCCCTCAGGGCAACCTCAAGATGGAAGATCGCTCCCTCGCGCCGCGAGATATTCGCGCTATGCCTCGCAACATGCGTAGTTTTTGTGACCTTTCTCGCTTTGTTCCGCAACTACGCAGCCGCAGTGGACGATTTCGGCGACAGTTCCGCCTACATGACACTCGCTTCGGCGACTCGGCACTGGACTTTGAAGGCGTGGTGGTCAAGCAATTCTGGGGGCTTCCCTACGCGATGGCGGCGCCCTCCACCGTCACGCGAGTGTCGGACCGCACCGCCTGCTTGCGATCAGTGTCGTCGCATCAATCGCGGCGGCCGCGCTTGCCTGGATTCTCTGGGACGGATGGATCGCCGGTTTCTTTGCGGTCCTGAATTTCGACTGGCTCCAGCGTTCGTACCTAGGAGGATCCGAACCTCTGTTCGTTGCGTTGCTCTTCGGATCGTTCCTGATGGCCCGCAAAGAACGCTGGCTAGTCGCCGCACTGCTTGCCTCTCTGGCGACCATTGTTCGTCCGCTCGGGGTGTTTGCCTTGCTTGGGATTGGGATCGCACTGCTGATCCGGCGTGACTGGCGCACGTTGCTCGCCGCGATTCTGATCGGAGCGGTCGTAGGAGGACTTTACGTCTTGCCGTTGGCGCGCCATTTCAACGATCCGCTCGCCAATGTCAGCAGCTACCCCACTTGGTCGAGACCATTTTTCTTGCCCCGTACCTCTGGACCCTCTACACGTACAACTATTCGCACTGGGCCCGCGGCAACTTCGCGCGCTTCGCGATTCCCATTCTTCCCTTTGCGCTGCTGGCGTTGTATCGCTGGATTCCCAAGGACAGGAGAGTGTTGTGGGGAATCGCTGTCCTCAGCTCGATTCTGGCGGCCGCCTCGGCGATCGGCATCACTAACGTTGCGAATGTTCTTCGTCACGCCCCCTGACTTCTACTTCCTCTGCTCCAATTTCACAGAGGCCTTCACTGGCTTGCCGTCCCGCATCACGGTGACTTCGACCACGTCGCCGACCTTGCTTCTCCGCAGCGCGTCGGTGAAGTCGTAGAGATTCTTGATGGGCTTGTCCCCGAACTGTACCAGGATATCCCCGGCTTTGAACCCGGCCTTGTCTGCGGGGGACGCAGGCTTCACATCGGAGAACTTCACGCCGTTCTCCACTTGCCCAAAGTCCGGGATCGATCCAAAGTATGGGCCGTAGCCGCTGCCTCCGACGCCCGAGAGCGGCTTGTCTTCCATTACGGTCACGAACGTGGGGCGCTCTGATGCCGACGCAAGTTGGCGCGCCGCGTCGGCCACGACATCGACCAGCTTCGCCGCGGACTGTGCGTTGATCTTGTCCCAGGTATCGGACGGTTTGTGATAGTCGGAGTGCAGCCCTGAAAAAAAGAACAGCACCGGGATTTGCTTGGTCACGAAAGAAGTGTGATCGCTCGCCGAGTAGCCGCCGGGAGAATATTCGACCTTGAAGTTCTCCTTCGCCGCAGCTTGCTCGATCACCGGTTTCAATGTCGATCCCGTGCCCACGCCGCCGATAAAGACCTTGTCATCCTTGATGCGCCCAATCATGTCCATGTTGAGCATGGCCACCGCTTTTTCAATCGGCATGGTCGGATGCTTTACCCAGTAGGCGGAGCCGAGCAGACCCAGTTCTTCTCCCGCGAACGACATGAACAGAATGCCGCGCTGCAGCTCGCCTTTCATGGGTGCAAACATGCGCGCCAGCTCCATTACACCCGCGGTGCCGGACGCGTTGTCGTCCGCGCCGGGATGGATCTGCCCGATCTGCGAAGGCGCCAGCGAATCGTAGTTGCCTCGACCCAGGTGATCGTAGTGCGCGCCCACAATCACGTACTCGTCGGTCTTCCCCGGCAGATAGGCCAGGACGTTGTTGACCGTGGCGCGCGTCGTTTCGATATCGACATGGATTGCCATACGGAGGCTGTCGGGAAACGCGAAGGACTGCGGCTTCGCAGAATGACTAATCTGCCCCTGCACCTCTTCCAGCGACTTGCCGGCCGCCTTGAACCAGCGGTCTGCCACATCGTTCTTCACCTGCACCAGCACGATCCCGGTATTCTCGGGACCGCTGACGCTGCCGAATCGGGTCAGGAGATCTTCTTCGCCGTCGCCCAGCTTTCCGTTGACCAGCACCAGCGCTTTTGCGCCGTGATTCCGCGCGTTGATTGCCTTGGTGATCAACTGGGCATGTCGCGTCAGGCCAGTATTCCCTGCCTTGTCAGCGAAGGACGCCGGCTCATAACGCAGTACAACCACGATCTTGTCTTTAACGTCCACGCCGGCATAGTCGTCGTACCCAAATTCCTCGGCGGATGCGCCGTATCCCGCAAACACCACCGGAGCGCTCATCGCCTCCGACGAAGAGAAGCTAAAGGGAACAAAATCCTGATTCAATTTCAGGTCTGTCTTCTTCTCAGACTCTTCGACCGTAAAGCGATTGTGCGCCGATCGCAGTTTCGCTCCAGTGATCACGCTGAAGGGCTGAAAGTAAGAATTCGAACCCGCCGGCTTCAGCCCGAGTTGACGGTAGCGCTTTTCGAGCATGTGCGCCGCGAGCGTCAAACCCTTGGTGCCATCTCCTCGGCCCTCCATCGCCGGCGTCGTCAAAGCCTTCACATCGTCAAGGTAGAGCTTGGGATCAGACGCAACGGGAACTTGCTCGCTCGGCCCAGCGGAACCAGCCACCGCAAAAACACAGACAAGAATCGCCGCAAGAAGAGTTGATTTGTACTTCGGAAGGGAGCGCAAGGAATTCTGAAAAAATGTCATTGGAAGAAGGATTTCTCTTGGAACGCTATTGCGAGCGAATCGCATTGTCAATCTACGAAGGTTGCTCTCCGTTCAGGCAGGGTAGCCCGGGCCTAGAATCGCCGCGCTCTCTTGCACTGGTTTGCCGAGGAAAACAGGCTTTTACCTTGCTCTGCTAAGCATGCCGATGGTATTCCTTCTCCACCTGATGTTCTGTATTGCCACTACGGGAACCCCTGCTTGCCTGACCCGCCCATACCGGACGCAGCACGAGCTTCGCAATTTCTAAGTTCCGGAGTCTCCATTGCAGAGGTGGAGGATCCGAATCGTCCACGGAAGGCTCTCGGCTTTCGCGACCTGCTGCTGTTCTACGTAGTCACCGGAATCAGCCTGCGCTGGATCGCAACCGCCGCAGCGGCGGGCCCTAGCTCGATCGTGATCTGGATCGGCGCCTGGCTGGTGTTCTACACGCCCCTCGCTCTCTCGGTCATCGAGCTTTCGTCCCGATACCCCAGCGAGGGCGGAATCTACGTCTGGACCAAGCACGCCTTCGGCGACTTCGCCGGATTCATCACCGCCTGGTGCTACTGGACCTGTAACCTCCCTTACTTCCCCGCCGCGCTCTACTTCGCCGCCAGCAACGCGCTCTACATGCGGCACGACTCTCTGGGACATCTCGAGCACAATCCCACCTTCTTCATCGTGTTCGCCCTCGTGACGCTCACCATCGCCACATTAATGAACCTCGTCGGGCTCGACGTCGGCACCTGGCTGCACAACCTCGGCGCCCTGGCCATGTTGATTCCCGCTGGCATTGTGATCCTCATGGGCGCAATCGCCTATAGTCGGTTCGGCTCCGCCACCGTCTTCAACGCGCACACCTTCACTCCGAGCACGCAGATCAAAGACATGGTGTTCTGGTCCGTGCTGGTCTACGCCTTTGCCGGGTGCGAGACCGCTTCGCTCATGGGCGACGAAATCAAGAATGCCCGCCGTGCCATTCCATGGGCTTTGTTCCTTGCGGGCATCACGGTGGCCTTCTGTTACATCGCCGGCACCGTGGGCGTTCTTCTCGCGCTGCCATCGTCGCAAGTTGGCAATTTGCAGGGACTGATGCAGGCCATTTCAAGCACTGCCCAAAAACTTCATTGGGAGGCTGTGATTCCATTTGCTGCTTTTCTGATCATGATGAGCAACGTAGGAGCGGCGGGCGCGTACCTGGCGGCCGTGGCTCGTCTTCCCTATGTCGCCGGCATCGACCGCTTCCTGCCGCGCGCGTTCGGGGCTTTGCATCCGCGCTGGAAGACGCCCTGGGTGGGACTGCTCACCCAATTCGTCTTCGGCGCCCTGTTCATTTTTCTGGGGCAGGCCGGCACTAGCGTGAAAGGCGCCTACGACGTTCTGGTCAGCATGGGTGTGATCACCTACTTCATTCCCTACCTCTATTTGTTCGCTGCCATGTACAAACTGCAACGGGAGCCCGCGGCGCCCGGCATCATTCGGGTCCCCGGCGGAAAACCAGTCGCCCGGCTGGTAGCGATCGTCGGCTTCCTCACGACCACAGCCACGATTGCGATCTCCGTGCTGCCTCCGCCCGACGAGCCGAATAAACCGCTAGCCGTAGCGAAAATCGTTGGCCTGTCGGCCATCATGGTGCTGATTGGCGTTGGGATTTTTTATGCGCCGAAAATTCGAGAGGCGCTCGCTGGTCGAAGATCTGCGGCGTAAGGACGCACTCCTCGCAAGTCAATTACCGTCGATGAGCAACAACGCGCAGCTTTCCCTTCACATTGTCATCCCGAGCGGAGTCAGGCGACAGCCGAACGCAGTCGAGGGACCCGCGCCTGCCGAGTGCAGCACGGACCTTGACGCATTTTTACGATGCGCCTGAAGGGCGAGGTAGAGACCGTCGACAGAACTACGAAGAATGCGCCAGTGCGCGGAACTAAGCAGGCAACCGCCCCACGTGCGGCCCAACCGCTCCGTTCGCGACAGTTCGCAGCCCCAGTGTTCGAATCAAGCGCAACAGCGAATTGGGATGCAACCCCAGAATCTTCGCAGCGTCCACATAGTAGCCGTTGGCTTTTTCAAGAGCCTGCAGCACCAACTGCTTCTTGTTTTCCTTCACCGCTCCCTGAAAACCCGAGTCCGCCGTCTCGCAATGCACTGGTTCGCGCAGGGTAGCGGGCAAGTCCTCAGCAACAATCTCCTCCGACGCCCCCAGCACTACCGCCCGCTCGATCGCGTTCTCCAGTTCACGCACATTGCCCGGCCAGTCGTACTGCATCAACAGGGTGAGCGCCTCGGCCGAGAGCTTTTTGGGAGGCACGTGATATTTCTCGCTGACCTTTGCAACAAAATTCTGCGCCAGCAGCGGGATATCCTCGCGTCTGTCACGCAAACTGGGCGTCGTCAGACTCACCACATTCAGCCGATAGAACAGATCGCTGCGGAACCTCCCCGCCTGCACTTCCTCCGCAAGATTGCGATTGGTCGCGGCAATCACGCGCACATTGACCTTCACCGATCGCGTTCCGCCCACCGGATCAAACTCCCGCTCCTGCAACGCGCGCAACAGTTTCGCCTGCATGCCCCCTGCGAGTTCGCTGATCTCGTCGAGAAACAATGTCCCGCCTTCCGCCATCTCGATCTTCCCCTTCTTGCGCGAGATGGCGCCAGTGAACGCGCCCTTCTCATGGCCAAACAGTTCACTCTCCAGGAGTGTTTCGGTGAGAGCTGCACAATTGATCGCGATGAGTGGTCCATCCGCGCGCGGGCTGTTGCGGTGCAGTGCGCGCGCAACCAATTCTTTTCCAGTTCCGCTTTCTCCCTGGATCAGAACTGTAGAAGAGGTCGGCGCCACGCGCTCGATCAGTTCGAGCAAATCCCGCAGCTTAGCGCTATCGCCGACGATCTCATATCTGCAGTTCACGGCCCCGTGCGCACATCGAGCAACCAATGCATGCGCACATCGCTCTCTCTCAGACTCCGCCCAGCCCAGCACTGTTATTCTCCCAGACTCGCCATCCTCAGGTGGAACCAAACAGCGAGGCCCACTAACTGATGGGTTAGTGAAACGGTCCGCTTATTCGTTACAAGCTTTCTTTGGGCTTGGCAGGACCCGCGTTCGAAGGGCGAACCGCCTCACCAACTTACGCCACTCAAAAGGGCCGACGCGTAGTTCCCGGCAGCGGTTGGCACGCGCCGTGCATTGTCATAGGACATGCGGCGTGCAGCCGCAAATCGTGGGGCAGTGAAGGCGGCCTCCCCTTATTCGGGAATCGAAGGGCCAGCAAGGCTGGGCTTCCGCCGTCCTCACAAAGGAGGAACGATGAAAAAGCAAATTCTCTCTTTGGTTGGCGTGCTGAGTTTGACGCTTGTGGCAGGCTCGGCGCTGGCACAGAATCGGGTCGAGGCCAATGTGCCGTTCAACTTCACCGTGAACCGTACCAACATGCCGGCTGGCGAGTACGTAATTTCGACGCTCGGCAGCAGCGGCAACAACCTGTTGATTCAGAGCTACGAGAAGAATGCTGCCAAGCTAGTGATGCCAAATCGCGCGGAGCTTTCGTCGCCCTCCAAAACCACCAAGCTGGTCTTCCACTGCTACGGCAAGGACCAGTGCTTCCTGTACCAGATCTGGGTCGAGGGTACTCGACGGGGACAGCAATTCCAGAAGAGCGCTCTCGAAAACGAAATCGAAGCGAAACTCCGCTCGCGCGACGTCCCCGTGATCGCATCCGTGCGCTAAGCAGCAAAGGATGTCAACACGGAAAAGGCACGCCGAAAGGCGTGCCTTTTGACTTTCTCGAGTCACCCTCAGTTTGTCATCCCGAGCGAAGTGAGGCGCCGGCCGAACGAAGTCGAGGGACACTTGCGTTCTGCCGGCAGCACGAGATTGCGCTGACGACTAGCGCCTGACGACTGACGACTAGACAGGCGTCGCCGTCTTCCGCGCCGGATTGAAAAACGGCAACTTCACCACCGTCGCTGTCGTCTTCAACCGCTGCGCCTCAATCGTCAATTCCATCTGCAGCTTTGTGCCAGGCGTCGAGTACGCGGTGTCCACGCTGGCCAGCGCAATCAGTTTCTTCAACAGCGGAGAGAACGTAGTCGTGGTGGCCTTCCCGATATGTTTGTCGCCGGAGTAAATCGGCACGGCCACGCGCGAAGCCTGGGAAGGGGCCGCCGGGGTCAACCCATACTTGTCGTGCTGCTCCTCCACTTCTACCCAATCGACTTCGAGCCCGACCAGTTGTCGCGGCACGCCATTTTTCTCATCGCGCTGCAACGCCGTCTTGCCGACAAAATTCTCCTTGTCGAGATGCACCATCTTCCCGAAGCCCAGCTCGTACGGCGAAAACTTCTGCGACGGAATGAGCGCTTTCTTTGAACTGCTGTAGTCCACCTCGATCAGCAGCAACCCGGCCTCGACCCGCGCCACGTCCAGCGCCAGCATGCCCGCAGCGTGAATATCGAACTGCTTGCCCTTCGCCATGAGCGCGTCCCACACTTTCACGGCGTCATTCCATGGAGCCCAGATCTCATAGCCAAGATCGCCCGTATACCCGGTGCGCGAAATGTCCACGGGCACGCTGTTGATCTTGCCACGCGTCACGCGGAAATATTTCAGGTTCGCAATATCCGCTTCGGCCGCGACTTTGAGCAACTTCCCCGAAGTCGGCCCCTGCAGCGCCAGTGCCGCGACCTTCTCCGAGATGTCCTCAATCTGCACGTCCATGTTCAAGCCGTTCTGCTTGAACCAGCGCAGGCTCGGATCGGCCGCCGTCCAGCGATAAACATTTTCCTCGAGCCGAGAAATCGTTCCATCGTCGATGACCTTGCCATCTTCATCGCACCAGCAGCAGTAGATGACCTGCCCGACCTTCACCTTGTTAATGTCGCGCGTGATCACGCGATTGACCAGCTTGGTCGCGTCTTTCCCAGTGATCAGGTACTTGTAGAGCGGCGAGATGTCGATCATCGCGCAAGCATTGCGGATCGCGTTGTACTCGTGCTCGTGATGCACCTCGTACACGCTGACCGTGTAGTACCCCGACCACTCGCGGTAATTCAGGCTGTGACAAAGAGGAAAGGTGCGCTCATGAAGTGCGGTTCCGATGGGCAAAGGAGTCCCTCACAGTGAAAGATCGAAGGCGGATTATAGCAGCGATGAAGGTTTGGCAGCCCTCACTAGCTCTGGGTGGAATCGGCTTTAGCGTTAGGTTCGTCGGGATGGGCTGGACCGTATTCGGTTTGATTTCTCTGTTCGCGCGCAGTCCTCTTTTGTGTGGGTGCGATCATGATCGCTAAACCCAAAATTATGGCCATGCCGATCATGATGCCCTTGGCCATATAGAAAACATTGCGGCATGCGGAATAGCGCATACTGTCGTGCCTAATCCCGTATAAAACCAACCCGGCGTTGCATAAGCACACCATTCCAAACGCGACCGGAGGCAGTGAATTTCGAAGGCTCCTTCCCGAACGTAAGAAATCCAGCAGGAAGAACGATCCTCCGCCGAGAGCAAAGAAAAACACGGAATAGTCAATTGCTCTGCTTGTGGTCGACCTTTTATCGAAAGATCGAAGAACGAACTTCGCATCTGTGGACCCATGGTCGGCTGACGCATGTAGCCACCGTAGCGCTGCGCGATCGTCCCGGGGAAGGCCCTTTCCGTTGTAATACAAATACCCGAGGGCATATTCCGCACCAGCATCCCCTTGGCCTGCAGCCTTGCGATACCAAGCGATCCCTTCGGTAAAGTCTTGCTGCACGCCCGTTCCTTGGCTATATATGGATCCGAGACTAAATTGAGCTGCCGCGTTCCCCTGCTCAGCAGACTTGCGGTACCAGCGGACCCCTTCGCCATAGTCCTGGGGTACACCTTTGCCATAGAAATAGGCGGAAGCGAGACCGAGCTCGCCCTGAGGCTCGCCTTGCTCGGCGGCTTTGCGGTACCACTGGACTGCTTCGTTGTAGTCCTGTGGTACTCCGTTTCCGTAGAAGTACAGCGCGCCCATTCGAGACTCGGCTAAAGCGTCACCCTGCTCTGCGGCTTTACGACACCAGCGGACCGACTCTGTGTAGCTCTGGGGCACTCCTTTTCCGTAAAAGTACATATAGCCGAGCTGGAATTGAGCTTTCGCATCTCCCTGTTCGGCCCGAACTCGCATGGTCTTTGCCGCTTGAATGAGCCGCCGTTGCTTAAGCTTCTGAACACTGATGCCAACGATTAATCCTGCGGCGCCTATTGCGAGGCAGATTCCGAGTCCAAGTTTCCAATTCCTTGTCATACGCTGATGACCAGCATCGCGGATTGTAGCCCACGGTGAGACTCTGTCAAATCGCAGGCTGAGCAGCATTCCCAAAGACAAATCCGCCGCCCTCAGCTAGAATGGCAAACTTAATCGACATGCGCCGCACACTCATAGCCTGGTCCGTTCGCCTCAGCGGTCTCTGATCCGCGATTCCACCTACGCGCAAACTTGTTCTCATTCGTTTCGAATTGAAATGGCTCGCCAGCAGCCAGTAGCTAGCAGCCAGTATCGAATTCCAAAGCTCGAGGCTCGAAGCTAATGGCTACCAAATACGACGTCATCGTGATCGGCGGAGGCCACAACGGCCTCGTCAACGCCGCCTACCTCGCCAAGGCGGGCAAAAAAGTTCTCGTGCTCGAGCGCCGTCACGTGCTCGGCGGCGCCGCTGTCACCGAAGAGGTCTACCCGGGCTTCAAGTTCTCGGTCTGCTCCTACGTCGTCTCGCTGTTGCGCCCGGAAATCATCCGCGACCTCGACCTCCCGCGCCACGGCCTCGAAATCCTTCCGCTCGACGGCACCTTTACGCCCATGCCCAGCGGCGACTACCTCTGGCGCGTGAACGATCACGGCCGTACCCATCGCGAAATTGCGCGCCATTCGAAATCCGACGCCGAGGCCTACGACGAATTCGGCAAGGCGATGCAGGCCATGTGTCGATTCGTGAAGCCCATCCTCGGCATGGTCCCGCCCGATCCAGCTACGTTGAATCCCAAAGAATTGATGAAGCTGCTCTTCATCGGCCGCCGCTTCCAGGATCTCTCCAGCGACGACAAGTACAACCAGGTGCAGCTTATGACCATGAGCGCGATCGACTTCCTCGACCAGTGGTTCGAGACCGATGTGCTCAAAGCCACCATGTCGGCCTCGGGCATCATCGGCACGTTCCTCGGCGTGCGCTCGCCGGGAACCGCGTACGTTCTGCTCCATCACTACATGGGAGAAATCGACGGCGCCTTCCGTGCCTGGGGATTCGCGCGCGGCGGCACCGGCGCGATCTCGAATGCAATCGCTGACGCTGCCCGCGAAGCAGGAGTCGAAATCCGCACGCAAGCTCCTACTGCAAGAATCATCGTGAAGGAAGGCAAAGCGAAGGGCGTCGTCCTTGGCAACGGTGACGAGGTTTATGCCGACATCGTTTCCTCCAGCGTCGACCCGAAGCACACCTTCATCGACTTCATCGAGCCGGGCAACATCGCCGACGACTTCCTGGAAGAGATTCGCCGCTACAAGTATCGCGGCTCTTCCGGCAAAGTGAATCTCGCGCTCGACGGCCTGCCGAACTTCAAATGCATGCCCGGCGAGGGCGCGCACCTGCGCGGCGCGATGTCGTTCTCTCCCAGCGTCGAATACATGGAGCGCGCCTACGACGACGCGAAGTACGGACACTTCTCCCGCCGTCCCTACATTGACACCGTGATTCCGTCGCTCACCGATCCGTCCGTCGCGCCTCCGGGAAAGCACGTGATGTCATGCTTCGTGCAGTACGCGCCCTACAAGCTCGCGCCCGGACTGCACTGGGACACGGAGAAAGAAAAATTCGGCGACACCGTCATCGACACCATCGCCGAATACGCACCCAACATTCGCGACATCATCCTGCACCGCCAGGTCGTCACGCCGCTCGATCTCGAACGTGAATTTGGCCTGACCGAAGGCAACATCTTCCAGGGCGAGCTTTCGCTCGAGCAACTCTTCTTCCTGCGCCCGGTCGCAGGCTGGGCGCAGTTCCGCACGCCGATCAAGAACCTCTACATGTGCGGATCGGCCACGCATCCCGGCGGCGGCATCATGGGCGCACCGGGCCGCCTCTCCGCGCTCGAGATTCTCAAAGACGTCAAGGGGGCTGCGTAATGGCCGACAAGCGCGACGTCGTCATCATCGGTGGCGGTCACAACGGCCTGGTCACCGCCTTCTACCTCGCCAAGGCAGGATTTAAACCTCTCGTCCTCGAACGCCGCGCCCAGACGGGCGGCGCCGCCATCACCGAAGAATTCCATCCCGGATTCAAATGCTCGACGCTCGCGCACGCCGCAGGGCCGATCCGCCCCGACATCGTGCGCGACATGCAACTCGAGCAACACGGCCTGAAGCTGATCACGCCCGAAACCAGCGTTGTCTCGCTCACGCCCGACGGCCGCGCCCTCACGCTCTACATCGACACGCAAAAATCAGCCAAAGAAATCTCCTCGTTCTCGCAAAAAGACGCCGCGAAGTATCCCGAGCTGCAGGAATCGTTGCGCAAGATGGGTAGCGTCATCGCCGACGCGTTGAAAATGACGCCGCCCGACATCGACAGCCCGAGCCGCACCGATCTCTGGGGCATGCTGCAAACCGGCCGCGCCCTGCGCAAGCTGGGCAAGAAAGACCTCTATCGCCTCCTGCGCTGGGGGCCGATGGCAGTTGCCGACCTTGTCGCTGAATACTTCGAGACCGATCTAATTCGCGGCACGATCGCCGCGCGTGGCATTTTCGGAACCTTCCTCGGACCGTGGTCAGCAGGCAGCGCGCTCGTGCTTCTGATTCGCGGCGCAGGCGACGCGCATCCGGCAGGCTCAGCCAACTTTGCCGCAGGTGGAATCGGAGCCATCACGCAGGCCATGACGTCCGCTGCGAAAGCGGCCGGCGCCGAAATCCGCACCAACGCCGAAGTCGCAGAGATCCGCGTGAAAAACGGCGTAGCGACCTCAGTCGTGCTGAAGTCCGGCGACGAGATTGCCGCGAACGCGATCATCTCCAACGCCGACCCGAAGCGCACCCTTCTGCACCTGGTCGACCCGACGCATCTGACCCCGGGCTTCGCCGAGAAGCTCCAGCACTATCGCATGATGGGAACGGTGGCGAAAATCAATCTCGCCCTCGACGGCCTCCCCAACTTCACCGCCATCAAGAACGGCAACTCCGCAGCGCTGCAGGGCCGCATCCAGATCAGCCACGGCATCGACTACCTGGAGCGCGCTTTCGACGAGTCGAAGTACGGCGACTTCTCGAAGCAACCTTACCTGGAAGTGACCATCCCCTCGCTCACCGATCCAAGCCTGGCTCCAAGCGGCAAGCACGTCATGTCGATCTACATGCAGTACGCGCCCTACAAGTTGAAAGGCGACTGGAACGCGCAACGCGGCGCCCTCGGCGACACGGTCGTCAGCACGCTAGCGCAGTACGCGCCCAACCTGCCCTCGCTCGTACTCGAAGGCCAGATCATCACGCCCAAAGATCTGGAAGACACTTACGGCCTGACGTCGGGCCAGATCTTCCACGGCGAGTTGGCGCTCGACCAGTTCTTCACCATGCGCCCGCTGCTCGATTGGGCGCGCTACCGCACGCCGATAACGAATCTGTATCTCTGCGGAAGCGGGACGCACCCAGGCGCAGGCTTGACAGGCGGCTCGGGCGCGAACGCTGCGCGTGAGATTCTGAAAGAATTGAAGAAGTAAGTGATTTCTGCTAATAGCGGGCCATGGAGAGCCACGCCTCAGGAGGACTGGAAGGGGAGCAGGTTCGATGAGGTCGCGCTTTTAAGGTCCGTATCAGGGCACGCCTTCACTGGCTGCGGGAAAAACCGTGCTTCGGGCTGGTCTTGGGAAGGGCACGACTTCAGTCGTGCCGTTAAGTCGCTGAAAATCCCTCCGCGCTTTAGCGCCTGAGGTCCGTTCTCTGTGGCTTCGGAGACTTTTTCTGCAGCCTCTTCAGGTCAATCCTCGCAACTTTGCCACTTCCATCAAGTGGGGCAATGTAGTCATAACTTTTTCACCTCTTCTTTCGAGTCCACGGTTCCCCGACTCTATCCCGCTCGGCATACCATCCCAAGGGAAGATCAGCCAATTCAGTGAGACTTGGATCGCGGTCGATCGGGTGGTGAAAGCAAGAGATTATGGGACCGCCTCCATCGGACATACTGTCACCCAAAAACTGCCACGCACCGTCTTCACCGTCGTGTGAGACGTATGTGACTGGTTCGGTCCCGCTGTTGACCGTCTCCGAAAGGAATACTCTCGTGTGCGGAGCGTCTGGGAACTTCCAGTTGAATAGGCTACTTTTCGGATCAGCTGAGGCCCAAAAATCATTCTCGGCTCCCGTCATGGGAGCATCGGGCTGCATCAGAGGCTGCTCAAAGGCCTTGTCAAACCCTTCGTCCTCCGGGAACCGATTCTGCAGATCGGGATAGACAGCCTGAACTACAGAAAAGTCATCGCCATCGTAGTACCAGAGCGCCCACCCCATAAGGTGTTCGACCCACTTTCGGTCAACAGGGCGGAACTCACAATCCACCTGCCCGATTAGATCGCGGTGTCGGCCCGTAGTGAGATCGACTCCGGCTCGTAGCAGTTTCGCGGCTTCGTTCAATGCAAAGTGCGCGGTTTCTGGTAACAGTCCCACAGCGATGATTTCGGGTTCGCCGCTGGTATCGAAAATGCCCAGGGTGTACGACCACCCGAGGCCGTAGTTCGTCCGCTTAACGCTGACAACAGAACAGGCAAATTCCTCAATGTGGCTGATCGTGCGCTCGTCCGCTTCGGACAACGCATTAGCCCTGAACTTTCGAGTTCGCTTGGTTTGGAATTTTGTCTTACCGGGAGCCATATCAGGCAGCAAGGCTATCATGCTCACTTTGTTAGCAGCGTTTACACTCACTGCGAAATTGCCCGATTCGGCGCAGGCAATCTTGGACTTTTTGTCTTCTTTCCGGATCTCGCACGCTACCATCACTCAAAATATTCCGACGGAACCCATGGTAACCCTATGGATTCAAGACGCACCGTCGTCACCAAATCACACCCACCCACCCTCCCGCGACACTTTGGACTTCCCCGTGCTCTATCCCCAACCAGAGCTACAAGAGCGTCGGGCAACTCCGAGAGCAACGGATCCCGGCGTTGGGGTGAATAAGTGGGGCTTTACGGCGTAGATTCGCTGCCTTTCCACGGCACTGAAGCCGCGGTCGCTCCCCAAATCGTGCCATCCGAAGTCGCTGCCTCAGGCCGCCCCGTGCGGCTTTCCACGCCAAGAACTTTACCAAGATGTGAAAACCCTTTCACAACCAGCCGCAGTGTAAACGCCTGTTGCACTCCGCCAGCGCTGAGGTATACCTTACGAACCATTTCCGGCGGATCACCAATGAAATACTTCACTTCTCCCATTCGCCACTACGCGCGGCTTGTGGTCTGCACGACGAGCTTGCTGTTCTGCACGCAGCAGGTGTGGGCCTCGGACGATGCCGCACCTCACACCTCCAAGCCGGCCGCCGAAGAAGCCGCGATTTCCGTGACCTCGACAACGCAGCCTTCGATCGCTCCTGAACTGCAAACCGAAAAGCCCGGCAAGTACGACATCAACCGCATAGGCCAGCGGGACGTCGGCCACGGCGTGAATATCTACTCCATGCAGAAAGAGCACGCCCTTGGCGAGTCGATGGCATCGACCATCGATCGCGGCACGAAATTTGTCGCCGACTTTGAGATCAACGACTACATCAGCCGGCTCGGCCAGAAAATCGCCCGCAATTCCGACGCGCAGGTGATGCTTACCACGAAGGTGATCGATTCACCGGACCTCAGAATTTTTTCCCTGCCCGGCGGCATCCTTTATGTCGACAAGGGATTGATCATGGCGGTCGACAGCGAATCGGAACTCGCCGGCCTGATGGCTCACGAAATTGCGCACGTTGCAGCTCGCCATACGACTCGCCTCGTCAGCCGAAAATACGCATGGAACCTGCTCTCGATTCCGATCACTTACCTCAGCGGTCCCGCCGCCATCGCCACCCGGCAGATCGCGCCTCTTACGCTGAAGAAGTTCAGCCGCGACGCCGAATTTGAAGCCGACCTGCTCGGCCTCGAATATCAGTACGCCGCCGGCTACGATCCGCAGACCTTTATTGACGCTCTGGAAAAATTGCAGGCTCGAGACGCCCAGATGCGGGCTCGTATCAATAAGGCTCTGCCGGTTGCGGCTAAGGTGCCGCTCCATAACAAGTTTACGAACGCCTTCTCCAACTACCCGCCCACTGAGGAACGCATCCAGAAGGCGCAGTCCGAGATTGCCCAGCTTCTTCCCAGCCGAAATGACTACATCCTCGACACCAGCGAGTTCCAGGAAGTGAAGGCCAAGCTGGAGTGGGGCGACCGACCGATCCTGCGCCGGCATCGCGAAGGAGACGGCCCGACCAACGGCCCGGTGCTCCACCGGCAGACGCAACCGTACGATCTTGCAGGCACTTCCGGCACTATTACCAAAGACCGATTGTCCTCTGTCTTCAGTTACTTGCCCGCTATTCCGTACTGAATTCCACTATAGGCAGCACTTTGACTTCAGCATCAGGCGCACTCTCGGGTACGCCTGTTTCTTTGCTACCGCTGAGTCCCTCGACCGGAGAGGAGTGCAATTTCAGTATTTAGGAGTTCAGTAGATGCGTAACTTTATTGGGTTGGCACTGTTGGTGAGCTTGGTTTCCCTGGCGGCATTCGCGCAAGAAGGCGGCAATACGCCGAAGGCAGAAATCTTCGGCGGCTACCAGTACACCCGCTTCGACGGCGGCGTGAACGCGAATGGCTGGAATACGTCCCTGACCGGCAATCTGAACAACTGGTTCGGCATTGCTGCTGATTTCAGCGGCGCGTACAAAACCCAGAACGGCGTGAGCTTCAACAACTACACCTATACCTTCGGGCCGGTGATTTCCTATCGCCACAACGAAACCTTCACTCCGTTCGCACACTTCCTGGCCGGTGGCAACCACGCCTCCGCTTCCATCAGTGGTGTGGGTTCTGGATCGGATAACGGCTTCGCCATGATGTTCGGTGGCGGCCTCGACGTGAAGGCTTCGCAGCACCTTGCGTTGCGAGCGGTCCAATTCGACTGGCTCTCGCTGCATTCCAACGGCGCCAGCGACAACAACAACATGCGGATCTCCACGGGCATTCTCTTCCGCTACTAGCACTTCAGAAGTTTGGCAGTGCTCAGGGCGACTAAGGTCGCCCTGATTTTTTTGTTCCCCGGAAAAAGTCGTTCTAAGCGCATTCATTCAGCGATTCGCGATCGACCTAAACTTTCTTAGCGACGCGACTGCGCACTGAAGCTCGCTTGGGCGCCGTCGTCAGATCGCGGCGCATGATAGGACGAGGCGGTGTGTGACAACCAACGACTCTGAAGCCCGCTCGGGCGAACGTTGAGGCATAACCGGTCCATGAAGAACTGCCCGTCAAGTCTGCATCAAGAGGATAAGCTTCCAGAGCCGGTGCACCTGCACGTTTTGCAGCTTTCAACGCGCCTGCGATGAGCGCGGACGTAACGCCCTGCCTGCGATAGCCCTTGCGAATGTAGAAGCAGGAGATCGACCACACCGGCACATCGTCCACTCGCCGGAGCCGCCAGGTGCGATCCAGCCAGGGCAACGCATCACGGGGAGTGAGCTGGCACCAGCCCACCGCCATATCCCCTTGGAAGGCGAGCAAGCCCGGAGATGGCCCCTTCTTCACGATGTCGTGTAACTCCGCTTTGTTCTTCGCGAGCGGTCTTTTGCAATACGCTTTGCCTATCCGCCAATACATGCACCAGCAGCCGTTGCAGGCACCGTTCTCGCCGAACAGGTCCTCGAGTGCTGGCCACAACTTGGGAGTGAGAGGCAGAACCTTAAGCTTCACCGATGCGCGGTTCATCTTTCGAACACTTCCCGCTCGAGCCTATTTCCCAGCGTTCTGAGCAGCAGATCCACTTCCTTCGCAGTCCACGCTAGCGGCAAGGTCGCATGAAATCATTGCGGCTCCTCCAATTTCTCCGGAAGTGAGTTCCACTTTGTGGCCACGATGTTCCAACTCCTTTACCGTTTCTTCCGGAACATCACGATTCACTTGCAAGCTACCCAACTTCGGCCCCTCCGGACCAAACGAGCTGATATGGTGCGCGGTTGCGAAGCGAGGAGTCGACACAGCCGTGGCTGCGTGCATGCCAAATTCAATGGAATCGAGGATGAGCTGCAGGCCGGCCTGGTCCTGCAAATCCCCTCCCGCAACGCTAATGGCAACCACCGGCTTCCCCGCTTTCAGCACCAGGGCTGGACTCAAGGTAATTCTCGGCCGCTTGCCAGGGGCAATGCAATTCGGATGTCCAGGCCAAGTGTTAAGACTGATCAATCGGCTGCCATGAATGATGCCGGTGTTCCCAGCTGGACCAGCCGTGCTGCCCAGCCCGCTGGGCGTAGCGGCCACCATATTTCCCCAACGGTCCACCACGGTAAGCGTAGTGGTTCCTCCCTGGGTTGGGAAAGACCGCAATCCTTTCTTGACCGCTTTCATTTGATAAGGATCGCCGGGACGAAGTTCGAGCGATGCTTGATGCGGATCAATCAGCGGCCGCCGGATTTTTGTGTATTCCTCAGAGAGCAGCCCTTTGATCGGTACTTCCACAAATCGCGGATCGGCATAGTACTCATCTCGATCCGCCATGGCCAGCTTCATCACTTCGGTAACGGTGTGGATGTAGTCCGGCGAGAGCAGCCCCATTTTCTTGAGATCAAATCCTTCCAGCAAGCGGAGCCCTTCCAACAAGAAAGGGCCCTGCGTCCAGGGGCCGCACTTCAATACTTGATATCCGCGGTAATCCAGGGAAACCGGATCTTCGATATAGGTCCGGTGGGCCGCCAGATCCCGTTTTCGCAGAAATCCTCCCTGCGATATGTACCAGACTTCCAACTCGTCCGCGATATCGCCGCGATAAAAGCGGTCAGCCACCGCTTGCAGCCGGACCTCGCGGTTTCCCTTAGTTTTTTGTTCCGCTTCGACCAGTTTGCGTAGCGTGCGGGCTAAATCCGCTTGCCAGTTTCGGCCCGTCTCAATTTTGCTTCCATCCGAGGTATCGATGTACCAGGTCGGCCCTCCCGCATCGAGCAGTGCCAAAGTCGGTTTGACGGCTTCTTCAAACGAAATCGTCCCATACTGCTTGAGCAACGTGACACACAGATCCACCGCTGCCGGCACGGCTGCGGTACGGATGTCGCTGGCAGGCATTCCATTCTTCAGGTACCACGCAATCGCTTGCGGATCGAGCGGAGCAGCTCCTTGCGCCCACAGCGCATGGGCTTTCCGCTGATGGGCATCGTAGAGAATGACCGAGGCCTCTCCGCCTATGGTGAAAGCACCAATTTTCGTCACGCTCAAGGCGAGCAGGGCTGCCGTCGTTGCATCCGCGGCGTTTCCGCCTTTTTCCAGCACTTGCGTCCCAATCTCCGCTGCCCTCTTCTCTCCGGCGACGACGACCCCATTCTTTCCTGAAGCGACCGAGGCGGATCGTGCTGCTTGCAACTTGCTCGTCGCACAAAGGAACAGTCCTCCTGCCAGCAATAGAGTAGTTGCCGCCTTCCGCAAATGAATCCCCAAAGAAAGACGCATGCCAGTCTCCTTGATATTTTTGCTGCGATTGATGATGGCATTTCCTGTCGGCAATGCAATCTTTTTCGAAGTGTTCCAGCTGTGGTGATTGCGGCTTACGATGCGAACGACACTCCGGCCTGGCCAAGTTCCCGGCCATCGGGCATGGCTGAATCTTGTCAGACGCAACCGCCCGTTCGGCGTAGAATCCTCGTGCCCTTAGCCACAGAGCGAGATCTTTGAAACGAGGTGCCGCATGAAGGGAACAATGATGCAGTTTCCCCTCACCCTGAGACCGCTCCTGGAGCGGGCGGCAACACTCTTCCCGAAAGTCGAAGTCGTCTCCAGCCGCCCTGACAACTCGATACACCGTTCTACGTACGGAGAAGTGTCCCGGCGTGCACGATCCCTTGCGGCTGTTCTGCAGACGGCGGGCCTACAACGTGGCGATCGCGTCGCCAGCCTGATGTGGAACCATCACGCGCACCTGGAAGCTTACTTCGGCGTTCCTTGCGCCGGCGGCGTGTTGCACACCCTGAATCTTCGCCTCCATCCCGACGAACTCGCGTACATCATCAATCATGCTCAAGACCGCTTCTTGATCGTGGACGATGTGCTACTGCACATATTTGAAGACCTCAAAAGCAAAGTGAACTTTGAGCGCGTCTTCGTGGTCCCGTTCAGTGGGAAAACCGTGCCCGCAGGTTTCGAAAATTACGAAACCCTGCTGGCTGAAAATCGCAATAGCCCCCTCTTCCCGGATCTCGACGAAAACGACGCCGCCGCCATGTGCTACACCTCGGGCACAACCGGAAAGCCGAAAGGTGTCGTGTATTCCCATCGTGCTATCGCGCTGCATTCCTATTCCATCTCGCTGCCCGACAATTTTTCTCTCTCGCGATTCGATTGCATCTTGCCCGCCATGTCGATGTTCCATGCCAATGCCTGGGGACTGCCGCATGCGGCGGTCATGAATGGCAGCAAGTTGGTGTTACCCGGGCCCAATCTTCAGCCAGAAAAACTGTTGGACCTCTTGTCCGCGGAACGCGTGACGCTGACCGGAGGTGTGCCCACCGTCTGGCTGAGTGTCATCGACACTTTGGAGCGCCAACCGGAGCGTTGGCAACTTTTGCCCGGGCTGCGCATCGTGGTCGCAGGGTCGGCCGCTCCGGAAAGCTTGTTCCGTCGTTTCGAGAAGTTCGGCGTGCGCGTGATTCAGCCCTGGGGTATGACCGAGACCACTCCCATTGCCACGGTGTGCACGCTCAAGCCCGGCATGGAGGACTGGTCGGAGGATCAAAAATTTGAGCTTCGCGCCAAGCAAGGACTGGCGTCCCCGTTTATCGAAATCCGGGCCACGGCAGATGACGGAGAAATCCCCTGGGACGGCAAAACTCCAGGCGAACTGGAAATCCGCGGTCCCTTCATTGCCGCCAGCTACCACAACTTACCCGATGAGATGAATCGCTGGACAAACGACGGCTGGTTTCGCACGGGCGACGTGGTGACCATCGACGCTGAGGGCTACGTCAAGATCACGGACCGAACCAAGGATCTCATCAAGTCGGGAGGGGAATGGATCAGTTCCGTCGACGTGGAGAACGCTATCGTCGCCCACCCGGCCGTGCAGGAGGCAGCGGTGGTCGCGGCTCCGCATCCCAAGTGGCAAGAAAGGCCGCTCGCGGCAGTCGTGCTGAAGGAGGGCTGCCACGTCACGCCCGAAGAACTGCGCTCTTTTCTAGCCTGCAAGTTCGCTAAATGGCAATTACCCGATGAGTTCATCTTCGTAGCCAGCTTGCCGCACACGTCGACGGGCAAGCTGTTGAAGTCCGCGTTGCGCAAGCAGTTTCAGGACTGGGCCTGGTCTACAAAAGCGACGGCGGATTGATTCCAGAAGCGCGAGTGACCGTCAGCCGATCCAACACGGTTTAGCAGCCTGCCGCGAACTCGACAAGCCAGGCTCTTGCTGAGGGTGGCGGCGATCCTCCTACTTCTCTCATCCGCGCATCTCCGGAACAACTCATCGGAGGAGTAACCATTCGGGGCAGTTCACGATCATTAGATTTAACTATACAATTCCGTCCGTCTCAGGCGCGAGTCAAGGAAGTGCTATGTCGAGTGTCTGCTCTAAACGGCTGTTGTTGTTAGCCTGTCTTACAGTTTCGGTGAGCGCATCAGTATGTGCGATGGCTCAAGTAGAGGGCGACTCCAAGAAGAATCCTTCCCAGGAAGCTTTCGTTTTTGATCGCATTTACGACCTGGTCCGCTACGAAGACGATGGCACGGGGACCCGGGAAACTAACGCCGTCATTCGCGTGCAAAGCCAGGCAGGTGTTCAGGCATTAGGACAGCTGGTGCTCGGATACTCATCCGCGACAGAGAGCTTGGAGGTCGATTATGTAAGGGTTCGCAAGCCCAACGGACAAGTCATCGAAACACAGGTTGCGAACGCACAGGATTTTGCTCCCGACGTGCTACGCCAAGCGCCTACTTATAGTGATTACCGTGAGCGGCATGTCTCAATAGCAAACTTGCAGGCGGGCGACACCCTCGAGTACCGCACCGTCACGCATGTCACGACGCCTCTCGCGCCCCATGAGTTTTGGTATGAACATTCTTTCTTGAAAGACGTGGCAGTTCATGAAGAGAAGCTTGAAATCAACGTTCCGAAGAGCCGCGATGTAAAGCTGAAGAGCCCAGATCGAAAATACGAGACCAGCGATTCCGGGGATCGCAGGATCTACACCTGGACGATTCGAGATTCCTATCCTGACAGAAAACATCAGGACGATGAAGAAGACAGCGAGCCAGACTATACGCCTGAAGTCCAGCTCTCAACCTTCGTCGATTGGCAGCACGTCGCGCAATGGTATGCCAAGCTGCAAGGCGAACGCGTGGTTGTGGACGAGAGCGTTCGCAACAAAGCAGCAGAACTGACGCGCGGGGCGACCACACCTCAGGAGAAGACCCGGCGGCTCTACGACTACGTAGCGCGGAATATCCGCTATGTAAGCCTTTCGTTTGGTGTGGGACGGCTTCAGCCCCATGCCGCCTCGCAAGTCCTGCAAAACGGCTTTGGTGATTGCAAGGACAAGCACACGCTGCTGCAAGCACTGCTGCGCGCGCAAGGAATTCAGAGCTATCCCGTGCTCATTAGCAGCTACCGGGCTCTGGATCCCGATATCCCTTCGCCTGCCCAATTCAATCACGAGATTACAGCGGTCGAACTGGGAAGCGACTTGACATGGCTTGATACCACCGCCGAAGTCGCTCCCTATGGGCTGATTTTGTATCAGCTCCGGAACAAGCGGGCGCTCCTGGCTGCAGACGGGAAATTGGGCGACGTGCACCGGACTCCGGCGAATTCCCCTGTGAAGAACGAGCTCTCGATCAAGCTGGATGGCAAGTTTACTCAGACCGGCGCGTTTGATTCAGCAGTTGAGATCACGGCCCAGGGCGATAGCGACGTACCTCTGCGGGCAGCATTCCGCAATCTCTCCCAGGCAGAGTGGACCGATGTGTTGAAGCGCATTTCCAGCATGTGGGGATTGGAGGGAGACGTCTCCGACGTCCATCTGGATTCCGTCGAAGATACGAGCAAACCGTTTCATCTTGTCTATCACTACCACAAGGACAATTACTTCATCGTTCCGAATTCCGGAGTGAGTTTTCGCATCCTGCCTCCGATGCGAGTGCACCATGTGCCGCCCTTGGATCGGAAGAAACCGATGAACCCGCTCAATGTGGGGCCAACGGTGGAGGAGCTATACCATGCACGCATTCAGTTCCCCTCGAACTACACGATTCAGGGGGTGCCCAGAGCACTGATAAGCCGTGACTATGGCACCTACTCGGTCTCTTACGATCTCAACAAAAATATCCTGGAAGCGGAGAAGAAACTCATTCTGAAGGTGAACGAGTTGCCCGCTTCGCGACGCAGCGACTACGAGTCTTTTGAAAATACTACCGGGAACGAAGTGCAGCAGGTGTTGACCGCAACCATCAGGCCGGCCTCCGCCACCGCGATGGCGGAAGCTGCGAAAGTGACTGGCACGCCGGAAGAATTACGCAAGGCCGGCATTTCGGCAATGCAGCGGCAGGATTTCAGCGCCGCAACCGACTTATTGAAACGTTCTCTCGACGCCGATCCAACCCAGAAAGGTGCTTGGGGTGATCTTGGACGAACATATGCTTCTCTGGGACAACACGATGAGGCGATTCGTGCCTTCCGAAAGCAGATTGAGGTCGATGCTTTCGATAAAAGCGCCAATCAGGATCTTGCCCGGGAACTGCAGCAAACGGGCAAGTTCGACGACGCTGTCGCTGCCTATCGGCGGCAACTTGAGGTCACGCCATTCAACAAGTTGACTCAGAAGAATCTGGGATTGCTGTTAGCCGAACACAATCAGGATACAGAGGCGATTAAAGAGCTAGAAGCCGCCGATTCTTTGCCGCCGGATGATCCTGAAGTGAAGATAGCTCTCGCGAGACTTTATGCGAAAGCTGGAGAAACGACGAAGTCAGAGGCGCTGGTCAAGAGCGTAACCGGATCTTCGTTAGGCACCGGGGCTGACGTCTATGCTTCGGTCCTGCGCGACGACATCGATCCGAACCAGGCCTGGCAAGAGGCACGCAAGACACTCGACGACATTGGGGACCAGTTCGACTCCGGTGAGTTTGATCATCCGGGACCATCCGCATATCACGCCATGGACCTCGTTGCACTCGCCTGGGCTCGCACCGGCTGGGCGAAGTTCCTGCAAGGAGACTACCTGGAGGCTTTGGGATTTTTGCAGTCCTCTTGGCTGCTTAGCCAATCGGGTACGGTCCAAAACCGCGTGGCGCGCGTTCTGGAGAAGGAAGGACAAACACAAGGCGTCCGCCACGCGCTTGCTCTTGCCTTTGCGGCAGGAGGCGCGGACGCTGCTCAATCGCGGGAGCGATTGGCGAAGCTGGCCGGTGCGGATTCAGACAAGTTCATCACGGATGCCACCGCAGAATTGGTAAAAATGCGAACGATCAAGCTTGCCGGGGCACCCTCCTCGGGAGTTGCCCAGTTCGCGCTTATCTTCGAAGCATCGAGCAAACCACAACGAGTGGAATGGCTCGACGGGGCCCCCGAGATGCGCAAGCTTGCCGACCTACTCCGCGAGAAAGAATACCCTGTCAGATTCCCGGAGATCTCGTCGGTGAAAATCGTGCGCAAAGCTAGTGTGACGTGCGAGACCTCAGGATGTACGCTCGTCCTGCAGCCTCTCGAAGGGTTGCAGGCCGATGCGCCAGGTGGAGGAAGCGCACGAACGAAGTGAGTTGTCCCGCTCTATCTGGCGGCGGGTGGCCCACACAACTTCAATCGCGCACTCTGCGATTGAGTGGGGTCAAGATGCTGCCGAAGTGATATCAACTCCTCAACAAAAAAGCTCCGCGCTCGGGGCGCCGTGCCGGTCGCAGATCCTTCGAACTGATTGCCCGTCCCGCCCACTGCTCAGTACAATGCGCATGCAATGAAAACCCCGTCAGAGACGACGCGAACCCTCAATTTCCCGTAAAGAACATTCGATAACCCATGCGAACCAGTGCCGTTCTCCTCATCAGTTGCCCCGACCAGAAAGGACTGGTCGCTACCGTATCCGATTTCATCTTCCGGCACGGCGGCAACATCCTCCACACCGACGAGCACACCGATGCCGAATCGGCATGGTTCCTTATGCGCGTGGAGTTCGATCCAGATGGTTTTGATTTGCCACTCGGGAAATTCTCCGAACAGTTCGATCCGATTGCCGATAAGTTCGGCATGGAATGGCGCCTGACGCAGCCGGGCGAGCGCAAACGTATGGCGATCATGGTTTCAAAATACGATCACTGCCTGGTCGACCTGCTCTACCGCCACAAGATCGGCGAATTGAACTGCGAGATCCCCCTCATTATTTCCAACCACGCCGACAATCAGCCCATCGCCGACTTCTACCGCATCCCGTTCGTAGTTGTTCCTGTCACGAAAGAAAACAAGCGCGAAGCGGAACAGCGGCAGATCGCCCTGATCCGCGAGCACAAGGCGGACTTCACGGTCCTTGCCCGCTACATGCAGGTGCTGTCTGAAGAGTTCGTCGCCACCTTTCCACACCGCGTCATCAACATTCACCACTCGTTCCTGCCGGCCTTCGTGGGCGCCAAACCGTATCACCAGGCTTTCCAGCGCGGCGTAAAGCTGATCGGCGCCACCAGCCACTACGTTACCGAGGTACTCGACGACGGCCCCATTATCGAGCAGGACGTGGTCCGCATCTCCCACCGCGACGCTGTCGAAGACCTCATCCAGAAGGGTCGCGACCTCGAAAAAGTCGTCCTTTCCCGGGCCGTCCGCTGGCATATCGACGACCGCGTGCTGCTCTACGGCAACCGAAAAACCGTGGTTTTCGACTAGCCCGGCACGCTCCCAGAACTCGCCAGAATTTCTCCGTTCACACAGTCAGAACCGCGCCGAATAATCGAGATTTCGCCTCGTAACTCCACTGGAATCAATATTTTGCCTATAAGTCCTTTTTCATCAAAGATTTTGCGCTTGTCTCGCTTGTAACCTGTTGAGTTCAAAAGGCCGGGGGGAGGGGGGATACCCCAACGATAACTAATTAATAAATGCCTACTCGGCACGCTCTCAAGCATTCCTGCGAAGCAAATCCCTTTTCGCGGAATTCCATGCCGCGCGATTCTTCGCAACTGAGCTTTTCCATCCAAGATTCATGGACGCAACTCCTCGAATCGCCTCTCCCTTGGAAGTTCATGGCACGGAAGTAAGGTTTCGTTTTCGCCCACCTCAGTTACCCTTAATTACCGCTAGTTGAGTTGAATTCACACGGACTTACCCGGAGCGAAGTTTGGTCGAAGACCCAAAATGGGAGCTGTCGATCTTGGCCAACGTCAGCGGCTTCTACCAGAAGCTGCTGCGCGATTACCTGCAGGGCGATCTCCCGGTACACCCCGGTCTGGAGGACGAAGCCATCCACCAGGCCAGCACCAACTTGCGCGAAATTCTTGGCAAGATGCATCGCTGGCTGCAGTTGCTCGACATGGCGATCACGCCGGCGATGGTGCGCCAGGGCCTGACCACCGACACCGACCCGGAAATCGCCGAAGCGTTGCTGCGCTACTACACGCGCAAGCGCGACTTCACGGAATCCGACCGCGACAAGACCGATCTGGTCGCGACATTTCTGTATCGCCATCCGCGCGTTCCCGGGCAGTGGGAGCGCCGGGGGTACGGCCTCGACGGCAGCCTTCCGCTCTCGCCCTTTGAAATTGCTCTGATCGAGATTCTGGCCGACTCTGACGCGCCTCTGTTGCCGGAAGAACACGTACAGCTTTTGCGTGAGTTCGAGCCGTTGCGCGAGCTGTCGCAAGGATTCGTAAATTTCAACGCTCTGATTGATTCGGGCATCCTCTCGCGTGTGCGCGAGTTGAAGCAGTCGTTCGGAAAGTCTTTCAACCATCCCGGAGTTTTGGCCACAATCGCGCCCTACAATGTGGCATTCGGCATTCGCTTTGATGAGCTGTTTGGTTGCGCGATCGGCGAGATCAAGAGCTTCGCGAAAGCCGTCGAAGAGTTGGGCGGAAGCATTCTCAGCAACATCGACGGCGTCGACGTGACAGTTGAGCACGTGCAAGCGCTGCAGGAAGGCGAACTGCTGAAGATCGATTACGTCGAGGCGCTCGACAAGTTCCGCCGTGTCTCAAAGCTGAAGAAGGAAATCGACAAGCGCCCGCGCATTCGCCGCACGGCGGCCAGCGCGTCGGCGCCCGGGCGTTCTGGTGGAGCTGCCGCGGCCGCCAAGATGGCACGCGAAAAGCCGCGTACCGCGCCAGTTCCGGTCAAGCATGTGGCTCTTCCGGTCACTGCCCAACAGCTTTCACTCGAGGAAGCGAAGCTGGCGAGAGTTGAAGAATCGATTCGCATCTTCGTGCGCGTAGCCGATCCGAAATTCCGGCAGGTGGTTCCGATGAGGTTCTTCAATCTCAACCTGACGCCCTCGGAAGTCGAGGCCTACTGCGCCGACTACCTTGAAGAGAAAAGCCTGCGGGCCGACGTGGGGCACGCTCTGTTGCGCAGTGTTGCTGTCATCGCGCGAATTCAGACCGAGCTTGAGGAACTGAAGCGCTGCCAGCCAGCAACCTCGCTTTGGAAGCTGCGCGCTGACGCGCTCGTAGTCTTGCTCGACGTGGCACGCACAACCTACGATGCCGGGTCGCAGGTCGTTGCGAAAGTACAAAACGACGAGCCGTCGGTTGCAGAAGCCGTCCAGGTGTCGATGCGGAAATTGCGCGAGCGAGCTGAGTGTGTAGTGAAGGCGCTGGCTGGCTAAACAGTCGTCAGACGCTAGTCGTCAGTCTTCAGCTGAGTCAACCCAAATAAAGCCAGTGGATCACGATGGCGTTCTTCCTTCGTGCCTGCGACCAAACCAACTGAGCCTTGCTCCACCGAGGAGGTCGAGTGCAGTTGTTCCTACGCGGGCGCCTTTTGCGCCCATGCCGCTAGGACCTCTTTCTCTTTTGCGTCCGACAAAAAGTTGGGGCGGTCGACATCCTGTGCGGAATAGAAGTCGTGCAAGCAATCGAACGCGGTGTCTTCAAAGGGGCGCGTTCTCCAACCGGCTTTAAAAGCCTTGTCGCTGCTCACGCGATAAAGTCCCTGGTTGGCGGGGTCGGGCCGCCAGAAGGGGAAATTCCCGGCAAAGGTATGCAGCGTTTGGTCTGTCTCGAGACCGTGTTCATGCAGGAACGGCTGCGGGATCCAAACAAAAGTAGCATCCGAACGCGTGGCGCTCTTACACGCTTCCAGAAACTCCCGGAAGCTCATTGATTTGCCCGTGAGGTTAAAGGTGCCATAGAGCGAGCGAGCGATCGCCAGGGCAAGGAAGCTCGCGACGTCTTTTACGTCGACCAGTTCGACCGGATCGTGGCCGTCCCCCGGCGCAATGTGTTCCCCGCCCTGCTGCGCGCGCAACAGCCAAGTCAAGAGGTCGGGTGTGGTATCGCGAGTGCCTTTGATAGGCCCCGGCCGCACAATGGTGAGGCGATCTCCAATAATCTGGTGGAGGCGCCGCTCGCTCTCAGCCTTATTGCGATTGTAGGGCCGGCCTGAGCCATTCCACGGCTCCATGGGCGCGTCCTCGACAATGTCGGCTTTTGCGAATTCGTGCGAGTCATAGGCAGCCACGGAAGAGACGAACAGGTAATGCTGCGTTCGGTCCTTCAGAAATTCCGCCGCCGAGGCCACGAGCACGGGGTCGTTCGGCCATACATCTACGATGACATCGAAGTGGCGGTGTGAGAGTGCAGTGAAATCTTGATCGTTCGCATCCGGGCTGCGAAAGCCCCTCAGCTTTTCGAGATGCGGAAAGAGTTCTGGATTAGTCACGCCGCGATTGAAGAGAGTGACGGTGTGGCCATCGGCGACCAAGGCATCCACCACGGCTGGCCCCAAGAAAAACGTGCCTCCCAGGACCAAGATTCGCTTCGGCGGGAGGTTCGCCCAGGCAGCAAGCCGGGACGAGCACACCGATGCTGCCAACAGTAGTGCGGAACGTTTCACAAAACTTCTGCGGTCCACGGTTTTCGTCCCTCCTGGATGGAATAGACGCCCGGAAGCGAGACAGGTTAGTTCGGACAAAAGCCAGGTCTGAGTCGATCAGGTTTATTTTTGGGTGTGCTCAGCCAGAAACTTCTGAGCAAACTCGGCGTTGACGTATTTGGGGTCGACCTTCAGTGCTTTTGCGTACATTGCTCTCGCATGTGCGACGTCGCCGGATTTGAATAGCGCTTCCGCCAAACTGTCGTAGGTGTTGGGAGACTTTGGGAAGTCGTCGGTGTTCATGCGCAGCACGGCGATTGCGTCGGGATATCGATTTTGGCCGAGAAAGTTGTACCCGAGAGCATTGATGCCTGCCTCGGAAGCGAGCCTCGACTTTGGATTCGCCTGTCTCATCTTCCCGACCAATTGGTGAAACTTCTCAGGTCCCTGAGATCGGAACAGATCGACGATTGCGGCGGTTGCCAGCGTTCGCAGCGGGTCGTGGTCCGCAAGATATTGCTCGGCTGCGACGGGATTGCCGGCCATATCTGACTCGACCTGCTGCAGTTCACGTTTGTAAGCGGCGGGGATTTTCTCCACCTGCTTGCTGAGTTCTTCCTTCGAGAGCCACTGGCCGCGGAGCATCACACCGGAAATGGCGCGGGTGTTCGCAATATTCGTTAGCGGGTTCTGTTCGAGCAGCACAAACTCAGCGCGCTTGCCGGTTTCGATCGTGCCGAACTCGCTCGACTTCCGAAAATAACGCGCGGGAATCACAGTGGCGGCCTGCAGCACCTGAAACGGTGTCAGTCCATCGTTCACGAGTTCCAGCAGTTCGTCGTGGATGCCGAAACCGGCCATGGGCCCGACATCCGGCGCATCGGTGCCCACCATCAGTGGCACGCCTGCGTCGTAAAGCGTCTTCACGAGTTTTCGCTGGAACGTCAGCGCGGAGCGCATTCGCCCAACTTGTTCCGCCGAGGTGGTGTTCTTGAATTGGTTGGCAGCGGGTTCGAATTGCTCGAGAGCCCACGGAGACAGATATCGAAGAGTTGGATTCTTCAGGAAACCATCTAAATCCGTAGCTTGCTGCACCGTCGTTGCATACGTGGACAGAGTCGGAATGACATAGATGCCCGAATGAGCCGTCTCTTTTGCGACGACCGGAATCTTTGCTTCGTCAAGAACGATGTGGTCGTTGTTGTCGTCATGTTGCGGGTTAAAGTACGTGTAGAGAAATTCGTCCAGGTGCGCGATGGACTGGCCGGATTGAACGGTGAGATCAAAACCGGCGTCGCGGGAGATGTGGCCCATCAGCAGTAAGTTGCGTCGCTTGGCTTCCGCGATGAGCTCGGGGTATTCCTCTTTGGAAACGTGATTGAAGACTTTGAGGGCGTCATAGCCGGCATCGGCTTGCTCGTCGACCAGGCGCACCGCTTCCTCGGGGGTATGGGGGCGGTCGACGATGGGGCCGGCCGTGAAGATGGTCGGGCCGAGAAGTTCGCCGCTCGCAACCTGCTTTCGCCAGAGCAGGTGCGCCGGGCGCCCGTCGAGATTAAAGACCGTGGTGACGCCATTCGCCAGGTACAGCGGGAACTCGATGGTGGAGTAGAGGTGAACGTGAGTATCGGTGAGGCCGGGGATTAGGTATTTGCCGGTCGCATCGATTTTCTTTGCGCCGGCGGGAACCTTGACCGTAGCAGACGATCCGATCTCGGCGATTTTCCCACTTTCGATTAGGACTGTCTGGTCGTCGAGGACGCGCTCGCGGTCCATGGGGATCACGTGGACGTGAAGGATGGCAGCCGTCGGTTGTTGGGCGAGCGCCAAAGCTGCGGACAAGAACGCAGCCAGAAGGGAAAATCGGCGAGAGATGAGAGCCATCGTCTAGATTAGACGGCGTTACCTGAGAAAAAGAGAGCGAGCGCCAGAGCACTCGCTCCCTAGTTGGTTCAGCAAGACGGCCCGTGCGCCTCTTCCCTGCTACTTCTGCTGGGCCTGCTTCTTCTGCCGCGCCAGGCGGGCTGCGTCCCCCAGCGACGTCGAATCGCTCGTCATGCTGGTGGGGCTGACAGCGTTCGTGGTTATCGAGACGTTCTGCGGCGCGGGCGGCGCTGCGGGTGCGGGCGTTTGCTGCACTATGGTGGTCGGCGCGAGTGTGCTCGCGACGGGAGCTGCAGCCGGCGCGGACTGCACAGCTTGCGTCGGAGGCTGCGGGTGGGCAACCTCGACGGAGACTTTGTCTTTGGCGATAACCTTGCCTGCATCCAGCGGCTTCAGTTTGTCGGAAGTGAGTTCGTACGTGCCCTGCTGAACGTCCATTAACTGCAGCCGTCCGTGACCTTTCATGAACCCAGCAGCGATGTCGACGCGGATGAAATATTGCTGGCCCGCCGCGGCCAGCAGCACGATCCCCGACTGCTCATCGTTCGAGCGGAAGATGTGCTTGCCTGGCTCGACGGTGGTCGTAAAGTAGCGGCCGTTTTCCATGCGCGCTAGCTGCACATCGTCGCAAAAGACCGAAGGAGCAAGTGCCGCTCCGACAAACTGTTTGTAGCGGTACACGAAGACAGTCGCTTTGGCGGAATTCTGCGGATTCGCGGAAGGTGCAGCTTTTTCCTGCGCCCACGAAGGTGTTAGTGAGACCACAAACAACAGTAGAAAAAGAGAAGCTCGACGCATGTTACGCCCCTCGTCGCCGGAACGGTAGGCGCGAACCGACCTGCGCCCTCGTTCCATTCTGTGAGTGTGAATAGCGATGCTCAAGTTACGGGCGTAATGCTATGTGCGGGGCAACGGAGTGGAGGGCGAGACGCCCTCCGGACTGCCGGCGGACGCCGGCGCTACGCCAGCGAAGGCCTGGTAAACAGAAAAGCCGGGCTTTCGCCCGGGCCGACGGGCGGGGACGCCCGTCGCTCCATCGTAATGTTAGAGCTGAGGCGGACAGGAGTGTCCGCCTCACACGGTTAGTTGATGTCGAATTGCTCCTCGTGCAGCGTGCCGTCGGACTTCACGATGATGGTGCGCTTGGTCAACTCTTCCATCTCGGTCAACCAGCGGCCGTTCTGCGCTTTCAGGGCCTTGCCGACTTCGGGGTTGACGCGCAGCATGATGTCCTGACGTTCGATGTGCTTCGCCATCTTGCGCATTTCGACGTAGATCTCGTTGCACACCGTGGTCACCGACTTGATGAAGCCGGTGGACTCGCAGTGCGGGCACGGCGATCCGATGGTGCGTTCGAGCGATTGCTTCACGCGCTTGCGGGTAATGGCCACCAGTCCGAAATCGTTGAACTGAAGGACTTTTGAGGGCGCGCGATCGTTGCGCAATTCTTCTTCGAGAGCCTGCATGACTTTCTGGCGGTTGCGGCGCTCATCCATATCGATGAAGTCGATCACGATGATGCCGCCCAAATCGCGCAGGCGAATCTGGCGCACGATCTCTTTGATGGCATCGACGTTGGTCTTGACGATCGTGTCTTCGAGGCGTGCCGTTTTGCCAACGTACTTGCCGGTGTTGATGTCGATCGCGACCAGCGCTTCGGTCTGATTGATGACGATGTAGCCGCCGCTCTTCAGCCAGACTTTCGACTTGAGGGCTTTGTCGATTTCCTCTTTCAATCCAAATTGCTCAAACAGCGGCGTTTCCTTGGTATAGAGCTTCACGCGCCGGACCAGCGCGGGCTGGAAGCGGTTGGCAAAGCGCAGGATGCGCTCGTATTCCGTCTCGGTATCGACCCAGATGGCTGAGAAGTCAGACGTGACCTGGTCGCGCAGCACCCGCTCTACGACATTGAGGTCGTGATAGATGAGCGCCGGAGCCTTGGCTTCTTCCGAGCGCGTCTTGATCTCGTGCCACAGATTCTTCAGGAAGCGGATGTCAGCACGGAGATCTTCTTCCGAGGCTCCGGCCGCGGCCGTGCGGACGATGAATCCACCCTGGCCGTTTTCGCGTTCGCTGATGATGATGCGCTTCAGGCGCTGGCGCTCTTCGTCCGAAGAAATCTTCCGCGACACGCCGGTGTGGTTCACGGTCGGCATGTAGACCAGGAAGCGTCCAGGCAGAGCGATATGGCTGGTAATGCGGGCGCCCTTCTTGCCGATCGGTTCTTTCGCGATCTGGATCAGAACTTCCTGACCTTCTTTCAGGAGATCGCTGATGAGAGGTACCGGGGCATTGTTGCGGCGAGGCGAGTTGCTGCCGCCACCACCGCCTCCCTGGCGAAAGCGGCGTCCACCACGGCGTCCGCGACGACGATCGAAAGCTGGACGCTGAGCGCGCTGCGTGTAGGCTGCGGTCCCGGCGGGAGCGCGAACTTCGGCCCGCGCATCGACGGTGCCGGTGCCTAGTGCCTCCGCAGCGAGCAATGCTTCGGCCTCGGCCTGCGCATCTTCGATTTCTGCTTCTTCTGTGTCTTCTTCAGTCTCTTCTTCGTCTCTTCGCTCTCCGTCTCGCCTTCTGCAGCAAAACCCTCCACATCCGCGATCGACCCTTCGTCGCCGATGTGCGGAGCTTCTAAGCTTTCCTTGGCTGCATGCAGAGGCGGCTCGCCGGTAGCGGCGATTTCGAGGCTGCGCGGCGCCTGGTAGTCGGCGGCGGCGCTGGTCTCTTCTTCCATCTCGTCGAAAACGGAGTCTTCTTCCAGCTCTTCGACGTAGTGCGTAATGTCGGCTTCTTCCTCGTCGATGACCTGCTCCTCGACCGAGCCCGCAGGGCTGTCATAGGGTGCTACGGAAGTCGGCGGCTCAGCCACGGACGCAGCAGCGGCGAATGCTTCGGGCTCAGACTCAGCCTCACGGCCTCTGCCGATCACTTCCTCGACGACTTCGTCATGCTCGACCACCGGCTCGCTGGCGAAGGCCGCAGTCAGATTCATGCGATCCTGCAGGGCGTGCTCGCGCTCCCACTCCTGGTGAACGGCCTCATCGCGATGCTCGTCACCATGCTGTTCGTGCAGCGGCTCGGTGAGACCGGTCGCAAACAGCGGCTCATCGTCCGGAAAGCCCGCGGGAACGCCGGATGCTCCTTGCGGAGCGGCAGCCGTTTCCTTGGTCGCGTTGGCAGCGACGGGCTGGCTAGCCCGGCCGCGATACTTCGAAATCGACTCGCCCGGCAGGATGATCGGCTGATATCCGGGAGGCGGTCCGTAATCGTCAGCCCCTCGGGAGCGCGTGCGAGGCGGCGTCGAGCTGGCCGAGTAGCCGTCGCCGGAGTCGGAACGACTCGAGCGCTCGCCACGGTCGGAGCTGGCCGCACGATCAGGACGGTCGCTACGTTCAGGGCGGTCGGTACGTTCTTCTTCGAAGCGGCGACCGCGACGACGGCGGCGGCCACGGAAGCCTCCGCGGTCGCGCGACTGGCTGTCACGCGATTGGCTGTCGCGAGAATAGCTCTCGCGGGGCTGTGCGTCGCTGTTGCCGGGTTCGGGCACGGACGAGGCAGCGCTGGCTTGCTCCTCTTCGAACGGCTCCGATTCGATCACGTATGAAGCATTCTCGGATGGGGGCAAGGACGAAACTTCGGAGCGTTGTGGCTGCGGCCGCGACTCCTGCTGCGGCCGGCTCTCCTGCAGCGGCGGACGGTTGGTGGGAACGACATCGGTCAAGTCGTCGTCCTGTTCCTCGAGTTCCATGAAATCGGAAACGTAGAGGAAGGCGTCGCGTTCCAGGCCGATGTCCACGAAAGCGGACTGCATGCCGGGAAGTACGCGGGTCACGCGTCCTTTGTAAATGGAGCCGGCCAGGGTGTATTCGTTTTCGCGCTCGAGGTAGATTTCGGCAAGCTGGTCATCCTCAACCAGGCCCACTTTGGTTTCGTGGGGCGTTGAAGTGACGAATAGTTCTTTGTTCATTCTTACTCCGGGGTCTGCGGACTTTCAGGGCCGCAGGGTCACCGGGGCAGAAGCGAGGGCAAGCAGGGGAGGATCGAACGTCGCGATGGGTACGAGTCCACACTCATGTGGACGAGCCTTCTGGAAAGCACTCCAGAAGCGAATCCGCAGCGAAAGCTTAGGAATCTTATGCACGTATCGCAATGTTGCGCCGTCCCGGGGTTGTGACCGCTCTCTCCTCAGTGGGGAGGGGGCCGTTTCCCGCCCGGCAGCGCGGGCTGCAATCCTGCCCGGCCTTCACTTCTTCTGGCCGGTGAGTGCCCTCTTTACGCGAGGGCGATCGTAATCTTGTTCTAGCCGCGCCTCCGCGCGGGTACTGCAATCTGGCTGCGGGGCCCTTCCTGCGTCAGTTCACGAAACGGCGCATGCGGACATTCATGACCATGCCCAGCGCTAAAAACATAAACAGGACAGAAGACCCGCCATAACTCATCAGCGGTAAGGGTATTCCGGTGACCGGCATAAAGCCAACCACCATGCCGACGTTGACCAGGATGTGAAAGCTAAGCACAGCCACCACACCCATTACCACGAACGTTCCAGCGCGGTCGGGCGCCGTCTGAGCGTTCTGCGTCAACCGCATCAGCACTATGAAGTATAGCAGGAGCACCCCCAAAGCTCCTACGAAGCCGTGTTCCTCCGAAAAAGCGGCGAAAATGAAGTCGGTTTGGGGCACGGGCAGGTAGGAAAGATGCGTCTGAGTACCTGTGCCTCCCCAAATGCCACCCGAACCCACGGCGATTTTGGATTGAATGACCTGGTATCCGGAACCCTGCTTGTCGGCTTCCGGCTCCATAAAGCTGATGAGGCGGTCTTTCTGATATGGCTTCAGCTTGTGCCAGGCCAGGGGCATGACGGAGCCCGCGATGATCAAGACGATCAGCGCCTGCTTCAGGCGCACACCTCCGAGGAAAAGTCCCATGAGCGCGATCGGCATGTACGTCAGCGCTGTACCGAGATCGGGCTGCGCAAGCACCATCAGCATGGGAATCCCCACGATGGCTCCCGCCTTGATGAAATCCGACCAGGAGAGGTCGCGGTGGTGCATGTCGGCGAAATACTTGGCGACGGCGAGAATCAGGATCAGCTTGACCCATTCCGAGGGCTGGAAGTGCTGGCCACCGGGCATTTTGATCCAGCGGCGCGCGCCTAGATATTTCTGGCCGAAGATCATGACCGACATCAGCGAGGCGATGGCGCCGATGTACATCCAGTGCACCTGCTCGAGCAGCGCCTGGTAGTTGAGCAGGCTGACCAGGAACATGCCGATCAAGCCGCCGACGATCCAGTAGAGCTGCTTGATGTGGGCACCGGCGAACTTTGTGTGCACGGTGGCGCTCTGGATTTCAAAGACACCGATGGCGCAGATCATCAGAACGAAGATGATCAGCAGCCAGTCGAAATCGCGGTATGAGACGTAGCGGGACATTAGTCTTTAGTCGTCGGCTGGCTCGTCGCTGGTAGCTGGTAGCCGGTGGCAAAAGCTCTCTTGCTCGCTACCAGCCATGAGCTACCAGCTATCAGCCAATTCATTGCAAGCCCGGTGCTGCCGCGGCGAGCGGCGGCTTCTTCTTTGAGGCTTCGACCACAAAGTGGCCTGCGCCGATGCCGTTGTTTTCTTTTCCGTCCTCGTCGGGAGCGGTCCACAGGGCGCCCACGTCGACCTTTGCGCCGTCTTTCGCCATCTTCGTGGGCTGACGGTTTTGCTTGTCGACGTACGCTTTGATCACCTGGGTCGCGAGACGCGCGGCCAGTTTTCCGTGCTCGCCGCCTTCGAACAACACGCAGACGATAATTTCCGGATTGCGGCGCGGAGTGAATCCGACGAACCAGCCGTTCTGCGCAAAGTTATCGTCGTTCTCGTGTTTCGCGCGCAGCGCGAGCGAGACGATCTGGGCAGAACCGGTCTTGCCGGCTATGTCGATGCCCGGGATGTGCGCCGAGGGCGCCGTTCCCTCGGGTAACAAAACACGCGCCATCGCGTCGGTGATGGTGGTGTATCCCGTGCTGTCGATCGGAACAGTTTTGACTTCCGTGTAGCGCTGGACATCGACGACGCCGGGCGGTAGTTCCGTGGGATTCACCACGTGCGGAATAACCATGCGGCCATCCATGGAGATGGCGGAGATCGCTCGGATCAGTTGCACTGGGGTGGTGGCGATGGCGCCTTGCCCGATACCGACCGAGATCGTTTCACCCGCGAACCATTTCTGCTTGAAGTTGCGGATTTTCCATTCTTCCGAGGGCATCACGCCGCTGACTTCATTCGGCAAGTCGATTCCCGTTTTCTGACCGAGGCCGAGCGCGGTGGCGTACTTGGCGATGCGATCGATACCAAGTTTTTCTGCGAGCGTATAGAAGAAGACGTCGCAGGATTGATAGATGGCCTTGGTGAAGTCGACTGGGCCGTGCCCACCCTTGACCCAGCAGCCGAACCGACGACCGTAGAACGTCGCGCCGCCGGTGCAATGCACGTTGAGCGTCTGCGCGATGTTTTCCTGCCATCCCGCGACCGACATAATGATCTTGAATGTGGAGCCTGGAGCGAGTTGTGCCTGAATGGCTTTATTCAACAGCGGCTTGTCGGGATCATTGACCAGCTTGTTCCACTCGTCGCGCGACACGCGCACGGCGAAGTCGTTCGGGTCGAATGTAGGGCGGCTGACCATGGCGAGAATCTCGCCGTTGCGGGGATCCATCGCCACCATTGCACCGTTCTTCCCCGCCAGAGCCTCTTCGGCGGCAATCTGCAGATCGATGTCGATGGTCAGCTTGAGCTGCTTGCCGGGAACAGCGGGCGTTTCGTCGAGCCGGCCCATTTCCTTGCCCCGGCTGTCGACCAGAGCGCGCCGGGATCCGTTCTGTCCCATGAGGATCTGGTTGTACTGCTTCTCGACGCCGGAGACGCCGACCACGTCGCCCGGGTTATAGAACTCGAACTGGGGCTGGTTCAGCATCGTCTCGGTGACTTCACCGACGTAGCCGACCAGGTGCGCCATGAATCCGTTGCGCGGGTACAGGCGACGGTGGGCCATGATGGTGTCGAGTTCCGGCAGTTCGTTCTTGTGCGACTCGATGAAGGCCAGTTCGTCGGGCGTGATGTCGTCTTTCAGGAAGATCGGCTGGTACTGCGGCATCGAGGTGAACTTGCGGATGCGGTCGCGAACTTCCTTAGGCTCGAGATGGAGGCCTTGCGCGATGACGTCGGCGTCGGCGTTCAGGTCGCGCGTCGAATCGCGCAACAGAAGCGCGGAGAACGACGGGTAGTTATCGACGATGACGCGGCCCTGACGGTCGAGGATCTTGCCGCGGGGGGCGAGGATGGGGACGTTGCGGATTCTATTTTTCTCGGCCAGCTGCGCGTAGAAATCGCTCTGCATCACCTGCAGACGCCACAGCCCGTAGGCGAGGATCATGAAGATGATGAGGATGATGTACTGCACCGCCGTGAGGCGGATCGACGATACTTTTTCGTCACGACCGAACATCAGTTCTCGGTTCTCAGTTCCCAGTTCTCAGTTTCATCGAATACACGATTCTAACGCCGCATTCGTGGCTCATTGACTCTGTCGTGTGTCACTTAAGTTCAGCATCTTCAAGGTTCCCACTGAGAACCGAGAACTGTTCGTTACGTTCTGAGCTTGAAACGGTCTAGCGCGTAGAACATGAATACGCCTACGATCGCATTCACAAACGCGGACCACAACTCGTGCGGCCAGTTCCATTGCATGGCCAGGTTCACCATGCCGCGGGCCACCATAAAGTAGATGATCTTGTGCGCGACACAGAAGACGAGCGTCACCAGCAGGCGCGCTCCCGCATTCTCGACGTCGATCTTCACGCCCAGCGACGATGCCGCGTAGCCGACCAGCGTCTTGGCGATTCCGTTGAGTCCGATGGGCAGGCCGGTGAGAGCGTCCTGAAAGACGCCAATGGCGCCGCCCGTCAGCAATCCGGAAATCGGATTGCGCCGCGAGATCGCGAAAAAGATCGTCACAAGCAGCGGCAGATCCAGCAGGGCGAATGACGGAAACTGGTGCGGCAGCCAGGCCTGCAGGAAAAGCGCAGTTGCCGGCACGCCCAGCGTGATCAGCCAGTTAAACCGGTAAACCTCAACCTGCTCCCCAGATGTGTAAGTGATCGGCATTACTGCGGTCCGTTCTGAGCGGGAGGCTCGGTCGCGCGCGCCGGTGGTACGGCGGGCTTGCTCTTGGGCGTCGCCGGCTGTATTGGATCGGCCACTTTGACGGGCGCCGGAGCAGGTCCATGCGCGGTTGCCGGCTGCAGAACACTCTGCGCCGCCCCTGTGTTCTTCGGAGAGATTGGTGTAATCGAATCTGAACGCGGGTTCGGCGTTACGTCAGCGCGAGGCGGAGGGCTGGTCTTGCCCGGAGCGGGTCCCGCGGGATTGGCTGCCTCTTTCGCGGGCGCGTCCTGCTTGGGTTTTTCCACGTCGGCCGGAGGCTTATCCGGAACTGAAGGCAGCCGCTGCGCCAGAATATCCGCGGCGCGCACCGGCCCGGTCTGCAGTTGCGTCGGCTCCTGCTCCACCAGCTTGGTTACGACCAGCACTTCTTCCAGCTTGCTGAGGTTCGCAGCCGGACGAACCCGGATGCTCAAAAACAGGTCCGCGCCATTTCCAACCTTCGTCACCGTCCCCACCGGTAGTCCCTTGGGAAAGATACGGTCGCCGCCGCTGGTGCGAACTTCTTCGCCGGGCTGCACGGCATTGTCGGTCATGATGCGTTCGAGAACGACTTCACCGGCGGAAGTACCGCGCAAAATTCCCTGCAGCCGGCTCTTCTCGAGAATCGCACCCACGCCGCTCGACTGGTCATCAATGAGCAGGACTTGCGATGTGGAGCCAAACACCTTCAGAACTTTGCCGACGATCCCATCCACCGTGATGACCGCCATGTCGGGCTTCAGCCCGTCATGTTGACCTTTGTCGATGTAGACGATGCGGGATTGCTCACTGCCTCCCGACCCGATCACCTGGGCGGGCAGCGTCTGCGAAATAAACTGTTCCTTAAAGGCCAGCAAAGCTTGCAGGCGGCGTGCCTGGGCCGCGTCTTCGTTCAAGCGCACCTGGTCCAGACGCAAGCGCTCGATTTCCGCTTTCAGTTCGCGGTTCTCGGCGCGCACGCCGCGCAGGTAAAAGTAGTTGTGCCACAGGTTGCCGCTGCCGGAGTGGACCCAGTGCAGGACCTTCTCAAACGGCGTGACCGTATTGACGGCCCAGATGCGGATCAGGCGGGAGGATTCCGTATCGGTGGTGCGCTTGACCTGGACGGCCAGACCCAGCACTTGAGCCACCAGCACACAGGCCAGGACGATCAGGTTCTTATAACGGCCGAGGACGGATTCCATAACTGCAGTTCTCTTTACTAGTCGTCAGTCGTCAGTCGCTAGTCATCAGCGAACCTGATAACGGAAGTGATCCAACCCCGAGCGTCATTCGTAGGAAGGAATATCGCGCTAGCCTGCTCGCAGCTCGCAGCTCGTAGCTCAGCGCTCTACTCAATCGAAATCTTGCGCAACAGTTTGAAGTCGCTGAGCATTTTGCCGGTGCCTAGCACCACGCTGCACAGCGGGTCATCGGCAATCGAGACGGGCAAGCCCGTTTCTTCGCGGATGCGCTTATCAAGATTCTTCAACAAGGCGCCTCCGCCCGTCAGAACAATGCCGCGGTCGCTGATGTCGGCAGAAAGTTCGGGAGGCGTACGCTCCAGCGCTACGCGCACCGCGTTCATGATGGTCGAAACGCACTCGCTCAGTGCTTCACGGATTTCGCTGTCGTCGACCGTGATGGTCTTGGGCACGCCTTCAATCAGGTTGCGGCCCTTGATTTCCATGGTCAGCGGCTTGTCGAGTGGATAGGCGCTGCCAATCTCAATCTTGATCTGCTCAGCAGTACGCTCGCCGATCAGCAAGTTATATTTCCGTTTCAGATAATTCATGATGGCTTCGTCCATCTGGTTGCCAGCCATGCGCACGGAACGCGAGTAGACGATGCCGCTCAAAGAAATGACTGCGATGTCGGTGGTGCCGCCGCCGATATCGACGACCATATTGCCGCTGGGTTCGGTGATCGGCAATCCCGCGCCGATCGCGGCGACCATTGCCTGTTCGACCAGGTAGACTTCGCTCGCCTTCGCGCGATAGGCCGAGTCCATAACCGCGCGCTTTTCCACCTGCGTAATTTCCGAAGGCACGCCGATCACGATGCGTGGATGCACTAGCATCTTGCGGTTGTGCGCCTTCTGGATGAAGTAGTTCAACATCTTTTCCGTGACCTTGAAATCGGCGATCACGCCGTCCTTCATCGGCTTGATGGCGACGATGTTGCCCGGCGTGCGGCCGAGCATCTCCTTCGCTTCTTTTCCGACGGCTTCCACTTCGGCAGTGTTCTTATTGATCGCCACAATGGAAGGCTCGTTGACGACGATGCCCTTGCCGCGCGCGTACACCAGTGTGTTCGCGGTGCCGAGGTCGATGGCCAGGTCGCTGGAGAAAATGCTGAACAGCGACCGAAGATTGTGGAACCGCCCGGCGCTGGAATGGAATCCGTTGGATGACATACGGTTAACTTCTCTCTCACTCAAGTCGGACGACTGCCTGTCCGTTGCTGCTGTTTCAAACTTCCGGTCAGGGGGTTACTTGCTCATTCTATGGGATATTCCCATTCCCTGCCGCACACGAAAGGTCTTGCACCCCGGTGAATACGGGCTACTGAATCACGACCTTCTGCTGCTTGGTGTTCACGCCGCCCTGCGCGTTCTGCGCCGTGACCGTAATCGTGCTCTCGCCCGCCGGCAAAGGGGGCGTGAAGTAATGAAAACTGCCGTCGTTGGTCACAAAAGTGACTTCCCGCCCGTTCACCATGACGCGCGCGCCGGTCTCGGTCTTGCCGGTCACCTCGATCACGTGCCCGTGCTGGCTCAATTCGATTTCGAGATCGATTGCGACCGCGTCTTTGCCCTTAGGCAGGATCGTGAAACGGCTCTTTTCGCTCTCCACCGACACCTTGCCGCTGGCGTCGAGCGACTGCACCATCCAGTAATAAGCTCCGGGCGCGAGGCCAGTGACCGTCACGTCCGCCACGTTGACTGGGCGGTCGACAATGGTCGACGAAAAGTAGGGATTTTGCGAGATACGCAGCCGGTAACCCGCCGCGTTCGACATGGCCGTCCAGGTAAACTGCACATCCTTCGTTTGCGTGCCCGCCGAGAGGAAAAGCGGAATCATGTTCGCAGGCGAAATCGGAGTTGGCGGCCCGATCTCCTTTATCTTCGCCATCTTCTCTGACTTGGCCCTGAAGGTGGCGCGCTCCCAATCGGCAAGGCGGACGGTCTCGCCGTTGCGCGATACGTCGCCGCTGCCCTTCTTCACGAGAATTTCGTGCTGATCGCTTTTCGGATCGTTGCGCACCATCGCCGCGCTTTCCGGGGCCAACGAAGCCGTCGCCCCGGCCACGATGACCTGAGACCTCGATCCCTGGCTGTAAGTGGCAGTCGACAAGTCCACCGTTCCCGACGTCACCGCCACGGCCACATGAGTCTGCTGCTGGTCGTTTGCCGAGTTTTCTTCAATCACGATCAGAGAATCTTGTTTGACGGTGTAGTTCGTACCGTCGTTGAAGACCACCTTAGCCATACCCTCCGAGCCGGTCTGGACCACATCCCCTTTTTCGAGCGGTATGTTGTAGTCGGCATTGATCCAGGTATTGCTGCTCGACTTCTTGATCTTGACCCCACCCTCAATGGCGGTGAACCTCGCCTGCTTCTCGGTGCCTGCGGACGACTTCTCGGGCGGCGGCGCCATTCCGGCAATCCGCTCCAGCATGTTGGTGGTCAGGCTTCCGGCGGCTTTAACCGTGTTGTCGGTGAACTGGGGAAAAGCGAAATGCATCGCCACCCCGAAAACGAGCGCCACCACCAGCACGATCAGCAACACGCTGCGGTAGGTGACCGTCTTCCATGCTATGTAGACGCCCGGTTTGCGTTTCGACGATGACACGGAGGCCAATGAAAACCAGCCAAACCTAGAGAATATGGGGTAATTCCAACAGTACCACAAGCTTTCCGTGGTCAGAACGGGGTAACAAGCTGGGTTCAGGTCCGTTAGAACATGTCCGGTCGTGCAAAAACGGTGTCAGCGGTCACTGCTCAGTGGTTAGGAACAAGCCATTCGCGGGTTGCCGCCAACACCCGCTGAGCGATGGGAAGGATTTGGCCGGCGGTTCCCTGATTTCAGTTCTGAGTTTGCGATTCCAAGTTCGCGCGCCCTGAGGTTGCGTTCTCACCCGTTCCACGTTCATGACCTCAACTGCAGTCTCTCAGCGCGAAGCTCTTTTTCGATCACAACTGGGAGGCAGCATTCGCGCTTCGACTCAATCCAAGAACGCATCGTGTGCCGATATTTCGGCGATGTTTGCGAATAAGAGTCGCGCCGATTTTTTCGTTGCGCTGCGTGAGAGCTGCGATATGATCCCGCCCCCTGCAGTTGGTTCTCTCGGCCCCTACTCCGGTTTCGGAGGCTGCTCATGGAGGACTCTCGGTTATCACTGCGTGCTCAAGCTTAAGTCGAGCGTAGTTCCGTCGAGGCGCAAAACACGGTACGCAAACCAGTCGACCCTACGCAGGTCGCGCGTTATCTGGCGCCGCCGCCCACCACTCCGTTCGCGCTGGAATACGCGTTTCATCTTCTGGGAGACGTGAACGGCAAGACTGTGCTTGACCTGGGTTGTGGGACGGGCAGCAACCTTGTTCCCCTGATCAAGCGCGGAGCGCGCACCATCGGCATTGACATCTCTCCTGACTTGATCCGGCTCGCGCGAAAGCGACTGGATGACGCACAATTGCAATCCGAATTGCAGGTAGGGTCCGCCTACGACACAGGTCTTCCACACGCATCTGTCGACGTGATCTATTGCATGTCTCTGATTCACCACCTGGAGATCGCGCGCGTTCGCGAAGAGATGCAGCGAGTGCTTGTCCCGGGCGGCCGGATCATCCTCAAGGAACCGATCCGCTTTTCGTCTACCTACACTCATCTACGAAAACTTCTGCCCGCCAAAGAAGAGGTTTCCGACTACGAGCATCCGTTGACCGAACACGAACTGGCCACGATGACGGCGCCCTTTCAAGTCGAAGGCAAGCGCTTTTTCCGTCTGCCCATCGTCCCGCTGGTAAACATGGTGCTGCCGTCGATGACACAGTCGCTGGGGATGACGGACTATCTCCTCTCGAAGCGCTACCCTGCCCTGGAACGCTACGCCACCGTGGTCGTCATGCGCCTGATCAAGTAGGCGAGGCAACATCAACTACCCAGCATTGTTCATAGACGCGGTTCGGGCGGTGTCCCTTGCCCACTCGCAAGCCGGGCCTGTAGCATAGATGGTTTGGGTGGATTGATAGGAGGCATCATGGCGACCGATACTGTAACCAGCCCCGAACTAATGGCTAGCGGGAATACCAAAGTTCTCAAGAACTTCATCGACGGCGAGTGGGTAGCGTCCTCGACCGGAGAAACCTTCGAAGACCGCAATCCCGCCGACACGCGCGAAGTGGTCGCCATTTTCCAGAAGTCCGGCAAAGATGATGTCAACGCCGCGGTCGAAGCCGCGAAGCGCGCTTTCGAGCGCTGGCGCCTGGTTCCAGCCCCACGCCGCGCGGAGATCGTCTTCCGCGCCGCCGAAATGCTCGCCGAGCGCAAGGAAGAATACTCACGCGACATGACCCGCGAGATGGGCAAGGTCATCAAGGAAACGCGGGGCGATACCCAGGAAGCCATCGACACGGCCTACTACATGGCTGGCGAAGGCCGCCGTCTGTTTGGGCCCACCACGCCTTCTGAGCTGCCCAACAAGTTCGCCATGGCCGTGCGGCAACCCATCGGCGTCTGCGGTATGATCACACCCTGGAATTTTCCCATGGCGATCCCTTCGTGGAAGCTTCTGCCCGCGATCGTCTGCGGGAACACCTGCGTGATCAAGCCAGCACAGGATACACCGCTCTCTACCTTCAATCTGGTGCGTACGCTGGTCGATGCCGGAGTGCCCAAGGGAGTGATCAACGTGGTGGCCGGATTCGGATCGAGCGTCGGCGCGCCACTTACCGAGCATCCGGACGTGCGCGCCATCTCACTGACCGGATCGACTGCCGTCGGCCGCACCGTCGGAACCACAGCTGCCAAGAGCTTCAAACACTGCTCGCTCGAACTGGGCGGCAAGAATCCGATGATCGTGCTCGACGACGCGAATCTGGATCTCGCCATCGAAGGCGGCCTGTGGGGCGCCTTTGGCACAACCGGGCAGCGCTGCACGGCCACCAGCCGCATCATCGTGCAGAAAGGTGTGTACCGGGAGTTCGTGGATCGTTATGTCTCCCGCGCCAAGGCTCTCAAAGTTGGCAACGGCTTGGACGAGTCGATCGACATGGGCCCGGCCGTCAACGAAGCACAATTGAAGACCGACCTCAGCTACGTCGACATTGGCAAGGACGAGGGCGCGAAGCTCGTATGCGGCGGTAACCGCCTCGACAAGGGCGCTTACCAGTACGGCTTCTTCATGGAACCGACGGTGTTCGTCGATGTGGATCGGAAGATGCGCATCGCACAGGAAGAAATCTTCGGGCCGGTGGTTTCGATTATTCCGTGCGACGGGCTGGAGGATGCGATCGAGATCGCGAACGGCGTGGAGTACGGGTTGTCGTCGGCGCTGTACACGAAGGACGTCAACCGCGCCTTCACCGCAATGCGCGACCTGTACGCCGGCATCACCTACATCAATGCGCCGACCATCGGAGCCGAAGTGCACCTGCCGTTCGGCGGCACCAAGGCGACCGGCAACGGCCATCGCGAAGGTGGCATTGGCGCGATCGACTTCTACAGTGAGTGGAAGTCGGTGTACATCGACTACTCCGACAAACTGCAGAAGGCGCAGATCGATCGAGTAGATTAGTCGTTGGTTGTCAGTCGCTCGTCTTCAGAACCCTTAAACCGCAAAGTGCGCAAAGTTTGCGCAAAGCTCGCAAAGTAACGATTGAATCGACGACCGCTGCGAAGCGGAGAAGCACTGAGATTTTCTTTGCGTTCTTTGCGGTAGTGCTTAGCGCTCTTTGCGGTTAAGCTTTTCGTTTTGTTGTACGAAGCACTGGTCCGATCCGGAGTTGAAATGCCAGCCACTCAAGTACGGGAAGTTGCCGCTGCCCAGCGTTTGGAGAATGTCCGCTACGCCATTCGCGATCTTGCCTGCGTGGCCGATGAAGTTGCCAAGAAGGGCCACAAGATCCTGCCGCTGAACATCGGGGACCCGATCAATTTCGACTTCCAGACGCCCTCCCACCTGATCGAAGCCGTGTACAAGGCGATGAAGGACGGCAAGAACGGCTACGCGCCGTCGCCGGGGATCAAGGAAGCACTCGACGCGATTCGCGGGGAAGCGGAACGCAAAGGGATGACGACCGTGCAGGATGCATTCGTCACTTCGGGCGTGAGCGAAACCGTCGACATCTGCCTGAGCGCGCTGTTGAATCCGGGCGACAACCTGCTGACCCCGAGCCCCGATTATCCGCTGTACTCAGCCGTGCTGGCGAAGCTTGGCATCGAACTGAATACGTACGCGCTCAACGAGGACGACGGATGGCAGCCCGACTTGATTGACGTGCACAAGAAGATCGGACCGCGCACGCGCGGCATTGTGCTGATCAATCCCAACAATCCGACGGGTGCCGTGTGTTCGCGCCGCATGCTGGAAGCCGTCGCCGAATTGGCGCGCCGCAACAACCTCGTCATCTTCGCCGACGAGATTTACGACAAGCTCCTCCTCGACGACGACGCGCAAATATCCCTCGCCTCCGTCGCTCCCGACGTGCCCATCGTCACGTTTGGCGGACTCTCGAAAAACTACCTGGCGCCGGGCTGGCGCATCGGTTGGGGGATCGTGAGCGGCGATGCGGCGGCGGTGAAGCCGTACGTTGAAGGCATCGGGCGCCTGCTGCGCTCGCGCCTGTGCGCGAACCATCCTGAGCAGTACGCGATCAAGGCCGCGCTCGAGGGGCCGCAGGATCACTTGCAAGAAGTGTTAACCAAGCTCCGCTCGCGCCGCGACCTCACCATGAAGTGGTGCAGTTCCACCAAGCGCGTCAGCTGCGTTTCGCCCAAGGGAGCCTTCTACGCCTTCCCGCGTCTCGACATTCCCGAGGGCGACGACGTGTTCGTTAAGGAATTGCTCGTGCAAAAGCACGTGCTGGTCGTGCACGGCTCGGGCTTCGGCCAGAAGGCAGGCACGAAGCATTTCCGGATCGTGTTCCTGCCCGACGAGCAGACCCTAACCACGGCCTACGCCGGAATCGCGGACTTCATGAAGACGCGTTACAAATAGATTTTCCGCACCGAGAAAATTCAACACGCAATCGCAACAAAGCCTGTAAGGAGATGTATTTGGTGCGTTCGTTATCCCTCTGCTTTGCCCTTCTGATCGTTTCTCTCACAACGGCGCTTGCCCAAGGTCCGCCGCTGAATGGCACGCCGGAACAGCTATTCGACGCCGGCATGAACGCCTTGTCGGGTTCGGCGGGAACTCGCAACGACCTCGCCGCGGTGGATTACTTTCGCCGGTCTGCGCAGAAGAATTACGGCCCGGCGCAAGTGGTGCTCGGCTACCTCTATGACACTGGACTGATCGTGGTGAGAGATCCGTCGCAGGCCGCGGATTGGTACCGCAAAGCGGCGGATGCAGGGGACAGGTTGGCGCAGTGGCTTCTGGGACGGCTCTACGTCGTGGCTTCAGGGCTCCCGCGAGATGACTCTGCGGCGCAGAAGTGGCTGACGCTTTCTGCAAATCAGAAAAATCCATTCGCCGCCTATCTTCTGGGAAGCCGGTTGTCCGCGCGCGACTACGCACAGGCTCCGCACTGGTTTCGAATGGCCGCCGAGCAAGGCCTGCCGCAGGCGCAGTACTCCTATGCTTGGACTCTGAAAGAAGGTCGCGGAATCAATCGCGACCGCGTGAAGGCTTACACCTGGTTTCTGCTTGCTCTCGAGGGAGATCCTGCGGCGCAGAACGACCTTGGACAATTGGAGGGCGTGCTCTCCCGAGACCAGATCGATCAAGCCAAAACAGACGCGCGGAAGTTAGAGGACTCCGTCAGCCGCTCCATCGCAGCTCACGGATGCACCGGGTGGGACGGCGAGTTCAGTGAAATTCCCACACCGCCGCCCCCCAAAATTCAGAAATTCTGCCGATAGCCCTGAGGGCGCTCAGTCCTCAGTGCGCGCCGGCTTTGCCAAACGTCGCCAGCCTCCGTTTCTGCAGATCAGTAACGTCCACCTGTTCTGCCTCGAGTTCGGCCTCCTCCTCGGCCCACTCCTGGGCTTCCCGGCCGGCCAATCTTCTCATCAAGCCTGCCGCACAGTTCGAGCAGCAATAGCCCTTGATGTAGTGTCTCTTTCCATCGTGCTGTTCAATGCAATATTCGTAGGTAAAGGCCGGGGGCTCTGCGATGCATAGATTGCAGGTTTCCGGAGCGTTGATATACAGGGGATCGAAAGTTGCGAAGAAGAGGCTGTCGTTCATAAGCCACCTCGCAAGAATTTGAAGTGCCTCTTTCATCGCACATTCCGGCCAATGAAGCTGTGAGCCGGGTCACGCCTCACCGCCCACGCGAATGGCGGTTTCCCAGAAACGGCGCTGGCCTGTTTCGGCAACCCGTAGTCTTTCCCGCCGAATCTGTTTACACTCAAATAGTTAGACTGTTGGGACGCGCCGCGTGATTGACATTCACAGCCATATCCTGCCCGAGGTTGATGACGGACCTAAGTCCTGGGAAGTGTCGGCCGAGATGTGCCGGATAGCGGCGGCCGACGGCGTCACCCACATGGTGGCGACGCCCCACTCCAACGATCGCTACCACTACGATCACGAATACCTGACCGGTTGCGTTCAGCGCCTGCAGGGAATGGTCGGCAGCGCGCCGCAACTCAGCCTGGGCTGCGACTTCCATCTCTCCTACGACAACCTGCAAAGCCTGCTGGCGCAGCCGCATCTCTACACCGTCGCCGGAGCCAGCTACCTGCTGGTGGAGCTGAGCGACTACAGCATTCCCTCTCTGATTGGAGACTGGTTCTTGCGGCTGGGCGATCTCGGATTAACCCCTGTCATCACGCACCCGGAGCGCAACGCGATTCTGCGGCAAACCCCGCAGCGCGTGATCGAGTTTGTGGAGTTGGGCTGCGCGGTGCAGATCACAGCCAACGCCCTGACTGGTTTTTGGGGACAGCGGGTCGCACGCGTGGCCACCTGGCTTCTGGAGCGCGAGGCAGTGCACGTGATCGCGTCCGATGCTCATGACACCAAGCACCGGACGCCGATTCTTTCAGAAGCAAGGACAGCGGCCGCCGAGATCGCGGGCGAGGAAGTCGCGCAGGCCCTGCTCGAGGAAAACCCGCGAGCGATTCTCTCCGGACAGCCGCTTCCCTACTCCCCGAAACCCGTCCTCAACAGATAGGCGAGTCCGGGTGTCGCAAAAGTGTGCCCGCGGCTCCCACCTTCTTGAACACATCCGAACGGTGCTTTAGAACACGTGTTCCGCTGTGTCCCCGCTGAAGCGAAGTGTCTGGAGCACTCTCTCGTTGGCTGCATTGAGCGTGTAGACCACCTGGTCGTGATCCACCTTCCGCTGGAGGGGAGTTAGGTTGCACTTCACTCGCGCTTCGGCCGACTTGCCCCCGATCTGCTTGAACACCATGATGTGACTATCAGCTTCCATCACGTGACGGACTTCGTACTGCCCCTGGGGCAGCAACACGTCGCCGACACGCGTGGGAGCGCTCAGGGTGACCTTGCGCACGTCGGCCACACCGTATTTGTTTGTTCTGGCTGCCAAGACTCCGGACATACAAAGAACGATCGCGAAGAATGCCGTGATGACTTTCAAAAGTCGCATACGATCCTTTCGGGTACTTCTTTTTCTATGCTAGCGGCGACGCCCCGGTGGCGAAGTGTGCGGCGTCACGAGAAGGTGTGACGGGATCACCGGTTAGAGGCAGCCCCATGAATCGACGCGAGTTCGGCAGCGTCTAAAATATCAACCTTATGTCTCTACCGGAGGGTTTCACCATTCGCTGCGCCTCGACCGCCGACCTGGAAACGCTGGTCGAGCATCGGAGGGCGATGTTTCAAGACATGGGTTACAGCGACGAAGCTGCGATGCGTGTCATGTCAGAGAAATTTCGCGTCTGGTTGTTGGAGCACATAAATGCGGGGGACTACCTCGCGTGGCTGGCCACGGCTCCCGACGGCACGATCTCAGCCGGCACGGGACTCTGGCTGATGGACTGGCCTCCACACATGATCGGACGGGGCCGACGCGGCAATATCCTCAACGTCTACACGAACGCCAATTTCCGCCGTCGCGGATTGGCCCGAGCGCTGATGCAGACGGCGCTGGACTGGTGCAAGCAGAACAGCGTCGACACGATCATCCTGCACGCCAGTCCCTCAGGACGAAGTCTTTACGAATCGATGGGCTTCTCGGCCACCAACGAGATGCGGCTGCGGCTGTAGTCCCGCTGAACGCATACAAAGCTTGTGGCGAGGACCACAACAAAGGGTGCCCCATCTTTGCGCGTCCTTCGCGCAAAGGTGGGATTCCACGAGCGCTAAGTTCTTGGATGGTCTGAAAATTTTTCGGGAGAAACTACTTCGCGCTACCGCTGCGGCTGGCTGACCGGCACCGCTGGCCCCTTGGCCGCGGGTGTCGAAGCCTCGGACGTGGCGGAGGTTTCCGGCGTCGACGTCATCGCACTTTCCGGATTGAGAAGATGATCGTGATTCGGACCCAGGCCCAGCTTGATCAGAGCACGGGAGTCGGGCACCGTCTTATTCTGCCAGCCGTTGTCGGCCTGGAATTTGCGCAGGGCGGCTTCGGTGGAAGCGTCCCACTTGCCCGAAGGCTCGCCGCTCATGTAATGCTGCTTGATCAGTGCTTGCTGAATCTGGTGCGTGCGCTCGAGATCGATTTTCTGCTGCCCGCGATGGGCCCCCTTCCCCGACCGCTTACCCTTGCTTGAGGCTGACGTTTTCGTACGTTTCGTTTTAGTGGATTTCAGCTTGGCGGCTGGGTGGTTTGCCGTCGTGGTGGTCTTGCCGGCGGACGCGTCTGGCAGCGCAACCGCCTGCGTCCAGGCCATGGAACACACGAGCAGCGCAGCACTCGAAGCAGCCACTCTGCTCTTCAGCCACGCCCCGGAAAGTCCCATTCGCTAAGCCTCTGTCTCGCCCCAACGGCAGATGTCACCCCGGATAACCATGGGATGAGCTCTCCCCGCGAAGCGTTGTCAAGGAATATGCCCGGCGGTACCGGCACTGGAAATCATCCCTGAATCGGGACGCCAGTGCCAGTGACCGTCGGACAATGATCGGGTTACGGAAGTGTACCCGCGATAAAGATGGTGCCGTCCTGCTTGCCTGCCCCTCTGGGCCGGACCAGGAACACCACGTCCTGCCCGCTCTTCAACGACGCTTCAATCTTGGTGAAGTCGTCGGCTGAATTGACGAGCTGCTTGTTGATTTCAAGAATCACGTCGCCGCGATTCAGGCCAATATCATCGGCGAAAGAGCCAGCTTTGACATCCTGAACGATCACGCCCTTGCCGGCAGGGACATCGAGACGTTCAGCCAGGTCTGCGGTCAGCGGACGAACACTCAGGCCCAGCTTGCTTTCCTTGGGCTGTTGTTCCTCGCTGCCCTGCTGATCCTCACCCAGGCGAGCGGCGAAGAGCTTAGACCGGTCGGCGATGGTGACCGAGGTCTGCTCCTTCTTGCCGTTGCGCACGAAGCTCAGGTTCGCCTTCGAGCCGGGCTTGCGGGCGGCAATGTCGGCAACCAGTTCGTCGCCGTTCTTCACTTCCTTGCCGTCCACTGCGGTGATGGTGTCGCCAACCTTCAGGCCAGCCGTATCGGCCGGGCTTCCAGCAACGACGTTGGAAATCGTGACGCCCGACTGCACGCCGTAAACACGGGCAATGGCGGGTACGGGCTGCGCGGCAAACTCCACGCCGATGGAGCCGCGCGTGACTTTATGCTCGGGCCCGATGATCTGGTTGTAGACCGTTACGACGGTGTTCGAAGGCATGGCAAAGCCGACGCCCGCGTACGCGTTCGTTTCCGTCAGAATCGCGGTGTTGATGCCGATAACTTCTCCCGCCATGTTCACCAGCGGACCGCCGGAGTTGCCGGGGTTAATCGCGGCGTCGGTCTGCACGAATGACTGAAATTGCCGGCCCGGAACGATGTTGCGACCCTTGGCCGAAACGATGCCGGCGGTCACTGTGGCCTGCAGCCCAAAGGGACTCCCGATGGCCAGAACCCAATCGCCCACCTGCATGCTGTCGGAGTTGCCAATCTTGGCAGTCGGGAACCCCTTGTCGGATTTGTCAGGCTCGATTCGAATGACAGCGAGGTCAGTTTCCTGATCGGAACCCACCACCTTCGCGTCGTGCTGCACGCCCGGCGGATCATCCTGCAAGCGCACGCGGATGCGGTCCGCTTTCTCAATCACGTGACGGTTGGTGACGATGTATCCCTTGGGGTCGACCAGAACGCCGGAGCCCAGCGAGCGCTCCTTGATGTCCCCGCCGCCCGGTCCACCCTGTCCGCCTGGGCCGCCGAAGAAGCGGTCAAAGAAATCGTCGAACGGGCTGCCTCCACCGCCGCCGTTGGGATCGTTGTCTTCATCGCCCGGCCCCGGACGCGCGCCCCGGCGCTGCCGGTGCGGATTCTTGATTGTCGATTCGGTATTAATGTTGACGACGGCCGGCTCCAGCGTCTTGGCAATCTGAGAAAAGGTATTCGAAAGCTGCTGCGGAGCGGGCACGCTCAACGGCTTGGCGTCGGAGGACTGTTGCCCTTCCTTGCCCTTCACTCCGTAAGAAACCACCGAGCCAATCAGAATGCCGACAGCGAGTGTGGCGAGGATACTGAGGGTGTAGAGCCAGCGTTTGGCCTTCAAATCCACCCAAAAAGCGCTTGCGCGCGGTTCCATAATGTTTACTTCCTCCGGGAATCTCGAGACCCGCTAAATTATACCTGTTTGGCACATCCCGATAGATATGTGGCAGGTGATAAAGGCCTTATTGCTTAGACGCGGCTCGCACGGAAAGCGTTTCACGGTCATCTACGAATTTCTTAGTTGTTCCTTTCCGACGCTTCTTGCGGCAGACGTCCGGCGAGTCGCTGGCCGAATCCCCCAGAAGTGAGTACCATTTTCTTTTTCTTTCCGGATCGACAACGGAAGCGGGAAACGAAAGTATCCCAAATCGAAGCACCAGCGGTACTTGCGCCGCCTGCAAGCGAACGCGTATATCGTGGAGACTGCGGGACGTAGAAAAGGGGTTTTCTGAATGGCAACCACGGCAATGCCCAAGTCCAAAATCTCCGGTGGGTCCTTCCTGCTGGAAGAACGCCAGACTTCGGAAGTATTCACGCCGGAAGACTTTACCGAGCAGCATCAGCTCATTGGCCAGACCACGGAAGAATTCGCGGTCAACGAAATTCTACCCAATGTCGAACGCATCGAGCACAAGGAGTTTCAGGTCACGCGCGACCTGCTGAAGAAGGCCGGCGACCTGGGACTGTCGGGCGTTGAAATTCCCGAGGCCTACGGCGGCCTCGAAATGGATAAGGTGACAGCGGCGGTCATTGCTGACCACATCGCCAAGTACGCGGGCTTTGCCACTACATGGGGCGGACACTCGGGCATCGGCACACTGCCGATCGTTTACTTCGGCACCGAGGAACAGAAGAAAAAATATCTGCCCAAGCTCGCTTCGGGCGAAACGGTCGGCGCTTACGCGCTTTCGGAATCGACCTCCGGGTCCGACGCCATGAACTGCCGCGCACGGGCCGAGCTATCGAAAGACGGGAAGCACTACATCCTGAACGGCGAGAAGATGTGGATCACCAACGCGGGATTCGCCGACCTGTTCACCGTGTTTGCAAAAATCGACGGCGAGAAGTTCTCAGCATTCCTGGTCGAGCGCGGATACCCCGGCTTCTCGGTGGGTGCCGAAGAACACAAGATGGGCATCCGCGGATCGTCCACCTGCCCCATCATCCTGAACGACTGCAAGGTGCCGGTCGAAAATCTTCTGGGCGAGATCGGCAAAGGGCACGTCATTGCCTTCAACATCCTGAACATCGGTCGCTTTAAGTTGGGCGCGATGTGCGTGGGCGGGGCGCGCGTGTCGCTTGAAAACGCCATCGGCTACGCCAAGCAGCGCAAGGCCTTCAACAAAGTCATCGCTGACTTCGGCCTGATCCGCGAAAAAATCGCGAACATGGCGGCGCTGATTTACGTGGGCGAATCGCTGGTCTACCGCACGGTGGGCATGATGGATGCCGCCCTCAATGAAGTCGACAAGTCTTCTGCCGACGCGATGAAGGATACCCGCAAAGCCATCGAGGAATACGCCGTCGAGTGCTCCATCATCAAGGTCTGGGGCTCGGAAATGATCGATTACGTGGTCGACGAGACCATGCAGATCTATGCCGGCTACGGCTTCGTCGAGGAGTACCCGGCGGAGCGCGCCTATCGCGACGCCCGCATCAACCGCATCTTCGAAGGCACCAACGAAATCAACCGGCTCATCATCACAGGCTTCCTGCTGAAGCGCGCCATGAGCGGGCAGCTCCCACTAATGCCGGCAATCAAGAAGCTGATGGACGAAGTGCTCTCCGGACCCAGCACGGGCGACGAGATCGAAGGCCCCCTCGTCGACGAGCGCAAACTGGTCGCGCAGGCTAAAAAGCTCGGACTGTTCGCGGCGGGATCAGCCACACAGAAATACATGCAGGCCATCCAGGATCAGCAGGAAGTGATGGGCGCCATCGCCGACATGACGATTGAAACCTACGCGATGGAATCGGCCGTGTTGCGCACGCAGAAGCTGGTCGAGGCGAAGGGCGAGAAGAACGCTGAACTCGCCATCGCCATGACGCGCGTCTACCTGACGCAGGCGATGGAGAAGGTCGAGTCAGCCGCCAAGCGAATCATCGCGAATGTTGCGGAAGGTGACATGCTGCGCACGCAGCTTGCGATTTTGCGCCGCCTGGCGAAGTATGAGCCTTTTAACACTATCGACCTGCGGCAAGTGATCGCAAAGCGGGCAATTGAGGTTGGGAAGTACTGGCTGGCTTAGGTCGGTTCACCACAGAGACACAGAGTTAACCAACACAACCTTGAGCGCCTCGAAGCGGCGGGCCGACGGGCGGGGACGCCCGTCGCTCCACCGACAAGCTCGGGAAGTTTGGCCCTCCTTCTCGCCGCATCCTTTCTTCCGCCTCCTTCCTTTGATACAACTATGCGCACAAATCCCATGAGACCAATCGCGCGTTGCTGTTTCCTCGCAATCCTTTCGTTCGGCGGCTCACTCCTTTTCGCGCAGGACAAACCTTCTCCATCCGCCAATCTCGCCCTCACCCCACCAATGGGCTGGAACAGTTGGAACAAATTCGGCTGCAACGTCAGCGAAGACATGATCAAGGGCATGGCCGACGCCATGGTCAAGTCCGGCATGAAGGATGCCGGCTACCAATACGTCGTGATCGACGACTGCTGGCAGGTATCCCGCGACAAAGACGGAAACATCGTCGCTGACCCGCAGCGATTCCCTTCCGGCATCAAGGCGCTCGCCGACTACGTGCACTCGCTGGGGTTGAAGTTCGGAATTTATTCCGACGCCGGATCGAAAACCTGTGCCGGGCGTCCGGGTGGACTCGGCCACGAGTATCAGGACGCCCTCAAATACGCTTCCTGGGGAGTGGACTACCTGAAATACGACTGGTGCAACACCACCACGCAAGACGCGCGCGCCTCCTACGCGAACATGCGCAACGCGCTCGACGCCTCAGGTCGGCCCATCGTGCTCAGCATCTGCGAGTGGGGCACTGCGAAGCCCTGGCTATGGGGCAAAGAAGTCGGCGGCAACTTGTGGCGGACAACGGGCGACATCCAGGACCGGTTTTCCGGCAAAAAAGAATGGGAACCCGGCAATTGCTGCAACTTCGGCGTGACCGCCATCCTCGACGCGGAAGACGAGATTTACTCCTACGCCGGTCCCGGACACTGGAACGATCCTGACATGCTCGAAGTGGGCAACGGTGGCATGACCGACACCGAGTACCGCTCCCACTTCAGCTTCTGGGCACTCCTCGCAGCCCCCCTGATTGCAGGCAACGACCTGCGCGACATGAAGCCTGAGATTCACGACATCCTGACCAACAAGGAGGTGATCGCGATTGACCAGGATCCCCTCGGCCGCCAGGGCCGGCGCATGTGGAAAGATGGCGATCTGGAAGTATGGTCGAAACCGCTGTCCGGCGGAAGGCGCGCTGTGATCCTCTTTAATCGGGGAGAGAGTGAAAAGCAAATCACTGCCAAGTGGACGGATCTGGATTATCCGGAGTCGCTGTCTGTCTCGGTACGCGACCTGTGGCAGAAAAAGGATCTGGGGAAATCAGCCGGCAGATTTTCTGCGCCAGTGGCCCCACACGCGGTGATTATGGTGACTCTGGCGCCGTAAGCCGCATTCGCGGCGAAGCACCACGGTCACATCCGCACATCGAAGGCCGGCGCGTAACGGACGTGCGGTCTTTCCTATCCCGTGCTACAACTTCCCGCCAAAGCCTTCCTCATCGAGTTTCGCAACCAGTTGGCGCGCCAACTCGATCACCTTCGCCGGATCAGTTTCCTTCTCGATGGAGTGGGCCAGATCCCGCCAGGTTCCTCTGCTGTTCGTATCCGGAACGGCCAGTTCGAGCTTGATATCCTTCCCAGTCATACGGTTTCCCCACGTACGATCAACTCATTAACGATGCGTTAAAATATTATTAAACACACAGCTACTTGTCAATATTTATCATCTGTAACACAGATTAAACGCATGTTTATAATGTTTAAACTATGCAGTATTGATGACATTACTAAACATGTGCTATGATCCTGTTGCGGATGGGTAAACAGATGAGGCCTCGAGAAAAGCGCGACGTAACTTATGAAACGGTGCGCGTCTCTGACTTGCGCGTGGGCCGGAGAGGCAAGCACCACGAACTTCTCACCGGTATTCTTAAGAATTTGGAAGACCTTCCTGCCGGCTCGGCGCTGGTAGTGCCGCTCGAGAGCATTGGCAAAGTTTCGCTCGCCAACTTGCGCTCGGCAGTTTCACGCTCTGCCAAGGGGCGCGGCCTCTCGCTGGTGACGTACTCGGACCAAAAGAATTTTTATGTGTGGAGCAAGGCGTCGGATGGAGCCAAGCCACCGGCGGGACGAAAAGCGCGCAAGTAGCCGGGTGAGCTAGCTTCGGTTCTAGCCGGACCGCAATTGCATGTGAAATTTAACTTTAGCTGGCGTGCTTGAGGCGGTGCTCCGTATCGAGTACCTGTACCAGAACGCGCGCCGCCTGATCGTGCGTGAGCCGGGTGTGCTCGCGCAGCAGCGCGCGCAGGCAGGCGCACTGCTGTTCCAGGTCCGCCGGGTGGTCGGTGGCGACAATCTTGCGGCACAGTCGCTGAATCTCATCGGCGATGTCATAGATTTCCATCCGCAAAAGGTAAAAGATCGCGCCTGGCGGCAGATATCAGGAAAACGTTGTAATTTTTGGCGGTCACGCATTAGGAGATTTCCCGGTACCTTAGGAATAGCGCAACACGGCGTTATCAATGGCGTCTCAGGTCTTTTTCTACACTTCCTCGATGACGCTCTGCACCGTTCCTCGGCCAAAGGTCTCCCAGTAACCAGGGAAGCCCGTCTCGATCCCTCCATTCGAGTCGTCCCTTCAGCAGCGATGTACACGCTGGTAACTTGCACAAATTTTCAACGGTAACCACAATCGCAACAGGCCTATGTTGGTTTCGTTCCAATCAATCGTCGTTGTGGTGTGCCTCGCGTTGGGCGCCGCTGCCCAGGACGCAGCCAGCAGCGACGAACTCGCGCGCATCAAGCGCGAACTGCAGCAGACGCGCTCTGAGCTTGCGGACTCACGCCGGCAGATTGAAGAATTGCGCCAGGGCCTGCAAGAACTGCGCACGCAAGTGCAGACAAGCCATACAACTGCGACCAGTGCTTCCGGAGAGGCCTCCACTTCTGAAGAACCTACGGTTGAAAGCGCCGACCAGGATATCGGCTTCCTGGCAGCCAAGGTTGCTGAACTTCATCAGGACAAGGTCGAGAGCGCCAGTAAAAATCCCGTAAAGTTGTCGGGCCTGGTTTTGTTTAATGCGTACCGCAACAGCGGGGCCCTGGACATCCAAGACCTACCCAATCTTGCTTTCCCGACGACTCCCGGCTTGCCCGGCGGCAACATCGGCGCGACCCTGCGCCAGACAATTTTGGGCATCTCCGCGAGCGGGCCAAAAATCTTCGGCGCGCGCACTTCGGCCAACGTAGACATTGATTTCGCCGGAGGAAGTCCAACAACGGCCTATGGTGTCACTGCAGGTCTGCTTCGCTTGCGAACGGCTGGGATCAATTTGGACTGGCAAAAGACTTCGCTTCACATCGGCCAGGACGCGCTGTTCTTTTCGCCTTTGTCGCCGACTTCCTACGCCACCATGCTGGAACCAGCGATGTCATGGTCGGGCAATCTCTGGGTGTGGACTCCGCAGATTGAAGTCGAGCACCGGATTGCTCTCCGACCTCGCTCATTTCTCGTTTTGCAAGGTGGAATACTCGATCCCCTTACCGAGGAAGTGCCTCCCTTTCAAGGCAACGTTGCGACTGCGGGTGAAGCCACTCGAGTTCCTGCGCTGGCCGGCCGCATCGCTATCGATCGCTCGTCCGCAGATCATTACCCGTTCAGCATAGGATTCGCGGGGTATCGAGCACGCCAACGCTACCAGGATTTCAACCAGATCGATAGCTGGACCGTGAACGCCGATCTAAAGGTACCTTTTGGCAAGCACGTGGAAATCTCTGGTGAAGGCTACACCGGCCAAGCGGTGGGAGGTTTGGGCGGCGGCATTTGGACAAGCGTGGTTTATCCCGAGCCCGCTCCACCGCACACTGCCATTCAACCTCTCCGCTCCGCTGGTGGCTGGGCGCAGTTGAAAGTCAAACCTGCCACTCGTTTCGAGATCAACGCGGCTTTCGGGCAAGATGAGAACTTCGGCCGCGACCTTCGAGCCTTTCCGGTTCCCTTCGCGGGCGGCTTTCCTGCCCTCAAGAAAAACCGAACCACTTTCTTGAACTTTATTTACGAGCCGAACTCATTCCTTCTATTCGCCGTCGAGTACCGGCACCTGCTCACAGCCCCTGCGCTCGGGGAGCGCGCTACCGGAGACCACCTGAACCTTGCAGCGGGAGTACGCTTTTGAAAACGCGAACGGGCCTGCCAGTCTTGATCCTCGTCCTGTGCAGCCTGTTGAGCGCGCAGGAAGGTACCGTCCGAGGCAAAATAAATATCCTGCAAAGCTCCAAGATCGACGCCGGCAATGCAGACACCGTAGTGTGGCTCACCAACGTTCGAACGAAAGAAACAGTTTCTCCAGGGCCGACGGTGCGCCTACTGCAGAAGGACAAACGCTTCAAACCGCATGTGTTGGTGGTCACGGTGGGAACGGTGATCGAGTTCCCCAACCAGGACCCATTTTTCCACGACGTTTTTTCCATCTACCACGGGAAACCGTTCGACCTCGGTCTCTACGAGAGCGGGGCGGTCCGCAAAGTGCGCTTTACTCAGATGGGCGTTTCTTACATTTTCTGCAACATCCATCCGGAGATGAGCGCGGAAGTCGTGGCCTTGGCCACTCCGCATTTCACGCTGAGTGCGCGGGATGGAAGCTTTCAGATCGCTAACGTGCCGGCTGGGCGGTACCGGCTTGAAATCTGGCATGAGCTTGCGACGCAAGCAGAACTGAATTCCTTGGCGCGTGAAGTCGAGGTCACTGCGGGCGACAACGCACTAAGCACGATGACGATTCATGAGTCGGCCGCTCACGACGAGCATAAAAACAAGTACGGCGAAGCGTACACGCCGGACAAAACGAACAAGTATTAGCTTGTTCGAAGAAGGCCTTTCAGGACTTCCTCTCGTGTAGCGAGTTCTTCTTCAATTCCTCCATCACACTCTGAATCAGTTCCTTCGCGTCACTCAGGCTCTTCATCACCATCTGAATATCCATGACCGGCTTCCCCGGCCAACGCTGACTCTGGCAATACACGCCGTGCTGGCCTACCAGCGCCATTGCATCCGTGACCAGGTCCATCGTCACCGCCAGGCGGCCCCGTGGAACACCCATCATGGTCTCGTAATGCTCGAGTTCTTCCTGCTTGTCATCGAATACCGGCATGGGGTCGATTGTAGCTTGGGCGCCGGATAGTGGATAATTGGCGGGCAAAAATCAACACTTAGCATTTGGCACCGGCATTTGGCTCTTACGGGCAATGCCAGCCTCGCGATCACACAATCTCATCTCGAACGTCTAAAGGCGGGGGATTTGCGAAGCTTGTCAACCGTTGCATGGCCAAATGCGAAGTGCCAAGTGCTAACTGCTCAAAAGGAGATCTCATGCAGAAACGTATCGCATTCCTGATGTGTACTGTTCTTGCCCTTTCGACCCTGTCAGCCGCGCAGATGGGCGGCGGCGACAAACCGCGTCCCAGCCCCGCCGCCAATGCGCAATGCAAATTTGCCGACGGCAAGTCGGTGAAAGTGGACTATTCCAGCCCCCGTGCCAAAGGCCGCAAAATTTACGGCGGTCTGGTCCCCTACGGACAGGTCTGGCGCACCGGCGCCAACGAATCCACCACATTTGTGACTGACGCGAACCTCACCATCGGCGGCAAGGACGTTCCCGCCGGAAAATACACCATGTTCACGGTTCCGGGCGAGGACAAGTGGTCGCTCGTGATCAGCAAGAAGACAGGGGAGTGGGGAACGGACTATCCGCAGGGCGAAGATCTGGGCCGCTACGACATGAGCGTTTCGAAGACGCCAAGCGCAGTGGAGAATTTCACGATCTCATTCCACGAAATGGGCACCGGTTGCCATATGTACTTGGATTGGGAAAGCACGCGGGCGACGATCGAGCTTACAGAGAAGAAGTAGGTACAAAGCATTTACCACAGAGGGCACGGAGCAGCACAGAGGATTTCCAGAGCGCGCGTCAGAAAGCCTGGAGAGTCGCAATCCTCGGTGGCACTCTGTGTCCTCCGTGGTTAAGAGCCTTGAGGTTTCCAGCGAAGAATAGGTTTTCGCGCGGCTCCGGTTTCGTCGAGGCGCGATACACGCGTGGTATGCGGCGCGTCGAGCACCGTCTGCGGATCTTCTTCCACTTCCTGGGCAATCGACTTCATCGCCTCCACAAATAAATCCATCTCCGCTTTGTCCTCGCTCTCGGTGGGTTCGATCATGAGCGCGCCGGGTACGATGAGGGGAAACGCCGTCGTGTAGGGATGGAAGCCATAGTCGATCAGGCGCTTCGCGATATCCATCGTGCGCACGCCCTTCTTCGCCTGCACCTTATCGCTGAACACGACCTCATGCATCGAAGGGCGTGGAGTACGGCAGATCGTATACGCCCTCGAGCCCCTTGCGGATGTAATTCGCGTTGAGCACGGCGTCTTCGGTGGTTTGGCGCAGGCCGTCTGGCCCATTCGCCAGGATGTAGGCCAGCGCCCGCACGAACATCCCGAAATTTCCGTAGAAGGAACGCACGCGCCCGACGGACTGCGGGCGGTTGTAGTCGAACCCCAGTGTGCCATCGTTTTTTGTAATTACGACCGGAGTGGGCAGGAAGGGCTCAAGCGCTCGCTTCACCGCAACCGGGCCCGAACCCGGTCCGCCCCCGCCATGCGGCGTCGAGAACGTCTTGTGCAGGTTGAGGTGCATGACGTCGACGCCGAAGTCGCCCGGCCGCACCTTGCCCACCAGCGCGTTCATATTCGCGCCATCCATGTAGAGCAGTCCGCCCTTGGCGTGCAGGATCTGCGCGATCTTGTGGATCTCCTGCTCGAACACGCCCAGGGTATTGGGATTCGTGAGCATCAGGGCGGCGACGTCGTCATTCATCTGCGCTTCGAGCGCCGAGACCTCGACCATGCCGCGCGCATTCGACTTCAGATTCTCGACCGCATAGCCGACCATCGCGGCGGTCGCGGGATTGGTGCCATGCGCCGAGTCCGGAATCAGAACTTTCTTGCGCGGATTGCCCTTCGCCTCGTGATAAGCGCGCGCGATCAGCAGTCCGGTGAGTTCGCCGTGCGCGCCGGCTGCGGGCTGCAGCGTGATCGCATCCATGCCGGTGATCTCGATCAGGCAATCGCTCAGCGTCTTGATGATGCGCAGCGCACCTTGCGAAATCTTCTCCGGCTGGTAAGGATGCCCGTTGGCAATCCCCTCCAGCCGCGCCACGACTTCGTTCACGCGCGGGTTGTACTTCATCGTGCAGGAACCCAGCGGGTACATGCCCAGATCGATCGCGTAGTTCCAGGTCGAAAGCCGCGTGAAGTGGCGGATGATTTCGATCTCGCTGACTTCGGGCATGACGCCGAGATCTTTGCGCTCGGCATGGCCCAGCAGTTTCGCTGTGTCGACTTCCGGAACGTCGAGGGGCGGCAGCTTCCACGCAGCCTTGCCCGCTGACGACTTCTCGAAAATCAGTCCTTCGTTCTGATTGACGTGGCGTGTGGCTTTGGGAGTGGGATGCTTCATCGCACCACCTCCTCGACCGCTTGCTCGCCTCGGGGTTCTTCGGCTTCGCTCTCGGCCAGCATGCCGACCGCGGTGTCGATCGCGGAACGCGTCGTCATCTCGGTGCAGCACCACAGCGCCGGCATTGCCAAGTTCGGGATAGAACTTCTTCAGCGGCAGCCCGCCGACAATCTTGTGCCCCAGCAAGCGGCTGTTGATCACGTAGGGATCTTCGCTGGTCTGCACCACGAATTCGTTGAAGCGGGGCGCGCCCGTAAACAGCACCTTCGCGTGCTTGCCGAACTGATCGGCGGCATAGGCCGCCTTCGCGAGATTCTGCTTCGCCAGTTCCTTCAGCCCGACCTTGCCGTAAACGGTCATGAAGATATTGACCATCAGCGCGACCAGTGCCTGGTTGGTGCAGATGTTCGAGGTCGCCTTCTCGCGCCGGATATGTTGCTCGCGCGTGGCCAGCGTCAGCACAAAACCGCGCTTGCCGTTGCGGTCGGTGGTCTGGCCCGCCAGACGTCCCGGCATCTGGCGAACGAATTTCTCGTGCGTCGCAATCACCCCGCAGTAAGGCCCGCCGAAGCCGACGGGCACGCCGAACGACTGCGCCTCCATGGCAACGATGTCAGCCTGCGCGTGGCGGCTCGACGATTCCCAGCGAAACCGCCTCCGCGATCGACACCACCAGCAGCGCGCCGTTCTTGTGCGCGATGTCGGCAATGGCCGCGACGTCTTCAATTGTCCCAAAGAAGTTCGGCGACTGAATCAGCACGCACGCCGTATCGGGTGTAATGGCCTTCTCGAGTTCCTTCAGATCAATCCGTCCGGAGTCGGCTGAATCCCGCGCTCGCCAGCGGCATGCCCTGATGATGCGCATAGGTCGCGAGCACTTCGCGATATTCCGGATGCAGGCTCTTGGCGACCACCACCGAATTGCGCCCTGTCACGCGCACCGCCATCATGGCGGCCTCAGCCGCAGCGGTCGAGCCGTCGTACATGGAAGCGTTTGCCACTTCCATGCCAGTCAACTCGCAGATCATGGTCTGAAATTCGAAGATGGCCTGCAGCGTGCCCTGCGAAATCTCTGCCTGATAGGGCGTGTAGGCCGTGAGAAACTCGCCGCGCGAAATCAGCGAATCAATGATCACGGGCCGGTAGTGCATATAAGCTCCGGCGCCCAGGAAGCTCGCGTACTCGATGCCATTTTCCTTGGAGCGCTGCCGGAACCAGTCCACGATTTCCGATTCGGCCATCTGGCGCGGAACCTTAAGGTCGCGGTTGCAGCCGGTACTCGGCGGGAATAGGCGCAAACAGATCATCAATGGAGCGCGCGCCAATCGCCTTCAGCATGGCTTCGCGGTCGGCAGGAGATTTGGGTAGATAACGCATAGGAAGTTATATAGATGTAACCAGCAGCCGGAACGATTGATGGGCGCCGATCTTCAATTTCCTCAGACTGCAGTTTCCTGCCGGTTTCGGATTGCAGTTCAAAACGAAGGTGCCCCAGGTTCGCGTGCGTTCTGTGCACGCTAACTGGGAATCGCTGATCCGGTTAGTGCCCGCCTTCTTCGCTCACGAACTTTTCGTAGTCGGCCGCGGAAAGCAGGTTTTTCAGCTCATCCGGATTCTTCAGCGTAACCTTCACCATCCAGGTGGTGTTCGCTTCCTTATTGATCTTCTCCGGCGCCGTCGCCAGTTCTCCATTCACCTCGGTCACCGTGCCCGAGGCGGGCGCGTACAAATCCGACACCGCCTTCACCGACTCTACCGTGCCGAACGTCTTCCCCGCTGTGATCTCTGACCCAGGCTTGGGCAGATCGACAAACACGATGTCGCCCAGCGATTCCTGGGCGTAGTCGGTAATGCCGATGGTGGCGTTTGAACCGTCGACTTTGATCCACTCGTGTTCTTTGGTGTATTTCAGGTCGGCTGGATAGGACATTTTAGCTTCTGGCTCCTGGCTGTTGCGATTGGCTCCGAGCTTCGAGCTCCGAGCTGTGAGCGTGCATTTCGTTTCGCTCAGTTCTTCTTCGGTCTCTTGTAGAACGGGCGTTGGCACCACCTGCGCGCCTACACCTTGCCCGCGAATCTCCACTTTTAACTTCGTCCCAACTTCCGCGAACTCAGGCGGAACATAGGCCAACGCAATATTTTTTTTCAAGAACGGCGCAGGAGATCCGCTCGTGACGTAGCCAATCTTCCTTCGCCGGCATCGTCCAGAACTTTGTAGCCATCGCGAGCAATGCCGCGCTCCACCATCTCCAAGCCCTACCAGAGTCTTCCTGAGTCCGGCTGCCTTCGCGCTCTCCAGCGCAGCGCGCCCGATGAACTCGGGCTTCTCCATCTTGATGAAGCGATCGAGTCCAGCTTCCCAGACGTTGATGGTGTCGGAAATTTCGTGGCCGTAAAGGGGCAGCTTGGCTTCCAACCGCAGCGTATTGCGCGATCCCAGGCCGCAAGGCACCACGCCGAACTCTTTTCCCGCGTCGAGAATCTCGTTCCAAACGCGCACGCTGGTCGCTTCGTCGGTGGGAATGTAGATTTCGAATCCGTCTTCCCCGGTGTAGCCGGTGCGCGCGATCAGAATGTTTTTCAGGCCGCACACTGTGCCGCGCGTCACCCAATAAAATTTGACCGCCGAGAGATCCGCGTCAGTCAGCTTCTGCAGAAGATCGACACCCTTCGGCCCCTGGATCGCAATCTGCGTAAAGTCGTCGGAAAGATGTTCGACCTTGCAATCGAACTGGCGCGTATTGTCGCGCACCCAATTGAAATCCTTCTCGCGCGTCCCGGCATTGATCACCAGCAGATACTCGTCCTCGCCCAGCCGGTGGACGATCACGTCGTCCACAAACGTTCCCTCGGGATAGAGCAGCGCCGAATACTGCGCCTGCCCGACAGCCAGCCGCGAAGCATCGTTCATCGAGATATGCTGCACGGCGGCCAAGGCTTCCGGCCCGGCCAGCCGGATGTCGCCCATGTGGCTGACGTCAAAAATGCCCGACACCGGTACGCACCGCGTTGTGCTCGGCCATGATGCCGCCGGCGGATGGGTATTCCACCGGCATGTCCCAGCCATTGAATTCGACCATCTTGGCGCCCATCTGGCGATGGACGGCGTTCAGCGCGGTCTTGCGGATGGTCGGCGTAGTCGCCTCAACAGCAGGCAAGCGGAATCCTCGATCAGATGCGCAGTGGCTGGGCTGCGGAGTCGTGGAACTCATAACCCTATCACGCTGTTTTTTGTGGGGTCAAACGGCAGGCAGGGAACGGGTCAAGGCTAACGGCCATCCCAGCAGGCTCGCGGCTCATGGCTCATGGCTCGTAGCTCGCAGCCACTAGTTACCAACGGAACTTTCCCGGCATTCCCCTCCAGCGATAGAGTTCCCCCATGAGCACCACCAAAGTCAAAGTTCGCTGCAGCCAGTGCGATCAGATCGAAGAGCGCTGCGAGTGCGAAAAGTACTGCGTATTTTGTCAGAGTCAATTGGACGTTCGTCTGTGCACCGACGGTCTTTGGTACTGCGGCGCTTGCCGTGAAGCCTGCGGCTACACAATCGGCAGCTAGAAGTCTCTGGCAGCGCCCGGCAGAAGCCCGATTCCCCAGACGCGGCCCGGCTGATCTGCTTGAGCCAATGCTTCCTCTCCAAGGGCTAACTTTCCACTCTCTGGTCCGTCTCTTCGAGTACTCCGGAGAGGCCCGGCATGTCCAGCACTGCGCCGACGGTTGTGCCAACGGTGTCGCCCGTCAGTTCCAGCCCTTCCTCCCGCATCGTCTCGCTCGACATCTTTCGCGGGCTGATCATGGTCGTGATGGCACTCGATCACACGCGCGATTTCTTCACCAACGTCTCTTTTGAGCCCGAGACGCTGGCGAAAACCTGGACCGCCCTGTTTTTCACGCGTTGGATCACCCATTTCTGCGCGCCGATGTTTTTTCTAATGGCCGGAACGGGTGCGTACCTGTACGGGCATCGCCGCACGCCTGAGGAACTTACACGTTTTCTCTGGACGCGTGGCCTGTGGCTGATCGTCCTCGAATTCACGATCGTCGGAACGGCCTGGTCGTTCCAGATTCCCTTCGGCTTCTTCGGCGTGATCTGGGCATTGGGCGCGTCGATGATTCTGATGGCAGTGATGGTTCGCCTGCCCATGCGCTGGATCGCCGTGCTCGCGGCCACCATGATTTTCTTCCACGATCTGCTCGATCGCATACGCCCGGCACAATTCGGATCACTCGCCTGGATATGGGGTCTTCTGCACAATCGCGGCGGCGTGCTGCTGCCCTTTGGCGTGAAGCAGTTTGTTCTGTTCCCTCTGCTCCCGCTAGTGGGAGTCATGGCGGCCGGCTACCTGCTAGGCTCGCTCTACACCCTCGATCGTGACCGCCGCAAGCAGTGGCTCATGCAACTCGGGCTCGGAATGATCGCGCTCTTCGCCGCTTTGCGCCTGACCAATCTCTATGGAAATCCTCCGGCCGGACTGGGCGGCGTTTCGCAAGGCGACTTCCATCTCGCAGCCCACGCTCTCGAAAACCATCATCCTGTTCCTCGACGTCGAGAAGTATCCGCCCTCGCTGCAGTTTCTGCTGATGACCATCGGGCCATCGCTTCTGTTGCTCGCCTGGCTCGATAGCAACACGGTGCCGCGCGGACTGTCGGCGCTCTGGACATTCGGCCACGTGCCCATGTTCTTCTACGTCTTCACCTCTACGTGATTCATTCGCTGGCCATCATCGTTTCAGCTTTGCGCGGCCAGTCGCTGGGCTGGCTGCTGCACGGAGGAATTTTCGGCGAAACGCCGCCCGGCTATGGCTACGACCTTCCGTTCGTATACCTGATGTGGATCACGGCTTGCTTCTTTTGTATCTACCTTGTCGCTGGTTTGCGGAGCTGAAAAGAAAGCGGAAAGACTGGTGGTTGTCATACCTGTGACACAAAAAAAGCCCGATCCAGCGACTTTCCGCGCCAGGGTCTCAGCCAGCTTTTGTATGTTCGAGGGCTCAGCTTTTGCGGGTTCTGCGGTCGCTGCCGCCGCCATAGCCGATGGGACTGTGGCCGCGGGTGTAGGTTCTACCGCAAATTCAGGTTTCGACGGAACCGCTGCTGCCTTTTGAACTTCGCGGGTTTCCTTCTCCGCGCGCTGAATTTCCACACTCCCCTTCAGGAAAGCGCCATCGTCGATCCGGACTCGGCGCGTGACGATCTGGCCCTGAATGTGGCTGTCAGCACGAATGTCCAGCAAGTCAGCGCAATGAATATCTCCCTGCACCGTTCCCATCACAACAACTTCGCGCGCATGGACGTCGGCCTTGACTTTGCAGCTCCGGCCTATCGTGACTCGATGATCGGGAAAATGGATCGAGCCCTCCACCGTCCCGTCAATGAAAAGATGTTCTTTCCCGCTGACATCGCCCTTAATCACGATCGACGCCCCGATCGTCGCGTGCTCGGTCACCGGTCCCACCGACGGTACATCCCCAACTCGCACGTCCACTCTGCGAAAAATTCTCCGCCATGGCGTCCGCCTGCCTTCGCTCCATCCGGACATCGCCGCACTCGCGGCTCAAGTCCCTATCTCATGTATCGACGGATTTTGGGAAAGCTTTAGAAGACTGCAATGACGTTACTTCACGTCATCCCGAGCGTACTGGAATTGCCGCAGGCAATTCCGCGGAGTCGAGGAACCTTGGGTTTCGGGACTTCGTCACGGCGAGCAATCAGGACAATCACGCTCTCAGAGAACTACTGCTTCGTTGTATTCTCCAAACACCTGGCGCATCGTGTCAGAAATCTCGCCTACGGTCGCATAGGCTTCGACCGCCGCCAGAATTCGCGGCATCAAATTTGCGCCCGAGCGCGCCGCGTCTTCCACTGCCGCGTAACGCGATTCGCCACGCCCCGCATCCCGTCGCGCGCGCAACGCCCGCAGGCGCTCCACCTGCTTGGGCTCCAGCGACTCATCAATCCGCTGAATCGGGATCGGCTTTCTCCTCTTCCAGCTCGAAGCGGTTCACGCCCACCACCACCGCTTCCCCGCGATCGACGGCCTGCTGATACTCGTACGCCGCGTTCTGAATTTCCTGCTGCACGAATCCGCGCTCGATCGCCTTCAACATTCCGCCCAGCACTTCAATCTTGCCCAGATATTCGGCCGCGCGCTTCTCAATTTCATTGGTCAGGCTTTCGATGTAATACGACCCGGCCAGCGGATCGACCGTCTGCGGCACGCCCGATTCATACCCGATGATCTGCTGCGTGCGCAGCGCGATTCGCGCCGACTGCTCGGTGGGCAGCGCCAGAGCTTCGTCGAACGAATTCGTATGCAGCGACTGCGTCCCGCCCAGCACCGCCGACAAAGCCTGCAGCGCCGTGCGCACGATATTGTTTTCCGGTTGCTGCGCGGTCAGGGTCGACCCGGCCGTCTGCGTGTGAAAGCGCAGCATCCACGACTTGGGATTCTTCGCCCCGAAATGCTCGCGCATGATGCGCGCCCACATCCGCCGCGCCGCCCGGAACTTCGCCACTTCCTCCAGAAAATTGCTGTGCGCGTTGAAGAAGAACGAAAGCCGCGGGGCGAACTTGTCCACATCGAGCCCGGCATCCATCGCCGCCTGCACATACGCCATGCCATTGCCCAGCGTGAAGGCAACTTCCTGCACCGCGGTCGATCCCGCCTCGCGCATGTGATAGCCGGAAATCGAAATCGTATTCCACTCCGGAACGTTGTCGTTGGTCCAGGCAAACATGTCGGTAATGATGCGCATGGCCTGCTTCGGCGGATAGATGTATGTTCCGCGCGCGATATATTCCTTGAGCACGTCGTTCTGCACCGTGCCCGAAAGCTTGCGGATGTCGGCGCCCTGCCGCGCGCCACCGCCACGTACAGCGCCAGCAGAATCGACGCGGTAGCATTGATGGTCATCGAAGTCGAAATCTTCGTGAGATCGATGCCCGAAAACAGCCGCTCCATGTCTTCAATGGAATCGATCGCCACGCCCACCTTGCCGACTTCGCCCATCGCCAGCGGGTTGTCGGAATCCAGCCCGATCTGCGTGGGCAGATCGAACGCCACCGACAGCCCCGTCGTCCCATTGGCCAGCAGGTACTTGTAGCGTTTGTTGGATTCTTCGGCGTCGCCCATGCCGGCGTACTGCCGCATGGTCCACAACCGGCCGCGGTACATCGTGGCCTGCACGCCGCGCGTGAACGGATATTCGCCGGGATAGCCCGCTTCGCGTTCGTGGTCCCACTTCTTCAGGTCAGCCGGTGTGTAGAGTTGCCGCACCGGAATGTGCGAAGAAGTCTCCGGATCGGCCGGCAGTGTGTTCGGATGCGCAACGTTCTTCAGCGTGTCACTCATAGAATCCCCTGTCGCGGAACCGTTTCCCTAGGGGTTACGCCTACAGCATTTGTTTCGAAGTTATCCCTGCTTTTTTCGCCGTACGCGCCAGAACGAACTCACGCCGAAATAACCAAAGGTCACGCAGAAGCCGATCGCCAGCGCGAGCCGCGAAAGTTCTCCATGGCCGGCCTGATACTTAACGTACTCGCGATTGAGTGCGACGCCGCCGATCGCCGCCAAAACAAGGAAAACAAAGCCCGTAACTTCCAACCAGAGCTGGTGCAAAACACGCCCGAAGGAACGCAGCGTAACCTGGCCAGCCTTGAAGACCGCACCCATCGTCCGACTGCTGCCGGCGTGCTGTCCCGCCACTTGTGCGAGAATGCGCAATTTGCGGGTTAAAGGGATGCCTGCCACTGGTCGATTTTATCAATGTTCGGGGTTACAATAGCCGCAACGCGAGGAGCCCGGTCACAACCCCGTGTGACGGATGCTCCCTCAAGGGGGGACTCTGTGGACCAGCAACTCAAACAGTTGATGAAAGAATTGGGCGAAGCGATCAACGAGTCGCTGGCCGATTCCGATTCCATTGCCGAGGTCGTGTCGCGTATCAAAGAGGGCGGCTACGACATCTTCCTTGTGCTCGAAGCTACCATCGGCGTTAGCAAGCAGGGTGAGAAATCGAACGACAAGACCTCCCTCGTAACCACGCTTACCACCAATCCTACTTTCAAAGTCAACGATCAAGATCTCAAGTTCTTAAAGTCACTGCGCATCAAAGTCGACGAAGACGTGGCGTAGCTGATGGCATGCGGCTGGTAGCTTGCCGCAGTTAGTTTTTCCTCCTCTCCAATCCCCTCATCCCTGCGTCTCCTTGGCGGACCTTCGTGGCAGTTCTTCGCTTCCTTTGAGGTTAAGGAAGCTTTTGCCATCAGCACACTCGCTACCAGCAACCAGCCACTCCCAACCAACCTCTACCCTTGTGCTACCATCTACCGTTTCCGCAGCGTAAGCGCAGCGAGACGGTACCCAGTCCCGCTGCAATCGCCAGACCCGTAAGCAACTTCGTTCACCGGGAATTCGGATGAAAGACACGCTGGGAGTCCTGCTGGCTGGAGGTGCGGGAGAAAGGCTCTATCCCCTCACCCGCGACCGGGCAAAACCGGCCGTTACCTTCGGCGGCATCTACCGCATCATCGACATCACGCTCTCCAACTGCATCAATTCCGACCTGCGCCGGGTCTACATCCTCACGCAATACAAGGCGCTCTCGCTCAACCGCCACATCCGCGAAGGATGGAACATCGTCGCCCGCGAGATGGGCGAGTTCGTCGAGATCCTGCCCCCCATGAAGCGCGTCAGCGAAAACTGGTACATGGGGACCGCGGACGCCGTTTACCAGAACATCTACTCCATCGGTTCCGAGCAGCCCAAGCACGTACTCATTCTTTCCGGCGACCACATCTACAAGATGGACTACGGCAAGATGCTCGAGCAGCACAACCACTCCGCCGCCGACGTCACGCTGGCCACCATCCAGATCGCGCCCGACGAAGTCTCCCGCTTCGGCGTGGTCGAAGTCGATCGCGACCACCGCGTGAACGGCTTCCAGGAAAAACCCAAGCAGACCGACCTGCGCTCGCCCTGGAATCCGGAAAAAGTCGCGGCCTCGATGGGCATTTACCTGTTCAACACCGACGTGCTCATTCCGGTGCTCTTGAAAGACGCCGAGGACGCGAAATCGAGCCACGACTTCGGCAAAGACATTCTGCCCAAGATGGTCGACGAGTACCGCGTCTATGCTTACGACTTCGTCGACGAAAACAAAAAAGAAGCGCTCTACTGGCGCGATGTGGGCACGCTCGAGGCCTTCTACGAAGCCAACATGGATATCGTCTCCGTGTCGCCGGTCTTCAACCTGTACGACGCCGACTGGCCGATCCGCACTCACCAGCGCCAGTACCCTCCGGCAAAATTTGTATTCGCCGAAGCTGGACGAACCGGCACGGCCATTGATTCCATCGTTTCGGCAGGCTGCATCGTATCGGGCGGCTCGGTGAAGAACTGCATCCTCTCGCCCGACGTGCGTGTGAACTCGTACACCGAGATCGACAACAGCATCCTGTTCTCGCACGTGAACGTCGGACGCCACTGTCGCATCCAGCGCGCCATCATTGACCGCGACGTCCACATCCCGGAAGGCACCACCATCGGCTTCGACGCCGAAGCCGACAAGCAACGCTACTTCGTGACCGAAGAAGGCATCACAGTCGTGACGCGGGATTATTCGCTGTTCGAGAATCCTGTGACGGTGGATTACTTTACGAGCGAGTGAGAGAGCACGTCACAGGTGTCAGGTGTTAGGTGTTGGGTCTTGGGTCTTAGGTGTTAGGTCTTAGGGTTGCCCTGATCCCGGAAGTCGGTCACCTCTCAACAACCCTGTCATCCTGAGCGGAGTGAGGCGTCAGCCAACGCAGTCGAAGGCCCCCTGCACTGCCTGCGGCGCCCGCGGCTCCACGAAGTTTTCTAAATGACACTCGACCGTCGCCAATTCCTGCTGCTTACCGCCGCAGCGGCACTCCGCCCCGGCGCATTGGCATCAACTCCTGAGGCTCCGCCCATGCTCGACCACATCCTCCTAGGCTCCAACGACTTAAACGCAGGAATCGCATTCGTCGAAGGGCGCACCGGCGTCCGCGCCGCCATCGGCGGTGTGCATCCCGGCCGGGGCACGCGCAACGCCCTGCTCTCCTTAGGCGAGCGCCGCTACCTGGAAATCATCGCGCCCGATCCCGCACAAGATAAAGTCCCGGATTTCGCCGCCCCGCTCCTTCAGAAACTGAAGTCGCTCTCGACTCCCCGGCTCGTCGGATGGGCCGATCACCCGGGCAACATCGAAGCGCTTGCTGGCAGACTCAAGGCCGCCGGCATCGCCTTTGAAGGTCCGCGCGACGGTTCCCGCGCGCGTCCGGATGGCCGTCTGCTCAAATGGAAGACCTTGAACCTCGCCGATGATCACAAAGGCGTCCTGCCCTTCTTCATCGAATGGGACGCAACTTCCACACATCCTTCAGCGGATTCGCCCGCCGGCTGCCGGCTCGAAAACTTCACGATTGCCGATCCCGATCCTGCGGCTTTAAAGAAAACTTGCGAACAGCTTGGTCTCGACGTCCCAATCGAGACTGGCAAGAAAGCCGAGTTGCGTGCACGGATCGCAGGGCCGAAAGGCAAACTTGAAATGACATCGTGAGAACTCGAGCCTCACGCCTTAGCGCAAGTTGCGTGGAACTGCCAAACAATTCATTTCGTAATTCTCCTCAATGATGAAAACTCTCCTGCTCTTCTCGGTTCTGACGCTCGGAACTCTCGCGTATGGAACGCCTCCCCCGTCCTCCGATGTGGTCGTGCTATGCGCCTTGCACCAGTTGCACGAGCAAGCTCCCTTCTACACCTACGCCGATCTCAGCGCAGCTGTTGAAAAGCTTCACCCCGACGTCCTGGCCGTCGAACTCACTCCGGAAGACCTAAAAGACAGAGTTGAGCAGAAGAACAAGCGCGAGTATCAGAACAGCGTGTATCCGCTGCTGCGACGACACAACTGGGCAACCGTCGCGCTTGAGCCCGAAGGACCGCGCCGTACCGAGTTGATTGGCCTCTTGCGCGGAGCGGAGCAGGAGCTACAGAAGACTGCGCCCCAGAAAGACGAAGCCTTCGACACCTACAACGACACACTCTTCAAGTACCTGCTCTCCGAATGGCACAGCGGCGTGGACGTGAACGCTTCCTGGACCGATCGCCTGTTTGCCGTCAAACATTCATTCCAGCACTCGCTCTACGGGCTACAGGAAGAGCAGGGGTGGGAGGGCTGGAATCAGTACTTCCTCCAGCAGATCGTCACGGCATCGAAACAGAATCCGGGGAAGCGGATCGTGGTCATCGTAGGCGTCGAGCATGGCTATTGGTTGCGCGAGCATTTGCGCAAGCAGGGAGAAGTGAAAGTGTTGGACACGGAAGACCTGCTTCGGCGATGAAGTGGAGTCAACCACGGCAAGAACCCGCCCAAGCGGAGCTTGGACGGGGCACCCTCAGGAGGAAGTGACGGGCGTTACCTGATTCCGAGTCGCGGCCAGGTTCTCATCCCCAGATTTCACTGGCAATTCCAAATCCATCTGGCCTACACTTCTTGCAATTCCCCCGGGGCGTAGCAAACCAGTCAGTCAAAATCCTTGTTAGGAGGCACCATGGCAACTGCCATTGCGCATCCGAATACGTCTGCCAAGCCGGCACCGAGTGTGCCCGGACGGCGCTACGACAACTATTTCTTCATGGGCATGGGTCTGCTCATGGCGGCCACCGTATTCGTCGGCTTTGCGCCGAGCTACTACCTCGCAGGGGTGTTTCGCGCGCCCCTGCCCAGCACGATTGTTCACGTGCATGGCGCGGTGTTTACGGGATGGATCCTGTTTTTTATTGCGCAGACGACACTCGTTTCAACGGGGCGCGTGGACATTCACCGTAAGCTCGGCCTCTTCGGATTTTTCTGGGCTTGTCTCATGGTGATCGTCGGCGTCATGGCGGCCACCGATTCACTGGTGCGGGCGGATCGTCCGGGCCGGGACCCGCTGTTTTTCTACATCATTCCGCTCAGCGACATGCTGGTGTTTGCGCCGCTGATCTATTTTGCCTACCGAGCGCGCCGCGATCCGGCCGCGCACAAGCGGCTGATCCTTGTGGCGACCATCGACCTGCTGATCGCCGCCATCGCGCGCTGGCCCGTCGCCTACGTGCATAGAAATGCCATGCACGCCGGGATGGTGAGTTGCCTGTTTCTCGTGATGCTCGTCGCTTACGACTTGTGGTCCACGCACAAAGTGCATCGCGCGACTTTGTGGGCCAGCGCGCTGATGATCTTTGTCTACGCGGTCAGGATCCCGATCGGAAAGACCCAAGCCTGGCACGCGTTCGCGACGTGGGTGCAATCCGTGGCGAGGTAAGAGATTATCGAAGTGCGATTGGGATGAATCTGGCCATGGCATTCTGTGCGGCCGGTCAGAAGGAAGAAGCGCGCCGTTATGTGCTTCGAGTGCTAGTCTTCAATCTGGATTCCATGAGCGCAAAACGACTGTTAGCCCATCTGAATGCGGATTCGCTTCAGTGTAAGCCTTGAGTGCGGATTTGCGATCAGATCGGACACTCTTTATCGTCGCGTTGGAAAGAAATTGATTGCCAGATACAGCGAAGATAGTTGGCGTAACATCCCCATTTCACCACCGCTGATGCTAGTAGGCCACGCGACAAATATGGGGACGGACTGGACGTTCACCGTTTCTGATTAACTGACCCTCGCAGAAAAAAGTCCGATACGTCCTTCTGTCCTTTGCATTCTCCTCCTCCTTCTTTCGGCGTGTGATTACGTTTCTCCTCTGCGGTCGTCCAAGGGGTGTGTTGTGTAAATGACCACTACGACCACATCCCCATGAACAAACTCCGAACGCATCGACTTCAAGATTGGGCAATTTTCACGCTGTCTATTTGTCTATTGTCTGCGCCCCTGTTCGCCGCGCCCATGACCGCCGACGACCGCGAACATCTCCTTGTGCACTTTGAAATGACCACGCAAATGCTGGCCGAGCAGGTGCATGGCTTATCGCCGGCACAATTGGAGTACAAGGCCTCGCCGGACCGATGGAGCATCCGCGAAGTCGTTTCCCATTTGGCCGTGGCCGAACCGGACTATTGGCGCGAAATCAAGGAAGCTCTCAAGGCCGCGCCCGATATGAAGGACAAGAAATCGACAGCCACCGACGCCGACATCCTTTGGTACGGCATCGATCGCGTCGTGCATACGAAGACCGGCGGTGGCCACGAAAAGGTCGACACCTACAAGGACCTGGGCGAGGCCCTCGGAAAATTTCAGGCGCTGCGCGCCACCATGATCGACTATATCAAGACCACAAACGACGACATGCGCGCCCACAGCTTCGGAAATCGAGAGCCGATCGATTGCTGGCAGTGGATGCTCGAGATCTCAACCCACGCCGAGCGCCACATCCAGCAGATTCGCGAGATCAAGAACGATCCGAACTTTCCGAAGAAATGAATCGCGGCGAGCGCCGCCACTCCGACACCAAAGCACGCTCGACGCTAGTAATCAGGACAGCGCCAGCGGGCGTCATACCAGCATGAATGGGAATTGCACGGCTTCCCAGCCTGCAGAAAAACTTTACTTCGGGCACGTCTGGAAAGGGCACGACTTCAGTCGTGCGGTAAATCTTTGACAATGTGTCCGCGCTTTAGCGCGTGCGGTGAACTGGTGCTGCCTCTGCGAAGATCGTAAAAGCCCACCTCAGCGGCTGAAGCCGCACGGCAGAGCGACCTTTCTGGCCCGACTGAAGTCGGGCCCTTCCCATGGAACAGCGTCCTGCCAAAGATTCCGCCGGACGGGGCCATCCTGAGTGAGCCTAGCGATCGAAGGGTCCCCGCCGGCAGTCGTGCCGGCGTCCCCGCCCGCACTCCACCGCGGAGAATGCAATCAACGGACTACTGCATGGCGACGAACGACGGGCGGAACGCCCGTCGTTCCATTGCCAGAGACTTGGCGACTAGCGACTGGCGAAGTTTTTTACGGCCGAGCCTCATACACGATGTTGAACGGCGTTTCCGTAGCGCGCCGGAAGCGGGTGAACCCCGCGGCCGTCACCACTTCCCGAATCCGCTTCTCACCTGCCTGCGCTCCCAGGCACAAGCCCACTTCCTGCGAGCGCGAGCAGGGCGTGCACAGCAGCGTCGAGAACGAGTAATACACGCGCCCCACCGGATTCAGATTGTCAACCAGTCGATCCTGTGCGAAGGGCTCGACGATCATCCACGTGCCGTCTTTTGCCAGCGACTGCCGGACGTGCTTCGCCGTTCCTACCGGATCGCCCATGTCGTGCAGGCAATCGAAGACCGCCACGAAGTCGTAATTGCCGCCAGGAAATTCCTTGGCCTTCGCAACATCGAATTTCACGCGCCCGTTCACTCCGGCGCGCTGAGCTGATTCGCGCGCCCCTTCGATCGACTTGTCGTGATAATCGAAGCCGAAGAATTGCGATTTCGGAAATGCCTGCGCCATAATCAGCGTCGACGCTCCCTTGCCGCAGCCCACATCGGCCACGCGCGCGCCCGACTCCAGCTTGCTCTTCACATCCTCTAGTGCCGGAATCCACGACGTTACGAGATTGGCCACGTATCCCGGACGGAAGAACTTCTCGCACCCGTGAAACACGCCGTCGTCGTGCTCGTGCCAGCCCATGCCGGCGCCGCTGCGGAAGGATTCGGCGATGCGCGGGACCGCCGCCAGCGAACCCAGCGCCAGTTCGAACGCTCCCGGCAGGTACGCCGGGCTGCTTTCGTTCGCCAGCGTGAAGGCTTGTTCCTCGCTCAGGCTGAATTTGTTCGTCGCTGCGTCATACGTGACGTAGCCGCCGGCAGCCTGCGACGAAAGCCATTCGCGCACGTAGCGCTCATCAGTGTTGGTTTTCGCGGCGAGTTGCGCGGAAGTCATCGGACCGTCAGCTGCCAGCGCCTTATAAAGGCCCAGCTTTTCTCCGATTACTACCAGCCCGGCGTGGACGGTTGCCCCAAGATCGGTAACGAATTGCCCGACGAACTGATTCAGCTTGTCCATGTCGAGGGCGGGAGTTTGCGTTGCACTCATAAGGTCTCCTTGAGATTTCGTGGGCGGCTCTTCGGCCGCGTAGATTCATGCAAAGACGCTTCGCTTCGACCCGGCAGCGGGCCGAAGCGAATGTCTGCGTTTTTTGGCTGCTAGTTCGAGTCCGGCGTAAACGACTTACAGGACACGCTCGGATGCCAGTTCACAAACGCGCCGTTCGGGTTGTCTTTCCATGCCCATACGTGCAGCGTGTAGAACGCTGGAAGCCCGAAGCGGTTGGGCGCCTCGAAGTAGTGGAAGATCTGTCCCATCAGCTCCGGCGGAGTGCCCGGGTGCGCCTTGTCCCACTGCTCAGCCAGCACCAGGAAATCCGCTCCCGTAAGCTTCACCTTGCCGTTTCCAGCAGGTTCATAGAGTACGATCTGCGGCTTGGTGGCATCGAGCACCCCCGAAAACACCAGCGGAAAGTTCACATAGTGCAGTCCCATGGCACCCGCGTCCGGTCCAGTGACGCAGCCGAAGGTCAGCTTGTAGCCTTCCGCCTCGGCCACCGACACATCTTTGAAACGCTCGGTCGCTTCGCGAACTGTTTTGATCAGGGCACCAGCTCGGTCAGGCCGCGACTCGTGGCTGGCCTGATGCTGTGCAAAAGATGTTCCCGCCAGGATCCCTGTCGCCAGGAGAGACACTGCGAGCGCAGTAGTCCGACGTGTCTTCATAGAAAACCTCCGTCTTGCTTCAAACAGAATTTCGCGGATGCGGTTCAGATCACTCCAACCCCACGATGCACGCAATCTCAAGCAATCGGGCCAAGACTGCAATGGACCGGGCATGGAAGGATTATCCCTGCGTAAATGATTACAAATAAATTACTTATCCACTCATCTCCCCCGGCTGGCGGACGTCTTCCCGTGATATATTTACCGCCAATCAGTTCCCGTGGGGCCGGGAGAAATGGGCAACTCCGCACCCGTTACTCAAATTCCGTCTGACCAATCCTTGAGCGACCAGCGCGTCCGCTTCGGTGTCTTCGAGGCCGACTTCCGCTCGGGTGAGCTCCGCAAGAGCGGGGTCAAGGTCAAGCTCCATGCCCAGCCCCTGGCCGTGCTCAAAATCCTGCTGGAACGCGCTGGCGAGATCGTCACCCGCGAGGAGTTACAGCAGAAGCTCTGGGGAAACAACACCTTCGTCGACTTCGAACATGGGCTCAACAAAACAATCAACAAACTGCGCGACGCCTTGAGCGACAAAGCCGACACACCCCGCTACATCGAGACGCTGCCCCGGCGCGGATACCGCTTCATTGCCCCGGTCACAACGCCGACTCCTGAGGCCGAGCCGTCGCCGGGGCGTGAGCCCAAATCGAAGTCGCACCTCGTCCGATGGGCCGGGCTTGCCGTCGTGGTGTTGCTTGTCTTTGGAATTTACTGGTTCGGATTTCGGAGCCGTGCGCAACATGCCGCCGCCCTCCCGACCAAGGCCATGCTGGCCGTGCTTCCCTTCGAGAACCTGAGCGGCGACGACAGCGAAGACTACTTTGCCGACGGCCTTACGGAAGAAATGATTGCGCAGCTCGGTCAGCTGCAGCCCACGAACCTCGGAGTGATCGCGCGCACCTCGGCCATGCGCTACAAGCACACGAAAGAATCCATCGCGCAGATCGGACACGATCTAGGCGTGAACTATCTGCTCGAAGGCAGCGTGCGCCTTGTCGGACAACGCGTCCGCATCACGGCGCAGTTGATCCAGGCTGGCGATCAGACGCATCTGTGGGCCGAAAGCTACGAGACGCCGCTCACCGATATTCTGAAAGTGCAGCGCGAAATCGCCGAGCGCATTACAGGATCACTGCGGTTGGAGTTGTTGCCGTCACAAAAAAGCGCCTCCACCGAAGCGCACTTCGATCCCGAGGCCCACCGCAAATATCTGCTTGGGTTGAACGAATCCCGCAAAGGCACACTGGAAGGATTTAACAAAGGCGTCCGGTATTTTCAGGACGCGATAGCGATCGATCCGCAAAACGCCCGCCCGTACGCGGCATTAGCGGAAGCGTACAGCGCGGCGGTCCCGTACTACATGGCGCCGCAGGACGCCCGGGAACCGATCCGGCAAGCCATTCAGAAAGCTCTAGAGCTTGATCCGAATTCCGCCACCGCACATGCCACCCGGGGGGATGTGGCTTTGTTGTTTGATTGGGATTGGCCGGCGGCGAAGGCCGAGTACGATCGCGCGCTTGAACTCAATCCCAACTTGCCCGAAGCTCATCTCGCGTACGAAATCTATCTGGCCACGCTCGGCAGACACGACGAAGCCATGGCCCACGCCCGGCAGGCCTTTCTCATCGACCCGTTCGCGGTCGAGACCCGCACATGGACTCTTTGGGTGGACTACTTCTCAGGGCACTTGCAGGAGACGGTCGACGAAGCCAAGCGTACCTTGGAACTGGAGCCGCAGGCGGCACTTCCTTATGCGCTCCTGGCGGTTGCCTCTGCTGACCTCGGCCGGAAAGACGAAGCCGTGCAGGCGGCACAGAATGCACTCCGTCTCGGCACCGACAGCGGGAGCGTGATCGCGACCGCCGCTTCCGCGTTGGCACGCGCGGGGGAAAAAGCTCGCGCCCGGCAGGCGCTCAATCAGGCTCTCGAACTAGAAAAGAAACGATACGTCTGCCGCTTTCTCATCGCCGGGGTCTATCTGGGTCTTGGAGAAAACGACCACGCCTACGAGTCTCTGGAGAAGGCCTTCCGCCAGCGCTCGACTTGACTGGTATGGCTCGGGGTGGATCCCCGAATGAACCCGCTGCGGAAAGACGCGCGCTTTCAGGCGATGGTGCGCCGGGTCGGGCTGCCGCAGTGAGCCGTGGCCGATCTCTGGCGAATCCTGTAACGACATTTCGTCGCACGGTCGCAAGTCTCGCCTCTTCATTTACTTAGCTAAATGATATGAGCGGAAACGCCACCGGACACGTGCTCCGGCCTTGAAAACCACCCCTCGACCATTCCGTAAAACGCATGCCGGAGGCCATAGGATCGTTTATAGGCGCGTTTCAAGGGCGAGGTGATGGTTTGGGTCGCCCGAGGCCCCGATCGTCGTTCCTGGGGCTCGTAATCGCGAAGCTAAGCTTTAAGAGAATGAAATTCGCTTCACCAGAAACAGCGAGCGGGTGGGCCTCCCCCACTATGCCGCCTTGTGGAGCATGCCGGCGGAAGCTAGCAGTCCCTTCCTGTGAGGCAGCGAGCGATCCTCGCCTTCCCGGCGAGAAACTCAGAGGGGAGATGCTCAAGCATGCTCGCGTCTTCAGGGTCGGTCGAAAAGAACAACGTCACCGCAGTGGGTTCTAGCTTCATCACGGGAACGCTGAAGTCGGCGATTTCCCAAAACTCGCCGCTCCTTCCCCACTGACAAAATTCGAACCCAACGTACTTGGCGCCCTCGAATTCTTTCGTCCCCTTACTTTGCGTAATCGTTACGGCGGTTCCGATCGTTCCTTGCCATGTGGCTTTCGCCGGCGAGACTGTTTCCGCTGTCATACCGGAACAGCAACCGGCCAATCCCACCGCAAGGGCAGAGAGGAATGCAGTCGCATTGATACGAAACGATCCAGAAGTCATTCGCATGTCGACCGACAATCCGACCTGCAGTACTTTGCCAGGTCTTAAACGTAGCGCCGGCGTCCCGCCGGCAGTCGCGAGGACATCTTGCCCTCGCCTCGGCGGGCGAGGACGCCCGCCGCTCCATCGTTCACATACTTTCTAGCTCACGATTTCTTTGACGCCGTCGCTTCACTTCCGACCGGACTCTCCACAATCGTCTCGCTCGCCGCGTCCCAATACACTTTCTTCCCCGCCCAATACGACTTCGCCGCCATCATGCAAGCCACCGAGTGTGCGAAGCCCTCGTTCACGGTGGCGTTCGGCTGCTTGCGCGAGCGCAGGCAGTCGAACCAGTTGCCCATGTGTTCGAGCGACAGGTCGTCGATGCCCATGGGCGGCAGTGTCTGTCCAGGGAGCAGAACGTACTTCGATTCGCGCTTCTTGTCGATGTCGGAGTCGTCTTCGTGCGTGCCCTTTTCTTCGACTACTTGATAGCGCGGACTGCCTTCGCCACCCAGATTCATCAACGTCGCCTTCTTTCCCATGTAGCGCGTGAAGCTGGGCGCGTCGTTGCCGAAGCTGGTCGAGTAGCTGACCAGAAATCCCTTGGGATATTCGAGCAGGGCCTGGAATGTGTCGGGATTCTGGCGGCCGTCGTGCCAGGCGAACACTCCGCCGTGTGCGATCACCGAGCGCGGCGCAGTGTCGTCCATGAACCAGTGCACCAGGTCGATGCCGTGACTCATCCACTGGTCCGAGATGCCACTGGAAAACTCCTTGTACAAGCGGAACTCGAAATAGAGCTGCGGATCGAACGGGCGGACCGGCTTCGTCATCAGCCACTTCGTCCAGTCCGTGTCCTGCTCGCGGATCTGCTGGACTTCTTCGCGACCGCGCCAGCGCGGGCCGTGATAATTCCAAACGATTTCGACTTTGCTGATGTCGCCCAGCGCGCCGCTCCTTACAACCTCGTGGGCGGCGTTCGGGTAGGGCTCGCTGCGATGCTGCGTGCCGACCTGCACCACGGTCTTCGCGTGCAGCACGGCATCGCGCGCCGCTTTGGCCTCGGCGAGCACGTTGCCCATCGGCTTTTCGACGTAGGCATCCTTTCCTGCGTCGGTCGCCATCTTGAGAATCGGAGAGTGCGAATGCTCGGGCGTCGAGATAAGTACGCCGTCGAGATCCTTCATCGCCAGCAATTCTTCCGGGTATTGCACGGCGCGCGGCGCCCGGCCATAGTACTTCTCGTTGGTGGCGGCCGCCTTCTCCCGGTTCGTCTTCCACAAATCGCAGACCGCGGTCATTTCCGCGTGGTGGCTCGTCTTCAGTTTCGACACGATGAGATCAAGGTCATCGCCGCGATGCCCGGTGCCGATGTGTCCGAGGGAAATGCGGTCGTTCGCACCCAGGATTTTTTCGTAAGACGCTGCCGTGCGCGGCACCAGCGCGCTGCCGGCAAGCAACGCGGCCGAGGTTCCGAGAAACGATCGACGATTCATGGGGCGGGAAGATTCGGTCATATTTGCTCCGAAGAGGGGATCTATGCGCAGCTTCCGCGAGTTCCGTTGGTCATGCTATGGACGCTGTGTACCCAAGTCAAGGCTGGCAGCCGCAGTGAGTCTTCCTGAGAATGCGGAGGTTGGCACAGTTAACATGCCTCGACAAACTCTCCCCCGAGGCCTCGAGACTTCGGCCTGGCTTCTGCCCAGTTTGCTGATACTCAGGTCAACCCACCTTTTTCTCGAAGACGCCTGAGATCGATCTAGAGCCTTGACCCTATTTACCCTGTGCGACCCTGTCTCTAGCTTGAAGGGTGTCTGGGGCACTAAGGAGTTTGTAATGTTGCGGACCGGCTCGCCACTCCCTCCCCCGGTCCTCTTTTCATGGCCACTGCGAATCCAGAACTTGTTGCGAACGGCGTCGTAACCAACGTCGACGTAACCAATGGCGGCACTCCCGACGACGAAGTGGAACTTCTACGCGGGTCGCTGCAAGCCGGCGTGGTCGCTCAGTACGTAATTGCATTCGCGGCGGCGATTGGCCTGATTTACCTGCTCAAGCCGGTGCTCGTCACCATGCTAGTGTCAACGCTGCTGGCCTTTGCGCTCGATCCGCTGGTGGTGGCGTTGGCGCGTGTGCGCGTCCCGCGGCCAGTGGGCGCCGCGATCGCGTTGCTTCTGTTGCTCGGCCTTTCGGTGGCACTCGTCTTCTTCTTCTATAACCGCGCGATCGACTTTACGGAAGAGTTGCCCAGGTTCTCGGCCGCCATTCGCGAAGACATGGAAAAGATGCAGGCCAGGGCCGACCAGATTGAAACCAGCACGCGCTCGGTGTTGCCCGGACAGACTGGAAAAAAGCCGATTCAAGTGCAGGTGCAGGAATCGCACGGGATCGCAAAGCTTATCTCCAGCGGAGCCAGCCAGTTCGGCGAGATCGCACTTGCCATCAGCTTTGTTCCGTTCCTGATTTATTTCATGTTGACCTGGAAGACGCATGTGCATTCGGCGACCCTGCGCGTCTTTCCCAAAGAAAAACGGCTGGTGGCCTACCGGACAATCGGCAGGATTTCAGAAATGGTGCGCAGCTTTATTGCCGGCAACCTGCTGGTGGGATTGCTGAACGCTCTCGCATCGACGGCTGTCTTTGGAGCCATGCACCTGCCCTACTTCTATTTCCTGGGAGCGATCAGTGCGTTCGTAGGACTGGTGCCGTACCTCGGATTGTTTTTCGCGCTGCTCGCGCCGATCGCCGCCGGAATGGGCGTCCTCAACAAATCACAACTGGGCATCGTTTTTATTGCCGTGGTCGGGTTGCACATCCTGACCATGAACCTGCTTTACCCGAAAATAATCGGCCGACGGCTTCGGCTGAATCCGCTGGCGGTAGCCTTGTCGCTGCTGTTCTGGGCCTGGATCTGGGGAGCTTTCGGATTGATCCTGGCCATTCCGCTGATGGCGACGACCAAGATTATCTGCGACTATATCGAGCCTTTGCAGGCGCTGGGGGAGTGGTTGGGAGACTAAAAGCCAGCGTCCTGCCGCAGGCCCAAGAGCCTTTAACCGCAAAGAGCGCGAAGAAAGACCGCCTAGTTCGCAAAGAAAATCGTCTTCGCGTTCTTCGCGGTTCTTCTTAGCGCCCTTTGCGGTTAAGAGCTTTTTCCCTGTGGTATTTCTTTGCCCCCCCGCGAGACTTGTTATCCAGCTCGAACCCGCAAGCATGCGAAAGAAGAGCCTTAACTTCACCGAGCTAACGAATAACAGCTTACGGCGTCCAAGCTTGGCATGATGCGCCTTCGAAGTCTGCGCTTTCTTCAAACTACACAAGCCCGTTCAAACCTCACATTTTGGCGAATAACCGGCACGATGCGGGCAGCGGTTCTGAGTTGCCTTGGTCTCGTCTGCATCGCGCGGGCTGCCGATCGGGACGAACCGAAGATGGTCAAGATCAACGACGCCATCTCCATGGCGACGACTTCTTGCAACGTCTATCTCGTCAATACGCCCGCTGGGAGCGTGGTCATTGATACGGCGATGGCCGACCAGGCTCCCGACGCCAAGAAGTTGCTGTCCACCGAAAAGCACGGACCGGTGAAATACATCGTCCTGACGCACGCGCATGCCGACCACATCGGTGGCATCTCGCTTTGGAAAGAACCGGGGACTGAAGTCGTCGCGCAGAGAAATTATGTTGAATTCGTCAACTATGTCGCACGGCTGGATGGGTTCTTTGCCCCGCGCAACGCGGCTGCCTTCCGCCGACCGCCGAAGCCGGCCGGTCCATGGGCCGGAGACTACGGGGCCAAGATCGACGCCACCATTCTGTTCGACGAGAAGTACTCCTTCACAGTGGGAGGCATCGAATTCGATCTGTTCAGCACGCCGGGGGAAACGCCCGACCATCTCACGGTCTGGATTCCTGCATACAAGGCCGCATTCATTGGCGACAACTATTCGGGAGTCGGCATCCCGGAGCCGAATTCTTTTCCGAATCTCTATGCCATCCGGGGCACCAAGCCGCGCTGGGCGCTGGACTGGATCAAGTCGCTCGACACCGTGCTGGCCCTGAAACCGGAGATCGTGCTCAACGGGCACGGAGATCCGATCGTGGGCAACGCGGAAATCACGCGCCGGCTGAAACGGTATCGCGATGCAATCGAGTACGTACACGACGAAACGGTGAAAGGGATGGACGCCGGTAAGGACGTCTACACGCTGATGCAGGAAATCAAGCTGCCGGCAAGCTACAACCTCAACGAGGTCTTCGGGAAAGTCAGCTGGTCGGTGCGCGGAATCTACGACGGATACGCCGGCTGGTACGACATGAACCCAGCCACCATGTACGAACTCCCGCCGTCGTCGATTTATCCAGAATTGGTCAAGCTCACTGGAGCCGACGCGGTAGTGCGGCTCGCAGTAGAAAAAGTCACGGCCGGAAAACCCGTCGAAGCGCTGCACCTGACCGATGTCGTGCTGGCGTCAGATCCGAAGAACAGCGGAGCATTGCATGCGCGTATCAAGGCGCTCGAGGTGCTGCGAGATCGTTCAGAGAATTTTGTGGAGACCGGGTGGCTGGAGTATGGGATCGACAAGGCTAAGGGGCAGTTGGCGCCGAACACTGACGCAAAGTAAAGCGCAAGAAAACTAGGGTTGCCACGAGCGAGCTCAGGCAGTAGTCGTTATCAGTCGGCGGGCCTCGACAAGGATTTCTTGCCGAGCGGGGACAGTGCGTCTGGTCGCCTGATTTCAACAATAGCCTGAAAACTATTGAAGAGTGAGAGTCATTGCCTTGAAATCGAAGGTGGTCTGGCGTGCTTGTTGCAGGAGATCTATCCCGAGATTGCCCGCGAAAAATCTGCTGGCGTCAGTGGTGGGCTTAAGCAGTACCCCCGCTGACTTGAGGACAACCGGAAACCCGCCGATGCTTAAGTTTAACGATTCAAGAGTGGCGGCCTCCATGTACTTGGCACCGCCGACGCCTTCCATTTTGTATGAATCCGTCTTTGTTGCAGAACGGATGAGTTCGGGAAATGTCGATGCAAACGGCGGATACAGGTCGGTATTCGTAGCGCCCGTGTCTAAGGTGAAGGCCAAGGCTCGCTTCTCGTACCCAACTTGCACCAGTGGATGGTTTCCGTCAAAGCAGAGACCTGCGTGAGACATTGCCTGGTGCGCAGATTCTGGTCCAATCTCAAAAGTCTTATCCGCTCTCCAGACAAACCTCTCGAAAGCTAAGAGGACGGGTAGTCCGATGAGTCCACGCGAGCCGGGACTTTGCTGATCGAATGGTGGTTGCTTGTCAGGCAAGACCAGGAAGGCCACATGCTTTATTCGGATGGAGCCGATGGAAAGTTCATCCGCGACCGCAATCCGCATGTTCACCTGCGTTCCGTTCACATCTCCCGCCTGGACAGACGCCTGGAGTGCGCGTAGTCCGAAGCGTTTAGCTTCTGATTCGGCCAGTACAGAAAGCTCCGCTCCCGTGTCGAACCAATAAGTCGCTTGAACACCGTTGATTGAGAACGGCAATCCGCCGTCTTGCAGTTGTAGGGTGGTGTGTCTTCCCGCGATCCGTTGGTCGGGAGTATCGGCAAGGGCAGCGAGCACCGGGTGGCCACCCAAGGCGTCAGCATCCGTCGGCCTGAGCGCGAGGATGGCGTCCACCTGCGCCAACGCTTTCCTGTATTCACCGTGGGTGAAATAGGCGGAAGCCAACGTTCTGTGTGCTTCGACCGCTTCGTCCGATTTCGGCGCGGAGTTAAATACCTCGCGGAACTTGTTTACGCACCTCCGCGCATCATTGAACGCGCATGCGACAGCGCCCTGATAGAAGGCCGATGCGCCACCTTTGCCGATGGAATCACGAAGCTCGAACCATCGATGGCTGTCATACAGTGATTTCAGGTTGCTATTGTCGTTCTGCGCGCCGAAGGACAACGAGGCGAGCATGCCCCAGCACGCTGCCATCAACGAAACTTTACGAAGGTGAGCCACTTTACGAACCCTTACAGCGCGCCTGATGCGCGCCCCTGACACGAACCCTTCTGCGAAGCTGTTTTCTCTAGGTGGCAAATCTCTCGGCCGCGCGCGCCTTGGCCTTGGCGGCTTCTTCTTCGCGATTCTTCGGGGGCGCGGCGGTTTCGAGCGAATGAAGGAGGCGCAACGAGATACTCGCGATCTCGTCGATGGCCGCCTGAAAAGCTTCCTCGTTGGCTTTGGACGGCTTGTTGAAGCCAGAGATCTTTCTCACGAATTGCAGAGAGGCCGCGCGGACTTCGTCTTCCGTTACCGGCGGATCGAAATTGAAGAGCGTTTTGATATTTCGGCACATCGTTCTGAAAACCCCTTTGGTTGAACTGCACGCCCGGAATGAACACGCTTTGCTGATTGTTAGCGGCCAGTTCTGAGTTTCCTAAGCTGGAGACTAGCTTTAGCTTTACCGACTAGCGACTAGAGACTGGGACTAACGACTTCCCTCACTTGTTAGACTGAACCCATGATAACCGGGGTGCATTTTCTCCTCTACAGCAAGAATGCAGAAGCGGACCGGGTGTTTTTTCGGGACGTGCTTGGATTTAAAGCGGTTGACGTCGGGGGAGGGTGGCTGATTTTTGGCATGCCTCCGGCGGAGATGGGAATTCATCCTGGGGATGGGAAATTTGTTCAGTCGCATGCGGAGAATGCATTGCTGGGGACCGTGATGTATTTGATGTGCGATGACCTGCGAGCCACGATGGCGGATCTGCGAGCGGAAGGCGTGGAATGTTCAGAGACCGTTGAAGCGCAGTGGGGAGTTACGACAACCGTGCCGTTGCCGAGTGGTGAGCGGGTTGGGTTGTATCAGCCGAAGCATGCTACTGCGCTTTAGACGATGGAGCGGCGGGCGTCCTCGCCCGCCGGGCGCGCAGCGCCTGAGCTTCGTGCGACTGGAATCACATCAAGCTGTTGGGATGCACCGCGACGTGACGGGCGAGGCCCCCCGTCGCTCCATCGGATCCCGCCGGTTCAGTCTGGAATTCCTCTCCCCTGCTACAATTCCCTGCCGCATAATGACTTACCGGGCTGCTGCGAACTTTTGAAGGAACATCGACGTATGCATTCTGAGATGTCAGTCCAGGGGCGTGCCGGGTCTCGCACCGCCGTCTCCACCTAAAGCCAGAGTTCTTCGGGAGCGCTCGTTGGAAGACGCGCAGATCGTCAACAGTCTTGTCCGGCGCTGCATTGCAGGCGATGCGGTGGCGTGGGAGGAGATTGTCCAGCGCTACAACCGGCGGATCTATAACATCTGCTACCGGTTTGCCGGCTCCTCCGATGATGCCCAGGACCTGACCCAGGAAGTGTTTATCAAGATGTATCGGACGCTCAGCTCCTACGATGTGGAACGGGGCGCCTTCATGACCTGGGTAACGACGATGACCCGCAACCTGCTGGTCGATCACTTCCGCAAAACCAAGCAGGACCGCCTGACCGACTCGATGGACGCAACCTCCTCAGAACACGAGGATTCGATGCCCCTGAGCGACCAGATTCCCGACAAGGGGCCGCCTCCCGACACCAAAGTGCAGAGCCGGGAAACGGGCGAGGTCGTGCATGAGGCTCTCCAAAAGCTCTCCCCCGAGCTCCGGGAAGCAGTGATTCTAAGGGACTTACAAGACATGGACTACCGCGATATCGCAGCCGTTCTACGAGTTCCGGAAGGAACTGTGAAATCCAGGATAAACCGGGGCCGTGCGGAACTTGCAAGGCTCCTACAACGTATCTACAGGCAGGTGATGTGATGCCAGGTGAAACCCATAACGGTATGCAGTGCAGCGAGTTCGAAGCACTTCTGTTTGACGCACTCGACAACCAGTTGACTGGTGCGAAACAGGAGCGGTTCCGGGCTCACGCCCGCGTCTGCGCGAAATGCGGACCGATGTTCGCAGAAGCCGAGGCGGGGCAGCATTGGCTGAAGTCTCTCGCGGAGGTGGAGCCTCCAGCCAACCTGGTGAATGACATTCTGGCCGCAACCAGTGGAATCCCGTCCTACCGGTTGCACGAGATCGCGGCCTCGGCGCACCAGCCGTCGCTCGGCGAGCGAATTCGCGAATGGGCGGATTCCCTGCTGACGCCGGTGTGGAGTACAGTGCGTCAGCCGCGCTTTGCCATGTCGTTCGGAATGGCGTTTTTCTCCCTCTCGGTCGCGTTGAGCGTCGCCGGGGTGAAGCCGACCGACATCAAGCAAGCCGATCTCAGCCGGAGTGGCCTGCGCCGGACGTACTACACGACCCAGGCCCGGGTGGTGAAGTACTACGAAAACATTCGACTGGTCGTAGAGATCGAGTCGAAGGTGCAGGAGATCAAAAAAGTTACCCAACCCGCCAGAACGAACGAAGAACGAGAGCGGGACCGGAATCACAAGAACAACACGAGTGGAGAACCCGAGCCCAGACAGGAGAGGAATTACAGCCGCGATGAAAACCAGCCCGCGCTGGCATCCGTGCCGGAATGTGGACCTGCCGTGTCGGTGACCACGAACAGGAGGTTGGTATGAACTGCGCCACGCACAACACAGTTGCCGCAGTGGCCTATTGCCGCACGTGCGGTAAGCCGCTGTGCGCAGCCTGCGCACGCGACGTGCGCGGAACAAAATTCTGTGAGCAATGCCTCGCCGATCGCATCGGCGACGCGCTGCCCCCCGCCGGGAGCACCTGTACCCGGTCAGCCTACATTGGCCGAACGGTTGCCCAGTCCAGGACTAGCGGCTGTGCTCGGATTCATTCCGGGTGTGGGTGCGATGTACAACGGGCAATTCATGAAGGGCTTCGCGCACGTGATGGCCTTCGTGTGCCTGATCTGGATGGCCGATCACTTCGGCCCGATCATGATCCCGATTTTCTTCGCGTATTTCTTTTACCTGGTGTTCGACGCGTACAAGACGGCGCACGCTCTTGAACTCGGGCAACCAGTACCCGATCCGTTTGGGTTCGAGCGCATGTTCGGACCAACACCGCGGCCGCATGTCGTTACAGACGTCGTTAACCAGGGAACGCCTGCGGTGCCTGGGACTGTGAGCTTCGTGGCAGCAGAAGCGCCACGCCATCGGAACAGCGTTCCTACGGGAGCCGTGGTTCTGATCATCCTCGGCCTGATTTTCCTGTTGAACACGGTGGGCTTGTTTGAGTCGGGCATTGACCGCTTCTGGCCGGTGATCCTGATCGGCTTTGGCGGCTGGCTGTTTGCGAGGCGTTGGGGATTGCTTGGCGAAACGGACGGCGCGTGCACCTGCGATCGCTGCAAGATGCGCTGCATCATGTGGCCCGCCGTGATGGTGACGGTGGGAGTGCTGTTTCTGATCGACAATTTGCATGGGCCGGATTTTGGCCGCACGTGGCCGCTGATCCTGCTGGTGATTGGCGGAGTCAAACTGCTGCAGAGCAACGCTTCAGAAGCGGGACACGTTGGCGGGCCGGGAGCGCTGCCTCCTCCGCCAGCAGTTCAACCGCAGCCACCGCAAGCGCAGGAGCCTCAACCCTCAAGCGAGGTGAACCATGTCTAGTCCCGTGGTTTCGCCTCCACGCCGCCGGCGCTCGATGGGTGGGCCCGTCATTCTGATCATCATGGGCCTGATTTTCTTGCTGGGGAATCTGCACCTGATTTCCTGGAAGCGCCTCGGCATGTGGTTTGCACACTACTGGCCCCTGCTGCTGATTCTGTGGGGCGTGCTCAAGCTTGTTGAGCACTACCGGGCAAAGCGGGAAGGCGTGGTTGCACCGGGACTAGGGGCAGGCGGCGTCGTACTGCTGATTTTTCTGATCATCGGTGGGCTGGCAGCCAGCCAGATGGCCAGGGTCGATCTCAGCGGGATGAGCGATGACTTCGACATTGGCGACAGCCACATTCCATTTCTCGGCGAGTCGTTCGACTTCGACGATCAGGTGACGCAGGACTTCCCTGCCGGAGCCGCCGTGAAAATCGTGAATGACCGCGGCGCGGTGAACGTGAATGTGTCGAGCGGGAACAAGATCGAAATCAACACAGCCAAGAAGATTCGATCCGACAACAAGGACGAAGCTGAGAAGTGGAATGAGCAGACCAAGCCCCAGGTTACTGTGTCGGGCAACCTGGTCACGATCAACGCCAATACGAAGGGCGCGGGCGACCATCCGGTGACGGTTGATCTGAACGTGTCGCTTCCCCGCAAAGCGGCCCTGACGATTGCGGCCCAACGCGGAGACGTCAACGTGAACGGACGTGACGGGAACGTCGACATTGCGGACCAGCGCGGTGATGTGAGCGCGGAAGACATCAATGGCGATGTGACTCTGAACATGGATCGCAGCGCGGTCAACATGGGACACGGCTCCGTGCGCGTCTCGCAGGTGTCGGGCGGTGTTACGGTGCAGGGTAAGTCGAATGACGTCTCGATCGCAGACGTGAAAGGTGCGGTGAAGATCAACGGCGACGTGAGCGACGGCTTGAAGCTCTCGAAGATCGGCAAGACGGTGAACTTCAAGTCGTCGCGCACCGATCTCGAATTCAGCAAGCTGGATGGTGATCTCGATCTGGATTCAGACAGCTTGCGGGGAGACAACCTGCTTGGACCGGTGCGGCTGAGCACGCGGTCAAAAGATGTGTCTCTGGATTCGGTGTCGGGCGACGTGCGCATTCAGGACGAAAACAGCGGCGTGCAGGTTGGATTGAAGGCTCCGGGGAATGTACAGATTGACAATCGCAACGGCGATATCACGTTGGGCGTGCCCGACAAGGTGGGCTTCAAAGTGGAGGCGCGCAGCCGCGGTGGCGAAGTGCAGGCGGATTTTGCGGGTGTGAACGTTACGAACACGGACGAGGACGGCAAGGCGTCGGGAACATTCGGGAACGGCGCGATGCATGTGGTGCTGAATAGCGAGCATGGAAATATCACGGTGCATAAGCGCGAGATGGAGAATGCGTCGGTGCCCGCGGTGCCGGTGCCGCCCAAGCCGCCGAAGCACGCGCCTCCGGCCCCTCCGGAAGGAACGACGGAGAATTGATTGGCGGTCGACCCGCACGTGGCATCCATGTCGCGTGTGGTTTGCAGTCAGCAAAGGACTATCCGAATCCCGATACACGTGCGCCCTTCCAAAAACTCCGCAGTGAAGAAATCGAGCTCATAGCTGCGACCGGTGATACGACAGCAGTTGTCCTTGCATCTTCCGCTGGCTATTATTTGGTCGGTTTCGGGAGTCCCCCATGACAAGGTCGTTGAATCTTGTTGCTTGTGCTGTTTGCATCAGTTTGATGGTGACGTGGTCAGCGAACAGTGTGCAGGCGACGGACAAGACTAACTACTCAGGCAGATACACTCTGCAGGGACAAAAAAGCACATCAGGTATCAAAACAGACTCAACTATCGAGGTGCTTCAGAATCAGGAAAGCCTGGAAATCACGCGGTCGGAGCAGGGTCATAGAACTACCAATCGATATCCGCTGAATGGTTCGGAAGGTGACTACACAAGCTCGGGCGGCGTGCCCGGTAAATGCAGGGCCGAGCTAAAGGGCAAATATCTCGTGCTTGAATCTGTCGTCATGGCTCGGCCACAGCCATCCGCTCCCCCTGTGCGAATGCACGCCAAAGAGCGCGGGCAGCTTTCGGCGGATTCCAGGACCCTGACTATTAAGTCTGCTGTGGATTTCCCGGACTTCCCAGGAGATATCTCGGCCATTTCGGGAGCTTATGGTTCAGGAACCGGGAAATACGCACGGTTCGAGGATCCCTAGCAACCTCCGAAGACCGTAGTTTGATTCGCGCAGCATCGTTCGACGGGCGAGGACTCCCGTCATTCCATTTTGCAATCAGCACTCAGTATGCCGCAGTCGTTGCTGACTGAATGCTCAGCGCCGAATGCTGAGTGCTTAACCGGCCAGGGCTTTCTGCACGAGTTCTTCGACCTGGGACAAGACCTGATCTTCGGACAAGCTAGTTGAGTCGATGATGACGGCGTCTTTGGCGGGTTCCAGCGGGGAGGTGGCGCGGGTCCGGTCGCGGTGATCGCGTTCGCGGAGGTCGGCGGCCATGGATTCGGCTGACGGGCCTTTGATCTTCTGCTGATCGAGGCGGCGCTGCTCGCGCACCACAGGATCGGCGTCGAGAAAAATCTTGAGGTCGGCGTTGGGGAAAACCTTCGTGCCAATGTCCCGGCCTTCCATCACTACTCCGCCCTCTTTTCCCATATCTTGCTGGCGGGCGACCATCCATTCACGCACTGCGGGGTGTACGGAGACGCGAGAGGCGGCTTCCGTGACATCCCGCTCGCGAATTCTGGAGGAGACATCTTTTCCATCGAGCAGGACGCGATTGCCGCCGATCGTGGGTTCGAGAGCGATGCGCGCCCCTTCGGCTAGTTTGCGCAGGGCTGGGCCATCGTCGAAGGAGATGTCCCATTCGATCGCTTTCAGCGCCAGTGCGCGGTACATGGCGCCGCTCTCGAGGTTCACGTAGCCCAGTTTGCGCGCCAGGCGCGAGGCGATGGTGCTTTTCCCCGCTCCGGCGGGGCCGTCGATGGCGATGATGAGCTTTTTCTCGGGCATCCTGTTTCTGAGGGCACATCAGGGTAACAGAAGAGCGGGGGACAGGTCACAGGTGTCAGGCGACGGGTCTCAGGTCGGCTTCGGCAACCAGGCATCGCGTGTAAATGCTGGCACACGGTCCGACGCAATCTTTTTGGTTTAGGTGCGGTGCGGAGATGAGGCGGAGCGGGCCGATGGCTTCTGGTCTTTTGTCGCTTGGGAGAATGGGACGCGGGGTGGGGCAACTTGCACTAACGAGCGGGTTCCTACGTGAACGAAGCTCAGTTCGCGGGCGGACAGCAGGGCCTTGACTGCGTCTTTCACGCGCGAACGCGGGACGAAGTTGCCGAAGAATGTTTCCAGTTCTTGCTCGTCGGCGGCGACTACGCACTCGAGATACTTGGAGAGCAGTGCGCTGAGAGCTTCGGCCACGGAAAAACTGATGCCTTCGCGAACCGCTTCGGGGGCCCAGCGGTAGAGCACGTCCCAGGATGCGCCTTCCTCGGGGTTGTAATCGACGCGCGTGATGCGCAGGCGCGACCAAAGTTCTCCGAGGCCGCGATCAAGCGCTGCGGCCGAAAGGCTTCCGCCCAGTTTTTCGCCAAGCTTCACTTTGGAAATGGGTCCGTCGTGGCGAATGACTTCGAACGCATCGCAGGCAAGCTGCGAATATTCGGAGCGGGAGCCGCCTTTCGGCGCCTGACGGGGATTGCGCTCGCCCACCAACGCATAAAAAAACGGAAACGCGGAAGCGCTGACCAGGAAGGCGTTGTTCTCATCAAACATGTTGGCTTCGAAGGCGGCGCGGTCGCGCAGCAGGCGAACCATCAATTCCTGCGCGTCACGGGCGCGCGGATCGGAGAAAGAATGCTGTTGGGTGGGAAGGCGATCGTCCGCACCCACCCATGCGCCCACGAAGGTCGGGGCTAGCAGGGGCGGCCGCATCGGATACAAGAGGCTGAATCCGACCGACTCCATGAAGACACGGCCGTCCTCGAGTGTACGCACGGGTTTGCCCGTGAGATGCCACTTTTCGAGACGGGCCTGCTGGAGTTCGGAATCGGTCATGTGTTGATTAAAGCATAGATCGTGACTGATGGCTGATAGCGGATGGCTGATAGCTCGCAGTTAGAACCCCTGGCGACTGGCTACATGCCAAGTGCTGCCTTTGGATGCGAAGGGCTAGATTCTTTTGAACGCCCGCTGGATATCTTTCATCGAGTAGCGCAGAACTACGGGGCGGCCATGCGGACAGGAGATTGGGAATTCGGTCTTTGCTAACTCCGAGAGTAGCCACTCCATTTTATTCTGGTCGAGCGGCATGTTTACCTTGATGGCGGCGTGACAGGCGATGGAGGCGGCGATACGGGTGCGCAGGGCGTCGAGATTTAGCCTTTGATCTTCACGCGCCAGCTGTTCGAAAAGTTCGTGCAGCATGCGCTCGACCTGCGAGGCATCGATGCCGGCGGGCGCGACTTTAACGGCGACGCTGCGCGTACCGAAAGGTTCGGCCTCGAAGCCATTGCGGGCGAGTTCGTCGGAGATTTCGGCGAAGACGGCGAGTTGGGCGGGCGTGAGTTCGAGAAGGAGCGGCATCAACAGGCGTTGGCTTTCGACGGCCTGCGCCGCGCGCTGCTTCAACACTTTTTCGAAGAGCACGCGCTCGTGGGCTACGTGCTGGTCGATGATCCAGAGGCCTTCTTGATTCACAGCGAGAATGAAGGACTCGCGGATCTGTCCTAATGGCTTGAGCGATGCGAGCGAGGGGGCAAGCTGGCTGGGGACATCGGGCTCGTTGGCGAAGTCCGGGGAGCATCCGTTGTCGGGGATGACGTCGGCCGTGCGGGCGAGCGAGACTGCTGCGTTCGCCTCGATGGCGATTCCTCCCTGAAATTGAAAGCGCTCGCTGACGGCCGGAGGCTCGGGTGCCTGGAGCGCAAAGCCGCCGACGTTCGCAGGGTCGAGGTTCTGCCACGGCTGGCCAAACTGAGTTGCGCCGCGCGTGCCGGGCGAAAGCGATGGAGTGGCAGTCGGGTGCGCATGGATTTCGGAAACAAATTGGGGCACGGGCCGCGCCTTCATAATCACGGCGCGGATCGAGTCGCGAATGAAATCGTGCAGGAAGCTCTGCTGGCGGAAGCGCACTTCGGTTTTCGAGGGATGCACGTTGACGTCGACTTCTTCGGTCGGCATTTCGAGGAACAGCAGCACGACCGGAAAAACCGTGGGCGGGAGGACGTTGCGGTAGGCCTCAATGATGGCGTGCTGCACGAGCCGGTCGCGGATGAGGCGGCTGTTCACGAAGATGTAGATGGAGTTGCGGTTGAGCTTCTGGATTTCGGGCTTTGAGACGAAACCGTGCAGGCGGAGTTCGCCCGGATCTTTGGGTAGATTGTCCTCTTCGGTGCGCCGCCAGGGTGGAGGCTGCGGCAGACCAATGCGTTCGAGGGGCTGCAGGGCGGCGATGGGGATCAACTGCTCGAGCACGTCTTTGCCGAAGACCTGGTAGACACGATCGCTGTGGGCGGCGACGGGGCTCGCAATCAGCATGGCGTTGGTGGCGGAGTGCAATTCGAAATGCTTGTCGGGATGCGCTAGCGCGTAGTGCGTGACCAGCGAGGCGATGTGCGAGAGCTCGGTGGTTTCGGCCTTCAGAAATTTCTTACGCGCGGGGGTGTTGAAGAAGAGATCCCGAATGGTGATCGAGGTTCCGGCCGGCAGGCCTGCTTCTTCCACCTTGAAGATCTTCCCGCCGTTGATTTCGACGACCGTGCCCGAGGCTTCGTCAGGGGCGCGTGTTTCGAGGCGCAGGCGCGAGACGGAGGCGATCGAGGGCAAAGCTTCACCGCGGAATCCGAGGGTGGCAACGCTCAGCAGGTCCTCGGCGTTCTTGAGTTTCGAGGTGGCGTGGCGCTCGAAAGCCAGAAGCGCGTCGTCGCGGACCATGCCGCATCCGTCATCGGTGATATGGATGAGCTTCTTGCCGCCCGCCTCCACTTGAATGCGAATGCGTTTGGCGCCGGCGTCGATGGAATTCTCGAGCAGTTCCTTGACGACAGAGGCGGGCCTCTCCACGACTTCGCCGGCGGCGATCTTGTTGGCAACGGCTTCGGAGAGAACGTGGATTCGACCCATGGAAAGGCAGTGGCCGGTGGTCGGTGGCCAGTGGTCAGTCTCTCAGATGACAACTACGCTGGTAAAGCGGCGTCAGGTAAGCTACTGCCAGTCTATGAGAGAAATTTCGCGCCGTAATTTTCTCTGGCAGGCTGCCTGCCTGACTGCAAGTGCCGCTCTGCCTCACCTCGAGGCGATCGCGGCGCGCGGGAGTTCGCAATCCCGGCTGGCTGCCGACAAGCTGCGGCCGCAGTTTCATCTGTTGCCCGCCGCCAACTGGATGAACGATCCCAATGGCCCGATCTTCTATCGCGGGCGCTACCACATGTTTTTTCAGTACAACCCCAATGGTGCGTTCTGGGGATCGATGCATTGGGCCCACGCGACCAGTCCCGACATGATTCATTGGCAGCACGAGCCAGTAGCGATCGCACCCACACCGAACGGGTGGGATCGCGACGGAGTGTTCAGCGGGAGTATCGTGCTCGACGGGACGACGCCGACAGCGATCTATACGGGAGTACTGCCGCCCGCGTCGTCTGCGGAAGTCACGCTGGACGACGGGAACCACAAATGGCGCGAGGTGCAGTGCTTGGCGGTGGCGAAGGACCCGGGCCTGCACACTTGGGAGAAATTAGGAGAGCCGATTATTTTGCGGCCGCCGGAGCACATGGCGATTTCGGGATTCCGCGACCCGGGAGTGTGGAAGGAAGGCAAGGAATGGCTGCTGACGCTGGGGTCAGGCATCAAGGGAAAAGGCGGAGCAGTGCTGCTCTATGAATCGCGGGATCTGCGGCGTTGGACGTACCGACATCCGTTGATTGAAGGGCACGGAACGGGGCAGCCGGGGCTGAATCCGGTGGACAACGGCGAGATGTGGGAGTGTCCTGATTTCTTTGCGCTGGGCGATCGGCACGTTCTGCTGTATGCGGCGGTGGGCAAGGTGTGGTGGAAAACAGGAACGTATCGCAACCGGCGATTCACTGCGGAGAAGGACGGCGTGGTGGATTGGGGTTCGTACTACGCTCCGAAAACTATGCTCGACGAACACGGCAATCGCATTCTGTGGGGATGGATTCCGGAGACGCGGCCGGAGAGCGAGTATCGGGCGGCGGGGTGGGCGGGAGTGATGGCGCTGCCGCGCGTGCTGTCCCTGGGGTCAGACAAGGGCTTGCGGATGACGGTGGCTCCGGCGGCCGAGGTTTTGCGGATGTCGCATGTTTCCGTGAAGGTGGGCGACCAGAATCGAGCCAAAGCGATTGCGGGGCTGCGGATCAATGATCTGAGCGGGGAAATCGCGGCGCGGTTCGCGGCGAAGCGCGGCTTCCGTCTGCGATTGCGGCCAGAGAAGGGCGAGAAGTTCGCGGAGATCACCTACGACCCACAACAGAAAGGCGCGGAGTTGCGGGTCAATGCAACTACGGCGCCAATGGAGACAGATGAGGGGCTGAACGTGCGGGCGTTTGTGGATGGGTCAGTGCTCGAGGTTCTGGTGAACGATGCGGTCGCGCTTACGACGCGGGTTTATTCGGTTCCGAGTGGTCCTTTGACGATCGATGTGGGAGAAATCGAAGGGCTCGAGTCTCTGGACGTTTGGGGGATGAAGGCGATCTCGAAGGATCGGTTGAGCTACTGAGAAAAAGCGATTACCACAAAGGGTACAGGGGTACACAGAGGTGATCAAATCCATGTGCACTCCTGATTGTGTTTTCTGGTTAGATTTCACCGCGAAATTTGTGGATCCTCCGGCGGTCACGTTTGGAGGGGCGGCCGGTCGGTGCGGGAGTGAAGTGCATCAGGGCGCGTTTTTCCTCGGCGACTTTGCGGCGGGCTTCTTTGCTTTGATCGGTTTCGCGGTAGAGGGTTTGAGCGATTGCCGCGGGGCCGCGGACATCGCTTAAGAGCAGGACTTCCACGTCGAAATCCCCGCCTTCGGTGCGGATCTGCAGTAAGTCGCCGACACGGACTTCCCGGGATGGTTTGGCAGCTTGGTGATTGGCTTCGACTCGGCCGAGTTCGCAGGCGCGTGCGGCAAGAGTGCGCGTCTTGAAGAAGCGCGCGGCCCAGAGCCATTTGTCGATGCGGGTGCCGGTCATAACGGCAGGTCTTGGGTGTTAGGTGTCAGGTCCCGGGTTTCAGCTGTCAGGGGTTGCTTCTGGCTGCTGGCTCCTTGCTTCTGGCTACCCCTCTCATGCTTAATCCTTGCTCTGCTGCTTCTAGCTTTGCTTTTTCACTACGCCGATTCCTAGATCTCTCAACTGGGCGTCAGTCACTGGGGTGGGCGCGTCCACCATCAGGTCTTTGGCCGCCGCGGTTTTTGGAAACGGGATGACTTCGCGCAGGCTGTCGGCGCCGGCGAGGATCATCACGATGCGGTCGAGGCCGAGCGCGATGCCGCCGTGCGGGGGCGTGCCGTACTCCAGCGCTTCCAAGAAGAATCCGAAGCGCGATTTCGCTTCTTCTTCCGTCATGCCGAGCGCGTGGAAGATTTTGCGCTGGATGTCCTGGCGGTGAATACGGATCGAGCCCGAGCCCAGTTCGGTGCCGTTCAGCACGACGTCGTAAGCGAGTGCGCGCACCATGGCAGGGTCGGACTCGAGCTTGTCCATGTCTTCTTCGTGCGGCGAGGTGAAGGGGTGATGCGCCGCGACCCAACGCTTGTCGCCCTCGTCGTATTCGAACATTGGGAAGTTCGTGACCCAGAGGAAGCGGAAATCTCCACGCTTAAAAAGGCCGTGCTTGGCGGAGTACTTCTGGCCCAGGGCGACGCGCATCAGGCCCGCCGAGGCGTAGATCGCCAGCTCGGCGGGCGTTACTTTGCGTTTCTGGGCCGGATGATCGTCTTTGCCGGACTGCGCTGATCCGACGACGAGCACGATTAGGTCGTCGGGACCGGCGCCAGATTTCTGGCGAATCTTCGCGGCCGCATCGGCGAACTTGTTCTCGATGCGCTTGAAGTCTTCGAAAATCCTCGCGCCGCCTTTCGAGATGAACATCGGCTTGAGGTCGTCGCGTTCCTTGCGCGAGAGCTCACCGACATCCGGTATGCGCACGGCGACCACCGGCAGATCCTTGTTGATGGCGAGTTGTTCGAGGTCGGCGGGCGAGAAGCAGTCACGCACTTCGGTGAACGCCGGCAGGCGCAGGTCGGGCTTGTCGATACCGAACTGGCGGATGGCGTCGTCGAAGTCCATGCGCAGGAACGGAGTCTTGATTTCGTGCCCAGCGGCCTTGAAGGCGGCCGTGAGAAATCCTTCGACCGTTTCCCATACTCGCTCCGGTTGCGGGTAAGACATTTCAAGATCGATCTGCGTGAATTCGGGCTGGCGGTCGGCGCGGAGATCCTCGTCGCGGAAGCAGCGGACGATCTGGAAGTACTTGTCGAAGCCCGAGATCATCAGGATCTGCTTGAATAGCTGCGGCGACTGCGGGAGAGCGTAGAACGCGCCCGGCTGCACGCGGCTCGGGACGAGGTAATCGCGTGCGCCTTCGGGGGTGGAACGCGTCATGAAAGGCGTTTCGATTTCGAAGAAGCCTTGCGAGGCCAGGTAGTCGCGGATGGCGAGCGCGACCTTGTGGCGCAGTTCGATGTTGAACTGCATGGCGTCGCGGCGCAGGTCGATGTAGCGGTATTTCAAGCGCATCTCTTCGTTGGCGAGCGAGGTGTCGCTGGGCAGGAACGGCGGATGCTTGGCTTCGTTCAGGATGCGAAGTTCGTCGGCGACCAGCTCGACTTCGCCGGTGGGGATGTTCTTGTTGATAGTATCGGCGTCGCGGAGCTTGACCGTGCCGATGACGGCGATGACAAATTCATTGCGCAGCAGTTCTGCTTTCTCATGCACGGCCGAATTGCGCTCGCCACTGAACACGACTTGTGTGATGCCGGAGCGGTCGCGGACGTCCACGAAGATCAGCGCGCCGAGGTCGCGGCGGCGGTTGACCCAGCCCATCAGGATGACTTTCTTGCCGGCGTCGGATGCGCGCAGCGCGCCGCACATGTGGGTACGTCTTAGATCGCCTAGGAAGTCGAGCAAATTGTATGTCTCTTCTTGTTGGGGATTGGCCGGAAGGCCGAATTGGTGATTATAACGGACGGGGATTGCTTGCTCTCGGCGGAACGCTTTTAACCGCAAAGAGCGCTAAGAAGGTCCGCTAAGGACGCAAAGAAAATCTTACAACGCAGAGGGCGAAGAGACTGCCGCAGAGAGCGCAGAGGACGCTCCTGCTCTGGCCGGACCGAGGGCCCTTGACTCTCCGGCCGGGAACAAGGGGCGGGCCGGGCATCACTCTCTAGTCTTTAGAAAGAATTCCCTACGTTGCCGCCGTTGCTTGCTGGAATTTCAGCTTCCACTGGTCGCCTTGCTTTACCCAGACCGAGCTGACGTGCTGGTAGCGGGGCGTTTCGTCGTCGTAGTGGACCATGCGCACGATGACGTCGTAGGTCACAACGGCGGCATCGTCGTTCAAGGGGACGACCTGCATGTTGTAGATGCGGTACTCGGCCAATTGGGTGGACGGGAAGTCGCCCATGATTTCGCTCTTGGGATGGACCTTGCCGTCGGTGCCGATGGAGATGAAATCGTCGGTCAACGTGCGGTTGTAGAAGTCGTGGTCGTGCTTCTTCTGGGCTTCGGGCAAGGCTTTCTCTAACGACGTCAGCTGGTCGGCGAGTTGGCTTGCCTGGGTCGAGTTGTCGGCGGGACGGGCAGACGGCTTGCGGACTGGGGCTGCGAAGCCAGCGACTGCGACGAGAAGGGTGGCAAGGGCAATCAGAGAGCGATGCATGAATCCTCCTGACACGTTGTCAAGATAACACTCCGCGAACGTCCTGCTATTCTCAGACGAAGTACTCCTAGGAGGGTGGAAATTCAGTGCCGCCGATTTTGAACGCGCGTGGGTTGGGCAAGGCGTATGGAGCCAGTCCGCTGTTCCGGAACGTGTCGTTCACCGTGTCGGAGGGAGATCGAGTTGGGTTGATCGGTCCTAACGGCTCGGGCAAGTCGACCCTGCTTGGGATCCTCGCGGGGACGGTCGAACCGGACGAGGGCGAGTTGGCCGCCCGCAAGCGGGCGCGCATGAGTTATGTCGCCCAGGAGTCGCGGTTTGGCGAGGGGAAGACCGTGCGGCAGGTTGTAGAAGACGCGCTGGAGCGAGCGGCCGTTCCTCACGACGAACGCGCCAATCTTCTGGCCGCGGCCTTGGGACGGGCGCAGTTTGAAGATATTGAGATCGACGCGAGCGCACTGTCGGGCGGTTGGAAAAAGCGGCTTGCGATTGTCGAGGCCATGGTCCAGCTTCCCGATGTGCTGCTTCTGGATGAGCCAACGAACCATCTGGACCTGGCCGGGATCGAGTGGCTGGAAGAGGAACTCGAGTCCGGACAGTTCGCTTGTGTGGTGGTGAGCCATGACCGCTACTTTCTGGAAAATGTGGCAACCGACATGGCGGAGTTGAGCCGGGTGTATCCCGATGGGATTTTGCGGGTGCATGGGAACTACAGCGAGTTCCTCGTCAAGAAAGAAGAATTTCTGCACGCGCAGGGGAAGAGGCAGGAAGCGCTGGAAAACCTGGTGCACAACGAGATTGAGTGGCTGCGGCGTGGGGCAAAGGCGCGGACGAGGAAATCTAAAGCGCGGATCGATAAGGCGCAGGAACTCATGGGGGAGTTGGCCGATCTGAACGCGCGCACGCGCAGCGGCACGGCAAGGATTGATTTTTCGGCCAGCGAGCGGCAGACCAAACGGCTTGTCGAACTCGAGGGCGTGCGGTACAGCATCGAGGGTCGACGGCTGTTTGCGGGGCTCGACTTTATCCTCACGGCCGGAATGCGGCTAGGGCTGGTCGGCCCCAATGGCAGTGGGAAGACGACGCTGCTGCGGCTGTTGCGGGGCGAGGCTTCGCCCGACGAGGGACAAATACGGCGGGCGGAGGCGCTGCGCGTCGTGTATTTCGATCAGACTCGGCCTCTGGATCTGGATGCGACTTTGCGCCGGGCGCTGGCGCCCGACAGCGACTCGATCATTTATCAGGATCGTGTGATTCACGTGGCTTCGTGGGCGGCGCGGTTTCTGTTTACGGGGGAACAGCTCAATCAGCCGGTAAGTCGACTGTCAGGCGGAGAACGGGCGAGGGTGCTGATCGCGCAATTGATGCTGCAGCCTGCCGATGTGCTGTTGCTTGATGAGCCTACGAATGACCTGGATATTCCTACGCTCGAAATCCTCGAGGAGAGCCTGCTGGAATTTCGCGGGGCAATGGTGCTGGTGACACACGATCGGTACATGCTCGATCGGGTGTCGACGACGGTGCTCGGGCTGGATGGACTTGGCGGCACGGAGAGGTTTGCAGATTATTCGCAGTGGGAGGCTTGGCTGGAGGAGCGGGCGCAGGCTGGGAAGGGTGCCCCCGTGGAGCGGAAGACTTCGACCGTGGCGGCGCTTGCGGCATCTACAGGAAAGAAGAAGCTTTCCTATCTGGAGGCGCGGGAGTATGCGGGCATCGAGGAGCAGATTGCTCAGGCCGAAGAACTCTTGAAGAAGAGACAGGCTGCGCTGGAGGACCCTGCGATCGCAAGCGATGCGGCGGGGCTGGTGCGGGCTGGATCGGAGTTAACGCAAGCGCAGAGTTCGCTCGATCGGCTGTATGCACGTTGGCATGAGTTGGAGGAGAAGCAGGGGTAAGGCTTCGGCAACTTCAACTGTGGCTCTACGTCGAAAAGGCAGCGCCTGAAGGCGCGAGTTGTTGTGGACGGTTTCGGCGTGCCTGAAGGCACGCCCTGATACGAACCATTTCGCTAGTTAACGGCGTGCATATCTATCAACATTCGCACCATATAAAGCGGGCGAGGGCGCCCGCGCTACGAGTGGTTTCAGGCTTTCATGCTTTTACGCCTTCGCGAAGTCGATGTAGCCCTTCTGTACGTCGGTTCTTACTAGCTTCGCCTTCAGACCGTCGCCTACGTCCAGGCCTTGCTGGCCCTGTACCAGCATTCCTTCGACGTGCGGCTTCAGCACGCGTACGAACGTGCCCTTGGTGTTGGCACCGGTCACGATCGCGTCGAAGACTTCGCCGATGCGATTGCTCATGGCGATCGCCGAGGTGCGCTTGGTCATTTCGCGCTCGACTTTGCGGGCGGCGTCTTCGCGCGCGGTGCAATTCTTCGCTATGCCGTCGAGATCGCCGTCGGAGTAGGGATTGCTGCCTTTCTTCAGAAGAGACTTCACGAGGCGCTGCGTGACCAGATCGGCGAAGCGGCGATTGGGTGCGGTGGAGTGCGTGTAGTCCTGCACTGCCAGACCGAAGTGACCTACGTCGGGATCGCCGGGACGTTCGAGGATGTATTCTCCTGGTCCCATCAACTTGATCACCGCCAGCGAGAGGTCGGCGAAGTGCGTGGGGTCGGCGGCCTTGCGCTGCATCAGGAAATCATTGAGGGCTTTGGAATCCGGCTGGGGTGGGAGGCTGCCGCCCTGCGCCGCGGCCAGCGCCACGATGCGCTCCCAACGTTCGGGAGTCTTGACCACGCGGCGAATCGAAGACTCGTTGGCCAGTGCGCGGGCAACCACCTCGTTGGCGGCAATCATGAAGTCTTCGATGAGGTCGGTGGCGCGATTCTTTTCCTGACGGACCACGTCGGCGATGCGGTCATTGATGACGACGGGCCGCACCTCGATGGTCTCGATGTTCAGCGCTCCGTGACGATAGCGCTGCTCGCGAAGGGCCTGCGCGACCGTGTTTTGCAATTTGAGCTGGGCCTGCAGGTCCGAAGATGCGGCGACTTTGGGCGGAGCGGCCGCTACACCCTCGATCCACGCGCCCACCCCGCTGTAGGTGAGCTGCGCGTGGTTGTGGACGAGTGCGCGGTAGAGATCGTTCGATTTGACGTGCCCGTCGTTGGAGACAATGAACTCGATGACAACAGCAGCGTTGTCCTGATCCTCAAGCAGCGAGGTGAGGCCGGTCGAGAGGGGCTCCGGGATCATCGAGAAATTCTTTACTCCCGTGTAGACGGTGGTCGCTTGCGACGAGGCGTGCTGGTCGATGGGGCTCGCCCGGGGAACGTCCGCGTCCACGTCGGCGATGCCGATGAGAATCTTCACGTCGCCATTCGGCAATTGCTCGGCGACTTCGATCTGGTCGAGATCTCTCGAGGTGTCGTTGTCGATGGAGGACCAGAGCAAGGAGCGCAGATCGCGGACGTCGCCGCCCGAAGACGGGAGGGGCGGCTTCTGGCTTAGAGAGGTAACCTGCTGTTGGACCGCAGGCGGGAAATCGGGCTCGAAGCCGTGATCCAGCATGACTTGCCGGGCGATGGATTGGAGGTCGACGTGGGTTTGGTCGTTCATGATTTTCAGACTTTTCCTGCCAACGCGTGAAGGGGCGCCCTGATACGAAACATCGCTGCGAATTCAGATTAGTTGCGAATTCCACAATCGCGGAGCTAGCTTATTTGCCGTTGGCCGATTCCGCTGGGCATCGTGATATTCTAATGGCAGCAGCTGCGCTCCCGCCTTTTTGGGCAATTTTCCGCAGTTTCCTGAGAAAACATGCTTTCAGTCAGTAATGTGTCGATGCGCTACGGCGCTAAAGTTCTGTTTGACGAAGTCTCGACGGCGTTCACGCCGGGCAAGCGCTATGGCCTGAGCGGCCCTAATGGCGCGGGTAAATCCACCTTCATGAAGATCCTGACCGGCGAAATGGATCCACAGAAGGGCACGGTGGTGCGTCCGCGGAAGCTGGGCGTGCTCAGCCAGGATCAATTCGCGTTTGACGCGTATCGCGTGATCGACACCGTAATCATGGGCAACAAACGGCTCTGGGCTGCGCTTGAAGAGCGCGACCGCATCTACGAAAAGCCCGAGATGTCGGACGAAGACGGCATGCGGCTGGGAGAACTCGAAGGCATCGTGGGCGAGGAAGACGGCTACACGGCCGAGAGCGATGCAGCGATCTTGCTGCAGGGGCTCGACATTCCCGACGAAGCGCACGAACGCAAGATGGGCGAGTTGCAGGGCGGCCAGAAAGTGCGCGTACTGCTGGCGCAGGCGCTGTTCGGGCATCCGCAGGCTCTGCTGCTCGACGAGCCCACGAACAACCTCGACTTGGATTCGATCCACTGGCTGCAGGGCTTTTTGAATTCTTACGATGGAGTGGTGATCGTGATTTCCCACGACCGCCACTTCCTGAACAGCGTGTGCACGCACATCGCGGACATCGACTACGAGACCATCATCACCTACACCGGCGGCTACGACGACATGGTGGTGATGAAGACGCAGGTGCGGACGCAGATCGAGTCGCAGAATGCGCAGCGTGAAAAGAAGATCTCCCAGTTGAACGAATTCATCGCGCGGTTTGCGGCCGGCACGCGATCGAGCCAAGTGCAGTCGCGGCGGAAGGAAGTCGAGCGCTTGCAGGTCACGGAACTAGCGCGGTCGAATATTCAACGTCCGTTCATCAAGTTCGAGCAGAAGCGGCCTTCGGGGAAACACATCCTCGAGATTGAGGGAGTGGCCAAGGCTTACGGCGACAAAGAGGTGGTGCGCGAGTTTACGGCGAGTCTGCTGCGCGGCGAAAAGATCGCCCTGATGGGGCGCAACGGCGCTGGGAAGACGACGCTGGTCAATGCGCTGCTGGCGAATTCGCCGACTGTACCGGAATCTGAACTTCGGCAGACCAGCGGCTACGATGGGAATTTCGTGGATGCCGGCAAAGTCAATTGGGGTCACGAAGCGGCGGTGGGATATTTCGCGCAGGACCACAAAGGCCTGATTCAGCCGGGAATGACCGTGTTCGAGTGGCTGCACCAGTGGGATCCGGCGGCGGCGCACGAAGAAATTCGCGGCCTGCTCGGGCAGATGCTATTTGCGCGCGAGGACGGGAACAAGAAGACGGATGTGCTTTCCGGTGGCGAAGCGGCGCGGGTGATCTTCTGCAAGCTCATGCTGCAGAAGCCAAACGTTCTGGTGCTCGACGAGCCTACGAACCATTTGGATTTGGAATCGATCAACGCGTTGAATATTGCGTTGCAGCGTTATCAGGGAACGTTGTTATTGGTGACGCACGATCATGATTTGATCGATGAAGTGGCCACGCGCATCTGGCATTTCGAGACAGACCATAAGATCAAGGATTTCAAGGGTTCGTATGAGGAATATCAGACCGTGCATGCATAAAGACTGCGCCTAAAGGCGCACATTGCGCGAACGGTTACGGCGTGCCTAAAGGCACGCCCTGATACCAGCCATTTGCGATCGGCTACAACGTGCCTGACCCGGAGACGAAATTCGCATCGCGCTTACGAGGCGGACCTGACACGAAACCGTTCGGACGACCAACTTCCCAGCCTGATGGATCGGCTTGCTTCTAGAGGTGCATTGCCGCCGGACTGAGGGACGCGATCGGGTTCGGAGAGGATACGGCGTAGCCCACCGATTGCATCAGCGGGCCCCAAGCTTTTTCGATCCGTTCGATGGATTCGCAGGACAGGGTCGCACGGCCCTCGCCGGACTTGGCGGAACGGAAGAACGACATGTCCTGTCGCGTTCCCTTGGTTGAGTCCCACTTCTTTCCTTCTGCTTTTTCAACTTTCCGCATGTTCTCGAGACTGCTGCGCTCGACAGCAGTGGCAATTCGGCTCGCGTCCTGATCAAACCCGAGAAATTTGGAAATCTTGGTCGCGCCGGTCGTGACATCGGAGAGCATGTCTTCGTAGCGGAGCAGCAGAAAGTTAGGATCGTCGCGGCGAGTGGCGGTCCAGCTACCCACGTTGTCGCCCCAAGAACCGTAGGGACAGACTTCGCCCTTCAGAAATCTCTGCACAAAACCGTCAAGCGATGCGCCCCCTTCGAGCACCCCGCGCTTGATCTGATAGTGATACTGCGACATGACCACGTCGCGCGGATCGCGCACCACGTAAATCACGCGCTTGTAAGCGGGGATAAAAGAAAAATGGCTTTTGATTACGCGCGGCGACTTCATGTCATCGAAGAACTTCTTTGACTTCCCATCCACCGATGGAATCAAGCAATCGGCTTCGAGCAGGCCGACGGGAGGATTCTGTTGCAGAAGATTGGCAATCAGAAACCGCATCCAGGTATTGCCGGACTTTGGATAGGAAACGAGGAATGTGTCGTCGGGACGAACCTTAAGCGACATCCCGGGCTGAACCCGGCGCGTAAGGATTTTGGCGGCAGAAACGAATTGTTTGAACATGTCTCCCTACCGGACGCGTCAGCGGAAAAACACGACCGAACAAACCTCCGAAACTCTCGACCTTATGAGTGGCACAAAATTCACGAAGCGCCTGAGAAAATCTCACAGAACCTTTGGGAAGATTGGGTTGAGTATATAACGGATCGGTTGGTGCAGGATTAGGAGGAGCGTCGGGCGAGGTTACCAAGGGTATAGCTTTCAATGAGCATGTAAACAATTGAAAATGAAGGCAATAGCCTAAGTGTAGGCACGCCCGCCAAGTTCCTGGGCAGCATAGACCAAGGTCAAAGAGTCGCCTGAAAGCGTCTTTTTCAGTCTGCGGCGGCTTGGTCGCACGAACTGCTTCCAATCGCGTCGCATTCGCCGCTTTGCTGGAGAAGCTTGGTGACCAGTCCGGTCCATCCGGTCTGATGGCTTGCTCCCACGCCCGTGCCCGAGTCGCCGTGAAAGTATTCGTAGAAAAGAACCAGGTCACGCCAGTGCGGATCGGTCTGAAATCTTTCCAGGTTGCCGAAAACCGGCCGGCGGCCTTGGTCGTCGCGCAGAAAGATGCGGTTGAGACGGCGCGACAACTCGGCGGCGACTTCCCACAAGTTCATCATCTTGCCCGAACCCGTCGGGAACTCCACTGTGAATGATTCCCCGAGATAGTGATGGAATTTCTGCAGCGATTCGATCAGCAGGAAGTTGACGGGAAACCAGACCGGTCCGCGCCAGTTTGAATTTCCTCCAAAGAGGCCGGTGTTCGATTCGCCGGGTTCATAGTCGACGCGATGCTCCATTCCGTTGAGTTTGAGAACGAAGGGATTTGAATGATGGAAACGCGAAAGCGCGCGGACGCCAAACGGCGAGAGAAATTCTGCTTCATCGAGCATGTACTTCAAAATGCTGCGGAGTTTCTCGGGCGAGGCGATGGAGAGCAGACGGCGCTTCCCACGTCCGGGAGTTGTCATGCTCGCCAGGTTGCTAGTCAAGTCGGGACGATTCTCGACAAACCACTCCAGCCGCCGGTGGAAGTCGGGCAGCCGAGCGAGCAATTCGGGCTCGAGAGTTTCCACCGCGAACAACGGGATTAGTCCCACCATGGAGCGGATCTTCATCGGGATATGTTCACCGTCGGGCAAACGCAACACGTCGTAAAAGAATCCGTCCTCGTCATTCCACAAACCAACGTGGTCGCTTCCCCGATGGCTCATGGCGTGCGCGATGTAGATGAAGTGCTCCCAAAACTTGCTGGCCACGTCTTCATAGCTGGGATCATCCTTGGCGAGTTCAAGCGCAATGGCGAGCAGGTTGAGGGTATACATCGCCATCCAACTGGTAGCGTCGGACTGTTCAAGGTACCCCCCGGTCGGCAGAGGAGCGCTGCGATCGAAAACGCCAATGTTGTCGAGGCCGAGGAAGCCGCCCTGAAAGATGTTCATGCCGTCGGCGTCCTTGCGGTTGACCCACCAGGTGAAATTCAACATCAGCTTATGAAAGACCCGCTGCAGGAAGGCTCGGTCGCCTTTGCCGGTGCGTTTCTTGTCGATCTTGTAGACGCGCCATGCGGCCCACGCGTGCACGGGAGGATTGACATCGCCGAGCGCCCATTCGTAGGCGGGCAACTGTCCGTTGGGATGCATGTACCACTCGCGCAAAAGAAGGATGAGCTGATCCTTGGCAAATTCGGGGTCAACCAGCGCAAGCGGCACGCAATGGAAAGCGAGGTCCCAGGCGGCGTACCACGGATATTCCCACTTGTCAGGCATGGAGACCACGTCGGCGTTGTAGAGGTGCTGCCATTCGTGATTGCGTCCTTGTTTGCGCTCTGGAGGCGGAACCGGATTGTCGGGATCGCCTTCGAGCCATTGCTTCACGACGTAGTGATAGAACTGTTTCGACCAGAGCATCCCGGCGAACCCCTGGCGCATGACATTCTTGGCTTCGGAGGAGAGATGTTCGGGAATAACGGTGGCGTAGAACTCGTCAGCTTCAGCGAGGCGGGACGCGAAGATTTCAGCGAAATCCTGAAAGGCGCCTTCTGCTGGAAAATCCGAGTCGGAGAGACGCAGGCGAACAACCTTGGTCTCGCCCGACTGGAGTTCAAGATTGTAGTGCGCCGAGACTTTGGTGCCCCGATGATCGGGGTTGACGGCGTCTTTGTTCCCGCCAACGACGTAGTCGTTAATGCCGTCTTTCACAAACGGACTCTGGCTGGCAATGCCATACAGCCTCTGCGCGTTTGTTTCGTTTTCCGTGAACAAGAGTTCCGGACTTCCTTCGCAATGCAGCCAGTGCGCGGCCATGTCGGGGTGTACCAGCTCGACCACCGCCGTTGAACGCGACAGCATGCGCCGAAGCTGGGGACGCTGGCCGGATTCTCCCCACGACCAGATGTTTCGAAACCACGCTGTTGGCAACAGGTGAAGGCGGGCAGAGTCCGGTCCGCGATTCGTCATCGAGATTTTGATCTGGATGTCGTCCACTCCGGCCTTCGCGTATTCGACGAGAACATCGAAATAGCGATCGTGGTCGAACACTCCGGTGTCCGCCAGTTCGAACTCGGGCAGACGCTTGTCGCGCTTGCGGTTCTCGTCCAAAAGGAGCTGGTACGGAAACTCACCCTGCGGATACTTGTAGAGATACTTCATGTAGGAATGCGTCGGCGTGCTGTCGAGGTAAAAGTAGTACTCCTTGACGTCTTCGCCGTGATTGCCCTCGTTTCCGGAGAGCCCGAACATGCGTTCTTTCAGGAAGGGGTCTTTTTCGTTCCACAGGGACAGGGCGAAGCAAATGAACTGGCGGCGATCGCAAATACCTGCCAGGCCATCTTCATTCCAGCGGTAGGCGCGGGACCGGGCATGGTCAAAAGGCAGGTACTCCCAGGCTGTCCCGTGGGGACTATAGTCTTCGCGGACGGTGCCCCAGGCACGTTCGCTCAGGTAGGGTCCCCAGCGTTTCCAGTGCATTCTCCGCTTATTGGATTCCCAGAGCCTGATTTCTTCTTGAGCCATGCGAACGAATTTTCTCCTAATGATCTGGTTCTGTGCGAGAGCCGTGTTCGCGGACGACCTGTCCGGCGGTCAAAATGTTCCAAATCAGTGTATTCAATCTGGTTGGCGAGCGCACCCAGCCTCTAACCATAGTTCTTCGGATGCTCGTCGGCGAGCGGCGTTCCACTTCCGTAAAACCAGGCATGACGACATTTCGGCACATTTGTGCGAGGTGCTTCGAGGACGGGTTCTGTAAGATTTCGTCCCAAATTACCAACTTCGGAGTTGACCATTTGGCTAGCTCAGAAAATGGAGTTAGAAGCCGAGGCAACTCCGGTTGGGTAAGCAAGATAAGACGATCATCGGGCGATGCGGAGCCTTGTTTTTGGTGCAGCGAGGGAGTAACTTGCGTGTTACGAATCCAGAACAGCGCCACTCGGTGGTGTCATGTCCTGATTGGGGACAGATCGCCGAGGTAGGGAGGGCCGGATGCTATCTGCGGGACAAAACTTGCGCGCTTTGCGCGAACGGCTTGGGCTCACAATGCGCGACGTTGAGACGTCGAGTGCTGCGATTGCAGAAAAACACCAGAGCGACGAATTCGCGATTCCGCCTAGCCGGCTTTCAGACATGGAAACCAAGGGAGTCGTACCCAGCATCTATCGTCTGTACTCTTTGTCGGTGATCTATCGCAAAGATGCGCGGGAGATTTTGACCTGGTACGGGGTCGACACGAACAGGGTCGCGGAGGACATCCCCTTAGCCAGTATTCCGAAATCGCACAAGTCGGAGGCGCTGGAAAATGTGTCGTCCGTGCGCATCCCTGTACGCATGGACCCGAGTTTTGACCCTCGGTATACCGCCAATATGGGGCGCCTGGTGGAGCAGTGGGGTGTGGTGCCCTTAACGTATCTGGCACAATTCGCCGACCGCAGATACACCTACGGCTACATCGGGACGGATGACTTCACGATGTACCCGATTCTGCCGCCCGGGACATTTGTGCAGATCGACGAATCGAAAACACGGGTAATTGAGGGAGCGTGGCGATCGGAGTACGAGCGCCCGATTTACTTCGTGGAAACCCGCGAAGGGTATACCTGCTGCTGGTGCACGCTACAGCAGGAGGGCTTGGTGCTGCAGTCGCATCCACTGTCGCCAGTGCCGGTGCGCATGCTGAAGCATCCCCAGGAAGCCGAAGTCATTGGCCAAGTTGTAGGCGTAGCGATGCGGCTCGGCGAGTGGACTACTGTGGAGACTTTGCCAGAGCCAAAAGGGCGTGAAGCACTGAACTAAGGTGGCGGCGGGAACCCACCCCCGCCTTAGGCGGCAGAATCTGCGATTCTCGTTGCTGTAGTTCGCCCAGGAATTCGATCTGACCCTGTTTTCGATCCGCGCAAGAATCTTGCACGTCATTCAGTAACCTGCACAGCGGGGCCCGCAGTATCTTGGTCAGCACGCTCTGATGAGCCTCAGCTAACGCTTCTTGTGCGGCAGTCTCTCCATGCACGCGCGACAGGCCCCAATGGGAGTATTTGCCGTCTTCCTGACGCAGGCTCGCCAAGTACCCGAGCTGCCCCAACAAGCCGGAAATTGCCTGTAGAGTGCGGGCTTTTAGGTCCTCTTTGACAGACTTGAGCGTCATGGCTGTTACGGTTTCCGGAAACCCTCCGGGCGATTAATTTCCCAGCCCGATTCTCCCCCACATTGCAAGTTATCACGGTGCGAATCCTTCGCAAAGGAGCTGCATCGTGAAAAGACTTACATGGATCGTGGTCACGTTGGCCGTGCTGTTGGGTTCAGTTTCCGCTCCAGTCCGGCTGCACGCCGATGGCACCGGGGGGGGCCCGTGTCCAAATGGAAAGGTTTGCAAGCCTTTCGAGGGAGGAGCATTCAGTCGTTGAGGAAACCGTTGAGGTCCGGCGCGGCACGAAGTATATTTTGTGCGTGATGGAATATATCGTTCCGCGCTGGGTTGTCATGTGTTTGTGGGTGACCGCTATCGTTTTACAGACGGGCCTGGCGATAATGATGATCCATCGAGGTTTAGCTAGAAGGTTTCCTGGATTTTTTGCCTATACGGTATACGAAGCGCTACTCAGTGCATTTCTCTTGGCAATCGACCACATAGATTCGGTTACAAACATACAGTATGGAAATGCCTATCTTGCAGGCGCCGCGGGAAGCGCGGCACTCCGTTTTGCCGTTTTATGTGAGATTTTCATTCAGGTCTTTCGGGGCTATCCCCCGTTGAAAGAGCTAGGGGAAGTCATATTTCGGTGGGCTACCGTAATTCTCATGATTGTTGCAGTTCTAATCGTGGCAAACCTTACAGGGCTGGAAAAAACAGGTCTGGAGAAGGACGGGTATGCAGTTGGGCTCCTAGTTGTGGATCGAGCCGTGAACATAATTCAGTGTGGACTGTTAGTTTTGCTCGTGTTGCTGGCCAGTTTCCTGCGCTTCTCATGGACAAGCCATATCATGGGCATCGCACTCGGCTTCGGTGTCTTTTCCAGTGTTGAACTCTGCATATCAGCCTTGAGGGCGCAGTACGGGATGTATTTTGCGTGGAAGGCTCTTCCAGTGATTCAAAGCGTTACATACATTGGGTGCTTGGGACTCTGGAGCGCCACCCTGCTGCTTTCAGAATTCCGCTCACGTCAAATGAATTCTGAGCCTGTGAATGATCTCCAGCATTGGAATAGCGAACTGGAAAGGCTGTGGCGCCAATGATGATCGGCTACGTCATCATCGTTCTAGCTGTCGCCGCCTTTCTGCTCTTCATCCGGCAGACTATTGGCCGGGCACGCACTGGAACCACCGATGGCGATCTCAGCCAGAAGGTGAAAAACGTGGATCTTGAAGCCTTCATAAGTTTGACCAACCCGGCGGAGGAACAATTCTTGCGGGAACGGCTGAAACCGGCAGAATTCAGAACGATCCAGCGCGAGCGGCTCAGGACCGCAATCGAGTATGTGGGAGGGGTTTCCCACAATGCAGCTGTCTTGTTGAGCCTGGGTCAGAATGCCCGGGAAAATCAGGACCCTTTGGTCGCGGAGGCTGGACGCACATTGGTAGACGAGGCATTGCGCCTGCGGCTGTATTCGGCCTTGACGACTTCAAAATTGTGGGTCCGCTACGTCTTTCCCGCAGCCGAATTTCAGCCGTCCGGCATTGTCGAGCGCTACCGCGACGTGACGGATGGCGCGGTGCGGCTGGGCCGGCTACAGTATCCTGATCGCGGCGGGCTGGTCTCCCGCGCGCTTTAACGAGGGTCTCTTCAGCAGACTAACAACCGACCTCTCTGACTGTTCGGATTTCGTAACAAATTTCCGACTCTGTGAGTCACGAGCAAGGCATCGGTTAACCTTTGCCAAGCACTTGCAGTTCACTGAAGCCTGTGTCGCGCCATCCCCCCTCAAGGTTGCGCCGACACAGGTTTTAGGTTTTCGGGAGAGGACACCGATTCGCCGCCACTTGGGCGCGATTCCGTCCAAGTCATCCATTGAGCTATTGGACGGCGGCGGCCTTCAGTCGGCCGCCATGCCTTGTCCGATTTGCTCAACGGCAGGACTGACGAGCGACGACTCCGGCTGATTCTCATCTCCACGCAGTTGCGCCTCGAGATCGGCTAACTGCGCTTCGATGTCTTGTTCAGCCTTCCGTTTGCGAATCACCTCTTCCCGGTAGCGGCGCAGGAAGTAGTCAATGGTTTCGACGCGAATCTTGATAGAACCGGATGGTTTGTTTTCGTCGAGGTCTTTGAAGCAGAAGTAGGGTGTACCGGATTGTTCGATGATGCCTTCGATCACTCCGTAGATGGGGGCATCGTGCCCGCACTTGAAGCTGGAGATTTCCAGGGCCACGAGATTGGGATGGCGAGCGGTGAACTTCGCCGCCCAGACCTTGTGATTGGTGCTGCAGGAGTACGAGTTCTTCCAGGCATCGCCGATATCGAGCGGGCTACTGATGATGCCGGCGCGCACTTCGTCGCCGAACAGACGCTCAAGCATGTCGTCGTCAATCGGAAGAGTGTTCTGCGAGAAGATCGGGATAACCGAGCTTCTGGAATTCTTCCAGGATTTCGTGATTGAGGCCGGGGTCGTGGTGGTACGGGCGGCCCAGCATGACGATGCCAATGCGGTCTTCACGCTCCAACTGATCGAGCACCTGCCGGGCACGCTTGCGGATGTTGGTTTCGTAGGCTTTCAACGCCTGGAAGCCAGATTCGATGGCACGATCGTTTTCTTCGTCCGACAAGCCGAGCACTGGATCGAGGGCCTGGAACATCTGGAAGGCGAACAGTTTGCGGTCGGCAAAGTTCAGTACGGGATTGATGTACTTGACGTTGTTTTCGGCGAAGACGTCGTTTTCTTTTGTGAAGGCGGCCTTGACGGTTTCCGGCGTGGCGGTGACGGTCGGGCAGGCGTTCGTGCCCGTGAGCTTCACGAGGGACGAGTGCAGCACGTCATACATCGGGAAGAAGATCACGTCGAGCGGCTTCTTGCGATGCTTTTCCTGGATGAGGTTGTAGACGTGTGAAATGCCGATCTTGGCCGGGAAGCAGGGATCGATGGCACCGCGGCTCGCGCCCGCGCGGTAGAGCTCGGAACTGGTGTAGTCGGAGTAGATGACGTTCTCCGGCTGGACGCCGAGGCTCTCGAAATACGCGTTGAACAGCGGCGCGTAGGTGTAGATGTTAAGAACACGCGGAATTCCGATGCGGAGTTTCTTGCGATTCTCCATCAAAGCGCGCCGTTCTTTCGCGCCCTTGCCCAACCCGCCCATCTCTTGGTCGGTAGCGGATCCGCGATGTTCTTGGCATTGGTCGGCCTGAATACTTCCTTAGCCGCATAGTCGACAAAATTCGGATGCTGCGCGCGAATTGAATCGAGCCCGGCCTTAATCTCTTTCATGTCGTTGAGATCTTCGACCGTTCCTTTTTCGCAGGTCGCGATGATCAGGCGCTGCTCGCCGTGCATCAGGGGGACCTTTGTGACCTTCTGGATGGGGATGAAGCTCTGGTCGTCCTTGGGTGCCGTGCGGATGTCGATGAACGTGCGGAGGCAGTCGTTTTTGCAGAAGTGGCAGCGCGTATCTTCATTCCGCGTGGTGCGGTATTCGATTTTGCGGACGGCCTCCAGGCCAACGAACGTTGTCTGCTGGCCATTGCGCCACAGACGCAGAGATTCCTGCGCAGCACCGATCGCACCCGATTCGCCGCAGTGCTCGTGAACGATGATCTCCGGTTGTTTCCCTGTGGCGCGGAAACTGTTGCGGATGAAATCCACTTCGGCTTTCACTACGGCGAGGTTGTTTTGCGTTCCGCCCTGGAGCACGAAGCGTGACCCAGGGCGGCGAGATTCGGGATGCTGGCGACGTAGAGGAACACGTTCTTCGGAAGTACCGCCGCGAGTCCGGCGAGGATTTCCTCCGCCCGCCAGCCCTGACGCTGGAAGTTCACGATGTCGGACTGCATGAACACGGCGCAGCCGTAACCGAAGACGGGCATGGCTTGGGCGTTGAAGGCCAGATCGGCATACTGATTGACGTCGTAGCCGAAACCCTCGGCGGTGGATTGCAGGAAGTATCCATTGCCGGCCGAGCATTGTGTGTTGAGCTTGAAATCTTTTACGCGGCCATTGTGCAGGATGATGATCTTGATGTCCTGGCCGCCGACGTCAACGATAACGTGCGGATCTTCGTAGAACTTCAGGGCGGATTCGGTGTGCGCGACGGTTTCGACCAGCGCGACATCGGCGTTCAAGACATCCCGCAGAATGTCCTTCGCGTAACCGGTAGTGCCGACTCCCAGAACTTCCAGATGGGCGTGCTGCGCTTCCACCTGCTTGCGCAGATTCTCAAACATCTCGATCGTGTCCTGGATCGGATTGCCGTTGGAGAGCTGGTACGACTTGCAGAGGATATCGCCGTTTTCGTCGAGCAGAACGGCCTTGGTGGAGGTAGATCCGCCATCGATGCCGATGAAGCCGGCGACCGTGCTTCCCTTTTGGAAAGCAGCCGGTGTGAACTTCTTTCGGCGGTAAGCGTCCTTGAAAAGGTCGAGGTCTTCGGGCTTGTCGACCAGGCCCTTCCCCCCGGATTTTGCTTTTTCCTCCTGACGTCCGAAGTCGATGTAGTGAATCAGTTGCTCGTAGCCGTGATAGCAACCCACGCAATCCTCTTCGCTCTTGCCGAACTCGACCGCGCCGAGCGCCGCGAAGTACTGAGCATTCTGCGGAACCTTGATGAGGTCTTCGGGCTTGGCCCCATCGGGGATGGCAACTTTGCGCTCCTGCCACATGCGGGGAATATTCGCCTGCCACGCTTCGCGCATGCCCTTGATGAAGCTGTTCGGTCCTCCCAGCAGCAGCACATGCGGGCGAAGCGTGTGGCCGCGCGTGAGCACGCTGAGATTTTGCAGAACGATGGCTTCGAAGAGTGAGGCCATCAGCTCGTCAGGAGGCGTGCCGACTTTCTGCAGGCCGTTGATATCCGTTTCGGCGAAAACTCCGCACTTGCCGGCAACTTTATGAAGTTTGACGCCGTTATATCCCTGATTGGAGAGCTCGAGGACGGGGATCTTCAGCTTCGCGTTGATTTTGTCGATGACTGCGCCTGTGCCGCCAGCGCACTTGTCGTTCATCGAGGGGATTTTCTTCTTGCGGCCGGTTTCGTCGTCGTCTTTGAAGACAATGATCTTCGCGTCCTGTCCGCCGAGTTCGATGACCGAATAAACCTCCGGATGAAGCTTTTCGACCGCGAGTGAAACGGCAGTCACTTCCTGCACGAACTTGGCGCCGATCTGGTCGGTAATTCCCGACCCGCCCGAGCCCGTCATGAACATACGAGTGTTGTGGCGGTCGATGCCGACTTCGGACTCCATTCTCTTCAAAAACTCGAGAGTCTTCTCGGGCTGCTTGGTTTCGTGACGCTGATAGTCCTGCCAGAGAACCTGGTCAGTGGCTGCGTCGACCACAACCGCTTTCACCGTAGTGGAACCTACATCGAGGCCCACCAGGTATTTCGTTTTGTGATCGTGCGGCTTCTGATCGTGCCGGACTTTCGGTAACTCCAACGGAGCGATCTGGACCAGCGGAGTGCCTTTGTGATCGTGCATCATTCCTCTCTCGTTCAACAACCCTGGATTCACAGCGCTAACACCGAGATGCGGAGGAGCAATCGACTCAGATCTCGATTGCTCCCCGCGAACTGGATGCAGCTTCTAGTCGCCGCTGGCCGCAGCCGGTGCGGCGACCGGAACGCGCGTGCGCTTCCAGAAATGAGTGTCGCTGTTGATGCGATCGTTGACGTGGAGAATGAACTGAGCTGCGGTTCCGGCAACGCCCTCTCTATGCGGGACGTGGTAGAACGGTCGCTTCAGTTCCGGATGCTCGTCGATGTACTCGCGAATTTCGGTCATGGTCTTGCCGGTCTTCGCGAGACATTGCTCGAATTCGGTCTTGGCTTTGACCTTCGCTTCTCCGAGCGCCATCTGCACTCGGCTGTGGGCGTTGACCTCGCCTTCGCCGGATGTTTCGATGGGTAGGAAAATCATGTCTTTGAACTTGTTCACCACTGCGGATTGCACTCCGTCAGATTGCGACGATGGCATGCAGCCGAAAGGCTTCAGCGCGAGCACCATGTGGCAGAGTTTGTGCACGGTGTAATACACGTTCTTGCCTACTTCAAGGTGACCTTCTCCGCCGCGGGCGAACTGGTTGTAGAACGGGTGCGCCATTTCGGCGAGGTCCGTCTGCGGCACAAGATGGTGTGTGATGCCGCCCAGGTTCTTGATAGTGCGGTGATAGAAGAAATTCCACATGCGCTCGCCGGCACCGATACCCCACAACTTCTTGCGCAGACCGATGTAGTTGGCGAATTGTTTTTTGAACTCGTACCAATCCGGATCGCGATGTGGTCGATTCACTGGCCACTTTGCCTTGGCGTGCGCCTTGGCCTGATACATCAGGTACGCGACCCAGGTTGCGATCGGTTCGACGATTACCTGCGCTCCCTCGCGTTCGAGGAATTCGAACATGTGGAAGTTGCCGTCGCCCTCGGTGATCTGCGCCCAGAATTCGCCGGTGATCTTGACCATCGGCTTCACACGCGTGCGATCGACTTCGATGGAGTCCATCTTGTCGCGAGCGGGCGCAGGGCATTCGAGGTAGTCCTTGCCCCACATGTGCTCGTGCCATTTGCCGAGAACGTTGAAGGTGTTGCGGAGGACTTTGTTGTTCTTGAACTTCGGCTTGGCCCATTCTGGCGCGCGGTCTTCGATTTCGAACGAGTCGCGATTCTTCAAGTCTTCGCAGAGAGTGTCGACAGCATCGCGGAACACGCGATCAGTCTCGCCCTTGTTTACCTCGAAAGGACGGATCTGGTAGATGAGGTCGTTGAACACGTCGCCGAGATGCATGGCGTTCAACATGCCGAATCCGAAATCGATGGTGAACTTGAGGCCAGGCTCGCCGGAGGCGGCCTTGATGCCGTCGCTGTCCTTGAACAGCAGCACGCGGAAGCCGTCGAAGCCGGCGTTCTTCAAGGCGAAGCGATACTCCGCTTCGTACATGCCGAAGCGGCAGGGGCCGCAGGATCCGGCGGTGAAGAAGACGAAGTTATCCAAAATCTCCTGGCGCGACATGCCTTCCTTCTCGAGGAATTGCAAGTACTGCACCAGGTTACCCACGGTGAAGTAAGTCGGATTGCACTGGCCGTTGTTGCCGAATTCCTTTCCCGTCTGGAAGGCATTGACGTTCGGCACCGGCAGTTTCTCGCAGCGGTAGCCGCAGCCCTGAAAGACTGCGCGGATCAGGTCTTCATGCTTCCACGTAAACCCTCCGAACAGGATGGTGACGTGCTTGCGCTGTTCGGCGGTAAATGCTCGCTCCACTGGCCGATGAAAGTGGGTAGGCTGGTCGAGCCCGGCGATTTTGCGTAGGCGCGCACGTTCGGCTGCGAGCCGTTCCTTGATTTCAGAATCGTTCTCGATGCGAACGAGGTTGGTCGCCATATCTTCCTCCGCGATAAGGGGCTTGCGTGGGAGCTACCAATTGAGCGTGGAGTTCGCGAAGTTGTGCAGGCAGACAAGAGGCTAGGCACCTCCCGACAATATCTGGCCTGCGAACAACAAACATCCGAAACTCCCGAGGTTGGCTAGGAGGTTCGAGGTCTTACACCGGCGGAACTACTACGAGAGAGTTCCGTGGGCGCCGGACGAGCGGTGAACATTGCACGATGGCGAAATGTTCGAATTGCATGACCTGGGTTTAAAAGCCTGTTAGCTATCCCATTGCTGGTAAGGCAATCTTGAAGTTTTAGCAGAAGCGGGGTAGCCGATTCAAGTGCTCACGGTAAAAATCTGAGGCGCTGGGGCACAATGGTTTGTACGTTGTCAAACCGTTTGGCTCAGCGGCGCCCGCATTTGCGTGAGGTTGGTTGCAAGAAAATCGAAATAGTTGCGAATTCCTTCGCCGGATTTGGTAGAAAGTTCAAAAACGTGCATTCCCGAGCGCACGGCCTGCTTCGCGATCGAGCACAACCACCAGCGCACCCAGGGTGTCGAGAATCCCTGAAACGACATTGCGCTCTTCCTGAAGCTCCTCTTCGGTCTGTTTGGGATCTGTTATGTCGAAGGCAATTCCGTGGATGAACCAGGGGCTGCCATCCGGGCGCCGAATCATCTTGGCTTCGCACTGGAACCAGATCACGCGGCCGTTTCTTGCGATCACGCGATAGGCTGAGCGCAGAGGCTTGCCGGAGAGAAACATCTCGGAGGCTTCGATACTCCAGCGCTGTTTGTCGTCGGGATGAATCTGCTGATACCAGAGCACGGGATCTTCTAGCCATTCCGCTTGAGAGAACCCCAGTGTCGCCTCAATCTGCGGGCTGACGTACGCTTCTCCGATTCCGCGATCGAGGTAAGCCATGAAAACGACGGCCGGTAGTTGCTCGACGAGCGCCCGGTATTTCGCCTCTACGTTGGGTAGCTGCTGCTCCGAAATAGGCTTTTCGTCGAGCCGTTCGAAAAAGTGGTGGAACGCGCCCAGTGAGCCAACCAAGTCTTTCGAGTAGGTGCTGGCTAATTCGGAAAGAATAGCTTCCGCGTCTGAGGGAGAGAGTGGTGGCTCGCCCGAGGGATGCGAGTCATCGTCCTGCGGTGAGGGCTTACCGATCTCCCAGAATGTACTCATACAAAGAGACACCACCGCTCTTTATGCAGGACGATCCGATTATTTAGTAGCCGCAGGTCTAGGCCGGCTCCGCCAGCTCGGTTCCTTATTCAGAGAAGCCTGGGTGAATCGCCTCAATGCATGAATCGCGCGGCCGTAGGTCTGCACGGCGTGTGATGACAAGCAGCGACCCGGGAGGCTGATTCATGAAAGGCATGAACTTGTCGGGAAAACCGGGCATGGTACATCCGATGCAGATTCCGCCGACGTTCGGGCAACCGCCAATACCACCCATCCATCCCCGCTTACCGACATTGCACTGCACCACCGGTCCCCAGCAACCGAGCTTTACGATGCAGAGAGGCGACCCGTAGGTCTCTGCAAATTCGGCCTGTTCATAGTATCCCCCGCGATCGCAACCTTCGTGGACGGTATTGCCGAACAGCCACCTAGGACGCAAGGCATCATCCAGAGGAATCATGGGCGCTCGTCCAGACGCCATATAAAGAAGATAGAGAATCGTCTCCATCATGTTGTCCGGCTGAACGGGACAGCCCGGAACGCAAACGATCGGAATTCCAGCTTTGGACTTCCACCCCCAGCCCAGGTAATCCAGCAATCCCATGCAACCGGTCGGATTCCCTTCCATCGCGTGGATGCCGCCATAGGATTGTCGACCACTAAGCTCGGAAGCAAAAAGCGATATGGAGTTGCTGGGTTCATGACTTCGACGTCGCAAGTCGCCGTGAAGATGACCGATTCCGGGCAGCCATTGCTATCTTTTAATCTACGCAATGCAGATTGGACTTCACCGATCAGTCGTTAGAAACAGAATCGGAGTGGCCAAACCTTGTTGCCGGGTATCTTGACAGAGACCGAAGACGCTGCGATATGGAAGCATGACGTCGACTATCAGAAGATCGAAAGACAGAAAGTCAACTTTCCAAACCCTCCTCTGCATCTTTCGCGGTTTCGACCACGTATCCCTCACTCCGAAGGCGGTCGCTGGGCGTAATCTCAGGGCGTCTTGATCCTCGACTAACAGAATATTCTCGTTCATGTCGATCTCGTTGCTCCTGGCACACCCTCAGGTTCTCTTAGATGCGATTCGCCGGCAGGTGCCAAATGTAACGTGAACGTGCTGCCCACGCCAACTTCGCTGGTCACCGAAATTCTCCCGCCCATCGACTCAGCGATTCGCTTCGCCACGGATAATCCCAGCCCCGTGCCATTGATTTGAGCGGCTACCACTTCCGGACTGCGATAGAAAGGTCGAAATACCTGATTCAATTCAGCAGCATTGATTCCGACGCCGCGGTCCTGCACGCTGATTCTCACCCCGCGATTGCGCCCGCCTTTTTCCACATACACTCCGATCCATCGGCTCTTCCCGCTGTATTTCATCGCGTTCCCAATGAGGTTTTGCAGGCAGCGCGCGATCGCTTTCGAATCTCCCAAAACCCAAACGGCTGGGATGGGTGTCCGGAAATCCACCGTGAACCCTTCCTGCGCTGACACTGCCACAAGATTCTTGCGAACGTCTTCGAATACCTCTGCCAATCGAACCGGGCCCACAGAATACGGGAGCTTCCCCGCTCGCACTGAAGCAAACAGCAGAATCTGATCGACCAGGTCCATCAATTGCCGGGACTGCGTCGTGATGAGCGTTCCGTACAGCGCCAAATTTGGCACGAACCCGTCTGTCATGTTCTGGCCGGCTGAGAGAATCGCCGCCAATGGCGTTCGCAGTTCGTGCGAAACCGACGTGACGAAATCCATTTGCAGACCTGCAAGATTCTGCGCTTGTTGACTGGCAACAACCACCAGAAATGTGGCAATGGCGAGCAGCAGCAAGATCACGCCGCCGATCATGAGATTGCTGCGCCAGACCTTGGTGATCGTGGCTTCCAGCGGGCTGGTCCGATGCTGCAGAACCAGCAACCACGCCCCCCCCGAACCCGTGCCTTGGATGACCGGGAACCAGACCGGCCCAGAAAAACTGCGCCACTGTTCGCCTCGTACCGAACGGCTGTTCTTTACCGTTTGCCAGTAGCTTCCTTCGGTACTTTCCGGTGGTGGACCGAATATGTTCATGACGGAATCGGAACTGCTGATGTCTGCCACTCCAAATTCGGGATCAGACGAGTAGAGCAATCGCGGGGTTTTGTCCGCCGCGACCACTGCTAGCTTGTATTCGAGCCCCGCCGAACCGGTGAAATATCGTTGCGTCAGGCCGGGAAGGATTCTCTCTCGGACAGTTTCCAGATTCAGAACGACCACGACCCAATCGACTGGATCCAGCCGGCTGGGCGCGCCAGCACGGAACGACGTCGGATGTGTGTGATCGAAGATGGGGTGAACAATCGCCGGGATTCTTTCGTCAAATTGCCAGCCTGTGATGGCGGTACTGCGCAGCTTCTGTGCGGGCTGTAGTCCAGCACCATCGACTCTGATCGCCTCGTGGTCCGAACGCCAAGCACGCAAGGCGGCGCGCAAGCTTCCCGAGTTTTGTTGCAGGTGATCCAGCAAAGACTGGACGCCTTGCGGTATCGGCGAGTTTCTGATTTCGCCCTGCTCCGCGTCGAAGCGTAGCAATTGGTGGTTTGACCCACGGCTGGTTTCCCAGATGTAAACATCCTTGATCAGGTCGTTATTAGCGTAGAGATTCTCGACCGAGTCAGGGTCGCTGGCCGCTCGAATCCATTCAGCGTAGCGGCTCATATAGTTGTCGCGAGTATCGCGGGCACCGGAGTCCGGTCCGATCTGCAACGCAACGCAGATCGCAGAAAATTCCCCATACAGATCGAGTTGCCAGTTCATCATCGCCGACTCAAGATCGGCGCCCATGCGCACTTCCGTTGCTTGCCGGATTTGAGCATTCCACCTGTACTGCAGGGAAGCGATGGCGAGCAACAGTATTGCAATTCCACACAGTGCAGCGGCCCACGGCCACGACAAGAACTTTTTAGGCTTGAGCGGATGGGCCTTCCCGCGTGGTCGGGTTGTATTTGATCGGAGCCAATTCAAAAGTGTTCCTCCGTGCACGTGTCGGGTACCGGAAACATCCGAGGCAGTGCGATTTCGCTCGAAGCGGGAAGTGAGCTTGACCTCACCTTGCCAGCCCTGTTATTCAATTGCAAGCAACAGTTTGCATATGAGGCAGGCCGGTGAATATCGAGGCGTCCTCTGCTGAAGAAAATCGGGGGCTACTCACCGGACATGGCGAAGGTTGAAGGTCATGTTCACGTAGTCGAGCAGCGTTTGTAACTGGGCCTGATTCCAGCGGGGAGCCGCGCGCAGAACTTCACCGCCGTCGCTCTGTTTCCGTCGCCTAACCGGAGGAAGCCTGCTCTGAATTCCGGCCGTGGGTACAGAAGTTCTTATTTCGGCGTAGTGGCCCTAAGCCAGTCCTCCACACTGCGTTCCGGCGTCGACTGTATTTGTCGCGATGCCAGTGGATCGTATCTTTTCTTCTGCTCGTCGGTGAGTAGCGCACGAATTCGCTGGACCGTAGTGTCTTGGAGTGCACGAAATCGCTCGATCCGAGCGCTTCCCGAGATTGACGGGTCACGCCGAATGCGCAGAGTTTGCTGCTGTCGCTCCTCCAGAATGTTCTTCACGGCGGATTGCTGTGCATCGCTGAGGTCCAAGCGCTTAGTCAATATGTTAATCCGAGCCTCAATATACGATTCCTTCGAACGGTGTGGAGGCACTTGCGGCCGAAGACTGGCAGCGTCGGATGCCTGAGCAGACAAGAGTGTACAAGGCAATCCCAAAGCTAGAAGGAAGAGAGCGGCGGCAAACCGCTTCGGCAGCCTGTCGGCGGACATCATGAGAATACCGTCCTGTTGGATGGAAGTGGCATACTGGCAACTCGATCGCGCTACCTTCCTGAGCTGGATCAGATCCTACTGCACAATGAGACCGTCGGCGTGGAAGATCCCGATTGTGATGTTGACACGGTGCCCCGGCTTGACATACCTGCCTTTGTTCGAGAATGCCATCCAGTACACCTTGCCTGCCTCGGGCGAAGTGCTTTGGCGCAGTTGTCCGACTTTTTCGAGTGTCGGAACCATCAGCCGAACGCCGGCCTGCGGATCTACTAGGGAAGGTTCGTTTTTCTTGTCGTTGAGCATTTTGGCCTTGTCCGGATCGAGGACGCGGTAACTGAAGCGGACGATCTCACCAGACTCAACAACCTTTACCGAGAAGTCTTTGACACCCCAGACCAGGGAATAGTGATCTCGCGCGCTCTTGGGCATGGGTCTGGTGCGGTAACGGTAAGGAACCACCGCACTAGAAGACTTCGCGCCCGGTGCGGTTGGGTTTTCGTTGGTTACTGTCGTCGAACTCCCGGGGGCAGGAGTTGGCGATTGCGTTGAACTAGACTGATTCTGTGGAGCGGACTGAGCATTCGGTCCTGCAAGGAGAGAAACACAACCGATCGTCAGGCTTGCTACGATCGGGAAGGACGGCTTTAGCATCTTCATATACTGCTCCCAGGTTAAAAATTCGTGTCAATCCAAAAGGCTCGTGTTTTTCCGAGCCTTTAAAACTTGGCATCCTGGGCAGCCTTACACGCTTTCAGCGCATCCGCTTTGGGCGCCTTCGGCAGTTCCTCGCTGATCCAGGTATAGCTCTTCTTGTAGTCTTCTGAGTCGCGGGCTTCCGCTAGCTCGGCTTCCGTGGCGTCCTTGGCAAGTTGTTTCTTCCGTTGCTGGTATTTCTCTGCAGACTGTGCATCCAATTGCGCGCAGAAATCCAGTGTGCCTTCCAGTTTTCCAAATAGCTTCATTGCTGTAAGGAACTTTCGCGAGCGCAAATTGGGAAATGAGGACAGCGACGGCAAAACTCACGATGCGATTCATCTTCATTTTCGGACTTCCCCAGCCTTTCCTTCAAAATCTCTTCGATCTCTCCGATACACTCTGGGAAACAAACACTGCCCGCGAGCAAAGTCACGAGCAGTATCGTCTACTTTTCGATTTCGATGTTACCACTGGACCCTCAAAGCTCCTGCTAAAACCTCCTTGTGAACGCTGGCTCTGCCCGGTTAAGCAGAGACCAGCGTTCACCGCGAAGCACATGCTAGAACACATTGATACCGCTCAGTGACACCGTCCCCGAAGCGGGTTCAGTATCGCTCACGTTCAGAGTTCCCGTGCCCGAGTGCAAGAAACCCGAAGCCTGGAATCTCACTCCTAACTGTGCACGTGCTCCCGGCGCCAGCCCACCAGCAGGACAGTTGTTACTGGACACCGTGAGCGAGACTCCGCCAGTGACGCCGGAAATTCCGACGGTCAGCGGGCCAGTGCTACCGCCACCTGCCGGAGCATTGTTCCGGATAGTGACGTTTTGTGTTATGCGCGATGCCGCGGAGGGTAAGGAAGGTCAAGCTCGTCGGCGAAACCGAGAGCCTAATCCCGTTACCGCTGAGCGGAACAGGCGAATTCGTTACCGGGACGTTGGCCGTGACGGTCAGCGTTGCCGCTCACCGGACCCGCCGCGTTCGGCGAGAACACCACGTTGATCGTGCACGAGCTGAGCGAAGCCAGAGTTCCGGTACAAGAACCACCCGACCGCGTGAAGCGCGGCGACGAGAAGGCAAGGGTGATACCCGTAAGGGTGGATCCGCCCGTGTTGCTCAGAGTCAGCGTCTGGGCAGCACTGGTCGTGCCGATGGTGACATTGCCGAAGGACAGCGGCCCGCCGGTGATGCTGGCGACTGCGGGGCCAGCGCTTCCGCTGAATTCCACTGCGCCCGCATCCACCGCGTTGTTGCCCTTTCTCGGATTGCCGAAGTAGTCGTCGGCCGGTGCCAAAGCGTATGTGACGCTCGAGTTGATTCGGTGTGATGTAACTAATCGCTGGTGAACCGAACAGCAACGAGTAGTCGCCCAAGACAGCTCCAGTGGCCGGATGCGTAAGTGCCAGCGGACCCCAAGTAATGCTGATCCAGTTGTTGCCCTCGTCCACGGTTGCACCCGCAGTCAGGTTGAAGATCGGCACCGGGACGTTGCCTTCGTTCGTGCCCGGGGGAACCTGGTACCAGGCTCCTGCGCCAACCTCCGGCGGTATCTTCGAACCATTGCAGTACTGGTGAACGACGCTGGGATCTGCTCCCGAGTTTGCTCGGAAGCTGTTGTTCCCTCCCGGATAGTCGGCCGCATTGGTCAGGATCGACGCACGCGGCTGTGAATGTGACTCCAGAGCTATGGTCGGCCGGACCGTGTCACCACGGAGACCGATATCCCAGTAACTGGTTGCGCTTGGCGGTGCGACGCACGCGCCCGTACTCGGCTGACTCAATGCCGGGACGAGATCGACCGTAGCCTGCAGCGCTCCCGCAGCGGGGTTCGTAACGACGATGTTGAAAGCACGGTTCTGCCAGAATACATCGTTGTACAGAATCGGGAAGGAAACCGTCCTGCAAGCGCCATTGACGACACCCTGGGTGGGGTTGGCGGTGTCGAGTGGATGGCCCGGCGGGCAGGTGATGCTCGCCGGGCAAGGATGCCAAGAACTCCGCGCTGTGTCCCGCGCTGGAGAGGCCGGCCGGTTGGGGATCCGACAGCGGCACGCACGGGATATTGGCGCCCTGGCCGTCGCGCGGACAAGGCGTTGGGGAGCTCGCCTGCGGTGCAAAGAAGGCGCCGAAGAGCGCGCCCGACGAAGCCGTGGAATCGTTGGAGATGATCGTGTTGTTGATCAGGTTCACTCCGATGGAGTCCTGCAACGACACGCCGCCGCCGTCCCATCCGGCCACGTTGTTCGCGATGATGTTGTTAGTGACGTTGACCGAGTACCAACGCGACGGGGTCCTGGGGAAGAAGCCCACTTCCGCGCCGTTGACGCCCTGGAAGCGGATGCCGCCGCCGCTGCCAGCTTCCGCAGCATTACCCATGATCAGGTTGGCATTGATCACCAGGTTGGGACCGATGCCGTCACCGACGCTGCCAAACGCATGGCTGCAATCTGCATCAGGCTCTCCGGGACAGATCGGATCCGTATCCGGAGCGCTCATGATGAGCAGGCCGCCGCCGTTGCTGGGCGTGGTCGGGTTGGTACTCTGGTTGAACAGGATCGCGTTGTGCTGGATGCTGCCGTCCCAGACGAACCCCATCTGGGAAACTCCAGCGCCGTCGCCTGTGCTCATGTTGCCGCAGACCCAGTTGATTGTTGAACTGGTAGTTGTCGGCACCCGAACAGAAGGCAACGCCGCCCGCACCCGACGGAGTAGCCGCGAACAATTCATCGCCCTCGGACGAGTTCGCCGTCACCGCGTTGTGGTGAATGTTCACAAACCGGTTAAAGCAGTACGGTAGCTGAGTGTTCGTGATGTTGCTGTTCTGGCAAGAGCCGGGAGCCGGCAATGCACGCCTCCAGCAAGGTAGGCAGGCCGGATGTTCTCCCTGGCCGACCGTGATGCCGCCCGCAAGTGTTCCCTGGTTGTTGTTGACGCGGTTGTTCGAGATTTCCAGGTTGTGCGCCCAGCCGTGTACGTAAATTCCGCCGCCGCCCTGGGAACTGTTGGCTACCGACAATCCGTCAATGCGCGACGGGTTGCAGTTAGAAGTTGCTGGGGAAAGCATTGCAGTTGGTCATTGTTGGCGTTGCTGCCGTCAGAAGCGTGGTGCCAGTCCGGGTAACGCGTCCGCCTCAGTGCCATCACTCCACGGATCTGCTCCGTTCGGGAACACGCACACCCTTCGACAAGCACCGTGATTCCCGCGCCTTCATATGCTCCCATCAGGGTTGGTTCCTGCAACTGCTCGGCCAGGTTGCCGTTCAGCGTGGCATCCCAGCCGACCGTGGCTTCCAGCGGCAAGCGATCCACCTGCGGATTGCTGTTGGTTGGATTCCAGCCGGTGCTCATCCCAAGCTGGGCCCGCAAGTCGGAATCCCACGTTGCCGGTACGCCGTCGACACCCAACCCGAACAAGCAGACCATCCGCTTGCGCCACGGATCGCAACTTGCCGGACGGATGCGGATCGGCGTTGATGATGGTCGAGGCCGCGCCGACACCTTGCAGCCGGACCGGCTTCCACATGATCAACAGTTCATTGTAGGTGCCCGGGCGAACGATGATGCAGGTCGCCAGCGGTGGCGTGATCGATCGCGGACTGGATCGACTGGCCAGCGCTGACATAGGTCGGAGCTTTGCCGCCAATCGTAACGGTGATGGTATCGACCGATTGCTTGCCGTTGCCGGCTGTGATGACCAGCTGTCCGCAACGGGCAGAGTTTCCGACGCTCGCCGGGCTCGTGCGCTGTTGCGATCGTGCAGGTCGGACTGCTGCGGTGCTGAGGCTCGGCACCGTGACACGATGGTGGTGTCGGACCCACGATACGACCGGAGCCTTGACTCCCGCCGATTGTGACACGTCCGGTACCCTGCGTCGCGCCGAAGCCATAGTGACGGGTGACAGTCTTCTGGTTGTACGGAGCACAGTCGCGGTTCGGGCCGGAGTAGCCATAGTTGTTGACCTGCTGGTCGCCCAGCGCGGTGATGGTGAGCGTATGCCAGCAGCGCTCACGTAAGGCCATCACCGTCGCCATCGACTTCGCAGAATGGCCGGAGTGGCATCCGGGTAAGCGCAGTCGGGATGGTTGTAACCCTCCGCGAACGCGGTCGTCGGGATCACCGGCGTATCCAGGTACGAGGTCTGGCCCGGCATGAAGGGCCATTCATAGCAGAACTGGCTGTAGGCCGCCTGATAGAACGGATCCGGCGTGTCGCGCCGTTGCCGCGGTCGTTCATGCACATCACCATCATCGTGCGGAATGTATCCGCTCGGGTCGGGCGGGTTCACCGCAGAAGGTCGAGTAAGTCAGGCCGTTGTAGATTCCATGCTGGTCGGAGTAGACGCGGGAGATTTCGTTTCCGGCCCAATCCTTGACTCCTACCGGCAGGTTGGGGGGCGAGAATTTCTCGCCAAAAGCCGGCGAGAACGGATCGAATTCCGAAGTGAAGTCGTCCGTGATGATGCCGGTGAAGTGGCCGGCGATGTGGGTCGAGCTGAAGACGTAGAACTTCGCCAGCACCGACATCTGGTCTTCCAGCGTGACTTCTTTGCGATCGCAGAGAGGGCGCGTGGCCCCGGCAAACGGCGCGTTCTGCCCCGACTGCGGGAACAGGCTCATGAAGTCGGGAACGATGCGGGCAGCGCCCACGCAAGGCCAGAAGGTCTCGACGCTTCCCGTGTCGCCCTCGTGGCGCGGCGTTACGCCCTCATCCGTCGTCGGAATCAGGGGGTTGTTGGGGTTGTAGCTGGCGGCGACCGCAGCCTGGTCCGGCATGATGAAGATGTTGCCGAAACCGGCGAACTGCGCGTCACCGGCGCCGTGTAGGTGTCGCCCAGCAGGATGTTCTTGTCCTCTTCCTTTACCAGTTCGTAGCCCGGAGGAACAATCATTTCGACCACGTACTTGCCGGCCGGCAGCATCGGAGTGCCGTCGTGGATTAGCCACGCAGATCGTGCAGTTGCGTGCCGGGCGTGATCCGGGCGTTCCGGTACCCGCAGGCTACGCCGTGCTCGGATTCGGGCATTCCGGTCTGGGGATTGCGAGCTGATGATGCTGGGGAACTGGTACATGCCGTCGTAAGGAGCCGGCTGCAGCTGGTTCCAGTTGTGCATGCCGTCATAGCACTTGTACTGGGAGTTGTACGGCAGCGGAGTCGCGGCAGGACCTCCGTGCTGCGAGTTGTACCAGTCAAGATAAGTCGGCTGGTTTGTACAGCGTGTAATAGAATAGGTCGCTGGTCGACTGGCCCGGGCAGTTCATGTTCGGAATGCCATCGGAGCGGAAACCCTGCGCCCAATCGTCCCAACTGCTGGTCTTGGTGGTGTCCACCAGCTTGAGGGAGGTGCTGCCGTCAGGCGCCGTACCCTCCTGGTAGAGGTTGATGGTGACATTCGGAACCTGCGGCTCCCAACTCAGCTGGAGCAGCAGCGCCGGGTCGTCAAACGGACGGGTCGAGGCATACACGACATGGCCATGGATGCCGCCGTTCTCGCCAGCCGCGAAAGGTTTCTTGCCGAATTCCAGGAACTGGTTCTGTCCCATGAAGCTCTGCCAGCCGTAGCTGGTTACCCAGGGCGGATCGACTCGACCGGTGGAACCTCCAGCTGTGATGTCGGGTCGATCCAGGGACGCCGGGGCAGTCCGCATTGGCGCAATACCTCGCACCCGGAACCCGCAAGGCTCGTGGGCAGAGAGAAATCTTCATGCGGTCCTGGCCATGAATCGGCATGGAGGTGCGAATTTCCGCATGGCGGGAAGCCCTGGCTGCACCGCAATGGCCGGAGAGCCGTCGACCGGGCCGCCCGCGTCGTTGATCACGTGCGTCCCGGTGTTCTTGTAGCGGTTCGAATCCGTTTCCATCACGTACCAGTTGAAGATCGGGAAGACCTCGTTGAAGCCGGCGAAACCTTCCAGGTCGGTGCTGTTGAGGTTGGAGATACTGCCGTCGCGGTACCGGATGTTGGTCGGCACCAGCGAGAGACCCGGTTCGTTATCCTGCGAGACGCCATCGGGTACTGCCGGGGTTCCGTTGCCAACGTCGAAGCACGTCCGGGTGGAGAGGTTGTTCTTCCAGCCGTGAACCCCGATTTCTCCCATGTCGCAGGTCGAGCCGGATGATCCCGGTCCGTGGCACAGCGCTGGCGTTCGTACCGCTGCCCACGCGCACGGGAGTCGTGATGCCGTCCACGATCTGATCGTTCCACTGGTCGAAGACGGTAAGTCTCCAGTCACCAGCGGGGATACCTGTCAGCGTGAAGGCCCCGTCGTCATCGCACTTCGCGAAGGCGATGTCAGCGCCATCCGGGCTACCCAAACTGGCGTAGCACTGGGTGTAGCCGAAGGTATCGCGGCGTGCCGCTGCCGTAAAGTCTCTCGTCCGACGGCCGGCTCATGCGGGCGCCCGTTGCATTCCGGTCACGGTCTGGGTACACGCCGGCGCACCGGGGCCAGTGCAAAGGCTGTGACCAGCAGCATTGATGATCGCCGGATTGGCAAAGCCGATGGCAACGTGGATAACCGGCCGGTCCGAATTCCTGGAAGTAGGCCGGTTCGTTGCCTTGACGAATGCTTCGTGGTCCGGGCCGCCGTCCAGCGTATTGGTCTGCAGCCATTCTTCGCCGCGCGCAATCCGGTCAGCTCCCGGTGTGGCGATGATGCCGTACCTTCCAGGCGGCATGTTGGCTACGATCGCCTGGCCGGCCATGGGCGACAGAGTCGTGCCGTCCGACTCGTACTTCGGGCAGACCGGGATCATGCCTGTGATGCCGGTGTCGCTCGTCAGCTCCGTCAAATCCTGTCCTGCGGATTTGCCACGACCGGGCAAGCATCATTGCCCGTGACCGGATCGATCGTTCCCGCCAAGGCATTCGACAATGGCTGGCTGAACTCGTCGTAGGTCAGCTGTCCGGCAGAGTCGCCCGACATGCCCACCAAGTCGATGATCGTGATGTTGAACCCTCCCAAGCCGGGCTCGTTGGGCGACAGGATATCGATACCGCCGCTGGCATCGTGCTCGCCGTTGAGCGGATGGTCGTCCTCGAATACGAACGCCGAGACCTTTGCGGGCGGCTGATTCTCTGGTTCGACAATCACTTTTACGCTGGTCTGTCCGGGGGCAATCTGAGCGCCGCCCATGGCATGGCCCGGATCCATCGCATCGCCCGGCAGAACCGAGATGTAGTAATGCTTGGTCGGATCCAGAGCAACCTGACTCGGATTTAGTTCCGCCTTGGTGGCGATACCGGTGCGGCAAGCGCCATTGCCGATGTCGCAGGCTGCTGGGGCACCCAAGAGGGTTTGGCCCGACTCGCACGAGATTGTTCCTACGCAGCCCTGTGCCACGATCGGCATGTAGCTGGTGTGGAAGTTCGTGCCAAAGACCGCCGGAGCACCCTGTGGAGTAACAGTCGGGCAACCCGCCGGGAGTGGATTCGCCTGGCAATTGGGGTCAACGAAGAAGGTGCGGTCTTCCTCGATGATCCAGCGGTAGTCGTTCAGAGCAACGGTTTGGTCCAAGCCGTCAACAACCGAGACCTGAAGGTTGCTTGGCTGTGGGAAGAGGAGAGTGGCTGTCGCAGAAGCCCCAGAGGTGCCCTGCGAGTTTTGCGGGTTGAAGGTCAAAGCGTGCGAGCCCGATGCTGCAACCGTCGCGTTAAGACCGCCATCCGGATCTACCGAGACCGTCCCGCCGGCCAGAGTCGGAGCAGGCGACGTGGCAACCGTAAGCGGATAGCCCGCCGCGTCCTTACAGTACGCGAGCACGCCCGGGGGTTTGATGCTCAGCGTCGCTCCGACATTCGAGGTGAACGTAGATGCGGTGCAAGTGATGCCGCTGCTGGCTTCAATCACCGCCGCGCCCAACGTCACCGACGCACATGACGATCCCGAAGTAGCACCGTTACCACAATAGCTGAAGGAGCCGGATCCCGCGGTGGCCGCAAAGGTGAATGTGCCATTTGTATTCAGAGCCAGCGTGCCACCAACAACGCTACCCGGAACAACTTGTACGCCGGAGATATTGACGTCGTTCGCGATCACACCTTTCGCCGCGATCTGAGACGGTCAACGTTTGGCCGTTGATCACCGAAGCGTAGGTGTCGGGATTGGCTAACGCGGCTCCGAGCACCGGAGCGCTGGGCAGGCCGGCGCCATTGACGCTGATGTAGGCCAACATACCTGCATCGCGCGCTGTCGCGTTCCCCGACAGGCTCAATTGACGATCGAAGATCGGGAGCGCCGTGCCGCTGGCAGGTACATTGATCATCACGTCGTAGGTCTTGCCCGCGGCCAGGAAAACTTCGTTCTGGATGCGGGGAACGCCAGGGAGCGGATTGCCGTCTTCTGCGATCAGCGCCAAGCCCGCGGCCCCTGCGCCTGTTTGCGCCCCAACAATCGAAGGCACGTGCATGCGCAAGCCGGCGTTCACCAGGCGGACTAATACGTTGCCGGCCACGCCCGTTGCCGGCGTAGTCGGGAATAACGAAGCAGCTGGCGCTCGCTCTGTTGAACGCGACACCGTTGATGAGGTAGTAGCACCGGGCTGTAATTGACCGCCGGCGGATAGCAAGTGTTGTAGTTGGCCGAAGTCGGATTGCCGCATTTGCCGGGCTGTCCAGACCAGACCTTGGCTTCATCGAAACCAGCGGTGTTGACCGCGGCATCGACTGACTTGTTCTGCACCGGATCGATTTCGCTCAGAACCATCGGCATATCAGCGTTGTAGGTCACGCCCGGATACGCGGTACTCGGTACTGCGTCGGTCACAATCACGATGCCGTACAATCCCATCGGACCCTGAATCGACGGATGCGTGCCCGACTCGAGCAAGTAGGTGCCGGGCTCGCAGGTTCGCTGAGGACCAGCTCAGGGCTCCAGTCGCGCCAGCAAGGACTTCCGTGCCGAAGGATCGTGCGCGAGGTCCCTGCGGCGGCGGCGTATCAACCGGCGTCGGGTCAGCCACCGGCCAAGTGGTCACTTGCGCATTCGTGTGGTCCGGGGCAGCCGTCGTTCCTTGCGGCGTTCCCAGCCCGCCGCCCAACTGGCCGACGATCGTCAACGAGGTCGGCACCGAGTTGCCGTTCGCGAAAGAGAGGTTGTTTGTCAGGTTGATCTGCAATCCCTGTCCAGTGGGCACCGTGATCACCACGGGCGACCAACCGGCCGCCGCAGGATTCGACTTGGCGCAGAGTCGCGGTTGAACCCGAGACCACCGCGCCGCAGGTGTAACCCCACATCGGCACAGAAGTGCCGTCGGACAGGGTGATGGCAGTCGGGCCCGCAGTCAGATTGATCTGCTGCTGGGCGACCGACACGCTGACCCCGAGGAGGAGAACAGATATCGCCAGGACCGCTGTCTTCAAAGTTTTGAGATAGTTGGATCGCATTGCTCTTCTCCTCAATTAATTCTGCTCGTCGATCTGAAATTCCCGGGAATCGACTAGCATCATCATCATCATTCCGCCCGGGAAGATATTGTTGGTGGTAATCTCGCGCTCGTTGTGCGAGTGCCACATGTAGGCGAACGCAGCTTCCTCAGTGGGAGAGTTGGCGACCGTTCCGGATGGAGGAGTAGTTCCGGTGGGGCCAACTGCACGGACAGTCGCGTTCGGTCCGAGGTAGGGGCTACCGCCGTACCACGCACCATTGGCAAGAATATTGGCGTTGGGCAAGGTCGCGGGACCACCGCTTGCGACATCGCCGAAAGGTGCAACTTCAAGTGGCTTGTTGTGATCCTGGCACCACTCGAAGTAGTTGATCGCGGTTGGAGCGCCCGTGTTATAGCCGTTCGCGTCCGGGGTGCAGGTCAAATGCGCAAGCGGGTCTGGAACATCCCCCGGTTGCTATGACCGTACGGATCCCAGTTCAGGCCCTTGCCCGTCCAGTAGAAAATCCCGTCGATCGTCTGCCCAGGAGTCGTGGTCGTGGTGAATAGCGCCGGGCCGGCGAGGTCGCTTGCGCTGCTTGCGCTGAGAATCAGGTTGCCGTCACGCGCCAGCACGCGAACGTGATTACCGTGCTCGTGGAAAGGATGCTGCCAGCGTCCCTGGCCGACAATCCGCAACAGCACCTGCTCGCCTGGATGCATGTGCGGATTGCCGTTGTAGGGCTGGTGCGGATATTGCGACGCATAGTTACTGTCCATGTCATCCGGCATGGAGCGGCCGTTGATCATGAAGAAAGCGGGAACGTAAGGCTCCGTCGCAACGTTCAGACTGCAACCCGGAGCGCCCGCCGTGCAACCAGCGGTGGCGTTAACTTGCACCAGCGCTTCGTGGTGGATTCTGGGATCCATTTCGGAGAACTGGAACAGATACTCACGGTCATAGCAGGCTTTGGAATGGTTATAGGCTGCGGGCGCCAGTCGAAAGTCGTTCTCACCCCAGTGCGATTGCGCAAGCCCGTTTTGGGTGTGCAAGCCCGATGTGCAGTCTGCCGGAACGGTGCTCGGGACGACGATGATCGCACCGTAAAGCCCCATCTCTACTTGCAGATCACCTTGCGTCCCGCTGTAGTAGGAGTGCGTTCCGGCGTTCGCCGCGATGAATGTAGTAGGTCACCGTGCCGCCGGGAGCGGCTTCCTGCGTCAGCAGCCCGGCCACTCCACCGCCAGTAGTTACGTTGAAGCCGGGGAACAGAATCGACGTGTTTCCAGCCGCGGCGGGAAGGTTGTTCTGCAGATTGACAGTGACCGTCGTGCCCTTGGGTCACGATCAACGTTGGGCCCGGCAACTGCATCGTGCTGCAGAAGGTCGTCTGGATTGCAGCCGGCGCAAATCCAGCTCGGTGCGCCGTTGCAACCGTAGCCCCACGAATAGACCATCGAGCCGTCCGGCTGCGTGATATAGGCAGGGGACGCCTGCAGATTGAAGGTTGGGCCCGTGATGCCAGGAGCCGCAGCATGCGCGGTCGCAGTGAAGAACAGCGCCACTGCCATCACCGTCGCCAGAAGCAGTCGTGTTTCCGCATATACGTTTCTTCATGTTCGTCGCTCTCATGGCTGCGCTCCTAATTGATCCGGACTTCGGTCATCAATCCGCCGAAGTTCTCCGCGTCATTCGACAGGTGATCAAGATTGGGGGTGTAGAGATAGAACACGCTGCCTTGTGGGTATTTTGTCGTGTCGCTGGCGTCCAGAATCACATCCATCGACTCGCCGCCCGCCAACGTGATCGAGTTGGTGTTGTAGTACAGGTTGTTGCCCGCCTGGTCGCGCAACAGCTTCGCGTTGATCCCGATAACCTTCATCGGAATGCCCAGCGAGGCCAGCGTCTGGTACTCGGTCACATCCAGATCGGAAATCCGCAGACAGGGCTTTCCGCCAGCCGGAATGTTGATGATCGAGGGCAGCGGCTGCGAAAAGTGCATCGAGCCATCGGTCGTCATCGTCGCCAGCGGCCCTGCCGTGACCGTGTCGGGATAGCTGCGGCCGTTCAACAGGAAGTATTTGTCCTTCATATCCGTGAAGCCTTCCGGATTGAAGGTCATGCCGACAAAGTGGAAGTTGGGATCGAAGCCGTGAATCTGCAGCGGATACTCGACGTCGTAGAGGGTCGAGCCGTCGCCGTCGTTGTAGGCGTATTTACCGCTCGCGCGCGCGGCACCGCAGTTCGAAGCGCGGCAGCGGGTTGGTGCAGAGAATGTCGGCGGAGTCGCACTTGGTGCGCAGATCGGCCTGTTGCTGCTGCAGAGCCGCATAGAGGCTGTTGCCCGACGGAACGCGATTCTGGCGCGGACGCACATAAATCTGTCCGACCATGCCCATCTGCAAGTGCTCGGGCGGCGTGATGTGGCAATGCCAGAAGTAAGTGCCAGCATCGGGCGCAAGGTAGTAGTAGGTGAAGCTGCCGCCGATGTTGATCGCGACCGAAGCGTCCGGCACGCCGTCATAGAAGCCCGAAGCATTCGGATAGCCGTGGAAGTGAACGGTGTGCTGCTCGAACAAGTCGGGCCGCATGACCTGGCCGACGTTGGTGAGGGTCAGGAAGAACTCGTCGTCCTCATCGATCGCCATCAATGGCGCGGGGATGTTCCCGTTCAGAACGCCGACGTCCATGATCGGTCGCGGATCGACGTGCCCATCAACCGGAGCGCTCCTGCCGTGCCCGAGCCGTTGTTCGCATCGAGATTGGGCGCCAGGCCGATGGCGCCGTTGTAGGTAAACGTTCCGCCATTCAGGACTGGTCGTCGCCGGATCGCCAGGCAGAAGCGGAGCGCCCGAGTACACCGTGTTGAAGACGTTCGGGAACTGCGTGCCAGGCTTGCCATTGGCGATGTCTGCCAAACCGGACAGCGGCCCGAACGAGAACATGTAGGTCTGGGTCCCGTCGCCCATGGTCGCGAATCCGTCACCGCCCGAGATCTGCTGGCACTTGATCGCGCCGTTCACGTGTCCGGACGGCGTCAGGAAGCCACCGGTTCCAGTCGAAAAAGTAGTTGCCCCCGTGTACGGAGGCTCCACGTTTGCTGCTGCGGGGTGAGTGATGGTTGTGGTCGGGCACTGCACCCGGAATGACTGGGCGCTTGCGGCTACCGTCGCAAGACACACCAACAGAATTGGCAACCAAGCGTGGTACGGCTTTCTTGAGAACATGCGACCTCCACAGAGTTCTTTGGGCAAGCGATCAATTCCTAGCTTCATGTAGGGGGAACTGCGGGAAATGGTTCGGTCCATTTCTTCTCAGCTTTCTGATTTTTGGTGAAACACCCCACGTCGCCGCGCTGTTCCCCACGAACAAGGCACGGAGACGTATGAATGAGTGACCGGGCAAGGTCAAAGGGGGAGGGATCCTGCGAAAGTCTCAGCCCTGGCACTCAAAGCTTGTTAAGGACACTTACAGCGCTAAAAGCTTGAACAAGGGGAGTTACGTGTGAAGCAGACATCCGGGGGGCGCCAGCCTTACAGGCCGCGCAAGGACATCCTCTGCTCCTGTCTTTGTATCTCAGGTCGAATCGGAGTGAACATCCCCCCCAGGGAGTAGGGACTGTTAAAAATCTTGGTAGTTGTAAAAACTCTTGTAAACACACCCTAAAGACTGGCCGTTTGCAAAGATTGTTAAATACCATCCGGCGCTGATTCCCGCATTCGTAAGTCCGGTTAGGCAGTAATCAGCTTCTTGCGAACGGCGTACAAGATGATGTCGGCCGTGGTGTGGAGATCCAGCTTTTCCATGATGTTCGATCGATGCGTCTCAACGGTGTAGACGCTCAGATTGAGGATGCGTGCGACTTCCTTGTTGGACTTCCCCTCCGCCAATAGCTGCAGCGTTTCCTTCTCTCGCTCGGTCAACAGGTCGTAGCTGTCCTGGAGACCTCGCTGTTGCAATTGCCGCATGTAGTCGCCCACCAGAATTCCGGCGATGGTGGGGCTGAAGAATGGCTTTCCCTCGGCAGCGGCCTCGACGGCCCGCGCCAGGTCAAGATCTTCGCCGTCTTTCAGCAGATACCCTTTCGCCCCTGCGGCCAAAGCACGCGAGAGGTAGGTGTCATCGGCGTGCATACTGAAGATCACAACGCCGGTCTTGGGATTTCGTTTTACGATTTGCGCCGTCGCCTCGATTCCTCCCAGGCCCGGCATTACGACGTCCATGATGACGACATCCGGATTCTCCGTTTCGGCCAGTTGGACTGCTTGCCGCCCATCGGCAGCTTCGGCCACAATCTCAAACTGTTCCTGCTGCTGCAGCTGCATGCGAAGGCCCTTGCGGACTACGCTGTGATCGTCGGCGAGTAACACACGAATTCGTTTCATGCGAGCACGTCTCCAGTTACAGGAATCCGCAGCGTCAGAGCGGTTCCCCCTTGATTGCGGGTGGCGACTGAAAAGAACCCGTGCACGGCATCCACTCGCTCGCGCATGCCAACGAGACCGAGGCCTCTCGAACCGGTCCCTTGATTCAATCCAATTCCATCGTCTTCTATGACGACATCCACGGCAGTATTCGAGACGGAGAGCCATATGCGAACGTGCTTCGCGCGAGCGTGTTTCGCGCAGTTCGTGAGGGCTTCCTGCACGCAACGGTAGACACAAATCCGATTCGCTTCAGGCAAGTCAGAGGAGTCGCCGCTCGCTTCCACCAGCGCTGAAATGCCCGTTTGGCGGGAGAATTGGCGGGCCTGCCATTCCAACGCAGACACCAGGCTCACATCATCGAGCAGCGCCGGACGCAGCCCCATCGCCAGATCACGCACTTGCCGCAGAGCTTGAGCGTTCAAGCGGCAGCTTTCCTCCACATCGCTCCGCAGTTCTTCGGGCAAAAGTCGATTCGATTTGAGAGCCCTGAGCTGAAGACCATTCGCGGTCAGGAGCTGGCCAACCGAATCGTGGAGCTCGCGCGAAATCTGCTTACGCTCTTCTTCCTGCGCTCTCCAGAAATCAGGCGAGAGCCCTCGCTTGACCAGGAAGACACTTCTCTTTGCAAGCGATAATGGCTTGCGTCCTTGTTCCAGAACACGCCGGCAGCAACCTAAAACAACCAGTGCCAACGCAGATGCAATCAATACCACCGTGGTGTTCTGGACGCTTTCTGATTGCTCCTGCAGATAGGCAACGGCGCCGTCAGCCGTCGACCGCAAAGCATGCGTTCCTAGAATTCCCGCAAGAACGGTAAAAAGCAGCAAACCAAAGCGCAGGTAGCGCTGACTTCCAGCGATTTCGTTTAGCGAGGCTCGATTGCTGGCTGGACTGTGTAGCCACAGTCGCAGACCAGACACTTCTCTGGACATGGGACTTCTCCTCCAACGTAGAGGTTCAGGGTGCGGGGGAGACGAGTGACCTGAATATGTTGGAGTGAAGCTAGATGCGAAGAATGCTGGAGGTAGCTAAGTCGCAGGAGGAGACGGTTTCATCAGCAAAACATAGCCGTTCCAAGACCGTCGTCCTGCTGATTGCCGGAGAGGTGAACAAGATGGGAGCATGCTGCAGAAGTTGGGTTTCGGCCGACCTGAACTGAGTGCGGACCGAAGTGATCTTCACATCATGCACATCGAGAAGATCCACATCGGGGTGAACCAAGACAGCAGTGAACAGCAAAGCGAAAAACAACATCATGACTTTCGCAAACGTGCCTGTCCGATTCACTTGATCTAGCCCCATTTTGTTCAAAAAACCCCACAACGCTAAAGTCAATATCCCCTAAGCAGCGGTAGTCGGTCAAGGAAAAATACCTCCATGGCTGGACAAAGAGTAATTTTCAACGGGATGGAGGTTCCTAAAGGGAGTGCCTTTAGTACCGTTACAGCGTCAAGCACGCCTCCTGTCTACCCTTGTTATCGCGGCAATCTCATGCCCACGGGGGATACCAGTTGCAGTCTGGAGAAGTGACAATCCTCATAGTTCTATCGGGCCGGCAATCAGGCTCGATTCTTCCCCCGAACACCTCCCTCGAAGTTGTATTTGCGCCAAAGCGGAGAACACTATTATGCCCGCACTTCAAGACTGTCTGAAACCTCAAGACCTGTGTCGAATGGTCGCGTCGGAACCAAATCCCGAGCATCGCGCCGAAGTGATTGCGCGTATGCGCGGCCTGATCGCGCAGGAGCGCCAGGTTACGCACTCGCCGGAGAATGCCAGTTACCTCGTCGTTGCGGAGATGGTTCTAGATTTTCTGGAGGAGACACTCAACTCGCGATACGCGCAGACCGTGCAGTAGTCAGGTTTAGCTTAACCCCGTTCATCCTCGCGCGGAATTCTCGACGTCCCCACGCTCACGATATTTCAAGGTCAACGCGAGACATCCGCTGACCGCTAGCGCAGCTCCTACTACCAGCAATCCTTGTTTGAAGCTGCCCGTCGAGTTGCGAAGCGCTCCGATCGTGTAGGGACCGAAAAATCCTCCCAGGTTTCCGATCGAGTTAATCACAGCAACTCCAACGGCGGCCGCGGTTCCAGAGAGCAGTGCGGTTGGCATCGCCCAGAACGGCCCCATCATCGAGAACACGCCCAGCACAGTGATGCTGATCAAGGCGGTCGTCGCTCCGACGGAGTTTGTGTGGGCCGCTACGCTCAAGGCAATGGCACCCGCGAATGCCGGCACCGCCGTGTGCCACCGGCGCTCACGCGATTGATCTGAGTGAAGGCCTACAAAAACCATCGCGAATGCAGCCGTGACGTAAGGCACTGCCGAGAGCACACCGATCGCGAGATTGCTCATTCCGGAGAGGCTCTTGATCAGGGTTGGCAGCCACAAGCTTACGCCGTACGAGACAGTGTTCAGCCCGAAGTACACCAAGGAAAGAACGAGGATGGGCCAAACTTGGATCGCACCTCGCCCATGACTCTGCGCAACCTCGATCGTTTCCTTCTGCAGCACTCGCTGAAGCCACGATTTCTGGGCAGGGGTGAGCCAAGCTGCATCCACCGGCCGATCGACCAGATAAATCCAGGCAATCCCGCCCAGCACAATGGCTGGCACTCCCTCCAAAAGAAACATCCACTGCCATCCAGCCAATCCCGATTTGCCTTGCAATCCGAGCAAGGCCCCTGAAAGCGGCCCACCCACCACACCGGAAAGCGGCGCTGCAGTCATGAATCTCGCCACCGTACGTGCTCGCGCCTGGGCCGGGAACCACGTCTTCAAATAAAGAATGACTCCCGGAAAGAAGCCTGCTTCCGCCGCGCCCAAGAGGAAACGAAGCGTATAAAAGCTTCGCACGCCTGTCACCATGCACATGGACGCAGAAACGATTCCCCACATCACCATCAGGACAGCGATCCAGCGCCGGGCTCCGACTCTCGCCAGCACCAGGTTGCTGGGAACCTGGAACAGAAAATAGCCAGCAAAGAAAATGCCAGCTCCCAGTCCGTACATTGAGTCCGTGAAACCCAGTTGTCGCTGCATCTGGAGCGCGGCAAACCCAAGGTTGATTCTGTCGAGATAGGCAACGATGTAAAGCAAGAACAGAAATGGCACGAGCCGAAAAGTCAAAATGCGAACGACTGCCGTATCAAGTTCCCCTCGGTCCGAAGATGAGTCATTGAAGTTTGTGGAGGGCAAACGTGCGTCCTACGTCAAGGCCAGGTTCTCTCGAATTTCCTGAACAATCTCCCGCGGGGTGGAGCTCGCATTCACGATGACGGCATCGCGTGGCTCTTCGAGCGTCGCCAACTGACTCTGCAGCATTGGCTGTTTCATATAGTGACCGGGGCGCTCAAGCAGCCTCTCAGACAACAAGTCACGCTCGCCTTTCAGATATACGAAGCGCACCTGCGGATTGACCCGCAAGTGATCACGATACACCTGCCGCAGAGCGGAACACGCCAGTACGCCGTTCTTCTCCCCCTCTGTCCACTCCACGATGCAAGTACGCAACTTCTCGAGCCAAGGTCCTCGATCAGCATCCGTCAGTGGAGTCCCATTGCGCATCTTCTCCACGTTTTCCGCGGAGTGAAACTCATCGGCGTCTGCAAACTCCCATCCCAGATCGGACGCCAGCAACGATCCCACCGTGCTTTTTCCCGATCCGGAGACTCCCATCACGACAATAACCAAGCCATCCTCTATTTCCGGTAAGTCTTCGCAAATCCGTTTCGCGTGTTGGTAACGGTGATCGCACCAGCATCGTCAGCAACAACCTTAATCGATTTCCCCGCGCATTTTTCGTCAAGATTCGCGATGAAATCTGGAGCGACATTCTGCTCTTTGCCATTGGAGACCGCATAGTGAAGTTGCCATAGGCCATCTAGGCCCGGAGAGTCGTGAATTGTCTTCCAAACATCCGGGCTGGCTCCCTTTTGGGCTCCGTTGTTCATGATCGCGACTCGCGGATGCAGCGCATATACGAGCGCAGGCGCATTAGACTGATTGCCTCCATGATGTGACACTACCAGTAAGTCCACATTTCCCAGACGATTCGCAGGACACGTTAACTGCAACTCTTTCTTGTTGGTGAGATCACCCAGATCCAGAATTCGTAGTTTCCCGTACGTAATCAGCAAGCCGACCGAGCGCGCATTTTCAGTCGGATCGTTCTCGACGTTCGTTTCTGACGAACACAAAGTGTTGCGTTGAGGATCGTGGTCTCCCGTAGAGGTTTTGATGACCTCTCCATCGGCACTCACCACGCGCACACCCAATCCTTCGATGGGAATCTGATCTCCGGGTTTGACGATCACCCTCTTCGCGCCGTCTACAGCCTTTTCGTAGGCGGCATAGTTTGCACGAGCGTTATCTGAATCCTCGCGGTTCGGGCCATGATCAACGAACGCCCCTACCTTGATCTTCTCCTTCAACTGCACGACTCCACCGACGTGATCGCCGTGGTAGTGGGTGATGACGAGGTAATCGATTGCGGAGATCCCAGCTTCCTTCGCGGCCGCGGCAATTCGCGTCGCATCCCGGCCTTCGAATCCTGGCCAACCTGTGTCGATCAGAAGCGACTTGCCAGAGGGCGCAACCATCAACGTGGCTTGCCCGCCCTCAACATCGATGAAATACATTCGCAACGGCGCCGCCAACGAACTCGCTGAGAAGAAAGCGATAATCAGCAACTCGCACAGCACAAGACGGAACTTGGTGGGCTTGGTCACTATTCCCTCACTAGGATTGAATGTGGGAGCCGCAAAAGGGCGCCACCAAGTCTACATGGTGTCGAGATTATTCGATTTGGAGAAATTTAACGCAGCATCGCATGACCGGATGAGCCACGGGAAAGACGCGCTCGCTACGATGTGAGGACGAGGCACGAACAACGTTCGTGCCCGCCTGTGTGTTGAGGTCTAGGTCGCCAACTTGCTGGCCCCACTTGCAAAGTGATCAGTCGGAGTTGATCGGAAGGAACTAGTGCCGTCCGCCTATTTGTTCGCGAACCCTGTCACATCGGCTCCATCACAAACAGAACCATCCACACTACGAATGGGTAAAGAAGCATTCCTGACAAGCTGATTGTTGTAACCGATAGTCCGTCCATTTTTCATTCCTCCGTGACTCTGATTTTTAACGGCCGCTAGCCAGCGCGCTCGAAACTCCAAAACATTTTTGCTGGCGGCCGGCCTGTGATAGGTCAACTCCGATACCAAACGCCAACTCTTTGGAAATTGCGCTTTCACGATCGAGCCAAATCCTCTTCGGCCGTATCGTTCCCGTCACGTCTGTCGAAAACAGAACGGTCGCGGCCCGGAGTTACCGGTCGACTTCAGTTCGTCGCGCGAAGACGAGTTGTCCGATTTCCGAAGGAGCGCTTGGAATCGGGCACCTAGCAAAGGTCGGGACATTGCTCAACCATCTACTTATCAATCACTTAAGGACGGCCATCTGCCTGCTTCCTTCACAGTGCCAACGGCCAAATTGAATTTCTCCCGAGGGGTGAAAGACGTGAAGAAAGCGAACGTAATCCGAGGCTTATTGCAGTTCTGGCGCTGACCATGGCCAGTATGTGTTGGGGTACGACCACCCCGGCGGAAACTTTCCGCGGGCAGGCGACCGCAGTCAACGCCACGATTCCTGAGTGTGAATACAACGCTCGGTGATACCGGGCTTCTAACCGCCAAAGGCGGAGCGCTGCAAACCAACTTGGCGACTCTGAACATTCCTCTGGTGCTGAGCGGAGTCGTGGGGCACGCCCATGTGATCGGCGTTGGCGATCACACCGAAGCGTCCGCGACCGTCGCGGCGCAAAACATTCTGTGCGATGGACAGCTGTCCTACCTCATTTCCACGGCCCGTCGTTCTTTTCGTATGTTCACCTTGGAGAGACGCATTGCCTTGGGATGCAGAAAATGAGCAGCGCGCGGAGAAGGCCTTGGCCCACTTGCCTCGACGACCGCTCCAGCAATGTTTTTGTCGCTCGTAAATCCAACTGCCCGATTCCATCGGCTCGGTCATGCCGATCCTCAGGGCACGACAAACTTTGCCCAGCATGTCAATGGAGACGTTAGCCTTAGCCTCTTCCAGCCTGGACATCGACGAAGGGTCAATGCCGATCTGGCGAGCAAGATCCGTTGTCGTCAGTCCGGTTTTTGGTCGTGCATCTCGGATAAGTTCTGAAATCCCCCAAGCGATCATCGCATAAGCGCCTGGCTTGCGCAGGTCCGCCTCAGTGACCCGCCGCCGCAAGAGCGTCCGAATCGCAACGCTGGATCCAATCGCTTGAATGATTGATCGTTCTCCGGCGAGCTTGACTCTCATAAGATCGAAGACGCGCACTAAGTCATTATCTGTTTTTCGGTATCAACCACTTAGGAACAAAACGCACGTAGAAAAGCATAGGTTATGCGGTAGCCTTAGCGGACGGGGGATCATGACCCTAAGTGCGAGATCACGTATATCAAGGCCGACCTTTATGAAGCCTGACGGTGTGGCGATGCTCGCTCAAACCACTAGTGGGAACTGGCAGTTGACTCGACTTTCCAGAAATCGATCCCCACTGCCTGCTCCGGCACGTCGACGGTCGCCACAGTCTTCAGTGAATGGAGGTCAATCACCTCCACGGTACCTGGTTCCGAACCTATCCCTTCTACCGCGACAAATGCATATAGACCGTCAGGAGAGACTACAACGCCGTCGGGAACCTTGCGCTTGGTTTGTAACCGTACTAACTCGTGTGCGGAAGCTAACTCAAAGACCGAGACTGATTGACCACGCTTGTTAGTGGCCAGCATCTTGCCATCTTTGGAGATCGCCAGATTGTATACTCCCGGTCCGGATGGGATGCGTCGCCGGAGAGACCAGGAGCCCGCGTCCACCTCGACGATTTCGTCCGATTTATTGCACGCGACATAGATCGACTTCCCGTCTGGCGATGGTTGTGCCCAAGTCGGGCTGCAACTGGCGTTTGTCATCGCGTGATGATCCTGAGGCGGGGGACCTGAGAAGCCCGCTTCTCTTCCCTTGGTCAGTACGAAGTGCCGAGAGACGCTGAACTTCGCTGTATCAATCTCGACCAGCATGTCATCCATCATGCAGGCTGAGTACTGCTTCGTACCCGCGGAATTGAGACGGGAACCGTGCGGCATGACGCACGTGGGAATACGCGCCGCTTCGACCATTTCATCGGTTGCCACCACCGACACTGAAGATGGAGCCATGTCGCCGTGCAGATTGAAATTAACTTCGTAGATGAAATTGCCATCGGGCGTGATGTCCACTGTCGCCGGAAAGTATCCCAGGGGTACCTGCCCAACGACCGTGTCGTCCTTTGTTCGATACTTCAGAGCTTTTCCATACGGTCTGCCATGGGCGATCGTGACGTAGTAATACTGGCGATCAGGCGACATTACGATCCCGTGCGGCCCGCTGATATCAGCGCCGGGCATCAGGCCCGTGTGCAACGTGTGATCGACCTTCGCGCCATCCGGTCCGAAGCGCACGACGGCAATCTTGTCCGCTCCCTCGCAGACCAGGTAAACAAAATACGTTTTGGCGGGCGAGGTTTCCTCCGCCACACAGCGCAGCAAAAATAAACACGCGATGATGAGGAAACCAACCCTCCGCACGGTCGGCCCCCTCACGGAAGACCTGGAGCTGTAGTAGATCCCTTGAACGTCGGCTTACTCAGCTTAACGATCCAGAGCCCCGAATTGATGTCGTTGAAGTAGATCAATCCGTTGTGCGGCTGTGCTCCCCATGCGAATGGGAGATTGGTGCGATAGCCTGTGGGATCGCCTGTCCATAGACGAGCGATCTCTCGCCCCTGGCGATAGAGATCGCCGCGCAACTCGCCAGACACGTCCAGAATTCTTCCCCCGCCGCTGTAATAACCCATATAAAGGATGTCGTCTGCCACCCAGATATTGTGAGCCCCCGCTTCTGGCACGGAGTAGTGCGCCACAATGTGCGGATGCTCGATGTCGCTCACATCGACCACCTGCACAATGCCTCGAACCGGAATTCGCAGGTGCGCCGCCAGGTCGAATTCTCCGGGGTACACCTCGTCGCCAATATAGACGTAGTTCTTATACCGAAAAACGGTGTGCGTCCCGGCCAGCCAGCCATCCCCGTAAAGTTCGTTGTGGTTGACTCTGAGTTGGCTTACCAGTTGGGGATGTTCCGGACTTCCATGCTTGATACCGTTGCCGACGTCGAGAATCACCAGGCCATCTCTCCAATAAGCGAGATAAGCTAGCCCGTCGACCACCTGCAGATCGTGCAAGTAACGCCCGGCTGACATCGGTCCAAAGTGTCCTTCAATTGTGGTCGCCAGTGGGGCGTCTACTTCCCAGCGCGCGACCTCCTTGGGAGCTTTCACATCCGCAAAATCGATCACGCGCATTGACCCGGTCGCGTCATCGGTGATGTACGCATAGTGTCCGTTCACGTAGGCGCTGTGGACTCCGCCGGTAACCGTGGCCGTGTAGTCTGAAATCACACGCACGTGACTTGGATCGGATGTGTCAAGAAACACGATCCCGTTCTTTCGGGTCGAGGCTCCCTCCCGGGTGATCACTCCGATCTTGCCGTCGGGCGTCGTGCTGACGTCGTTAATCAGCCGCGCGTCCACTGTGACTGTATCCAGCAGTTTCGGTGACGAGGGCTCGGAAACGTCGTACACCCATAGCTTGTCACTCAGGGAAGCCAGGTAGGCATAGTTGCCGATAATCCATTGCTCAGTTGTCTGCGTGTCCTTGGGCATGACATGCGCGACGATCTCGAGCTGCCTCTCAGCGTTTCGAGGGGACACTACGACAGAACTGCCTGCTTCCCTAGCGCCGCAAGTCGCCTTTATCACGTAGGTGCCAGCTTCCTCCGCCACGAAAGTACCATCGGGGTAGATGGCGGCACCAGCACCGATCACCTGCCACGAGATAGAGGGATCTTTGACGGCAACACCGTGCGCGTCCTTCGCGGTGGCTATGAAGTGGACCACATCTCCGGTGCGAGCCTGTGTGGTGGCAGGCTGTACGCTCAGGCTCGCCACAGGGTTCTTCACGACCGCAAAGCTGATGGTGCCGGTTGCCTTTCCGGAGCTTGCCCGGACCTTCCCCTGTCCCGGACGAAGTCCTGTCACCATGCCTGCCTTGTCGACGCTCGCGATGGACGGAGTTTCAGATGTCCAGGTGATGGGTGCGTTTTGCTGAGGGTCTCCCCTCGCATTTCTCGCAGTCGCGGCGAGAATTTCGGAACCGCCCACCACCAAAACTTTCCGCGTAGCGATATCGACAGAAGCGGGCGCTGCGGGCGACACGCTGATCTTGGCATAACCTGTTTTTCCATTGATGACGGCGCCCACACGAATTTCTCCGGGCTGATAAACGGTCACGACTCCCTTTTCAGCTCCCGCAAGATCGAACGGCGCGGTAAACCACAACGATGGGGCTCCAGGGATCACTTCGCCCGCGGCATTCTTGGCCACGGCCTTGAATGTCAGCTTCTGCCCAACTTCGGCCGTCACCTCCTTCGGGGTGACTTCGACGGTCCGGGGCACTTCAGAAGTAGCTGGCTCTTGCGCGGCGGCCAGAGCCCCTGCCAACACCAGCACCACACACGCGACAACTCGCAAGTGATTCATCATTGCTGTTTGTCTCCTCGACCGCCGTTTGGAAGATAACGCTTGGAACACCGCGCGTCATGATATTCGAAAACAGCAAAGTGGCGTCAATGTTTTCCTAGTTCTAGGCACACGTATCCCCTGATCAGTCCCGTTCCATGACCGGACTGACCTGCGGGACGTTTAAAAAGGAGAGTTCAGGAACGCGAAGGCGGGAGTTAGAAGCGGTTTCGAGGAGTGCGGCGTTTCAGCGCCGAAGCAAATTCGAGCAATTTGCTTGCGGTTCGATCTGAAAATCCGAATCGGCGTTTTGCCTTTGAGTAGAGGTTGACGGCGTAGGTGTCCAAACGAATGAGAAACGACTTGAGCCAGCCGTCTACTGGGCGTGGTCGGTAGGTCGTAGAGCGAACCACCGGCCGCAACTGGTGGTTCGCAGTGTAGTAGTAAAGAGCCAGGCTCCGCCGCGACAAATCGTCTGGACACCGAATGGGCTCTGGAAAACCGTGGAAAGAGGCGCCATCGGTGTTGAAGATCACAGCGTGATTAAAGTTAGGATAATAGTGGGCGGCGCGCTGGCTCATGCCGGCATCCCAGAACTCCAGGGCACCACCCCACTCCTCACGCCAATTCGGCGTCAGATACACGATCAGGTTTACGCGCCGCTGCCAGTGGGGACGATAGTGGTGCACTGAAAAATCCGTGTGCACGTTCAGAAATCCGCCGCTCGCGACCTGATGTAGGCCTCCGCCATCCAGGGCCGGATCGGCAATCAGATTTGGTATTCCAGTCAACTCCGACAACCACGCCACGAAAGGCGGCGAATTCAGTTCATCGACGACATCCCGGATTGAACTGGGAAATAGAGCGCGCCGATTCAGCCCCATCTTGTTTTCATTCCCATGCTTGTACCGGATCCATTCGGCGGAGTGGTTCTCAGGAAAATCCTCAGCCACCTCGTTTGCCACCTCGGGTTCCAGAAATGGGGCAACATGGATGTGGGGAAACGGCGAGGCGGAGCGGTATTGCCGAGCCAGATGTCGGACAAGAGGCCCCCACTTGTCATAGGGAAAAATTGGGGCCGGACCAACCGTGTGCCGAGCGCTTGACATGAGTTCGAACCAATCAGTGAAGAATTTGTTGGGTGATGGAATTGCGAAAGTCCAGGCGGCAGACAGCTACTTCCTGATTCTGGTACGGACACTCTAGAGTGGCTCGCATCGGCTGCTGCAAAACCACCCAGTCGATGCCATACTCCGCTTGTAAGCGTTCGAAGTCTTCGACCTGAAAGTCCTTCCAGTGCTTTTGGGCCTCGACCTGCCGCAACCATTCCTCGGCCAGCGGAGGAAACATCGAAACCGCTCCGCTGTCCTTCACCACGTCGGCGAGCATGCTGCGCTGAGAAATCGCTCGGAACCCGTTAGAGTCCTCGCCAGCGATTCTCATGTGATCAGGATCGAGCGCAAACCGCGCATCCAGAGGCGTGTTGTCCCGGGTCCACTCAAAGGCCTGCACCCAGGGGTTCCGAGACTGAACGCCGGGCAACTCGATGTGCGCACTCTCAGGGAACAGAGAGCGCTGTGCAGCAAACATTCCAACACCTATGGGGAGAAACGCGAGGATCCACCGCCAGGTCCGCGTCTTCAGAACGTATTCCCCCAGAAGTGTTCCGAGGAAGACCAGCAACAACACGTACAGCAGGTAGAAGCTGCGGAGGGGCTGAATTCGGGCGAGCACTTCGAACCGGCTGGGAATCGCGAGGATCAATGCGACTACGAGGCTGCAAGCCCCCAGAAACATCGCGACCTGTGACATACGCTGGAGTTTTTCTCGGCGCTGTCTGACTGCGAATCGCGTGACAATCCAAAAGATGCAGAGCGGTCCAACTGCACCCAATACTTCATACCACTGCCAATGCACCAGATAGTGGTAAGGATGGGTTAAGGCAACTTGATGATAGGCAGGAGTCGGAGTGGGATATAAAAACCCCAGCGGTATGACACTCGCTGCGGTAGTACGCCAACGCGCACTCTGTTCCATGAGGACGTACAGGACGCAAAAAGCAAAAGCAAAAAACGACATGAAAGGGTGGATTGCACCGCCCAAGATCAGACACAGGCCGGCGAGCAGGTACCTTCCGTCCACCAGCATCACGACCGCAAGCACAGCAGCAAACGCGCTGAGGTTCCTTGGATTGACGTACTGATCCATGATGTAGAGGGCTGTACCCGCCACGGGTAGCGTGAGCATGGCCGCCAGCAGTGAAACCGCAGCCCACCGTCCCGGAACGCTTTGCGTGCATAAGCTGGCCAGGCGGAAGCAGGCCCACAAAAGCAGAAAGATTGAAAGCAGGTGCCAGAGGAACAGTCCCTGATACAACGAGAAGTGGGTTACCTTCACCGACCATGCGATCAGTTGCGGGAAAATCGTGAACCGTGCATGAGAAGCAAAAAACTGTTGGTTGAATGGAAAGAGTTCCGGCCAAATCTGTTTCTCGACGCCGGGGAGGTAGATCGCGGCATCCTCGGCGTTCGGATGGTACCCATGGACGATCACTGCCGCAAAGGTCAACCCGACGAGAAAACCGATGTCTCTAAATTTCACGATTTCTTTGACCTACGCAGAGCGCCTTGGACTTCGGTTCATTGAGGCTGCAAGCCTCGCCAAGGTGAGCCCGCAAAAATCTGGGAGGACCAGGTCTGCGCCCGCTGCGAGCAGGCGATGGTCGTCGTCATCAGGCGCAACCCCGACGCAACGCAGGCCTGCACCTTTAGCCGCGAGCACACCAGAGAAGGCGTCTTCAAACGCCAGCGATCGAGATGGCGAGACTGCCAGGCGTTCGCATGCCAGCCGATAGATCGCCGGATTCGGTTTGCTGGCCTCCACTTCGTTGGCGGTGACAATTTCCCGAAAGTACCGGCGAAGATTCAATTGCTCGAGTGTGAAGTGAGTGCGCCTGCCACTGCCCGAGGTCGCGATTGCCAAGGGAACCTGCCATTCGCGAAGCTCCCCCAGGAAATCCACAAGACCCGGCATCGGTTTCACTTGGCAAAGTTGCTTTCTGAAGAACGCATCCTTCTGCTGTCCGTAACGATGCAACTGTTCTGCAGAAAGCTCGCCCAGAAAATGCCGAAGAATGTCTTCCCTCTTGCGCCCATCCAGGATGTAGTCCAGCTCGTGATCGCACACATCACGGTCCAGCGTCCGCAAGAAACCGTGCCAGGCTTCACGATGAGCAGGATGGCTGTCGATCACGACTCCATCCATGTCGAACACGACCGCCTGAAAGATCCAGTTCCCGGGCCCGAACGGCGCCTGACTCATACCAGGCTTCCTTGATGCTGCCAGGTTCGCTGCGCGAGTTGATAATTGTCGTGAGTACCGATATCGAGAACATAGTCGCTGAGCCGATAGGCAATCATGCGATCGGCCAATTGAGGGAGCAAGTGGAAACCGATGTCGACCGGTGAGCGCAGGGGAATTGCATCCAGGAGCGATGGTGTCCCAATCATCAATCCCGAAAAAGCCAGATTGCCGTCTGGCTGCGTGGGCTTTTCGACGAACTTCTTAACGCGTCCATCGGAGGCGACCGTGACGATTCCACATCGCGAAGGATCCGGAACTTCGTACACGCCCAGGGTCGCTATCGGATTACACTCCCTGTGAACACGCAACATGCCGGCCAAGTCAGGTGAGGCGAGTACATCCGCGTAGAATATCCAGAAGCACTCATCGTTCCCGACCCAATTACGGTTGGCCCGCAAAGTTCCAGCGCTACCGAGCAGAACCGACTCCTCGACTAGATTCACCGCAAGATGAGGATTGCTCCGAGTCGAAAGGAAGTCGCGGACCTGCGCGGCATGCGAGTGGAGATTGAGCAGAACCTCTGTAATGCTGAAGCGCTGACAAAGCTGCAGCCATATCTCCAACATGGGCGTTCCCCGAATCGGCAGAAGGCATTTCGGGACAGCATCGGTGAGCGGACGCAGTCGCGTGCCGTGGCCGGCTGCCAGCAAGAAGGCTTTCACTGGGATTTCGTGGATGTTGGCACAAGAACTAGCTACAGACTGGAAGACACAGGAACAAATGTCCAGCGCGATCCAGTCGCGTCGTCTGAATCGATGAAAGGATCGTTAGCGATAATCTGCGTTCCGTGTGAATCGAACGCGAACGTCATCTCCCGGACGCCTTCGGCAGCCATCGCACGCCGAACCTCTGTTTGATGGGCAGGATCGCAACACAACAGGAGAAATCCTCCGCCCCCCGCGCCCGTGATCTTGCCTCCTATCGCCCCATGATCGCAAGCTACCCGATACATGTGATCGATCCTGGATGTTGAGATCTTGGGCGATACCTGCTTCTTCGCCTGCCACGCCTGATCAAGCAAAGACCCAAATCTCGGCAGGTCGGAATTCATCAGCGCATCATGCATCTCCGCGACAAAGCTCTCGGTTCGCTTCAATGCCTTCGCGGCAGCACTGCCCATCGTTCGTGTGGATTTTTCCTGCTCCTCCAAGATCGTCCACGAGTGATGAGCCGATCCCGTGAAAAAAAGCAGCAGGCTGTCTTCGAACACATGGGCGAAGTCAGGGGCGAGCGTGACAGGGGCCACCTCTGTCCCGCCGTCTCGGTGAAAGACGATGCGGTTCAGTCCTCCATAAGCAGCTGCGTACTCGTCCTGCTTGCCTACATGTCGCTGCAGACCTTCGCGTGCAATGCGAAATGCACGTTCCGCCAGATCGTATTTCGAAAGCGGAATCTGCAGATAGGTTGCGAGCGTTTTGAGAATGTTGACGCACACACTCGCAGAGGAACCCAAACCGGTCCCAGGTGGAATTTCGGACGCTAAGAATAAATCCACCGACATATCGCGGCCCAGATCCTTCATTACGGCGAGCGGAATCTCCAGGCCGCTGCCGCGTTCATCCATGGTGGCAATGTCGCGCCAGGTCTCAAATATCCGAAGGTCGGAAGAAATCACCTGAATGCGCCCGTCGGAGCGCTTTCCGAGTATGGTGTAAAAATATTTGTTGATCGCGGTGCTTAGCACGCTGCCGCCGAACTGCTCGTAAAACGCAGGCAGATCGGTGCCGCCACCGGCAAAACTAATGCGCACGGGACTGCGCACGATCAGCACGCGGATCCACCTCCTCGTCCAACTGTCTGACTGATCCGGCAGTGCGCACGGGGTCGGACCTTCGAATCTCGATCACCTCCGCCGTCGATGTCCGCCGCGTTGCCAGGGTGAATAAGGTCTGCAACAGGATGGAAAGATCGGTCGCGAGCGAAGGGTTTAGCAAATACTGGAGATCAAGGCGAGCCTTCGCTTCCGACGAATGCTGCTCGCGCAGGCCTCGAACTTGAGCGAGTCCTGTCATGCCAGGCCTGACGCTGAGGCGATGCTCTTCCCACGAGGTGTATCTTCGCGTGCGCGACGGAGGTTCCGGGCGGGGCCCCACCAGGCTCATGTCGCCGATCAACACATTCCACAGCTGGGGAAGTTCCGTCACGCTGAAAAGGTCGAGAGCACGCTCGAATCTTGTTTCCTGAACCGCCTTGCGATGCACATTGAGGCGCAACATTCGAAATTGTTTGAAGTCCTTACCGCAGCGCAGATCCCATTGAAATGCACGGCCGCGAAGTAGCCGCAGCACAAAAGCGCTGGGCAGAATCACGACCAGCGACGGGACAGACAAGATCGCACCCAATACAACGTCGAGCGCGCGCTTTGTTTTCAGAAACAACTTCGAAACGGATGGCTCGCATAGCTTGAGGATCGGTAATCCATCCAGATCAAGTAGTTTGGGACGTGACAAATACATTTCATACGGCTGCGGAACCAGACTCACGCCGATACCCCGTTGCTGGCACTGCGTGGCGAGGCGAACGAGTTCCGCGGTCGCGGGCTGTGGTAGCGCCACGATGAGCTCATCCACCTGGTGGAGATCAAGGAGGTCCGTCACATCCAAAGTCGATACGTCGTGCGACTCGGCCCGGCTTTCTACAGTAAGGACGCTGGTGTCCACGCGATCCTCGGGGAATAGAAATCCTACAACGCGACAGAGCATTTCCGGGTGATGCGCGATTTTCGAAGCAATTTCGCGCGCGATGTGATCGGATCCTGCGATCACAACTCGGCACACATCCCCACAGTCATGCTTACCGCGCAGCGTCCTCCTCGCCAGGTGGCGGATGACAAGGAACCCCGGTAGTAGGAGCAGGACGCAGTACGTCAGGGCCAGCCGAGACACGTATTGCCGCGTTAAGTAAGCAGCCGCCAGAAGCAGGCTCATCTCGCAGAATACCGCCAGAAACAGTCCGGATGCGATTGACGGCATCCACCAGCCACCATGAAATCCGTCCAGCCTCATTCGGTAAAAGAGGCCTACCCACAAAAAACAACTGCCGATGAGGAATGGCAAGAGCGCAAAGGTCGCGTGGTAGCTAACGTCGTCCCAGTGCACGCCATAGCGGAGCACGCTCGCGATCAAGAAAGCAAAGGTCGTCCATCCCAAGTCGCAAAGAAGTATCCATCGCCCCATGTGTGCTGCCTCGGCGATCGAGTTTCGGACGCCCGCTTGTCCTACGCCTATGCGCATCGCGTGCGAAGCTCCCTTTCCTGGAGTTTTCGCCGCACGCAGGTGAACAGGGCATGCGAGATACACAGATGCAGGTCTTCGATCATCTGCATGTTGTCGGAAGGAACGACAAGGCATCGATCACACAGCTTTTTCATGTGACCACCCTCAAAGCCGCCCAGGCCGACGGTCGTCGCTCCAGCAATACGAGCCGTTCGCAGGGCCTTCAGCACGTTAGGGGAATTCCCGCTACCGCTGATGGCGAACGCCACGTCGAGTGGCCTCACGTAGTTTTCCAGTTGTTGGGCGAAAATGTCTTCGTAGTGGACGTCGTTGGCCCACGCCGTCATCATGGGCACGTTGTCAGTAAGTGACAGAACTCGAAAACGCTTCCCGGAGCCGTTGACCGTTCCTTTGCCGAGATCGCACGCCAAGTGTGAGGCTAGCGCAGCGCTACCACCGTTTCCGAACAGGAAAATCGTCCGAGCGTTGTCGTAAGCATCCATCAACACGTCGGCCACGCCGTCGATATCGACGAACGGCAACCGCTCAATTGTCTGCGACAGGCAGCTGAAATAGGATCGGCAGTCAGGCATGTTTCTCATCGCACTTCATCTTTCTGGATGGGGCTCGCGCTAGCGATGGCAAGAGGCCGATGACTATTCCCGGCATGTCGCGTACGCCATGTCGAATGGAACTCCCAAGCGGACCGGACAATATTGCTCAAGGCTGAGTGCCGGGGCGTCCAAGCAAGGCGTTGCATGAGGTTGCGCGGGCTGGCGCAGAGCACAGCCGGATCCCCCTCCCGACGCTGCATGAAAGCGGCGGGGATCTTCTTGCCGCACACTTGCTCAGCGGTATCCAGCACCTGTCTCACGGAGTGGCTCTGGCCCGTGCCAATGTTGAAGATTGACATTCCAGCCTCGTCAAGAAGACGCAAAGTCCGAATATGCGCGTCGGCAATATCGAGGACGTGCACGTAGTCGCGGAGGCACGTACCGTCGGGCGTGGGGTAGTCCGCTCCATAGACCTCAACCATGGGAATATCTCCGACGGCCGCCTTCAGCAAACGAGGAATCAGATGCGTTTCCGGTTCGTGACGCTCGCCCATCTTTTCGGTCGCGCCACACGCGTTGAAATAACGCAAAGCCGCGACACCCCAGCTGTACGCGCGCGCATACCAAGCGAGAATGCGCTCGAACATAAGCTTGCTTTCGCCATAGGAAGTGATCGGATTCTTGGGGTGATCCTCGGGGATGGGTACCGTCGTCGCATTGCCGTAAACCGCCGCGGTGGAGGAAAAGACGAACTTGCGGATGCCCGCTTGACGCAATTCCTCGAGCAGGCCGATTCCTGCGGCGACGTTGCAGTCGAAAAAGATCCCAGGATTACTCACCGATTCCGGAATGAGCGCTTTCGCGGCAAAGTGAAACACCACGTCTATTGCGTGTCGCGACAATACCTGCCGAACTTTCGGACGATCTCCAACATCACATTTGTAGAAAGTCACGCCCTCCGGTAATGCGTCTTCAAAACCGGTCGAGAGATCATCGAGCGCTACAACGGAATGCCCTTCAGCCAGTAACTGCCCGCAGCAGATTGAGCCGATATACCCGGCGCCGCCCGTGACCAGAACGGTTTTCATTCTTATAACGCTCCCGTCGCTTTCAACACTGCTCTGGGCGTCTGCAACAAGATTCGCAAGTCGAACATCAGTGTCCAGTTCTCGATGTAGTAGATGTCCATCTGAACCCTTCTCGCATAGTCGATGCTTTGCCGCCCATTCACTTGCCAATACCCCGTTAATCCCGGTTGTACGGAAAGCAAGATGGGCTGGTAATCGCCATATTTCTGTAGTTCTTCGGCTGTGATCATCCGGGGGCCCACCAGGCTCATTTGCCCCAGCAAAACGTTCCAGAGTTGGGGCAGCTCATCAATGCTGTACTTGCGCAACAGACCACCCAGTGGAGTGATGCGATGGTCGTTCTCCAGCTTGAAGTTTCTTTGAAATTGTTCTTCGAGATTCCGGTTCGCCCCCAGAATCTCGTCCGCATCCGGTCGCATGCTGCGAAATTTGAAAGCGTCGAACGAACCCTGGGGGCCGACAACCCGTCTCCGATGAAAAACTGGTCCTCCATCCTGGAGTTTTATGAATATGGCCACAAGAACCAGAAGGGGCGCCAAGACCAGCATCCCGAGGCACGCACACATGACATCGATGGCTCTCTTCAGAAACATCGCCCACGCCGGCCGGACTGGCGACACTGGAAGTTCGAGGGTTCCCTTGGACTCGTCCGCACTTCCAACGAGCAACACTTCCTTCGGAGTTGTCATGGGTTTGCGGAATATTCAATCAGCGATGGAGTGCAGGGCTGCCAACTTGTTGGTCAACTTTGGGCACTCGATACGCTGGCGCGACTGACGCACCACACATCTCGTCTATCAAAGCCACCATCCTGGGCCCCCACACCTGCAGCGAGTAATTGTCTTCAATCGTTTGGCGCGCGCGAAGTGATATGCGCCGCCGCAGATCGGCGCCGCTGACCAGCTGTTGAAGATGCTCGAACCATTGATCGGAAGAGTCCGCCAGTAAACCGTTGTCGTTGTGTTGAATCAAATCCTGCGTCGCACCCACAGGCGAAGCGACGGTAGGAATTCCCATAGCCATATACTGAATAGCTTTGAATGCACACTTCCCTCGCGTCCACGTGGAATCCGGCATCGGCATCAAGCCGATATCCAATGTCCGCAGATCGGAAAGCTCCGACTGCAGGCGGAACGGACAACAAGAGGCATGAGGGATGTTCAAGTGCATATCCTGACACCCGAACAAGCGAAACTCGACGCGCCCAGGAAATGTCGCCGCAAGCTTTCGCAGCGCTGGGGCGATGCTCAACAGATACGACGCCGTCGATCGGCCGCCCATCCAGCCGACAACGAGTGGTCTGGTTCCATTGCTAACTTGCTTGTATTGATACTTCTCACAATCGACAACGGTTGGAATCACCGTAACTTTGCAGTTAAAGCGCTCCGCATATTCCGCCAGAGTTCGGTTCCCTGCCACGACGTGAAAGCTTTTCGCGATCACTTGCCCAATGCTGCGTCCGTACTTAAGGCGGTAGAGCCAGGGATGGTTCAGTTGAGAGGCGTCGGGATGCGCAGCGTAAATAGCGTCGTCGAAACTGAAAACGACCTTTCCGTGCCGACTCACAACCCAGTTTTCAAATGCTGGCGTGAAAAATGGGAAAGCCTCCCGATGAATGAAGATCAGATCGAACTCAGAAAGCGCAGCGAGGCGCACGACACGTCGCGCGCTGCAGTAAATCGAATGAAATGCTTTGGCAGCCAGTTTCCCCTTCGAGTGCAGAGCCTCGAATAATTGCGGAGTCGAAAACTCCGAAACCGTGCATTCATATCCGGCACGTTCTAACAGCGGGAGGAATTGCTCTATCCGGTAGCGCCGCGAGGCGTCCTCTACTGGATGCGCCACTAGAAATAGAATTTTCGACATGGGGACGATGAATGTTTCTAAGGTGTGCGACTCGTCAGGTGTTCATAAGCAGCAAGACACTGCTCCAGGGGCTGCCCGCTCCAGCTGAATGCTTTTTGGATGCGGGTCCGCGCATTGTTGCCTAAGCGCGCGCGAAGTTCCGGATACCTGAGCAACAATTCCAACCCTGCAGAGAATGCGTCCTCGTCATCAGGCGGAACCAGCAATCCGCTCTTGCTGTTCTCCAGGTATTCCAGATTCTGGCCGACGGCGCTTGTGATCACGGCTTTCCCCATTCTCATGTAGTCAACAATGCGAGCGGAGCACTTTGAGCGGTGTACCTGGTTGTCAGGATACGGAAACGCAGCAATATCGCACGCATGCACAAGTTGGAGAAATTGTGCGTGCGGCAGCCGAGGAAAATAATGGACTCTTGCGGCAGGACGCTGTGCGAAGAAGTCTCGGACACGTTGCTGCTCGGGTCCATCACCAACCAATACCAATCCCGCGCGATTCTCTTCCGCGACTCGCGCACTCACGCGGCAAAGGAACATTGGATCTTCGGCCGGCTCGAAGTGGCCACTGTAAAGAATGAGCGGGCCTTCGGGTAAATGAACCTCCCGCCGGATCTCCGCCGGAGAACGCGAACTGGTCGTCGCGTAGATAGACGAGGTAGTCTCAGCGAATACTCCATTCGGCACGTAATAGACTCCGCTTTCGCTTCCCCGCGCTTCCAGCACGCGACGATTCAACGACCTGCTTGCGACCGTGAGTGCCGGGGCCCGGCGCATCATCCACCTTTCCTGTCGATCGATGAACTCCTTGATAACCCATGGGTACGATTTCACTTCATTCCAGCCGCCCCAGCCCTCCCAATCGTCGCAGTCGACGACGACGGCTTGCCGACCTTTCACCAGATGATAACTTCCCACTGCCCCGGAAAATCCCTTGGGCTTGAAAATGTGTATGAGATATGGGCGATACTCTTTGAGTTCTCTCCATAGATCAACCAGCAAACGCGGATAACTCATGGGCGTCGAACCCAGCGACAGATTGCGGATGCGCACACCTGATTCCGTCCACTGGCGACCGGAATCTGCGAGATTGTCATACGGCGTAAGAAATATTGTGACTTCGTGCCCCAGGTTCACCAGTTCCGCTGCCAGCGGATAGGCCCGCGCTTGTATCGTCCCTTTGGGACTAAACGCGAAACCACCTACGAATGCGATCCTCATGGTTTTCGACAACCTTGACTACCGACTGGCCAGCGCAACCGAGTGCGGGCTTTCCTTTTCGTATGCGGACTGTTTGACGGGAGCTTTTGTTGCGATCACTTCAATCATGTCACCACGATGCGCACAGTCTGCGAGCGAAGCGAGCCATCCACAGAGCACGCGCAAAGGCCGGTTCGCAAAAAGCCAGCCATCGGAGGATTTCTTGCCGTTGTTCCGGTTTCTCCAGATCTGCGCACTCCCGAGGATTCCCAGATAGTCGGAGTTGAAGGTTACCCGCTGGACTCGAAAGTGGTGTTGAGCGAGCAGTCGCGACAGCGTGTGCACTGAGTAACCGAAAGCATGCAAGGGCGGGCAGAGGTGCCACCAATACTGCTTGAACAATTTCGCGTTCCAACTATCAACATTGGGGACCGCAATCAACAACTTCCCTTCCGGTTTGAGAACTCTGTGCATTTCCTCCAGGACGGCATGCGGATTACTCATGTGTTCGAGGGAATGGCTCGCTCGAACATAGTCAAACGACTGGGCCGGAAACTGTGCATCGGGAAGACGCCCATTAACGATTTGCAAACCCTTCGCCTGGCCAGCCCTGCTTGCCTTCGCGCTGATTTCAACGCCCTGTGCAATCCAGCCTTGCGCATTCATCGATTCAAGAAATTCACCGCTGCCACAACCGACATCCAACGCAGCGCCAACCGATCCGAAACGGGGCTCCTTCGTGCCGAGCCTATAGCCGAGAATCTTTTTGCAGACTCTCTTCCAAGAGGGTAGCGCAGACGCTTCCTGATAGGCATAGTAGTCGTCCGGATAGAGTTGCGCGGACTCAGCATCGTCGTACATCGGATTGACGAATACCAACGAGCATCCCTTGCAGCGCATGATCCAGTGCATGCCCGGAATCCCGTAATGCGGATCTCGTGCTTGAAAGAGATTGACCAATTCGTGCGACGAGCAAAGCGGGCAGGATGTGAGAAGGATGCTCACGAAATAATTCTCACGCGATGCGGAGGACATTCTGAAGGCGGTTACGTTCCGCCCTGAACAACCCGTAATTCCATAGCAGACAGAGACTCCCTAACAACCCCGCCGCTGCCATTGCGACGAGCACCGCCGCGGAAAATTGCGGAACCGCTAAATGCAGCAGTAAAACCAGCCCGAGGGGAATTGCGCACAGGAACGGCCGCAGACATCCTTCCCTGACGAGCAATGGACGATCGATCGCAATCGCTGACGTGCGCGGCATGTTGTAGAGGAAGTGGAAGGCTATGCTAACAATCGAACCGATCAAGGTACCGATAGCCACGCCAATCGCCCCAAAATAATAGGCGCCGACAACACTCGCAACCAGGTTCGTGACGCCTTCCGCGAGCGGCGAAAGAATCACTTTTTGTTGCTGCCCAGTCCCAAGCAGAAGTGTTGAATATGGCAGAGCGATCAACCGAATCATGTTTGCAGCAACTAAGATCTGGAGAATGGCTGTGCCCTGCGCGGCGTATTCGGATCCTACCCAAATTCGTAGAATCAAATTCCCCGCCACGAGCAGCGGCAAGCCCATGAGCAGGAGCGTTACACAGCCATACCTGGTAGACGACAGCAGCATGGCTCCGAGTTTTTCATCGTCACCCCGTGCACTTAAAACAGCAGAGGCCGGAAGGAACGCTGCGAAAATTGCGCCTTGGGTCTGTGCCATTACATTGGTCAGCGTCGCGGCTACGGCGTAAGCTGCCGTCACGCGATAGTCGAAGATCCCCACGATGCTCAGATCCAGACCGCTGATCAGTAGCATTGCGCCACTCCAGACGGTCAGTGCCGAGGAGTACGCGGCGATCTGGCGGGCGTATTGTGTTGTGACAAAAGCAAGTCGGATCCTTACGCGATGGGCCCATGCGCGCCAGGCCAGCCATGACACACCGTAATAAATCAGGTTGGAGAGGGCCACGCCGGTCGCCATCGCGCCCAAGCCCAAGTGCTTGAGAGCGGCAGCAATCACCAAAACAGCCATGACCACCTTGTTTCCGATCGACAGCGCCGCGGGCACTTCATTCCGCTGCAGTCCGATGAACAAAGCAGGAAACACAGCCGCGGGCAGTCCGAGTGCGAGCGACCCGCCCACGATCAGCAAAGCCACACGCCCTTCCCGCTGAAGGTCCCACGGCATGGTGCGGAAGACATGGGGGAACTGCCAGGCCAGTAACCCCACTAAAAAGAATCCGAGAATACAGGCACCCGCCAGAAGAGCGAAGGCTGTGCTGGCGACGCCATCACGCTCGTCGTCCTTGTTCAATTCGTCAGCATGTGCAACAAAGCGAGCCACTGCGATTTGTATTCCGAAATCAAGAAAGCCAACCCACAACACCCACTGCATCAGGAGAGCCCATGCACTATAGGCATCCGGGGGAAGCACTCTCACGAGGAAAGGTGGTAATGCAAGTGCCACGATTCCTGAACCGACTAGTCGGAGTACATTCGCCGAAGCGTTCGCTAGTATGGAACGGTGTTTGCGTTCTACCATGAGATGCGGCTGTCTAACGCGCGACGGACCCTCTCCACAGCCGCAAGCCTTCCAGAAAAGCTCGCTCTCTCAAAACAAACATGGACCATTTCACTCGCCGCGTGAGGAACTGGATCAAGAGATGAATCTGGTAAGCGACCACATACCAGAACCCGCGCCATTTGCCGAAGTGTTTCAGCATGAAGTACGTGCGGTTGCGCGTTGTATATCTCATCATGAAGGGCGAAAAAAGTCCGCCCGTAAGACTGTGGGCTTTATGCAGTACTCGTGCCTCCGGCAGGTAGGTAATGGTGAGACCCGCGCGCATTGCGCGATAGCAAAAGTCAGTATCCTCGACGTAGGCGAAGTAGCGGTCGTCCATAAAACCAATGCGACTGAAGACTTCATCACGAATCAGCAGGCAGCACGCCGGAGCATGCTGCACCGGTCTGGCTTGATCGAACTGGCCGTGATCGGTTTCGCCGTAGCCATGATGAAAACCGGAATACGCTCTCCGCGCGTCAAGACCACCGCCTGCGCTCCAGATCTTGTTCTGGTCATGATGAAACATGATCTTCGGTGCGCCCATATGACTGCCAGTTTTATCGATGCCTGCAATCAACGTCTCCAGCAACTTCGAGTCGAACTCGGTGTCGTTATTGAATAGGAGAACCAACCCACAGCCATCCTGCAAAGCCGCTCGTATGCCTTGATTGTTGCCTTCAGCGATTCCGCGATTGTCAGGATTCGCAATCACACGTATCCGGGCATCGTTGAAAGCTCTCACTTGCGCCAGGGTCTCGTCGGATGAAATGTTGTCCACAACGTAAAGCACGAAATTGTCGTACGTCTGGGCAAGCAGGCTCGCAAGGAACTCGTCAATCACTCGACCGCTGTTGTACGTCACGGTCACCACTCCGACTCTGACTGGACTTCTCATGCCAGTGACTTCGATTGTGTTGAGGGCTTGGAAATGTGGAGGCGTCGCGGGTTAGCTGAACAGCTAAGTTGCAACGAGTGCCGTGTTCACGTCGGAACTGCGGCGAGCAAGATTGCGCACCGCTTCGCTGAGGCCCACGATAAGCCAGAGCAAATAGCTAGTGTGCGGGCCGGTAAATGTCGAATCGTCACCGCACCAACCGATCAGGTTACAGGTGAGGCCAAACGCCAGACCCAATGCGATCACGCCATATTCCGGGTGGCGACGGAGCGACAGCGACTCGCGCATTGTCCCCAACATAATGGCCAGCATCCCGACAAGTCCGACGATTCCAGATTCTGCAAGCAGATAGAGGTACGTGTTGTGTGGCGTGCTGCCACCTTCTCCCCATGGTGAGTGAATGGTTTCGTGCGCGTACTCGAGGATCTCGTAGTTGCCGATCCCGACCCCTAGAAAAGGATGTGCCCACCAGGTCTGAACCGCGAACGTCCACGCATCCAGGCGAGAAAGCGTGTCCCATGCGAGACTACCAATGTTATTGCCGAACGCTTTTTCAAACACGAACGGCCTCAAGGGACCCACCACAAGAAGAGCGCTGAACAGCGCAAGCACCACAACTGCTGCGCCTAGCACCTTCCATCGCCGCTTGCGATCGATGATGAGGATGAAGAGAGCCGTCGCACCTGCCAGCGATAGCCACGCGCCGAACGTGAAGGTCAGCAGCAGTCCGCTCAAGATTGCCACCGTAATCAGTAGCCATTTCCAGGCGCCCATCCGTCCGCGCTCCGACAGCCAGAGCACGATGCTGACTGGCAGGCACATATTGAAGTAGTGGCCCAGTTCCAGTTCCGAGGTCAGCACCGAAATGATGCGGCCGCGCCATTCCCAGAATGTGTATCGGCCATGCGAGAAGCCGGTGTCCATGCGGGGATTGACCAGCCAGAAAAGAGCGCCGAAATCCTGTATCGCGAATTGGTAGAAGCCGTACCCAGCTACAAAGAACGTCGAGATGGCAAGCACACGGAACACTTGAAGAATCTTTTCCCGCGTATCCACCAGATTGATCACCAAGTAGCACAATCCGAAATTCGAGGCGAGACGCACCGACTCCTTGATGGTGAACAGAACGTCGGACGAACGTATCACGGAGAACAGGAGTATCCCGAGCCACAGCAAGAACCACTTGTTGTACGCGCTGGTGACAAAAGAAGTGCCCTCAGCACTGAGGGCGATAAGAAACGGGATCCACGCAAACACTTTCAACAATTCCGCCGCAATCGGGATCGATCCGATGGGCACGATGAAGTTGAAAGGAATCAGAAACACCATCACCAGCAAAAGCTCATAGGGCCGCGTCAGAAAATAGATGAGCGCGGGGACACACACCAGCACAGCGATCGGTATCGGCGTGTAGAAAAGAGACGCCGCCAGCCCCGCCCCCAGCAGAGCGGCGGCGACAACGAATATATCCCTCTCCCAGGCTGTACCGCGGATGGTGAGTGCTGACTGTGTCATGTTCTACTGCAAACGATCCCTGCAAAGGAGACAACTGGTTTACATCTCCGTCCCATTTCCGTTGTCGTGCCGGGTCCAGAGATTCTTCGCCGCATCTTTGAGTTTCATGCTGCGATCGGAATGAAGTTCCTTGCGAACGTCATGCCATATCTCAGCAAAGAGTTGTTTCTCGGGAGACTGGCTCTTTTCCCAAGTCGCAGCCCCAAGCACGAAGACGGCTGCAAATACGAACGAAAGCATCGTCCCGAGCAGCACGATCACAATGCGCGGTGGAAAGGACTTGCGCTCTGGAACGCCGGGTGGATCCAGCACCTTCACTGTTGGAATTTCGCGGGCCTCCTGAATCTTCGACATCTCAAACTGCTGAGTCAGAAGTTCGTAGACAGTCTCCTGAATCTTGGTTTCCCGATAAAGATTTGCCCAGCGAACACCAATCAACGGGAGTTTTCGAATGGACGGGAAATCACCGGCGATCTGGGAATTATCCGATCCAGGATCTCCCTTGTTCCCACTCATGTTCTCGACCTGATGCTTCAGAGTCTCGACCTTCGCCCGCACGGTCCGAACACGGATGTTGTTGTCGGTGTACACCTGGCGCAAACTTTCAAGCTCTGACTGCGCCGCTACCAGATTGCCTTGAAGTTGGGCTTCGGTATCCACCATCGCTTTGGCTTGCGAAGGCACGTCGAGAGTTCCATTTTTGCTGGCGAATTCGCTGAATTCGCGGGACGCGTCGTCAAGGTTCTGCTTCACTGCCTGCAATCGCTGCTCAATGAACATTCGTTGACGGCGGGCCGCAGAGGTCGACACCCGGGCCACGAGTTGATCCAGGGCATCCACATAAGCTTGTGCCATCTGCTGCGATCGCCGCGGGTCGTGGTCGCTGACCGCAACGCTGATCACTCCGCTCTTGCGATCTTCGGTGATCTCGGTGTGCTTGGTCAGATCCTTGCGCGCGTCCTCCCAGTAACGATCCCAGTAGACCTTTCGCAAATCAAATCGTTGGATGAGGTTGTCCTGCACGGTGGGCCCTTGCAGCATGTCCATGAAGAGCGCACCCGAACTCTTCAACCCAAGCAGATCTCCCGCCACTCCACCTAGGCTCGATCCCAGCGCTCCGCCCATGCCACCCATGCCGCTCGAACCGCTGCTGCTGCTCTTGCCTGCAACTGCGGCCAGCATCGCCAAACCCGAGCCGGATTGATCGTCGGGCGGCATCAATCGCACAGACGATCGATAGCGCGATGGAAGAATGAGAGCGATCACAATCGCCACCACGAGACCCAGGAGGGTGGCTCGCATTAGGAAACGACGCTCTGCCCACAGTAGTCTCGCGCCAACAATGCGTCGTGGCTCCGGCGCGGTTAGCACGTCCGAACCACGGTGTCCGTTGACGGGCTCGAGTTCAGTAACTCGATCTGTGCGCGGAACGCTACTCTGTTTGGCTGATTTCACGTTCGATCCGTTTCACAACAAAGTTGCTCAGTGTCGCTTACTTTTTCTTAAGGAGCTTGCTGGGATAAAACGTCAACTGCAATGATGCAGTGACGTTCGACTGATTCGTCGAACTCAAGATCGGGAACCACCACTTCTCATACTGAAGAAAGCCCGAGAACGAAAGATTGGAACCAAGAGCATGCTCCCCGCGAATCGAATAGTCCGACAGGCGGCCACCCTCGACGAAGTCCTTGTAGACCATCTGTAGCCGATATCCCGCTTGGATTTTGGTCCGAGGTGAAATCCAATACGTAGCCCAAGCCTGGGTACCTCGTCCCGCTCTTCCGATCCAGCTCGCGAGAAGATTGCCGTCATTCGTGTAGCCGGAGCGGAACCTCCGAAAATCGAAATACACAAATCCCGGCGGAAACTCTGAGGTGTGCGCTGTGCGCAGAAACTCCACGCGGAGGTCGAGATTGCGAATTTTCGGAACCTTGGGCATGTACGCGCCCAGGTTCAATGTCGGGCGACTGGAGCCGATGGGAGTAAACTCGTCGACCACCAGCGAATCCCCATAGATCGTCAACCAGTCCCGCAAGCCAGGAATGCGATAAGAGAAATCGAATGCCGAGCTACGCTTTCCAGGATTCGTCGCGGCATTCGCGGAGTGCAGGTAGTAAGTCTTTAGAAAATTGCTCCACGTTACCGGTTGGCCTGGCCCTCCGAACATGGCGGTCACGCCCATTCCGAATTCCAGATTCTTCGTGGGCTTGAAACTGATTTTCTCGCCATGCATGAAAGGTTGCGGATCGACGTTCGGACCAACCACACCCTGCGCATCGACTTGCCCGGCGCAACTGGCGGCGTCACAAAATTCCCAGTGCTGGCCCGAGAGCTGTCCAATGAAGAATTGCGTGCGAACCGGACCGATCAGCTTTGAGAGCAAGGGAATCGTAAATGGAGAGACGCTGTCGATCTTGAACATCGGAAAAGACTGCGCGTTGTCGCTCAAAAGCAAAGGACCCGATTCATTCGGGCCGAGCCACTCACTCTGTTTGCCAAAAGAAAACTGGACATTGTTCAGCGTGAGCGCAACGGTGGCGTCCAGCCATTGGACGCGATTGATTTGACCCGTGCCATTCGGAAGAGGTGACACAAAGTCAGCCGCAGCGGTCGCGGCCAGCACTTGCGAAGGGTCCGACGGCTTTGCGGATGCATGTTGATATTCGCCGCGAATCGAGATCGCCAGAGGGCCAGCCTCTGCGTGTGCGCTGATGCCCGTGACGTTATTGAACCCCTCCCAGTAAGGCCGCCCGTAGTCGTTGATGATCGTCTGCCCGAAGTGATAGCCATCGCGCAGCGGGGTGCCCGATATCCCTGTAAAACGGGTGTAGACCGAATCAACCTGAACACCAAGGTTCGGTCCCCCTTCCAGGCGATTAATCTCATTGGCAAATTCGGATCGCAGCGACGAGTAGATTCCGCTGGCGTTGTCTTCTGAAGTATCGACTTTCTCAATTGCCTCATCGCCGGCCTCGTCAAGCAGTCGCGCGCACTCCAGTCGGGTCCACGGACGAATTCCGAGATACGCACTGCGAATCTTCCCGAGGGCAATCAAGCGGTCAAACGCCGGGTAAATCCAGCTGTCGATCGGGACATATGGCGACCCCTTGCTTGGAGGACGGCTTCCAGATTCTGCGCGATTGTCCCAAGGATCGCTCCACGCGCTTCCACCAAGTCGCGGATCGTGGTGAGATCGGTAGACCTGGCGCCCAAAATACCAGCCCAGCAAACTTCCGACGATGGCATCGGAGGTAAAGTGCTCTTTGCTCGTGACGCGTGTCATTGTTACGGCTGTGGCCATGCCATAGGCAAGGAATTTGGTGAGCGGCCCCGGGTATTCGTGAGCGACTACGCTGGCCACCGACCAGGCCAGAGCAGAATGATCGGAAGGAAAGGAATTGCCTCCCTGAAAGAAGGTTCCTTTTCCGTCGCTCTCCAAAGGCCGTGGACGTTGCGTCGTGAACTTGAATACCTGACTCACTGCCAGCGCATTGACCGCAGCTTCTCCTGAGAGAAAACCGGTTTCTGCCATGCGTTCATTCTTGGCGATGTGACCCCACACAAACGCTCCCCCAGCAAGAGCTGCCATGGAGTATGCGGTGTAGTTCGAAACGTTCAGACTGCGTTTCAACTGGTCGGGCTTGTCCGGCACTTGTTGGGAAATCCAGTGGTCACTCGCGACTAGTGCACTCAAACCGACCACGCTCGGCACAATCCAGCGAAGGTCTTTGGTGCGCAGGCGAGTGGGCGCTAACCAGAACCCCTGTTGGTCCTGCGCGAAATGTCTGATAAGAGGGATTCCGACCCGATTTTCAGGATCCTCGCCTGGCTCCAAAGTGTGAGCATTCTCACGCACCGCTTGTTGGTTGGGTGTAACCAACTGCTGCGGTGAGACCTGATGTGCGCTTGGATCACTCTGTGCGCCTAGCTGAGCGACGCTGAGAGCCATCCATAACGAAACCACAACAACCTCTTTGGCGCGAGTCAACACCATGTGGCGAATCTGCCAACTCAAAAGCCACGCGCAACCTGAACTGCGATGCCGACTGCCGAAACCAACTGCGCGATTTGAAGCGTCTGCTTCCACTTGAAGCCACCGCCGTACGCCTTGTCAGGAACCACGATCATGTCTCCGGGCTGTAACGCCGCATCCAGAGCGCCGCCGGTGAACATGCCTCCCTTCCCTCCGACCACTGTTCCGTCGGCGCGAAGAACGAAGATCCCCTTCTTGTCGCCCATGTTTGTGGGACCGCCCGCTTGCTGAAGATACCAACCGGCGCTGCGATTCCCCTTAAACGCGATCGCAGTCTGGTTGTAGACCGCTCCGTCCACCATCACGAAGTTTGGCCTCTTGGGAATGTAGAGAGTATCGCCTGCACGCAATTGAATATCGGCTGACGTGTTGGCCCACTGCTTGGCGTTGCTTGAAATGTGGATCACCAGTCTTCCCACAGGCGGCGTGTTTTGCAGTTTGGCCAGCGTATCGCGCCACTGCAGGACCGACGCTTCTTTCGCCGCCGGCTCATCGATCTGCGACTTCAGGCTCGTTCCTTCTGCCTGGACCGTCCGAATTAGTTCTTCGCGACTCTTTTCCTGCATCTCCCGGATCTGTACACGCTCAAGGATGGCGCCATAAGGATAAGCGTCACCCAACAATCCACCCGCACGCGCCAGCACGGAACTCAGGCGCTCTCCAACTTCGATCCCGTAAGTCCCCGGATGAACCACTTCGCCTTTCACTTCGATGGTCGCTCCGATGTCGTTCCAACCGGGCAACTGGCGAATAGTCAGGACATCTCCGTCGTGCAGTAAAACATCCGTGTCAGGAGCGCCCGCCATGGCCTGCGCCAGCGGAACACCTACGTGCTCCCCTTCAATGCGGCCTCCCTGGTCCGCCGAGTATCGAGTCAGGTCCGCCTGCTCAGTGTATGCGGAGCGCTTCAATCCGCCAGCCAAGCGAACCAACTGAGCCGCGGTCATTTCTTCGCCGAGTGGATACTTACCGGGCTTTGCGACTTCGCCTTCAACGCGAACGGTGGCCGGATCAACCTTGGACAAATTCTTGTGGATGAAAATTCGGTCTTTCGATTCCAACAAGACGTTCTCCCGAGCGTCTCCCACCAAAGCCTTGCTCAGATTCGCGCTCAGTACCTTCAACGTCCCATCGCTGGTTCGCCGGAAGATCTGTACGTCGTCCAACTCAGCATCCTGGGTGGTATTCCCGGCCAGGAAGACTGCATCGCGCAAGTAGGTGGCGCCGTTTGTCACATGGTCCCCCGGATCACGGACTTCGCCGGTCACCGTAATCGTGGGAGCGTCTTCAAAATCGAAGCGGCCAAAAATCCGGACCGTATCAAACGGCTTCAACGTCAGGTCCTGATCTTTTCCTGCGAGTGCGTCAGCCAGATTGAAGGTGAGAATCTGCGGAGTGAAATCGGGCGCATTCAGGCGAATGATCTCGGCATGTTGCTTGTACGGCTCGGGCATCATGTCCCGATACGACTGGATCAAGTCGGTGATCTTCATACCTTCGCGGTAAGCGTATTTGCCTGGATGAAAGACGTGGCCGTCCAGATATACGGTTTTATCTGCGAAGGGCAGAATCGGAGAAATCTTTATCTTGTCTCCATCCTGGATCGCAAAATCTTCAAGCGCCTTGTTGACCGAACCCTCGTTGTTATTCTCCGGGATGTCCAGGCGCAGCATGTTGCGGCTCTCATGTGCCTGCACGCGTTCGACATCCACGTGCCGTAGCGTCCCAGAGGGCAACACTCCTCCCGCGAGTTCCAATACCTGGGCGAGATTCTTCTCACCATTGAGCTCATACACCGCTGGACGGCGAACCATGCCTTCGATGGTGACCTGCGCAGAGGGTGGCGGTACGAGCAGCGTGTCCCCGGATTGAAGGCGGGCGGTATCCGAATGGATTCCGTGCAGCAACAGATCGTAGACATCGACATTCTCGACGAGTTGTTTCCCGCGGAAATGTTTCACGTTACGCAGAGATCCCCGTGAAGTCGGGCCTCCCGCCTGATAAAGAGCGTTCAGCGCAGTCGACAACGAGCTAATGTCGTAAGCTCCGGGACGCTGAACATCTCCCACCACATACACCCGCACCGTCCGCACGCGTGATAACGAAACGTCCGCTTCTACATCGCGGTACTGCGATCGCAAAGCAGTCTGCACCAGGTGCTGAACATCTCCTAGCGTTCGTCCGGACACCTGGATCGAGCCAACCTCGGGCAGCGCGAGGCGTCCTTCGTGATCCACCGCCCGCTTCAGCCTCTGCGAGAAACTTCCCCACAAATCGACGTTCACACCGTCGCCAGGCCCCAGAACGTAGTCTGGACCAACCGGCAAGTCCATCGGCAACTGATCTGTATTTCCCGTCCCGTTCTCAAAGACATCTGCTCCGAATCGCGTCAATACCGGCAGTCGCCGTTCATACTGCGAGTAGAGATCATAGAGCGAGGGCACATCCGCATATGGATTGGCGCGATGCCGTAGTGCAGGCTGGTCGGAACGTTGCGCATTCCGCCGCGGAACGATGCTCGACGACGATGACAGATCTTTCCGCGTCGGCTGCGGAGGCACATCGCCGCTGCCCGCAGAATCGGGCAAAATTGGAGGCAACGTGCTGTTCGGTGAGCCCCCTTTCAGATCTCCACCCATGTCGGTGAGGCTGACGTTGCTGAGGTCGCCCTCATTGCCTTGGGCCGAGACACCCATCGCCGACTGATTGCGCATAGCCATCAGCTGCGTCAACTGATCAGGGCTAAGATTCGGCGTCTCGTTACCGCCCAGAACATCCAGCGGCAAACCACCGCCATCATCTGCTCCTTGAGCTTGCGCCTGCAGAATTTTGCGGCGGGGATCATCGGCAGGAAGAGTCTGCGGAGCTGGCGTGTTGGGACGCCCGTTCGTTCCGGGGGGCGTCGAATTTTGGGGCTGGCCCGGAACCTGGTTACCGGGATGCGACCAATAGTCGTCTTCCTGGCTCGTGCCGTATATGCCATAGGACCCGGACGCTCCGCCGGACCTGGCATTCATGGAACGGCGCTGCCACTCCTCCAGTTCTTTCTGACTCGGTTTCACCCGGACGTAGTTCCGGTCCACGATCTCGTTGGTGATCAGAACGCGTACAGTTTCGTCTTCGCGAATCTTGCGAAACACCGCCTCGTCCGTGAGTTCTTTCGGGTCGAGTACGCGGCCCTCCTGGTACGCCTTCCGAACCAGCACCTTCTTCACCTGCAGGAACAACCCGGGCTCGCGCTCAAGTAACACGATGATGCGCTCCGCCGGCAACGAGACCAGACGCTCCGCCTCCTGTTCAGCGCGCGATTCGCGTTCATCAATGGCTCGCGTCCGACTCGCGTATGAATCGTCTGTCTGACTGCTGTTGCGGGAAGGATAGCCTTGCGTGTTGTTGCTCTGCGCAAAACCCGCCACGCAGGCGCCAAGCAGCACGCTGACGGCGAGACCCGTTCGTATTGGAGATTTACTTTTGCTGGTTAGCATCTGCTGAAATCTTCCCGGGCCGTCAGGCCCCCAAAGATGTTCTCAGAGTCAGAAAAAATTCCTGCGGCGATGTTTTGGAAATTTAGATCTACTAGCGAGTGGTCTAAGCAATCGGCCGAACATCGGCTTCATCAATCTCGAGGGCTACCGACCGCATAATGGCGTCGATGGAGATAACGATTCGGCAGTTCTGCTTCTTGCGTATGAGAATTCCGTGTGCACCGGCAAGCGGACCGTTTTGCACGTAAACTCGCCGGCCCACTTTCAACCAGGAAACAGACTCCGCATACAAGCCGCTGCTTAGGCCATTGCGTAACGCCTGAATTTCGTGTTCGGACAGCGCCGACGGTTTGCCCTGCGTGCCAACCAGTTGCGAGACACCAGGAATGCGCAATACCGAAAGGCGATTCTGCAGCGCTAGCCGAACGAATAGATATCCAGGAAACAAGGGCAACTCGAGTTCTTTGCGACGGTCTTTCCAACGCCTCAGTGACTTGTAGCTCGGCAGGAAGCATTCGATGTCAAAGGCCCTCATCTGGTGCGCTACGCACTTCTCATGACGGGGAGCGGTGGCCACGGCGTACCAGTTCTTCTCGCGATATTCCACCGGACTAACCGGAAGCGCCGGTATTTGGTCGGCATTCAACGTCGAAGGTGTCCAAGGTGCTGCCACAGCTTCGCCCCCTCACTTACAGGCCCACGTGAGCTAACCCAACAAAATTCAGATACTTCCGCGATCAGCGCACTTCAGCAGACCGACCGCGGACGGTCTGCGGCAGGCGCAGACTTACGCAGCACATTCAAAATTTCCTCTTCGGATGTCTGAATGCGGCGAGTTCGAATATCAACGAAAGCCCAGTACGCAATGCCGGTGTTCCGCTCAGGCGCAAGCGCAAGCACTCTCATTTGCGGATACCGGCCCAGCAAAAACCCGCACAGCCCCGGGCGCGGGTCCGGATCTTCCAGCGCGATAATCAAATAATCCGGCCGGTAGCGGTCTACGAGTTCGGTGATTTCGGCGTCATCCTGAGCTTCGCCCACGACCTCCATGTCAGGCTGGTCACAAATCGTTGCAGCGACCAGTTCCCGCATAAGGCGTGGACGGTTTGCGACAACCACTCTGATCTTGTCCACGACCGGCTCCCTGCGGCCAGTATGCAACGTCGAGGTGCAACCGATAAGGTGCAAAGATGGGCTGTACTGCTTCCGGTCCCAGAAGTACTACTCAATAGAGGTGGGAGTACTGCACGCGCCGTAACCAAGCGGGCAAGGTGGGACGCCACATGCATCCCTAGTTGTTCGCTTTCGAACGATTGGGTCAACGAAGCAATGTCTGCCGATCAGATGGGCGGATGCTGTGGCTATTCTGGATGGTCTAGGAGATGGTGAGCGCGGAAGGAATCGAATCCGCTTGAAAACGTAAATCCAATCACTTACAAAGCACCGGATGGCACCAAATGCTATGAAGAGTGATCAAAAATTAGTAAACGGATTGCCGAACGGATTGCAAGTCTTTTGTTCCAGCGGAAGCGTGTGCGAGTCGAACTTACCAGCGACACCAGAGATGCCGCCTGCCGGTTTCGCGGCGCCGAGGGTACTGAGATCAACCAGATGTGCCGCGCTCATTGGTATTTGATTGCCAAACCGCAGCTGGGCGATAACCTGACCAGGTAGGCCCGAACTCCCAAGGCGTGCAACGTGATCTCTCAAGAACCTGCCACATCTCGCCGGGCATCTTTTGTCCGTAATCATCGAGGCACCCAATCCTCTGCTCTGCTCCACGATCGCCAGAAAGAGCGCGCCTCCGAGAAATTACTAGCGCGATGTGGATGTCACGACATCTTTCTGATCTAAGGGTGAGGGGGGCGGATAGATGCCCCGCTCGGTTCGAGAATGGCTTGTTCTTTCTGGAGTCTAATTCTTATCTTTGGAAGTATGGATGCGCTCCCCGTCGGCCGTGGTCGCGAACCCTGGGTCGATCAACATCTCGTGGATCGTATTTCCTGATTGGGCGACGATCATTTGCCCGTGAATCAGCGGCTGGTTACCGTTGGTCACAGTAATGGTGCCGGTGCAGTCCGGGTTCACCGAGTAGGTGCCCGTATTAGAAACCCAACCCGGTGCCACGTTGCCGTTAGCGGAAATCGCGTCCAGTTCGGTTAGGTTCCCTTCACCATCAAACGTAGTCCTGGCGAGGCCATTGATAAGGAGGGTAGGCCCGTTCGGGAGGAAAACTTGTCCGTGGATGGTATAGGCGTGGCTGCCTCGGATGGTGGAATTGCTGCAAGCACTCGCATGGGACGTCAGGGGAGACGAAACGATCAGAGCAATCGCCAGGAGAAACGGGGAATAGCTTTTCATTGTGACCTCCTTAAGGTCTGAGTGAACGTGTATGTTGTGTACTCAGGGAAGACGAATATCGACCAAACCCCCGAGCCGCAATCGAAAGGGCAAGGGCATTCAGTTCCAAGAGAGCCTGCGGTTTTCAAAGTCAAACGCTACCTTCCAGAACTGAAGTCCCTTGATTCCCAGAACGCCGTCAAAATCGTCTCCTTCATCTTTCCTGTCATCGACCAGAAATGCGTTTTGTGCGCCCACTGTCTCCTTTCCTATGTAAACTTCAGAAATTCGCACCTTCGTGCGCTGAAATGTTCCACCTGCATCAGTGACTGTTTCTGTCCCCAGTGTCTGCAAGTCGGCAGGCTCCGACACTCGACTTCGGAACAAGGTCAGATCGGGCCCGCCCGAATCCACCACCATGCGCAGCCGTCGATCTTGAAATCCCATTCGAACAGTGACGACCGGAGTATCGGTGTCGAACGGGACGGAATAAGTCAGGCTCTCGGGAGAACCGAAGAGGATTTCCTTCGTCTTATAGTTGATCGTGAAGCTGCTCTTCCTCAGCACGTCCAATCCGACAATTGCATGCACCTTGAAGCCAAGGGCCTTCTGCAAGAACGAGAGGTCCTCGGAGAGGACAGGAATCGAGTCCACCCGAACCGGGCCAAGGCTCAAAGAAGGGATGACCACCTGCCCTGCCTGAACACTCTTGTTCCACAGGTTCACTCTTTCGGGTTGTTCCGACAGCTTCAGCTCGACGGCAATGTTCTGATCGACGACGCTGGGGCAGGCACCCGTGTCTACCAGGAAATTCAACTTGCGGATGTTGCCGATTGCTCCTTCGGCAATGACCAGGTAGCCGCCGTATAGGCGGACGGGCAGTTTCACCGAAATGTGCGAAGCACGTTCGGCCTGTTGCTTCGTACCATTCTTAGAAGGACTGGGCGTTTGTGCCCAGCCAATGTCGACCAGTGACGTTGTGGCGGCGAGCAGCAGGCAAATACAAAGGACTGAGCGGTTCATTAGCGTTCACCCCGTCCGCTATCGCGGTGACGCCAACGTGGATTAGGTCGACAGGTAGCTCAATGAACCGTGCCTATATTGGTTATCTATTTGTCCGCTACTCCCAAGTCACTGTTATGAAACGGGTTGAGAAGTGGGAGTACACAGCTCGGAGTTGGAGAAGCGGCCTAACAGTGCTAGAGTTCCAGCCAACGGCTTGGGGTGGCACATGCACAATGGCCAGCGTTCTGCACAGACTGTTCGTTTCGGACTGTTTGAAGCGGACTTGCTGACAGGGGAACTGCGCAAGAACGGGGTCAAGATACCTTTGCAGGGCCAGCCGTTTCAGGTGTGCGCCATCCTGCTCTCGCATGCGGGCGAACTCGTCAGCCGGGAGGAATTACGCCAGCAGGTCTGGCCCGAAGACACATTCGTCGACTTTGACCACGCTCTCAATACAGCCATAACCAAGATTCGAATGGCGCTGGGCGACCAGGCCGACAATCCCAGGTTTGTCGAGACCCTCCCGCGTCGCGGATATCGCTTCATCGCTCCAGTCGACAAACCAACCGCACCCGAACCCGTATCGATTCCTCCGCAGCCTGCCGCCGAAGGAGTCAGGACGAAAGGTCTGTGGATTGCCGGTGCGGCGCTGGTGCTGGCGTTACTCTCCGCAGTGGGAATCTGGCGGTTTTCCCGTAACCGCGCAGAAGCGGCGTTACCTCCACTTGAGATTGTGCCCATGGCTGCGGTACCCGGTTTTGAGCATGATCCAGCTTTCTCACCGGACGGTAACCAGGTCGCCTTTGGGCTGTCGGGGTCAGAAGCTTCCGGGATCTACACAACGATGGTTGGGGGAGAAAAGACGTTGCGACTTACGAGCAGCCCTGCTGACTATTCTCCAACCTGGTCACCAGATGGTCGGCGAGTCGCTTTTTACCGCGATGTTGACAAAGGAACTGCAATCTACGCAGTACCCGCTCTCGGCGGCACCGAGCAACGGCTTTACTCGGGACTGTCAAGTGCTTGGACGACGGGTCTGAATTGGTCTCCCGACGGTAAGGCGCTGGCTTTTGCGGATAGTCATGGGGAAACGAACCACACTTGGATTTCCCTGCTTTCCTTGGCTGATTCCTCCACGCGACAGCTCACGTTCCCCTCCGGTCCGGAGATCGACTATTCGCCGGCCTTCTCACCCGACGGCTCGACGGTGTCTTTCGTGAGGGGGAGCATTGTGGGCGTGGTATCTGACCTTTACGTCGTACCGATTGCAGGTGGTGTAGCCAAGCGACTGACGTTTGACAATACGTGGATAATCGGGTCCCCCACCTGGACGCCGGACGGCCACGATATTGTGTTCTCGTCCGATCGTGGAGGCGGACTCAGCAGCCTGTGGCGTGTATCCCCCACTGGAGGACCACTGCGACCGGTCGCAAGTGTTGGGGTGATTGCCTGGAGTCCGTCTATCTCCCCCAAAGGGAATCAGTTGGTTTATCAGCGGATGTTCTTCAAAGACAACCTTTTTCGGTTGAACCTCAAGGACGAAACACATCCCCAAAGCCCGCCCGTGCTGGTTAAGTCGGATAAGGGGTTTAACTGGCGGCCGCACTTCTCTCCCGATGGAAAAAGATTCACAGTCGAATCAAATGGACTGGGGCATTCGGAGATTTGGGCCTGCGACACCGGCGGCGCCAACTGTGGACAGTTGACATCTCTGCGCGGCACCGCTGGGGCTGCACGTTGGTCCCCGGATGGCCGCTACATTGCGTTTGAGTTTCGTCCCAAAGAACGTAGCGAAGTCTACCTGCTCGAAGTTGGTGGGGGCATGCCGCAGTTGTTGCCCACATTGCCCGGGGCAAACAACGGAGGACCGAGTTGGTCGCGAGATGGAAAGTCGATCTATTTCTACTCTGACAAGACGGGGGAACCCTTTCAACTGTGGAAGATGTCGATCCCGGGAGGACCTCCCGTCCAAATCACCAAGAAAGGAGGCGTGTTCGCGGTCGAATCCGAAGATGGTCGCTTCCTCTATTTCGTGAAGTTTGACGCGCCCGGCATATGGAGGATGCCCTTGGACGGCGGAGAGGAAAAACTCGTATTGCCGCGGGCGGGCGGCCACGAATGGTTTAACTGGGCACTCACTCGCACCGGCATTTACTTCCGCGACTCGGGCAAATCCGAGAACAAAGATACTGTCGGAGTTTTGAAGTTTTTTGATTTTGCGACTGGTAAGACCACAACGGTTACAGCCACCGACCAGCCGGGCGGCGTGGGACTAGCTGTCTCACCCGATGGTAGATCCATTCTTTACGATGACAAAGGCGATGCGGAATCCACCATCATGTTGGTAAAGAACTTCCGTTAGTTACTCGCTTTCAAAAGTTAGGTAGGGCCAAACGAAGGCTTGGGGGCGGTATGCTGCGCCAATTCCGTTCGCTACACAAAGCCTCTGCTCTCGCCCTATTGGTGGCGTCCCTGGGTTTGGCTCGTCCGGTCCGCGGCCAGGAAGTTACTGCCGCCATCACCGGCGGCGTTGTTGATCCGACGGGCGCACGCATTGTCGGTGCAACCATCACGGCGAAAGATACCGAACGGCAGACTACCTATTCTGTTCCTACCAATGCTGCGGGCATCTTTTACGTTCCGCGACTTCCCGTGGGAACGTATGAGCTCCAAGTCAGCGCACCGGGATTTCAAAGCGCGATCTACCGTGCAATCACGCTCATCCTCAATCAGACAGCGCGCGTTGATTTTCAGCTGCAGTTGGGGCAGGCCACCGAGATCGTCGATGTCACCTCGATTTCGCCTTTGCTGCACACCGACACAACCCAGCTCAACACCGTTCTCGACTCTCACACCAATGTGGATCTCCCCCTGCTCTCGCGCAACTACATCCAGTTGGCCCTGCTCGCGCCCGGCAGCGTGCATCCTGATCCCCAAACGCTAACCAGCGGAGATGGCCCCAAATACGCCGGGAGACCTTATATCAATGGAAATCGCGAGCAGGCGAACAACTTCCTGCTCGATGGCATGGATAACAACCAGGTGTCAGACAACCTGGTCGGGTTCACTCCAAGTGTGGATGCAATTCAGGAATTCAGTCTGATTACGCAGAACGCTTCCGCCGAGTTCGGAAACTTTCAAGGTGGCGTCATCAGTACATCAATTAAGTCGGGCACCAACAAATACCACGGCAACATCTTTGAATTCTTTCGCAACGATGTCCTCAATGCCAACAACTGGGCGAACGATTTTCAGGGACTCCCGAAGCCCGCACTGCGCTGGAACATGTTTGGCGGCACGTTTGGCGGTCCAATCCTGAAGAATAAGTTGTTTGTTTTCGTCGACTATCAGGGACAGCGTTTCGATCACCCGTCTTCGAGCAATCCGATCACTCTTTTCACCGCGGCGGAACGGCAAGGCGACTTCTCTCAACTGCTGAAGGAGCAAGGCATTCAGCTGTACAACCCGTTTCAGATTGATGCGAATGGAGAGCGGACAAAGTTTCAGAACAATTTGATTCCCTTGAGTATGCTCGATCCAGTGGCGGCAAATCTATTTGCCTCGGGCCTTTACCCACAACCGTTGAACGGCAATTTGTTAAACAACTTCGTAAACACCACCCGAAGTCACAATAATGTGGATCAGGGAGATGCGAGGCTCGATTATAAGATCTCGCCGAGCGACCGGCTCTACTTCCGGATATCGGAGAGCTCTCAAGATAGCCCCGTCATTAACTCCTTTCGACTATTGTTCGATACCTTCGACCAGGCTCGGCTCGAAAATGGCATCATCAACTGGACCCACAACTTCAGCCCGAACGTACTGAACGAGGCGAGTGTGGGGGCGAACTATGTTCGTGTCACTCTGGGCGGAGGAGACATCGGCCTCGGCAACCTCGGCGAGAAACTCGGCATCGCAAACGCCAATGATCACGGACCAGGCCTCTTGGCTCTCTACATCTTTGGGGGTGCGGTCGGGTCTCTCGGCACTCAGAACGTGGGCACCGCAGAGCTCTTTGCGGACACGGTGTTTCAGTACAAGGATGATGTCGTCATCACCCACCGGCGGCACCTGTTCCATGCTGGTTTTCAGTATTGGCGACAACGCGTCAATACCTATGAAGCGGGCAGCAGCGGGCGAACGGGTTTCATGACGTTCAGCGGTCGGTTTACCGCCGGTCCTGAGCAGCTGGCGGTATCGGGCGGCGGATCTGGCGCGGGGGAAGCGGATTTCTTTTTAGGACTGCCTGACTCCTTTGGGCGAGGCATCAACAGCACCGGGCGTTGGGGCCAGCGCGCCAATGTTTTCGGCGCCTACTTCCAGGATGATTGGCATGCGACCGACACTCTCACCCTGAATCTGGGATTGCGTTACGAAAATCACACTCCCTGGGTAGAAGTGCAGAATCGTCAGGTTAACTTCGCGCCGGTTACTGGGCAAATCCAGTACGCTGGGCAGCCCTGCATCTACAGCAATTGCCGCGCGCTCTACAATTCCTACAACGGCGGCCTGAATTTTCAGCCACGCATCGGGTTAGCCTGGACTCCGGCATTCCTCGGCAGAAAAACTGTGCTCCGCGGAGCTTACGGGATCTCTTCGTATTTAGAGGGTACGGGCAACAATCTCCGGCTCCCGATGAACCCTCCCCTTAACAGTCCTGAGTTTGAGACGGACTATTTCACCAGCAATCTGCCGGCAACGACAACCGGACAAGGGCTGCTGCCGCCAGCTACTCCATTTCAGCACGCGATCATTCGGTTGTGGGACGCAAACATACGACCCGCTAATACGCAGCAGTGGAATCTTACGATGGAGCACCAGTTCACCGATTCGACCACGCTGCAGGTGGGTTATGTCGGCCAACACGGCACCCATTTGATGGTCGCCTTGCCCTACCTCCAGAAACAGCTGCATGCGGACGGATCGATTACCCCGAGCCCCTTCCTGTCCGGAAACCCAACTCTGCAATCCGAGTTATCGCAAATCTCTGGCACCGCTTCGATTGCCAACATGCGTTACGACGCACTCCAGGCAACCTTGCAGAAACGCTTCAGCGGCGGCTTGCAGGGACAGATCGCATACACCTACTCGAAGTGCATGACCGACTCCATCGGCTATTTCGGCGCGGCCGGCCAGGCGGCGCCGACCTCGTCTTACTGGCAGAACCTTTACGATCGGCGCTCCGAGTGGGGGCCCTGCTACTACGACGTTGCGCATGTAATCAGCAGCTACGTGATCTACGAACTTCCCGTCGGCCGCAATAAGAGATGGGGTAGAAACTTAAATCCGTTCGTCAATGCGGCGATAGGCGATTGGCAATTGGGCGGTATCGTTCAGTTCCATGGCGGCCTTCCGCTCACGATTTACGCTGACGACGCTTCCGGCACCAATTCCCGCGGGTCGCGCGCCAACTGCATCGCACCACCTCACGTGTTTGGGCGAAAGCCTGCTCCCGACCCCTTCACGGGACAATTTGGCGGATTTCAGTGGTTCGATCCCGCATCGTACGCGCCAGCCGCTCCGGGCACTTTCGGAACCTGTGGTGTGGGCACAGTGCGCGGCCCCGGCCTGCGCACAGCCGATTTGAGCGTTCAGAAAGAATTCCCTGTGAGCGAATCGAAGAGACTGGAATTCCGGGCGGAATTCTTCAACGTTACCAACACGCCAATTCTTAATTCGCCCATCATGGGTCTGGGCCCTTATCTCGGATTGATCAATAGGTCGCAAGGTGAGCGCAACATACAGTTCGCGCTGAAGTTCTATTTTTGATCCACCGCTGATCAGACCTTGGCATTCAATTGTTCGCGTGATCTCTCTAAAACAGCGGACTAGTTAGATCTGCCCGGCGGAATGGCTTCCACCCTGTGAAGGCAGCACTCTCGAAGCACAACCGGGAGCCTGCCGGCAATCCGGAAGCTAGCAACCGAAGGAAGCCTGTTTGGGGACTTCAGCATGTTAGAAGCGAACGGTAGAAGCCACTGAATAGCGAAGGGTCTTTTTGATTCGTGCGTCCGCATGGGGTGCCGAAACTCCCTTCAGCTACCCGTCACGCCCTCTGCGGTCGCCGTGTGCGATGATCTGGCCAACTTTGCGACCTTAGAGATTTCCTCCTTGGCCCGCAAGAAGAGCAAATCCTCGCATACTGCGTGGTAGACACAGTAGGCATTCATCAGTTGATTGGGGAACAGACGACTGTCCGGTCGTAAGGTCGAGAGTCGGTTTGTCGCAAGGAGTCTTGCGGATGTGGAACACTTCTGGCGCACACAACCGAGGCGGGCAGGGGTACCCCTAAACAGTTATCCTCAGCCGTTGTTTTGCAACCACTGGCGTGAAGCTCAGCGCACTTTGGTGTAGAACTAATAACCATCTGACGGATCGTAATTGGAGGAGGCCACCATCTTGGCAACGGATAGAGAATCGCAAGAAATCTCGCGACGGAGTTTTCTAAAGCGCACCGCCATTGGCGGCGCAGGACTCGTAGTTGCGACGGAAATCCTCGATCCAGATCTCCTCGCAGCTGAAAAACCGAAAAGCGCGAACTCGACGATGATTGGTGTCCCATTCGATGCGCGAGAACGAGTGCGGCTGGGAATCATCGGCGTCGGCGGGCGCGGTACCAGCTTGCTGAAGGATTTGCTCGCCGTCGAAAATGTAGAGGTCAAGGCGATCTGCGACCTGGTGCCGGAAAAAGTGGCGCGAGCGCAGAAGGCGGTCACGAGCGCAGGCCAACCGGAGCCAGCGGGCTTCAGCAAGGGCGAATGGGATTTCAAGAATTTGACCCAGCTCGAACTCGACATCGTCTACATAGCTACTCCTTGGAACTGGCATGTTCCGATGGCGCTCAGCGCCATGAAGGATGGCAAACATGCCGCCGTCGAAGTGCCGGCCTGTACCACTTTGCAGGAGTGCTGGGACCTTGTCGACACTTCCGAAGCGACTCGCAAGCATTGCGTCATTCTGGAGAACTGCTGCTATGGATCCAACGAGATGATGGTCCTGGGCATGGTGCGTGACGGATTATTCGGGGACATCACGCATGGAGAGGCGGCCTATCTCCACGATCTGCGCGGCATATTGACATCGAGTGAAGGGGAAGGACTGTGGCGCCGCTTTCCGCACATGAAGCGCAACGGCAATCTGTATCCGACCCACGGACTGGGCCCCGTGGCCCACTACATGGACATCCATCGGGGCGACCGGTTCGACTACATGGTCTCGGTGAGTTCGGCCGAGGCCTCGCTGAGCGCCTATGTCAAAGCGAACTTCGCTGACGGAGACCCGAAGCGAGCGGAAAAGTACGTCTGCGGCGACATGAACACCAGCATTATAAAAACTGAAAAGGGTCGCACCATTCTTCTGCAGCATGACATAGTCAACCCACGACCCTACAGCCGCCTCAACTCGATTTCGGGCACAAAGGGCGCTTTTGCCGACTACCCCCCAAGAATCTTCGTCGACGGCACAAAGCAGGAGGATTGGCAGACCCTCGATGCGTTTCGCGAAAAGTACGAGCACCCGCTCTGGAAGAAAACTGGAGAAATGGCCCGCAAAACGGGTGGTCACGGCGGAATGGACTACGTCATGAATTATCGCCTTATGGATTGCCTGAAAAAAGGTCTCGTGCCCGATATCAATGTCTACGATGCCGCCGCATGGAGTGCGCCTACTCCGTTGAGTGAGTCATCTGTGGCACAGAATGGTGCTCCCCAGAAATTCCCCGACTTCACGCGTGGCAAGGGGAGCATACACTCGGATTCTCCGGGCTTTGCAATTCAGATTTAAGTGCCATCGCGGAAACAAGGCAAGAACGAGAATGCCTTTGCATCGTCATCAGTTGGTCACAGGAGCCCTTGATGATCGAAAGCGTGCAGGTTGCGAATCCCGTCGCAGTAGCGCATGGAGCAGAGCCTGAACGAAAATCTGAAGGCACCACTCGGCTGATCTCGTTGGATGCCTTCCGCGGAATCGTGATGCTCCTGATGATAGCGGAACTCATGCGTTTGCCTGAGGTGGCGCGAGCTTTTCCGCAGAGCATGCTATGGCGCTTGATCGCATTCAGCACTCAGCACGTGGAATGGCAAGGATGCTCGCTGCATGACCTGATCCAGCCCGCCTTTTCGTTTTTGGTCGGCGCGGCGCTTCCGTTTTCGATCGCCAGCCGGAAAATGAAGGGACAAATCTTCGGCCCGATGCTTGGGCATGCGCTCCGACGTGCGCTACTCCTGGTTTTCCTAGGAATCTTCCTTCGGTCACTGCGGTCGCCTCAAACCTATTTCACATTTGAGGACACACTGACGCAGATCGGATTGGGTTACGTATTCCTGTTTCTGCTTGCTTTCACGCGCCCGCGAACCCAGGTGGTGGCGCTGATATTGATCTTGATCTGCTTTTGGGCGGCGTTTGCCCTGTATCCAGCGCCTGGCCCCCAGTTTGACTACGCCAGGGTCGGGGTTCCACCAAATTGGTCTCACAATTACAGCGGATTCCTCTCTCACTGGAACAAGAATTCCAATCTTGCATGGGCGTTTGATGTTTGGTTCTTGAACCTCTTTCCGCGAGAGCAGCCCTTTGTCTTCAATGAGGGGGGCTGGTCCACCCTGAGTTTTATTCCGACACTCGCGACCATGATTCTCGGGCTCCTGACCGGAGAATGGCTCAAGGGCAACAAGTCGAAGCCAGAGAAATTGCGTGGGCTTGTAATCGCGGGAACGAGCTTGCTTTTGCTCGGGCTGGCGTGCCAATGGGCCGGCATTTGCCCGATCGTCAAGAGGGTCTGGACATCGTCGTACACGCTTTATAGCGGAGGATGGGTCATTTTGATCCTGGCCGGTTTTTACGCGCTGATCGAATGGAAAGGATGGCGGCGGTGGGCGTTCCCGCTGGTCGTAGTGGGAATGAACTCGATTGCCGCTTATGTGATGAGTTGGACCATGTCGATGTTCTTCGGGAAGGCCTTAGATCGCCACCTTGGAAGGGTGGTAGCCGCAATGGCAGGACCGACGATTCAGCCCGTGCTCCATGGTTTTGCAGTGATGCTGATCTTTTGGTTCATCCTCTTTTGGATGTACCGTCGGAGGATCTTTCTAAAGATCTGAGGCACTGCCCACTCCTCGTGAAGAAATATTCTTTGAGGGCTAGGACTGGGTGTCTAGAGCGATTCCATCTGAACCTGAGAGACGAGGACTGATCGGCCATCAGCCACGATGGGCCTCTCCCCTCAGCATTGAACAAGCGGCTGTGCTGGGACAAATGCGCTACCTTGTGCTCGATGAAGCCTGCCCACCTGGGTACAAACCCGCACCGTACAACCTCAGCGCCAAATGCAAATGAAATGGGTGAATGAATAAACAGGGGAACCTGCCAAGGAGAAAGACTTTGCGCCGTGATCGCGGACACAAGATACCGGAAGGCAGCGAAGGCGGCGGGCATCGGCGGTATGGGCACGCACAGCCTCCGACACACCTACCGCACTTGGCTCGACTCGGTGGGCACAACGTTGGATGTGCAACAGCGGCTCATGCGTCACGCGGACATCCGGACAACGATGAATGTTTTACGGAGATGCTGCGACGGCGGATATGGCCGAGGCACATGGCAAAGTTGTGGGCCTTGCGCTTAACGGATTGCAAACGGATTGCAAGCCAAGCTAAGTAGTTGAGAAGTGGTGAGCGCGGAAGGAATCGAATCCACACTAAAACGCATATTCAACATGCCATACCTCTACCTCCTATCCCCCCATCGGGTGACGGGGTGGTGTATACCGACGGCAAAATGCCCCCTCCCGCGCCAATCCCAGAATCGGCCGGTTTTGACTTCGGGCCTGGGCCCGCCCATGCGTGGGCCTGTGCGTGCGCGTGGCAGCTACTCCTCCCGAAGGGCTGCGAGAGGTTCGATACGAGCTGCTCGCTGGGCGGGAAGAAATGCAGCGATTACGGCGATTACCGCAACCAGCACCGCCACGAGAATGAAGATAAGTGGATCATTTGGACGAATTGCGTACATTGAAGTCGTGAGGAAACGCAAGATCAGAAAGCTTAGTAGTGATCCGATCACTATTCCGTGGCTTGTCATTCTCAAGGTCTGAGCTAGAACTAGGCTCATTACCTTACCGCGAGACGCTCCGACAGCCATTCTGATTCCCAGTTCCTTTGTCCTTTCACGTACCAAAAAGGACAGTACAGCGAAGATTCCAACAGTCGTCAGAACAACTGCGAGCCCCGCAAGTCCGCCGAGAACTGACAGCGCAAATCTCCATGGACCTAAAGAATCGCTGACGATGGAGTCCATAGTTGAGACGTACCCAATGGGCTGGTTGGGGTCCACATTATGTACCGCATTCCGAACGTCGGACAAAACAGGTGCAGACGGATCACGGCGCAATAGCAATACTTGCATGGAGGGAAAAGACAATTGCTTGTAGGAGACGTACATCGTAGGCGGGGGATCATCTTCAATGACCGATCGAACGTCTGAAACTACACCGATGATGCGTCGCGGGACCACGTTTTCCCGAAGAATGGAAATAGATTTTCCGACTGGGTCTTCGTTCGGCCAGTACTTTCGGGCGAAAGATTGGCCGACAAGGACTACAGGTGGGGCATTCGTGTCGTCGGTATCACTAAAATTGCGCCCTTCAATGAGTGGAATCTTCATTAACGGAAGGAAACCAGAATCAATAAAACGAAGTGAGGCTGATTCGTACTCGCCGGGAGCCGCGTTTCGACCAGTAATCGTAAAACTGGTCCAAAAATGGTTCCCTTGCAGTGGCAGAGGATAGCCGAGCGCAACCGCTTGATAGCTCGGAAGACTTCGCAGGTTCTGCTGGACTCTGGTAAAGAAATTGATAACGTCGCTGTTGTTCTGATAGTGGATACGAGGAAGACCAATCCAAGTTGCAACCACACCATCAGTACGGAAGCCCAATGACTGGTTTTGCAAATTCAGCATACTGCGGAGCAATAGCCCGGTGCCCACGAGCAAAGCTATGGAAAGCGAAACTTCGCTGATTACCAGCGCATCTCTGAGGTAACGACCTCCAGCGTGAACCGTGGATGCGTTCTCAGATCGGCGAAGGGTCTTTTGAATATCGAGTCGGGCGAGTGTGAGTGCCGGAAATAGGCCAAATCCGAAACCTACAACCAGAGAAATAGCAACCGTAAAGCCAGCTACAGCGGGGTTGATTTCGATCAAACCAAGGGCTGATGCATCGGGCGCAAAGTAAGGGAAGATCTTCGCCGCAACGAGCGCGACAAACAGACCAAGTATGCCGGAGGCCAGTCCAAGAACGATACTCTCCGACAAAAGCTCCGTGACGATGCGCGGCAGTGTTGCGCCTAAAGCAAGGCGTACTGCCAATTCGCGAGCCCGATGGCTGATTCGAGCGAGCATCAAGATTGCAACATTGCTGCTCGCGATTAGCAGCACAAAAATAACAATGCCAAGCGATAGGAAAAGAGACTTTTGCATTCCGCCAGCGAGAGCCTGTTGCAGGGGCATCACTACTGCACCCGAGCCCATGTCTGCGTTGGGATATGCAGAGTGCAATTGAGCCGCGATGCGATTCATATCCCCGCGCGCCTGATCTAGCTGAATATCTGGGCGCAGCCTCGCGACAACTCCCAGGTACTGCAGATCGCGTCCCAGCATTCGATCTGGACGAATCTGCTGCTGCAGAGGAACCCACAAGGATGTCTGGTCGTCATCGGGTGGACGAAATGTCCGAGGCATGACTCCGACCACGTAGAACGGATCTCCGTTCAGCACGATGCTCTTGCCGACTATTGTCGGATCGCGATGGAAGTCTTCCGACCATAAGCGGTCGCTTAAGATAACGACGCGAGGAGAAGCATAGCTGTCTTCACTGGGAAGGAAATTGCGCCCAAGCGAGGGATGAACTCCAAGAATGTCGAAAAAGCTCGCTGAAACTGCCGCTCCCTCCACCTGCTCGGGCTCACTGCCCGTGATTAGGTTGTAGTGGAAACCGCAATAGGCAGCCATGTCCGTAAAAGAGCGGTGCTTTTCACGGAAATCAACGAAATTTGCTGGAGAAAAGTTGATCTGATCGGCTTCGTCGTTCGGGAGCTTGCTCTGGAAAACGCTGACGAGTTCCTGAGGATTTGCGTAAGGTAGAGGTCTGAGAAGCACAGCATAAATAATGCTGAAGACCGAAACAGTGCCTCCAATTCCGAGGGCGAGGATGACGACAACAGCTGCAGAAAAGCCTTTCTGCGCCCACAATTTCCTAAGTGTTTGTCGAAAACGCGCAAACGACGGCATAGTGTAGACGACGCGCCATTGATGCCAAAGAATTATAGGATTTGTTCCAGATGTCAATAAGGAGTCAGATGCTGCACGGGTGCTTTGTTTTCCTCGCTTCCCGACGCAATTTCTCAGCGATTAAGCCCACGAGGGTTACGTCTTAGCCAAGCGACAAATTCATTGTACGAATTGCGCTTCACCGGGACATCGCGCACCAGTTTCCTAATGAAGTTCTTGCGGTCAAACCCGCTTTCGCGTGCGCGCCTGTTGATGCCGATTTCTCGAATTTTGTTTTTGACCTCTTCACTTGCGAGAACTTTCCCGGTTCTTCCGTATTCAGTAGCTTTGAATCCCAGAACGCTGGGGTCTTCACCCTCTTCCCATTTCCGATCAGTTTCTTTTGAGTCCCCTGCTCCAGCATCCCTGTAGAAGCCTTCTCCTCTACGCTTCGAAAAAACTCTATAGTGGGACCACGAAACTGTGTCGTCGACTCTGAATGCTGCGCTTGCTGTTCAAATTCCTGCGGAGAGCGGTAGCCCAAGGCGGAGTGCAGCCGCTGCTGGTTGTAATACTGCTCGATGAAAATTTCAATGTTCGCAGGCAAGTGTTCGAGATTTTCGTACGCGTTGGCGTAAATCTCTTCCCGCTTCAGCGTCTTGATGAAGCTCTCGCAACTGGCATTGTCATACGGGTTCGCCGGCCGACTCATGCTCGGGATCATCTGGTGCTGGGCGAGGATGGCTATGTAGTCCCCGGAGGCGTACTGCACACCGCGATCGGAATGATGGACTACGCCCGGGGGAGGCTGTCGTGTCGCCATCGCCTGCTCCAGCGCCGCGCTTGCTAAGCGGCTAGCCAGAGTCCGATCCAGAGACCACCCCACTACCTTGCGTGAGAATCCGTCGAGGATCACTGCCAAGTAGACAAACTCCGTCTTCAGCCGAATGTAGGTGATGTCGGCCACCCACAGTTGATCTATCCCCGTTAGCTTCATACGTCGGGCCAGGTTCAGATAGACTTCCAGCTTGTGCTCCGACTTTGTCGTCAGCACGAATTGCCGCGGCTGCACCGCCAACAAGTTATCCTCCCGCATGATGCGCGCCACGCGCTTGTGATTGGCCAGCATTCCTCTCCGCCGCAACTCCGCCGAAATACGTCGATAGCCATAGCGCCGCCGATGTTGCAGCACGATCTGCTGAATCAGTGATCGCAGTTCCATCTCTTCCTCAATCGGTGGCGGCTCCTGCAACCACCGGTAGAAACCTGCTCGGCTTACCTGGGCCAGTTGACACATGCGCTCGATACTCAAGCTGCCTTGCAACGGCATCACTTCCTTGATTTGGTCGTAGATGCCTTCTCGCCAGACCTGCTGCTCTGCTGGCGTCGAGCCTCGACTTTTTGCAAGGCACTTTTGAAAAAATCCACCTCCAGAGTTTTTTCCGCCAAAACTCGCTTTAAGTGGTTCACCTCTTTGCGAAGGGTCGATGCGCGCCCGTTTTCTCCTGGCCCCTTCCTCGCCCCTGGCTCCTCCGGATCCAGTTCATCGCGCCACCGGTAGAGCTGTCGCCGCGATACTCCCAGCTCCTTGGCCAGTGCCACGATGTTTTCGCAGCCTCTCAGCCGCTCTACCGCAGTCTGACGGAAGTCCTTCGCATATCGTCTCTTTGCCACCCGCAGTTCCTTTCCTGCAAAGTGTGTCCAATCTTACTGTCTCAATTTTGGGGTTCACTCCACCACTTGGGGTGAGACAATCTGCGATTGACACACTTGCCGTTGGTCTTGTGGCAACGGCTCCGTCTTGCACCACCGAAATCCCCGTCAGCCTCGTGGATCTGCCCAACGTGGAGAGCGAACATGTATGGACTGACCAACGCGTCAACTCAACTCGGCGATGAGTCGGCCCGCCGAAGTGCCCGCCGTTTTATGAGCAAGAAAAACTCCGGCACCTGGTCGACGAGTTGATGTCCCAGCTTGCGGAACGTCATGGCCTCCATCGCGAGCGGCGCATGCCGGACCGGAATCGCCATCCACGAACGAATCCTTTACTGCCGATTCTTTCGTCACGTATTTATCCCTTCCAGGAGATCCGTCTGCGGCACTCGGCCGCCAGTCACGGTGCTGAATACCCGATAGAATGACTGCCGTCCCCACGACGCTTCGCGATCGTCCGGCGACAAGTCCTTCAGCCGCTCGTACGCGGTCACCTGTGATTCGTGGCAGCAAATTGCCCGCCACACTGTCGACCAGAAGCTGCGCGCATTAATCACAGTGGTAATCGCCCAGTCTGCACAGGGCACAGCCTGCCGTTCAATACCGTACTGCGCTGGTACATTAAGTTCGGATGAACTTCTCCTTACGGTCAACAATAAGGATCTGACCTTTATCTATCTTGCCAGCAGCCCTTCGGCGCGAAGAGACGGTTTGGCGTGTCATCCTCATAGGGCAGATGCTGGGGTCTCCACAGGATTTCCATAAAAGTGCCCCAGGACGTTTTGAAGTACCCAATCACTTCACCTCGCTTTGGTTCTCCAAGGCTTGAATAGGACCGCGCAGGAGCCGTGCTCCGTGTTCCCTCAAGGACTGGGCGGCAGCGTTGATGTCATCCAGGAAGAATGCAGCGTTTACGATCCGAATGCATGGGTTAAATTCAGACAGCCTTTTGCATGTGCGCAACTAGCCTACGCACACTCTTCGCCAACTCGACGACCTCTCCCTGACCACTGAGTTCGAAGTCGATCAGGTTTCCGGAGGCCGCGTGATCGACTGCTTCTTTGAGTTCCTGCAAGGGTTTTACCACCTGCCGGGGTAGCACGAAGCTGATCCAGACGCTCAGCAGAAGAGTGAGCCCGGAGACAATGCTCAGTACCCATTCTGCCCTATAAAGAAGATGGCGAGCTTCCTGGTGGTCGTGCTGGACACGCGCCCAGCTTCGGGTCTCCAGTTCGCCGGCCGCTTGCAAAATCTTCTCGCTGGACGCTTGGAGTGCTGGTGCAACTTGTCGCAGTACCGGATCCCCGGCCTCCATCGTACTGGTGATTTGGCTGTCAAAGGAACCGACCTGGTTGCGGAGGCTATCGATGAGCTGAGCACGGGTGCGACGCCGGCCCTGTTGCAACAGATCATCGAGATCTTTTTCGTAAGCCTCGACGACCTGTTGAACACGCTCGACCGCCGTGCCTCCAGGTTCTCGTGCGAGCGATACTGCGTTGCCGAACTGTTGCTGATAGAGCGTCACATTCTCCAGCACCGTTGCCGTAAGGCCCGGTTCGCTGGAAGCACGGCTACCAATCTCGCGCGCAATCTGTTGCACTTGCACCAAGGCCTCTTGATTCGTTCTAAGGTATTGGGGATCTCGAAGAAGTAAATAACTGCGCTCGGCACGCCGGGCGTCCGACATTTGCACGGAGATTTGCTCGGCCAGATTTGTCACAGGGGCGTCCACATTGACAATCTGGTCGACGATCAGCCCCATCTTGAACAGATAATAGACGGCAAGAAAGATAACCGGGACAAGAACCAGCCTTACGATGGCCAAGCTATAAGCCACTCTACGTCGCAGCGAACTGCCCGGGGCCAAGATCATAAATGATTTGCGCAGTCCGAGTGCCACAACCCACCTCCTGCCACAAGTGTTTGTACTCGCTATTCATTGCATAGTATGTCAATGAAGATCCCCTTCCAGCTATTTGGCCGTGTCATCCGCTCCCGGCATCTGCAATCCAATTCACAACCGGGCTTTCATATCCCATTCCTCCCTCCTAGGGCCGCTCGTTTCCTTCGCCAACGTTCTGGCGTCAGAACCGCGATCAATGAGACGTAGCGGCAGGCCATGCCCCAGGTTCGCCTGCCAGAAAGATGCTAATAACGAGGACTACTGGCGGCCCGGCCAGCACCGCCATGCTCGCTTGCGAGAACCGAGCCTCCAGAGACTCTCCCAGTTTCGCCGTAGCCTTGAATTGCGGAATCGGGTCGAGTTCCTTGAAGGCTGACGTAAAAGCATTCGACAGACTCCTGATCGTTCGCGACCGGAACTCCTCGTACTCCGGTTCGAAGTAGAGGTCATGCACTGTGCGCGCCAGGTGCTTTGGAACCTCGAGTTTCCCCTCAACAAATGCTTCGTAGATGACCACCTTCGCTGTGACATCCGTTAGCTCGCTCCGTTGCCACGCCTCCACTTGCCCGCACATCGGCTCGAAGTGGCGGTGCATTCGGTCAACACCCTGTCATTCGCCAAAATTCTGGCCAGCCGTGAAATCAACAGCTTGCACACTTTCCTCAACCCGCCCATCTGCTATGACTGTTCTCCATGTTCCGCTTCTTCCGGCTGTGGTTCGGACTACTGGCTCGTTGCTTTCGTTCGCATCGCACACTGCTCTTGGAGAACTTGGCGCTCCGCCAGCAACTCACCGTGCTGAAACGCAGGCATCCCAAGCCCAAGGTCAGCCCCCTGGACAAACTATGTCGTAGCGATTCGGGTTTTTGCGCAAGATTGTGCAACGTTACTTTCAGGTGACTATCAATGGGTTAGAGTCGCCACACCGCCCAAATGGACGCCAGCCTTGCCGATAGCCAGATCGGAACTCCGGCCCGCGCTGCACGTTACGGCATCTTTAGCCCACGACTTGGTCATAGCTGTTCGTGTGACATGGAATGGCCTTTTACAAGCTTCTAAAACGTGCCATCGGGAGGCAGCTATGACTCTTCGAAATTTGACGATGGCACTTCTAATTGCTTTGGTGCTCGCAGCAGGTGTGGAGCTTCACAATTACGAAAGCGACCGAAACGCGAACGTTGTCCGGCAACTGAGCGACCAACTGGAGCAGACAACATCCGAACTTGTTGATGCTACCCTTCGACTGTCAGAAGCAAACAAAAAGCTCGAGTTCCTCGAATCCTCCAAAGCCCGCGTTCAGGTGACAGCCTATGCTCTGACCGACGATTTCGGTCCTGATCCAGTCTTCTCGAACAATGATCCGGCGAGGAGTGCGTATGCGGTGCCCAAGCACACCCTCCCTGCCGAGAAAGTCTTGAACGTAGCACTTTCACCAATAGCAGAGCGGACACTGCACGCCAACCTGAACGATACGATTGTGCTCATGTCCCGAAATCGCACCCGGAAGCATCTTGCACGCTTTGTGGACCGCACGGCGCAAACTGAAACTCGCTCAGTCGTGGACATCCTGTTTGCAAATGCTCATGAAGCCCGTATCTGGGGGCGGCGATCATTCTATGCGGTCAACATTTCCCGGCCCGACTCCCCATTTCAGCAATAGGGATGACCCACTGCGGTTCGCCGCCTCCAGGGTGTAAGTAAATAGCTGGTCCTTCCGGCCCCTTGAATCAGGGTCCAATCTCGACCGCCTACGACGCGACGTAGAACGCAGATTCAAAGGGCTCGGACATCACGAGCTACCACTTTCTCACCGACATCGGAATGCCAGTTCTGAAGCCGGACCGCGTGATCCAACGGATCTTCACACGGCTGGGGCTTGTCAACAGCACCGCGAGCGAGGAGGACTTCGTCGCCGAGGGACGCAAATTCGGGCAAGCGACCGGGCACCCGATTCGGTATATCGACATCGTGTTCGCCGCCTACGGCCAGGTGCAGACGCTGGAAGTTGGGCTCGATCATGGCATCTGCCTGAAGGACCGACCGTTCTTTTCGTTGTGTGGAGTAACGGCCTACTGCAATCAGTTCAAACAAGATCGCGCCTGAGTTCGGCCAGTACCCGCTCGCAATTTGATTCACAACCTGCCGGGTAGTCCCCACACTAGCCCGAGGTGTGCTCCACGCTGGAGATAATCACGCGTTAAGGAGAAAAGGCGGGCATCGCATTGAGAGTCGAGGCCAGCCGACTGGTTCAGCTTCTCTAGGACTCGCCCCAAACGTACGCGAATGGCCAGGTCTCCCGGTTTTTCTTCGACCGCATCGTTGTAGCGCAGCAGTGCCCCGTTGTAGTTCTTCTCTCCGAAGGCATAATCACCGACTTCGACGTTGTGAGCGACCTCAAGCGCCAGCGAGCGCGACCTCCCGACAAACAAATTACAACTTACATACGAACCAGCGACATCTGCGCCTGCGACCCTCTGCTAGCTTTCGCATCACGCGAACATGACGAGTGCTCACTTACCTACTCGGTGTTTTCAGCGAAAACCAACACTAGTAATAAGGAAGTGCCCCGGCTGCCATTTGGTCGCGGAGCAGGAATTCCGCAAAGAATCCGCCTAAAACCCCAAACACAACCCTTTCTGACAGGTCGACTTTTGAATTGGTGACGGCCAGATAAGGGCGGAGAAGAAAGACGATGAGAAAGGCCGCTATGAACGAGGTTGTGGCGAAGCGCGAAACGAAAGCCCGAAGCGCCGCTTGGCTAATAATCATGATCGTAGTGCTGATAGCAGGTCTTGTCTCGCCAGCTACGGCACAGATATTGAAGACAGACTATACCAACCCGACTCCTCCCCCGGACCGTCGAGCGAACGACAAGGATTGGGCGAGCAAGGTATGTGGTGGAAGCACGTTTATGCACAACCCGTCACCGATCTTCGAATGGGGGCCCGTATTCGGCGACCAGTTCGACACTCAACTCGTCGGGCTATCCGGCACCATTCCCTTTGACCCTACAATCTCGGGCGGTGACCTTCCGTTTACTCATCCCTTCGGCACCGACTGGGAATTCTTCATAACCCCCGATGACGATTATGCGCCGCTGCTTGCCCCGTCCAACGGATGCACCAGCTTTACGGACTCGGGCGCGTGTGTGAACAACATACTTTTCGAAAGCGCTGAGAACGCTAAGAATAGCGATTGCACAGACGCCGGCGTCCCTCACGATTGTTGCACGGCGCCTGGGGCGGGCAGCTGCAATATAAATGAGGAATTTAGGGATGCAGTCGTGGCGATCCATGACCAGAAACTGCATCTGCCGAAAACCGAACTGGGGGTGCAAGGCATTCTCGGTTTTGAGACCGACCAAGGTCTCGTTCCGTCCTTCTATCGTTCCCATGTCCACGCAGGAGACCGCGTGGCGATGTTCGGGCGCTGGATCACCGATTGCGGCCACCCGGACTTTCACACGGAGATGCATCCGCCGCTTCTGACCGCGTTCGGCCGCGAAACCACAGGGTCTGCCGGCCAACCAAAGACCACCACCGAAATGATCTCCAGGCCATATCTGACAAGTCAAACGTTCGAAGACGGGAAAGGCGCCCGGCATCACCTCTATAACGAGCTGCTGAAGGGACTGGCAGTACCGGACTGCTCGCCGTTTGATCTCATTGTTAACAAAGCGCTCCATGAAGACGTTGGTTGCAAAGACACGGTATGCATCCCCATCCCCTTCACCGACGATAACATCTGTACAGACCTCTACTGTACGCAGCCAGAGTTGTGGTTCACCACGCCCTGCACCACGCGCTTTGAGGCGCACCAGAACTTTGAGCCGAAACCCTTCAAGGGCCTGCAGACGATGAGCTATATCGTGAGCCCACCGATACCTCGGCAATGCGAGAAACGAAAGCTGTTAGTCTCCGCTCACTTCACGGTTCGCCATGGAGTGACGGCAACAATCGAGCCCTTTCCCACGGACGCGGCAAAAGTCACCATCACCATGGACGACAGCCAATACACAGCGCCACCGTTGCCTCCGAAGGCAGATTTGAGCTTCTCGATCGATGATCTAAGGTTCCTCGACAACGGCACCGCAGATACGATCGAACTTGTTCGCGCTGCAGCGTTTGCGATCTCCCCGGTCGATATCGAGCCACTGTTCTCGGGGTTGTTGGGTAGGGGGCTGCTCACCGACTGCTATGACCCGTCCTCCGGTATCTTGGGTCCTGCAGACCACCCGGTCGACACATTTCCCGACTGCGCGGCCCTAAAGCCGCTAACGGCCTCCAGTCCGGCGGACTCTCAGAACGAGGTTGTTGCAAAGCCGATCGATGAGCTTTCCGGCCCGGTATCTGCGGAGGACAACAGCAATAGCCAGGTGTTTCCAATCTACGGCCACCTCGACTTGGAGTGGTCGCAGGAAAAATTCCCACCGAACATCACGATTACCCAGCCCACGGCAACGACGTACGTGCACTCGGACACGATTACTCTGAACTACAGCGCGACCGATACAGGTTGCGGCGTGGGCAGTGTAACGGCGACGATGGACGGCGCACCGACGCTACGTGACGGCCACAGCCTGGACAATGGGCAGACGATCAATCTGACAGAATTGACCCTCGGCGACCACACCTTCACGGTAACCGCGGGTGACAACATAGGCGGGACAAACTCGGTGTTGGTGACATTCTCGATCATCGTGACGGCCGACAGCATTAAGAACGACGTCAACGACTTCTTGGCTGCCGGCTTGATCAAGAACGGCGGCGAAGCGAATTCACTGCTTGCAAAGTTGGACGCTGGCGCCGCGGCGCGTTCCCGAGGCCAGTGCAACGTCGCAGCCAATCACTATCAATCCTTCATCAATGAACTACAGGCGCAGAGCGGAAACGGAGTGGACGCCAACGCGGCGGCCATCATGATCGGCGATGCCCAGTACCTGATCACGCATTGTCCATAAAGAATGGTCCCGAGCACTCGCTCTCGCATGGTCCATTTGTAGACACAAACAACTCACAGTGCCGGCGCTCATCGCGCCGGCACTGTAAGGAGTACGCAAGATGATTCGTACCTGCTCTTACTTAGTCGCCATCGCGTTTTTGGCGGTCTTTTCACTCATGGCCCAGGAGCCACGAGAAATTGTGGCCAACGTGGATGGGGAAAACATTTCCGCACAGGATCTCCGGGAAGCTGCCGGCGCAATGTTGGCGAGACTGGAAGATGAAACTTACCGGATCAAGCAACAAAAGCTGCAGTCACTGATCGAGGACAAGCTGCTGGCCCACGAGGCGCGCCGGAGACATGTCTCGCTGGAATCCTTGATCGAAACTGAGATTACGTCCAAGGTAGGAGCCGTCACGCCTCAGGAAATCGACGCCCTATACGAAATGTATGAGAAGAGGTGGCAAAAGCCGGAGTCGGAAGTGGCAGGGCAGCTGCGCTCTCTACTGCTCGAACAGAAAATCAAGGTGCGCCGCCACGAGTTTGCCCAGACCTTGCAAGCAAACGCGAAAGTCTCTGTTTATCTTGATCAGCCCACGCCCGTTCGGGCCGTGGTAGGCGTTAATGGGCCTAGCCGTGGCCCGGCCAGCGCTGCGGTCACCATTGTTGAGTTCGAAGACTTCCAGTGCCCTTTCTGCAAGAGGGCTCAAGATACGATGGAGCAGGTTCTTGCCCGTTATAAGGACCGGGTAAGAACGGTCCATCGCGACCTCCCCTTGCGAACACTCCACCCAGCCGCCTGGAAGGCACATGAAGCCGGACGGTGTGCTGAGGAGCAGGGCAAGTTCTGGGAATATCGCGCTCTGTTGTACAAGAACCCTGCCGCTATTGGTCCCGATCAGTTGAACAACTACGCTTCACAGGCGGGTCTCAACGTTTCGGATTTCACGAAGTGCCTGGATAGCGGAAAGTTCAACAACGTCGTACAAAAGGACGAAGACGAGGCCAATCGCCTTGGAATACAAAGCACTCCATCCTTTTTCATCAATGGACGCTTACTCTCAGGCGCCCAGCCGGAGAGCGAGTTTGTCCGCATCATCGAGGATGAATTGAATAAGCCGCGCACGGATAGGGGTTCCAAGACGGGGGAGGTGGACAAGACGCTCCGCAACTCCGGTTCTTCGCAATAGTCGGCTGTGACCGATGCTTTGCACATCGTAGTGCTCGAAGGCTGATTCTGCGCTCGCCCTGGGCGGAGTGCAAGCGACGCCTTAGTTGAGTAGGGGGACTGTTTTAGGACAAGCCCGGCGCTAAAGCTTAACTACTTGTCGCATACCTGCTCTTGCAGGTGGCCCAACAACACCTTTGCCGCAGTTTTCCCTCCACTGCTAAGAGGCGCGTCCTCGAGGCGTTCGCTTTCGCTCCAAAGCACTTCCCCGCTCTTGCTATGTAGCTTCCCCGATACAATCCACTGGCGCACAGCAAACGGACCGCTTTCGGCCTCGGAATCGGAATCAATTTCCAGCACGGCGTCCGCGTCTTCAGCTTTTAATGCTTCCCTTAAGCAGCCCTTCTGTTTTTCTTTTTTCAGTTCTTTTCTTATGTGACTGGCTGCCTGGTTATTGCCGTCTACGAAAACGAGCCGGATGGACCGCAGCTTTTCTGTCCGGTCGTCCTTCGTCTGGGCTCGCGCCAGACATATTCCAATCATGAAGATTGCAGCAATGAATGCTTTCATCCTTCCTCCGAAACAGATTGGCATCGCAGCCCTTGCAACGTACTACGAGGAATCTCCTCACGGTGCTCTACGTCTTTTTCTCTCGCTCCAACTTCAGGGTTACCGACAAACCATCCGGAATCGTGCTGCCAGTTGGCAACAGGTCCGGCACCGGATCGCTATGTGACAGACGCCTTAACCATATTCTCGATCTTCAAACTCTTTTCCCTGGTAATCGTTTCGCGATCTGAGAAAAGATCCCACATTGGGCCGGAAGGAGCCAGTTGATTTTGGCAGACGATACGACTCACCAGCCGGAACCGGTCCACGGGGCTTGGGTGCGTGTCGTCTTCCGAAGTCTGCCGATTGATGGCGTTCTCAATTTCTTCTTCAAGCGTTTTCTCCGGCTGCACTTCGAGCGCGTAGACGTTTTGCAGAGCTCTGCCCGACCTAAGAGCCTCCTGAATTTCCTTGCCAGCGAAGTGGTTGAATTCGATCTGACGGCGGACCACATGCCGCAGGCCTTCCTCAAACGGCTGGGCTCCATCAGCCCGCCGCAGCCCGTCGGCGAGGACTTCCTGCAACCGCGTTGCACCATGGCTGATACGACGGAAAAGGAAGTGATAGAGGCGCAAGAATTGGAACCCGACGTTCCACCAAACCGCCTGGCCCGCGTGAGCCATGGCGTAAGCAAACTTGATCATGTCCTGGTTGACGCGCAACGCGACATCACCTCCAGCAGTATCCCCGTGCGAAAGGTGTCCGTACTGTGCGCCAGCACAGCACGGAATGGATTCTGGTCGAAGCCGTCAAGCAGGCCGAGTCCCATCACCAGCGTACGTCGTCCCTCGTCCTTTCGGCGGTCACGGGAGCTGCCGCTTTCGTAAACGGCCATTTCGGTTCCTGGCGCGACGCGAATCTCATCGAGCGGCCGCGTTCCGAGTTTCTCAGCGACTTCGCGGGTTAGACTCCAGAGGCCCGGTGCTTCTTCCGGGCCCAATCTGCGCCCCGGTTCTTGGGCATTCACTCGAACAAATAGCGAGTGAACCATCTTGTAGACCGTCACGAGCGCGCCGATCACCAAAATGGCCACCAGTTTAACGGGAACTTGGCCAAGAACAAGGTACCCGTAGACAATAGATCCGGCCACCGCCAGCACCAGGACAATCACAAACGGAATGGAAATGTAGTAGTACGCTCCTGCGACATTGATGAGCTTCCGATAGTACTGGCGCAGCACGGTCTCCTTGCCACTCATCGAGGAGTTGAGATCCGCTCTCTCGATGAAGCGCAGGGTCAATTTCGAGAAAACCCTGCCGGCGACGAACAATATGAGAAGACCGCACACCCAAGCAGCAAGGAGGTACAGCCCGTAGTGAACCCAGCGCCACGCTGTGGCACGAGTATGAACACCGGAGGCCAGGAAGGCTTGGGCCGCCTGCGCGGGCAACCCCAGGCGTTGTGCTTTCTTGATCTCGTCTTCCGCTGCGATCCAGCTTGCATCCATGGCCAGGCGGATGGCATTGAAGTAGTGCGTGGCCATCTGGTCGGGATACTTGCGCACCAACATTTCCGTGGCTTGACGAAATTCTGCGTCCCGATTTAAAGCCATTGCGATCTGCGCCATCAGCAGGGCATAGCCGGAATCGTCTGAACCCTGATACCGTTCATTAGCTTCTTTCGCGAGCGTTAGTGCCAACTCTTTTTGCGCCTGGGTGCCCTCTTTCTTTTCGCCTGGATAGGCCAGTAATTTAGCCAGACTGGCGAGGTTCTCCGGCGAGCGCTCGATACTCACAGCGATTTCAACCAGTGCGAGTCCGTCACTGGTCTGACCTAGTCCCGCGAGCGAAACGCCTAATCGTCGCAAAGCGGGTGGAAATGCCGGAGCCTGGTCCAGCACCTCGCGGTAGAGCTGAGCCGCCTGCGGGTAGTCTTGTTTGTCCATTGCTAAGGTGGCGCGCTGAAAGGTCTCCACGGCTCCTGGAGCCACGGCGGCTAGCTTGTCGCAAATAACCTGTTCTTTTTTCGGATCCCGAGGTCCCTGCTGCCCGTAAACCAAAGTGCCTAATAGCATGACCGCCGCAAATCCCGTGAAAAACCTCAGCATATCTGGCTCCTTGTCGAGCAGGTTGAGGCTTCGCCCGCTTACGACTGCTGCGCCAATGTGCGACGAAACAGTTCCATGTGAACCGGATGATCATCTATGACCAAACTGGCGCCGAGTACGTCTTTACCCTCAATTCTTACATCCAGCCCCATTCCGGGTGATCGGAATGGCTCTTGCGTGGCACTCGCGCTACTTTCCAACCAACTCGAAATTTCCAGCGGCGACGTTGGCCCTTCCTTCTGTGTTGGCCGCTCCAGCGCGTCGATGCTGCAGCTTCTGATAAGCTTCGGCCAGAGTCTGCGCAGAGTATCCGCCTTGTCGAAAAAGTCGGTACCCACGATACTGCCCGCGATAACGAAGACAGCGCCGTTGCAGTCAGCCGGTGCCGGAAGCTTTTCCTCCAGTTCTCTCAATTTCACATCGTAGTTGCGATACAGGTCCTGCATTGCGTCCGAAGACGAAGGTGAGCCCATAACGCCCAGCTTTCGAGACACCTCGCCCCAAACCTCCCTCTGATCGGATATAGGCACACCTGCTGATCGATAGCTGTTTAAAGTCTGCCGAGTCATCATGGCTCGAAGAGCATGGTGCGACGAGGTGCGCGGACTCGAAAATGCTGAACTACTGTACCCCCAACGACCACGCTCGACGCACGTTACCGGCAGTGGCATCTCGGTGCGGGGAGGAACCATGATGCTGGAGTTCATCACGCGATTCTGTTTGCACCCGACGAGTTGTTCGCCCGCCATCAGGAATACCATTTGCTCCGAGCGGTTGATGATCTTGATGCGGGACACCTGCCCGGTTTCTGTAGATTCCGCCACTTCAATCCAGTGGGCCTCGAGTGCTTCGTCTAGCGTGCTGTAGGTTAGTCCGTCACCAGCGGGCGAGCGCAAATGAAAAATTTCGAGCGACCCGCATTGCTGGTGGCCGGCGATTTCGACGTCTTCAGTGTGTCGAGCAAGGCGAAAGTTTGGAAGGCATTTCAGCCTCCTTTCTTAGCGCTCTAGGGAGCGCACGGGTGACTTGTGAAAGGGTATTCCCCGGATGTCCCGGGATGAAAGGCTGAGAATTGCACGACCCGCTCCGAACTTTGCGCGTTCATGCTGGCTTCAACCGCAAGGTCGTGGCCCCGAGATTCATGGAACTGCCGAAGACTTGAAAGAATAACCGAATCGAATGATGAGAATCCTCTTCCCCTTTGCGTCGCGGAATATTGGATGATCATCCTCTACGACAATTCCTATCGGATGATATGGGTTAATACCCATGTTGCCGCTTCCGTGAGATAGTGATCTCCAGTCGTGATCTCCAGTCGTGAACCCCGTCCGGGAAGCGATTGATCGTGAGATCGCCGTTAATTAAACGGACGCACTCCCTGATTACCAGTGGACCTTTCCCCTCCCCTTCCAGTTCCGCTAGCGAGAAGCGCCCCGAGAACGGGAAGCCGCGGCCATCGTCTTCGATAGTGAGTCGCTGATGGCCATCCCTGCGATCAAGCTGGACCCGGACATGGCTCGCGCCGCTGTATTTCCGCACATTGGCCAGCCCTTCCTGAACAATGCGGGCCACTGCGTCGCAAACCCGCGGCCGGAGGTTTACTACGCTGGATTCGCAGACAAAATACGCTGTAATGCCGGTTTCGCGCTGGAATCTGTCGACAAACTCCGTAAGGTGGGCGCGCAGATTCTTGCCATCTACGTCCAACGGTTTCATCTGCTGCATCAGTTCGCGGAGCTTTTGTGCTTCCTCCAGCAGGAAGTCTTGGATTCCGCCCAGTTTCTGCGAGAGGTACCACCTGTGAAGCCGATTGGCTGCGAAGCGCCTCGAGATGCGTCGCCGCCGCGTACATCGACTGCAACGCGCCATCGTGCAATGCATCGGCGAAACGGGCGCGTTCTACTTCTGCTCGTAACAGTTTCTGCTGTTCCGCGAAGTAGCCGAGCAACCACCCCATCACCAGCAGATACACGGAGTGCATAAACAGATGTTTGGGTTCAAGTTCAACCACATTCATTCCCACTCGGGCAATGATGGCGGAGGAGGAAGTCTTCCACCGACGCAAGGAATCCCTGGTGTACGGCAACGCTCTCCAGCCAGAGCAGAATCACGGAGGCAGTGGCAGTGCCGACTGTCTCCCATAGACCCCATCGGTAGGCGGCGGCAGCCAGCACGAATACAAAGAAAAGAAAGAACGGATGTCGTGCCCCAATGGCGAAGACGGAGATCAAGGCCGGCCACACCAAATCCGCAGCATGAACAAGAGATCGAAAGGCCGGGGTAGAGTGTTTGCGAAAACGGAGCAGGAGCATGACCACGGTGCCATGGATGATGTAGATGCCCAGCAGCCAGTGCGCCCACCAGGAAATCGGGGGGGGATCCATCCAGATGGCAAACAGTGCAGAAATAGCAAGGGTAAGTCGAGCGGTGGCCAACCATCGCTCAATGCGGCGAACTTCGCCCGGGCCCATTGGGGCCCGAAGTTTCAGCAAGAGCCGGTTCTGAGGTGTTAGAGAGGGCAATTGAGCACGACCACCGAGTTCCGGGGCTTCTCCGCCAGGTGCGGAGGATTGGGGTGGGCCGGACTGTTTTCCGCCGGGGCAATGACGATAGGGGAATCGAAGTCGGATTGATTTCGTTAGTAACTGAAGAATCAGAAAATATCCTTTAGGGGAAGCTTCTGCTTGAAAGCGAAGAGAGCGAGCTCGAGACGTGTTGACACTCCAAGCTTGTCAAAGATATTACTCATGTGGTGCTTGACAGTATCGTTGGCAATTTTCAACGTCTGAGCGACTTCTTTGTTCGACAATCCGTCTGCAACAACCGAGACTATTTCAATCTCTCTTGGAGTCAGCCCAAATTTCCTCCTGTCTGCCTCAAGGATCTGGCTTTGCAGATATGCAAAAAGATTCTGGACGCTGTGCTTTCCCACCCAATAGCCACCGGCCATCACTGTCCTGATGCTCTCAATCAAAAGCTGCGTTGCCGCGCTCTTGAGCAAGACACCGCGAGCACCAAGCTGTATGGCCTCGACGATCTCGGGGGCCTCTACCTCAGCCGTGAACAGAATCGTCTTGGTTTTGAGCGTCGCAGCGTTCAGATCGCGGAACGCATCGAGGCCGCCCCGCCGTGAGACCTTCAGTCCATCCCGCGGCGGCATCGCAAGATCCAGCAGCAGAATATCTGGTTTCAATTCGAGCACACGATGCACGACATCCGCTCCGTTGGACGTTTCCCCGATGACTTGAAGCTCGGGTTTCGCATCGAGCAAACGCCGCAGGCTATCCCGAAACGTCGGATGATTGTTCCCGATTGCAATTCTGACATTAGAGGACACCTTTCCTCCTTTCCAACAACCGGCCGGAGCGCCGACAGCGCATTTGGATAAGCGCCCAGCTTTTTCTGTACAGCCTCACGACTTTTGGCCTTCTACTAATCTTGGATCGTCCATTTAGGATTCTGTGGAATAGCTAGTATTCCTCTTGGAGTCTTGAAAATTGGGGCGGGTGCATGAGCCAGCCGCTTTGACCCGCTTGCTGTCAACGCGCGTAAAACATGATGAACTTGGCGCGACCCCACCTATCGGACACGGATGGCTGGCTTGCTCGATCCGCCCAGACCATAACGCCAGAGCCGACTCGGGCCGCTCTGGATCATGGTTGAGCCACCATTAGACGTGGCGCCCACAAGCTCGACGAAGCCCTTGCTGCCGTAATGCCTCCGCTAGCAGACGGCCCGCCATGAGTGTCCCTTCGACCATCAGAACGTTGATCTTGTCCGACTTCATCGCCTTTCGGGTTGTGTCATGGTCAACTTCTTGGCCGGCTGGGTCGCCACCGCCTCACTTTCGAGGGAGCCAACCCCGGGGCAGCTAGGTTGACCCGCCATGGCTAGACGATGACCGTCAATGGCATGTTATGGTTCACGGCCAACAACGCGAGCTCCACCCTCGTAGAATCCTCTCGAAGATATTGCTGAGATGGTGCTTCACCGTGTCTTGGCTGATTTTGAGATGCGCGGCAATCTCTTTATTCGAATATCCCATCACGACCGCCGAAACGATCTCCAACTCGCGCGGTGTTAGGCCATACCTCTTCTGCCGTGCCTCCTCGCCTGAGCTCTGAATAAGATTGCGCAAATACTGCACCAGATTGGCTACCTTCTCCCGCCCAACCCAATACCCGCCGGCCATGACGGTCTGAATAGCTTTCAATAAGAACTCAGTGGGGGAGCCCTTGAGCACGACCCCCCGCGCACCCAGTTGCAGAGCCTCGACGATCTGGCGCTTCGACACCTCCCCCGATAGCAGGATCACATGTGTTTCATTTGGCTCGTCGGAGCCGAGGTCCTTGAGGGCTTCAAAGCCCGGGTGGTTCGGCATGGACAAGTCCAGCAGAAGAATGTCCGGCTTGAGCTGGCGCGCCCGTTCCACAGCTTCAGCGCCATCACGAGCTTCATCGATGACCTTCAGTCCAGGCTCAGCTTCCAGCAGGAGCCGCAGGCCCTCCCTGAACATCTTGTGGTCATCCGCAATCAGGATGCCGATGGGAGAAACTAATTGCGTGCTGACCGCAGGCGAGTGCGTAAGTATGGCTCCTTCTCAATGGGAAAGGGCGCAGGAGCCCGGAACCGAAATTGTCGCAAGAACTGCTCGAAATTCTTCTCGTCAGTTTCGTTCATCTGCCACCTCTAAAGGTCTGAGCAATTCTCGGAGTTTGGAGAGGGCATAACGGTATCTGGACGCCGCCGTGTCGGACGGGATTCGAATCAGAGCGGCAATTTCACAAAACGTCATTTCACTCCAGAGATGTAACACCACTACTTCTCGCTGTTCGCTCGGGAGAGCCAGCAGAGCTTCTTGGACCGCCAAGGCGACTTCGCTCATTAAGCTTATGGGTTCGAACCAAGCTGGTTCGTCCTCCAACGGTTTCAGGCGGGATTCTTGCCGTTGGGCATTAAGGGCCGTGTTTTTTTAATGCCCGGTAGACATACGCCACCGGGTTGGAAATGGTCTCTTTCTCGTTCATGAGCTTGAGGAAGACGGTATGCAGAACGTCTTGAGCAGATGCCCGAGCGCCAAGGAGAGCACAGGCATAGCCCAGAAAAGCTGGACCCTGTTCTTCGTAAAGGCGGCGCACCTCTTCGTGGTTCATTTTCCGTCTACAAGAAACTGCTCTGTCTACCCATATGACACGGCAGATGGCAAAATTTGTCTAAGCTCGATGATTTTTTTCTTAATTGCTGCTCGCCTGCCAGCGACCTCCCCGCTTTGGGGCGGCCGACTGCTCGTCCATCGCCTTTTTTGTTTCCTTATGCTCCTAGCTCCTAAATTTCTAATGCCGACTCTTTAAGAGTTGCCGGAGGAAAACCTCGGGGCGAGCGTCGGCAGAAATATCCCTGGTTCTCCGTTCTGTCAAAGATGGCCTGAAGGACAGTAACCCTGGTGGCAGATGCAGGCATGGCAATTGTGTTCTTGGGCCTGTCAGCCGCAAACGGGAAGCATCGGTGGAGACCGGCCACCAAGGAAGAGATGATGGCGCCTGAGACGGATGAGTTCAAGCAACTTTGCAACTCTGGAGTTACACGAGCAAATGTCAACCAAGCATTGGCGTCTCAAGACGCACGAGATTCTAATCACCGTTTTTTGGCAGTAGTCAAAGCAGATGGTCATGCCTAGCTTCGCTGCAGTGTTTACGCGCAATTCAGTGGGTGAAGCCAGGGGGGTGGGCGCCCAACGAAGGATGATGACGGGATTCAAATCACTAGCTCGCCTAAGCCCAGCAACCGTGGGACGGAGTTCCCCAACCGGTGCTTCGAGCGCAAAGGCTCGGATGTGCAGAGGAAAAGCTCTGAAACAACGTACTCCGACGAGAGGGGGAAGGAATTCCGCTCTCGTTCTTGATGCGCGCCAATTCCTAAGGAGCACGCGGATGGGTTCCAGCGACAACGACTGGTTCGGTCTGACCAGCAACATCGTAGACAAAGTTCTTCCCGACATTCTCGTTCGAAACGAAGGAACGATTTTTCTCTTCATTCCGCTGACGCCCGCGGCTAAAGACTGGATCGCTAAAAACGTTCAGCCCAGCGTGCAATGGTTCGGGAATGCGCTAGCCGTCGAATGGCGCTTTGTAGCAGAGCTCGCAGCTGCATTACGCGACGCGGGATTGGCTCTTTCGTGAGATAGCGTTGTTCGTTTTTTCTGGCCAGAAGCGCACCTGCGTCTCATTTCGAGATTGTCTCATTACGTTAGTTACGGCACTTTGGCTAATTCCAATGGAGTCAGTGACGCTTCTCGTTAATGTTGTCTCAACGCAGTCGTCTCACGGGGCCAAAGTCGTCTCAATTTGAGTCAGAAGAAGAACAACGAGAGAAGAACAACTCGTTGGTGAAAAGGCAAAGCCCATGACTTCAATCTATTACTTCGCGGCTTGGACTGACAGCGGCTGTCTCTTGGGTTGTTCCCACGAGCACGGAACGGTAGGCGAGGCTGTAGCCTGTTTTTCTTGCGCCGGTGGCTATGTTGTCGCTGTTGAAAACGGCGTACTACGGGCCCTGACGACTGAAGAGGAATCGCAATTTCAACTTGCG
>CAVOSN010000004.1:0-658634 GCA_963698805.1 uncultured Acidobacteriota bacterium | reverse complement strand
GGTCAATGAGTTCTATAAAAAGGGATGTCAAGAAAAAAAGCTCCGCCTCGACCGGAGACGAGAGGGTTTTCTCGAGATCCAGCCCACTTGTCTGTAAGAGTGCCTCTCGGTTCGCTCGAGAGGTTTGGGCTCTGACGTGTTGGCCATCCCTGTGGGGTTCATCTGCCGATGGTGACGACGCCAATCGAGTCTGGAAACTTGGCAAGCGAGTCCTGGTGTCTTCCGTGTCCACCATGGTTCTATCGGAGGCTCGAGGCCTATCGCTATTTCTGGTGAAACGAGGGGGCATAGCGTGTAATGGGTGACTCGGTGCCGAAGCACACGGGGCCGATCTCATTGACTGATACTCACCCTCGAACCGAGCGTCTCCAGAACCCGACCGACCACCACCAGAGAATCACCGGAGATGGGAAGGCCACACCAGAGAGCTCAAGCGGCTTGCCGATTTAATTGGTTGGCGTCGAAATCCGCTCCTTTCTTCCACATCGTTAAAGTGATGGTGACAATCTTTCGTGCCAGGGTGAGACGCGCCATGGTCGGTCGCATGCCTTTCTCCAGCAGCCCGACATAGAAATCGTACAGAGGACCAGGGCGAGTGCTGGCCGATATGGCAGCGCCTTTGAACAGATTCTTCAGATCGTGATTATGGTTGTGATTCAGACCGCGCACGGTGATGCGCTCCCGGTGGCGGCGTGGTTTTCCTCGCACCATGCGGTACTCGCCGCTGTCATGCGTCTCCAGTGCGAAACCACTGTAAGCCCACAGCTGTCGTTTGGTACGGAAACGGTGTGGCGTCTGCAACAACGCCACCAGTAAGGCGGCACGAATCGGACCGATGGCAGGAATCTGGCGAAGCAACTGGACGGCCGGATGCTTGTGACTTTCCTGCAATAGTTCCTGGCGTGCTTGTTGCCGCACGGGCTGCAGCAGATCCAGTTGCTGGTAGAGCCGTTGGGCCCGCAGACGAACTCCAGGTTCTACAATCTTGGTCAACCATTCGCTGCGATGACGCGGGGCGTAGACGGTGGTACCGCTACAGGGAATGGCCCAGCTGCGGTACAGGGCTTTGATCCGACTCATGACTCGGTGAGATCCTGGGTGATGGTCAGATAGCTGCGACCCAACTCCTTTAAGGTGCGCACTCCGTGTTCTCCGTGGTACACGGGGTTGAGCTTGTTCAGGCGTAACAGCTCCGCCAGCTTGCGGGCATCGATGCGGTCGCTCTTGCTGCCGTCTTTCAACAGAGCGTTCTTTCGTGGATCGCAAACTATGAGCTGAGCGACGTGAGGTTTCAGCAGATCATGTAACCAGGCGGCCGAGGTTCCTTCTTCGAAGGTCACCGATAAACTTCCCTGTAGCCCTTGGATAAACTCGAGGATCGTGCTCGCTTTGGTCTCCAGAATGCATTCCATGATCAGCTTGCCTCTGCCATCCATGACGGCAACCGAGATCGTTGCCTGGTGAACGTCCATGCCGATATACTTTTCTTGGTTCATAACGGCGCTCCTTTCGGTAAGTGGTGATGCCGAGAATCACAACCTACCGCAAAGTGGGCGCCTTTTTATATTGCGTGTAATGGGGATTTTTCACCAACCATGGACTGATTACCAGCCAACGCGGGACCAACGTTCCTTAAGCTGCACCGTTTCAGGGCGCAAGGGAGGTCTGAGTCAGCTGTTCACGTACCCGTTTGGATAGTTTTTCCATCCGCTTCAGTTTCTCCAGCGCGTCTTTCGATAGCAGACCTTGCTTCACGTGGTCCATGTCATCCGAGACCGAAGCGCAAAGTTCAGAGAGTTCCTTAGCATCCTTCTGGAGTTGAAGGCTGGCCGCGCGTGTCCTCACATCCTCGGGCGACGAGTGTTTCTGGACGTCGATTTCCTGGGGGTGCATCGGGTTCACGTTTTGGCTTGAGAGGGGTGCAGCAGCGACTAGCAACACTCCGAAGACAAGACGGAAACATCGACTCGATCGCATGATGGCCTCCACACACCGCAGGTGCGAAATCATACTCGCCCAGCGGAGTGCTGTGTGAACGGCGCGCGAGGGTTGGGGACATCTGGATTGCGCATCCGGTAAAGGAAGGCAGCACTCGCGCTAGTTCTAGTTGACCACTATCCGCAGGCCCTTCGAGTCCGAGCGTGGTGGGTTAACGTCATCCTGTATGCCGATCGTGAAGTCATATGTTCCTGAAGTTGTCGGCGTGCCTTCGATCCCAATCTTGTTGAACGAGTTAGGAATCGACATCAACGCCAGTCCCGGTGGTAATGATCCGGTCGTAATGGTCCACCCGAAGGGTGGAATGCCTTCGACAGCTACGACTTCTGTGCTGTACGCCACCCCGATACCGCCATCGGGAAGAGTAGTCGTTGCAATCTTCGGCCCAGGAAAGGGCGACCCTCCGGAGCCCAGAGTCACCGCAGCCGTCCCAAGTTTTGTGTTGTCAGCGACTAAGGTAGCGACCACTTTGATACTCGCGTGTCCGGGCGCGGTCGTGGGTGCTGTGTAAAGCCCATTCGCATCAATGGTGCCGCAACCGCCACTACAGCCCTCTCCTGCGGCGCTCCAAATTACGGCTGTGTTGGTCGTGCCTTGCACCGTTACCGTGAACTGTTCGGCGGCACCGAAAGGAATAGTAACTACGCTGGGAGTAACCGAGACCGAGATTTTGGAACCAGAGGTTGTGCTAGACCCGCCGCCGCAACCTTCGGTCATTACTATGCTTAGCACAGCCGCAAGCAGCTTTTTCATGGTGCCTCGCTGCGGTCCACATTTGGGGCGATTGTAGACGAAAGCTGGACTGAGTCAAATGGCCGTTCTCGGAATCTGAAACACGACTGTCGTAACCAGGCCATTACACAAGCATGCGCCGTTTGTTCGCCTATTTTGCCACGAAGTCAGTCCGTTGGCTGGGTCAACGAGTGTAATGGCGATTTTTCGCCAATAATGCGGTTAAATTGCCCCTTCAGTTGCAGTTGGCGGCTTCGTCAATTCAGCTAACGCTTTCTCATGCTCTCGCTTCGCGTGTTCCAGATCCCTAGATCCCAACTCTTCCCAAGTGCACAAATTTGAGAGGTCCGGAAAACGGTGGGATGACTCCGGCTCAAAGTCGTACACTTCCAGCAACACGATCTCACCTTGGCGTCCCCACAGCATCAGGCCCGCGTGCTGGCCATCCGGGTACACTGCTAATTCGTCGGCTAGCCTCTCTAGGTTCCCTGTCTCAGATTTGAAGTACAGGCTGGCACATCCACAACCGCACTCCCTAACGACGCGCAACTCATCTGCCGGGTGAACTCGATAAGCTGTTACGTCAACCAACCCATGATCGAGAAGCCAATTGATGACCTGTACTTCATCGGCCTTAATAGCCCTGTCCATATCTGTCGAACTTTACGCTGGGGTCCATACGATTTCCAGTGGTTGGCGAAATCAGGCCATAGCGCTCATTGAGGGGTTTTGAGTGTAATGGCGATTTTTCGCTAATTTGACCCGAGTTCCTTGGTAGAACAGACGGGGATTTTCTTTTGACAACGGGATCGGACAGGAGCAAATTACCGGGTATGAAGCCGACGATAGTCTTTTCCCTATTTCTCGTCACTTCACTGGTCTTCGCGCAGAATCCTGCCGACGTTAAGTTTCAGGATGCCAGCCCAAAAGGAGCGCCTGCTTCCCTGTCGGTTAAATACGATCCAGAAATCGGACTTTATGCTGCTGTTCGCAATACATCTGGTAAAGGCATTCTGGCTTTCTTCGCAATAACTGAACCCACCGATTCACGCGGCCAATCCGTTCCATGCCATTCGCAAGCAGATTTTGTTTTCAAAGAATCTTCGTTGGCTCCTCAGGCAGAACGGGTTGCGTGTCCGATGGATACTTCCACCGGCCCAGATGACCGTGGCGCAGCGATCGTTAAAGCAGTCGGGGCGGTGCTTTGGGTGCAGTTCGAGGACGGATCAACGTGGGGCGATCCTGAATCTGGCAAGCGAATCCTCTCGGTACGGTCGCGGAAACTTGCCTTTCTGAAAAAGCTCGTTGCGGAGTATTACGACAACGGAGAGACATCTTTTAACGCGATGTTGAACGATCAGAATCTTGATCCACGTATTTGGGCCGTCGCTGGTTGTCTCGTTGGAGATGCAAAATCTCAAAGGATTCCAGCAATCAATTTGGCTAAGAACCGATTGGAAGCTGCGGAAAAATGGCAGTCATTGCTTGGCCCCTTCTAACAACAGCTATTCCACTGCACCTGATTCGTGGTCCTCGAATCCGATAACTGGCGCGAACAGGCCATAGCGCAAGTTTGCGCCGTCTCTTCGCCCCTCCTGCGTGGGGGGGCGTTTTGGCCGTAATGGCGATGTTACGCCAACTGACCCCCGGCCAGCCGCTATGATGTTTCGGGAACGAGGTCCGAAACGTGAAACATAGATTTCTGCTCCATTCTTTGAACCATACCGTTCTCATTGTCGATATTAGCCAGTTCGGAATAAACATCGAGATCAATCCTCGAACGAGGCGTTCCAGCAACGAAGGCAACACGATGACCGATCTTAAGCCTGCACAACAGTCATCCGTTATCCTGTTGGTCATTCTTTTCGGCTTGGTTTCCTGCCACAAGCTGCCACAAACGAACAATTCAGGTCACGAAGGCTTGCTCAGTTTCAACCTCAGCGCAATTACCGGTTCTGCTCAATCACAAACGTTCAGCGAGGTGAAACGGGCGAGTTTGCTGCCCAAGGCGGTGCTCGATCACTTTGAGGATGGAATCGCAGATCCCGGACAGCCCTTTAACTCGACTGATGTCAAGGATCCGAATCTCCCCAGCAATTTGCTTGTCGTCGCGGCGGTCTCCAAACAGTATTGCATTGCGACCTATTGGCAGGGCGGTATGGTTCTCGAATTCCAAACCTCCATCTTTGAGTTGTCCGACGGTAAGGCCAAGCTTATCTGGCTTTCCCACTCTCAAGGGGGATTCAATTTTCGCGATTTGAAAGAGATGGTGGAGTCAGGCCGGATGCACAATGACCTCGATAAGAAGTTGTAGCCTTGTCTAGAGACTTTCTGCCAATTGCTGTAATCGCATTATAAAAGGGCGCCCCTTTGGAGTAGGTTGTGATTGTCCGCATCATGACCTACGAAAGGAGCACCCTCATGAACAGTGAAAAGTATATTGGGCTGGACGTTCATCAAGCAACCATCGTGGTCGCGGTGATGGATTCCAGCGGGCAAGTTAGTCATGGAATCCATCCTGGAGACCGAAGCGGCAACGATTCTTCAGTTCTTTGCCGGCTTGCGCGGAACTTTGTCGGTGACCTTTGAAGAAGGAACCTGGTCGGCCTGGCTGTACGATCTGCTCAATCCCCACGTCGACAAGCTGGTGGTGTGCAATCCGCGGAAAAACGCGCTGCTCAAAGACGGGAACAAGAGTGACCGCATCGATGCCCGCAAGCTGGCAGAGCTGTTACGCGGCAACCAGCTCAAGCCGGTCTACCACGGCGAGAACGGCGTGCGCATGCTGCGGGAGCTGTCCCGGAGTTATCTGACCATCGTCAAAGACCTGTCGCGGGTCATGAACCGGCTGAAAGCGGTGTATCGCAGCTGGGCGATTCCTTGTGCGGGAAGAGATGTCTACTATCGCCGGCATCGAGCGCAGTGGCTGGACAAGATCCGCGAAGCCGGCGTGCGGCGACGAGCCGAACGACTCTATGAGCAACTGGACATGCTGCAACACTTGCGGCAGCAAGCGCGGCGGGAACTGTTAGCGGAAAGTCGCAAGCATGCCATCACCGCCAAGCTGCGACAGATTCCGTATCTGGGACCGATTCGATCGGCGCTGGCGGTGGCCCTGATGCAGACGCCGCATCGTTTCCGCACCAAGCGACAACTATGGGCCTATAGCGGACTGGCTTTGGAGACTCGCATCAGTGCGGAATATCGCTATGGTCGAAGGTCAAGTGCGGCGCTCGAAGAAACTGCTCTCCATTCGGGGCCTGAACAAGGACCACAACCATGATCTGAAAGGTCTATTCAAAGGTGCGGCCACCATGGCCAGTGTGCGTCCCGGACCGTTCCAGGACTTCTACCAAGCTGCGCTGGCCAAAGGCATCAAGCCGACCATGGCGCGTCTGACGCTGGCGCGCAAGATTGCAGCCATTACGCTGACTCTGTGGAAGAAGGGAGAAAGCTTCGACGCCGAAAAACTAAAATCGCAAGCCGCTTGAGCGTCTCGGGTGAAGAGCCCTTCCATCTCCGGCAGATCTTTCTGGTGGTGGCCAGTCGGTTCTGGAGACGCTCGGGTTCGAGGGTGAGTATGACAATGGCCTGTAGACGACACGGTGCCTGCGGCACCCAGTCTCTGTGTAATCCCTATGCCCCCTCGGATAACCCGAAAAAGCACTAGGCCACGAGCCTCAGATAGATCCATGGTTGACACCGTACAACCGCACGGCTTGATCAGTTTCGAAACTGATCGGCGTCGTCGCTACTAAGAAGATGCAGCTGCTGAGATGGAACAACCCAGGGCACGACACCAGACCAGCGTCTTCTCATGGTGAGAGGGGCTGGATGTCGCGAAATAAACCTGCGCCTCCGGCGGAGGGAGAAAAATGTTCTTGACATCCCCTTTTATAGATCGTCGCTACTAAGAAAGATGCCGCTACTGAGATGGAGCAACCCAGGGCACGACACCAGACCAGCGTCTTCTCTGGTGAGTGGGGCTGGATGTCGCAAAATAAGCCTGCGCATCCGGTGGTGGGAGAAAATTGTTCTTGACATCCCCTTTTATAGATCGTCGCTACTAAGAAAGATGCCGCTACTGAGATGGAGCAACCCAGGGCACGACACCAGACCAGCGTCTTCTCTGGTGAGAGGGGCTGGATGTCGCAAAATAAGCCTGCGCATCCGGTGGTGGGAGAAAATTGTTCTTGACATCCCCTTTTATAGATCAGGCCATTACACTCATTGGCCCGGTTCTAAGCGAAATCGCGATAGCAATCCAATCCGCAACTCACACACTTGTCGATTGCTGCGAGCCGGAATCTTGCGAAAACGCAAAGATTCGGTCCCGACCATCAATGAACGGTGAGCCGCTAGTCTTCGCGGATGAATGTAGCCTTTTTCACGACCTCGTGCTGCTTCCGCAGGGCGCGGGCTGTATCGGCAAGGGGGGTGGTGGGAGGGGACGGTGGAGCAACCTCCCAGAGGGGCCGCTCTCCCTTCGCGGAGCTGGAGCCGCTGGAGCCGAGCAGGTTTTGTTGTGTGGCCAAAGGAGCGGCACTAGCATGCTGGTCATTGCTGGCTAGGCGAAGGGGCTGGGGCGGTCCGTTCACTACGGAGGCGCCAATGGATTGTCCCCAAGTCAGCGAGGCAAAAAGGAGGAAGCACAGCGCAAGGGTCGTTTTCATCGCACGTTTCTCCACTGCTCCAGAACCTCTGGAGCTCATCGGCCGCAAGTCCTTAGTTATCAGTGCCTGCGTTTGGCCTTCTGCGCGTGGGTGGCCCACGCACTCAGGGCTCACTTATAGTGCTGGCAACCGACATGCCAAAAAGGGGCGCGGGACATCTAGGGTTTCCGGGAGCGGCGTGGCATACAAGCGAAATAGTTTGCACAAATGCGGAGGCGAGGGAGGCTAGCTTGGATTCATTCTGTGGCTTCGGTGCATGCCCACGTGCAGCCACACTATTTGTCCTGGTTCCGCGTTTAGCCGAAACACGGCCGTTGAGCTGTCCATGCTGGAAGGTTGCGGGGTCGGAGTCCGGCGTCCAATTCTCGGGGACGTGCTGTTGTAGGGGTAGTTGGTGCTATGGGGATGTTACGCCACTTGACTTCATTGCGCAGCAGGGGCAACCTATTGCGGTTCCGATGAGACCGTGCTTGAGAGGCCGAACCCTGGTGGCGCTTTCGAGATGAGGTCCAAAGTCCATGCCCTGCAAATCGTGCCATTCAGTCGATCAAAGCTCATACCCCGCTGAAATCAATATCCACCCCCCTCGTAGCTTGAGAAACTTAGTTAAGCCCACGCTTTGGGCATTTGCCTCACTCGTCATTTGCTCCGAATGTGGTTTCGTGGAGTTCGTGCTATCGGAAGCCGAACTCCATCAGTTCCGGCACCACAAGGCCAACTATTGGGACCCGGGTAACCACAGTTTTGGTGCTTAGCGTCTAATCGCAAAGCTTTGCCTCCTGGGAGTGACGATCTAATGCGCAAGAAATCGAAGATACGAGTTCTCGTTGTGGATGATTACAAGCCCTGGCAGGACTTCATCTGTTCGATGATTGAAGGGGCACAGGGTGTCCAAATCGTTGGTAGGGCGTCGGACGGCTTAGAAGCGGTTCAGAAAGCAAGTGAACTGCAACCAGACCTGATTCTGCTTGACCTTGGTCTTCCTATACTGGACGGAATCGAAGCTGCTCTACGAATCCGACAGTGCGCCCCGAAATCACGAATTCTCTTCGTGAGCGAAAATCGAGATAGGGGCATAGCTGATGCCGCGATAGCTGCGGGTGCGGCGGGTTACATAATAAAATCGCATGCCGCCAAAGACCTTTTGCCAGTCCTTAATGCCCTTCGATGGAGTCTGGCCCAAAACGACCCCTATCTGCTGGGAGCCAGCCAGAGGATTATGTACGAAGAGATTGTCGATGCTGCTGTAGCTCTCATGCGCTCCGACTGTGCCAGTATGCAAAGGTTGTATCCAGAGCGCGGAACAGGCGGAGAACTGCGGCTGTTGGCTTTCCGGGGATTCAATCCCGACGCCGCTAGTTCTTTTGAGTGGGTAGGCGCAGACGCGAAATGTAGCTGCGGAATCGCGCTGCGCGATAATCGGCGGGTGGTCGCGCCAGACGTAGCTACCTGCGATTTCATGGCCGATCCAGAAGTTCAGCAGGTCTATCTTGAGATCGGCGTTCGCGCCTGCCAATCCACGCCTCTGATCACTCGCACCAAAAAAGTCGTCGGGATGATCTCTACCCTTTGGCGTATACCCCATCAACCCTCGGAAGACGATTTTCACCTGTTCGATATTCTGGCAAGGGAGACCGCCGAGCTGGTCGAACGTAGCCGGGGAGAAGAGGAGAAGTAATTCAGCGAGGAACGTTATAGCATCTCGATGAGAATCCTCCATGCCGGGTGTTCATGTCCGCTTCTAGAAGCTAAGAAAGAAGATGCAGATGTGTTGCAAGAAGCAATAGGGATGCGTGATGTCTCGCGTCACCTGCCTAAAGCTCAGGATCGCGAGCACCGCATTGTAGATGACGAAAACAGCGATTACACTCAAAACCCCGTTCAGCGATCCTCCAATTCCAAGTATTCGCGTTCCACCCAGATCGTGTGTTCCCAAGGCTCTTTGCCGATGACATGGCCTACATCAATTCTCGCCAGAGGAAACGGAACATCCTCAAATGACTCCACGGCAGCAATCACGAACGAGTGCCCCAAACACTTTTCAAACAGCGTGAGAGTTTGGAGTTCCTTATCATCGCGCACGTTTGGAGGTATACCAATGAGCTTCGCAGTGTCACCCGGTTTCATGTCGGTATTCTAGTTCGAGTTTCGGGATGGTTGACGAAAACAGATGAGATGAGAAGGCCGGTCTCCGGCGGGATGCGGTGTACGCTCCCAAGTTATCGACGTGCTCGAAGCACAGATAAAAAGGAGACCGGCAATGAAGAAGGGTAGCCTCGCGGCAAGCAAGCAGAGCAGGAATATTTCGCAGCAGAAACTGACTATTGGATTGGATCTGGGAGATCGCAACTGTTGGTACTGCGTGGTGGATGAAGCCGGCCAGATACAACTGGAGCAGCGCGTCCGGACGAATGCGAAAGCGTTGCGCGAAGTCTTCGGCGGCATGCTGCACAGTCGGATCGCACTGGAAATCGGGACGCATTCGCCCTGGATCAGTCGCTTGCTCAGCGAGTTGGGGCATGAAGTGATCGTGGCCAATGCGCGCAAGGTACGGCTGATCGGGGAGAGCCGCAAGAAAGACGATCGGCTGGATGCGCAGACGCTGGCGCGGCTGGCCCGGATCGATCCTGAGTTGCTATATCCGGTGAAGCATCGCAGCGTACAGGCGCAAGCCGATCTCATGATGATTCGGGCGCGTGCCGGCCTGGTGCGGGCGCGCACGGGGCTGGTCAACACGGCTCGCGGACTGGCGAAGTCTTACGGCGAAAGACTGCGCGGCTGCAACGTGCGCAACCTGAATCCGGAGAAAGCGGAGAGTTTGAGTCCAGAACTGCAAGCCGCACTGGAACCGCTGTTGAACGCAATCGAATCCCTGAGCGAGCGCATCGTGGAATACAACGAGCGCATCGAGAACCTGGCGCAAGCGAGTTATCCGCAGGTGGCGTTGCTGAAGCAGATCAAGGGCGTGGGCACGCTGATCGCGCTGACCTTCTTGCTAACGCTGGAAGATGCGCATCGTTTCCGCAAGAGCCGCGACGTGGGCTGCTATCTGGGGCTGCAGCCAGGACGCAGGAACTCGGGACAGAGTGAGCCGCAGATGCACATCAGCAAGGAAGGGGATCCGTATCTGCGCACGCTGCTGGGGCAAGGAGCGCAGCACATGTTGGGACCATTCGGCGTGGACTGTGATCTCAGGCGCTGGGGCTTGAAGCTGGCCGAGCGTGGCGGCAAGAGCGGCAAGAAGCGAGCCATCATCGCCACGGCCAGAAAGCTGGCGGTGTTGCTGCATCATCTAGGGGTGAGCGGAGAAGTATACGAACCGTTGCACAACAGCAGCCCAACGACAGTCGCCGCAGCCGCGTAAAAACGAAACCGTTCCAGGAAGAGAAAAGACAAAAGCCCAAAGCCGAGTTCCGGTGACTGCGTTAATGGCCTGGCCCAGGTTTAACTCTGAAAAAGCAGAACCACAGGGCGCCCAACAGATGGCAGCACCGGCTGAACCGAGAACGCCCAACATGCACCGAGCGAAACGAATCGCTCCTCGAGAGTGCGGATGGAAGCATGGCGACAGTGGCCACTCGGCGGGAGAAGAAACCTTGTTCAATGAAGCCAGAGAAGTATCGACTTGACTCCGACCGGCCTTCTCATGGAAGGCCATTTCACCAAAAACCCCAGCTTCGTCCGTCCCGGCAGGAAAGACTTGCACGGTGGGTGTTACCTTCACTCCGATGGCGGTAGGCTCAGCTACGGGAACGTTGACGTTCAACGATAACGCCAATCCCGGTATTCAAACGGTGAGTCTGTCGGGCACCGGCAGCGCCCCGGTGACACTTTCGGTAACGAGTCTGAGTTTCAGCACTACCGTTGCGGGCAACACCAGTGCTGCCAAAACGGCGACATTGACCAATAATCAGTCAAGTACGCTAAACATCAACGGCATCGCAGCGAACGGACCGTTCGCCGTGGCCAGCAACACTTGCGGTGCAAGCATCCTGGCAGGGAAGAGCTGCACGGTGGGCGTTACCTTCGCACCGACGGCCGTTGGCGCAGCTACAGGAACGCTGACGTTCAACGATAGCGCCATTGCCAGTCCTCAAACGGTGAGTCTGTCAGGAACCGGCAGCGCCCCGGTGACCTTTTCCGCTAGCTCAATAAATTTCTCCACGGTGAGGGTGGGCACCACGAGCTCCGCGCGTACCGTAACTTTGACGAATCACCTGAGTAGCGCTCTCACGAGCGTAGCCGTTAGCGCGAGTATGGGATTCACTGTGGCGAGCAACACCTGCGGCGCGAGCATCGGCGCCGGAGCAAATTGCACAGTCGGTGTGACCTTCTCGCCCACGGCGACCGGACCAGTGACCGGAACCCTGACGTTTACCGACTCAGCAGTGACCAGCCCGCAGATGGTGACCCTCTCGGGGACTGGGCAGTAGCCCCGCGAACTTATTTAATCGGCGGGAAACTGGCGAACAGTACGAGCCCGGTCTTACAACCGGGCTCGGAGTTGCTGCCGTAGCGAGAACTGCTCAACATCCGACAATGGGTTTGCCAGACACTTCGCTCGTCTGCAACGCACTTGGGGCTGATTTTTGTCCGCCAAAAGCGAACCCTGATCTTCAACGCGGAGGCGGCCAGAATGCCATCCGCCAAGGAAATCTCAGGGTGAGTACTTTAGTTTGCCGCTGCCTTCAGCCCCGCCTCGTCAAGAGCTGTCTGGATCGCCTTCCAGACCTTGGCCTCGGGCACACTGCCGTCTAGATCCACAATTTTGGCGTTGGGAAAATAAAATGAAATCGCGTCCATCTCGCGATGGTAGTCCTTGATCCGCTGCTCTATGATCTGCGGTCGATCGCTCTCGCGCCCCGTCGTCTTGGCACGCTCGCGGACGGTATCGTCGGGCACTTGCAGTCGCAATGCAACGAGCTTCATTTTTAGGTCCGCAAACATCTTGGCGAGCTCTTCCGCCTGAACCAGCGTTGCGGGATAGCCATCGAGCATGAGACCGTGGCTGAGGTCGGCGGTCTTCAGCCGCTCCCGCAGATAACGACTCATCGCCGGGTCATAGCGCATCTCGGCCAGCGAAACCCCTTCCCCTCGCAATCTGTTTAGTTCGGCCGCGTTATCGCGAATGAGATCTTCGATTGAAATACTTGGAACTCCGTAAGTGTGGGAGATCGAGTCGGCGAAAGTCGTTTTTCCGCTGAGTGGTGGCCCGATCAGGATGATGAGCGGCTGGGGTGAGCCTGACGCCGCAGGCGGACTCGCCGTCTGTGCGCTCCCAATTTGGGCCAGCACCAGAGAGAGGGTGAGCAAAGCACTTCTTAGCACGACGTCTCCAGAACATACAGGATTTCGAGGCCACCAGTATGCCACGGTTCCCGCAGCAGGTTTTGGGGCCGACGACATTTGCTCCCTAACTGTTGACTAGCAGGCGATTTCACTGGAACCGGCATTTGGGTTGTTGGTGTAATCGGGATCTTTCGCCAATCAATCGTAAACTGAGTTGATGAAACTCCTGAAAATGTTGAGCAAGCCCGGTGCGTTGGTGAGCGGATGGACAAGTGCAGTTCTCTGTTTCAGTGCAGCGAGCGGCTTCTGGCTGGCCGGCGAACGCGGGAGAGCGATTTGCTGGACCGTGATCGGAGCAGTGGAAGTGTGCGCCATCGTCTTCTAAAACGGCCCCGCAGATCCGACACCTCGTAGGTTTCGCTGACCATCAAGAGCTATGACTTGTTGAGGTCATCGTTCTTGTAGTATTTCGTACCTTGCAGCGTTAACTGCAACGCGATGCCATTTTTCGAGATTTGATACACCCAAACGCCCGGCGCAACCTACGCGGGAAGGGGTTTTGAGTTCTCATGGGCCAGTGGCCCACCCATAGGGATGAAAGCGCGTTCCTAGGGTTCATTGATTCCAAATAGGTTACGCCGCGACTTTCGACGGAGTGTAATGGGGATGTTACGCCAACTACCGCTCCGTACCGGGAGGGAGCAAGACGACGAAGAGGCTACTTCTCGCTCAATTCAAACTCGGTGCGGTAGCAGCCAGTGTCCTTCAGCTGAAGCGGCAGGGAGTCCTGTTTACTCATCCGCTTCACATCAATGACTTGCCTCGTTGTGTCCGCGATTCCAGTGATGGAGTTCATCCCGCCAGCGATCGTCAGCACGTAAATGCCGTCGGGAATGTCGCCGAACATGAACCCCCCGGAGCTGTCGGAGATCGTGTGAAATTGTTCCCCGGAAAAAGCTCCCTTTAACGTCATGTCAACGCCCGGATAAAACGTCTTCACGGGGTGCACGATGTCCATCAATTTGTTTCCTGTATTTCCGGGGATAAGCCCTGTGAGCGTTCCGGCAATACGACTGGTTTCATAGGACCAATCGGCCCATTGAAAATCTAGGCGTCTCTGTGCCCTGGAGTCGGGAACAGCGACGACCTCAATCCATTCTTTGCCGGCCTCAAAGTCTTCGTGCGACGCAGTGAGATAGTACTGCCCTACGATCAGACCGCGAAGCAGAACGGTTCCATGCTCATCCGTAATCGCTGTAAATACAGGTTCGATACTGTTTTTGGGGACAACCTGCACTTCGATTCCCTGGATGGGTTTGTCTCGGTGTGTGACAACAACCGTCAGGTCAGGGGAAACCTTTCGCAACTCCAAAGATCGCAACTCGCACCCGAACGCCGCCTGCGCGGCGCACAGCAGAAGCGGAAGCACTCGCGACATTGCGTTTCTCACGCCAGCAGTTTACGCCAGTGCGAGGCCAAACTGGCGAAACCAGGCGATTTCACTCATTGACCCGTGATTGCGTACGCGATGAACCGGATGCTGCCGGCCACGAGCACCAGAATCAGCGCCAATATAAGCGCGTACTCGGCAATGTTCTGGCCGTCCTCTCCCCGGCACGCCATTCTTAGAGTGTCAATCACGTTGCACCCCCTAGCCGTCAGCCCAATTGTCCCACTGATACGACCTTGGAGAGCAGAAAGATCGACATGACTGGCGTAACCAGATGGGATGAGAAGGCCGGTCTCCGGACGGGATGCGGTGTACGCTCCCAAGTTATCGACGTGCTCGAAGCACAGATAAAAAGGAGACCGGCAATGAAGAAGGTTAGCCTCGCGGCAAGCAAGCAGAGCAGGAATATTTCGCAGCAGAAACTGACCATTGGATTGGATCTGGGAGATCGCAACTGTTGGTACTGCGTGGTGGATGAAGCCGGCCAGATACAACTGGAGCAGCGCGTCCGGACGAATGCGAAAGCGTTGCGCGAAGTGTTCGGCGGCATGCCGCACAGTCGGATCGCACTGGAAATCGGGACGCATTCGCCCTGGATCAGTCGCTTGCTCAGCGAGTTGGGGCATGAAGTGATCGTGGCCAATGCGCGCAAGGTACGGCTGATCGGGGAGAGCCGCAAGAAAGACGATCGTCTGGATGCGCAGACGCTGGCGCGGCTGGCCCGGATCGATCCTGAGTTGCTATATCCGGTGAAGCATCGCAGCGTACAGGCGCAAGCCGATCTCATGATGATTCGGGCGCGTGCCGGCCTGGTGCGGGCGCGCACGGGGTTGGTCAACACGGCTCGCGGACTGGCGAAGTCTTACGGCGAAAGACTGCGCGGCTGCAACGTGCGCAACCTGAATCCGGAGAAAGCGGAGAGTTTGAGTCCAGAACTGCAAGCCGCACTGGAACCGCTGTTGAACGCAATCGAATCCCTGAGCGAGCGCATCGTGGAATACAACGAGCGCATCGAGAATCTGGCACAGCAGAGTTATCCGCAGGTGGCGTTGCTGAAGCAGATCAAGGGCGTGGGCACGCTGATCGCGCTGACCTTCTTGCTGACGCTGGAAGATGCGCATCGTTTCCGCAAGAGCCGCGACGTGGGCTGCTATCTGGGGCTGCAGCCAGGACGCAGGAACTCGGGACAGAGTGAGCCGCAGATGCACATCAGCAAGGAAGGGGATCCGTATCTGCGCACGCTGCTGGTGCAAGGAGCGCAGCACATGTTGGGACCATTCGGCGTGGACTGTGATCTCAGGCGCTGGGGCTTGAAGCTGGCCGAGCGTGGCGGCAAGAGCGGCAAGAAGCGAGCCATCATCGCCACGGCCAGAAAGCTGGCGGTGTTGCTGCATCATCTAGGGGTGAGCGGAGAAGTGTACGAACCGCTGCACAACAGCAGCCCAAGGACCGTGGCCGCGGCCGCCTAAAAACGAAACCGTCCCCGGAAGAGAAAAGACAAAAGCCCAAAGCCGAGTTCCGGTGACTGCGTTAATGGCCTGGCCCAGGTTCCACTCTCCGCGAGCAGAACCACAGGGCGCCCAACAGATAGCAGCACCGGCTGAAACGAGAACGCCCAATGTGCACCGAGCGAACGAATCGCTCCTCGAGAGTGCGAATGGAAGCATGGCGACAGTGGCCACTCGGCGGGAGAAGAAACCTTGTTCAATCAAGCCAGAGAAGTATCGACTTGACTCCGACCGGCCTTCTCATGGAAGGCCATTGCACCAGTGTGCACCGTCTGTTCGCCCTTTTTTGAGGTCATTGAATGTAATCGGGATTTTCAACATCTATCGACGAATCAGAGTCGATGTCGCGCCAGAATCACTTGTCAATCGTGGGGTGGCAGCATGTTTCGCCTTTGAGTCCCTTTAGTCCCTCTTTCGCAATAATGGGTGTCATTACAAGCCCTGCCACCGGGTCAGCCCACCACCAACCGAACGCTGCATTCAACAGCAAACCCAGAAGCAGAATCGCTGACAAGTACACACAGAAGTCAGTTTGCTTCGCGTCAGCCTCCATCGCTTCGCTGCCGAGTTCGTTCCCCACTTTCTTCTTAGCGCGGGAAAGAATGGGCATGACAACGAGCGAAACGCATGCCAGAGCTATGCCCGGAATACTGTGCTCGGGAACTTTTCTGCCAAGGAGATCGAAGAAACCTTCATAAGCAACGTACACAGCAAGGGCGATAAAGCAGGCTCCGACGATTCTGATACTCAGGCGCTCATTTTTTCTCCGACTCTTTTCGTCAGCGTCAACTGACATTCTCCACAGTAGAGTGGCCCCGGACGTAACTTCGATGAAGCTGTCCATCCCGAAGCCAACCAGCGAGACGCTGCCTGCAATCGCGCCTGCGATGACAGCCACTAAACCTTCTAGGCTATTCCACGCAATGGTGAAATATTCCAGCCGTTTTCCGCGCCGGGTAAGTATCCTTCGAGTTGTGGCCAATTCAGTCACAACAGGAGCATATCAGTCACGTTTAGGGTAGGTTCCAGCGTAGTTGATGAAATCAGGCCATTACACAAGCTTGCGCCGTTTGTTCGCCAAAATCCGGGTCAGTGAGTGCTATGGGGATATTTACGCCAACAATGCGGTTTCAATGTGGCTGCGTCCAGTGTGACTCCTATCACGAAACGGTGTGCTCCCCCGCACATTAACGACAGGAGGACGCGGCCTAAAGTTCAGGCAATCCTGGAAATTTGGTAGAAGGTAGAAGTCATGAAGTGTCAGAAATGCTCTTCCGAAATCCAAAGCACGTTCAATGGCGAAGTTGCGATTCATTTCCCCGGACTCAAGGGGCTGGACAAATCCATCGTGTGGGTCTTCCCAAAGCTTCTGGTCTGTTTGAATTGTGGCTTTACAGAGTTTGCAATTTCCGAAACCGAGTTACGCGTACTAAGGGATGGAACTGATCGGTCTGCGGCAGCATCCTAGCTGGTGGTGGTCGAGGCCTTTTCGTCAGTTAACATTCTGAATCGACAATCCAAAGCTGACAAACTGTCTGCCCTAAAGAACCGCCTTCACAGCAGGTAGGAGGTCGTTTGCGGTCCTTTCTTTCAGAACGTATCCTCAAGCCCCCAAGTTGAGTGCCTCTTGCACCACCTCCCAAGCAGACTCTTGGCTTACGAAGATTATTCGGGATTCCGGGGCGAGTTTGCGAATCTGGCGGGCGGCCTCGATTCCATTCAGCGTTGGGAGTCCCATGTCAAGCAGGACCAGATCCGGCTCCAGTAGTTCCGCTGCTGGATGAAGCCGGCCAGATACGACTGGAGCAGCGCGTGCGGACGAATGCGAAAGCGTTGCGCGAAGTGTTCGGTAGCGATTTTTCGCCAACTGTCGTCCGAAGTGTCTCATGAATCGTCTCTCATCAATGACGGGCGTATGATTTCGGTGTCCAATGAAAGCGTACGTTCCCAACCTGATTTCCGCTGCCCTTATGATTGCCGCTTTTCTGATGAACTGGTGGCAGGATCAGCTTCTAGCTCTCACTTGCGCAATGATTGCGCTTGTGTTGCTGGGAGCAACTTCGATTTGGAGATGGTATCGCGCCAGAGCGGAGAAATAATTCGTAGTGAGTGTAATGGGGATATTTCAACAGTTAGCTCCGCTCATCCGGCAGCGGATGCCGTACCTTGTTGAGAAATTGGGCCTCGCACGCCGCCAATTTGCGAAAATTCGTGCGTGCTTCGGTGAGGCTCAGAGTACCGTTCGGTCCACCGCGTACTTCATCCGCATCATGCTCATCCTGGCCGTCGTCCTCCCAGAAGCAGACAGGGCAGATTTCGTCGTGCCCTCGACCGTGCAGGGTCTTGAACCCGCAACATGGGCATCGATATGACTTGTGGTTCTCAGTGGGCTTCGACACATTCTCAAATTGCATTTCAGGACTCGCACAATGCGGACACTATCGTAACTGGCAAGAACACCAAAAACCCCCTGCCCGACGCCTCAATTGGTGTAATGGGGATTTTTCGCCAACAATCCGGATCCTTGCGACTCTCGGGCGTTTGACGTATAAACGTCGCCACAATGGAGGAAGCACCGGAAACAGAAGTCCTGTCGCAAGATACATCACGTGGAAGCAGTGCGAGCGTCTGGCAGATTTTGTGGCTCCCACTGCACGTCGCGGGTGTTTATGGAGTAGTGAGATTTGTCACACCTTGGCTTGCAGGTTGGGCGCAAAGAATCCTGCTTTTCTTGGAGCCCTCTACTCCGGGCAGTTATCAGTTTCTTTTTTCTCACATATTGGTGTTGAGCTTCTTTCCGGCTTTTCTTTTCGGCTTGATCAATTCTAGATGGAAGCAACGGGTTGCAGAGTTTGTCTGGCTGTTCCCAGCAGTGATTTTGGCGTATCAGTGCCTGACCTTCGCCGACCCCTCCTCGTCGGTGTTGGTGTCGCAGAGCAAATTTCCTGCCGTTTTCCATCAGTTCTTTGCGGGTGGATCCGTAATTCCAGAATTTCACGACTGGACGGAATTTTGGCAAATCGTTGGATCATACCCTGACATGACACGCGGTATGGCTCAGGAACAGTACACCGCTCCGTTCTATGCTGGCATCGCGTATAGCGCCGCGGCGTGGATCGGGAGACGAACTAACCTGACTCAAACGGTCGTTGAAAAAGTGAAGAGGTGGGAACAAACTAGGTTTGAACACCAGCAGTAGACGGCGATTCAGACTGGCTTAATCAGACTGGCGTAACCCAGGCGTTTACACTCACAACCCTGGTTTCGGGCGTAGTTGGTGTAATGGGGATGTTACGACAGCTATCGTTCTACTTCATCCGGGTTGTGGGGGAAAGACAGCGCTATAATCGTAATCGGGCAACGTCGGAGGTCGGCTGCAATGAAATCATCCTGGCAAACGGATTCGGGAACTCTGGCATGCCGCTGGTCTGAGGTGGGGCAGCGCGTCCAATACAATCCGGATTGGATGCGAGAAACCTCTGACATCCAAGGCCCCTATTTGCCGCCCCTTCCGGATTTTGCCAGGCATAGTCCATTTGGGGGAGCCTCCTGGTTCGAACTTCATTGCGCTGACCGCAGTTCTGAATGGCCTCAATTCAAGCCGGGTCATCACCTAAGTTCCCGCAACGCAGCGAAGGATGCAATGCCCAATTCCCCGCTTGTGACTGCAGTAGGGATATTTCAGCAGTGCGATGGGTCGGAGGCTCTAACGAATCAGGAACCGACGACCTTATGCGGCACGCGCCGAGTTCACAATGAATTTCGGAATGCGAACGAACCTGCCTCTTAGAGGTGTGTGGCGAAAGCGCGTCAACGACGAAACCATCCCCCTCAGGATAGGGATCTGACAACAGTTCAAGTACTTCTCCATACAACTTCATCGACTTCGACTGCGAATATCCGATCTTCTTGAGGCGCGCACAAACTTGCTCAGAGGAGGTTATGCTCGTATGCATGAACCTACTGTAGGCTCAAACAAACGAAATTGCCACGATCGGGGTCACAGCGCCAAGTTCATTGACGTAACCAGGCGATTACACTCATTGACCCTCGGCCAGCCCCCCCGAGGAAGGGGTTTTGAGTGCAATGGGGATTTTTCACCAACAATCCGTCGAAGCCTCCCTCATCCAGCCCGATCTTGTCGAGTAGGCGTTCTACGCCCTAAACGTCCCTACTGCGATTTGCAGATGGTCGCCGTCGTGCCCGACAATAGGCACCTGAAATGAGATTTGGACGAGCGTTGCACAATGGAAGGAAAAATAAGAATGACGTGGCGCGAGTTGAACGACCAGTTAGGAAAAACCAAAGACGGCAAGCTGGTTCTGAAATTTTATAAAGCAGAGCGGAAGGGGAAGCGTCGCAAGAGGTGGCTGAGGAGGATTTACCACCGCTACAGCTATCTTCGCCGAAAGAAGGAAATGAAAGCGGTGGCATCCGGTGAAGCATTTGTTTGAGAGGCCACGGGACCCCCGAGTCAAGGCGTCCAGCGACTCAATGAGCGTAATGGCGATATTTCACCATCTACCCGCAGCCTCCGGCTCCCTGATAAAATGCCTCCCGTTGGGAAATCGCAGATGGCGACAGTCGCTACTTCGCAACCTAGAAAACAACAAGCAGCTGCTGGCGCCTATGACCGCATGTTCTACAGCGGCATGGCGATCGCCATGGCCGTCACCGTCTTTATCGGCTTTGCTCGCACATATTATCTGAGCGCTTACTTTGGCACTCACGGAACCATCGGAGGCGGACCTTTCTCGACGATCATACGGGTACATGCGATGCTGTTCACGACCTGGGTGCTGCTGTTCACAGCGCAGACCTCACTGGTAGCAACGCATCGGGTCGCCATCCACCGGCGGTTGGGAGTGGCAGTCGGTGTGGTGGCCGCGATGATGATTGTGGTCGGAACGGCGACCGCCCTTGACCTGGCGCGACGCGGAGGTGCTCCACCCGGAATCGACCCGCTGGCGTTTCTGGCCATCCCGCTCGGTGACATGGCGGTTTTCTCAGTGCTCATTGCAACGGCGCTCTGTCTTCGCCGCAAAAAGGAGGCGCACAAGCGCCTGATGCTGCTGGCCTTTACTGCGATTCTTGCGGCGGCCGTGGCGCGCTTCCCCGGCGTGCTGCCGCTTGGCCCGCTCTGGTTCTTCGGGCTGACCTTCCTTCCGATCTTGGCGTTTTGCATCACGTACGACCTGGTGACCCGACGGCGCGTGCATCCAGCATACTTGTGGGGCGGCGCGCTGCTAATCCTGTCCGTGCCAGTTCGTCTGATGATTTCGAGTACACCAACCTGGCACCGGCTGGCAGAGATGTTTGTGGGGAAGTAGCCGACTCTTATTGAGTTTGTTTCGACCACTCTGCTTGAACACCTTCCACATTGTTGGCGAAACCAAGCGATTACACGCAATATAAAAAGGCGCCCACTTTACGGTAGGTTGTGATTGTCAGCATCACCACTTACCGAAAGGAGCGCCGTTATGAACCAAGAAAAGTATATCGGCATGGACGTTCACCAGGCAACGATCTCGGTTGCCGTCATGGATGGCAGAGGCAAGCTGATCATGGAATGCATTCTGGAGACCAAAGCGAGCACGATCCTCGAGTTTATCCAAGGGCTACAGGGAAGTTTATCGGTGACCTTCGAAGAAGGAACCTCGGCCGCCTGGTTACATGATCTGCTGAAACCTCACGTCGCTCAGCTCATAGTTTGCGATCCACGAAAGAACGCTCTGTTGAAAGACGGCAGCAAGAGCGACCGCATCGATGCCCGCAAGCTGGCGGAGCTGTTACGCCTGAACAAGCTCAACCCCGTGTACCACGGAGAACACGGAGTGCGCACCTTAAAGGAGTTGGGTCGCAGCTATCTGACCATCACCCAGGATCTCAGCCGAGTCATGAGTCGGATCAAAGCCCTGTACCGCAGCTGGGCCATTCCCTGTAGCGGTACCACCGTCTACGCCCCGCGTCATCGCAGCGAATGGTTGACCAAGATTGTAGAACCTGGAGTTCGTCTGCGGGCCCAACGGCTCTACCAGCAACTGGATCTGCTGCAGCCCGTGCGGCAACAAGCACGCCAGGAACTATTGCAGGAAAGTCACAAGCATCCGGCCGTCCAGTTGCTTCGCCAGATTCCTGCCATCGGTCCGATTCGTGCCGCCTTACTGGTGGCGTTGCTGCAGACGCCACACCGTTTCCGTACCAAACGACAGCTGTGGGCTTACAGTGGTTTCGCACTGGAGACGCATGACAGCGGCGAGTACCGCATGGTGCGAGGAAAACCACGCCGCAACCGGGAGCGCATCACCGTGCGCGGTCTGAATCACAACCATAATCACGATCTGAAGAATCTGTTCAAAGGCGCTGCCCTATCGGCCAGCACTCGCCCTGGTCCTCTGTACGATTTCTATGTCGGGCTGCTGGAGAAAGGCATGCGACCGACCATGGCGCGTCTCACCCTGGCACGAAAGATTGTCACCATCACTTTAACGATGTGGAAGAAAGGAGCGGATTTCGACGCCAACCAATTAAATCGGCAAGCCGCTTGAGCTCTCTGGTGTGGCCTTCCCATCTCCGGTGATTCTCTGGTGGTGGTCGGTCGGGTTCTGGAGACGCTCGGTTCGAGGGTGAGTATCAGTCAATGAGATCGGCCCCGTGTGCTTCGGCACCGAGTCACCCATTACACGCTATGCCCCCTCGTTTCACCAGAAATAGCGATAGGCCTCGAGCCTCCGATAGAACCATGGTGGACACGGAAGACACCAGGACTCGCTTGCCAAGTTTCCAGACTCGATTGGCGTCGTCACCATCGGCAGATGAACCCCACAGGGATGGCCAACACGTCAGAGCCCAAACCTCTCGAGCGAACCGAGAGGCACTCTTACAGACAAGTGGGCTGGATCTCGAGAAAACCCTCTCGTCTCCGGTCGAGGCGGAGCTTTTTTTCTTGACATCCCTTTTTATAGAACTCATTGACCCAGCGGGAGGGGTCTTGAATGAGACGGGGATTTTGCGTCAATTGACCTCAGGCCACCGGTTGCGCATATCTTGTCCAGAGTGGTCGCTTCTGACCATACGCCGATGCGGAATACCGAGTAACGTGAAGGTACATCCGGGTCCGTCAGGTCGAATCTTCGATACGATTGATCGCTAATTGGAGGAAGTGGAATGGCTACTCAACTATGCGAGAAATGCAAACAAGCCCATCCAGGTCGCGTCTGCGATTACGACGAAAAAGGTGAGTGCGCCGAGACGATTGACACCAATGAGGTTGCGCAATCCAGTGACGCACCATCAAAAGACGAAGTCGGCAAACGTTCCGGAAAATAACCCCGAGGCGGGAAGTCCCCGCTGCCTGTTAGATTACAGCTTGGCCAGGTCAATGAGCGGAATGATTCCATACAATGTCGGCTCCCCGGCCCGAGTAAACTTTGTGGCGCATTGCGGTAATCGAAAAGGGATACATATGGCAGACAAACAATGGACGGTAAAAGACCTGATCGAAGCCCTGAAGCAGTTCCCGTCAGAAGCGAAGGTTTATTACGAGATGGGGCCCAACGGCCCTGGGATGATTGGAAAGGCGCAATACGTCAAGGCTTGGGGAGAGGACGATGAACTGGGAGTTTTGCTGGATCGGTAGGGTCGATCAACAAGACCGATTTGCCGATCGTCGCCGCGGAGTGGCGTCTGAAACTGCTGTTTTTCCCAGCGGACGAGCCTAAATCCAGCGCTTAAACTCGTGTCACCGGTTGTAGTAGTAGAAGGCGTACAGTACCCAGACGAAGACACCGAAAACGAAGACTGGAGTCGCTTCATCGTTTCTATCGAAACCCAGTCCGATGGTGAGTATGAGAAGCACAACGGCAATGACCATCAAGGACAGGATAAGACGGTTTTTGCGAAAGATGAAAAGCCAAGGACGATATTGAGTGCGGCAGCATATGGATCGGATTCGAGCCCTGATGGACTTGCCTGTCTTGAAAACTGACCCAGACCTCCCATAACCGGCAGTACACCTTGGATGTTGCCCCAGCCATACGGCAGAGTACCCGGTTGGGAGGGGCTGGTCATCGGCGGATGGTCTGGAGCGCGCGCGACGGCGAGTGCGCAGGCATAGCAGAGTGTGGCGTCATCCGGGCATTCCAACCCCGCAGCGAGTGCAAGCACTCATCTCAACCTTCCGAAGTGTCTCAGAGTACTTCGGAAATGAGGAAATTGGTAGTTGCTGCAATCAGGCAATTACACCAAAATCCCCCGGCCCGGTCGCCACGAAGGGATTTTGGTGTAATGGGGATTTTTCGCCAATCGAGCTCAAAGGCTCGCCATCGCGATCTAGTCGGCCCGAAGGCTTCTCTGTTCGATGACGAGAAAATTCCTTTGGCATGAACTGCGGCACCAGAGTCAGCCAAAGCTGATCTTGAATTGCAGTCAAGATTGCGGGTCCTGATGATTCGGGAGCCGCGCGCTCTATTGGGATATCCACACGGCAAAACGGTGCCACGCCACGCTCGGACCTATCACTGACGCCTGAAGCAACACGAAAGCGAACAACCCAATTGCCATGGCCACCGTGAGGAATCGAACTCGTTTCTCAATCAGGTAGTCACCGGCGATCGGTGCCACGAGGAACAAGATGTTGAGAATTACAACCGCAGCGTCTCCCGAGACGGGTAGCCAAGTGCTCGGTATGTGGCCGAGTAGGTGGGCGATCGGCGCAGCCATGAGCGAAATGTTCGCAAACAGCATCAGCCGCTTGTGAACCGCTGGCCTGCGACGATAACAAATTGCGGCCACAGCAAGCACGGAAAACGCGAGCAGGGTCCCGAAATTGAACACGGAAGAGGTGGGCGCGTCCACCGAAACTCCCTCGACAGGGTGAGGGTCGGTGTGTTGATCGCCACTCAAATCGAACCCTCGCCGGACCATGGCAGTCGTCGTGGCGAAGCCTAAGGGAATCATCGCTGCCAGGAGTGGAAGACAAGTTGCATGAATAGAGAACCAGAGGAAGTTATTGGTAAGGCCCCTTTTGGGCATTCACCGTTGCTCCAGCGCAACGACTAAACCCACCTGTGCCCCTACATTGTTTTTGAGGAGGGACGCTCGATGGGATGTCGATCTTCCACGTTGCTGGATATTTTGAGTTCCGAGCAATTCAGAACCGCCATATTGCTTACGCTTGGGCTGGATACTTGTCAGATAGCCGATTTCCTTGAAACGAGTGAGCGGACCGTGTGCAGTTCCGTGAGCCAGTGCTTTGACCAGGTAGGATGCCGAAGCGTGGAAGGGCTGGCTCATAGACTGCTTTATGAGTGTGACAACGACTTGTATGACGAGAGACTTGTGAAGGAACTGGCAGAGCTGCAGAGGGCAGCCAGGCGCATTCTCGAAAAGGCAGCGTCTCCAAATGAGCTAGGCACACTCGTGGAAAGCACAGAGCTTCCTTCCGCAACTTGGGTTATGTAGAGAGAGCTTCGCCCGGTGTCGTCCGCTCAAACTCCCCTCTGTGCATAACAAGGCCAACAGGCGGAAGGACGCTTCCGAGCGTAGCTGTTGTTAACAGATGAGATGAGAAGGCCGGTCTCCGGCGGGATGCGGAGTACGCTCCCAAGTTATCGACGTGCTCGAAGCACAGATAAAAAGGAGACCGGCAATGAAGGAATATTTCGCAGCAGAAACTGACCATTAAATTGGACTGGGAGATCGCAACTGTTGGTACTGTGTGGTGGATGAAGCAGGCCAGATACAACTGGAGCAGCGCGTCCGGACGAATGCGAAAGCGTTGCGCGAAGTGTTCGGTGCCATGCCGCGCAGTCGGGTCGCACTGGAAATCGGGACGCATTCGCCCTGGATCAGTCGCTTGCTCAGCGAGTTGGGGCATGGAGTGATCGTGGCCAATGCGCGCAAGGTACGGCTGATCGGGGAGAGCCGCAAGAAAGACGATCGGCTGGATGCGCAGACGCTGGCGCGGCTGGCCCGGATCGATCCAGAGTTGCTGTATCCGGTGAAGCACCGCAGCGTGCAGGCGCAAGCCGATCTGACGCTGATTCGGGCGCGAGCTGGACTGGTGCGGGCACGAACGGGGCTGGTCAACGCGGCTCGCGGGCTGGCCAAGAGTTACGGGGAGCGATGGCGCAGCTGCAACGTGCGCAACCTGAATCCGGAGAAAGCCGAAAGCTTGAGTCCAGAGCTGCAAGCCGCACTGGAACCCCTATGGAACGCAATTGAGTCGCTGAGCGAGCGCATCGTGGAATACAACGAGCGCATCGAGAATCTGGCACAGCAGAGTTATCCGCAGGTGGCGCTGCTGAAGCAGATCAAGGGCGTAGGCACGCTGATCGCGCTGACGTTGTTGCTGACGTTGGAAGATCCGCATCGCTTCCGCAAGAGCCGCGACGTGGGCTGCTATCTGGGGCTGCAGCCAGGACGCAGGAACTCGGGACAGAGTGAGCCGCAGATGCACATCAGCAAGGAAGGGGATCCGTATGTGCGGACGTTGTGGGTGCAAGGAGCGCAGCACATTCTGGGTCCGTTCGGTCCCGACTGTGATCTCAGGCGCTGGGGCCTGAAACTAGCAGAACGTGGTGGGAGAAACGGCAAGAAGCGAGCCATCGTGGCGACCGCGAGAAAGCTGGCGGTGTTGTTGCATCCCCTGTGGGTGAGCGGAGACGTATACGAACCGTTGCACAACAGCAGCCCAACGACAGTCGCCGCAGCCGCGTAAAAACGAAACCGTTCCAGGAAGAGAAAAGACAAAAGCCCAAAGCCGAGTTCCGGTGACTGCGTTAATGGCCTGGCCCAGGTTTAACTCTGAAAAAGCAGAACCACCGGGCGCCCAACAGATGGCAGCACCGGCTGAACCGAGAACGCCCAACATGCACCGAGCGAAACGAATCGCTCCTCGAGAGTGCGGATGGAAGCATGGCGACAGTGGCCACTCGGCGGGAGAAGAAACCTTGTTCAATGAAGCCAGAGAAGTATCGACTTGACTCCGACCGGCCTTCTCATGGAAGGCCATTTCACCAAAAACCCCTTGGGGCGCGCGACTCGGGGGATTTTGGTGTAATCGGGATGTTACGCCAATTACGTTTTCCCGCAGCTAGCAACAGCCTTTGCGTTTCCACCGCGCCCGCCGCCCAAGTGCCTGATTCGAAGCAGCTAAGTATGCGCGTGGTCAGAACATTTCGTGGCGTGTTGGATGCCGTCTCTCACTGTGCCTCCAAACCAGCCATTGACTTTAACGAAGGTATTGTAGGCTTCGGCGAAAACTCGCCGATTGTGTTCACCATAAGAATCGGGGGCGCAGTTCATGTTTTCAGTGACTTCCAAAACTCTTCGAAAACTCTGATAGGCATCGAACAAATCGACAACCTGGGGACCGGTTAGCTGACGATACCGCGCAATCTCTGCCTTCGCCTCCTGCACGCGTTCTCCCATGGCAAGCACGTCGATTTTGCAGGCATCACGAAACTGGGTTTGTGTTGCATTCTCACAATGAATGTCTGGTGCGAGCTGCTGCCAGTGATCCAGAGCCTTGCTTGCAGCGTTTAATAGAGAATCGACTTCACTCAGCGGCCGCGCTTGACCGCAAACCGGAATCGTGAATGCGGATAGCAAGAGAGCGGGGAACAACAGGTGTAATTTCATAAGACACTCCCAGATAAGCGCCAGCTAGCGTCTTATTCTAACCTGACGAAATCAGGCGATCACACTCAAACCCCTCAACAAGGGAAGTCGAGAATCTTGCGTCGGCGCTCGCAGCTTCCTCCCAAATTCAGACTCCTTAGTACTTTCCCATTATTGATGCCTTTTTCCCCACATCGCTAGACTGGCCGACACCCGGGGTCGCGGTCCAAATCAGAGCTGACCGCTGTTCGGACATTCAACATTTCTGTGTCTCGTTCAAAGTCCCCTTTAGAAGGAACGAGTTTATGCGAGTGCCTGCTGGTCTGCGTTGTCTTCTCGCCGTCACCTTGCTTGCCGCGGCCGCGGTGGGTCAGAGCAACTATGCAGGGGTGACGGGCACGGTCCGCGATGTCCAGAGTCTTCCGGTCGCGAAAGCCACGGTTCAGTTCAAGGCCCTCAGCACCGGCGCCGTTCGTGTGGTCACCACCAACGACCAAGGCCTCTTCTACGCCGCCGCGCTTTCACCGGACGACTATGAACTCGTCACGCAAGCCCCGGGATTCGCGCCCGTAACGCAATCGTTGCGCCTTGAGGTTGGCCAGAAATTGGCGATTGAAGTCAACCTCAAGGTCGGGCCCATTAAAGAAGGAGTTCAAGTCACGGCCCTGGCCGACGTTCTCCGCACGGCCGACGCCAGTGTGGGTGAGGTGATTGAGCCGAAGTCCATCCAGGAATTGCCCCTGAACGGCCGCATGCTGGTTGACCTGGTGCTTACAGTTCCAGGCGCGCACGTAGGTTTCGGGGCGCAAACCGGCGAGACCAATCCTCTCTACTGGCGGCCCGGACAGCGCTCCGCCATCGTGATCGGTGGCAGCCGTCCCAATGCCAACTTCTTCCTGCTCGACGGCGCCACCAATACCGATCCGACCTTCAATACGCAGAACCTGAGCCCGTCCCCGGACTCGGTGATGGAGTTCCAAGTCGAAACCAGCAGCTACACCGCCGACATGGGCGGCGCTGGCGGCGGGCAGATCAACATCGTCACGCGCGCGGGCACGAACCAGTACCACGGAACGGTGTACGAATTCCTGCGCAACGGAGCCATGGATGCGAGCACGTTCGGGTCGATGGGCAACAATCACCTGGTTCAGAATAATTTCGGCGCGTCGTTCGGCGGACCGCTGCTGAAGAGATGGAAGAAGACCTTCTTCTTCCTGAACTACGAAGGCCTGCGGCTCTCGCAGGCGGATGCGCAGGTGCTCACTGTCCCCACGCGCGACGAGATCGCCGGCGATTTCAGCATGAGCGGCGTCAACATCTACGATCCCACGACTGCCGTCGCGAATCCGACCTACGATCCTACGAAGCCGACTGGCCCCGCGAATTTTCCCTACACGCGCAGTCAGTTCTCTGGGAACATGATTCCCTCGGACCGGATCGATCCCAAGCTGCAAGCGTTCCTGCTCGCCCACCTGCCCGAGCCGAACATGATGATGATGTCCGGCGCGAAAGATTCGAATAACTATCTCGATGTGCGCAACGAAACTCACTTCCAGAACCAGGGCACGGCGCGCATCGACCACATCTTCTCCAACAACGACACGCTGTTTGGCCGCTACTCGCTCGGCTCGGAGAATGGCTTTTCTCCCAGCAGCGGAGTGACGGCCACCACGGAAAATCTCCCCGGCTTTGGCGCGAACTTCGACAACCTATCGCAGCAGGCTGTCATTTCCTGGAATCACGTTTTCTCCAGCAACAAGCTCAACACGTTCTCGGCCGCAGTTTCGCGGCTCTCCATGGACCGTACTTCCCAGAACAACGGTGTCAACGACATCGTCGGTCAACTGGGCATTCAGGGAATTGGATTCGGTGGCCAGGGAGCCTGGGGCGCCCCATGGTTCGCCGCGCAGGGCTACACCGGGATCGGCGACACATTCGCCGCAACTCCCATGCATGCCTGGGACACAACCCTCGAGTTCCGCGACACGTTTGCCTGGCAGCGCGGCCATCACGCCATGCGGTTCGGAGGCGACTTCCGCCGCTACATCTGGCCGATGTGGGGCTTCTTTCAGAATCGCGGCTTTTACCAATACACCAACGGATACACTACGCAGTTCGGCATCAATGACGGCAGCGGCTCAGGATTCGCCAGCCTGCTGCTGAGTCTCCCTAGCGTGAAGCAGCGCCAGGCTGGAATCCCGCAGATGAATCTGCGTAACTGGGGATGGGATGGGTTTGCGGAAGACAGCTGGCAAGTGAATCCCACCACGACGCTGAGTCTCGGACTGCGCTATGAGTACACCAGTCCCTTGTACGACCTCGACAACACGAATACCAATTTGCTCTTCCAGGGTGGCGTGCCGTCGGTGTTCATCGGCGGCCAGCAAGGACGGCCCAAGGGGCTGATGTATGCCAACCGCCACAATTTCGCGCCGCGCCTCGGCATCGCGAAGAATCTTCCGCGCTCAGGCTTGGTCCTGCACGCGGCCTACGGAATTTTCTACACACCGGTCGATCAGAACACGTGGTGCAATCAGCGCCACAACGTGCCCTACGTGTTTCCAGAAACGCAACAAGCGGACAACTTCACGCCTCCGGCAGCGCTCTTTGCCAACGGTCTGAATTTTGGCACACCCGTGCTGGGGACAGGAACTTTGCCGGCGACCACGGTCAGCTTCACCGCATTCGATCCGCACTCGCCAGCCCAGTACGTTCAACAGTGGAATGCCAGAGTTGAAAAAACTTTTGCTTCGAACACTACGTTGGAAGTCGGCTACCTCGGCGCCCGCGGATTCCATCTGCAGCGCTCGCACCTGATCAACAACGCGCCTCCCGGCCCAGGCCCGCTTGGTCCCCGGCGTCCGTTCAAGACGCTTACGTTCGTGCCGGGCACAGTTCTCACGCCCAGCAGTACCGATGCCGTCATCCAGAGCCAGACCTTCCCGGTGAGCACCATCAACTTGCTCGAAGACACGGCTCAAAGTTGGTACGACGCGGGCTACGTGAACGTGCGCAGAAGGTACGCGCGCGGGCTCAGCTTCCTGGCGAATTACACCTTCTCCAAGACGCTGACCAACGCGCCCGATTTCCGTTCGCCCATGGACGAGTCCGCTATCCCGCAGAACAACAGCGACCTTGCTGCGGAAAAAGGCCCGGGATGCGATGTCCGCCATCGTTTCGCGCTGAGCAGCGTCTTCGACATTCCTGCGTTCCGCCGTGCGGAATGGACGCGTCTCATCACCGAGAACTGGCACTTCACCACGATTTATCAGGTCCAATCAGGAATGCCGCTCACGATCTCTGTGTTCGGCGACACGGCGAATTCCGGAACCGTGTTGGGCGAGAATCCAATTCGAGCGAACTACACCGGCCAGCCGATCTTCGGCCCGGGCACGCACACCGCAGACAAATGGTTCAATCCGGCAGCCTTTGCCACACCCGCAGCCTTCACGTTCGGGAACGTTGGGCGCAACTCTGTGTATGGCCCGCCGCTGCAGACTTTAGACATCGCCTTGGCGCGCGCCTTCCGCCTCGGCGAAAGAACCAGCCTCCAGTTCCGCGGAGAAGCCTTCAACGCACTGAACAAAGTGAATCTCGGCACGCCGAACCGCTTTGTGAACACACCGCAGTTCGGCACCATCACCATGGCAATGACCCCCGGGCGCGAGGTTCAGGTGAGCGCTAGGGTTTCGTTCTAGCTTCGCTTAGGCGCTGTCTACTAAGCGGACGCAATCCTGTCATGACGAGATCGCTGTGGAGATAAAGCGATCTCCGTCTATCAATGCCTGGCAGACGCGGAGGTCAGGCGCAGCGCCAGTCTTCGAGTCTGTCCAAGAATCTATACGTCTATCCGACTTGCGCGCCCGCGATACAACGGGTGTAGAATGCTCGCCGTTTTTCAGATCGAGAACGAGAATTCGGGTCAAACCCCTCGGCCCACAGTTCGTAAGCCCAGACTTCCGTTTGAACGTAAAGGCAAGCACATCGTCCGCAAAGGTCGGTGGAGCGTGCTCGCTGCCCTTTGCGGCCTCTGCTCACGAATTGGAGGCATACCATGCATTCGCCACTCGATCGGATTTCTCGATCGCTGTCCCTTCTGCGCCCACTCTCCCTGCTGGCCATGCTCGTTGTTCTGTGCTCGCTTCCCAGTCGCGCAGCCGACGTCTTCGTCGACTGCACAGGGGGAACTCCCGGCGCCTTCACCACGCTGCAATCTGCTATCGACTCGCTCGATTTTGTCGGACCTCACTCGATCACCATGATCGCTGGTCCCTGCATCGAGAATGTGCTGATCCTCGATCGCCAACGCATCACTTTCCAGCGCCAGACGACCGGCTTCGGCGTCGCCGTGATAAGCCCCGATCCCGGTGCGAACGCGGTGCGGGTCTTCGACTCCACCGGTATCGTGTTTATTGAGGTCGGCTTCGACGACAGTTTCAACGGCCTTGTCGTCGATCGTAACTCCGAAGTACAAGCGTTCGGCTGTACCATCAGCGGCAACTCCAACGCTGGCCTGATCGTGCGCGGCAATTCCACCGTCTTGGTCTCTAGCGCGTTGATCCAGTCGAACGCCGGTATCGGTATCAACGTGGTCGCAGGTGGCTCGCTCTCCATGGATTCAGATGTCCTGATCGCCAACAACGGTACCGGTGTGAACGTGGTCAACGGTTCCAACGTTCGCATATTCGCTCCCGTCAGCATCAGCAACAACACCATCGGCATGACTGCGGGCGAGGCCAGCAACATTCGGCTCTTTGGCGATCCCGCGGGCCCAACGCCGGTCAGCGTCAACGGTAATACCAGCATCGGAGTCAATACCTTTGGCGGGCATGTCACCATGTTTGGACCCGTACAGGTTCGCAACAATGGCGCCGGCGGCGGATCGTTCCATGCCGGCGTTCGCAGCGACGACAATGCTCTCGTGGTTGTTGCGGCAGCGGTGACGTCGACATCAGCAACAATACCGGCCCCGGCATTGAGGCCACCAACGGAGGCACCCTCGACCTTGCGGGCGCCACCATCCACAACAACACCGAAGATGGCGTGCGCCTTCTCGGCAACTCTCAGATTGCGGTCTACCCGCCGAACACCAACGCCATCGGCAACAACCGTGGGCACGCCATCCTGTGCGACAACACTTCCAACTTCTTCGGCGACTGTACCGGACTCCGCGACTTGCTGTGCCAGATTTCCCAGCTCAAAGGACGCTCCGCGCGGTCATGGATGGGTACCGGGCTGCAAGACGAAAAACCCGCACCCTACATCCGTGCCGGCAAGCACTAACCTAGATTGTTCTCGTGTCGCCTCACTCACCGCTTCTCCTCGCGGTGGGTGGGCGACCTGTTCTGGCTACCTTTGGCCACAATTCAGATATGCTTAATGTTGAGGGTGTTATCGTGCCCGGTAAGGCAGCAGGGGGCGTCTCTATTGGAAGTCCCGTAAGTGAGTTTCTGTCACTCAATCGCCCGCAATCCACAACACAGCTTCCAGATGACGAACAGCCTGATTCCGGAGTGATAAGGATTTGGGCGAAGAAAGGTATTGTCACTCAAATCGGCGTTTATTCTGGATATCGGGGAAAGCTTCAATCGGCAATTCCTATTGGATCGACTATTGCGGATGTTGAGGATTGTTTTGGATGTCCTATTGAGGAAGATGAAGAAGACAATCTGATAGTCCCAAACTCGCGTGGGGGGTGTTTCGAGACCGAAGCGTGGGGCGACCCAAAAATTGCGGCCAACAATCGTAACGCACGCATTGTAGCGATCTTTGTTTTCAACTCTAGTCAGACTGCCTGATGCCGCTGCCACGTTCTGAATCCCCTTCATCACCTCAATCCGACCGATTGCACCCCGAAGCCGCGAAAGGATACATTGGCCATCGCCCGGAAAGTCTAAGCGACCTCCCGGTTTCCTCGTGAAAAAACCGAACTCGATGGCGAGCGTCTTGTTCCTTCTGGCCTTACTGGTCGGAGCGCTTGCGCTGGCCTTCTGGATTTTTCGTCCCTTCCTGCAACCGATTGCGTTTGCCGTCGTGATCGCCATCGGGTTCTACCCGCTCTACCTGGGGGTCTGCCGCATCGTGCGCGGCCCGAACAAGTCCGCACTGCTGGCGACGTTTATAGTGCTCCTGATCTTCATACTCCCAGCCCTGCTCGTCGCGTCCGCCGCCGGTGGGGAACTCATCAAGGCCGCCCGATACTTTGGAGATCGCAGCACCGAGCAGGGCGGTGCGGTTGCATACCTCGCCGAGAGGCAGCAAAGCGCGTTGCGCTGGCTAGCAAAATATGTGGACGTGGAGGAACTGCACTTAGAAGGCGCCATCGCCAACCTCCCCGGCCAGGTCAGCAATGTCTTGCTGGCGGTAGGCACTCGCCTGTTGGGAGGACTGGCCGGCTTCGCAGGCAACGCGATCCTGACCTTCCTGATCCTGTTTTTTTTATTCCGAGACGGCAGCGCCGCGATCCAGAATGTCACGTCAGTTCTGCCGCTCAGCCGTGACCAGGCAACGCACCTGCTAAACGGAATCCGCGATAGCGTGGTCGCAAATCTGTACGGCATTCTGGCGGTCGGACTCGCTCAGGGTCTGCTGACCGGGCTCGCACTGGCATTCCTGCGCGTGCCCTCAGCATTGCTGCTGGGACTCGCCACTGCCTTCTGCTCCCTGATCCCAATCGTAGGAACGGCGTTGGTCTGGGTACCCACGTCGATCTACCTCATGGCGACCGGCCACCTCTGGAAGGGAATCATCCTGATCGTCTGGGGTACCGCAGTCGTGGGCACGATCGACAACATCATTCGGCCGCTCGTCATCGGCAGAAGAGTGGAACTTCATCCCTTGTTGTTGCTGTTTGCCTTGTTGGGAGGCCTTCAGGTATTTGGATTCATCGGAATCTTCGTTGGCCCCGTGGTTATCTCGGTGATCGCAGCGCTGATCAACCTCCTGCGAGACGAGCTATCACAGTCGCCGAATATTCTTCCCAGCGCGGGTTCTCCATAGGGAGGGCGTGACCGCCCTATCTTCATGGTTGGACCGTGAGGTCCTAAGGTTGCACCTGTGTTCCTCGCTTGCGTGAATCGTCGAAAAGTACTTGCTTGGCGGCAGCGCGCAGCGGTTGCCCCGTCAGCGTTTTCTTCGCGCACAGGTCTTCGGGCGGCAACCTCAAAAACTTCGTCACATCGTCGACCACTCGCGAATCGGCGTACCCATGCGGAGAGTCCTTCGATGCACTGCGGTTTTCGCAGACCAACTCCACCGTCGAAGCCTGGCTCACATCGGCTAACGCCAGTTCCGCGAGCTTAGCGCGATATTCAAGCTCCCAGCTTTCCAGATTCTTGAACGCTCGCTTGTCCGCGAAATGCTGGCTTTCATGGGCCAGAAACCGGACCGAGAATGTCTCATCCTGAAGGCTCTTGTAAGCAGGCACCACCGCAAACAACCCTTTCTCCGTCGCCCATCCTCCGGCGGAACGACGGCCGCAGGTTGCGTAGAAGCCCCATCCTCGGAGAACAAAGTCATCGAGAAAGTTGATGGTCACGCTCTGCTGGGTCTCCGGCAAATTCACCTGGCGCTGCTCGACGGTCGTTTTCTTCCACAGCATCAGCTCGCGCAAAGGAGCCGTACGCCCAAGCAGAACGTGGAATCCACGCTTCTCAGCATGCGTCGTGATTTCGTCTTCTGCGGAATCGAACGCGTTGTCGTCAGCGATCGGATGCCCGAGCAGTTTGCCGGTCGCATTTCGAAGCTCTTGCTCGGCGGCGTCTCGTTCATCCGGCTTGGTCAGGGCGCGCTGCCAATAGGCAATATAGTTCTTTGCCAGGGTAGTAATCCAAGTGTCGGACACCGTTACATCCGCCGACTGCGCACCGGCTCCGAAGCGCCTCATCATGCAGCTACGAAAATCCGCATCGTCTCCCGCAAACGAAGCTGAGGGCGTGTCGGCAAGCGCTTTGACCGCGGAGGCAGCATCCCCTTGGAGCGCAAAGCCCACAGCACGCTCAACCGCGGCTGTTCCTTGCTTGTTGCTGGTGGCAGGCGTGGTTTGCGCGTCTGGTGCGATAACTCCAACCCAAAGGTACGCGAAGAGAATGACTGGTAACCGGACTGGTGGCCGAAGTCTCTTCAAGTTCTGCTCCCACTCAGATCATGCCACAAATAATGGGTGCCCCATCTTTGGGCAATCTGTGCACAAAGGTGGGATTCCACTGCTGTATGAAGCGTGGGATTTCTTGGAACGGCGCTACTGGGGAATCTGTTTGACGTGTGAGATTCCCGCTACTCGTAGTGCAGCGCTTCCACCGGATCCATCCGCGCCGCTTTCAGCGCCGGGAAGAATCCTGACACAATCCCCACCATCGACAGGATGATGAACGACGCAATCATCACGTTCACTGATGCATGCAGGAAGATGTCTCCCTCGTGATTCGAGGTCTTGAACAGTTGCCCATACAGCGGCATGGGCGGGATGATCCACGTGAGCAAGATCGCCAGCGCCATGCCCACGACGCCTCCCGTGAACGTCAGCACCAGCGCTTCCAGCAGAAACTGCACCAGGATCTGCCGCGGTCGCGCGCCCAGTGCCTTCCGCAACCCGATCTCGCGCGTGCGCTCCGTCACCGATACCAGCATGATGTTCATCACGCCCACGCCGCCCACCGCCAGCGTGATCGCGCCGATGATGCCGAGCACCACCTGCAGCCCGATCGAAAAGGCGGCGATCATTTCTCCGCTTTCTACCGAGTCCCAAACGGGCGCGGCTTTGTCGTCGCGCGGATCGAAGTGATGGCGGCGCGCAATGACCTCCCGCACTGCAGCCACGGCTTTCAAGTGCAGTTCGGCCGACTGCGGCTGGATGATGAACATGTCGGGATCGCGCACCTGCTTCAGGTCGCGGTACACCTGGAAGGGAATGAATCCGTCTTCGTTGTCCGGCCCCTGGTACATCGAGTCCTGAATCTTGTTCCGCAAGGTGCCGATGACTTCGAAGGACTGGCCGCCGATCAATACGCTCTGGCCCACGGCCGGCGCGCCCTGAAAGGCTTTCTTGGCGGCGTTGTACCCCAGGATCACTACGCGCCGGTGATCGAGAAAATCTCCTTCTGAGAAGTAGCGCCCGTCATCCACGTCGAGCTTGCGCATCTCGCCGTAGGGAAATTCCACCCCGCGCGTTTGGATCGACACGACGCGCGTGCCGACTTTGTATCCGAAGTCGCTGCACGACTCCGCGCTCACGGCACGCACCAGCGGAACTTCGTCGCGCACCGACTCCACATCTTCGTACTCGTACATCGACTTTCTTCCCGGCTCGTTGGCCGCCGGCCTGCATGCTGGTCTGCCCGGGCCAGAACACGACCACGTTGTTGCCCATGTTCATGAATGCGTTGAGGACGCCGCCGCCCAGCCCTTGTCCGTATGCCAGCAATATCACCACGGACGCAAGCCCCCACACGATCCCCAGCATGGTCAGTACCGACCGCATGCGGTTCCGCATAAGGGCTTGCCAGCCTTGCGAGATGAGCTCTTTGAAGAACATAGTCGTCAGTCGCTAGTCGTCAGTCGTCAGCAAATCTAGCCGTCAGCGGACAGTCGCAGGACATCGAACCGATCGGCGCAGTCGACAGTCCAGAAGTTCAGCCGACAACCGACGGGCAACGACCGGTTTGCTGACGACTGAAGACTGACGACTGGTGACTAGTCCTAATCCACCCGCACGTCTCCCGAGCCGGTGTGGACACTGATTTCCGGACCGCCGCCGCGCACTTTGCCGCGAATCGATTTGTGTGCTTCTTCCACGCGGCCTTGCACGGTCGTCGTTACGGGATGGTCCACTTCCACGCTGCCGGAACTGGTGGAAACATCCAGATCGAACGCAGCCTGCTGCGGCAAGCCGCAGTTCGGCATTACCGGAGCCGGTTTTACGTGCCAAGTGTTGGCGGGATTGCCGTCCACGCTGCACGTCGCCGCTGCCCGTGCTCGCGTTCAGGCCGCCATCGACGCCGCGAACTTCGAATGTTCCCTGAGCCGGTCTCGAGCCGCACGTCGCCCTTGGCTTTCTCTTCGATCGTAATGTCGCCGCTGCCAGCGCGCGCTTCAAATGGTCCTGCGGCGCCTCGTGCCTCCACGTTGCCCGATCCGGTGTGGATGCGGATCTCGCCCGCCAGATTGTCGAGCTTTACGTCCCCCGATCCGGTTTCTATGTCCACTCCGGCCTTGCATGCCCTCGATAGTCTGGTCGCCAGAGCCCGACTTGGTGCGAACCTTGGTATCGGCAGGCGCAGTGATCTCGTAGTCGATCGAGATGTTGCGCCGGTTTACATAGTCCACGCGGATGCTGTTGCCGCTCTGCGAAAGCGGAGGATTGCTCTCGATCTGTTGGACTTCGTCTTTGTGATTGTTGCCCAGTCCAAACATCCACGCATCGCCGACGTGAATCCGGCCCGTGATCGAAACCGTCCCCGCCGAACCGGGACGAACCGTGATATTCCCGGACTGTGTGTACACCTGCAGATCCGCGGCTCCACTGACCTGAAAGGTCTTCTCGAAATGCCCCTGTTCCGACGCGGCCGCGACGCTGGTCGCCAGAAACAGCGCGACTGCCAAGGTCGATAGCTGAGTAAGTCTCATCCGCATGTTCTCCTCCGTCACAAAAGTTATTCATAGCGCAGCGACTCGACCGGAGTCAGGTCGGCAGCGCGTTGCGCCGGATACATCCCGGCCGTAAACGTAATCACTGAAAGCGTCACAATCGACAGAATGATCGAAATCGGAGAAATGATGGGGTGTGGCACGAAATCAGGCAAGGGAAGATTCGAAAGCGCCAGGCACGTCCCCACGCCGAACGCTAATCCAAGAAATCCGCTGACCGCAGTCAGCAGCACCGACTCCGCGAAGAATTGCCGCAGAATGTCCTGGCGGGTCGCGCCGATCGCCTTGCGCACGCCGATCTCGCGCGTGCGCTCCGTCACTGAAACCAGCATGATGTTCATCACGCCGATGCCGCCCAGACCAAGCGTCACCACAGCTACGCACGCAAAGAATATCGTGATTCCCTGAAAAATGCCCGCGACCATCTTCGCGCCTTCCATCGTGTCCCAGATGAACAATGCGTCTTTGTCCTTGCCGTCGAAATGGTGTACGCGACCCAGCGTCCGCCGCACTTGCATCACCGCATCTTCGTGCGCCTCGGCATCAGCAACTTCGAACACGATGTTATCGAGGAATCCGCGCACCACGCCTTTTTTCTGCGGCGGGGGGAAATCGCGCGAGACCGCGGAATACGGTGCGAACAGGTAATCGTTATCGGGCCCGTCGTAGTTGGAATTCTGCTTCTTTTCTGCAAGCACGCCAATCACGGTGTAAGGCACGCTCTTGATCAGCACATTCGATCCGACTGCCGGTTGGCCAGGGAACAACTGCCGCCGGGCTGCAGCGCCCAGAATCACGACGCGGTTCCCGTCGCGTTCGTCCTCATCGGTCATCAAGCGGCCTTCGCCAAGAATCAGCGAACGGAAATCCTGGTACGACGTCCAGATGCCGACCACCCCACGGTTCGCGGAATTGTACTGGCTGACTTCCGGCATGGTGCGCCGCAACTCCGGACTGACGTTTTTGACCAGGTAACATTCTTTCTGGATGAGCCGCGCATCGTCGATGGTGAGAGAAATTTCGCGTCCTGCCGCCAGTCCGCCAATCTGCGAGCTAGTTCGCCCGCCCCACACAATGACCAGGTCCTTGCCGAGCGTCTGCATCCGGCGCTTCTGGTCGGCGCTGAATCCGCGGCCCAGCCCCACCAGCAGGATGACCGAAGAAATCCCCCACACAATCCCGAACATGGTGAGGAATATCCGCATCTTGTGCGCCCGAAAGGTCGCAAACGCCTGGCGGAGAATTTCGGTCAGATTCATAGCGCGAGACTCAGGTCAGCGGCGCCGAGGAATGCTTATTACCACCGCTTAGACGGGCGCACCACGGCTTAGTAAACGCGCCCTAAAGGGATATACGAACAAGGAAAGGGAAATGTTCAGAAAGCAGGCAGGCGCCCGGATACAAGTTTGGGGCTGGCTTTGGAAGGAATTTAGCCTTGACCTGTGACCTGAGAGAACTGAGAACTGAGAACTTCCCTACTCTCCCGAGTAGTCCGCGGCCTTGCCGATCGCGTTGGTCAAGGAATCCGCCAGTTCGGTGGGTACAGAAAGCACGATCTCCCCCGATTGGGGCGTCAGGGGTAGGGAAGCGATGATGTAGAACCGGCCGGCTCCGCCTTGCTGAATCTTCAGTTCGACCTTCCCAGACGGGCTGGGCAGCTCAAACACCCGTTCGTAGCGCAAAGTATTCGACACATTGGACATAGTACAGAGATGACCTGGATTGTCCAAACGTTGCAAACTCTGACCCGAGCGCTTGAGGTCGGGTGAGGCTTTTCGTTCTATGGCCGATAATAGATTCGGGTCTTGCCACGCAGAAAGCGCGCGTTCGTGGAGGTTTATAGGTGTTGGGTATCGACGAACAGCTTCTTAAGGAAGCGAGGGCACTCGGAAAGCACCGAACGAACCGGGAAGCCATCTACGCGGTGCTGGATGAGTACGTCAGGCGTCGCGAACAATCCGAAATAGTCTTACTATTCGGAAAGATCGAATACCACGACTCGTACGACTACAAGCTCGAACGCAAAGGAAAGCCGCGATTAGGCGCCAGGCATTAATCCTCTGCGCTCTCCGCGGCTTTTCTCTGCGTCCTCTGCGTTTTAGATTTGCTCGCGCTGGCGCCCTACTGCAGCACCACCTGGTCGCCTTCCTTCAGCCCGCCCAGCAACTCGGTCTTGGCGCCATTGGAAATCCCGATGTTCACCGCCACCTTGTTCTTGCCTTCCTTGCCCTTCGGATCCGGAACTTCGACCGACGCCTTCTTATCCTTGTCGTACAGGATCGCGCCTTCCGGAATCTGCAGCACGCCCTTGTGTTCTTCCAGGATGATTTCGGCATTGGCCGTCATGGCCGCCTTCAATTCGCCGCCCGGATTGTTGATCGAAACTCGCACTTCAAACGTGGTGACGTTATCTTTCTCCACGCCCATGGGTGAGATCTTTGTGACCTTGCCGTTAAAGGTTTTGTCCTTGAACGACTCGACCTTGATGCGCGCCGGCTGGCTCATGTAGACCTTACCGATATCGCTCTCGTCGACCTTTCCCTTCACATACACTTCGCTGATGTCGCCTTCGGTCATGATGAGGGTTGCCGTCGATCCCAACACCAGGATCGAGCTCACCGCGTCGCCGACCTCTACGTCGCGCGACAGGATGATTCCATCGATCGGCGACATAATCGTCGTGTAACCCAGCTGCTCTTCAAGCTGCTTGAGGTTGGCGTGATCCTGCGCGACTTGCGCCTGAGCCTGGCCAATCTTCGCGTGCAGAACCTGCAGTTGCGCTTTGGCGACGTTCTGCTTGTTCAACGACATTTCGTAATTCTTCTGGGCATCATCCAGAGCCGACGCCGAAACCACACCTTCCTTCGCCATGCCTTGCGCGCGATCATAAGCGCGCTTCAACATGGGGAGATCCGGCCCTTCCGCATCCACCTTGGCGCGTTCCAGATCGGCCTGCGTACCTTTGAGGCTGGCTTCGGAGGCCTCGGTCTGCGCTTTGGCCTGCGCCACGCGCGCTTCGATCTCTTCCTTGTCGAGTTCGGCCAGTAGCTGGCCTTTTTTCACTCGGTCGCCGGCGTCGACGTATAGCTTCTTCACGATGCCGCTGGCTTTCGACTTGATCTCAACCTTGGTAATGGGCTCGACCTTGCCGGTCGCAACCACGCTCTTGGCTAGGTCGCCGCGCTCCACCTTCGCGAGCTTCGACGGATCGATCTTGGTCCCGCCGCGCGCCGCAGCAATCACTCCGATCACAGCTCCCAAAAAGAGCACCACTCCGATCCCGATATAAATGAGCCGACGATTGCGCTTCTTCTTGCCGTTACCATTGCCGTTCACTTCTGCCTCCTGCGGACGCCCAATCGAATCTCGAATGGGTGAACCTGAAAAGGGGATCGGGGCCGCCTACACTCCATCTTACGAACCCCTCTACAGTTTTGTTCCCGAATGATGAATAAGTTAGCGATTTACAAGAGATCGCGTCCCTCTATGGGATGCATACAAAACAGCCTCTCAGCGTTAGACACCGAAGTTAAACAAAAGAAAGCAAGCCGCTTGCGGATATTCCAAGGTCTGTGAGCTATGAGCTCTCAGCTGTCAGTGAAGGCCTCCGGCTGGTAGCTGAGAGCTGACAGCTGAGAGCTACAAGCTTCCTTATGTCCTTTGAAATGTTAAAATTATCTTTCCATGCTTGCATTTGTGCTGCTGCGGGTATTTTTGATCCTGCTGCTCGTGGCCGCCAACGCGTTCTTTGCCGCCGCCGAATTCGCGCTGGTGAGCGTGCGCGACACGCGCATTCAACAGCTCATCGAGGCGCGCCGTCTCGGCGCCCGCACCGTGCTGCGCCTGCACCAAAATCTTGACGAAGTCGTAAACGGCGTCCAGCTGGGCATCACGCTGACCAGTCTCACCCTCGGCTGGATCGGCGAGCCCACCCTGGCACGCCTCATGACGCCCTTGGTCAGTCGCGTCCCGCACGCTGCCGTCTACGCTCACACCTTTGGCACCATCCTGACTTTCACCCTGATCACTTACCTGCACGTCCTGCTTGGCGAACTGGTTCCGAAAACGCTTGCCTTGCAACAGGCCGAGCGGGTCGCCTTGGCCGTCGCGGCGCCCATGGACGTTTTCCTGACCATCATGAAGCCATTCCTCTTCTTTATGCGGAAGTCGGGTGGCTTCGTGCTCAGGTTATTCGGATCGCGCGAGATGCGTCGCGGCGCCATCCACTCTCCCGACGAACTTAAGCTGATCGTCACCGCCAGCCGCCAGGTCGGTCAGATTCCCGAGTTCCAGGAGGAGATGATCCACAACGCCCTCGAACTCGACAGCGTTTCCGTGCGCCAAGTCATGGTCCCGCGCCCCGACATCTTCTCGCTGCCTGCCGACCTGACGCTCGATGAGGCGCTGGCCCGCGTGGTCGAAGAACAGCATTCGCGCGTTCCGGTCTACGACCCGCAGCGCGGCCGCGAGCACATCATCGGCGTGCTCTACTCCAAGGACCTCACACGCTGGATGCGCCTGCGCCTCACGCTGAATCCGAATCAGGCCGTCACCTCGCGCATCGCAAAAATGCAGGTCAGCCAGATCATGCGTAACGTGCTCGTCGTCCCAGAAACCATGGCCCTTACCGACCTGCTGGCCGAATTCAAGCAACGCAAGCGCCACCTGGCCGTGGTCGTCGATGAATTCGGATCCACTGCCGGCGTCATCACAGTCGAAGACGTTCTGGAACAACTAGTGGGCGAGATCGAAGACGAATTCGACATTCCTCCCGTGGCCCAGCCCGCGCTCGAAGAAGACACCACTCTTCTTCTGGAAGGCGCAGTGAACATCCGCGACCTTGAGTCGCAATATCAACTGGTCCTCCCGCAGCGACGCGGGTTTCGAAACGCTCGCCGGATTCGTGCTGTCGCGCCTCCAGAAGATTCCCGCCGTCGGCGACACGTTCGAGTACGAAGGCCGTCGCTATACCGTGGAAGAGATGGAAGGCCACCGCATCGCCAAGGTGAAAATCGAGACGCTCGAGACGGCCGCGCTGCAGCAGGCCGGCGACTAGGTCGAGCGATTGGGCCCCTACCTCCGTCAGAAGAAGGACGGTCCCTCTGAACTCAAACCTTGATCAAAACAATCTGGATAGCGGCGATCGCTCTGTCGCTCGCCGCGCTGGCCGCACCACTGCTCGCGCAGCAAAATCCAATTCCACGCCACGCCCGCACAGACACCGTCATCGAACTCGTCTGCGCAGCATCCTCCCTGCCCTCGCACTCCAGCGCACCCATCACCGAGTACCGCCTGCCGCCCGATCTGCACGCCAAGGCGCACAGTCGTAACCGCATCCATTTCCGTCTGAACCTGATTGGGATCGTCTACGGAATTGTGGTGTTGTGGTTGATCCTGCGCTGGAAGCTCGCGCCCAAATTCAGTAACTGGAGTGAGCGATTCTCCACTCGAAGCTTTCCTGCAGAGCGCTGTGTTCTCACCGCTGCTGCTGCTGACGATCGCAATCCTGACCCTGCCGCTCGACATCTACGGCGAAGCCATCGAGAAGCGATACGGAATCTCGGTGCAAAGCTGGGGATCGTGGGGCTGGGACTGGATCAAGGGCCAGCTTATTTCCTTCGTGCTCGGCACCATCCTGATCTGGCTGCTCTACATCGGTGATTCGGCGCAGCCCGCGGCGTTGGTGGTTCTACTTCTGGCTGATCTCGCTACCCATCGCAGCGTTTCTGGTATTCCTGCAGCCGCTCGTCATCGACCCGATGTTCCACAAGTTCGAGCCGCTGCAACAGAAAGACCCCGCGCTGGTCGCGAGTCTCGAGCAGATGGTGCAGCGCGCCGGACAAAACATTCCGCCCGAACGCATGTTCTGGATGGGCGCCGGCGAAAAGACCACCAGCCTCAACGCCTATGTCACGGGCCTGGGAGCTTCCAAGCGCATCGTCGTGTGGGATAACACCATCGCCGACATGACGACGCCCGAGATCGTCTATGTAGCCGGGCACGAGATGGGGCACTACGTTCTGAAACACATCGCGAAGGGAATGATCTTCTTCGCGGTGCTCCTGCTGATCGCTTTTTACCTGGGCTATCGCACAGTGGGATGGGTGCTCGTTCGCTTTGGCGCAGGATGGGGAATTCGTGATCTCGGAGACTCCGCTATGAGCATTCGTGGCCTCGACGATTGGGCCTCCCTGCCTGTGCTGCTGTTGCTGCTCTCGATTTTTTCCTTCGTCGTAACGCCGATAGGATCCGCCTTCAGTCGCTACCTAGAGCACCAGGCCGACCAGTACGGGCTCGAAGTCACCCACGGCCTGACCCCCGATTCGAGCCAAGTAGCCGCGCGCGCCTTTCAGGTGCTGGGCGAAGTGGGCCTCTCCGATCCGGATCCGAATCCCGTAGACGTGTTCCTGTTCTACGACCATCCCCCGGTTTCCAGCCGGGTGAGGTTCTGCGTGACCTACGACCCATGGGCCGGCGGTGGACAGGGTGAGTTTGTGAAGTAGCTAAAAACCCGCAGGATGTTTCGCAGCACTTCTGGATAACTCTAAGACTCCTTCATTCAAGTCGTTTCGTCCGCTTGTACCTAAGCGATTGCGCGGAACCAATCTCAAGCTCAAGCCGCGAAGCGGCGGCATAGGAAAGCCCAGCACGTAAGTGCTGGGTAAGTGCGACAAAAATAAGCGAGTCCCGGAGGGACGGCATCAAACGATGTGGGCGCGAGCCCACGAGCAGGGCAACTCCCGAAGTCTCGTAACGAATCTAAATTTAAATGTGCTCCCTCTGGCTGTGCTTTCTGTTGTCCCTGTGTCTGCTTTCGATGGGCTGCGCGTCTTTTCCGGGGAATGGTATCGATCCCCGTCCCCCAGATGAGATTCTCTGGACACGCGCAAATCGCGTCATGGACCAACAGCGTTGCGATGTGGCCCGAATAACCCTGCGAACTCTAATTAACACTTATCCCGATTCCAAATACGCGCTCGACGCCGAAGACGCGCCGCGTACCGACCCGCGCCTGCAACCTTGCCATCAAGACCCCGATACTAACGACTCGACGATTTGGTACGTCGGCGCGCCGGATGTTGCTAACTAATCACGCTCGCGAAATCTTTTCCCGCATGCTACCTTTTCACTAAGTTTTCGGAGGAAGTATGCAGCGCGCCACTGCGTTACTCATCCTGCTTTTCACCTCTATCTTCTTACCCGCTCAAGAAAAATCCGACGGGCCCACCAACGAAAAAGCTCAAAAAACCTACAAGCAGGCACAGGAATATCTACGCCAGCGCATGAAAGACCCGCTCTCGACGCCTTCAAGAAAGCCGACAAGCAGGACGACGGCCACTGCATTGCCTGCCAACGCAACATGATTAAATACGGCATTGAACTCGGCGACTGGAAGACCGCTCATATCGCCGCCGACGAAACGATTGCGCAAGCGCAGGGCGACAAAAACATCGCCGTCGCCCACTACACGCTCGGTGCTCTGCTCTATCTGGAGGCAGTGCAGAAACGCAAAGAAGACCTGTTCGCCGCAGCACACGAGGAGCTAACAAAGGCCTTGGCTGCCGCACCGAATTTTCCGGACGCCATCTTTAGCGATGGGCAGGCACTCGCCCACCTGAAGCGCGACGACGAAGCGCGCGCCAGATTTGCGGACTTCGCCAAGAGACGACCGGAAGGCGATCCCGACCGCCAGCGCGCTCTGCGCTACGTCGATCAACCGGAACTGGCTCGTGCGCGCATGGCCCCGGCTTTTGCGATAACCAACCTCGAAGGCAAACGCATCTCCCTGGATGACCTGAAAGGGAAGGTCGTCCTGATTGACTTCTGGGCAACCTGGTGCGGTCCCTGCCGCGAGGCCCTTCCTCACATCCGCGACATCGTCAAGAAGTTCAATGGCGAACCGCTGGTTGTTTTGAGCATCAGTCTCGACGACGACGAGAGCAAATGGAAAGAATTCGTCACCAAGAATGAAATGACGTGGAACCAGTGCCACAGCGAAAACGGGTTCAAGGGCCCGGTCGCGCAATTGTTCGAAATCCACGAGATCCCGAACACATTCACAATCGATGCCGACGGCGTTCTACAGGACCAGCAGATCGGCGACGCTTCCATCGATGGCAAGTTGAAAAAACTGGTGAAGCGAGCCCGCGAGCTCGAGAATCAAGCAAAGCAGCCCAGCCAGCCAAGCGAAGCGCAACCAGCCAAGCCAGCGAACTGAAAGGCACTCACCAAAATTTATTTTGTACGCCGTGAAACCGTGAGACCTGACACCTGACACCCGTCACCTGTGACCGGTCACCTGTGCCTAGTGGCTTGTGTTCTCGCTGCATCCAACTTCGCCGCCACCGAATCGAACTCCGGCGTTGGTCCCGTCCAGCGCAATTCATCTACATTCTCAAACAACGGAATATCGGTCCGCAGCGTAGCCAGTGTTCGGAACAGCAACGCCTGCTCTCGATCCCGTACCAGCGTGGCGGCCAGCGTCCCGGCATTGGCGGCATGCACAAACCATTCCTTGCTGTCTGCCGGAATCGCCTCGAGATCGCGGAACTTCGCCAGCACCGCGGCTGAAGATTTCGCGCCCCATCCCTTCAGTCCGGGATACCCGTCGGCACTGTCGCCCACCAGCGCGAGATAATCCGGAATCGAGGCGGGAGGCACACCAAATTTCTGCACCACCCCAGCCTCGTCCGTGATCGCATTCGTTCGGCGATTCAGCTGCACGATGCGTGTGCCGCTCACGCACTGCGCCAAATCCTTGTCAGGCGTGCAGATCACCACGCGCTCCACCCGCGAGTCTCGTGCCGCTAAGGCCGCCCCGGCCGCCAGCGCATCGTCGGCTTCGAACTCCACCATCGGCCACACTACCATCCCGGCAGCGGCCAGTACCTCCTCGAGCACGGGGAACTGCGCCAGCAGATCCGGTTCGACGCCCTCCGACGTCTTGTACCCGTTCCACAATCCATTGCGAAAAGATTCGACAACATGATCGGTGGCTACCGCAACATGCGTGACCCCACCCTTCAACATGCCAAGCATCGACCGCAGAGCCCCGCGCACAGCACCAACTTCGCGCCCCTCCGCGTCGCGCGCCGAAGGCACAGCATAATAATGACGAAAAAGTTCGTACGTCCCATCCACCAGATAAACTTCCAAAAGAAACTCCAGTCCACGTCTTCAGATTGCGATCAGGTGAATCAACAGAGAGACAGATGGTAATCTAACGCGAGTTTCAAGGACGGAGTTTAAAGTTTTAGGTTCAAAGAACCGAACTGAGAACCGAGAACTGAGAACAATACCTGAGACCTGAACCTGTGACCCGTAACCTGTCACCTGTGACCTGACCCATTGCCCCGCTACTTCCTAACCCGCATCCTGTACACGCTGCCGGTCGTCTGGCTGGTGGTTTCGCTCGTCTTTCTGTTGATCCACCTCGTGCCGGGCGACCCCATTCTGCAAATGCTCGGCGAAGGCGTGCCCGCGGCCGACCTGCAGGCGGCTCGTCACGCCTACGGACTCGATCTCCCGCTCAGCCAGCAGTATCTGAACTACTGGAAAGGCGTGCTTCATGGAAATCTTGGCCTGTCACTGCGTTACAACCAGAGCGTCAGCAAGTTGCTGGTGCAGCGCTACCCATACACGCTAAAGCTCACGCTCGCGGCCCTGCTTGTGGCGGTGCTGCTCTCGATCCCGGCGGGCGTGCGTTCGGCGCGCCGGCGCAATGAATGGGACGACCGCACCATCAGCGTAGTCAGCCTCTTCGGGTTATCGTTCCCGAACTTCGCCCTGGGACCAATTCTGATCCTATTATTCTCGATCAAGATGGGATGGCTCCCGGTGTCGGGCTCAGGAAGCTTCGCCAACCTCGTGCTTCCGGCGATCACCATGGGCAGCGCGCTGGCGGCGATCCTCACGCGTATGGTCCGCACCTCCATGCTCGAAGAGTTAAATCAGGATTACGTGCGCACCGCGCGCGCCAAAGGCCTTTCCGAGACAACGGTCGTCTACCGCCATGTCTTGCGCAACGCCATGATCCCGGTCATCACGGTGCTAGGCCTGCAGTTCGGCGCGTTGCTGGCGGGCGCGATCGTCACCGAGAAGATCTTCTCCTGGCCTGGCATCGGCCGCCTGACCATTGATGCGATCTCCAATCGCGACTACTACGTCGTCCAAGGCTGCATCCTGGCCATCGGCTTGACCTACGTGGCCGTAAATTTTATGACGGACCTGGTGTACTCGGTCCTGAACCCGAGGATCAGGCAGTGACTTAGGAGCGTTTCGTAATTTTGCAGAGGATGCTTTGTATCAGGGCGCGCCGTCAGGCGCGCCGTAAACGAGGGAATATTTAACGCGCCTTCAGGCGCTGCAAGGCAATGTCCACTACCGCCATCTCGCTCCCGCGTCTCGCTCGACGCAATCCGCTGGCGATGATCGGCGTGGTTTTGGTCACCACATTCGTTGCCTCCGCGATCTTTGCCCCGTGGATCGCGCCCTACGATCCCGCGCATATCGAGTTGCCCAACCGCCTGCTCTCGCCGACTTCCACCCACTGGTGCGGCACCGACGAACTCGGCCGAGACACCTGCTCCCGCCTCATCTACGGCGCGCGCATTTCGATGATCGTGGGCTCCTCTGTCGTGCTGGTGTCGCTCACGCTCGGCCTCATCGTCGGCTCCATCGCCGGATACTACGGCGGCGGCATCGACCGCTTCGTCAATGTGGTGGTCATGAACGCGTTTCTGTCGTTCCCGGGAATTCTGCTGGCGATCGCGTTCGTAGCCTTTCGTGGGCCAGGGATTTTCAATCTCGTGCTGGCACTCTCCCTAGGCGGATGGGTCGGCTACGCGCGCCTGGTGCGCGCCCAGGTGCTGGCCACCCGCGAGAAGGAATTTGTGGAAGCTGCCCGCGCGCTCGGCGCCAGCGACCTGCGCGTAATCGCGCTGCACATCCTGCCCAACATCATCCAGCCCGTGATCGTGCAAGCCGCGATCGGAATGGCAGGCGCCATCCTCGCCGAAGCCACCATGAGTTTCCTAGGACTCGGCGTCCCCCCGCCGACCGCCAGTTGGGGCGCCATGCTGAACGACAGCCGCGCCTATCTCTTTAGCGCGCCGCACCTGGTCCTGTTCCCGGCCGCCACCGTGATGCTGGCAGTCCTGTCCTTCAACTTCATCGGAGACGCCCTGCGCGACCTGCTCGACCCCCGCTCAAGAATTGAAGCGGGCTTGTAAGCGCATGTCTTTTGTTCAGGGCATCGCTTTAGTCACGCCCATAGAACTTCACCTTTGCGGACACGTCAGTGCTCATTAGCCCTCGCCCTTGACTGATCCGCAGTCTACTGAATCGGCAAGACGGCCGCCGTCGACTTGCCTCCCCCCGGAGCTGGATTCAGAACGATCACCTGTGCGTTGCCGGCAGTTGCAATATCGGACGCCGGAATATCCGCGGTCAACGTGTAGGGGTTCACTAGAACGGTCGTGCGAGGCGATCCATTCCATTGCACGATGGCTCCTGGCACAAAGTGCCCCCCACGCACAGTTAGCACAAAGTTGCTGCCCTTGGCCGCCACCGTTGCAGGAGTCAGCGAAGTGATCGTGGGAAGCGAATTAGGTCCTGCCGACGAGTAAAACGCGTTGCTGCGTACTTGGACAAGGTCGTAGGTGTTCGTTCCGTTCGGCGTCAAGTACGCCAGTCCGTCGGGTCCCCACTTCATGGAACGAGGTGTCCAAGCTACGGGTCCGTTGCCGCTTGCAACCTGTGTAAGAGTGGTCGGATCGAACACTTGCCGAGAGTCTCCGAGATAAAAAAGGCGACCCGAGCTTGGGTCACGCAAAATCGCCGAGGCAATCGGATTCATGTTCAAGTTACCTACCACAGCCCCACTCGTCGCGTTAAACACTTGCCCGTTCACGTCGTAGAGATTCGTGCGATCGCTTGCAAATGGGCCAACCCCATAGGTCGCGGGAAAGCCGGCAGCTTCCAGCAGTGTGTTGCCCGTTATTTTGAAATGCAGCATACCAAGTGATTGGAAGCTGGTATCCCATCCGTACAGGTTCGTGTTGTCGAAGAACCTGGTTCCGCCGACCGCAACGTTGTTGGGCGCCTCGTTGAGGAAGACGTTCTTGAGCTTCCCGTTCGAGATCAAACCCAGACCATCGTCGCCGTAGTAGTAGCCCGCCGCGCCCAAAGTGACCACAGCGTTTCCGGGCTGCCCCGGCTGCACCTGAATGTCGAGCGCGTTGAGGGGAGCCTTCAAGGGATCGCTGCCCAGGCTTACAGCGGTTCCCGCAGTTTGCGTCAACAAATTGAAGGGAACCACCGAGTGATCGCCGTTCAGTCCCACGTACAACGTCTGTCCGTCGTCTGAAATGCCGAGCGCACCGGGGTCGTTTCCAATCGGAATGGGAGTGCCCAATGCACCCGTGTTGGGGTCGATCGTTACCAGCGTGTTTGGATTGGTCGTGCTTGTTGCCGGCATCGTGGCATAAAACTTCTGCGTGAACGGCTCGTAGATCGCGTCCGCAGCGGCGAGCGGAGTTTGCCGGTACACCGAGAGCGCCACCATCGCCGACGCTCCTCCCGGTGCAGGATTGACCGCCTGTATCGAGATATCGCCGAGTTTCTTGAACAAGGTTCCCGGCAAAGTGAGCTGCACCCCAAACGGGAAACGCTGCATCACTCCCGTGAATGGCGCACCGTTGATGAGAATTGTCGTGTTCGGGAAGAAGTCGTTGCCCTGTATCTGAGTCACGACCGGCCCTGAGCCTATGTTCACTGAGGAGGGATAAAGGTAAGTGATCGCTGGCGCCGGATAGGTTGCCAGTCCATTCCCGGAGAGCTGCATGCTTTGCGGGCTATTGGGGGCATCGTCGTAGACGAGCACCGAACCGATCGCCGGACCGACGGCCGTGGGTATAAACGCCATTGTCAGCGTGCAGGTCGTTCCCGGCAACAACGCCTTGGGGCAGTTCGTTGATGCCGTGAACGGTCCGGTGGTGGCTACCGAAGTGATGTGAAGGGGAAGCCCGATGGTGGTGTAAATTGTGAAGGTTTCCGGATTGCCCGGTGCACCCACCACGCCGTCTCCAAAATTGATTCCATAGTAGGGCGACACATTGATGTCGGGTCGCTCCACCGATCCTGACAATGTGACCGTCTGCGTCGGGATAGGGGCGTTGTCCGTCAGTTGCACTGTTCCGGTGTCGTAACTGTTCCCAGCCAGTGGTGTATAGCGGACAGAAACCGTGCAGCTTGCTCCCACAGCGATTGTCTTACAGGCTGCGAAATTTCCCGTGAACGCTGGGTTGCTGATAACAGCGCTACTCACGTTGAGCGCGAGTCCACCGCAGTTCTTGATGGTCAGCGGTGACGGACTCGACGGACTCCCCCCGATGGAGGCGAAATAGAGTACGTTCGTCGACAGGCACACCGAGGCGTTAGGTTTTGCCAACGAAAACTTCGTGACGAAGGCGTGCTGCTGGAAACCGCTGGTGGGAAGCGTCGCCTGAAAAGCTTTCGGCGTTGTCGGGAGGTCGGTATCCGAGGTCATCCCTGCAATATAGGCATCCCCATTGACATCCATAGCAACGCCGCCAGGCTGCGTTCCAGTGGAACCACTGAAGAGCGTGGAGTAAGTCAGTGCGCTGCCGGAAGAGTTTAGGACTGACAAAAACACCGCCGATGCAACCCCGCCAAAACTTCCCGCAGGCGGCTGGCTTTGCATCGGGCTCACAACCGGGAAATCGGTCTGTGTCGTCGTGCCGGTAATTGCCGCGTTACCGTTCGCATCGATAGCGATGCCGGTCCCGCTCGCGCCCGGATACCAAAAATCTCCCGTCCCTCCGACATATGTGGAGTACACGAGATTCGTAAGAGTGGCGTCCATCTTGGTCACAAAAGCGATCGGCAGTGTGCCCGGATGAGCTGTCATAAAGGCTCCGGGTGTCATGGGAAAGTCATTCGATCCCGCCATGCCCGTGAGGTAGAGATTGTCCTGAGCGTCGAGCTTGATTTGACTCACGCCATCCCCACCGCTGGGACCGCCGGTGCCGCCAAGGTATGTGCCGTAAAGCAGGCTCGAACCGGTAGCGTTGAGTTTCCCGATAAACCCGCTCGTGAAACCTGTAGTTGTTCCGGGCCAGACTGTTTGATACGCCCCCGGCGTCGTCGGAAATCCTGAGGCCGCTCCCCCGGCCACTATCGCTTCGCCCAGTGAGTCTACGGCCACTGAGATGGGAAATTGCGTTGAGAACGTCCCCCCGTAGTTTGTCGAATTTCCGCCTACCAGTGTCGAAAACGTGAACTTTCCGTATCTCGCCAGCTTTACCAGGAAAAGATCGCTGCCGAAAGTGCCGGGCGGCGGACCAATCTGGTGCCCCGGAGTCACCGGAAAATTCGCTGAACTCGTGTAGCCTGAAATGTACACGCTACCGGCTGCATCGAGCGCCACCCCCGTCGCTGAATCCAGCGATTCCCCACCCAGGTAAGTGGAGAAGTTGAACTTTGTCCCGGCCGGGGTTAGCGAAAAGGCGAAACCGTGATTCCCATACGTGCTTAGAACAGCCGTGACTCCATTCTTCTGTGGGAAATCAAAAGACCCTGTACTCCCTGCCACCACTGCGTTGCCCAGTGCGTCGACCGCGATAGCGTTCGCCTGGTCAAAGCCTGAGCCTCCCACGATGGTGGAGTACACCAGCGCAGTACCGGTCGGATTCAGCTTCGTGACGAAGGCATTCACCGGAGAGCAAACCGTCGCACACGTGCCGGTCGCAGTCCCCTTGACAGGGAAGTCCGTCGAATACGTATAGCCGGTCACGTACGCACTGCCTTTCTGATCGACCGCGATCGCGGTTCCAAAGTCAGTGCTGCTTCCCGCTAAGTAAGTCGAATAGCTCAGCACTGGGTCAATCACGACCGGCAGGCTTCGATCGTATTTGCCTAGCCGAAACGTAAATTCGTTGCTGGCGACGACAGTGTAACGGCCCTCAACTGCAATTCGGCCCGCGCCATTCTCTTGATAAACTTCCGGCGCTTCAAAGTGGAAGCTACCCGCGTCTGTCTCTACCTGCAATCCCCCGTCGGCTTGTACAGCAAGGTTCCGTGCTCCCTCCAGGCGCACTCGAATTTGCCGGTAGTCCACCCCTGCGGCCACCTGGAAATCGTGCTCCAGCTTTCTATGATTGCCGTAGAACACCAAGTTAATTCCGGGATAAACATTGGTATAGCTGACCCGGCCGAAGTTAGCGATGTCCGTGTGCCATGCTGCAGGATCGTTGCCCACGAGATAGTTACTAACTCCTTCTTGGCGACCATCCGCCGTCGGAAGGCCTTGCCAGGAGGCGCCCTCAAGCGAAATGCCGAGCCCTGAACGCTCCACGCCGCTCTTCGCAGTTCCGGAACTGGCGATCAATGTCGCTCGTCTGTCTTCAAGCAGCACGCTCAACCCGCGTGCCCGGGCAACGAACCTCACGTCTGCTGAGGCTTGCCCCTGGTTGGGTTCGAAAGCCAGAGGAATCTCTCCGTACGAAGTTTCCGAAACGGAACTAAGCGAGGCAGACGCAAGATTATCGGCGGGTCTAGCCGGCCGCGTGGCGAATTCGTCAGGCGCCGGCGGCTTCGCCGCACTTTGTGCCAGAGCAAGGGAGGTAAGTACAGCGATAGTTACGGCCAGACGAAGACCGGCGCAGAAATTCATAGTAGGGAACCTCAGAGAAGGAAGGAGAATACGAGTTGACTCCGTGGCGAACGGTGGTCTGCGACGCGTCGGAGAGTTTGCCCTCCCTTTCGGGCGTTGTCAAGAAAAACATTGGCGAAACGCCCGTCCCGCAATGAAATGTGGCCCCTCTTGGGCGCTGCAATAATCTCGAGTTTCAAATAGGAACATCAGCGAAACGCAGTTATCATTCCTTAGTAGCAGAGTGGAACGGTTATATAACTCAGTTGCAATCTAGGTGTTGGTCCAGCGATGGGGACAAGCTGGAGTTATGAATCATGTAGGACGAACGGCAGCGCGTGGGACGGAGATAGCTGTGCGTCAGTTTTCTCACCCTAAAGCGAGCTCAGAAACTCCAACAAAGCCTGCTTCTCCGCAGCCGACAACCTTTCAAAGCGCCGAGCCGAATCACGGGCCTCCCTCTTATGCCTGCGGATCGCATCTCGCAAGGTCGTTGATTCGCCATCGTGCATCAAGCGGTTTCGAAAACGAACACCCCACAGCGGCGCCGTCCGCAATTTGAATTGGGCGTTGTGAAAACTTTGCGGCGAGAAATTCTTCCACTGGATCGAATACATCTTCTGTCCATAATGCTCGATCATCGGAACCACAATCCCGTCACCCGTCCCAACGTTGTGCATCAGAAAATCCGAGTATGGGTAAAAGGTCTTTCCTCCCAACGCGTCGGGAATAGTGTAGGTGCCACCGTTGATCTTTGTGCCCGCTGAAGCCGTGGTCATGGTGGCAACGTGGCACGTGGAGCAGCCAATCTTGTCAAACAGCTTGGCCCCCTTTTGCGATGGCTCGCTCGCCGCCAGCTTCGCGTCGCGAGCGGGCGCCTTGGAGGCGCGTATGAACCGGGCAAAGTGGTCAACATCGTCGAGTCCATCAGGCCCAGCGGCGTCGTTGGGCTCGGGAGCGGTGTTGCAAAGTTTCGTGAACTCGTCAGGAAACAGGCGGGTGGTGATGCCCATCTCGTTCAGGTAGGCATCTCCAGAGAATGACAGCAGACTGGCGTGCTGATCCTTCCAGCCGAAGCGGCCAATGCCGGTCTCTCCGGGCGCCTCGACGATAGGTACATAAATCGCTTGTCCACAGATTTTGCGATGCGACTCCGTGCATTGTTTACGAGCCAGTTCAACCAGCGTCGCATCGGGTACCGCCTCCACGAACCCGTCTCCCAGCAGCCCCAAAGACATTCTGGTCGTGCGAATGTTCTCGCTGTCAGGGACATGCTCCTGAATTTCTGTATCGGGGAACGCGCCGCTCGGGCAGATCGAGCGATCATTCACCAGTGTGCGCCCTTTGATGACCTCGGCGCCGTGTGCGATCGGGATTTCCGGATTCTGAAAGACGTGGTCGGCCCCTTCGTGTCCCACACGCAATTCCGCGACCTGGCTGGTTCCGCCTGACGTTGGATTTTGATGGCACTCGCGGCACGATTGCGCGTTGTAGATCGGCCCAAGGCCGTCCGCAATGGTTTCGGTGTCGTCGAATTTTACTTGGTCCGCTTGATGGGTGGCGTCATCCACCATGCCGTTGCTTTTATTGTCGAATCCGGTGGGCGCCTCGGAATTCGGGGAACTCGCAGAAAGAAGAGCAATACTCAAAAGTGCGATCGCCGCCAGGACTCTCATGGCCATACCTTTCCGGCGAAGGGCGCACGTTTTAAGTATCACTCGGTCTGACCTGCGGCAAGTATTAAGTCAGTAATGCGGACCTTCCTGATCATGGCGGTAACCTGTTACCTTCCTATCCTTCCTATTTCCAGACATTTCCTCCGCACCGCAACAATCCCGCAACCCCTGTGTTCAATCCCCTGAGCGGCCGGAGGGCTGCAGCAGTTCAAAAGCGACAGAGGAGATATCCATGAAGATCAATACCCGCATCGTATTGTGCGGCGCTACTCTGGCAGCCCTGTTGTTGCCCGCAGTCGCGCAGATCAACCAACGCAAAGAGAACCAGCAGGACCGCATCGCCAACGGCGTGGCCGACGGACAACTTACCGCCGGCGAGACCGCCAATCTTGAGAAGAAGGAATCGAATCTCAATAAAGAAGAAAAGCTGATGCGCAGCGAGGACAACGGCAAGCTCACCGGCGCCGATCGCAAAGTTCTCAACCAACAGCAGAACCAGCTCTCAAAGCAGATCTACAACCAGAAGCACGATGCACAAACGCAGAACACGAATCCCAAGAGCGAAGTTGGCAAGCGAGCTGAAAATCAGCAGGACCGCATCGCGCAGGGTATCAAGAGCGGCCAGTTGACCGCTGGCGAAGCTTCGAACCTCGAGCGCAAAGAAGCGGGCATCAATCGCGAAGTCCGCAACGACCGCGCCGCCAACGGTGGCAAACTGACGCAGCAGGAGCGCGCCCAGGTCAACCGTCAGCAGAACCACGTCTCAAACCAGATCTACAACAAGAAACACAACGGCCGTAAACAGTAATCGGCCTGCAGTGCAAGGCGACGAAACGCCCTCGTATCGCGAGGGCGTTCTTATTTGGTTCCATGAGACCGCGGAAATTCCTCGTCACGAGGGTGCCCCATCCTAAGCGCGCTCTTTGCGCTTAGGATGGGATTCCCTTGCTGCCGCGATTATGGGATTTCCTCCACAGACAACAATCCCCTAACCCCACTGTGCTATCGTTACCGCTTTTCGGACACACACTCCAATCCCCGGAGCATCGATGACTCCCCGCCACCTCATCTGTTTCGTCTTTCTGGCAATCTGTCTCTCTGCAATCTCCCGCGCCGAAACCACGCCGCCCACCACCCTCAACATCCCCGCCGCCGCCCGCGCCACCCCGAACTTCGACGTTAAGGCCGCCACCGACGCCTGGCTCGCCACCATCCCAGCCGACAAGAAGGCCCGCTCCGACTCCTACTTCGAAGGCGGCTACTGGCTGCAACTCTGGGACTTCCTTCTGTTCTCCGCCATCATGTTCTTCATGTTACGGACCCGTCTCTCGGCCCACATCCGCGATTGGGTGGCGCGCACCGTCGGCAGTATCCATCTGCAGACTCTCCTCTATGCTCTGCCGTTCATTCTCATCACGTTCCTCCTGCAATTTCCCATGAGCGTGTACGAAGGCTTCTTCCGCGAACATCAATACGGACTCTCCACGCAAACTTTCGGATCGTGGCTGCGCGATCAACTGGTCGGCTTCGCCGTCAGTGTCATCCTCGGCGCGATTGCCATCATGATCCTGTTCGCGATCGTGCGCCGCCTCGGCAAGAACTGGTGGGTGTGGGGAGCGCTCGCCAGCGTCCTGCTGCTGGTCGTGCTCGTACTCATTGCTCCGGTGTACATCGCGCCCCTGTTCAACACCTATGTCCCGTTGAAGAACGCGAGGATCAAGGATCACATCCTCAGCATGGCGCGCGCCAACGGAATCCCTGCGACCGACGTGTACGAAGTCGACGAGTCCCGCCAGTCGAATCGCGTGAGCGCGAACGTCAGCGGATTCGGCAAAACCCAGCGCATCTCCCTCAACGACAACTTGCTGCTGCGCTGCACCCCCGAAGAGATCATGACCACCATGGGCCACGAGATGGGCCACTACGTTCTGAACCACATTTTCAAGAGCATCATCTTCTATACGCTCGTGCTTCTCGCCGGCTTTGCCTTCCTGAACTGGAGCTTGAACTGGTCTCTCGCCCGCTGGGGCGAACGCTGGGGAATCTCCGGCATCACCGACGTGGCCGTTCTTCCGCTAGCCGCACTGTTGCTGTCGATTTTCTTCTTCGTGATCACGCCCATCGGCAACACCTGGACGCGCACCGAAGAGTACGAAGCCGATATCTTCGGACTGAACGCCGCCCGCCAACCCGATGGCGAGGCCGCGGTCGATCTGAAACTCGGCGAGTACCGCAAACTCGATCCGGGTCCCCTCGAGGAATTCGTGTTCTACGACCACCCCAGCGGCCGCACCCGCATCACCGCCGCCATGCGCTGGAAGAAAGAAAACATGAATCAGCTCGACGAGCCGTCGGTGCGTGTGGCGCCGGAAACAACGTCAATGTCTATGCCTCAGCCTCACCCGTGGCGGCAACCATCAAAATCTCTGGAACGAGCCACCTCTTTCTGACACAATCGACCCGTTCCCATCTCTCATGGCGACTCCGCCAGAAGCCGTCGTACGGACTGCATCGCAGGTTGCCGTGCGGGATGTATCTGCCGATCCACCCTCTGCCGCCCGCCACGTCGCCATCTACGACGGCCAGTGCGAAATTTGCCAAGCGTTTGTTTCCTGGCTTCGTCTGCTTGACCGTAAGGACCAGGTCGCCGCTCTTCCCATTGATGCGGAGACCCTTGCCCAGGTCCATCCCGATCTCAAACTCGACGACTGTCTGCGAGAACTGCACGTAATCTCCCCATGCGGACAGGTGTACTGTGGCTGGGATGCAGTTGCCGTACTGGCACGATTGTTTCCGCCTACTTTCTTGATCGGTTGGCTGGGCCGCATGCCGCCTTTCCGCTGGATTGGCATCGCTGGCTATCGGTTTATCGCGCGCAATCGCTATGCCATCAGCAAGTGCCGCGGTGGCGCCTGCCGCGTCGCGCGTCCCGAGCAGGTGCGCCGCAAGACCTTCTTCGCCACCTTCTGGAGCTGCTACTTCGTCGGGTTGCTCTTGCGCATGCCCCTGATCGTGGGTGCGGGAGCGCGTGAACTCGGTGGTCAGGTGGTCACGCATCTCCGCACCTTCCGCCGGCGCTTCGATTTCTTGGGCGGCAAGTTGTCCATCGCATTTCTCGGCGGAATTCCGCCCGATGTTGTCCCATTGCTGTTCGGCGAACTCTTTACCGCCATCATCTATGACGGGGTGCTGATCGATCCCGGTTCTCCTCGCATGCGCCGTTCGCTCACCCGGCATCTGGGGAGACTACCCTCCGGCGCGATTCAATGCGTCGTCGCCACTCATCACCACGAAGAACACGTTGGCAACTTGAGCTGGGCGATGCGCCGGCTGTCCGTCCCCCTCTATGTGTCCGCCGCGACGGCCAAGTTATTGCAGTCCCCTTGGCGCCTGCCGTGGGTTCGCGCGGCCATCATCGGACAACCGGACGCGCTCGAGAGCGATTTCCAGATTCTCGGGGACCGCTTGAAGACCGCCCATGGTGAACTCGAGGTGCTCTGGGCTCCCGGACATTGTGACGACCACATCGTGCTGTACGACCGCGTCGAAAAAGTTCTGATCGCCGGCGACGCCTTCATGGGCAGCTACTTCGCCACGCCTAATCCAGATGTGGACAGTTTGCGATGGATCGATACCCTCGAGCGTCTGCTCGCGTTGCCGATCGACGTGCTGGTCGAAGGGCACGGCCACATCCACACGATGCGCGCTGATATTCCTTCCGTTCGCGGAGTCGTGTTCCGCGAAAATCCCCGCGACCTGCTCGAAAGCAAGCTGCTCTACCTTCGCTGGCTGCGCACGCAGATCGAGGCTGGGATCCACGAAGGCCTGTGCGGTACGGTGGTCGAGGCGACTTGCTTTCCCTGGAATCGAAGGCACAACTGGGAAAGCTTTTCGAAGAATGAACTGATTCGTCTTCTCAGCTTCGGACATTTTTCCCGCTCGGAGTTAGTCCGGAGTTTTGTGCGAACCGACGCTTCCGGAGAAGTGTTCCCTACGGTTTACCAGATGAGATTGCACTCAACTTCAGAATCGCTGGGCACCGGCAACCCATCTACGAACGTGGAGGATGCAAAATGATCGCACGCATCTGGCGCGGCACCGTCCGCGAATCCGACAAAGACATCTACTACGAGTACCTGCAGAAAACCGGCCTGAAGGAGTACGCCGACACGCCCGGTAACCGCGGCGTCCACACCCTGCGCCGCATCTTCGACGGCAAATGCGAATTCTTCCTGCTCACGCTCTGGGAATCCTGGGACGCGATCAAAGCCTTCGCCGGAGAAGATTACGAAAAGGCCGTCTACTATCCGGAAGACGAAAAATTCCTGCTGGATCGCGAGCCCAAAGTCGAGCACTTCGAGGTGTTGTAGGACGAGTCTTAACGCCCCGCGCTAAGGCACTCAAGCCGCAGAACTGTTCAGCGTGGGCCCGTACGCTGCCTGCCCGGAGGGCAGCTAAAAATAGCCCGCCACTTCAGTGGCGGGAATCGGCCGATATTCGAATCGCCGTCCCGTAGGGACGGTTGAAATCCGGCAGGCCTTTGACGCGTCCCTTCAGGACGCCGCACGCTCGCCAATTTCCGGCGCTGAACTCAGTTGCACGCGCGCGAGTATCACGACTTCGCTACCTACGTTCGCCCATCGCAGGGCTCCCGCGCTATCTCACGGCCCTGAACTTTTCGCTCGTGAGCGGTCCTCCGCCGCGGCCTCGCCCACTTGTCGGCGCCGGCCGCCTCGATCCGTGGACGCGTTCAGTCGCGATCGTTCCCTCGACACACCGCGCCGGCGCTTCCACACGGCCGTGCAACTTCTTTTGCAGTACGTGTGCGGCCTACGCCAACTGCTTCCCCACTTGCCGTCGCCACGCCGACTGCGCACCGTGGTCGTGTTCAGTCATTTCGCGTTTCGTGGTGAAGTTGCTGGCGCGTAGCGGGCTGATAGATTACGAGCGACTGTTCTGCTTTGGCTTTCATGACGACATCCTGCATATCCACTGCTTATCGGCAGACGCAATCGCAGGGCAAGGTCAATGCTCACAGCTCCGTGTCGAACCTCGTGCGGTGAAGGGCGGGCCCAGGGAAGCCGTTCCGTAAGGCCAAAACTCTCGGGCGGAACTCGTTGAAAACACGCCTGATCCGGTCCTTGACAATACATTACAAATTGCAATATAAACATAGCGATTTGAGATATGACACTCGGCGAAAAAATCCGCTACCTGCGCGAAGTCGAAGGCTCGTTGCGCGAGTTGGGACGTCCCATGACGCAACAAGAGATTGTGCGCGCCGTGAAGGACGAGACCGGCAAGAGCATCAGCCAGTCGTACCTCTCGCAAATTGAGCGCGGCTCGCGTCGTCACATGACGCAGTCGTCGCGCACGTTGTTGGCGAAGTTCTTCAAGGTGCATCCGGGCTTCCTCGTGGATGACCCCGACGGCTACCACACCGAACTGACCAGCGATTTGCGCACGACCGAAGGCAAGCTTGATGTATGGCTGCTGCAGGGCTCGGAACGCTTCGTGAGCGATCGCGTGGTAAGCGATGTGCTCATCAAGTGCGCACGCCACAAGGACACGCGCAGCTGCTTTCTGCTGCTGGGTGCGATTCTCGATACGCCCGGCCTGGCCGAGCGTTTGCTCGAGGCTTTGGATCCCGATGCGCTGCGCAATCATCGCAGCCGCAAGTCGGTGGAAGGGAGGCGAGTGCAATGACGTGGGCGAACTTCTATCTGATCTGTTTCGTAGTCGGATTCGCCTTCAGCCTGATCTCGTTTCTCAGCGGAGGCACGAACTGGCATTTTCACTTTCCGCATTGGCATGGCGGACACCTGCACTTCGGCGGACACGTCGCACACGCACCGGTTGCCGGACATGCGCCGGTACACGCGGGAGCAGCGGCAGCGCAAGGCTCAGCAGGCAGCACGGGCGTGCGAGGACCGCTGCGCGCTGTAAGAGGAGCATCCGTCTCGCCGCTTAACTTCGTCACGCTGACGGCGTTTCTGGCGTGGTTCGGCGGCACCGGCTACCTGCTGACGCGTTACTCGAGCCTGTGGTTCGTGTTAGGGCTGGGTATCGCGCTGGCCAGCGGCTTGATCGGCGGCGGCATCGTGTTCCTGTTCCTGAGCAAGGTGCTCACCTCGGAGGAGGAAGACATGGATCCGGCGGACTATGAAATGGTCGGCGTCCTGGGACGCATGTCGATCTCCATCCGCGAAGGCGGTACGGGAGAACTGATCTACTCGCAGGCCGGCACGCGCCGAGTCTGCGGAGCCCGCAGCGAATCAGGCGCCGCGATCGCGAAAGGAGTTGAAGTCGTAGTGACACGCTACGATCGGGGCATCGCCTACGTCCGCCCCTGGACAGAAATGTCCGGCGAAGAAACGCAAGCGGAAAGCACTGCACCATAGCCGATCGACCTATCGGCCGCCTGGAGCGACGGGCGTTCCCGCCCGTCGGCAACAGGGAGATTCGTATCACGGCGCGCCTTCGGGCGCGCCGTAACTGGGACGAAACCAGAGCGCCTTTAGGCGCTGAACGGACCGCAGGCGCTGAACGCGGGCCACGAAAGGGAAGGGCACGACTTTAGTCGTGCCGAAACGACCAAACGGAAGCCGGGGCTTTAGCCCCTGGGGGCCACTATGAATCGCAGACTCTTCACAATCCTGACCGCGCTGATGTGGCTGGCCCTTCCACTCACCGCGTTGCGCTACGCGCAATCCTGGAACGCACTCCCCGCTGCCGTCGTGACGCACTTCGCCGCCAACGGCCAGCCCAACGGATGGATGTCGCGCGCGACCGCTCTTTACTACGCGCTGGGCGTAACCGCGTTCGTGCTGGTTATCTTCACAGCGATCGCCCTCGCGATCATGCGACAGAAGACAGCCATCGATAAGTCGTCCATCGCGATCCTGGTTGATTTTTCTACGTGATCCTGGCGGGGCTTTTCTACGTGAACAACGGCATCATCGAATACAACCTCACGGGTGCTCCGGTTCCGATTGCGCCCGTGTTGCTGGGCGTCCCGCTGGCCATTGTCGTATTCACCATCATCTATCTGCGCGCGCAACGCGGCGCCGCGCTCCCGGAAACACCGACGCTGGCCGAAGAGTCGCATGGCTCGCGACCGTTTGCCGTCCTGTTCCTGGTGATTGCAATCATCGAGTTGGCGGCAGCGTATGCAATCCCGCTGCGCGGCGCTCGCATCGGCATGGCGCTGTCGTCGGCATTCTTTCTGCTGATCGCGGCCCACACCTGGAGCGGATTTCACTATCGCTTCACGCCCGCGGGCCTCGAGATCAGCACGCTCGGCTACCGCTTGCGCTCTATTCCGCAAGCGCAGATCGCCGACTATCGGCCCGAGAAGTGGATGGCGTTGCGCGGCTACGGAATTCGCGGCGTGGGCAGGACCCGCGCGTACGTGTGGGGAAACGACGTCGTGCACATCACGACGCTCGATGGCGAAGTCTTTTTGGGGACCAATGATCCGGCGCGCACCGTGCGCGACCTGGACAGGATGAAACACTCCGCACACACGTAGCGGACAGTTCGGTTTGAATTGGGATAGGAGGAGATATGACGTTCGGAATTTCCACTGAAATATGGGTCGTGGTTGGGTTGGGTGTCCTGGTCATCATGTTCCTGTTCAGTTTTCTGGCCAGGCTCTATCGCAAGGCAGGCCCGCATGAGGCGCTCATCGTTTACGGCGTCGGCGGAACGCGGGTGGTCAAAGGCCACGGCATTATCGTATGGCCGATGGTGCAGGTATGCCGCGAACTTTCGCTCGAGCTGATGTCGTTTGACGTAGCGCCGCAACAGGATCTGTACACCAAGCAAGGCGTCGCCGTGACGGTCGAAGCCGTCGCGCAGATCAAGGTGAAGTCGGATGTCGAATCGATCCTCACCGCTTCGGAGCAGTTCCTTACCAAGGCCGACCAGGAACGCGAAGGCCTGATCCGGTTGGTGATGGAAGGCCACCTGCGCGGCATCATCGGTCAGCTCACGGTGGAAGAAATCGTGAAGCAGCCCGAGATGGTCGGCGATCGCATGCGCGCCACTTGCGCCGACGATATGAGCAAGATGGGGCTCGAAGTCATCTCGTTCACCATCAAGGAAGTCCGCGACAAGAACGAGTACATCTCCAACATGGGCCGGCCTGATATCGCCCGCATCAAGCGTGATGCCGACGTGGCCACCGCCGAAGCCGATCGCGATACGGCTATCAAGCGCGCGCTCGCGCAGCGCGAATCCGCGGTCGCGAGAGCGCAGGCCGACCAGGAACGCGTGCTGGCAGAAACGTTGTCGCAGGCCAAGCAGGCTGAAGCGCAACGCGACCTCGAGATCAAGAGAGCGCAATATCTCGAAGTCACCAAGAAGCAGCAGGCGCAGGCCGACAAGGCGTACGACATCCAGGCAAACATCATGCAGCAGCAGGTGATTGCCGAGAGCGTGCGCGTGCAGCAGGTCGAGAAAGAAGGACAGGTCAAGGTGCAGGAGGCTGAAATCAATCGTCGCGAGAAGGAACTGATCGCGACCGTGTTGAAGCAGGCCGAGATCGAGCGTCAACGCATCGAGACTATCGCCCAGGCCGAGAAGCAGCGCCTCATGGCGGAAGCGGAAGGTCACGCGTCGTCGATCCGTCAGCAGGGCGAGGCCGAAGCCGAGATCATCTTCAAGAAGGGCGAGGCCGAGGCGAAAGCCATGAACGTGAAGGCTGAAGCCTTCCAGGAATACAACCAGGCCGCGGTGGTCGACAAACTCATTACCAGCATGCCGGAAGTGGTGCGCGCGCTGGCCAGTCCGCTGGCCAACGTCGACAAGATCACCATCGTCTCGACCGGCAACGGTGACGCCGCCGGGATGAGCAAGATCACCGGTGACATCGCCAAGATGGCTGCGCAGGTGCCGGCGTTGTTCGAGACGCTCTCGGGCATGGATGTCCGCGAGCTGCTCGGCAAAGTCCGCCAGATCGGCGACAAGGCCGAGAAGCCTGCTGGCAACGGCAAGTGAACTTGTAGCCGGCAGTCGCGAGGGCATCCTGCCCTCGCAGTCGGTGGGACTCGGCCCTTCAACATGCGCAAGAACAAGAGGGAGTCAGCGTATGGAGACCGAACGCAAATCCAAACACCTGAGCCTCAGCATCGTGATCGGAATCGCGATCGGCACGCTGGCGGCGATTCTCTCCGGTCACGTTGCTGTGTGGCTCGTCGCCGGAATCTTCGTAGGCCTTGCGGCCGGTACGTCGTTGGGCCGCAAGAAATGTCCCGAGTGCGAAGCGAGGGAGCACCTCCCAACTGATAGCTGATGGCTGATAGCTGATAGCCAAAACTGAGAACCGAGAACTGAGAACTAAGAACTAAGAACCGAATCAAGAACCGAGGTGGAGTCATGGCATTACTGGAGCGAGTTTCGACACTTGTCCGAGCCAATCTCAACGACCTGATCGACAAGGCCGAAGAGCCCGAGAAGATGATCAAGCAAGTCATCCTCGACATGCAAAACCAACTCTTGCAGGTGAAGACGCAGGTGGCGATCGCCATTGCGGACCAGCACCTGCTGGAGAAGAAGCAGAAAGAGAATGAAGACAAAGTCGCGGAATGGATGCGCAAGGCCGAACTCGCCGTCGACAAGAAGCAGGACGACCTGGCGCGCGCGGCGCTGTTGCGCGTCGAAAGTTATCGCGACATGTGCGGCAGCTTCGGGCAGCAGGTCGCGGATCAGAAAGCGCAGGTCGAGAATCTGAAGACGGCGCTGCGCCAGCTCGATCAGAAGCTCGCCGAAGCGCAGGCCAAAGCCGATCTGCTGATCGCACAGCATCGCCGCGCCCGCGCCGTCGGCAAAGCCAGCGATGCCCGCATCAACATCGGCGACGGATCGAAAGCCGCAGCGTTCGATCGCATGAAACATAAAGTGGTGCGCGCGGAAGCTGTCAGCCAGGCCAAGGCCGAGATCGCGGTCGACAACGTCGAAGACCGCCTCGCGGCGCTCGAGAAAGAGGATCGCATCGAGCAGTTGCTGGGAGAGTTGAAGGCGAAGCGGGGAGCGTGATGTTTCGGTATCGGAGAGCTTTGCCGGGAGGCTTCCGGACCAGGCTAGGAGTCTTCGCCGGAGGCCTGCTAATCGCATGAAGTGATGGCGAGTGACGTCACGGGCCGCGTCGCGTGTTACCAGCCGTTGGCGGACAGGAGTGTCCGCCCCACACGGATCTTTGTGGGTCGGACACTCTTGTCCGACTCGGCTCAGTTATTCGCTGTTTTTTCCCGCACTCTTTTGTGCTCCAATCTTGCTTTCACCTTGCTGTTTATCATCGCTTAAAAGCGATGTGGAGTGATCACTCCCGCTGCGGGCAACCGCCTCGAAGGCCGGGCCCCTGCCCGCTCAGATGTCCGGCGTGGTCGCCGGCAAGCGTCCGCGCGGTTCTGCCTAGGACACGCGGAACGTTTCCCTCTCTGGTCCCTTGATTTTAGAGTAGCAAATTGCATAGGGTACTTGTGCCACGTTAGCGGAATTTATATTTCGCGTGGCTTGATGGAGATGGATGTGATTTGTGATCTGTAGGGGGCTTGACACGTGCTGGGGGTCACAGGGGAACAGGTGTTAGGTCTTGGGTCTTAGGTGTTAGGTCCGGGTGACAGGTCACGGGATCTTGTAGCGACGAAAGTCGGAGATCTCCACGTTACAATGACCTGGGGTGCCGATTGCGCAAGATTTTCCATTTCGATTCTCCCGCCGATGCGTACGTGGCCGATGCGGCTGTGCTGTGTTGTTTCGATCACCGCATCAATCAGGCGGTGCGGAAGTTTCTTCGCAAGCAGAACATTGAGCGGCCTGACATGATCGTCGTGGCCGGAGGCGCCAAGACGCTGGCCTCCCCGCGCAACGACTTCGAGGAGGACTTTATTCTCGAGCAGGTGCGCATGTCGATTCGCCTGCACCAGACCAAGCGCGTGCTGGTGATGAGCCATTCCGACTGCGCGACCTACGGAGGCCTCGCGCATTTCAAGGGCGACCGAGCTGCCGAAGCCGAGCATCATCGCAGCGAATTGCAGCGCGCGGCACAGTTGTTGACCAAGCATTTCCCCGACATCTCGGTAGAGCCCTACTTCATCAACTTTGATGGAGTGTGGGAAGTCTTGCCCGAGTCTGCGCGTAAACTCGCCAAGGAGCGCGCCAGCTAGATTCTCACGCGCTCTTTCCCGCCACCGCGAAGATCAACCACAGAGGCACAGGGACGACGACGGCGGAATGGTCGTGCTCGATAACATCAACGTGAATGGAAACTTCGTGGGACACGAGTAACGCGAGTGTTTTTCGCAAAACCACCGGCCTGCTTCTACGGAAGCGGGCCGGCTTTTCTGTGGGTCGATAAACTGCGCGGGATGACTGCCGCTTTGGGTAGCGCTGCTTTACTTTTTCTCGGTCGCTGCGCGGAGAAATATGGTCTGTCCGACCGCCAGTCGGCCGATGCGGGTGACCGTGCCGTAGACGCCTGCGGTGTTCTCGTGCACACGGACGACGGCCTTCAGCATTTCTGGCGCCGGATGTGCTGAGTCGGGATCAAGGTTGAGCATCGAGCAACGTATGTCGCGCTGCGTGACGGTGACGGCAGGGGAGTCGTCGCCCTGGCCGAATGAGAGCACGCCACCCACCCATGCGTCCTCCTGGAAGGGAAGCGCTCGCAGTGCACGAACCACAACATTCGGGCGAAATCGGCGCACGTCCGAGGTCTGCGCTGCTAATCGACTGATCTCGTCCACCGTATCGAGCGCGATCACGGAGATGCTCGCTTCGTCGAAGATACCGTGCTTCAACTGCATCAACTGCACCGGAGCACCGTACCGACGTCCGACCTCTTCGGCCAGTGCTTCCCCGAAGACTGGCAGTGCTTCGCCATCGGGCGAGCGAATGTGCGTAAGGAGGTCGCCTTGGGCACCGTTTTCGCGGTGTGGAGCAAACCGGACCAGGTCGGGGAGCTTGCTTGCTGTGAGCCACGGGAACTCACTGCGGTCGTCAAGGCGCCGGAATGCCATGCGCCTGTCACCCTCGAGGCCGTGCCAGCCCAGGTTGGCTTCGTCGAGTGGTTCGCCGCCCATGGACTTCACGGGATAGCGGAAGAGTGCCTGCACCTGTCCGATTTCTACGAGCATGCTCGGTCCGAGTGCGCCCGATAGACCAGTTCCGGCGCCGACACGAACAGAGCAAGCATTCCACTCAGTCGCGTAGGATTCATGGTCAGCAGGCTACTCGGGCGGAAGACGAACTTCCAATCTCTGTGCAGTCAACGGTTGAATCAAGCGAGTCAAGTGCGCCTACCCACCTTGATCAAGGACATGCATACTACCTTTCACGGTGCCGGATTACAGAACTTCAAATGCGCACCCTGCGGTGTATCGCATGGCCCCACAATTATCTGGGGGACCAGGTCAATCACAACGGAATGTGTGAGCGGACCAGAAGATCCCGTGATGGCGACATGGTCGTCGAGGTTGCCATGGCAAAGCGTGGAATGCATAGTAAGGTGCGATGTTGAATGGGTCGAGGAAGGACTGAATTGCGCCGAAGTCACCCCCGCACCCGACGCGCTGAGCTGTACCGCGTCACTGAAGCCAAAAAGCGAATTGACTGTGATGGTGCTGGAACCGATACAGCCGCCAGGCGTCGACATGAGGTGAACTTCCGTCGGACTCGCGGAGAGCGAGAAGTCCGGAGGGGGTGGCGTGCCACTCACGCTCACGTGGAAGGGGTGCATTTCAGAAGAAACGTGTTGGTTCGTTGCGTCACGCGCCACCATGTGGAACGGGAAGATTCCCGCATCCACCGGCGTTCCCGCGATGACTCCAGTACCTGGATTCAGAGTGAGCCATGAGGGGAGGTCTGGCGAAGTCCACTGGAAAGCGGGAGCCCCGGTGGCGAAAAACTGCGCCTGATACGGGAAGTTCGTAAATGCGTCGGGCAGACTGCCTGTGGAGATGAGAGGGCCCGGCGGAAATGGTTTCTGGTCGCCAAACATCACCGTAAAACCATCCCGGTCCCCATCTGGATCGGAAGGCGTGGAAACCGTTTTACCCCCTTGCACCATCGTCACTGAATCACCCGAGCTCAGAGATGGAGAATTGCTATTAACGAAGTCAAACGCGTCAAACGAGACCGAGCCGTAGTCCGCCAGGTCAGTGATGGAGCAAAAAACCCACAAGGTACACTCCCCGGGCGCTTCGACAATCCATTCGGCGGTCTTCAATTGTCCGGAGTAAGTCACATTCTGCGTGAACGTCCAATTCTGCGTCTCGTCCATAAGAAAAATGAGCCAAGTCATGGGGGATCCGGGCTGGGGATCACCACTCGCGGAAATAATCGCCGTCATCTTGTCGCCGGGCTGCACCGGATTCGACAAGACTTGGGCATCGTTGTCGGGAAATGTTTCCCACCAGGCGTAGTATGAGGGCCCGCCGAAAAGCCCCGTGCCCAACCAACCCGAGGAATAGTCCGAACCCGTTCCTACTTGAATGACAGTGTCACTTACTCCGCGAGCTCCGTCGATACCGATCCACGCCATCGAATGGTCTCCGGCATCCCCAAAAGCGGTGGGAACTGTCCAGGAGCCCGAGATAGAAGTGAAGGGCCCGCCCACAATGCTGTACCCGGACCACGCGCCCGATTGCTCGCCGAACAGACGGGAAATGGCTTTCGCACGTGCCGAGAATCCCTTGACGGAGATTGTCGCCTTCCCTGGTTTGATGCAGCGAAGCACACCAATCACGTTGTCAGGGCGTGAGTACAATCCTGGAAGTGTTTCAACAATGCCGGGGGGATAAATCGAGTAACCCACCGCGCCCGTGGAAGCAGGAAAGTGAAGAAGTAAAAGAGTGCTCTGCGGAGCCGCAATGGACCGCGCGTTGAATTCGGGCGTGAGATGCATGAGTGCCTTGCCATTGATCAGCTTGATCTCGGGCTGATCCTTTGTAGCGGCCCTTGCTTCGGCCCGAGCCGCTGGCGTCGTGACCTCGATCGTGAAACTGGCCACATTCTCCGATGAAGGATTGACCGCAGGCGCATACGGTTTGGACTGGCAAGGCGCGGTGGAAGCGAGGGCGAGCAGAAGAGTATTTCCGAGGCAACAACGCATAGACCCCTCCTAACCGCTGGGAGAATGGACTCACAGCATTGTGCGAAGAGGCAGCTCTCCGTTTCAGGTGTCTAAAGCAATCTTTGCTCACTCGTTCCCGAACATCGCTTCGTCGGTTCTCACTTCCCCTGACTGGCGGGCGGGACGATTCCGTTCATTCGCAAATACTCCACCATCTGTCCGTAGTGATTGAAGGCGTGTGCCACGCCGAAAGTGGCGAGGTGCAGACGCGTCGACTTGCTGTGCTCGGGCGTCTGCAACATGTTCTCGGTGGTCAAGGTGGCCGCCGCTTTGTGACCCAGGGCGAAGGAATCTTTGAGGAACGCCAGGACCTCGGCTTTCGTCTTGATGTCCTCTGGACCGTTGCCGTCCTTCAGATTGGCGGGGAGTTTGTCGCCGGTCAGGCCCGACCAGATGAAATAGTTGGAGGCCGCAATGTGCTTTACCTGCACGGCGAACGTGCGCACACCTTTGTAGTTGGCGCCCGGAAGGTTCAGGCTCTGGGGAGAGAAGTTGAATTTGTCTTCGGGCATGGCCTCGGCTGCGTCGAGCACTTGTTTTTCGATCGCGGTGATTTCGCGGTCGATGGCGGAGGCGAGAGTGGGAGTGGCCGGCGGGGCTAGCGGTGGGGGTGCGGTGGTTTGTGCGGCTTGGCCCAGCGCGCTGGCGGCGAGGATGAGCGTGGCTGCGAAGATTCGGAGTGAGTTCATACGAGAGTGCCTCCTGTGGGGCAGAGTTTAGACGGAGGAATGGTTACGAGGTTTAGGTAAATTTTAGAACTGAGACGGCGGCTAAATCTGCAATCGAGGTGCGCTGTTACGGCGTGCCTGAAGGCGGCCCTGATACGAAACCTGCCTCGTCTTGGAAGCGGGGTCGGGGATAGGTGAACGGATCAGGAATCGGCAGATGGCATCGTTCTCCCGGCCAATCGCAGAGAGCGCGATTGAACGGGGCACCCCGCTGTTACGGCGCGTGAAGGCACGCCGTCATATGAACTTCGCGGGCCTTACTTTGTTGCAGATTGCTGTCGTGCCAGTTCCGATTGAAATGCTTGTTCGCGGTCGTCCACAAATTCTTTGTAGCCCTGCGGATCGATAAACGGGTTCGCGTTTCGGGTCATGCGAGGATATTTCGATTCCAGGTCGTAATAGCTGCCATGCGCGCCAAGAAAGACGTCGCAGTGCAACGAGCGCAGTACATCGAACGTCTTCTTGTAGTCACTGGCGATCTGCGGATACGTGGCGTTGTTCAGCAGCTTGTATCCTTCGTTCACGTTAGTGCTGCCCACTATGACCACATCGTAGCTTTTGCCGGCTTCGTTCACCTTCATCGTCCATGTGGTACAGCCTTTGGTATGCCCGGGCGTGAGGTGGGCCGTGAGCACAGTGTCGCCCAGGCTCACGGTGTCGCCGTCGTGCAGGACGCGATCGACTTTTGTGGCCGGGTAGCGCATCCCCGGAGTCTGGCTGTAGAAGAAGTCTTTCTCGCCGCCCGACTCGACCACCGGAACGTCGGCGTCCATGACCATGTACTTCGCGCCGGTTAGTTTCTTGATGCGGGGCGCGCCTGCGTCGTGGTCGTAATGCGCATGACTGATCAGCAGAATGTTGATGTCGTTAAATCGAAACCCGAGTTTCTCGACGCTCTGCTGAATCATGGGAACGGAATCTTCCAGGCCGGCGTTGATCAGGATGTGCCCTTGAGGAGTCGTGACCAAATAGATGCCCAGACTTTTGCTGCCCACGAAGTAGATGTTGCCGATCACATGATGAGGTGGGAATGGCGCGAGAAAATCCGATCCCGATGTCGAGGCTTGCGGCGCGGACTGCGCCCCTGCGCCAGCACAGGCGAGCATCAGCAGGACAACTGCGAAGCGCGTTCTCATGCTCAGAAGTGTAGAGGAACGCACGATGCTGCCAAGCGCAAAGTTGGGGATTCCAGGAGTTTGAGAATTTTGACCGAGCCGGGTCGATGAGTGCAATGGCGATGTTTTCCACAATTACCTATTCGCGAAGATTCCCAGGAGAAGAACACGGTCGCGGGCCCTCGGAATTATTTCTCTTTGCCAAGCGCGTTTCCCGTTACTAAGGCTTAATAGCACGACCGTTTGGAGTCGCTCGTCATTTGACTGCTAGAGATGCTTCCACCTGAACGGGATATATCGAGCCAACTACGCACTCCCCTTCAGATGGCCCGTCCCATACGGCTTTTCATCCATCTTGATGTTGACAGCACAAAGTCCCCATGTTAGCTTCCCTCAACTCGTAACAGCAGATCGCCCGGCCGAATAGGCCGGCTCCTCACGGCCCCATTTCACACCGGCCCAGCAACATCTGTAACTCAGGAAAAGTTATCCAGCTAGAGCGTTCCTGCTTTGTGAAGGAATGCTGAACCAGTGTTGTAGCTATCGCAGAAACAGATCGACACATTTGAACAGGTATCCATGAGCACTAACTTGGGATTATGGATCGCCTGGTCTATTTCTCTTGCTCAGTTACTCCTCTGGGGTTTAGGGCCGAGAACGTCTCTGTTCGTCCAACCGCGGAGTTGGACCTTGAAACGTTGCAGATGCCAACAACACTATCCCGCGTGGTTCGATTGTCACTCCCATACATCCTTTAAGGAGGGATGCGCCATGACGACTCCCAGAACACGTCTCATCCTATTGATTGCGATTGCCGCAGTCACGATATGTGGAACCTCTAACGCTCAAACTCTGATAGGTAGCTCTGGAGCTGGTTGGCAGACCTGGACGGTGACGGCCATCAGCAATAACCAGCCCGACCTCAATGACAGTGGCTCGCCTTGGTGGGACCTGCAGTGGGCGGCCGCGGGCAGTTATGGCTTGAATAGCATGGGCGCGGACAAAAACCCGGGGTTCTGCATGACCGCGACCGGCGATTGCGTGGGCATTGGCAGTGGGGCGCTCGCTCCAGGGACACTGCCGTTTTGGGCGTACTCCTATGACTCAGTGAACGACACGGGCGGCGCACGCGACAACAAGGTCTACTTTAGGAGCTCCGGTACGAGATTGAGGGCAACTCTGTATCTCAATGCGACTGCGAATCCCGATGAAGTCAATGACTTTGGCTGGTTTGAGACCAATTCATCCGGCAGCATTGTGGGGACCAAGCACTTGCTATTCAGCGGGACTGCAGTCACCAAAGATCAGATCCCTACCCCGACGGGTACCAGCGTTGTCTTCACGCCAACAAGATATTTCGGTTACTACTACAGCGACGTCAGTGAACCGGCTTGCCCCGACGGTACGGATCCAGATATCAGTGATCCGCCCTGCGGAGATGCCACGCTGCCATTGCACGGGTGTTACGCCTATTCGCTGTTCGGACTCAACGACCAAAAATGCGTTGACTCCACCGGTGGCCAGGGGGATCACGACTTCGTGATATTCAAGGATGGTACGCCTACGCGTCCGAATTACTGGGTCGCGGGCGAGGATCCTGCGGATTGCGCGAATGCCGACGGTGATTGCAACCTTACGATCGTCAAGGTGGTTCCTGTGGTGTCAAACTAGGTCCCGAACACAGTTCCGGCGGGCTGCGGCTTGGAAGTCGTTCTCCAAGCCGGCCCGCCCTTTTTTGCTTCGAAGGTGCGCTCTTTTGGATCGGGATTGATTCTTTTGTGCATTTCTAACCTGCGATTCAGTTTTGCTCGGCTTCTTCCAGGAGGGTTCGACTGTTGAACTCCAAATGGATGGGTAGGTGACGAAATAAGACGATGACGCTCATTGACCCGGGGTGGCGTTCTCCCGGGGGCGCAGTTGGTGAGATGGAGATATTTCGCCAACTACGCAAACGCTATAAAACAAAACCGATTACACGAATTGACGCAATAGCCAATCCTGATTGCGCTGCTTTTCGCCTGCAAGGGTACCGCGCAGCTTCTTTTGTCCGCTACTCTTCCGGGTCAGAATCGTTCTTCGGCGCGAACGGCAATTCCTCGGTGGCTTCCTCTCCCCAGTCGAGCGACAGGGTGCGGGTGGTGGTTTCGATCTGGTTGAGTTCGGGGATTTCTTCCGTGATGGCCGCGCCCAGTTCGGGGAACTTGCGGGCTGTGACCATGACGCGGCTTTCCATTGAGCCCGCGGCCTTGTTGTAGGCGTCGACGGCGCGGTCGAGGCCTTTGCGCAGGTTGTCCATGTGAACGGACATGCTGCGCAGGCGGTCGTGGAGTTCCTTGCCGAGCATGCTGATCTGCTGCGCGTTGCGGGCTAGCTTTTCCTGATTCCATCCGTAGGCAACGGCTTTCAGCAGGGCGATCAGCGTGGTGGGCGAGGCCACGATCACGCGCTGGCTTACGCCTTGCTCAATGAGCGCCGGATCCTGTTCCAGGGCGGCGCTGAAGAAGGTTTCGCCGGGCAAGAACATCACAACGAATTCGGGCGTCGATTCGAATTGTTCCCAGTAGGATTTCGAGGCGAGGGCGCGCATGTGATCGCGCACCTGGCGCGCGTGGTCGCAGACCTTGGCGCGGCGGACTTCGTCGTCGGTGGCTTCGACGGCTTCGAGGTACGCCTGCAGCGGAGTCTTGGCGTCGACTACGATATTCTTATTGCCTGGCAGCTTCACGATCAGGTCGGGACGGAGGCGGCCGTCGCTGGTCGTGACCGTGACTTGTTCGTCGAAATCGCAATAGGGCTGCATGCCGGCGATTTCGACCACGCGGCGCAACTGGATTTCTCCCCAACGGCCGCGAACCGATGGCGTGCGCAAAGCCTTCACCAGATTGCCAGTTTCTGCTTGCAGCGCTTTCTGCGTTCCGATCAGCGACTGCACCTGCTCGGTGAGCGCGCCATAAGCCTGGCTGCGGTCTTTTTCGATCTGCTGAATCTGGCTGTCAACCTTGTCGAGCGAGTCCTTGATGGGGGCGACCAGATTCTCGACTGCCTTTTGGCGGGACTCGAGATCGCCCTTGGCCTCGCTCTGAAATCGCTCGAGGCTGGTTTTGGCGAGATGCAGAAACGACTGGTTATTGCTTTTCAGGGCTTCGGAAGCGAGGGCCTGGAAGGCTTCGCGGAGTTCTTCGCTGGCGCGATCGATCAGATCGAGTTTTTCGACCGACGACTTCCGTTCGTGCTCTAGCGTGGATTGCAGTCCGGCGGCTTGCTCCCGCAGGCGCGACTGAGCCTCCTGCTGGCGGGCGAGGTCTTCGCGGGCGACGCGTAAGTCCTTTTCCGTCAGGGCCAAACGGGCGTCCCGCGCGGCATTGCGGGCGCGCAGCCAAAACCAAGCAAGCGCGCTGCCAAACAGCACACCCAGAAGAACAGCGGTCCCTTGTCCGATGGCCATTGGTAATTAGGTGTCTCTGATTCTAGAAGCTAGAGTGGCTGTGAAGAAAGCAAATTTGTAGCGCTTCCCCTATCGACCCATCCCCGCGGGTCCAGCGCGCGTAGGTAAAAGTCCTATGCTGCGTGCTCTGATTACCGTCGCGCTGGTCCTCGGATCGGGTGCATCGCCGGAACAAGCCAAGGTCAAACCGGCGGCCTCCAAGAGTCCTGATCGTCCCTTTGCCTCGGATTCCCAGCCCTCCCCGGATTTCGATCAACAGGCCGAGCAGCAATTACTGGATATGGCGAACAAGTCCCGCGCCGAAGCCGGCGCCCCTCCCCTTGAATTCGATGAAGGACTGATCCAGGCGGCACGCGCGCATGCAGCGGCGATGGCGCATGAGCAGCAGCTTTCGCATCAGTTGAACGGCGAGCCCTCCCTTCCACACCGTTTGTCGGCGGCGAGCGTGCTGCACCTGGATCATGCTGGTGAGAATGTGGCGCTGGACGTCACGGCTGATGGGGCGCATGAGCACTTGATGCTCTCTCCGCCGCACCGCGAGAACCTGCTCGATACCAACTACAACGTGGTGGGCTTTGGTGTGTTTCGCAGCGGGGGGCGGATCTATGTAGTAGAAGACTTTGGACACAGCCTGCCGGCGTACACGCCCGAGCAGACGGAGAGTGCGATCTTGGGCGCCATTAGTCGCGCGCGTCGTGCCGCTCATTTGCCCGCGCTAACGCGAGCTTCGGATGCCGCTTTGCGTCCCGCAGTCTGCTCGATGGCTCAGGAAGACCGGCTGGGTACGCGGTCGATGCACGAACTGGCGCAGCGCTATTCGATGGTGAGCTATACCAACATGCATCCGGAAATTCTGCCGGCGAGCGCGACCAAGGTGATCGAGAATCGGGCTATCAAGAACGTGGCCGTGGGGGCCTGTTACGCGCGGACGGATACGTATCCCAGCGGGGTGTACTGGATTGGGCTGGAGCTGTATTAGGGCAGCGCTTAAAAGGGGCAATCTATTCGAAACCTTGGACGGCGCGCCTTAGGGCGTGCCCAGATACGAACCATGTACGTAACATCTTTGCCGAGCGCGGCAGTATGAGATCGTGTTGGACCTGATATCATCCGGCTCTCACGCTCTCGACTAGTTTGGTTCGGCAGGCATTTTCGAGTACTTCTCATCATTTCTGGGAAAGGGCAGATCAGGTTAAGATTAGCCATGGCCAAGAAAACTGGAATGAGCGATTCGTCCCTCTGGATCCTTGCGGTGGTTTTAGTGGCTGTTGCGGCTTGGATGTATTTCAAATAGCAGTTCTCAGTTGCCGGCTTCGAGTTCTCGGCTGCACGGACGTTCTCGACCGCGCGCATCTTGACTGAGACGGTCACTGCCTTCGGCACGTCCAAGGGATTTCTTCTGAATGGGCGACTCCCGTATTTGCGCGGGCGGCGGCCCCTTGCCATCGGGCCCCGATCGCTCTTCCGTCGTGTGTTTGTGCTACCCTCGGAGGCAAAGCCTCTCCCCGCCCACTTCGCCATTTCCTATGAAAGCTGCGCCCCGCATTCGCATTGGTACGGCCGGCTGGTCTTATAAGGACTGGGAGGGCGTTTTCTATCCGCCGGAAGTCCAACGCAAGAAGGTGCATGCGCTGGAATACCTCGCGCATTTCTTTGACGTGGTCGAGATCAACACCTCGTTCTACGGACATATTCGTCCGGAGCTGGCGCGTCTGTGGGTGCGCAAGGTCGCGTGGAATCCGAATTTCGTTTTTACCGCGAAGCTGCACCGGTCCTTTACGCATTCGCCCATGGCGGTGATGGAGCCGACCTCGGCAGCGTCGATCCGGCCGACGGACGAGGACGAGGCGAAGGCCCGCGAAGGCTTGGACGCGATTGCCGGAGAAGGGAGGCTGGGCGCGCTGCTGATCCAGTTTCCGGTGTCGTTCAAAAATACCAGCCTGAACCGCGAGTACCTGGAACGGCTGCTGCGGCAGTTCATCGAGTACCCGCGGGTGGTCGAAGTGCGGCACGACAGCTGGGACAATGCGGACACCCTGGCTTTATTTGCGGGGCAGAACGTCGCGTTCTGCAATATTGACCAGCCGACACTGGGCCGCTCGCTGGCGCCTACCGAGCATGTGACCGCTCCCCTCGGCTATGTGCGCCTGCATGGCCGCAACTACAAAGACTGGTTCAACAGCGACGACCGCAATGACCGCTACAATTATCTTTACAGCGAAGATGAGCTGGGCGGATGGAAAGACAAGATTGAATCCGTTGCAGAGAAGGCGGAGACCACGTACGTCATCACGAACAATCATTTTCAGGGACGCGCCGGAGTGAACGCCCTGGAGTTGAAGTCGATGCTCAGCGGCCAGCGCGTGAAGGCTCCACCGGAATTACTGAATACCTATCCGGAGTTGAGGAAGTTTGCTGATCCGGACCATGACGCCGCCGACCCGAATTTGTCGCTGCTGGCGTGAGGGGTGGATTCAACCCGAACACTGACCACGAAATTCCGTCCTCTAATGACCAGAGGCTTCTTTTACCGTACGCGCAGCAGACTCTCGACGGAAGGCACGAAATAATAGGAGCCGGTCAGTGGCTGAGTAAAGCGCGTGAGGGCATCGCGCGTCCCGTTGATCAGGCCTGCCATGCTATCGAGCATTCTGGAAAGCCGTTTCTGGTCCGCGCTGAATCCCACGAACATAGTGCCGTGGTCCTCGATGTTTCCGTAGGGCATGTTGCGACGAAAGATGTGCCCAAACTCGTCCTGATCCGTGCGCGCTACATGGGAACCGGCTGGCTTGTTCTCGAGTTCGACGCTGTCGAGCTTCGTGCGTCCCATGATCTGTTCCTGCTGGTCGATCGGTAGCGCTTCCCACTCGGTTACTTTGTGCTTCCACTTTTGCAGCAACAGGACTGAGCCGGCGGCACCGGGAACCCCTTCGGGCAAGAGAGCCGCCACGGGAGCCTCGAGGAGTGTTGGATTCTCCGAGCCGTCGATGAAGCCGGTAAGGTCCCGATCGTGCTGGTAAGACCAGCTTGAAGTCTCTTCCGTCAATGAGGCTAGGCCTGCGAGATCGCGGACGACCGAGCGGGCCATGTCGAAGAGAACGTCGTAGGCACTGCCGGAAAGCCATACCAACGCATCATGCTGCGTGCTGGGCATAACGAATCCTTCCGTACCCTGGACCTCCCTGTTAAAGCCCTCGACGCCGGGAGGGGTGTCGTCCGGGACAATGTCACGCCAGAGTTCAGGCCGAAAGCCGATCACAAAGTTGACTCCTCCGGTGGTGGTCCGTGGTTCACGGATAGCGCAGATGGTAGACGCGAAGTTTTGGATTTTTTCGGGTCCAGAATGTCGAACTCAAGGTACGCATGAGAGGACGTTCCAAGAGCGAAGATTCCAGCCTGAGGCGTGTACATGCCGGACATTATAGCGAGCACCCTCTCGGCGCACTGAGGCTCGACTGCACCGCCACCGTGGCAGTTCGGAGAATCAGGAACGATCAACGAAGTCGTTGGTTGCGCAAAATATCGTCCGCCAAATTCGCTGGTGGCTTCGGGCGTGCGGTAGGTTCAACCAGATGCAAGACGCGAGGTGGTGGCGACAAATTTTTTACCCGTTTTAACCGGATATTCACATGCACGAAATGTTTCTGTAACACCGCGTCCATAGGCTTCCTCGTACCGACTCACCCCAGGTCGAATTACCCAAAAATCACAGGAGGAATTTGCATGGAAAAGTACTCCGCACCGCAGGGCTTGCGGCGGGCGCCGTGGCGCTTCGGCTTGCTGGCTATTTCTCTTTTTCTAGTCTGCGCGCAGGCTTTTGGTGAAGGACCCGGTCGCGTCTCCAAGTTGACCCGCGTCAAGCACATCGTCGTGATCTATCAAGAGAACTGGAGCTTCGACTCCTTGTATGGGCTGTTCCCGGGAGCGAACGGGCTGGCACAGTCCTCTCCCGCATCTTTGAATCAGACGGACCGGTTCGATCAACCGCTCAGCGCGCAAATCGGGCAGCCGTTCAGCCTGGTGTCCGGATCGCTGGTGCTGACCACGCCGCCACAGCCGATCAACAACGGGCAGATCGACACGCGCTTCGCCGCCGGACTCAACACGCTGCTGCCGTATGACGTCCTGAAGAACTCGACTCTGCAGCCTAACGACACCACGGGTGACCTGGTTCATCGCTACTGGCAGGAGCAGTCTCAGATCAACGGGGGCGCGATGGACTGGTTCGTGGCCTGGAGCGACAACCCGGGCCTGAGCATGAGTTACTTCGACGCGACCAATATGCCCGAGGGATTGCTGGCTCAAAAGTACACCATGGCGGATAACTTCTTCCATGCGTCGTTTGGCGGATCATTCCTCAACCATCAGTTTCTGGTTGCGGCGGCGGCTCCGGTGTATCCGAATGCGCCGGCCTCCCTGCAGGCGGTTCTGGACACGGACGGGCAACTGCTAGTCGATGCGACCACGGGAAAGATCGTGCACGACGGCAACGTCACCCCCATCGGCGGTGTTTCGTTCACCGTTCCCGGTGCGACATTCGACAAGAACTACGCCGTGAATACTATTTTCTCCGTGAACCTGGTTCCGACGTTCTCGGCGGTCAACTCAGCGTTGTTGCCGTCCTTGAATGACAGTGATCCATCCGATACAAGCCGCCCCTTTATTCCGAACATCGGCGACCGCCTCAGCGCGAAGCACGTCAGCTGGAAGTGGTACTCGGGCGGATGGGACAATGCGCTGGCCAGCTCAGTCAGCAATCCGGCCAACCACGGCGTCGTTCCTCCGAACGCGCCAGTCGATCCGCTGTTCCAGTGGCACCACCAACCCTTCGCCTACTACGACAACTACGCACCGTTCAAGAACGGCGCGCGTAATCCGGTATCGGCGGCGCACCTGCAAGATGAAACCAACTTCTTTCAGGATCTGAAGAAAGAGCGCCTGCCGTCGGTAGCCTTCATCAAGGCGCTGGGGCCGGACAACGAACATCCCGGCTACGCGGGCCTGTTGCAGGGTCAGCAGCACGTGGCTGATCTGGTGAACGCGGTGAAGCATAGCGACTATTGGGAAGACACGCTCATCATCGTGACCTATGACGAACACGGCGGCCGTTGGGATCATGTGACGCCGCCTGTTACCGGCATTTGGGGCGACGGTTCGCGGGTTCCGGGAATCATCATCGGGCCGCTGGCCAAGCGTGGTTACGTGGATCACACGCAGTACGACACGCTTTCGATTCTCAAGACGATCGAAGAGCGTTTCGGACTCAAACCCCTGAGCGATCTCGATGCGCATGCTACGTCGTTGACGAACACCTTGCGCTAGACAAGACGGAGCGTAAGACCGACCCTGGGTGGCCTAGCCGCCCAGGGTATTTTTGTGGTGCGGCGGGGCTCGATTCGAGAAGCTGAAGGACAAGGGGATGGTGTTTCCGTTCTAGCCCAGGAAGTTGGGGATTGTCCTCAGGGTCGTGCATTCCGAGTCCCTGTTGACCGAAACATCGGACGAGGAGCAGACTTATTCCCACGAAATAAATCCGGCCGCGCTGCCGGTTTCGAGTGCTGTTCCGCCCTGTTCGCTCTCGTTTCACTAGTTGAGGGAATCAACCCACAGAGAAAGATACCCGTCCATCTTCCACCAAAAGCCCGGCCGAAAGATCATAGGAGGAGTTCATGGCAACGCTGAGAGTAGCGGCAAAACCAGTAGTCGCACTAAATAAGGTGGCGCAAATTTCTAAACCCGGAGGCGATTTCGAAATCGTCGAGCGCTCCATTCCGGCACCCGGCGCAGGGCAGGTGCGCATCAAGGTGCAAGCCTGCGGTGTCTGCCACAGCGACGTGCTCACGAAAGAAGGCTTGTGGCCTGGAATTGAGTATCCCCGTATTCCGGGGCACGAAGTCGCCGGAGTTGTTGATGAAGTGGGCGCGGGGGTTTCTGCGTGGAAGAAGGGGCAGCGGGTCGGCGTCGGTTGGCACGGAGGCCAGGACAACACCTGCCGGGAATGCCGGCGGGGGGATTTTCGCAATTGCCGTAACGTGAAAGTTTGCGGGATCAGCTATGACGGTGGATACCAGCAATACATGGTGGCTCCCGTGGAAGCTCTGGTGGCGATCCCCGATGGTCTTAAGGATACCGAAGCGGCGCCCCTGCTGTGTGCCGGCATCACCACCTACAACGCGCTGCGGCACAGTGGTGCGCTCCCAGGCGACCTGGTTGCCGTGCAGGGGGTCGGCGGACTTGGCCACCTCGGGATTCAATTCGCGAACAAGTTTGGTTACAAGGTGGCAGCGATCGGGCGCGGCCCCGAAAATGGAGCGCTCGCAAAAAAACTCGGAGCGACTGCATATATCGACAGCCAAGCGACGAATGCGGCCGAGGCATTGCAGAAGCTGGGAGGAGCGCGGGTGATTTTGGCGACCGCGCCGAACTCGAAGGCGATGTCGGCACTGATCGACGGGTTGGGGCCGAACGGTGAGCTCATGGTGATCGGTGCGGGCCCGGATCCCATCGAGGTTACGCCTCTACAACTCATCCTTGGAAGTCGGACAATTCAGGGCTGGGCTTCGGGAACACCCGCCGATTCCGAGGACACGCTGAACTTCGCCGAACTGTCGGGCGTGCGGCCCATGATCGAGACTTATCCCCTCGAAAAAGCTGCTGACGCGTTCGCGAGAATGATGAGCGGCAACGCGCAGTTCCGGGTGGTGTTGACGATGTAGGGTTGGCAACAAGGAAAGTATTGGCCCACATATTCGCGTGCTGCGAATGTGTGGGCCATTGTGTTCTGAAGAGATTTAGGGAATTCGCCCCGACTCAGTTTTACGCAGCAGGTACGGCTGCGGCGCTGAGTCCCTTAACGAAATCGAGGATGTCAGCGTTGATGTGAGCCGCGTGCGTTGTTGGCATCCCGTGGGGGTAGCCTGGATAGAATTTCGTCTTCGAGTTTTTCAGCAGCTTCGCTGAAAGCGGGCCAGAGTCGGCGAAGGGAACAATCTGGTCATCTTCTCCGTGCATCACGAGCGTGGGCACATCGATTCGTTTGAGGTCTTCGGTGAAGTCTGTTTCAGAGAAGGCCTTGATGCAGTCGTACTGAGCCTTGATCCCGCCCATCATGCCCTGCCTCCACCAATTGTCTCGGATCCCTTGAGAAATCTTTGCGCCCGGACGGTTGTAGCCGTAGAAGGGAAGGGTGAAATCCTGGTAGTACTGCGGTCGATTGTAAGCAGTGTTTTGGCGAATCTGGTCGAAGACCTCGATCGGCAATCCGCCAGGGTTTTTGTCGGACTTGACCATGACCGGCGGGACCGAGCTGATGAGTATCGCCGCTGCGACGCGCCCCTTGCCGTAGCGGGCAACGTAGCGCGCGACCTCGCCGCCTCCGGTGGAATGGCCGATGTGGATCGCGTCTCTCAGGTTGAGTTTCTCGACCAACTCGGCGACATCCGCCGCGTAGGTGTCCATGTCGTTTCCGGTCACTGTCTGGGTCGATCGGCCGTGTCCGCGGCGATCATGAGCGATGACGCGGTAGCCGCGCTCCAGGAAAAACATCATCTGCCCATCCCAGTCGTCCGCAGAGAGCGGCCAACCGTGATGAAAAAAGAGAGGCTGGCCAGTGCCCCAGTCTTTGTAGAAAATTTGCGTGCCGTCTTTCACTGTAATGGTATCCATCGGTCGTCTCCTGTGTGTCTGTCAGGCGTTGATACGAGGGCTTGCTGATCAGCGGTTGACACTGCGTTGCAATCGTTCCTACCGCGTGCTAACGACAAACCCAGTTGAGTGTTCGAGGTGAGACGGTTTGAGGTACTTTAGCACCGGTTGGAAATGAGTGCACGCCGGGTAGGAGGATTCGTTGGGACGTGGTTGTGGAAGAGTTGGTAGTTGCTGGCCGCATCGCAGGCTGTTGATCTGGAGATAACCAGAAGCCAAGGGGAAGTGAGCGTGAGCAACCCACGCCTTGTGGCATGTTTTTCAGGCCGATTTCTTAACTGGCGGGGAGAACTGGACAATCTTTCCGCGTAGTTCCGGAGAAATCCACTTCACTTTCTTGCAGAAGTTGTTCGGTATATAGAACTCGATTACTTTTGCCACAGTCTGCCTGCCTTCTCCTCTGATATTCCAACATGATCTTTACTGAGTTGCACTCCGCTTTCGGTCGGAATGCCCCTGCCATTCCCATCCGCACTGACAGCGCACGAAATCGCTCAAACTGAGCTTTTTCAGGAGAGCCTTACAAATTGCGCATGATCTCATCCACATTGCTGTTCTCCCAATCAGCGACTCGCCAACGAAGGCCGCTTCGGTCGTATGAGACATTGGAGTAGGGCAAGTTAGGTTGGGATTCCCTGCAGTTGTCTTGAAATTGTTAAATGATTGTCCGCGCGCTTCACTCTGGAAATTAGAGAGGGCGGGACCAAGATGCCGCCTGCTTCAGTCGTGGGGAGTTGCCAACAGCATCGTGACCCCACTCAAGAAGAGATAGTGGAGCGGGTTCTTGCCGGTGAAACCGAACTCTACGAAATCATCATGCGCCGCTACAACCAGCGCCTGTATCGCGTGGCCAGGGCAATTTTGCGAAACGACGCTGAAGCTGAGGACGTCATGCAGGATACGTATGTCCGCGCATACGAACACCTTGGGCAGTTCGCAGCGCGCTCCCGGTTTGCGGCTTGGCTGACCAAGATCGCTATGCATGAAGCGCTCGGCCGCGTGCGTGACCGCAGCCGCTTGCAGGAGTTTGAAGCCATGGCCCCAAAGGAAGCGGAAGGGATTCTGGTCTCTATTGGCGATAGTCCAGAGCAGCAGGCTTCCAACACTGAGATGGAACACCTGTTGGAAGATGCCATCCTGTCGTTGCCGGTAAGCTACCGCACCGTGCTGATGATGCGCGACATCGAAGAAATGAGTACGACAGAGACCGCAGTTGCACTCGATTTAACCGACAACGTAAAAGTTCGTTTGCACCGCGGCCGCGCACTGCTCCGCAAAGAACTGTACGCCCGGGCCGAGGGCAGTCGCACACGCGTATTCTCATTTATGGGAGCACGTTGCGACCGCGTCGTGCGGAACGTCCTGCTCAGGATTCAGCCGCTTCTTGAGTCACCGTTCATGTGAATCACACGGCGTCCTGATTCGGCGGAGTGGGGTGCATTTGCCTCCGGGGCCCTGCGTGAAAGAACAAACCTACTTCGCAGCCACTTCCACCTTTGCCGCATAGTGAGACTCGACGTATTCATCCAGAATGGCGATGAACTCGGCGACGATCTTGTCGCCCTTCAGCGTGGTGAACAGGCGGCCATCGACGTAGACCGGGGCTTTCGGTTCTTCGAAGGTGCCGGGCAGGGAGATGCCGAGGCTGGCGTGCTTGGATTCGCCGGGGCCGTTGACCACGCAGCCCATCACGGCGACTTTCATTTCTTCGACGCCGGTGTAGCGGTCTTTCCAGACGGGCATCTGCTCGCGCAGGTAGGTCTGGATCTGCTCGGCCATTTCCTGGAAGAAGGTGCTGGTGGTGCGTCCGCAGCCGGGGCAGGCGGTGACTTGCGGAGTGAAGCTGCGGATGCCGAGCGATTGCAGAATCTGCTGGCCGACGCGGACTTCTTCGGTGCGGTCGCCGCCGGGGGCGGGTGTGAGCGAGACGCGGATCGTGTCGCCGATGCCTTCCTGCAGAACCACGCCCAGCGCGGCGGCGGAGGCGACGATGCCCTTGGCGCCCATGCCGGCTTCGGTCAGGCCGAGATGCAGCGGATAGTTGCAGCGCGCGGCGAGCGAGCGGTAGACGTCGATCAGGTCCTGCACGCCGCTGACTTTCGCGCTGAGAATAATCTGGTCGGGACGCAGGCCGTATTTTTCCGCGAGCGCGGCGGAGTTCAGCGCGCTGACGACCATGGCTTCCATGGTGACTTCGCGGGCGTCTTTGGGCTCGGGCAGCAGGGAATTCTCATCCATCATCCGGGTGAGCAGGGCGCTGTCGAGCGATCCCCAGTTCACGCCGATGCGGACCGGCTTCTGATTCTTGACGGCGACTTCGATCATGGTGCGGAAGTTGTCGTCGTTCTTGCGGCCGACGCTGACGTTGCCGGGATTGATGCGGTACTTGGCGAGCGCGCGGGCGCACTCGGGATACTTCGTCAGCAGCAGGTGGCCGTTGTAGTGGAAGTCTCCGATGATCGGGACGCGGATGCCTTGCCTGTCGAGCTCGTCGACGATGGGCGCGACGGCGGCGGCGGCTTCTTCGTTGTTGACGGTGACGCGGACGAGTTCGGAGCCGGCCCGGGCGAGGGCGGCGACCTGCTTGACGGTCGAGGGGATGTCGGCCGTGTCGGTGTTGGTCATGGACTGCACCACGACCGGTGCATCGCTGCCGACGCGCACACCGCCGATGGTGGCTGTAACGTGTCTTTCTGCGCTGGATTTGAGCCATGGGAACGTCTATTTTAACACGCGGGATGGGGCGTTTTGCGCGCCCCGACGGGCGAGGACGCCCGTCGCTCCATCGACTGAAATTGGGAAAGGTCTAAAGTCAACGGCATAAACCACAGAGGAACACAGAGGGAGTTCGTGCTCCCTCCGTTCTACTCGTGTCCTCTGTGGTTAAAGGTTTTTGCTCTCAGCTGCCCAGCGGCCAGCGCTTGGCGATGTCGTTGTAGATTACCGTCACCGCGAACAGCACCAGGAACACGAACGCAGCCTGATAAATCCGCTCTTTGATCTGCAAGCTGATGTCGCGGCGCATTAAGCCTTCAATCAGCAGCAAGCAGAATCACGCCGCCGTCGAGAATCGGAATTGGCAGTAGGTTGAAGATGCCGAGGTTCAGGCTGATGCCCGCCGTCAGGCCGAGCAGTGGCGTCCAGCCTTTTTCGGTGACCGCGTGGCCGATGGCGCTGCCGATGCCGATGGGGCCTTCTACCTGCTTCATCGACACTTTGGCCTGCACCATTTTCTGGATCAGTTCCAGCAGGACCAGCGAATAGCGTTTGTTGTCTTCGAGCGAGCGCTGGAAAGCCGGAATGAGCGAGAGCTGCCCGACCTTCATACGGGCCGTGCTCTCGAAGCCCACGCGGTAGCGCTTTGTCTTATCTTCGGCGTCGGCCAGGACGGGCTGGAGTTTGAATGTCAAGCGCTGGTTGCCGCGAAGCACGTCAACGTCAACCACCTGGTCTTTGGTTTCCTGCAAATTATCGATCAGCGCATCGATCACGCGGACGGGTTTTCCACTCACTGCAACGATCTCGTCGCCTTCCTTCAGACCTGCCTTCGCGGCGGGCATTCCGGGATCTACGTCAGCCACCACGATCGATTGCTCGGGGCTCCATCCTGCGGAACCGACTTCTGAACTGGTGATCGGCTTGGGCACGATTGTCTTTTCGAGAACCTGTCCGGCTCGGTCGATCGTGATGGGCAGCCCTTCGTTAGGGCTGAGCATGACTTTCAGGCCGATCTGTTCCCACGTAGGATTTTCAATTCCTGCAATGCGAACAATGCGGTCGCCCGGCTGCAAGCCAATCTGCGCTGCGGCTGAGCCGGTCTTCACATAAGCGATCACTCCCGGCTGGTCGACGAATGCCGGGTACTCGTAATGCACCATGTAAACCAGTGTCAGCAGGCCCACAGCGAGCACGATGTTCATGAACGGGCCGGCGATGGCAATGACGAAACGCTGCCAGCGCGGGTGCGAGAGGAATTCGCCCGGGTCGCCCGTGCGCTCATCCATGGGATTCTCGCCCGACATCTTCACGTAGCCGCCCAAGGGGATGGCGCTGATGCGATAGTCGGTTTCACCCCGGCGGAAGCCCAGCAGGCGTTTGCCGAAGCCGATGGAGAAGACCTCCACCCGGACTTTGAAAAACTTGGCCGCCGCGTAGTGTCCCCATTCGTGAATGAGGATCATTACGCCCAGGACAATCGCCATCGTCACCGCGGTTAGCAAAAAGTGCGCCATAAATTCTTGATTACTCCCCCTGACAGGAAACGGAAGCGGCGTGCGGCATGGGGGACCTACCGCGAATTTCGTCTACGCGTTCGTGAGCAACGCGGCGCGCTTCCAGGTCTGTCGCAAGCACCTGATGAATAGATTCCATTTTCCCAGTTTTTGTTGCAGAAAGCACGTCTTCGATAATCCTGGGAATTTCATCGAAGCGAATTTGGCCATCAAGAAAAGCGGCGACGGCAACCTCGTCGGCGGCGTTCAGCGCGACGGGTTTTGCCCCGCCGGCTTCGGCCGCTTCATAGGCCAGCCCCAGACATCTAAATTTCTGCATGTCGGGCGGGTAGAAGTCCAGCTGCCTTAAGTCCATGACCGGGAAGCGGAGATCTGATTGAATCCGCTCGGGATAGGTCAGGGCGTAGAGGATGGGGAGCCGCATATCGGTCACCGAGAACTGAGCAAGTATGCTGCCATCGATGAACTCGACCATCGAATGGATCGTAGACTGTGGATGGACAATGACTTCCACCTGACTCGGTGGTACATGGAACAGGCGGCAGGCCTCGATGACCTCGAATCCCTTGTTCATTAATGTTGCCGAGTCGATGGTGATCCGTTTCCCCATCTTCCACGTAGGATGATTTAGGGCCTGATCGATGGTAATCGACGGAAACTCTGATTTCGGCGTTTTCAGAAACGGCCCGCCCGAGGCCGTAAGCCAGATGCGCTGGACTTCTTCCATCCGGCCGCCCCGCATGCACTGGTGCACCGCGTTGTGTTCACTGTCGATGGGGAGCAGCGGCTTGCCTTGCTTGCGGGCCTCGGCGGTGATGAGCTCGCCGGCGGCTACCAGACATTCTTTGTTGGCCAAGCCGACGAACTTTCCGGCTTTCACCGCTTCGTAAGTGGCTTCGAGGCCGGCCACGCCTACGATCGCGCTGACGACGAAATCGACGTCTGGGTGAGTCGCGACTCGCACATTTCCAGCGGGGCCGTGGACGACTTCTACGTCGTGGCCGAGGGCCTTGGTCTTCAGCTTACTGCGCAGAATTTCCGCATCAGTCTCGCGGGCAACGGAGAGGACGCGGGGCTTCCAGCGCACTGCCTGGTCGAAGGCGGCTTCGAGGTTCGATCCGGCGGCGAGAGCGACGATCTGAAATCGGTCGGGATAGGATTCGGCGACGCTGAGAGTGCTCCGGCCGATAGAGCCGGTGGAACCCAGAATGGCGATGCGTCGCATGGGAATCTTTATCTTACGCGGGAGCAGGGGAGCGTGCCAGCTACCCGATCGTGCTATGGGAAGACTTTTGTTTCAACAGTGAATTCCACCTCGCGCCTAGGTTTGGGTAAGGCAAAGTCAAAGGATTACCACAGAGACACAGAGGCACAGAGAAGACCTAAGGAATTTGCTCGGTGTCTCTGTGACTCTTGTGGTGAAAGATGCCCAGGCTTTCGCTCACTGCGTGACTCGCCACGCTGCCCAGACCCAGAGCACTGGAGCGGCGAAGAGCAGGGCGTCGATGCGGTCGAGCATGCCGCCGTGGCCCGGGAGGATCGCGCCGGAATCTTTGACACCCGCTCCGCGTTTGATCAGAGATTCGACCAGGTCTCCTAGTTGTGCGGCGATGTTCAGGATAGCGGTCAGTAACAGGATCGGAACGAGCGCGGGTTTCTCGAGACCGAACATGCCGTCTCGGCGCTGAATCAGTCCCCATTGGAGAAACGTCGTGCTCACCTGCGAAGAGTAGTAGAAGAGCGATCCGCCAATTGCCATGCTCGCGATCAGCGAGGCGATCGCGCCTTCCCAGGTTTTCTTTGGACTGATGTGCGGGGCCATCAGGTGGCGACCGATCGCTTTGCCGACGAAGTAGGCGAAGATGTCGCCCGACCAGACGACTAACAGCAAGTACAGGATCAGGAATGCGCCGGCCCATTGTTGGCGAAGCTGCACCAGCATGGCGAGCGGCAGGGCGATGTAAGCGAATCCGAAGGCAGAGGCGGCCGCAGCGGGATATCCGGTAGCCAGATTGTCGCGGCGCATCGCGATGGTCAGGAAAACGAACGTCGCGATGGCTGCAGAAAAAGCTGCGGCAACTCCGAAGATGTCGGTAGAGAGCAGCGGCTTTTGCTGGCCCGCGTTGAACATGAGCAACACGAAGAACAGGACGACCACGCCGTAGGTTGGCTTGTCCAGCGGCGAGACGCCGTATGATTCGGTGAGCTTCAGGAATTCCTGCACAGTGAGCAGCGCAACGACTGCGGTGACTGCGGCGACCACAGGTACGGGTGCCCGCAACACCAGCAGTAGGACAATCGGGATGAGGACTACTGCTGTCGCGATGCGCTTAATCAAGGAAGGACGTCCGAGGTGAAGTCGAGTGGGTTGTGGATCGATTGAGTAATTGTGGAATTGAGTAATTGCGAAAATGACCGGCGAGAGCGGCGGCGGATTTTGGTTTTAAATTACTCAATTATTCAATTTTCCGAATTACTCAATTTTCCTAGCCCCGACCGTTCTTCGACGCGTGATGGTTCGCATGATCTTCGTTCAGGCCACCGTAGCGGCGTTCGCGTTTCTGATATTCGGCGATGCCTTCGAGCAAATGATGCCCACGGAAATCGGGCCAGAGTGTGGCGGTGACGTAGATCTCCGCGTAGGCCAACTGCCAGAGCAGAAAATTGCTCAGGCGCATTTCGCCGCTGGTGCGTACGACCAGGTCTGGATCGGGCAAGTGCTTCGTGTAGAGATGGCGGGCAATAGTTTCTTCGTCGACCTGCATATGGTCGAGTCCGCCGTTGCTCGCCGCCGCCTGCGCGAGCGAGCGGAACGCGTCCACCAGTTCGGACCGCGCACTGTAGTTCAGCGCTAGCGTCAGGACCATGCCAGTGTTTTTTGCTGTCGCCTGGCGCGCGCCTTCCATCCGTTCCTGCACCGACTCTGGTAGCTCCTGCTGCCGCCCAATGTATTCCAGCCGGATGTTGTTCTTGTTCAGCGTAGGAACTTCCATTCGCAAGTAGCGGCTGAGTAGACGCATCAGGAAGTCGACTTCAGTCTTAGGCCGCTTCTTCCAGTTTTCTTCAGAGAAGGCGTAAAGGGTCAGGGCGGGGATGTGAATCCGCGCGGCGGTTTCGACAGTGGAACGCACGGCTGCGACTCCGGCGCGATGTCCGGCAATGCGCGGCATGTGACGGCGGCGCGCCCAGCGCCCGTTGCCGTCCATGATGATGGCGATGTGTTTTGGGAGCCGTTCTGGATCAAGCTGGCGGTATAACTCGGCTTCCTTGCGATCCAGTCCGGCGGGAATTGTCGCCTGCAACGCTATCCCCTTCTGATTCAAGACGCTAACATACGGTCTAGGAGTTGGCAATGACGGGTGAACCGGGTGTTTCGAAACTTATGAACTTGTCAAAAAAGCAAAACCTACAACGGAGACACGGAGGCACGGACATGTATTTGCAATTGGATAACCGTGTAATGTGAAACTCAAAATCCCACGATACTCGGAAATAGAAATATCACCAGATGGAGCAGTAGACACGGGAAATCGCTGGGACTTTGCCAAAGGGGTTGTTGAATCCATAGAACTGCTGCCGTCTGTTGGTTTTCAAATTACGCGATTACCCAATTACAAATTCCTCTCCGTGTCTCTGTGGCTCCGTGGTGGGTTTCGAGCGCTTGCAATCCCGTCGCCCGCGGTCCACAATGACCCACCCCCGCCAACCCTGTGCCTCCGACAACAGAAAACTCGCGGCTTTCTCCTGCCTTCTCGCGCGTGCTGGTTCTGCTGTTTCTTTCCGTCTTCATCAATTACATCGATCGCAGCAATCTTTCGATTGCGGCGCCCGTCATCAAGGATGAGCTTGGCATCTCGGCATCGCAACTCGGCATACTGCTCTCCGCGTTCTTCTGGACCTATTCCACGTGCCAGATCCTTTCCGGATGGCTGGTGGACCGCTTTGATGTGAAGTGGGTGTTTGCGGCGGGATTCTTCTTGTGGTCGAGCGCGACCGCGGTTACTGGCCTCGTTCATTCACTCGCGCTATTAACGCTGGTGCGGGTGGTGCTTGGCATCGGGGAGTCTGTGGCTTATCCGGGATACTCGAAGATTCTGGCGATGCATTGTCCGGAAGGACGGCGCGGCTTTGCGAACTCCATCATCGCGGCGGGCCTGGCGCTAGGGCCGAGCTTTGGCCTGTTATTTGGGGGAACGCTGGTCGCGCACTATGGGTGGCGTCCGTTCTTTGTGGCGCTTGGGTCGCTGTGCCTGTTGTGGCTGCTGCCGTGGCTGCGCTGGATGCCGGCGACGGACCCGGCGTCGTTGTCGCACAAGACCGCGGGCCCCGGGATGTGGGAAATCATCCAGCAGCGCTCTGCGTGGGGCTCGTGGCTCTGTCTGTTTTGCGGCAACTACTACTTGTATTTCATGGTGACGTGGCTGCCCTACTACCTGCAGAGGGAACGAGGTTTCTCCACCATCGGCATGGCTAAGGTGGGTGGGGGATTTTTTCTGGCGGCAGCACTGTCGGCCAGTTTGTGCGGATGGCTGTCGGATCGCTGGATTCGCGCGGGTGGAACGCCCACGCTGGTGCGCAAGACGTTCATGGTGTGCGGGAATGTGGGGGCGGGGAGTTTTGTGTTGGCTTCGGTGGTGGCAATAGGCGACTGGTCGATGGTGTTCCTTATGCTTTCAGGTGTTTCGTTCGGGCTGAGTTCTTCCAATCTGTGGGCGATCACTCAGCGCCTGGCGGGGCCAAAGGCGGTAGGGCGGTGGTGCGGATTGCAGTTGTTCGTGGGGAATTCCTCGGGAGTGGTGGCCCCGGCGGTCACTGGACTTCTACTTGATCGCACCGGGCACTTCTTCTGGCCGGTTTTCATCGTCTCTTTAATTTTGTGGATAGGTGCGCTGGGATGGATTGGCATCGTGGGACCGGTTGAGCCGGTGGAGTGGGAGAAGTCGCCGTCCTTGCCTGAAACACTAGAAGTGCAGCTTGCGGAGTAGGCGGGAGACAGGATGGTGAGACGGTTTTGATGGAGGCAAGACAGCGTCTGGCGCTGTCTGCACGAAAGGGATGTAGTTTGGCATCGGGAAAGCCGATCCGGGGAGATCAGACTCAGGGGGGACTGCGAGATCGTCAACGTTGACGATAAATCCCATAGTCGTAGCTGCGACTTCGAGTTTTATTACAGACTGAAAGACTTCTCGGTCCCGCAAGCTAAGGAACATCTCCCATTGCTCGAAGCCCGGACTAGAAACCTTGATCTTCCACGAACCAGATCTGAGGTCGAGAGTTTGGTAGGAGCCGATATTGTCGGTCTCCCCGTGCGCCACCTGAGCGCCTGTCTGGTCTGAAATAACAATTGACGCTCTGGGGATGACTGCGCCGGAGGGATCGACTATCGTCAGTTTCATCCCCGCGGTGCCGGCTACGGCGAGGAAGGTGGAGGACCTTTCGCCCGGGTTCTGAGCCGTTGCCGATACCGCGCTCATCATCGCGGCCAAAGCCGCACCTGCTATCCGCGAGACGCGCCAAACTCTGGCGCGGAATCCAACTGGGCAGTCTTTGGTGAGGATCGTCCCGTCAAGACGCCGGTAGAGGCGTCCGCACACTCCGGCTGTGCTCGTCACTCGCAGGTGCTCGATCTCCGACAACGACATTGAGGAGAAGTTGTAGACGTTGAGCTTGCACTGATCGCAGTACCGGACACGGTCGTCCCCGACCATCTTCTCCCAGTCGGCGGTACAGGGCGACGCGACGCGTAGCTGCGGCAGCATGTGTGAGCGTACTGCGGAAAAGTGTGAGAGATCAAGTCGGAAACACGCCGATGGATTCCACCGCAGCTGGTCGATGTAAGCGCGGTGGCGAGGACTCCCCCAAGACAGCCGGCGAGACGCCGGCGCTACAGTTAACGGGCTTCTTCCGGGGTGATCTCGATGTGCAAGCGATCAGTGCCGCGCAGGACTGTCAGTTCGGAGCTCAGGCCGGCTTTCACATCGCTAAGCACACGGTGTAGGTCATCGACTCCGGCGACAGGTTGGCCGTCGAGGGCAACGATGACGTCGCCTTCGCGCAGGCTGGATCGTTGCGCTGGGCTGTTCGGTTCGGTCGAGAGCACGATCACGCCGGTCTCTTTTGGCAACTCGTAGTAGCGGACCAGACGGCGATGGATCGGTGCGGTCTGGGCTGAGACACCAATGTAGCTTCGGCGGATGCGGCCATCGCGAAGCAGGCGGCTGGCAACGAACTTCGCGGTGTTAATTCCGATCGCAAAACAGATGCCTTGCGCAGGCAGGATGGTTGCGGTATTCACGCCCACGACTCGGCCATCGGAGGCGACAAGCGGGCCGCCGGAGTTGCCAGGGTTCAGCGAGGCGTCAGTCTGGATCACGTCTTCGATCAGTCGACCGGAATAGGATCGCAGCGAGCGGCCCAGCGCGCTGACTACGCCGGCCGTGACAGTTGACTGGAATCCGTAGGGGCTGCCAATGGCCATCACGAGTTGACCGACGCGCAGAGTTTGCGAATCGCCGAGCGTGGCTGCCACCAAGCCCGATCCGTCGATCTGAATGACCGCCAGATCGGTAGCGGGATCGTCGCCGATGGTGCGGGCCGGCAGTTTGCGGCCGTCGGCCACCGTGACTTCGATACGAGCGGCGTCGTGCACGACGTGGCTGTTGGTGAGGATCAGGCCGTCTGGGGTGAAGATGAAGCCCGAACCTCCGCCGCGACGCTCCTGAGGTTCAGCGTTGCGGCGCGTGCCCACAGATTGGTGCACTTCGATATTCACCACGGACGGGCTGACCCTTTCGACCGCGCGGGTCACCGCCTGCGAGTACGCGTCGAGCAGAACTCCGTCGTCGGGCACATTGTTAGCGGGCGCAGCAGCGCGTGGCCCAGAAATGTCCTCGAGCGACGAAACAAAATCAGGATTGAAATCAGGATGCATGGCGAATAGATGACTTAAGAGTAACGTCGGATTCAGGGGTGGCCAGGCGCTGGAAATTCGGATCGCCCCGGCGTTGGCTTTGAAGGATATGGCGCAAAGCCTTGCTGGCAGCGGCTTTGCGAGCGGAAATCGGACCATCCGTTTGCGTCCAATGGTGCATCCGAAGGTCGAGAGACTATACTCGGCGCTATTGAACCACGGTGACCTGTGCGGCGGGGAAGGCGCGAGATACAAAGGATTTATGGCGCTTCGGACGGCATTCGCGGGATGGCTGGCGATGGGCGCAGTCATGGTATGCGCTCAAAGCAAGCCCGCGGTTCGCGGTGCGAAGCCGGTCTCTCACTCAAGCGTGCAATCTGCCAAGCCGGGAACCAACGCCCGGCTGCTCGATGACAGCGACGGCCTTGCCGTGCTCGGCGCCGCGCTCGAGACTCGCCACAAATCGGCGCAGAGTTCCGACTGCTCGCATCTCGTGCATGCCATCTACGAGAAGGCGGGATTTCCCTACAAGTATGAAAGCTCGCGTGACCTCTACGCCGGCGACGATGCTTTCCAGCGCGTGTGGCGGCCGCAGGCCGGAGACCTGATCGTTTGGCCGGGGCATGCGGGCATCGTGGTGAATCCGGCGCAACACACTTTTTACAGCGCGTTGCGCTCAGGATTTGGCGTGCAGCCTTACGACTCGGTGTACTGGAGAGGGCGGGGCCGGCCAAGATTCTTTCGGTACATCAAGGCGCGCCCGTCGCAGGTGCTGGCGGCTCGGCGCACGGTGGGTCTGAAGCCCGCTGGATTGAGCTCGTCGGAGCGTGACAGCCGTACCTTAAATTTGGCGTCAAATTCGGTGTCGCTCGATTCTGAGGACTCCAACGACCAGTCGGTCGCGCCTGCGGAAGCGTCGAACTTGACGCCAGTACCTGGTGCGGTGATGTTCTCTCTTCCAAAGGCCAATCAGATTAAGGCAGCACTCGTGGAACACTTTCAGACACCGGCAGAGAGTTCGACATCGAAGCCTCAACTGAATATCAGCCAGCCCGTGGTTGCCTTCGACCGCTTCGATGTGCAAAAGGTCCACGTGAAGGGCGACATCGGGTGGGCACAGATTCATTTTCACGGCCCGGTCGGGTTGAACGCGATAGATGCGCGCTCGGCTAAGCCTCGCGACACGCAACGCTTCATGATGCGGCGTGCCGGCAGCGATGCTTGGGAGTTGATTCTGCCTGCCGACGCGGCTTACTGGCCGCGGGATGTAGCAGTGAAAATGCTGGCGCACCAGTTGGCTTCGCTGGCGGAGTCAGGATCGGCGGGGAAGCCGGAGGAGGAACTTCTGCTCGCGCGCTGGTTGAATACTCTTCTGGAACGCCGCTGAAAAAAGCCGAGGTCCGAAGACCTCGGCAGTCAGTTGGCTGGTTGCCCGGATAAAACCAATCTGTTAGTCGATGGAGCGGCGGGCGTCCTCGCCCGTCCGTGCAAGACCTACTCACAGTCAGCGATCTTGCTCGACCACACCTTGGCGCACAGGAGTGTGCGCCCCACACTCAAACCGCTACGCCGTTCTTCTCGGACGAATGGTCAGGTCCCGCAGCTGGGCCAGGATGCTCGACATCTGCATCGTGTTCAGCTGGGCAACGAACGGCAGGATTTCCGCAACGAACTGGTCTTGCACGAGGTCGCGAATTTCCTCCTGCCGGTTGCGCTCGCCGCCCGTCAACAGATCGGGCACCGTCACCTCGAGCGCGCGTGCCAGACGTTCCAGTGAGGAAAGGGTCGGGGTGGCCTTCTCGTTCTCGATCTTTGAGACGTACGTGCGCGGAACCGACATGCGCGTTGCGAGCTGGCGCTGGCTCAAGCCATTGCGCAGACGCAAAGCACGAATCGACGCAGCGAGGTTAAGGTGGCCGCGGCCGTTCCCATGCGACGGCGCAATGGCCGGCATCGGAACGGGTGCTACGATTTCCGGTTCCTCTTCGTCTAACGAAGCGTGGCACCGGCGGCACATGTCATTGGTTGTACGGAATTGAACGAGCAGGCAGTGGTCGCAACGGACAACTTCCCTGGAATCTACCGGGGCAAGAGTTGTGGCCATCTAGGTTTTGGGAGCAGCCAGAGCGTTGGCACTCCGCGGAGCCAGTGGTCAGGCTCCAAATCTCAAGGTAATCTGGGGCACGTGGCCTGTGGATGTCAAGGGATTTCTGGGGAAAACGAGAAATAGACTCGACGAAAGCCGAAGATACACGGCGAAAAACCGGAGAAAACAGGGAAGAATCCATGAATGATCGCTCGGCAGCATGGGGGTTACTAACTGAGTTCACTCAATCAGAAAGTTTGCGCAAACACGCGCTGGCAGTGGAGGCGTGCATGCGTGCCTACGCGCAAAAATTTGGCGGCGACGAGGAGTTGTGGGGCATCGTGGGGCTGCTGCATGATTTCGATTACGATAAGTATCCAAGTCTGGAAGATCATCCGTATCGCGGGAACGAGATTCTGAAAGAGCGAGGCTGGTCAGAAGAAATTCGTAAGGCCATCATGTCGCACGCCCAGTACACCGGCGTGACGCGCGATACGCCCATGGAGAAGGCGTTGTTTGCGTGCGACGAACTGGCGGGATTCATTACGGCCTGCGCGCTGGTGAAGCCGGGGAAGTCGCTGGCCGAGGTGGAAGCTTCGTCGGTGAAAAAGAAAATGAAGGACAAGGCGTTTGCTCGGAGCGTGAATCGGGATGACATTGTGAATGGGGCCGCGGACCTGGGCGTCGAGTTGGAGCCGCATATTGCGTTCTGCATTGAGGCGATGCGGGAGATTGCGCGGGGAGTTGGGGTTGGATGGGAGCGCGGCGAAGGCTAGCTAGCTGCTCACGGCGATCAAGAGCGTACCACAGAGGAATCGCATTTCTATGTGGTACTCAGTGTCCTCTGTGGTTTTAGGTTTTACTAGCGCAGAACTGCCGCCACCTTGCCGCTGGCGATCACATCTGCGATGCGCGCAAAGTCCCGATACATAACCCGGTCTTTCTCCAGTTTCGGCGAAACGGCCCGAATCGCTGCATGGGCCTGCTGCAGGCGTTTCGACGATTTCAATGGGGCGAGCAGATCGAGTGCCTGCGCGGCGGCCATCGCTTCGATGGCGAGCGCATTGCGCGTGTTCTCAACGATCTTCTTCAGTTTGATGGCAGCTCCCATTCCCATCGAGACATAGTCCTCCTTGTTGCCCGAGGTCGTGATCGAGTCGACCGACGCCGGATGCGCGAGCACCTTGTTTTCACTGACCAATGCGGCGGCGGTGACTTGCGGCATCATGAAACCGGAGTTAAGCCCGGCGCCGGGTGCAAGGAAGGGCGGCAAGCCTTCGCTCAGTGCGGGATTCACCATGCGCTCGAGGCGGCGCTCGCTGATACCAGCCAGTGCGCTCAGCGCGATTCCTAGAAAATCAAGCGCGAAAGCGACAGGTTCACCGTGGAAATTCCCGCCTGAGATCACGTCGGCATGTTCATCTTTGGATTTCGGATCGCGAAACACCAGCGGGTTATCGACTGCGGAGTTGGTCTCGATCTCGAACACCGAGCGGCAGTGAGCGAGGGTGTCGCGCACGGCGCCATGCACCTGCGGCATGCAGCGCAGAGAGTAGGCGTCCTGCACGCGGCCGCAATCGCGGTGCGACTCTCGAATCGCGCTGCCTTCGAGCAACTTGCGTAAGTTGGCCGCCGTCGTGATCTGTCCTGGATGCGGGCGGGCGCGGTGAATGCGTTCGTCGAAAGCCGCGTCGGTACCCTTAAGCGCGTCGCAGGCCATTGCGCCGATGACGTCAGCGGAGTCGACTAAAATTTCCGCCGCCAGCAGCGACAGCGTTCCCACCGCAAGCATGGCCTGGGTACCGTTGATCAGCGAGACCGCTTCTTTTGCTTCGAGTATCAGAGGCTTGATGCCCGCGGCCTTGAGCGCGTCGGCGCCTGAGATCCGGCCGCCCTTGCCGTCGTGGCACTCGCCTTCGCCGACCAACAGAAGCGCGAGGTGAGCCAAAGGCGCGAGATCTCCGGAGGCGCCCACGCTGCCTTGTGACGGCACCCATGGGGTGACGTCGCGCGTGAGCAGTTCGCAAATCGTGTCGATCGCGATAGCGCGCACCCCGGAAAATCCCTTTGAGAGAGAATTGGCGCGCAGCAGCATCATGGCACGGGTTTCGGGACTGGAGAGCGGTTCGCCGACGCCGACGGCGTGCGAGCGTACGAGGTTGATCTGCAATTCGCGGATTTGGTCGCCGGCAATGCGCACGTCGCTGAGTTTGCCGACGCCGGTGGTGATGGCGTAGGACACCTGGTTATCGGCGACCAGCGTGTCGATCACGGTTCGCGCGGCATTGACGCGCTCACGCGCATCGGGCGCGAGCAGCACGGGCCTGCGTTCGAGTGCGACTTCGCGCACCGCTTCGAGGGTCAGATCATTTCCGCTGATGTGGAGAGCGTTCATTGGTCACAGGTCACAGGTCGCTGATCTGCCTCGTCATCTTCCAGCGGCCTCGCGAAAAACTCTTATATATTTTTCGGGCAGCACCGTCTTCCGCATTTGAGAATCGGCGACGATGTGCGTGGTTTCACCTTCGGCCAGCACAGCGCCGTCGGATACGCGCACCAGTTCGTAGCCGAAATGAATCACAGACTCGCGGATGTTCTTCAAACGCGTGCGCACGATGACCTCGTCATCGTACAGTGCGGGCGCCTTGTAACGGCAACGGGCGTCCACGACCGCGATGAAGCAATCGTCCTGCTGTTCCATGTCCTTGTACGAAAATCCGAGCTGCCGAAGAAATTCCACCCGGCCCACCTCGAACCAGATGAAGTGGTTCGCATGATAGACGACGCCCATCTGGTCGGTTTCGGCGTAGCGCACGCGAATGCGTGTTTCATTGATCACGGCAAGCGGATTCGCGGCGGCCACGCCGAGTTCGCCTGGTCCGCTCATCCTTGCGGACTCCACTTGGGCTTGCGCTTTTCCAGGAACGACGAGATGCCTTCGCGGAAATCCGCCGTGGAGCGAATGGCCGCGTTCTCTCGTACGGCGGCGTCAATCTGCGCGTCGAGTTCTGCGCGAGCGGCGGCGCTCAGCAGACGCTTGGTGTACAGCAAAGATGCTGGACTGTTTTCCATCAGTTGTGCGGCCAATTTGTTGGCCCGCTGCAGCAGTTGGTCGGCGGGAACGATTTCGTTCACTAGCCCGATGCGGTGTGCTTCTTCGGCGCCGAAAAGCCTTCCGGTGAGAAGTATATCGCGCGCGATTTTTTCTCCGACCTGGCGCAAGAGGAATGTCGAAACGATCGCCGGAACGAATCCAATACGGACTTCGGTGTATCCAAATTTGGCTTCCGGCGCGGCCAGCGTGAAGTCGCACAGAGTGGCCAGACCCGTTCCGCCCGCGACCGCCGCTCCGTTCACGGCGGCGATGGTGGGCTTGGGAAAGTCGTAGAGGGTGCGGAAGAGTTGCGCCATGACCTTCGAATCTTCCCGGCTCTGCTCCGGGGTGCGACCGATAAGTGCTTTCAGATTCTCGAGGTCCATGCCCGAGCAGAAAGCTTTGCCGGCGCCGGTCAGAATCATGACGAGCGCGGAACTGTTCCGCACTTCCTCGAACGCTCCAAGTAGGTCCTGGATCAGTTCGTAGCTGATGGCGTTGCGCTTGTCTGGCCGGTTCAGCGTGATGGTCGCCACGCTGGCGCTGTAGGCGAGTTGGAGGGTCTGAAAATTCATTGCAAACTAGTCGGCTGCTGACGAACTCGAGTACTTGGCCGCGATCCCAGCAGTTGCTTTCAAGAGCGAATCCAGAGATCGTGTGATCGGCTGCGGTACGCCGCGTTTCGCCAGCGCCTCCAGTACTTTCTCCGTTGGGATGTTTCCTACCAACGCATCCTGCGCGAACGGGCAGCCGCCGAGTCCGCCGATGGCCGAGTCGAAGCGGCGGCAGCCTGCATCGTAAGCGGCCAGTATCTTTTCGACGGCCTGGTCCGGACGGCTATGCAGGTGGACGCCGATTTCCAGGTAGTCGTATTTCGCGAGCGCTGCCGATAGCACCTCGTTGATCTGCGCGGGTGACGCCATGCCGACCGTATCGGCGAGCGAGATCGCGTGAATGCTCTCGGACTCGAGCAGTCCAATGGCCTCGACCACTTCATCCACGGTCCACAAATCGCCGTAGGGATTGCCGAAGGCCATTGAGATGTAGACGACGAGGTCGAGCCCGGCGTCGCTGCCGATCTTACCGATTTTCTCGAGTTCCTCGATGGCATCTTCCAGCGTCTGCTTCTGATTGTTTTGCAGAAAGGTCGGCGAAATCGAATACGGAAAGCCAAGTGTGCTAACAGCCTTCGTCTCTACTGCGCGCTGCGCGCCTTTTTCGTTCACAACGATGCCGATGATTTCCACGTCGTCGGGCGGATCGAGTTCCTTCAACACTTCCTCGGAGTCGGCCATCTGCGGAACGGCTTTCGGCGAGACGAACGATACTGCGTCAATGTGCTTGAACCCCACGCTGATGAGAGCTTTCAGATACTCCGTCTTGATGTAAGCGGGGATCTGGCCTTGCAGCCCTTGCCAGGCATCCCGGGGGCATTCGATGAGTTTGATGGTTGCAGCAGCCTCGCCCACGGGATTATCCCTTCGACCGACTATGACGAACGTCAAGACCCAGGGAGGTGAGGGTTGCCAACCGCGAACACGTACCCGTCCAAAATGCTAATCGCGCGATTGGACTTGGCCGCGGTTCAATGTCCATCATCAGCATGCTATCTCCTCTTCGCCACTCTTTTCGAAAAGCGTGGAGTTCCCGAAAGTACCCATGTCCTGAGCCCAAAAAATTATCCCGCACAGCACCACCACCACAGTTGCGAAGACCTTGCTACGTTTGCTGATCATGTCGGTTTTCAGCGGATGAAACCCCCGATGCCGGATAAACCCAATAGCCTGATCTTTAGGTCTGCAACACTCCCACCTTAAACTCGGGCACGTCCGGATTCAGCGCCGCGGCCTCGAGCGCGGTGCGCAATTGCTTCCCGCGTTTCAACCGGGTCAATGATCTTGTCGATCCACAGGCGGGCCGCGCCGTAGCGCGGATCGGTCTGCTCGTCGTAGGTGCGCTTTACGGATTCGTAGAGTTCTTTTTTCTCTTCGTCGCTGAGCTTTTTGCCGGTGCGTTCGAGTTGCTTGATCTTGATCTCGACCAGGGTGCCGGCCGCCGAGTCGCCGCTCATGACCGCATACTTCGCCGAGGGCCACGCGAAGACAAAACGCGGGTCGTATGCCTTGCCGCACATAGCATAGTGTCCCGCGCCGAACGACCCGCCGACGATCACAGTGATCTTCGGCACCACCGAGTTGGAGACGGCATTCACCATCTTCGCTCCTGCTTTGATGATGCCACTCCACTCCGCATCGCGGCCGACCATGAACCCGTTCACGTCGTGGAAGAAGACCAGAGGAATGAGGTTCTGGTTGCAGTCCATGATGAAGCGCGCAGCTTTTTCGGCCGACTCCGTGTAAATCACACCGCCGAATTCCATGCGCTTGTGGCCTTCGTGATCGACTTGCTGGGCGTGCAACTTCTGGTTGGCGACGATGCCGACCGCGAAGCCGCCGATACGGCCGTAGCCGCAAATGATCGTCTTTCCATACTCAGGTTTGTATTCGTCGAAGCGGCCCGCATCGACCACGCGCGCCAGCACTTCTTTCATATCGTACGGGCGCCCCGGCGAGGAGTCGTAAATGCCGTAGATTTCTTCTGCAGCGAGCGACGGTTCCTCGGGCTTCTTGCGATCCCAGGGAGATTGCCGCCGGTATCCCCACTTCTCGACGATCGCGCGGATGCGCGCGATGCAGGCCTCGTCGTTTGGTTCGCGATAATCCACCGTGCCACTGATGGCCGCGTGCATTTCGGCGCCGCCGAGTTCTTCGGCCGAATATTTCTGGCCGATGGCAGCCTGCACCAGCGCGGGTCCAGCGAGAAAAAGGCCGCTGCCATCGGTCATCAGCACGTGATCGCACATCACGGGAAGGTATCCGCCGCCGGCCACGCACATACCCATGATGGCGGCGATCTGCGGAATGCCAAGGGCTGACATCACGGCGTTGTTGCGGAACACGCGTCCGAAATCGTCGGTATCGGGGAATACGTCTTCCTGCAGCGGCAAAAACACTCCAGCGGAGTCCACCAGGTAAACGGTGGGGACGTGATTCTCGGTCGCGATATTCTGCGCGCGGATGACCTTTTTCGAAGTCATTGGGAAGAAAGCGCCGGCTTTGACGGTCGCGTCGTTGGCGATGATCATCACCAGCCGCGTGTGAATCCGAGCCAGGCCCGTGATCACGCCTGCCGCACGGAGCGCCGCCCCACTCTTCGTACATGCCGAAGGCCGCGTAGCTTCCCAGCTCGAAGAACGTGCCGGGATCGGCCAGCAACTGAATGCGCTCCCGGGCGGTGAGCCGGTTCTTAGCGTGCTGGTTCTCGATGGCCTTGGCGCCGCCGCCCTCGCGGATTTTTTCCTCTTCATTGCGGACCTGCGAAACCAGGTCGGCCATGAAGCGCATGTTGGCTTCGAAGCGCGCAGAGGTCGGGTCCACCTTGGAGGGCAACAGGCTGGACGTGGCAGTGGACTGAGAGACTTCGTTACGGTCGGCCATGGGTCACAGACGCAAACAAATTACGGTATACCAGCGGAGCACGGAGGCGCAAACCATGCGATTGGCTTTCATGGGCGTTGGCGAAACACGGTTGCTGAGACTTTGAGGCTCAAAGTCTCAGCGGAGCTGTGCGGAGAGAGACTCGATTCGACGGGAGGCTTCTGCCACGGGATCGTCCGCGATCGCGTTGATCAAGCCGATGCTTCGGGCTTGCTGCGCATGAAGTTTTTCAGCCGCCACGAACATCGCCAAGGCACAGCTTTTCCCGAGGAGACGAGGCAAGCGCTGCGTTCCACCCCAGCCAGTAACGAGTCCAAGCGCGACGCCACGATGCCCGAACACCGCATTGGGAGCGGCAATCCGGCGGTGGCAGGCCAGCGCCAGGTCGAGCCCCCCTCCCATGCAATAGCCGCGGATGGCAGCGTACACGGGAGCAGGTAACTGGGCGATCGCGTTCATGAGACGTTGGCCGGCTTTGGCAAAGGCGAATGCCTCTGATGCGTTCAGCGTTTGTATCTCGAACAGGTCCGCGCCGGCAGAAAAGAATCTTTCGTTGCCGTGGATGATGAGCGGTTTCGCATTCGCCCGCATGTCGAGCACAGCATCGGCCAGTTTGCGAACGAGTTCGAGCGTCAGCCGGTTGGTACCGTCTTCGGAGGTCAGACACAGGTCGCGATGTCCGTCGACGTCGTTAATTTGAAATTGAGTTGGCACGATCGGAGGTGCGGGGCGACTCATGCGCGACTTGCGAGCCGGACAGGAAACGAAGCACTCTCTGTTGAAACTCCTGCGGAGCCGTCTGCAAGGCGCCTTGATGATGCGCTTTCGGTACAAGCCAGAGTTCCTTGGGACCGGAGGCCGCGGAATAGATCGCCTCGGCGTGACGTTTCGGAATATTGTGGTCGCTCAGTCCGGAAATCAGCATGATTGGAAACTTGCGTTCTGACACCGACGCTTCGGGCGATACGTCGTCGAACTTAAAGCCAGCTTGCTGCTCCGCTTCGTGCACCGCCAGAATGGCGGCGGGCCGGAAAAGCGTTTTTCCTAGAAACGCGCTCCAGCGCAGTCCGGCATAGTCGAACATCACTTCATGCAGATTGCGGAACGCGCCTTCCGCGACGACGGCCTCGATTCGGGGATCCACCGCGGCCGCCTGCAAGGCTACTGCCGCGCCCATGGACTCGCCAAGAGCATATGCGTGATCGACCGGCTCGCTCGCGGTCAGCGCATCCATCACCGCTTTGACGTCATAGCGCTCCACGTGCCCGTAGGTCGAAATTGTGCCGCCACTTTCGCCATGAGCGCGCGCGTCCATCATGACCACGCTGAACCCCGAGGACAAAAGGAACTTTGCGTAACCGAGCATGGAGAGACGATTTTGCGAGCGCCCGTGCAGGAGGAGTACCCACTTGCCGTTGGGATGAGCGGCTTTTACTTTCCATCCACGCAAGGTAATGTCATCGGGGGCTGTCGTGACCAGATCCGAACGAACGGCACCGACCTTCGCGAAAACCTGGTCAGCGGAGGTCACTTCCTTGGCGGTAATTTCGTGGCGCACAGGATGCAGGATGAAGGGCGCAAAGATGCTAGTGGCGGATGCCGTCAGGGACAGGCACAGAAGCGCCAAAAGGCTTGCCAGCAGGCCGTTTTGGAGCTTTGGGTTCATTATCCTTAACTTTGCAACGTTCGCGAGACGGATGTCACCGGTCAATCTTCTGCAACCATCGTTCCAAACGGCAGCCGTCCTCCTCCAAAAGAAACGTACCGACGCCGTGGCACTCCCCGAGGATGCGGTGCGATTTCGCGTCGCGTGCTGCGCGGGTGATCCATTGCTGGCCGACCCGGTATTGCGACGCCGTAAACCACTTCTGTGGCAGCACCTCGACGAGCCCGGCATGGAGGTAAAACACGAACAACGCAAATGCCGGATCGTCGTTCGACATCGCCTTGTAGCTCGTGGGAACGATCAGTTCTTCCGCTCCCGCCAACTCGGGCGGTACGTCGATTTTGTGCGTCCCCGCCGGCAAGTCCAGAGGCACCTCAAACTCCGCGATCGGCGCCGTGTGGGCGTAGATGCGGTCGCTCGACTGCTTGAACCATCCGGCTAGTTCCGCGATGTCGAAGGCCTTCAGCGTGTCGGGATCGAAGCAGGCCAGCCGCACAGAACGCCCCTCGGGACACCAGATCCCGAGGTACGAGGGCACAACAAAAAATGGCCGGCAATAACTGTTTAGCGCGAGCCGAGGTTTGTCGGGCTCTTGTTCCAACCCGAGCGTAACCACATATCCCACCGGGCCCTGTTCGCCTTGATGGCTCCAGTCGAAGCGCTGGCGGGCGACCGAGGTGATCGCTGGAAAGGTCTGCCAGTACCACGGTGTGGGACCGACCGTGTGGGCGAGCACATCCTGTAACCGGGTTACTGACATATCGACCATGAAAGTGAACGCGTTCGGGAGGGACCGCAACGGAAGAATTGCCCTCTGAGGAACCAGATGCGGAAAAGCTAGCGTGGCTTCAAGTATTTTGCTATCCGGTCGGAACTCCGCGAGGTTTCACATGCTCGCGGATGAACTTCACGATGTCGTCCATGGCGGTACCGGGCTGGAAAATCGCCGCCACGCCGGCCTTCTTCAGGCCTTCGACGTCCTGATCGGGAATGATGCCACCGACCAGCAGAATTACATCGTCCATTTTGTTCTGCTTCAGCAGATCGGAAACTCGCGGAACGATGGCATTGTGCGCGCCTGAGAGAATCGATAGGCCGATCACGTCGACGTCTTCCTGCAGGGCGGCGGTCACGACCATCTCCGGGGTCTGTCGCAGGCCTGTGTAAATGACTTCCATGCCCGCGTCACGCAGGGCGCGCGCGATCACCTTGGCGCCGCGGTCGTGGCCGTCCAGGCCAGGCTTGGCCACCAACACGCGGATCTTCTGCTCATTCGGCATCTGAGTCATTTAAGCATAGAACGCGGTGGCTAGCACAATGACGTTGTCTTTCGTGCGTTAGCAATTCCCCACTCAGGACACGGACGGTCCAGAGCCCCGAGCGCCGGTACCGAATCTGAGTCGTGGGCGATGTGGCTGTGGATCGATGGAGTGACGGGCGTCCTCACCCGTCACTTCTGCCCACGAGACGCTTCTCCCACTACACCGTCTTGATATCCAGGCTGCGCCACAGGTACCAGCAGGCGACAGAGCGATAGGGCGACCACGCTTTCGCGATCTTCTCCATGTCTTTCGGCTTGGGGAGCTTGCGTTTGCGGTAATGCTTCTTGATCGCCACCTGGATGCCATAGTCGCCGGTGGGAAGCACGTCGGGGCGGCGCAGCGTGAACATCAGAAACATGTGCGCGGTCCAGACGCCGATGCCTTTGACCTGGGTCAGGTGCTCGATAACGTCGATTTCTTCCATGGCCTGCAGCTTCTCAAAGTTCAGCAAGCCGGACTCGGTTTTGGCGGCCAAGTCGCGCAAATATGAGGATTTCTGCTTGGACAGTCCGACGGCCCGAAGTTGTTGCTCGCTGAGTTTGAGTATGCCTTTGGGCGTGACAGGAGAGCCGGCCGCGTCGGTAAATCGCTTGAAGATCGTGACAGCAGCCTTGCCGTTCAGTTGCTGGTACACGATTGTCTCGGCCAGACTGTGGAACGTCGGTTCGCCGAACTCCATCCGGCAGGTGCCCACCCGCTCAATGATGCCGCGCATCACAGGATCCGACTTTTTCAGATGATTGATGGCTTTCCGCATAGCCCAAAATATTTATCACGAAACCCAAGCGAAGGCGAACAAAAAACGAAACAAGGGCGCCGTGTCTTTCTTGAGTGTGAAATAAGATGGCGGAAACTAGGCAGTACTTTTCTTCCCTGGCAGCTCGAAACCAATCCTGCGGCCGGTGGTCGGGTCCGGCGCCATCAGCTCCCGGATTGCTTCGATCAACTCCTGGATCGAGGCATCGTGGGTATCCAGGCGCTGCTCGAGTTCGTCGATCTTTCCCGCCAGCTGCTGATTGGTCGACAGCATTTCACGCAGGCGCACAAATGCACGGACGACGAATACGCTCATTTCCACCGCTCGCTCGGAATTGAGAACGGTCGCGGCCATAATGGCCCCGTGCTCGGTAAAGGCATAGGGCGCATAGCGCCGACCGCCGCGACCGGGTTTCGCGGACGCCTGACTTTGCAGGTCTGCCTCTTCGAGTTTGGTCAGCTGAAACATGAAGTCGTCCGGAAAGCGCTCGCTGTTGCGCTTGACCTGCTCGTTCAGGCGCTTGACCGGAACGCCATACAGTTCGGCGAGATCGCGATCAAGGATGACCTTTTGCTGGCGAAGCACGAAAATGCGCGACTCTACCGGAATTGCGAGGGCCGAGGATTTAGGCATGGGTAGATTTTAGCGGCTGGCGGGGAGAAAACTTAACCACAGAGGACACGGAGGTGCACGGAGGAACAGGTAGGAGTTAGGTTGCTAGGGCCAGTAGGTAGCAAGCTCTAGGTGATGCTCACTTCCGTGTACGTTCCGTAGACCTCGCGCAATGCCTCGCAGATCTCGCCCACGGTGGCGTACGCGCGCACAGCATCGACGATGTAAGGCATCGTGTTGGCCGGAGAAACATTTCCGTTCGTGCCTGCGTTGGGTTCCTGCGCGGCCGCTTTCTTCAACGCATCGAGGCGGCGCTGCACTTCTTCGTTCGATCGACGTGCGCGCAGGGCTTTTAGCTTTGCGGTTTGCTGTCGCGCAACCGTTTCGTCGATGTAGAGAATATGCGGTGATTGCTCCTCGATAGTAAATTCGTTCACGCCCACGATGACTTTCTCATGTGCTTCGGAGGCACGCTGGTACTGGTACGAGGCTTCCGCGATTTCTTTTTGCGGATACCCTCTCTCGATCGCCTTGACCATGCCGCCCATCTGATCGAGCTTGCCGAAGTAATCGAACGCGCCCTGCTCCATGTCGAGCGTGAACTTCTCGACAAAGTACGACCCGCCCAGAGGATCGACCGTTTGGGCCACTCCGGACTCATACGCGATGATCTGCTGCGTGCGGAGCGCGATGCGAGCCGCTTCCTCTGTAGGCAGGGCCAAGGCCTCGTCGTAAGAATCCGTGTGCAGCGACTGCGTGCCCCCCAGAACCGCGGCCAGCGCCTGTAGGGCCACGCGCGCGATGTTGTTCATGGGTTGCTGCGCGGGTAGAGAAACTCCGGCGGTTTGCGTGTGAAAGCGCATCAGCCACGTGCGGGCATTTTTCGCGCCGAAGCGGTCTTTGGCCAGGCGGTACCAGATTTTGCGGGCAGCACGGTACTTGGCGATTTCTTCGAAGAAGTCGTTATGCGCGTTGAAGAAGAAGCTCAACCGCGGACCGAATTCATCGAAGTCGAGCCCGCGCCGGCGCGCCCATTCCACGTACTCGACGCCGTCGTAAATCGTGAATGCGAGTTCCTGGAGCGCCGTCGAACCCGCTTCGCGAATGTGGTAGCCGCTGATGGAAATCGTATTGAAGCGCGGAGTAAACTTCGAGCCGAACTCAAAAGTATCGACCACCAGGCGCATGCTCGGCGCCGGCGGATAGATGTATTCCTTCTGTGCGATGTATTCCTTGAGAATGTCGTTCTGGATGGTGCCGGAGATTTTCTTCCAGTCGGCGCCCTGCTTCTCGGCGACTACCAGGTACATCGCCCACAGCACGCTGGCGGGCGAATTGATGGTCATCGACACCGTGGTTTTCTCCAGGTCGATGCCGTCGAAAAGAATTTCCATGTCCTCGAGCGAATCGATCGCCACGCCGCACTTGCCGACTTCGCCCTCACTGGCCGGATGATCAGAGTCGTATCCCATCAGCGTGGGCAGATCGAATGCTACAGAGAGTCCGCCGCCGCCGTGCTCAAGCAAGTATTTGTAGCGCTGGTTGGTTTCCTCGGGCGAGGCGAAGCCCGAGAACATACGCATGGTCCAGAGCTTGCCACGATAACCTGTGGCGTGAATGCCGCGTGTATAGGGCGCTTCGCCCGGGTAGCCGAGATACTTTTCAGCGTCCCAGTCTTCCGGAAGATCGGCCGCAGTGTAGAGACGCCGAATGGGGACGTTGGAAATCGTGCTAAAACGCGCGTGCCTGTGTTCGTCGAGATTGGTGCCGGTTGCGGCGCCAATAGTTTTTTCGGGAGACTTCTCGATCGTTGGCGCGAGAGTATGTTCCGCCCACTGCTGTTCGCGTTCGGACGGGTGACGTCCTTCAAACACGTCGGTGATAGGGCTCTCGGCGACTTGCGGCTTGGAATACGGCTTCTTCTGATCGGGCATGCGGCTCCCACATCCTCTGCTTCGATGATAGAGGACGGTTGCAGGGCGAACAAGGTACGCCAGTGTATGCCGACCGGATGGTTGGTAGGCTTGCTCTGCGTCCTCTGCGGATGTTCTCTGCGAGCTCTGCGTTTTAAGGTTTTCTGCAGACTCACAGGTAAGACCCTAAACGCAGAGGACGCAGAGAGCTTCCGCAGAGGGCGCAGAGGAAATCTTCTCTTCAGCTCAGTGTTTCCGACTTCGTCCGCGCCCGTTCCCACGCCTTCGCATACTTCCACGAGACATAGATCGAGTGGTATAGGTGCAGCAGCAGTCCTTCGCGGCCGTCGAGGAAGCCCAGGCGAAAGACGTAGTTGTAGAAGAACGTAGCCATCGGGCGGATTACGATGTCGGCGATGCTGAAGCTTCTCTTGCCTTTCGCGACGGCAAGTTCCGCACCCAAAGACGAGTAGCGATTCATGTGCCCGATGTAGTAGCTCAGCGTCGGGTAGGTGTAGTGCACCATCGCATTCGTGAACTGCCGAGTGCGTTGCGGGACGTTGGACTTCAGTTCGCAGCGGTCGTGCGGATCATGTCCTGTGACGAAGCCCATGCCGTTGCGAAACAGGCGCAGCTTGGGGTCGGGATAGAAGCCGCCGTGACGCATCCAGCGGCCGAGAAAGAGATTCTTGCGTGGCAACCAGAACCCGTTGAGGTCTCTGGGATTCGCGATGGCCGCGCGAATTTCCTCGGCGAGCCCTGGACTGATTTCCTCATCCGCATCGAGCAGAAGAACCCAATCCTTCGTGCATTGCTCGATCGCGTATTGCTTCTGCGCTACGTAGCCGCGCCACGGCTCGTCGATGACGCGGGCCCCATGCTCCCTCGCAATCTCGCGCGTGCGGTCTTTCGATCCGGAATCGACCAGCACGATTTCATCGGCCCAGCGTACGCTCGCGAGCGTACGGCCAATGTTGGCCTCTTCGTCCATCGCGACGATGGCGACTGAGAGCGTCATGGGGTTATGTAGCGCGGGCGCCCTCGCCCGCGAGCACGTGCCATTTGCACTGCTCTCTGCGCCAAAAGGATTCTTCGCCGATCCTCAAATCCCGCCGCCATCCGAATACGTGTCCCACTCTTCGTCGATGGTCATATTCTGCTCGGGCGGAAGGACGGCTTTGGTGTGTTCCTGCAATTGCTCGCGGATCTGGTGGACTTCCGACGCCAGTCGAATGAAGACGTCCGACATGGGATCGCTGATTTCCTTCGGGTCGCTGATGACGACGCGCTTGCCGTTCCGCAGCACGATATGGCCGGGGACGCCCACGATCGTCGAGTTGTCAGGAATGCTGCGCAGCACGACCGACCCGGCCCCCACGCGGCAATTGTCACCCACGGTGATATTGCCGAGAACCTTCGCGCCCGAGCCAATGATGACGTCGTTGCCGATGGTCGGATGGCGCTTGCCCTTTTCCTTGCCGGTGCCGCCCAACGTTACTCCCTGATAGAGCACCACGCCATCGCCGACGACGGCCGTCTCACCGATCACAACGCCCATGCCGTGATCGATAAATAGCCGGTGGCCGATCTGTGCCCCAGGATGAATCTCAACGCCCGTGAACAATCGCGAGACCTGCGACAGCCAGCGTGCCAGCAGTCGCAGGTCGTGCATCCACAACCAGTGGTAGATCCGGTAGGCCCACAGGGCATGCAGTCCGGGATAGCACAGCAACACTTCGAGGTAGGAGCGCGCAGCCGGGTCGCTCTCGAACACCGAAGCGAGGTCTTCGCGGACGGATTGCCAGAAGCCGATCATTCTTCGAAACCGGACAGCCTCGAAATCAGACAGCCACTGGGACCGTGGTCATCTCCAGCGATTCCTTGCGCAGGTGATCGAACAGGATACTGCTCAGATAGCGCTCCCCGAAGTCGGGCAGCACGGTCACGATCAGCTTGCCGGCATTCTCGGGCCGCCGGGCCACCTGAATCGCCGCCACCACGGCCGCACCCGACGATATGCCCATCAATAGCCCTTCTTCTTTTGCCAAACGCCTCGCCATGGTGACCGCGTCCTCGCTGCCCACCTGAATCACTTCGGAGATGTAGTCGGTGCGCAGAATCTCCGGGATGAATCCCGCTCCAATGCCCTGGATCTTGTGGGGATTGGGCGTGCCACCCGATAGCACCGAACTCTCTGTCGGCTCGACTGCGATGGCCCGAAAAGCCGGTTTCTTCGGCCGGATGTATTCGGTCACGCCCGTGATGGTCCCGCCCGTCCCCACGCCGGAAACCAGAATGTCGACCTTGCCATCGGTATCTTCCCAGATCTCGGGCCCGGTAGTTTCCACGTGAATCTTGGGATTCGCCGGATTCGCGAATTGTTGAGGCATGAATCCATTCGGAGTCTGCGCGAGAATCTCATTGGCTTTTGCCATGCAGGCTTTCATGCCAAGCGGCCCGGGAGTCAGCACGAGTTCGGCGCCGAAGGCTTTCAGCAGCACGCGGCGCTCCAGGCTCATCGTGTCTGGCATGACCAGGATCATCCGGTAACCCTTGACTGCGGCGACGAATGCGAGTCCGATTCCCGTGTTGCCGCTGGTCGGCTCGATCAGCACGGTTTTGCCGGGATGGATTTTTCCGGCGCGTTCGGCTTCCTCAATCATGCTCACGCCGATGCGGTCTTTCACGCTGGCGCACGGATTGAAGCTTTCAAGCTTCGCCGCGACCTTCGCATGGCATCCGTCGGTGACCTTGTTGAGGTAGACGAGCGGCGTGTGCCCAATCAGTTCTGTGACGTTATTGGCGATTTTCATCTGCAATGTCCTCGAATTTACAGTCTCTGACGCGCCCAGGGCGCACAAAGACTCAAAACCTGTAGGTCGTGCTCCTATCAACTGGCAGGTCTCGAGAAGCCGTTTCTTTCGGCGTGTCAGAGTGCACGCGACAACGTTGTGTCAACGGTGGAACCGCCCCCTGGAAGTTCCGAGCGCAACAAGACTACTAGAAGGCCCGAAAAAGAAAAGCCCCGCTCGCATTGCGCGAGACGGGGCATGAGATTTTGGATCTCTAGTTCTGAGGAGCCTGCGTCGGCGGAGACGCCTGGGGCGTCGGTTCAGGTGTGATTGAGTTCTGCGGAGCAGTTTGCGTCTGCGGCGCGCCCACGGTTTGCAGGTCTGTGCGCGGAGCCACATACGGAACCGCGGGCAGCTTGTTGACAACGCCCGACTGCGCGTCCGCCAAGTCGATGCCATTGCGCTCGAGCAGCAGGCCGGTGGCACGGTCCAACTCGACTCGGGCTTTCTCATACGCCGCACGGGCTGCGACCAGATTCGAGCGACTCTGTGTCAGCGCGCTCGACTGCTGCAGAACCAGCGTGCTGGTCGAAGCGCCCAGCGCATATTTCTTCTGCTCGGCATCGAGCGACTGCTGTGCCAAATCGACCGCAGCTTGCGCTGCCGCCACACTGGCCTTGTTCTGTTGCAGGGCGAACTGCGCGTTGCGAACTTCGATGCGCACTTCATTCTCGACCTGCTGCAGGCGCATCTGAGCCTGGCGATATTCAAGCTGCGAACGGATCTGGTTAGCCTGCGCGGTGCGATTGCGAATTGGAATGTTGATGCTGATTCCGGCTCCCTTGTCAGGCGCAGTGCTGTTGACAAGCTGATTTAACGTCCCGCCGTACCCCGTGGTGGGCACAACAGGAATCGTTCCCGGGGGGCCCGAGCAGCCAAAATTCGGCGGGTTTTGGTTCGCGCAGAGGTTCGCAGGGTTTGCTGATCCACCGAGTCCCGAGCCGCCGTAGTACGCAAAGAGGTCGATGCTGGGTAGAAGGGAATTCTTCACAGCCTTCATGCTAACTTCGCGGCTCTTCAGGTCAATGCGAGACTCAGCGAGCTCCGGACGATGCGAAAGGGCATCGTTTACGAGGTCCTGACCCGGGGGAGTTGCTTCCTGGTCGGTGGAGGCGCTCATGGTGTCGGTCGGAATGACCTCCGCGTCGATCAGCGCGGGATCCTGCACGGTCCGGCTAAGCGCGTTCTTCATCAGCAGTTGCTGCAATTCAAGACTCGTTTTGGCAACGATCAGCGCTTGTTGACTGGTTGCAACGGTGCTCTGAGCGCGCACGATCTCAATGGGAGCAAGAGTGCCGATCTCCACCTGCTTCTTGTTGTCGGAAAGCGTCTTGTCGGCCAAGGCCAACGCGTCCTGCTGCACCTTCACGTTTTCGTAAGCATTTACCAGGTCCCAGTACATGTTCTGGATCTGGTCGACGGTGGTGATGATCTGCAGGCGGAATGCCACGTCGGTAAGTTCACGATTGTTTCTTGCGATGATGATAAACCGCTCGTTCGGAACGAACCCAAACCCCTGCAAGAGGTGTTGCGTGATTTGTGCTCGAAAGCTCGAGTTAAGCTGCGGACTAAACGTACTGAAAGTCGAGTTGGTTGAGGTTCGCGAATTGTTAAAACCCACGCTCAGATTGGTGCCGGTCACGAATCCCTGTTGATACCCGAAGTCGTAAGTGTTGGTGTCTTGTCTCGTAACGGGTGTTGTGAATGGATTGCTTCCGAGAACAGTGTTGCGGTCCAGTTGAATAGTTCCCGTCAAGATTGGGTCGTAGGAGAGTACCGGGGATCCAAGCCCGAGCGTAGAACTCACGATGCCCAGCGTACCGCTTCCTGCGCCCCCACCGCCCCCAGTCGTTCCACCCGCGCCGCCTCCGGTCGCCGTGGTTGCGCCGCCGAAGCCTCCAACGCCGCCTCCGGGAGTGCCTTGTACGACTCCGGTATTCACACCGAGTAAGGCGGCGCCTGCCTTGGTGCGCAGGACGTCGGTGTCAGCGATGTGCAAGTTGTAGCGGGAAATCGCGATGTCGAGGTTGTTCTCAAGCGCCAGCGCGATGGCGTCATTCATGGAGAGCATCAGCTTGCCATTCTTGAGCAACTGATCGAGGCGTGGCGTATTTGTCAGATTTGGCGAAGGCACCGAACGGCTGGTGTATGGGCCGATGGGGTTAGGGAAGTGTGAACGGCCCTTCGCATACTCGCCCACCACGAACGGCTTAGGAGGTGCGGTCGGGGTTTGGCTCGCCGAAGGTGCTTGTGGCATGGGCGCCGACTGGTTCGTTTGCGCCCATACTGCACTCGCGAATATCGTGACCAGAGCCAGGCCGCAGAAAGCTCTGCTGGCAAACTTCAAACAAGGCAGTTCCATTCGTATTCTCCGTCCATGAAAACGTTTCGTTGCAGATCGCATGAATTCGTGGCAAGCGCTATGCGGAATCCTGACGGCGATTCCCACAGGCTGATACGCAAAGCGCGCGGTGAAGGTTCCTTCCGGTTACCTAGGGTCGACCGGAACGGCCCGAACTGCGGATTCCCGGGAAGTTTCCCAGTATAGCTGACGGTTTTCCCGTTCCCGGTGACTCCGCGCGCAAAAACGAGTAAAAGTTTGTAAAGCCCGAGCCAAACACCGGCCAAATAAGAAACTTAGATGAAGGACTGCGGCGGACGAATCACAAAAGTGGCGCGTAATCTCAAATTGACGCTTTCATACGATGGTACGGACTTTTCCGGCTGGCAGGTGCAGCCCGGAGCGCCGACCATTCAGGGCACGCTCGCGTCAGCCATTGGACGGCTAACGGGAGAAAATGTCTTGCCGCAGGGATCGGGAAGGACCGATGCCGGCGTGCATGCCTTGGCGCAGGTCGCATCGTTTTCGACTTCGTGCTCCGTGCCCACGCAAAATTTTGCGAAGGCTCTTAACGACATTCTGCCAGCCTCGATTCGAATTCTTGACGTGGCTGAAATGCACGAAGGATTTCATGCCCGCAAGACGGCGTGCGCCAAGACCTACCGTTACCGGATCTACCGCGATCCGATCTGCCCGCCCTTCCTGGCGCGATACGTGTGGCACTTTCCGTATCCGCTCGATGAGCCCGAGATCTCGAAGTCGGCAGCGCTCGTAGAGGGCGAACACGATTTCACGTCGTTCGCAGCTGTGGATCCGGAACGCGGGAGCGAGAACGCCGAAGTCTCGAACGTGCGGACGATTCTTTCTTCCGCTTTCGAACGACAAGCAGAGGAACTGATCTACACGGTGCGTGGCAGCGGCTTCCTGCACCACATGGTCCGCAACCTGTTGGGCACGTTCATCCTCGTAGGAAAGGGCACACTGAAGCCCGCAGACATCAGGTGCATTCTCGAGTCGCGCGACCGGTCCGTGGCCGGGGCGACTGCCCCCGCCAGCGGCTTGTTTCTGGTGAACGTCGAGTACTGAACTACCCGATCGTCGCACGCGCAAGTTTTTGTAGCACCGCCGTCCCGGCGGTTGTCGGGCGCGCATCCTGCCCGCTCTGCGAGGGCGAGACGCCCTCGGGACTGCCGGCAAGATGCCGGCGCTACCGTCTGTGGCGCGGGCACTCCCGCCCGCGTAAACTTTCCCTGTTATGGCTACCGACGTACAAGTTGCGCTCCGCAAAGTCGTCTCAGTCAATCCCGCAACCGGCGAGGCATTGCGCGAGTTCGACTGCGCCTCGGACGCGGAGGTTCATGCGGCCGTCGCTCGTGCTCGCGCCGCGCAGCCGGCCTGGAATGCGCTCGGAGTCGAGCGCCGCGTTGCGATTCTGCGCAAATTTCGGAAATCGCTCCACGATCAGAAGTCCGAAGTCGCGAGGTTAATCACGCAGGAAGCAGGGAAGCCTTATGTGGAGGCCCTGCTTACCGAGGTGCTCGTCGTCCTCGACGCGACGCGCTACCTAATCGAAACGGCATTCGAATTCGTTAGGGAAACGACCGTCGAGCACGGCAGCCTCGCCATGAAGACCAAGCGCGGCCGCATCCTCCGCGAACCTCATGGCGTGATCGGAATCATTTCTCCCTGGAATTATCCGCTGTCGATTCCCGCGGTCGACGCGCTGGGCGCCCTGGTGACCGGAAATGCCGTTGTGCTCAAGCCTTCAGAATTCACATCGCTAGTGGCGCTGAAATTCCAGACTCTGTTGCGAGCCGCCGGAGTTCCGCAAGCAATCTTTGAAGTGGTGGTAGGCGACGGGCCCACGGGCGCGGCCTTGCTCAATTCCGAAATCGACAAGCTCGTCTTCACGGGAAGCGTTCCAACAGGAAAGCGCATTGCGCAGACGGCCGCCGCGCGTCTGCTGCCTGTCGTGCTGGAACTCGGCGGAAAAGATCCTATGCTGATCCTCGACGACGCCGACATCGACGTCGCCTCGAGTGCGGCCATCTGGGGCTCGTTCGTCAACGCCGGACAGGCCTGCCTCTCGGTCGAGCGTTGCTACGTCCATCGCTCGCTGTACGCGCGCTTCCTCGACGCGTGCGTGGAGAAAACGAAACGCCTGCGCGTCGGGAACGGACTTGATCCTGAGATCGACGTTGGCCCGATGATCAATGAACGCCAGTTGCGCATGGTGGAGTCGCAAGTGAACGAAGCCGTCGCGCAAGGCGTGCGCCTCCTTGCAGGCGGTTCGCGGCTAAAAACTCTGGGCCCGAACTTCTACGCCCCAACCATCCTCGCCGACGTTACGCACGACATGCGCATTATGCGCGAGGAAACCTTCGGCCCCGTGCTCTCGGTTGCTTCCTTCGACTCCGACGACGAAGCTGTTCGGCTGGCGAACGATTCTGACTTCGGCCTGGCAGCCAGCGTCTGGACCCGGAATTCGGAGCGAGGAGACGCGCTTGCACGCCGAATCGTGGCAGGGACAGTCATGGTCAACGACACGATCTCCTGCTTCGGCATCAGCGAAGCCCCGCATGGCGGCGTGAAGGCCAGCGGAATCGGCCGCTCCCACGGCCGCTTTGGCTTGGAAGAGATGGTGCGCGTGAAGTATCTCGACGTCGACCGTACGCCACGAATGAAAAAGCTCTGGTGGTATGGATACGGGGCCGCGTTCACGCGCCAGATGGAAGGCTTCCTTGATCTGCAATTTGCCCGCCGGGTCGCCGACCGCGTTCGAGGTGCGCTGCGATCTACGGGGGCGTTAGGCGGGCGCAAACTCTAAAAACGGTTACGCCATGCGTTCCTTCAAAAACAGAGCCCTGCGCCGGCTCATCAGGAGTTGGCACTTTGATCCCCGCAGTGTGAGGCGGTGCGAGTAGTTCGGCAGCGGCTCGATCCGGTCAACAAAATCCAGGTTGACGATGGTGGACCGATGGATTGCTGCGAATTGTGCCTGAGGCAAGCGAGCACGCCACTCCTTGATCGACCGCAGCATCATCCATTTGCTTCCGTCGTCGACGAAAATCTCGGTATAGGGTCCCGCTGCTACCACATATTGAATCTTCCTGACCTGGATGAAACGCGATCCGGACGTGCTGGTGACAAATAGGTAATCCGTGCTCTTAAGCAATGCAGCGGATTGGGCGGTTGGTTGCGGGCGGGCTGACAGCCGGTGAATGGCCTGCGCAAGCCGATCGCGCTCGATGGGCTTCAGAAGATAATCGAGGCCATTGACTTCAAACGCACGCAGCGCAAAACGGTCGTGTGCCGTTACGAAGATCGTGGCAAAAGACCCCGAGGCGTTTTCAAGAAACTCGAAGCCCGTTGCTCCCGGCATCTGAATGTCGAGAAAGACCACGTCGGGGCGGTGCTCCTGAGCGGCTGTCAGCGCCTCCGGCAGCCCCGCGCTCTCCGCGACGATTTCAATCTCCGGAAAGTGCGCGAGCGAAGCACGCAGTTGCTTGCGCGCGAGGCGTTCGTCATCCACCAACAAGGCACGAAAGGGCATCTTGCTGTTCCTTTTCAAGACCCGCGATTTCAATCCGTTGCACTACCCAGCCATTCTCTGCAACGCATGTCATCTGATATCTGCCACGATAGCTATGCTCCAGGTGTTCCCCGACGAGCCGCAGTCCCATGCCAGTGCTTTCCTCGACGTAATTTTCGCGGTCGGCTTGCAGCCAGTGCCCGGTGTTGGCGATCTCCAGGCACAAGCTTCCGTGAGTGGTGGATGCGCGAATACGGACTTGCAGAGGCAGGGGACTGGTTTGCATTCCGTACTTGACGGCGTTTTCCACCAAGGGATGCAGCAAGAGCCCGGGGATCATCCACAGTTCGGCGCTTTGCTGAATGTCCAGATCGACGAGCAGATTCTCTTCGAATCGAATCTTCTCCATGGCTAGATATCTCTGGATGATTTCGATCTCTTCCGATAGCGGCACGACTGACGCGTCACTCCGACTCAGAGAATGGCGAAGCAGGACGGCTAAATGGCCGACTGCCTTCTGCGCGCGCAGGGGGCTTTCTTCGATCAGCGCCTGGATAGAGTTGAGGGAGTTGAACAGAAAATGCGGATTCACCTGTCCGCGCAGCGCTCTCCACTTTGCCTCGTGGGCGGCGGCCTCGGCTCGCAAAGCGTTTTCCTGTTCGCTCCGCATATCCCGGAAGTTCTGGAACGCGAAGTAAGAGGCGCACCAGCAGAGATACACGGCCAAGGCGCTGACCGTACCTCCAAGCAGAGACTCCCAACCGCCGACCGCCTGCCCACCCGTAGCCAGGCGCGCGGTGTTTGCCAGCACAGTACTCGCCAGAGCCGCCAGATAGGAAAATGGCAACGCCCAGAGGGCGCTTTCAGATAATGGAGCCGATTGCCGCTGCTGGCGCTGGAAAAATGCTCGCAGCAGGGTTGAGCAGAGCACGCCTGCGATGGCGAACACGGCCCTACTCACGAACACCGACCGGACCGAGTTCAGATGCGGTACCAGTCCGATGTAGGGGAGCGCACCGGCGAAAGAGATCAGTCCATAGGCAACCCACACCCCGGCATTTAAGGCGTGGAACGATGAAAGTTTCTCTTGCCGCGCGATCTCCATAACCATTTTGACGTGCCGGCTAGCGTTTCGATTGGTAGGTAGTTACGCCCGCAGGCTGCCAGGTCGCCCCATGATCGCTCGATCGCTCGACAGCTTGCGTGTACCTTGAGGCATCTACCGGTGTATAGACGATGCGGATCAGAATCGGTTTGCCGTCAGGGTCTGGCCGCTCACGATAAAAACGCAAGCGGCCCGCATCCTCCCGGCCTTCGTACACCTGCATCTGCGACTGATCATCCAAATAGAACAGCAGCCAGTGTTTCGTGGTGGCGTCGTATCCCCAGTAGGCATCGCCATCGAACAAGCGTTTTCCCTGGCGGCTGACGGTGCGATGCTCATGCACGATGCAGATGTCGAGCATCGAGTCGACCGTACTTTCTCCCTCGGAAGCGGGAACGGTAGCTGTCCCGGGATCACTCGTTTGCCAGGTTCCAATCATGAAGTCGAATCTGCGGTGATCTTGGGCCGAGCATGGCTTGTCTGCCGCCTTCGGTTGCGACTGGGCGGCTGGGTCAGGCGAGCTACGAGGTTCGACAAAGAATGTCTTGTTCACGACCTTCCAGTGTCTTTCGATACGAACCAGCGAGAGATAGTCCGTCACCGTGGCTTTTGGGCGGACGGTCGTGATTTTGACGATCGCGGCATTGCCTGTCCGGTCGACCAGATCGATGGTCGAATGCCGTTCCTCGTGTGCGGCGTTCGCGTTCGCCGAAACGCGTTGCAGGTACTCGGCGAACGGAATCGTCCGCAACGCCTCTTTCTCGTCGGTGGTGTACAGATTCATGTTCGGCAGAAATGCTTCGCGCAGTCGGGCCGGGTCGGCCGAGATGTAGGCGTCCGCCACGGCGCGAATGGCGTCCATTTCGGGGTCGGTTGCGCTGCTGCGTGTATTCGGGATGTCTAATAGAAAGAGTCCCAAGGTCAAGATGACGAGCACCAGTCGCTGCATATTCCCTCCGTAACCAGATTGGGAGAACGCGCCAACGGTGGAAAGAAAAATTAAACGAACGGCTGTAGCGTCGAACGAACGGCGATTGCCGGCGACACCGCGAATAAAGCACCCGGCTGCCAAAGTAAATGCTGCAGGTTGGTCGCTCTATTGGCCTTCAAGTAAAATGTATTTCGTTGTCCGATTCTGGCCGTGCGCAACACGCGTGAAAGCGAGGACTTCCCTTGGCAGCTGGTGAAACCACGATCCCGCATGCTGTTCAACAGCTTCCCAACCACAAGGTCAAGATCAAGAAGCCCGGCCAGCGCGCCTGCAACGAAAAAGACGACAAGGGAAAATTCTGCGGTGGCCATCTGAAGCGCTGGTTCTATACGACCGACGCGATCGAGCAGGAATGCGGCTGCATCGAGAAGGCCTGGGGGCAGGACGTCGAAGTCTATCGCTGCGAGATTTGTAAGACACTCTATCTTCCGAATCCCGAAAGCGCGCGCGGGGTCAACGTCGCCGGCGAAGGGCAAATCTCCGTGTTCGGACTAACGCTTCCGCCGAAGGAGAAATAGGCGTCAGTTGAGTCGTCAGCAAAACAGTTACTGCTCGCCAGACGGGAACCGTGTTACGGCCTTGTAGCCGACGACCGACGATGATCTTGGAGGCTGGCGACTGAAGACTAGCGGCTGGTGCTAGCGACTAGAGACTAGCGACTGGAGACTGACGACTGAATTCCGACCTCATCTACGACTGGAATGCGTTGCACCCGCAATCTCTGCGGCCCGCAGGTCACGTTCTTCTCAACGACGAGACCCTGCGCGACGGCCTGCAGTCGCCCTCAGTCCGTGATCCGCTCATCCAGGACAAGATCGCTATCCTTCACCTGATGGAAGCGCTTGGCATCAATTCCCTGAATCTGGGTTTGCCCGGTGCGGGGCCGCGCGCAGTTGAGCACGTGACGGCTCTGGCTCGCGAAATCGTCAATCACAAGATGAAAATCCGCGCCAACTGCGCGGCCCGCACGCACGAAAACGATATCCGCCCGATCGCCGAGATCACGCAAAAGACAGGACTCCCCATCGAGGCCGCGACCTTCATCGGTTCGAGCCCGATCCGCCGTTACACCGAAGGCTGGACCGACGACTTCCTCCTGCAGACGACCGAGAGGGCCATCAAGTTCGCCGTGTCGCTCGGACTCGCTCCGATGTATGTCACCGAAGACACCACGCGCTGCGATCCGGAAATGGTGAAGAGGCTTTATTCGACCGCGATCTCTAACGGCGCGCGCGCCATCGTGATTTGCGACACCGCGGGGCACGCCACGCCCATGGGTGCTTTTGCGCTGGTGAGGTTTGTAATCTCTGAAGTCGTCAAACCCTCCGGCGAAAAGATTCGCGTGGACTGGCATGGTCACTGCGACCGCGGCCTCGGTGTACCGAATGCGATGGCGGCCCTGGTCGCCGGGGCAGACAGCGTGCACGCATCGGCGCTCGGAGTCGGCGAGCGCGTCGGCAACACGCAGATGGACCTGATGCTGGTGAATCTCAAACTCATGGGTATCGACCCGTGGGTCACTCAAGATCTCACCAAGCTCAAGGACTATTGCGTGGCGGTTGCGCGCGCGACCGGCATCCCAATTCCCGCCAACTATCCGGTGGTTGGCGACGATGCTTTCCGCACCGCTACCGGCGTTCACGCCGCTGCGATCGTAAAGGCTTTCAAGAAAAACGACATCGAGCTCGCCAATTCGGTCTACTCCGGCGTGCCATCTCATGTGTTCGGTCTCGAACAAGTCATCGATATCGGTCCCATGAGCGGAAAATCAAACGTCCATTACTGGCTCGAGCGGCGCGGCATCCCGTCCACGGACGAAATCGTGGATCGCATCTACGCGCGCGCCAAAAAATCCGATCACACGCTCACCGACGCCGAGATCCTCGAGTGCGTCACGGCGCCCCGGCCGCACTCGTAATCAGGCACTCCCACTTTTTGTCATCCTGAGCGAAGTGAAGGACCCGTGCTTTAGGTTGCGCCAGTACTCACTGAGTCTCCAGGATTGGACTTGGAGCCGCGGGCGTCATCGCCCGCCGACGGGCGCGACGCCCGTCCCTCCATCGGTTTTCCGGGACCCTTCAAAAGCACCCCTTCCCGCCAATCGCCCGTTGTAAACTGACGGAACCATTCCCATGTCCCCGAGTTCCCACGGCGAAGTGTCGGACGTACATCCCACTTTTCAGGATGAAGTCGCTCGTTTGTCTGCGTCGCCCGAGGTCCGTTCCGCCTTCAACTGGTTCCGCGCGCAGGAACCCCAACTTGCCCACTGGCAGATTGAAATGGCGCGCATCGCTGCTCCACCTTTCGGCGAAGGCCCGCGCGCCGCGTGGCTGGCCGAGCGCTTTCGCGAACTCGCACTGGATGACGTCCGCATCGACGACGTAGGCAACGTCTTTGGCATTCACCCGGGCTTCGGCAAACGCTACATCGCGCTCAGCGCACACATCGACACAGTTTTTCCCGCAGGCACGCCGTTGAATATCCGCCAGCAGGGTACGAAGCTATTCGGGCCGGGTGTTTCGGACAACGGCGCCGGCGTTACGGCCATGCTCGCGATCGCAGCCCTGCTTCGTGCAGTACGAGTTCGCCATGCCATGCCGTTCGTGTTCATCGGCAATGTGGGGGAAGAGGGCGAGGGCGATCTGCGTGGCATGCGGCACATTTTCGCCACGCCCCGCTGGAAGGATTCGATCGCGTACAGCCTGATTCTCGACGGAGCCGGCTCCGACACCATTGTTGCCGAGGCGCTGGGCAGCCGTCGTTTTGAAATCATTGTGCGGGGTCCCGGAGGTCACTCCTGGAGCGACTTTGGCGCGCCCAACCCGATCGTGATTCTCTCGCGCGCCATCGAGCGCTTCTGCCAGACGCCGGTCTCTGCCGCGCCTAAGAGCACGTTCAACATCGGCGTGATTCGCGGCGGCACATCGGTGAACTCCATTCCCGAATCCGCCAGCATGCGGGTGGATTTGCGATCCACATCGGCCACCGAACTCGAGCGCTTGGAGCGCGCCCTGCGCGTTTGCCTCGATCAGGCGGTCGAAGCCGAACAATATGCCGCTGAGCACCGAACGGCCACGCAGCGTAAGACGCACGCCGTCAGCTGTGAAGTGGTTGTCATCGGCGACCGTCCCGCGGGCGAACTGGAGCCGAACGCACGTCTACTGCAGGCGGTGCGGGCCGTGGACACGCATCTCGGGAACGTCGCGCAGGTGCAGCGCGCTTCCACCGACGCCAACATCCCCCTCTCGCTCGGACGCGAAGCCATCGCGATTGGAGGCGGCGGGTCCGGCGGCGGCGCTCACACGCTGCAGGAGTGGTTCGATTGCTCGGGACGTGAGTTGGGTCTGAAAAGAATTCTCCTGACGTTGCTGGTGCTGGCCGGAGTCGGCGAATGAACGTGCGAGTTGCCCTGCTTTCACTCCTCCTTATCTGCGTAGCGCAAGCCCAGGAAGCGGCACCTCCTCGCGCCGACGCAATTTTCATCCATGGCAACATCTACACCGGAGTTGTCGATAAGGCCGCCTTCAACGCAATCAAACGGGCCCAAGCCGTTGCCGTTCGCGGCGATCGTATCCAGGCTGTCGGAGAGAACGCAGAGATTCTCAAGCTGAAGGGGCCCAACACGCAGGTCATCGAGTTGGGCGGGAAGTTTGTAATGGCCGGTTTCAACGATGCGCACGCGCATCTTTCGGAAGGCGGTTTCCAGGCCCTGCACGTCAACCTGGTGGGCACAAGGTCGCTCGATGAATTTCGCGAGCGCATTCGCGCGAATGTAGCATCGGCGGCGCCGGGTGCGTGGATCCTCGGTGGTGGATGGGACGAGAATCTGTGGCCGGTGAAGACCGTTCCCACCCGTTGGGATGTCGACGAAGTTTCTGCCGGCCATCCTGTATTCCTCGAGCGGGTGGATGGGCACATCGCGGTCGCGAACACGCGGGCGCTGCAGTTGGCCAGCATCACAATTGCAAGCCGCGATCCCAAGGGTGGCAAGATCGACCGCGACGCGAACGGTCAGCCCACCGGAATTCTGCGCGAGACCGCGAGGCAGGCGATCACCGATGCCATCCCCCCGCCCACGCATGACGAACGACGCGCTGCGATGGAACGCGCTCTGGCTGAGGCCGCGCGCTGGGGCGTCACGTCGGTGCAGGACAACTCCGGCGATTGGGACGATTTCCATGTTCTCGAGGAAATCGAAAAAGACGGCAAGCTGACCACCCGCATCAGCGAGTGGTTGCCCTTCAACGATTCCGTGGCGCAACTGGAAAACAAGCGCAAGTCGCATCCCGCCTTGGACCCGATGCTGCACACCGGCATGCTCAAGGGCTTCATGGACGGCTCCCTCGGTTCGCATACCGCGGCGTTGATCGAGCCTTATGCGGACGATGCCAAGAATTCCGGCCTTCCTCGCTATGACGCACCGAAGCTCAACGAGATGACGAAGGAACGCGTGCTCGCCGGATTCCAGGTGGGCTTTCACGCCATCGGCGACAAAGGCGCGCAGATGGCGCTCGACGCGTTCGCAGAGGCCGAGAAAGCGGCCAAGGAAAAAAAGGTCAAGGCAGCGAACGGAAGCGAAGACTATCGCCTGCGCATCGAGCACGCGCAAGTAGTGACGCCACTCCAGGTCGTGAAGTTTCGCGACCTGAAAGTGATCGCATCGATGCAACCCTGTCATCTGCTGAGCGACATGAAATGGGCTCAGGCTCGCCTAGGCGAGAAGCGCGCCGCGCACTCCTATGCATGGTACGAGTTTCTGAAGCGGGGCGTCACGCTAGCTTTCGGTACCGACTATCCGGTGGAGTCGATCTCTCCATTTCGCGGACTCTACGCCGCCACCACGCGCAAGAGCGAGGATGGAAAACAGGAATACTTCCCGGAGCAGAAGATCTCGATGGACCAGGCGATCGCCGCCTACACCAGCGGATCGGCCTTCGCCGAATTCGACGAGAAACAGAAGGGCCTGATTGTTCCCGGCATGTTCGCGGACTTCGTGGTGCTGGATCGCGATGTCACCGCGGTGGTTCCGCAAAAACTACTGGACTCGCACGTGGTGCGAACCGTGGTCGGCGGAAAAACCGTTTATGAAGCAAAGTAGAGCCTGAATGACATGGCGGGAGCGGGAGCGACTGCTCTACCTGGGTTCCGCATTCTCGCTGCTTCCCGCGCTGGCAATCGTTCCCGCGTTCACCAGCCTAGTCTTCCATCCAACCATTCCACACGCCACGGCGTGGGCGTTTCTGTTGTTTTCTTTTCTCGTCGTGGCCGAATTCTTCGGAGTGTACAAATTGGTGCAAAGCTGCGTCGCACGACCCTTCAGCTTGCTAACTATGTTGTCGTTCGGGGCGTTCTTTGTTCTGCTAGTGATCGCAGTCTATACGGGAGTTTTTCTGGCGGCGTTAGCGGAAAGAATGTAGGGTGAAAATCTACCGCCGAGCACGCCGAGATCGCCAAGGAAACAATAGAAAGATTTCTCGGCGTACTCGGCGGTCTCGGCGGTAAATTTGGTTTTTAATTCAGATTCTCGAAAATCCCGGCGGCTCCCATGCCCCCGCCCACGCACATGGTCACCATTCCGTAGCGAGCCTTGCGCCGCTTCAGTTCTCGAATAATAGACGTAGTCAGTTTTGCGCCCGTGCATCCCAGGGGATGGCCCAGCGCGATCGCGCCCCCGTTCGGATTGACTTTCGCCGGATCAAGCCCGCTTTCCTTGATCACAGCCAGGGATTGCGCGGCGAATGCTTCGTTCAACTCGATGACATCGATGTCCGAGAGTTTGAGGCCGGCCATCTTCAGCGCTTTGGGAATGGCAAACACCGGCCCAAGCCCCATCTCTTCGGGCTTGTACCCGGCAGTCGCAAACGACACGTAGCGTACGAGCGGCGAGATGCCAAGCGCTTTCGCACGTTCAGCCGACATCACAACCGCTGCGGCCGCTCCGTCGGACATCTGCGACGAGTTGCCGGCCGTCACGATGCCCTTCACATGGAAAGCCGGTTTCAGGGCGAGCAGCGCCTCCAGCGATGTGTCTGCCCGTGGTCCCTCATCGACCTTGAAAACAACTTCATGCCGGGACATGGATTTGCTTCCTGTCTTGCCCGCGCCGTTTCCATTCGCCGTGACGCTAATGGGTACAGCGACGGTTTCGTCTGCGAATTTCCCCGCTTGAATTGCAGCCATCGCCTTCTGATGACTGCGCAGCGAAAATTCGTCGCTCTGCTCACGCGTGATTCCGAAGCGATGCCCCACGCGCTCGGCGGTCAAGCCCATCGAGAGGTAAGCGCCGGGATGGTTCTCAACCAGCCAAGGGTTCGGCGAGATCTTGTTGCCGCCCATCGGAATCATCGACATCGACTCCGTCCCACCCGCGACGATCACGTCCGCGCCCCCGGCCATGATGCGCTCGGCAGCCATGGCGATGGATTGCAATCCCGACGAGCAGAATCGATTGATGGTCAGCGCCGAAACTTCCTCGGGCAGCCCGGCCCGCAGCGACGCAATGCGCGCCACGTTCATCCCCTGCTCGCCCTCAGGCATCGCGCAGCCGAGGATTACATCTTCAATTTCCTTGGGATCCAGTTGGGGCACGCGCTCGAGCGCGCCCTTGATGGCGATTGCGGCCAACTCATCGGGGCGGGTGGTGCGCAGCGTGCCCTTGAATGCTCGGCCCACCGGTGTACGAACAGCGGATACGATGACGATGTCTCTCATAGGATCAGTTCCCAGTTCCCAGTTGCCAGTTGTCGGTTGTGAGCCCTAAGTGTTTCAGTGCACTTGCCCGTCTCGGTTACCGCTTACTCTCAGAATTGTAGGCTCGGCTTCGCTCACTGTCAGTGACCTCTCTGTGTCCTCTGCGGTCGTTCTCCGCGCACTCTGCGTTAAAAGCCTTTTCCGGAATACTCACCGGACCACAATCCCTGCATATCCCACCACCATTTGCCGGTCGCCCGACACATCCCCTGAAGTCGCGTACTTCACCAGGTCTGCCCGGGTCGCGCCTTGTTGCCGCGCTGCGGTCAACATGGCCACCGTCGGGCCGAAACCGCACATGCTGACCTCTTCTTCCATTACCACGTCACAAAGTCCGCGCGCATCGAGCGCAAGGATCTGCTCGATGGCCTTTTCATCCTTCACCCGCGTAACGGGATCAGACTCGTAGTGATTCATGTCACTGGAAGCGATCACCAGGACCGGTTCGTCGATGCCGGACAGAACTTCAGCGATGGCGAACCCCAATCCTTCCAACGCATCAAACTGGCGCGTTCCCAAAGCGATCGGAACAAAGCGAATACCAGACCGCAATGTCTGCAAAAAAGGCAGCTGCACTTCAATGGCGTGCTCAGTCCGGTGTGCTGACGATTCCTCATTAAGCAGCGGAAATGCTCGCATTAGCTCATCCGCCATTTCCGAATCGATTTCCACGTCTCCCAGCGGAGTCTGCCAGGCGCCCCGGCTCATGATTGATAGTGGAGTCCCCAGTCCAGTATGGTTGGGGCAGAGAATGATGCACCGCGGACTGACTTTCACGCGCGCAAAAACGGCGCCCGCCACCCCTCCTGAATACATGTAGCCGGCATGGGGAACCACACATCCCAGAACCGTCTCCGGTTGCCCATCAGCAACCATGTATGACCGGACGCTGGCCGCCAGCTTCTTCGGGTCCTGCGGATAGAATTTTCCGGCAACCGCAGCGGGACGAACTGTCGGTGTGCCCATTCTCATTCCCTTAGCGAGTGACTACTTTCCGGTTGCGGAGAGGTCTCCATTGTTTGATGCCAGCGCCCGGTAGATCGCGGCAGTTTTCTCGAGCGACAAGGCCTCCGCGCGCTCCGTCGGCTTAACTCCCGCGGTATGCAAAGCATCCTTCAGCGGATTCGCGGGGTATTCGGTCTTTAAATTGTTCCAAAGCGTCTTGCGCTTCTGCCCGAACGACAACTTGAGGAATTTGATGAACCCTTCCTCCTCCACGTTGAGCTTCTCCAGACGCGGCGACATAGTCAGCCGCACTACCGACGAATGCACTTTTGGAGGCGGAGAAAACGCGCTCGGCGGAAGAGTGAAAAGTCGCTCGACCTGCGAGTATAAGTGGGCGGTCGCCGAAAGCAGTCCATAGTCGCGGCTCCCCGGCGACGCGGCCAGCCGGTCAGCCACTTCTTTCTGGACCATGACTACGATCGTACTGAAGAGCTCGCGGAATTCGAACATGCGCAGCAGAATGTCGGACGTGATGTAGTACGGCAGGTTGCCGACAACGGGAACCGGTTCGGGCGTTTGCACGAGTCCCGGCCGCGAAGCCCCGGGCTTGGGACCGAACAACGTGCTGAAGTCGATAGCCAGCACGTCGCCCTCGATGATTTCCACGTTGGGATAAAGCCCGAATTTCATGCGCAACTGCGCCGCCAGCACTCGATCCAATTCGATCGCAATCAGTCGCCGCGCCCGCTTTGCCAGCAGGGAAGTGAGCACGCCTCTTCCTGGACCGATCTCGAGCACGGTGCCTTGCGACACGTCGCCCAAGGCCTCAACGATGCGCCGCGCAGCAGGATCGTCAGTCAGAAAATGCTGTCCGAGTTTTGGCTTGCGCGTTGGCCGGTGAGCGATCGCTCTTGGCACGTTGACCCTCTTTCGTAAGCCCGTTTAGACTGACACAGCTTATCTGGGTGTCGAGTTACGCGGGCTTGGCTCGCCAACATTTGTCTTGTTCATCATATCCTGCGCCCGGCGTTCGCGGTTTTTCCAGGGAGGATCGGCTTCATGCATATCGCGTTCGCGGCCTCAGAAGGTGTGCCCTATTCCAAGACAGGTGGTTTGGCCGACGTGGTCGGGGCCTTGCCCCGCGCGCTTGCTGCGCTGGGCCACCAGGTCACCGTCTACCTGCCCCGCTACCGCCAGACCAAGCTCTCCGATACTCAGACCGTAGCGCGCAGCGTCACCATTCCTTTCGATGACCACTACCGCTTCTGCTCGGTCGTCTCGGCGGGAGGGCAAGGGGGCGTGCGTTATTTCTTCGTCGAGTACCCTCCCTTCTTCGATCGCGAAGCTCTCTACGGAACCGCGGTTGGCGACTATCCCGATAACGCCGAACGCTTCGCGTTGTTCTCGCGGGCAGTCATAGAGACATCAAAGATTGTCGGTGCTCCGGATGTTTTTCACTGTCACGACTGGCAAGCCGCTCTGATCCCGGTCTTGTTGCATACGCAGTACTCTCAGGATCCAGCATTCCGCGACACCGCGACCGTATTCACGATCCACAACATGGGCTATCAGGGGCTGTTCCCGGCGGAAATTCTTCCCCTGCTGACCCTACCTTGGGATTTGTTCACCATCACGAAGATGGAATTCTTCGGGCAGGTGAACTTCCTGAAAGGCGCACTGGCATTCTCGGACTACGTAACCACCGTGAGCCGCAAGTACAGCCAGGAAATTCAGACCACCGAATACGGTTTTGGCCTGGAAGGCGTGCTGCGCAACCGCGCCGCCACGGTCACCGGCATTGTGAATGGCGTCGACTACGACGAGTGGAGTCCCGCCACCGACAAGTTTGTTGCCGCGAAATTCTCTCCCGCTGATTTTAGCGGCAAGGCCAAAGACAAGCTCGACCTGCTGGCCACCTTTGGCTTCACGAACGCCGAGCCGAAACTTCCCGTCATCGGCATCGTTTCTCGCTTTGCGGCACAGAAAGGCTTCGACCTGATTTCACAGATCATGGACCGCCTCGCCCGCGAAGACATGACGCTGGTCGTGCTCGGCACCGGCGACAAAGACTACGAAGAAATGTTTCTGCGTTTGCAAAAGCAATTCCCGCACAAGATCGCGGTCAAGGTCGCGTACGACAACGCCATCGCCCACAAGATCGAAGCGGGCGCCGACATGTTCCTGATGCCATCGCGCTACGAACCCTGCGGCCTGAACCAGATCTACAGTCTGAAATACGGCACCGTTCCGATCGTCCGCGCCACCGGCGGTCTCGACGACACCATTGAGCCGTGGGACGCTCGCACCGGCAAGGGCACTGGCTTCAAGTTCTACGAGTACAACGGCGAGTCGTTGCTGCTGACCATCAAGGCTGCGCTGCAAGCCTTTCGCGACGAATCGTCCTGGCAAGTCCTGATGCGCAACGGCATGGCGCGCGATTTTTCCTGGTCAGCATCGGCGAAGGAGTACGTCAAGGTCTACGACCGAGCCCGGCTCGCCAGAGTCGCGGCCGTCTAAATCTAAGTCTTACGAATTTCGAGGGTGTCCTCTGTGCCCCTCCGCGTCCTCTGTGGTTAGGATTTCCAGCCATAAGACGCGCCATACATTTCGCGAAACTGCGACGCTTTAACACTGCTAGAATCTTCTCAGCCTTTCGCCTTCTCTTCTATGGACGGCTTTCCCAAAACGATCTTCCACGTCGACATGGATGCCTTCTTCGTGTCGGTCGAGGAGTTGTTCGATCCGTCGTTGAAAGGCAAGGCCGTCGTGGTGGGCGGACAACGTGACGAGCGCGGCGTGGTGTCGGCGGCATCGTATGAGGCGCGCAAGTTCGGCGTGCATTCAGCCATGCCCTTGCGCACCGCGGCGAAAATCTGCCCGCATGCGATCTTCGTTGACGGCCATCCCGATCGCTACCGGGAATGCTCTGAAAAAGTGCACAAGGTTCTGACCACCTTCTCGCCGCTGGTCGAAATGGCATCCATCGACGAGGCCTATCTCGACATGACGGGAACGCAGCGACTGCACGGCGCCCCTCTGCGCGCGGCACACTCTCTTCACGCGAAGATGAAGGCCGAGACGCAACTCAACTGCTCCATCGGGATCGGCAGCTCCCGCCTCATCGCGAAAGTCGGCTCGGCGAAAGCCAAGCCCAACGGAGTTTTGTGGGTCGTGCCCGGGCAGGAAGCCAAGTTCCTCGCGCCCCTCGACGTGCGCGACATTCCCGGCGTCGGCAAGGTGATGGAGCAGAATCTCCATGCGATCGGTATTCGCCAGGTCGCCGATCTGGCGGCGCTGCCCGAAAACGATCTCGATCGTCGCTTCGGCAAGTGGGGATTGGCGCTCGCTGGCAAAGCGCGCGGCGAAGATGCGGGCGGATGGTTCGACGCCGAAGTTGGCGAGCACGAAGATCCCAAGTCCATCAGCCACGAGCACACTTTCAACGACGACACCGCCAACCCGGCGCAGCTGGAGTCCACCTTGATGCGCCTGACGGAAATGGTCGCGCGCCGCCTGCGCGAACATTCCTTCTACGCCCGTACGATTCAGCTCAAGTTGCGCTACAAAGATTTCACCACCATCACGCGAGCCCACGCCCTGGCGGAGCCCACGCAACTCGACACCGAGATCTTCGAGCAGATTCGAATCTTGTTCCGCAAGAACTGGAAGAAGGGAGCGGACGTTCGTCTGCTCGGCGTCCACGTGTCTTCGTTCGAAGAGAAGCCGGCCACACAACTCGGCCTTCTTGAAGACGGACGGCATCAGCGCTGGCAGCAAGCTCTAGCGGCCGCCGACAAACTTCGCGACCGCTTTGGCGAAGGCAGCGTCGGACTGGCTGGCGGCATGCGTGGTGTCTTCCGCGAGCGCACCCACGAAAATCCAGCGAGTCTGCCCGGCAAAGCGCCCAAAAAGAAAAAAGACGCAGAATAGGCCGCGCCTTGTTTATTTCGCTAACCCATCCATATGCCTTCCACCAATGGGTCGGCGGGCGTCCTCCGTCGAGCGTCGGGCAACTCTTGCTCGCCGATTGCAATCTGATCTAAAAGCACATCAAAAGTTCTCATGCGCAAGTCTGCTCTCCGGATTCCGTCTGCCCCTCGCCTCTTACCGGCCCTCATCCTCAGTGTGCTGACGGTACTGTTGGTCAGTCGGCATCCTGTCCAAGGCCAGGAGCCCACTATTGCTGTCGACGTGAAAGTCGTGAATGTACTCGCCACAGTCCGCGACAAGCACGGCCAGATCGTCAAGAGCCTGACGAAAGGTGACTTCACGTTGCAGGAAGATGGGCGCGCCGAAACCATCAAATACTTCAGCCGGGAATCGGATCTCCCGTTAACGCTCGGTTTGCTGGTCGACACAAGTCTGAGCCAGCGCCGTGTTCTCGGCGAGGAGCGCAGCGCAAGCTACTCCTTCCTCGAAAAGATGCTTCGCCCGAAAGATCAGGCCTTCGTAATTCACTTTGACCATGAGGCTGAACTTCTGCAAGACCTCACGTCCTCCAAAGAAAAACTTCAGGCAGCACTCGACAAACTCGAATCGCCGGAGCGGCCGGCTCTGTCGCGTGGGGGCGGATCGGGAGGCTCCGGAAGATCGGGAGGCGGATGGCCCGGATCCGGCGGCGGAGGGCACGGAAGGGGCCACGGCGGAGGTGGTGGCGCCGGCACGGTCCTCTACGACGCCGCTTATCTGGCGTCCGACGAATTGATGAAGCCGCAGAAAGGCCGTAAGGCTCTCATCGTTCTGACCGATGGAGTTGATCGAGGCAGCAAGGAAACGCTCGACGCTGCGATGGAAGCAGCCCAGCGCGCCGACACCGTGGTGTACTCGATCCTGTTCAAAGACGACGAAGCCTACAACAACGGCGGCGGATTCGGTGGGATGGGGCGTATGGGCCGCGGCGGAGGCCCCCGGTATCCGCAAGAGTCACGCCCCGATGGCAAGAAGATCATGGAGCGCATCTGCCAGGAAACGGGCGGCCGTCTATTTGAAGTGTCGAAGAAGCAGCCCATCGACAAAATCTACGCCGACCTCCAGGACGAACTCCGCAACCAGTACAGCCTCGGCTATACGCCGGCCAAGAACAACGAGGCCACGGGATACCGAAAAATTGCTCTGACGACGAAACAGAAAGATCTAAAAGTTCAGGCCAGGAACGGCTACTACGCCGACCGCTAGGGTGCTGTTTTTGTTCGCGCCCTTCGCGGTTAAAAGCTTTCAGCCAACCCGCGACACAATCATCAGCCCACCAATAATCGCAACCAAATCCTCTGCGATCGCCACCACGAAATCGGGCAAGCGCTTGCTAGCCACCAAAAAATGCCGAACGTTATATCCGCCGAAAGCGCCAACAACCCCTCCCACAGCGCCCGCCACTACGGCCAGTGGCAGGTTGGCTTGTGCGCTGACCGCGAGGGCCGCAGCGCTTGCTCCTCCCAACACAACGCGTGCCGTCAGCCCGAGTGGCGCAGTGCGCGCCGGAGTCCTGGGTAAATTATCAGCAATCAGTTCGCCAACGGCCAGTAGCGTAATGACGGCGAGGAGAGCGGGTTTGTCGAGGAAGGCAAGTCGCGTCCCGTCGAACCGCAGCCAGCCGAAATGTGCGGCCCAGCATACGACCGCCGGAGCCATCAGTGAGCGCAAGCCGCAGATGCAGCCCAGAAGAAAGCCAAACAATAGGACCATGAAGTGTCGTCCGCCGGCAGAAGCCCGAGCGGCAATTGTATGCCTCACCCGCAGGTTGAGTTTTGTCTGGGGTCGCAGAATCTGACAAGCGCTCGATCGCCGCGCTGTTGAAGTGGAAACACAGCGGGCGGGCATTCATTGACTTGCCCATCCCCACCCCCTAACATTTCCGATTCGCATGATGGGCCAGACCATTTCGCATTACCGCATCGTCGAGAAACTCGGCGGAGGCGGGATGGGCGTTGTCTACAAGGCTGAGGACACGCGCCTGCGCCGCTTCGTTGCCCTCAAGTTTCTTCCCGAAGACGTTGCCCGCGATCCGCAAACGCTCGCGCGTTTTCAGCGTGAGGCGCAGGCGGCTTCGGCTCTGAGCCATCCCAACATCTGCACGATTTACGACATCGGCGAGCAGGACGGCCATGCCTACATCGTCATGGAGTATCTCGACGGCAAGACGATGAGGGACGAGATCTCCGGTCGGCCGCTGCCGAACGAAGCTTTGCTCTCCCTTGCCACTGAAATCGCCGATGCTCTGAACGCGGCGCATTCCACCGGAATTGTTCACCGCGATATCAAGCCCGCCAACATCTTTGTCACCAAGCATGGGCACGCCAAGGTTCTCGATTTCGGTTTGGCGAAGGTTTCTGCGCCCCGTAGCAGCGGCCACGTGCATGATGGGAAGACCCTTTCCATTCACGAAGAAGACCTACTCACCAGTCCCGGCACAGCCCTCGGCACCGTGGCCTACATGTCGCCGGAACAGGTGCGCGGCGAAGCGCTCGACCCGCGCACGGACCTGTTTTCCTTCGGTGTCGTCTTGTACGAAATGGCTACCGGCTTACTTCCATTTCGCGGCGAAACCTCGGGCGTTATCTTTGATGCCATTCTCAATCGCAAGCCCACCCTTCCCGTCCGCCTGAACCCCGATCTTCCCGCCGATCTCGAACGCATCATCACCAAGGCAATCGAGAAAGATCGCGAGGTCCGTTATCAGCATGCTTCGGAACTTCGCGCTGATTTGAAGCGGCTGAGCCGGGACACTGCTTCCGGAAAGATCGTTACATCGGCTCGCGATTCCGCACCAGCATCGTGGCGTAAGTGGGTGCTGGCCTCGGTCGCTGTGATTGCCCTCGCGGCTGCCGCGTTGCTTCTGTGGGGGGCGCGCTCCTTGCCAGCGCCGCGCATCCTGAATACTACGCAGCTCACGCACGACGATATGCCGAAGACGCGGGTTCTTACCGACGGCACTCGCCTCTACATCAGTGAAACACAGGGCAACAAACAGATTCTTGTGCAGGCCTCGGCGGCTGGTGGGGAGACGTCCCAGATTCCAACTCCCTTTGGCAGTATTGGCATCTCAGACATTGCGCCCGATCACTCCCATCTGCTCGCCGCCGACATCATCGGCACCGAGGCCGCAGAGCAAGGCTGGATTCTCCCGCTTCCCTCGGGACCGCCGCGCCGCCTCGGAGAAGTCTTTGGACACTACGCCGGGTATTCGCCCGATGGTCAGCAAATCGTATTCGCTCGAGATTTCGATCTCTACCTGGCGAACTCCGAAGGCCTCAATATCCGAAAACTGGTGAGCCTGCCGGGCCAGGCGTTTTATCTCGTTTACTCGCTCGACGGGCGCCGCATCCGTTTTACGCTTAGCGATCCGAAGGACAATTCGTCTTCCATCTGGGAGGTGCAGTCCGACGGCAGCAATCTGCATCCGGTTCTGCGCGGATGGCACGATCCTTCATCGGAATGCTGCGGCTTCTGGAGCAAGGATGGCCGCTACTACTTCTTCATTAGCAACCTGACGACCGTATCCAATCTCTGGGTGATCCGCGAGCCCTCCGGAATTTTTCAGCGTAGTTCTTCCGCGCCCTTTCAGTTAACGGCTGGCCCCATGTCGTTTCCTCTCGCCGCCGGAAGTCCGAATGGCAAAAGGGTTTTTGCAGATGGCTTCGTGCCCCGCGGTGAATTGATCCGCTACGACGGCAAGACCCGCGACTTCAAACCTTTCCTGGGAGGCATCTCGGCTGGCGAAGTGGATTTCTCCCGCGACGGAAAGTGGGTCGTCTATGTGAGTTATCCAGACCGAGCACTCTGGCGCAGCCGTATCGATGGCAGCGATCGCCTGCAACTGACGCAACCGCCGATTTCTGCCTTTCTGCCGCACTGGTCGCCCGACGGCACACAAATCGCCTTCATCGATACGCAAGCCGGGAAATTGTGGAAGACCTTCTTGGTCTCCGCCCAAGGCGGACAACCCGTCGAGATGTTGCCCGAACAGGAAGCCGAAGCCGATGCCCACTGGTCTCCCGATGGCAAGAAAATCGTGTTCGGCAGAATACCGTTTCTTCCCGGCAGCTCGAAATCGATTGCCATCTATGTTCTGGACCCAGCCGCTAAGCAGGTGTCCATGGTTCCCGGCTCCGATGGTTTGTATGCACCACGCTGGTCGCCGGATGGGAAGTACCTTGCTGCGATGTCAGCCGATTCGAAGAAACTGGTTCTCTACGATTTGGCCACGCAAAAGTGGAGTGACTGGGTTACGGAACCCGGCTCTGTCGTGCTGCCTGCCTGGTCGAAAGACGGCAGGTACGTTTACTACAGTAATCGTTCGAGCGAAAACGCAGGATACCGCCGCGTGAAACTCGGTGAACGCCGCTCCGAATTGGTGGTCGATCTCAAGGATTTGTCCCAACTGGATCCGAACTGGAGCGGACTTGATCCCGCAGATGCACCACTTTTTGTCCGCAACCGCAGTACCGACGAAATCTACGCGCTCGACCTCGACCTTCCGTAGAACTACGGCACTCACCCGTGAACAACAAATTGTCGTTCTTCCCTGAGAACCCAACTGCTTTTCTTGACTGGAGCATCCATGCTCTCTGGAGAGACAGCCAGGAAATCCGCAAAACTGTTGTTCGCTACGATTGCCGCTTTCCTTGCCTCATCGGCTTGGGCACAGACCCTGCCCAGCAACACCGAGATCAAGGTCCGCACAGACACAGCCATTCCGGCGAAACCGGCGCCGAATAGTCACTACTCCGCGAGCGTCAGCAACGATGTTACCGATAGCTCCGGCAACGTTGTGATCCCGCGAGGATCGCGCGCGCCTCGTCGCCGAGGCCAATGGCGACGACACCAACTTGGATCTGCAATCGGTCAGGGTAAACGGAAAACGCTACATGTTGACCACCGAAGACAAGACCTCCTCTCACGGTGGCCTGGGTGCCAACCAGCGCACCGCCAAATACGTTGGTGGCGGCGCTGCGGTCGGCGCAGTGCTGGGCGCGCTGCTGGGCGGCGGCAAGGGGGCGGCCATCGGAGCCCTGGTTGGCGGCGCGGGCGGGGCTGGCGCGCAAGTCTATACGGGCCGCAAGAAAGAAATTCCCGCCGAAACCGAACTCAGCTACAAGCTCGCGCAAAATTTGCAAATGAGTCCAGTGTCCAGTGCAGAAACTTCGGAGCGGGACGAAAGATCCCCGGAGAACGACCAACGCTAAGGAATCGGCGAAGCTGAAGCACAGCACAACCCAGGTGGGGCTCTGTCGCCCGCTGCAGCGACGGCAGAGCTCCTCAACTTCCAGAGTTGTTGTGCATCGCGCCCGCAAAATCTTCGCTTCCGCAACGCGGAACCGATTCACTTCACGCCTCCCCCACTTGTGTATAGAAATTTTGTCGTGCACCGCTTCGTCGGGCGCATAGGTGCTATTTCTTCTTGACAGCGTCAGAGACTCGCTATAAAAGTGCCGTTGCTGGGGCGGCTCTTATGCTCAAAGCCCATTTACCATAACGAACCAACCTACTAGCCCGGGAGGAAAGGATCCCAGCAAGGCCCCTGCTGGAGCCTCCCCCGGAAGACGTAAGTCCAGCGAACGCGCCCTCCGTCAGTTGCGTCGTCTTCGCATTTCCTCTCGAGCGGGAGCGTATTGCTCTCTCTCTGGAGGTAAGACTTTTTCCTCGATAGGCCGATCCTCGAATCGTCGTTTCCCGCGCTGTTCTTCCCGTTTCAGCTTGGGCCAATAAAACTCCGGGCCGCGTCTTCCATTCCAAAATTTTGTTCTGGAGGTAAGTATGCGCAAAGTAGCTCTCCCCTTGTTGTGGTTCGTTCCGTTGCTGCTGGGGTGCGTTGCTTCAGCCCAGACCAGTTCCAATTTTCCACGAAGAGCCCTCGACTGCGACGAACGGACCGGCGTTCTTTGTTCCGAAGTTTATGACTCGATTGGCTACCAGGGAGCTTATACGGGTCACGACGAACCAGCCCTGCTGTTCTACTCGAACCTTCCAGGTTCGGGCTCCAGCGGCACCTATCACCTGCGCCTGCCCAAAGATCTGCCGACTCCTCCCAGCCAGAACGGCACGGGAGGGGTCTTTAATTTCATGCTGCACCCATCTTTCTGGTTTGGTATGGCGATGTGCGACGACCAATCCGCGCCCAATCCCGGCGGTTCGCAGGTTGGTCCTAACATTCCCTGCGCCCCGGCCGCCGCCGCCAACATTTTCGATGGCTCGGACCCGACCCAACCCGATTACATCGGAAAGCATCCCGGTGCAGGATTCATGGAAATGCAGTTCTACCCTCCCGGCTGGTTTGACAGTTGCGATGCCACTCGGTGGTGCGGAGCCCTTAATATCGACAGCTTGTCTGAGAACATGAACAACGGACTGGTCAACAACGCTTGCGGGGGTGCCATCGAGTACGTCAATTTTGCGTACATCCAGAAAGACGGCATACCTTTCCCACCGGGCTCACCTAGTCCGCTGGGTCCATTCGTCTCGACCAATGCGCAGACCTTATTCATGAACTCTGGAGATGAACTGATCGTGAAACTGGAAGACACGGCGCATGGACTCAAAATCACAGTAAAGGACCTGACCACCGGAGAGAGCGGGTTCATGGTGTCGAGCGCGGCGAACGGCTTTGCTTCGATCCGCTTTGACCCCAACGGGACCACTTGCGACTTTGCCACGCATAACATCCCTTATGATTTCCACCCCATGTACGCAACGGCCAGCGAGCACACCCGCGTGCCGTGGGCGGCCCACGGCTTCAGTGTCGGATTTTCCGACGAGATCGGTCACTTCGAATATTGCAATGCGGTCGATGCCCAGGGTGGACACTGCACTCAGCCCAGCATCAATGACCCAGCAGGTCCCGACGTGGACGATCGCGGTTGCTTCACCGCGGATTTCGCCTCTTCCTTGGGACTTGTACCTGTCGGCGGTTGTCTCGGCGAGGACGACGATTATGACGGTTTGGACTACGGCTTAGTCTGGCCGGGAACCATCAGAAATGCGAGGCGCGATCGCTCGGTGCACGCACAACCCGTGCAATTCACTAGTCCGGTCTTCAAGGATCGGGAAGGTGAGACTAGAAACTACAGCCGGGTGGCTTTCGAAACCGATTTGCCTCGTACCGAATTCGCCACCAATCCTCCTTGCCAACGACACATCTCGAACCCGGCCGACCCCAGTCCGGGCTCCGGATGCGTGAACCCGCCAGCTGGCACGACCTTCTACCCGATTTACACGACTGCTCGCGGAGACGAGGAGGGCTGCGTCTGGAATCTTGGCGGTGCCTTCCTGCCGGGAACCACGAATAGTTTTGGCGGCACATCGACTGCTGAGTATGGACCCCTGTTGCCGCTGGCGTATCCAGCGGTGGGTGGGGTTCCGACTTTCCGATACAACAATTTCCGGAGGGTGCTCAACACGAACCCGTGCCGCAGGGATGACTGAACAGTACTTCGTTGAAACCGAGAACCGGGGCGTCGCCAGGGCGTCCTGGTTTTTTCTCCTTCGCGCCGAAGGCGACGCGTGTGGAAAAGTCAACGACCAGCGACCAACGACGGTCCTAAAACAACGAAAGCCGGGACAACCGGAATTGCTCCCGGTTCCCAGCCTCCGCTTCCTTCAACGTCGAGGTGCGCGGGCGAGGGCGCCCGCGCTACATGAACTTAGTTGGTTTTAGTGTTGGCTGCAGTCGTGGGCGTCGGTGCGCTGGTGGCTGCGTTGCCGTTAGTGCCTGTCGTATCAGTAGTGCCCTGGCGGGTAAGCCGCGGGAAGAACGGGGTCACTTCGAACGGCATCTTGTCGCGGGCCGACGTGATGGCTACCGGCTGCGATTTCACCAGTTCCACCTTGTCGTCCCAGGGATTCAACTTCACGCGTCCGCCCATCGGCAGCGCAGCGATCTGGTCCAGCTTGTTCCAGTCGATCTGCGGAGCCGACGTCATCAGCCCCGACATGCGCGTCACCGTGGCACCCTCGTTCATGCTGTTGCCGAGGTGAGCTGTGAGCAGTGCGCCTAGCGAACCCGCGCGCGTGTTGAGCATCTTCAGGAACAAGCCTGCGCCGTCCAGTTTCTGCGCGTAAGGCGAGTTCTTGAGCATGTCGATAGCTTTCTTGTCGGCCGCGGCTTCTTCCTCGGGAATGTGCTTGAACCCGAGGTTTTCGTATGTCGATTCGTCCGAGAACAGCATGCGGTCGTTGAAGGCGTACTTCGAGCCAAGGTTGTGGCCCAGAACGATGTGCGCCAGTTCGTGTGTGAGCGCCATCGCCAGGCTTGACTCATCGGGCAGTGTGTCGATCAATCCGCGGCTGATGACGATCGTGTTGCCCACGCTGAAGGTCTCGAGCGGCGAGGTCAGCAGCACGCGCGTTCGGACCGGGCGGGGCAGATCGATGTTGTTGGTGACTTCGATGTTGTTGACGACCGTCTGCAGAATCTTGTCGAGGTCGCCTTCGGGAGCCAGCAAGCCGGCGCGCTGCAAGCGCTCAACTACGTTGTCTTCCGCCTGCTGCTGCCATTCGCGCTCAGCGGCCAGGGGCGAAGCGTCCTGCGCGGTGGGACTGTCGTCCTGCACGCTGTCGACGCGGATGTTGGTCAATTCGTCAGAGGCGCCGTCCTTCTTCAGGTCGTAGCCCCAGATGCGGGTCTGCGCCTTGAAGGCCATCTGATTCTTTACGCCGGCGCTGAAGTCGCCTTCTTCGCTGTAGATGAACGCAGGCACCCAGTAGCCGGGAATCAGGTTCAGGCGCCAGCTGTCCATGTGGAAGAAGTAAGCATTGCGCGGGCGCGGCGCGTAGGTGCCGTTCAGGCGCACGATGTTGTAGTCCTGATCCTCAACCCACACGCGGCCCAGGAAACGGCCCTGGCCACTCTTCGGTTTCGGCGTGACGTCAAATACCAGGGAACGCACGTCGCCCAGGAATTCGCGGCGCACGTAGCGGAAGTCATAGTGCTGGCGATCGAAGTCGTTGCGATCGGCGAAAATCATCCAGGAGAAACCGAGCGGCTGGTATTGCACCTTGAACAGCTTGCTGAAGCCGCCGAGCAGGTGCTTCTCCATGCTCTGGTCGTCCTTGATGTAGTCCTTGCGGTCGATGGTGGTGCTCAGATCCATGCGGCCGAGGAAGTATTTGTCGTTCTGCGGAACCGGGCCGAGCGCGGGATCGAGCGTCAGATTCTGCAAGTAAGTCTCGATCACGGGGGTACGGGTCTGCAGCATCTTGATGAGGCCCTTCTCGCGCAACACGAAACGATCGACCACCTGGTCCATCGTGGTGGGCTGCGGAGCGGCCTGCGGAGGCGCGGGCTGCGCATTAGCCGCAGGCGACGGTGAAGGCACCTGGGGCGTGGTTGCGGGCTGAGTCGTCTGGTCAGGCGTTGCCGCCGGAGCCGACATTGTCGTGGCCGGCTGCGAGGTCGTCTGCGAATCCGCCGGTTGCTGTGCTACCGCACTCAACGAAAGCAGCAGGGTAGCCGAGACCATCCAATTCAAGGTGCGCATAACTCTCATCTCCATGGTTCTTCAAAAACCAATTTCTTCAGTACGCCAACTGGAAAACAACGTGTACGACTGCGGTGGAATCCACCGGCTGACCATTGCGTAGAGCAGGCTTGAAGCGCATCTTGTTGGCTGCCGCGATGGCGGCTTCATCCAACCCATGACCAAGCCCGCGGACAACGCGATTCGACGTGCAACTGTCCGCTGGCCGCGAAACTCACTTCGAGCAGAACTTCGCCTTCCAGCCTGAGCTGGCGGGCTTCGTCCGTATAAACCGGATTCGGCTTGTACGTGATTTCAACCGCGTTGGTCGGCGGTCCGGAATCCGCAAGCTGCGGCTTTGGCGTTCCGTGCGAGAGTTCCTGCTGCCCGAAACCGCCGGTCGCAATCGCTGCGTTGCCGCGTCCGTTGCTCCGGCCATCGCCGTTGCCGCCGATCGCCACGCCATTTCCGAATCCGGCGCTCGCGACCGTTCCCTTCAATCCTTTTGCGCCGCCCGTCCCGTTTCCGTTGCCCGGACCTTGCGGCATATCGAACGAGCCGGTCGCTGCCGCCACCAGGTGAGCGTTCGGCTTGCCTTCACCCTTCAATCCATTGGGATCGCCGAATCCGCCCGTCTGCACTTTCTGGACGGGAACATTCAAGGTCGGCGTGGCAGAACTTCCGGTAGAAAATTCTCCGGTATGAATCAGCTGCGGACGCGCGCCGCCCGGACACCTGCTTGAGCTGCGGCGTCTGGAAATTGTTAACGACCACCTTGGGGGCCTCCGGCTCCGGCTCGGGCCGAGGCTGCGCGACGCGAATCTCACGCGGCACGACTAGGTGCGGCTGCGGCTACCGGCGCCGCCGGCAACAACTTGGCGTGTACCAGCTGCGGTTTCGGTTTCGGCAAAGGCTTGGGCTCATGGCCGGTCAACGGCATCACCGCAGTCAGGTGATAGCTGGTCTTCACCGCAGCTTCTCGGGAAACAGGAGACCGATGTTTACGAGCAATAGAATGAACGCCAGTTCGATCCCGTAGCTGGTGGCCATCGTTTGCCAGCTGATCCTTTTATTCGGAAGGAGGCCGAACTGCGGTCCGCGATAAGCCGTGGCCATGCAATAGCTCCAATATGAGGAACCCGGGCCGGGGAGAGAGCGCGGGTGGAAGCCTTAAGGTAGGGGAAACGGGACGAGGGGTAAACGTGTCTGCCGCCGGTGTACCTTGGTAATCAGTTGAAAATCAGGATGGAACCGCGTCCCAAAGCGGGCGCCGGGCGCAGCTTTCCGGCGAATCAGCGCTAAACGCCGCCGGCGAAAATAGTAGAAAACCGGTACACCTGCCAGAATCACCAGGCATCCCAAGGCCGAGTTCAGCAGATTGTCGGTGAAGGTGTAGTAGAGCAATACCGCCGACGCCAGCACAAATAACGCGGGCACAACGGGATAGCCCCAGACCCGGTATGGACGCACCGCATCAGGTTCGCGCCGCCGGAACACAAACACCGTGCTGGCCGTGATCATGTAGAACAGCCATTCCGCAAAAATTGCCAGCGTGAACAGCTGACGAAAGTTTTGCCCGACCAATAAAAGCGTTACCGCCAGCCCCAATTGCAGCAGAATCGCAGTCGACGGCGTCAGAAACCGCGGGATGCACGCGCGCGACCGACGGAAAGAAGTAACCATCGCGGGCGGCGGCGAAGGGAACGCGCGCTCCGCTCATGGTGGTGCCGTTGAGCGTAACGAGCATCGACAAAGCCATGCCCGCCGAAACGATGCTTGCCCCTAACCCGCCGAGCACTAGCGCGACGGCATCAGACGCAGGCCGCGGCGAAGCCGCCACCGCCGAGGCGGGCAGCACGTACTGAACGCCCGCGTTCACCAGCACGTAGAGAGCGCCCACGATCGCCACGCCCACGATCAGCGCGATGGGAATATTGCGCTCGGGCTCGCGAATCTCGCCCGCAACCTGGTTCAGATCGTTCCATCCGTCGTACGCCCACAATGCAGCGACCAGCGCCGCCATGAATCCGACGACTCCGCCCTTCGCTCCGACGAACTCGGTGGCGAAGTTGCGTCCATCCGCCATTGCGCGATAGCCGAAACAGACGACGACCGATCCCGACGATGATGGCGACCTTGAGAATCGTGAAGACCAACTGAAACTCGCCAGCCTTCTTCACGCCGATGTAGTTCAGCAGCGAGATGAACACGGCGGCAGTAATCGCCGCGAATTGACCGTACGTGACCGTCAGAGGCTTCAGGACAATCGGCTGCGTAAAGAACGCGAATACCGAGAAACGTACCGAGAATGCGGACGAAGCCAGCGGTGATGGTCGCGATGGAAGCGGGCTTGGAAATCAGCAGCGTGGTCCACGCGTAAAGAAATCCGCCTAGCGGCCCGTAGGCGTCCCGCACATAGACGTACTCGCCGCCCGCCTGCGGCTTCATCGCGCCCGAGTTCCGCGTAAGTCAGTGCGCCGAAGAACGACAGCAGCCCGCCCACGATCCACGCCAGGAACACAAGCTTTGCCGAGCCGACGGCCTGCATCATCTCGGACGGCACGAGGAAGATGCCGCTGCCGATGATGGTTCCTACCACGACCGCCGAGGCATGACCGACATTTAGATCGCGAGCGAGTTGGGGTTCGGGAGGTGTGTGGGCCACGGACATGGAAAGAGTTGCAGTATACGGGAAGAGAGCAGTTGGCATTTGGCAGGGAAGCTTTCAGCTGTCAGCTCTCAGCCGTCAGCTCTTAAGCGTCCAGCGACCAGCGTCTCCGCCTTGCGCCTGCTCACGAATTTGTCAGAGCCGCAGATTTTCTCTGCGTCCTCTGCGGCCTTCCTCTGGGCTCTCTATGTTGTACGATTTTTGCTGCCTGAAACCAATATTAGCTCCTGGTTAACAAAACGCATTAGAAGCCCTCAGGCGCACGATGGAGGGCGCGGATGACCTAAGCCTCGGCGTCGCACCCAAAAACGCGCCAAGGGGCGGAGAACGCCAGCAATGGGCATCCTGGAAAGTGTCTGCGAGGTGTCTTCGAGGCTGATAATTCGCCCAAACGTGTTTTCAATAACTTAGCTGGAAGAGAATTAAGATGAGATCTTGGCGCTGACGGTTCGGCTAGGCGACAATTTTTTCGGATGCCCTGGTCAGCAGGCTTGCCGCGTATCCGATCGCAAACGTCACCACGGTCCCGATTGCCACATACCAAGTCCAGGGTACTTTGGTCGCCAGCCACAAGTAGAGTTCTGCGCCGAAGCCGAACAGCATTCCGACCATCGAGCCGCGTTCGGTTGGCTCGCTTCGTCAGGACCCCCAGCAGGAACACTCCGAGCAATGCGCCGTACGCGACCGAAGCGATTGTCAAGCCGACTTCGATGACGCGCGACGACTTTGTGCAGGGACAGAACGGCGAGAGCGAACAGAACCAACGCCCAGAAAAACGTCGCGACCCGCGAGAGCCGCAGTTGGGTCGGTTATCGACTCCCGGATGCCGTTGCAGATAGAAATCCATCATCGAACTGGAGGACAGGGAATTGAGGGCCGCGCTCAGGTTCGACATCGCGGCCGCCAGGATGGCCGCGATCAGCAAGCCGGAAATGCCATGCGGCAGGCGCGTCACGATGAACGTCGGGATAGATGTAGTCAGCTTTACCGAAGATCGCCGACGGCATGCCGTAGTACGCCCACAGCATCACGCCCACGATGAGGAACAAAGCGAACTGGAAAAAGATGGCGACCCCGCTGGTCAGCAGCGCAGTGACCGACTGGCGCTGATCTGCGGGCGGCCAACAACCGTTGCACGATGAGTTGGTCGGTGCCGTGGCTCGCGGTGGTGAGGAAGGCGCCGCCGATCAGGCCGGCCCAGAAGGTGTACGGGCGGCGCGAGCGTGAAGGAGAAATCGAAGACGCGCAGTTTGCCCGTGCCCTCGGCGAGAAGTGGATGGCGGGCCATCCGCCGGGAACGAGGTGCAGGATGGTGAACACTCCCACCAGCGTGCCGCCGATGTAGATCACGGTCTGCACCACGTCAGTCCAGATGACGGCCGCGAGGCCGCCCTCGAACGTGTAGACCAGGGTCAGCAGGGTGATGATGGCGATGGAGGCGATCTCGCCCGTGCCCAGCGCGATCGCGACCACGATCGAAACCGCATAGACGCGCACGCCTTCGGCTGCGGCGCGTGTGAGCAGGAACAGGGAAGCGGTCAGCGTGCGCAGGCGCTTGCCGAAGCGTCGCTCGATCAGTTCATAGGCGGTGTAAAGATCTCCGCGAAAGTAGTGCGGCAGCAGCACGAAGCTGATGATGACGCGCCCGACGACGTATCCCATGACGACCTGCAGGAACGTGAGGTTCGAGTCGTAGGCCAGGCCGGGAATGCTGATGATGGTGAGCGTGCTGGTCTCGGCCGCGACAATCGACAGCGAGATCGCCCACCACGGAATATTGCGATCGGCGAGAAAGTAGTCGCGCAGCGTGCGCTGCTTCTTGCGGAAACGCAGGCCGAACAGGGTGATGCCTACCAGGTAAAGCGCGATGATGGCGAGGTCGAGATGGTTGAGGCCCATGGTCTAGCGGCTTGCTGCCATTCATTATGACGGCGCGGGAATTTGCTTGGGAGTGAGAGTTTCGGTCACCTGAGGTGGGCAAAACGGCCGGCGTCGTTTGGGCGGAGGCTTTAGGCTCTTGGCGATGGGCTCTCGGCAAGCGCACATTCGCTGGCTAGCAGCTAACAGCTAAAGGCCAACAGCCCAAACCCCAAAGCTGGTAGTCCGTATGTTAGAACTACCGCGTGGCGATCTATCTAGGCATTGACGGCGGCGGCACGAAGACGACGTGCGTGGTCGCCGACGAAAACAACATCCTTGGGATGGCAACCAGCGCGGGCAGCAATATCACCCGGCATGGCGACGCTCGCGTGCGAGAGGCTTTGCAAGCGGCAGTGCGGGATGCTTGCGCGGCGGCGAAAGTTGATCCGGGTGCGGTCGTGAGGGCCTGCGTCGGTTTGTCCGGCGCAGGACGGCCTGAAGTCCGCGAGGCCGTGACCCGCATGATGCGGGAAGTGCTACGAGGGCAGATCGAGGTCGTGACTGATCTGGAGACCACGCTCGAGGCCGCGTTCGCCGATGGACCGGGCGTTATCACTATCGCAGGCACTGGATCGATTGCCTATGGTCGCGATGCCGGCGGACAGACCGCGCGTGCCGGTGGATGGGGGCTGGCGATTTCGGATGAAGGCTCCGGCCAATGGATCGGGCGGGCCGCAGTGAGCGCGGTGCTCGGGGCCAAGGATGCCAGCGAGGATCCGGCTCTACTCAAGCCCATCCTCGAACTGTGGGAACTGAGTACGCTCGACGAACTGGTGCGGCGTGCCAATGCTTCGCCGCCGCCGGATTTTTCGAGTCTGGTTCCGTTGGTTTTGGACGCGGCAGAAAACCCCCGCCCAAGCGGAGCTTGGACGGGGCACCCTACCGATCCGGTGGCGCAGAGCGTTCTGCGTCGCGCGGGCGGAGAGCTGGCGACTTTAGCTGGAAGCGTCATCCGCCGACTTTTTGGCACACAGGCCAGCGTCCGCGTGGCCATGGCGGGGGGAGTCTTTCGTCAGTCGGACGTCGTGCGCAGGGTTTTCTACAATGGAGTGATCGCCGAATTCCCGCAGGCGACGGTGCTAGCTGAAATCGTCGATGCGGTGGATGGCGCGCTGGCCTTGGCAAGGAAAGCCACGCGCTAAGGGCGACGCTCACGATGACTTCCCACGACGGCACGGGCGCGAAGGAAGGGCTCGAAAAGCAGGAGCCTGCTTCCGAGAATGCGTTTTCTGCTGCACAACCGGAAACTGGCGACCATCCTCAACTCGATGCTTCTCTCACCGAAGATGCCGCGCTGAGTCTGCTCAAGCGCGTGGACCTTGCTCCGGAAGTCCTGGAGCAAATTTCGAAAATCGGCGAACTGCTGAAATATCGCAAAGTAAAGCTGGCGCTCGTCGAGCATCCCAAAACGCCCCGGCATGTTTCCTTGCCGCTGATCCGACAACTCTACACCTTCGATCTCATGCAGGTGGCTCTGACGCCGGTCGTGCCCGCCGATGTGAAACATGCGGCCGATGAGACCCTGTGCAATCGTCTCGATACGATCGGGTCGGGTGAGCGCCTGAGCTTGGCGCATCGCGGGTCCGGGCGGATTGCCGAAGCGCTCTTGTCGGACGCCGAGTCGCGGGTGATGCAGGCCGCTTTGCACAATGGTCGCCTGACCGAGTCCTCGATTGTGCGTGTCCTCACGCGCGCCAATACGACCGCAGCCTTCGTGGATGCGGTCGCACATCATTCTTCATGGTCGCTGCGGCGCGAGATACGCGTGGCGTTGCTGCGGAACGAGAAAACGCCGATGGCTCGGGCGGTCGACTTCGGGCGAAGTTTGCCATCGGGAATTTTGCGCGAGATTCTGCAGACGTCCCGGTTGCCCGGGAATGTGAAGGAATACCTACTCGCAGATGCGGCGAAGCGCGCGGTCAAGTAGCGCCGCCGTCCCGATGGCACTACCGAGGCTTGCCTATCTTCCGCCGACAGCGGGTTGCGCTTCTTTTCCGTGGAGCAACTCCACGATCGCTTCATAGAGATGGGCGCGCGTGGATTGCCGGTCTTGCGCTCTGGTGATGTAGCGGACGTGCACTTCCACTCCGCCGCCTGTTGGGCCGCAGATTGATAGCGGGCTTCGCTGAAAAATTCTGCACGCGGTAGTGGGTCGTCGCTTTCTGCCATTCTTCTTCCGCGCCGCGCACGCTGGCTTCGGTCTCTTTGACTACAAGCTTCTGAATGGCTTCAATCACCGGATACGGATTCTGCCCGCCCGGCACGGAGACGGTGAGTTCATCCCACAACCACTGACCCGAGGTTGAGAAGTTGAAGTAGTGGCCTTCGATCGCGAAGCTGTTGACGAACGTCACTTTGCGGCCGGTAGGGTGGCCGGAGTCGGTCCAGTTGCCGGTTTCGAGCAACGTGGTACGCAGCAGGCTGATCTCGACGACCTCGCCGCCCACGCCGTTGATTTCCACCCAATCGCCGATGCGGATGCCGTTGCGACCCATCAGGACGAACCATCCCACGAAGCCGACGATGAAATCTTTCAGCGCGACGGTGAGGCCTGCGCCGGCGAGACCCAGCACCGTGGGCGTCTGGCTGGGCATACCGAATAGGACGAACGCAATCAGGAGCACGCCGACTGCCTGGGCCGCGAACCACACCACCGCGCGCAATGTAACGAGACGCCGCTTGTCGTGCGAGAGCTCGGTGAAGTAGCGGTCGATCAGCCGGCCCACCATGTACACGGCGAGCACGATCAGCAGAATCCACAGCGCCGACCGCAACATGCCGTGCACAACGATGCGCTGGCGGCTGGCGACGAGCGTTCCCCAGTTGGCGTAGATTTCGGCGAGTTCGGTCTGATCCTGAATGCGCTTGTCGAGATCGGAAACGGCTTTCTGATCCTGCGAAAGGTGCTTCAGGGCGTCGAGGGTGTCTTTTGAAGCCTGCTTCTTTGAGGCGCCATCGGCGGGCGCTTCGCCCTTCGAAAGCCCGGCGGCTTTCTCTTTGACGGCTACCCTTTGCTGTTCCTGCTCTTTCACGCGATGGTCAAAAGTGTCGTGCGCGCGGGTGAGGGCCGGGACGTCGTCGAGCGCGTCCTGCCGAGCCTGCGCCAGCAACAAGCGTTTTTCATGCAGCGCGAACCAGGAACGAATCTGCGGATAGAGATTCTCCGCCTGGTAGTCGCTGTCGGGATGAGAAGCATTGTTGGCCGAGGCGGGGTCGGCGTGTGCGCCGGCTTCGTGCTCCTGCAGCAGTTGCTGAATCTTGCCTTGCGGATTTCCGCCCTCGCGCAGGAGATCCTGCCCGGCGTCGTCGAGTTCGTCCTGATCGAGTTCGAGTTGCGCCTTGGCAACGTCGATCTGGTCCTGGATGTCGTCCTTTGCGGTCTCGCTGGCGCCCGCCAGTTGCCGGGTCAACCGGGCAATGAGTTCCCGATCCCCTTTAACGACCGACTCGGCTTTGAAATTCCGCGACATCAAGTCGCGTTGTTCCTGGGTTGGAGTCGGTGGATGCTCGGTGGCCTCGCGCAGGGCGTCGGCGAAGGCGAGATCGACTGCGTAGTCCGCAACGCGCAGGGCTTCGTTGGCGAAGTCGCGTTCCTCGGGAGTGCTTGCCAGCGCCGCCAGCTTACGCGCCGTCTGCAGCGGCCGCTGATCGACCAGGGCGGCAGGCTGCTTCGACGCGCCTTTGGAGGCTCGCGTCGGAAGTACTGTCTGGCCGCCTTCGGTAAGGACCATGCCGACCACCGTGGCGACAACCAGCGCCAGCAGCGCGACAACGGTGATCCAATGGCGGAGTTTCATCATGTGCGCAATGCTCTTGGAGTTCTGGGTTCTGGAAAATGTAACAGTAAACCCCGTGGCGTGTGGGTGACCAGAGACGGAGAACTATCGGGAGTGCATTTCCTGGGGGGGAACAGTGCCCGGAGAAGTCGCGGGCACCCCGACGGGCGCGCACCCTTCGGCTTCGCTCCGGGCAGTCCGCCAGTTGGTCCATCGTCGCTTGCGAAAACTCTAAGCCGCTGGAATCCTCAGCGCCTGTCCGACCTTGATTTTGTCGGGATCGGCGAGATTGTTGGCCTTGGCGATCTTCGGATACTGGTTGGCGTCGCCATAGAAGAGCTTGCTGATCTTCGACAGGTTATCGCCCGCCTTCACTGTGTAGGTCTGCTCGCCCTGGGCTACGGTGATTTCGTGGGCGAGGTCGGTGAAGTTGGGATCGACCGACTTGATCGCATCCCAAACGCGATTCTTGCTGGCTTCGGAGACAACGGTTGCCTTGAGATGAAGTTTGTCGCCCTGCAGGTCGAGAGCCTGGATGGTGGCGTCTTCCTTGGCGAGAACGTCGAGGACGGGCTGGTATTTCTGCTTCAATTGATTCAGGTCAGCCATGGTGTACTCCTTTGAATGAATTAGGGAACCCGAAGTGGCTTGACGAGGTGGAGCAGCTGCGCAAACGCGAAAAGCAAAACGGAATCGCGGGTGCGTGGCATACAAACTTCCGTAACTTAAAACGTTGAGCGGAGCCAGCCTAAGATTAAGTCCAGGCACTTCTATGTTTGAGAACTGGACGGCACTGTGGAATGCGGACTGGCAACCAGTGCCGCGCTGGGTATTGTTCGGGTGGATAGGATTCTACGCCGTCTTCCTCGCCTATGTTTTCCACAGCCACGGCGGTTTTCTTTTCATTGACTTGGCGAACCTGGTGGTCCACGAAGGTGGTCACATGTTGTTCGGGTGGTTCGGCGAGATGCTGGGGCTCTGGGGCGGGACGCTGCTGCAATGGCTGGTGCCGTTTCTGCTGGCGGGATATTTCTTCACGCAGAGGCAGGCTATTTCGTTTGCGTTCTGTGCGTTTTTCTTCTTCGAGAACTGGTTGTACACCGCGACCTATATGGCCGATGCGCGCGCCATGGTGTTGCCGCTGGTGACGACCGGCGATCCCGATCACATTGAGCACGACTGGAACGCGATTTTTTCGAGTTTGGGAGTTTTGCAGTACGACACTACGATTGCTGGGGTGGTGAGAGTTTTTGGGTGGTGTGGGATGCTGGGAGTGGTGGGGTGGCTGGTATGGCGGTTCTGGAATGCAGAGTCCAAGGAAACGCCGCCGCTACCTGCTGACGGAAGGCGGTTCTCGGAGTTCCTGGGGAATCAGAGAAAAGCCGAATAGTGCTACCCAGCGCCAAGAATCAAATCCTGAGACCTGACAACTGAGACCTGATCCTCAAGGAATCCAGTCCGCGATAAACACATTCGTCTCGTGCGGGACCTTGGCATTGCGCCCGGAGATCCACACGAGCTTCTTGCCATCCGGGCTGAACATCGGGAAGCCGTCGAAGCCATCGGTGAACGTGAGGCGTTCGAGGTTCTTCCCATCGAGATCGACGCCATAGAGTTCGAAGTTGCCCATCCCGCCGGTCGATCCAACGTTGGACGAAAAGATGATGTGCTTGCCGTCGGGATAAAACGCCGGTGCGAAGCTGGCTGCACCCAGGTCAGTGATCTGGCGCTTGTCGCTGCCGTCGGCTTTCATGGTCCAGATTTCTAGATAAGTCGGCCGGATCAGATTCTGCACGAGCAGGTCTTTGTAGTCTGTGATTTCCTGCTCGGTCTTCGGATGGTGCGCGCGGTACACGATGAGCTTGCCGTCAGGCGAGAAGGTTGGGCCGCCGTCGTAGCCCAGTTCGTGCGTGAGTTGTTTCACGTTCGCGCCGTCGGCGTCCATGATGTAGATGTCGAGGTCGCCGTTACGAATGGAAGTGAAGACGATCTTCTTGCCGTCGGAGGAGATCACGGCCTCGGCGTCGTAGCCGGGTTCTTTGGTGAGTTGCTTCAGATCGGCACCGTCCGGATTCGCGGTGAAAATGTCGAAGCTCGGATAGATGGCCCACACGTATCCCTTGGAGTAGTCGGGCTTGGGCGGGCAGTCGGGGCTGCCGAGGTGCGTGGACGCATACAGAATCTTCTTGCCGTCCGGATACCAAAACGAGCAGGTCGTGCGACCCTTGCCGGTCGAGACCATGTGCTGATCGCTGCCGTCGGTATTCATCGTGAAGATCTGGTCACACTTCACGGGCTCGCGCGTCGATTGGAAAATCAGCTTCTTGCCGTCGGCGGAGAAGTAAGCTTCGGCGTTTTGTCCGCCAAAGGTGAGCTGCTTGATAGTGCGGAGGTGCTTCTCGGGCTGAGTCTGCGCGGGCTGCGCCGGTGTACTCGGAGGTGCACTCTGCTGCGGCGCGGCAGCCATCAGGAAAAACATGCCCACGAGAAGAACGCATAGAGGAAGTAAAGAGGTTTTCATGGGATTGATGGGGTAGTGTAGCAGCCGCCACAAAGCTTTTAACCGCTGACGGCGCAGAGAATGGCTGCGGATTCGCAAGGGAAAGCCTTTAACCGCAAAGCCCGCGAAGGGCGCCCGGAGAACTGTTTTTCTTTGCGCCCCTCGCGTGCTCTTGGCGTCCTTTGCGGTTAAGAGCTTTAGAACTTCTATTTCCTGAAATGCCCCATGATCGCTTCCGCCTGCGCGCGGGTTACGACTGCGGAGAGCGCGGCCGCATCTGCCTGCTTCACGGCCTGAACGCTGCCAAAGTGTTCCAGCAATCGGCGGGTCGTGCTGGCGCCGACTCCAGGAATCTCCAGCAGTTCCGTGGAGCGGTCGCGCATCTGGCGGCGTTTGCGGTGGAAGGTCACGGCGAAGCGGTGGGCTTCGTCGCGGATCTGCTGGACCAGGTGCAGCACCGGCGAGTGATGGTCGAGCACGACCGGTTCGTCTTCCTGTCCGTAGACGTAGATGATTTCCTCGCGCTTGGCGATGGCGGCTAGCGGCTGGTTGATGATCTCGATCGACTCCAGTGCCTGCGCGGCTGCGTGCAGTTGGCCCAAGTCCGCCGTCGATCAGGATCAGGCTTGGCATTTTCTTCTTTTCTTCCTGAATGCGCTTGTAGCGGCGGGTGACGACTTCCCGCATGGAGGCAAAGTCGTCGACTCCGGTTACCGTCTCGAATGATGAACTTGCGGTAGTCGGACTTCTTCATGCGGCCTTCCTCCCACACGACCATGGAAGCGACCGTCTCTGCGCCCTGGATGTGCGAGATGTCGAAACACTCGATGCGCTCGGGGCAGTCGGCGAGGCCTAAGGCGTCCTGTAAGGCTTCCTGGATGGCGCGGGTGTTGGGCTTCATCACGCGGAAGCGCTGATCGTAGGACTGCTTCGCATTGTTGCCGGCCAGGTCGATGAGGGAGCGTTTCTCGCCGCGGGACGGAACTTCGATGTGTACGCGGGTGGCGCGAGCGCCAGTGGCGGCGAGTTGCTCGGAAAGTAGTTCTTCCAGGTTCGCGCGGTCTTCAAAATCGGTCGGCAGATAGACGTTTCGCGGCACGTAGGGCTGGCCGATATAGAGCTGAGCGAGGAAGGCTGAAAAGAAACTGCTCGGATCAAAGTCGGAGGAGCCGGGTTCCGAGATCGGACTTGCGCTCACCGAGACGGCAGGACGGGCAGCATCGGTTACACATCCCGGTTCATCGCTTGTCTCTGATCCTGACTGCACCACGTCCGCCAAACCCTCGACGGGCGGGACGCCCGGCGCTCCATTGTTAAGCATTCGTCCATAGTCAGATGCGGTTGACGCAGCGGCATCTGCTCCAAACTCCGGCAAGTCTTCCCAGAAAAATTCGCGCCGGTCGACGACTTTGCCGCCGCGCATGTGGAACAGGTTCACGGCCAGCATGCCATTTTCGTAGTGGTAGCCGAAGACATCGGCGTCGTCGCCTTCCACGCCCGCCATGCGCTGTTTTTCCTGCAACTGCTCGACGGTGGAAATCAGGTCGCGATACTTGGCGGCGCGTTCGTATTCCTGCTCGGTGGCGGCCGTGTCCATGCGCTGCCGCAGCGAGCGAACCAAATCCGTCTGGCGGCCCTCCAGGAACAGCTTCACGTCGCGCACGGCTTCCTGATAGGTCTCGGGCGTGGTCAGACCTTCCACGCAGGGCCCCAGGCAGCGCCGGATGTAGTACTGCAAACAAGGCCGCGGATGAAAGCGCGTCAAATCTACCTTGCAGGAGGGAACCAGGAAGTGCCGGTGGATCAAATCCACGATGCGGTAGGCGAGGTTGGCAGGGAAGTACGGACCGTAGTAAGCGCTGCCGTCTTTCCGCAAGCGGCGCGTTACGTATACGCGAGGATAGCGCTCGCCCAGCGTCAATTTCACATAGGGATAAGTCTTGTCGTCGCGCAGCAGGATGTTGAAGCGCGGCTTGCGTTGCTTTATGAGGTTGTTTTCGAGGGCCAGCGCTTCCTTGTTGTTGGCAACAACTATGTAGTCAACGTCGACCGCCTCGCGCACCAGCGTCCCGGTCTTCGCGTCGGTCCAGCGGCCCTCGTGGAAGTAGGAGGCAACCCGGCTGCGCAGGTTTTTGGCCTTCCCGACGTAGATGACCTCGCCCTCGGCGTTCTTGTAGAGGTACACGCCGGGCTCGGTGGGGACGGTGCGGATTTTCTGGATGAGATCCACGGGAGGTTACTATTTTAGATGAGCGGGCAACGCTCTTTTGTGCTGCAATTGGATGCTATGAGTCAAAGACTGACAATTCGACTTACCGATGAACTTTTGCGATGGCTCAAGGATCGGTCGCGTCGAACGGGCATTCCAGTCAGCCGGTTGATCCGGGGACAGCTAGAAATCGCAAAGGCGAATGATGGCAATCAGCGTTTCCTCGATTTCGCGGGCGCCTTCAACGGTCCTCCAGATCTCTCTTCTCGAAAAGGCTTCTCGCGCAAATAGAACGTAACCAAAGCGAACCTTGTAGCCAGCCGGAAGAGTCCATATTTGTAATTCCATCTGACGATCTCCGCGCTTACCGGCGGAACAAATGCGAGGCGATCCTAATCGTCTCCCGTCCAGGCCTGTAAGCGTCTTCAGTCATATCATTGGGTTGCATCCGCACATTACCGTATAAAATTTCTATCCCCAGTGTTTCCTTTGCTCTCCATTTACGCAAGGATAACTATTTGCAGCATCCGGTAAGCCGTTGCGGTACAATGCTTTACGCGGGGCGCGGTGTTTTTTGGAATTGGCATCGTCCGTGCATTAGTAGACGGCGGGACGCGAAAGTTCATGGCCCCCGGGACTCAAAAGGAAGCTAAGATCTTCAGGATGAATAGAGAGGAAGGAGCCCTCCAAGATATGACTCGCACTTCGTTAGTGATTCTCTTAGCGGCCGGCATGGTCGCATCTGTGGGTTGCAGCAGCAAAAAGTACGTTCGCAATGAGACCACCCCGCTCATTAACAAAACGAACGAACTCGACGATTTGACTGCGAAGAACACCAAGGACATCAAGGACGTCGATGCCCGCGCGCAGGCCGGAATCCAGGCCGTGCAGGCGAAGGCTGCCGAGGTCGACCAGAAGGCTCTGGCCGCCGGCAAGACTGCGGATGATGCGCAGACAACTGCCAACGCCGCCACCAAGCGCGTCGACACCCTGACCCAGACCGTCGTGAATCTGGATAACTACCGTCCCGTGGCCGAGACGTCGGTACATTTCGGATTCGACAAAGACAACCTGACCAAGAAAGCCAAGGAAGCCCTGGATCAGCTCGCGACCGACGTGCCCAACACCAAGGGTTACATCGTCACAGTGGAAGGCGGAACGGATGCAGTCGGTTCCTCCGACTACAACTATGATCTGAGCCAGCGCCGCGCGAACGCCGTGATTCAGTATCTGGCGTCGCAGCACAACGTTCCGGCACACAAGATCTACCTGATCGGCCTGGGCAAGGATAAGCCCGTGGATTCGAACAAGACAGCCGACGGCCGCGCGAAGAACCGCCGCGTCGATGTTCGCCTGATGACGAACACCAGCGGTGGCGACAACCCGGCACCGGCAGCACAGCCTGCGGCGCCGACGGCCAACAACGGCGCGAATCCGCCGAGCATGTAAACGATTTCCCTCCTCCCCGGAGGATCTTCGCCAACACAGGCCACTCACCCCCATGAGTGGCCTGCTTTTTTTGTTTCTCCGCATTCCCGATGAATCTTTTTAAACCAACCGCGATTGCCAAGCCAAGGGTTTCAGCCGTACTACCCGATTCCACCAAGAGAAACGCCCCTGGTGAAGCTGTTTTCAAAAAAGGATGACGCGATGCCCGAACGCAGTCTTAGAGTTCTGAAATGGTTGGGTGCCACTCCTGCAATCGGAGTTTGTACGAGTTGCACTCGGGAATTCAAGGTGCCCGTGAGTGTGCTGACGAGGACTGCCGATGCTCGGACGAACCTGCAAGGACAGTTCGATAGGCACAAATGCGAGGAAAGAGATTCCGTAAAAGAATGAAAGGCCGAATAGCGGAGCGGGGTCTTCTATCGGCATCATTAATAAAATGGCGATCCTAGGACAGGTATCGGAATTTCAGAGGATAAGCGGGCCGATATGTGCCCCGCTCTGTTCGAGATGGGCTTCTTCTTTCTGGAAACCCTAATCCTTATGTTTGAAAGTGTGGATGCGCTCCCCGTCGGTCGTGGTTGCGAACCCTGGGTCGATCACCATCTCATGGATCGTGTTTCCTGATTGGGCGACGGCCAGGCTGCAGGCCCTGTCGGGCGCCGTTCCGCACGCGGTGGGTACGGAGATCGACTCTTTCGGCTTCGCTAACTGATGGGCGAGTGCGGCGGCGAACGGCGGCGTGCCCTTCGACTTCGATGCTACGTGGACACCCTTCTTGTGGTCTTGTTTGAGAACCCAACCGAATTCCATGCGTTTGAAATCGAATGCGACCTGTTTGAACTGGATAGTCGAGAGGAATCCGTCGAAGGAGTAGATGGTAATTTCTCTCGTCGACAAGTAGACCGGTTGGGCGCTCAGGCTGGTGTCGCCTAGTTGTAGCGTATCGAGACGGACCTCGTGCATCACGAAGGTGCCTCCGAGGTTGGCAAAGGTTCGGGCGCGGTCGGAATGCGGGATCCACGGCACGTGCGAGGCCAGCAGAACCAGCTTTTCTGCGCCGGTGTCGATCATCAGGCGCACGGATTTCTCTCCCGCCTGCAGATCGACGCAGAGCTTGTTATTCGCCAGCACAAAGGGGACAGAAGACGGCATGGGATCGACCGGGCCGAACGTGATTTTCTTTGCCTCGTAGTCGATGACGAAGCTGCTATGCGCGATCACGTCGAGGCCGATGAGAGCATCAATGCGGATGCCGGCGCGCTTGGAGACTTCGGACAGATCCTGAACAAGACTGGGCACGTTCGTTGCGCGGACGGGACCAACCTCGATCTCCGGTAGCGTCACCGCGAGGCTGGAGACTGTTCGGTCGACCGCATCCAATTCCTCGAGATGTCCGGACAAAGACAGTTTCTCGGCAAGATCACGGTCAATGACGCTGGGATAGGCTCCCGTATCGATGATGAAGTTGCGCTTCTCGAGCGAACCGATGGAGCCCTGCACAACAATCAATTGCTGCCCGTAGATTTTGAAGGGCAAGACGTTAACGGGCGTGTTCGAACGCGCCCAGACAGCCGAACAGACGAACAACAGGCCCAAAGACAGTGCCGAGAATATGTGTCGCCCCATGACCCACCCCTTGCAGCATCAGCTGCGGGGTAAGAGACGAAAAATGTTCAAGTTTGAACATGTCTGGAGTCTGGATTCTGTGGAGATTGCAGGTGGCTTGCCGGGTCATGCAGTGGCCACGCGGCAGAAATAATTTGAAGATATTTTTGAAATAAGTTGAACCAAAGTGATGCGGCTTTCGTCAATTATCTACAGGTGGGGCCATCGATGCGCCCGGGCTCGTGTCGCGTGTTTCGGTTTGGTTCGTTTGAAGCGGACGTCCAGGCAGGAGAACTGCGCCGGGACGGCGCCAAAGTGTCGCTGCAGGAACAACCCTTTCAGGTGCTGTCTGCTTTGCTCGAGCGTCCAGGCGAACTTGTGTGGAGAGAAGATCTGCGCCAGCAGGTCTGGCCCGAAGACACTTTTGTTGAGTTCGATCACGCACTGAATACCGCCGTCAAAAAAATCCGCATCGCCTTGGGGGACTGCGCGAACGCTCCTGAATACGTGGAGACAATTCCTAAGCGTGGATACCGGTTCCTGGTTCCCGTGGAGGTCGTCGAGAACTCAACGTCCAAGGCTCTGGAGTCCACGGCGGCCGGCTCGCGTGGATGGACGAGACGAAATCCCGTCACAGTGGTTTTGTTGACGATCGTGTTGTTGTCGGCAGGATTGCTAGTTATACGGTGGCGAAGCTCCCGCGCCGCTGTGGATAAAAGAACTGTTCTGGCGGTTCTTCCCTTGGAAGATTGGAGCGACGGCGCGAGCCACGGATTGCTGTGCGAGGGAATTACGCAGGAATTGATCACGCAATCGGGAAAGGCGGATCCGGTTCGGCTCGCCGTCGTTCCCCGCGCGGCGTCGGCACCCTATCGTCATACGGCAAAGACTGTGGCGGAAGTTGCACACGAACTTCGAGCTGACTATCTGATGGAAGGGAACCTACGCGACGACGGCGAGCGCGTCAGGGTCACGGTGGAATTGATTCGGGCCCGGGATGAGGCTCGGATCTGGGGTGGAGACTTCGATCGGGAGACTGGCGACTCGCTTGCTCTTGAAAGCGAGGTCGCGGCGGCTATCACGGAGAAGGCGAAGGCTGTGCTGCTGGAACCGGCAACCCGCTGACAAGTCAGGGTCGGTACTCGGTTAGGAGTAGTACTCTCCGGATGGGTGAACAGAGGTAAAATAGGGGAGATGTTGCCACGCTGTATTCCGTTGATCCTTACGCTTCTGCTGGCCACAGCGGCGGCGCAGCAGCCTACCAAGCCCGCGAAAATTCCTCCGAACCAGCCGCCGCCGCGCTCGGATCAAGGGTCCGCCAACGAGCCTGTGCTCAAGACTCGTCCGGGCGACGGTCCGCAGAGTTCCAGCAAAGAAACTCCGCCGGACCTGAGTCCTCCGCAGAACGATGCCAAAGATCATCCGGACAGCGATTCTGCATTGCATGAGGCAGAGGATGCGGCCGGACTTTACGAAGGCGACGAGATCGGCGGCGTGCAGGAATTCAAGGTGTGGAATCCGCACATGGCGGAAAAGGACGTCGAGGTCGGAAACTTCTACTTCAAGCGCAAGAACTACCGCGCGGCGCTCGACCGCTACCGCGAGGCGTTGTACTACAAGTATGACGATGCAGTTGCGATGTACCGGCTAGGCGTGTGCCAGGAGAAAATCGGCGAGGGTGAAGAGGCGCGCAAAGCTTATGAGTCGTACCTACGGATTCTTCCGCACGGCCCCTTTGCCAACGAAGCGCACCAAGGGTTGGAGAGGCTGAAGTCACTGGCGCCTGAGGTTGAGAAGAGGCCGTGAGTTGCGTGTACTCGATGCTCGCCGAGTTCCTTTGTCGTAACGGCGGGCTAGGACGCCCGTCGGACTGCCGGCAATATGCCGGCGCTACGAAGTCAGCTACGACTTCTCAATCCTGATGAATTCCCCCGTGGTTGCGTTCACCGCAACTTTCAGTTTTGCGTCAGCGCGGCTGGTGCCGTAGATCACGTGCCACACGAGATTGTTGTTCACGCGATCCCACTCCAGAATGTACATGACGGGAGTGTCCGCTTCTTTGGCGAGCAACTTCTCGCCGCCATGTTGCTGCGCGACTTCGAAGGCTTTGTCGGAATCGATTTTCAAGAACTGGAAGTCGAAGGCTGTGGTCGAGGCGTTGCTGGGATTGTAGGAATCCTCGATACCGGGATTGACGCCACGATCGGTGCCGGAGCCGGACCAGGTGTAAGGCTTCGTTCCGCGCTGGGCGACCGAGGCAAAGCCGGCGTGCCAGATGGCGGATTTGCCGTCATGGCCTTTCGAATCCTCATTGGTGGAAGACTCCAGGCGGTAGGGCCGAGCGTCCGGTCCCCAGCCATGGGCCGAGATGTAGAGTTTCTGGATCGCGCTGCGGCCCGTGAGGAGTTCGGGCGGCTTGGGCTGCGGCTTGGCGGTTTCGGCGGTTTTCGGAGCTTCGGAATTGCAGGCCGTCAAAATGGCCAGAGCGAGCATTGCCAGGAGCAGCTTTTTCATCGCTACCATCCTGTAGTAGGTTTTTGAGAGCTGAATGCAGCGCTCATTTTAAACGAAGGAATCAACGGCGCCATGGATTTCTATCTGCAACGACTCCAGGATGCTATCGTCGCCGCTACCGCAGGCATGTCGCCGGAGGCTTTGAGCCGTCGTGCGCAGCCGGACAAATGGAGCGCGGCGGAAATCCTCGAGCATCTTTACCTGACTTACACGGGAACGACCAAGGGATTCGAAAAATGCATTGAGGCCGGAGCGCCGCTGGCGCGCACACGCACCTGGGGAGATCGCGCACGCACGACGGTGGTGGTTGGCCTGGGCTATTTGCCGGAAGGCCGGAAGTCTCCCAAGAATGCCGAGCCTCGCGGGATTCCGTGCGATCGCGTGCTGGCTGAGTTTGCGGAGAAGATTGCCGCGATGGATGCAGCGATCGCGAACGCAGAGAAGAAGTACGGGAGTCAGATTCCACTGGTTGACCATCCGATTCTCGGTCCGTTGCGCGCCGCACAATGGCGGAAATTTCATTGGGTGCACGGGAGGCATCATCTCAGGCAGCTGCAGAGGTTGCGAGAGGGAGCTACGAGCCGCGAGCTACGAGCTTCGAACGAGCAAGATTCGGGCGATTATCCCCACGGCTGATGCGCCGCAATCGATGGTTGGGTTTTCACTCGAATGGGATTTGCATCACTAGAGTGCTCGTAGCTCAATGCTCGAGGCTCGCAGCTTCATTACCGATCATTCACATCTAAAATCGCGTTTTGACATCCCCGCGAGCAGCCGCTACGTTAGAGCATGAGTACGAATGCATTCCTCAATGACGTCGATATTGATTTTCTTCATGACATAAGCAGCCGCCTCGCTGCGGAAGATCCGCTGCACCAGGATCTGGAACGAATCGTCGAATTTGCTTCTGCTGTCGTCCGGTGCGATTCCTGTTTCATCTACATTCGTGAGGGCGATGACCTCGTACTGCGGGCATCGAAAAACCCGCACGGCGAGGAAGTCGGGCGCCTGAAGCTCGCGTTGGGGCAGGGAATTACAGGATGGGTGGCGGAACATCGCGAACCGGTGGCGGTGACCCAACACGCATCGCAGGATGCGCGCTTCCGCACGTTCCAGGAATTGCCGGAAGACCGGTTCGAGGCCTTTTTGTCGGTACCGGTTCTTTCCCGTGGTCGCGTGGTGGGTGTGATCAATCTGCAGCATCGCGAGCCGCATACATATACCCCCAGGCAGATTCGATTGATTTCGACGATTGGATTTCTGGTGGGCGCGGAGATCGAGATGGCGCGGCTGGAAGGGGAGAACTCACAGCTCGTACAGAAACTCGAGACGCGCAAGTTGATGGAGCGCGCGAAGGGAATCCTGCAGCGCGATCTGGGGCTCGATGAAGAGCAGGCGTATCTCACGTTGCAGCGGCAGGCACGGCAGAAGCGGAGAACGCTGAAGGAGATCGCCGAGGCCGTCGTGTTAGGCGAGGAGATCCGAAGGGGTTCTGGGACAAACTAGAAGCAAGGCGACGGCACCCGCGACGACTTCCCAAGCTGATCGGAGTCAGTGTGTTTGATCACCCGACTTCGTCAACAATGCGGATTTCAAGCTTAGGTATCATAGGTTCATGTGTTTCGTGCTCTATGCTGGAACTACCAAACCCCTTGCGCGCCGGGCGTGGCAGAAAGAAGCTCCGGACCTTTGCGTAGCGTCGCTGACGGAGCGCGACGCCCCCATCAAAGGGCACTTCAGCAGCCCCGAAGTCCAGTACGTAGGCTCGACCTCTGGGTGTGGGTGCGATTTTCCCAACGTCAACCTGCATAAGGGAGAGTGGCCGTTCTTCGAGGTCGAATCTGACCCCGAACGTGATGCAAGCGACCGGTACAATCGAAAGGCATTAGTCGCATTCCTACAACGGTCTGGCCACAAAACCGTGGAGCTTTATGGCGTATGGGATGGAGACTTCGCACAGACGCCAAGGGCTTTGGAAGAGATTTCGTTGCAAAGAATCCTTGATTCGGATTTTCGCTTCAAAGAACAAGGTTTCTACATAGTCAGGGTGAAGGATGGCCCAACCATCGCATCAGATCGCGCTGACGTGAGCGGTCCGCGATAACTGTTTGCGAAATGCTCACTACACGACATGATCTACCTGAGATGTCGATTGAAGCATTCATTTCGAGACGAGCCGACGCTGCTTTACAGCGAATTGGACGACGAACGTTGGGAGTGTCGGAAAGTCGAAATCTTTGCGGACGGAAGAACCGGATACGCGGATCGCCACCAGGAATCTGGCAGCACGATCTTGGGATCAGTACCGGTTCCGTCCCTAGCCGAAATTACAGCCGATCTACAATTCGATCCCATAGAGGTCAGCAAAGAGGAATTTGAGTCCGTTTGGAATGATGCCGTCTCAAGGTTTAAATGAAAGCATTACTAGAGCACAAGTTTGCTCCGACAACGTTTCAAGTTGGTTTTGTTGAATGCTTGTTTGATGAGTTTTCGCAATCATTTACCAGATGGCGGAAAGAGATCGACGAGAAATTTGGTACGCGAACCGAAACTAGCCACCTCAGCGCCTCACTGCCCGATGCTCTTTTGAAACTGGAGCCGCTTACAACCCCACTCGACCGCTACCTACTAATTGAAACTCGTTCCCCTTGGACCGCAGTTTTCAGCAACGGTCTACGTGTGAACGACGTGTTTAGTCCAGTGAGCTACCTGCCGATGTTGCTTGGATACCGGGGACTAGAGGTAACGTGTGTTCCCGACCGAAACGGTAAGTGTGGCAAGGACGGACTCCAAGTCTTCGTGTCGCCGTGACCAACGATGTCAGTGGGTGGGATTTTCGGCAGAGGGCGAAATTCAGCCATTTGAGAATGTCAACAACTATCGAAAACCAAAAGTGGTCGACCGTTTCACTGTCGAGATGTTGGAATTTTATTGCGCGGCACTAGGCATTGAAGTCTTTGGGGCGGATTTTTACGGTGGCCAATGTCTGCTTTCGCACACGAAGAGAACGACACCACCGGGGCCGACGATGTCGATTTCAGAAGCAAGATCGCATCTGTATCTCTAGAGTTGCTTGGACACCAGCCACCCGGCGGAATGGCCTCGCCAGGAGGCATTGCCTGAAACCGCGCTTATCCGTCTTCCGTTCTATCAGCTAGCCGATCGACACCCCACACTCTCCTTCGTACCCGCGTCCGCGGATCGAGCCACTCCGGCCCAGCTACGCTCCCGAGCCGTCCGCTCGTTTGTTCGATCTTGCGCACCACCCGGAATGCCGCTTTTCGCCCCAGGATGGTCAGTGCTTCGTGCGCAGACGGCGTGATCGGTTGCTGGCTATTGGTTGGAATGTCATCGATTACAGCCGCGGGAAAACCAGACGGCAGCGGCAACTCTGCCTGCAATGCGATCACTCCTTCGACTCCCCGCTGCCGCAATTGGGCGAACTGACTCAGTTGCCAATCGGCGGAGCGATCGTAAGTGGCGATGATCAGGCAATAGTCGTGCTCGCGCAGAAAGTCTTCGGCGCCGGCGGCAATGCGCGCGGCTGGAGCGTATCCGATGTCGGGCATGAGCAGAGCGACCGTGTAGGTCCGGCGGGTGCGCAACGCGCGCGCTGAGTAGTTTGGGCGGTAGTTCAGTCGGCGAGCGGCGCGCCACACTCGTTCCTTCGTGTGTTGAGGAATAGACATGCCCGCGGCCGAATTGTTGAGAACGGCAGAAACCGAACATGGCGCCAGGCCTACGTATTCGGCGACGGTTCGCAAGGTTACGGGATGAGCTTCTCGACGCGATACGGCAGTCTTCTTCGGCATGCGCTTTCTCCAATAAAACGTCGTCGTTCAGAACCGTTGCAAAAAAATCGTCCGCGGGGACAATGGTTGTCGCCCCGCGGACGGTGGCTGCACTACGGAGTTGCGTTGCTGGAAACCTCTGCGACCTTGGCTGGCCGCTTGGCTTCCTGCGGAACTACTGTTGGGGCGGGAGGCGTGAAGTACAGCTCCTCGCCTTCACCTCCGATGATCATCGAGGTGACAACCCATTCTTCGCCGCGTTGTGTCAGGACGAGGCGCGGCGCCGTGGTGGAATCGACGATCGACGACGAACTTGCCAGCACGATCGCACCTGGTCCGCCGTTCAGACTGCGGAGAACCACGGTGCCGGCCGCATGATGCTCTACGGAATAGCTGTAATCGCCCGCGGGGAGCTTGGCGGAGCCCCAGCGAACTTCCCGGGCCAGGGTGAATTTTCCTCTTGCGTCTTCCGCCATCGCCGCTGAGGGCAGCAAGCTGAAACCAGTAAGGGTGAGAAACAGAAACTTCTTCCAAGAACCGCTCGTGTAGCCCATGAAAAGCCTCCTAAAGAGTCGGGTGCCGAGGCGTGCAAGCTCAACGCTCGCGCATCGTGCAGGTTGTTGAAAGACGACGAGGTGAGGAGGTGAGTCGGAACAACGGGCGGAGCCCGCAAACGTAGTTCGCACGATCCTTCTGCTACGTTGCAGGCAGGATGGAAATACTATGCGAGAACGAGGGCGGTAAGTCCAATCCAAAAAATCTATGCGCACCATCACGCGCGATTCCTGCCGGGTTGCGAAGGGTGTTGCGTGAGATGACAAAATGCTTTTAACCGCTAAGTTCGCGAAGGACGGCCGCTAAGGTTCGCAAAGAAGTCATTGGAGCGGCTATTCTTCGCGTGCTTTGCGGATTTTCTTTGCGGCCTTTGCGGTTAAAAGCTTGTTCTGGGAATCCATGTAGAGGCGGCAGCGATGGCGAGGAAAGAGGGAACAAAACAAAATCCCGGCGCGAACGCCGGGATTTTAGAAATACTGCCGAGACCTGTTACTCGCGCATGGACGACGGGACGCCGGCGCGGCGCGCCTGCTCCTGCAGTTCTTCGAGTTTGTTCTTGGCGTCGTCGAGCTTCTTTTGCTTGTCGGACATCTGGTCCTTGAACTGGGCGTCTTCCTTGTCCCACGCGACCGCATTGCGCAGGCGGTTGCCCGCGTCGGCGTAGAAGGCGGCGGCGCGAAGGCGGTATTCGCGGTTGGCAAGGTCGATTTCACGATTCAGCATGTCGACCTGATTTTGCTGCTCGTGAATTTTGTGCTGCCACTCCTTAAACATTTGCTGCTTCTGCGCCTGCTCGTCGTTCGCAGGTTTCTTGTCTTCGGCGTTGGTGGACTTCGGAGCGGTGGCATTTTCGCCGGAGCCTGCTGCCGGCGTTGCCGTCTTGTCGGTGGATTCGGCGGCGGGAACCGGTTCGCCGTCCGTTGCCGGCGCGCTGGCGTCGGCCGATTCCGCAGGCGCCTGTCCAACGACCGAGATCTTGTCGTCCGCCGGAAGGTTGTCATTGTCATACTTCTTCGCGGCCGGAGCCTTTTGGCCCTTCTGTTTGCGAGTTTGGCGGGCCAGATCGCCCAGAGATGCGTCCTGCGCGACGGCGACAGAAGCCAGCGTTGCCAGGAAAAGTGAAATGCCTGCGAGCCATGCGATGCGCTTCATATTCAGTGTCCTCACAAAATTCGCGGCAGCTTCCCGCCGCGTGAATTCCTAAGAACCAGCCGCCGAAACGGACTGAGCCTTCGTACTTTCGGCAAGAAATCCGCCGATGGTGTGATCCAGATGCTTAGCCTCGGCCGCGATGTCGGCTGCAATCTGCCTGGCCAACCCCGGGTCGCGGTTCAGTGCAAGGTGCTGCGCGTAACCTGAGATCATGATCAGCGACGTGCGCAACGCGAGCGCCATCTCAGCCGACAATTCGCCGCGCAGTTGCATCTGGCGGCGGATAGTCGCGATCTCCGTTTGATCGCTGATGAGCAAGGCGACGCCCAGCGCCGAGCCATCCGCGGCCGGAACGCGCGATGCCGTCACTTTGAGAATCTTCTGTTGTCCGGCAGGCGTGCGATGCTCGACCTCCAGATCTTGCACGGGCCTGCCTTCGGTCATGGCAAAAGAAATCTTGTCGGCCAGGGTCGTCTCTCCTGAGCCTCCGACGATCGTCGTGTGGCAAAAGAGTTCTTCCGCGTTCATGCTGGTGGGCGAAGCGATTCCGAGAATGTTCTTGGCGGCCTGATTTGCCTGGCGGATCAGCCCGTTTGGACCGAAGAAGATCACGCCGCTCGAAAGGTTCGACAGGACGGCAGCGCTGATATTTTCCGAGCTGCGGGCACGGCGGCTTTCAGCGTCGCGCATGATGGAGAGTTCGTGTTTTTGCTGCTTCAGTTCCTGAATCACAGCGTGATAGGTGTGCAACGGTAACTGCGAGGCATTGCCGGCGACACTCGGCTCTGCGTCGCTATCACTCAGGCTCTTGCGGACGCGGCGCATCATGAACCACGCCATCAGCACTGCGAAGCCCGACGCGAACAGCAGCAGCACCATTTTCAAGAAGACTGGATTGGTAAGCAGCTTCATAGCAGCCTCCAGTACCAATCCAGAAATTGCTTGCCGAAGAAGAACGCGACCATTGCCATGCTGCCCAGGAAAACGCCAAAGGGCATTTCGTAGTGACGGTACATCGTCTGGGCGGACTGCCACGCGCGCTTGCGCGCTTCACCCAGGCTGATGTGTTGGCGACGTACAAATCGACGAGTGCGCTTGATCCACACGAGCAAGATGGTTCCCACGCCGAAAACTGATCCCGCAATGGAGGCGGTGAAGATCGTGAACGCTGTGAGCTTTACGCCCAGGAAGGCGCCGATCATGGCCATCAACTTCACATCGCCGAAGCCCATGCCTTCCACGCCGCGTGCACGCAGGTAGATTGCGCCGGCTCCGTAAATGAACGATGCGCCGACCACGGCGCCCAGCAGGGAATCCGCCAGCGACAATAGGCGCGACGAAACGTCCGAACTCATCGGTAACGAAACTAAGCCCGGCAGGAACTGTGACGCGAGATCGTTCACGGGCACGAAGAAGCTGAACAGGATTCCCAGACCCAGGCCGGTCAACGTCATCCGGTCAGGAAGAAGCTTCGTCTCCGCGTCGGTAAAAATCAGGCCCAGCAACAGGAAAGCAAGCGTGCAATATTTCAGCGTGGCGAGAGTCCAGCCGAAGTACCAGGAGCAGGCCAGGAACAGGACCGCGTTCAGCACTTCGACCATCAGGTAGCGCGGAGAAATCGGCTCTTTGCATTGCCGGCAGCGTCCGCGCAGCAGAAGCCAACTGAGTACGGGGATGTTGTCGTAGAAGGCGATTGGTTTCTTGCATTCGGGGCAAGCCGACCAGCGCGGGTTCAGGACCGACAAATCCCGCGGCAGGCGATAGATACACACGTTCAGAAAGCTGCCGAAGATCAGCCCGAAGACGACGCTCGCCGATGCCAGTAAAGGATCCACGCTGTTAGAACGCCAGTTTTGTTGACAGTTGTCCCTTGATTATAAGGTCGGTGCCGCGGTGGATTCGGAGTACTGAAGTCACTGTCCTTTCGAGCGGTGGCCGGTAAAGCTATGAAGGGAAGTGACTTGTCGAGCCGAGACGCCAGTGATGACGGTGGTGCGTACCCTGGGCTTGCAGCCCACGACTAGGCGCTTTCTGGAAGAAACAAAGAAAACGTAGTCCCGCTTTGGCCGGGGCGGGCGCAACTGCGCACGCGAATCCGGCCGCGATGTTTGCGGATGATGCCTTCCGACAACCACAATCCGAGCCCAGTGCCGGATTCCTTCTTGGTGGTGTAGAAAGGCTCGAAGAGCCGGGTCTGATGCTCCGGGGAGATGCCGGTGCCGTTGTCGGCGAGGGTCACGCGTACACCCCGGCGGCCTTCGCCGGCGTACTCACGCCCGGGGCACACTCGCAGGCGCAAGCGGCCGCCTCGGGGCATGGCATCGGCGGCATTCACGATCAGATTGGCAAAAAGCTGGCGGAGCTCGCCGGCAAATCCGCGGATCTCGCATTGCTCGCAGAAATCCTTCTGTACTTCGATGTGACCAGTGCAGAGTTTGGCGGAATAGAGCTGCAGCACTTCGCTGAGGGTCGAAGAAACGTTCAGGGTCTTGGGCTCGGAGACTTCCCGGACGAAGCCGAGCGTCTGTTGCGCGATGTCGGCGATACGCTGCACTTCGCGCTCAGCCATTTCAAGGTGCTGGTCGGCGCGGGCACGGTCGCGACGAGCCAAGTAAAGCAGGTTCGTGATGGCTTCGAGGGGATTGTTGATTTCGTGCGCGATCGCAGCGGTCAATCGTCCCGCAGTGGCAAGCTTTTCACTACGTTGCAGGGCATGTTCGGAACGGAGTTGTGCCGTGATGTTGCGTGCAATGGCAGAGGCACCAATCACGTTTCCTTTTCGATCGCGCAGGGGTGAAACGGAAAGCAGAATGGGAACGAGAGTTCCGTCTTTACGGCGGCGCTGCGTCTGATAACTCTCGATGCTTTCGCCCCGTGCCAGTTTTTCAAAATGCGAGCGTGTTTCGTGAGTGCGATCCTCCGGCACGGTGATCAGGACAGGTTTGCCCAGCACTTCTTCAGCGCGATAGCCGTAGAGTTGTTCGGCGCCGTGGTTCCAGCTGGTGATGATCCCTTTCGTCGTGGCGCTGTAGATGGCATCGTTCGACGATTCCACGATGGCTGCCATCTGTTCGTGAGTCTGGTCGGCGCGTACTTCGGCGCGGGACTTTTGCCGGGCCAGGCTGGCAGCCAGGAGCGAGATGATGACGAAGATGGCGAGGCGGCCGAGGTCGGAAGCCGTGATGCCCATGGAGAAACGCGGCTCGAAGCCGATGTAGTCGATGGCAATGACCGACAGCGCAGTTCCAAATACCGCGGGACCAAACCCCAGGAATCTCGCAATCGCAACCACTGCCAACACGAAAATCGCAAACGGATCCCGGTGCATGAGGCCGGTGAGTGTCCACACGGCCACCGCCGCGCCTACTGACAACAAAGCTCCGCCATAGCGCATCGGCCAATTGAGCCGAACGGAACGGGTTAAGACGAATGCATTTTCCGGATCACGATGCATGAGAGCGATTTCGCGCGCTTCCCCAAAAGAGCACTTGAGTTGTTCGATGCTCATCCACGTCTATTCGGCTGTTTGGGAGCGCTCGGGGTGGAATGTAACAAGGCGAGTTTTGGGGCGCAATTGCACGAATGGGGGATATGAACAAAGAAAGGAATGCGCTGGCCTTAAGGGGCGCATCCCTTGGTCAAAAAATCCGATTGCTGCCGGGCAGACAGGTGGCAGCCTGTTATTACTTCTTTTGAAGCGACTCGACGTACTGGTTCAGGTTCGCGATGCGCTGTTGCACTTCGGCATCATGACCCTGGCTCAAGTGTCGGAACAGCGGTCCCCACACCGGCATGTCCTTGCTGCCGTGGGCGGGTGTTTCCGCTTCGCCACGCAGCACGCTCGAAACGTGGAGCGACGGATACTTGCCGCCGTTCTTGGCAGAGAGTGCAGAGAGATCGGTGGGGACAACCTTCAATGCGGACGCAGCCGGCCCGGCGCCCTTGCCGTCGACGCCGTGACACACCGCGCAATAGCTGTTGAACATCTCCTGGCCGGAGGAAGCATTGGTTTGCTTCACCGGGACGTGCTTGATTTCTTTTTCCTGTTCCTGTTCCTGTGACGGCGCCGCTTGCGCCATGGCGATCATCGCCAGGGCAATAATCACAGCGCTCAGACCGAACCACTTGCTTGCTTGCATGATTCCTCCTAGAAACTGCCGTGCGACAAATGCTGCCAACTGGCTAGTGTAGGAGGGAACCCCACGCCCGCATGTGAGGGACATCACATGCAGACGTGATTGCGTCACAGTGCTTCCGGGCCGAAGCGCAATAAGTCACCTTGCAGCAGCGTGCTGCGTGGATCGGGTTGGGGCAGCGGGCCGTCCCACCGTCTCCAACCCTTTGGTACCAGGCGGGTGCTGGTTACGGTGTCGGCGCCGCTGTTCTTGGCCTCATCTTTGACCACGACAGACGCGGAAGTGATCTGGGAAACGTCCGCTGGGTTGTAAAGCTTCCATTCAAACAACGTTGCTTCCAGGGACTCGGTCAGTGTCTCCGTGGGCAGCAAGCAGAAGATCCATTCGTGGCGAGCCTGGGCGAGGTGTTCCGCGATCGATGGATCGCGCAAGGATGTTCGGATGGCGGCGCCGTACTCTCTGGCTACGCGAAGAGTGCTGTCCGTCGAACCATGATCGATGATGAGGATTTCGTCGCAGGGCCGGAGGCTTTCGAGAGCGCGTCCAAGGTGGCGCGCGTCGTTGTGCGTGTGCAGGAAGGCGGTGATGGGCGGCATGGAAGAAGCGATATCAGAACATAGAGCGCCAGGATCGGCAATCAATGAAAGAGGGCACGGCTGGAGCCGTGCCCTCGTACAAGCTTTCTGCTTACTGTTGAGGTCCGGAGTCGCTGGAGGGCGAGTCCATCTTGTGACGATGAGAATCGGGGCCCTGCGCCGGAATGACGGTGAGCGGATTCTGCAGCGTGAAGTTCAGCACGGTTTCGGTAGGCAGCTTGATCTGCTGGCCTTTGGTTGCGGCCTGCACACCGCCGCCGAGTCCGCCTCCGGCTGCCGCGCCGATGCCTGCTCCCTTGCCGCCGCCGGCAATGCCGCCGATGATGGCGCCGATGGCTGCGCCGGCGCCGACTTTTTCAGCGGTGTTCTTGCCGCGTGAACTTCCCTGGCGCTTGTACTCGTCGGTCTGGATCGAGTAGGACTTGCCGCTCACGGAAATGCGATCGAGTTGCAAAACGAGCACGGATTGTCCGGCAAATTTTCCGGCGCTCTTCACGTCGACGATGTGGCCCTCGACGTCGTAGCCGGAAGGAATGGCGATTTCTCCGTCAACCGACAGCGGAGAGTTCAGAGTGGCGCGGAACGTCTCGCCCGGTTGGTTCTTCTCCGAGTCGATCGTATCGACCAGGCGCACGGCCAAACTCGTGCCAGCCGGAATCGTGACCTTCTGCGGTGGCGGCGGCGGTGGCGGAGTCGCTGGAGCCGCGGGCGTAACGGGCTGCGGCGAATCCTGGTGAGCCATGGCGGCGCCTGGGCCGGCGGCGGCCATTTCCGTGGTATCGCGAGCCACCACGTTCCGTCGCTTGGGCGCGGGTTCGCGTCGACGAGTAGGCGTCGGCTTGGGAGCCTCTTGGGGGGCCGGCTGCGGTTCGGGCTCAGCGGCCGCTGTCGGCATCGTTGCCGGAGAGGTACCTACCTGCAGGTTGTTCACAACTGTTTTCACGCCGGGGATCGCCGAGGCATAGCGCGCGGCTGCTTCCCGCTGGGCGTCATTGTCGACCGCACCCGACAGGGTCACGGTGCCGTTGGCGGCTTGCACGCTCAGCTGCTTTCCCTGCAAACCGGAGTCGCTGTTGAATTTGTCCTGAAGTTGGCTGTTGATCTGGGAATCATTCGGAACCTTGCTGCAGGCCACCGTGCCCGCGACCGAAATGAGCAGAAGAATGCAAAGACATGCCGTGATTCTCGCCTTCATAACGCAACTCCTAGGCTAGGTGTGGTTTGGATAATACTAGTTTAGATGCTTTGAGGTTGTCTCGCTTGGAGAAAATCGATGAGGTGGACGGGGGTTGAATAGTTAGCCGAGAAGCGGTTCAAAATGTGAAGCTTCGACCTCAGGGCTACGCGCAATGCTGCGATTTCGCAGGGGTTGGGCGAACAGGCGGCGCACACTGGTAAGAACACCTGATTACGTCAACTATCAAGCTTCTCGGGATCGCCCCGGTGGATCACTTCCGGTTTGCCGCTAGCCTTGATCGGAAACGCCTCGGGGCAGACTTTTGCGTGGAGGGGAATCTTCGATCCGAGGCGTTTTCGATAAGGAGGTTAGGAGGAAGCCGTTGGCGTTTGCGGCGGACGCGGTGCGCTATGGGATTTGAATGGACTTTTGGTTGGAAGTTGTTGTATTGATAGGAGTTGCGCGAGGAGCCCGTTATTGATGCTCATCGATGTACTGCTGACGTCGCTATCCATGTTCACATCATCGTAACGCGTCACGGTTAGTCCTTCAAGACTCCACCGGCGTATGAGACTTGTACACGCGAAGCGTCCGCCGCGCCAGCGGCTTAGTCCTTGCCCGTTACTCGGGAGCGTCAACAAGTTGGGCCCACATCCCTGGTCTCTTATGCGCCGTTCATCTCAAAATCTCAATGATCGAGAGCGTGATAGAAACAGTGAGGGCGAGCGCAAAGAGCAGGTAGCACGTCACTCGCATCGCTTTTTCTTCATGCCAAGGTCGCATGTGTCCTCCACACCTTCACTTTGTTTCAGGCATTCCCAAACTTCAGCACTGACAAATCAATCCGTCGGCTTGTAGGACCAGGCACTCACGATCGGGATGACGTTATCCACAGTGTTTGACCGCGCCACGTCAGTGTGGATTCGCTGCGGAAGTGTTTTCAGGTTGCCGAGTTCTTCCAGAGAGACGTTGTACCGCTGAGCAAGTCGTGTATAACCCCCTTATTCAGATCACAAATGGAATCCACCGCGCTCGCACTTTCTGCATGTAGGCGACGTATTGTGGGTCGTCACGTAAGAAGTCTTCTTCCACGAGGCTCTTGACCGGAATGAACCAAAATGCGCCAAGCCCCATCAGCAGCGCATTCAAGGGGCTGAAAGCGCGCAGTACGAATGCAATGTTGGTGAGCAGCATTCCCGTATAGACGGGATGGCGCATGTGCGCGTAGGCGCCGGTGTGCACGAGCTCGCGTTGGGCGGGTACAAAACCGATGTTGCGGCCGAGGCTGAATCGTGCCCACACGACCACGAGCAAGCCCACCGCTGCAATCGAATCGGTGATCCAATTTGCAGCCAAGGGCCTGCCTTTCTGCAAAAGACCCAAAATCAGGATTAGCCAGTACGTGGCTACAAAAGCCAGCAGCCAATACAAAGGGTTGGGCGTCACCCGTTTGGGCGGGCGGCGAATGATCATCGTTACGACCACAATCAGCGTGTTGACTGCTGCTGCGATCAGCGGGAATCCGTGATGCCAGTGTTGATAGCGGTAATAGGCGACATAGACCAGTGGGACGCAAGCGATGGCAGCAATGGTGCGATCCAGCCACGGCTGGGAGAGCACGCGGATGAGGTTGAAGGAATGAGTTTGCGCCGTTGCTGGCGCGATCGCCTCGTTGGCTGTCATACGTCACCTCGCAGTTACCATCTCAATCTCAGAACTACATGCCCTGCGTCGCGATCTTCGAACCGAGCAACAGCGGCGCGCCGGAACCCTTGATATTGGCCTAAGGGGGGAAATGTCCCTGAGCATCCTCTTCGGTTTAGCCCTTCTACTGATAACTGCGGAAAAGCTCCGCAAGAAGGTCCAGAAAATTTTCAGGTGGGAGGCAATTCGGGGGCGGAAAACAGATGGCAAGTCGCGACATCGACTAGCGGCAAAGGCTAGGCTATTAGCGTCATTCCCCACTGTTCCATCCGCGGGGGTGTATCCGGATCATCTTCGCAGCAGTTAAATAACTTCTCTTGCGCTGGAGAGCTGGCGACCAGCACGCTCTAAGCAGTTAAGGAGTCAATGAGTGTAATGGCCTGCGGCTGTTGAAAAAGCCACAGCCGGAAGACATCTTCGGGTCGTCCATGTGTGCGAGTTCTTAGCGAGCCCTCTCCCTAAGTCGTCACCACCATCCCCGGTGGTTGGGTTTGACTCATGATTACAACAGTTACTTCCGAATAGGCTATCATCCGGCACGTTGAAATCAGCTGCCGAGCACGGAGTTGTTGTTTATCATATTTGGTCATGAAACAAGTCGGCTGTTTCGTGCTCGTGCTTTGCTCCGTGTTGTGGTTCGCGAACACCGTCCATGCGCAGGAAAATCCGCCGCAAGGCCCGCCCGCGAAGGCATCTACAACACGGACGAAGGTGGTGCTCCTCGGCACCGGTACACCTATCCCCGATCCTGACCGTTCCGGTCCTGCGACCGCCATCGTTGTTGATGATCGCGCTTACCTCATCGATTTCGGACCAGGTGTTGTGCGCCGCGCTGAGGCCGCAGCCCTCAAAAGAGAGCTTCCGGCAGTCGAACCCGGAAATCTCAAAGTGGCATTCGTGACGCACCTTCATTCCGATCACACTGCGGGTTACTCGGACCTGATCCTCGGTGGATGGACGTCGGGCCGGACAGTCCCACTCGAAGTTTACGGCCCAACTGGTCTGCAATCGATGACCTATCACATTTTAGAGGCTTATCGCGTAGACATCGAGACGCGGACGAATCCCGACGGAAACCAGCGTCGCTTTCCCGATGGGTGGAAGGTGAACGCCCACGAGATCAAATCCGGAGTCATTTATAAGGACGAAAAGGTCACTGTCACGGCCTTTCCGACGAAGCATGCCATGGAGAGTTACGGATATCGCTTCGAAACGCCGGACCGGACGATTGTGATCTCAGGCGACACGAATCCAGTCGAGGAGTTGATCAAGGCCTGTAACGGCTGCGATGTTCTCATCCACGAAGCGCAGCCCCTCGAACTGCTCGCCAAGATGCCCGAAAGCATCCAGTCGTTCGATGCGAAGTACCACACGACGACCAAACAGCTGGCGGAATTGGCGACGAAAGCCAAGCCGAAATTGCTCATTATCTATCACACCGTTAGCTTCCCACCAGGGATTGCACCTCCCAGACTTTTACGACCTACAGGTGGTCGGGACGCACTCTACGCTTCGCCTGAGATGCTCGAGAAAGAGATCGGCTCGCGATACTCGGGAAGATTCGCAATCGGAAAGGACCTCGACGTGTACTAGCATCATCCGCAAACATTGCATCCCATGCGATTGGTCGTGTCGCAACTCGAGAACCTTGCTCGTAGTTGGCGTAACATTCCCATTGCACCAACGATGTCGATAGTAGGTCGGCCAGAACCGAAGGCGCGGTCGCGCAGCAAGCGAACTTCGCTTAGCTCTGGTGCAGGAATTTGTAGTCGAGGATCGAGGCCGCCAGGCCGGAGTTGGGTTCCTCGCCCTGAGCCCCTTTGGCGCGGATGACCTTGCCCTGGCAGAGAACGTTGCTGTTCTTCTGGCCGGAAATTTCTTCGGGCATCTCGAAAACCATCTCCACCAGCGCGTTGACGGGCAACTCGGCGGAGCCTTCAAACAGAACGCCCGACTGGCTGATGTTCAGGATGGTGCCTTCCGACCACGTGCTGAGATTCTTCACGCGATAGCGCAGGGGCACGCTTAGCTTGAGGCGGCGTGCGCGCGGCACCCAGGAGGGTTTCTTCTCGCGCGTACGACGGCGCGTGGCGGGTTCCGCTGCGGTCAGCGGAACGCGTTCGGTCCGGCGCATGGTGGCCCAGTCGTACTTGTATTCGGCCGCGCACAGCAGGCACACCTGGTAATAGTGACCATCGGCTGCTCGCCGGGGCCAGGAGAACTCGTGGGAACAACGCCCGAGCCTGAGGACATCCATGAGTTTCTGAGGCATGATTTTGACTGCCGGCGGTACAGCCCGGACACTGGCTATGATCTAACGACGGGCACCAGTTGAACAGGTTACTTTCGTTCGCGACCTCGGTGCGCGTGCGCGTAAGGGTTGTCACTGCAATGGCTTGGCCTGTGGGTTTCTCGGGCAGACGTGCCCTTGTGTATGATCGCGGCATGGCCGAGGTGAGTGCATTCGTTCTGGCTGGAGGACGGAGCAGCCGGATGGGGACGGACAAGGCCCTCATCGAGTTGAAGGGACGGACTCTGCTGGACCGTGCTCTTGGCGTGGTTACCGCGATTACTCCGAATGCCTACATTCTGGGAAGTCGGGCCAAGTTTGGAGCGTTTGGCAAAGTGGTGGAGGATGAGTTCGCGGAGCATGGGCCTCTGGGCGGAATTCACGCTGCATTGCGCAGTTCGCAATCTGAATTGAACCTGATCCTGGCCGTGGACATGCCTTTCGTCCAACAAAGTCTTTTGGACTACCTGGTGAGCGAAGCTGGAAAGCATGGAGCGATGGTGACCGTGCCCCGGGCGGCGGGGAACTTGCAACCGTTGTGCGCTGTTTATCGGCAAGAATTCGCCGATCTGGCTGAGTTTGCTTTGCGAAGCGGCAGGAACAAGATTGATCCGTTGTTTCGAGAGGTGCCGGTGCGGGTAATCGCGGAGGACGAACTCGCGAGCGGTGGCTTTTCCGCGGAGACGTTTCGAAATTTGAATTCGCCGGAGGACCTGCGCGCGGCCGAACACCAAACTCACACGGAGAAACAGGAACTGCTCTAGAAATGCCCGACGAAAACCAAGTCACGCCCTATATCGACTTTCAGCATGTGAGCAAAGCGTTCGGCGACAATCGTGTACTCGACGATGTGAGCTTCAACGTGCGCGCCGGCGAGACAGTTTGCATTCTTGGACGAAGCGGAGTGGGCAAATCCGTGTCGCTGCACAACATCATGGGTTTTCTGAAACCGGATGCGGGGCGCGTGATCGTGGCGCACCAGGACATTACCGATTACAACGAAGTGCAGCTTGAGGCCATCCGCAAGAAAGTTACGATGGTGTTTCAGAACGGCGCACTGTTCGACTCGCTGACGGTGGGCGAGAACGTGGCGTTCCCACTGCGCGAACGCAAAGATCTGACGGAAGATCAAATCTACCAGATCGTAGATGGCCTGCTCGAGATGGTCGGCGTCGGCCACATGCGCGACCTTTTGCCGTCGGATCTGTCAACAGGGATGAAGCGTTCGGTGGCGATTGCGCGGGCGCTCTCGGCGCAGCCCGAGTGCGTGTTGTATGACGAGCCCACGACGATGGTCGATCCGTTGATGGCGCAGTTACTGGGGGATCTCATCAAGCGGCTCAAGATCCAGTTGCATCTGACCAGCGTGGTGGTCACGCATGACATGCGTCTGGCGAAGAAGCTCGCGGACCGAATCGTATTTCTGTACGAGGCGAAGGCGATTTTCTTTGGGACGTACGCGGAATTGGAGAAGTGTGGAGAACCGATCGTGCAGGAATTTCTGGAGCTGGACGAGTTGAAGATGGCTTAGTCGCGGGAGAGCAAACCTCAGCGGCTGAAGCCGCAACCTGCTACGCGCTTTGCGGCACGGCTGAAGCCGTGCCCTCCCCGGTGTTGCCGCTGCCTTCCCCGTTCTGCCGTTTTCTTAACCACAGAGGCCACAGAGAGTTGAGGAAGGCCACGGACCTGTGGCATCGTAGCGATGCGCTTCACCGAAAGTTCTTTCACTACTACGATGTTGGCTTGCTTCGAATTCGCTTTGCACGAAGAGAAGTGACTGGTTGTCGGGAGCGACAGCCAGTCCCCAGCCCCAGGGTTTGTCCAGGGCTGTACACGTGACGCGTCTTTGCCAGTGGCGAAGTCGTAGTAATCTATCGTCGTCTTCGGCTCGCGAGTCATCGGGATTCAGGAAATAGATACCGCTTTCGTGCCAGAGCCCCAGTTGAACCAATCGGGTGCCGTCCGGTTCGCGCTGGACATGCTCGTCTCCGGGCCTCCACTGAGCGGCATTCGCCAGATGCCCGGTTGTTTCGCTCTACCAATAGCAACAAAAAAAAGATTACCCTTCCCCCCCACAGTCTCAACGCAGCGAGGAGCTATCGGCCGAGTCGCCACAGTCTCCCTCAGTCGCGCTACGGCCGAGTTCAGGCCGTGGTCGGTCGCGAGTGTCTGCCGGCCACAGTTCAGACGGGTTCTCCCGGGTCACCAACTCTCCGGGCGTTCGAGCAGCAGTTCTAGTATACGGGTGGTTGTTCCTGCAGGCGCAGTCGCCGCCGTGCTGCGCAGTTCACCGGCGCGCTCGTCGACCTCTCAGTTTGCGCAGCGGTCTACAGAGGCTCCACTTCTCGCTGCGGCATTCTATCCCTTCTCGCATTGGTCGGACCCCGTCTGCGTAGTTAGCGAGCGTCTTCGCTCTGCGTGCTGTGTTTTTCGGGAGATGTATTAGTTCATTCCAGTTCTCACAGTTGGCTCGCGCGGTACTCGTGTGGCTCGCTCGTGGTCAGTTGCTTTGTCTGGTGTTGGTCGGTTATTGCCGCACAGTCGCGGCCAAGCGCGAGCCGGCTTAGGCGCGAGCCGTGGCTTGGCGGGCCCAGCACGGCAAGCCTGTCGAGGTGAAAGAGAATCCCGGCGCGATGTCGTTTCTCCCCGAGAAGTAAACTTCCTCGCGGCTTGATCAAAACCCCTGCTGAACAAGATGCTCAAGGGTGAGCGGAGAATTCCCCGACTCACCCTTCATCATTTTCTCGACGTACTTCGCGATCATGTCGACCTCGAGATTAACCGGGTCGCCCCTTTTCAGGGAGAGAAGATTGGTCATTTCCGCGGTGTGGGGAATGATGGCAACTGTGACGGCGGTTCGTTCGATTTTCGCAACCGTGAGACTTATGCCCTCGATGCACAACGAGCCCTTGTGGATCACGTAGCGTGCAAGTTGCTCGGGAATTTGGATGCGCAGCCAATAGTCGTCGGCGCCCTCGATTCGGTCAAGAGCGACAAATTCACCCGCGCCATCGACGTGGCCTTGGACGATGTGTCCTCCGAAGCGTCCGTCGGCGCGCATCGGCAATTCGAGATTGACGAAGGCTCCTTCGTGAATGCGGGAGAACGAGGTGCGATTCCAGGTCTCGTCGGCCAGGTCGAAGGAGACAGAGTTTGGTGTGATTGCGACTGCAGTCAGGCAGACTCCGCTGACCGCGATGGAGTCTCCTTTCTTGAGTTCGGCGACCAGTTTGGACGCGGCGACCGCGAGCCGGCGTGTGCCGCGCTCTTCTTTGATGCGGGTGACTTTCCCAACTTCTTCAATGATGCCAGTAAACATAAATGCCTCCCAAATCAATCACGATACGGATCGCGTAAATAGCCTTCGACGGCGAAGTCTTCTCCGAAGCGGTGGAATCGGAGATCTTTCACGTAGGCTGCGTCGCTGAGGCTCCTGAATCCGGAGGTGGTGGCGAATGGAATCGCGCCAGTGCCTGCCAGCACCTTCGGGGCGTAGTAAAAGAAAATCTTATCGACGATGCTGGAGTGCAGCGCCGCCCAGTTGATCATGGCTCCGCCCTCGATGAGCAGGCTGGTGATTTCAAGCTGTCCCAGCAATTGCATCAGGCTGGAAAGGTCCGGCCGTCCATCGGCGGTAGCGGCGGGAAGTTGCTCGACCCGAATGCCTTGTTCCCGCAAAGTCTGCTTGCGCTTTTCTTCGGCGAAGGAGCACACGACCAGCACATCTTCGCGGCCGGTGTGGACGAGCCTTGACTCGAGGGGCAAGCGGAGGCGGGAATCGACAATCACGCGCAGCAAGGGACGCCGTCGGGGACGGCCACTGCGGTCGGTGAGCAACGGGTCGTCAGCAATGATGGTGCCCACGCCGACCATGATGGCGTCACTCTGGTGGCGGAGTTCCTGGACATGAGCTCGCGCCACTTCGCTGGTGATCCAGCCACCGCTGGCAGAAGCGGATCCGAGCGCGGTTGGGCTTTCGGATTCGCCCGGGGGCGGCGCGATCTTGCCATCGAGAGTCATCGCCGTTTTCAGAGTGACCAACGGCGTCTTGCGGCGGATGTAGTTGGCGAAAGCCTCGTTCACACGCTGACACTCTTCGGCGAGCAGTCCGGACGCCACCGAGATGCCAGCTTCCCGCAGCTGTGAGAAGCCCTGTCCGCTCACCAGGGGATTCGGATCGGCGACTCCAGCGACTACGCGTCGTAACCCGGCAGCGATCAGGGCGTCGGCGCACGGGCCGGTGCGCCCCTGGTGCGAGCAGGGTTCGAGATTGAGGTAGACGGTCGCGCCCCGGGCGCGTTCGCCTGCCTGCTCGAGCGCCAGAATCTCGGCGTGCTTCAGGCCATCGTAGGTGTGCGTGCCGGTACCCACCACTTCGCCGCTTTCGGTCACGATTACGGCGCCGACGTTGGGGTTGGGAGAGGTCAAACCGATGCCGCGGCGAGCGAGGTCGAGTGCCTCGCGAAGAAAATCTTCGTCTGTGCGTCGGTCAGACATGCGTTCGTAAGCAAGGCCGGATGAGCGCCAACTCATCCTTGTGTGAGTGCGAAGTGTAGAATTTCGCGTTGTTCTGGATCTATGCCTTTCGGCGCCGCCACTCCCGAGTGTCGGTGAGAGGCTCCTCGTCCGGCTCCGCTACGGCTGCGGCACCGCTGCGACCTTTCGGGCCGCGACGGACTGGGGCCATCCGGTTGGCGAAGGGATCGGCAGGACGGTCGGGCTCTCTTGACCACCAGCGGCGCAATCGTTCAAGCGTCCTCTGTAAGCGATATCGCAACGAGTTCGCCATATTGACCTCGTGACAACTGCGAATCCAATTCGCCTAGACGAACAATGAATCTACAAATTCCTTCGGATCGAACGGCAACAGATCTCCGGCCTTTTCGCCCACGCCCACGTAGCGAACAGGAAGCCCCATCTCGCGGCAGATCGCGACGACCACCCCGCCTTTTGCGGTGCCGTCGAGTTTCGTGAGCACGATGCCGGTGACGCCCGCGGCCTCAGTAAACAATTTGGCTTGCTGCAGTCCGTTCTGACCGGTAGTAGCGTCCATCACCAGGAGTATTTCGTGAGGCGCTCCGGGAATGATGCGCTGGGCGGTGCGTCGCATCTTTTCGAGTTCCAGCATGAGGTTGCTCTTGGTGTGCAGGCGACCTGCTGTGTCGACGACGACGTAGTCGGTCTTGCGCGCGCTTGCCGCCTGCAGGGCGTCGAATAGCACGGCAGCTGGATCGCCGCCGGCCTTCGTCTTGATCACCTCGGTGCCAGTGCGTTGTCCCCAGACTTCCAGTTGCTCGATCGCTGCCGCGCGGAAGGTGTCCGCGGCGCAGAGCAGAACATTCTTTCCTTGCGATCGGAACACCTGAGCGAGTTTGCCGATGGTGGTGGTCTTGCCGGTGCCGTTCACGCCTACGACCAGGATGACCTCCGGCGTGCCATCAACTTTCTGCACCGGGCGTGAATTGGTTGCGGTGAGGATGGCCAGAAGCTCTTCCTTCAAGAGACGCTTTAACTCGCCGACATCTTTAATTTGCTTGCGGTCGGCTTTCTCGCGCAACTTCTCAAGCACTTCATGAGTCGTGGTCGTGCCCAAGTCGGCGCCAATCAGGGTCGCCTCGAGGTCGTCGAGGGTATTGCGGTCGATCTCTTTGCTGAAAGAAACGGCTTCTTCGATGCGCTCGGCAAGGTTCTCGCGGGTGCGCGTGACCGCTTCCTTCATGCGGTCGAGGAAACTAGGTTTTTGCTCTTCTTCGAGGCTACCGAAAAGGGTCTGAATCATAGGTACTTTCTGAGCCAAAGGTACAACCTTCCATTATAGAGGGGGGAGCGGTCGGGGCTGGAGGAAAGCAAACCTCGGCGGCTAAAGCCGAGTAGAGGGCAGGTTAGGCGGCCCGACTGAAGTCGGGCCCTTCCCATGCGTTTGCATGGCGGGCCTGCGAGGGCAACGTCAACTTTGCGGTTGCGTTCGGGCTATGCGGTGCACCTGTTCCGAGCGCAAAGGCAAATGCGGAAGAGTCAAAAGCGCGTGGTTCCGACCGGATCACTTGGCGAAGGAGTGGGTGATGTGGCGGCGGCTGCGGCCTTCGAAACTTCAGTAGACGACTCCGGAGAGGGAACCGGGACGGGCGTCGCCGCGTTTTCGCTCGACGGTGCTGTGGTTGGAGCAGGACTTTGCGTCGGGGCTGGCGGTGGAGGCACGGCCTGTGCGCGTACGAGTCTGCGAACCTTGATCTCGCCACGGGCATAGACCACACCCAGCGCCGCTACCGCTTCCGGGTCAAGCCGCTTGCCGACGAGGTTGTTAATGATGCGCAGAGCCTCCGGTGGTTCGTAGGCGCGCTGGTACGGACGGTTCGTCGTCAAGGCATCGAAGGTGTCGGCCACGGCGATGACGCGTGCCAGCAGGGGAATCTGGTCTCCCTTCAATCCGTAAGGATAACCGCGCCCGTCGAGCGCTTCGTGGTGTAACTCGATGCCGGGCAACATCTCTTTGAGCTGGCTCACCGGGCGCAGAATGTTGGCGCCCTTTGTGGTGTGAGTCTTCATGATCTCGAACTCTTCCGGGGTCAGCGCACCCGGTTTTTTCAGGATGTGATCCTCGATGCCGATCTTGCCGACGTCGTGTAGCTGTGCGGAAATACGAAGGGTCTCGAGAAAGTTGTCGTCCAGCTTCATCTCGCGAGCGATGAGCAACGAGTACCGCGTGACTCGATCGGAGTGGCCGCGAGTGTACGGGTCCTTTTCGTCGACCGCGCCTGACAGCATCTGGATGGAGCCGAGGAACAGGGCGCGGTTTTCTTCGGCGGCGCGTTGCAGGTCCTGCACGAACTGCTGGAGTTCGTCTGACATCATGTTGAATGTCGAAGCCAGTTCGCCAATTTCAGTCCGACTGTGGAGTTCAACGCGCTTGGAGAAATCGCCGCGCGCAATGGCTCGGCTGGATTCGGTCAGAACTTTCAGCGGGTTCGAAATGCGACGGGCAGCGTAGAAGCTGACCATGATGCTGGCGAGCACGGCTGCCAGGGCAAGTAGGCGCGCCGTGCGCTGCATTTCGTAAACGCCTTGATAGGCCTCAAGGCGAGGTTTCTGCACGATGACCGCCCAGTCCAGCTCCGTGACCGGGCTGTACGTGCCCAGCATTTCAGTGCTTTCCTTTCCTTCGTGAATCGTGAATTCTGCGGTGGCTGCGAGCTGACCCTTGCTGCCTTCGTCGACGAAGTTCTTCACGATTTCGAGATTCTTCATATCCTGGCCCGTGGCGTAGTCAGAATGACTGGCTGCGACCAGACGGCCTTGTGCGTCAACCACGTAGGGCGTAAGTCCGGAGCGACTGACCTCGTCGAGTCGGCGAATCAGAAATCCCAGATCAACGGCGCAGCCGATCATTCCAATGAACTCGCCGGACTTCGTTATCGGGGTGCTTACCAGAACGACCGTGCGCGCTGACTTGCCACTCCCAACGACCAGAGCCTGACCGTTGTAATTGCGTTTTTCGCGCGCAGCCGCAAACCCTCGCTCCAACTCCCGGCGCAGAAAGGCATCGCGAGCGACGCCCCCTTTGTAGATGCCCTCCTTGTAGGGTCCCTTGCCGTCGGCGTTAAGCAAGATGACGTAGTCGATGTCATCGGTGGAGGAAACGAAATTCTCGAGCAGTGCGCTCAACTCGCCCCGCTCGACCTGCGATCCACTGATGTCGCCGCCACTGGCGATCTGAATCGCCGACGAAAGATTGCCGAGCATGAGACGCAGCGACGCCTCGTGTTGGGAAATATCGTCGGCCAGCGAACGCGTTACTGTGTTTTGCAGAAGCTTCTCGTTGGTCTTCAGCCGGTCGCGGTTATCCGACTCCACTTTCGCCGAGTAGAAGTACATGGGCACGACGCTGATGGCCACCAATACGCTCAGGATGACGTAGAGGATCGGGATGCGCGCCGGGATGGACACTTTTAGAGACACAATGGCACTGTGGTTACAGGCACGGCAAAGTCTGGGGGATTGAGTGAAATTCTACTTTGATTTCAATGGAGATCGACCAAATGGGCGGTGGTTTGCCGTTACGAAAGTACAAAGCCGGGTAACGCTTTCTCGCTGGCTTGGCATGCGAAATGATGCGGATTTAAATATCGCAGCTTCAGCTATATACGACGCATTGTTAATGTTTCTTCACAGGCCGAGGGCCGGTGGCTCGGCGGCGGTGTCATTGTGGGAGGCAAAGTGAACAGTAACGACTTGAGCTATCTCGTAGTCTGGCAGTTTCGCCCACGGCCGGGAGGAGAACTGCACTTCGAAGAGGCCTACGGGCCGCGCGGTCCCTGGGCGCGTTTGTTCGCTAGTGGGGAGGGATTTCTCCGGACGGAGTTAAACCGTGACTTGAAGGATTCGGGGCGGTATCTCACGCTCGATTTTTGGATCTCGAAGGAAGCGTACGAGTCCTTTCGAGCCAAGCATGCGGCGGAGTATGCCGCCATCGATCGAGAATGCGAAGCGCTGACAATGGAGGAGAAGTTCCTGGGAGAATTTTCAACAGTGGCGGGCTAGAGTCCGGTTTCGCTTTTTGCGCTGCGCGTCATTAATTCGTGAATGGCTTCGCTGGGCGATTTTCCCTCGTGCAAGATCGCGTGCATCTTCTCGCTGATGGGCATCTCGATTCCGCGAGCCTTGGCCAGTCCCACTGCTGCATTGGTGGTGAGGACGCCCTCGGCGACCATGCCGTGCATGCCGGCGATGATGTCAGGCAGATTCCTTCCGCGTCCTAACTCCACCCCGACGGTACGGTTTCGCGAGAGACCTCCGGTACAGGTGAGCACCAAGTCTCCCAGGCCAGCCAACCCGGCCATGGTTTCCCGTTGTCCGCCGCAAGCGACGCACAGGCGCGTGATCTCGGCCAGGCCGCGCGTAATAAGGGCGGCCACGGAATTGTGGCCCAGTCCAAGGCCATCGCATACGCCTGCGGCGATCGCAACTACATTCTTCAGTGCGCCTCCGAGTTCGACGCCCACCACGTCGTCATTGGTGTAAAGGCGGAAGCGAGGATCGCTCAATGCCTGCTGAACTGTATGAGCAAGGTCCATGTCGGGGGACGCGATGGCGACCGCTGTGGGATCCCCGCGGGCGACCTCCTTTGCGAACGAGGGGCCGCTTAGGGCACCGAGCCTTGGACGAAATCCCGCGCCGCGCAAGACCTGCGAGATCACTTCAGTCATGCGCAACAAAGAATCTTCCTCGAGTCCCTTGGTCGCGCTGACGAACAACATTTCTGGCCGCAGGTAGGGGAGCATTCCCTCGAAAAGCCGACGGCAGTGATTGGACGGCATCACGCTGATGACGATGCTCGCGTTCGCGAGAGCTTCGGCGAAATCGCCCGTTACGGCGACCTTTTCAGGAATGGGCTGGGCGGGCAGAAAGAGTTCATTCTCCCGCCGCTTGGTGATGGATGCGCGAACTTCAGGTTCGTAGGCCCACAGACGCACACGATGGTTCCCACTGCGTGCGGCCACGATCGATAGGGCCGTACCCCATGCGCCTGCTCCGATGACGGCGATTTCGCTCATTTTCGTCCTGAACGAAATTTGCTTTCCGTGCCTGCCATCAATCGGCGGACGTTGCGGTGATGCTTCGCGATGATGAGCAGGGAAGAGGCGGCCATGAAGGCGAGCACCGCGGGCGTTTCGTGGTAGTCGTGAAGCAGGCGCGCCGCCAGCGGAAAGATTGCAGCCGCCGTGATCGAACCGAGAGAGATGTAGCGGAACAGCGCAACCATGATCACGAAAACGATGACCATGACGAGCACACCCTTGGGGGCGAGTCCGATCCAACTGCCCAGGCCCGTGGCGACGCCTTTTCCGCCGCGAAAGCGCAGCCAGACGGGAAAGATGTGGCCAACGATGGCAGAGAAGGCCGCCAGCGAGGCGAGGATGTATGGGTCTTCTCCATAACGCCGCGCAAACGAGAGAGCCAATAAGACCGGCACGAGTCCTTTGAGCGCATCGAACACCAGGGTGAGTAGGCCGAGTTTGGGCGATTTGCGCGAGACGTTGGTGGCGCCGATGTTGCCGCTGCCGCTGGCCCGGATGTCTTCTCCACGAAAAAGACGCACCAGCAAATAGCCAAACGGGATCGACCCGGAAAGGTAGCTCAGTAGCGCAGTGACGAAGTATGGGCTCACAATTTTCGGCGGTGCGACGTTATGAGAGTTGGAAGCTGTGCAACTTGGTATAGCGCGAACCATTCCGCGAGAGTTGACTCTGATATAGAAAGTACTCGCGGGCGGTCATGGTACCAAACTCTGGCGCCGGCATTGTCGCTAATTTCTCCTGCAGGCGCTGGAAGACCCGGGTGGGTCGGTCATCTTTTTGCTTTCGGGGCGATCCGGAGCCTCCGCTTTTGCGGGCCAGCGTCAGGTGCGGACGGAAGGGTCGATCTTCTTTCGAAATGTCAAATTGAGCGGTGGTGTTGTCGATGGCGGCGGCGAGTTTCTGGAGTTCCGGCGGCGCTTGAATTCCGATCCAGAAGACGCGCGGCGATTTTGGGGTTGGAAAGAAACCCATACCGGAAAAAGTCAGGTCGAAGGGCGGCACGCTCACGTTGTTAAGGGCCTTTTGCAGGGACGGGATGATGTCTGGCGGTTTCTCGCCGATGAATTTCAGAGTGACGTGCAGTGATTCCAGGCGAACCCAGCGGGCATCGGGGCTGAAGCCGCTGACGCCTTCGAGGAATCGTCCGATGCGCTGGCGGATCTGGTCGTCGATATCGAGCGCGATGAAGAGTCGCATGGGATTTAACTGCCGAGGCACGCGGGGAACAGTCGGTGGCTATCGCTTCCCATAAAACGCACCGCGACTTACATCAACTTTCGGCGCACCATGTCGAGTGCCATCTGCGAGGCAAACCATCGAACCCGTTTGCGGTCACCCGGAAAGTTGCGCTCTTCGACTTGCGTCTCTCTTTCGCTAGCCAGGGCGTGGTAGACCAGCCCCACGGGCTTTTGTTCGCTGCCGCCGGTTGGACCGGCCACGCCGGTGATTCCGATGCCGAATGTTGCTTTGCAGCGCTTGCGAATGCCCTCAGCGAGGGCCGCCGCAACCTCGCGGCTCACGGCACCGTGTTTGGCCAGGTGCGTCTTCGAGACATCAGCGAAGGCGATTTTCAATTCGTTCGAGTAGACGACCGCTCCGCCCAAAAAATAGCGGGAGCTTCCGCTGATGCTGGTAATGCGGTCTGCGAGCAGGCCACCTGTGCACGACTCGGCCACCGCCAGCGTGGAATCTCTCATTTGCAGGTAATAGCCAACGATCTGCTCGAGCGACTCACCCTTGCTTGCGTACAGCGCATCGCCCAACTCGTCTTCGATCTCGCCCGCGAGATCGTCGACGCGCTGTTGGGCTGCTTCCATGGAGTCCGCCCGCGTGAACAGGTTGAATTGGACGTCGCCCGCGCCTGCGAGGATTGTCGTCTGCACGTCGGTGTAGCGCTTGTAAATCGGGGCCACGCGGGAATCGACCAGCGACTCCCCCAGCATGGCGACCTTCAAGATTCGCGTTGCGATGTAAGCAGGCGGCAACTTGGTGCGCAGACGCTCGAAGCATTGTTCGTCGAACATGGCGCGCAGTTCAAACGGCGGGCCCGGGAGGAGAATGATCAAGCAGTCGCGCCCTTCGTACTTGCCGGTAATCCACTGTCCCGGGGCCGTGCCGTTTGGATTCGGCAGCACGACGGCACCCGCGATGACGTCGGCCTGCTGGAAATTGTTAGGGGTCATCTTGTACCCGCGGGCTGCAAAGCGCTGCTTCAGTTTTTCAAGAATTTCTTCATCGCGATGGAGTTCAAGGCCGAGTGCTTCGGCGACAGCTTCGCGGGTTAGATCATCCTCCGTTGGTCCTAAGCCTCCCATGAAAATGACGATGTCAGAGCGGAACAAGGCGTGTTGTGCGACGGAAACCAGACGAGCTCGGCTGTCGCCGACGATCGTCTTGATCACGACTTCCACGCCCAACTGGTTCAGTTTCTCGGTCAGGAAGAGCGAGTTCGTGTCCTGCCGGAACGGCGTCAGGAGTTCTGAGCCGATGGCAATGATCTCTGCATTCACGCTAGCAGTTTAAATGATGGGATATGTTCCGGAGGTACGGTGTGGGCGAGTTCGATTCAGGTCGCCGGGTTCACTCGCCAGCGGAGACTCTCGACGATCAATCCGATCAAGGCATATGTTGTGGTGTTCGCAACAAGTACCAAAAACAGCGATATGCCAAGATGAAGATATGTACCCAATATGATCACCGGGCAAGTGAATCGTAGAAGCGTCCAAACGATGGGCCCGGTCATGGTGATTGGCGTAGGAGCCCACGCGAGGGCATAGAGCCACCACGCGACGGCTACCAAGAGCCCGGCACACGCCCAAGCCGCAATACGACGTTTCAAAGGTTCCCCCACTTCGACCGAGAGCTTACCTTCCGGGGAAGGGTTAGCTGTTGACGTTCAGCTTTGAGGAGCGGGATGCTGTGTGAGACAGTGCACCCCCAGGCGCTGAAGCGCGAACACATTTCTCACGCCTATCGGCACGACTGAAGTCGTGCCCTTCCACTTTCCTCAGACTCGCCGCGTGGCTTATTCCGGAAGCAACGGCAAGCCCGCAATGTTCCACGACAGATGATGCACGGCTCCAGTTGTTGCCAACACGGCCGAGCGGCCTGGGGCGAAGCACAGGCCGACGAGATTCTGTCCCGCAACCTCGAGATTCGCTTTGCCGTCGGGCGTAATCTTCACGATGCCGCGTTTGCCTGCCAGCGAGGCGGCGACGTAGAGATTGCCGTCGACATCAAAGGCCAGTCCTTGCGGCCGTCCAAGCCCGCGAAAGAAATTCGACACGGTGCCGTGCGTATCGATGCGATAGACGGAGTCGAAGCTGGATGTCGTCGGGCCAGTGACGAACAAATCTCCCACAGGGTTAAAGGCCAGGTGATAAGCGGAGACGCTCGGTTCCAGCGTAGCGAAGACAAACGTCTGGCGATCCCGCCCGATCTTGAAGATGGTTCCGCTGCGGTCGCCCACGTAGAGATTCTGGTCACGGTCGAAGGCGATGCCAGTGGCGACGCCCATGCCTTCGGCATAGGAAGACATAGTGCCGTTCGGCGCGACGCGATAAACGGTGCCATCATGGCGCGAGGAAACATACATCTGCCCTTCGCGATCGAACGCGATCGAGGTGGCGTTCATCAAGTTCGAGAGGAACGGCTTGACGGCGTAGTTGGTATCGATCTTAAAGAGCGAGACCGGAACCTGTTGTCCGCGGCTCCCCGAAAACGTGACGAAGATATTGCCTTCCGCATCGATGGCGGGGTTGGTGACGGGGTGCAGGTTGTCGGCGATAGGGACCGCGACGCGAACCACCTGCGAGTTGCTGATCGCACCATTGGCGGCGACCACAACAGGACCGGAAGTCGCACCTTCTGGGACGCGTGCGACCACAAAAGCGTCGGAGCTGATGACGACGGCGCCGTCGATCTCCCCAAATTGAACGCGCGGGCGTTTCAGTTCTGCGGGGCGCAGACCGCTGCCGTTGATGCGAATTTCACCACCAGGCAAGGCCGCGGAGGGGGCTACGCTCTCGATGTGAGGCTTCCCGTTTACGTTTTTCTTGCCCAACAACGAAATCGCCATGAGACCCGGTTCACTCGATTTCTTAGATGCTTTGGGACTAGCCTCCGAACAGGCCGAAATGCAGAAGAATTTGCATGACAACCAGCCCGTATAGGCCGGCGGCTACGTCATCCACCACGATTCCGGTACCTTCCGGCAAGCGCTCTAACTGCCGAACGGGCGGTGGTTTCACGATATCGAATGCGCGAAAAAGAATAAAGCCCGCCAAAAAAGATTTCCAAGTCAGAGGTGCGCCAATCAGCGTGATGAGTTGGCCGGCGGTCTCGTCGATGACGACGAATTGCGGGTCTTTAAGTTGGTAGGCGCGCGCCACGCGAGTGGCGGCCGGGATGCCGACCGCAACGGCGAGGCAGGCCAGCAGGATGTTTGTGGGCAGGGCCCATGCCGCAGGCAAGAAGTGCGACAGCACTGCCCAACTGAGCATCGTGGCAAGCGAACCCCACGTTCCGGGGCCGGGCTTCAGGCGTCCAACCCCGAAGTAGGTCGCGACCAGGGTTGCCCAAAGGGGAGCTTTTTGGCCTTTTACTTCGATTCGTGACAGAGGCGCGACGGTGTTACTCATCGTCGTCGGAGCGGTTCGCGTCCGATTCCACTTCAAATTCGTCAGCCGTGTCTTTCAGCGGGGAGGAAATCACGTATTGGCCGCTGGCCCACTTGCCGAGATCGACAGTACGGCATCGTTCGCTACAGAAGGGATAGTCGGGACCGTTCGCTTTGACCGCCTTCTTGCAAATTGGGCAGCGCAGGTTGGGGGACTTAGGCATCGGACTGATAGGGATGATCTCACAAAAAAGTGTTGGCAGATAAACAGGGAGAACGGAGCATACCGCTCCCGGGGCCAGGGCGCTACCCGAGGCCCTCGTTGCACCGTAGCGCGAGGGCAAGGTTGTAGCGTACGCTGAGACCTCATAACGCGCCGAGAGCTACGCGGCTGTTCTGGCTTTGATGAGCCGATAGATCCAAAGGATCAGCACCGCGCCGAGGAGCGACATGATGAACCCGGCGGACTGCCCCTGCTTGTACCATCCGATCATTTGACCGAGGAACGTCGCGCCAATCGAACCTGCGATTCCGATCGCCATGGTTATGAAGATGCCGCCGGGGTCTTTACCGGGCATGATGAATTTAGCCAGGGCCCCAACAATCAGTCCGATAAGTCCTTCCCATAGCAACGCGAGCATAGAGTCCTCCCTGGGGCCTGCCAACGCAGGCCGATGCGATCTCGCCAACTTGCTTCCCTCAGCGAGGGTGTTTCGAACCACAAGACAGACGCTACGACCCTACCTAGGCGGCTTTCTGGCGTTCCGCCACTTTCGCGAGCGCAATTGATAGAGCGGCACCGCCTAAGGTTTTGATCAGCGTCGGATGCTGGGCATAGAACGAGCTTGCCTTGTCGATGATCGACGGATCATTCTTCTCGGCGTGGTTGGCGATCTGCTGAACGACTTCCGGCGAAATCTGGTTGGCCTGCTCGGGTGTGACGCTTGCGGTTGCACCGCCGAGAAGGCTGGCCAAGGCGCCGCCCCCGGCCAACTGCGATAGGGCCGACGGGCCAACCGACGCCAATAGCTGATTCAGCAGGCCAGCTTTTTGCTCGCCGTTCGATTGGCTGAAGAGATTGCCAACTATGTTGCCAAACGCGGGCGTCTGATCGGAGTGGAAAACGGCAGCCAGCCCCTCGGCGATGACATTCGGAGGAGCGGCTTGGGAAACCTGGTCGAAATGCGCCGTGGCGTTAGCGGCGTTCTGGGTCGAAGAGTTGCCGTATTGGTTCAGGACGTCCTTGAATGAATCGAGTAAGCTCATCGCGATCTCCTTGAGATATGGTCGGGCGGGGCCGGGATGCAGACGGTTTGTGAGAGTTCGCGCGGTCGACGACAGACTAGAGGGGGATCATTATACTCAGGCACGAACGCGGCGTCCTGTCGGACCTAGGCGGCTGCAACGGCACGCGCGGCGCGGGCTTTGAACGAGTGTCCCTAGAGGATTCTCGCGACCAGATCGTACACGTGGGCTTCGGTGATTTCGACGTGGTAGAACTGTCCCGGCTCCGGAGTTGTACCCTCTGGAAAGTCGTTGACGAAGACTTTTCCATCGATTTCAGGGGCATGCATGGTCGTCCGGCCTTCGAGTAGAAGGTCGGTCTCGTCGGAGGTGCCTTCCAGCACGAGATCAAATTGTTTGCCCACAAGTGCCTTCTTGCGTTTCCTGCTGATCTGCTTCTGAATCTGCATCAGGCGCTTTCGGCGACGCTCGATCTCTCGGGACGGAACTTTCTTCTCCTGGGAGTAGGCAGCAGCGCCATCCTGGTCGGAGTAGCCGAATGCTCCCATCCAGTCGAATTGCGCCTCTTTCACGAAGTCGCAGAGTTCTTCGAACTCTTTTTCGGTTTCACCGGGGAAGCCAACTATGAACGAGCTCCGCAGCGTCACACCCGGAATGATGCGCCGCATCTTTTCGATGGTGCGGAGGAAAACGTCGGCGCCGCCGCCACGCTTCATGCGTTTCAGTACGGCCGGCGAGGCGTGCTGTAAGGGCACGTCGACGTAGGAGCAGATTTTGTCGCTGGCAGCGATGGTCTCGAGCAGGCGATTTGTGATCTTGTTCGGATACGCGTACAGAAAACGTACCCAGCGCAAGTCCGGAATCGCCGCCAGCTTCTGCAGAAGCAACGGGAGCCCATCCTGAAGGCCGAAGTCTTCCCCGTAGCAGGTCGTGTCTTGCCCGATGAGGGTGACTTCCCGGACACCGCGTTTCGCGAGGTGCTCCGCCTCGGCCACTACCGACTCAAACCGGCGGGAACGAAATTTGCCCCGCAACTGTGGAATGATGCAGAAGGTGCAGGGATGATCACATCCTTCGGCGATCTTGATGTACGCCGTGTGCGACGGGGTCGCCAGCACGCGCGGTGTGGTTTCGTCGTAGAGATAATTGGGCAGGTCGGCGATGGCGCCGTCCCAGGTTTCCCGTGAGAAGCGTCCCTGGGCCTCGCGGGCATCGCCCTCGGGACGGGACGTCAGAATCTTGAACGGGGAGTCGATGTCGGGCGAAGCCACTCCTGCGGCAGCGAGAATCTTCTCCAACTCGCCCGTACCGACCACGGCGTCAACTTCCGGAATGTTCTTTTGAATCTCGTCGCGAAAGCGCTCTACCAGGCATCCGGCGACCACCAGTTTGCGCGCGTGCCCGTTGGCCTTGTGTTTGGCCATTTCGAGAATCGTGTTCACGGATTCTTGCTGGGCGCTGTCGATGAACGAACAGGTGTTGACGACGATAATTTCCGCGTCTTCGGCGTGCTGGGTCAGCTGGGCGCCCGCCTGAGTCAGCATGCCCATCATGACCTCGGAATCGACCAAATTCTTCGGACATCCCAGGCTGACGAAGCCAACCTTTTTTCGAGGCGTGCCTTCTGACGGATCAGTAATTTCGCGGTTGGCGGGCTTTACAGTTGCGTTTGAATTCGACATGCAATCTCACCATTTTAACACTCGGGTTGCACCAGCTTCGCGGCAGTCCCGAGGGCGGAATGCGGGTATCCAGGAAAGCAGTACGCGCGGGTCGTGAAATGGCTGACGCCGTGCTAACCTATCCCGAGCCATAATCCCAAAATTCACCCCTTCCCTTGGAGGAAAGATGTCCCCGAAACGGCTTTCGATGGCAGCTTTGGTGACAGTAGCGATGCTGACGGCCAGCGCGTTTGCCCAGAGCAATGAGCTGACGGGCATCATCGGAAGAACGTTCATCAGCAACCAGGGCGTCAAGGGCACGAATCTCTTCGACAACAACGTTCACTTCGGCGAGGGATTGACGTTCGAGATCAACTACGGGCGCCACATCTGGGGCGAAGGCTTCACACGCGTGACCTTCGAGGTTCCTGCCGTGATTAACATGGACGAGGATCTCAACTTCGCCGCCAACTCCGTGCCCAGCAGTTACCAGTCTTATTTTGTGACGCCATCACTGCGCGCCAATGTTTTTGCCACCACCGCGATCTCGCCATGGATCAGTGCGGGTGGCGGTTTTGGGCATTTCCGTCCGGCCGATCATTTGGAGTTCGGTGGCTCCAGCGGGGCCAAGTCGAGTACCACGGGCGTGATGCAGATCGGTATCGGTCTCGACGTCCGGCTGAAGTCGCATTTCACTTTGCGCGGCGAAGCGCGAGACTTCTGGTCCGGTACACCCGATATTCTGGTCGACACCGGAAAGAGCCGTCAGCACAACTATCTTGTCGGCGGTGGGGTTGTGTGGCGTTTCGGCAAGTAAGGCGTGCTTACTTGCGCTCGGCGGAAATCATCTCTTCGTACAACTCAGGGAGCCGGCGCGCTTCCTCGGACGATTCCCCAAATCGGGCAGCTTCGTAGGCTCGCGTAAAATCCCCCACGCGTTTGCGCGTTAAAGGATCTTCAATACAAGTAAGGAATTCCTGCGGCGTCTGTACCTCGGTCTTTTTCCATCCCTGTCTTCCCAGCCATTTCAGCATGCGTTGATACCACAGGGCCGCTGCCCTGCTCGGAGCAGCCTCGGGATGGGCGGTCAGGGCTCGTTCCTTCATCCAATGGCGCAGATTTCTGAAGTTGGCAGCGACCAGCAATATCAGGCACGAGACAATTGCGACTCCGGACCATCGGCGAGGCGAATTGGAGAAGGACTGTTGTGCATGACGCGCGCGGGTCAGCATGCGTTCGTACCAGCGCTCAACGCGGTCGCGCATTCCCTCGAGCAAAGTACGGCTGCCCCGCATCGCATCTTCGCCCAAAGCCTTCTGGTGGTTGGCGTCGTAGTTGACCACCCACTCGCGCCAGAATGATGCCATCGCATCCACGTAAAGGCTGACGCGGTCCCAGCCGGTGGCGCTCCCCAACGATGCACCCGGAGTGGGGTCGAAGCTGACCCAGCCATAGCCGGGGAAATACGCTTCCACCCAGGAGTGAGCGCTGCTCGCCCGCACCACGTAGTTTCCCGTAACGTCGTTGAACTCAGTGGTGCGAAATCCGTTCACCACCCGCGATGGGATGTTCAGGGTTCGCAGCATGATTGCCATCGACGAAGCGAAGTATTCGCAATGCCCGCGTTTGCGAACAAAAAGAAATTCGGCAAGTGGATCTTTGGGCACGACGCGCGGGAGCTCCAGCGTGTAACCGAACTTCGTCATCAGGTAGCGTTCGATCACAGTAGCGCGGTCGTACGAATTCGTGGAGGATACTGCGATCTGCCTGGCCAGATCGGGAATGCGGGCATCGAGAGTAGGTGGCAGGCGGAGGTACTCCGACATCTCTGGCGGATTCGGAGCGGTCACCTTCTCCAGGTCTTGCGGCTTGGGTTCGGCCAGGTCCGAGTCTACGTCGTAGAGGCTGACCGCATGGCTGGGGTCGAGATTGTAAACGGCTCCACCGCGATCCGTTCCTAAGACGCGGTAAGCACCCGTAAGGAATCGGGGCTTGGGAGCGACGAAAAAGACGTTTGTGCCAATCGGCTCCATCAGCACACGATAATGAATGGTGCGCGCCATCTTTGGGCCAGATCCTGCCGAGCTGCTCCATAACGGAAAGCGGCCATCCGGCTGGCGCAGGATCGGATGCTGCTCGACTGGATTGGACCACACTTTTCCGTCAAAGCGGCTCAGCGCAACTCCACGCCATTTCAGATCGAAGGTGCCGCGCGTATCCCCGTCGATCTGAATGTGCATCACGACTGACCTCGATTGCTGAATCTGGCCGATGCTTCCGAGTTGCACGCGATCACTGAAACCGGTGGCCATGTCACTGCCGGAAGCGAACGAGCCCAGGTATCCGGCGGACGTGCGCGGTAGTAAGAAAAAGATCGCGGATGCCCCGGCAAGGATGAGCACGACCAGGGCCGGAGAAGTACCTGCGAGAAAAAATGCCATTCGGCGGTAGGTAGTAGTATCCAGCGGCTCGCGAGCCGGTATGTTGGCGGTCTGGCAAGAACGCCGCATTTCCATCAGCACGAAGGTCACGACCGCCATCAGCATGAATCCTGCGAAGGCGAACAGGAAAACACTGTCAACTGTCAGTACCGCAGCCGCCAACACCATCATGAACGCGAGCACCGACAGCATGTAGTAATCGCGTTCCTTGTGAACTGAGAAGATGCGGATCACCATGCCGAACAGCACCAGATGCACGGTCGCCGTTAGGAAGCTGCGCGACAGCATCGTGTAGTCGGCGAAGAAAAACAATACATAGACCAGCGTCAGGTAGTTGGTCCAGCGCGTGGGCATCTGATAGTCGCTGCGCTTGCTCAGAAGATATCCGCGAAATAAAAGGGCGAGGCCAACCAAGGTGATCGTGGGCGCGTCGACGGCGCCGGTTTCGGCCAGCGTGCCAAATCCGGTGAGTACCAACAAAAAGAGAGACACTTGGAAGTAACGCTCAATGGCCGCAGAGAGCGTGATGGTTGACGAGTTGGCGCGCGCCTCGGGCATGGAATCGGTCTATTGTTCGCTTTTTAGATTGCAAAGGGAAGGGTACGTTCGTTCCGGCGACGGATGATAAACTACCGACGGTCAGGTATCGGTCCCGCGCGACGCGTTCTCGCCAACCCCGCCAGGTCCGGAAGGAAGCAACGGTAACGAGCTCTTGCGTGTGCAGTGGGTTCCCGGTGCCTGGCTTTTTCTTTTTCATCATCTAGGCCGATGTTGGCTCGCAAATGCACCGCCGTAGGCGCTACTCCGGCTGATAGTCGATTTCTGCTGCGTCTTTGCTGACAGGCTACAGACAACACCTGATTCGTTAACCAAGCGATCGTAATTTATCAATACTTGAGTTTGCTGGATCTTCACGGCTTCTCCGCACTTTCATCAGAATTCCTCATCATCGCGGAGAAATTGTTTCAGGAAAGACGAAATCGGATAGCAGAACTTTCTGTCCGTGTGAAGGTGAGTTCTCGGGTAGCGCAACTGCGCAAAATGGGGTGGGCGATATGAAGGGTTTGACGACGCTGGGAGCAATTCTGCTTGTGCTTGGCCTGTTGGCGTTTGTCGTGCCGATTCCGCACAAGGAAGATCACGGTGTGAAGATCGGCGACGCGAAGATCGGCGTGCAAACCGAGCACAGCGATCGTCTGCCGCCGCTCGTGGCGGGCGTATTGGTGCTGGCAGGAGTCGTGTCTTTGGCAGCCGGAGCCCGGAAAGGCGCGTAAGGCCGCATTTCAATCGCAAAAATTAAAGAGACCGCGTCGTTGATGGCGCGGCCTCTTTTTGTTTTGGGGGATGCGCTGCTCTAACCCATGATTCCCAACGTCTGCGTCGAGAAGTTCGCGAGGTTCGGAAAAATCGACGGCAAGTCCGTCGCCGCCACGCCGAACCATTGTGCCAAGGTTGCGGCGTACTGATCGACCGAGGTCGTCGGAACCCACCGACCCTGGCCCGTGCCGTCGTCGGGACCGTTTACCGCTAGCGTTGGAAACGTTCCGTAAAAGTCGCCGCCCTTCACTGCACCCCCCATGATCAGGTGGTGCGAGCCCCACGCGTGGTCCGTGCCGTCGCTGTTGGGTTGATAGGTGCGACCGAAATCCGACAGGGTGAACGTTGTCACGTTGTTCGCAACGCCCATTTCTGTGGTGGCCTGATAGAAAGCGTTCAGCGACAGGTTCATGTCGTTGAACAGCGAATCCTGTTGCGTCAACTGGCCGCTGTGCGTATCGAATCCTCCCATTGACACGAAGAATATCTGACGTTGTAACCCGAGCGCGGCGCGTACCTGGATGATCTTCGCGACCTGCTGCAACTGGCTCGCGAAGTACGAGTTCTTCGGGAACTGAGTAGCCAGCGGAGTGCCCGTTGCCAGAGCCGCCGCTAGCGTCTGGCCATTCTGAATTGCGTTGCCGGTGGTCGTGCTGGCTGCCTGAATCAATGACAAGCCGTTATCGAACGTCAGCAGGCTCTGCAGGGCCGAGAGACGAGCATTCGATTCAGTTCCGCCTCCAAAGCCGTTCAACAACTGCGTGGGATTGCCGTTCGACTGGATCGACTGGGCCACCACGCCTTCGCAAAAGATGTTCGTGCCCGCCAGCGAGATGATGATGGGGAAGTTTCCGCCGTAGATGGACTGGATCTTGTCGGCGGTGCGTCCCGCCCAGCCTGTCTCCGCGACCTTATCCAAGATGGCCGTTTGCATCTGCGCTTCCTGGTCGGAATGCGAGAAGAGGTTGATGGGAACCGTCACACCGCCTTGGCGGAACTGTTGCACGGTCGTCGGCTGTACGAGCGTTCCAACGTTCGCGAGCACGGCAAGGTGCTTGTTGTTGAACAGCGACTGCATCGCCCCGAAACGAGGATGGAGTGCAAAGGGGGAGCCAATGCTTGGGGGAGTAATCGGTAATAGCGATCCCTGGGCCAGCGCCAGCCCGCCGCGTGCGGACTTGTACCCGTTGTAGCCAGTGGTGTCGTACGGGATCACCATGTTGTTGCTGTCGTTGCCGCCAAACAGGAAGACACAGACCAGCGCCTTGTAATCTGACGCGTTCTGGGCGAGAGCATTCACCAGCCCGAAGCGGCTGAAACTGGCAGCCGCGAAACCCGCTGCCGCCGAACAGCAAGTGGTTTTCAGGAAATCTCTGCGGTTCCATTTGCCCATGATGCTTTCCCCTCAGTGTGCAACCTGAAATTGTGATGAGCTGCCGATCAGGTATAGCGCCGTCCTGGCTCGCTTGGTGTTATCCGTTAGATTCGTCACGGTGGTGATGATGGTGTTGCGGGCGCCGTCAGACATCGGGCCGTGGGTCAGCACGTTGCTGAGCGAATCCACCAGTTCCGGAGGATTCGACGCCAGCGCCACGTAGGCCGAGATGTCGGTCTTGGTGGTGCTGCTCACGCTGCCGTACACCAGGTCGTTCACAAAATTGATCCGCGAGATCGCGGTCGTGCTGTTGAAGATACGGAACTCCGGTCCCAGCAGGGTGGTACCCGGAATGCCGTTATCCGGCGGATAGAAGTTGAATACGGTCGGTGACTCGAAGGGTTCTTCTTTCATGTCGGACGCATAGTTCTGCAGGTTCGCCCCATCGGACGTAGCGTTGGTCGCGCGTAGCAGGTTCATCATGAAGAGCACAGGTTCCTTCAGATGACCATCGCTGGCCTGTACTTGCGTGGGATCGTCTCCACGGCGCGCCTCGCTGTCCATGAGGATGGCGTTGACCACCGCTTTCATATCGCCACGGACGCCGCTGCCGTTGTCGTTAAAGACCGCAGTGACGCGTGACACGTACGCCGGGCTCGGATTGCTGGTGACCAGGTGCTGGATCAATTGCCTCGAGATGAAGGGTCCGACGTTGGGATGCGTGAAGATATTCTGGAGCGCCGCCGTCAGGTCGGATTGCGTCGTACCGCCCGAACCAAGCACAACGCCGTTCAGCAGCAGCTTTTGGCCGGTGTCGTGGTGGTTGTCGAACGGAATCATCGGCCCGCCGTAGTATTCCCCGTTATAGAACGTGGCTGTCTGCCCAGCTTTCGTCGGATAGGCCCAACCCGTGAAGACGTGGGCGAAGCCGATGATCGTGTCCTGCGTGTACGTGGGGAGGGGAACGCCGTTGCCGTCGACCTGCGGCGTGCCGTCCGGGTTCAGCTGCGCCAGGCCAACCGAGAACAGCTGCAGAATTTCGCGCGCATAGTTCTCGTTGGGCTGCGCTCCGGAATTCGGGTCCGGCTTATCGTTCCGGACCATGTCGAGGTAGTGGCCCATGGTCGGGCTGAGTGTGACGTCGTTCAGCAGCGTTGAGAAATTGCCGAACGCATCTTTCTGGAGCATGTTCATCCAGGAAGTGAATGCGCTGGGATCGCCGATCTTCTGATTCGACACGACGAAGGTCTGAGCCAGTGACCACGCAACGCGTTGGCGCAACTGATCCTGCCCCGTGAGCGCATTCGTGAAGAAGCGCTGCTTTACAACCGTGATGTCATCGTTCGGTCCCGGCGCGGGGTAGGTGGAGGCCGTGGCGGCGTATTGCTCGTTCAGGAATGACTGCATCCCAACCGTCTGCACATGCTGAATGGAGGCGGGAGTCGGGCCGAATGTCGATTGTTCGAGCAAGCGAGCCGCTGCAGCCGGAGTGACTCCACTGTTGCCGGAGCCCACTTGCACTTGCAAGATGTTTGACGTTGGCGAACCGGCACCCGGGTTAATTACTTGCAGGGGAATAGTGCCGGCGCTGGCGGCGTTTCCCGAGGCACTCAAGCTGGTCGCCGAGACGAAGGTCGTCGGCAGCATGACGCCATCGAAAATCACTTGCGCGCCGTTCAGAAAATTGTTGCCGCTCACCGCGATGGTGAAGTTTCCGACGGGGAGGGGAGCGGGGAGGGCCGCGGTCACGACGGGGAGGTTGCTTAACAGGGTGATATAGGAAGGCGCATTGTTGGACTGGGGATCTTCCACGCTGGGTGCAGAGATCGTAAGGGTGGAACCCGTTAATCCGGCCGGCGCAGTGTACAAGCCGCCAGGGGTGATGATGCCGACGTTCGCATTCCCACCCGGTGCGCTATTCACCTTCCAGACGACATTAGGATTTGTTGTGCCCGTGATGGTCGCTTTGAATTGCACAGTCTCGCCGGGGCGCAGTTGCGCGCCGGACGGTGTAATCCGCACCAGAATTCCCGATGCGCCGATTTTCACCATCATGGTCGAAGACGTGATGGAGCCCGGATCAGGATTGACCACGCTGACCTGCACCGACGTCCCGTTTTGTGCTGATGACGTAGTTCCGGTCGCGGTAAGTTGCGTTGCCGAAACGAACTTGGTCGTCAGCGTCTGTCCGGCAAACATCACCTTGGCGCCGCTCACGAACTTGCTGCCGGTGATTGTGAGCGTAAAATTTCCAACCGGGACGGCGGTGGGGGATACCGCCGTCACGGTCGGCACCGGATTCTCCAGCATGACCATGACTTTGCCGGAGAGGGTCTTGTCGGACGAGGACGTCGCTTCGATGCTTACGGAGTCGGGCGTGGGGAGGGCTGCGGGCGCTTTGTAAAGTCCCGTGGTGTTGATGGTGCCAACGGTAGAGTTCCCGCCCATCATGCCGTTCACCGACCAGACGACCGTCTGATCCATGGCGGCCGTGACCTTGGCGGTGAACTGCTGCGTGTCGCCCGCGCGGACGGTGCTTGATCCGGGCGAAACCGTTACGCCTGACGATGTCTGACCGCTCGAACCGTTGCCGGCGCCCATGGCCGCGCAACCCGTAAGGAGCGCGATTCCAACCCAGAGGGCGAGCGTCGCAGCGATACGAGTTCGTTGCATGTTGGCCATCCTCGGCATCTCTGATCCCCTTTCCAAAACGACCCGAGTTCAGAGCTGTAGCACTCGCAAGAGGCTAGCCGAGACCGTCGCTTTCACGACAGGTCCCATGAGTCCAGAGCCGGAACCCGGCATCTGGCGCGGCTTTTGCTGGAGTATGGCTTTCAGGTAATGTGCTATGTGGCCAAACTGGAAAGCGCATTCTGCGATGGTGGTACATGTCCGCAGGTAACTTAGCGTTGGACACGCCGGCAGCCCGTGCCGCACAATATCCGTTTCCCACTTCATGGCTGGAGATCACAGAGTGAGTCAACCCGCGCGCGTCAAGATCAGCGCCCTCGGTACCTATGTCCCACCCCGCATTCTGAGCAACGCTGACCTGGAAAAAATGGTTGAGACCTCTAACGACTGGATCCTCGAGCGCACGGGAATCCGGGAACGCCACCTGGTTGACAAGGGAGTCGCGACCAGCGATCTGGCAGTTGAAGCCGGGCGCAAAGCCCTTGCGCAGCGCGGCATCGCGGCCTCAGACCTGGAAGCCATCCTGGTCGCGACCGTCACGCCCGACATGTTTTTCCCTTCGACTGCCTGCCTGGTCCAGCACAAGCTCGGCGCCCGCGGAGTGTGGGGATTCGACCTGTCTGCCGCCTGTTCAGCCTTTCTTTATGCCTTGCAGACGGGTGCCCAGTACGTCGCTACCGGCACGCACAAGAAAGTGATGGTCATCGGCTCCGATGTGATGTCGTCGATCATTGACTACACCGACCGTGCGACTTGTGTGATTTTTGGCGACGGCGCGGGAGCGGTCATTCTGGAGCCTGCGGAAGACGACAGCGTGGGCCTGATCGACTTTGTGCACGAGGTCGACGGCGCGGGAGCGCAGTCGCTGTATATGCCGGGTGGCGGCAGCCTGAACCCGTCGTCGCGGGAGACGATCGAAAAAAAGATGCACTACGTGCATCAGGATGGGCAGGCGGTATTCAAATTCGCGGTGCGCAAGCAAACGGAGTTGTGCGAGAAACTTCTCAAGCGGAACGGACTAACGGGTGCAGATATCGATGCATTCATCCCGCACCAGGCGAACCGTCGGATCATTATGGCGACGGCCGATCGCTTGGGCATGCGTCCGGAGAGCATCATCGTGAACATCGACCGCTACGGCAACACGACGGCCGGCACAATTCCCTTGGCGATGGGAACCGCGATTGAGGAAGGAAAGCTGAAGAAGGGAAGCCTGGTGATGTTGGCGTCGGTGGGAGCGGGGTTTACCGTGGGGGCCACGTTGTTGAGGTGGGCGTACTAGGGCAGTTTCGAGTTTCCGGGTTTCAAGTTTCGAGTGGTTCCTAACGAGCCCTCAGCAACTAGAGCCACGGTTAATGACGAGAAAACGTGAAGAAATTCTAGAGGAGCGTGGGCAGCTGAGAGCAGAATATGGCTCTCTGTTCGATTCCGTCGCTGCACTTCTTTTCCGCCATGATCCGGCTCGAATCAACTTTGAAGTAAACCCCGACGAGTACAATCCTGAGGCTGGAACAATTCTGCCGCGGCTTCACGCCTGCGAATCTGCACAGGACGTGCAGAACGTTGTCCATGAGGAATTTGTTCGCTGGTTCGACGCGGGCACAGCCGGCCCGGTGGAACGTTATAGTGAGGCGGCTTCCGAGATTTGGCAGCTGTGGCAGGATTATCTAGCTGACAAGCCGCGTCGAATCATATAAACGCCAACCCCCACTTGAAACTCGAAACTGCCCTAAGGTCTCGTCATTTTCTCCGGCTGCACCCACTCATCGAACTCCTCCGCAGTCAGATATCCCAGCTTCAGCGCGGCAGCTCGCAGGCTGGAATGATCTACGTGCGCGGTATGAGCGATCTTGGCTGCCTTGTCGTATCCGATCTTCGGGGTCAAGGCTGTGACCAGCATCAGAGAATGTTCCACGTGCGACTTCACCTTGACGTGATTGACCTCGATGCCCTTGAGCATGTACTCGACATAGCCGTGGCACGCATCCGTGAGCAACGTCACCGAGTGCAGGAAGTTGTAAATGATCACCGGCTTGTAGACGTTCAGCTCGAAATTTCCCTGCGAGCCACCAAAGCCGACCGCCGCCGTCGCTCCGTGTACCTGCACGCACACCATGGTCATGGCTTCGCACTGCGTGGGATTCACCTTCCCCGGCATGATCGAGGACCCGGGCTCGTTCTCTGGAATGATCAGTTCGCCCAATCCCGAGCGCGGCCCTGACGCCAGCCAGCGAATGTCGTTCGAAATCTTCATGAGCGATGCTGCCAGCGTCTCCAGCGCGCCCTGCGCGAACACGATTTCATCGTGCGCCGACAACGCCGCAAACTTGTTCGGATGCGACTTGAACGGCAGCCCCGTCAACTCCGCGATTTTCTTGGCTGCCCGTTCAGCGAATTCGGGGTGTGCGTTTAATCCCGTACCCACCGCCGTCCCGCCGATCGCCAGATCAAATAACCCCTGCAGCACCTGTTCCAGACGCTTGATGTCGCGTTCCAGCAGGCTCGCCCAGCCGCTGAACTCCTGTCCTACCGTCATCGGCACGGCATCTTGAAGGTGCGTGCGGCCGATCTTCACAATGCCTTCGAACTCTTTGGACTTCGCAGCAATGGCATCGTGCACGGTCTTGATCGCGGGAATGAGCGCCCGCTGGACCCGATCCGCCGCCGCGATGTGCATCGCCGCTGGAAATGTGTCGTTCGAAGACTGCGACATGTTGACGTCATCGTTGGGGTGGATTGGCTTCTTGGATCCCATCTCGCCGCCCGCAATTTCGATGGCGCGGTTGGAGATCACCTCGTTGACGTTCATGTTGGTCTGCGTGCCGCTGCCCGTTTGCCAGATACGCAACGGAAACTGATCGTTCAGCTTGCCGGAGATTACTTCGTCGGCGGCTTGCACGATGAGCTTGGCTTTCTCCGGGGGAAGCTTGCCGAGGTCCTGATTCACCAGCGCGCATGCCTTCTTCAGAATGCCGAAAGCGCGGATCAACTCGGGCGGCATGGTGTCGCGGCCGATGTTGAAGTGCAGAAGCGAGCGCTGGGTCTGGGCGCCCCAGTAGACGTTGGCCGGGACTTCGATCTTGCCCATGCTGTCGGATTCGATGCGCGTGCGGGTGACAGGCTCGGTGGTAGTGGCCATGGCGGTTTTCCTGATCAAACGTAAGGATGGTGTAACTCGAAAGTATAGCGCGGACGCACATCACTTTTGTGTGCTGGGGCACAGGCTACTGTGACGCACGGGAAAGGTCACCGAGACCGCGTGCTAGAATCGCGAATTGGAAACTGGCGTCGCGGCCGCGTAGCAGGCCGGGCGCAAGGACGTATACCTTGGCCACCACGGACTACATCCCCGTCACTTTACCCCGCAAGCAGGCTCATTCCCGGCCCGACAGTTGGACCGATGTGCTTGTGATCGGCGCCGGGCCCACGGGTCTGGCCTGCGCTATCGAGGCGCAGAAGATTGGCCTTAAGTCGCTCGTCCTCGAGAAGGGATGCCTGGTCAATTCGGTCTACAACTACCCGACCAACATGACTTTCTTCACTACCCCCGAGCTGCTCGAGATCGGGGACATCCCATTCGCGTGCGCGGGACAAAAACCGACCCGGCAGGAGGCGCTCGAGTACTACCGGCGCGTGGCGGAACATTTCAAGCTGCACATCTGTCAGTACCAGTGGGTGAAGACCGTGACCGGGAAGGACGGCGATTTCCGCGTCACCGCTACCGACCGTTCCGGCAAGATCCACGACTACCGTACGAAGAAGGTTATCGTTTCCACCGGATACTACGACTTGCCAAACGAGATCGGTATTCCCGGCGAAGATCTCGAAAAAGTTCACCACTACTACAAAGAGCCTTATCCGTACTACGACAGCGACGTGCTTGTGATCGGAGGCAAGAATTCGGCTGCCGAAGCGGCTCTCGACCTGTGGAGACACGGCGCGCGCGTGACCCTGGTGTACCGTGGAGACCAAGTCTCTCCCAGCGTGAAGTATTGGGTGAGGCCGGACCTCGAGAATCGAATCAAGAATGGCGAGATCAATGCGTTCTTCAAGAGCTCGGTGCAGGAAATCGGTTCGGACTTCGCTGTGCTCAACACGCCGAAGGGTCCGACTCGCCTGCCCAACGACTTTGTTTTTGCCTTGACCGGCTATCATCCCGACTACGATTTTCTAAGCAGCCTGGGCCTGGAACTTTCCGACCTGCAGCACCGTCCGGTGTGCGATCCGGAAAGCCTGGAAAGCAACGTTCCCGGCGTCTATGTGGCTGGGGTCATCGTGGCCGGCTCCCGCACCAGCGAAATCTTCATCGAGAACGGCCGCTTCCACGGGAAACAAATCGCCGCCCACCTCCGCCAGAAGCTTGAACCCGGCCGTAACGTGGCAGAGATGTAGCTCAGCCTCTCCGCAACTGTGGACATTTAAAAAGAGCTGTCATCCCGAGCGAAGTGAAGGACCCATGCTCTCCTCGGTGCTCCTTGCCGTATCACAGTCACTCATTGACGTGACTCGTGCACTACCGACAACAAACCGCAGGTGGCAAGCTCGCCGATGAACGAAGAGGCGACACCATGTGGCTCAAGAGCCTGGCAACAACTGCAATTCTGTTGTTCGTGGTTTGACTGGCGGCGGTGCTCCAGGGCTGGAGCAAGAGCACGGCGACCGGGCGGCTGATTGGAGTCGTCTTTGTTTTCGCGATGGGCGCCTTGGCGCTCTGGGGTGTGCGTACCTTGATCGGAGGTCATCGCTGAGGGTTTGTGGTTCGCGAAGTGTGCCCTCGAAAGCGGTCGCTCTTCTTACTCGAGTTCCACGGCCTCGCCAAGTTGCTGTGAAACCAATCGCCCCACCAGCGGTTTCAACCTCTCTCCGGTCTTCACCAGCACGAAATCCTGCTCCGCGTCCGACCAGTCAAGCTTGAAGCTGGTCGTCAAAGCAGAGATCCATATCTGCCGTACAGGCGCATTCGGAGAAACTACGAACCGCGCGCCGTCTTCGAAGCTGATGTGCAGCGCGCCCGACTGGTCCTCGACTTCAAGGTCCGCATCGTCTTCCGCGGCATACAAAGACTTCTTTAGCGAAGCAAAGGCTTCGTCGGACCGCTTGCGAAACTCCAGTTCATCCATCATGTGGAGATTATAAGAGGCACTGACTCCGATTACGCGTCGACGTAGAAAGTCAGCTGCGAACGATCGCCACCTGGGGCGGTGACCCGACTGCAATGAGGGACGTCAGGAAAGCTAGAGGCGATCAGACCCCGTAGAGCTTGCATAGAAGGTTGGGGAAACAGGGCTGCATGTTAGCGTCAACGCGCTCCGGCAGATGGCCGGTCGCTTAGAAAAAATAGCCCGGAGGACTTGCCTCCGGGCCGACGAGTTTTGAGACGAGGGTAAAGTCGCGAGAAATTTACTTTTCGTCCGCGTAGTAGCGGCGGGTCACCCCAGCCAGCATTACCAGCCCGCTGCCTAGCAGCATGAGCGAGCGCGGAGGGTTCGGCTTTTGCACCGGCAGAAAGGCGGAAGCCAGTAACACCATCGAAGAAATCAGCATGAAAACTTTGAGGGCTTTCGAGAGCATTCGGTTCGTCCGTGGTCGCCTGTGATTAGTGCAAGCCTCTGCCCAAACAGCCGGGCTGAAACCGCAACCGGTCACCGCAAGCCCGTGACCCTAACCGGCTGATTGCCGGGCCCTTGCCCGGCATGTCCGCCGACTGACAAATCTTGTCAATCCACGGCTGGGATGCAATTCATTGCACACTGTCCACTTCCTTTGCCCGGGACACTGCGGGCCTTTTCCGGCACTGCAAGTCGACGCTGAACAGCGCACCGACTTGTAAGAGCGCGTCTCTGCCTCCTTCCGCACGCTCCCCTGGCAGATCGGTTATCTTGAAGAACCGTTCAAAAGTTATGGAACCCGAACCCGAGCACGAGGTGAATGCAATCTCACTGGCGTCATACGTACGCCTGGTGCGGGAGAATTGCAATTTTCGCCGGCTCTGGCTGGCGCAGATCGTGAGCGAGATTGGGGACTGGTTCTACACCCTCGCGATTTACAGCTTGCTGCTGCAACTCACCGGGCAGGCTAGCTCGGTGGCGCTGGCGCTAGTGTTGCAGGTGCTGCCGCAAACGTTTATCGGCCCAACGGCCGGTGTGGTCAATGACCGAATCAGCCGCAAGCGGGTGATGATTACGGCGGACCTGGTGCGCGCAGTGATTGTGCTCTCCATGCTCCTGGTGCGTTCCAAGGCGATGGTCTGGCTGGTCTATCCGCTCCTTCTACTCGAAACGACGATGGCGGCCTTCTTCGAGCCCGCGCGCAGTTCGGTGATTCCCAACATCACCTCGCGCGAGGACGTCATCATCGCCAACACGCTCGGCTCGACCACTTGGTCGATGAATCTAGTGCTGGGCGCCACTCTGGGAGGCATCGTCGCCGCTTTGCTGGGCCGCGATTCCGTGTTCATCATGAATGCGTTGTCCTTTCTGATATCCGCGTTGCTCGTTATGGGCATGAACTTTGCCGAACCACATGCGGAGGCGGCAGGTCCTTTGCGGATGCGAGAGTTGTTCAACTACTCGCCGATTCTCGAGGGAGTGCGTTACATTCGAGGACAACGGGGATTGGTCGCCACCGTGTTCGCCAAGGCGGGCAACCTGGTCATTGGTCCAAGCTGGGTGCTGTTCACGGTGATGGGGCAGAAATATTTTCCAGTACGTTGGCACAATATGGACCCGCAGCGCGGCGCGATGTTGGGCATGAGCTTGCTGCTCGGAGCACGCGGACTGGGGTCGCTCATCGGACCGCTATTCAGCGCGCCTTGGGCGGGCCGTCAGGATCGGCGCCTGCGTCTGGGAATTCTTTACGGATACCTGGTGATTGCGCTGGGCTATGCGCTGATCGGCAAGGCGGGAACTTTGTGGATGGCCTGCCTTTGGGCCGCCGTAGCCCATTGCGGTGGCGCGACCGTCTGGGTCTTTTCAACGACGCTGTTGCAGTTGAACACCGACGACCGCTTCCGCGGGCGGGTATTCTCCGCCGATCTTGGTCTCTGCATGCTGACGATTGCCCTAGGTGCCTGGATATGCGGATGGCTCCTCGATATCGGAATTTCGGCCTTAACCCTGGTAACGGCGACGGGTCTCGTCATGCTGATTCCGACCGCGCTGTGGGCGTGGGCTATCTGGAGGCCCGAACCCGCACGCTCCCCGGCGGTCTCAGAGTAGTCCTCACTTTCACGGACTGAATCGGCGTCTGCCGGAATTCCGAAGCAGCGTCATGGATAGGTAAGCGCCGATCCACGATCCCACCGCCGCGAACACCACGTACACCCAGTTCTTCGTGTAGCTGATGACAGCGAACGCCGACAAGAGATACCAGACGCTGCTCCAGGTTGCGGCAGGCACGCGCTGTCGGGCCGAGACGGCCGCATTGAACATCACGTAAACAGCATCGGTTGCCGCCGTAGAAAGCAAAACGCCCAAAGCCAACCAGAAATCCACGCGTACCACCATCAAACCTCCTCACACCCGCGATTCGCTGCCAGCGTTCGTAGCCGTGCAACGCGATCGGTTGTAGATGATAAAGGTTTGCTCAGGTAGCCGGAGGAGGGATTCCTAAGTCGCCGAAGGCGGCGACATTCATTAGCCCAGCGCGAAGCGCTGGGTAACTAGAAAGTGGGATCAAGCCCGAAAGGGCGACAGCAACGAATGCCGTCCTCGACGGTACAGATTGCCCGTTGGATTTAATTCGATGAACGGTGCCGACGTGAACTCAGATGAGCTGATCGATCTTCGCCGCCAGAATGAAATCGCTCTCCGTAAGCCCGTTCACCGAATGAGTCCAGATAGTGATCTCGGCTTTTCCCCAGGTGAGCAGGATGTCAGGATGGTGTCCCTGCTCCTCGGCAATCGCGCCCACGCGGTTCACGAAGTCGAGCGCCTTCTGAAAATCCGGAAACTTGAAGGCGCGAGTGAGGTGGTGTTCGTCAACAACCTGCCAGTTCGGAAGCTGGTGGGAGAGGTCGTGAAGCTGGCTGCCTTTCAGCGCGGGCACGTCGCCCTTGCAGGGAACGCAAGTCTTGCTGGCTAAGGTCGACATGTCGGATGCTCCTGCCCGGGCGATCTCGCGATGATCGACGAGGATCGCCCCGGCGATGTCGCAGTTAGAAGGGGATATCTTCGTCCGTAATCGGCGATGCCCCGGCCGGCTCAGGCTCCGGTGTACTTTGGTCGAAGTGGTTGGCTGCGCCACGCGAACCGCCACCGTAACCCTCGCCTCCTCCTCCGCCTTCGGCTCGTCCGCTAAGCAAAACCAGATCGTTGGCTACGATTTCCGTCATGTACTTCTTCTGATTGGTCTGCTTGTCGTCCCAGGAGCGCGTCTGCAGCCGGCCCTCGATGTAGACCTTGCCGCCCTTCTTGAGATACTCACCCGCAATTTCTGCAAGACGCTGCCAGAGCACCACGTTGTGCCATTCGGTTCGGTCCTGCCACGCGCCGCTCTTGTCTTTGAACCGTTCGTTGGTGGCCACGGTGATCTTCGCAACCGCTGTGCCCTGCGGCGTGTACTTCACTTCGGGATCCTTGCCAAGATTGCCGATAAGAATGACTTTGTTAACGCTCTTTGGCATGAGTGCGTACTCCTTCGGAGGGTCACTATAGCAGAAAGGGATAGGTGGAAATTGTGGTATCTGGACAGGTTGGGTGTGACGAATGGGGGGCGGGAGGCCGGGGGTTTTCCTCGGAAGGCCGCGGAAATCCACTTATTTCGGGGTATAATCCACCAAGCCTATGCCTGCCGAAACCACGGGAAACAAAGCTGCTGGGATGGTTCCAGACGAAATGAAATTTGAGCCAAAATCCACCGGGCTCACGACTCCCCGCAAAAAGAAACCGAAGGAACTGGCCGTGATCACCGAGTGTTGCACGGGTTGTGCTGGCTCGCCCGCCTGCGTGGAGTATTGCCCGGTGGCGGACTGCATGTTCTGGGTTCCCGACGAAGACCATCCGCCGTTCGGGCGAATTCAGATCGATCCGATTCTCTGCATTGGCTGCAAAAAGTGCATCAGCAAAGGGCCGGACGGGTGTTTCCTCGATGGCTGCCCGTGGGATGCGATCGCGATGGTCGACACGGCGGAAGTGGAGAAAGAAGTGGGCGTGATGGCAATTTAGCTGTCAGCCTTCAGCTATCAGCTTTCAGCAAGATACGCGCGCTTCGGCGCGCGTTTTGTTTTATGGGCTCGGAATCAGTGAAGGAACCAGAGTCTAACGTGCTGCGGTGCCGCGATCACGGATTGCTTTGGCAGTCAGCGCCGCCTGCTGGCGAATGTGATCGGGAATCTCGGGAAGTTCGCGTTCAAATGGAGTGACGGCCACCAGGTCGTCGGTTTGCCCCACCAGGTACAACGCCCGCAACCCCTCCCACACCTGGTCGACCGCCGGATCCACAGTTGCCAATTCGGCTCCCGCTTTCACCGAGCCACCCGTCTGCGCAAATAGAGTGCGAATGCGTCCCCCAATCGGCGATCGGACATCGACTGCTCCCTGCTCACCCTGGAGCTTCGCAATCAGGCCGCCTTGGTGGATCACTGTGCCTGCCTTGTCGGCATCGACGACTCGGCCGCTAATAGGAGCGCTGATGGTGACGGATTGCAGCAGTGCGACGATCTGTTGACGCCCGGCGCCATCTCCATAGCGCACCAGGGAGAGGGCGGCATTGCCGCGCACGAGGGGCGACGGATCCTTCAGCATTGCCAGCAAAGCTTCGTGAAAGTCCTGTCCCGACGTGTCTTGTCCGAGAACCCACGCGTCCGTGTTCCGAACTTCATCCACCGGATGAGCGGCCAGTCGGACCAACTCTGGGTACCACTGCGTCACCGTCGCATCGCGTCGCGACATCCGCTCGCCCATTTGCACCAGTGCGTGCTGTATGTGACGCGGATGCTTGTCGTCGCGCAGGTACTCGGCGACCTGCTTGTCCGATAGTGTGCGGCCGAACCACGTGTTCCACCAGAACATCACGGGCATGAAGGCAATGAACCACGCCGTTACGAAGAACAGAATGCGGTGGCGCGTCGACATGCGACGCTTGGCGGGTGTCTGGGTGGTGGGATCGTCGGTTTCTATTGGAGAAGCAGCGCTCATATTCGAGTGGGGCGATGGGCCGGGTTCTTCTTTTTCGGAAGTAGATTCCTGATGGTTAGCCAAATTCATCATCGCGAAAGCACGGCAGAACTATACCTAGTCGACCACGTCTGCGTCGAGCACGCGATCCTGTTCCAGATAGTGCGAAACGGCGTACTGGGCGAGCAACGGAGTCTGCAGTGTGATCTCGGCTCCAATCCATTCGCCCTTCGGATGTGGCGCGTCCGGCGGATGCTTGCACGGACCGCTAGAGCCAAACTCGGGCCCGAACGCGGCTTTCTGGAGCGGATCAAATTGTTGGAGGTTGTTCCAGGCTTCGTTCCCAACGGTTCCGGAGACATCGATTCTGAGTCGAACTGTAGCCATTAGAAGCATTTTAACTGGTGCGAGGAGACGAGAGTTTTTCGAAAGACGACGCCTCCGTTGTCCTGGAAGAACTCCAACCGGTTTTTCTTAGCGACCTTCGCGCCGCGAAGGACACAAAGAAGGCACGACCGGCGATGAGCCGAATCGCACCTCAGTCGGTATCACGCCGCGAACCAGTGATAGAGCATGAAATAAACAAGTACGCCGGTTACCGACACGTACAGCCACAACGGAAACGTCCAGCGAGCGATAGCGCGATGGCGGTCGAAGCGTTCGCGCAGAGCGCGCGTCAACGTGATGATCACGAGAGGAACGATGGCCATTGCCAGGATCACGTGGGATCCAAGGATCGCGTAATAGACAGGTCGCGACCAACCCATCCCTCGAAACGGTACGGAATGGACGTGAAAGTGGTAGTAGAGGTACGAAGTGAGAAAGAGTGCCGACGTGATGACTGCCGTGATCATCGTCAGGCGATGCGCAGCGATCCGGCGTTGGCTGATGAACCATCGTCCGAGCAGCAGCAGGATGGTGCAGGCCCCGTTCAGGCTGGCGTTGATGACGGGGAAGATGGCGTATGGAGGAGGTACGGGCATAGGGGCGTAGCCTCAACTAGAGGGATCAACTCATATTCGAGCGGCCAGGCGAACCGATCCGGAAGCGCTAATTGTGAGAAACAGCCCAGACCAAAGGGCTAGGGAGAATCCAATAACATATGTATCGGGGGCACGGCGATGATGGTTAACCGGTGTGATGCCCAAGACAGCCATGAACAGTACAAAGGCTGACAGTACTGAGAATGTTGCTCGCCAAGATTTATCTAGTTTCAGTGGCTGGGGTACATATCCCAAAAGCCTATCGAGCCAGCGTCCGACGCCATACCTAGAAAGGGGCACGAACAACAGAGTCGTGTACATCAGCCCTAGAGGATTTCCGTGGAAAAATGCTATGGCGACAGGAACCGCTAAGATCATCGCCGGTAGGTTAAGGACCATGGCAGCTCTTTGTGTAGGCCTCATGGGCTGGGGCTCTGGCTGCCACATGATTGAATTGTCCTGATACGAAACGCGGAAAGCGGAAGCCTTGGAGAACTTGTTGGAAGACATGTGTTGGCTTTGCTCAGGCGAGAAAACCAATAAGGAAGCATGAACGAGAGAAAAAATAACAGGTAGGATGCGACGAAAACCAATTCGTCGAAGCATATGTTTCACATTGCACCGTGCAGGGACACCTCACGCTGCCGGCTTCGTGCTCCTGCGATTCGCCACTACAAACGCCAACCCGAACATGAACAGCGAGAACAACACCAGCGTCGCCATCGATGCCGCCAACGACGTATCGGTAGGAACATCGGGATAGAGCAGCGCGCGCAAGGCTTCCACACCATACGTCAGCGGATTGATCCGCATGACGATCTTCAGCCAGCCGGAGGCTCCGGAAAGCGGGAACAGCGCTCCGGAAAGCAGCCACAGCGGGATCAGGAACAGGTTGATGATGGCGTGGAACGCAGAGGTCGAGTCCATCGGCCAGGCAATCGCGAAGCCGAGCGCGGTCAGCGCAAATGAAACCAGGAAGACGGTCAGTACAATCAACGGCAATGCTGCCAGGCCGACGTGCACGCCCGCCAGTGGTGCGAGCAAAAGAAAGATCAAGCCCTGCAATGCTGCCAGCGTTGTTCCTCCCAGCACCTTGCCCAGCACAATCGCCGATCGCGGGACGGGCGCCACCAGCACCGACAGCAGGAATCCTTCTTTGCGGTCCTCGATCACCGACATCATGGTGAAGATTGCGGTGAAGAGCACGATCATGATCAGCGTGCCGGGATACGCGTAGTCGAGATAGTTCTGTCCCGAAGCGCTGCCGGAGCGGAAAGACGTTCCAAATCCCGAGCCGAGCACTACCCAGAACACGAGCGGTGACGCGATGACTCCAACCACGCGGCTGCGCTGGCGGTAGAAGCGCACCAGTTCGCGCCACCAGAGCGTGAATGCGGGCAGCGTCATGCCCGCTGATGCCGGGACGCTGCGTGCTGGAAGAGTTGCAGTTTGCGTAGCCAAAAGTCAGCTCATTTCTTTGCCGGGGGCGAAGTCTTCTGCTTGCCCGGGATCAAGCCACAGTCGCGGCATTCCCAGAACGCGTTCAGAAAAAATAGCCCCGACAGGCTCAACAGGATCAGGCTCATGAACAGGCCGTCCACCGTCATGATGGTCCCGTTCTTGATCGTCCAAACAATTCCCAACAAGGGGAGAATGCCAAGTACCGCAGATACTGCCAGCATCATGGGTTGCACGCTTCCTCCCTATCGCGAAAGTTCCGGCGGCTCAAGCCGCTCTCGTACTTCTCTTGCTCTTCAAATTTTGTGGTTCCGACGGGCGAGGACGCCCGTCGCTCCACCATCACTCTTTGGGGGCCTCGTCCGTCTCGGTCCAGAAGCGGTGGCCGGTGCGGTGGATGAATACGTCTTCCAGCGTCGGCTTGCTGACGCTCACGGACTGAATCTCTCCCGGAAACGCTTCGACCAGCCCGGTGATAAAACGGTGGCCGTTTTCCATCTCAATTCGTACCTGGTGAGCGCGAGTCTGATTCCCCAGCACCGTCGCATCCACGCTGAAGCGCGTGCTGATGCGTTGCGCCAGCGCCTCGGCGTCCCCGGTCACATCCAGCAGAACGACGTCGCCGCCGATTTCGTGCTTTAATTCCGTCGGCGTTCCCAGCGCCACCAGTTTGCCCTCGTTCAAAATCGCGAGACGGTCGCAGCGCTCTGCTTCCTCCATCAGGTGCGTCGTCACGATGACCGAGACGCGCTCTTCATCGCGCAGGATCTGCAGGTACTGCCACAAATCGCGGCGCGCGCCCGGATCGAGTCCGGTTGTGGGCTCGTCGAGCAGCAAAACTGATGGATGATGAAGCAGGCCCTTGCCAAGTTCTACGCGGCGCGCCATGCCGCCGGAGAATGTCTCCACGAGTTCTTTCTCGCGATCGGCCAGTCCCACACGGCCAAGAATCTCGCGAATGCGCGTCGTGAGCGCCGCTCCGTGGAGCCCGTACAGATGTCCCTGATGCCACAGGTTCTCGTAGGCGGTCAGTTTTTCATCGACGCTTTGAGCCTGGAAGACGACGCCGATCTGTCGCCGAACGGAGGCGGGATCCTTCGCGGCATCGAAACACATGATCATGGCGCGACCGGCCGTCGGCAGCATCAAGGTCGAGAGAATTCGAAACAGGGTCGTCTTGCCGCTGCCGTTTGGGCCAAGCAGCCCGAAGAGTTCGGCGGGTCGGACATCAAAGGAAACGTCGTCGAGAGCCGTCCGGCTCTCGTAGCGGTGCACGATGTTCTGCACCGAAATGACGGCAGTGGCGATGGTTTCCGCTTCAGCGCCTACTTCCGCGTATGCAGGGGTCTTGGAAGCCACAAGCTATTCTACGACGAGATCCGGCTCAGCATCATGAGAACGAACAAGAGGGGTAGGTATAAGACGGTGGCCTGCAGTAACTGCCGGGCGCGCTGTTTCGAGAGGGGCGCGCTGAGCGGAGCGTGGAGGGTAATCAGGCGCCAGCCCACGTAGAGAAGCGCGGCATCGAGGAGCAACGCTCCAATCAGGTACGCGCGGCCCGACATGCCCAGGAAAGTCGGCGTAAGGCTCACCGGAATCAGAAGCAGCGAGTAGACGAGGATCCGTCGGGCAGTGGACTTGCCATCGGGCTGAACGACCGGCAACATGCGGATCTGCCCGGCAGCGTAGTCATCGCGGTAGAGCCACGCGATCGAGAAGAAGTGCGGGAACTGCCAGAAGAACACGATCGCGAACAGAGCGACTGCTTCCCACTCCAAGCGGCCGCGCACGGCGGTCCACCCTAGCATTCCCGGCATCGCCCCTGGAAACGCGCCCACGAAAGTACACACCGGATGCACCTTCTTCAGCGGAGTGTAGGCGGCCAGGTACACGAATGCCGTTACCAGGGCGAGCGTGCCGGTCAGCGTATTCAGCGTGACGTCGAGATAGAGCGCGCCGCCGACTGTCATCACCATGCCCACGATCGTCGCGTGCAGCAAGCTCATGCGCCCCGTGGGCAGCGGTCGCTGCGCCGTGCGACGCATGCGGCCGTCGATGTCGTGCTCCATGACTTCATTGAGAGCGGCGGTGCCCCCTGATACCAGTCCGATCCCCAGCAGCGCGTGAAAGAGTCCCCAGGAAAGGGAAGGGATGCCCGCCTTGAGGCAGCCGAAGTAGTAGCCGCACCACGCGGTCAGCACGACCAGGGTCGTGACCCGCATCTTGGTCAGCTCCGCATAGTCGCGTGCCATCATCGCTACGGCGCGGGAAGGAACGTTCCAGGATTGGCTGGCGGCGCTCATGCGGCTTGGGGCGTCCGTTCAGCGCCCGGGACTGTCTCGGCGAAGGCGACGGGTACATGCCGCCAGACTTGGATTGCCAGCACCACGGTAGTTGCCAGCAGCAACGCGCCCACAGCCACGTGCGCGACCGTCGAGATCACCATAGGAAGCTCGGGCTGCACGGCGTCGCGGCCCCAGGCCACGCGCGTCAGAAACGCAGAGAAGCCGAGGCAGAGCTGCGCGATCAGGAGTGACAGCATCATGATCGCCGGCCTGCGGATGGCTTCGAGATTCGAGTAGACCGACAACGCGCGCACTGCCGTCCAGGTCAGGACGAATGCGACCACCGCAGCATGTACCACGTGCGGCCACCAGCTCATGCCGTGATGGCGGAACATGCCGCCCAGAATCAGTTGCACATACAGCACGACGATCGACAGTACAGTGAGTGTAAAGAGGCTCGGGCGTCGAGTGTCGAATTCAACCCGCGGAACTTCCTCCACCCATCTGCGCCCGGTGAAGAGAGCGATCGAGACGGCGATGCAGAAGAAGGTCTGCGCTACCAGCGCGTGCGCCGTCGAGACCGCAGGGGGCTGCAGCATCAGAACGGTCATCCCGCCCAGCACGGCCTGCGCGATCACCGTGCCCACGGCAGCAAGCGCCAGCTTGCGCAACCAGGAGCGCTTCTCCACCAGCAAAGTCCACGCTGCAATCGCCAGCGTCAAGACGACGAGAGAGCCCGCGACCATGCGGTGGCTCCACTCGAAGCGAACGCCGCCAACAAAATGCGGAACCTTTACCAGATAGCCGAACGACGTCGGCCAATCCGGAACAGACAATCCCGCGTCATTGCTGGTGACCGATGCGCCCGCCATGAGGACAAGGAATGTGAAGCACGCGGTGAAGACGGCAAACGCGTGATGGGCGCGATTGTACTGAGTGGCGATCGCCTTCAGGGCAGAACTCCTTGGTCCGGTGAACCTGGTGGGACTCGGCGCGAGCACCCCACGTACTCGATTCCGAGAGCCGCCGGATGCGATGACCGGCGGACTCTCAGGAACGGAGCATTCTAGCAGACGAAACGGTTACATACCGCCGGCTTTGAAGGTTTGGTCGGCGGTCTTCGATTCCTTCGGACCGACCGTCACCTTCTGGGTTTGTTCGCCAAGCTTCTCCTGTACGAAAGCGATGGTGTAATCGCCCGGCGGCAGGCCTTTGATCTCGTACTTCCCGTCCTTGTCGGTGACGGCATAGAACGGGCTCTTCACCACGTTGACGTACATCTTCATCCACGGGTGCTGGTTGCACTTCACCGGCAGCATGATTTCTTCGCGCGCGAAGTTCTTCTCGATGGGCGCGGCCTGCGGAGGCTGCGACTCGTTCCACTCGCGATTATCTTTCGGCGTGGGATGGATGTTGTGCGTGGTCGGATCGTCATTCTTGATCTGCACGGTCTGGCCGGCCATCACACCAAGAACATGGGGATGATAGCGACAGCCGCTCTGATCAAGCACGACGGGATCTTTCGGGACGTCGAAGGTGCGCGAGCCCAACCCGTCTTTCACGTAAACGAAGACGTTGGCAAGGTTGCCCTTATCCGAGACGATCGTTTCGGCTTCGTTCGCGCCTTTGCAGGCAGGATCCTGCGACATGTCGATCTTTGACGGCTTCGGGGCCGCGCCGTCGAGCTTCACTGCGCCGCTGACTGATCCCACAGTAGCCGGATCGATCGGCGTAGCCGTCGGGGCCGCGGGTGCGGAAGCAGGTGCCGAGGTGGATTGCTCGGTGTTTTCTTTCTTGTTACAAGCTGCCAGCAACAAGAGGCCGACAAGGGCTAGCAGGGGAAGGATTGCTAACCGGGAGTTCTTCATGATGTGTACCTTTCTTGTAGTTTTAGATCGTCGTGCGAAAACTATCTATTTTAGCGCGAAATTTTTAGCGCGAACCTCCAGCGGCCGCGCCCGAACGTGGCACTGCGTGGCGCGTGGCGCCGACCGAGGGCTTCTTGCTCGCCGGTGCAGAGTTGGAAGCTGTCGACCGACCCATCGACGAAGCCACGCGGCGCTGTTCTTCCGGCGTCAGCTGGAAGATGTAGTCGACGAGCAGCTTCGTGTGGTCTTGCGTGTAGCCCTGGAATGACGGGGGTGTTGGTCCGGCGAACACCCATTGTCCGTTCACATGATTGAACAGCCCGGATGGCATGGACGTGCCCGGACTGATCGCTTGCGGATCGGTGATCCAGCGCTCCACCCAATCGGGCTTCAGGCGCTCTTTCGCCAGCAGGAAGTTTGGTGCGGTAGCGTGCGAGTCGTGCTGCGCGTCGCCGGTCGCGTGGCACTTCAGGCAAGGAGCCGCCGTGCTCGAGAACAGGCTGCGGGCCATCTCTGTCTCTTTCGAGGTGAGAGTCGGCACGCTCTGCGGAATGTAGGGCAACGGCTGCTGCGACAGCGCCTGGAAGAAACGCACCAGCTTGCGCTGTTCGTCGTCCGAAAGCGAGAAGGTCGGCATGCGCACTTTAAGATATGCGCGGACGCCGTTTCGGTTGGTATCCGTATCACTTAAAGATGGATTCGCCAGGAAGCGACGCAGCCATTCCGGATTGACACGCGCACCCTCGGTGTACAGCTTGGGCGGGAGTTGCTCCTTCCAGTCGGCATCCTGATACTTCTTCATCTTCATCAGGCTGGAATCTTGGCCTGGGAAGAACTGGTGGCATCCCACGCAGTTGTACTTGGTAACAATCCACCACCCTTCCTGAATGTCGCGCCGCGTGTCCTGCGGGCGGTACTGATAGTTGGCGGGCAGGCTGCTTTCCTGGCTGCCGAGCAGGAAGGTGCTCAGAGCCTGCACCTGGTCTTTGGCGAGATGCAGGTTCGGCATGCGGAGCGCTTCGGTCTCTGACTTGACCATGCCCTTGTCATAGATTTCGGGTTCGGCGAGCTTGTGCTCGAAGAATCCTTTGTGGTCGTACCACGGACTCTTCGCCGGACCTTCCGGCAAGCGCGCTAGGTCTTCCGGATTCGTAATCGGTTCTTTGCCTCGCTCGGCGCCTTCCGTGAACAGGGCGAAGTCGAGGCGTTCGATCGGCTTGCTGCCTTCGTAAGTGAGTTCGGTTCCGATGCGGCCTTCGTCTTCCATGCCGGAGATTTCGTGGCATCCTGCGCACCCGTAATGACGAATCCACTTCTTGCCTTCGTCCTTCAGCTTCGGATCGTCCATGAAGGAAGCGTCGGCGTAGGCAGAGGGTTCCTGCTTCTTCTGGGTCAGCAGGTAGGTGGCGATGTCCTGTGCGTCTTCCATGCTGAGGCGCAGGCTCGGCATCACCGTCATGTTTTGTACTTGCAGTTCGTGTCCGTCGTTGGGGCACTTGCTGTGGCCCAGATCGAATACGTAGGGAAGATTCTTCTTGGCGTAGTCCTCGGGCCCGATGTCCTTCTTCTCGTACGGGCAGTACGGACGCGTGCGTTCGCGCGCGTTGTGAATCCAGCGGACCAGGTAGTCGTAATTCGCCTTCTCACCCACGCGGGTCAGATTCGCAGAGAACGTGCCGCCTTGCAGATCGTCGCCTTCGCCAATGGAGTGGCAAGCGAGGCAGCCCCGAGTTTCGAAAAGTTCTTTGCCGTGATCGGCGTTGCCGGGTTTCTGGTGGGGCAGGGAATCGGTGAAGCCCGATTGCCAGATGTATGCCGAGATGGCCTGAATTTGAGCATCAGTCAGACGGAAGTTCGGCATCTTCGTGCCGGGGCGGAATTCGCTGGGCTTCTTCAGCCAAACGGGGATCCAGTTCTTGTTCAGCTTGAGGCGGGCGTCCTTTAGATTGGGCCCGACTTTCTTTACGTCCTGCATCAGGCTGTGTGCGCGGAAGTCGATCTGCTGCAGACGGCCGTCAATCCTGCTATTGGCAACGCGCAGACCGACCGCCTGATCGTTCAGCTTATTCGCTTCGTCGTTACTCTCGGCGGCGTCGGCCTGCTTCATCAGGTACGCCGACTGTTTGGTGTTGTCGCGCTTTTCGCCCTCGAGTTGCTTGGTCTGCTGGTTGAGAGACTGCAGTTCCTCGGGTTCCTTGTCGTAGCCTTCGTACCGGTGGCAGCCCATGCAACCGCGCTGGCGGAACAGATCTTTACCTTTGCTGATCGTCCAACCGACATCGCCTGAAACCAGCATCATGTCGGCCGCGTGGCAAGTCTGGCAGCCCGCTTCAAGGTTCTGTTTCGCATAAAGAGGCCAGAGCCAGTGCTCATAGTTCCCGTGCGCCTTCTCGATACTCGTAGTGGCGCGCCCATTGCCCTGGTGGCAGGGTGAGCAGCCGAACTTGTCGGGATCGTGAACCTGCAGCAACGCCGGGTTCGGATGGCTGACGAAAGCCTTGGCGTAGTCGTCGGGAGACTTGGCGCCTTGTGCGCTCATTGAAGCCGCGGTCAACTTCACGGGTTCGCGCGCGCCCATGTGGCAGGATTCGCACCGGTCGACGATGTTGGCTTCGGCGACGTTGATCTGCTGAATCGACGGATCAAGATCCTCAGTCTTCTTCTCAAGCCCCGCGATCTGCGCGGGGGTCAGATCGACCATGTGGTCATTAACGTACTCATCGAGCGCAGCCTTGGCCTGCGTGACCGGCTTCAGCGTGTCACCAAGTTCAGCATTCAGCTTGGCTCGCTGGTCTTTGAGGCTGTTGTACGTTTCCTCAAGTTGTTCAAAGTTATATTGCTGCTTGCTGCCGTCGGGATATTCGACGGTGGTCTTCTCGGCTTTGTACTTGTCCAGATCCTTCTGGATGCTTTGCTTGGACGAAGGATTGGTTTCGATCTGGTAGGTGAGTGCATTGACGTACGCGCGGCGGTCGGTAAACACGCTCTGCACGGCCAGGATTTTTGCGCTCAGATCACCAATCTGCTTCTGCAGATCGCGAACGTGCGGGGTTGCTTGCTGGGTAGCCTGATCGAGGTTTTCCTTGAGCTTCTGGTAATCGGAGCTGCCTTCGACTTCCTTTTGCGACGCGTCGGACTTCGAGTGAGCCGAGTTCAGAAACGCGGTGTAACGCTGCTTCCACTCGTGCTGATACGCCTTCCACGGGCGCATGCCGAATGCCTCGTCCCACAGCGCCCAGAGTAGCGAGGCCGTAAGCAGGGCCACGGCGATCATGTAATGCGCCGCGTAAGACTTGGTTACGATCGGATCATTATCGGGGACTGGTTTGTCGGGCACCGCTTCCTCCGAAGTGCAGTCGTCAGTCTTCAGTCGCTAGTCGTCAGCAAAAACCATCGCAGAGTCGCTGCCCCTAGAGTTGCTTGGCTGACGACCGACGACTAAACGTTAAACCACGGCGTTATCCACACGTACTTGATGTGCCACAGCAGGCGCAGCATCATCTTGAGTGGCAAGGCGAGCATGATCAGCAAGAACGCCTGCGTGATCGAAAACTGCAGGATGCTCATGCGCGCGAAGTCTTTCGGCATGTAGCGCCGGAACAGCGAGAACACCGCGAAGCCGCCCAAGGCGAAATATCCGCCCACCACAATGGCTCCGAATATACCCTTGCCCCAGTTGGACGCGATGCCAAACAAGTCCGGCAAATCGCGGTTCACTTCGTAAATCAATCGATTGTGATCCCACGTCTGCCCCGGCCAGAACCATTGCCATCCTGGGCCGCGGATGAACGTGCCGATGATGATCATCGCGATCCACAAAATGACGAAGCCAAACAGAAATGTCGAAATGGAAAAGCGGCGCTGCTTCCACGTGTAATAGCCGCTGCCCATCGGGTTCGTATCTATATAAGGAATCACCATCAACCCGACGATGATCAGCGTCGGCATGACGACGCCTGCAATCCACGGATCGAAATACACCAGCATTTCCTGCAAACCAAGGAAGTACCAGGGCGCTTTCGCCGGGTTCATGGTCAGGTTCGGATTGGCCGGTTCTTCCAACGGAGCATTCAGCGTGATCGACCAGATCATCAGGATGATCGTGACGATGATGGCGGCGAGGAATTCGATGCGCAGCAGAAACGGCCAGACGTGCACTTCCTTCTGCCATCCCGGCTTGAAAGGCCACGTTTTGCGATGATGCGTTTTGGCCATCGCCGGATCAGCTTCCAACTGCGTGATCAGCTGGTCGTTGGCGTGGGCCTGCTTCCACGCGAGATAGATGTAGAAACCCAGGAGCGGAATTAAGCCGACGATCGGGACATTATCGGGGGCAGAGACGATTTCCCAGAGTTGACGCCAATCCATGCATGCTCCTCGTAGCGCCGGCGTCTCGCCGGCAGTCCAGAGGGCGTCCTCGCCCTCTCACAACTAATCTTCAGCCAAGAACCGTCAAGCGCCAGCTGCAGTCGGACCTCGACGCGGTTTATCCGCTTCGGCTTCCAGCATCACTGGCGCCGGACCCGAAATGCCTCCGTCTTTTCGCACACGCCAGAAGTGCACGATCATCAGCACCGATGCGACGATCGGAATTCCAATGCAGTGCCAGATATAAGACCGCAGCAGCGCATTTGCATCCACGATCGATCCGCCCAGCAACCCGAACCGGACGTCGTTATACGGAGTCATATGCAACTGCGGACCGAACGGCCCTTCATGACCCAGCAGAGGCGTGGCGCGTGCCATGTTCGTGCCCACCGTGACCGCCCAGAATCCCAGCTGATCGTCAGGCAGTAGATATCCCGTGAACGAAAGCAGCAGCGTAAACACCAGCAGAAGCACGCCAATATTCCAGTTGAACTCTCGCGGCTTCTTGTAAGAGCCCGTCAAGAACACGCGGAACATGTGCAGCCAGACGCCGATCACCATCAAGTGCGCGGCCCAGCGGTGCATGTTGCGCAAAAGCTTTCCGAAGGGAACATCGTGCTCCAGATACAGAACGTCGCGGAACGCCTGCACCTTCGTTGGGTGGTAATAGAACATCAACAGCACGCCCGTAAACGTCAGCACAATAAAGAGGTAGAACGTGATGCCGCCCATACCCCATGTATAGCTGTAACGAACCGCGTCGCGATTGATCTTCGCCGGATGCAGGTGCAGGAACACGTTCGACAGCACGCCCAGTGCGCGATTCCGCGGCGTCTCGTCGTGCTTGTGACGGAAGATTGACGTGTAGACCTGGGTTTTGGTCGGATCCTTCAGACCCTCAATCTGCTCCTTGACCTTCGCGGGCATCTCGGTTTTGAGCGATTGCACGTCGCTCGAGAGCTGGTCTTTTACTTTGTCGACCAGTCCGACCTTGCCGCCGTTTTGTCCGTTTTTCTCTTCAGCCATTTCGCCCTCTGGACTTGCTCCGAATCGCGATTGCCGCGCCGTTCGATTTGAACGCCCCGGCTTTGCTGGTTACGTCGTCAAAAATGAACCCGGATCGCTGAATTGACTGGGCTGTCCCTTCGGCCATGAATAGAGCTTCGACACGTCAACAATGATTTGGCCGTCGGGCGCCAGATCGACCTTGGCGCGATCCATCGGACGCGGCGCCGGTCCCTCGAAGTTGATGCCCTCGCTGTCGTAACCACTACCGTGACACGGGCACTTAAACTTGTTTTCGCTCGGCTTCCAGTCGGGAGTGCATCCCAGGTGCGTGCAGCGCGCGTAGATCACGAACAACCGATCCGGTGTGCGATCGACCCAGATTCGGTATTTCTGCTGCCACTTCGTGTCGACGCCCAACGCGTAGTCCGACGGATATCCGATCTTGAATGAGGTGCGCGGCTCGAACAGCGTCCGCGGCAGGAAAAAGCGGAAGAAAGCCAGGAACCATGCGCCCAGGAACGCTGTAATGCCGATCCACGCAAGACGGCGGCGCCGCTGGTCAACCTCAGAGTTGTCGGGACCGACCGCGGCAATACCGCCGGCAGCAGCTGCTTTCGACGTTCCGACCGCAGGCGTGCCGACGTACTTGGTGGCCGGCGCGCTGGGAGCGGCTTCCTTGCCAGCTTGCGGATTCTGCTTGACCGGATCGTTCTCCGGACCCGCCATGTGTTCCTCCTGTTTCGACTAACTCGGTCCCGTCGTGCTAATCAGCCGCCATCAATGGCGCGGCAACATTTTCCCGGGTCGGTAAAGCGAAACTCTCGCGCATCGCTGCCTTCATGACAAGATGCGCCAAGGCCTCGATGAATTTGGGCGAATCGTTCAGGCCGGCCGTCATCTCGAACTGCCCTAAGCCCAGTTCCGCGGCCTCTTCGCGCGCTTCGTGGTCGATTTCCCCAAGCGTTTCGACGTGATCGGAAACAAATGACACCGGGACGATGCAAACGTCGCGCACTTTCTCGGCAGCCAAGTCGCGCAGCGTGCGGTGCAACGACGGCTGGAGCCACTTACTTGCTCCAACCTTACTCTGGTAGCAGAGACGGTGATGGTTCGGCCAGCCTCCGCGATCCATCAGGAGTTGCACAGTCTCTTCGATCTCTCTTTGGTACGGATCGCCCTTGTCGATGATCGACTGTGGCAGGCTGTGCGCGCTGAAAACAATTTCCGGCCCATTCGACGAAGGGAATCGTCCTAAGGCCTCGTCAATTTTCTCGATGCAGGCATCGAGATACCGCTCCTCCCGATAAAAGCTCTGCACAAGATGAACGGGCACGTCCCCGCGGAAATGCCGATTCCATTCATTTAGACTGCTGCCGACGGTCGTGCTCGAATAATGAGGATAGAGAGGCAGCAGCACCACTTCGTCGCATCCGGCTCGCTGCAACTCTGCTAGGGCTTCAGCAGTAAAGGGATGCCAATAGCGCATCGCGACAAAGCAACGAGTGTTGACTCCCTGTGCTTCAAGCACAGCTTCAAGGGCGCGCGCCTGGCTTTCTGTGAATCGTCGAATCGGCGAGCCGCCCCCGATCACCGAATAGTGATGCTCGACTTTCTTGGCGCGGGTGGTAGCGATCAGTTTGGCGAGAGGACGGCGCCCGATGCGGGCGAAAGGGAAGTCAATGATATCCGGGTCGCAAAACAGGTTATAAAGAAAAGGTTGGATGGCTTCCAGCGTGTCGGGTCCTCCAAGCTGGAACAGAACTATCCCCAAACACCTCTCGGTTTGAGACATCCCCACAGGTTCCCCAGAAAGCGACCGGATGTTAACTCGTTTCAGGCCAGCGCGTCAAACCTTGCTTTACAAATCGATGCGCGAAAAATCGTCGCTGATGCGCTCAGCGACTCAGTCCAGTTCGTCGATCGGCAAGTTATGTTTGATCGCGAACACAACCAGTTCCACTCGAGTCGAGACACCGGTCTTATCGAAAACATTGCTCAAGTGGTGCTTCACTGTGTCCTCGGCAATCCCGAAGCGCTCCGCAATCTCTTTGTTCGCGCGTCCTGAGACCACGCCTGAGATGATCTGTAACTCCCGCTTTGTCAGACCATAGTTATCTGCACGCCCGGACGGTTTCTCCGGCAGGTGCGTTCGTAGATAAGTCTGCAGGTCTTTCACGGGACCCATGCCTACCCACGCTCCTCCGGCCATAACAGTCTGAATCGCCAAAACCAGCTTTTCGGTAGCCAGTGCCTTCAACACCAGTCCCCGCGCGCCGAGATCGAGCGCCTTCGCCACATCGTGGGTGGAAGCTTCCGCTGTTAAGACGATCACGCGCGTGTGGCGGGCGTGGCCATCCGCCCGGAGATCGCGCAACGCTTCGAAGCCATCATGCTTCGGCATGGAAAGGTCGAGCAGCAGAATGTCCGGGTCGAGCTTTCGCACCAGGGCGACAGCCTCCATCCCATCGGCGGCTTCTCCGACAATCTCCAGTCCTGCATATTCCAGGGATCGCCGCAGCCCGTCTCGAACCATGGCGTGGTCGTCGGCGATGACGACGCGGATGGGCTTGTCTTTCTTCACTTCAGACATAAACAGCGTCCTGCCTGGGCGGCGTTGAGTCTAGCTAACGCGGGTTGACTCGTCACTCACGTTGACCGTGTTGGAGTTCTCCATCTCCTCGATCACGGCGTCGGCAAACTCGGATGTGCCGTTCTTGCCGCCCACGTCGCGGGTTAGTTTGTCGCGCGTCTTATACACTCGTTCCAGAGCATTTCGGACTCGTCGGCGGCCTGGTCCTCTCCAATATGGCGCAGCATCAGCAGGGCCGAGCGCAAGACCGCCGTCGGATTGGCGATGTTCTTGCCCGCGATATCAGGCGCGGATCCATGCACGGCCTCGAAGATCGCGCACTCGTGGCCGAAATTCGCGCCCGGCACCAGGCCCAGCCCCCCGACCAACCCCGCGCATAGATCAGAGACGATATCTCCGTACAGATTCTCGAGCAGCAGGATGTCGTACTGGTACGGATTCATCACCAACTGCATGCAGGTGTTATCGACGATGTGCTCGGCGTACGTCATTTCCGGATATTCCTTCGCAACTTTGCGCGAGCAACGCAGGAACAATCCGTCCGACATCTTCATGATGTTGGCTTTATGAATGCAGTGGATCTTTTTGCGATTGGTTCTTGCGGGCATATTCGAAGGCAAAGCGCGAAATGCGAGTCGAGGCTTTCTCGGTGATGATCTTCAGACTCTCCACCACGCCCGGAACCACTTCATGTTCGATGCCGGAGTAAAGTCCCTCAGTGTTCTCACGCACGACGATCAGATCGATGTCAGGATAGCGGGTCGGGATATGCGGCAGATTTTGAACCGGCCGGAAGTTGGCAAACAACTCAAACCGCTTGCGCAGCTGCACGTTGATGCTGGAAAAGCCGCCGCCTACCGGCGTTGTCACCGGCCCCTTCAGTCCGACGCGGGTGCGCTCGATCGACTCGTTCAGTTCTTTAGGAATGTATTCCTGGTATCGGTCGAAGGCCTCGGCGCCGGCCATGAAGCTTCCCACTCGAACTTGACGCCAGTGGCTTCGAGAATGCGAACGGTGGCCTTGGTCACCTCGGGACCGATGCCGTCGCCGGGGATAAGAGTGATGCGATGCGTCATGAAGATTTCGTTCCTGCTGTCCTGACTGAGAATCGTTACTAGCGTGGGACTCGACTCTTGCGACGGGTTTCGCGCGAACTTCGAGCGTTCCTTGGTCTTCAGCAGATCCTTCAGTTCCGACATGAACTCCTGCACGTCCTTGAAATCCAGGTAGACCGAGGCAAATCGCACGTACGCTACTTTGTCATAGCGGCGCAAGCGGTTCATGATCAGCTCACCGACCTCGCTGGTCTTGCGCTCGCGCTCGGGCGACTCGATGACGAAGACTTCTGCTTCGTTCACGATCTGCTCCAGTTTGCTGATCGGAACCGGCCGTTTCTCGCAGGCGCGCAGCAGGCCGTTCAGCACTTTCTGGCGATCGAATTTCTCCCGGCGGCCGTCTTTCTTCACCACCATGTAAGGGATTTCGTCGATGCGCTCGTAAGTGGTGAAGCGCTTGCCGCACTTCAGACACTCGCGACGGCGACGGATCGACTCGGCTTCCTTGCTTTCGCGTGAATCGACAACCTTATCTTCTAAATGCCCGCAAAAAGGACACTTCATGGCGCTTATCGGCCGACTAAATCCATCTGGGTTCGGTAATATCAAATTGTAGCAGGCAGGCATCGGTAAGGAGACTCCCGGGGAGGCGCAGAAGCCGACCGAGTTCATCCGGGATATTTCTTGGCGACTTGCGAAAGCTGCGGTGACACTCAAGCCGCGGGACTATCGGCGCTGGCTTGCTCCGCCTGGTGGCTCTCCGCGAAAGCTTGCGCAAGGACAGCCGCTCGCGATGGGCCAGCAGCAACCCAACGGGAACGACCGCAATAAACGTCACCAGCCACAGCATGATTCCGCAACTGGTGGCCAGTTCGGGCGGCGACCCCAAAGATGTGATCCAGCATCTCATGGTTGCCAACTGCGATCCGCCGCCAACGCCGGGCAACTGAATCAGCGATCCCACCATGCTGGAAGCCATCAGGAGAAAGACCTGGGTCTGCGGGATTTCCAAGCTTGGGACGTGTTGATACAGCGTGCGCGCACCTCCTTGTAAGCGACCGCGATCATGGCCCACATCAGCACCGAAACTCCGATGAGAAGCAGCAGGGACTTCTTGTCGTGAATCGTATTCAGACCGCTGCGAAATTCGCGGACGCGGATGGCAATGCGATGCCCAAGATTCGAAGCGAGGTGAGCGAAGCGCCGCTCCACCCATCCCGCGAGTGCCTCTCCACTACGATGGACAGCCAGCGCGCCCACGGTGAGGCCAACCGCAATCAGATCAGAACCACCGCGATTTCCTCGAAAATGCCGCGGCGCCCAATCGCTTCGGGGCTGTGGCAAAGAATGCCGCCAGCACAAACAGCAACGTAAATCCGGCCGATATCGAAGATGCGCTCCACCGCCCAGACCGCAAGCTGCGAAGAAAACGGCAACTTCTCCTGCCTGGCAATGAGGTAGGGACGAATCAGTTCCCCGGGCCGGCCCAGGAGAGCGAGCCCCGTAAACCCGATCATGGTCGGCGCCACCAGCCCGATCACGGACGCCTCGGGACGGATCGGCCGCAAAAAGATTTTCCACCGCACCGCGCGCAGCACGTAAGCGAGATAGATCAGGGCGATGCCGTGAAGGATGTGGAAGGCGCTGACGCTGCGCGTCTGCGTAAGAAACAGATCCCAGTCGAAGTTCTTCCATGTTCGGAACTGCGAATACACCAGGCCCGCCAGCACGGCGAACGCGATTCCGGTAAGCGCTGCGCGTCTTCGGTCCATGAATTCGAGGGATCTCCGGCGGTGGTGTCTACAGATCACGATCTGAAAGGCACAACACAAGGTAAATGAGTCGGAGGTAGGGGTCAACGCGGAGCAGGTACTTTCAGACGCCTGGCGACAGTTTAACGTGGCGGCGTTCGATGCGCTTGGTGGCAGCTGTCAGCGGGACGCGTGCGTTTTCGGTGCGGCCTGCTAGCTGGCGGTCTGCGACTTGCTTTTGGCTTGAGGCTGAGCTTTGGCTGTCAGGGAATTCGAGGCCTTCTGCTGCGCGAGTCTTCTTGCGGTTGAAATCGCGCACGATGCTGGCCACGTACTTCCGCGTCTCGCGATACGGAGGCACGCCGCCTTATTGCTCCACGCGGTGCGGGCCGGCATTGTAGGCAGCGAGTGCCTTGATGAGGTCGAAGTTGTAGCGCTCGAGCAGTTCGCGCAGATAGCGCGTGCCACCGTCGACATTCGCTTCGGATCGAAGGCGTTGGGCACACCCAGGTTCGAGGCGGTGCCGGGCATCAGCTGCATCAGCCCCTGCGCGCCCTTCGGAGAGATGGCGTGAACCTTGAAGCCGCTTTCCGCCCGGATCACGCTGTTCACGAGATCAGGATCAATCCGATAACGCCCACTCGCGCTGTTTACGGCTTCCGCAATATCCGCCGGTCGCGTCGCTTGCCGGCGTGGGCGCTACCGTTGCAGGCTGGGCAGGATTCGTTGCCGCAGGCGCGGTCGGCAAGCGTCTCGGAAGACTTTTCCGGAGTGGCCGGAGCATTCAAATCCGGTTCGATCTGAACGATCTCGGCTGTGGGTACATCGACGAAGCTGGAACCGTCGGCCGTCAGGAACAGGCGGGTCGTCTCGCCCAACGGTGCGCGGCTCTCGTGCCGGATTGTGAAGCCGTTGCGCAGCGTGGCGACGTCGGTGGCCGACGCTTGCATCGCGCCGACGCCCAACAGCACCACCATCCCGAGACTCTTGCCCAGATTCATCCGGCAAAACCACTCAGATTCGCAGAAGTTCCGGCAGGGGAGACAGCCGAGCCACAACCAGAATACCAGCGCTACGTCCCGTACCCCAACTCTCGCGAGTACAGGCTCCAAGGCGGCAGCCACGCCGTTCTGATCGTTCGTCAGGGTCACCTTCCAACCCCGGCTACGCAGGTCTTCCGACGCATTTCCCATGATAACCGGGTATCCCGCGAAGGCAAGCATTTCTATGTCGTTGTAATTGTCACCGATGGCCATGACCTGGTCCCGGGAGAGCCCCCGCAACGCCGCCCAGCGCTCCAAAGCATGCCCCTTGGAGCACCCCTGGTTCAGGATGTCGACAATAGACAAGTCCCGGACCGGGTACTCGGTTCGCAGCACCGTAATCCGCTCGTTCAGGTGGCAGTTCTGCAATGCCGCCAGCGCCTCGTGCATGCGGGCGATCGGACCACAAAACATGGCCTGCACGGGGTCGGTTACCAGGGAGTCCTCGATGGGGATCACGAAATCGATGTATTCGAGATTCTTCTCCAGCCACCGCCGGATGCTGTTTTCCAGATCGTCCAAGTGCTCCAGCACGATCGACCCTTTGGCCTTCTTGTCGAAGGTCAGGACCGTATTGCCCCGGAATTCGATCATCGCCCCGCAAAGCTCCCGGCAGAGTTCAGCCGGCAGCAGGTCGCGGTAAAAAGTCTCTCCCGCGAGACGAACGGGTGATCGCGCCGTTCGAACTGATCAGCCACAGGTCATCGAAGCCAAGCTGTGTCGCGATGGGCATAGCGAAGTCGTGGCGCCGGCCGGTCACCAGGACGACCTCAATCCCGGCGGCACGAGCGCGCTGCAAGGCCGACAGGTTGGCATCGGAAATCTGGAATTGGGAGTTCAGCAGGGTGCCGTCAATATCAAGCGCCAGCAGCCGGATGGAAGGCGAGGTCACACGAGATTTTACCATCCGAAGGAGAGGCGGCGCGTTCGTCAACAACCAGCCGATTTCTGCATGCTATAGTGCGGCAGATTCATGGGAATTCTCGGCGCCCTATACAATCCGTGGAGCTTCCTCATCGTCGCGCTGGCGATCATCCACTTCATTCGGCGCCGTCCCGATACTTACTGGCTGTACATCATTCTGTTTCTAGGCTCTCTCGGTGCCGGTATCTACTTAGTCGTTGAAGCTATTCCTGACCTAGGATTGCTGCGGCAGTCCTTTAAAGTTTTTCCTCGCCGCCGCCGCATTCGCGAACTGGAAGCGGCGGTGCTCGACAATCCCTCCGCCGGCAACTATGAAGAATTGGCCGACCTCTACATGGAGGAGGGCAACTTCTCGAAGGCACGGGATTGCTACGACAAGGCCATCTCGTCACGCACGGATTCGCCTGATCCGTTTTACCGGCGCGGAGTCTGCGAGATCGAACTTGGTGACTTTACCGCTGCCGTCCAGGACCTCGAGCGCGTCGTTCAAAAAGATCTTGGCTACGATTTTCATCGCGCGAAAGGACTGCTGGCCCACGCCTACGCCAACTCCGGCCAGCCGTCGAAGGCCGAAGATCTGTTTCGCCAGGCAGTCGCGATCTCCACGCTTTCCGAAACCTATTACAACTACGCGCTATTTCTCGCGGCACAGAACAGGCCAGCCGAAGCCCGTGAATGGGCGCAGAAGATCCTCGCCAAAAAGCCCACCATGCCCGGCTACCTCCGCCGTCGTGAGCGCCCCTGGTTCCGCAAAGCCTCAGCATTTCTGAAGCGGCTCAAGCCGTAGCCTCATTCTTCGTCCGCCCCGAATGCTAGACTCATCTCCGCTATGGCACGTTTGACGCATCTGGAGTGCACGCGGTGCAGCCAGCAACTCCCCGCCGACAAACCGCAGACCATCTGCCCGAAAGACGGCGGAGTCCTGTACGCGCGTTACGATCTTCCCGCGATCCAGAAAGCTTTCTCCCGCGAGCAGCTATGCGAACGCCCCGCCACCATGTGGCGCTACGCGGAAGTTCTTCCCGAAGCTAAGCCCGTCTCCCTGGGAGAAGGCTTCACGCCCATGATTCCCAGCCGCGAATATCCCGCCGTTCTCATCAAGGACGAAGGGCTCAATCCCACCGGCTCGTTCAAGGCTCGCGGGCTCTCGGCTGCCATCACCATGGCGAAGCATTACGGCGTAAAAAAAGTGGCAATCCCCTCCGCGGGAAATGCCGCCGGCGCATTAGCCGCCTATGCTGCCGCAGCTGGGATCGAGGCGCACATCTTTATGCCGAAAGATGTGCCCATGGCGAACCGCATCGAGTCGCAGTACTACGGAGCCCACGTCACGCTTGTCGACGGACTGATCAGCGACTGTGCCCGCATGGTCGGCGAGCGCAAGGAAAAGGAAGGCTGGTTCGACATTTCCACTCTCAAAGAGCCCTATCGCGTCGAAGGAAAAAAGACGATGGGCTACGAAGTTGCCGAGCAACTCCGATGGCGTCTTCCGGAAGGAATCATCTATCCGACCGGAGGCGGCGTCGGCCTGATCGGTATGTGGAAGGCCTTTGACGAGATGGAGGCCCTGGGATGGATCGGCTCGGAACGTCCTCGGATGGTCACCGTTCAATCAACAGGCTGCGCTCCAATTGTTAAAGCATGGGATGAAGGGGAGCCGGCATCGGAAATGTGGGCAAACGCGGCCACATCAGCCTCCGGCTTGCGCGTTCCAAAAGCATACGGCGACTACCTCATCCTCGATATTCTGCGCAAAAGCAAAGGAATCGCTGTCGCCGTGACCGACGACGCAATCATGGACGCCCTGCGCCAGTGGGCACGAGTGGAAGGTGTCTTCGCGGCTCCCGAAGGCGCAGCCGCGCTCGCTGCCTATCGAAAGCTACGAGCAAACAAATTCTTCACAGAAGACGACCAGGTAGTTCTGTTTAACACGGGTACCGGTCTCAAGTACCTCGACACCTTGGAAACAAGCGAGAGTGCTGACAAGAAACTGCCCACCAGTCGCCAGATCGCGGGAATCATCGGCCCGTACTGATCGTGGGCAAATCTGGCAGACTGCTCTTTTATCAGCTGCCACCGAAAGGCGAAGGGCCGACTTCAAGTAATGCTTTAGCAATGCCTCACCTGCATTCCACCCTGCGGGCCCCCACACCTATATAAAATGGATGCGTATGACGGATCGCCTCTATTACCACGATTCCTTCCTCTACGAGTTCGAAGGCGAGATCACCGAGGTGGTTCCCGCCGCTGAAATCAACGCGCGTCATGGCGTCTACCTCGACCGCACCGCCTTCTACCCCACCAGCGGAGGCCAGGTCCACGACACGGGTTGGATTTCTCCGTGGGACCAGGAAAAATACCGCGTGGCCGAGGTCGTAGAAGAAGAAGATGGTCGCGTCGTGCACTACATCGAAGCCGACAAAGCGCCTGAGCGGGGCACTCGCATCCGCGGAGTGATCGACCCCGCCCGCCGTCGCGACCACATGCAGCAGCATTCCGGACAACACGTTCTCTCCGCAGCCTTCATCCGTCTGTTTAACATGCCAACCGTCTCGTTTCACATGGGAGACGAAGCCTGCTCGATCGATCTCGACACCCCCGGCATCCAGTCGTCCCAGATTGAGGAAGTCGAGTTGCTCGCCAATCAGATCGTCCAGGAAAATCGTCCGGTCGAGATCCGCTTCGTCACCCAGCAGACGGCGCAGGATCTCGGACTGCGCAAGCCCCCAAGAACTGACAAAGACGAACTTCGGCTGATCGACATTCAGAATTTCGATCTCTCCGCATGCGGCGGAACGCACGTCGCCAACACCGGCCAGATCGGCAGCATCCTTCTTCGCAAAGTCGAAAAGGTTCGGCAAGGCTCGCGAGTGGAATTCGTCTGCGGTCAGCGTGCGGTAAAGACAGCCCGCCACGACTATCTCGCTCTGACGGAAGCGGCGGCTCTCTTCTCCGGTCACATCTGGGACGTGCCGCAGCAAGTGAAGAAGTCGCTGGAGGACATCAAGACCGCTGGGAAGGCCGAGGAACATCTGCTCGCAGAGTTGGCGGACCTGGAGGCATCGCGTCTGCTCGTAGAGACTGCCCCGCAGGGCCAGCGCAAAGTGGTAGTCCGTTCCTACGCCGATCGGGACCTAACATTCATCCGCCTCCTGGCGCAGAAAATCACACGAAAGGAACTCAACGTAGTCGCGTTGTTGGCCACTTCCTCCGATCCCGTCTCAATCGTTTTCGCACAGTCCAAAGGCATGCCGTTCGACATGTCCGTACTCCTAAAAGAGACCGTTGCCAAGTTGGGCGGCCGTGGCGGCGGCAGCAAAGACATGGCTCAGGGGGGAGTTCCGAGCGCGGTGAATCTGGATACAATGATCAAAGAGTTGGGTTCCCGATTGACGTCCTAATAATGGAGCGTATCCTTCACAATTTGATCTGTCTCCTGCTGGTTTCGGCATCTGCCGCGGCTCAGGAGCAGTACAAGCACATCACTGTTTGCTTCGATCCGTGGCCAGCGGCCGGCCGGAAACTGGAGTCCGGCTACGAACTTGGCAGCCGGAAACCAGTCTTGCTTGACGAGCACTCAGCTGTTCAGATTCTCCAAGCCAAAATCGACATCGCTAAGATGGTTCCATCACCAGCCCTCGCCGCCCATAGAACTGCTTTAGTAAGCGAGGACAAGATAAGTCCATATCGTCCACTTAAGGTGCTGACGTCCTGCCAAGTGGCTGATCTTTACCCAGACGGACGTATAGCAATTCATTAAGCAATGCCGGACCAGAAGCTCATCCTCGTTAACCTGCTGGTCAAACTCGGCGTTGCCGCCGCGGTCTCAAGCACTCTGGTACGCTCCCTCGAATTCAAGAAACTGCTGTTCCGCGAAGAGCGCACCACGCGGCAGAAGGTCTACCTCACCATCTGGTTCGCCACGCCCATCGCGCTGGCCGTCTGGATCCGATTTATCCAGAAAAGTTTTCTTGCCGGTGACCTCTCATTTGAGACCACGCTCCTCCTCGGCATTCTCGGCGGCCGCCTCACCGGAGCTTTGGGCGGCGTTTTAATGGCGTTTCCGGCGTTCCTGCACGGCGAATGGATTACGCTGCTCTTCAACGTTCTCTGCGGATTGGCCGCCGGCCAGCTCCGGAGTCTCGCTCAGGACAAGGAAGACGTCTGGTCCTTTTCGCCATTCATCGACCTCAGCATCTACCGCTGGATCCGCCGCAATCTGCCCAAGCCTCGCTTCGACTGGCAAATCATGTTCTTCGCGACCATCATTGGCCTGCGCTTCCTGCACAGCGAACTCACGCGCGTCTTCCCGCGTTCTACGTTCAGCCTGGAAAGTTCCAATCTCTGGGTAGAAGTCGCGATCTACGCGACCTCGGTCATGGTCGTGGGCACGGAACTGAAGATCTTCAATGGCGTTCGCATTCAGATGAAGCTCGAGGAACAGCATCTGCTGCTTCTTCAAGCGAGAATGGAAGCCTTACAGAATCAGATCAACCCGCACTTCCTCTTCAACACGTTAAATTCTGTCTCGTCATTAGTCCGCTTCGACCCCGACACCGCGCGCGAACTGATCATCAAGCTGGCAAGGATTCTGCGCCGCCTCCTCAACAGCTCCGATTCCTTCGTGCCTCTGCGGGAGGAGGTCGAGTTCATCGACAACTATCTCGATATCGAAGTCGTGCGCTTCGGCCGCGACAAACTTCGCGTCATCAAGGAACTCGAGCCTGAATCCCTGGAGATGCTGGTGCCCGCCATGCTTCTCCAGCCGCTGGTGGAAAATTCGATCAAACACGGGCTGGCGTCCAAGATCGAAGGCGGAAGCATCTATCTCCGCAGCCGCCGCGGTGCGAAGGCTATCATTATTGAAGTAGAAGACGATGGAGTTGGAATGGGTGCCGCCCAACTGATCGAGAAGCCCAACGGCCTTGGCGGCACCGGCATCGGCATGGCGAACGTTGCCGAGCGTCTGAAGGTTCTCTACGGCGACACGGCGCGCATGACTATCGACAGTCAGGATGGGAAGGGAACGTTGGTTCGGCTGCGCCTGCCGGTTCTCGAAGAAGGCTCCGGCATTCCGCCCGCGCTCTACGAAGAGCGCTCCAGCACGCGTCGGTAAAATTCCTCGTACTGCGGAATGATCTTGCTGGCGCAGAAGCGCGCCTGCGCCCAGGCTCGCGCCTGCACCGCCATGGTTTCCAACTTCTTCTCGTCACTCAGCAAATCGATAGCATATTGCGCCATGGTATCCACATCACCCACCTCGGCCATGAATCCGTTTCTTCCATGCTCGATCACTTCCGGAAGGCCGCCAACTCGCGTCGTGATGGGAACCACCTTGCAAGCCATAGCCTCCAGCGCGGCCAATCCAAAGGACTCCAGTTCGCTCGGCAACAGCATGATGTCCGAGACGGCAAGTTTCTCTTGCACGCGGTCCTGTTTGCCGAGAAAAACTACGTGATCGTGAATGCCTTTCTGCACCGCTAGCCACTCCGCCTTGGAGCGATCCGGTCCGTCGCCCACCAGAAGCAGCTTTGATGGAATCTTCTTGCGGACCCGGTCGAAAATCTCCACCACATCGGTAAGCCGTTTTACCGGGCGGAAGTTTGAAAGGTGCACGAGAATCTTCTCGCCATCGGGCGCGTACTCTTTACGGCGCTTGGTAGCATCTTTGTCGCGCACGTACTGGTCGCAATTCACGAAGTTGTAAACGACCTCAATGTGATTCTTAATGTCGAATTCCTTGAGGGTTATATCGCGCAGGTAGTTCGAAATCGCCGTGACGCCGTCGCTCTCTTCGATCGAATACCGCGTAATCGGCAAATAGGACCGGTCCAGCCCCACAAGCGTGATGTCGGTGCCGTGCAGCGTAGTCACGAATGGCAGCTTTCGGTGCGATGGGCCCGCCGCCAGCATCTGCCTGGCTAGCAACGCGCTCACCGAGTGCGGGATCGCATAATGTACGTGCAGCAGGTCGAGGTCATACAACTCGGCGACTTCTGCCATCCGCGTCGCGAGGGCCAGGTCGTAGGGCGGATAATCAAATAGCGGATAGCGCGACACCTCGACTTCGTGAAAATGAATGTGCGGTTGCGGTTCCGTCAGCCGAATGGGCTGGGCATACGAGATGAAGTGAATATCATGGCCGCGCTGCGCCAGTTCCAGGCCCAGCTCTGTGGCCACCACTCCGCTTCCACCGTATGTCGGATAGCACGTGATCCCGATCTTCATTCTGGGCGCTCTCCCAGTCCCGTAGGTTCGATGGCGAGTTTACACGCGCGATTCAGTTTTTGGAGAAAACTCAGGAGATTGGGGGGAATTTAGGGGAGCCGCTGGCGGGACTACTGCGTGCGTTCAAAAACGTTGGCTCGGAGCGGATCGACCTTGTCCAAATGATTCTGCAAACGCTGCTTGGTGTCGGGCGTCAATCCCGTGAACTCCACGCCGTTTCCGACGCCGGGGTCGCTCGTGCGCACCACCGCAGACGTGGAGATCTTCTCGTCATCCATCCAGAATTCCACTCTCAAGGTCGTCCCCAACGCCAGCGGCAGAATGGTTTCGACGTAGCATCCGTTGCCGCTCACGTCAGTAGCGTTTACGCGCATCGGCGTCTTCACCCGTTCGTCCCGCAACTCAAGAGGGAACGAAATGCGGTGCCTCGCATAACGCCGGCGGTTGTTAGGCTCGGGCTGAGTCGTGATCTGGTCTGGTCTGAGTTCGCCCTTCCAGGGACAGTCCTGGTCTGTGACGATCTGTACGCCCACCTGAATCTTCTGAATTGGCCCGCCGTCCATCACCCAGACGACGCGGCAGCGTGACTTGCGCTCTGCATACTGCACGCCAATCACGTCCCCAACCCTCAGTTCATTGTCGAGACCGGAGAAGAGAGCGCCCGAGATACTGATATTGCGTGCGCGAACATGCTGCGTAAACGTCTGCCCGTTGGCAGCCATCCCCCAGATTCGTACCGAGAGATCGGAGTTCGTCCGAGGATCCGGTCGATGTTCGCTCATAAATGCCGCCAGGCGGACTTGCTCTCCCTCATCATAGCCCGAGTTTGCTACGCCGGAGATTACCGAAGTTACCCTTCCGAGACCAACATCGGCGATCAGAGCACGCAGGCTTCAAAGCTGGCGATAGGAAATCAGCTCAACGCCCCGGTTGTCCAACGCCTGCCTCGCTTCTACCGACGTCAGCACCGCAAGCTCTTCTTCCCGCTGTCTCCGCAGTCGGGTCGAAATCCCGTCAAGATCGGCGTCTACATAACCCGGATGGCAAACGAACTCCCAGTTCCCCTCCGGCATATTGTCGGCGATGGTCTGGAAAAGGTTTCCGTTGAGATGGCCCGTAGCCACAATTCCCAGGGTACCGTCCGGCGTCCTGAGGCCAGCCTTCGCCACCGCCCGGCGGAAGCTGCCCGCCAGTCCGTGCAGAGTCTTCACCTGCGCATAGCGTTTCCATAAGCCGCGTTGCGCACGCGCAAAATTCGCCGCCACCACTTCGAAGGGGTTGCGAATCGCCGTGATGCCGCACGTCCGGGCCGCCCGTAGAATTCCCTCCAGCGCAGCCGGGAACATGTGCGTGTGCTTGTGCGTGTCGACATGCGACACCGTGACTCCGTTCGATTGCAGTTTCCGGATCTGCTCGGTCGTCTCGGCTTCGACCTGCTCCGAATCAATTCGTCCAGTAAGCGCCCGTACCGCGAATCCGGCGACTCCGTCACGAAACGCACGACCATTTCTGGACTCAATCAGGCTCGAAACCCGCGAAGCCTCGCACAATGGCCGGCCATCCAGCAGCATGACGTGACAGCCGACGCTCCAACCGGCATCGGCCTTGGCAAACTGCACCGCCTCGTCGAACGCCTGTGAGTTCGCCATCAATGTCGCCGAAGTCACAATGCCGCGAGTGCGCGCCTCCACGATGGCCCGGTTCACCCCGCCGGTGAGTCCGAAATCGTCGGCATTCACGATCAGTCGTCGCACTCGTAAAGTTTAGCAGTCCCCAATCGCCCGCGCAGATCGCGCGTTGTTTGACCGCCCTTTTCCGCGACCGTATACTCGACCTTCGTGCGTTGTCGTTCCAAGTTTCTCGCGGCGCGCACAAATTCCCTCGCCGATGCGCGGGCGGTTAGCTCAGCTGGTTAGAGCGCCTGCCTTACAAGCAGGAGGTCGCAGGTTCGAGTCCTGCACTGCCCACCAATCCCCAATCGTCTTACGCGCAATCCAGTCCGAGCTAGGCGACATAGATCTGCTCCACTGGTCGACCGGCGTCGATTGTCTACAGCAACCACCCGCTGCAACCCTTCCGCGCGGACGTTTCATCCGATCTTCACTAATAGGGCGAGCGTCAGAGTTTCCGGCACCGCGGCTGCCATGATTTCTCGCCGGGAAAGAATTCATAATTCCTGAGGCCTGATATGCAATCCGAGCCCTCACTCGGCAACCCGCACCCGGACCCACAACTCCCTGACCGCCGGCTCATGCTGAGACGTCCGGCCGCCGCCTTCGTAGGCGCTTCAGCCTTGCGTGTCGGCATTCCCGCGTTTGGCACGCCGAATACACAAGCCAATGCCAAGGAAAACGCTATGAGTTCACTCCGAGAACCCACTGTAGGTTTCATGTTGGGGCACGAGCAGTTTCCGGTGCCGAAGCTTGTGGAATTGGGAGTCGCGGCCGAAACCGCCGGCTTCGACCTCTTGGCAACCAGCGACCACTTCCAGCCGTGGCAGGCGAACGAAGGACATTCGGGCGAAGCCTGGGTCACCATGGGCGCGTTGGGACAGCGCACACGCCATGTCTGGATCGGCCCGACCGTAACCTGTCCTACGTTCCGCTACAACCCCGCGGTGGTCGCGGAAGCATTCGCCTCGCTCTCGCTGCTGACGCCCGGCCGGATCTTTCTCGGACTCGGCTCCGGCGAGGCGCTGAATGAACAGGCGGCTGTCGGTACGTGGCCTGCATGACGCGAGACTCTACGATCCGCCGGCAAAGCCGATTCCGATCCTCATGGCGGCGAATGGTCCGAAAGCCATGAAGCGCGCCGGCCAGTATGCCGATGGCCTCATCACCGATCCGAAACCGTGGAAGGAGCACAAGGCGGAATTCGAGAGCGGCGCCCGTGCGGCTGGGAAAGATCCCGCGCAGATCCCTGTGCTGGTTGAGCTCCTCGTAGTTGTCGGCGATGAGAACGAGGCCAAGGCATCCGCCGAACTCTGGCGGTTCATTCCCAAGGCTTTCAAAACCTACTACAACGTCCGCGATCCGCAAGCGATCCAGGACCGCGCCACCGCCGAACTCCCGCTGCCAAAGGTCTACGGAGATTGGCACGTGAGTATGGACCCCGCGGTTCATATCAAGGCAATCACGGATCTGTTTCAAAGCGGAGCCAACATCGTGAACATCCACTCCGGTCAGGCGGACCAGAATCGTGTGATCCAGTTCTACGGAAAGAACGTACTGCCGAAAGTGAAGTCGGCCTCGAAGGCGGCTTGAGATTGTTTGGGGGAACACAGCTTACACAACCGTTGCGGGATTGCTGTCGCTCTAATGTGGAGGGAGGAATTTCATGCCAGCCAAGAAGAAGTCGACCCGCCGTCGCTACAGTCAGGGTGCATCGAAAACAGTCGCCAGGGCGATGCGGCGCAAGAAGCGGGGCACATTGAAATCCGGCAAAGGCGGCAAGGGAGGCACAGTAAAGAGCCGCAAGCAGGCGATCGCTATCGGCCTGTCGGAAGCGCGCAAGAAAGGCGCAAGAGTTCCACGCAAGAAAAAATAAGAAATTTCGCAATCGCGAGAACGCGCATTGTCTCAGAGCGGATCTAGAGATAAGCGATTCTCTCGCTCTACCCGCTTGGTGATCCTCTGTCGCGGATCCATTTCCCGGGCAAGGGAACTGAATTCCGTGCAAGCTCTGTACAGAAACCGCGACTCCTTTTACAATGAATTGATTGGCAACCGGTTCGTAAATCTCTGAGGTCTTTGGTGTTGTAGCGGATCCCATCCGCGCCCCTCACCAGCCAGACTTTTCACAGAAGCCGGGGACGTAGTTCAGTTGGTTAGAACGCTGCCCTGTCACGGCAGAGGCCGCGGGTTCGAGTCCCGTCGTCCCCGCCATTCCTTTCAATAATTTACAAGGCTCCAGACACGGAGCCTTGCTCCATTCCACAATCCGTTCCACAAACCCATTCCACAACGTCAACACCTATCAGCCGACTTTTAAGGTCGTCGCGCCGGGAATGCGGACAAATTCGCGAAGCAAGAAATTTGAGGTTTCTGGTCACGCGGTTCGGTCGGCAGCCTCGACATCATCACCGCGGCGAAGAAGCCTCGCGAGCAGTTCGGCAAGGATGGAGCGGTTGTTCTTCAGGTTTCGACTTCGCTTCTCGCTAAATGGAACTGACATCCCATCTAACGACAGGCTCGCAGGAAGTCCTCGAACAACATGATCCGCGAGGCTTGCGGCGATCCCCCAGTTCTCTTCCACATGTCTGGATCGTTGCTCACGATCACGAACTGATCGAGGGCGAGGTGGTGAAGCTGGAACTGGTCGAATACATCGGAGTCGTGTTTCTCGAGAGAGTAGTTGCGCTCCATGAATTGATCGACGATGAAAGCCGTGAACCTCAACACTGCATCGAGTCTCCTTCGCATGTCGGACACAAGTTCCGGCCGGCTGTCGCTCTTTGCGTCCAGCACTTCCAGAAGACCCTTCGCGAACTCGACCGAGCGCGCTTCGAACACAGCCTTCCGGTCAATGCCCTTCCACATCTCTGGTGGAAGACGACGCCCGGTTTTTGCGTAGCAGGTTCTCCAGTCCGGGAAAGTGGCGTCGGCGAATAGGTGCACTTGCTCAATCCATCGCTGCTTCACAGGTGCAACGACCTTTCTCACAGCGTCCGTCGATTCGAGTCGCGCATAGCCTAACTTCCAAGGGATGCGACCTTCGCGCAGTCGTTTCAAGGACCGCGCACGTCGAATCACTTGCATGTGCTGTCCCAACGACTCAACCGGAAGCCGTGGGATGCGAGACGGGAAAGGAATCTTCAAAACATCCCTGCAGATCAGCAGACGCGGCTCCTCCAACACCCGCCCGTTCGACAGGTTCACCGCCAGTTCGACTCGCTTCCGAAAGTTCTGAAACTTGTTCTCGGTCGTCAGATTGTCGAGATCGACGAGTAGCTCCAGCGCGGTGACCGAACTCAGCCGCCAGCCGCGACCGGGGCGATAGCGATTCAGCAATCGCCACTCGCTCGGGGAAATCAGGCCGCTCTGCGCATGCCCGAAGATGTTCGTGTCGAAGATCGGGATCGGACGCAAGTGGTGACGTTCTCTTTGGAGAACCGGTCGGCCTCTCAGCCACTTCGATGCTCGCGGGCAGCTTGTCCCGGTCGAATTCCATCACCCATAACTGGCGAAAAAATCTCTATAGAACTCATTGACACCGCGCTCCCACTGGGTCTGAACGTTAACCACGACACTCCGAAAATGGTTCCAGCAGTTCGCTGTCGTAGCCGTGGGCTCGTGCACTGTTAGCGACCTCAACGCTATTTTGGAACCCACTCTGATCCGCATGTAGGGTGCGACACACTTCTTCATTTCCTCTTGACTTCTGTCTCTCAGAGGCTCACACTTCCGCCAAATCGCCTCTCCGAAGAGCAGTTTCCTCCCGCTCGGAAGCGCTGCCCCCCTGAGGCGAACGGTTATTTTCCCGGATCGAACCCAAGGCGCGCGAAACACAAGCTAACCACTCTCGTCTTAACAACGAAAGCTACACCACGATGAGAGCAGCCTCGCCGCCAGTGCCGTTTTCCCTTTGTAGCCTCTCTTCAGCTACGTTCCTGCACCATGCGAGGCCAAATCGACTTGCGGTCGCATACCTCATCTTCATCATCACACTGATGATGGTGCCGAAGGCAGATATTCTAGAAACATCGTTCGACGAAGCCAACACTCCAACCAATGAGATCGTAGTCAAAAAGACTGCGTCTTCATGGGAACATCTGCAGTCGATCACAGCGTATGTGCCAAGAATATTTGCACAACCGCGAAAGACCAGTGTTCGCAGAATTCTTCCGGTTTATGCAGGCCGATTGACTGACTCTCGCACGGTTCGGGAAATCCTCTGTTCTCTCCTCTGCTAGTTCAACTCTCTCAATACTACTGCTTTGTAAAAACGGAAAACCATTCGGCCCCGGGCTCCCAGCCCGCTACACCATGAGGAGACAGCCATGAAATCCAGAAAATTGACATTGGTCACGAAGGCGATAGTTTTCGTCTCACTTGCGATATCCCTTCCCTTGACGGCACAGCAGACTCCCAATGACGCAGTCACCGTCTGGAACGCAAACGCCGGCGTAGCCACGACTGCGGCATGCATAGCACCTCTCGCCGACCCACTCCACGAATCTCGGATCTACGCCATGATGCACATAGCCATCCACGACGCCCTGAATGCCATCGACCGCCGGGCTCGTCCTTACATTTTCGAGAATGGGGAACCAGGCGCTTCAGGCGCTTCTCCGGATGCCGCAGTTGCTGCGGCGGCACGAGATGTCCTGGTCGCGCTCATCGGTCAACTCCCTCTTGAGCTTGTCTCCCAGTCTTGCATCGATGCAGGCATTGCAAGCGTCGAAGCCGACTATGCAACGGCCCTTGCCGCCATCCCCGACCTTCCGGCCAAGGCGCAGGGTATCGCCGTGGGACAGGCCGCGGCGGCGGCGATCCTCGCTCTGAGAGCCGCGGACGGCGCAGTTGGACCATTTCTCAATTTCAACTGCCCGCAGAATACCAATCCCGGGGAGTACCAATGCACACCGGGTACCCCGTTCATCGCCTTTGAGGTATGGGCAAATGTCACTCCCTTCGTTCTGAAGGACAGCTCACAGTTCCGTCCGGGGCCGCCCTACGCGGTGACGAGGAAGAAATACACGGCTGACTTCAACGAAGTGAAATCTCTCGGCGGTGACGGCATCACCACCCCCAGCGCACGCACTGCCGACCAAACCGAAATCGCCCTCTTCTGGTTCGAAAGCTCCCCGCTGAAGTGGAACCGGATTGCAAGAACCGTTTCCGCTGACCAGGGACTCGATCTATGGGAGAACGCGCGGCTATTCGGCCTGCTCAATATGGCACTTGCGGACGGCTACATCGCGATGGCCGATTCGAAGAACCACTACAACTACTGGAGACCGGTCACCGCCATTCAGACTGGGGACACGGACGGCAATCCAGACACGACCGGTGACCCGGCGTGGACACCGTTGCGCCCGACTCCTCCGAACCAGGACTACGCCTCGGGTCACTCGATCGAAGGGGGCGCGGGTGCTGAAGTGCTGAAGCAGTTCTTCGGCACCGACGAGATCAGCTTCCAGGACTGTAGCGTGACGCTGCCTCTGGTAGCACTTGCAGCGATGCGTCGCCGGTATTCCGCTCGTATACCAATTTCTCCCAGGCGGCAGCCGAGAACGCGTATTCGCGCATCCTCATTGGGTTTCACTTCCGCAAATCGATCGAAAAAGGGACCGAATACGGTCGAAAAATTGGCAAGCGTGCCGCCAATCTCTACCTCCGGCCTGTGCACTGAGTCGCACGAACCAAGCCTACCAAGGGAGGGCTAAAAAAATGTTGCTCAGAAATCGAATGGGTCCCGTTAGCTCTATTTGTGCTTAGCTTTGCCGTCGCGATGCGGGCACAGGATAGGGCAAATTGCTCAAACGCCACACTGCACGGCGGCTACGGTCTGCATGCCACTGGAACGATTATCGGTGTCGGGGATTTCGCCGCCGTCGACTCAAAGTTGGAATGAATTACCCACGCTGTTGACTCCACTGCACGAAGCCGAACGTGTAGATAGTGTCAACCATTCCGAAAGGAGAAAGTCGATGAGAAAATCGTTTCTATGCACTCTTATGCCTTTTCTGGCGGTCTCCGTCCTCCTGACGACCGGAATCGCGCAGACCAGACCACCGGTGGTACTTTTCCCAGGGTATATCTCGACCAAGCTCCTGGTAACAGTCGAGAACCAGACGGTGGCACCCGATTGCCCTGCAAGCGGGACTTTCGAAGCCTGGGTTCTTAGCGACCAGTCAAACGGCTTCAGTCCTGCCTGCCGTGACCAGCTCATGACGCTGGTCTACAACAGCCATTTCTGCCGATGGCGCAGAGATTTTCAGAGCAGCCTGGTGTGGCCGTCACCATCAAGGACTACGGTAAAATTGAGAGCTGTCCATGCCCCTTCTACGAGGATCTGTACGCCTCTCTCGAAGCGAACGGCTACACCCGAAACCTTAATATTCGGGTGGCGGGTTATGATTGGCGCCTGGCGCCAGACATGGGCGGTTTCCTGCAGCGGACGATCGGGCTGATCGAGCAGACCTATGCAGACAACGGGAACACACCGGTCCATCTGGTGGCCCACTCCAACGGGCCTCTCTATACCCAGTACCTGCTGACACATACCTCGCAGGCCTGGAAGAACAAGTTTATTCATGGGTTCACCCCGATTGCTGGAAACTGGCCGGGCCAGGGACTCTTGTATTCCTTTTTATTCACGGGTTTCAACATAAACGACGCCAGCTATCCGACGGATACCGAGAGTGCGAAGATTAGCGCGTTGATGTTTCAAAGCCATCCAGCCACCTACATGAGTGCCTCCGATCCGACTGTGTTCAAAGACCAGGAAGTTGTGATTCAGGCTGGGTCTGCCATTTACACTCCACAGCACTATCGCAAACTGTTCCGCGATGCTGGGATGGGACTGGCGCAGGAACTGGGCCCGTACTACATCGGCTTCGTGCGATTTCGGCAACCACCGTTCTTCCCTAATGTGGATGTGTACGCTGAGAAAGGATCGGGCCTCGACACCTTAGTCGGGATAGGCCTGCCGGACTTGACCGTCGGGCAGTTGCTTGACGACTCGACAAAGTTCTTCTTCCTGCCAGGCGACGGCAGTGAGGAGTACATCACGAACGATTCGGTCATGGCCTGGAAGAAGATGGACTGTTTCCATTTTGAGCTTAACGACAACCCGGGAGTCGATCATGTCGGTCTTGCGACCAATCCTGGCGTGGTGGGACGGTTGTTAACCAATCTGCAAACGGTGAGTTCGGTCTGCCCTGACCACTAGTCCGGACTGTGCCTCAAAATGCACTACCGGATCACAGGAACTCGACGCGCAGAACAAGATTTAAGATCCGGTACGCGTTGTTTGGAACTGATTATCTTTTTGGGTGCAGGATGGACTATGGGTGCCTGCGCCGCGCCGGAGCACAATATTTAAGAACTCCCTTCCGATAACTGGCGAAAAATCGCGATTTCACCAAGTACGCCCCAAACCGGGGTTGTGAGCGAAATCGCCTGTTCGCGCCAGTTGAGGAATCAGCATGACGTCCTAACGGGAGTCATTCGATTGTTCTGCGGCGGCCTAGTTGTCGATTTCGCCTAATCGGAGTATTGGCGACTCGGAGCGACAACAAACGCCGTACCGCTGCCAGAGCCGAAACCACGGGCTATGCGCATTCATCTCATCGTGCCTTCGATTCGCAGCAGAGATGTCGCTTGGGCTGAGTGGCCTAATATCCGGCGCTTCGAACATCTCCTGCAGCTGCTCGATGTCGTCAATGATGCGTTCGATGTCCATGCGTCACAATCATCGAGTACGCAGCGGGAATGGGTCAAACTGGAACGACGACCATTGGACAGAATTGGCGGGAACTAGCTCATATACCAACCACCATTGACCGAAATGGTCTGCCCAGTCATGTAGTCATTCGTTGCCAGCATCACAGCTACCGATGCGACATCGTCTGCCGAGCCAAAATGCCCCATCGGAATAAGATTCGGGTTGGCGTTGGGGTTGCTGGTTACCATATCCGTCTCAATCAATGCCGGAGCGATGGCATTCACGGTGATCCCGTCTTTAACAAATGAGGAGGCACAGGAGTGCGTCAGCCCTATGATTCCCGCCTTGGACGCGGCGTAATGCGCCCCGACTGACCCGCCCGTTTGTGCTGCGACTGAGGACAGGTTGATGATGCGTCCCCATTTTCTTCGCCGCATTCCACCGATCACAGCCTGCGTCACCAAGAACACCGACTTCAGGTTGACCTTGAGCACTTCGTCCCATTCCGTTTCCGTGATCTCTTCCAGTTTGCGCGGATGAGCGACAGCCGCGTTGTTGACGAGGATGTCTATGCCGCCAAGTTGTGCTTCGACCACTGCGACCATGCGCCTCACGTCGGCTAAGACTGACACATCGGCTTGAATCGCGATTGCCTTCCTTCCCATCTGCGTGATTTCGGCACACACCGAATTCGCGGCGTCGGCACGCTCACGGAAGTTCACGGCCACATTGGCCCCAGCACCAGATAGCGCGATGGCGACTGCGGCTCCGATTCCCCGGCTGCCGCCAGTCACAAGCGCAACTCGATTGCTCAGGTCTTTCATGGCGTCATTGTATGCGGGAGACAGCTTGGCCGTGGGTTCTGCTTCCCTTGTCTTGGATAAATCTCGCGATGGAACGGTCTGGACTCTCATGCCACAATAAGGTCAGAAATGTGGATTGATGTTTAAAGTCGCTAGCTGGAATTTGAATTCTGTTCGCTCTCGGCTGACCCATGTCACGGCATGGCTGAAAGTTCGCGAACCGGATGTGTTGTTGCTGCAAGAATTGAAGGGGACGGAGTTCCCGTTCGAAGCCTTCAAGTCGCTCGGCTATGAGAGTGTTGCGGTGACGCAGAAGGCCTATAACGGGGTTGCCATTCTGTCGCGACATCCGATGAAGACGATTGCTAAGGCTCTCGTCGGAGACGACTCCGACAGTCATGCGCGGTTCTTGGAGGTAATCATCAGGGACATCCGCATCGTCAATATTTATGTTCCCAATGGCAATCCGGTAGGGAGTGACAAGTTTGCGTACAAGTTAGCTTGGATGGATCGACTGACTCAGCAAATGATTAGATGGAAGCAGGACGATGTGCCGACGCTAATAGGCGGCGACTTCAACGTGATTCCTGAGGACATCGACTGTCACAAGCCGTCCTCATGGGAGCACGATGCTTTGTTTCAGCCGGAGCCGCGAGCCCGCTATCGTGCGATGTTGGGTATTGGCTATACGGATGCGTTCCGGTCGTTGCACGTGGGCGAAATAGGACATTTCACATTTTGGGATTACTTTCGGCAGGCGTTCCAAAACAATCGAGGTATACGAATCGATCACTTCTTATTATCTCCAACGCTGGCAGATCGACTGGAAAGCTGCGAAATCGATAAGGGACCTAGGGGGCAGGAAAAGCCCTCTGACCACACCCCCATAATCGTCACGCTATCCGATCTGCCATAATCTCCCTGAGTGCGCGAGCCGCTACTGACGAAAAAACAGATCATCAGGAACAGGTTAATGCTTGGATGCTTGTGAACCGGGAGTCTTTTAATCGAAAATTATGAGGTTTACGCCAACAGCGCAATTTGGATTCATAACCGACAGTTCAGTGCGAGAAATCGTGGAGGACTACCATCGTCAGGCGATCTGTGCATTCGAGGCAGGCGCATATCTGGGAACGCTCGTAGCCTGCGGGGGCGTATTGGAAGGAGTGCTGGGATGGGCTCTCCTTTCTAAGGGCATAACTCGCATAGGAAAGAAATCCGTTGAAGAATGCTTTCTTCCCGAATTGATTGAGTCTGCCGTGCAGAAAGGTTTGTTGGGAGAGACAGCGCAAACTTCAACATGGGCGGTGAAGGAATTCAGGAACTTCTTACATCCATACAAGCTGATACGCCAGAAGACCAGCGCAAGACCAGATCAATCACTCGCTCTCAACTCTCTGTCTGCCGTTGACGAAATTCTGAGAAGTGTTTGCAGTCGGTTGACGCTTGAAGGGAGAGCGAGTGGGAATCTGTGACTTCTCCGAGGAAGAGTCCCTCTTAATGGCCTACCTTAACTTCGCGTGGATTTGGCCGAAGAGACTTGCTGCTTGTCGCTCTCCGCGTTCGAACGAAGATATTTCTAAACTCCGAACTCTGGGAGTTCGCGCCCTTGTCCGGCTTGAACATTTTGACATCCCAACCGATTCGCTGCACGCTGCGGGAATAGACGATTGGCTTGAACCCGTAGCCGATTTTCAGGCTCCCACTCAAGATCAGATTGAACGGACACTGTATTTCGTCGTCCGAGCTTTAGCTGAGGGAAAGCCTACCGCTGTGTCGTGTGGTGCAGGATACGGAAGAACCGCGACATTTCTGACCTGTGTGCTCATTACTTCAGGGAGCAGTTTTGAAAACGCTCTCCAAGAACTCCTGCGAAGCAATACGCACCGAAAGCCTGAGACGAGTCAGCAACGAGAGGCGGTTTTGTTGTTCGCCGAGCGCCTCAAGAAGGGCGAGATTCCAGATCGATTCGGGATGTAGTTCGAACGGTTCTTTGCGTCTCACTTTCGGCAAGCCAACAGTGCTCGACTCCCGCCTGCGCTGAGAGGATAAATTCACTAGAAGGAGCGATGGAAATCTGTAAGGAAACTCGGTTTCACGAAGCTGGTCATGCCATCGGAGCAGTGATCTCCGGAATCGGGTTGTCCTCGCCACGCTCACGTCGAACAATGTGCTCGACCGTGTCGAAGGCCGCTATGCCTGACCGAACACCAAACTGGGTATCTCGGTCATTGCGGTCTGGCACATTACCGATCATTACGGACAGCTAGTCGAGTACCTGCGCTTGAACGGTATCGTCCCACCGTTCACACAGAAATATGGGCTGAAGGTTCGGTGAATCGTCTGGAGACGGCTCTCCGACTTTCCGATCCTTCGAAATCCTCGTTTCGTTCGCAGCCGCGTTGGCGACGATTCTGTGATCGGCGCACCAAAACAGATAACGTCATTCCCGCGCTGAATCGGCCTATCATCCAAAGAACAGTCGGTAGGAGCTACGCTCATGGCAGCGAATCAAGTTGCACTTTACTTCGAGAAGCCCGAGGATGCTTTGCTTTTCACTCTGGCTGCCAGTTCCGTCATATAGCAGCAAGGCAGCGGTCAGGGTTGCGCAGGAAATTTGCAAGGCCAATCGAATCACGACTGAGGGTGCACTCAACATAACCGTATGGAAAAGCGGGTTGGCGATCGGCGGCGCTGGAGGCGAGCCACTCCTCGAAGGTCGGCCCAGTGAGGGTGGCCTTAGGTCCGGGAAGCAGGCCGCCCGAATCGTGGCGGTCGAGATCGTCGCCACCAAAAGAGTGATCAAAGGCAGTAGTAGCGGGGAGTATAGACTTTTTCGAATTTGCCAAACCGCTACGGCTACTGCCAGCCAGAGAAGCGTGGCGCCTCCGAGGACGATCCACGCGCGATCTCGCGGCATGAATTGCCAGACAGCACATGCGAAGACAAACAATCCGATGCTTCCCATGGATGAGCCTGCAGCATCGATACTGGCCGCGCTCCTCCCGCGTGCCACTCCATTGAGTCCAACAGCTTCTTTTTTCTCCCTCTCGTGTTTCTCGATGAGGGTTGCGCTTGCTGGAAAGATCGCTGGAAACGCCAAGAACAACCCGCCAATCCCAGGGCCGAATTTCTGGGCAATTATTCCGGCCAAGGCTGTGATCAATCCCCCAAAAAGGAACCGAACCGCGTAGTCGTGCCAGTTCGTTTGCCGGAGAGTTGAGAGATCGACTTCGATTCGCATCAGTGTCTAGCCCAGAGGACGTAGTAGATGCCGCCCGCCACGCCGAACCAGACAGGCACGGAGCACAATGTGACCAGGATGGCCCTGGACTTGTATCGCATCATGATCCAACTGACGAGCGATGCGTAAATAATGAACGCTACTGCTCCAGCCATCATCGAACGGCCTTCGATGGCAGCAAAGGACGAGCCTTCCGACACTACCGTAAGCGCCAGGGTCGCTAGTGCAACCGAGGGTGCGGCGCCGAACAGGCCCGCGAAGCTTTTCGGCTTCAAAACATCACCGATGATTGCAAATGCTGATACGATCGCACCCCCAACGAGAAACCGGACCAGAACCTGAAACATGGAAATGATCCCCTCATTTCCTTCCGGACTTGACCAGTTTGAGTGCCTGTGCCGGCCCTTTCAAAGCCAGCACGCGGTATTGCTTGCCCGAGAGCTTATGATAGTCAACGAAGAATTCTTCGAGTTCCCGAACAAACTGCTTGCCTAGATCGCCAACCGTTTTGATGTCAGCCCAACTGTGAGCATCCTGTTCGACCGCAATGATCCGGTCATTTCGGACCTTCTTTTTCTTGTCGCCCTGCTCGCCCTGGATAACGCCGATCGGCCGGCATTTCAGAACACACCCGGGAAAGGCGGGTTCATCCATCAGGACCAGGACGTCGACCGGATCACCGTCGTCGGCTTCGGTAGAGGGAACATATCCGAAGTCGTAAGGGAACGCCATTCCCGCTGGCAAAACTTTCTTCAATTCGAAAACGTGATCCTCAACATTGAAGGCAAACTTGTTCCGGCTTCCTTTAGGGGTTTCGATAACCACCCGAAGAATTTGTTTGTCGGCGGAATCGAACGGGCTGAGTCGCGTGGGATCCGCAAGAGCGGCCTTTCTTTTTGCCACTAGACCTCCGAGATACACGCCAACGTGGATGCGCACACTTCAAAGATGGTTTGCTGTCGTAGCTCCGGACGGGCAACTCTAACGTTCGCGTTCGTCGAGTTTGTCGACGTTATCCGGAAAACCGTACGGAGCTCGCATCACGCTCCTGCTCAACCATTCTCCGAAGTCGGTCAAACCGTTAGGGGCTTACAGTGCAACTAAGTTGTGGTGTGGTGTCTGAAGGCTCGTCGCCTCATCCACACGCAATGGTCGTTAAAACGACTCACGTTTTCTTTCTGGAGCCGCTATGGCAAGCCCGGCCAGTATTAAGAAACACCGCTTCATCCGATGCAGTGGCGTTTCCCATCGGGCTATGGGTCTTTGCGTTGATCTGCGACCTGATGCGCGCAGCAGGGCAACAGCGCGTTGCGAACGGTTGCCATCTACTGCATCGCTGGTGGCATCGTAGGAGCCTCGTCGCCGCCGTGCCGGGCTTGATCGACTATTTCTCAATCGACGAAGCCGCGAGGAAGAGAATCGCGAATCTGCGCTTGGCTACCAATCTGGGCGCCGTTGTGATTTTTGGGATTGATCTGTGGCTCAGATTCCATTTGCCGGCGGGGAGCTATTTGCCCCTGGGGCTGTCGGTAGTAGGAGTTCTCGCCATCGGCTTCGGTGGCTGGCTCGGCGGCGAAATGGTCTACGTCAAAGGGATGGCCGTCGAAGCAGTCGAGAAGTTGGCTAAAAAGGTTGAGAAATCATCAGGACGCCGGGCCGCTTGACGTGAACTGACTGGCAAGTGCGAGTGAATGTCCAGATCTGCTTCAACTCGTGAACTTGCTCCGTCGACGGCTCGCCCTGCATCTCCGGGCCACAAGAGCCCATCCCGTAGCACATTTCTGGCGAAGCTCGGCCCCGGTCTGATCACAGGCGCTTCTGACGATGACCCCAGCGGGATAGCGACCTACTCTCAGGTGGGCGCGCAGTTTGGTACGGGACTGCTTTGGACCATGCTGATCTCTTACCCGCTCATGGCGGCGATTCAGGAGATCTGTGCCCGCATCGGTCGCGTAACGGGCTGTGGCTTGGCTGCCAACCTTCGAAAAAACTATCCGCGCCCAATCCTTTACCTCGTTCTCATCGCGATGTCGGTGGCAAATGTCTTCAATCTCGGCGCCGATATCGGGGCGATGGGCGCGTCCTTTGCGCTGGTCGTTCCAGCCAATGTCAACGTTCTTACAGTGACTTTCGGAATCATCTCCCTGCTCGCCGTGTTGTTCATTCCCTATTCAACCTACGCAAAGTACCTGAAATGGTTGACGGTCTCACTCTTCTCCTACGTTGGAGTTGTTTTCCTCGTGCATGTTTCGTGGCCTTCGGTGCTGCATGCGACGTTGATCCCGCATGTGGAGCTAAGTAAGGAATTTCTGATGGCGATCATCGCGGTGCTTGGTACCACCATCAGCCCCTACCTGTTTTTCTGGCAGGCTTCACAGGAAGTGGAAGAGGTGAGGGACAATCGCGGAGAAAAAGCTTTGAAACACGCACCGGCGCAAGCTAGTGCTCAGCTAAACCGTATCCGTACGGATACGTATGTTGGCATGGCTCTTTCGAATCTGGTCGCCTTTTTTATCATCCTCACTGCGGCCTCCACATTGCATATCCATGGAATCACGGACGTAGCGACCTGTGCACAAGCGGCGGCTGCTCTGAACCCCCTCGCCGGTCGTTTCGCAACGGCCCTGTTCGTTTGCGGGATCGTGGGTACGGGAATGCTAGCGGTGCCTGTGTTGGCAGCGTCGGCAGCCTATGGGATCGGCGAAGGGTGTCAATGGCGTGTGAGCCTGGAAAAGCGCCCGCGGCAGGCGGTTGGCTTCTACACCGTGATTGGCGTAGCCATCGCGACAGGATTACTGCTCAATTTTCTACATATCGACCCCGTCAAAGCCCTTTACTGGTCGGCCATTCTCAACGGCCTGGTCGCAGCGCCGCTGATGGCCGTCATCATGATGATGGCGTCCAATCGTAAGGTGATGGGAAAGTTTGTGATTCCGCCTTATCTCAGATGGGTCGGGTGGTGTGCCACGGCGGTCATGCTCTGCGTGTGTTTCGGCGTCGTGATCAGTTGGAATGCAGGATGAAATTTATGGATCTCGCCCGTCGCGGCCGACAGGCCGGCGTATTGCGAGCCACGACCTTCCTTGAATTGCACCTGTCAGTTGAAATATCCGCGACATTACAACGCCGCGGCCCGGCTGGTACCCGCCGCTTCGAACACATCGCCCGCGTCTTTCTCGGCAATCGGGATGAAGACTCGCACGACCTCGAGATCGAATTGCGTGCCGCTGCTTTTGATCAGGCGGGAGATTGCCTCCCCGTGCGGCAGGCCCTGGCGGTAACAGCGGTTTGAGACCATCGCGTCGTACGCGTCGATTACGGAAATAATTCTTGAGACCAGAGGAATATCCTGCCCTTTGAGTCCTGCTGGATAGCCGGTGCCGTCGACGCTCTCGTGATGATGGAGCGCGTACAGACTTGCCTCCTCCAGCCCGGGAAACAGACTCAGGATCGACCAGCTGTATTCGGGATGGCGGTTGATGATGGCGCGTTCTTCGCTAGTGAGTGGCCCGTTTTTCTTCAGGATGGCGTCAGGCACGCCGATCTTGCCGATGTCGTGCAGCAGGGCCGCGACTTCCACCTGGTAGGAGCGCTGTTCGGGAATGTTCATCTGGCGGGCCACGCGGATGGCCCATTCCGCCAGCCTCGTGCTGTGCACGCCTGTGCTGATGTCCTTGAGATCGAGAAGATGATTGAAAGCGCAAATGACGGAATTGCGCATCGCCACCTGCTGCTCCTCCAACTCCTTGATGCGGAGCAACAGCTCGGGAACATTCCATTCGGGCTTGGCGATCGGTTCCGTCATTCGCTTCTGTAAATCTTTCGGGAGGTCGCGCCCCAGTCGAGCGTGGCCTCCCGAAAGTCCAACTGTGAGTCTTAGTGAAGGATCCGGCAAGCCAGCAACGACTGATACGTATCCAGCCGGCCGAAGCCCATGTCGAGGTCGCCGATGTAATCCGCGGCCGCGAGTCCCAGGGGAACGTTCGCGCTGCGGCAGCCACCGTTGGTGCCGAGCATCATCGCGGCCGTGCCCGCAACCAGCGGAGTGCTGAACGACGTGCCCCATCCGGCGGCGTACGTGCCCCACGGATAAGTCGTCATGACAGCCTTCTCCAGGAGCTGCCATCCACACCGGCGGCGCGCCGTAGTTTGTGAAGCTCGACTGGTGTCGACGTTCGAAGTGGAAGCGACATCGACGACGCCGGGCAGGGCAGCTGGATAGACGACCGTACGTGTCCCCTGGTTGCCGGCTGACGCTACCGAGACCACGCCCTTGCTATTGGCGTACTTGATCGCGCGAGCCAGTTCCGGCGAGTACGTGGTGTAGTCGAAGCTCATGTTCAGGACTTTCGCGCCGTTGTTGCACCGCATAATAGATGGCGCGCAGAACATCCGAGTCGTATCCGGTGCCGTCCGCCTTAAAGGCTTTCAGCGGCATGATCTTCGCTTGTGGAGCGACCAGGTGCACCAGGCCCGCCGTCATCGTGCCGTGTCCGAATGCCGAGTAGTTGCTGCCATCGAGAACGGCCACGGTGCGCTGGTCGAGCACTGCCACGGTGCGCTGGTTCACATCGCCTGTTTGTCCGGAGCTAGTATCGGGATAGGCGTTGACATCCGTCTTCTCCGAGCCGCCGGCCGCGTTGCGGGTGAAGTCGTACCCGTTCACAAGAACTGCCTGCAACACCGGGTGTGTCGGATCAACGCCAGTGTCGATCACTGCGACGGTCACGCCTGCACCGAGCGAGTTGAAGGTCGAATGTGTCTGATTGGTGCGCACCAGCTGATTGCCGGGCTGGTTGACATAGCCACGCCACACGGTCGCGCCGTAGTAAGAGACGGGCGTCTTGTCAGTCAAATAGTTCGGCGTGCCCTGCGCGTACGCTTGTGGCTGCGTTTTCACCGACTGATCCAGTTCGACCGAGAGGATCGCTGTCTGGAGATTCAAACGCAGAATGCCCGTGAGCGGATCGAGCACCGACGGAAAGGTGACGAGGAACAACTGCCCGTCCGGATCGCCCAGGCCGCCGACCACTTTGCAGCCGGTCAGCAGACAGCTCAAGTTGATTCCCGGAAGTCCCAGCGAGTCGCGCACGATCAAGCGCGTTTCTGCTTGGGCGGCGCTCGGAGTGAAAACAGAAACCAGCAACAGGCAACAAACCAGAATGCCCGAAACTCGCAGACTTACTTTATTACCTTTCATGACTTTCAAATCCCCCTCGTACTCGGGCCTTTGGTAGTCGGGGGATGGGGACGAGTCTAAGACGAGCACCCGGTTGTCGCTACTTACGGCCGTAATCTCTACTGGTAACAGTCCTTAAATACCTAACGTAATGCTGGTTAAGCGAAGCTTCCGAGCGCGATACGTAATGTCTTGCGCCCTGTAGTAATCACTGACATCCGCAACTGGTTCTGCGGCTCGAATTCAAGCTGAAACTCGCCGCATTCGTTCACCTCTGTTTTGCTTACCATGCGGCCCTTGTCGGTCCAAAGCACCACAACCGCGCCGCTCACCCACGACAGAGGTTCCTGCCGATCCAAAACCTGTCCGGCGACGCTAATTGCGTTTCCGGAAAGCTTGCGTTCGAAACGCAAATCCACCGTGAGGCTATCGTCCTCGTAAATCATCTGCCGGGCATGCGTCGAGCCACCTCGGATACCAACGGGTAAGGGCTGCATTACCGTATCGAACACCAGCCCAGCCCACGAATCCTGCGCCGACGGTACGTCAACCACGAACTGCAGCTTGGCCAGCCGACCCAGATCGGCCGGTGCCTGGTACTCGATTTCGCGCACAGCCAACATGCTCACCCGGCTCCACAACGCTTCTGCCTTTTTGCAGACCGCACAATTGTCAGCCAGGTGCGCGGACAACTGCCGGGTCGTTTCATTTGCGCCCATTCCGCGAACGTAATCGGCCCACACTTCCTCTGCGAAATGCGTCATCCCCAATACCCCACCATCAAGACGAGTCTGCCTCGTCGCGGAACGCTGGATTTTTGTTCTTCGAGACAAAAGAGATGGCGCTCGCCGGAAAAATATAGGGTTCGCAAAATAAATTTGCCCATCGTCTTAACCCTTTCCTATCAGTGAGAACGAAGCCCAATAGTAGGGATGTGGCCGGCTCTTTCGCAGCTCGAGCATGGTGGCGCGCATGGCTTCGGCCTTCGACGCCCCCTGCTGCAGCCGCGTGTAGAAGCCGATCATGAAATCTTTGGAACTCTCATCGTGGATGTCCCAGAGACTCAGGACAAGCGATTGACCGCCCGCCTGGAGCAGTCCCCGAACCAGGCCCATTAGCTCATCGCCCGGGCTCACTACGTTGAGGCCGGTGGCGCAGCCGCTCAACACGATCAAGTCGGCGGGCAAGCGCAGTTGCGAGATCTCGCAGAGATCCAGATGCGAGCCGCCCAGCCTAATAGACGAAAACATTGGATTGTCTTTACGGAAATAACCATGCGTGGCGATGTGCACGGTCCGGGCCTGCGGTCCCTCTGTTCGCAAAACTTCGTGTGTCGCAGACTCTCCGACAAACAGCTTGGCATCCGGCAGGATCCGGCTCAGGGCCTCGACTTCCATCTGGATGAAGGGAGCCTGTGTATCGGGAACACCAAGAATGAGCGAGTCTCCCGACGCAACGGTCCGCTTGTTCTGGCATACCGCGTAGACGCTGGCACTCGGCGCATACGAAATCGTGTGCGAATCGATGAGGTATGAAGTGCCATCATGCAGCGCGTGAAATGGCAGGTAATGCAGTAGCCCGTGCGGCACGAAAACCAGGTGCTTCGCATCGAGCAAGTGGCGGATCGGGGCAATGAGTTCCTGGTACAGGTCCTTCAGGTGGCCCTGCGTCGAAATCGCCATCGCTTCGCCAAACGTTGCCAGATAGTCCTGGTTCAGCCGGAACTTCGACATTTGCAGCTGCAGTAAGTGCAACAGCTTTTCAACGCGCGATCGCACCGTCACGGGAACAATCTGCAGCTGATTGTGTGTCAGCACGCAGGTCACGATGCGGTCCTGAATGCGAAAGTATTCCACCAGTGTCGTATCAGCAGGCAGGGCCGCGCGAATCTGTTCCAGCGATGACGTTGAGGCTACCTGTACGCCTGCGTCATGCGCCTCAGCGACCGTCGCCTCCTTCAGAGCGCGCATAAGATCCGCTTCGCGCGCGCGTGCTTGCTGCTCCAGTTGCTTGATTCTTTCCTGGGAACGCTCTTCCGGACGCAGTTGCTCGCGCTCGATCAGGTTGTAGTACCAGTTCAATTCTTCGCGGAAGTTGCGGATCGAGCGCACCAGTTCGCTTTGCCCCGGATCGGATGTGGTGGACACTCGAACTGATTGGCTGAGCAGATCCATCAGCGCGCGCGACTTCGCCTGCTCGATGTAGCCGAACGCTTCCTCTGCGCCATCGGGACGGTGGAGGCACAGATCGACCAGGTTCTCGTAGACTTCAAGCTTGTTCTGAAAAAATGCAATCTTCAGCTCTTCAGCGCGCAGCTTCCCGCGTACCTGCTCGATCGCGTCGCGAGCCCGCAAGTAAGACAGGTACGCCGCCTGCGCTTTTGTCCCCGCACGCTCGATTTCGCCCATCAGAAATTCTGCCTGGTATCGCAACAGCGGGGAATCGAGGCTCTCAAGTTCCTTGAGCGCAGCTTCGCAATGGCTTCCAGCCGACTTCACGTCGTTCAAGCGCAGAGAGATTCTGGCCAGCAGCAGTTCCGCCAGCACGGCCTTTCCACGCATGGGGGAGGTCTTAAAGAACTCGTGCGCCGCCACGCACAGCCGCTGTGCTTCAAACAGGCGGCCTTCGTTGAACAGCACCAGGGCTTCGTACAGGTCGATCAGTGACGGCCACACCTGGTTCTTCTCGGTGACGAACATCTGCTTCGCCTGCGCGAACAGCTTCACGGCCTCAAAGGCCTGGCCGGTGCGGCTGGCGGCGATGGCGGCAAACGCCAGCGCCTTTGCCCCTTCGTAGCCGAAGCCCAGTTCCTTGAAGGCTTCGTGCGCAGCGCGCCCCAATTCTCTCGCTTCGCTGCTCAGGTTCAGATCGAGATAGAGCTCTGATAAGTCCAGATTGCAGAGGGCTAGCTGATACGTGTCGGGAGCCTTCTTTGCGCTGGTTGCGGCTTCGCGCAGCATCTGGATAGCACGCCCGAATTCGCCGCGAAGAAAATACAGGTACGCGATGTTGTAGTCGGCATACGCAACCAGGATCGGCATGCCTTTTTGTTCGCAATGCTGGCGAGCCTTGCGATGCAGATCGAGAGCTTTGGGGAAATCGTTCAAACTGATGCAACACAGCGAAAGGTTGCTGAGTGCCGCCGCTACGCCCTCGGAATCGTCGTGCTGGATCAGTTCCTGGTAGGCGCGCTCGTAGAATTCCACCGCCTCCGCGAAACGATCCTGCCGGTGATAGACGTTTCCAATATTGATTTCCAGGCGAGCCAGCCGCCGGACGTTGCCCTGTTCCTTGAAGATCACTCGCGCCCGCTCGCCCGCCGCGAGTGCGTCGTCGTAGCGCCCCAGCAAGAGCAGAGGCTGAATTGATCCGCTCAGCGTGCGTGCCAGTTCGGCTTGATCGCCAATCTGCTCGAACAGTGTGATGGCCTGCTCGTGCAATTGGATCGCCGCGGCGTGGTGATCCAGCGCATACAAGGCGTTGGCTTTGGCGCGCAGACTCTTGGCCAACGAGGTCTTGTCGCCCGTGGCTTCGGCGGTCTCGATGGTAATGTCGGCGATGCGTTGCGCTTGAACGGTGTCGACGCGAACCTCCTGCCACACGCGCTCCGTCAGGTTCGCGACCACCTCGATCCAGTTGGCTCCGGAATTCTCGGCGATGTACTGCTTACGGCTTTCTGAATCCGCAAACGCGAGGAGGCGCCCGATGAGCGCATCCACTTCCGTCTTGCGTGCCGCCTGGACGCTCATCAGAATCCCTTCGACTCGAGATACTTCCGCAGCCGACGCAAGCAACGTCCGCGGATGAATCCCAGCGATCCAGTGGCGAGGCCAAGTTCTTGGGCGATCTCGCTGTAGGGTCGGGTAGGCGTCTCGAAGAACAACATGCGGATCAGCCGGGTGCAGCGCTCCGGCATTTCCGCGACGGCCGCGCGCAACGTTTGCTCCTCTTCCGATTCGATGACCACGTTTTCAGCCAGCGGTTTCGCGTCAACCGGCGTCTCGACCTCCGACGAATCCAGCCCTACCGTGCGCCCGGCCGCGCGCTGGTGGCGCAGGCATTCGTGATACGCCGTCTGGATCAGCCACTTCGGAAGGGCGCGTTCTTTTCGCAATTGCGACAGGTTCGCAAGCCAACTGACGCACACGGCTTGGAAAATGTCGCCTGCATCCTGGTGCATGCCCAGCTTTATCGGAATCGAATAGATGAGGTTTTTGTAGCGATCGATCAGCGCGGCCCAGGCCTGCTGGTCCCCATCGAGGCAGCGGTGAATGAGTTGCTCATCAGAGACGGTGGCATCGGCCGTCAGCTGCATTCTGGCCGCGGTTCCAGTCATCGTGCTCCCGCGGTCTCGGTGGCGTTGCGGATGTAAAGTTCATCGGCATTCCAGAGCGTGTTCGGCTCCAACACGGCGGGATGGAAATTTCCTACGCGCGGGTTGGCGGCCGCCAGAACATTCGGGGTCGAGAGGAAGATGAAGGGTAACTGCTGCGAAACCAGTTCCTGCACACGATCGTAGAGCTTCTTGCGCTTCGCGTAGTCGAGCGTGACCATCTGCTGCTGCATCAGTTCATCGACCTCGCGTTCCCACGCCGTGGCAGGCGCGGTCTCGTTCAAATGCCAGAGATGGGATGTTCCGGAAGACAGCCAGACGTTCATCTCGGGATTGGGATCGGCATCGCCGCCGCCCAGTCCCATCAGGGCCGCTTCGTAGGCAAAGCTCTGGAATACGCGATTGATGAGCGCCCGGAATTCCAGCGGAACCACATGGACCTGCATGCCCAGTTGCGACAAGTCGTCCTGGATCAGGGTCGCCATCTTCATCCGCTGCGTGTTCGAAGAGCTGGTGATGATTGAGAACTCGACCACTTGGCCTGACGGGTCCACCAAAGCGTTTGACTTGTTCCACGAGAACCCGGCCGACTTCAGGAGTTGCCGCGCATTGTCGAGCGAGCGCGCCGGATGAGGCAGGGAATTGTTGATCCAGAATTTGTTGCCGGGACCGACGTTGCCCCACAAAGCCGAACCGCGCGTTCCGTAGACCAGTCGCACGATGGAATCGCGATCGATGGCCGCGGATACTGCCTGGCGAAACTTCAGGTCGCGGAACCACTTCTGCTTCTGAGACACCGCGTCCAGCTTCTTCGCGCCGAGATCATTCTGATTAAACAGAAGGAAGTTGTATTCGAGGCTCGCTCCCAGGTCGGCAAGTTGCGCATGTGTGCGGTCGTGCTCGCGATGCAGCAGAGTGAAGTTGTCAGAGCTCAAGCGGCTGATCAGGTCGGTGTCGCCCGACTCGAAGCGCATGACTTGCGAATCTTCTGTGCCCACAAACAGGAATACTAGCTCGTCGAGATAAGGTAGCCGAGCGTTCTCGCGATCGACCTTCCAGTAGTAGGGATTGCGCTCCAGCACCACCTTTTGTCCGGGCACGTATTGCTTGAGCCGGAACGGGCCCAAACCCGCGATGTCGGTCGGGGCGGTGTTGAGTGACCACGCCTCCGCGAGCTTTCCATCGTGAAACGGCTTCTCGAGCAGATGCTTCGGCAACATCGCCAGCCCGTCGAACAATCTCTCAGCAGAAGCATAAGGGCGCGGCAGAGCGAAGCGTATCGTGTAGCGATCCACCTTCGTGACTGTGATCGGCTTGCCATCGATGATCAGCAGGTCGCGTTGCGGCGCGTCGACTTTCTCGTCCATGTAGATGGCGAACGTAAACACCACATCGTCGGCATCGAAGGGATGGCCATCGGAGAAGCGAATTCCTTTGCGTAGTTGCAGTATGAACGTGCGCCCGTCAGGGGAAATCTTCCACGACTTTGCCAGCGCCGGTTCGGTTTGCTGCGTTGCCCGGTTGATGTCGATCAGGTCGGCCATCAATCGTCCGGTCACCTCGCGCGACACGGCGTCCGTGGCCATGACCGGATTCAGCGTCTTGGGCTCGGCGCGCCCGCCAATCGTGACGTGACCGCCGTAGTGGCCGGTGGTTTGTGACGATCGCGCCAGTTCTTCTCCCGGCTGAGGTTGGTCGGGCGAGACCGCCGCAAAGCAAACGGCGGCGAGCAAACACACGAGTAGGGTTAGGCGAGTTATAGCTTTCATGACACCCCTATCCCCACAGAACTTAAATCTCTAGGTTGAATGAAATTCTAAATGCGAGTGCAGGGTATCCGCGAGAAGCGCGTAGATTACGGAGGTAATGACGAGCGCTCCGATCGGCGCCAGGAGCCAACCGTAAGACACGAGCACGTTGTATTGTTGCAGCGCGCTCAACATATTTCCCCAGCTCGATACGGGCTCGCTCACGCCTAGTCCGAAGAACGACAGCGTGACTTCGGCAGCAATGTAGCGCGGGACCAGCAGGGCCGCCTGCGTCAGCAATACCGCGAATACTTCGGGAAGAATATGCCGGCGAATGACGTAGATGTTTGAAGCGCCAAATCCCTGTGCAGCCAGGACGAAGTTTCTGGAGCGCACGCTCAGCACGATTCCCCGCAGCAGCCGTGCAGGACGCGCCCACCCGATCAGGCCGATTACGCCCGTGAGCAGGAAGAATGTTCGAACTGGACTTAAGTGCAGCGGCAGGAACGCACGAACTCCCAGCAGGAAGTAGAGCCAGGGAAGCGAGAGAAAGAGCTCCGATCCCGCCATGAGCGATTCATCGATCCAGCGTCCATAGAACCCGGCCAGCAAACCAACCACTGTCCCGGCGAGCAGCGCGATCAGGGTTGCCGCGATTCCGGCGGCTACCGAGATCTGGCCGCCGTACAGCACGCGCGAGAATTCATCGCGGCCGAATCCGTCGGTGCCAAAGAGCGCAATCTGCCCCGGTTCGTCCACGCCAAACAAATGCCAGTTCGATTCAATCAGGCCAACGATGTGATACGAGGGCCCGTGCACCAGGAAGTGAACCGGAAACGGTTGGCTGCGATCCTCTTCATAACCGTCCGCCCCGGGGACCATTCGATAGACGAAAGGCCTCGCGTGCCACCCGTCAGCACTCCGAAAGTGAAGGCGATTGGGCGGCGCGTACGGCAGTCGGCGACTTTGTGCTGCGGGATCCGACGGAGCGATAAAGCCCGCGAACAAAAGGATCAGGTGCAGTCCGATGGCCACGGCGATGAGAGCTCGAGTTCTAGTGCGCATCGGTCTCCTCGATCCGGATGCGCGGATCCGTCGCCAGCAGCATCACGTCCGCCACCAGATTCCCGCCCACCATGAACACCGCCGACAGCATGGTTCCGCCAATTACAACCGAAAGATCGCGCGACAGAGTCGCATCCAGAATCAACGGCCCCAGTCCTGGCCAGCCGCAGATGACTTCCACCAACAGCGAGCCGCTGATCAGCCCCGCAAGCGAAAATCCGAAAAGAGAGATGACCGGACTCGCGGCCAGGGGCAGCACATGCCGCCAGAGCAACCGCAAGCGGGGAATTCCAAAGCCACGCGCCGCGTCGATCGCCGGATGTTGCAGGGCCTCCACAACACTAGTTCGAACATGGCGTAAGATGATGGAACTTTCCAGCAACACCAGCGCCGTCGCGGGCAGCAGCAGGTGCCGGACCGTGTCCAGCACAAGCGCCCCGCGAGAGAGGCCGTCGCTGTCGAGCGAATGAATGCCGCCCACCGGCAGAATTCGCCAGCGGACGACGATCGCCAGCAGCGTCAGACCGATCACGACTTCCGGAATCGAAATAAGGAGCGAGGTTCCTGCATTCACCGCTCGATCGAGCAGGCGGTCATGCCGCGACGCGCTCCAGATCCCGATCGGCAGCGAAAGTGCCCACGTAAGTGCCATGCCCACCGTCGTCAGCAGCAGCGTGTTCTTCGCTCGCTCCCAGAGCAGCGGGGCGACCGGCGAGTTGTAGGCGATCGAGTAACCGAGATCTGCATGGACTGCTCCCTTTACCCAGTGCAGGTAGCGTGTCGCCAGTGGCTGATCAAGCCCGTAGTGCAAACGCAGCGACGCAATCGTCTCCGGCGAGATCTGGGGGTTCAGCCGCATCTCGTCGAAGAAACTGCCCGGGGCCATCTCGGTAAACAGAAAACACAGCACCGAGACTCCGGCCATCAGCAGCACAGCACGAATTAGCCGGCGCAGCAGGAACTTCATAGGTGTGATTCGCGAGACGGTCTAACCGCCATCCCCAGATGTTGTTCCCAGTCTCAGGCAATTTGCGGAGCGAAACAATTACGGGTGGAACGCAAAGGTGCTTGGACTACTGGTGCGGAGAAGATCTCTGCCGGGTGAGAGAAGCAACGGAGGGAGGAAGATTTGGCGGCAGCCACGCCGCCGGGTAGAAAAGAGCTTGCTGCTCTGCAGAGAAAGAACGATGTACCGCTTTCCTTCCACTTCCAGTATACGGCGCACCCGGGCCCTTGCGGCAAGACCCGGCTCGTGACGCATAATCGCGCTTCGAAATCCAAATCCAAAGGAAGGGGAGTCGCGAGATGCGTCCGTTTCCGAGTTCCTCGGAATGGACGAGCCTCGCAGACGACTGGCTGCGGAGTTGTCTGGTCTGGGCATCCATTACGATCTCGGCGACGGCCACCCGCTGCTCGGGCGCCGCATGCCTGATCTCGACTTGGCCACCGCCGCCGGACCGCTGCGGGTCTTTGCACTGCTGCACCATGCCCGACCGGTGCTGCTCAACCTCGGTGAGCCCGGCGCGCTCGACGTCGCTTCCTGGGCGGATCGAGTGCAACACGTTGATGCTCGCTACGCTGGTGAGTGGGAGCTTCCGGTGCTCGGCGCAGTCGCTGCTCCTACCGCCGTGTTGATTCGACCCGACGGATACGTAGCCTGGGTTGGAGACCAAACCCAGGTGGGACTCATTGACGCTCTAGCTGCGTGGTTCGGACCGCCAACTGACATGTAGTGCACCAGGCTTCCAGGTGCATGCGGTGGGGAGTTTCGGAAACATGTTTGTCGCACATGGCGGGCTTTCCGGCTAAGGCGCCGGCACAATCTCGGCCGCGACGATTTCGGCCTGATGTCCGTTGTAAATCACTTCGCGGCTGGTAATCTCAACCTCAATCAGTTTGCCGGTTTTGGTGCGATGCCGCCAACGTTCCTGGTCGGAATTGTGTCTCGCGGCACTCAGCGTCTCTCGCAGAATGGCAATGACATCTTCGGCCGGGCGGATATCGAGAATCGTCATCGCCAGGAATTGATCGCGCGAATATCCGTAGAGCCGCACGGCAGCATCGTTCACTGCGAGGAACGCCAGTGATTTCACGTCGTAGACCCACATCGGCGTCTCCGCAGTTTCGCAGGCCAACGTCTCCAGATTGGAGATCAAGATCGCCGGCTTGGCGCGCGCGCCCATGACAGATGCTTCGACAATCCTTTGATCGGCGTCCATGACAATCGGCTTGAGGGGGCTCTGCGTAACGATGGGGTACGCCCTGCGATAGGCCTGGATAAAATGCCACTACGCCTGAATCTCCTGGCGGCCGAAAACGATCCAATCAGTTAAGTCGCACCACTCGTCTACAGGTTTTTCGTGGAGGAAGCCATGCACGATTCCACCTTAGACACAGACGTCCTGATCGTAGGCGCCGGACCGGTCGGCCTTTTCCTTGCCAACGAGTGTACCCGCCGAGGTCTGCGCTTTCGCCTGATCGAAGCCCGGGACGGCCAGTCCGAGCATTCCAAAGCTCTCGCCATCTTCCCGCGCACTATGGAAATCTTCGATATGGCGGGGCTAGTCGACCCGTTCCTGCGTGCGGCGAACCGCGTCACGTCGGTCCAGGTTGTGACCAGCACCAAGACGTTGGCGCATATGCGCTTCGAGCCCCACGAATCTCCCTACGCGTTTGTCTCCATGGTCCCGCAAGACGTGACCGAAAAGTTGCTGGTCGAAGCGCTGCACGAACGAGGCGGCCAGGTGGAATACGAAACGTCGTTCGTATCAGCGGAGCAAGAGAACGGCCGCGTGAAAGCAACGCTTGAGCACCAAGGCCGGCGCTTCGCTGTGAGTGCGGCATTCGTCGTGGGCTGCGACGGCGCGCATAGCGCCGTGCGCCACTTGCTGAACCTGCCTTTCGAAGGCGCCGAGTACAACGACCTGTTCATTCTGGCGGACGCCGAGACCAACGACGCGCTTCCCGCCGATCAGCTACAGCTGTGCCCCAGCGAATTCGGGCCTGTGGCCATCTTCCCTATGAGCGCCACGCGCCGCCGCATCGTGGCCACCGTAGAGCGCGCGGAGTCGGATGCTCCTTCGCTCGAAATGGTTCAGCGCGTGGTTCGGCAACGCGGCCCGGCGGGATTCGAAGTTCGCCGTCTTTTGTGGAGCAGCTACTTCCGCATTCATCACCGCCAGGTAGCGCAATTGCGCGTGCGACGGATGTTCGTGGCCGGCGATGCTGCCCACATTCACAGCCCGTTTGGTGGGCAGGGCATGAATACGGGCCTGCACGACATCTGGAATCTGGTTTGGAAACTGGACTTCGCCCTGCGCGGCCATGCCAGCGAAGCTTTGTTGAATAGCTACAGTGCCGAGCGCCGTCCTGTGATCGCGCAAGTGATCGAGACTACGCATATGCTCACCAAGGCAATGGGTACGCCCAACAAGTTCGCTCAAGCAGTTCGCGATCGTGTGATCCCGATGGTGTCGCGGCTAGCCCCGTTCCAGCATGCCTTTGTGCAGCGGCTCTCCGAGTTGGGCATCGCGTATGAAGGCAGTCCGATTGTGGAAGGGGCAGGGAAGCGCTACTTCGACGATTCCATTCGGGGTGGCAACGGAATTCTTAGCCGCTTTCTTTTGATGTTGGGCAACGATGCCAGACCCGTTGTCGTCGATGCCGCTCAGCAACTCGTGACATCGCTGCCTGACGTGCTCGCCCTGCGCCGCGTCCAGCACGAGGGTACTATGCTGGTTCGGCCCGACGGCTACATTGCGTACGAGTCAAAGCACAGCGGCATGGATGCGATCGACTCCATCCTGGCGCTCGTGCATGCACAGACCGCGCAGACGCCGACGGCGGAGGCGGAGCGCTCCGCCGTCGCCTGAGTCGCGGCCGACCTCACTTCGCGGCTTGCAGTTGATCGAGATCGCCCAGCACTTCTTCGCTGTGGCCCTGCGGATTCACCTTCAGGTAGACCTTGCGGATCACGCCGGTCGGGTCGATCAGGAACGTGTTGCGCGCAGCCAGCGTCATGCCGTTGTATTCCATCACCGATCCGTACTTCTGCACCACGGTGTGATCGGGATCCGCCAGCAGCTTGAAGTTCAAGCCTTCCTTGGCGCAAAAGCCCTTGTGCGAATCGACGTTGTCGACGCTCACGCCCACAATCACTGCATTCTTCTGCGTGTATTTGTCAATGTCGCGCTGGAAGTTATGCGCCTCGACCGTGCATCCCGAAGTGAAGTCCTTCGGATAGAAGTAGAGCACCACCCATTTCCCCTTGAGTTGATCGAGCGAAACCTGCGCGCCTTCCTGCGACGGCAAACTGAACGCCGGAGCCGGGCTGCCCGCTGTGGGCGGAGCCTGATCCACTGCCAGAGCGAATACACAAGTCAAGGCGAACAACGACACAAACGCGGCAAAGTATTTCATAACGCTTCCTTTCGAAAATCGCGAGTTATCATAAATGATGGCAGGTGCCGCCCGCGAGGTTGTCATCACCGGAATCGATGTGCCTCTTGTAAATATTTTGTCTCCGCATAGCAGTTAGAGATTTTGCTGGCCTGAGCCGATGAACTCATCAGGACGGAACGAAAGAGCCGTCCATGTCATGAAGTTCTTCTCGTCGGCGCCTTCGCCCGCTCCAGACAGCTCCATCCGGCGCTACCCGCGCTCGATCTTCACGGCTCCTCTCACGCTACGGCACCTGGGTGCGGGTGGCGTTCGCAAGTTGCGGGGCATCACGCTCGACGTCAGCGAGGCCGGCATGGGCGCGCTCGTGCAGGGCAGCCTTCAGATGGGCGAAGCGGTCGAAGTGGACCTGCACTTCGATGGTCAAGTGTTGAACGCCGTGGCCATCGTTCGCCACACCAGCAACGTGCGCTCCGGTTTCGAATTTCTGGGAATGACCTCCGAGGAGCGCGCGCAGATTACCGAGATCATCAGCCGCAAGCCTGATCCCTCCCGCTCGGCCCGATGGGCAGACTGACGCGGGCGAATCCAGAACGTTACGAACGCTAGTGTTGTCCGATTCGCGCGTTGTCGACTCCTTTGGTGCAACGCTACAATAATTTCACTCGCGAGAGTCCACGCGCGTACCAATGACTTTCTCTATCCGCAAAGCCACCGAGCAAGACGTCCCCGTGCTGCGCGAATTGATCGACGCGTCAGTACGCGGACTGCAATCCGCCGACTACTCGCCGACCCAAATCGAGAGCGCGCTGGCGAGCGTGTATGGAGTCGACAGCCAACTGATTGCCGACGGAACTTATTTCGTCGTCGAGTTGGGTGAGCCTGAAAATAAAATAGTCGCGTGCGGGGGCTGGAGCCGGCGCAAGACTCTCTACGGTGGCGATCACTGGACGGGGCGCGAGGACAGCCTCCTCAACCCCGAAGAAGATGCTGCTAAGATTCGCGCGTTTTTCGTTCACCCTGATTGGGTCCGTCGCGGGATCGGGACCATCCTGCTGGATGCCTGCGAGCAGGCCGCTCTCGTCGCCGGTTTTCGTCGCCTGGAGATGGGCGCAACCCTGAGCGGGGTCCCCCTGTATGCGGCCCGCGGCTACGTGTCGCTGGAGAACCTGGCGGTCCCGCTGGCGAATGGTGAGGCCCTGCCCATCGTGCGCATGGAGAAGCGCTTTCCAGAGCCCCGGCACGTTCGTGCCAACGAATAGCACGCCCGTGCCATTCCCAGTTTTCCCGATGGGTTTTACCTTGTGATTGAGCAGTACTCGGGGGAGGGCTGTTCAACGAGCGTCCCAAGACTCTAACCAGAGTTTGGGGCGTTTTGTTTTGCCCCCGAAGTTCTAATTTGCGGCAAAACACCACCAGCTCGCCGAGAAAATAAGAACCAAGATCCTCTCGGCGCTCTCTGCGTCCTCGGCGGTTAAACAGCTTGTTTCACATACGCGCCGCAACCATCCCCGACACGGACCGCAGGGGATCCGACAAGCCCTTCATTACCTTCTCGAAAGCCGCGAAATCCAGCGACTGCGGCCCGTCTGACAATGCTCGCTCCGGGCAGGGATGCACTTCGATAATCAGACCATCTGCCCCGACCGCCACCGCCGCCCGCGACATCGCTCCGATGAGGCTCTGCTTGCCGGTCCCGTGCGAAGGATCGGCGATCACAGGCAGGTGCGACAGATCCCGCGCCAGCGCCACCGCGGCCAGGTCCATCGTGTTGCGCATCTCGGTCTCGAAGGTCTTGATGCCCCGCTCGCACAGCACTACGTCCTTGTTTCCGCCCGCCAGCAGGTACTCCGCGGCCAGCAGCCACTCCTTCACGGTTGCCGACGGTCCACGCTTCAGCAGCACTGGCTTGCGAATCGTGGCCAGCTTGCGCAGGAGCGCGAAGTTCTGCATATTGCGCGCCCCAACCTGCAGCATGTCGGCGTATTCGCAGAGCAGTTCGACGTCCTCGGTACTCATCACTTCGGTGACGATCGGCAGACCGGTTTCTTCGCTGGCTTCGCGCAGGATCTTGAGGGCTCCTTCGCCCAAACCCTGGAAGTCGTACGGCGAGGTCCTTGGCTTGTAGGCTCCGCCGCGCAACAGGCTGGCCCCGGCCTTCTTCACAGCGTGCGCGGTCGAAATCATCTGCTCGCGCGATTCCACCGAGCAGGGCCCAGCGATCACGACTACGTCCTCGCCCCCGATCGGAACTCCACCCACTGTCACCACCGTGCGCTGCGGCTTCACTTGCTTGCTGACCAGTTTGAAGGGATGGGCAATCGCTACCACGTTGTCAACGCCGGGAGCGACCTGCAACGCCTCGATCTCGTGCCGCCGCCCGCTGCCCACCGCCGCAACGATCGTGCGCTCCGTACCACGCGTCACGTGCGGCTGGTAGCCCGCCTCCCGGATGCGGTCGATGATGTGGTTGATCTGCTCTTCGGTAGCTCCGTCAGCCATGTTGACGATCATGCGATTGGCCCCCCTTTGGCCGGAAAAACGAAAAGGCCGCGATTCCTGAGAATCGCGGCCTTGGAACTTTTTGAGATCTTAGGTGACTATTGCCGATCCGCCTCACCTACGAACTCCGCCCCGGCCGCTACTCTCGTAAACCAGTAGCGGAAAAATGCGAAGAAGTAGGTAAATCGCGTCATGGCCATGAATGTTAACTGCTCACCCGGCCTCCGTCAACTTGAACGGAAGCGCACCCGCACGCCCGTGGGGCGCCAAGACCTCGTTCAGGCGTTCGCCATCAGCGCTACTGAATCGAACTGGCAGCCTGTGAAAATGCGTTGTTTGCGTTCGAACCGATCAGCCTTACCGTACCGACCACCAGGACCAGAATCACGGCCAGCATCACCGCGTACTCCGCGATATCCTGACCTGAATCATCAGACCACAATCTAAGAAACATCTTGGACATACCAGCCTCCCTAATAGGCCATCCTCGAGTATCAGGTCTTGAATTGGTTCCCTATGATGCCGACTCAACCGTCGGAAGTCAAATGGGGAAAAAGCCTGTCAATTGAAGCGTTTAGCAGCACGAATTCTTCCCACTTCGGGACAATCGACTGCGAATGTAAAAATGGCCTTTACTTGGGAGGCTCCGGAAGCGCCAGGCCGTTCGCCTGCGAAGGCAGATTTTCTCGTTGGACGAGCCGCTTGCCGGACTCTTGCACATAGCCCAGCACCCGATCGGGAAGCACGCCCAGATAGATGGTGGCGGCGAGCGCAATCCCGATGGCGATGCCGAGTGGGTACGAAACGGGAAGAAGCGGAACTTCCTCTTGCGGCTCGCGCATATACATCACGACGATCAGTCGCAGGTAGTAATACGCACCGATGGCACTGTTGATCACGCCGATGATCGTCAGCCAGACCAGACCGGATTGCAGCGCTGCGCTGAAGACGTAGAACTTTGCAAAGAAGCCGCCCGTGATCGGAATGCCGATCAATGAAATCAGGAACACGCCCAACGCGCCGGCCAGGATCGGCGATTTCCTTCCCAGACCGGAGTAGTCGCGCACGGACACATAGCGTTCGCCGGCGTTTGCGAAATGGCTGACGACCGCGAAGGCGCCCACGTTCATCGCGGCATACGCAGCCGTGTAGAACATCACAGCGGGAGCCCCGAGGTCGGGACGAGCGGCAAAGGCGACGAGGACGTATCCGGCGTGCGCAATCGAGGAATACGCCAGCAGGCGCTTGACGTTGTCCTGCACCAGCGCGGCGAAGTTGCCTAGCGTCATCGAAAGGGCAGCTGAAATCCAGATAAGCCAGAAGCGGCCGGGAGCATGCGTCTCAAAAAGAATGCGCAGCAACACGGCGAACGCCGCTGCCTTGGGCGCAGTCGACATGAATCCGACCACCGGCGCGGGAGCGCCTTCGTACACGTCCGGCGTCCAGATGTGGAATGGAGCCGCGGCTACTTTGAAGCCGATGCCGATAAACATCAACGCAACCGCCAGGTAGGCCAGCACCGGCACGTTGGCGGACGCTAGAGCCGCGCTGATCACGTCGATGTTGGTCGATCCGGTGGCGCCGAACATCATGGCCACGCCATACAGGAAGAATGCGGTCGCGAACGATCCCAGCAGGAAATATTTCAGGGACGACTCGCTGCTGGTCGCCGAGCGTCGCCGGAAGCCCGCCAGAATGTAGGTAGAGATCGACGAAATCTCGAGCGCGATGAAGATCAGGACCAGTTCGACGGCCGACGACATCAGGCACATGCCGACCAGTCCGAACAGGATCAGCCCGTAATACTCGCCGGCACGGATCTTCTGCACCGCCATGTACTCGTACGAGGTGAGAATCAGCACGACGCCGATGGCGAGCACCAGCACGTTGAAGAAGGTGCTGAAGCCATCGACCCGCACCATGTTCCAAAAGGCCAAGCCTGGGGATCGTCCCATGAACCAGGTCGAGAGCAGCGCGCTCAGCACGCCCGCGAGTCCGAGCGCGCCCAGCGTTTTCTGGCTCTTCTCCTCGTCTAACAGCGGATCGAGCACCATGATTGCCATGCCGAAAATCGTCAGCACGATTTCCGGGAGGACGCGGATGTAGTCGGCAGCGAGCGGCACAACCTGGGGATTCACTGGCCCACCGCCTTGCTACCGTTCGCTAGAGGGATGTTCTGCGGAGGGACGAGCATCTCGCCCGTCTGGCGCGCGGAGACGCCCGCCGCTCCATCGGATGTGCTGGTCGGACGGAGCGAAACAACCTGCGTGACGGCGAGCGCGTTCTGCACTGCCGGGTCAATGATGTTGAGCCACAGCAGTGGTGCGACGCCCATCACCAGTGCGGCGACGGCTGTCGGCCACAGCGCCAATTGCTCGCGGGCGGAAAGGTCGGGCAGGGAATTGTTCTCTGCGTGCGTTACCTTGCCGAAGAAAACGCGTTGATACATCCACAACAGGTAGCAGGCGCTCCAGATCACGCCCGTGGCGCCGATCACGCCGTACCAGGGGTTCGCTTGAAACGCTCCACTCAGCACCAGGAACTCGCCCACGAAACCATTCAGCAGCGGCAGGCCCACGGAGGCCAGCGTCACGAACAGGAAAAACGTGGCGTACTTCGGCATCGGGGTGGCGAGGCCGCCCATATCGGCAATTTCGTAGGTGTGCTTGCGTTCGTAAATGATACCCGCCAGCATGAACAGCGCCCCGGTCGAAACACCGTGCGCCAGCATCACGAACATGGCGCCGTTGATACCGGCCTGCGTGAAACTAAAAATGCCCAGCACCACAAATCCCAGGTGGCTCACCGAGGAGTAGGCGATTACCTTTTTCAAGTTCGGCTGCACCATCGCTACCAGTGCGCCGTACACGATTCCGATCAGCGCCAGCGCGCAGACCCAGGGCGCATTCTGCCGCGACTGTTCCGGAAACAGACCGAGGTTGAAGCGCAACAGGCCGTACGTGCCCATCTTCAACAGGACGCCCGCCAGTAACACAGATCCGGCCGTTGGAGCCTCCACGTGCGCGTCGGGCAGCCATGTATGGAAGGGGAATAGCGGTACTTTCACCGCAAACGCGACGAAGAATCCGAGGAAGAGCCACGGTGCTGCGGTGGCAAAGCCGGGCACCTGGCCCGCAAGAATCGCGCGCTGAATGGTGACGAAGTCGAAGCTGCCAACCTTCGCATAGAGCCACAGAAGAGCCGCCAGCATGAAGACCGAGGCGACCATTGTGTACAGGAAGAACTTCACCGCCGCGTAGACCTTGCGACCATGACCGTAGATGCCGATTAGCAACGCCATCGGAATCAGCGTCGATTCCCAGAAGAAATAAAACAGGAACAGATCGAGCGACGTGAACACACCGATCAGCGCCGTCTCTAGCACGAGCAGCAGGATGAAGAATTCCTTCACGCGCTCGTGAATCGAGTTCCACGAAATCAGCACGCATAGCGGCGTCAGAAACGTGGTCAGCAGCACCAGCCACATCGAGATGCCGTCCACGCCCATGTGGTAGTGGATATTTGGCGTTGTGATCCACGGCTTGTCGATCTCGTACTGAAAGCCGGGCAGCATGCGGTGCGCGCGCGCCACCAGGTGCAGCGATGCTCCGAACGCGAACAGGGAAATGATCAGCGCGAAGATCCGGATATCGCGATCGCGCCGCGGAATGATCAGCAGCAGCAGCCCGCCAATGGCAGGCGTGAACGTCACCAGCGTCAGGATGATCGGATCGAGGAAGCTGGCGTTCATCGCACCCCCATCCAGATCATGTAAGCGATCACCAGCGCGCCGCCGGCGGCGACCCATCCCGCATAGGAACGCAAATTTCCAGACTGCATATGCCGCGCCGCATCCGATACGTGCTGTGCGCCGTCGGCTGCATCGTTCACGGCCGCGTCAATCACGCCCTGATCTACGCCATGCCACAGGATGCGCGTTGATCCATCCACCAGAGGCTTGACGAACAAAGTGGCGTAGATTTCATCGACGTAGTACTTGTGAACGACGGCCTGATATAAGCCACCCAGCATGTCGGCGATCTTCTGCGGAAGTTCGGGTCGTTTTAGATACAGCAGGTAAGCGAGATACCAGCCCAGACCCGCCGCGCCTAGCGAGATCGCCATCAGCACAAGCTCGGTGCTGTGGCTCAAGGCCTCGGTTGCAACCGTGGACGCGCCCTCTCCAAATACCGGCGCGAGGAAGTGCTCGAAGCGCCCGCCAATTCCGACCCACCCACCGACGAACGACAGCACCGCCAGAATCATCAACGGCACCAGCATTACCATCGGACTCTCGTGCGGATCTCCGTGGGCGTGCCCTCCATGGCTGTGAGGATCGGCATGACCGGCGCTGTCGCGCCCGCGGTAGTCGCCCCAAAAAGTCATGAACCACAGCCGGAACATATAGAAGGAAGTGATGAATGCAGTGGTCACACCGATGAACCAGTACGCGGGGTTGGCCTGATAGGCGCGCGCCAGAATTTCATCTTTGCTGAAGAATCCGGCGAAAGGCCAGACGCCCGCAATCGCCAGCGTCGCCACCGACATGGTGATGAAGGTGATCGGGATGTATTGTCTCAGCCCGCCCATCTTGCGCATGTCCTGCTCGCCGCCCACGGCGTGAATCACCGAGCCCGCACCCAGGAAGAGCAGACCCTTGAAGAACGCATGCGTCATCAAGTGGAAGATGCCGGCTGAATAGGCCGCTACGCCGCAGGCCATGAACATGTAGCCCAGCTGCGACACCGTCGAGTAGGCAAGAACTTTCTTGATGTCGGTCTGCGTGATACCGATGGTCGCCGCGAACAGCGCGGTGAGCGTTCCGATGATCGCTACCACGGTGAGTGCATTGGGTGCACGATCGAAAATCACGTGCGAGCGCGCCACCATGTAAACGCCTGCCGTCACCATGGTCGCTGCGTGAATCAGGGCGGAAACCGGAGTGGGACCTTCCATTGCGTCCGGCAGCCAAACGTAAAGGGGAATCTGCGCTGACTTGCCGGCCGCGCCCACCATCAGCAGGAGACCGATCGAGGTCAGCAGTCCGAAGCCCGCCATCTCACCCGGCAACTGAGAAACCGACGTGAACACCTGCCCGAAATTCAGCGATCCGAAATGCTTGATCAGCAGAAACAGCGCGATCAGGAATCCGAAATCGCCAATGCGGTTGACGATGAACGCCTTCTTCCCGGCCGACGCCGCCGAATCTTTCGTAAACCAGAATCCGATCAGCAGATACGACGCGAGTCCCACGCCTTCCCACCCGATAAACATCTGCAGGTAGTTGCCCGCCAGCACCAGCGTGAGCATGAAGAACATGAACAGGTTCAGGTAGGCGAAGAAACGGTAGAAGCCCCCTTCCTCCCACATGTAACCCACCGAATAAATGTGAATCAGAAATCCGACGCCGGTCACGACCAGCAGCATCACCAGCGTGAGCTGGTCGAGATAGAACTCGAACTCCGCGACGAACATGTGCGGCCCGCTGCCGGAGCGAATCCAGTGCGCCAGGAACTCGGTGTACGGCAACTCCAGCGAAGAGAAGCGCGCCGCCACGTACAACGCCATCAGGAACGCCGCGCCCGCGAACGTCAGGGCGACACCCGATACCGCCTGGCGCGAGAACCGGCGTCCGAAAAATCCGTTGATCGCGGCGCCCAGCAGCGGCAGCGCCGGAATCAGCCATAAGTGCAGAGAAGGCGTCATAGTTTGAGCAGGTTTACCTGGTCGACGTTTAAGGTCTCGCGCGTGCGGAACACCGCGATGATGATGGCCAGTCCCACGGCCGTCTCCGCTGCCGCGACCACCATCACGAAGAACACAAAAATCTGGCCGCTCAAGTGGCCCCACTGCGCGGCGAAGGCGACGAACGACAGGTTCACGCCATTGAGCATCAGTTCGATGGACATGAAGATGGTGATGATGTTGCGCTTGATCAGAAATCCGATCACGCCGCACGCAAACAGAATTCCGCTCAGAATCAGGTAATAGGAGATGGGGACCATCAGCCCTTCCTCCCGGTAGGCGCAGGAGGCGTCTCGGGCTTCGCCGCCAGAAACACCGCGCCCAGAATTGCGATCAGCACCAGGATCGACGTCACTTCGAACGGAAGCAGGAATTCGTGAAACAGCAGCCAGCCAATCGTCTTCGGATATCCGGGGAGCGCGCCCAAATCGACTGCCGTGTCACCGGAGTGACGGATCAAAACCCACGCCACCAGAAGTCCACCGGCCAGCGCGCCCGGGACTCCCAACACCAGCGCCACCCGACTACCCTTGGTGCTTTCTTCCTCGCCCGCGTTCAGCAGCATGATGACAAACACGAACAGCACCATGACCGCGCCCGCGTAAACGATCACCTGCACTGCCGCGACGAACTCCGCGCCCAGCAGCAGGTACTCGACTGCGAGCGAAGCCATCACCACCACCAACGACAGGGCGCTGCTGATGGGATGCTTCTGCACCAGCAGGTTCACGGCCCCCGCCACGCAGATCGCTGCGAAAACAAGAAATAGGACTAAGTGCAGCATCGTCGACTGTTCAACCCTGAAACGAAATCTGAAATCAAAAATCTACAATCTGAAATCGCCCGCCTCACGACCGGTACGCCACCACCAGAGCCGTGATCACCAGATTCGCAATCGCCAGCGGGAACAAAAACTTCCAGCCAAACGCCATCAGTTGGTCATACCGGAAGCGCGGCAACGTACCTCGCACCCAGATATAGATAAAGAGAAATACGAAAATCTTGGCGACGAACCAGAATGTCGGCAAAATTACCTGCAGCAACGGAGGCCCGAACACCGGCCCACTCCATCCGCCCAGAAACAGCAGAGTGGCCAGGCATGCTACCGTAATCATGTTTGCGTACTCCGCCATGAAGAACATGGCGAACTTCATGGCGCTGTACTCGGTGTGATAACCGGCGACCAGTTCGGTCTCGGCTTCCGGCAAGTCGAATGGAATTCGATTCGTCTCCGCATAGGCCGCCATCAGGTAAATGAAGAACGCGACGAACTGGCAGCCGTAGAAAATATTCCACTTGGGAATGAATCCCCAGAAGTGCCCGCTCTGCGACTCGACAATCTCCCGCAGGCTGAAGCTGCCGGAAACAATCAGCACGCCGACCAGCGATAAGCCCAGGCAAATTTCGTAGCTGACCATTTGTGCGCTCGCGCGCAGGCCGCCCAGCAGCGAATACTTGCTGTTCGATGACCACCCGGCAAGCGCCACGCCGTACACGCCCACCGAGGTGATTCCCAGGATGACCAGCAAGCCGACGTGCAGGTCGGTGATCTGCAGCGGAATTGTGTAGCCTCTCACCGTGATCGCCGTGCCGAACGGAATTACGGAAATCGAAGTCAGCGCGCAGATGACGGCGATCATCGGCGCCGCAATGAACAACGGCTTATACACGTGCGGAGGAGTCAGATCTTCTTTCACCAAAAACTTGATGCCGTCCGCCAGGGGCTGCAATAGTCCGAATGGTCCGACACGCGAGGGTCCCCAGCGATTCTGCATGTGGCCCACGACTTTGCGCTCGAGCCATACCGTGTACGCGACCGCCGTTAGCAGTATTAAGATCACCAGCACTATCTTGATGACGGACGCGAAGATGAACACCTGGAGACTGGACAATGCTGTTTCCTTGTTCGTGAGACCGTTAAGAACGAACAACCTGAGACTGCGTTTGTGTGAACGGCCTAGTCCGCCGCGACTTCCGACGGCTCTGCGCTGATGATTTTCGATGACCGAGTTGAGCGCCTTCGAATACCGGCCGAGCGTTCCTGAGCTGAATAAATTGTCGTTTGCCGGCTGGATCAATTCCGGCTTGTGCACGGTGCCCGGGCCGCTGTTCGACAATGTCGTGTGCTGATCGTTGCCCGCCAGCAGGTTGATGCGCGAGACATCGTACCCCGGCACCAGGCGTTGAATCTCGTCGAGAATCGCCGTCGGCTCAAACGGGCTCATCTTGGGCTCCAACCCGTGCGCCTCAAGCCACACCGCGTGCCGGTCGGCCTCGCCCGATTGCGCGCCGCGCGACTGTCCCATGTCGGTCTGCTCGCCCGCGCCGAACGGTACCAGCTTGCGAATGTTGAATCCCATGGCGTCGGCGATGCGCACGATCATTTCGAAATCGCTTTTCGTGCCCGTGACCTCTCCTGCTTTCTTGACCAATTGCAGATCGCCGCAGGTGTTCGTGAAGGTGCCCGACTTTTCGTACGCGTTGGCCGCCGGCAGAACGATGTCCGCCATGAATGCCGTCTCGGTCAGAAACATTTCCTGCACGACCACGAATGTCTTTGAAAACGCGAAGGGATCGATCGACAGACGGTCTACGGGATTCGCGCCAACGACGTACAGCGCTTTCAGTTTCCCGGCCTTGGCGCTCTCCATCATTTCCGGCAAGGTCAACCCCGGTGCGGTGGGCACGCTACCCCACTCGTCGTGGAAGTTGGTCTTATCTGCCGACGCCATGATAGCCAGGCAGCAGATCTGGATAGAGGCCCATGTCGGCCGCGCCGCGAGAGTTCGCATAATCGGCAAGACACACAAACTTCGCGCCCGGGATCGCCGAGCCGAACTTCACCAGGGGCGCAACGTCATTGCCGCGAATCTCCGAGCCAAAGATGATGATCAGTTTCTGTTCGCCGCGCAGTTTGTCTCGCACCGCAACCCACGCCTCGCGGTTGGTCTTGTCGCTCGCGATCGCGTCGGCTGCCGAATCGTCCCCGGCGAGGAAGGCTGCAACTTTTCCTTCTGTGCCCGCTGCGACCTGCGTGAATCCCGCCGCTTGCCGTCCCAGCTTGATTGCCTGTGAGTTGATCAGGTAAAGCCGCGAGCGATGCAGCCGCACGTTGTTGCGAATCTGCCAGGCTAGTAGCGGATGCTGCTCGGTCGGATTGTTGCCGATGACGAGAATCGCCGGCGCGTCGTAAACCTCGCGCATGGTGGCGGTCGCCTCGGGCTTGCCGGTCAGGGCCGCCGCGAAGGCAGGGAAGTCGGCGGTGCGATGGTGATCGACGTTGTTGGTCTGCAGCACAACGCGGGCAAACTTTGAGAGCAGGTAGTTCTCTTCGTTCGTCGTGCGGTTTGAGCCGATCACGCCGATCGCCTGGCCGCCATCCCGGTCCCGTACTTCCGCAAAGCGCTTGCCGATCAGGTCAAACGCTTCCTCCCAGGTCGAAGGAACCAGCTGCCCATGTCTGCGGATCAACGGCTGCTTCAGCCGTTCCGGATGGTCGGCGAAATCAAACGCGTAACGACCCTTCATGCACAGGAAATCGTTGTTGATACCGCTCTTGTCGCGATTGTCGCCGCGGACAATCTCCATTCCGGTATCGGAGCGGCGCACGCCCAACGTCGTCTTGCAGCCATCGCCGCAATGCGTGCAGATCGTGCCGACGTGCTTCATCTCCCAGGGCCGCGTCTTGTAGCGGTACGCGCCCGACGTCAGCGCGCCCACGGGGCAGATGTCAATACACATGCCGCACTCTTCGCACTCCAGATGATCTTCTTTATTGGGTGCGATGATCGACGAGACGCCGCGGTTCTGCACGCCCAGCGCCCAAACGTCCATGCCCTCGCCGCACACGCGCACGCAGCGGTAGCACAGGATGCAGCGCGGCCGGTCGAAGAACACCACCGGCGACCATTGCTGCTCGTCCTTGTGGTTCTTCGCCTCCATGAATTTGGACTCGGCGGCGCCGTAAGAGAACGTCATGTCCTGCAGTTCGCACTCGCCGCCCGCGTCGCACACCGGGCAGTCCAGCGGATGGTTCCCCAGCAGCATCTCGACCATCGACTTGCGGGCCTGTCGCACTTCCTCGTTGTCGCTGATGACGATCATGCCCTCAGAGACCACGGTCGTGCAGGCAGTTTGCAGCTTGGGCATCTTCTCGATTTTCACGAGACACATGCGGCAGGCGCCCTGTAACGAGAGGTTGGGGTAGTAGCAGAACGAAGGAACTTCAACACCCGCAGACTTGCAGGCCTCAATCAACAGCGTTCCCGCGGGAGCCGTGATTTTCTTTCCATCGACAGTTAGCGTGACATCGGGCATTTGGAAATTTGTAATTTGATAATCGGTAATTTGTAATTTACTTCGTTTGAGTTCTTGCCGTGTGACGTGATGCGGTGAATATGGCGCTTAGTTCGTGTCCTTCCTTGATCAACGCTTGCAATTTCCTGCCAGAAACCAGTTCGCAATCGATTAACATTTCGAGCCAGAACAATGATTCGTCCGGTTCCTCTACCACAATTCCAATTTTCGCGATCCATTCCGCTCTCGATCGCGCGCGACAAGTTGCACGATAGTTTGCCGCTACTGCAGTGCCGGATCGCAGAAGTTGCTTGCCCAGAACTTGAGCGTCTGCCCTGTGCGGCAGGGACCGGTACAGACGAACGATTCTGACTGCGAACGACTTCGTGCGATCCCGCAATTCTTGTGGCGACGACATCAGGTTCAAAATTACAAATTACCCGATTACCAACTTACAAATTTAGTGCGCCAGCACAGGCAGTTCTTCGGCCGTTCCCTCTTCTTCAAAGGGGCAAGGCCTGCCTTCGAGGTGAGCTTCAAACTCGTGTCGGAATTTCTTCACAAACGCCATCGTCGGCATGGCCGCCGCATCGCCGAGTGGGCAGAACGTCCGGCCCAGCATGTTTTCCGACAAGTAGTAAATGTTGTCGATGTCTTTCTTCAACCCACCACCCGCATGGAAGCGGGTGAGCGTTTTCTTCAGCCAGTCGGTCCCCTCACGGCACGGGATGCACCATCCGCAACTCTCATGCTGATAAAACTTCATCGTACGCAGCGCGAATTTCACGATGCAGTTGGTGTCGTCTAGCACCACCACCCCGCCGGACCCGAGCATCGATCCCGCCTTCGCCACCGAATCGAAATCCATCGCGACATCAATTTCGTCGGGCAACAAGACGGGTGTCGACGATCCGCCGGGCACCACGGCTTTCAACTGGCGCCCATTCGGAATCCCTCCGCCCACGTCGTAAATCATCTTCTTCAGGTTGTAGCCCATGGGCAGTTCGTACACGCCGGGCTTCGCCAGGTTCCCGGCCAGGCAGAACAGTCGCGTTCCGCCGTTCTTGGGAGTGCCAATCTTCGAGTACCAATCCGCGCCGCCCAGAATAATGTGCGGAACGCTGGCCAGCGTCTCGGCATTGTTGATGACCGTCGGCCCGCCCCACAAACCCACGACGGCAGGGAAGGGCGGCCGGATGCGCGGAATCCCACGCTTGCCTTCGAGCGACTCCATCAGCGCTGACTCTTCGCCCACTTCGTAGGCGCCCGCGCCGCCGTGCCAGAAAATATCGAGATCTTTGCCGCTGCCAAAAATGTTCTTTCCGAGGAAGCCGCGCGCGTATGCGTCGGCAATCGCCTTCTGCATGATGACCGACAGGTAGCGATACTCGCCGCGGATGTAGATGTATCCCGTCTGCGACCCCACAGCCAGGGCCGCGATCATGACGCCTTCAATCACAGCGTGCGGATCATGCTCGAAGATCAGCCGGTCCTTGCAGGTCCCGGGCTCGCTCTCGTCGCCATTGCAAAGCACGTACTTCGGCTTGGCCGACTGCTTGGGAACGAACGACCACTTCATCCCGGTCGAGAACCCAGCGCCGCCGCGTCCGCGCAGCCCGGAATTCTTGACTTCGTTGATGATCGCATCCGGCTCCATCGCGAGCGCCTTCTGCACGGCCTTGTAGCCGTCGAGTTCGAGATAGCGATCGATGTTCGTCGCCCCCTGCCCAAAACGCCGGGAGACGACTTTTACTTCGTCGGGATGGGAGACGAGAGTTGCCATTTGTGTAGAGCTTTCACAATTGAGTAATTGGGAAATTTAGTAATTGAGTAGTTGAAAGGAAACGGCCAAGGTACGAGTCGATTTTCAATCTCCCAATTACTCAACTACCCAATTTCTCAATCCTCCTCACTTCTTCAATCCCTCAAGAACCTTATCCAACTTCTCTACGGTCAGGTTCTCATGAAAATCGTAGTTGACCTGCACCGCCGGAGCCCAGCTGCAGGCGCCGATGCACTCGACTTCTTCCAGCGTAAACGTTCCGTCGGGCGTTGTGCCCTTGTGGCCGATGCCTAATTTCTTGCAGCAATGCGCGTACAGTTCCTCTCCACCGCGCAGCATGCAGGCAATATTCGTGCAGACTTGCACGTTGTACTTCCCGCGCGGCTTGGTGGTCAGCATCGAGTAATAGCTGATCACGTTGCGCACATCGAGTTCGGTCAGCTCCAGCCGCGAAGCAATTTCCCGGATCACGTCGTCGCTGAGATAGCCCGTCTCGTCCTGCGCATAGAGCAAGGTAGGCACCAGCACGGAGCGTTTGGTCGGATAATGCGTCAGCATCTCCGCAAACCGCGTCTCGAATTCGTCCGAAAATCTCATCCGCAAGGTTTGAACTTACAAATTACCAATTACAAAATTACAAATTTTCCCAATTCCCCAATCCCCTACCGGTCGATCTCGCCCAGCACAATGTCGATCGACCCAATCGCCGCCACCACGTCGGCAATCAACCGCCCTTCGCACATCATCGGCAGCGTCTGCAAATTTGCCAGGCACGCCGCGCGCATGTGCACGCGATACGGCTTGGCCGTCCCGTCGCTCACCACGTAGTAGCCCATCTCGCCGCGTGGTGACTCGACCGCCTGGTACACCTCGCCGGCTGGAACGGCGAAGCCCTCGGTGATGATCTTGAAGTGGTAGATCAGGGCTTCCATTTCTGTCTTCATCTTCTCGCGATCGGGCAGCACGACCTTTGGCGCCGTCTGCCTTGATCGGCCCTTCCGGCATGCCATCGAGCGCCTGCCGCACGATGCCAATCGACTCGCGCAGCTCGCGCACGCGGCACATATAGCGGTCGAACACGTCGCCCTCGGTACCCAGCGGCACCTGGAACTTGAAGTTCTCGTAGCCCGAGTACGGCATATCGCGCCGCAAATCGAAATCCACACCGCTGCCGCGCAAGGTAGGTCCGCTTGCGCCCAGGGCCAGCGCATCCTCCGCGCTGATCTTCGCCACGCCCTTGGTCCGCATGCCCCAGATCGGATTCCCGGTCAGCAGGTTCTCGTACTCATCGACCTTGGAAGGGAAGCGGCCGGCAAAGTCCCGCACCTTCTCGAAGAATCCAATGCGGTGGCTCCAGCGCGATTCCGCCAATGCGGAAGTACGACGTCATCATGCGCTGTCCGCTCACCATCTCGAAAATACGCAGGATGTCTTCGCGCTCGCGGAAGCAATACAGGAAAACCGTCATCGCGCCGATATCCAGGGCGTGCGTGCCCAGCCACACCAGGTGCGAGTTGATGCGCGTCAGTTCGTTCATCAGCACGCGCAGCCACTGCGCCTTGGGAGGAATCTCGAGTCCCAGCAGTTTCTCCACCGCCAGCGCGTAGCAGAGATTGTTGGTCATCGGGCACAGGTAGTCGATGCGGTCAGTCAGCGGGACTACCTGCTGGTAGAACTTCGCTTCGCACGTCTTCTCGATGCCGGTATGCAGGAAGCCAATGTCCGGCATGATGCGCACTACGTTCTCGCCATCAATCTCGAGAATCACGCGCAGCACGCCGTGCGTCGACGGATGCTGCGGGCCCATGTTCAGGATCATGGTGCGATCCTGCAGCGGCTCGAGTACCGGAGTGGGATTCAAGTGCGACATTACCGGTAGCCCTCCACGGGATAGTCCTTGCGCAGCGGGTAGCCTTCCCAGTCTTCCGGCATCAGCAGGCGCCGCAAATAAGGATGTCCGGTGAAGCGGATCCCGAACAGGTCGAACACCTCGCGCTCGAAATAATTCGCGCCCGGCCACACCGATGTGATCGACTCGATCACCGGGCTTGACCCGTCCAGCGGAACTTTCAACCGCACGCGCTCTTTTTTCGGAATCGATAGCAGATGATAGATCACTTCGAAACGCGGTTCGTTCGGGTACCAGTCGACGCAAGTCACGTCCGACAAGTAGTTGAAGGGAAACTCCGGGTTGTCGCGCAGCAGCGCGCAGGCTTCGCGGATGTGCGCCCGGTCGACCGTAATCGACATCTCGTCCCGATCGAATTTCACACCCTGCACCGCCGGGGCGTGCCACGACAGCAGCGTCTGCAGGGCCGGATGACCCTTAAGCTCTTCAATGTTAGTGATGGCTGGAGCCAAACCCATCAGAGCTCACCTCGTCCCGACGTCACTTTGCCCCAGTCCAGCACGCCTTTTTTCCACACGTAGAAGAAGCCCACCAGCACGATCGACGATGTACACCAGCATCTCCCAGAAGCCGAACATCTTCAGATCGCGCAGAATGACCGCCCAGGGGTAGAGGAAGACGGCTTCTACGTCGAACAGAATGAAGAGCATGGCGACCAGGTAGAACTTCACCGAGAAGCGCTGGCGCGCGTCGCCGACCGGATCCATGCCACACTCGTAGGGCGACATCTTGGCCCGTGTGGGCCGACGCTTGCCGAGCAGCCACGACAACGTGACAATTGCGCTCGCCACGATGCCGGCCACAAGCATGTGCAGCAGGAGAGGCAGGTAGCGGGTGAAGTAATTGTCGGGCATAGGAGAGCTATATATAATTTCGCGCGAAGACTCGCTTAAACGTTCTAGATTAGAGTTCGCAGGGAGCAGTGTCAAGCGACCGCGGCCGCTGCAACTCAGTGTTTTTACTGACATGCAAGCATTTCGTGAATTGCGAATCGAGATGGCATGATTTTTGGTTTTAATACCGATGTGAAGCAGGGCGATACCGTTTATCACGTGCAGAGCGAAGCGCGCGAAAACGAACTCATCTTGCAAACCCAGGTGTTCGTACGCGGCCGCTGCATCGGGAAAAAGGCAACGTCCTATGCCGAGCAGATCGCGCGCGGAAATTTTTCGGACCAGCAGAAGGAGCAGATCCTGCGGGACCAGCACCGCCAGGTGCTCGACGCCATCCGTGAAGGCCGGGTCGAGGAAATGTTCGATCGCAAGGATTCCGCGGAAACTTTGGCGGCGGTGAAAGAACTCGATCTGCAGTGGCTGAATGCGGATTCGGTGCGCAGCGAGAACAGCGTGATCATGAACCTGCGTGTGACCGAGGGCGGCTCCGCCGTAGAGGGCGCGCGCCTGACGTTTCGCTTTTCACGACCCGATGCGGCGCCATTTTATACCCAGGTGGCCACGAACTCCGGCGGCTATGCCGAGATGAAAGTGGACTTCGAGGAGTCGGCGTTGCCGGATGCGTCGGTGCTGGTGCAGGCGAGTTTCGGCGGACGGACGGCTACGAGGAAGTTCCGTTTGCGAAGGGTAGGGTAGAGTTGTGGGCCTGGCGGACAAGAGTGTTCGCCCCATACGAGTTTTGTATCAGGACGCGGCTTCAGCCGCGTCGTAAGTTTCTTCTTCTTTCTGCCCCTTCAGGGCTGGATCTTCATCTGCCTATAAAGCGATGAGGAGTGATCACTCCCGCTGCGGGTACGGTTCACGCATGCTATGAGCCCTGTATGACTCAGTAGCCGGTGAGTCGGCCTGCGCCGCATCAGATGTTCGCCCGCGCTCCACAGGGGTGCGCGCCCGCGATAAGGGTCCGCGCGGTTCTGCCTAGGACACGCGGAACGACGCCATCTCTGGCCTAATTTTAGAATAGCAATTTGGGTGCGGGGATTGTGCCACGTTGGGGAAGTTTATATTTGGCTTGGATTGATGGAGATGGATGCGATTTGTGATTTCCGGGGGGCTTGACAGGGGATGGGGGTCACAGGAGAGTCAGTTCTCAGTTTCTCAGGGCGCAGGATTTCGTAGCGCCGGCATGTTGCCGGCAGTCGCGAGGGCGTCCCGCCCTCGCTGGCGGGCTCACGCCCGCGTCGCTTGTTGTGCCGCCCCTGCCGGGGCTTACTTATGGTGGTGGCCTCACCCAGAGCTTACGCCCTGGGCTATCCTATGCCGCCGCTTCGCGGCTCGCGTGTTCCTGACGCCTATGATCTGTCACTGACTTTCGCTCACTTGCACCTAACCCCGTCCGCTTGCGAAGATCAACAGACATGAAGGTCATCATCAACGGGGACGATCACCAACTCGAGGGTCCCATCACGCTGAGTGGACTGGTCGAACGCATGGGCATGAAGGCTGACCGCGTGGCGGTAGAACTCAATCTTGAGATCGTGCCGCGGAATCGTTGGGTTGAGACCCAGCTGGCCGACGGAGATCGGCTGGAAATCGTACACTTTGTAGGGGGCGGCTCTTCCAGAGTTACTCGGGTAGGAGGTTGATCGTGAAACGCATTGCAGTTTTGCCGGCTGTCGCGGCCATTCTGATCGCATTTGCGTGGGCGCAGGGCCCAACGCAATTTCATGCGGGCTTCAATCTTTTTTCCAAGCAGCAGGATATCCAGCTCGGGCAGGAAAACGCGGCGCAGGTTCGCAAGCAGATGAAGGTTATCCATGACGCTTACCTCACCGAGTATGTGACCCGTGTAGGCAATCGGCTGGTTGGCTCGCGGGAGGCGCAGGAGAGTGGCTTCCCGTTTACGTTTGAGGTGGTCGCCGATCCATCGATCAATGCGTTCGCGTTGCCCGGCGGGCCGATGTTCATCAATACCGGCCTGCTGAAGGCGGTGGATAACGAAGCGCAGCTGGCGGGTGTGATGGGACATGAGATGTCGCACGTGATCCTGCGCCACGGAACGAACCAGGCATCGAAGAGCAAGCTGATCGAATTGCCCGCTGTGCTTGGCTCCCAGGTGGCCGGAGGCTCGCTGCTCGGACAGCTCACGCAACTCGGCATCGGGCTCGGCGCCAACAGTGTGCTGCTGAAGTTCTCGCGCTCGGCCGAGAGCCAAGCCGATCTCATGGGATCGCACCTGATGGCCGAGGCGGGGTACAACCCGATGGAGATGGCACGCTTCTTCGAGAAGCTCAATACTCAGGGCGGAGGGCGGAGCATTCAGTTCTTCTCCGACCATCCGAATCCTGACAACCGCGAGCACGCGATCGAGCAGGAAGTGCAGAGGCTGCCGCAGCAGGACTACCGTTTTCAGACCGGGCAGTTCCAGCAGATGAAACAGCTCGTCGCGCGCATCAAAGAGCCGAAGCCGAGACAGCCGGCTCCCGGCCAGCCGCAGGATCAGCAGGGCCAGCAACAGCAGGATCAGTCGCAGCAATCCCAGCAACGATAAGTCGCAAACCTGTACACCCGCACTGTGTGGCTAGCCCACGCTAGCGCAGAGAACGCGCGAACGTGGGGCACCATCGATTCGTTCCCGCCGCCCAGGCGAAATACATAACACGAGCGATGCGGGAGTGAGCCCGAGAGCCGCTGAATATTCCTGATTACTCCCTGTGCAAGACTCTTTGTTGACAGCAAGCAAACTGGACCTAAAATGTTTTAAACATTTTTGCCTTCAATTGTTTGAGGGCGGAAAACCGGAATGCAGACGCAATTCACATCCCGCGAGGTGGTGCAGTTGACGGGCATCAGTCCGCGGCAACTGCAGTGGTGGGACGAACGGGGAATCGTGGTGCCGGCGCGCGCAGGCCGCCGCCGCCTCTATTCCATGGAGGACCTCTCGGAGATTGCGGTGATCTGCGAGCTGCGCGAACGGGGTTTTTCGCTGCAGCGCATGCGCAAGGTCGTCCGCTTTCTGCAGAACGAGTTCAACCAGCGCCTGGCGGAGACGGTCAGCGGCGCTTCCGACTATCACCTGCTGACCGATGGGAGAAGCCTGTACCTTGAAACTTCAGCGCAGCAAATTGTGGACATCCTCAAGAACGCTCGTCAACCGATGCTGGCGGTCTGCCTCAGCGATACCGTTCGGCGGGTTCGCGCCAACATCCAAGGTGGCAAAAAACGCAGCAACCCGGCGGGACGCGCCAGCCGTACGGAGCGCCGGCACAAGAATGCGTCGTAGCGAAGCCTGAGCCGAGGGGGAGGAGGAGCCATGACTGGAGAACTCGACTTCCTGAATGAATGGATTCCGGAGCAGATGCTGCCGGGAACCTTGTTCGTGTTGGAAAACGCGGGCGAAGTCGGCGAGAAGGAAGATCCTTACTGGGCCGTGCTCTCCTGCCCTACGTGCGGAACGCTAGGCTTAGTCACGCGCAAGCAGGTGGCTGGCTTGCTGGCGGTTATTTGCGGATCGGACCAGTGCTCGGCGCAATTTTTCATTCACGACAGCGAGATCGTGCCGCGAAAGCCAATCTAGCCGAAGTGATCTGGCGCGCTTCGCGGGCGAGGTGGCCCGCGCTACACTTTGACTTTCTCCAGCGGAACCGGTACTTGCTCGACAATTTCGATATCGAACCCTTCCAGCGCTGCCACGCGGCGCGGATGATTGGTAAGCAGGCGGATCCTCCGCAGATTCAAGTCCGACAAAATCTGGGCGCCGATCCCGATTTCTCGTTGCGTCTTGCGCTCGCTTTCCGGCAGCGTCGGCAGAGCGCGATCTCGGTGGAAACTCAGCACGGGGCGATCGCCGATCTTATCGACGGAAAATCCCTTTGATGTCTGGTGCAGGTAAATGATGGCGCCACGTCCGGCTTCGGCAATCGCTCGCATCGAGCCTTCGATCGTGGCGCGGCAGTCGCAGGCCGTTGAGCCGAACACGTCGCCCATGACGCAGTGCGAGTGCATACGCACCAGCACGGGGCCGGGGGCTTTCTCGATGTCGCCACGCACCAGCGCGATGTGCGACTCGCCGCCTTCGACCTCACTCTCGTAAGCGATGAGCCGGAATTCGCCGTGCCGCGTGCTGACCAACGCTTCTCCCACGCGATGCACGTAGCGCTCGTGGGCCATGCGGTAGCGAATAAGTTCCGCCACGGTCAGCATCTTCATGTTGTGCGTGCTGCAGAATTCGACGAGATCAGGAACGCGGGCCATTGTGCCGTCATCGCGCATGATCTCGCAGATGATGCCGGCCGGAATCAGACCGGCGAGCCGGGCCAGGTCGACGGAGGCTTCGGTTTGTCCGGCGCGGACCAGGACGCCGCCCTTTTTTGCGCGCAGGGGGAAGACATGACCTGGGCGCGCAAGATCGGAAGGACGGGTGGCGGGATCAATGGCGACCTGGATGGTGCGTGCCCGGTCGTAGGCCGAGATGCCGGTGCTCACGCCGTCGCGGGCATCGATTGCTTCGCAAAAAGCGGTGCCGTAATTCGAAGTGTTCTCCGCCGTCATCGGCCCGATGCGCAGATGCTCGAGGCGCTCCTCGGTCATGGCCAGGCACACCAGTCCGCGCCCATACTTCGCCATGAAATTGATGGCTTCGGGCGTGACTTTTTCCGCGGCCAGCGTGAGGTCGCCTTCGTTCTCGCGATCCTCGTCGTCGATGACCACGACCATGCGGCCGGCGCGGATATCGTCGATCGCGCTCGGGACATCGGTAAATGGCGGCTGGGGGCTCATAGTGATTGCGATTTTAACAAAGCGGTGCACTTCACGTGGCCCGCTCGTGATGGACGAGTTCGGTCTCAGCGCCGCGGAACAACGCGCGCAGCGCCCGTATGACCCAACGCACAAGCAGGACGATGACCACCACAAAGCACAGAGCGAGAGCGGCGGCGATATAAGGATGCCGGGTGGCAAACCAGGTCAGGAAAATGGCGAGCGCGTCTTCGCCCAGGCTCAAGCCGATGTTGGAGAGAGGTTCGGGAGAAGGCGTCACCGCGGCGCGTACTGCGGTCTTGCCCCCATGAGCTGCCAGCGCGATCAGGCCGCCAGCGAGGGTGGCGATCATTTGTTTTTCGGGGGAAAGCTGCGAAGTGGCTCCGTACGCCAGCAGCGCCGCCACTGGAACACGGATGAATGTGTGCAGGGCGTTCCAGACCAGATCGAACGCGGGGATCTTGTCGGCAAAGAATTCGAGCAGGAACAAGCCGACGCTGGACCCGATGACCCACCAGTTGGTGACTAGATGAAGGGCCGGCGGGAGAGGGAGAACGCCCGCGTGGGCCAATATTCCTAGCGTTGCCAGCGTGGCATAGACATTCAGGCCGGCAGCGAAGCTGATGGCGACCAGCGCAGCTGCGATTTCGGTGGGCGAGAGTTTTACCGCGTCGAGCATAAAAGATTTTCAATGGAGGGACGGGCGTCCCGCCCGTCCGGCGGGGACGCCCGCCGCTCCATCGCCATCGAGAGCATGAACAGGATAGACCAGGCGTCAACAAAAAGGGCCGCCATGGCGGCGGCCCCTGAGCTGTCTGATATCGCGTTGTTACAGTGTGGACTCGATCTCAAAGCCCCATGCTTCGAGCAGCGGCTCGGGGATGTACTTGGAATTCTTGTTCCGGCGTGCCCACTCCCGCAAACGCGTTGACCGCAAGTACTGGTCGGGGGAGAGCTTATACTCGCGAACCACTTGCTCAAACTCGGTAATCGTGGGGGTGATCGGCCCAATTGGTTCCGGCTTGCCCCAGTTTGGGTTTCCGCGTCGCTTTGCCATGAAGAATCTACGACCTCGTTACGTTGGAATAATTTCGACTGCCTGAAAAACGTGCCTAGCCCTTTAGATTCACTAGCTCTTAGGTAAGATGCAAAACCAAAATCCGAAAGGACGACAAAAGGTAAGGTCCAGTTGACGGCAACCTATGGGATATTGGAGACACAAGAGTATAGGCCCGATTTCTGGCAAAGTCAACGAAATTCCCCGCAAGCGTCCGTACGCAGATTCTGTTAACTGCAGCTATATCAACTGATTACATCGATTTCTGACGTGTTGACTCTAGAAATTCCTCGTTCTGTGATTTTTCATAGGCCCCGTTCGACTCCCGCGTGATTACGCCCGTAACACGAAGCGATCTACGTTTATTGACGACATAGTAATCGAACCTTACAGTGCCTTTTAGGAGGCAGTATTCGTGAGAGATATCTACGAGGTGCTCCGGAAGAAGCAGGCCGAACAGACCCAACTGGGCAAGCAGATTGAAGCCCTGCAAACGGCAGCGGAACAGCTGCGCAGCGTGGCCCACCTCCTGAACGCGGAGGACGAAGAAGAGAAAGGTTCGCACCAGGGCTAAAGAGCCAAGGTGGTATTTGGCACGGAGTTGGGAAAGGGTGTTATGAGTTTGAAGTCCCTGGTGCTGTGCGCTGACGAGAAGATCGTCCGCGTGTTGCGTCGTGTGCTGAGCGATCTGGAGATCGGCATTGAGCATTGCACCGACCCGGACGGGGCGATCCACAAACTCACCCGCCAGAGATTTGAAGCCATCATCATTGATTGCACGGACCTGAAGACGGCCACTTCCGTTTTGAAAAGTGCGCGTTCGGCGCCCGCGAACAAGCGCGCCATCGCCGTTGCCATCATGGACGGACACACCGGGCTGCGCTCCGCGTTCGACATGGGAGCCCACTTCGTGCTGTACAAGCCGGTTTCGTCGGAACGAGCCAAGTCAAGTTTTCGCGCGGCGCGAGCGCTGATGAAGCGCGAACGGCGACGCAATTCCCGCGTGGCGATTCAGGTGCCGGTCGCCCTCAAGAACGATCGGACAGGCTTTATGCAAACCGTTCCCACTTCTGATATCAGCGAAGGCGGGATGGCGGTGCAATTTCCCAAGCAGCAGAAGGATCCCGGCCCCTGGCAAGTGCACTTCATATTGCCGGGCAGGAAGACGGCGATCGAGGTGGTCGGGGAAGTGGCGTGGCAGAACCCCGGTGGGCACATCGGGATACGGTTTACCAATCTCGAAGTGGACCTGTCACACGAACTGCGGCAGTGGCTCAACCAGCAATCACCGGAGAGCGAGAAAGACGATCCGCCGGTGCGCTGCAATCTGACGGATCTGAGCCTTGGTGGATGCTATCTGGAAATTGCATCACCTTTTCCTCCACGTACCCGGATTGTTTTGTCGATGCGAGCCAGTGCTCTTGAGTTGCGCGTTGAAGGCGTCGTGCGGGTGATGCACCCGGACGTCGGGATGGGTGTGGAATTTGCGCAAACCACCACCGAACAACATACACACGTCGAAAAATTTATCCAGACACTGATGAAAGCCGGCGATGTGCTGCCCGATCTGCTGGTGGAACCGGAAGGTCTGGAATCACTGACAGCCCCCAAGGCAGCGCCCGCGCAACTCGCGGAGATCGATGACCCGCTGTTGGAGTTATTCCAGACGAAGTCAGGTTTGTCGGCGGAGCTTTTTTTGAACGAACTACGGAAACAGCGCCGGACGCATCATCCGGATACTGCAGAAGAAACCATCCTGCCCGTTTAGGCGGCGCCAACTCAGAGCGTGCCTTACTGCTGGTCAGATTCACTCTTCGCGTCTTCGTCCACGACGACAGAGTCATCCTTCTCTTTTTGGTGCAGTCTTTTGAAATCAGCGAGCACGCGTTCTGATTTCTCGCGATCCCCGAGCGATGAATACACACGCGCCAGTTGATAGTAGGCCGAGGTGAATCCAGGATCAGCAGCGATCGTCGACTCAAATGCCTGGCGGGCTTGGTTCCATTGCTTCGCGTACACCCATAGCTTCCCGAGTTCATAGTGGGGTAGCGGGTATTCTGGCTTCAGTTGGGCAGCCCTTCTCAAAGACACCTCTGCCTTTGTGTAGTCATTCAGACGCATGAGCAGAATTCCGAGGTGGCAGTGAAAGCGGGCATTGTCGGGCTGCAGGACGATGGCGCGTCGGAGATACCGCTCCGCTTCCCGTGTGTCGCCTTCGCCGGCCGCCGACAGCGCTACCATAAACACTGCGGTTGCAGAGCGGGGATTCAGTTCAGAAGCGCGAACGAGGTTTTGCCGCGCCTCGGCATAGTGCCGCAAGAGGTATTGGCTAATGCCCGTGAGGTAGAAAGGCTCGTCCCATGTGGGGGCTAGAGCAGCACACCTTTTGCGCCATTTCCAGGGCAGCCTCCTGGTCTCCCGCGCGCTGCAGCAGACGAACCCTCAGAGCCAACACCTTGGGATTTTCCGGGGCCAGTGTTAAGGCCGCGTCCGATTCCTGATCCGCGTCCGGAAGGCGATGAGCCTGGTAGAAGGCGCTCGCGCGCAAGTAGTGCTCGTCGGCGGTTGTCGGCGTCTTGACCAATTCCAACACGGCGTCGGGTTGCCGAACTCCGAGGTATGCGGTCGCAAGCTGGGTTCTCACATCGGTGTCGTCAGGACGGGCTGCATTCGCCGCGCGAAGATACGGGAGCGCATCCTTGGGTTGAGCATGCTTGAGGAATTCCTGACCGAGGGCTGCATTCCACTGGAAATTTGACACCACTCCAGCGGGGGCCTGCTTGGCCGCTTGTCGTGCTTCTTCCAGTCGTCCTGCTTCGAGGCTCGCGCGGACCAGGTTAAAGGAAACATCCGGCCGCTCTGGCGTCAGCGCATGAGCGCGGCGCAGGGAACGAAGCGCAGCAACAGGTTGCCCCATTTCGAGCAAGACGACGCCGAGGTCATAGGCGGCATCGGCTTGCTTGGGATCCAAGGCCACGGCGTGCTCGAGCTCTGTGCGCGCAAGCTGAGGTTTTTTGTCCTTTAGATAAGCTAGCGCCAGATCGTAATGAGCCGAATAGGAACGAGGATCCAGGTTGAGGGCCTGCCGGTAGTGTTGGATCGACTTTGCCACCTCGCCCCGCTGAAACTCCGTGAGTCCCAACAGGAGATGTGCATCCGCACACTTTGGATCGACCCCGACGGCCGCATTCAGTTTTTCGAGTGCGCTGGCTGCATCGTTTGCCTTGAGGGCTGCATGGGCCCCGGTCAGGTAGGGTTGGGCTTGAGCGCAACTTGGCCGCGGTTGTTGTGCCTGGGCCAACGGGAAGCTTGCCAGCATCTCAAGGGCGATGAAACCCGTTATCAGCAAAGAATTGGCGCGTCTGTAGTTCCTGACCTTGGTCGCGCCCGACGTGCGGGGCTGTTCAATCCCGGCACGGGTTGCAGTCACAATACTGTTTACCCCCACCCATAATTTTACTCGTTTTAAAACGATTTAATCTTGACTGATCACGGCCTTCTGAGTAATTTTATGCGCACTTCTAGTCTGCCAGTCCCGAAGACACAGTTTTGGAGGTAACGCATGAATCGCCACCTGCCGTGGAGGATTTTTGGCTGTGGTCTTGTCGTCTACCTGCTGCTCCCACTTCTGCTGAACGCAGAGGTCACGGGTTCGATTTCCGGCGTTGTCACGGACCCGAGCGGCGCAATCGTCCCCAACGCTGTCGTCATTCTGAGAAGCGGAGACACTGGGCTCGAGCGCAAGATTCAAGCCAACGCGCAGGGCGCCTACGAGTTCCTCGCTGTGCCGGTGGGAGAGAACTATTTGGTGCGTGTGGAAGCGCCCGGGTTCCGAGCGTCGGTGCAGTCTGGCATCAAGCTCGAAGTGAATCAGAAATACCGAGCGGACATCAAACTGACCGTCGGCGCCGTCACCGCGACGGTGGAAGTCACTGGTTCGATCACCCAGGTCGATACCAGCAGCACGCAGCTTGGCGACGTCATTGGAGAAAAGAAGATGACGTCCCTGCCACTGAACGGCCGCAGCTATCTCGACCTGCTCGGCTTGCAGGCAGGTGTGGTACCGACGATGTCGGAAGGAGGACTCGCGGATCGTCCAGTCGATGGTAACGGGGCCTCAGGCCAGCTATCGGTGAACGGGCAACGAGAATCCGCTAACTCCTTTCTGGTGAATGGCGGTGATGTGGAGGAGAGCGTTTTTAACGGCGCCTCCATCGTGCCCACCCTCGACTCGATTGAAGAATTCCGCCTACTGACGAACACCTTCAACGCGGAATACGGCCGTTTCTCTGGCGCGATTGTCAACGTCGTGACCAAGTCGGGAACGAATGAGATTCACGGTTCGGCTTACGAATTCCTGCGAAATGAGAAGCTGGACGCACGCGGCTTTTTCGATCAGACACGAGGAGATTTCAAACGCAATCAGTTCGGGGGCACGCTCGGCTTCCCGATCGTGAAAAATAAGCTGTTTTTCTTCGGCGACTATCAGGGAACTCGTGAAATACGTGGTGTTTCTCAATTCCTGGTCGTTCCATCTTTGCTCGAGAAGACCGGTGACTTTTCTGACCTCGACGCGACTTCGGTGTTTACGGGTGCAGTGCGCGGCAACGATCCCAATGATCCCACCGATCCCAACGATCCTTACAAGGACAATCTTCCCACTGTTTTGAGTAATCGGCTGGGCTATCCGGTTAAGAGCGGCGAACCGTATTGGTTCCAAGGGTGTACTAGCACGGATAAAGACACCGGCTGTGTTTTTCCCGGCGCCACCGGCACCAGTGGACCAATTATTCCTCAGAGAGCGTGGTCGCCAGTAGCAGTCTCAACGCTCAAGTTCCTGCCCGACCCTAATGCAGGGGATAACGCCTTCACCACCACCGCCGAAAAACTGAATTTGCGGGACGAAAAGTTTGGCCTTCGTGTCGACTACAACACAGGGCACTTCGGCAATTGGTCCGGCTATTATCACTTTGATGACACCAACTACCTGAATCCTTTCTGCAATTGCTTTGGTCCTAACACCGCGCCCGGATTTTCGACGGTTACGCTCTCCCGCGCACAGCAAGTCCAGCTTAGCAACACGGCGCTCCTTAATCCCAATACGGTCAACGAAGTGCGACTGAACTACACGCGCATTGGACTGCTGAGGAACAAACCCGTGGGTGGTCTGGGAAAAATTGAAGACTTCGGATATTTCCGTGCCGATGCGACCCATCCGTTGGGAGTCGCTCCCGACGAATTCCAAATATGAAGGCGTGGCTCCCATTAGCTTCGGACAGATGGGCTCGCATTTTGGCCTGCCCGACGGCACCACCGGGCAGTACAACAACACGTACCAGATCACTGACAATTTCTCCAAGATCGTCGGGAAGCACTCGCTCAAGTTTGGCGGCGACATTCGATACATCCAGGTCAACGAGCGCAATACCTACACTTCCAACGGATGGTTCGAGTTCGACGGAGGTGAAACGGGAAATGACTTCGCCGACTACTTGCTGGGCGCTCCTGATCTGTTTAACCAGACGAGCCCGCAGCTGCTGGATTCGCGTACCAAGTATTTTGGGCTGTATGGCCAAGACACGTACCGGGTCACCTCCGATCTGACCATCAATTACGGATTGCGTTGGGATGTGAGCCAGCCCTTCTACGACACGAAGGACAGAATCCAGACCTTTGTCCCCGGGGTCCAGTCCACTGTTTATCCGGATTCGCCGACAGGCTTAGTGTTTCCGAAAGATCCGGGCATACCCCGTACGCTGGCGCCGACCCAATACAACCGATTTGCGCCGAGGCTGGGGATTGCCTATTCGCCTGGAGCAACGGACGGAACCATCGCGAAACTCACAGGCGGCCCAGGAAAGACTAGCATTCGCGTCGGTTCTGGCATTTACTACACGGCGATCGAGGACGTCACGCTGTTCAACGAGGTCGGCGACGCCCCGTTTGGATTATTCTGGGTGAGTCCATCCCCGGTTTACATCGAGGAGCCCTACAAACGACGGGTAGGACAGCAGGATCCCTCGGGCAATCGCTTCCCGTTCACGATCCCGCCGGCGGGCGCGACCGGAATTTGGGCCAAGTACCTGCCCCTTGCCTATACTCCCGGCTACAAGCCCACCAACAAATTGCCGTACTCGATTCAGTTCAATCTGGTGGTTGAACGCGAGCTTCCGAAAAACTTCCTGTTCTCGATGGGTTATGTGGGCTCGCGCGGACGACACCTGCTTTCCACGGTCGAGTCGAACCCAGGGATTCCAGCCTATGCCTTGCTACCCCGGGCTGCGGACCCTTCGTGGAAGACACAGATTTACGACTTGGGCGGACCCGGAACTTTGGTTCGGGACTCGGCCCTATTCCGTGACCTCGGGACGAGAGCTGGATCAGACCACTGGAATTGGCTCCCTCGATTTCGCGAACAACGCATGGCAAGCTACCGCCGCGAACTCCAGCTACAACTCTCTTCAGATTCAACTCCAAAAGAACGTTGGAGATTTTCGCGTGCTGGGCGCGTATACCTGGTCGAAATCCATCGACAACTCTTCCGGGTTCTTTGACGCGATCAATCCTTTCAATCCCGACTTGAGCCGGGCGCTTTCAACCTTCGACGTTACAAACAACTTTGTGGTGAGCTACAGCTACGACTTGCCTTTCGCAAAGTCGGCCCGCGGCGTGAAGGGCAAGCTACTTGGTGGTTGGACAATCTCGGGCATCACGCGCTTTACCACAGGCTTCCCGATCACGCTTAGCGAAAGTGATGATGATTCTCTCTGCGGTTGCAGCGGCGCCGATGTGCCGAAATACGACGGTACGCCGATCCATTTCCTTGACCCACGCAATCACGAGATCGACCCAACAGGATTGGAAACTATTTCTTTGATCCAACCCCCTTCTCAACCAATCGGACTCCAGGTACGATCGGCAATGTGAAGCGTCGCTTCTTCCATGGTCCGGGAATTAACAACTGGGATCTCGCATTCCACAAGAACACCCGTATCACAGAGAGGGTCCCGCTCGAATTTCGCGGGGAACTCTTCAACGCGTTCAATCATGCTCAGTTCAACAATCCTGACGGCGATGTTGCCGGCAACATTGGGCTTGGTTACCAACGCCCGTGATCCTCGCATCGGGCAGTTGGCGTTGAAGCTGTCTTTCTAACCCACCGGGATGTAGACCATGAAGGGCACGCTTTGCGGCGTGCCCTCGATTTTTTCTGGTCAATCGCGTCGCAAGGAGTGGCGATGATGGGCAATGTTCGCGGGAGGGCGAAGTGAATCCCAACTACAAAAGACTTGTCGGTTCCGCTTTGCTGCTGATCATGTTGTGCTCATCCCCCGTCCTCTCGGCGCAAATGAACGGAGAAGCAGCGCGCGACTGGCCCGTCGTCTTCCGCGACACATTGCAACATAGCGTCCTTCAGTTCTGGATTGACCATGCCCTCGACAAGGAATCCGGTGGCCTTCTGGGACAGCTGAATCGGCGCGGGGAGCCCACTGGCACTGGCGATAAATCTGTCGTCCTGATATCGCGGGGCTCTATGGTCTTTCTCGGAGGCCTATCGGCGTTATCCGGATCCTGCGTACCAGAAGATGGCGGCCGCATGCCTCAGTTTCCTGCGCGAGAAGATGTGGGACAAAGAACACGGCGGCTACTACTTCATGGTGACCCGGGAAGGGAAGGTCGTCGATTCGACCAAGCAACTGAATCCCATGTCGTACACGATGGAAGGATTGGCGGAATACGCTCTTGCCTTCCACGACGAACAAGCGGCTCGCGAAGCGCTGGATCTCTTTCGAGTGATTGACCGTCACGCCCACGATGACAAGTACGGGGGCTATCGCATCGCGTTCACCGCGGACTGGCAGTTCATCGAAAACTATAAAGACGGTCCGAACGGCGCCGGATCGTTCGGACGAAAATCATACGACTGGCATTTGGGCCTTTTGGAAGCACTTGCCACCCTTTATGAGTCACGGGCGATCAACAGGTGCGAGCACGGCTGGAAGAACTACTGGATCTGTTCGCGAATAAGATCATCGATGCCGATATCGGCTATGGCCGGTATTACTTCCATGATGATTGGAGCGTGGCGGATCGCGAGGGCGATTCCAAAGAATCCGAGTATGGTCTGGATCTGGAGGCCAGTTGGCTGATTGTAGAAGCGGCCGAGCGCGTGGGACGGCAGCAGGACCCCGCCATTCGCCGCGCCAGCCTGGCGCTCGTCGATCATGCCCTGCGCTATGGCTTTGACAAAGAGCACGGAGGCGTCTACCGCTACGGTCCCGCAACTGAGTCGGCGAAAAACAAAGACATGGAATGGTGGCAACAGTGCGAGGCTCTGGTTGCCTTTCTCAACGCTTACCAGCTCACGGGAGACCCGAAGTACTGGCAAGCCTTCGATCTGGAGGCCCGCTTCTTCATGGAGCGCTTTGTGGACCATCAGTTCGGCGAGGTTTACACCGCCATTTCTCATGACGGAAAAATCGATGATGAGAAAGTTGGCCCGTGGAAAGCCCCGTATCATGTCACCCGGGCATGCCTGGAGATTATCTCTAGATTGGGAGGCACGCTGTAGTGGTGAGGTGATCGGTCGATGGATCGTTCATGCGACGCTACGGGCGAGGACGCCGCCGCTCCATTCTGCATCCCGCCAGATCACTGACACGCACACTTACTGACAGGTAGTCTTCATTGGTCCATCATTCATTCATTTGCCCCGGGAGGACTGTTCGTGCGTTCGCGCTCGCTGCTCTGTTTCGGTCTGCCCTGATTTTCATTTCCGCAGCATTGCATGCGTGCTGAAACCAAAGTTCTCACCAATCATCTTGGCTACGATCCCGCCGGGCCGAAGCATGCCGTGATTCTTGGGAAAGAAGCGCGACGACGTTTCTGAATGTTCGCCTCAAGAACTATGCCGGTGATAAGTCGGTGCTGACGATTCCTGCGCATGCGGCCGGGCCGGTGAAGAAATGGCGGGACTGGTATTTCTGGACGGTGGACTTCGATTCGTTCACGACGGAAGGGAAGTACTATCTCGATTGCCAAACGAAAGCGGGATCGGTGCGGTCTTTTCCATTTCACATTCAGAAATGATTCTGGAACGCAACACGATTTCGGACGCCATCAACTACTTCAAGGAAGAGCGCAGCGCGGGACGCATGGATGAGGCGGATCGTCACCTGTCGTTCGACGGGAAGGCGGGGACGCTCGACGCGCATGGAGGCTGGTGGGATGCGACCGGCGATTACGGCAAGCATCTGTCGCACCTGTCGTTTTCGACATATTTCAACCCGCAGCAGATTCCGCTGGTGGCGTACTCGCTGTTCAAGAGCTATGAACTGATGAATGCACGGGCGGTGCCGTCGTTTGCGCGTTACAAGACCCGCGCGCTTGACGAAGCCATGTACGGCGCCGACTACCTGGTGCGCTTGAAGAATCCGCAGGGATCGTTTTACCGGTCGATCTCGAACGGCGGGGTGGATCAGAAGGCGGAAGAGCGGAAGGTATCTGGCGAGATGAAGAAGTACGGCATCTTTCAGTCGAAGGATAAGGCGCCCACGGACATGGTGCAGCAGGCCAGCAACGATCGTGAGTATGAAGTGAGTTATCGATCTGGCGGTGGGATGGCGATTGCGGTTCTGGCGATGGCGAGTAGCAATTCGTTCTCCGGTGAGTTCAAGAATGCGGATTATCTCAAGGCGGCCGAGGACGGCTTCGAGTATCTGGAGAAGAACAATGCGCGCATGACCAACGATGGTAAAGACAACATCGTGGATGACTATTGCGCGCTGGCGGCGGCGACCGAATTGTACCGGGCCACCAAGAAAGCCGAGTACAAAGCGGCGGTCGGATCGCCGGGCTCGGAGCTTGATGGAGACGGCTCGATCTCGAGTGGCGAGTTTCACGATTACTGGCGGGCGGACGATCACGATCGTCCGTTCTTTCATGCCTCGGATGCGGGATTGCCCGTGGTGAGCCTGCTGTATTACGCGGAGATTGCCGATCCGAAGACCAAGGGAGAAGTTTTGGAGGTGGTAAAGAAGTCGCTGAACGCGCAGCTCGCATGGAACGCGGAAGTGACGAATCCGTTCGATTACGCGCGCGAACTGGTGCAGGACAAGGACGGGCATCGCAAGACGAGCTTTTTCTTTCCGCACAATAGCGATGCGGCACCGTGGTGGCAGGGCGAAAATGCGCGGCTGGCTTCGCTGGCGACGGCGGCGCAGTTGGCCGCGAAGCAGTTTCCGGACGATCCCGAATTTCAGAAGAAGCTGCGGGCGTTTGCGCTGGATCAGATCAATTGGATTCTTGGGTTGAATCCTTTTGACTCGTCGATGATGTACGGCGTGGGACGGAACAATCCGCAATACATGTTTTTTGATTCGTGGGAATTTACGAATTCGCCGGGCGGGATTTCGAATGGAATCACCAGCGGGTTCAAGGACGAGGACGATATCGACTTTGACTTGAAATACACCGAGACCGGGGCGGACAACGACTGGCGCTGGCAGGAGCAGTGGCTTCCGCATGCGTCGTGGTTTTTGATGGCGGTGTCGGCGCGCGGAGAGTAGGGAGCGCTGTAGCAGAAGCTCACCTCAGCGGCTGAAGCCGGCAGTCGCGAAGCAGCTAATTGGCCCGACTGAAGTCGGGCCCTTCCCGTCTTTAGTACAAGGCGTTGCGCGGGTGGCGCTGCCCTCCGAGCGCATAGGTCCTTCGCTTCGCTCAGAATGACAGGCTTGGGAGCAAACGCGCAATTCTGCCATTGCCTTAGTCCACTACTCAATTACTTCATTGCTCAAACTGGCTAAGGTTATTGCTCAAACCCGCTAAGGCTGCGGGTGGTGGAGCGCCTTTGCGCGGTCGATCACCCACTGCGGAAACTCCGGGGCTCCCTGTGGAGGCTTGCCCATGGTGATGGCCCAGTGATCGAGCCAGCCCGTCCCTTCTTCGCCGACGTAGGTGTCGGGGAGTGCGTAGGCCTGGTCGCTTAGCGCGTCTTCGAGTGTGATGAAGCGGTATCCGCGCTTGCGAAAGACTTCGAGGAGTTCTCCGATGTGGTCGGCCTCGAGATTGTTGCCGTGGAGAAGGATGATCTGCTTGGGTTCGTAACCCAGAATCTGCTTGGAGAGTTGCTCGTCGTAAGCGAAGACGGAGTCGCTGTAAGAGAGATAGCTTTTCACCAGGTCGTCCTGCAGCTTGGTGTCGCCGCGCTTCTTGGCGTCGTCGTAGACGGGCGCGTACATCCAGTCCCAGGCGTCGAAGGTGATGGGGGCGATGTGGTAGCCGCGCTGGGTGAGAAATTCTTCGGCTTTGCGGCGCGTGGCCAGATCGCGGCCCGTGTCGAGGTAGGGATGCCGGAAGTAGCGCAGCGTCATCTTGTGTTCGGCGAGGAGAAGGCGGGTGACGCTCTCGCCTTGAATGACTTCGTCTTCCCAAGTTTGCAGGCTGACCCGATTCAGGGACGCGTGGCTGTAGGTGTGGTTGCCTAACTCGAATCCGTAGTCGACCCACAAGCGCAGGGCGCCGATGCGGGCGTCCACCTCGCCGGTTTTATAGAGCTTCTTTTCGTTCACGAAGCCGACGGCCGGGACTTTCTGATCGCGAAGGGTCGTTAGAAGCTTCGTGGTCATGCTGGTGATTTCGTCTGCGGTCATGAAGCCGGCGGCACCGGCGGGGAGATCGTCGATGGTGATGGCGACCTGGCGATCGGGCTTAGGCAGGACCTGCGCGGCGAGTGAGAGCGACATGCTGCAGAACGCAATCAGCAGGGAGCACGCTAGTTTCATGGGCGTCCGTCCTTCATTTGAGCCGTTATGAAAAACCGTTTAACCACAGAGGGCACTGAGGGTCACGGAGGAAGATCTCCGAACTTAAGGGTGCTTGATCTTCCCGCGCAATACTGTAATCGATGCCTTGGGTAGCGTGAATATCGTGTTGCGGTTCGCATTCACCTGAGAACCGACTTCAGGCCCATCCGGATCGGCGTGGCTGTTGATACCATCGGGCTTCCATTCGTATTGTTCAGTGCCGAAGGTCGTGACGGTTACGGGGCCCGAGAATCCTGCACGCGTGCCAGCTGCGGCGAACTCCACACGCACCGCATGGGGTTCGATTTCGTCGCGGTTCACGAGCATCAGCGACCAGTTGCCGTCGGGACGGCGGACTGCGTAGGTCGTCACGAGGTCATTGCCGTCTGCGTCTTTCACGCTTACGGAAGAAGGAAACATCTGATGAGTTCCGGAGCGGTGCTGCACCCATTCGCGGTTGATCATGTGAGCGGCGAAGTAGAGCGAGGTGTAGCCGGTGATGTTGTAGTCCTTGTCGGTGACGAAGTTCGACCAGGACGCGGGGCCGAGGCAACTGTCCTGTACTGGTTGTGGCTGGATGGGAGAGTGGTAGAACGCCGCGCCGCCTCCCTCGAAGAACGAGCCGATGTTGTCCGCGAGCCAGAGGCCGGCGAAAATCGTGCTCATTGGTCCGGTAAGTGATGCGGCGAGGTGGCTTTCGGTGACCATCAGGGGAACATTCGCGGGCACGCCGTCGTCGCGCCAGACTTTCAGGATGCCCTTCATCAGCTTGGGTTCGACGTAGAGATTCTTCCAGGTGATGTTGCAGTGCTGCCCGTAAGGGTAGTGCTCGAACGAGACGAAGGCGAGGTCGTTGAGGTGGCCATGTGATTTCAGATAGGCGACGAAGCGTCCCATCCAGGAAGTGCGGCCTTGCGCGTCGGGCCAGACACGGATGTCTTCGTTTACGCCTTCGAAGATTGGACCGCCGAGCTTGAGCTTGGGATCGACTTTGTGGAGCGCGTCGGCCCACTGGATGTAGAGCGCGCCGTAGTCCTCGGGCATGGCGTGCTTGCCGTCGGGCTCCTCTCCCATCTCGATGTAGCCGATGGGATAGCCGCGCTTCTCGATGTAAGCGATCTGAGCGGCGGAGTCTTCGGGAGTTCCGTAGAGCATGGTGACCGGAATCATGGCGGGCAAATTGTTGGTGATGCCGCTGGTGAAGAAGAGATCGAAGCCGGTGTGCTGGTAGTTGCCGGTGTTGTTGACGTCGGACTCGGAATGCCAGGGATCGATGGACGAGGAGCCGAAGACAGGGGCTGCCTCTCCGGTGGTCCCAGCGGATGCGTCGGTGAACGTCCCGCCTGAATCGACGGTGCCGGCCTGCAGCTCGCGCATGGCGTAGCCGACGCAGTTGCGTACGTCTTGCGATCCGTGTTCGTCGCAGGTGTTCGAGGACTCCGTCATCGAGCACGCGCACGAACCGCGTGGTCACGGGTTGCGGCGCGAGGGTCAATGTGACGGCGCCGCCAGGCATTGTTCGCGATGTCTCCGGAAGGGAAGACCTTCCACTCGCCTTCGGGGCCCTGATCGAAGTCGAGCGCGTCTTTGCCTACCCAGTACTCCACCTGGTAGGCCTTGGCGAAGGGATTCTCCCATGCGATGCGAACGGCGTTCACCGGCTTGGGCGCACGCAAATCGACGATCACCCATTGCGGATGCAGCGCGTCGCTTTCTCTCGTGAACTTGCTGGTGAGATACGGATTGCTCTTCCAGTAGGTGAGATTCGGTCCCTGGGCCGGGCGGTCGCCGCTGGTGGAGAACCCGCGATGCGGGAGGGCGTAGGCAAGGATGTAGCGGGTCGGCTCTTTGAGTTCAGTGCTGCCGGTAAAGTAGCCGCTCTTGTGCTCGGGATCGCTCCAGGAGCCGTTCTCGGTCCAGTGCCAGGCGGCCATGCGGAGTTCGGTGTTGTTGCGGTAGGTGATCGGGCCCCAACCGGCGGAGAGCGACTCCTGCAGGATGTGCGGGGTGTAGACCTTGTCGATGCCGGAGTGCGACAGCACGTCGACGGAACTGCCCAGGGCGCGGTCAGGATCGAACGAGTTCAGAACGTGCTGCGGGTTGGTGTCGACGCGAACGGCGGCTACGGATGCCGCCGGTTTTGGGTTGATTTTGGATTTCTGCTGGGCAACGGCTGGCTGGCCGATCAGCAGACATGACAGGATGGCGAGGGCGACAGCGATTTCGTCCACGGTCCCAAGTCCTCTCATTGTATTTACAATTTGATGATAAAACGATTCAATACTGGAAAGACAGGGAAGTCAACCTGGAGCTAGCCATATGTCGCGGTGTCTTCTTTATGCATTCGGCCTTGTCGTGCTGGTCTTCGCTCTGCCTTCTTTCTGTGATGAAGAAGGTCCCCCGACGCTTGCGATCGGAAGCCCCGCTCCAGATTTCTGCCTGCAGGGAATTGACGGGCAGAACCATTGCCTGAAGGATTACGCCGCGAGCAAGGTGCTGGTGATCGCGTTTACCTGCAATCACTGTCCGACGGCGCAGCTGTACGAGAGCCGGATCAAACAGCTGGTAGCGGACTACAAGGATCGGGGTGTGATGCTGGTCGCGATCGAACCGAACAACCCCAATGCCGTGCGCCTCGATGAAATGGGATACACCGACGTGGGCGACTCGTTCGACGACATGAAAACGCGCGCCGCGTACCGCAAGTTCAACTTTCCGTATCTGTACGACGGGGAAACACAGAAAGTGGCGAGCGCATACGGACCTTCGGCAACCCCGCATCTCTTCATCTTTGATAAGGAGAGGAAGCTGCGTTATGAGGGGCGTGTCGATAACAATCCGCGGGAGCCCCTGGTGACGGTGAAAGATGCGCGGAACGCGATCGACGCCTTGCTTGCGGGCCAGACTGTGAAAGTCCCGAAGACCCCCTCGCTCGGGTGCTCCACCAAGTGGATATATAAAGAGGAGGGGCGCAAAGAAGAGCTTGCCGAGATCGAGAGCAAGCCAGTGGACGTGAAGGCCGCCAGCGCCGACGATCTGAAAGCATTGCGCAAGAATTCAACGGGCAAACTAGTGCTGGTCAACTTCTGGGCGACGTGGTGCGGTCCTTGCTTCAAGGAACTGCCCGATCTCGAAACGATGTATCGCATGTACGGCCATCGGGCTTTTGATCTGGTCACGGTCAGTATCAACTATCCCGATGAGCGGGCTGGCGTGCTGGCGGCGCTGCAGAAAGAACATGCAACCAGCCACAATCTGCTGCTGGGTTCCACCGATATTTATGCGCTGCTGGGCGCTTTCGATTCGGACTGGAACGCGGCCGTGCCGTACACGATGCTGATTCGTCCGGATGGCGAAGTGGTGTACAAGCACCAGGGGGAAATTAATCCGCTGGAGTTGCGGCGATTGATTATTGCGAATCTTGCCGACGATGATTACATTGGGCATCAGGCTTATTGGAAGGCCGCACCAGGCAACTGACACAGGCAGGCGGAAATCTCATGAAGACCACACGCCGTACTTTCATCCAGACTGTTTCGTTCGCGGCCGCATCTGCGGCGTTTGCGCAGCCGCCCACTGCGGCACGGCTGCCCATCGCATACTCGACGCTAGCCTGCCCTGCCTGGGATTTCACGAAGGTTCTGGACTTCGCCACGCAGAACGGATTTGCCGCGGTGGAACTTCGCGGGTTGCAGGGAAGCATGGACCTGCCTTCGCATCCGGTGTTCGCGCCCGATCGCATCAAAGACACGCTGCAGCAGATCAAGTCACATGACTTGAAAATCGCTTGCGTGAGCAGTTCCACGGAGGTGGGAGAGCCGGGCGCGGACAAACGCACGAAAGGGATGGTTGATGCGCGACGCTTTATCGACCTGGCGTCTCAATTGAATGCACCGTACATCCGTGTTTTTGGCAAGAGTTCGGATTCCGCCAAGCCAGTGACTCCCGATGCTGAGTTGAAGAAGCGAGTGTCTGACGGGCTGCATGAGCTGGGAGAGTATGCCGGAACAAAGAATGTGACGGTGCTGATCGAGTCGCATGACGACTTTACAGCGGCAGCGGCGCTGAAGGAAGTTTTGACTAGCGCAGATTCCAAGCATGTCGGTCTGTTGTGGGATGCGTTCCACACGTACTGCACTTCTAACGAGGGCCCGGAAGTCACGTTGAAGGCGCTTCTTCCTTGGATTCATCACACGCATCTGAAAGATGCGGTAGGAGAAGGCCCGGACCGCAAGTACGTTCTCACGGGCAGGGGCAACATTCCTGTGCGCAAGCAAGTTGAACTGCTGCGTGCTGCCGGGTACGAGGGGTTCTACTGCTTTGAGTGGGAGAAGGTATGGCATCCGGAGCTTGAGGATCCTGAGATTGCCGTCGCAGACTACGCGCGCGTGGTGCGCGGATATTTCAGCGATGCGAAGTCGTAAGATTTTGGCACGAAAGAACCCGGGAGCTCGCCAGGAAAGTTGATGAATTCAAGCCCAGCCCTGCCCATACTTTCTTCCTCCTCTGAGCCGCAGAAACGCCTAACCCGGCGCGAAGTTCTGCAACGCGTGTTCGCCGGGATTGGCGCGAGTTTGGTGGGGCCACTGGCCGCGAGCGCTCATCCAGTGACGCGGCACCTGTCGAGGCTTGCGTCGCTGCCAGCGGGTGACGACGCGGCGAACTGGACTCCGCAATTGCTGAGCGCCGAACAGAATGATGAGTTGATCGCCATCTCCGAGCGCATACTGCCGGGCGCGGGTGCGGCGCGTGTGAATCGCGTGATCGATCTTCTGATGACGGTCGAAACCGACGAAAACCGCAAGTTGTTGATTGCCGCACTGACTGCGCTCGACAGGCAAGCGACGAAACAGTTCCACTCGGAGATGGCAAAGCTGTCGCCAAGCCAGATCGACGAAGTGCTTGCCTTTTGTGCCGAGCAGGAGCCGCCTCATGCCGAACATGATGACGATGCTCCCGGGTGGAAACTGAATGTGCGAACTCCGCTCACGGGCGCGCCCAATCTCCGCGACCACTTCGAAAATTTGAAGGGATGGATCGTCGCCACTTACTACTCGTCGGAAGCTGGACTGCGCGAACTGGGGTGGAACGACGACTATTATTTCGAGGGTCCCGCAGAATGCGAGCATGGCGACGGGCACCAGTAATTGTGGGCTTGGTAGCGCCGCCGCTTCGCTGGCAGTCCGGCAGGCGTCCCGCCCGCCACGGCGAGGGCAAGATGCCGGCGCTACGAAATTCAAGGGACTTGATTGGGAATGACCGATAGCATGCAAACATTCGATGTCATCGTGGTGGGCTCAGGTGCGTCCGGCGGTTGGGCGTGCAAACGGCTTGCCGAGGCGGGGCTGAAAGTGGCGCTGCTCGAGGCGGGACGCCCGCAGTCGAACAGCAATTTCACCGAGCACAAGCCGCTGTTCGACCTGAAGTATCGCGACCTGGCGTCATCGATCGTCAAGAAGACGCGGCCCATCCAGACAGGCTTCGACATTTGTACTGAGTACAACTACGACTGGTTCTGCAACGATCTCGACGAGCCTTACAGCACGCCAGACGACAAGCCCTTCCACTGGCTGGGCCGTTTGCGCATGACAGGCGGACGCACCAATGTGTGGGGACGCGTGTCGCTGCGCTTCAGTGATTTCGATTTCCAGGCGGCGAGCCACGATGGCCACGGCGAGAACTGGCCCCTCACCTACAAGGACATTGAGCCTTACTACGATCTGGTCGAGGAATATGTCGGGATCTGCGGGCAGGCCGAGGGGCTGAGCCATCTTCCGGACAGCAAGTTTCAGCCGCCCATGCCCTTGACTTGCCAGGAAAGTCAACTGCGGAATCGTGCGAAGCAGAAACTGGGCTGGACCGTGACACCGGCGCGGTCGGCTAATCTAACGCGCCCGCTGAAGGGACGCGCCGCCTGCCACTACTGTGGGCCTTGCGAGCGCGGTTGCCAGTCTAGGTCGTACTTTAACTCGGCTTTCACTACCGTGGCGGACGCGGTGAAGTCGGGAAACTGCACGCTGATATCGAATGCCATGGCTCACAAGGTATTGATGGATCAGGGCAGCAACAAGGCCCGCGGTGTTCTCTACGTGGATCGCAATACGAAGGAGCAGCATGAAGTCAATGCTCGCGCCGTTGTTCTATGTGCGCAGGCGCAGGAGTCCGTGCGCATCTTGCTGAATTCGGCGACTACGCGGCATCCAAGCGGCTTGGGAAATTCAAGTGGCGTACTTGGACACTACTTCACAGCGCATATTCGCAGCGCCGGAGGTAGCGGAGAGATGCCGTCGTTCGACGCCAAGCCGACGCTGGGCGGGCCGCATCGTCCAGTGGGATTCTATGTACCCCGCTTCCGCAACTTGAAAGACGGACCGCAATCGAAGGATTTTGTGCGCGGCTACGGTTTCGAAGGCGATACGCAAATCGATTTCAACTGGACGGCTTCCGGGTTTGGCGAGGCTTACAAGAAATCGTTGCGCGAGCCACAAAGTCAGGTCAGCGTAACTGGCTTCGGCGAGGTACTTCCCCGGTGGGACAACTTTGTCGAGATCGATAAGAATAAGGTCGACGCGTTTGGCATCCCGGTGCTTCGCATTCACATGTCGAACGGACCGAACGAGACCGCCATGATCAAGGACATCGCGGCCAGCGCAGGTGAACTGCTGGAGGCGGGTGGCGCGAAGAACGTTCACACCTATGCGGATCCTCCGCGCGGCCGGTGGGCCGTGCACGAAGCCGGCATCGCCCGCATGGGAAATGATCCGAAAAAATCCGTGCTCACGCAGTTTCAGCAGACGCATGATGTGAAGAATGTGTTCGTGATGGATGCGGCGGGGTTTCCGTCGAATCCCTGCCAGAATCCGACGCTCACCATCATGGCCCTGTGCATGCGATCGTGCGACTTTCTTATGGACGAGATGAGGAAGGGCAGCGTTTAATCCAGGTCCGCGAAGTCATTGGTCTTCCGGATTTCCACCGCTGCGGGCTGTCAATTGCTTTAGGACTCGCCTACAATTCCGTCCCAAGACTTCCTGTCATTCCAATTCCAGAGGGCTGGTAATCCATGTCGGCAAGCGTGACGGCGGGAGCGGACGGTGTTCTGGCAACACCCGGGAAAGCTGCGGGCCCGTGCGCAATGGTCATCTTCGGCGCATCCGGCGATCTGACGATGCGCAAGCTTATCCCGTCGTTGTTCAACCTGGCCAAGGCGGGACTGCTTCCGAAAGATTTTGTCGTGGTGGGAACGGCGCACGATGACCTGACGGAAGAGCAGTTCCGGACGCAGGTCACGCAGTTCCTGACCGCTGGCGACCGGCAGGGCGACACGTGGAACTGGTTTTCGCAGCGCCTGCGCTTTCACCGCGGATCATTCAGCGAGCCGGAGAACTTCACATCGCTGGCACAACTGCTTAAGCAACTCGAGTCGGAATTTAGAACCGGCGGGAACTGCCTGTTCTATCTGGCTACCGCGCCCAAATTCTTTGCGACCATCGTGCAACAACTGGGAGTCGCCGGGCTGGCTGTGGAAGACGAAGGCCAGTGGCGCCGGGTGGTGATCGAGAAACCTTTTGGCACGGACCTGGAGTCAGCCAAGGCGCTGAATACGCAGATCAAGCAAGTGCTGAAGGAAAACCAGATCTACCGCATCGATCATTATCTGGGCAAAGAAACGGTGCAGAACATCATGGTGTTCAGGTTCGATAACGCGATCTTCGAACCCATCTGGAACCGCCGATACATCGATCACGTGCAGATTACGAATGCTGAAACCGTGGGAGTCGAGCAGCGTGGCGGATACTTTGACAATGCCGGAACGTTGCGCGATATGGTGCCGAACCACGTGATGCAGTTGCTCAGCCTGATCGCCATGGAAGCGCCGATCTCGTTTCAGGCGGATGCGGTGCGTAACGAGCAGGCCAAGGTGTTGCACGCGATCAAGCCGCTGGATTCAGAAGACGTTCTGCAGAAGACGGTGCGTGGGCAGTATGGAGAGGGTACGATCGGGAGCCAGCGCGTGCCGGGATATCGCACCGAGCCGGGTGTGTCTCCGGAATCGCGCACGGAAACCTTCGCGGCATTGAAGCTGAACATCGACAACTGGCGCTGGGCGGGAGTGCCGTTCTACCTACGAACGGGCAAGCGGCTGGCGGAGCGGCATACCGAGATTACGATTCATTTCAAGACGACGCCCTTTGAGATTTTTCAGCACGGGCCGATCAAGAAGCTTCACGCCAACCAGCTGGTGATCCAGATTCAGCCGGCGGAGGCGATCTCGCTGAGCTTCGGCGCGAAGATTCCTGGGCCCATCCTGCGGGTGGGGTCGGTCGACATGAGTTTCGAGTACACGAAATATTTCAAGGCCGAGGCCTACACCGGTTACGAGGTTCTCATCTACGACTGCATGAGTGGAGATGCGACGCTGTTCCAGCGGGCCGACATGGTGGAGGCGGGGTGGCGGGTGGTCGATCCGGTGCTCGACGTGTGGAAAGTGTTGCCTCCCCGGAAATTTCCGAATTATGCCGCGGGCACGTGGGGTCCCAAGGAAGCGGACGATCTGATGCTGCGCGACGAGCGTGAATGGAGGAACATCGAAGCATGATTCTCGCAGGTGAAATTGGCGCAACCAAGACCCGCCTCGCCGCATTCGAAAACGAAGGCAACCGGCTCAACACCGTGGTTGAGAAGACGTACCTCAGCCAGCAGGAGAGCAGCCTGCCGAACATCATTTCGAACTTCGTGAAGACTGAGGGTATCCCGGTGCACAGCGCATGTTTCGGCGTGGCCGGACCCGTACGAGGAAAGACGTGCAAGATCTCAAACCTGGCCTGGACGATTGACGCCGACGAACTGGCCGGCCTGCTCAAACTCAAGTCGGTCGGGCTGATCAACGATCTCGAAGCTTATGCTTACGGCATTGACGGGTTGGAGTCCAAGGACTTCGTCACGTTGAGCGAAGGCCACGAAGATGCGATTGGCAATCGCGCTGTAATTTCCGCGAGAACAGGTTTGGGGGTGGCCGGTCTCTATTGGGATGGGTTCCGTCACCATCCGTTTGCCTGTGAAGGGGGACACAGTAGCTTCTCGCCGGGCAACGAACTGGAAATCGAACTTCTGCAGTACCTGCACAAGAAGCACGGCCGCGTGAGCTGCGAGCGTGTGCTTTCGGGACCGGGCATCAAGAGCATCTACGAATTTCTGCGTGACACGGGAAAAGAGCAGGAGCCCGATTGGGTGAAAGAGGAGATGGGGAAGGCTCCAGACGGTCCGGCCCTGATTTCGCGACTGGCGCTCGAGAAAAAGGCGCCCATCTGCGAAAAAACACTATCGATCTTCGTAGGAGTTTACGGCTCGCAGACCGGAGACTGCGCACTGACCTTCATGAGCACTGGCGGGATTTTTATCGGCGGTAGCATCGCAGCGAAGATTCTGCCATTGATGAAAGCACCGACCTTCATGCAGTCATTCCTGGCGAAGGGCCGCATGCAAGGATTGCTCAACGATATTCCGGTGAAGATTGTTCTGAACGATTATACCGGCATGGTAGGGGCCGCGCGGTACACGCTTATTCAGAAGGCGTTCAAAAGTTAAGAAGAGCGGGGCAGTTGAGCTAGATCCCGTGCTCCAGTTGGTGCTGATACTCGGCCGCGTTGAAGTGGCCTCGGGAAGACGCAATCAAGCCATCGGACCCGATACACCATTTTTCAAAGCCGCTGACCCGAACCTTGTGTCCTTTTCCTCCCGGACCACTGTTTGTGCCTGTCAGGGTCCAGTGGTACTCCGTACTGTCAGGCTGAATTCGGAGATCGTTCATAGCAACTTTCAGGTCGGGAAACGCGGTCATGAAAAACCGAGCGAGTTCGGCGATTTCTATTCTGCCTACGGCCGGAGTTCCGCCGTTGACAGACAGCGAACCGCTGGGCGAAAAGAACGCAGCCACGCTCTCGGGGTTTTGGCTACACCAGGCTGCGGTATAGCGTTCTGCGAAAGCCCGTAGTTTCTCGGCATCCGGTTGCATAGCGCCCCATATCGAGTGGAAGAGTGAGCCATGGCTGGTGCCCGGGGCGGGAATCGAACCCGCACGTCCCGTTAGGGACTCGGGATTTTAAGTCCCGTGCGTCTGCCAATTTCGCCACCCGGGCTGAGGCTCGTAAGCTACTGTAGCATGACGCTTTGAGGCGAAGCCGGTGGCTTGCTTTGTTGCACCACTGTCCACTACTGGACAGTGGTGTTCACTTCGGAACGGGATCGGCTAACCTCTGAAGTTCTTCCTCCTCTCTAAAATCTGTTTTCTAAAGACTTTGCTGCGCTCGCTGCGATGGCTCGCCACGTGCCATAGCCTACACGATGGATATTGCCCGCCCAGAGTTTAAGGTTCAGAAGCGCCGTCGCCAGACGGTGATCGGCTCGATTGTGGTTCTGTGCGTAGCTGTAGTGGCATTTGCTGTCTCGCGCCTTAAGCCGGCGGCGCCTTCGGTCGAACGAAGCACCGTTTGGACCGACACCGTGAAGCACGGTTCGATGTTGCGCCAGGTGCGCGGGCCTGGGTCGCTGATCCCTGCGCAGGATTCCGTCCGCCAGATTCCCGCCGAGACAGAAGCTACGGTCGTTCGCATCCGCATGCTGCCCGGGTCGCAGGTGAAGGCCGACACCATCCTGCTTGAGATGAGCAATCCGCAGACGGAGCAGGCTGCTGTCGATGCGCAGTTGCAGTTAAAGGCTGCGGTCGCGGAGTACCAGAGTCTGCGCGTAAAACTCGAGAGCGAGTTAATGAATCAGAAGGCGGGGGCGGCTACGGTCAGCGCCGACCACGCGCAGGCTCACCGGCAGGCGGACACTGATAAGGCGCTCTACGATCTCGGAGTGATTTCGGGGCTGGCTTACAAGTCCTCGAAGGAGAAGGCGGACGAACTGACTACCCGCAATGATCTGGAAGGTCAGCGCTTGAGCTCCAACGAAAAGGCGATCGATTCGCAGATGGCACAGCAGCAGGCGAAGGTCGATCAAATGCGCACCCTTGCGCAACTCAAGCAAAAGCAATTGGATGCTCTCAAAGTGCGGGCTGGCATCGATGGTGTGCTGGTGGATTTGCCTCTGCAAGTCGGACAGCACGTTTCGCCGGGCACCATGCTGGCTAAGGTGGTTGAGCCTGATCACCTGATGGCGACTCTGAAGATTGCGGAGACGCAGGCACGCGACGTGCAGATCGGTGAGCCTGCGGCTATCGATACTCACAATGGAGTGGTCGGCGGTACCGTGATGCGCGTCGATCCCGCCGTACAGAACGGAACGGTGACGGTTGACGTAAAACTCAGTGGGGAGTTGCCCAAGGGAGCGCGTCCCGACCTGAGCGTCGATGGAACCATCGATCTCGAGCGGCTCGACAACATTCTTTATGTCGGACGCCCGGCTGTGGGTCAGGAGAACAGCACGATTAGTCTCTTCCGGCTTAGCGCCGACGGCAAGGAGGCTTCGCGCGTCGCGGTGAAGGTGGGCAGGGCATCGGTGAATTCAATCCAGGTGATGGACGGGCTCAAAGAGGGCGACACGGTCATTCTCTCGGACATGTCGCGCTGGGACAGCAACGAACGAGTTCGGCTCGACTAGCCAAGCACGAGGAGTCAGATGAAAGACACAGCACAGCCGCTGATTCAAATTGAGGGCCTCACCAAGGTCTTCTACACCGACGAGATTGAGACGCATGCGTTGTCGGGAATTCACTTGTCGGTGAACAAGGGCGAGTACGTCGCCATGTCGGGGCCGTCGGGCTGCGGCAAATCGACTTTGTTGTCGATTATCGGCCTGCTCGACACGCCCAGTTCTGGACGCTACACGCTGAATGGGCGGACCGTCGAGAACCTCGATTTCGGCGAGCGGTCGCGCATCCGCAACCAGGAGATCGGGTTCATCTTCCAGAGCTTCAACCTGATTGGCGATCTGACGGTGTATGAGAATGTCGAACTGCCGCTCACGTATCGCCAGAAGATGCCCGCCGCGCAGCGCAAGGCGCGGGTGATGGAGTCGCTGGAGCGCGTGGGCATGGCGCATCGCGTCCGGCATTATCCCTCGCAACTTTCAGGTGGTCAGCAGCAGCGCGTGGCCGTGGCACGAGCTCTCAGCGGCAAACCTTCCATACTACTGGCCGATGAGCCCACCGGAAATCTGGACTCGCGCAATGGCGAGGCCGTTATGGGGTTACTGCAGGAACTACACCGCGAAGGAGCCACCATCTGCATGGTCACGCACGATCCGCGTTTTGCACGTCACGCGCAACGGGAGGTGCACCTCTTCGATGGGAAGGTCGTGGCGGAAGAGGAATTGAAGAGGCTGATGCAAGAGGCGAGCGCCTGAACGCCTAACAAAGTCTTCAAACCAGAAAACGCCTACGGCCGGAATCACCCGGGTGCCGCACGATGAAGACCCTGACGCAGAACGCTCGCTATTGTCTCCGTCTCTTGCACAAAAATCCGTGGGACAGCGTCGACGCGCTTCGTTACGAGTGAGGATTTCATGAATGGACTATGGCAAGACGTACGTTACGGAGTCAGGCAATTACGGAAAAGCCCTGCCTTCACTGCCATCGCGGTTATTACTCTGGCGCTGGGCATCGGCGCGAACACCGCTATCTTCAGCGTGGTGAATGGGATTCTTCTCCGTCCGCTGCCCTATCACAAAGCCGACCGGTTGATGGCGGTGTGGCACGTGCCGCCGCAAAAAAGTTTTCCGGGAATGCCACGCTTTTCGGTCTCTGCCGCGAACTATATCGACTGGCACGGTCAGAACCACGTTTTCGAGAAGATGGCGATCTTCAGCTACCATCCTTTCACTTTCACGGGTGGGGATAAGCCTGAGCAAGTCGACTCCACCTCGGTTTCGGCGGACTTCTTCTCGACGCTGGGTACGCAACCGATGATTGGCCGGGTGTTCACCGCTGACGAGGATCAGCCCGGGCATGGGAACGTCGTGCTGCTCAGCCACCGTTTCTGGCAGGATCACTTTGCCTCGAACCGCAACATTGTGGGGCGCTACATCAAGTTGGATGGCGCCAGCTTCCTTGTTGCGGGGGTCATGCCAGCCAATTTCCGCATGCCGGATTTTGCCCAGATGTGGACGCCGATGGCCTGGACAGATCAGGAAAAATCCATTCGCGGCGAACATCATTACATGGTGATCGGTCGCCTCCAGGACGGTGTTGGACTGAAGCAAGCGCAGGCCGAAATGAACACCATTTCGAATCGACTGGAGCAGCAATATCCCGAGGATGACCGAGGCTGGGGCGCTGTGGTCGTCCCCTTGCACGACGATCTTGTCAGCGACGTTCGTCCTGCACTGCTGGTACTTCTGGGAGCTGTGGGATTCATCCTGCTGATCTCGTGCGTGAATGTCGTCAATCTTTCCTTGGCTAAGACCTTCAGTCGTCAGAAAGAGATCGCCATACGAAGTGCGCTGGGCGCCTCTTCGGCCCGGGTTGTGCGCCAGGTGCTGGTGGAGAGCGTTCTGCTGGCTCTCATCGGGGGTGCTCTCGGACTTGCCTACGCTCACTCTGGAGTAAGGCTAATCATGGCATTCCTCGCCGATAAAGTTCCGCACTCGGTCGACGTGGGACTCGATCTGAAGGTTCTGGTTTTCACAGTCCTGGTTTCGCTATGTACGGGAATCATTGCTGGAATCCTGCCGGCGCTTCACCTCAGCCGTGCGAATGTGAATGAGGCTCTGAAACAGGGTTTGGGGCGAACCGATACGGATTCGGGCGGCAATCGCACGCGCAACATCCTGGTTGTGGTCGAAGTTTCACTGTCTCTGATCCTTCTCGTGGGCGCGGGCCTGCTGATTCGAAGTTTCAAGGTCCTGCGTGAAGTGAATCCAGGATTCGAGTCGAGTGGGGTGCTTACACAGACGGTTGCCGTTTCGCGGGCGAAATTTTCGAGTATTCAGCAGGAAGTTGCATTTTTCGACCGCGTGCTCGAGAACGTACGCACTTTGCCGAGTGTGGTGGCGGCAGGAATTATTGACAACGTGCCGATGGGCGACGGGGGTTCGCATCAACCGATCGCCGTGGAGGGCTATCCTACGCTGCCGATGTCGGAACAACCCGAGGTCGACGTTCGCGCCATCAGCGCCGGATACGTGGATTCGCTGCGCATTCCGCTTCTGAGCGGACGAGATTTCAACAGTTCCGACATTGCCGGCAGACCACCGGTGGCGCTGATCAGCGCATCACTGGCTCACCAGTTCTGGCCAAACGAGAGTCCGCTCGGCAAGCACATCGGGCTGACCTTCTCCAAAGGAGCGCCGCGTGAAATTGTGGGCGTAATCGGCGACGTGAAGGGAGACAGTCTCGATCAGAAACGTCCTGCAGCGATGCTCTACTACCCGCTCGCGCAAGATGCACCGTCAGCCGTGGGGGAATTCCAGTCGGGCCCGATGACACTGGTTGTTCGATCGGCCTCCAATCCGAAGAGCCTGATCTCGCCGGTGGCGAGTGTTGTCCAGAATGTGGATCGTGAAATTCCGGTGCGCGATGTGCTGACCATGGAGGAGTTGGTGGCGAACTCCTTATCGCAGCAGCGCTTCAATCTTCTTTTGCTCGGAGCCTTCGCCGGGCTGGCCCTTGTGCTGGCCGCAATCGGGATCTACAGCGTTCTCTCGTACAGCGTGCGGCGCCGCGTCCCTGAAATCGGCATTCGCCTCGCTTTGGGCGCGACTCTTGCCGATGTGTTTCGCATGGTCGTGGTGGAGGGCATGAAGCCCACATTCTTGGGCGTGGCGATTGGCGCCGCTGGCGCCCTGGCGCTGGGGCGTGTGATGTCGAGCTTCATTTACGGGGTGAGTTCGACCGACCCGACGACGTTCCTCGCCGTGGCGACCGTGCTGGCCATGGTCGCGCTACTGGCTAGCGTGATTCCCGCATTCCGTGCCGCAAGAGTCGATCCTATTGTTGCCCTGCGTTACGAGTGAGGTGACATTGTGATGCCAGGAATCGAACAGCTGCGGAATGCGTGGCGCAGGTTACGGACGAAACGGCCTGCGTCTGAGGCTGGGCCGGTTCCGAGGAGACGATTCGAGCGAGTTCGCTTCGGCCCATTCGAAGCGGATCTGCACACCCACGAACTCTGGAGGGATGGCACCCGGATCAAACTCGTTGGGCAGCCCTTCGTCGTTCTGGAGATGTTGCTCGAAAGCTCGGGTGAACTGATCACTCGAGATGAACTTCGCGCGCGCTTGTGGCCGAGTGACACGTTTGTGAGTTTTGATCACGGGTTGAACGCCGCCGTGAACCGGCTGCGGGAGGCACTGGGAGACTCTGCAACGGAGCCCAAGTTTGTCGAGACCCTACCGAGGCGTGGATATCGATTCATTGCCAAGGTGGAACGCCGCACCGTCTTTGAATCGCCCCAGCGAGTTTGGATCGAGCATGCTAAGACGGCACGCGAAGGAAAGCTAGCGAGAGGAGTGAAAACGATGAATGGACTACTGCGAGATATTCGCTTTGGCTTACGTCAACTTTACAGAAGCCCGGGCTTTGCGACAGTCGCCATTCTCACGCTCGCGCTTGGCATTGGCGCCTCCACAGTCATTTTCAGCATCGTGTACAACGGCGTGCTCTATCCATTTCCTTATCGCAGTGCCGAACGATTGACCGCGATCATGGTTGAGGACACGGAGGAGAAAGGCGGACGGGGCATGTTTCCGCTCAGCGATGTAAAGGCGCTGCGCGAGGGCAACCACACATTCGAGGACATCCTGGCCTACGGCCTGTGGTACGTGAAATACACCAAGGGAAATACGGCCGCCATGCTGAAAGGTGTGGGGGCGACTCCGGAGGCGAAGGACTTTTGGGGTGTGCCACCGCTGCTTGGCCGATGGTTCGGCCAACAAGATGTGGAATCTGGAGCGCCTCCTGTCGTTCTGCTCAACCATCGGTTCTGGAACAAGGAATTCCACGGGGACAGGAATGTACTCGGCCAGACCATGATGCTGAACGGCAAGAACCGGACCATTATCGGGGTCTTGCCACCACGGTTTCAGGCAGTGGGGGCTGATTTGTACATGCCGGTTTCCTGGACTCGTCCGGAGCCGGTCCGTGGAAAGTTCGAATGGGATGTGGACGATCCGCTGTACTTCTGGGGCACAGGAATTCTGAAGCGCGGTGTGACGCTGGAAACTGCGGCAGCCGATGTGGATGTGATCTTCCGGCAACTCGCGCCCAAGCATCCCGACGATTATCCAAAAAAGTTTCGCGTGGTCACGAAGTGGCTGAACGATTTGATCATGGCGAACTTCAAGCAGACCTTCTTTCTGCTATTCGCGGCGGTCGGTCTTTTACTTTTTATTGCCTGCAGTAACGTTGCTGGGCTGCTGCTGGCTCGCGCGAGCGCTCGCACCAGAGAAATGGCATTGCGGGCTGCGCTGGGCGCAGGGCGGGGCCGGCTTGTGCGACAACTCTTGTCCGAGAGTTTGGTGCTGGCCATGGCCGGATGCTTGTTGGGTTGCCTGCTTGCCTACGTCGGGATGAAGGGAATCATGCTTCTACCCCTGCAGTCCATTCTGCCCATGGAATCGGAAATCGTGCTGAGCCGTCCAGTGCTGCTATTCGCGATAGGAATTTCTCTCGTCGCGACCGTGTTGTGTGGCATGGCGCCCGCATTCCATATCATCCGCGGTGACCTACAGAGAAAGTTGGCAAGCACGGGGGTGAACGTTGGCGCTGTGTTCCAACACAGCCGCTTTCGCTCCGGCCTGGTAGTCGGACAGGTAGCTCTGTCCCTCATCTTGCTGACCGGTGCGGGCTTGATCGCAAGGAGCTTCTTCGCGCTGACCCGGGTGGACCTGGGGGTGCAGCCGAAGAATATCTTTACCGCCGACGTCCACTTTCCCAAAGGGCGATACGCGAAAGCCGAGGAGAAGGTCGAGTTTTTCAAGCGCCTGCTCCCACAACTGCATACCATCCCCGGCGTTGTCAGTGAGACGGAGTTGATCGGTATGCCGGTATTGTTCGCGCCTGACGGCGATGTCACCATCCCCGGCAAAGCTCACAAGGACAGGTGGAATTCGCAGGTGGAATTGTGCAGTGAAGGTTATTTCTCAACCCTCAATCTGCATTTGCTGAGGGGCCGGCTGTTGACTGAGAACGACATTCAATCAGCCCGCAGAGTTGCGGTTGTCAGTGAAAATCTGGCGCGCAGATTTTTTGCCGGCGAAGACCCCATTGGCAAACAGATCAAATTCAATGTATTCGACAAAATTCCCGAGACACCGCGCGACGCCTATTTCGAGATCGTGGGCGTGGTCAACGACTCCCGCGGGATCGACTTCAACGACAACTATCCGAGATTTTCGGAACCCGCAAGGACGACGCCCAGGGGATACGTGCCCTTTTCTTTCTCGGGCTTTGGGGACCGGTCGATCGCGATGCTGACCCGGGTCCCGCCGAACTTAATCGCGAACAACGTGCGGCAGATTCTGTGGTCAATGGATCCGGATGTGGTTCTGGTCGGATCCGAAATCGGCGGAGGCACATTCGCGTTCAGCGAATTTCTGGATGCATTGCTGTACGACAAGCCGAGGTTCGCTGCCATCGCGTTTGCGTCGTGCGCTTCGCTGGGGTTTCTTCTGGCCATCATCGGCCTTTTCAGCGTGATGACCTACATCGTGTCGTTGAAGACGCACGATATCGGGATCCGTCTGGCTTTGGGCGCGTCTCGCGAAGCAATCCTGCGATTGATTTTGAGGAGGGGGTTGGTGCTCATCGTCACCGGCGTCCTTATTGGCATGGCTGCAAGTCTTGGCCTTACGCGGTTTCTGGCCAGCCAACTCAGCGGAGTTTCGGCCACCGATCCCGTGACTCTGATCACAGTGGTGGTCACGATGATGCTGGCAGGGTTGTTCGCCTGTTTCTTGCCGGCGCGCCGCGCCACGCTGGTAGAGCCAATGACGACGTTGAGGAACGAGTAACTGGCGAAGAGGACAGGAAATGATCCGACTGAACAATATCGAGCGTGCCTACAAAACCGGAGCCGGCCAAAGCTGGGTTCTGCGCCGCATCAATCTCACGATCGAAGCGGGAGAGTTTGTGACGATCATGGGGCCGTCCGGGGCAGGGAAGTCGTCTCTGCTGAACGTACTTGCGCTGCTCGACGACACGTGGGCCGGGGAATATTGGTTTCGCGGGCAGGCAGTTCACCCCATGAAGCGCAAGGAGCGCGCCGACCTCGCCAAGCGCAATGTGGGGATGGTTTTCCAGAGCTATCACCTGCTCGATGACCTCACCGTGCGCGAGAACATCGACCTGCCGCTGTCGTACAAAGACATTCCCGCGAAACAGCGCCAAAGTCTGCTGGCGGATGCGCTGGACCGGTTCCAGATTGTCGCCAAAAAAGACTTGTTTCCCAGCCAGCTTTCCGGGGGCCAGCAGCAATTAGTTGGCGTCGCGCGGGCCGTGGTGCACAAGCCTGCGCTTTTGCTGGCCGACGAACCTACCGGCAACCTGCATTCCTCGCAGGCGAAGGAGATCATGGAACTCTTCCGCGAACTGAATCAACAGGGCACGACCATCGTGCAGGTCACGCATTCGGAAGCGAATGCCGCCTACGGAAATCGCGTGGTGCAGTTGCACGACGGATGGCTGGCGAGCGACACGGCGGTGCCGCCCACGTCCCCGACGGCCGTGGAGTCGCGATGATGCGACTCGCTTTCATGGCAACCAGGACGCTCGCGACCTTCATGGCAATTGCGATTCTGCTTTCGATTTTCGCCCGGGCGCAGTCGCGAACGAACGTCACCTTGCAGATGCCGCATTCTTACAATCCGCTGAAACCCTACGCGCCCGACAAAGTTCCCGCACCTGCGCTCGCCAATTCATCTCGCATCGATCAGTTGGTGCGCGATGGCAAGCTGTATCTGACACTGAAAGATGCGATCGCACTGGCTTTGGAGAACAATCTCGATCTCGCGATTGCGCGTTACAACATTCCCATCGCCGACACCGATCTTCTGCGCACCAAAGCGGGTGGATTCTTCCGGGGGGTGAACACGGGTGTGGTGCAGGGGACGCCCGGTGGCGGCGTGGGAGGATATGGCGCCGGCGCACCGGGTGCGGGAGCTGGCGGTACGACTGGGGGCGCAGGGGGTGCGGGCGCCGGAGCCTCCGGACTCGTGCAATCGACGCTGGGCGCGGGCGCGCCGGTTGCATCTTATGATCCAGCACTCAACGCGAACCTGGGTATCGAGCATCAGACCTCGCCTCTCTCGAACCAGCGCATCTATGGCATTCCGTCACTCCAGCTCAATACAGCGCAGGTCAATGTTGGTTACTCGCAGGCTTTCCCGACAGGCACTACGCTGAGCTTCGAATTCCAGAACAGCCGGCAGACTACAAATTCCCCATTCACCATTTTGTCCCCTGCCTTGAACTCGGCTTTCCGATTCAGCTTCCAGCAGCAACTGCTCGCCGGCTTCGGGCTCGCTTCCAATCTGCGATATCTGCGCATTGCACGCAATAACAAGAAGATTTCCGACATCGCGTTCAAGGACCAGGCAATCGCCACTGTCACCCAGATTGAAAATATCTATTGGGACCTGGTCGGCGCCTCCGAGGAAGCGCGCGTGAAAGAGCAGTCCCTCCAGTTTGCCAACCAGACGCTTGACAACGCGAGGAAGCAATTGCAGCTTGAGGCGATTCCCGCGCTCGACGTCATGAAGGCAGAAGCCGAAGTTTCCAAGCGCGATCAGGACCTGACGGTTGCGCGCACGACCCTGCAGTTGCAAGAGTCGCTGATGAAGAATGCGCTCACGAAGAGTCTCGATGATCCGACGCTGGAAGAAATGCCGGTGATCCCGACGGACCGGAGTCTGACCGGCAGCGACGACGCGAACACTAACACTCCCATCCTCGACTTGATCGGACAAGCCCAGAAGAATCGTCCCGAACTGTTGGAAACGGACATTGACCTGGTCAACCGCCAGATCAGCGGTAAGGCAGCGCGCAATGCGCTGCTCCCGACGCTGTCACTTGTCGGTTTTTATGGCGGCACGGGCCTCGGAGGCCTGGTCACGCCGGGCAACGCCGCCGGCGTGCCCCCTGACCTCTCGGGCACCTGGCAGAACACTTTCAACAATTCCTCACCCGACTACTACCTGGGCTTCAATGTGAACATCCCGTTCCGCAACCGGGTGGCGAAGGCCGACCAGTACCGCTCGGAACTTGAGTATCGGCAGGCAGAGCTGCGAAAAGAACAGTTGCGCAAGCAGATTCGGATTGAAGTGCGCAATGCCCAGTACTCGCTGGTGCAGACCCGCGCGCGGGTGGAGGCGGCCCGCAAAGCGCGCGACCTCGCCCAGCGTACGTTTGAGATCACACGCAAAGAGCAGGAACTTGGCTCTGGATCGAGCTATCAGACCATGACGGCGCAGCGTGATTTGGCGCTGGCGGAGTTGGACCTGGTCACCGCTTCCACCACGTATCAGAAGGCCAAAGTCGAACTTGACCGCGCGACCGGCACGACTTTGGAACATAATGGAGTGCAGATTCAGGATGCCGTGACGGGAACGCTTTCCGCGGCGTCCCCCTAGCCCTATGCCGACTTCAGCCAAGCCTCATGCACCCGCTACCGCTGTGGATCAGCAGCGCTCGATCGGTGCGGGACGCGTGCTGGCGGCTGACGATCAGCCTCACGTGCTCGAGGCGCTGCAACTTCTGTTGCGGCCCGAGGGATACCGCGTTGATCTCGCCAAGTCTCCGGCCGAAGTGCGTGAAGCATTGAGCTCGGAGTTCTTCGACGCCATCCTTATCGACCTGAACTACACGCGCGACACTACCTCCGGTCAGGAAGGTCTCGACCTGCTTTCGGAGATTGTCGGCATCGACAGCAGCCTGCCCGTGATCGTCATGACTGCGTGGGGCAATGTGGAACTGGCGGTCGAAGCCATGCGCCGGGGTGCGAGAGATTTCGTTCAGAAGCCCTGGGAGAACGAACGCCTGCTCGCGATCCTGCGCACACAGGTAGAACTCCATCGCGTTCTGCAACGGGCCGAACGACTGGCGGCCGAGAACCGCCTTCTGCAGGCGCAAGGACGTCCGGAATTCATCGCCACCGCGGCTTCCATGCAACCGGTGCTAGACGCGATGGCTCGCGTCGGCCCGTCCGATGCGAATGTCCTGATCACCGGCGAGCACGGCAGCGGCAAGGAAGTTGTGGCCCAGACTTTGCACACGCTGTCCCGACGGGCTTCCCGTCCTCTGGTTGCCGTGAACACAGGCGCACTGGCGGAGGGCGTTTTCGAAAGCGAATTGTTCGGCCACGTGAAAGGAGCGTTCACGGATGCCCGCGCCGATCGCATGGGTCGATTCGAACTTGCCGATGGCGGCACGATCTTTCTCGATGAGATTGGGAACGTGCCAGTGCGGCAACAGGCCAAGCTCTTGCGCGTGCTCGAAACCGGCGAGATCGAGCGGCTCGGGTCTTCGCGCTCCCGCAAGGTGGACGTTCGCGTCATCTCAGCGACCAACGCCGACCTGCAGGCGGCCTGTGCGTCGGGTCAATTTCGCGAGGATCTGCTGTTCCGGCTCAACACGATCGAGATCCGCATTCCGCCTTTGCGCGAGCGCCGCGAAGATATTCCTGCGCTCGCACTGCACTTTCTGCGTCGCTATGCCTCCCGCTACCGGCGCGAGATCGATGGCTTCGACAAGCTTGCTCTGCAAGTTCTGAATCAGTACGCGTGGCCGGGAAACGTTCGTGAACTGGACCACACCGTGGAACGCGCCGTTCTGATGAGTCGCGGCCGTGACATTCAACAGGCCGATCTAGGGCTGAACCTCCAGCGCTCGCAAGCAGCGAACCTCGAGGAGTTGAGTCTCGAGGCAGTGGAAGCCGTCCTGATCCGCAAGGCCCTGCAGCGCTTTCATGGAAACATCAGCCAGGCCGCCGAGGCCCTCGGCTTAAGCCGTGGCGCGCTGTACCGGCGTATGGAGAAGCATGGCCTTTAGTCCGCAGACCAGCGGCAAGGCATCATCAGGCAAGAAGCCCGGCAAACGACGCTCGCAGTACGAGCATCGCGTCTGGCTTTATTCGTTCCTTGTGGCATTGCCGGGAATTGCTGTTGCCATTTTCCTCATCTGGCTGCAGTCCTGGTCCACATCATTGAAAGTTACGCTGTTGTTCACCATTCTGACCATGTGGGCCATTATTGCTCTTGCTCTGCATGAGCAGACGGTCCGACCTCTGCAGACTCTGGCAAATGTGGTTGCGGCGTTGCGGGAAGAGGACTATTCGTTTCGCGCGCGCGGAGCGGCCGTCGAAGATGCGCTTGGTGAACTCTCTCTGGAGGTTAATGCGCTTGCCGACTTGCTCGCCGACCAACGCTTGCGTGCGATTGAGGCGACGGCGGTTCTGAGGCGGGTGGTCGAAGAAATTGACGCGCCCTTGTTCGCATTCGGTCCGGATCGAGTCATCAAGCTAGTGAATCCCGCTGGTGAGAGGCTAATGCAGCAAGCTGCCGGACGATTGCTGGGCCGCACGGCCGATGAAACTGGACTCGCATCCTGCCTCGACATGCCGAACGAGGGACTAGTGGCCTTGCCGGTGAATGGTTCGAACGTGCGCTGGGTTTTGCGGCGCAGCCGATTTCGCGAGAAGGGCCAGCCGCATACCCTCGTGGTGCTGTCAGATGTAAGCCGTGCGCTGCGCGAGGAGGAGCGCTCGGCGTGGCAGCGCCTGATTCGCGTTCTCGGTCATGAATTGAATAATTCGCTGACGCCCATCAAATCCATTGCCGGCAGCCTCGGCGCGAGGCTGGCAGAATCTGAAATGGATGTAGAGCGCCGTCGAGATTTCGAGCGCGGGCTGGCGATTATCGAAGCGCGCACGGCATCGCTCAATCGCTTCCTGCAGGCTTACCGGAAACTGGCGCAGATGCCTCCGCCAGTAGTGAAGCCCGTCAAGCTGCGTCCGATGGTTGAGCGCGTGGCGATGCTTGAAACGCGCGTTCCCGTTACGGTCGGCACGGGCGCTGATGTGACCCTCCTGGTCGATTCCGATCAGGTCGAGCAGATGCTGATCAACCTTGTGCGCAACGCCGTTGAAGCGACGCTGGAAAGGCAGTCGAGTAGCTCGGCTCACGATGAAGATCGTGTCCAGCCTGAAGTGGGCGTGCGCTGGATGGCGGAGGGCACCAACGTTGAAGTGGTGATTCACGATAACGGGCCGGGACTGCTCAACCCAAGCAATGCTTTCGTTCCCTTCTACACTACGAAGCCCTCGGGCAGCGGCATCGGGCTGGCGCTCTCGCGGCAGATCGCCGAAGCGCATGGTGGCTCGATTGAATTGTCGAATCGGAATGGAAATAGCGGCTGTCAGGTCCGTGTGAAATTGCCGCGTATTCGAGAATGACCGCCTTGCAGCTACTGCAAGGTTCAGGAGAACCATGAACGCACTCGCGCAGGATGTTCGCTTCGCGTTTCGCCGGTTGTGCAACGCGCCCGGTTTCAGCCTCATCGTGGTTCTAACGCTGGCCTTCGGGATCGGAGCCACGACCGCCATCTTCTCGCTGGTAGAAGGAATCTTACTCCGGCCGCTGCCCTTCAATAATCCGAACCAACTCGTTCTGCTGGGCGATCATCTGCGAGACGGACCGGGGACGTCGGTGACGGCCCGCGAAATCGGCACGTATGCGGCTGCAAGCAGTGCCTTCTCGTCGATGGGCGGCTACATTCCGGTCGGCTATGAGATTTCGGGTGGCGCGACTCCCGAAGAAGTGAACGCCGCCCGGTTTACCACGGGCGTCTTTACGACGCTGGGGATCCGTCCCATCCTCGGCCGGGTGTTTACGCAGCAGGAAGAGGATGGCCATGAACAATTGGCCGTCATCAGTTATGCCTTGTGGCTGACCCGTTACCATCGCGACCCCGGGATTCTCGGAACGTCCATCACGCTTGATCGCAAACCCTACACCATCATTGGTGTAATGCCGCGGGACTTTGAGTTTCCGCTGGAGGACGGCCGCCTCGACCAGGTCCAACTCTGGGTGCCGATGAGTTTCACGCCCGAGGAACTTGCTGAGGAGCACGCCGGATTTTGGGGATACCAGATGGTGGCGCGCCTAAAGGATGGTGTCAGTGGCAAGCAAGCAGCGAAGGACGCCGACCGGGTGGCACAGCAGATCATGCGCGATTTCCCCGCCAGCCAATCTGCGATTCACATCCGGGGCGACGTAATTCCACTGTTCGAGTATGGTGTCGGAGAAGTCCGGCCGATGCTTCGTATCCTTTCGCTGGCCGTATCGGTCGTCCTGTTGGCTGCTTGCGCAAACGTGGCTGGTCTGCTGCTGGTCCGCGCCATTCGTCGCAGGCGCGAATACGCTTTGCGCCTTGCCTTGGGCGCGGGTTCCGGCGCTGTCGTTCGCGAGTGTGTAGGGGAAGGCTTGCTTCTCGGTGTTGCTGGCGGATTGTTCGGTCTGGCGCTGGCGGCCATTGTGATCCGAACGACTTTGCACTTGCTGCCCGAGTCGATGCCACGCATCGACTCCATCGCTATCGATGCAAGAGTCGCCACGTTCGCGTTGGTTCTGTCGCTGGTGACTGGTCTGCTCTGTAGTCTTGCGCCCGCATTCGGAGCTTTGCGAGCCAACCCGATCGAAAGTCTCAAGGTGGGAGGGCCGAGTGCCTCGGGCACCGCCAGCCACACGTGGCTGCGATCAACTCTTGTTGTCTCTGAGATCGGTGTCGCCTTGGTTCTGGTCACAACCTCGATTGCTTTTCTACGCAGCTTCCAGAAAATGCGGGCTGTCGATCCTGGCTTTCGCGCCGATCACGTACTGACTGCCAACTTCCGGTTGCCCCTACAGAACTATCCAACGGCTGCCTCGTCGCAGACCTTCAACCATGCCGTGGTTGACAAGCTTTCAACTAAACCTGGTGTCATTGCGGTGGGGATCGGCAATACGTTACCTGCGTCAGGCCTGGTCCCGCAGTCTGCGTACACCGTCGAGGGCGAGACCGCAGCTACCTGGAAATTGCGATTTGCCATGTTTGCGACTACCTATGGTGACTACTTCAGTGCCATGCGGATCCCGCTGATCGACGGTCGTTATTTCACAGTAGAGGATCGTGCAAACTCACCGGCGGTAATCATCGTCAACAAGTCGATGGCCGATCGTTGCTGGTCGGGACAGCGTGCGATCGGCAAGCGGATGCATGCCGGCAACCCAAGAAAAACGCTACCGTGGGCCACGGTCGTTGGCGTGGTAGCGGATACCAAGATGGGCTCGCGCGATGAACCGAGTGGCGATCAGTGGTATAGCCCGGTGGAACAACCCACCCTGCTAACCAGTCCTGACCCATCCGGAAAGCTGACCGATGCAGCAGGCGGATTCATCACGCTGCGCTCAGCATTGCCCGCCGAGCAGATGACAAAAACTCTGCGGGCGAGCATCGCAGAGATTGACCCGTTGCTCGCTCTCGAACAGGTCCAGACCATGGGCGACGCAATTGCGAATATAGAAGCGCCCAGGCGTTTCAACACCAGCCTCATCACCGGGTTCGCCCTGGGTGCTCTGCTGCTGGTCGTCACCGGAATTTACGCTGTCGTCGCTTTCTCCGTATCGCTGCGCACCCAGGAGATTGCGATCAGAATGGCCCTCGGCGCCCAGCGGGCAGGCATCGCCCAACTCGTACTTATCTCGGGTGCAAAGTTGGCATTCGCCGGCTGCGTTCTCGGGGTGGCGGGCTCGGTGGCTCTGTCACGACTCGTTAGTTCGTTCCTGTTCGAGGTGAGTGCGACTGATCCGCGCATTTATATCGCGGCGGTTGGAACCATGATGGTCATGGTGCTGCTCGCCTCCGCACTTCCCGCGACCCGAGCGGCATCCGCCGAGCCGCTCGACAGCCTGCGCTCGATTTGAGGCGAGGACTTCCAGGCTGAAGGCTAATGCACGGGGCGCAATCTCGGAACGGCTTGCAGTGACCCCTGATCACGGAAGTCAGTGGCTATCACCGCTCGAGGAGAATCGAAATAGTAGCGGCGGATGCGGAGTGCACGTGAAGTACCGCTGGCGCCGTTTAGAAAGGCACCCCTGTCGTCGCAAAGAGTAGGTTTTCGATCAAGGGCTGTTATCGTCGACTGGAAGTCCTACCAGACACTTAATGAACGGCGCTCGGACGGATGGTTTTGCCAGTCCCCAGTGTGAAATAGAAACAGGCGCCTTTCTCAACGTCGCCCTCTGCCCAAATCTCACCACCATGTTTCTGGATGATCCGCTTGACGGTTGCCAGACCAATGCCGTGCCCGGGGAATTCGTCAGTCGAGTGGAGCCGTTGAAAGGGTTTGAAGAGCCGGCTTACAGACTTGGCGTCGAATCCACTTCCATCATCCTTCAGGAAGTAAACTGCGCGGCCGGCATCCTCGCGCCGGCCGAACTCAATTCGCGCCGCGGGATGGTGCGACGTGTATTTCCACGCATTCCGCAACAGGTTTTCAATCACAATGCGCAGGAGATGCGGATCGCCGAGCGCCTCCTCGTGTTCGGGAGCGACAAACTCCACCAGCCGGGCGGGCTCCGTGCTGCACAACTCATCCACGAACGAGCGCGCCATGGCAGCCAGATCTACCTTTTCCGAACGCATTGCGCTGGTAGTAACGCGAGACAGATTCAGGAGATCGTCGATCAGTTCTGTCATGCGTTTGCCGCTGGAGCGGATGTGCTCGATGAGGTCGCGTGCCTGTTCGTCGAGTCCTGTGCCATATTGCTTCAGCATCAGGTAGGCGAATCCGTTGAGAGCATCAAGCGGCCCACGCAAATCGTGGGAGACGCTATAGGAAAACACTTCCAGTTCGCGGTTGGCGGCCAGCAGTTCTCGTGTGCGTTCCTGGACGCGTTGCTCCAGTTCATCATGCGATTTCTGCAGTTCCTTCAGCATCTCATTGAAGGAATCGACCAGAACCGCGAGTTCGTCCTTCTGCTGCACCTGGGCCATCCGGATGCTGTAATCCTTATCGCGGGTTACTTTCTGCGCCGTTTGGGCGAGCTCCACGATCGGCTGGGCCACCGACGTGCGAAACCGCGACGACAGGAGAATGGCTGCCAGAAGTGAAACGACCAGGACGCCAAATGCGATCAAGGCATAGCGATTGAAGCGCTGATTGATTTCCCGTAAGTCGGCGCGCAAATAGACGTACCCGATCGTCTTGCCTTCCGAAACGATCTGTCGCACGAGAGTCAAATGCCGGTCGCGGAACCAGTGTTCTTCTAGGTGGTCCGGAGGGAAGGGCGGGACTGTCGCGACCTGATCCAGAGGATCCCGAAAATACTGCGCTAGCGCTTTGTGATCGGCATCAAAGATCGCCGCCGACTTGATGTTGCGTGCGCTTTTCAGAGCAGACAGCGTAATGGCGGCGGTCTGCGGATCATCGAAAACGATGGATGACACACTTGCCGAACTGATGAGTTGCGCCTGGGCGGAGAGGGTGCGAACCATGTCTTGCCGGAAGGTGATCTGGTCATAGGCGAAGAAGCCGGCACAGGCCAGTACCAGCGCTACGAAGCTCACGAGCATGTTCATGATCGTGAGCCGTCGCAAAATCGAAGTGGTCTGCACCGCCGCCATTTACTTGCCGGCCTCGTCTTTATCAATCACCTTGAACGCAACTTTCAGAAGCTCGGAACTGAGTTGGAGATGAGATCTTTCCGCGGCCTTGCGATTGACTTCGAAGCGCACGCGTTCTTCCTGCACGCTCAGTCCGATCACGCCCCCGCGCTGGGTGAAACGCTTTAGGTCGCTGACGGTAAGAATGTGCAGCCGATTGGCTTCGTCCAGAACGGGGCGCAGGTTGTCTTCTTCGGAGGAGCTGACAAAAAGAATGTTGCAGGGCGCTGCTTGTTGAACGCGCGTGATTCTCTGGACGGTAATCTGCCGTCCGCCAATCCGCTCTCCCGTTACGGTGGAGTCGAGCACACTGCCAAAAGGATCCTTGCCCAGAACGCAAATCCGGAACTGGTCTGCATCGGTGGTGCGGTCGGGAGGCCAAGTGACGAATTTCCCGAAATTGTAGAGATAGGCCGCTTCGACCTGCGGTACGGTGGGGCGGGGCCCTTGAGCCCAAGAAAGGGAAGCGCTGAAAATCAACAGCGTTCGCCAGATGATTTGGGAACGTGGAACCTTTGCGAGCGCACTGGATCGCGCCGGGGGGCCCAGACTCAGAAGTGCGGTGCGGGTGCTCACTGTTGCCAGGTTATTTTGCCGTAAACGCTTCGCTTGATTCCGACGTTCGGTCCCGGGTCGCTCGCAAATTCAAAATGACGTGGTTGCAGCAGGTTCTGCCCTACGATCGACAGTTCGATCGAAGGAAAAACTTTCCATCCCAGCCGGACATCGCCGGTGGAATAAGAAGGAATATGGAGCGCTGCCAAAGCGCTGACATATCGGTAGTCGAGACTGAAGTTAACTGCCTTCGTGAAGTCGATATCCGTTTGCGCGGTGACCTGATGTCGCGGGCTCGAGCCTTCGATGGACGGCCCACTGCCGATGTCCAGTGAGTTTACGTTCTTCTTGATCCGCATTTGCAGGAACGAGTATGACGATCGCAACCGCAAAAACGAAAGAGGCCGCCACTCCGGCGAGATCTCTCCCCCCTTGGTCGTTCCATGCAGTCCGTTGCCGAACTCGGCGGGCAACAGCAGGTGGGTGGGAGCCGGGGAGTCCTCTACGAAAGGCGCGCCGAGGATGTCTTCGCTGAACAGGTTGTTGTAGTGGTTATAGAAGGCGGCAACATCAAAGAATATCTTCTGACTGAGCAGTTGCCGGTAGCCCAGTTCATAGCTGTTCAGCTCTTCGGAACCGAAATTCGGGTTTGCGCTGAAGCGCGCGAAGAAGGGCAAGCCGCCGGGTTGAAGACCGATAAATCCCGTGAGATAAAAGGCTCTTTCCGCGGCAGAGGGCGTGCGCACGGCATGCGTGAACGCGGCCCACAATGTCTGTCGCGTAGATGGCGTGTACGTCAGGCGGGCGCCGGGCTGCCACTGCAGACCGGTGTAATTCGTCTTCAGCAGTTTCGTCCCCACCGAGAGCGAGAGCCGGTCGCGCACCAGGCCGATCTCGTCTTCGAAAAATCCCGTGAAGAGTTCGTCGGTTCTGCTCTCGGGCAGGAAAAACAGGCCCGAGACGACGGTCGGATTCTGGCCAGAACTGAGCCGCGCTCCGAAGCCCCACGAAATCTGCTGCCCTGCCGGTAGCCGAAAACGATCGAGGAAATCCAAATCGTAGGTATCCCGGATGTCTGTAAAGTTGGGTTCGTGGCGGTTTGAGCGGTCGTAAAAGAACTGAACCTGAAAATCTTTTCCTTCACCTTGCGTGTGCTGCCAGCGCGCAACCAGGTTCCCGCCACCGAGTCGAGCGGTCCCATTCAGAATCTGCGAATAGGGTGCGGCGTAGGTGACGGCGGTCACGCTCTCGCCCGCACCCTCGCCGTAAATGTCACCCTGCACGGTGAAAGCGTCGTGGTCGCCGCGTGTGAAGTCCATGCGGAATCCACCCTGAGCGGCGCGCCACTCGTCATAGTTGTCGCGGTTCGCATGGAACTCCGGTCCGCGGTCAAAGCCCATGGCATAGATCCGATAATGGAAGTTGCCGGATCCGGCGCCATAGCGCGCGTTGAGAAAGCCGCGGTCGACGCTTCCCCCGCCTGCGCTGACTAGAGCTCCATGCGTGTCCTGGCTACTCCTGGTAATGATGTTGATCACGCCGTTCACTGCATTCGGACCCCAAATCGTGCCGCCAGGACCGCGAATGACTTCGATGCGATCCACATCTTCCAGCATGACGTTCTGCACTTCCCAGTACGTGCCAGCCAGCAGCGTCGTATAGACCGTTCTTCCGTCAATCAGAACCAGAACGTCACGCGAAAGGCGACTTCCGAATCCGCGGATTCCGATCGCCCACTTGTTGCTGTCGATGCGCGCCACTTCGACGCCAGGCGCCAGACGCAAAACTTCGGGAATGCTGGTCGCACCCGAGCGCGCGATATCTTCCCGCGTGATCACGTAGATGGCAGCTGCTGTCTTCCACACCTGTTCGGGGGTTTTTGACGCCGTGGTGACTTCCACTTCGCCCAACTGCTGCAAGGTCAATTGCTTTACTGGATTTTCGTTGGGGGAAGGCCCGTAGGTTTGCGCGGCGTGGCCCCATACACCGCTCGCGAAAAAGGGAATAAGAAGCTGCCCAAAGACGCGTTTCCGCAAAGCAGCAAAGCAGATCGGCGATCGGGACTTCGAAGTCGTGATCGTCAAGAGTTCTCGGCCTGACGGGGTGTGGCGCGCAATGCGATGAGTCTGGTCAACTCATGGATCAGATCTTCCGGTTCTACTTCCGCCTTGCGCAACCACGAATCGACGATCGCCTCCTCGCCCGGGAGCGAGGCAAAACCTGACAGCATGACGATCGGAATTCGCGGGCGCATCATTTTCATTTCCTCTGCCAAGGCCGTGCCGTTCTGTCCCGAAAGCCAGTAGTCCATGACCACCGCGTCCACGTGCGAGGACCGGAAGGCCTCCATGGCCGAGCGCGCCGATTGCGCCTCTAATACTTGGAAGCCCGCTGACTCGAGCAGCAGCTTGCGCATCTTTAACTGGGCCTTTTCGTCCTCCACGCAAAGAACGATCTTCTTCGGTGGCCGGCCCTCACTCGGTGACTTCTTTTCGGGATTGGCTAATACTGCCGTGATGGTCTGCAGTAAGAACTCGGGGTCTTGGCCTTTCTGGACGCGCGCATTGGTCGACTCCAGAAGCGAAACGGGAAGCTGGCCAACGGCGGATACCACAATCAGGGGCAAGTCCGGATACTGCTTTCGCAACCGCTCGGCCAGTTCATCGCCATTCATGCCCGGCATCAGGTAATCCAAGAGGACCAGATCCACGGGCATTCCTTGTGAAAGTATTCGCGAGGCCTCCTGCCCGGATGTTGCGGTCATGACCGTAAATCCGCTGTCTTCCAGCAAGAGTTTCCGGACCTTCAGGGTTTCGGGATCGTCGTCCACGCACAGGACAGTTTTTGCAGATTGCATTTGTTTGGCTGCAGCAGACTTCTTTTGATTTCTGGGCGGAGACGAAGGCCAGCCTTGGATAATTTCAGCTTGCCTTCACGGTAGCTATACGGAATTGACCCTAGAATCGCGAGCTACTTCTGACGAGGTGCTACCTCGCGTGTAGATAGATCGAAGAGTTGGCAGGATGGGACCGAACTTTTGGACGAAACGCCAGGTTCGGCGTTTCGTCCCTGCCTCGCGGGAGCGAAAAGCCCCCGAGCAGATGCGATGGGCGGGCCGTGTCGCGGCGGGTGCGACACGGGGAACTATTCCGGATTTGCCGCGCCCGAGGCGTCGCTGGACGCCGTTAACTCCGCCAGACGCTTAGAGTTGCCTCCGCGAATCATGCAGCTGAGGAGGGCCATTGAGGCCAGAATCGCTAGTACGTGGATGAATCCGCCCATTGTGTAAGAAGTGACCAGCCCGGCTAGCCATAAACCAAGAAAAAAGACGCCTAGAAACAACATCGAGAACCCCCTCGAGGATAGTTTTTTCAGTCAGTTCGTGCTTACGCTGGGAATCCCTCGAGCGGTCATCCCGCCAAACCTGAACTTACTAGGTTCACCGTAGCAAAACGCCACAGTGAAAGCGAAATCGCTAGTACATCCCTGTGGGTCAATGACCTACGAGTAATGGCTTCGTCGGCGAAAAGTGGTTGTCGGAGAGGTTACAGAAGACTGAAAAAGACACTGGATTTCGAGTCCCTACCCATGCGACGCTTTCCTGTGTTGTTCGTCTAAAATTTCATGCCCGATCAATGGGACATTTTCGAGCCGCGAGCCTTAGGTGAGAATTGGCGGGCCCGCCGACCGCTTCCGTACTCGATCGCGGTCCATGTAATCCTTTTTATGGTCATCCTGCGGGGACGCACCCCCATTTTTGTGGCCCCTACTTCGGTTCTGGGCGGGGTCCATGGATCCAACGTCACCCATCTTTATTGGGCTTCGGGCACTTCCGCCCTCGCCTCGAACTCCAAAGATGCGGTCGCCAAGAAGCGCATCGTCTGGCAAAAGCCGCAGCGTTCGCGCGAGGATTCCAAAGCTGAAGACATCGGCGCTACCGAAATCGCCGCGGCTCCTTCGCCCACCGCCGGCTCGCCTTACGGCTCGCTCTCGGATGGAGCCTCCGCCGGCGAAGAAGTTCGTCCCGCATTGCCCGCCGTCACCTCGGAGCCTAGAGTCAATGCCGAAGACCTGTTGGGAATTGCCGAAGGAAACGTGGTGATTGAGATCACGATTGACGAGAGCGGGGCCATCGTCAGCAAAGCAGTTGTGAAGAGCATGGGACCGGCCATCGACGGCAAGGTGCTGGCTGCGCTCGAAAGCTGGCGCTTCCATCCCGCCACTCGGGATGGCGTGCCCATCCCTTCAAAACAGGATGTCGTGTATCACTTCAAACCGCGTGCCAGTTGAGTGTCGTCTATCTTTGGCGGAGCGCGCCTTGCGCCGTTGAACGTCCAAAGCCTACTGACCCGCACCGCCACTATTGCGGCTTTTTCTTCTTGCCCAAAATTCCAAGAACCTGCTGCAGGGGATTGTTCTGCTGATCCTGCTGCTGCTGATTCTGCGCACCGTTTCCGTTCGGGGTGGTCTTCGGCCCGCCCAGCAGCCCCTGCAGAGCGCCTGCGACTGAGCCCGGGTTTTGCAGGTTTGGAACCAGTCCCTTCAGCTTCATCTGCGCAATCTGCTGCATGTCGGGAGAAAACTTCGGATTCGAAAATGTCCCCGTGACCAGCGCGGGCACCACCAGTTCTCCCTGGTTGTTGGCTAACGCTGTTTGCATGAAACCGCCTACGCTGTTGCCCCCGGCCTTCTGAGTAGCCGCTTGCGAGAGAACCGCCGTGACACGCAGATTCAGCGTCTCGTCCACTAGGTTGGCAGTACCCACTGCTGCGACGTTGCCAATATCGAGCACGGCGTTCAAGTTGTTCGTCTGGGCCAGACCATTCCTTACTTGAATGTTGCCGGTCACCTTCGAAATGTTCGTAACTCCGCCAGTCGATTGCGATCCCGCGTTCGAATTCAGAAACCCCGCAATCGTCGATAGTTCGTGACTGATATTGGCGCCCGAATACTTTACGTTGTTGAAGTTTAGGTCCGCGGTGCCGTTGAGCGCTCGCATGATTTCGACGGAACTCAAAGACTTCACCGGTCCCGCTGCTTTCATATTGAGGTTCAAGGTGCCCTCACCGCTCAATTTGTCGAGCGAAGAGACACCGTAGGCCTTTGCCATTGCGAGGATGGCCGGCAGTTGCGCGTTCGGTGCGCGTACCGTTGCATCTACGGTGGGGGATGACGATTGGTAGTTGCGCACTGTGAATTGAGTGTTCAGCGTAGTGCCGCCTGAAACCACGTTAAAAGAGTTTGACTGCACCTGGGAAGGCGTGAGGTTCATATTGACCGACGGGATCTGGATAGGTTGCGCGATGTTCTTGCCGCTCAGCTGAATGTTGCTTCCTGTGATCGTGCCGTTGAGCGCGGGTTTGTCTGCCGGTCCACGGGCCTGAATGTTGAGGTTCACGTTGCCGGTGGCCGTTGTGCCCTGCGAAAGCGCAGCACCTGAGGCGGCCGCGAGCTTCGCGGCCTCTGCGATGGAGACATTGTTGGCCTTGGCCTTGATGTCGAGCAGTGCCGGAGTCGGCTTGGAATTCACCGTACCGCTCAATTCGAGGGGCGTCGAGCCCAACTTGAGAAGCAGGCTCTGGATATTGAGCATGTCAACCGCGAGGTCATCCGTCAGATCGTACTGCGCTGTAATTGGGAATCCCAATTCCATGCCGCGGACCTTGGCGTTCTGAATCTCGGTCTGGCCTTGTGCACTCAGCTTTCCTGACTGGCTCGTGATCCTGGTCTCTCCGCTGATGATTCCATCCGTGCCCTCCAGAGCAGGTGAATTCATGAACTTCGCAAAGTCAGCCAGTCCAATCTGCTTCAGACTCAACGTACCGTGAAAGGGAGTCTCCGACGGATTGCCGCTCACAATAGGGCCGCCCTCGCCCCTCAGCTTCGCTTCCTGCGAAGATCCGGCGAGTCGCACGGCCGCGTCGACAGTAAACGCAGACTTCGGAGAAAAGTTCTTCAGCGTGACGTCGATGTGGTCGTATAGGGATGGCGTCTTGCTCTTTGCCTGGTCGAGCACCGAAATCTGCCCGTCGGTGATCATCAATTCGCCGAGCGAAAATTGCTGTTCGCTGTCCGATGCCGACTGCGTCTTCGAGGTCTGGCCGAGCGACGCGAAATTCCACAGTCCCGCCGAATTCTTGATGAGGTTCACCACCGGGCGCTGCAGAATGACCGATTCGATTTGAACATCTTTGTGCAACAAAGGCATCAGCTTGACTGCGACCTCGAGGGCCTGTGCCTTCACGAAGGCGACATCCTTACTGAATTGCGGATCTTCGCTGACGGCGAGATTTTCCACACGAAACCGTGGCGGAAACAGGCTGAGATGCATGTCTCCCAAGGCAACCGGCCGCCCCAAGTGCTGCTCGAGTTGCGACTGAATTGTGCCCCGATAGCGGTTTACATCGAAAGTCGCCGCAAAAATCAGAAGTCCCGCAACAACCACTACGATAAAAATGCCAACGCCGATAAGAGCCTTGCGCATTATCCCCTCCCCTTGAGCCGCGCAGAGCGACTCACATTTGTTGGATGAGCGTAAGTGGAATGGGTTTGGACGTAAATGCCGCCCTGCAAAGGCTAGCAGGTGCGGGTCGAAGGGGGAAGACTCTGTAGGGCAGATCGTCTAGCCGCGGCCCGACGAGTGCAGATTCGCCCTGCGTTGAAAGGATCATGCCGCTTTCTGTCCTGACGCTTTGGCTTCCGGATGTCCGTGCTCCGCCGCAGCATGTTCGATGGTGGAATTCAGTTGGCCGCCCATCAGGAACGCGAGGCCGGTTACATAGAACCACAGCATCAGAATCATGACCGCTCCGAGCGATCCGTAGGTTCTGTTGTAAGTATTAAAGAAGTGCAGGTACGCGCGCAGGCCCGCCGATGCCAGGGTCCACAAAACAACGCCAATCACCGATCCCGGCGTGATCCAGTACCAATGGCGCTCTTTCACGTCAGGGGCAAAGTAGTAAATGACGGCGAAAGCGATCACAACAAAAGTTAGTGCCAAAGTCCATTGCAGGATTTTGGCCGCGAGCAGCACCACAGTGCTCAGTCCGAGCGCAGCGCCCAGATACTGCAGAACTGACCCTCCACCCAAAACCAGCAGGAGAGCCATGATGATAAGGATCGACATCGCGATCGTGAGCGCGATGGAAATCAACCGGACAACGATCCAGGATCGGCCTTCGTGCACCTCGTACGCCGCGTTGAGTGTTGACATCAGCTGCGTCATGCCTCCCGAGCCGGCGTAAAGCGCGAACAGCAAGCCGAATGTTAACTTGCCGCCGGCTGAGTTCTTCATGACTTCACGCAGGGTGTTTACGATAACGCTGTAACCCGCGGGCGGAAGCAATTGCTGCAGGTAAAAGAACAGGTCGCCGCGCAATTTTCCCGCAGAGGCAAACGCTCCCAGCAGCGCGACCAGAAACAATAGCATCGGGAAGACAGCCAGCAAGAAGTTGTAGGCCAATTCGTATCCGCGATTGAGCAGGTCGTTCTTGCTCATTCCACTCCACGCACGGGCCAAAAGTTCCCGCCATGTCAAACCACCCATATCCCAGATCGACTTGACCTGTTCGCTCGCGCTCAGTACTGATTCCGACACGTTCGCACCAAACGGCTTTCGAAGGATTAGCGATCTGCGGCATTGACCGTAGGGCTATCTACAGAAGCGCCAAAATCATGCCGCACAACACGAAGTGGAAGGCAAATCGCAACTTCTCTGATGCCATCCAGGTCGCTGTTGTTGGTCGCAGTGATTCGAGAGATCGCGGACGAGAAAGTAAGGCGGGAACCTGAGACTGAGTGCGGCACAAAAAATCAGGAGCAGCCCGTGAGCTGCTCCTTAATTACCATGCAGATGCCTACTGCTTCACTGGCAGGGTGGGCCCGCGTTCGTGAGGAACGTGCCATTGTCAGAGAACCAGCCGCTCACTCCGGTAGAGCGCGCACTGTAGAACCACGAGAAGAACGCTAGCTCTTGAATGTGGTACGTAAAGCCGTTCGGCATGATGATGCGCGGGGCTTCGGTACCGCTTAGCGGATCGCCCACCTCGAGGTTGCCTTGGCATCCGGGCACTTGTCCAGTATGTCCCCACGCCGGGGTCGGGTTGTTGCCAAACGGATCATCCATCCATTCGGCCACTTCGTGCGATGCGGTGGCGATATCCAGACCCGAAACTCCAAAAAGTCCCGTGGAGTCAAAGTCCATCGGCGAGTAGGTCGCGGTTGAGTCGTTGTTCCCGGTACCGTGATATCCAAGGATGCAGCAGTTGAGCAGGTTGGTGGGATCGCCATCCGACAACACTGCGTTGTAAAGCAGGAAAATCGGGAAGGTGCCATGATTCACACCGTGCGGGGCCAACGCGGGGAGAATATTGGTGTTGATGAACAGATCAAACAAATTGGCGTCCACGATCGCCATGGGAGCGCAGAAAGCTGGCGGCCCGAGAGCGGTGGTTGCGAGCGCGAGGCCGTTCGCCGCCGGAACATCGACCGTGATTGCGTTGAAATTCGAGACCGGACCGAGGGTCACGTGGTAGTCCTCGCGGTCGATTACTTTCCAGAAGTTCGCGCGTTGGAAAGCGTCGGTGGTTTGCGTGCGTCCGGCGTCGGTACCGCCATAGTTGAAATCAGCAGACTGGAGGATTGGGGACTGCTGGAACAGACGCAGCGGGTTGTTGTTACGCGAGCCGAGGCAGGCCGGATCGGGTTGGGTCGGGTTGAAGGTGTTGTCCCCCGGTGTAGTCGCGATGATCGCTTTGGCGTTTACGCTGGTGCCCACGGTGTGGGTTTTGAAGATGATGGGGACGATCTGAGTGGCAACACTGGTGCGTCCGGAGTCCTCGCTGAACGGATTCTTGCCGACCATGACGCCGGTGTAGTTGTTGCCGTCGCGATCGGAGTGGACGTTGAAACGCCAGGTTGGAAGGCCGGGCGTGGATGCCGCGGCCACAGGAGCGGCTGCGGTAGCCTGCTGCGGTGCGCGTTTCGCCATCTGCCGAATGGTGAGTCGGGCTTTCGGCGTCGACTGTCCTTGAGCGAACGTCGTAAGCAACGCGACGCACACGAAGACCACAGAGAAAAAGAGAGACTTCTCACACCTCATGCTGCATTTCTCCTTGCTAATGGCTGTAATCGATTTTTGGGAACGGGTTTAAAGCGAGGTGGCATCGATGGCGCGCGATTTTATGTGAAGCGGCCGATAACGTCCAAACTTTTCTTTTCCGATGAGGCGCCGAAACGCGCTCTGGGCGCGGGTTTTCGAGACAGTGGAAACGGTCGGTCGGTCTTGGCCCACGCCGAAGCTCACTAAGACGGTGGGGTTTAGCAGAGAAAAAAAAGATCGAGTATTGGATTGGCTCGCTGTCTACCTGTTATGTCTAGACACGAGATATTTGGTGAGCCCAGGGGAGCGAGACTACTTCGACTTGTTCCCGCTGAAACTCCTGCCGCCGCGAATGGCATCGATTGAAATGGGCCCCGCGCCATAGAAAATCAATGCGAACGCAATCGCCGCCAGAGCAAGAGGAAATTCGTAGCCGCCGCTTCCCATGAGCCCGTGCTTCCAGTGAACCTTGGCGATCGCCACAATCATGTCGATGAGTAGGGCGAACGCTGCCAGCCGGGTGAGCGATCCAAGAATCAGCAGAATCCCACCGAGAAATTCGGTGAACGCCGAAACATATGCGAGCCACGCGGGCACACCGAGACTGCCGATGAACCTGGCATAGTCGTGCAAACCCCCATAGACCTTATGGGAGCTGTGGGCGATGAAGATGATTCCGAGCGTCAGACGCAGAGCCACTAGCGCCAGCGGTTGCATGCGATCGAGGTAGCGCAAGAATCCTCCACGTCAGAAAAGGGTAACGTTCCCCAACTGCGTTGGAGAAGTGTACAAGTCGATGCGGGTTTCGTGATAGGGCACAGGAAACGTGTCCACAAGAAACAAATGTTGGGTCACGGCAAACCTGTTCGCCGCTCCCTGATTGCGTCGAAATGATTCCGCGCCTTCAGCGTACAGAGTTTTATCCCTGCAATGTCGTTGCTTGACGTGGCCGTTATTGAATCGAGTACTGGATGCGGATGCCGCGCTTCTCCATTTCCGCTAGAAACAAATCCGCCGGAACGTCTCGTTCCTGCAAGACGGCGCCGCGCTTGGCAATTGCTCCCGAGGCCAGCATCTGGACCACGATGGATGCGGGGAAAGCGGTGGTGCGCATCATTGCGCTCATGTCGGTTTTGGGATCGTAGTGATCGACCAGGATGAAAGTGGCGACCCGCCCTTGCAGGCGCGCGCCCAGAAGTCCGCGCACGCCGGGTGTGCGAACAGATTCGTGGGCTTCGAGCCGCATGATGCAGACATCCGGCCCCTTGCTGGCGAATTTTCCTTCGAAGATTTTCGACATCAGCGCCCGTGGAGCGATCTGGCTCCCGTTCACTTGCATCTTCTGGCTGGAAAATAATCCCAGCTCCTTCAATTCGCAGAGCAAGTCGAAGTGTCCCGGATAGCGCAGAGTCTTCTCGAAGCATTCCCCGACCCGCCCTTCGAACGTTTCCGGTAGAGTTGAAGTTCCCCCTGAAGTGTGAAAGGCAACCAGGGGAGCGAACCCAGCCATGTGAAACTCTTCTGGCTCGGTGAGCGGTTCGACGGTCAACATTTTGCCGTTACGCAGGATGCGCGCCGGCTCGACGTATTCGTTGATCAGCCCTTCAACCGAAAAGACCAGCTGGTAGTGGAACGGCGGCATCGGCTTTTCGGGCAATCCGCCGACGTAAAGTTTCAGAGCATCGGCGCGGCCGTCCAGACGGTGAACTAGTTCCCCCCCAAGAATCGAAGCCATGCCGGGAGACAGGCCGCAATCGGGCGCGATGGCAACGCCGCGCTTCTCGGCCTTCGAAGCCAGCGCAAGCTCCTGCCGCACGACCGTGTTGTTGCCGCCGAGATCTGCAAAGTGACAGCGCGCCTCGATCGCGGCTTTCGCCAACCCCAGATTCAGGAAATACGGCACCGCCGACAAGGCGGCAACGTGCCCCTTCATCAAACGCGAGGCGGCGCCTTCATTCGCCGCGTCGAGTGCGACCGCTTTCACTTTTTTGCCGCCGTGAATGTGGTTGATGCGAGCGGCTGCTTCGCGAGCGCGCTTCAAGTCGGTGTCGGCGAGCGTCACGGCGTCGACGTCCGCGTGGCGGCACATATCGAAGGCGGCCGCCGATCCCATCATGCCGGAACCAATTACGAGCAGTTTCAAGAGGGCACCTCAAACGATGATGTCGAACTCCAGACGCTAGCAAAGCTGTGCGACCAGCGAAGTGACGCGGCGCACACTTGGGACGAGATTCATGCGGTTTTTTGGCGTGGTGAGTGATTGTGGTCCGAGACACCTTAGAAAACAGGGAAGGAAAGGGTGAATTTTGGCCAATTCCGGGACCCTCGAGAATCGCAAGTCGGGGCTTCGAAGCGAATTGGGAGAGCTGCTTCGAGAAGCAGATTAGTACAGTATTTTGTTAGTCTTATCGCGCGTCTTACTACCTTCGTACCGTCGCTAGTACTTTGGTTATGTTAAACACGACCCCGATGCATCCTGCGTATAACCACTCCTCCTAATTGTGGTCACTAAGTAGTTAATCCCTACCAGTAGCAGTAATCTGCAACTACACGAAAGTAATTTTCCAGGAAACAGGTATAAAACCCTGTAAAACGCGGAGATTTGGCTTGAACTCGTGTTTTCCGGGGTTGAGATATGCTCTGCACACCGAAATCCGCTCGAACACGAATTTGAACGAGGGATTTCCTCCCCAGGTTTGCCTTAGCGGCCGGAGACGCCGGCAGGCAGGGCTTGATTCTGTGGAAGGGACGTGAACTCTATGGCCGACTCGCGAGAAGTGATGAACATTCGCCAGGCTTCGCAGTACCTGGGAGTGAGTCCGGACACGCTCTACAAGTACGTCAATGAGCAGAAGATTCCGGCCTTCAAGTTGGGGAACCGCTGGCGCTTCAAGAAGTCGAAGCTCGACCAGTGGATGGAAGAGAAGTCGAACCAGATGGAAGTACGCACGAAACGGAAACCGAAAGCGGCTGTGAAGGCCGCCGGATCGTTGTAGGAAACAAACGTCCTGAGGGCGAGAAGCTCTCGGGACGGCCGGCGAGTGGCCGGCGTTACACAAAGGCGTTACCAAAAAGGCGGGCACATGTTTGGATTCGGATCGAAGACGATTGTTGGTCTCGATGTGGGCTCCTCCAGCATCAAGGCGGTTGAACTCAGGCGGAAGGGCCGCGACATCGAGGTGGCACACCTCGGGCTCGAGCCGTTGGCTCCAGATATCGTGGTCGATTCCATGATCGTGGACTCAGGCACGGTGTCGAGCGCGATCTCGAAGCTGTTCACCGACCACCAGATCAAGGCCAAGAACGTGGCCACGGCGGTGAGCGGTCACTCGGTGATCGTGAAGAAGATCTCTCTGCCTTCGATGAGCGACCAGGAACTCGCCGAAACCATTCAGAAGGAAGCTGCCCAGCACATTCCCTTCGATCTGGGGGACGTGAATCTCGATTACCAGATCCTGTCCGAAGACGCCGGCAACCCGCAGATGGACGTGTTACTGGTTGCCGTCAAGAAGGACAAGATTTTGAACTACACCAACGTACTCTCGATGGCAGGCCGGACCCCGGCTATTGTGGACATCGATGCTCTGGCCCTGCAGAACTGCTACGAGTACAACTACGAGCCCGCTTCCGGGCAGGTGGTGGCGCTCTTGAATCTGGGCGCCAGCGTCATGAACATCAACATCGTGAAGGGTACGACGCCCCTGTTCCCGCGCGACGTCAGCGTGGGCGGGCACCAGTACACCGATTCGTTGCAGAAGGAACTGGACCTGAGCTTCGAGGACGCGGAAGCGTTGAAGCTGGGGCAGAAGGTGGGCACGGTCAGCGAAGACGCCAAGACGCCCATCCTGCAGCAGGTGACCGAAATCATCGTGCTGGAAATTCAGAAGACGTTTGACTTCTTCCGCGCCAGCGCGGCGGGCGAGCACATCGAGAAGATTTACCTGGCGGGTGGCTCGTCGAAAGTGCCGGGGCTGGTGGAAGGGTTGCGGCAGGAGTTCTCGATGCCGGTGGAACTGTTCAATCCGTTCCAGCGCATCGCGCCTCCGGCCGAAGGAATGGGAGCGGAACTGATCGAGCAGAACGCGGGCCAGCTGGCGGTTGCGGTGGGCTTGGCTTTGAGGAGTTTTAGCGACCTATGATCCGAATCAATCTGCTGGAAGCACCGAAACCGAAAAATAAGCGCTCGGCCATGCCGTCAATGCCGACCATGGAAGTCGGCGATGTCGGCTCGCCGCGACTGAAGGTCCTGATCGCTTTTGGATTGGCGGCCGCGTTCAACATGTACACGTGGTATCACCTGGACGCGGAGAAGAAAGACATCGCGGCCAAGATGACGCAGGCCGAGCAGAAGAATCGCGAACTGGCCGATGTGAAGCAGCGCTACATGGCGCGGCAACGCGAAGCGGAAAACTACAAGCGGCGCGTGGACGTGATCGACCAGTTGCGCAACGCCAATAACCAGGGCGGCCCGGTGAACCTGATGGCGATGGTGGGCGAGACCGTGAACAACACGGAAGCCGTCTGGTTGAACAACATGAAGGATCAGGGCACGAGCGTCGATATCGAAGGCATGGCGCTCAGCACCGATGCGGTAGCGAACTTGATCTCGAACCTGCAGAAGACGGGATACTTCCGCAACGTAGAAATCAAGGAAAGCGTTCAGGACGAGACGATCAAAGACATGCAGGCGTTTCAATTCACGCTGAGCTGCGAGAAGACGAAGTCCTAAAGGCAGGAACTATGGCGAATTTCGGGGAAATGTCGGGCATCAAGCAGTGGGCGGTGGTGCTGGGGGGGGCGGCTCTGGTCACGGCGGGGCTGTACTTCACCGTGTTCAAGAGCGAGCGCGACCAGAACACGGCGGCGCAAGCCCAGCTCGAGTCCAAGCGGAAGGAAAACGCCGAGTTGGAGGCGTACCGGCCGAAACTGGCGGAGATGGAGCGGCAGCTGGCCAGCCTGAAGCAACAGCTGGACATCGAGCGGCGCATCGTGCCGGACGAGAAGGAAGTCGACGGTTTCATGCGCATGCTGGACGCGGAAGCTTCCAAAGCGGGCATCGAGATCCGGCGCTACACGGCGCAGCCGGTGGCGCAGAAGGATTTCTATACCGAGGTTCCATTCGAAATGGAACTCGACGGTCCCTACTATTCGATGCTGGGTTTCTTCGATCGCGTGGGCAAGCTGGAACGCATCGTGAACGTCTCGAACCTGCTGGTGTCGACCACCCGCAAGCCCTCGGACGCGAAGGCGAAGAAAACGTATCAGTACGCACCGAATGAGAGCATCGTGGCGACGGTGAAAGCGACGACGTTCTTCAGCCATGACCTGGATCCGGCGGGCGCCGGCAAACCCGGCCAGCCTGCGGTGAAGAAGTAGGAGAGCTTATGAAGCTGACCACTGGCATCGTTGTGTTGGCACTTTCGGCGGGCGCCTGCTGGGCGCAAAGTTCCGCCAACAATTCGAATACGAAGACGACGCAGCCGACGGCGAGCACGCCGGCGGCAAAAGCGAAGCCTTCCGCGGCGACCGTACAAACGGGACCGAAGCCGGCGGTGATTTCGATCAGCCCGGTGGCCATGCCGGCGAAACCGACGGCGACTCCGGCGAAGACTGCGAGCACGAGCGCGAAGCCCGCGCCGGCCAAGCCCGCGATCGTTCCGGCAACCACGACCACGACTGCCAAGCCGGCGGTGGTTCCGGCGAAGGCGACGCCAGCCGCGAAGCCGGCGGTGATTCCGGCAAAAACGACCACGGCACCGGCGAAGCCTGCAGTGGTGCCTGCCAAAGCGACGGCCGCAAAGCCGGACGTGAAGGTCGTGCCGGCCAAGACAGCGACTCCGGCAACCAAGACCACGCCCGCATCCGCGAAGATGCAAGCGGCGGCGGTGCCGGCCAAGACTTCCACCAAACCGGCGACCAAGATCGCGGCAACTCCGGCGAGCCCGTCGAAAGACACCAACGCTACGAGCAGCGAAAAGGAAGTAGCCAAGAACGAGGAGCCGGAAGAGAAGAAGTACTCGATGACTGGGAAGCGGGATCCGTTCATCAGCCCGGTAGTGAACCGCTCCATGGGTTCGGGCTGCAGCACGGGCAAGAAGTGCCTGGACATCGAGCAGATCGCGCTGCACGGAGTCGTGAAGTCCGACAACGGCATGATCGCGGTCGTGACCAACGGTTTAAACAAAGCTTATTTTCTGCGGGAGAACGATCCCGTGTTCAACGGGTACGTCGTAAAGATCACGGTTGATTCGATCGTGTTCAAGCAAACACTTCAAGACCGGCTGGGAAAACCGTTCACGAAAGACGTTGTGAAACGGATTCTGACACCGGCTGTATAGATTGGCGAGTCCTAAATTGGAAGCGAGCTTGACGAAGACACGGGCTGTGCCGAGTGGCCGGCGCGTGTGGGGGAGAAGCGAAATGCGAAAGCAACTGCTGGGTGTGGTTCTACCGCTGGTCGTCATGGTGATGATGACCGCAGCGGCACAGACACAGAACTCGGGCACCGCCGCCACGGAGCATGCTGCCTTGCAGCATGTGAACGTGGTGCATGGCGACGGCACGATCAGCGTGGAATTCTCGGCTCGTGGGTCTGTGACCCCGAAACTGAGCACGCTGAGCTCGCCGGCCCGGGTCGTGATCGATCTGCCGAACACGGTCGCCGTGACCGGTCAGCACCAGATCGCGGTCGACAGCGACGGCGTGAAGGGCGTGCGCGTTGGCATGAACGGCCAAACGCCGCCGAGCACGCGGGTCGTGGTCGATCTCGACCAGGCCTGCAAGTTCGAGCTCGTTCCCGGCAGCGACAATCAGTTTGCCGTGAAGTTGTACCCCGGCGTGGCGCCTGTGAAGGCGGCCAAGGCGGTGAAGAACGTTGTGGTCGTGGCGAAGTCCGCCGCGCCCGCAGCCCCCAGGCTCAACACCGTGTCGATGGTGACGACGCCCGCCGTGCTGGAAAAGACCTCAACGCCCGAGAAGAAGGACGTCGCGGTCAGCCAGCCCGTCGTGACGCCGGCAGCGGCGCCGACGGCCTCGAAATCGGCTACCGATTATGTCTTCGTCGAGCCTTCGTACAAGCCGAAGGATGAGACCAAGACCGCCGAGCCGACCGAAGCGAAGGTTGCTCCGGTTGAGCCTGCTCAGCGCGCGCTCGAAGCCGCGGCCAAGTTCAATGACAAGCCGGCATCCGCACTCCTCCCGGTCAATGCCAGCTCGTCAGCGATGCAGCCGCAAGCGGCGCAGGCGGCCTCAACGGCGATTCAGCCCGCGGTCAATCTCGCAGCCGAACAGAAGACCCAGATGTCGCAGACCCCCGCGACTAGCGGTCCGAAGTACACGGGCGAGCCGATCTCGGTCAACCTGAAAGACGTCGACCTGAAAGACTTCTTCCGCCTGATTCACGAAATCAGCGGACTGAACGTCGTGCTCGATCCCAACGTTCACGGAACACTGACTATCGTTCTGGATGACGTGCCGTGGGATCAGGCGCTCGACATCGTGCTCAAGAACAACGACCTGGCGCGCGAACTGGAAGGCAACGTTCTGCGCATCGCCACGGTCGACACGCTGAAGAAGGAAGCTGATGCGCGGCGCGCCCAGCAGGAATCGGAAGCGCTGGCGGTCGAGAAAGTCACAGTCACCCGCTTCCTCAGCTACGCGCACTCGAAGGACGTGGTTCCGACCATCAAGAAGTTCCTCTCGCAGCGCGGCGATGTAATTTCCGATGATCGCACTAATGCAGTCATCATCTCGGATATACCCAACGTGATTCCGGCGCTCGACCGGCTGCTCACACAGCTCGATCGCAAGACGCAGGAAGTCGAAATCGAAGCGCGTGTCGTGGCTGCTACCCGCAGCTTTGCGCGCGATATCGGTACGCAGTTTGGCTTCGGATGGGGCAACGGACACACGGCAGTGGGTGGCGCGGTGGCCAACTCTCCGCTCTTCACCAACGGCCTGAGCCCGACCTACATCACGGCTGGCGGAAACTCAACCGGACAGATCATTCCACTGTTCTCGAACCTGCCGGTTACCAGCCCGACCAGCGGCCTGAGCTTTATCAACGCCAGCAATAACGTGCGTATCGACACTATCCTGACGTTGGCCGAGTCGCGTGGCTTGCTGAAGATTCTGTCTCGTCCGCGCGTCGTCACGCAGAACAACATCCAGGCGCTGGTTCGCCAGGGCGTACGTGTGCCGATCGTGACGCAGGCACAGTTGGGCGGTCCGCCCACCGTGACCTACGTCGACGCGTTCCTGCGGCTCACAGTTGTTCCGCAGATCACGTCGGAAGGCACCATCTTCCTGAACGTCGACGTCGAGAACACGACGCCTGACTTCGGCCGCACGGTACAGGGCAACCCCACATTGATCACGCAGCAGGCGACCACGCAGGTCCTCGTGACCGATGGTGGCACCGTGGTGATCGGTGGCGTTATCCAGACTAACAACTCGCTGAACATCACGCAGGTTCCGCTGCTGGGCGACATTCCGGCCCTCGGCAACCTGTTCAAGCGTCGCAGCGTGACCACCTCGAACCAGGAACTGATTTTCTTCATCACTCCACGCATCATTCAGACATAAGCGTGAGTTGTTGAAGTACGAAGTCTCCGCCGGCTCAATCCCGAGCCGGCGGTTTTGTTTTCGGGGATATCCGATCCGGGTTCGGCGCGGTGCGCCTCCTGATACACTCGCTCGCAATGGACTACTTTGGCCGACAGGCGCGCTTGCGGGAGGCATTGTCGCGGGCGCGTTACGACGCGCTTCTCGTGTCGCACCTTCCAAACATTCATTATTTATGTGGCTTTACCGGCAGCTCGGGAGCGCTGTTGGTTGGCGCTGGTGGCAGTGTCTTTCTTACAGACAGCCGCTACACCCAGCAGGCCAAGGCGCAGGTCAGCGCACGGAAGATTGTCATTACAAAGAAGGCACCCGCAATCGCAGTGGCCGAGTGGATAAGCAGCCAACCTCGCCGCAACCGAACTCCGAGAGCTAGCGTATTGGGGATCGAAGCTCAGTACGTCTCAGTGCTTTCGCGAAAAACCCTCGCCGCCGCTGGCAAAAACATCCGACTGCGCGAAGCGCCCCCACTCGTCGAGCAGGCGCGCATGGTGAAGGATGCCGATGAGGTCGCGGTGATCCGATCGGCAGTCGAACTTGGGGCAGGACTTTTCGATCGGGCGCTGCGCACGATCCGTCCGGGAGTGTCCGAGATCGAGGTGGCGGCCGAGATGGAGTACGCGGCCCGCAGGAGCAACGCCGAGGGCATGTCGTTCGAGACCATTGTTGCTTCTGGACCGCGAGCAGCACTCCCGCATGGTCGCGCCTCAGCCGCCGCCATCCAGGCGGGGGGATTCGTAGTCTGCGACTTCGGTGTTATACTTCACGGTTATTGTTCGGACCGCACCCGCACTGTATACGTGGGCGCTGCCACTGCGGAAGCCCGCCGGATTTATGATGCGGTGCTCGCGTCGCAGCAGGAAGCGATTGCTGTCGTTCGGCCGGGAGTTAAGGTCGAGCAGGTGGATCATGCCGCCCGTAAGACTCTGCAAAAGAAGGGCTTAGGGAAGTACTTTACGCATTCGACTGGGCACGGAGTGGGGCTCGAAATTCATGAGGCCCCCCGCGTGGCAAAAGGCCAGCAGGAAATCCTGCAACCGGGAATGGTAATTACGATCGAGCCGGGAGTTTATCTTTCCGGGCAGTGGGGCGTGCGCATCGAAGACATGTTGGTCGTGACCGAGCAGGGCTGCGAGGTGTTGAGTGCGACGCAGAAGGATTTCATAGAAGTTGCATAAGTGAGTCCCAGCGCAGCGTGTTTTTCGGAAGTCTTCCGCGCTTCCGGTCATTCTGGCGGGTAGAGAGCAGTCCCACCGCAGACGATGAATCAAAAAGAGCTTAAAGAACTCATAGAATTTTTAATTGAGAAGGACATTGCCGAGTTCGAACTCGAACGCGGCGACGTAAAGGTACGCATCAAGCGCGCCGCCGAACCTGGGTCGGCGCCCCTCGCGGATACACGCTACTTTGCGGTACCGAGCGCGGCAGCCCCTGCGTCTCCGGGCGGAGCCGTATCCGTTGTTCCTCCTGCGAGTCCCGCTCCGCCAGCGACGCCGGCGCCAGAACCGGAAGAGGAGTTGCACATGGTGCGATCGCCGATTGTGGGGACGTTCTACGAGTCTCCCTCGCCGGGTTCGCCGCCATTCGTGAAACCGGGCGACACGATTACCACCGGACAAGTGCTCTGCATCGTGGAAGCGATGAAGCTGATGAACGAGATCGAGTCGGACGTCGCCGGCGAGCTAGTGAAACGGCTCGTCGCGAATGGACAGCCGATTGAGTACGGGCAGGAGTTGTTTGCTGTCCGGCCGACCAAGTGAGAGCGTGAAAATTCCTGGGCGCTCACAGAGCTCCCTTTCTGTCGCGAGCAAAATTTCGTGACGACACTTTTGAAACTGCATGTTCAAGAAGATCCTGATTGCGAATCGCGGGGAAATCGCCCTGCGCATCATCTGTGCCTGCAAAGAGCTGGGCATCCGCACGGTCGCGATTTACAGCGAAGCCGATCGGAACTCTCTCCATGTGCGCTTCGCCGATGAAGCCATCTGCATCGGGCCCCCGCAGCTCGCGCAAAGCTACCTGAACATTCCCGGCGTCATCAGCGCGGCAGAAATCGCGAATGCGGACGCGATCCATCCCGGCTACGGACTGCTGTCCGAAAACGCGAACTTCGCTGAAGTGTGCGAGACGAGCGGGTTGAAGTTTATTGGTCCTTCGCCGGACTTGATCCGCCTGATGGGCGAAAAAGAAAAGGCTCGCGCGGCGATGAAACGACACGGCGTGCCGATTTTGCCCGGCTCGGATGGGGTGATTGCTTCAGAAGAAGAAGCGGCCGAATGGGGGCGACAGGTCGGATACCCGGTCATCATCAAAGCGTCGGCCGGAGGCGGTGGACGCGGCATGCGCATCGTTCGCAGCGAGCCGGAGTTGGCCGCGCTCTACCGGCAGGCGCAACAGGAAGCGGCAGCGGCTTTCGGCAACGGCGACCTGTACATGGAGAAGTATGTCGAGCACCCACGCCACATCGAGTTCCAGATTCTTGGGGACGAACATGGAAACGTGATCAGTTTGGGCGAGCGCGAATGTTCGATCCAGCGCCGGCATCAGAAGCTGCTTGAGGAATCCCCGTCGTTGCAGGTGAGTGCGGAACTGCGGGCACAGATTGGCGAGGTCCTCGGCAAGACGCTCGGCGCGGTGGGATATCAGAATGCCGGCACGATCGAATTTCTGATGGACCAAGAGAAGCGCCTTTACTTTATCGAGATGAATACGCGTATCCAGGTGGAGCATCCGGTCACGGAGATGGTTACGGACGTGGACCTGGTGAAGAGCCAGATCATGATTGCGGGCGGCGCGAAACTGAAAGACGTGCTGCAGGGGCCCGTTGTTCATCGCGGGCACGCGATCGAATGCCGCATCAACGCGGAGCATCCGGAGAAGTTCACGCCGTCAGCGGGGAAGATTACGGCGTTCCATCCGCCGGGTGGGACCGGCGTGCGCATTGACACGGCTGCCTATGCGGAGGGCGTGATTCCTCCGTACTACGATTCGTTGATCGCCAAGCTGGTGGTGCGCGGGAAAGATCGGAACGAAGCTTGTCAGCGCATGCGCCGTGCCCTCGGGATGTTTATCGTAGAGGGTATCTATACGACGATCCCTCTGCACCGCCGCATTCTGTCAGATCCGGATTTCCTCGCAGGGAACTTTGATACCGGCTTCATTGAGCGCTTCCTCGAAAAGAAGAAAGCCGAGCCTGCGGCCTGATGACAGTCCTGGACGCGTTAATTCTTGAGTAGAATCCTTCAGCTTCCGCGGCTTTACACGATTCTGGATTCCTCCCAGTTTTCGAATCGGGATTCTCTGTTTGCGGCCGCCGAAGATTTGGCTGCGGGCGGCGTTACGCTGCTGCAGTATCGAAATAAAATCAGCACGGCCCCGCAGGTACTCGAAGTTGCGCGCGAATTGAGACGGCGCCTCGGGAAATCTGTCCACCTCATCATGAATGACCGCGCGGATCTCTGCGTTGCTGCGGGATACGACGGGCTGCACGTCGGGCAGGACGATCTGTCACCGGAAGGCGCACGGCGAGTGATCGGGCCGGATCCTTGGCTCGGTGTCTCGACTCACAATCCTGAGCAAGTACGGGAAGCGGACGCAACAACTGCGGACTACATTGCCATCGGTCCGGTGTTTGTTACGAGCAGTAAGGAGCGGCCGGATCCCGTGATTGGGGTAGAGGGACTGCGCCGAGCGCGTCAGTTGACCCGCAAGCCGCTGGTAGCAATCGGGGGAATCACCCGGGCAAATGCCTTAGAAGTCGTTCAAGCAGGTGCGGACAGCGTGGCCGTGATATCCGACTTGGTACGGGATCCCCGCAAATCAGCAGAAGAATTTTTTCGAATTCTGGGGTAAAGTGGCCGCTGTCTTTCACCACTCTTCAGCAGCTTCGACGGGCGAGGACGCCCGTCGCTCCATCACCAGGGAGGGACGTGAGTACCCAGACCAGTTCATCGACCCCGGCGCCCGCTAGCGATTGGGACATTCACTCTCATCAAGATAAAGAACTCGTCAAAGCCCTCGGGCTCACCAGCGCGACCATGCTGGTGATGGGTTCCATGATCGGCTCGGGCATCTTTATTGTTTCAGCAGAGATCGCGCGCGAGGTGAACTCTCCCGCCCTGCTACTGGGCGCGTGGCTGGTGACGGGATTCATGACGATCGTCGGAGCGTTGAGCTACGGCGAACTTGCAGCCATGATGCCGCGAGCCGGCGGGCAATATGTCTACTTGCGCGAGGCCCTCGGACCGCTCTGGGGCTTTCTCTACGGCTGGACGCTTTTTCTCGTAATTCAGACAGGGACAATCGCCGCGGTAGGCGTCGCGTTCGGCAAGTTTCTTGGCATCTTCTTCCCATCGATTTCCTCGACGCACTGGATACTTCATCTCTGGAAGGTTCCGCCGATTCCGATTGGTCCCATGGTGCTGGGCAACATGGATGTTGGACTCAGCACGCAGAATCTCGTCGCGATTCTTGTCGTTGTCGCACTCTCGATCATCAACATCTTCGGAGTGAAGACGGGCGCGATCATCCAAAACATCTTTACTGCGGCCAAGGTCTCGGCGCTGGCTGCCCTGGTGTTATTCGGACTATTCATTGGACGAAACGCGCAGGCGCTCGCAGCCAATTTCAACGGCCACTTCTGGCAGAACGCGGGACTGGGCGCACAACACGCCGTGCAGGTCGGAGTCGGTGGGCCGATGGTGCTGGTAGGGACGCTGACGATCCTGGCAGTCGCGCAGACCGGATCGCTGTTCTCGGCCGACGCGTGGAACAACGTTACGTTCACCGCTGGCGAAGTGAAGAATCCGCAACGCAACTTGCCCTTGTCCCTAGCCATGGGCACCGGCGTTGTGATTCTTTTGTATCTGCTGTGTAACGTCATCTATCTGAACGTCTTGCCGCTTGATGGCAGTGCCACGGGTGCGAGCATCCTCGAGCGAGGAATCAAGTACGCTTCCGAAGACCGTGTGGGCACGGCGGTCATGACGCAGATCTTTGGGGCCGCCGGTGGCGCGCTGATGGCAATCGCCATCATGATTTCCAGTTTCGGCTGCAACAACGGGTTGATTCTCTCCGGCGCTCGCGTCTACTACGCGATGGCCAAAGACGGATTGTTTTTCAGAAGCGTCGCGAAGTTGCATCCCACCTACAAGACCCCGGCCGTTTCGCTGATGGTGCAGATGGTGTGGACCTGCATCCTGTGCATTTCAGGAAGCTACGGGCAGTTGCTGGACTACATCGTCTTCGCCGTTCTGGTGTTCTATATCCTTACTATCGCCGCTTTGTTTGTTCTCCGACGGACGCATCCCGACGCGGACAGGCCCTACCGGGCAATTGGTTACCCAGTACTTCCGGCAATATATATTTTGATGGCATTGTTTATTGATGTCGTACTATTGCGCTACAAGCCCCAATACACTTGGCCCGGCCTGATTATCGTCCTGCTGGGCATCCCTGTGTACTACCTGTGGAATCGGAATCAAAAGACGTCTGCGAGTGGGGTTTGAACTGCGCGCAAGCAAAATACGAGCTAACAGGAGAACCGAATGGCTAATGTGATGGCCAAAAAACCACTGCCCGTGATTATGGCGGAAGCCTCCGAAACGGGCGAGCACAGCCTGAAGCGCGCGCTCGGTCCCGGCAACCTGATTTCGCTGGGTATCGGCGCAATCATCGGCACGGGTATTTTTGTGCTCACTGGGACGGCGACTGCCAATCATGCTGGTCCTGCCATCATTCTCTCCTTTACTTTGGCAGCCGTCGCGTGCGTCTTTGCCGGGTTATGCTATGCCGAGTTTGCGTCCATGATCCCGATTGCCGGGTCGGCGTACACCTATGGTTATGCGACCTTGGGCGAGCTGATCGCCTGGATTATTGGCTGGGACCTCATTTTGGAGTATGCGCTGGGCGCGGCAACTGTCGCGAGCGGCTGGAGCGGCTACGTGCTGAGCTTCCTGGGTGAGTTTGGCATTCGGCTTTCGCCCAAGCTGGCCGGCTCGCCGGGAACAACGTTCGTTATGTACAACGGGCACTGGGAACGCCTAACGGCGCAGTTTCAGAAAGTGCTTGCGCTGAAACAGATCGACCCAGCCACCTTGCCGCATCAGTCTTCCATTTTTAATTTGTTTGGCTTCCTCGGCATCATGATGGTGACCGTGGTTCTGGTCATCGGTATCAAGGAATCGGCGAATTTGAACTCGCTGATTGTGGTGGTCAAAGTTTGCGTACTTATTGTCTTCCTGATTTTAGGGGGCAATTACATCCTCGGACATCGTGCCGAAGCGGTTGCGAACTGGACGCCGTTTCTTCCGGCGAACACGGGACACTATGGGGATTTCGGGTGGTCAGGTATTGCAACTGCCGCAGGGGTAATTTTCTTCGCCTACATTGGATTTGACGCGGTTTCGACGGCGGCGCAAGAGGCGAAGAACCCCAAGCGAGATATGCCCATCGGTATTCTCGGATCACTCGTCATCTGTACGATTCTCTACATCCTGGTAGCAGCGGTGTTGACGGGCCTGGTGAAATATACGGCGCTCGACGTGCCCGATCCGATTGCCATTGGCATCGACATCACGGGCGTAAGTTGGGGCAGCATACTGGTGAAACTGGGAGCGATCTGCGGCCTCAGTTCCACCATGGTGGTCATGCTGCTGGGGCAGTCGCGCGTGTTTTTCTCGATGTCGAGAGACGGCCTGCTTCCTCCGTGGGCGTGCAAGATCCATCCCCGGTTCCGAACGCCATACATCTCGACCATCCTGGTGGGCTTCTGCGTGGCGACCGTAGCGGCGCTCACGCCAATCAACGTGCTGGGCGAACTGGTTTCGATTGGCACGCTGCTGGCATTTGTCATTGTGTGCGCCGGAGTGTGGATTCTGCGTAAGCGGGGAACCGATGTGCCGCGCGCTTTCGTGGCGCCGTGGATTCCGTTCACTCCGATCATGGGTATCGTCGTATCGCTACTCATGATGGTCAGTCTGGGCAAGGAAACCTGGGCGCGACTCATCATCTGGCTGGCAATTGGGCTGTGTATCTATTTCTTCTACGGCAAGAAGCACAGCCGGGTGCAGCGCGGAGAGTACAACCCGCCGAAGCCCAACCTGGACCGCACCCCAACGATGGCGGACTAGTCGAAGTTCGAGTTCCCGTTGCCAAGGGCCTTCCGCACTGCGCGGAGGGCCTTTGTGTTCTATAGTCGTCGGGATCTAGTCATCAACAAGTGCTGACGGCTGATGGCTGGTAGCTGATGGCTCATCGCTAGCCAGTTTTGCTATCAGCCACCAGCTACCAGCGATCAGCTGACTGCCGACTAGCGACTTGCCTTTATGAAAGCTATCCACAACCTTCGCCTGATTGGCCTCGCGTTGGCGCTCGTGGTTGTCGCGGGAACGACAGGTTTTCATTTCATCGAAGGCTGGTCGTGGTTCGACGGTTTCTACATGGTCGTGACCACGCTCACCACGATCGGCTACCAGGAGACGCATCCTCTGTCGCATGCGGGGCGCGTGTTCAACGTCTGTGTGATCATTGCGGGAGTTTCGCTGGTATTTCTGGCGATCGGGGCGCTCACGCAAGCTTTGCTAGAATTCGAGCTGCGCAGCTTCTTTGGCAGGCGAAGAATGGAACGCGACATCGACCGCCTCAATGGCCACTACATCATCTGTGGCGCCGGACGTGTCGGACGGAGCGCGGCTCGGGAACTGGCGCGCCGGCCGGTGCCGTTCGTGATCATTGAGAACAACGAGGCGAAAGCGGCGCGGTACAACAACGAGAATTGGCTGGTGCTGATCGGCGATGCCACCAAAGAGCCGACACTGCGTGAAGCTCACATCGAGCAAGCGCGCGGTCTCGTGGCTGCGACCACCACCGATGCCACCAACCTCTATATCATTCTCACAGCCCGCGCCTTGAATCCGAAGTTGAAGATCATTGCCCGCGCCAGCGAAGAGGATGCGGAGAAGCATCTGGTAACGGCGGGCGCAGACTCGGTTGTCTCACCTTACTCTTTTGCCGGACAGCGAATCGCGCAGACCTTCCTGAGCCCGCACGTCGTAAGCTTTTTGGACACGGCCACTACCCATCTCGGCATCGATCTCGAGATCGGGGAAATCTCCGTGGGCCCGCACTCTAGCTTCGCGGGCAAGACGATTGAGACTTCCCGCATTCGCCAGGAACGTGGTGTCATAGTTTTAGCCATCAAGCGAACCCAAGGCATGCGTTTCAACCCCGCGCCCGACGATCGCATCGAAGCCGGAGACTTCCTGATTGCCATGGGCGAACCCGCGCAACTCCGCCAAGTCGAGCAGATGGCGGCTTCCCAGTCATGAAAATTGTCAGCGCTGCCGAGATGCGCGAAATCGATCGCGTCACCACCGAACGGTTCGACGTGCCTTCGCTCACGCTGATGGAAAATGCCGGGTCGGCGGTGGCGGATTTCGTTCTGCAGAATTTTCCGGATGCGAAGTGTATTAACGTTATATGCGGCAAAGGCAACAACGGCGGCGATGGATTCGTCGCGGCTCGCAAGCTGCGCGAAGCAGGCAGGGAACTGGTTGTTCTTCTTCTGGCGAATCCGAGCGACTTGCGGGGCGATGCGGCTGAGATGTTCAAGCGCATGGACTTTGCTCCCGAGGTGGCATCGACCTCCGCGGAATTCGCCAAAGCCCGTGCAAGGCTTGGCGACGCCGATCTGCTGGTGGATGCGATTCTCGGCACTGGTTTCCGGCCGCCGGTGGGTGGACTGTACGCCGCAGCGATCGCAGCGATGAACGCCACGGACGTCCCCGTCGTTGCGGTGGACATTCCCTCCGGCGCCGATGCCGACGCGATGGGTCCGCAAGTGGGCGCCGTCGCTCGTGCAGACGTGATTGTCACGTTCACCGCGCCCCGTCCGTCGCACGTCTTCGGGGACCTGACTGATGGGCCAATCGTGGCGGTTCCGATCGGCTCTCCAAACGGCGCGATTACTTCCACGCTGCAGCTAAATCTCATTACCGCTGAGGAAGTTGCTCGGTTGATCGGGCCGCGTCCTCGTGAGGCCAACAAGGGCAGTTTTGGTCACGTGCTGGTAATTGGAGGATCGCTCGGCAAAGCGGGAGCGGCGGCGATGGCTGGCATGTCGGCGCTGCGGACCGGCGCAGGGCTCTCGACGGTAGCAACGCCTAAGTCCGTGCTGGCCACGGTGGCAGGGCTCCATCCCGAACTCATGACTGAGCCTTGCGAGGAGACGGAGGCGGGAACCATCTCTCTGCGCGCCCTCGAGTACGCACACATCGACAACCTGGTGAAAGGGAAGACGGTGCTGGCGGTTGGGCCGGGAATTTCGCGCCAGGAAGAGACTGCGGAGTTTGTTCGAACGATCGTCGAGAAGTATGCCATGCCAATGGTGTTGGACGCTGATGGATTGAACGCTTTCGACGGCATGGCGGATAAGCTGAGCGGAAAAGGGCGCACGCTCGTGATTACGCCGCATCCAGGCGAGATGGCGCGGCTGACCGGACTGTCTATTCCCGAGGTTCAGAGGGATCGCATCGGCATTGCGCGTTCATTCGCGCGCGAGCACGAAGTCATCGTCGTGCTGAAGGGGCATCGCACGCTGATCGCCCGGCCTGACGGCGAGGTGTGGGTGAATACCACGGGAAACCCCGGGATGGCGACCGGCGGCACGGGTGATGTCCTGACTGGCATGGTGGCAGGCATGATTGCGCAGAATCCCGAGAAAATCACCGAGGCGGTCACGGCTGCGGTCCACCTGCACGGCTTGGCGGGCGACATCGCGTGCGAGACGATGGGTGAGCAGTCCCTGGTCGCGACTGACCTGATCGAAGCCCTTCCGGAAGCGTTTCAGCGAGTCCGCGAAATCTAATCCGAAGATCCCCACTCATTCCTCACCGGAGTGCGGAATGAATGGGGACTCGCCGAATCGACTCTCCAACCTGCCCAGGAGAGAGTCGAAGCCGAACTACTTCACATCGACCGTCATGCGCATCCAGGGATGGATGCAGCACTCGAACTTGTGCTCTCCCTTAGACAAGCCGTTTACTTGCAACTGGCTGCCCTGCAGGATGCGGGTTCTCGCAACGTCGATGTTCTTAAAGCCGCCAGCACACTCGGGTACCGTTTCCTCGCCGGCATTCAGATCGGGGATGAAGCCTCCACCGAACTTCTTCACTTCGGTGAAAGTGTGAGGCTCGCCCCCCTGGTCCGTAACGACCAGGGGAGTTCCTTTGCGGATGTGCAGGACATCCGGCTCAAAATCCCAGCCGGGGTCCGGAGTTCCGGCCTTGGCTTTGGCAAACAGATCGTTGAACGTGGTGGCGGCTCCCAGAGCCACGTTCTTGCAGAAGTCCGGGCCAATTGCCGCGTTAAAAGTGGATGGGTCGCATTCGTCGAGCGCGACGACCTGGGCTGGTGCTGGCGGAGCCTGCTCCCGCTCTTGCGCCAACGCTGCCGTCCCCATTAAAGACATCAAACATCCAGCTAGCAGACCGAACTTCATAGTGATTCTCATACTGCTCTCCTTCTATTGTGGTTCAGGAATTGCGTCCGAGGAATGCGGCTGTGTCGCCAACTACAGGGTCGCCGCGATTTTTCATTCGTACGCTGTCTTGTTGGAGTTACTGTCGAACGCCAAGTGCGAGAGCGTCAATCTTCCGCGCCTCCATCGCACCCCAAAGTTTCCTCCGTGGCTAAATGATTGCAAAAATTAGACATTTGTCGTGCCGGGCGAGGGTCTCAAAGGTCACGATTGTGATAGCCTTCATACAAAGTCGTGGGGATTTGCAGTGTCCGCTCACACTCAGACCGCAAGCTTGCTTCGCTTTGACGCGTTCGAACTCGACACGCGTGCGGGAGAACTTCGCAAGCGCGGGGTCAAGCTGCGTCTTCAGGGACAGCCTCTGCAGGTACTCGCCGCCCTACTCCAACATTCCGGCGGCTTGGTAACTCGCGACGAATTGCGCGCCCAAATCTGGCCGGCCGATACCTTCGTCGATTTCGACCACAGCCTTCACAATGCAATTGCTCGCTTGCGCGAAGTATTGGGCGACTCTGCCCAAAAGCCGCGCTACATCGAAACTCTGCCACGCCGTGGTTACAGATTTATCGGGCAGGTTGAAGGACTTGATCTTGAGGAACCGGAACAACCGGTCAGCCCCGACGAATCCGTCGAAGGCTCCGTCCCCGTGCCGGAGAGGAGAGGACGCACGGCTTTGCTGTCGGTCACGCTGCTGGTTCTGGCATCAATTGCCTCCGCCTTCTGGATGGTTCGCCCAGTGTCGCCCCGCGCCAGTGTCACCGAAGATTTGCAGTTGCGCTCGCTAGCCGTTCTGCCCCTCGATAACCTGTCGGGCGATCCGTCGCAGGAATATTTCGCCGACGGTATGACCGACGAGTTGATCACGGACCTCGCAAAAGTGAGTTCGTTACGCGTGATCTCGAGAACGTCGGTGATGCGCTACAAGGGAACAAAAAAGACTCTTCCGGAAATTGCACACGAATTGAATGTCGACGCCGTGATCGAAGGATCGGTCGTTCGCTCTGGCAAGCGGGTGCGGATCACTGCACAGCTATTGCACGGTCCAACTGACCGGCATCTCTGGGCAGAGACCTATGAACGCGATTTAGGGGACGTGCTCCGCTTGCAGAGCGATGTAGCGCAGGCCATTGCTCAACAAGTGCGCGCACAAGTCAGCCCGCAGCAGCAGGCCCGATTCCGCTCGGCACGCACAGTAAATCCGGATGCCTACGAGGCGTACCTGCAGGGTCGTTTCTATATGACGAACCTGTTCTCGAGGCCGCAAGATCTCACAACCGCACGGAGCTACTTCGAGCAGGCAATTCAAAAAGATCCTGGCTTTGCTCTGGCGTACTCAGGGCTCGCGGACTCGTATACGTATTCGGCGTTCTTCCGCCAAGTGCGGGCGAACGTTGCCTACCGCTCTGCGAAGGAAGCGATCCGTAAAGCTTTGGAATTGGATGACGGCATCGGCGAGGTACACGATACGCTGGCGCTGCTGAGTTGGCGGGTGGACTGGAATTGGAAGGCGGCGGAAGAAGAGCTCAACCAGTCGATCGCGCTTGCTCCAAGTTACAGTTGCGCGCACGAGGATCGTGCTTTGTATCTAAGCCAGATTGGGCGTCGCGAAGAAGCGCTGGCCGAACTCGCCAAGAGCCTGGAGTTGGATCCAGGTCCCAGTTCAGCGATCACGGAATCGGGAACGTATTACCAATTGAGGGATTTCGATCGTCTGGTGGAAGCTAGCCAGAGAGGGTTGATTTCCAATCCGGGCGAATGGATTCTGCACTTCTATCTCGGAATCGGATACGACGCCACAGGCAAACGAGTCCAGGCCATCTCGGAATACCAGAAAGCAGTCGAACTGTCGGGTGCAGATCAGGATGCGCTCGCGGCGTTGGCGTATGGATACGCCGGTATCAGACGATTCGACGAAGCCAGAAAAATACTTCACGATATCGAGCAAAAGTCCGCGAGCAGCGAGATTTCTTCATACGCTGTGGCCACGATCTATGCTGGCCTCGGCGAAAAGCAGAAGGCATTCGAGTTCTTGGAGAAGGCATACCAGGAGAGATCGGTTGAACTCTCCTGGTCCCTTAAGGCGGATCCGCGACTGGATCCTTTGCGCTCCGACGCACGCTTCCAATTGCTGCTCCGACGGGTTGGTTTCCCCGTAGTTACGTAGCTTGTTCTGGTCCGGTTGGAGAACAGGTCGTCGGCTAATGGGTTAACACCCCTATGTATCAGTAGTACAAGGCTTTACGGCGCATAGGGTGGGTAACCGCGGCGCGAATTCGGACTAGCTCTGTCGTAATCTTCCCGTAACCATGGCACATAAGTCATAGTCCTTTTCGGCTATGACCCACTTCCCCCAACCGCACCCCACTAAGCGCGCGGCCCGTGTGCAACTCGGCGGTTCCGTGCTTGCTGCCATCCGCTTCGACGACGGCCAGCGTTCTCGAGGCAAACTCTTCTCCATCTCCGTCACCGGCGGACTGCTCAAGTTGACCAAACCGCTCAGCCAGGGCGACTTTGTCGAGATCGGCTTTCAGACCAAGGTCGGCACCGTGATCGGGATGGCAGAGATGCTGTCTCCGACGCGCAAGGCGAGTGACGGCACACTGCAGCCGTTTCGCTTCATTGCGCTGGGCGATGATGATCATCGCAACCTGCGCATGGCGCTGCAGTCGGTGGCAGACCACAGTTATCTGGCCATGAATCCCGGCCAGATGTCGGCGCCCAAGTCACTCTTTTAGGACTGCGTTGGGCTCGATCGCCCTTCGCCTTTCACGCTCGCTATACTGTTGCCGATGCCCATCGGCAAAACGCGAGAAGTCATTACTCATTCCGCGGAGGAGACGACCGCCTTCGGGCGAACGCTGACGGATCTGCTCGCTCCGCCGAAACTTGTCCTTTTGCGCGGCGATTTGGGAGCAGGAAAGACCACGCTCGTCAAGGGAATCGCCGCCGCCTTCGATGCTGCATCCGCAGAAGACGTCACCAGTCCTACCTTCACGCTGGTACACGAGTATCGCGGCCCGCGTGCAAATCTGTTTCACATCGATCTGTATCGGATCGATACGCCTCGCGAACTGGAGACCCTCGGGCTCGACGACCTCGTCAGCGAAAAAAGTATTCTGCTGATAGAGTGGGGAGAGAAGTTCTCGCGCTTTGTTCGCGACCGGGACGTCGAGATCCGGCTCGAGCGGGTGGGGGAAAACGAGCGAAAAATCCTCGTATCGGGTCGTTAAAATCATCCAAATTCATCGGTTGTGCTTGCGATCAATGCAACAGTTGATGATCGCGTTCAGGGCGGTGCTCCGGAATGTTGAAGGGTAAGGGCGTGAAAAGACTTGGGATTCGTTGGGGACTTGGTGCGGCCTCATTGGCGCTGCTTGCGGTTTGCGCTTTTGCACAAGATCAGGTTCCTGAGGCGGTGGGCAGAATTTCATGGCAGGGGGAATACGCAGACATCGCTGCAGGCGGAGGGTTCAGTGGTGCGCTGCCGCAGGCACCTTCTCAGAGCAAAGCCGAAGCGGAGACTGCCGCGGCGAAGAAGGAGCAGTCGGAACGTACATTTGGCATCGTGCCAAGATTTGGTACCACGGATCGCATGAACGCTCCGCCGCTGAAAACCAGCCAAAAGTTCAAATTGTTCGCCAAGACCTCGCTCGATCCGGTGACGATTGTCATCGCTGCCGCTCAGGCAGGAGTCAGCCAGGCGGATGGCCAGTTCAAACAATATGGCCAGGGCGCTGAAGGCTACGGAAAGCGTTTCGGGGCGGCTTATGCCGACCAGGTCTCGAGCGGGTTCTTCCGTACATTTCTCTATCCGACGATCTTCAAACAGGATCCGCGATACTTTCGGCTGGGGCATGGCGGGTTTGTTCATCGCTTCGGGTATTCCCTAGTGCAGGGAGTCGTGTGTCACACGGACAGTGGCGGACGCGCCTTCAACATTTCAAACATACTCGGAGCCTTCACGTCGGGCGGACTTTCCAATGTGTACTATCCCTCGGACGATCGCGGGTTCGCACTGACCATGAGCCGCAGCGGGCTGGCGGTGGCCTACGCCGCAGGGGGCGATTTGTTGAGCGAATTCTGGCCCGACATCCGGCGTAAAGTCTTCAAACGTAAGTCCCGACATCCGGAGTAAAGTCTTCAAACGTAAGTAACGATGACTCCTGGCGACCGGGCCCGCTCGCCCGAACTGGGGGCCGAACGTTGCGTACAACACCCTAGGTACTCTTTTCCTCCCCGCCAAGAAATCCGATTCTCTTCCAGTGCATCTAAAAGGTTCTGACAGCGGTAGAAGACGCTAGACGGGTCGACCGTGGGAGGACTTTTCCCAGCCCAGTCCGCAGAGTCGAAGGGTGAGGAGTATTTGTTTGATCGCAGGTGAAATATTCAATAGCTGGATTTGCAGCCTGGCCAAATGGAAGCGGAAATGGATGATTCGGAGTGCTGCGGTACTGCTGGCTTGCGGCGCGATAGCGAGTGCCCAGGGCGCCGCAACCGGTGCGTCGCAGCCTGCTGCTAACGGAAATATCGTAGGGACCATCTTGGATCAATCGGGATCGGTGGCTTCGGGCGCCGTTGTACGGCTAACGTCCGCGGACAAGTTTTTCTCGCGAGAAGTCGTGTCCGGAGATAACGGTCAATACTCCTTCTCAAACGTTCCTCCCGGCCGGTTCGACCTGTCGGTCAACTCGACGGGATTTGGTGACAAAGCCTTCAGCGCAGAATTGGCGCCCGGCCAGACGTACCTGGTGGCGCCCATTGTTCTTTCGGTCGCCACCGTAGTAACCGGCGTTAGGGTGACAGTGGATCCCGTGGAGGTGGCTACGGAAGAGGTGAAGGAACAGGAACACCAGCGCGTTCTCGGGTTCATCCCCAACTTCTATGTCACCTACCATCCCGACGCACCGCCGCTAACAACAAAACTGAAATATAAACTGGCGTGGAAATCGAGCACGGACCCCGTCAACATCTTCGGGACCGCGTTCTTCGCAGGATTGCAACAAGCCGGTGACGAATACCCGGAATTTGGACAAGGCGCGCAGGGTTATGGCAAGCGCTACGGGACGGCTTACGCGGACGTCATTGCATCTACGTTCCTCTCCGGGGCGTTTTTCCCGTCTCTTCTGAAGCAGGATCCTCGTTATTTTTACAAGGGCAGCGGCAGTATGCGTTCCAGGATCTGGCGAGCGGTGAGCAACTCCATCATCTGTAAAGGCGACAACGGGCGCTGGCAAGCCAATTACTCCAATATCGCCGGATCTTTTGCGGGAGCTGCCATCTCATCCACCTACTACCCAACTACAAACCAAGCGTCGGTAGTTCTTTCGAACGGGTTCATCAGAATGGGCGAGAGCTCCCTGGCCGGAGTCATGCAGGAATTCGTTGTGCGGAAATTTATGAAGCAATCGAAGCGACAGGCGATGGATCGCCCAGATGCAGAGGAGTCCCGTACGAAAAGCGCTTCGGATCAGTCACCGAAGCAGCCTTAGTTAAATCTACTGGTCGCCTAACGGAATGCCCCGGGTGATTCCGGGTAAAGGACAGGCGACGGGTGCGCTCCACTCCCCGACTATGGAGAGGAGGAGGGCCGCCGCGAAGAAGACGAACGCGAGATGGCGAGTTATTTTCATCAGATATTCAGCCCTGCTGTGGGGCAGTCGGCTTGAATCCCATAATATTGTAACCGCAGTCGACGTAGAGGGTTTCTCCCGTAATGCCGGAACTCGCGTCTGAAGCGAGAAATACGCCGGTCGATCCCACCTCGGCGACTTCGACATTCCTCTGCAGCGGGGCGGTTTCGCGGTGCGCCTTCAGCATGTCGCTGAGCCCCGAAATGCCTCGTGCCGCCAGCGTCTTGATGGGCCCTGCCGAAATCGCGTTCACGCGGATCTTCTTCTTCCCCAGGTCGAAGGCCAAATACCGGACGCTGCACTCCAGTGCCGCCTTCGCAACCGCCATCACGTTGTAGTGGGGAACGACCTTTTCCGCGCCGTAGTATGTCATAGTGATGATGCTGCCGCCATCTTCCATCAGCGGAGCCGCCGCTCGGGCTACGGCAATCAGCGAATACACGCTCACGTCGTGAGCGATGCGAAAGCCCTCTCGGCTGGTATTTATGAACTCGCCTTCTAGTTCAGCGGCGGGTGCGAAGGCGACGCTGTGCACCAACACGTGCAACTTCCCGTAACGCTTCTTTAGTTCAGCAAAAGTGCGCTCGATATCCTCGTCCTTGGAAACGTCGCACATGAGACCCTCGGCGCCGGGCAGGGAATCGATCAGGTCCTTGGCCTCTTCGGCAAGCCGCTCGTTCTGGTACGTAATCGCGAGCTTCATCCCCGCGGCGTGCAGGCCCTGCGCGATGGACCACGCAATTGAGCGCTTGTTCGCAACTCCGAATACGACGGCATTCCGGCCTTCGAGTTGAAAGGACATAGGAGAGTCTCCTGGATCGTTGGTGAATTGGAAAGGATATCAGAGGGGAAGCGCTGCGAGCTTTGAGCTCCGAGCTCCGAGCTGTGAGCGAGCTAGTCGAACAAATAGACTTGCGACATTACCAAGCTTATGGCGCCGCGTTCGATACTGCCGGTTGCGATGATTCAACGGGCCAGGCCGCGCTCAGGAACGCCACAACGTAAACGGCGCCGATGATAGCGAAGCCTCCCCCCAGGCTGACCTTCTGTGCCATCCAGCCGACCGTGAGGCTGATCGTGATCTGCAGAAACGTCCCGACAAAGTAGAACGCGTTCTGCACGCGCCCCATGAAGTGCTTGGGAACCTGTTCCATCAGGCTCGTGTTCATGGCGACGCCGCTTAGGCCGCGTGCGGACCCCATGATCCCATAAAGAAATACGGCGATCGGTAGCATGCGCGAGTAGGGTGAAAGCGTCATACAGCACGCCAGAAAACCCATCGACACAGCAATCGCCGTACGCGAACCCATGCGAGCGATCATCCATGGTGCATACAACGCGCTCAGAAACGCGCCGATGCCCCATCCACCATTGAGCCAGCCATAGCCCACGGCTCCCGCGTGGAAGACTCGATCACTGAGCGAGGGCGTAACAACCACGCCCGTCAGCATGGCGCCCAGGAATAGGGCCCAGCTCAGGCCAAGCAGCACCACTCCGGGGCGTTCCCGGAGAAATTGAATACCTTCCCACAACTCGTGCCAAAAGCGCCGCTCGGCTTTCTCAGCGGCGACGATGTCGGCCTTGAGTTCCTCCGGTCGCGGCACCACGTGCTTGCCCTTGCGCACGCCGAAGTAGCACAGGAACGACACTACATAGGTCGTGAAGTCGATGAGCAGAACGCCGCCCAGGCCGATGTGGTTGTAAACGAATCCAACAATCGCGCCGGCCATCAGCCAGCCGCCCTGGATTCCAGCCAGCAGAAACGTGTTCGCTTCCATGAACTGGCCTTCAGGCGTGAGTTCCTGAATGAGCGCGGTGATCGTAGGCCAAAACATCCAGAAACCGGCAGCCACCAGGGTGTTCATCAGGTATAGCTGCCACACCTTCACCGCACCTCGGAAAGCGAGAGCAGCGACAATCAGAATGACGACGGCGCGCACGGCATCGAGCATCATGACCAGCCGGCGCCGGTCTTCGCGATCGATGATGACCCCCGTGAAGGGAAGCATCAGCATGGCGGGCAGGGTTTGTAGGACGGCGAGCGTGCCCAGTGCCATCTCCGAGTGAGTGGCCTGCAGGATATGCCAGGCTACGGCGGCGGAGTTCATTCCGCTGCCCAGCATCGAAACCACGTTGGCCAGAAGCACAAAACGAAGAGCCCGCTTTTGCAGGATGGCGCGCATTGCATCAACTCTAAATCAACCAGCAGAGAAAGTTTTCCGCAGCGTTCCAACGACGTTAACCAACGCGGGACCCGAAAGCCGATGGTCACTTCCTCCCGTGATCCCAACCCTTGTCTTGTCGCTCCAACGGCGCTAGCATGGCGCCCGAAAGTGGAGTTCGCGCTCCACTTAGGAGGTGGCCGATGAAATTCAGGTTCAGGATGCTGCCGATGATTGTTTTAGTGCTGGCCGTGTTCTCCCAGGCTCAGATCGATCGCATCGTAATTCCGGCCGGCACTCCGGAGGATCAATCCATTCAGGAGATTTCCAAGGAGACCGACGCGCAGAAGAAAGTTGCGCTGTATCAGGATTTCCTGCAGAAGTATTCGTCGAACCCTGCAGCCGTGGCTTTCGGCAACTGGCAAATTTCCCAGTCCTATCAGGGTGGCGGAGACCTTCCGAAGGCGCTCGATTTTGGCGACAAGGCGTTGGCCGCATCGCCGCACAACCTCGACATCCTGGTTTCACAGGCGGGAATTGCGCAGCAGTTGAAAGATGACGCAAAGATCATCGACTACGCCGAGAAAGGCGGCCTCGTCTACGAAGGAATCGGAAAGCAGGCCAAACCGGAGGGAGTCAGTGACCAGGAGTTTGCAACGCGCACCACGTCGGAGAAAGACGCGGCGAAGACTTCGCGTGATTTTCTGGAGAGCGTGGGCTTCAACGCAATCGCCGACGAGAAGGACGCGAAGAAGCGCATGTCGTATATCGAGCGCTTTACGGGAGCCTTTCCGAGTTCACAATTTCAGGAGCAGGTTTCGCAATATGCCATGTATACGCTTGGTCCCGGGCAATTGAATGACTCGGCGCGGCTGGTGGCTTTCGGCGAGAAGAGTCTGGCAGCGAATCCGAATAGCATGCCGGCACTCTTGATGCTGGCCAACACTTACGTCGAAGAATCCAAACCGACAAACTGGGGGAAGGCCGTCACGTATTCGCAGAAGGTCATCGCGTTGGCCAAAGGGAACGAGCCGGATGCGGATCGCACTCGCAAGCTCTCGGCCGGCGTGGCGCATTCGACTTTGGGCTATGCGTACATGAAGCAGGACAAAACAGCGGCTGCCATCCCGGAACTGAAGTCAGCCTCCGCCCTGCTCAAGGGACAGGACGACGTGGCCTACGCTACCGCGTTGTACCGGCTGGGGTACGCCTACGCCAAAACCAACAAGACGACGGACGCTCGCGAAGTCCTCGGCGAAGCGATCAAGATCGAAGGACCGCTGCAGCAGCCCTCGAAAGAGTTGCTAGAGAAGGTGAATAGCGCCAGATCAAAAGGGAAGTAGCCCGCTCCCAGAGATTGAAGATCACTTGCGGACGGCGTAGTGCAGCTTAACCACGCCGTCGGCAAACTTCGTGCTGGAGATCAGCTTCAGAGGTACAGTGCGGGGGCTGGGCGCGATCAATGGAATGCCCTCGCCGATGAACGTGGGGATCACGTGAATCATGAACTCGTCGATTTCTTTTTCGTCGAGAAATGATGCAATGATTTCTGCGCCGCCCATCATCCAGATGTGCTTCCCCTTTCCCTTACGTAAACGAGTTGCGAAGGCCTTGACGGACTCTTTCACGAACTCAATACCCGGCAACGGCGTCGGCCGTACATTACGCGTAAAGACATAGTTCTTCACGTTCGTGTCGAAAGCCGACCCGGGCACGCCTTTCTTTTGAAAATCCAGCGCGACATCGCATGTTTTCCTCCCCCATAAGATGGTGTCGATCGATTGATAGAACTTCCCCATGCCGTAGTGGCCCTTCGGAGCCGGACGATTAAGCCAATCGACCGAGCCGTCGCGCCGGGCGATAAAGCCGTCCGCGCTGGTGGCGATGTAGACGATGACCTTGCGCTTGCGGGCCATGAGCACAAATCCTAAAAAGTGGATCGTCTGTCCGTCAATGCTGAACCCCCAATTGCAAGATATGGGATCAGAGGTTTTTGCGGCGGGCTACGGCTTAGCGAGAGCGTCCGAGAGCAGGTGTGCCTTCACAGCAAGCTTATAAGCGCGTTGCAGGTCACCGGCTGCGTCCGCAGTTTTTACCTGTTGCATGAAGCGTTTAATCTGCCCAACCGTGTCCTGCTCGTCCTTGGTCAGTTGACGACCGGAAAGCTTCTGCAGCGAAGCGTCGGTTGTTGCGAGCAATTTATTGGTGGTTTCCCGCTGATGCGCCGCCTGTTCTTCCGTCATGCCTTGAGCCAATTGGGTTGTGGGCTCAACCGTGCCCCCTCGGTGGATCACTTTTTTCTGAGGCTCTCCTCCCTCCCCTGCGGAGTGCTTTTTCCGGCTCGCAGATTTCTTAGGCGGAGGTCCATTTGCATCGGTCGACGGCGGTTTAACGGATTCAGATGGCGTGGGCGCCTGACCCGCAGCAGAAGGTTGAGTTTGATCCTGGGGTGGCGCGGTCGGCTTGGCGTCTTGCTGTGCTTCGGAAGGATGAGCGGGGGTATCGGACTTGGGAGGTTGCTGGGCTGGCTCTTGATAAGACGGGGCCGCCTTGTCGAATGACAAAGACCCGCCGCCCACATGTCCGCTTGCCGACACGTGTAGCAGCGCGCACAGTCCGAGTATGCCGGCCAGATACATACTTATCCTGTGATGCGCACCAAACAAAACGTGAACCCGGTTAATTTTATGACGTCCGGCCGGGTTTGGGAAGCAAGCAAACAGGCCTGCAGAACGGGTTTCCGGGCGCAGGTGGAAGCAGGAGTGGGATGGGCTACTCCTGCACAGCCCGGTACGAACAATCTGCTATGCGCTCTACCGCGTGCGCGCCGCAACTTCGCGAGCCGCACCGAGCGTAGATTCCGCCAGCGGCAGGCACAGTCGGAACTTCGTGCCCTTGCCTTCGGCGGTTTCAAAGTCGACTGAGCCGTAGTGCCACTGCATGACCTGGTAGGTCTGCGCCAGCCCGATGCCGCTGCCGCCCTTTTTCGTCGTGAAGTAAAGTTCGAAAATCTTTTCCTGTGCTTCCCGGGGGATGCCGTCGCCCGTGTCCTGAATCTCAATCACGACCATGCCCTCTTCTCGGCGAGCGCTCATCGTCAACTGGCCGCCCGCGCCCATCGCCTGCACGCCGTTGATGACCACGTTCAGAAATGCCTGCTTCATGAAGTCAAGGTCAGCCTTCACGGGCAGCGGAGAGTCGGGAAGATTGCGGACGATGGCGACCGCGTGTTGATCGGCTTCGGGCGCGGCGAGGGAGGCTACTTCTTCGAGCAGTCTCCGCAGATCGACCTCCTCCAACTTCAGGTCGCGTGGGCGGGTGAAGTCCACGAGGATCTGCACCACTCGATCCAACCGATGAATCTCGCTGCCGATGATGTCCACGTGGCGGCGGGTGCCGGGATCCATCTGCTGCAGTTTGCTCTGCAGCAGGTGAAGGTGCAGCACGATCGCATTGATGGGATTCTTGACTTCGTGCGCCACGCCCCGCGTCAGACGTCCGCTGGCGGAAAGGCGGCGCGACATCTCGATCTCATCTTCTAGCCGACGCACGGTTTCGGTATCGCGGATGATCAGCAGCGCACCAATCTGGGTGGTTTTTTCCTGAATGAAGTCGAGGGAGACCTGCACCCGACGGCCGTTGGCTGATTCGATCTCGCGCTGCATCAGGGGACGCCTCCGCTCGAACGCATCAAGCAGTGTGGCGCTCAACGGCGTACCGGCCTTGAACACTTCCCGCGCGGTACGACCGAGCATTTCTCCGCGGGGCCGTCCGAGAAAGCGCTCCACCGAAGCGCTCACCAGCACTACGCGCAAATCACGCGTGAACAGCATGAGGCCATCCTGCAAGTTAGCCATCAACTGGTCGACGTTGTCCTTCAAGGCGGAGAAGATTTCTTTAGCGTCGCGCACCTGCCGGCCGAGGTTGGCGATCTTCAACGTCACCAGTCCGTATTCGTCGTGATCCGACTCAGCATCGTCGATGTCCGCACTGCCGCCGGTGACGTAGTCGAGATTGCGGTTGATTTCTTCGAGGGGTCCGAGTGCCAGGCGCGAGATCAGCGCCGCGAGCAGCAAAGAGAGAAAGATCGAGGCGCCCGAAAAATACAACGCATGCTCGAGGCGCGGCGTCAGCTCGCTCTTCAAAAGAACGGTCGAGATTCCTACGCGAACAGTCCCAAAAGGCGTGCCGTTCAATTGCAGAGGCACACTCACGTCGTAGACCGCCGAGGGGCTATAGATCATGCGCAACTGATCGCGGAAACGGGCACCGCGCAGGCGCTCGAAATTCGGGCGGGGACTCAGAATCTTCCCATCGAGGTCGGCGTTGCTGTGAAGCATGGCGCGCCCCGTCGGGCCAACAATTGCGGCGTCATAAACGATCGGGACGTTCCCCACCGACGAGTCCAGCATGTCGTTCAGGTTCGTGTCTTCCTTGAGGTACTCCTCGATCGCCAGTTGCACGGACTTGCTGTTGTCGGTGTCCACGCGCGTGCTGCCGAGGTCGGGCACGGCGTTGCTGGCCGAGTAGACGAGTTGCTGAGCGAGTAACTGGGCGATGTCGCCGGCGGCCGCCAGGCGCTGCCGCAGTAGCTGGGAAATGTAGAGATACGAAAACGCCGACACCATCACTACGACCATGAACGTGATGGCGAGAATGATTTTTGTTTTCCGACGCATCGTCAGTTTCGGATTCAGAGCGCAGTCGCGGCAGATACCGCCCCGGGGAGGTTGCTGGCGAGTCTACTCCTGCTTTTCCGCGTCCGCATCCGTCGAGTTGCTTCCGTACTCCTTAAGCTTGTTATGCAATGTTTTCAGACTGATCCCGAGAATCTCGGCCGCACGAGTCTTGTTGTTGCTAGTGGCCTCCAGGGTTTTCAATATGAGCATCTTCTCGGCTTCTCCCACCGTGGTCCCCACTCCAAGGCGAACTGCATCGGGATCGTTGGCCGCTTGCCGAACAGTGATCTGGCCAAAACCCGGCGGAAGATGTTTCGTCTCCACCACTGCTCCTTCGCAAACGATGACCGCCCGTCTCCAGAGTGTTGCGAAGCTCGCGAACATTGCCCGGCCAGGAGTAATTCTTGAACTGGTTAAGCACCGCTTCACTCACAGTCGCAACCTTGCGTCCGTGCTTTGAACTCATGTCGGCCAGCAAGGTTTGCACAAGTTCCGGAAGATCTTCTTTGTGCTCGCGCAGGGACGGCATGTGGATGTTGAATACGTTCAGACGGTAGTAGAGATCGTTGCGCAACTCCCCTCGCGCTACAGCATCGTCCGGAACCTTGTTAGTCGCGGCCAGCACGCGGACGTCCACGGACGTCTCAACTTTGCTGCCCAGGCGCCGCAGTTTGTGGTCTTCCAGTACTCGCAACAGCTTCGCCTGTGTGGCCACCGGCATTTCGCCGATCTCATCCAGCAGGAGAGTTCCGCCCTCGGCGAGTTCGAAACATCCGGTGCGGCGTTCGAGCGCGCCCGTAAACGCGCCTTTCTCATGGCCGAAGATTTCGCTTTCGATCAGGGTTTCGGGAATCGCTGCGCAGTTGATGGGCACGAACGGCTTCGATCGCCGCGGGCTCAGTTCATGAATGGTGCGGGCAACCATCTCCTTCCCCGTGCCGCTGGCTCCCGTGATGAGTACCGAGGCCGTGCTGGGCGCTACCATTTCGATCAGGTGGAAGATCTCCTGCATCTTTTTGGACGACCCCACCAGTTGTCCAAGCGATCCCGAATCGCGCAACTTGCGACGGGTTACTTCAAGTTCCACTTTAGTGCCGAGTAGTTCGGAGGCGTTCTGCAGGATGGTGCGCAGCCGGTTCATGTCGATGGGTTTGGTGATGTAGTCATATGCTCCCATGCGCATGGCCTGGACCGCGCTGTCGATGGTGCCCTGAGCTGTCATGACAATGACAGCCATGGTGTGCGTCTGATCAGCCAGGCGCTCGAGCAGTTCCATCCCGCCCACGCGGGGCATCTTCAAGTCAGTCACGATAATGGACGGAGTCCACTGGCTCGCCTTATCCCAACCTTCCATGCCGTCGGCGGCAGTATCCACCCGGTATCCCCACGACGTGACCAACTCCGCGAGGCCGGTTCGCTCGTTCTCTTCGTCTTCGACGATCAGGACTTTTTCTTGGCTCATAGGGTTGCAGGTTCCCATTATTCAGGTTTCGAGCACACTCTAGCAAGGCGGCAGGCTTGGACGCGGCTTCCAGATTCTCGAACTCGACAGAATGTAGTCGTTGTGAGCCGCGCTGTCACGTGCGCGCCGCTTCGGGAGGGCGATGTCAAACTGAGACGAAGACTACCGTTTTCTACCGCAACCCATTGCAATTGCAGGTACTGGATACAGTAATATTTCACGTCGCAGGTTTCACTTTGCGGTAAGGTTGCTGTTAGAATCTGCGGTCTCAAGCAGCGTTCGTCTTTCGCATCGTTTTCCGTCTTGTTAATTCGATCTGACCCCAGGTTGCAGTATTTGGTCTAGTTCCGGAGGATTCCATGTCAGCTTCTTGCGGTTCACGAAATGGGCAGATGTTTCGTCAGTGCCTTTTTCTGACCCTGGTGTTCATCTTAATTTCCAGTCTTGCTTCAGCCCAACAGACTCCACCGAAGTTCGATATCTTCGCCGGGTATCAATGGCTGAATCCGGGCGGCAACGTTCCGGGCGGTCCTGATGGTAATGGCGGCGTTCTGCCATTCAAGTTGCCCAGCATGGGCAAGGGCGGCGGTCTGGCGTTCGGTTACAACTTTCATCCGAACTTCGCACTGGAAGGCGACATCGGCCTCAATTTGAAAGATCAGTTCGACGTCAGCACCTACTCGATCGGTCCGCGCTTCACATGGCGCAGCGAGGGCTTCAATCTTTTTGCGCACACCTTGCTGGGCGATAACCACCTGACCACCCCAGTGGGTGCTCGCAACGGCATCGGCGCGATTCTCGGCGGAGGTATCGACTTGCCGATCGTCAAGCGCATCAGCCTTCGGCTCATCGAAGCTGACTACCAGTGGGCCCGGCAGAACTTTGCCAGCGTAGTTTCGCCCAGCCAGCCCGACCTGCGTCGCGCAAGTTACCAAGGCGCGCGCCTGCGTTCTGGCGTGGTGTTCAACTTTGGCGGCGAGCCTGAAGTTGCGCCCACCGCGAATTGCTCCGTGGATCATGCCGAAGTGATGCAAGGCGAGCCCGTCACGGCGACTGTCTCCACAACCAACTTCAACCCCAAGCATCCTCTAACTTACGCCTGGACCGGTAATGGCGGAACGGTCACGGGAAAAGACACGTCGGCTGCAATCGACACGAAGGGTGTTGCCGGTGGCAACTACACCGTGACGGCAAAAGTCACCGACCCGAAGAACAAGAAAAATGGCGAAGCGACCTGTACCGCGAACTACACGGTGAAAGAGCCGCCGAAGAATCCGCCGACAATGAGTTGCTCGGCGAACCCGACAACGCTACAAGCCGGCGGCACGGTGACGGTCACTTGTACCTGCACGAGCCCCGACAGTGTGCCTGTGAATGTTGCGGGCTGGACTGCCAGCAGCGGCCAGGTTTCCGGCAGCGGCAATACCGGCACGGTGAACACGACAGGTGCGGCGCCAGGACAAGTGACGGTCAACGCAACCTGCACGGATTCCCGTGGCTTGACGGCGAACTCCTCGTCGCAGTTCACGATTGAGAACCCTCCACCCCCGCCGCCGAAGGCCAGCAAGCTGAGCCAGTGCGACTTCCCGAACGAGAAGAAGCCGTGGCGTGTGGACAACACTTGCAAAGCCATCCTCGACGACGTGGCTCTGCGCCTGCAACAGGAAGCGGACGCGAAGCTGGTCATCGTGGGTAACGCCGATCCGAGCGAGAAGCGCAAGAACCTCGCCGCGGAACGCGCGTTGAACTCGAAGGCGTATCTCTCGGGCGGCGAAGCCAAGCAGGCCATCGATGCCACTCGCATCGAGACCCGTACCGGCAACGGCGGTTCGAAAACGGCTGAGTACTGGGTTGTGCCCGCGGGCGCGAACTTCGACTCGGCCGGCACGGAAGCCGTGGACGAGACCAAGGTGCAACCGGTTCCGGATCACCCGAAACCAGTTGCAAAGAAGAAGGCGGCGAAGAAAGCCCAATAGTCCGTCTTTTCAACGCATCACAGGCCGATCGGAACCCCGGTCGGCCTATTTTTTTTGCTTCCCTTAGGTAACTTGAAGGGGACTGGTTACGCTGTCACTCTCAGACCGCAAGGTATACTGTCCGAAACAGGGGCTGACACACACATGATTTCCAGAGCCATGACTGGCAAGCTATTGATTTTATTGGTCATCTGCCTGACCTGCAGCGCGTCGCTGTGGGCTGGTCAGTGGACCGTGATGGGGCCGGATGGGGGCGACGTGCGGAGCATGACGTACGACCCGCACAATCCGGATCGAGTCTTCCTGGGAACGAGCACCGGCGTGATTTTCGTCTCCGAAAATGGGGGACAGGACTGGTCGCGTTTCTCTCACCTCGGAACGGGCGATGAATACGTGCTCGATCACATCGTCGTGAATCCGCAGAACACCAACATCATGTACGTTTCGGCCTGGAGCGCGCAGAGCCAGCAGATCGGCGACATCTTCCGCACAAGCGATGGGGGCAAGACCTGGCAGACGCTCCCCGCGATGCACGGCAAGTCCATTCGCGCGATGGCGATGTCCGCCTCCAATCCGAAGGTTCTGGTAGCGGGCGCGCTGGAGGGCGTATTCCGCACAAACAACGGCGGCAACGACTGGGAGCGCATGTCTCCCGCCGGCCATGCCGAAATCAAGAACATCGAGTCGATCGCGATTGACCCGAAAGATCCGAATGTTGTGTATGCCGGAACTTGGCACCTCGCGTGGAAGACTGCCGATGGCGGCGCCAACTGGCAGCACATCAATAAGGGCATGATCGACGATTCCGATGTGTTTTCGATCATCGTCGACCACGCCAATCCTGCTAACGTTTTTGCCAGCGCGTGCTCGGGCATCTACAAGAGCGTGAGCGCCGGCGAGCAGTTCTCCAAGATCCAGGGCATTCCGTTCTCGGCGCGTCGTACCCGCGTGCTGAAGCAGGATCCCACCAACGAAAACATCGTCTATGCCGGAACCACCGAAGGTTTGTGGAAGACGATGGATCTGGGCAAGACCTGGAAGCGGATCAGCAATCCTGAAGTCGTCGTGAATGACGTGTACATCGATCCGCGGAACTCGAGCCACGTTCTGCTGGCAACCGACCGCAGCGGCGTGCTCGCTCTTAACGCGACTGGAACCTGGACGGCTTCAAATCACGGCTATACTCACCGTTACGTGACGGCCATCGTTCCAGACCAAAAAGATTCCAACACCATCTATGTGGGCCTTGTGAACGACCGTGAATTCGGCGGAGTCTTCTTCTCGCGCGATAACGGGCAGCACTGGCAGCAGAGAAGCGCGGGTCTCGGCGGCAAGGATGTTTTCACGCTTCGGCAGGCGAGTAGCGGCGCGCTGGTGGCCGGTACCAATCACGGAAGCTACATCCTCGAGCACAACGGGATGGAGTGGCATCCGATCAACACCGTGGTCGTCGAGAAAACGGCAACCAAGACTGTGAAAAAGGGCAAGAAGAATACGCAGGTGGCGAGCAAAACAGTCACGAAGTCCACTCTCGATGCCCGCGTAAACGAAGTCGATATCTCCGGCGATCGCTGGATGGAAGCAACCACCAACGGTCTCTACTTCAGCAAGGACCAGGGCAAGTCGTGGACGGGCGGCCCGGTGCAGGGCGAGAAGGAATTCCTTTCGGTGCGCGGTCGTGGAAATACGATCGTGGCCGCGGCTCGGACTAAGGTCTACGTCTCGCACGACAACGGTACGACCTTTACAGAACACAGCATGACTCAGTACGTGACCAGCATCCGCGGTGTCACGCTGACGCCTGAGGGACAGATCTTTGTGGCTTCCCGCGAGGGCGCGTTCGCGAGCGCGGACTCGGGTGCTACCTGGAGTCATGTCGTGGCCGGACTGCCGGACAAAGACATCACGTCGATTACGTTTGACTCGACTGCGAACCGGTTGCTCGCGACCAGCCTCCAGACGGGCGTAGTTTTCCAGAGCTCGGACAGCGGCCGCAGCTGGCAGCGTGGCCCCGACTCTGGATATCCACTGCGTCGGGTAAGCGTGGTTCACGGCCGGTTCGTGGGAGCAACGCCGTTTGACGGCGTCGTCCTGCAGCCCGAGAACGAAGGGCAGAGCGCAGCCGCGGGTGCGGGTGGCGCTTCGAACTAGCTCTTCTTCAATCCCTTTCGACGGCCGGAGGACGACGAGTCCTCCGGCTTTTCTTTGGGATCGTCCGACGATTTCGTGGCGCTAGTCAGCAAAAACTACACGCGTGTCCAACTGTGTGATTACTTAAGTCACCTGTTTTCAATTGCTCTGTGTTGGCACCTTCCTTGCGACTTGTAGCCGAACAGGCGCACGGGGGAGGATGCAGGCATGAAGGGTGAACAGGGCTTCGGACTCGCTGCGCTGACCTTGGGGATGGTGATCGGGCTGGGTTGCGGCCATCAATCTTCAGTGCCGGTCGTCGCGGCCGGCGCACTCACGCCTCCCAACACTTCAGGACTGCCGTTCGATCGCGCCGCCCAGAGCGACGGAATCTCTCCTACCAACTCCGTTATCCCGCCGGGAGCGCAGGTGCCGGCGGGGACGCCCATTGTTGTACGCCTCCGCAAACCTTTGTCGAGTGCTAAGGCATATCCGAATGAGTCGTTTACCGCTGTGCTGGAAGAGCCAGTAATAATCAATGACCGGGTGGTGGCCGAGCAAGGCGCGACCGTTACCGGCCGCATCGTGGAGGCGAAGTCCACCCGCCAAGCGAGTACTCCCGGTTACATGCGCCTGACACTTTCTTCGATTTCGATCGATGGAAAGCCCGCGCGCATCCGCACTTCAAGCTCGTTCTTCAAGGGAATCACTCCCAGAAAACGCGTTGCTCCCGTGCCTACCCAGGGCGAAGGCACGCTCATCGGTACCGCCGCTATGAGCAGAGTCTCCACTCTTGGCGACGCGACGGACACGGAAGACGAGCAAGAACCTTTGGCCGATGGCGTTATGCGCGAGGCCATTGTCAGTCCGGAACGGCGATTGCGATTCCGGCTGATTGAGCCGCTTCCGATTCGCCCCTAAGAACTTCTTTCGAATAAGACGTGCTTCGATCGATCGCTTCTCCAGATCCGTACGTTTGAACATCACAAACGGTGGTGACGCCCGTACTTAGCATTCCCAGTTTGGTCCCCCATAATTGTCCCAATTAGGGAGCGCGCGGCCTGATACTCGCGCGAAGCGCCGCTCTTCGGGCTCTCCCATTTAGAAGCAGGACGACGTAAATGGGACAGCCTTTTCCGATTCTGGCCACCAGCGAATCAACCGTTGATACCGATATCTTCGAGGCTGCATTCCGCGCGAGCCCCGAGGGCATGGCGGTGGCCGAAGCCGGATCCATTTGTTACGCGAATCAGGCATTCGCGTTTTTGGTAGGCCACGTCTCTCCGGAAAGCCTCATCGGCAAGCCGCTTTCTCGTTTTCGGCCGCCGAGGCATCCGTGTGAGTTTGTTCCCCCCGGAAGTGAAGACAAACCGAAATCGCATTTGTGTCAATTCGTCTCCAAGAGGCGCGACGGTACGCCCTTGCAGATCGAGTCAACCTGCGTTCCCTTCCGGTTCGGCCAGCGCGAACTGCAACTGATCACTATTCGCGATGTAACGGTGCGCGAACGGCGCCGGATGGTGCGCGATGGCCACGAGCGTTTTCGCGTGATCTTTGACGTTGCTCACATGGGAATTCTGCAATGCGATCTCCAGGGCATGGTGCTCGAGAGCAACCCTGCGGTCGAGCGCATGCTGGGCTATACGCGAGAGGAACTGCGAGGCAGAAACTTCCACGAGATGGCGCACGCGGACGGAGACACCGGGGCCCGGCTGTTCCGCGAACTCGTGGAAGGCAAGCGGGAGTCCTACGAACTGGAGGCCCAGTACGAAGGCAAATCGTCGGTCACGGGGTGGATCCGGCTCACGGTTTCGCTGGTGCGCGGGGTCGATGGAAGACCGCAGTTCACGATCGGCATGACCGAGGACATCACGGAACGTCGGCAGGCGGAAGAGCGTCTGCGCGAGGCGCAGAAGATGGAAGTGGTGGGGCGTCTGGTCAGCGGGGTCGCTCATGACTTCAATAACCTGCTGACCGGAATCATGCTCTATTGCGATCTGTTGATTGCCGGATTGCACCGCGACAGCCGCTTACTGCGCCACGCTGAAGAGATCCGCATGGCGGGAGAGCAGGGCGGAGCTCTCATCCAACAACTGCTGGCGGCTGCGCGGCAGCAGTCGGTCGAGCCTCGGATCTTGTCGCTGAACGAACTCGCGCTGAAGACCCGGAATCTGCTTTCTCGCCTGCTGGGTGAGAAATTCGAATTGGTTCTGGAACTCGAGAATGATCTGGGCACGGTGAAGATCGACCCGGCGCAGGTGCAGCAGATTCTGTTCAATCTTGTGCTGAATGCGCGCGACGCCATGCCGCAGGGTGGTCAAATCCAGGTTACGACCGGGCACTGCAATCTGAAATCAGTCGAAGGGACAAAGCCTCATTCTCCCGGCGTTTTTCTTTCTGTGAAGGACGTCGGCTGCGGTATGAGTGCGGAAACCCGCGCCCGCTTGTTCGAGCCGTTCTTCACTACAAAGTCGCAAGGCAGAGGCACAGGGCTGGGATTATCCACCGTCCAGAACATCGTGACCGACAACGGTGGGAGCGTGGAAGTGGACAGCGAACCCGGCCGGGGCACGCTGGTCACAGTGTTCCTGCCGCGAGCTACGGATACTCATGCCGTCACCACCAGTCATGTCTCTTTGCATTCGAACGGAGAAACAATCCTGCTTACCGAAGACAACGTCGCCGTTCGCCAGGCCGCGGTTCGGATTCTCAGCGAATGCGGATATGTGGTTCTCGAGGCGGCCAGCGGCCCGGAAGCGATTGCTATTGCTCGAAACCACTCTGGCAAGATCGACCTGTTGTTGGCGGACGTGGATATGCCGGGGATGAGCGGCCACGAGACCGCCCTCCAGATTTGCGCCCAGCGTCCGCAGTTGAAAGTGCTCTACATGTCCGGATGCGAGCCACCCGCGCAGAAAACCGGGGAAGCCACAGTGTTCTTCAAGAAGCCGTTCACCAGTTCCGAACTACTCGAGAAATTGCGCGAGATTCTAGACAGCGATTCCCGTCCGCAGAAATCCGAGAAGCGAAAGCGAGAGAAGCCATGACTACTGCTGAACTCACCCTGCCCGCGACTCCCCAGATTGAGGGAGCCAATTTCCTGAACATCCTGATTGTTGATGACGAGCGTTCCATTCGGGAGGCCTGCCGCGAGGTCGCACAGTCGCTGGGCTTCAATACCTTCGTCGCCGATTCTGCCGAGCATGCGTACCGCTTGCTGGATGCGCAGGGCATTGACGCCGTGCTGCTCGATCTGCGCCTGCCCGGTGCAGGGGGACTGGAAGCGCTGAATCGCATCAAGAGCCTTCGTCCGGACGCGGTGATCGTGGTGGTGACGGGCTATGGCACTGTGCAGTCCGCCGTGCAGGCGATGAAAAATGGCGCGTACGACTATGTCACCAAGCCGTTCAGCCTCGATGAGTTGAAACTTCTTCTTGATCGCGTCGCCAGCCATCTGAAGCTCAAGAGCGAGAACCGCATTCTGCGCGAGAAGGTCAAATCGAAGCAAGGATTCGGCAGCATCATCGGTCGCTCGCCGGAAATGGAGAAACTGTATCGAATCGTCGCCAAGGCGGCGCACAGCACCCATCCTGTGTTGATCCTGGGAGAAAGCGGAACCGGCAAGGAACTGGTTGCCCGGTCGATCCATTTCTCGGGACCGTTCCGCGACAAGCCGTTCATCCCGGTGGATTGCGGTTCGCTGGTTCCAACACTCATCGAAAGCGAGCTGTTCGGCCATACCAAGGGGGCCTTTACCGGCGCACATCACGCGAAAGATGGCTTGTTGTCGATCGCCGAGGGGGGAACGGTGTTCCTGGACGAAGTTGGGGAGTTGCCGACCGACCTGCAGGCCAAGTTGCTGCGTGCGATTCAGGAAAAAGAGATCCGGCCGGTGGGCAGCACCAAGCATATCCCGATCAACGTGCGGATTCTGGCTGCTACGAACCGCGATCTGGAAGAAGGCGTATCGCAGGGAACCTTCCGCAGAGACCTGTACTATCGTTTGAACGTGCTTAGCCTTCGAATTCCATCGCTGCGCGAACGCCGTCAGGACATTCCTATCCTGGCGACGCACTTTCTGGAGCGGCAAACGCGGTCGTCAGGAAACGAGCGCACCCTGAGTGATGATGCGATGAAGGCCATGCTGGCCTACGACTGGCCCGGTAACGTTCGCGAATTGGAAAACTGCCTGGAACGGGCATGCGCATTTACCACTGGGCCGATGATCCACCTCGGCGACCTTCCCGCCGCGATCAGTCAGTTGCAGGGAACCAACGCCTTGGCGACTGCGGGCAACGCGAACAAGATCATGCCGATGTCGGAACTCGAGCGGCAGACAATCTTGAACGCGATCGCACAACTGAATGGAGACAAGCTGAAAGCAGCCCGCATGCTGGGGATTGGCAAGACCACGCTCTATCGAAAGCTTAAGGAATATTCATCGCATTCCTCGTGAGTAGGAGCTTCGGCGGGGAGGGCGCATGTGTGGGACCTTGCTGCGCATCGGTAACGGCCGGTGGATTTCCCAATTCGTGCGTATGTCGTCCCGAATGGGGAACCGAAGTGTGCGGCAATCACAATAAATCCCGCCATATCAATCCATTCGTGGTTGGCTTAAGACGTGCCATGGGAGAGGACATGATTCTTCTTATCACACCTTCCGCACGAGGCCAGGAATGCGCGCAAGCCTTGCTGGCCGCAACGACTTTACCCACGCAGGTTGCTTCCACCTTGCAGGCCGCGATTGCCAAAATGCGCGAGCAGGAATACTCGGCGGTCGTCATCGATCAATTCCTGATGGAGGCAGAGCCGGATGAAGGCGAAGTGATGCTGCAGCATCTGGGGAGCGCGTTTCCGGTTTACGTAAACTGCGCCATCAGCGGCATCGAGCGCGTTGTGCGTGAAGTGCGCAGCGCCTTAAGCCGGCGCGTCCGCGAAGAGGAGATCGCGCGAGTTTCGGCTACCCGGGTCATCTGGAGTGAACTGAAGGAAAGCGTGACGGCCATTCTCCTGTCGTGCGACATGGTGCTGGCTTCAAAGGATGTTCCAGCACCGATGGCCGGAAGGATCCAGGTCATTCACGACCTGGCGACGCTGATGCGCGTAAAACTGGCGCCCTCAGAACAAAACAACCCTACCGGCTAATGCTCAGGCAGGGACGCGTGCGTTCCGCGCCTTGGAAGGTCGAGCCTCTGAATCTCCACCGACACCAGAATGTCCCTGGAGCGCCCGCAAAAGGGAAACGTTCCACCCTTGCGGCCCCGGCTTGCTGGCCCGAGCGACACGCGGAATCGCCTTGGTTACATCTCTATCGAAGCTGCCGTCCGGTTTGGGAATCAGGATGGGGCGATCGACCAGCCGAAGCATCGTGAGGTCATTGGCGCTGTCGCCCAGAGCGATCGTGAAGATCCGAGTCTGCCACGCCATGCGAAAAAAACCAATCAAAACGCTCATCGCCAAACCCTTGTCGCAGCTACCCGTGAAGTGCCAGTACCGCCCGCCGCGCTGGACCGTGTAGCCGCGTTCTTGCGCCCGCCGCAAGAACGCGCGAACGGAAGCTGGACTCTCCTTCATGAATCGGAACGGCTCGCCGGTTTCGCGCTGCCGCGCCATGTGCGCCTCGCGCACGGAAAGCCCCGTATCTCGGGCGACTTCGGCATCGGTCATCTGGTGAAAGCCGCGAATTGACACATCCAGTTCCTGCGCGATGCGCCTCAACTCACGCACCAGTTCCTCATAAGGCCTGCCGAGGATCAGGGTGTACGCCTTGGCCTGGTTGCCCAAGGTCGCGATCTCAGGGAAGTAGCCGGCGGGAATCACGATCGCGCCGCCGTTTTCGACGATGAAAGGATGGGTATTCCCCGTCGCTCTCCGAAGCGCTTTCACCTCGGTGCGAGTTTTGCTGGTGCAGAAGATCAGGGGAATGCGTTGACGGCGCAACGACTCCAATGCTCGGGACGCAGCCGTCCATGAGTAGGATTGGGGATCGAGAAGGGCGCCATCCAGGTCGGTGAAGACGAGGGTTCGCGTCGACTTAGAGATGACGAAAAACCTCCTCTTCGGCGACGGAACCCCGGACTTTAGCTTCGAGCCACTGGCGCGCCATATCGCGAGCGCCTAAACCGAACGCGATCGCCAGGGCGAAGACGATTCCCGCAAACACGATCGCGAACGCAACCAGCAGAGGCAGGCTTCCAATATGGAGCTGTTCGAGGGCGATGACGACCGCTAGCGTCATCACCAGCACGCGCACTCCCCCGGCGATCAGGCGTGCACCCGGCCACTGCGCATTGACGGCCGCGAGCAGCGCGCTGCGCGAAATCACCCGACTCACAACCACACCCAGCAGGAGTACCAGGCCGGCGGCGATGATATTGGGGATGTAGTCCACGAAGCGCATCACCAATCCCGCGCTAGCGGGAGTATCAGCGGCGTTCAGCGCAAACAGGATCGTAAACAGCCACACCAGTCCCTGCACGAACCTGGCCCCGAGATCCGACGGAGAGCGGAACACTCCGGTGCGCTCGATCATGCTGGAAAATCCGGTTCTCTGCACGAGGCGGTCGAAGCGAGCCAGTTGCAGCAATCGGAACGTAAGCCACCGGGCTACGAAGGCCAGGAAGCCTCCAATAATCAGCGTGACCAGCACCATAATCAGGATGGGTACGACATGGGCTGACTGATCCGCAATGCGATTGAATGGATCGATCAACATCCGGTCAAACAGACTGCGCATGGAGATTCTCCTTCCGGACGGCGTCCCAGCGTTGCGTGAGGTAGGGCTTTTCGGCCTCGAACACCTGTCCCAGTTGTTCGATTCGCTCCTCCACCTGGGTCGCGTTGCTGTCGGTGACTTCGAGTACAAAGGAGGCGGTGCGGCCTAGATACAAAGGCACCAACGACTGGAGCAAGTGGTCGCGATCGATAGTGCGATAACGGAAGGCGGTCGCGGCCTCGTAGATCATGCGGACCCAGAGTTTGTCTGGGATGTGAAAGCCCTGGCCGTTGCGATGCACGTAACTGGTCAGGTCGGTCAGTGTCTGCGGCGAAAGGAACAGACTGTAGATTTCCCGCAAGTCCGCCACACCCTGTTGAGCGGCATGAATCATGCGATCGGTGTTCACGGTGAGAGGTTCCACACCAACTTCGAACGGAAACCCGAACAGAGGTACCTGCTCGTACGAGTTGCCGCGTCGCCAGATGTCCTCGTAGCTCTCCATAAGCCGGAAAAACGAGCCGACGACCTGGCGAAACATGCTAGTGAGGTCCGCCCCGGGATCCTTGGCATCGTGAATCTTGGCCCCGAGATAGGCCTGCCCTACGCGGAACCCTTCGGCAATCGCGGTGACCGTCATCCAGATGTCGATTCCGAAGCGCGCGACGTCAGTGTCCCAGACGTCTTTCTCAAGGTAGCGTGCGGCCAGACTCCCAGAGAATCCGAACTCTCCGCCGATCGGCTGGCGGACCGACTTTCCGTACAAGGTGCGCGTCATCGGATAGATGATGCCGTTGGTGATCGTGCCGTCGTACTTGTGGCGGAGATAGTAAGGGGCGATGTAGTCGTACCCATGTTCCAGCACAGGGCGCGCCAGCAACTCGATCCAGCCGGGAGTGATGCTGCGCAGGTCGGAATCCACTACCACGCAAGCCTTCGCCTTCAAGTGCTGCGCGACGGCGAAAATTGTCCGGAAGGCGCTCCCTTTGCCCGGCACGCCATGGTACGGAGTGCTGATGCGATAGCTGTTGTGCACCGGATGCGATACCAGCAGCAGGTCGTCGGCGCCGCTCTCGGCCTGCATCACGACGTCCTGTGTCTTGTCTTTCGATCCCCCATCGGAATTCACAATGACGGAACGCTGCGTGGGAAAGTACTTGGCGAGACCGACCGATACCGCACGCACTACGTGTCCGATGGTGCGTGCGTTGTTATAGCTCGGGATGCCGACCACAATGTCAGCATCCCGAATCTGTTCCAGGCGATCCTTGAGTTCAGTTGGGAAAAGTTCGTCCACGGTGTTTGTCAATGATTCGGATGTGTATTTTCGCCTGTACCAGGATTGTTTGTTTCAGGCCGAGAGTCCGGCCACGTTCACCAAGGCTTCGTTGTCCGCGTCCACTGCTTCGCGCACATCTTCCAGAAATGCGGGCAGGGCGGCACTGACGCGCATCCAGTTCGGAATCGGCGGTGCTCCCAGAGGATCGGCAAAGAACTCTTCCGACGCCAGCTTCAGAGCCTGCGAGAACGTCTCCACGGCACTTTCTTCTTCGTGACGGTCGAAGGTCAATCCATTAATCATAGCGTCTGCGTGGTACTTGCTGATGTTGTTTTCCGCCATGCGTTGGTAACGCACCAACAGCGTGAGCATCATGCCGTGATCGAACTTAACGCCCTCGGCGGCGAGGATGCGGAACAGCGACTTGCAGATATCCATGGCCATCTTCATCAGGCCCTTGGAAGGATCGCCGTGTGACAGTTCTTGATGTTTATGTTCGTAGTTTTCCGCAATATCAACCTGGCAAATGCGGCGGATGGAACAGTTACGGTACACCTCCGCCAGCGTGCCAACTTCGAGGCCCCAATCCGACGGCAGGCGATTCACGCGGGCCAAGTCGGCCTGCATGGCGAACTCTCCCGCCAGCGGGTAGCGGAAGCTGTCCAGGTAGACGAGAAATGGCAGAAAGCCCACCATGGATTGCAATGCCCTTACCAGTGGTGTCATGAGCAAGCGCGTGACGCGACCGTGCATCTGGTGGCTTAGTCGGGCGTAATAGCCCTTGCTGAATTCGAAGCCGATATCGGGATGTACGACGGGGTAACAGAGCCGTGCCAGGATGGCGCGGTTATAGTTCACAATGTCGCAATCGTGCAGAGCAATTACGGAAGCCTTGCGGCTGGCGAGCACGTATCCATAGGCCATCCAGCACTGGCGGCCTTTGCCATCGGGACCGATCTGCAGACGATTTTCTTCCAGCGTGCGATAAAGCCGCTGCATGCGCGGCCCGTCGTGCCACAGTACCCGGACTTCTCCCGGCAACACGCTCACCCGCCGCTGAACTTCCTCGAACTGTTTCGCCGTTGCCTGGGCGAGGGTAAGAACGACCTGGCGAACGTAAGTTGCGCCACTGAGTTCGCTCAGGATTGTGTCCATCGCTGGCTTTTCGAATTCGGAATAGAGCGCCGGCAGCACCAGGGCGATGGGCTGCTGGCGGGAGAAATAATCCAGTTGGCGCTCGATCATTCCGAGATCGCCTTGCCCCAGGCGATGCAGGGTGGCGATGACTCCAGTTTGGTAGAAATCTGCCATTGTCGATCCTCCCTTGTGAACCCTTCCCATACGGAGTACCGCTATGCGGATTGCACCGCGAAGCGCCAAACTCAAGAACAGTCGTAGGAACTAGAGTGCGATCGGAGCCTGAGAAGTGGCAGACAACCCAGCTCCAGGGCGCGCGCGAATCGACGACGTGGCTTCGTGTGCGCTGAACCCTGCGACCAGAACTAGCCTGACCGCCGGATTGCTTTGGTGGCGCGCTGTCTCCAAGGAGGTCGGCAGCGCATTTTCAACGAGCAGAGCGGCTTTCGGCCTACCCTAAACCCCTTGGATGAAGATGGTCAATACGGAATATTTGCCGCTTCGAATGCAGTTTTTCCCTGATTGAAGCAATTGAAAGCGAAGCGGTTAGGCTCCCCTTCATCTGTTTCGAATCCGTCTCCCTCGTACAAGCCTGTGAAAACCTTTGCGCGCCGTGCCGCACTCCGCAGAAAGGTTCTTCATAAAAAACAGAACTCCCGCTTAGAATACGGGCAATACTCTGGCGCGGTTTGCCGGACCAAAGGACCCTAATGCACGTTCTGGTCACCACTGACACGATTTCCGGCGTCTGGTCATACACGCGCGAATTGGTGAGTGGCCTGGTGAGCCGAGGGCTGAGGGTCACGCTGGTCAGTTTCGGCGAAGTGCCGTTGCCCGAGCAAGCATCGTGGATGGATAGCCTGCACGGCTTGGACTACCGCCCGACTGGGTTCCGCCTGGAATGGATGCACGAAGGCGAGCAGGATTACGCCGAGTCCGCCGCCTACCTGACCTCGATTATTGAGGAGATTCAGCCGGACGTTCTCCATCTCAACCAGTTCTGCTACGGTGACTTGCCGGTGGACATCCCGCGCGTGGTGGTCGCCCACGGCGACCTGATCACTTGGTGGGTTGCAGTACACGGACAAGAACCGAAGGCCGCACGCTGGCTCAGCCGTTATCGGGACGTGGTTGGCCGTGGGTTGTCAGGGTCAAGCATGGTGGTCGCGCCCTCCGCTTTCATGCTCGATGCTCTGCGTGCTTCGTACGCGCCTGCTCCCCGTGAGCAGGTCATCTATAACGGACGCAATCCAATCTTCTTCAACCCTTACGTCAGCAAGGAAGATTCGGTTTTGTCAGTGGGACGGTTGCTGGATGCAGGAAAGCAGGTTCACCTGCTCACGCAGCATGAGCACCCACTCTCGGTTTGCATCGTCGGATCCGATAACCCGGTGAATGCTCCACGCATTCCGATACGCGCAGATGTGAAAGTCTCGACCGACCAGCTGTGCGTGTCGTTGAAGGGGCCGCAAACTGAGGCCCAGCTGAGAAATCTTTACAGCCGCGCCGCCGTCTACGCCGCCACCGCGCGTTACGAGCCGTTTGGAATGGAGCCGCTGGAAGCCGCGTTGTCACGCTGCGCCATCATCGCGAACGACATCCCCAGTTACCGCGAAATCTGGGGCGACGATGCGATCTACTTCCGTACCAACGACGCGACAAGCCTCGCCCAGGCCATCCGCGAACTCGGCGAAGACCGCGAAAAGTGCCGGGCCTACGGGAATCGAGCCTACCAGCGCGCCCGCGATCGCTACAACCATAAACGCATGATAGACGAATACCTGCATCTCTACCGCAGTCTTGCTGCCGAACGGTGGGCCGCGGCCTAGTTTCTACTGTGATATCTTCGTCTGGCGCGTCGTCCATGACGGCGCGCTCTTAACTTTTGGAGGCAATCATGGCGCAAGTGAAGATCACGATCCGACCCAACGGACCCTACCGAGTGGAAGCTCCCGAAGGAAGCATTGAACTGGTCGATGCCAACGGCACGCCCGTACGACCTGACGGGCAAGCCAGCATTCTCTCTTTGCCGCTGCGGCGCGAGCACGAATAAGCCTTTCTGTGACGGGACCCACAGCAAGATCGGATTCCAGGCCGCCGAGGCCGCGGTGCGGGCGGAGAAGAAAGAGTAAAGGGCGCCCAGCTATTTGGGCGCTAACTTGGATTCATTACTGACTTTCCGGCGAATAAAAGCCCACGTGAGCGCAGAACGCGGGGCACCGTGGCTCTTGTTAAGAGCTAACGGCTAAGGGCTGCCTCAGTGAATCGTCTTTGTCTTCCGCGACATGTAGTCCATCAATAGATACTGACCGAGAGTGTAGGGCGTCGTGAAGTATGCCTTGCCCCGGCACATCTCTGTCACCTTCTGCACGAAATTCACCAATCCCGCATCAGACGCGAGCATAAAAGTGTTAATCAACACCCCGGCTCGTTTACACTTCGATACCTCTTCGAGCGTCTGGCTCACAACCAGCGGGTCCAGGCCGAAGGCATTTTTGTAAATTCGCCCATCTTCCAGGGTCAGCGCCGAAGGCTTCCCGTCGGTGATCATGACGATCTGCTGCATGTCCTTGCGCTGGCGCTGCAAAATTCGCTGCGCCAACCGCAATCCTTCACGCGTATTGGTGTAATAGGGACCGACCTTCACGCGTGCCAGTTGCGTCAAGGGCACTTCCTCAGCCGAGTCGTGAAACAGCACCAGAGAAAGCGAATCGCCCGGATATTGCGTGCGAATGAGTTGCGACAGCGCCATGGCTACTTTCTTCGCAGGCGTAAAACGGTCTTCTCCGTAAAGAATCATCGAGTGCGAACAATCGAGCATCAGGACGGTCGCGCATGATGACTGATATTCGCACTGATGAACGTTCAGGTCTGAATACTCGATGTTCAGAGGCAGGCTCATGCCTTCCCGCTGAATTGCACTGGATAGAGTCGCAGTAATGTCCAGATTCAGCGTGTCGCCGAATTCATACTGCTTCGACGCGCCGCTGGCTTCAATGCCGGTAGCCATGTCGCGAGTGTCGTGTCGTCCGAAACTGGACTTGCCGAGCGAGCCAAGAAGATCGCGCAGCGCCTTGAAGCCGAGGAAGTCGAGGCTCTTATCGGTGATTTCAAACTTTGCCTGCTGTCCTTCGCCAGTTTGCCCCCCGGCCACTGAAGGGCGCGATGGATCGGGTGGATCGTCAATGGAAATGAAGTCTTCCTGTTCCATGCGATCAATGAGCTTTTCGATCAGTTCTTCGAGTCCGCCTTCCATTTGCATCTGCTGCAGGCGCTCGCGCAGTTCCTCGTCAAACAGATCACTGTCGAGAAGGGCCTGCTCGATGGCGCGCCGCAAAGCATCCAGGCTCTGGTCACCCTCGGGCATTTCGTAGAACATGTAGTTCTGGAACCCGCTCTGCAACAGGTAGTCCGACAGCGCGCTGAGCAGGTCTTCCATGCTCATCTCGCCTGCGGGGTCAGGAACGTATTTGGAGTAACGAATCCGTCTCATAAAACCTGTCGTTGGTCGTCAGTTGTCGGTCGTTGGCGATTCATTCTTGCCGGCGCCAAAGACCTTGCTTCAGGGGACTCATTTCGTAATCAAGTTGAGTCGCTACCAGCGATCGACTATCAGCCACCAGCCACTTGCCATCAGCTAGTTATAAGGTCTGCGTCCGCGGAACGGTTCTTCCCGTTCGTATGTCCGCTCCGGTTTCTTCGGTTGCTTCTCGCCGGCAGTGAACACGCGTTCTTCCGTGCGCCCAATGCGCTTGTGGGCGTAGAGTCCCTCCAGCACGAACTCGGCAGCGGACACTACGGTTTCGACATCGTCGTCCGGCGAGACTCCAAGGGCGCTGGTCTTCTCCATCAGACCCTGAATCCCTTTTACGGTAGCGAGCACTTCCTTGGCGCCCGCGCTTTCGGTGAGCTTGATCTCTCCCCCAAGGTCGAACCACTGCACAATCTGGCGCATATCGACACCGCTGAAGTAATCGTCGAAGGTCTTGGCGATGGCGGCCCGGATCAGTTCGCGGCTGACGTGATCAGCGCCCTTCATCTCGCCTTCGTATTCAAGTTCCAGTTTCCCAGTGATGGCCGGCAGCGCCGCATAGACATCGCTGATGCGGGGAACCACCGTCTTTTCGGCGTTGCGGATGGCGCGCCGCTCGGCATTCGAAATAACGTTTTCGGTAGCGGAAATTGGCAACCGCTGGCTGACCCCCGATCGCTTGTCGATTTTCTTGTCCTCGCGGGCCACAAAAGCTACGCGCTCGATCACTTCCTGCACATATTTCGGAAGATGCAGTGCGTACCCGTCGCGCTTCGTCCATGCTTCCTGCGCTGTGATCGCAATGCCTTCTTCAACGGTTGCCGGATAGTGGGTTCGAATCTCCGACCCAATACGATCTTTAAGCGGTGTGATGATCTTCCCGCGGGCTGTGTAGTCTTCAGGGTTGGCACTGAAGACCATGGCTACGTCGAGCGGCAGGCGGACGGGGTAGCCTTTAATCTGCACGTCGCCTTCCTGCATGATGTTGAATAGGCCGACCTGGATCTTTCCCGCTAGATCGGGGAGTTCATTGATCGCGAAGATTCCGCGGTTGGCGCGGGGCAGTAATCCATAGTGAACAGTGAGTTCGCTGCTCAGTTGCTGGCCGCCGCGCGCTGCTTTGATCGGGTCGATGTCGCCGATCAGGTCGGCGATAGTGACGTCGGGCGTCGCAAGCTTCTCAACGTAGCGTTCATCGGGAGCGAGGTAGGCGATCTGCGTCTGGTCGCCGTCGGTGGTGATGCGGTCGCGACAGGCGCGGCACAGCGGTGCATACGGGTTGTCGTGGATTTCACATCCGGCGATGTAAGGAGTTTGCGGATCGAGCAGACCCGTCAGTGCGCGCAAAATGCGGCTCTTTGCCTGACCGCGCAAACCGAGCAGGATGAAGTTATGGCGCGACAGAATCGCGTTCACCAGCTGGGGGACAACCGTATCGTCGTAGCCCACAATGCCCGGGAAAATGGGGCAATTTCCTCGCAACCGGTCGATCAGGTTCTCGCGCAGTTCATCTTTGATTCGACGATTCCGCAGACGCTGCTCGGAGAAGGGACTTTGCCGCAACTCGCCAAGAGTGCGAGGAAGACTCATGATCGGGACCCCCAACAGATAACCACTTGCGTGTGATTATACGCCCCGCTTCGGGCCATTCCATTGCGCCGAGATGATGCGACTGAATGCTTTCGAGCCCGGAAAATTGACAAGCGCAATTGTCGCAGCAGGAAAAGCTCGGCTCAGTGCGCGTGTCCGTTGCCGCCGGCCTTTTGTCGGATAGCCACCGAACGTCGCAGGCTGGGAAGAATTCCTTCGAAGTACTCAATCACCGTTTGAATGCGCCGGCTCTCGGACCGCAGGCTAAGCAGTTTCTGCTTGAAGTCGAGATCAAGAGGAAGCGATCCGACAAGATGATAAGAAAGCAGAGAATCCTCACCTTCCGGCAAGTCCTGCTGCGCGTTCGCCAGGGCCAGGATCTGCCGGTGCAATTCGATTGCGCGGGAGGTCTCCGCCTGCGTCGGCCGATCCGGATCATCTTGTACGAGCAAGATCTGCCCGCGCAGAAACGCGCGCTCCTGATTGACTTCGAGAAGCTCAAAACGGTCGCGACCCTCCGCGACGATATCCATACGCCCGTCGTCGTACTTCTTCGTGACCGCGAGAATTTCTGCAGTGCATCCCACGTCGGCGAGGTCCGTCTCCTGGGCGCGAATCACGCCGAACTGCTTTTTCTGCTCCAGGCACTCACCGATCATCTCCCTGTAGCGTGGCTCAAAGATATGCAGGGGTAGCGGCGTGCCGGGAAACAGGACGACCTCAAGTGGAAACAGAGCGAGCAGGGAATCCAAGCAGCCTCCGGGCAAAGCGACAGACCAGACAGTACCGTTGACCGATTGTACAACCCCTGCTTGACTTGCCTGCCAGGTCCGACTAAAAGCCATGCATGGAAATTCCGGGCAAAGTTGTCGTCGTAACAGGCGCTTCAATGGGGATCGGCGAAGCGATCGCCAAGGCTTTCGTTGATGAGGGCGCGAGCGTGGTACTGCTGTCGCGGGATGTTACCCGGGTTGAGGCCGCACGGGCCCGCGTGGGCCACACGGAACGTACCCTGGCTCTCTCATGCGACGTGCGCCACCGGGAAGAGATCGACCGCGTCATCAGCCTAACCCTCCACCACTTCGGGCGCATCGATGTGTGGGTCAACAATGCCGGCCATGGCCTGATCGATTCGGTGGCACAAATGGAAATGAACGCGCTGCGCGATATGTTTGAGACGAACTTTTTCGGCGCAGTGTCCGCCATGCAAGCCGTGCTCCCAGTGATGAAACAACAGAATGAAGGAACGGTGATCAATATCTCGAGCGTCGCGGGCCACGTCCCGCTGCCTTACAGTTCCGGGTATTCGGCGACAAAGTTCGCCCTCAATGCGATCGGCAAGGCAGCGCGCATTGAGCTTCGCAAGCGGAATGTCAACGTGCTGACGGTGTGTCCGGGCTACGTGCGCACCGACTTCAGCGCAAACGCTGTTCGAGGCAAGGAACTGCAGAAGGTTCGGCCCGAGACGGTCCGAGGAATCAGTGCTGAACGCGTCGCCCGCGCAACGCTAGCCGGCTATCGGAAGCAGAAAAGGGAAGTCATCGTGCCCTGGACGATGCATCCGGTGGTGAAGATCTACCAGTTGTTTCCTGGAATCGTCGAGCGGGCGATGCTGAAGATGGCGAAGCCAACTGAATAGGCAGCCACTGTCCTACCCCAGGTCGGCGAGCATGCCTTCCATTTCCGACTGAGCGTGCCCGTTGCCGGTGCGCTTAGCGGACAGGATGCCGTCTCCCAACATTTTGCGGGCTTCATCGACCCGATCGGCTTTCGCCAGAGTCTGCGCCGCCATGAAGTACCCGGCGGTGTAGTCGGGATGAGTGGAGAGCAACTTTCCGAACTCCTCCATCGCTTGCTCGATCTGGCCTTGGTTGGAAAGCTCCATGGCGAGGCCGTAACGAGCGAAGGCATCGTTGGGATTCTCCGCGAGGATCTCGGTGAGCATTGCGATACGGTCCATATGATCTTGTGTTTCCAACAGCAGATTACTACACAAGATAGCGCCGGCGTCTCGCCGGCAGTCGGGCGTGCGTCCTCGCCCGCCCCCATTGGGTCGGCAAGATACTTGCGCTTACGGGTACAATTGCGGGTCAACTTTCAATCAGCTTCATTTCCAGGAGTTTTCACAGTGGCTTGCCCGTACTTCATGCCAACTGAGCGCCTATTCGAAGGCGCGTGGATCCATCCAGCGCGTTTGCCTCTGGGCTCAGGCTGGTTGGGACACTGCACTGCTCCGGGTCACGAAGGGGTTACCCCTGAAGCGGAGACGCTGCACCAGGACTGCACCCTCGGCTACGCATCAAGCTGCCCGCGGCTACCTGCACAACGAGATGCCGATGCAATCCGTTTCTCAGTATTGCGCGAGAACGAATCTCGCATCTCGCTGGTCTACGTTTTTGAGCGCAATCATGAACCGGCCGGCCACGGAAATCTGGAGTTCCGAGTCCAGGATCGAAGCTGCGTCAACGCGCATGCGGATGCGCGCATCCAGAAGATGGCGGAGTGCTATCTCGAGTCATGGCTGAGCAAATCGAGGACGGATTCGAATCACGCGCCAGACCCATCCCATGACTGAAACCAATACTGCACCCCGTCCGGTCAGCGATTCGCAATCGGAAATGGCGGAGATCGTGCTGCCGAACGATGCCAACCCGCTGGGCTACCTGCTGGGCGGACGTTTGATGCACTGGATCGACCTCGCCGGGGCGATGGCCGCCCACCGGCACGCGCGTAGTTACGTCGTGACCGCGTCAGTCGACCGCATCGATTTCCTCGTTCCCGCTCAGGTAGGTTCACTACTGACGCTGCGCTCGTCGGTGAATCGCGTTTTCCGTACCTCCATGGAAGTCGGTGTGAAGGTATGGATGGAAAACTACATCGTTGACAAGCGGGAACACGTGGCTTCGGCATACCTGACGTTTGTCGCGGTCGACGGAATCGGCGGCCGGCTTCCGGTTCCCCAGGTGATTCCTCAAGGCAAGGGTCAGCTCCGGCGGTTTGAGGATGCTGGCCTTCGTCGCGCGGCGCGACAAGCGGAACTCGCCCGGCGCCAAAAGAGCAATCGCTGAATTCCTCATGTGATCATCGTCACATTCATCGGGTGATTGGTCCGGGCATACTTGTTGTTCTTGCCCAGTCTGCGAGACCGTCATTATGGATAGCGCACTGCTGATTCATCGCCTGCACTTTGCCTTCACTGTCACATTTCACTACCTGTTTCCCCAACTGACCATGGGGTTGGCGCCCCTGATCGTGATTCTCAAGACCTTGGCTCTGCGCACGAACGATGAGCGTTACAGCCAGGCTGCGCGTTTCTGGGCGCGCATTTTTGGAATCAACTTCGTGATCGGCGTGGTCACCGGAATTCCGATGGAATTTCAGTTCGGCACCAACTGGTCGCACTTCTCCAGGTTTGCGGGCGGAGTGATCGGGCAGACGCTGGCGATGGAAGGCATGTTCGCTTTCTTCCTGGAGTCGGCGTTTCTCGGATTGTTTTTGTACGGAGAGAAGCGCCTGACCCCGAAAGCGCACTGGTGGTCCGCAGTGGCCGTTTTCTTAGGTTCGTGGCTCTCCGGCTTCTTCATCATTGCCACCGACGCCTGGATGCAGAACCCGGTAGGCTACGTCACCGCGCCGGACGGTTCCATGCAGCTCAGCTCATTCTGGGCCCTTGTCCTCAATCCATGGGCCTGGTGGCAGTACGCGCACAACATGTGCGGAGCCGTGATCACAGGCACCTTCGTCATGGCGTCGGTGGGAGCCTTCTACCTGCTCTGGGGAAAGTACGAGGAGCACGGCCGCATCTTCGTTCGCGTAGGTGTAACGGTCGGAATCGTAGCCAGCATCATCCAGTTGTTTCCCACGGGCGATGGGCAAGGACGACTGCTTGCCCACAAGCAGCCTACGACGCTGGCGGCGATGGAGGCCTTGTTCGAGAGTTCCAACAACGCTCCGCTCGTTCTGATCGGTCAACCCGATGTCCCGCAGCGCAAGATCGACAACCCGTTGGTCCTGCCGGGCATGTTGAGCTTTCTGACGTACCGCCGGTGGGAGGCAGAGGTCAGGGGGCTCAACGCGTTTCCGCCCGACACCTGGCCTGATAATATCCCGCTGCTTTACTACTCGTACCACATCATGGTGGGGCTCGGGACGATGTTCATCGCGATCATGGTGGCTTCGGCCTTCATGCTGTGGCGTGGAAGTTTGTTCCGTGCGCGATGGATGCTCTGGGTATTGCTTCTTAGCCTGCCCTTCCCATACATCGCGAACACCGCAGGCTGGATGACCGCTGAGATAGGGCGTCAGCCCTGGCTGGTCTACGGCCTCATGCGTACAGCTGACGGCTACTCGAAGATGGTGTCGGCCGGCAATGGCCTGTTCACGTTGCTCGGGTTCATGGGCATGTACATGGTGCTGGGCATTCTCTTCCTGTTTCTCGTTCGGCGCGAGATCGAGAATGGTCCGGTCGTGCAATCAACCGCAGGTCACTAGAGGATTCCGATGCCAACAGTTTGGTTCATTATTGTTTCGGTCATGATCGCGGCTTACGTGGTGCTAGATGGGTTTGATTTGGGCGCCGGCATTCTCTATCTCTACGCGGCACGGACAGTCGACGAACGCCGCAAGGTGCTCCGTTCGATCGGTCCGGTATGGGACGGCAATGAAGTCTGGCTGCTGGCGGCCGGCGGCACGCTTTACTTCGCGTACCCACAGCTCTACGCCTCGGCCTTCAGCGGCTTCTACCTTCCACTCATGATGGTCCTGTGGCTCCTTATGCTGCGCGGCATCGGGATCGAGTTGCGCGTGCACATAGAGAACCCAGTGTGGCAGGGATTCTTCGATGTAGTGTTCTGTTTCTCCAGTGCGCTGCTGGCGATCTTTTTCGGCGCGGCGCTGGGCAACGTGATCCGCGGCGTTCCGCTGGGTGCGGATGGCTACTTCTTCGAACCTCTGTGGACAAATTTCCGGCTGGGTCCCCATCCCGGAATTCTCGACTGGTACACGGTGCTGGCCGGCGTCGTGGCGCTCGTGACCCTCACTGCGCATGGCGCTCTGTACGTACGGGTGAAAACGGACAGTGAGCTAGCAGGCCGCTGCCGCGCCTTGGCACTGGGCGTGTGGCCCGTTCAGTTGTTGCTGACTCTGGTCAGCCTGATCGCGACATGGTTCGTGCGCCCCTCGATCAAAGAAAACTATCTTCACTATCCGATTGGGTTCCTGATTCCGCTGGTAGTGTTCGGCAGCCTGGTGGTGATGTTGCTCGCCACTCGCACGGGAAAAGAGAAGCAGGCGTTTGTGGCCTCAAGCATCTACATCACGGGTATGTTGGTGGGAGCGGTGTTCGCCTTGTATCCCGTGGTGCTGCCCGCCAGCACCGATCCTGCGCTCAATCTGACGATCTATAACTCGGCGGCGGCCGCCCACGGACTTCTTGTCGGTCTCGCCTGGTGGATTCCGGGGATGATCATCGCGCTGGGATACTTCGTCTTCGTCTACCGAATGTTCCGCGGAAAGGTGCAACTGGAAGGCGGGGGATATTAAGTCAATGGTTTTCGGGTCTGCTGATTAACGATACTCGGCCAGCGCGGCGCCCACTCAATCTCGGGCGCTCCAGATTGATCCGCCTCTCGAACATTTCCCTGGTACATTAATCCGCTTGGCTCGCCTCAAAAACAAAACCGCCATCATCACTGGCGCCGGGACCGGCATTGGACGCGCCATCGCGCGGGCCTTCGTGCGCGAGGGTGCGAAGATCGCCCTCGTAGGCCGGCGTAGCGATCCTCTGGACTCCCTCGCACGCGAACTCGGCACTGAAGTGCTGGTGTGTGCAGCGGACGTTTGCAAAAAGAGTGACATTGATCGAATCGTGCAGCAGGTCGAAACGAACATTGGCACAGCTAACATTCTCGTGAACAACGCGGGTGTGTTGCATATCGGTTCGGCCGAACAGATCACCGAAGAGCAGTGGGATCAGACCTTCAACGTAAATGTCCGCGGGCTGTGGATGCTGTCGCGGGCCGTGTTGCCTTCCATGCGGAAAGCGGGCGGTGGGTCGATTGTGAACGTGGCGTCCGTGCTGGGCATCAATGGAGCCAGGCTGCGCGCGGCGTACGCAGCCTCGAAAGGCGCAGTTGTATTGCTCACCAAATGCATGGCCATCGATCATGGGCCCGAGAAAATTCGAGTCAATGCGATCTGCCCGTCGTTTGTGGAAACCGACCTCACGGCAGAAGTAATCCGTAAGGCGCCCGACCCGAATGCAGTTCGGAAGGAACGAATCGGAGTGCACCCCATCGGCCGCCTGGGTGAGCCGGAAGACGTCGCCGGACTCGCTGTGTATCTCGCGAGCGACGAATCCTCCTGGGTCACAGGTGCAGCGATGCCCGTCGACGGAGGCTATCTCGCTGTATAGGTTTGTTTGGCGATCTTCTCAAACTTTGTGATCCTGACCGAAGTGAGGCGCTAGCCGAACGAAGTCGAAGGACCCCACGGCTGTCTGAATTTGCAGACTGGCGGGATGGCTTTCCAGCCACTCAGTGAACCCTCAAAATGCTCTGTATAATCAAGTGTTGGCCGCTCTCTCGCGGCACGATTGGACGGTGATCTCGTGAGTCATATGCATTCCCACGGCCAGGCGCCGGCCGCCCCCCAACCCCTGCCTGGAGTTTCGAACATTATTGCGGTCGGATCCGGCAAAGGCGGCGTAGGCAAAACCACGCTTTCGGTGAATCTCGCCCTCGCGCTCTCGAAGATGGGGCACAAGGTGGGTCTGCTGGATGCAGACGTCTACGGTCCGAATGTGCCGCTGATGCTGGGCACGAACGCGCAGCCGCGCGCCGTGAGCAACGAGCGCATCGAACCGATCCTGGCGCAGGGGCTGAAGGTCATCTCCGTTGGATTCCTGAATCCGGGCGACAAGCCGATCATCTGGCGCGGCCCCATGCTGCACCAGATCATCCGTCAGTTTCTGGGGTCGGTGGAGTGGGGCGAACTGGACTATCTTGTAATCGATCTGCCCCCCGGCACAGGTGACGTGGCGCTGTCGCTGGTACAAACCGTGCCGTTGACTGGCGCAGTGGTCGTCTCGACGCCTTCCGACGTGTCGTTGCAGGACGGGCGCAAGGCGATCGAAATGTTCCGCCAGATGAAAGTCGACCTGATCGGCATGGTCGAGAACATGAGCTACTTCGTATGCCCGCACTGCAATCATGAGATCGATATCTTCTCGCGCGGCGGCGCCGAGAAGACGGCGCAGCAGTTTGGCGTCGCTTTCCTGGGAGCCATTCAGCTCGATCCGGAACTACGCAAAGGTGGGGATACTGGAAAGCCAGCGGTACTTGACGGTGAGAATGCCCCTCATGCAAAGGCTCTGTTCGAATTCGCGCGAAGAGTCGTGGCGCGAGTGGATGAGATCCGGGCGCAATCCGGGGATAGCGTGATTCAGATTCATTAGGGAAGCTTCCGCACGATCAATCTGGGGCGCGCCGCAGCCGACTGAGGTGCGCCCTAAGTTTTTCTCGAGAAACGCTTGAGCGCCCAGCGCGGATTGCTTTCAGCGTCCTTCAAAACCAGCTTCGCGACGAGTTCCCCCAGTGCTGGCCCGTGCTTGAAGCCGTGACCCGACCCTCCACCTACCAGCCAGACATGTGGGGCTCCAGGATGGCGATCGACAATGAAGTCGCCGTCCGGCGTCTGCTCGTACTGGCACACGCGGGTTTCGACCAGCGGAGCATTCTCGAGCCCCGGAAAGCGCAGACGCAGGTACGCACGTGCCCGCTGCAGGGCCACGTCGCTCACGCGACGCTCACCATCGGTGGGATCGAATGTTGGACCGCGTGTATCGTCCGCAACCTTGAAGCCGCGTCCTTGATTGCCCGGAATCCCATACATGAATGGCTGGCGATGATCCGCCCATACCGGCAGCTGATTCTCGTTGAATCGGCGATCTCCGGCAGGCGTCCCGAAGAAAAAGACATCCTGCTTTGTCGCTTGAATGTTGTTTCCGATCGTTTGCGGAAACAGTTTTCCCATCCACGGGCCACAGGCAAATACGAAACGGTCGGCGCGAAGTGGCGACCCGTCCGAGAGCGGAAGAGTCTTCATCTCGCCTGAGTCCAGATCGCCATTCACGACAGCCTGCCGATAAATTCCTCCTTCGGCGACGAAGCCCTCAACGACTGCCTGACACGAAGCTCGAGCCAGCAGGTATCCGCTCTGCGGTTCGAAAACGCCCCAATCGATTCCTTCGAAATTGATTTGCGGCCAGCGTTTTGTCAGTTCGCGACGCGACAGGCGCAAGTAAGGAATCTTTGACTCCTTGAGCTTCGCGAGTGACGCCGCTTCCCACGCATCGTCGTGGCCGGCTGCCATCCAGAGCACTCCGATCCGGTGCAGGAGGGTTCTTTTCCATTTGCGCTCATTCGCCGACCAAAGACGGAGAGCACGCGCCGCCAGAGCGGTGTAAGGCTGATCGGGTCCGTAAGTACCGCGCATGACCCGCGTTTCGCCACCCGACGATGACCGCGAGTTGCCGGGGCCCCAGGCATCGATGAGAGTTACACGGGCCCCGCCGCGTAGCAGGTAGAGCGCAGTCCATCCGCCGAACGCGCCTGCGCCGACGACAGCAACGTGGAGTTTGCGCATATTTTTGAACCCGGTGACGCTCTCTCGCCGGTCCGACAGCATACCGCACGCGACGCGCATGAAATAAAAGAGGAGCAAGAACCTTCAGCACTCAGCGCGCGAGAGTGCCAACTCTTGACAGTATTCCACTCAGCTTCCTAGAATCGAGGTCGGGAAGTGGACGTGAATCAAATTCTAAGTTTCTGCATCTAAAGTATTTATCAAAGAGTTCTGCGACGCCACATTCATCACTTTCGGCGTCCGGCTCAAGATGATACAAGAAGTGAGTTATGGCGCCTCCGGGGACGATAGGGAACCGAGAACGGGAAATCCTGACCGCGATTGTTGAGACGTTTATCGCCACCGGCGAGCCGGTCGGTTCACGTGTGCTTTCGCGTTCCAATCGGGAGGGGCTAAGCCCGGCCACCATCCGGAATGTCATGGCGGATCTGTCGGATGCCGGATTCCTCGAGCAGACCCACACGTCCTCCGGCCGCGTACCGACGACGGAAGCGTATCGATATTACGTCGAACAGATTAGTGGCGAGACGCATCTGTCTCCCGGGGACCAAAACATCATTCGCGAATCGCTGGCGGGCACCACCGATGCTTCCGAGTTTCTTGAGCGGACGTCGCGTGTCTTATCGCTGATCTCCAAGAACGTCGGCGTGGCGGTGGCTGTACCCGGCGCCAAGAACGCGCTCGAGCACGTCTACTTCTCGCGCCTGGGTGATCAGAAGGTATTGGCAGTCGTGGTAACGAAATCAGGTCTGGTGCGCGACCGCGTGTTGCGTCTCGACATCCCGCAGCCCGACCTCGATGCTGCAGCCCGCTATATCAACGAAAACTTCCGCGGCTGGACGATGATTGACATGCGTTCCGAACTCCAGCGCAGACTGGAAGCCGAGCGCAGCGAATACGACCAGTTGATGAAGTCGCTCGAGCAACTCTACAAGCAGGGCGCCTTGGCTGCGGAACCCGATGCGCAGACGGTATTCGTGGAGGGTGCGTCGAATCTCGTTGCCAATGAGCAGGATCGCCAGCGACTGCAGGAAATGCTGAAGACGCTCGAAGAAAAGGGCAAGATCGTCCAGTTGCTCGAAGCTTACTTGGACGTGAAGCAGGAAGCTGTGCGCGTGGTGATTGGCCTCGATGAGGCCGGACCCTCAATGAGCAACTTCGTGCTGATCGGCGCACCGGCCCGGGTAGGCAGTGAGGTGATGGGATCGCTAGCCGTGATCGGCCCGACTCGCATCGACTATCAGCACACCATGACCGCGGTCTCGTATATCGCGCGTCTCTTCGACAAAATTCTGAACGAATCGGAGTAATACCAGGTTTATGGGGAAGACGAACGGAAAATCGAAAATGGATCCGGAACTGGATCTGGAACACGAGTTGCCACCCTCGGACGAAACCGACGAGGCGCATGTTGGCGCAGCTCAAGGAACGACCGCGAACACGGCGGAAGCGGGCGAACTGCAGAAGCTCCGCTCGGAGCGCGACACTCTTCTCGACCGCCTGGCCCGCCTGCAAGCGGAGTTTGAGAACGCGCGCAAGCGCGCCACCCGCGAGCAGCAAGAGTTCCGGGATTTTGCGACGGCCGATGCGATCAAGGCTCTTCTGCCGGCACTCGATAGCTTCGAGCGAGCGCTGCAGGCACCCACGAACCAGCTGAACGAATTCCGTGGCGGCGTCGAGTTGATCTACAAGCAACTGCAGGATGCTCTGGCGAAGTTGGGTGTGCGTGCGATCCCTGCCAAGGGCGAGCACTTTGATCCCCACGTGCATGAAGCCATCGAGATGGTCGAGACCACCGACGTGCCCGACCACCAGGTTGTTGACGAACTGCAGCGCGGGTACAAACTCAAAGATCGCCTGTTGCGGCCCGCGATGGTCAAAGTCGCGCAAAACTCCAAACACTAACGGCGGTCTCGCCCTTCACGCAGGAGGAAGGTCATTCTGACTAGTAACGTTAAACGCGACTATTACGAGGTGCTGGGCGTCGAGCGGAGTTGCGCCGAGCAGGAGATCAAGAGCGCCTACCGCAAACTCGCCATGCAGTACCATCCGGACCGGAATCCGAACAATCCGGATGCGGAAGACAAGTTCAAGGAAGTTACCGAAGCCTATGCGGTGTTGATCGACGCGGAGAAGCGTTCGGCCTACGATCGCTTCGGACATGCCGGCGTGTCGAGTTCAGGAGCCGGCGGATTTGATCCCAGCGCCTTTCAGGACCTCAGCGACATTTTCGGGGAGTTCTTCGGGATCGGCGATTTATTCGGTGCGGCCGGCGGCGGACGGCGACGCTCGCGCGCGCAGCGCGGTCCCGACTTGCGGGAAGATCTCACTTTGGAATTCGAAGAAGCGGTCTTCGGTACCGAGACCAAGGTCAACGTCCGCCGTCACGAAGCCTGCGAAGAATGTTCTGGCTCCGGCGCCGCACCAGGCAAGGCTCCCGTCACCTGCCGTTCCTGCCAGGGACGAGGCCAAGTCCGCTATCAGCAGGGGTTCTTCTCGATGGCGCGCACCTGCCCAACTTGCCAGGGAGTTGGCAGCGTCATCACCGATCCGTGCCCCAAGTGCAAAGGCGAAGGCCGCGTGCTGCGGCAGCGCACCGTGGAAGCCAAGGTTCCCGCGGGCGTTGAAGACGGAACCCGCATTCGCTTCACTGGATATGGCGAGGCCGGGATGTTTGGTGGGCCCGCAGGTGATCTCTACGTCGTCCTCCACGTCAAAGAACACGCCTTTTTTGCGCGCGAGGGAAATGACCTACATTGCGTGATTCCGATTTCATTTACGCAGGCGGCCCTTGGGGCTGAGATCAAGGTGCCGACGCTCGAAGGCGAGCAGACGTTGAAAGTTCCCGAGGGAACGCAGTCCGGAACGACCTTCCGCATCAAAAGTAAGGGCGTTCCTGTGCTTCAGGGTCGCGGCAAGGGCGATTTGTTTGTCGAAGTCCGTTCGCAGACGCCCACAAAGCTGACCAAGCGCCAGCGGGAACTATTGCAGGAATTGGACAGCCTCACGCGCATTGAGAACAAGCCGCAGCGCAGCACCCTGGTCGAGAAGATGAAGGATATTTTCGGATAGTCTCTGCTCCTGTGCGGCGGCTTGGGCCGCCTCTACCCACCATGACCCGCCGCCGCTGGATCGCCGACGAGTTCTCCGACAGTCACGCGGCTTTGATCGGAGCTCACGCCGAGCATCTGGCGATCGTGCTGCGTGCCAAGGTCGGCCAGCATTTCGAAATCGTGGCGGGACACAGTCCGCGATCGGCCCACGTCACATCCGTAACTCCAGACCGCGTGGAGTTCGAACTCGGAGAAGAACTTCCACAAACGTCCTCTCCTCGAATCACCTTGCTCATGGCAGTGTTCAAATTCGACCGCATGGAGTGGGCTATCGAGAAGTGCACTGAGCTTGGTGTCACGAAGATCGTCCCCATCATCGCTAGGCGGACGGATTCTCACCTCGCCCACGCTTCCGTGAAACGCGTGGAACGCTGGCAACGGATCGCGCAACAGGCGGCTGAGCAATCGCGGCGGATCGCTCCGCCGAACATCGAAGCGCCCATCAAGTTAAGCGCGGCTGCTCAGATGACGGCAGGCACCCGGATCCTGCTCTCTGAAAATGAACGCCAGCTTGCTCTGAAAGATGCTCTCGCAGCGTATTCCCCAGCCGAGGAGTTGCTACTGGCGTGCGGACCCGAAGGCGGCTGGAGCGAAGAAGAGCTGGCTGTTTTTTCGAAGAGCGGCTGGACATCCGCATCTCTGGGCAACACCATCCTGCGTGCCGAAACGGCGGCGATTGCCGCAACCGCCATCGCCTTCGCGGAACTCTCCTGAGTAGGGTTTCGCACAGCAGGATTCACACCTTCCTCTGTTATGCTGCACCCAATGGCTGTTTCGAAGTCCACTGCGCGTGCGGCTGCCGTAACGCCTGACGAGCGCCAGCGAGAAGCCATCGAGCATGTACACGGTCCCTTGCTGGTGGTTGCCGGGGCCGGCACGGGCAAGACCACCGTTCTGACTCGCCGCATCGCTGCCCTCATTCGCAACGGACACGCCCGTCCATCGGAAATTCTTGCCCTCACTTATACCGACAACGCCGCCAAGGAAATGCGCGAGCGCGTGCAGGCGGAACTCCGTGGAACCGACGTCTCCAGCCTGCGGGCAGTCACCTTTCATGCCTACTGCAACGAACTCCTGAAAAGCTGCGGCCGGGGGTTCAAGGTTCTGGACGACAAGGATCTTTGGATCTTTCTGCGCAAGCAGATTCGCGAACTCGGCCTCAACTATTTCGTCCGCGCCGCCAACGTCACCCAGTTCCTGGATGATCTGCTCGAGTTCCTCAGGCGTTGTCAGGATGAACTGGTCGGCCCGGAGCGGTATGCGGAGTACGTCGAGAAACTGGCTTGCGGCGCGCTCCCAGTTCCTCGCGTTACGAAATCGAAAGACGCGGACGCCCTCAATGAAGACGAGGTACTGGGGCGGTGTGGGGAGATTGCGTCCGTCTTCGCCACTGTCGAGCGCCTTTTGCAGGCGGAAAATCTCGGAACCTTCGGCCACATGATCACCAAGGCCTACGAGTTGTTGCGGGACGATCCCGCAGTCCTGGCGAGGGAGCAGCAGCGGGCGCGCTTCATCCTGGTCGATGAGTTCCAGGACGCCAACTTCGCGCAGGTGAAGATTTTGTCGGCTCTGGCCGGCACTGAGCGCAACGTTTTTGCCGTGGGCGATCCCGACCAGGCGATCTACCGCTTTCGCGGCGCGTCCAGCGCTGCCTTCGGCTTGTTTGAACGGAATTTCCCCGGAGCGAGGCTGGTGGTGCTTGAGAAGAACCAACGCTCACTAACGCCGATTCTGCAATGCGCCTTCGCCCTGATCGACCGTAACCCGCCCGTCTTTTCCGCAGGCGGTCCCGCCGGCAGTCTTGATTACCGGCGTACTCCGCTACGTTCCGCACGCGAGGAGCGTGCCGCCGAAGAAGGTAAGCCCCTTTCCGGTGGGCCGGTGGAGGTCGTCCCCCTGAGCGGCCGGGATTTCGAAGCGACTGATATCGTGGCTGTGATTCAGGAACAGCGTCGCCAGCTCCGCTGTCGGTGGAAGGATTTCGCAGTCCTGTACCGCTCGCACTTTCACCGGGACGAGATTGCCAAGGAACTAGGCGAGAAGGAAATTCCGTTCTCGATCGAGAACATGGACGTGCTCGACACGCCTGAGGTCCGGGATGTACTCGCCTGCCTGGGCGCAGTGGATTCGACCGCAGACGCCGCCAGCCTGTTGAGGGTCGCGGCCCTACCGCGGTTCCAGATTGATCCGGAGAAATTTCGCGCAGCCATGCGTGCGCTTCCTCGAGATCCGCAGGGGCAATCGGCCCCTCTGGCCGTACTGCTAGGACAGATTGAAGGTGGCCCCGCAGTCCTCGACACTCTGCGCAAGGTGCGGGAAGCCATGAATAGTTCGGGAGCGAAAACTCTCGCGACCCTGGAACTGCTGGTCACGACGTTCGGCTTCGATCGCACTTCTCCTCCGCTGCGAGCGCTCCTGAAGTTCGTCGGGGATTGGGAGGCAAAGCCCCTTACCAAGACCGGCGGCGTGGGCGAGTTTCTGGAATACCTACGCTACTTCCGCGAGGCGCGAGGCGCGGTGTGCCTGCAGTCTGACGAGCCCGATGCGGTGCGTCTGATGACAGCGCACTCCGCCAAGGGGCTTGAGTTCCCCCACGTGTTCATCATCCGGGCCACGTCGAATTCTTTCCCCTCGGCGTACAAGGAATCATTGATCGACTTCCCGCAGGCCCTCCGTGACGCAGATTCGATGGCCGAGGGCGATGGGAAGACGATGCACGACCAGGAAGAACGTCGCCTGTTCTACGTAGCAGTGACGCGCGCGCGCGACTCGCTGATCCTCTACGGCAAGCAGGGAACAGGGAAGGAGAAGACTCCTCCCGGCCTTATGCGCGAGTTGATGAAGCATCCGGCCCTGGGATCCTGGCGGATCCAACGGGCGGCGCGCGAGTTCCAGACCGACATGTTTGCGGGGGCTGCTGCCCCGCCGCCCGAATTCGCCTCGCGTACGGCTGAATGGCTAGCCATGCCCCCAGCGTTCCCGCTCAACCGCTTGAGCGCCACTGCGGTCGAGAGCTACGAGGTTTGCCCCCTCCAGTTCAAGCTCGAGCGGGAATGGCGAATCCCGCGGGACGTGCCCGCTGCCATGCTCTACGGCGCGTCCATGCACCGGGTGCTCAAGACTTACTACGAGTCCATCCGCGTCGAGCGCCCGCTGACCGATGAGGACGTGATCGAATTGTTTCGGTCGGATTTCGACCAGGCAATCATCGACGATCCCTATCAGCGGGAGCTGTACGAGCAGCAGGGCATCCAGCAATTGCAGGACTTCCTGGCCCTCGCCAATAAGTCAGCAAAGCCTCGCGTGCTGCACACCGAAGAGCATTTCGAGGTCAAAGTCGGCAGCGCCACCGTCGCAGGCCGTATCGATCGGATCGATGATCTGGGCAATGGCCGGGTCGCCATCGTCGACTACAAGACCGGCAAGCCGCGCGCGCAAGAAGACGCCGATGACAGCTTGCAACTATCGATCTACGCAATGGCGGCGCGGGAAAAGTGGGGCTACGAGTCAGAGCGCCTGGTGTTCTACAACCTCGAGGAAAACAGCGCGGTTGCCACGGTTCGCGATGGGCTGCAGCTGGAAGGCGCGCGCGCCAAGGTCGAAGATGTCGCGAATCAGATTGCGGCGGGCAACTTCGATCCCACTCCCGGGTATCACTGCCGGTTCTGCTCGTATCGCAATCTCTGTCCCGCTACGGAGAAGCCCTTGCACAGCGCACCGCCCAAGCAACGCGCTGCCAACAACTGATTCGGGTCTCGCACCAAAAACTTTGGGGGACGCTTTTGGCGTCCCCCATTTGCCTGTTTAAAGCCAACTTCTAGTGCTTCTTCTTTTTCTTTGCTGCCTTCTTCTTGGTTGCCATTGATCTATTCTCCCTTTCCATTGTTCATGGACTATGCAACGGTCTTTTGTTGCAACTATTGGAATGTATAGAGTCAATGAAAAATGATGTCAAGAGAAAAATGGTGTTGCACGATCGCCCGAAGCGTGCACTAAAGTCACCGCGAGTACCATGACTTCAAATTTTCTTCGAGCATCACTTCATCGCACCGTGTTGGAACACTGATGAACACACACGATCGCGCATCTCGCGCTTGCGTCATGAGTCGGTGCGATGCGTCGATGAGTGTTGCCCGCACCATCGAACCGCACGTTGGCAAATTTCAACTTTTCCGCGGGACGCACATCTATAATTGAGTGTGAGAACTCATCAAGGAGCAGGAATATGGCTGCTTTGGACGATGTCGTCATCATTTCAGGATGCCGTACGCCGGTTGGGAAATTTCAGGGAAGCCTCTCGGATTTAACCGCTCCACAGCTAGGCGCGCTCGTTGTTCGCGAAGCTGTGAAGCGCGCGAATCTCGATCCTAAGCAAGTGGACGAGTGCATCATGGGTAATGTTGTCAGCGCAGGACTGGGTCAGAACCCCGCCCGACAGGCTGCCATCTTCGGTGGATTGGCCCCGGAGACAGGTGCCATGACAATCAACAAGGTCTGCGGCTCCGGATTGAAATCCGTCGCTCTCGCAGCACAAGCAATTCAGACAGGGAACAGTTCCATCGTCGTCGCGGGCGGCATGGAGTCGATGACGAACGCTCCCTACCTTCTTCCGCAGGCGCGCAAAGGCTACCGGCTAGGCAACTCCACAATCGTCGATTCCATGGTGCACGATGGCCTGTGGGACATTTACAACGACTACCACATGGGGATCACCGGCGAGAACGTTGCGGAGAAGTATGGCATCACGCGCGAGGAGCAGGACGAGTTCGCTGTCAACTCGCACCGGAAAGCGCTGGCTGCCATGAAAGAGTGCCGCTTCAAATCGCAGATCGTACCCGTGGAACTGCCCGCAAAGAAGAAGGGCGCCCCGCCCGTGATCTTCGAGAAAGACGAAGGTCCGCGTGAAGACACCACCATCGAGGTTCTGCGCTCCCTTAAGCCCGCGTTCAAGAAAGACGGAACGGTCACGGCCGGCAATGCCCCGGGAGTCAACGATGGCGCGGCCGCGGTGGTCGTTACGAGCGCGCTGCGTGCCCGCGAGTCGGGTTCGAAGCCGTTGGTACGCATCGTTGCCCAGGCGACCAGCGGAGTAGAGCCGAAGTGGGTGATGATGGCGCCTGTAGGAGCCATCAAGAAGATATGGGAAAAGACCGGCTGGAAGAGGGACGAGGTCGATCTCTACGAATTAAACGAAGCCTTCTCGGTGCAGGCGCTGGGCGTGATTCGCGAACTGGGTCTCGACCTGAATCGGGTGAACGTCAACGGAGGCGCGGTCGCGCTAGGCCACCCCATCGGAGCCAGCGGGGCGCGCGTACTAGTGACCCTGATCTACGAAATGATTCGCCGCGATGTGCATCGCGGGATCGCAGCCCTATGTCTGGGCGGCGGAAACGCCGTGGCAATGGCGGTGGAGCGGTAGGAAGCACTTGGCATTTAGCATTGGGCACTTCGCTTTAGCGAATGGCCTAACGCGGGCAAGGATGTGGTTTTGGCTAAATGCCAATTGCTAAGTGCCAAGTGCCAGTTCTCAAGCCACAAACCCGCCGCTCACATTGATCGAGTCTCCCGTAATCCAGTTCGACTGAGGCGAGCAGAGGAACAGCACGACGTCCGCGACTTCATCAGCATGGGCCAGTCTCCCGAACGGCTGGCGATCGATTGCGTGCTGCAGTCGCTGCTTGTCTGCGAAATACTCCGCCGTCATGTCTGTATCGACATATCCCGGCGCGACCGCATTGGCTCGGATCTTCCTGGGCGCAAGTTCCAGAGCCCAGTTGCGGGTGAAGGCATCGATCGCTGCTTTGCTCGCGCCGTAAACGCTGCGCCCTCCGGCCCGGCCGATCCTGCCCGCAATCGATGAAACATTCACGATCCGCGCGCCATCACGCAGAAGAGGAAGCAGGGCCTGTGTCAGCCAGAAGACTGCCTTCACATTTACGTCGAGCATCGACTCCAACGTCTCAAGCGTTGTCGACCCTAAAGCTGTTGGCCCCCATAGCCCGGCATTGTTGACCAGGATGTCGATCTTCGTTTCCCCTAGCGAGCGCACCAGGCGGTCGATTTCTTGCGGGGATCGCAAATCGGCCTGCACAATCGATGAGGACCGTCCGATCTCACCCGCTACCGCCTCAGCGGCTGCCTTGTTCGTGTTGTAGTGCAGGATGACGTTCGCCCCGGCCCGCGCCAGCTGCAGGCTCACAGCGCGCCCAATGCCGCGAGAGGCTCCCGTGACCAGCGCAGTTTGACCTTCGAGGACCTGCATCAGGCGATCAGTATATAAGCAGGTCAGGATCGCGGCGGGATCGGCAGCGACACGGTGAAAATCGCGCCACCACCGGGTGCGGAGGTGGCCTCGATATTCCCGGAATGCTCCTTGAGAACGGCCTTGCAGATACTCAGCCCCAGACCCGTACCGCGCCCTGGACGCCTGGTCGTGTAGAACGGATCAAAAATGTTGGGCAGGATTTCCGGTGCGATACCGGGACCATCGTCTTCGAACACCACCTGAATGTGGCCATCGGTCTTGCGCAGCCTGATGCGGAGAGTTCCCTTATCGCGCGCTTCCCGGATGGCCTGCTCCGCATTCAACAGGAGGTTCAAAAACACCTGCATCAGTTGGTGCGGATCGCCCGTGATTTGTGGAAGACCTTCTTCCGGAACAAAGTCGACCGTGATATTGCTCTTGCGCAGCGAGTAAGCGTGAAGGTGCAGGGTGCGGGTTACCAACTCGCTCAGATTCACGGGAGTCTTGCCGGGTGCGGGCGGCCGTGAGAAATACATCAGGTTCTGCACGATCTCCGTCGCCCGCCGTGCCTGTTGATGCAGCATGTTGAGCTGCTTGATCCGCGACTCGCTGTTCTCCCCCTCACGCAGCAGGTCGCTGACCCCGACGATGGTGGTCAGCGGATTGTTGAGTTCGTGTGCGAATCCGCCGATCATCTGCCCCATCGCAGCAAGGCGTTCGCTCTGGATAATCTGCTGTTCCAGCTTCTTCTCGACCGTGATGTCGCGCACCGAAATAATTACGCCGCTGAGCTTGTTCTCCGAGTCGAAGAATTGGCTGGCTGAAGCGCGCATCGTCCGCCAACTGCCATCGCGGTGCAGAGCTCCGTACTCCGAAGCTGCAAACAGCTGCTTGCCCGAGGCAACGTCCCGATACAATGACAGGAATTCGGGCGAGTGATCCTGCAGGGCCTCGATCTTTTTTCCGACCAATTCTTCGGGCCGGTATCCCAACAGGTCACGAATTCGTGAACTGGCAAACGTGTATCGCTCTTCCAGATCGACTACGAGGATCAGGTCGGGGAAGCTCTCTAACAGCTTTTCCCGGAATTGCTCCTGCTGCCGGAGCGCTGACTCCATCTTTCGCTGTTCGGTGACGTCGGTCAGTGTTCCCTGATAGCGGATGATCGCCCCCGCTTCATCCCAAACCGCGCGCGAGGTGTCGAGGCAGATCGCCACACTGCCATCGCGGCGCCGTAACTGTATTTCGCGTGTGCGCACGCCCCCGCGATCGTCCGCGCTGCGCCCTAGTACCGGCGTCTGTATCGGATCTACGTTCAACGCTTTGGGATCGAGCGTTAACAGATCGGACTTGTTGACGTACCCGAGCATAGTGACCAGCGTCGGATTCCCATCCAGCAGCTTGCCTTCCGGCGTGCAGAAGTAGACGCCTTCCTGCAGCGTCTCAAACAGTTCCGTGAAGCGGCGTTCCTTCTCTCGCTCCTCCGTCACATCGCGCGCCAGGACGCTCGCGCCCACCACTTCATCGCCTTTAATGATCGCGTTTAGAACGCAATCAAAATAGAGCACCCGCGAGCTACCCTTCAACTTGACTGGAACGATGCCCGACCAGCGCCGTTTCTCGAGGAATCGGCCAATGCCGGCCTCAATCTCAATGCGCGTGGGTGTCTCGCAGAACTCATCAAACTTGTGGCCCACAATCTGCGCGTATTGCAGGTGCACGAGGTCCGTGAGCCGGCGATTCACCGTGCGAAAGGTCCCATCCAATGACATGGCACACGCAATGTCATCGAAAGAATCGATGAGTTCCTTGAAGCTGCGTTGCGACCGCAGTATGACTTGGCTTAGTTGATCAAGCTGTTCTTCGGAGGGAGCAACGCCGACCCGGTCCTGCAGATCTTTCAACAGAACCTTAAGTTCGGAAACTTCACGGCGGCGGCCATAAGCGTACGCTGCGAACAGAACGGCCAGAATCAGCAGACCGGGTGCAATGGCGCCCAGGTGATAGGGAACTGTCTCCAGTCGCTCCCACAGGAGCACCGACAGGGCCACGGCGAGCAGCACCATGAACCATAGCGCGAGGCGCCACAGCCGGTTTTCTTCTTGTTCCAGGTGGCCCGGGGACCGCTGCGAACCTGGGGGGTGGTTCTGTTCCGCAGCCATATTTAATTCCATCCCCGACATCGAAGGCCGATCATCGCCTTGGGCACGGGAATCTCGTTGCCATCGTAGAGCACATGACGCAAAGAAAACAGGACTGCCTTCGACAACTTGTTGGATGTTTTGGTACGCGTTGCAAAGAACTTGTTTACACGGGAAACGTGACGCCGAAGAGTCCGGTTGTTTTGCACTGCAACCTTTCATCATCAGGATTTGGGTGCGAGGTGCAAAGCGGAGTGGTCACGCCTCTAAGTGACAACAATCACCTTCTGTTTCGTAGGCCTCCGTCTAGGCTGGAGCAGGCGGTCGTGGAGGAGTCTCTCCCCGTTCGCCTGCCTCCGCATGCTCTACAAAACCTTCAGCGCCGCGGTCTACGGAATCGACGCCAACATTATCGAGGTCGAAGTCGACGTCTCCGGCATCAAGATCAACGATGACCACTTCCACACCGTGGGCCCACCCGACGCCGCGGTCCGCGAAAGCCGCGACCGCTCCGCCCTGCGCAATTGTGGATACGACATCCCGCCCACGCACATCACCGTAAATCTGGCGCCGGCAGACATTCGCAAAGAGGGGTCTGGGTTCGATCTGCCCATGGCCCTGGGAATCCTCGGCGCTTATGGAGGGCTCAACAAGAAAGAGTTGCTGGATAGCGTGTTTGTCGGCGAACTCTCGCTAGATGGCGGCGTGCGCGGTATTCGCGGAACCTTGCCGATCGCCATCGAGGCCCGGGGCAGAAAACTCCGCAGATTGATTGTGCCCGCAGTGAACGCCCGCGAAGCCGCCATGGTGAGCGGCATCGAAGTCTATCCGGTGAAATCGCTGCTTGACGTGATCCATTTCGTGAACACGGGCAACGGTATCGCCCCGGTCACCGTTGATGGAGACACGCTGCTCGGCGAAGCCCAGCACTACGCGGTCGACTTCAAAGACGTTCGCGGGCAGCAAACCGCCAAGCGTGCTCTCGAGATCGCATGCGCAGGCGGCCATAACATCCTGATGATCGGCCCGCCGGGCTCCGGCAAGACCATGCTAGCCAAGCGCATGCCGACCATCCTGCCGCCCTTCACCTTGGAAGAAGCCCTCGAGACCACCAAAATTCATAGCGTGGCGGGAGTGCTCGACTCAGGCGCTGGGCTGGTAGGAGTGCGCCCCTTCCGATCGCCTCACCACACCATCTCCGACCCTGGACTCATCGGCGGAGGCGTCATCCCACGACCGGGTGAAGTCTCGCTCGCCCACAACGGCGTCCTGTTCCTCGATGAGTTGCCGGAATTCCCAAGAAACGTTCTGGAAGTCATGCGCCAGCCTCTCGAAGACGGCACGGTCTGCATCGCACGTGCCGCCATGTCGCTGACATTTCCCGCGCGCTTCATGCTGGCCACGGCCATGAATCCCTGCCCCTGCGGGTTCCACAACGACCGCACTCGCGAATGCCGCTGCTCTCCGCCCATGATTCAGCGTTACGTCGCGAAGATTTCCGGACCGCTGATGGACCGCATCGACATACACATCGACGTGCCGGCTGTAAACTACAAAGAAATGCGTTCGACCAGCGTACCCGAGGCCTCAGCCCAGATTCGAGAGCGCGTGATCGCCGCCCGCCAGCTTCAACTCCAGCGCTTCGCCGGAAATCGTCAAAAGGTCTACTGCAACGCCCAGATGTCCTCCAGCCACGTCCGCACCTTCTGCGACCTCAGCGCTGACTGCGAGCGCCTGCTCGAGCGCGCCATGACCCAGCAAGGCTTGAGCGCCCGCGCCCACGACCGCATCCTGAAGGTAGCCCGCACGGTCGCAGACCTCGAAGCCCAGCCCGCAATTCAACCCAAGCACATCGCAGAGGCAATTCAGTACCGGACGTTAGACCGGACGTACTGGGCTTAGGGAGAGGTTTCCGCCTCGATACCTGGGAATCGTTGGTGACACGGAAACTATTGATTGAACATCATGGGTGTAAAGGCCTCTCATGGAGGTGATGACGCGCGTTGCCGCGCTACGCTTGGGAAGTGCGTCCCCGGCAGTTTAGGGAGAACGGGGCCATGGGCTGGCATTCCTAAAATTGATGCTTCACCCATGACCCCAATCGCTGCATTGTCTATCGCTACGCCCGGCGTTGCCGTCGACTCTCTGACGAGTCCGTCTCGGCAAGCCCGGCGCAATGACATCAGCAAGGCCCGGTTCTAGTGATGATTCAGATCTTCCTGGGTAATGCGGATCACTACCGGGGAAGAGGAAACGCCGCCTGCGCTCACGACCAGTTGATAGACACCGGGCGTGACGGCTGGGTTCAAGGTGAATTTGACGCTTTCGTGTGGAATCGCGCCTACGTCGGTCGAACTCCAGTCGGTCGACCGGCAGTAGAAAACCAGCCCGCTGGAATTCTGCAGCCGGATGACGGGGAAGTTCTCGTTGCTTTGTGCATCATCGCCGTAGGCTGACGCGTCCGATGGGCCGTTCAATTGTCGACCGGTCAGCGTGAACACGCCATCGTCGCCGCGCCGGACTCTTTCAATGACCGGCAAGTAGGCGTGGTTGGCGGATCCTTTCGGCGTGTAGGCATAAAGCTGGTTGCCGAGTCCGTCGTTGAAGAGCACTTGCCCGTTCGGAAGTACGAGCATACGGGTCACAAAAGCGCCGAACGTCGGGAGGTTCGGGTCATTCAGCGGTGGGCTCACAGGAGAAATTTGGTTTTCTTTCGGATCGAAATCAAACAGCTTTGTAGGGCTGCTGAATTCGCCGCCGAACGCCAGGCTGATTGCTGGAGCGGAAGCTGCGGCATTTTTTGAGATATGGATCTGGTGCCGCGAGTCGATGCTGGTGATGATCGTGTTCGGTGGTATCACGTTGGTGGTGCCATCAGCCTGGAACACTCCCCAGGAAACCTGCAGGCCCGCGGTGGAAGGAATGTTGCTGATGATGGCAGTGCCGGCTGTCGCATCGCCACTGGTGGTGATCGGATTCGGACCGGCATCCGCCGCGAGCAAAACATGCCCGTTCGGCATGAGCGCGGCGGGCGCATCATCCGCTCCAAAATTGGCGTGACGGATACTGCCAAATGGATTGCTTAATGTGGCTTGGATATCCGGACCTGCCGACCAGCTGTTCGCGGCCTGGTTATACAGTGCCGTGTGCTGGTTCGCTCCGATCACGAGCGCGCGGCCATCCTGCAACCGCATCGCTGGCCCCAGTTCAAAGCCAAGGGCCGGGCTGCTCAGGACTGGCAACACTCCGCTAGCCGAGCCATCGGCGGGACTAATGGCCGTCCAAACATTGTGTGCAGGGTTGTAGACCTCGGCGTAGCCCTGGCCTGTCGCGATACTCTGAAACAGGTCGTAGGTCAGAATGCCGCCGCCAGCGAGGCCAGTCCAGCCTTCTTCATCGCTGCGGTCGTTGTAGACCTTGGTTGCCGCTTGCGTCCAGGAGTTTGTGTCGACCGAGTAAGTGAACGTGGAATTGTTGAAGATGTTGCCGGCCAGAATTCGCCGGCCAGAGATAAGCATGGTGGGGTCGTCGCCGAAGCAGGCGAGCGCAATCCCCCTGAACCCAACCGCCTGACTCGGCCCGGTCAGGGTGGCATTGGCCGAGATGGTGACCTGGGTCGCCGAATCGACGCTCACTACCGTCGCGCCGGCGGGGATTCCGTTGCCCGCGATCGTCCAGCCGGCGGTGATGCGGTCGGTGGAATAGATCCCCGTGACTACCGGTGAACCCGCTGTCAGCTGAACGTCGGAAGTCACGTTGCGGTGGCCGCAACCGCCCACCTCATTGGGATACGGTGCGATGGGAGACCATGTGTCTTTGATCGGGTCGTAGATTTCACCGGAAGGCGCGATGTTGGCGTCGAAGTACGGTCCGGTGTACTCGCCGCCCAGCAGCCACACTCTCCCGTCTTGCAGGACATTCGTACTGAAGTAGATACGCGGGAAGCTCATGGGTGCGAGCGTTGTCCATGTCCCGTTCACGTAGCTGCCGCGGGCGTCGGGGGTAAGCTTGAACCAGTGCCAGCCGTCGTCGCCGCTCTGCGCCATGACCGTTCCATCGCTCAGAAGCAACAGGTTGATGACGGAGCCCCCGGGGGGCAGATTGGCTAATGGGCTCCAGTTTGCAGAGCCTGAACCCTTCCCGTCCTCAGCGCATGCCATTGAACTGAACGCCACCAGCCCGCCGGCTAAAGCAAAGCATAGGAACAAGGTGCTGATTGTGTTGTGAAGGGAATTGGTTTTCGAAGTCTGAAACGAAGGAACATCTAAGCTCATCGTTCACCTCTCAAATTTGCATTCAAGGCCCAGAGCCGACGTCAGTACCGATACACAGACGTGGCTCTGCCAGATAGGTAACAAGACGGTAGGCAACAAAATCAGAACTGTTTCGGAATCGTCCGCCCCGAGCGGGGTTTGAGGGATCCGTCGGAGCTGTGTGGGTGGGTCACGGGGCCCGACACTACTTGCGCTTTAGGCTTGACCGTTGCCCGTCTACACCCCTCAGAGCAGTACTAGCGCCATAGGACGTCCCGGGCGAGAATGGCCCGTTGGTCTTATCGTGGGCAATGGCTCGCGCAACAGGGGAAGGGGTGCATCTCTCGACCGGGAGTACCGGGCTCGGCATCTTAAGAGGGGTTTCGTCGCGACACGTTGCCAACCGCTTTGCGATCGATTCCCGCAACACGCGCATTGTCGATCTCAATCACGTCGGCAGCTCTTCGCGTAACTCTTCCATGCTCGCCGCGATATTGGCGCTGAATTCGTGCCACGGCGCGATCCACAATTCGCGCGAGATCTTCGCCGTAGTCGTCAGCACGCTCCTCACGCAAGCGGCGCTTCGCCTTCTCTGCGGAAAACCAAGTAGGCTCCCGGTCTTTTTCTTCGGGTCTCCCAAGCCGACGGACTTCACACAAATGCGCGTTGATGACGACCTCGATCTCGCACGACAGTCGGTCACGCCCGGCCTTTACGCGCACGTAGCGCGCGAAAGCAGCTTCCTCGATGCAGCCGTGAACTCCCGCCTCCTCGAACGCCTCAAGCGCCGCCGCCTGCGCGTTCGTCAGTCCCGACTCGATACTGCCCTTGGGAAATGTCCAGCGGCGACCTCGCGTGCGCACCAGCAGAAACTCGATGCCGCGCTTGCCCAGTCGGTAGCAGATGGCCGCCACCTGCTCAGACCCGCGCAAACGGCGCAGATGCTCGAGGCGCACGAAATTCCGAGGCCGCTCCGGCCCTCGGCTCTTCGACAATACGATCGAGAAGTGATCGCCCGTACTCATAGCAGCAGACTGCCCGAACGTGGCGGTCCCTGACTAGAGCACACCTTGGTTCAGGCTGGACAGCGCACCATGCCGCATTGAATGCAAACAATGGAGCGGCGGGGTCCTCGCCCACCGAGACGGGGACGCCCGTCGCTTCCCAGAGTTCGTGCAGGTCTGGTCGGGCGGAGACGCGCGTCTCTCCACTAGTCATGGAATCTCCCTTCGTACTTGCGGCCGGGCCCTCGCTGGCAACATTATTTTTGCAGGGTGAAGATTTCCTAGGGGAGAACTTTGGAGAACGTTTACTGTCTTCGCTGCAATCGTGTACTGGAAGCGGGCGACAAGTCGGTCGCGGTGTACATGTTCGCCCAAACCGTGGGCGTCCGGCCGCGCCAGAAATCGACTTCGCAGCGGATTTGCTTCTGCTCTCAATGCTCGGTGTCGCTGGCCATGGGCCCGGCCCCCGAGGGAGCGCTCAACATCGCCGCCTGGCAAATGATTCGGGACCTGGTGGGCGCCGATCCTGCGCTCAATCAGGCTGCTTGGGAAACGCTGCGCGGCATTGTAGGACTGCTGCCGGCCACCGGCACAGAAGGCAACGAGCGTACTTCACGCGCAGGCTATTTCGAGTTCTAACTCGCCCCTGAACCAGCGGTGCCCCAGGGTCGCGCCCGGTTTGTGGCGCTAACCTGGGAACTACACGCCTCGCTGGAATCGCGACGTCCCTGGCATGTGCACAGCCCAAGTTACCGTCCAAAGAATGGACGAGAACCCGGGGCACCATCTAGCCTGCCAGGTTGCGGCCTTCCGATCGAATCAAACTCAACAAGTCATCCGGATGCACCGCATAGAGCAGCGCTTCCTCGCGATCTACGTCTCCCTGCCTTACCAGTTGCTGCAGCGATTCTTCCTGGCTCACCGATCCCTTGTTCTTGGTCATCGTGATTTCCTGGTGTAAGTGCTGGAGAGCATTCCGCCGGATGTGCTGGCGCGCACCATACCCAACCATCAGGAGTTCCGCGACGGGCACGCGGCCTCCGCGCTTTCTGGGCAGCAAAATCTGCGTGAGCACGGCGGAGATTGCCATTGCCAATTCCTGGCGAATCGTCGGCTGGCGTTCGGGAGGGAACGAATCGGAAATCCTGGCAATGGTCGAAGCCACGTCGGTAGTGTGAAGCGTCGAGAGAACCAGGTGCCCGGTCTCCGCCGCAGCAACCGCGATGCGCATGGTTTCGGGATCGCGCATTTCGCCAACCACAATCACGTCGGGAGCCTGTCGTAGAGCGGCGCGCAGGGCGGTAGGGAAGTCGGGTGCATCCACGCCGATCTCCACCTGTTCCACGATGCTCTGCAAATGCTGGTGCTCGTACTCGAGCGGGTCTTCAATGGTGATGATGTGCCGCGCCTCACGGCGATTGATTTCGTGAACCAGTGCGGCCACGGTCGTGGACTTTCCCGAGCCTGCGGGTCCGCCAATCAGAACAAGGCCGCGCGGCAAACGCGACAACGCCTCTACCGCAGGCGGCAGGCGAAGTTCCTCGAGCAGCGGAACCCGCACCGGCAGAGCGCGTACGGTTGCCGCCGCCATGCCTTTTTCCCGGTGAAGATTGACGCGAAACCGCCCAACACCCGCCAGCCGGTAAGAAGAGTCCGAAATCTGACCCTCCTCATACTGTCGCACCGCGCGTGGGATCAACGCCGGCAATACGGCGGCTTCAATTTCCGCACCCGACAGCTTTTCCGATCCGATGGGCTGCACTCGCCCTTCGAACCGGATCGACGCCGGCACTCCCGCCACCAGCAAAAGATCGCTGCCGCGCCCAGCGACGAGCGCGGAAAGCCACTCGTCCAGTCGCTGGGTAGGCGCATGCTCCCCCCGGTCCTTACCGCCGCTGACTCCAGTCGATTCGCGTACTGAATCACTCATGCAAGGTCCCTGAAATCACGCGTTCCTTGGGAAGATACCAAACCCGGGAGGAACGAACGAAACCTATAAATCTGGGGGGTAGAACAAATAGGAGGGGAATAAAGTAATTACCCGGGAATCAAAGGGCTAAATCGGTTTAATCGCGGACCAAAAGGAAATCCTTGACGCTGCGTGTTTTTGCCATTAGATTAGCGCGTTCCGAAGGATTTGCTAGTCGTTCGCGGTCCAAGCTGGACATTGCCCCTGCGTCGAACCAGGCCATAAACCCAGAAAAAAGCAACTTTCAGGGTAGGTGGAGCATCTATAGGATTGACCCGTTCAATCCGCGTAAACCCATCTTAAATAGTGACTTACGCCTAGCTGAAGGCGCGGTATTGGGTTGAGCCGGTGAGCGAACAAACGTAAAAGGAGAAGTTTACAGCCATGCGCTCTGATCGAGTTTTTGAAGCTTTACATACTTTGCGGAACCGTTATATGCTCTGTCAGCTTGCCTCCAAGGCCACGCGGAAGTTTCATCGGCCTAGCACCCGCATTCAAGAAACCATGAATCAGGTATTGGACCGGATCGCTGGCGCGGAGCGGCAGGCCGTTCTGTCAGAGCCGGAGAATTTTGCCGAGGCGCAACGGCGGGCTGCTTAAAACAGCCCCGCCTCCTGCCCCCGCAGTTGCAAGTCTTCCAGCCGCACCCCCCTGTAAATTTCCCGTAGGTGATCAATGACCATCGCTGAACTCAAAGAAAAGAATATTACCGAGTTGACCAAGATCGCCCGATCCTTGGATCTGCCCGGGGCCAGCGGCCTGCGCAAGCAGGATCTGATTTTCAAGATCCTTCAGGCGCAGAGCGAAAAGGAAGGCCACATCTTTGCCGAGGGCGTACTTGAAATTCTGCCCGACGGCTATGGCTTCCTCCGCTCGCCGGATTACAACTACCTTCCCGGGCCGGATGACATCTATGTCTCGCCCTCACAGATCCGCAAGTTTGATCTCAAGACTGGTGACACCATCAGCGGCCAGGTTCGGCCCCCGCACGAAGGCGAAAAATACTTCGCACTGGTAAAGATCGAAGCGGTCAACTTTGAGTCGCCCGATGAAGCCCGTAACAAGATTCTGTTCGACAACCTCACGCCCCTGTATCCGCAGGAGCGCTTGAAGCTTGAAACGACGCGCGAAAACGTGAGCGCCCGTGTGATGGACTTGCTGACGCCCATCGGAAAAGGGCAACGCGGCCTGATCGTGTCGCCGCCACGGGCCGGCAAGACGATGCTCTTACAGAACGTCGCGAACTCCATTACGACCAATCATCCGGAAGTTGTGCTGATCGTCCTGCTCATCGACGAGCGCCCGGAAGAAGTTACCGATATGCAGCGGTCCGTGAAGGGCGAGGTAATCTCGTCAACCTTCGACGAGCCTGCCGCCCGCCACGTGCAAGTCGCGGAAATGGTGATCGAGAAAGGCCAAGCGCCTGGTCGAGCACAAGCGCGATGTGGTCATCCTGCTTGATTCGATTACCCGCCTTGCGCGCGCCTATAACACGATCGTCCCGCCCAGCGGCAAGGTGCTCTCCGGCGGCGTCGACTCGAACGCGTTGCAGCGTCCGAAGCGCTTCTTCGGATCTGCCCGCAACATCGAGGAAGGCGGCTCGCTGACCATCATCGCGACGGCCCTGATCGATACCGGGTCCCGCATGGACGACGTGATCTTTGAAGAATTCAAGGGCACGGGCAACATGGAAATCATTCTCGACCGCAAGCTGGTCGATAAGCGTACCTTCCCGGCCATCGATATTCAGCGCTCGGGCACGCGTAAAGAAGAGTTGCTGATTCCGAAGGAAGACCTGACCCGCATCTGGGTGCTGCGCAAAGTGCTGAACCCGCTGAGCCCGGTCGAGGCGATGGAACTGCTCATTGAGCGATTAGCCAAGGCGACCACCAACAGCGAGTTCCTGGCCAAGATGAGCCAGTTGTAAGTATCCGATAGCTACTGAGTTGTAATCGGGGCGAGGATGCATCCTCGCCTCGTTCCTTTTCCGCGAATCCCTGCGCGATTGGACGCCATCGGCCTTCGCTTGAAAGCGGTCACTTAGCACCTGTGCTGAAACGTTCTTCTCCCCACTTATAATCGAGGACACATGAACTGCATCTTTGCGGTGGGAGTGTTCCGTTGAAAACAGCTCTTCGCCTCTTCGTCCTCACCTTGACTCTCGGTCTCGGATTGCACGCGCAGAACCCCAAGTTCCCGCCCATGCCCGACCCATCGCAAACGCAGCCGCCCTCGCCGGAAGACCAGGCGAAATCAAAGCTCGAGCGCGACATGCAGAAGAAGGCGAATCAGGAGCGCCAGGCCGCGTTAAGGCGAGACACCGAGAAGCTGCTTAAACTTGCCACCGAACTGAAAGACTACGTAGACAAGACCAACGAAAACGTCCTCTCCTTCGACGTAGTAAAGAAAGCAGAAGAAATCGAGAAACTGGCACACAGCGTGAAGGAAAAAATGAAAGCAAACTAGAGGGCAGGTCTTAGGTCTTCGGTATTGGGTCTTAGGCCGGGGGCTTGGAGAGTTGTGCGCTGGGGCCCAGAGCCCGAACCCCAACACCTAATACCCAAGACCTGCCCCAAGCTATAATCCCCTAGCCTCACATGCCTCTTCCCAGCGGCACAAAACTTGGCCCCTACGAGATCGTCGCGCCGGCCGGCGCGGGCGGTATGGGAGAGGTCTATCGCGCGGTCGACAAGCGACTCGATCGCACGGTCGCCATCAAGATTCTTCCGTCGCAATTTGCCGAGAAGCCGGCTGCACTCGAGCGCTTCCAACGCGAAGCGCGCGCGATCTCGCAATTGAGCCACGCCAATATCTGCCAGCTCTACGATCTGGGTGAGCAGGATGGCATTCACTTCATCGTCATGGAGTTCCTCGAAGGTGAAACGCTTGGGGCGCGCCTCGCGAAGGGCCGTCTGCCGATGGAACTGGTGCTCCGCTATGGCGCCGAAGTCGCCGAAGGACTCGAGCAGGCGCACCGCATGGGAGTGGTGCATCGCGACCTGAAGCCCGGCAATATCATGATCACGCGCACGGGCGCCAAGTTGCTCGACTTCGGACTCGCCAAAACCGCCCAGCCCGCCATGCAGCAATCCTCCGGTTTGTCGGCGACCATGACCTCCGCGAACTACTCCCAGCCGCTCACCGCGGAAGGCACGGTGATGGGTACCTACCAGTACATGTCGCCCGAGCAGATCGAAGGTAAGGAAGCCGACGCGCGCAGCGACATCTTCAGCTTCGGTGCCGTGCTCTATGAGATGGCGACCGGACGACGCGCGTTCGAAGGCAAGAGCCAGGTGACGGTCGCTTCGGCAATTCTAGAGAAAGATCCCGAGCCGGTTTCAATGCATCAGCCTCTGGCTCCGCCGTTGCTGCAGCACGTCATCCAAGGCGCGTTGATGAAGGATCCGGATTCGCGCTGGCAGAGTGCGGCCGACGTTGCGCGCCAGTTGCGCTGGATCAGTTCGGTCGACAGCACCTCGGGCGCACAGCGTATCGCTCTGCCTCATCCAAGATGGCGGGAACGCGCGTGGTGGAGCGCTGCCATGGCCGCGCTGCTTGTCCTGGTCGTGTGGTTTGCATTCTTCTCGCGCCCACACCCGCGGGTGGTTCGGGCATCCATCATGCCGCCGCCAGATGCCGGCTTCGATTTCGTCGGCGACTTCTCTGGTCCGCCCGTGCTCTCGCCCGATGGCACACGCGTCGCCTTCGCGGCCCGCATGGGCAAGGAAGGGAACTCGATCTGGGTGCGCCGGCTCGATAACTCCACGGCAGAAAAACTGGCCGGCACCGAAGAGGCTTTCGCGCAGTTCTGGTCACAGGACGGAAAGTACCTTGGGTTCTTCGCCAACGGCAAACTGCGGAAGATCTCCGCTACCGGTGGTCCCGTCACGATTCTTGCCGACGCTCCCAACGCGCGCGGTGGCGCATGGAGCGCGAACAACGTGGTGTTGTATGCGCCTGACTATCGCGATTCGCTCTGGAAGGTCAACGCGAATGGCGGCACACCCGAGCGCGTCACCAAACTCGATCTCAGCAAACACAGTACCCATCGCTGGCCCACGTTCCTGCCCGACGGAAAGCATTTCCTGTTCTACGCCACCAATCATGCCGGAGGACGCCGCGAGGACAACGGCATCTTCATGGGCTCGCTCGACAGCGATGCCACCCGGCTTGTGCTCGCCACCGACTCTGGCGGGCTGTATTCCTCGGGATACTTGCTCTACCACCAGCAGAACGCGCTGGTGGCGCAGAAGTTTGATCCTGACCGCGGCACGCTCTCCGGCGACCCTACCGTGGTTGCGAACGATGTGCAGCACGACAGCGGCGTCTTCCACACTGTGGCTTCGGTGGCGGATCGCGGCGTTCTGATCTACGAACCCGGCTCGGAAAACGGATTGGGAGACACCGACCTGTTCTGGATGGATCGCAATGGGAAGGTCGTGAGCCGCGTGGGCGAACGCGCAGGCTTTCGCGGAGGGCGCCTCTCTCCCGACGGCAAGCGCTTTGCCGTCTCGATGGGCAATCCCAAGTCCGATATCTGGGTGCTCGATCTTGAGCATGGTTCGCGCGCTCGGCTGACCTTCGATGATGGCACCCATCTGATGCCGTCGTGGTCCGCCGACGGACAGCGTGTCGTTTACATGGTTCAGTTTGGCCCCACGGTGCTCGGTGGAACGTCGCTGCATGCGCGCCTTTCGACCGGCGGCGGGCAAGACGAGTTGCTGCTCTCACCCGAGAATGATCGGGGATTGCCGGTTTCGTTAACTTGGCCGGAATGGTCTCCAGACGGCCGCTACTTCCTCTACATCCAGCAGTCTGGGCCCACAGGCGCTTCGGTTTGGGTGAAGCCGGCCTCCGGTGGAGGCCAGGCGCAGATGATCGTGAAGCCCGAAACGCCCACCGGCAAGATTGCTTTCTCGCGCATTTCCCCCGACGGCAAGTGGCTCGCCTACAGTGCTGACGACGGTGGGAGGGAAGAGGTCTACGTCACGTCCTTCCCGAACGGCAACGGACGCTGGCAGATCACGCGAGAAGGTGGGACCTTTCCGGTATGGCGAGGCGATGGCAAAGAGGTCTACTACGTCGGGTACGACTCGCATCTCTATGCTGTAGAGGTGAACTCGCGCGCGGGTGAGTTCGAGGTGGGAAATTCCCAGAGCCTGTTTGACCTGCGAAATGTCTTCGCCTTAGGAGCCCCGTTCGACGTGGCGCCCGACGGCAAACGATTCCTCGTGCTCACCCAGCCTCCAGCGTCCGCCCAACCCATGACCCTCGTGTTGAACTGGACTGCGGACCTGAAATAGAACCAGTCGCCTGTCAGTCGCTAGTCACCAGCCCGTTCCGGCTGGTGTCTATGTTAACTAAAAGATACATTTTGTGATTACAGGTCCTGTGGCGGGCGATTGAAGGGTCAGCTGACGTTGGGTTTCGGGACGGCGACAGAATGCACTCAGCGGGCAGCAGAACGCATTTAAATGGCATTCTACGCGATGGTCGTCGGGTGTTTTGGCGGCGTCCGGAGCTCAAGGACGAGTTTTCAATAACTTAGCTATAAGAGAACCAACGAAGCCACTTATCCAAATGATGACCGAAGGTTGACGTTCGACTGAGAACTGAGAACTGAGAACTGAGAACTGAGAACTGAGAACTGAGAACTGAGAACTGAGAACCGAGAACCGAGCACCGACGCCCTACTTTTTTCTCTCCACCAGGTACCGCGCAATCTCCTTCAGAGTCGCTGCCCGCTCCCCGAATGGATCCAGCTGTGTGAATGCGCTCGCAATCAGTGCGTCGGCCTTCTTCACCGACTCGTCGATCCCGAACAGCGCGGGATAGGTTGTCTTTTCAGCCGCCGTGTCTTTGCCGGCGGTCTTGCCGAGTTGCTCCGAGGTCTGTGTGACGTCGAGCACATCATCAACAATCTGAAACGCGAGGCCGACCTGCTGCCCAAATGAGCGCAGGCACTTGATATCTTCAGCTTCGCCCCCGGCGTAGATTCCGCCGCTCACCAGGCTCGCCGTGATGAGCGCAGCGGTCTTGGCGCGGTGAATGTATTCGAGCGTTGGCAAGTCGGGCTTGGAGTGTTCCGCCTCGAGGTCGACCACCTGTCCGCCGATCATGCCGTCGATGGTCCCCGTGCCATGCGCGATCTCTTCGATGATGCGCACGCGCGCCACCGCCGGACATTGCAGCCGCGAAAGAACTTCATAAGCCTGCGTTTGTAGGGCGTCGCCAGCCAGAATCGCAGTAGCCTCGCCGAACACCACGTGACAGGTGGGGCGGCCGCGCCTCAGGTCGTCATTGTCGAGCGCCGGCAGATCATCGTGAATGAGCGAGTAAGTGTGCAGCATCTCGAGCGCCGCGCCCAGTTCATCGATGCCCTCAGGCAGCTTTCCGTCGATCATGCGCCCGGCTTCGCGGCACAGGATCGGACGCAACCGCTTGCCACCCGCGAACACGCTGTGGCGCATAGCCTTGTGAATGGAAGCTGGATGCTGTGTTTCAGCCGGGATGAGACGCTCCAACGCGCGATCAGCCGCCACCCGGCCTTCTTCCAAAGTATCTCGGAGCATGGAGTGTGAGTATAACAAGGTGGACATCGCGTCTCAGGCCTCAGCGGTCAAGCCCATGTAACGCAACTCTGGCCCATTAACCTTTTCCATTCTTGACGTTGCGTGTGCGAAGCAGCTGAAGATTTTGGGAGGTCTCGCAGTCGAGGCGAGCTCTGCGCTTCAAGTTCGAAGTCCACGCTGTCGCCCGGACGCTTTGAGCGTGGCGAAAAAAAGACTCTGGCCTTACACTGCTTTTTTGCGCCTGCGGCAAAGGCTTCTTCCGGCGAAATCCAATGAAAAGCACTTCGGCGAAAAATGTCCTGGCACAATTCTTCCAGTTGGAGGAGACCGCCAGTGGTTACATTGCGAGTTGTCCCGTTTGCGGGGTTCGCTTTGCTGTAAATGTGAAGCGCGATGTCGTGGCCGACGAGTATCTGCGGCTGCTCCTTGACCACGCCACCGGAGAGCAGGTTACGCTCACGAGCGACGAGGAAATACGGGATTGGCTGCGTAGCGGCGAAGCGAAGGCGCAATCCTTCTTGAGCGCGCTCGAGACTGCAGTTGCCCACGCTGACCGGAGCGAATACAAAGTCCTGCGTCCCGCACTTTTCGATTTGAAGGCGAAGTGTTCGACGAAGGCATCTCCCGGAGTTTCCTCGAGCCCCGCCGAGGGCCGTCGCTCGCCCGTGACCACGAGGTCGTAACCGGATGTAAACCTGTACTTACACAAGCGGCTCTATTACTGCAATGAAACGGCTAAGTCCTACACCCCCAAATGCCGCGTCCCGCCTGCGATGTCAGCGATTTTGTAAGTGAAAGTTTACTTGCCCTTTCCCGCTGCCCGCGTATGATAGCGAACGTTTTGGCCGGGCCATCGGTCTCCGATGTGGTCTCGTGGGGGAGAGCACACATTCCGACTTGGCCCGGCCGTTTCTTTTTTCATCGGCTGGCCGATAAAATTCCGAGCCGTGGGCTGCAAATTCTTTCTCTTTCCTGAACCTGTCGCGGCTGCTACTATCCAACCGCTTCCTTCTCAGGCTCTTGTTGAACCTTCGGCTCTGGACCCCACATTCCTATCTCAAAAGGGAGTTACACCATGAGCATCGGCAAGCGTGCAGCAGCGGAATTTTTCGGAACCTTCTGGTTGGTGTTTGGCGGATGTGGTAGCGCGGTACTGGCCGCTGCATTCCCCAACCTGGGGATCGGATTTCTAGGTGTCGCTCTGGCCTTCGGCCTCACCGTCCTCACCATGGCCTTTGCGATCGGGCATATCTCTGGCGCCCATCTGAATCCGGCCGTCTCGGTGGGGTTGGCGGCCGGCAAGCGCTTCCCGTTGTCGGAGCTTCTGCCTTACGTGGTGGCGCAGGTGATTGGCGGCATCGCCGGAGCAGGAGTTCTCTACATCATTGCCAGCGGGAAAGCGGGCTTCGACGTGAGCGGCGGCTTCGCGTCAAACGGCTATGGCGTCCATTCTCCGGGAGGCTATTCGCTGTTGGCGTGCTTCGTGGCCGAGGTGGTACTGACGATGTTCTTTCTGCTCATCATCATGGGATCGACCGATCGCCGCGCACCGACGGGCTTCGCTCCGATTGCGATTGGCCTTGGGTTAACGCTGATCCACCTGATTGGGATCCCGGTCACGAACCTTTCGGTGAATCCGGCGCGCAGCACGGGACCGGCGATCTTCGTCGGAGGGTGGGCGGTGGCACAGCTTTGGATGTTCTGGATTGCGCCCATCATCGGCGGTGCGCTCGGTGGAGGTGTCTACCGCGCTCTGTTCGGTGATTAGTCTTCAGAAGCAGGGGTGGGCGAAACTGGGCCACGCGATTATTTGTATGCATGTTCAGGGTCCAAAAATGTATGAGTCGCTGTCAGTCTTTGCCTTTGTGACTCATGGGTAAAACTTTGTAAAGACAAGCTGTTAGCCGTCTCCGCGATGCTACATTGGTAGGTATGGTTTTTGGCTCTTCGGGTTTCCCGCGCGGGGCGGCAAGCATCCTGCTCTTCTGTTTACTGGCGACGTCTGCCTTGTTCCGCGGTCCGACGGCTCCGGCGCAAACTTCGGCGCCGTCTGCCGCCGACGCCTCGGCCCAGCAGCGGGCCGTGGGCGCCATCAAAGCGATCACGGACCACGGGATCGTACTGTCCTCCGATGCCGGAGATGAAGTCCAGGTCAGCTTTCAGGACGCGACCCGCATCCTGCGTGTGGCCCCCGGCGAGAAGGATCTGAAGAATGCGACGCCTCTCCAAAAGCAGGACTTGCAGGTGGGAGACCGCATACTTGTCCGCGGGAAAGCCGGGGCGGACACGCATTCCATCGTAGCGGGCGCCGTGGTGGTCATGAAGCAGTCCGACGTGGCCGCTAAGCAACAGAAAGATCGCGACGATTGGCAGAAGCGCGGCTTAGGTGGACTCGTGACGGCGGTCGATCCCGCCACCGGCAACATCACGATCTCCACCACGTCGTTCACAGGTACGAAGACGGTCGCCGTTCATACCACGAAGAGCACGGTGCTCCGGCGCTATGCTCCGAATTCCGTGAAGTTTGATGACGCGAAAGTGGCGCCCATCGACCAGATCAAGGTTGGCGACCAGTTGCGTGCGCGCGGCAGGAAGAATGAGGACGGCACCACCCTCGATGCCGAGGAAGTGGTCTCGGGTTCGTTTCGCAATCTCGCCGGGGCGATCGTTTCCGTCGACACAGCCGCCAACACGCTGACCCTTAAGGATTCAATCAGCAAGCAGACGGTCGTCGTTCGAGTCACGTCCGATGCCCAGTTGCGCAAGCTTCCGGCCGAGTTCGCCCAGAGGATAGCGACGCGATTGAAGGGCGCTGCCGCGGCGGGCATTCCCGGGGCGGCTGCGGCAACCGGGGGCGCATCTGAAGAGAGCAAGCGCCAGCCCGACATAGCCCAATCGGGTGGTGGGGGAATGGGCCCCGGAGGCAGCGGTCCGGGTCGAGGTTCCCGGAACGGTGGTTCTGCTGACATTCAGCAGATACTGAGCCGAATTCCACCTTCGAACCTGGCTGATCTACAGAAGGGCGACGTGGTCATGGTCGTCTCCACGAACGGCGACAGCTCCGGGACAGTAAACGCCATTACGCTGCTCGCCGGAGTGGAACCTATCCTTACAGCAGCGCCCAATGCGACGCAGGCCATCATGCTTTCGCCCTGGAGCCTGGGCTCAGGCAACGCGGAGGCTGCGGCCAACCCCTAGCACGCCCGCTCATCTCATGGAATTGATAGTTTTCGCAGGAGCAAGAATGGAGTTCTGTATTCGGATGATGCGGCTGGTCGCGATTCTCATCGTATTGGGGATCGCGAGCGGTGTTCATGCGCAGAACGCCGCGGGCAGTCTGCACGGGACAGTCACCGATCCTTCGGGCGCCGCCGTCAGCGGTGCCGCGGTGATCGCGATCACGCCTGACGGCCAGGCAAAAACCACCACTACCAATCGAACCGGTGCCTATGAAATCAGTGGGCTAGCGCCCGGCAAGTACACCCTGACGGTGAACGCTCCCGGATTCTCGGATTTCGCGCAGGATGACGTGAATGTCACCGCGGGTGACTCGCAGTTGCTGAACATTGCGCTCTCGATTGCAGTAGAGAAGGAAAAAGTTAACGTCACCGATGAAGGCACGACCGTCGACACCAACCCTTCGGCCAATGCCGGCGCTATTGTGCTTTCGGGTAAAGATCTCGACGCGCTGCCCGACGATCCCGACGAATTGCAAACCGATCTCGAAGCGCTGGCGGGTCCGTCCGCCGGGCCGAACGGCGGCCAGATCTACATCGACGGCTTCACCGCGGGACAACTTCCACCCAAGTCGTCGATTCGCGAAATCCGCATCAATCAGAATCCGTTCTCTTCGGAATACGACAAACTGGGCTACGGACGAATCGAAATCTTCACCAAGCCCGGCACCGACAAGTACCACGGGCAGGTTTCGATTCTCGGAAACTCCTCCGCACTGAACTCGCAGAACCCGTTCCTGATTGGCACCGAGCCGGACTATCACTCGCTGCAGTACATGGGCAATATCGGCGGGCCGCTGGGGAAGAAAGCGTCGTTCTTCTTCGACGCACAGCGCCGGAACATCGACGAGGTCGCCATCATCAACGCGACCATCCTGAATCCCGGTGCTGATCCGAATTGTAGTCCGCTGCCAGCTTGTGTGGGAATGCCCTACACCGCTGCTGTTCCGCAGCCACATACACGCACAAACATCGGTCCACGCTTCGACTACCAGATCTCAAAGAACAACACTCTGACCGCGCGCTATCAGTACTTTCGCAATACGGAAGAGAACAGCGGAGTCGGCGGCTTTGCGTTGCAGGACCAGGGTGTCAACAGTACTAACACGGAGCACACGGTCCAGATCAGCGACACGCAGGTGCTGTCCACAAAGGTGATTAATGAAACGCGCTTTCAGTTCCTGCGGGAAAACGATCGGGAGGTTCCGCTGAGTACGGCGCCGACGATTTCGGTGCCTAATGCGTTTACATCGGGAGGGGCCAGCGGCGGCACATCGACCGACCAGCAGGAGCACTACGAACTGCAGAACTACACGTCCATGTCGCGGGGCAAGCACTTCCTGAAGTTCGGCGGACGCCTGCGCGACGTGCACGAAGTGAGCACAGCTGCGGGAGGATTCAACGGCTCGTGGATTTTCCAGGATCTCGGGTACTTCCAGCAGCAGACGCCATTCCAGCTCAGCCTCAATGCAGTTCCGAATACCACCACGTCCATTGTTCCGACAGTCACCGTGAATGTAGTCGACGTTGGCCTTTACATTCAGGACGACTGGCGCGTGCGTCCGAATTTCACGCTGAGCTACGGCCTGCGCTTCGAAACACAGAACGACATCCACGATCACGGGGACTTCGCGCCGCGTCTGGCTTTGGCATGGGGAATCGGCGGCGGTGGGAAGAATGCCCCCAAAACCGTGCTGCGCGCGGGAGTCGGCCTGTTTTACGACCGCTTCAGCGAAGGAGACGTGCTGCAGGCGACGCGTTTTAACGGTCTGACGCAGCTGCAATACATTGCGCAGGCGCAGGCGCCGCCTCCTCGGACCAAGGACGACCCAAATCCACCGCAGCCTGCGATTCCCGGGGTGACCTATCCGAATATCCCGAGCCAGTCGGACCTGCAATCGAGTTCGCCCACCTTTTATCAGGTCGATCCGCGGCTGCACTCCCCGTACATATTTCAGTCGGCGGTCACGCTGGAGCGGCAGCTCACGAAAGTCGCGAACCTTACAGTGTCGTACTTGAATTCGCGCGGCTACGATCAGCTGTTTACCCGAAACATCAATGCACCCATCCCAAACGCGACTTCCACCTATCCAATCGACGTCAATGATGTGGCCTTGCGGCCGCTGGGAAATGTGCCGGTTTGTCTTAACAGTGCTACCAGAGACCCTGAGCCCTGCGGGCTGCGTAACATCTATCAGTACACAACAGATGGGATCTTCCGGCAGAACCAGCTCATCATCAGCTCCAACGTGCGCGCGGGCGCGAAGTTGACTCTATTCGGCTACTACACGCTCAATTCCGTACACTCAAACACCTCGGGCGGATTCCCTTCGAACCAGTACGACATCGACCAGGACTATGGGCGTGCGGCTTACGACATCCGTCACCGCGTGTTCTTTGGAGGGTCGATTTCCGGACCCTATGGATTCCGGTTGAGTCCGTTCCTCATCGCAACCTCGGGAGCGCCCTACAACGTTTCACTGGGGAGCGATTGGAACGGCGACTCCGTCTATAACGATCGTCCTTCGTTTGCCGCGAGCTGCGGCCCGGTCGCCGATCGGGCTTGTTACAACAGGAGCCCGCTCGCGACCGACACGCGCATCCCGATCAACTACCTGAACGGTCCAGCGCAGTTCACGCTGAATCTGCGGCTCTCCAAGACATTCGGTTTCGGCAAGGAAACCGCAGCCGGCGGCGCAGGTCCGGGGGGTGGTGGTCACGGGGGTGGAGGTCCGCGTGGCGGTGGAGGTTTCGGGGGTGGTCCGCGTGCCGGCATGGGCGCGATCTTCGGCCCCGGGAATACGACTCACCGGTACAACCTGACATTCAGCGTGAACGCGCGCAACGTGCTGAATCACGTGAACCTGGCCGCGCCCATCGGGAACCTGAGTTCACCGAACTTCGGTCAGTCGGTAGCTCTGGCCGGCGGCCCGTTTTCCAGCGCGGCAGCCAACAGGAAGATCGAACTGCAGGCGAGTTTTAGCTTCTAGAGTTGCGGGAAGGGTTGGCGGATCGTTGAGTGTGGTGCTGAGGGGGCGATGCCTGCGCAGCATGGTTGCGGCCCCGAGGCAGTCTGGAGATTCAGCCCGGCTCACTTTCGGACTGCGCCACCCATGCCGTTCTGGCCGAATCCTGAATTCATGCCTGGGCCGTTCTGTCCGAAGGGCTGTTGATTCGTTCCGTTCTGGCCGTTAATTCCATTCAGGCCATTCATGCCGTTCCCCAATCCCTGCATCTGCATTTGATTCGCGAGCGCCTGCGCCGGGTCGTATGGCCCTTTCGGAAGGCCTCCGCGATCACCGGCCGGGTTATAGGCGAACAGCCAGTCGTTGTAGTGATCTTTTTTGTTGTAAACGCGAATGCTCTGGTCGGTGCTCACGCTTGCCACACCGGCGATGCCGCCACCGCCCATCGTCTGGCCGCCCGCAGGCTGGCCCGAGATGCTCGCGAAGGGCAACGTGCTGTTCGAGTTTGACGAGCCAGTCTGTTGCCCCTGAGCGCCCGTTGCTGTCGCGGTTCCCGAGGAGTCGGAAGGATTTGCGTTGCTGTCACTCGTGGCCGCAGGCGTCGGCGGCGCGTTCATGCTGCCGACAGGCTGGCCTAGTGTCTGCCCGCCTGCGATGCCGCCGCCACCGATGGCGTTGCCGAATGCCATCATCACATCCACCTGGTGCAAGACCTTGAAGTCCTTGCCGGTGATTGGATCTTTGTAGCGCTTCCGCAAAAAGCGCATGTGGTTGGAATCTTCCAGCATCTCGACGGTCGCCGGATAGCTTCCGAACTTGCGGTAGTACTTACGAATTGCACGCTCGTACTCCACGCCCCGATGCACCAGTTCTTCTTCCTGGTCGCGCTTCATCTGCTGGTGATAGTAGGTCAGCATCGGCAGGGAGACGGTGATGGTCAGCAACGACACCCACAGCAGGATGGTCAGCAGGATGTAGCCCTGTTCGCGTTTCCGGATTTTGATCCGTACGATCGGTTTCCGCATGGAGTCGTTCCTTACCCTGGTGCCTGCGTGAGCGGGATGTTCTGCTTGTTGTTGTAGAGAACGTCTTCGATCTCGACCGAGGCGGGGCCGATGTGCACAACCTTGTAGCGGCGATCGACGATGTCGCCTTCCACCGCGATGAAGACATCCTCTCCCTGGGAGAGGAATACTTTCTTCGGCTCACCGGGTTTGTTGGCGAATCCGAAGAATTTCAGATTGATGGGCGGCGGCGGTGGTGGCGGTGGGGGTGCCGGCGGCCCGATCGGACCGGTGCTTTCGATCACCGCTGGCGCGACTGGCGCCGGGATATCAACCTGCGCGACAAAAATATTGCGGCCACTGCCGGTGTACTTGGTCTGCTCCGTCTGCGCGAGCAGGCGCAGATCCAGCGTGGGATCCAGGCGCTCCTGCGCGGCAGGGCGTTCCTTCCCATTGCGTCCGAGGGTCCTTTTGGCTTTGCCGGCGACGGTGGTAGCCGGCTGCGCAGCCGTTACGGGTGCGGAAGGTCCGCTGAAAAATTCATATGCGAAGATAAGCAGAGCGATCACGCCCAGCACGCTTGCCCAGATCACCTTCGACTTGTTTTCGGACCCGATCGTGCACGTTAGCTGCCCACCTTCTGGAAAGTCTCGAGTTTCATCTGCAACTGGATCGGACCATTCTGCTGAGCGAGCGCAATGCTGTTGATGATGAAGAATACTTTGGAGCGTTCCAGGCCATTGAGAAACTTGGCCAGCGGCTGGTAGTCGCCCTGAATAGATGCTTCCACCTCCACTCGCCGCAGTCCCACGGGCTCGGGATCGTCCCACTTATATTTGGACGACTGAATCTTGACGTTCGTCGACTTCGCCAGATTCCTCCAGAGCCGTCAGCCACTTCGGAGTCGTGCGTAACGAATCGCTCTTGATAGAACTCGTCGATCTGCTGTGTCGCAATCGGAATCTTCTTATCGAGTCCGCGAAGGGGCTCCACCTGACGGTTTTTCGCCGTAAGTTGCGCGCGCAGTTGATTCAGGTCTTGCTGCCGCTGGGCGGCCGAGCCCACCAGGGGCGAAATCAGAAGGCCGCCGGCCATTGCACTGACGCCGACCAGCACGCCAATCGTGATCTTCAGCTTCCGCCGAGTTTCTCGAAGATCAGGCATTAGCGCGCTTTCTCCTGATCAACAGTCGGGACGTACGAGCGCCAGAATGCTGACTTGGACCGAGTCGGAACCGGGCTGCACGATTGTCGTCTGCTGATCGATGCGCGTTTCCCGAAAATGCCGGGAGCCTTCCATCCGTCGGACCAGTTCGTAGGCGCGCTCGGAAGAATCCCCGGCCACGACCATCTTGATCGCCAGTTGATTGTCCTCGTTCAGTTCGGGAGCGATGGAGACCAAGTGCAGATCTTGGCGGCATCAGCCGCTCGAGCGTCTCAAAGGCCTTGTGTCCAGGAGAACGCCTTGCGGGCGATAAGTTCGTTCAGATATTGCGACTTCTCGCGCATGGTGCCGATTTTCGGGCCGGTTGAGCATGCGTCTCGGCAGTGGCCTGTTCCTGATCGCGCTCGGCAATCTGCGCTCGCAGATCGCCGATCTTCTTGCGATCGAGGCGCGCGTCGTACCAGCCATGGATGGCCGCGATCAGCAAACCCAGCGTCAGCGAGACCAAGAAGAGCGACGCCAGTACCCCAGCGCATCCAGAACTGCCTCGAATCTTCGTAGGCATGGGTTGCGAGATTGATATCCAGACGCATGTCAGGAAATCAGCGCCCCCACTACGCCTGCCATTCTCCAGCGGGGAATCGACGAGCCGTTCGCCGCCAGCTGCGAGTTGGCAACCAGTTCACGCACGTCGGCTCCGGTCTGCGCGCGCAACGCCGGCGACGCGCCGCCCGACTCCGGCAGGCCCGCTACGTAAATGCGTTCGATGTTCGTATGGTACGTATCCTGGAAAAATACGACCGAGGGATAAACTTCTTCTGCCAGTTGCTCTCCCGTGATGGTCACTCCGCGCGTATTTTCGAGTGTGCGGAACAACAGCAGCTGTCCCTTGTCGAGAATCGCCAGGCTAGTGGTACGGGCGTCGACTTTGAGCACCAGAGTGGGAGCGTCGCCATCAGCCGCTCCCAGTGCGGCCAGCATCGAGGGCAGAATGACGCCCGCGCTGTAGCCCGCATCGCGAAATGCGGCCTCGTAATCTTCGACCACGGTCGACAGCGCTACGGCCGCTACCAGCCGCAAACCCCCCAGCGACTGCTGCACGTGATACGAGACCTTGGCCTTATCCACGTCGAAGGGCAAGGACTTCTTCAGCCGGAAGCGCACGACGCCCTCAGCTTCCGCTGGACTGGATGGCAGAGTGTCGAAGTCGAGCAGCACGACCCGCACGGCCGCATCCGGCAAAACGCCGACCACGTCGCGCAGTCGTCCGGCCACGCTGCCCACCGCGTCATTGATGGCTTTGCGGACCACTTCCGGTTGCAGGATATTGTTTTCGGTGAGGTCAGGAACGACGCTGCCCGGGGGCAGTTCGCGGACCGCGACCGAGTCGACCACGCCCCCGGTATCGGCAAGCTTTCCCGCCAGCACGCGGTCGGCGGAAATCTCGCAGGCAATTCGTGGCCGCGCGCCAGTTTTAGAATTCATACTCATTCGATATCAACTTTTGAGCAGGCCTCGGGCATAACATCACCCTGAGCCCTATCCCACATTATAGGAGAATGGTCGCCTACCGCATCGCCTCGATGAAGGTGACTTTGTTGATCTCCTTCAGGGTCGTCAGGCCAAGCCGGATCTTATCGAGCGCCGACTCGCGCAGGAAGCGCATGCCTTCCTCACGGGCCGCCCGCCGGATCTCGGAGGTCGGTTTCTTGGCGAGAATCATTTCGCGAATGCGGTCGCTCAAATCCAGCAATTCGTGGATCGCCGTTCGTCCGCGGAATCCGGTGCCCGAGCACTCGATGCATCCCTGGCCTTCATAGAGCGACACCTGCGACCACTGCGCCGGGTCGAGGCCGCTGGCTTCCAGCACCTCCGGCGGATAATGCACCACCGTCCGGCAGGATTCGCAGATCAGTCGCACCAGTCGTTGCGCCAGAATGCAGTTCAACGCGGACACAAAGTTGTACGGTTCGACGCCCATGTTCAGGAAGCGGCCGATGACGTCGACCACGTTGTTGGCGTGGACGGTCGTGAACACCAGGTGTCCGGTGAGGGCGGAGTTGATGGCGATCTGCGCGGTTTCCATGTCGCGGATTTCGCCCACCATGATCTTGTCGGGATCGTGACGCAAGATCGAGCGCAATCCGCGGGCAAACGTCAGGCCTTTTTTCTCGTTGACCGGAATCTGCGTGATGCCGCGCAACTGGTATTCGACCGGGTCTTCGATGGTGATGATCTTGTCTTCGTCGGTCTTGATCTCGTTGACGGCGGCATACAGCGTAGTGGTCTTGCCGCTGCCCGTCGGCCCGGTGACCAGCACCATGCCGTACGGTTCCTTGATGTAGCGCCGGAACTTGCGCAGATCCTCGGGATCGAAGCCAACGACGTCGAGCGTGAGCGTGCGGAACTTCTCGCTCATCGACTCTTTATCGAGCACGCGGAGCACGGCATCTTCGCCGTGGATCGAGGGCATGATCGACACGCGGAAGTCGATGGCGCGGCCGTTAAAGCGTACGCGGAAGCGACCGTCCTGCGGGACGCGGCGCTCGGAAATGTCCAGCTCGCTCATGACCTTGATACGCGAAATAATGGTCGAGTGATGCTCTTTGCCGATGGGCGGCATGGCCTGCGACAGCACGCCGTCAATACGGAACTTGATGGCCACGGAGTCGTCGCGCGTCTCGATGTGAATATCACTGGCACGCCGCTGTAGGGCAGTGAAGATTGTGGTATCGACCAGGCGGATGATCGGGCTGTGGTCGCCGCCTTGCTGCGTGAGCCGATCGATCGAAATGGTTTCTTCGCCAGTCTGCTCGTCCTCGCGGATGACGTCGAGCGCAAAGCCTTCACTGGCTTCTTCCAACACGCGCTGCGATTGCTCGGTCTTCTTGAGGATGTCCGAGATCTGCTTCAGCGTAGAAACTTTGGTGACAATGCGTTTTCCGAGCAGCAGGCTGATTTCATCGATCATCATCAGCTGGCTGGGATCGGCGATTGCGATTGCCAGCCGGCCGTCACGGGTCTCTTCCAGGGGGATGAAGTTGTACCGGAACATGAGATCGACCGGCACCTTCTTGAAGAGTTCGTGCTGCAACTGGAAATCGTTAAGATCCACGAACTCGCAGCGATACCGGCGCGCGATATCCTGCGCGCGATCCGAGTCCGTAGCTGGCTTTTCGGGGACCATGCTGGCTACCTTCCCCCCGTTTGCGCCGTTGATGATTGGTTTCTTGTCCACCATTGCAAAAATGCCCATCTACCTTCTGGCGTCTGCCGGTTCCCCCCGCACAGCCGCCGGCCAGTTCGGTTCTTAATGCACTCCCGCGCCCAGAGTGAAAATCGGCATGTAGAGCGAGATTAATACTCCACCGACGAAAATCGCCATAAAGATCAGCAGCAAAGGTTCAATCAACGCCATGGTCGCACCTAGCGCGGTTTGCACGTCTTCTTCGTAAAATTCCGCCACCGAGTTCAACATCGCAGGCAGAGCACCGGTGGACTCGCCTACTTCCATCATCTCTACGGCGAGGTCAGGGAAAATGCCCTGCTCCTCGAGACTCTTAGCCAGCCCTTGCCCCTCGCGAACGCGGCTCGCTGCCGCCGAAACGCCGTTCACAACTTTCCGGCTCGTCATCGATGCTCCGGCGGTTTCCATTGCCGGTACCAGCGGGATGCCGCCTTGCAACAAAGTCGAAAGCATGCGCGACAAACTCGCGACCTGGTACTTGAGACGGATATCCCCGAGCAGTGGGACCGCCATCAGGACGCGGTCGATCACCTCGGCGCCCTTGTCGGTCTGCTTCCAACGCCAAAGCAGGAAAATGGAGAGGGCCAGCCCGGCCGCAAAAAACACCACGTACTTCTGTGCCGCCAGCCCGATGGACATCATGATGACCGTAATCGTTGGCAGCTTGGCGCCCAAATTCTCGAACAGTTTGGCGAACTGCGGGACTACGTAGGTGACGAGGAACACCAGCATGATCAGTACGACCGAAACCAGCAGCGTGGGATACACCAGCGAGACCGCCAGCTTCTTGCGAAAAGTCATAGCGATCCGCTGGAAGGAGATGTAACGGCTCAACACCTCTTCCATGTTGCCGGACTTTTCGCCCGCCATCAGCGTGGTCGTGTACATCTTCGGAAACATGTTCTGCGCGGCAAACGCATCCGAGAGCAACTCGCCGCCCTTAACCCGGTCACGCACGTTTTCCAGAACTGACTTGAGCGTTTCGTCCCTTTGGCGCTTGATCAGCAATTCGATGCCGGTAAGAATCGGCAGGCCAGCGCGAATCAATGTAAGGAATTGCTGATTAAATACCACGAAGGGACCTTGGCGCACTCGCCCGCGGCCGATGCTGCGTCCCGGACTGAACATGCCGCGTGGCTTCACGGAGTAGACGAGGTAGCCCTGCGACGCGACGCGGTCGCGCACCTCGCCCTCCGAATAGCCATGCTCGAGCTGTTCGCTCACATGGCCGCGCTCATCTGCCAGTTTTACGAGGAATTCCGCCATTTCGGTAACCGTTACTGACCCGGGGTATTGCCCAAGTCTAACATCGGTACGCTATCTCATTTGTACGCCGGTCCTACTCCAAAGTCCTACCCCGGGATGCTCGAAAGTACCCGTTTTTTCAGCCACTTTTGCAGGCCTTTGGGAGACTGATTTGCCCGTCTTCCGCTACCCCGAGGCGCTCTTAGGGGGAGATCTCTCCTTCAATCGTTTCGACACCGGGGGGAGGGGAAAAGTGGAAGAGTTTGTCGGTAATGGCGACGTCTTCCTTCGGCTGGCTGAAACGATATTCGGTTGTCGATCCGTCGACATCGTCAATCTGAATGCGACGGATTCGATTGTCGGTCGTAACCTCTAGCAAAATTTGGGTGATACGGTCCGTCATTCCGCGGGGGATGCCTCGCAAAACATAGTTTCCCGGCTCGAGCGGGGCGACGTCGGGCGCAAACCCTAAGCTTTGCAATTCCTTCTCCAGACGGGTCTTCCCCAGCAGGAACCCTAGCGGCGACCGTAAGTCTTCCAGTTTCTTCACCGGCGTCTTTCGAACCTGCTTGTCGCCCGGCACATAAAACCAAGCGTCCTTGCCGTCACTGAGAAACAGCTTGTCCCTTGGAGAACGGTATTCCCATCGCATCTTGCCGGGTTTTTTCAGCCACAAGGTGCCGGATTCCGAACGATCCATCCCGGCTCCTTTATAGGTCTCGGTGAACTCGGCCTGCAGGCTGCGGAGATGGTTGTAGTGTTCGTCAACGGCCTGGGCGAGCGCATGCAAGTCCGGCGAGGCGCCCCGGGCGCGGCCGAGACACAGTCCGAGCAGCAACAGGAGCGATATGAGTTTCGCTTTCACGGGTTGAGCTGTCGCGGGAACTACTCTCCGGCAACGTCAAGATGCAGTGGGCGGGGGATGACCTTCCCAGGGCTCGAACGGCCTGCTGCAGACACCTCATTGTAAGCCATCGTGATGGCCGAGGGAACACGTGTACATTACAGGGGAATGAAACCTTCCCGCCATTCGTTACTTCGTCAGATCAGAGAGGCTTGACCGCCGATGCACTGGGCTCAGTCCCCCGCCGATGAGTGCCCGTGCGAATTATGAGTTCAGCTATTTTCGTACAACGAAAATTGGTGATTACCCGCCGTTCGTCTCAACCAGCGCCGTGCGGACAGTACGTCCTCGTAAATAGGATTGTGATAGAGCACTCGAACCTTGCGTGGATGTTCCTCGAGCGAGCGCTCCAGATTGTGGATCACCTGCGCCAGGCCGGCCTGAGGCAGCGGATTCGACAGATAAAGCACAAGCGGATCGGCAGGGAATGCGAATTGGCGCGCGTCGGTGCAGAGGCTTTCGAGTTGAAAACACCTCTGCGCTTCCGACTTGTATTTCTCAAGATTGCCCTGCGCCACGCGGTTTAGTTCGGGTAGCAGTTCAATGCCGACGATCCGCAGGAACGGGTAGTCCGACGCCATCATCAGCGTGCGACCCTTGCCTGACCCCAGATCGATGAACGTGAAATCCTCAAATGCGATGTTCAATGCGGCCAGCATTTCGTGAAACAGCGCGGGCTCGGTCGGTTGATAGGCCGAATGAAAAACGCCGAGCAGCCGGTCGCGCCAGCCGACAGTAGCACTCGTGGTATCGACCCGGTGATCCCAGTCGTACTCGACATCGCCATATCGTCGGCGGCGCTGCTCAGGCGTCGAGTCGCGAAGAAATCCCCAGAGTTCCGCAGCAAACATGCGGGCGGTAGCCGCCGTGCCGACCTCGGCGGCGTTTTGTCGCCACCATTCGCGCACGGTGCTGAGAATTTCAGGAGTTTTCTTGCTTGCCGACACTCGCAGGATGGTATCGCATCAAGCTCGCGGGCGCCGATGGAGCAGTATGCAGCTTATTGAGCGCCCAGTTTTTCCAGATCCTTGGGCCGAGGTGGCTTATACCCGGGCGGCGCGCCTTTTTCAATGAATGGAATCTGGTCCGGAAATTCGACTTCTACCCGGTTTCCATCTACCAAACCATAGGGATGTCCCGCCGGGTCGAGCGGTACATATTTCAGGTAGTTCGCCGCGACCAACTCATCGAGCGAGGTCGGTGTGCGACCGGTGGTCTGCCTGTACTGTCCGACGATCGCTTCGATCGCCGTTACTTCATCTGCTACCTGCAAGGCTCGTAGATGGACCAGCGCATTGCCCCGAATCTGTTTGTCCTGTGTGCTCTGGTAGGTGGTTGTCCAGAGTGCGCGCGCCATCTGCGTGTCGCCGGCGTGTTGCGCCATCTGCGCCGCCATGACTTTCAGGAACGGGTGCGCATCGGGAATCTGCGAACCGCGCGCGAAGGCGTCGGCCGCCTTGGCATAGTCCTTCACGTCCATGTAGTAGATGAAGCCGAGCTCGTAGTAAAGCTTCCAGTCGTTCGGATTGTTCTGGATGCCGTAGTTCACCAACTGAATGGCTTTCTCGGGCATGCCCGCGCCGTTCGGGGGTTTCGGCGACAGGAAGTTCGCGCCGAACTGATAGGCGACCACCAGGTGCGGATCGAGCGTGGTCGTGATTTCAAGCAGCGGAGCCAGCATCCGGAAATGGCTTGCTCCCGCGACGTGCCGGCCGCCAAAGTACTGCACCGCGCGCGTCCAGTAGATGTCGGCAAGCAGGCCGTCATAGCCCAGGCTCAAACGCTTCACGGCCTTCGGAGACGTGATGAAGAGGACATCTTCCAGCGTTGCGCTGGAGCGTAGCTGATCGATCCGTCGCAGGAAGACGATGGAACCGGCCAGGCACGCCACCAGAAGCACCACAGCGGTGATCGTAACTTTGCGCGAGCCGTTCATTTCAGATTGCGCCGCTGGAATATCAGCACGGCCCCGCACAACGCCATACCGGCGTACAGCAATGCATAGACCGTGTTGTAGACAATCAGTTGCGAAGCGACAGGCTGCGCGTGTGCCACGGAACTGATGATGTTCAACGCCGAAAAGTTCGGGACGACGTAGGCCACCGCCGTAGCCAACCACTTCGTCATGCCGGTTGCCATCGCGGCAAAGTTGCGGAGGTCTTCGGAAAACGTTCCGATCACGAACAGCGAGAACGCGAACACCGCCGACAGCAGCGGCGACGAGAACGACGAAAACAGCAGCGCCAGCGAGCAGATGATCAGGAACTGCAGGATGATGAAGTACAGCGCCACAAGCACCCATCCGTCGGGCGCCTGGAATTTATGCGCCACGTACAGCAGGGCGCCGAACACGCCAATCGCCATGAAGAAGGCGTTAACCACCAGCGTTCCCGCCAGCCCGAAAAACTTGCCGATGATGAATTCCCAGCGGCGCACCGGGCGCGACAGTACGGTGTACAGCGTGCGCTTCTCGATTTCTTTCGAGACCAGGCCGATGCCGATAAAGATTGCGATGACGACCCCGAAGAGCGATACCGCAGTCAGGCCCAGGTTGATGACGACCAGCTTTTCGATGTCGATGGAGATCTGCCCGACCAGGATGGCTGCTCCGGAAAGCAGCAGCGCAAACGCGATCAGGTTATAGAGCACGCGGTCGCGTACGGCCTCGCGGAACGTGTTCGAAGCGATGCAAGTGATCCGCTGATTCATGCCAAGCTCCCGGCAGTCTTTTCGGACCGCTTCAATTTCTCCACGAAATACTGCTCGAGGGTGGTGCGCACCGGCACCAGCGAAATCATGTGCAGCCGCTCGCGGCGCAGAGCATCTACTGCGAGGTCCTGGCTTTCTTCGGAAAGCACGGCGCGCACGGTGTCGCCGGTCACGTGATACTCAGCGCCCAGCGCCTTAATTGAGGCCGGAACCGTCGTCCCTTGCCACACGATTTCAATCTTGCCCTGCACTCCGGACGTGAGTTCAGCCACGGCTCCCACCGCGCGCAATTCGCCCTGATGGATGACCGCAACCCTGTCGCAAAGCGCTTCAGCATCGGACAGGATGTGTGTTGAAAAGAAAACGGTCTTGCCTTCCAGCTTCAACTGCTCCATCAGATCGCGAACTTCGCGGCGACCCATGGGATCGAGCCCCGACATGGGCTCGTCGAAGAAAACAATTTTCGGCTCGTGCAGAATCGCCTGCGCGATTCCCACGCGCTGCAGCATGCCTTTCGAGAACTTGCGCAATTGCACGCCGCGGACGTCCCGCAAGCCCACACGATCGAGAACCTTCTGAATGCGCGGCGGAAGCTCCTTGCCTGGAACTCCCGATAGGCGGCCGTAGTAGTTCAGCAGTTCGTGCGCAGTCAGGTAGTCATAGAAGTAGGGCTGCTCAGGGAGGAACCCGATCTGCGCCTTCATCTGCGGATCGTTAATATCCATCCCGAGAATGCGGGCGGATCCTCCGGTAGGGAAGACTAGCCCCATGAGCATCTTGAGTGTGGTGGTCTTGCCGGCGCCGTTCGGTCCAAGGAAGCCGAAGATCTCGCCTTCTTCCACTTTGAGGTGGAGAGGCTTTAAGGCGACCTTGGGGCGCTTGCGCCAGAAGCCGACGCTGTAGGTTTTTTCTAAACCAAGAATCTCGACGGCAGACATGGTCTCAACTCTGTGTTGATTATAAAAGGCAGACGACATTTGAAGAACCCGTCGTTAGGCTGCGGGAATTACGGACGTAACCGCCGGAGGTTCAATTCACCCGACGATCCTCATCCGAACGCGCGCTTTGCGAGCCAGGGAGATTACTGCAACCCAGGCATCGAATTGCAGCCGTTGACGGTGGTAACGCTGGCCCCGCTGGAGTCGAACCGCACCACTGCGTCATTGATCGAGCACAGGGTCTTGGTCCCGCTAACTCCGACCTGCACTGGTTTTGCGGCAGCTACATAATTTCCTGCCACGACGTTGATCAGGTATGTATATCCGCTCTTTCCCGGCGAGACAGTGGCCGTGGCCAGGTTATTGTCGATCAAGCACGCTGCTGCGGGAGAAGCCACGCACGGGCTCGCTCCCGACAACGCGGTGAGGTCAGCATATCCTGCGGCGGGATAGGAGCTCACGTAGCTGATCTCCGCGGAATTGATGGTTCGGATTGCGTTCGCGGCGGCAGCCTCGTTGGCTGACATGCGCGCCTTCCAGTAATTGGGAATTGCAATGGCAGCGATGATCAGAATGATCGCCACCACGATCAATAGTTCAATGAGTGAAAAACCCTTGCGTTTGGTCACGCCCCGCCTCCGTCCAAGCCTTCGCGTCCCTAGAGAGTTATTGGCACTTGTATGTCCAAAGCATGGAAGGAGTGGACGACAGCGGGAACGATTGCGCAAGCTATTCAATTAAGGAGAGTTAAGCTGCATTCAGGCGTTTTGCCCCTATCCCATGGTGGCTCCACAGTAGTGCTCCACCCCAAGACAGTCGCCAAATTCTGTCAATCTAAAGACGGAAGCCGCCTTGAGAACTGTGCAGTCTTGCCACCTGCACCCTTGGCCTGGTGCCCGAAAAAGCAAGAAGGAGCAAGGGATCGCTCCCTTGCTCCTTCCCCTGATGCGTTCCAGCTGTTGAGAACTAGTTCGCCAAGCCCGGCAACCCTGCGCAACCCGCGCCAGGATCCGCCGCCGTATTCGCGGAGAAGCGAACCACGGCATCTTCCACCGAGCAGAAAGTCTTGGTGCCAGTGGAGTTCAAGGTGACTGGCCAAGCAGCCGCCTCATACGTCGAAGCAGTGCCCGTCACGGCGAAGATGAATCCGCTCTTGCCAGGCGCAGCCGTCGCGGCAGCCAGGTTCTGGTCGATCAGGCAGGCAGTGGCGGGTGAGGCAGTGCACGGGATCGCTCCACCCAGGTTAGAGAGTGCTGCGCCATACCCGGTGGTCGGATAGGCAGTGATGTAGCTGACCTGTGCCGTATTCAGAGTACGAATCGAGCTGGCCGCAGCCGACTCGTTCGCGGCCATACGGGCGCGCAGCAGGTTCGGAATAGCGATCGCAGCGATGATCAGGATGATCGCGACCACGATCAACAACTCAATCAGTGAAAACCCCTTCTGTTTCCGCATCTCGTTTATTCCCTCATCTCCGTTTGACGTAGTGGTCAATGGCTGACCATCGTTGACTGATAATCGCACTTGGGGGGCCATCGTAGAACGTTACCTTGGTAAGATTCTTGCATTCCACTAATCCGATTGTTATCAATTATGCCCTATTCTTCCGTTACCTGCCGGGCGACTGGTGGCCTCGACAGAAAGTGTCCGACCTGACAAATTTCGACCTTTCGACTCACAAAGCATGTCATTTTGGGATTTTCCCGCCTTAAGCTCTTCAAGCGCTTTTCCGACCTATCTTAAACAAAAATCTACACCAAAGAAGCAAGGAGCAAGGGATCGCTCCCTTGCTCCTTCCCCTGATGCGTTCCAGCTGTTGAGAACTAGTTCGCCAAGCCCGGCAACCCTGCGCAACCCGCGCCAGGATCCGCCGCCGTATTCGCGGAGAAGCGAACCACGGCATCTTCCACCGAGCAGAAAGTCTTGGTGCCAGTGGAGTTCAAGGTGACTGGCCAAGCAGCCGCCTCATACGTCGAAGCAGTACCCGTCACTTTGAAGATGAAGCCGCTCTTGCCAGGCGCAGCCGTCGCGGCAGCCAGGTTCTGGTCGATCAGGCAGGCAGTGGCGGGTGAGGCAGTGCACGGGATCGCTCCACCCAGGTTAGCGAGTGCCGCGCCATACCCGGTGGTCGGATAGGCAGTGATGTAGCTGACCTGCGCCGTGTTCAGGGTACGAATCGAGCTGGCCGCAGCCGACTCGTTCGCGGCCATACGGGCGCGCAGCAGGTTCGGAATGGCAATCGCAGCGATGATCAGGATGATCGCGACTACGATCAACAACTCAATCAGTGAAAAACCCTTTTGTTTCCGCATCTCGTTTTTGTCCTCGTCTCTAGTGTTTGGTCCTAAAATTTGGTCATTTGGATCGACCGACAGACTTGTTGTTGGCACTTTTCGTGCCTATCCCGCACCGGCCGCTAGATCTCCACGCAAGGGAGCATTAAGTTTCGTGTTTTGAGAGCGGGAGAACTCTTCAGTAATCTTCACGCCTTGGGTACCCACGCGTCTCTTGCCCCCGTGAGATTGACGAGATTTGTCAACGTTGTCACCAAACCGTGTCGGTTGAGTGGATTGAACTCGATGAGTAAGTCGGCGGGAAAAGTGAAGGGTGTGTCGGGTCGCATAAATAAAGAAAAGCAGCGAAGGTTACCCTTCGCTGCTCTCCGGCTTGTACCCTCCCCCAGGTACTTCGCCAACTTGTTAAAAAGATCTCAAACTACACTGAGACTGATGGCACGTCCCATGCCAACTGTCATGCCGTTCGACGCACCCTCGGGCGCTGCCTACCCAACCTGCGAAATCAGAAACTTAGCGCGCCCTCTCCCTCAACATCGGCAGATTTCCCAACCAACTTGATGTTGCGAAACGGCGGGGATGACAATTTCCGACAGCCAATTTATGTCGTAATCGCGGTAATCCGCCACATCCCAAGTTCTGACCGTAGGCGGCCATCCTCTTTACGGGCCTACGAGCCGAGCACCCCTCCCAACGCACCGTCAATGTTCAACCGGTTTCCCTTCTGCCGTACAATGACTCCCGCCCCACACTCATGACCCTGCTCAACTCCTCGATCGTTGACGCCGACATCGCCCGCGCCTCGACCCTTCCCGCACCTTTCTATTTCGATCGCGATATCGCCGCCAAAGAACGCGATCGCATCTTCGCCCGCACCTGGCAGCTCATCGGACATCGCGACCAAGTCTTGAATCCTGGGCGACTACTTCACCACTCATCTGGTCGGCGAGCCGTTACTCGTAGTTCGTGGAACCGATCAGCAACTCCGCGCTTTCTACAACGTCTGCCGTCATCGCGCTGGACCGCCGGCGGAGGGCTGCGGATCGCGCAAACTTTTTCGCTGCGTCTACCACGGATGGACCTACAACCTCGATGGCTCCCTCAACCATGCCACCGAGGTCGAAGGAGTCGAAGGCTTCCGCGCGGAAGACTTTGCGCTCGTGCCGGTGCGCTGCGAAGAATGGTTCAACCTGGTCTTCGTGAATCTCGATCCCGATGCCCGTCCGCTCAACGAGAGCATCGGCGACCTCGCTCCACAAGCCGAGCGTTTTCCATTTCGCACCATGAAGCTCTTTGAGCGCCGCACCTATGAGATGAAGTGCAACTGGAAAACCTATGTCGACAACTATCTTGAGGGCTACCACCTGCCGACCGTGCATCCCGGCCTGAATCGCGAACTCGATTTCAACGCCTACGCGGTCGAGCCCTATGCGCATCACGTGCGCCAGTGGAGTCCCATCCGCGGCGCCCAGCCCGGTGATGCGTCGCCGCGGCGCTATCAGGAAACGCGAGCCGATCTCACCACCGACTATTTCTGGGCCTTCCCCAACTGGATGCTCAACTGCTATCCCGACAATGTCTCCGCTGAACATGGTTCTGCCCGTCGACGAAGAACGAAGTCTGCGCCATCTTCGAGTGGTATCTTCCAGAAAAAGATCACGGCAGCGCAGCCGCAAAGGCTTCCGTCCGATTCAGCGACGAAATCCAGATGGAAGACGTCGCCATCTGTGAAGTCGTGCAGAAGAATCTGCGCTCGCGCAGCTACCAGCGTGGCCGCTACAGCGTGAAGCAGGAGAAAGGCATCCACGCGTTTCATCGCATGTACGCAGAGGCGATGTCGATCTAAGCATGCTCATCAACACAATGCCCGGGAGGCCCCCCAACCTTGCACCTGCACCGCTCCCTGACTCTGCTCGCCCTTCTTGTTGTTGCATCGCGAGCCAGCGCCCAGTCTCCCGATCCGGTCGACGCTTACGTGCAGGCCGAGATGCAGAAACGCCACATCCCGGGCCTCGCCCTGCTCGTCATTCGCGACGGCCAGCCGATCAAGCAGCAAGGATACGGCTTGGCGAATGTCGAACTGCAAGTGCCCGTGAAGCCCGAGACAATTTTTCAATCGGGATCGATGGGCAAGCAGTTCACGGCCACCGCCGTCATGATGCTGGTGGAAGAAGGCAAGCTGTCGCTCGACGATCCGCTGACCAAATTCTTCCCCGAAGCTCCTGCCGCCTGGAAGAATGTCAAGGTTCGCCACCTGCTCAGCCACACCGGCGGATTCACCGACTATCCCGATAAGTTCGATTTTCGCCGCGACTACACTGAAGACGACTTGCTGAAAATTGTCGAGGCGCTGCCGCTCTCGTTTCCGCCGGGCTCGAAGTGGGCCTACAGCAATCTTGGATATCTGACACTCGGCATCCTCATCCATCGCGTCACTGGGCAGTTCTACGGCGACTTCCTGCATTCCCGGATCTTTCAGCCGCTGGGCATGCAGACGCGCATCATCAGCGAGGCCGACATCATTCCCAACCGTGCAGCCGGTTATCGCCTGGTTAAAGGAGAACTCAAGAATCAGGAATGGGTTTCGCCCACCTTGAACACGACCGCGGACGGGGCGCTCTACTTCAACATTCTCGACCTTGCCAAGTGGGACGCCACCCTCTATACCGAGAAACTGCTCAGGCGCACCAGCCTGGACCAGATGTGGACTCCCGTAAAGCTCAACGACGGCAAGCCGAACTCCGACCATTACGGATTCGCCTGGTTCATCAACGACGCCGGCGGCCACCGGGTCATCGAGCACAGCGGAGCCTGGCAGGGATTTACCACCAATATTTCCCGCTACGTTGACGACAAGCTTACGGTCGTCGTGTTCACCAATCTCGAGGGCGGGAACCCAGCCAGCATCGCTCATCACGTGGCCGGCCTCTACATTCCGGCGGTCATGCCTCCCGCAAAGGAGGCAGAAAAAGACTGAACGTCTCTCCGGGACCCAGTCCTAACCGCTTCACGTGAGGTTGTGATCTAGGTCACAGCCTCACGGTCGTTTTCTGTCCTATAAAAACCTGCATACGGGGGCGCGTATGGGACTGCTGCCGGCTCACCACGAACTCAAGCAGTGCCTGACCGAGACAGGTTCCAGGATGCATTTCGGCCAAGGAGACTTTCTTTTCCAACGCGGAGACGAAGTGCGCGGCGTGTTCCTCATCCTCTCGGGGCAGGTGCGCCTTGGCTTGGACGGGGAATCCTCTGCCTTTCCGTCGCGCGATCTTGGTCCGGGAGCGATTCTGGGTTTGCCGGCAACGCTTTCCGACTCACCCTATAGCTTGACGGCCCAAGCCAACGCGAAAACCGAGGTAGTCTACCTGCCCGGCGCCGCCATGCTGGACCTTCTGCGTAGCAACTCGAAATTGTGTTTGGAAGTGATGAACCTGCTCAGCGAAGAACTGGCCGAGACCCGCAACGCCCTAGCGCGCATTCACAAGATCCGCGCTTAAATCGTACCCATCTTGCCGGCAGTCCTGAGGGCACCCTACCCTTCAGCGACGCGCCCGCATTTCGCACGCCCGCCGTTCCAGAAAGCGGCGCTCCGCACCATTGCCCACGAGCGCTAGCGCCTGGCGATACGCGCTCTCCGCTTCTTCCCAACGCTCCATCCGGCGCAGCAGATCGGCGCGAGCCGACGGCAGCAGGTAGTATCCCGACAAAGCTCGCCGCTCCTCGAGCGCATCCAGCAACTGCAAACCCTCCGCCGGACCTTGCGACATCGCCACCGCCACTGCCCGGTTCAACTCGACCACTGGCGTCGGTTGGATCTGCAGCAGCAACTCGTAGAGGGCCGCGATCTGATACCAGTCCGTTTCGCTCGCGCTTTTCGCCCGCGCATGCAACGCAGCAATCGCGGCCTGCAATGCATAAGGACCTTTCGCGCCGCGGATTAGCGCGTCTTCCACGAGCTGCAGCCCTTCCCCAATCTGAGCCGTGTCCCACCTCCCGCGGTCCTGCTCTTCGAGCAGAACCATCTCGCCTGTCGGAGTCACGCGTGCATTGCGGCGAGAGTCATGCAGCAGCATCAAGGCCAGAAGCGCTTCGGCTTCCGCCTCCCTCGGCATGAGTCCGTGAAGCAGTCGCCCTAGCCGGATCGCTTCTCCGCAAAGTTCCCGCCGAACGATTTCATCTCCCACCGTCGCGTTGTAGCCTTCGTTGAACACCAGATACGCGACCAGCAGCACGGTCTCAAGTCGCTCGGGCAATTCGTCATCGTCAGGAACGCGATAGGGAATCCCGGCATCGCGAATCTTCTGCGTCGCCCGAACCAGCCGTTGTGCCATGGTCGGCACGGGCACCAGAAAAGCGCGCGCAATTTCTTCTGTGCGCAAGCCGCACAAAGTGCGCAGCGTGAGCGGGACCTGCACCTCACGGGCCAGCGCGGGATGGCAGCACGTGAAAATCAGGCGCAGCCGGTCATCTCTCAGCATGGTGTCTTCCGGAGCGTCCGCGACCTGCTGAGCCAGCGCAATCCATCGGGCCAGTTCGTCGCGCTTTTCTTCCAGCAGCGCGCGCCGCCGCAGCGAGTCCACAGCCTTGTGGCGCCCCGTCGAGACCAGCCACGCGCGGGGATTCGAAGGTGTGCCCTCCCGCGGCCACTGCACGAGCGCAGCCGAGAAAGCTTCCTGCAACGCCTCCTCGGCGAGATCAAAATCGCCGAGAAGGCGAATGAGGGTCGCGAGAATCCGCCCCGACTCCTCGCGATAAATCTGCTCGATGGTCATGCACCGATATTCATAGCATTGAACCGTTCACAGCTTCGGCCCTGACTCCGAAGTTCGGGGCGTGAGCTGACGACCGACGACTAACGACTGAACTCAAGGCCGGTTCCGGCCTACCAGTGGCCGCACCTCAATCGACCCGAGCCGTGCCGATGGCACCCGCGCCGCCAAAGCAACGGCTTCGTCCAGATCCTTGGCTTCGACTAGATAAAATCCCCCAAGCTGCTCCTTGGTTTCGGCGAAGGGTCCGTCGGTGACCATCTTCTTTCCATCGCGGATGCGAACGGTGGTGGCCTTCGACACGGGATGCAATTGGCTCGAGGCGCGCCAGTGTCCGCTTTCATTGATGCTCTTGGTGAAGTCCTGATACTCCTTCATCATGGCGCTCTGTTGCGCCTCAGTCAGTGTCCCCCATTCGCTTTCCTTGTCGTAGATCAGCAGAAGATATTGCATTTGGATCGGGCCTCCCAGCCCTTCACCGGTTAGTCGAACCAGGTCTTCCATTATCGACAATCCGAACAAAAAAGTTTTCCGGCAGGATGGGCAGATGGGGTGATTTTCAGCTTGCGGGAGGCGTGCATGAGACCAGTTCCAGCCTAACGCGTACGACTGCCACAACTGACAGTTACGTTGTCGGATGCCACTGCTATTTTTACAAGTTCAGTATGGAAATTCTTAGCTTCCATGATGGTTCAATCACGTAACTTCTTTGCAGTTATCCTCGTCTGTGTCGCTTCAACGCTTGGTCTAGCGCAATCCGCCCCGGGTGCGGCGAATCATCCGAAAGTTGGTCTCGTGCTCGAAGGCGGTGGTGCGCTCGGTTTGGCGCACATTGGGGTCATTCAGTGGCTCGAGGAACACCGCATCCCAGTGAGTTATATCGCGGGGACGAGCATGGGCGGGTTAGTGGGAGGGATTTATGCCACCGGACGGCACGCCGGTGAGGTACGGGAGGTTGTCGAAGGAATCGATTGGGATGTCGTGATCGGCGGGGAGACGCCGTTCGGCGATCTGTCCTACCGAAGGAAGCAGGACTCCCGTGAATACCCGAGCAGGATGGAATTTGGAATACGCGACGGACTGCAGCTTCCATCGGGATTCAACACTGGGCAGCAAGTCTCGTTCATCCTCGATCGCATCTCCCTTCCCTATTCTCAACTCAGGAGTTTTGATGACCTTCCGATACCATTTGCGTGTGTGGCGACGGATTTGTCGACCAACAGCGAACACATCTTTCGAAGTGGCGAATTGAATATTGCCCTTCGCTCCACCATGTCCTTGCCAGGGGTCTTCACGCCGGTCCGTTCAGGCGGCCACATTTATGTCGATGGCGGGCTCCTCAATAACATTCCGGTGGATGTCGCAAGAGAAATGGGTGCGGAGTTAGTTGTGGGTGTTCACCTTGAGGGTGCTCCACTGAAGCCGGACGCGAACCTCTCGAGTTTCGCCGTACTGAATCAGTCGATCTCGGCGGTGATCGCGGTCAACGAACGGCGGTCGATGGAGAAGGCGGACGTAATGATCACGGTGCCGCTTCAAGGGTTCAACTCCATGGAATACAAGAAGGCGGACGCAATCATCAAAGCGGGATATGAAGCAGCGGCTGCCAACGCTGCAATGCTGTCGAGACTCTCGGTCGACCAGGCGACGTGGGACCAATACCTCGCAGAAAGGGATTCTCGCCGCAACCGAGCGACGGCTGTGCCGCAATTTGTGGAAGTGACTGGAGTTCCGCCGAAGGTCGCGAAGCCCATTGAAAGGGACATGTCTGACCTCGTGGGGAAACCAGTCGATTCGGCAAGGCTGGACGGGGAAATTCTGAAGTTGAACGGATTGGGAGCGCTTTCCAGCGTTAGTTATTCCATGGTAGAGCGCGATGGAAAGCCCGGCTTGCGGGTCCAGGCTGAACCGAAGCCTTACTCTCCGCCGATCGTACGGCCGGTGATCATTATCGACGGTTCCAACTACAACAGTGTTTTCTTTAGTATGGGGGCGCGTATCACCTTCCTGGATTTCGGCGGTTACAGGAGAGAGCTGCGAAACGATGTGATGGTGGGCTCGCAATACGGAATCCGCACCGAGTATTACCGCCCTTTGAGCTGGACCAGCAAGTGGTTTGTCGCGCCCAGAGCCGACTTTGACAGTTCTTTATATCCGGTCTTCAACGAAAGCACTTTGCTGGCGGTTTATAGGAACCGTGAGGGGTTTGGAGGATTAGATTTCGGGTACGCGTTTGGCAGCACGGGCGAGCTGCGCGTCGGATATGAGGGAGGATACCAAAAACTGAAACCGCAGATTGGAAACACCACTGTCCTTCCGATCGTTTCTGGTGCTACCGGTGACGTTAAGCTGCAGTACACCCTGGTAACCCTGAATGATCCGGTCATTCCGCGCAAGGGCGAAGGGGTGAAATTCTACACCAAGTATTTCAACGTCAGCCCCGCGGCGCCGGAGGCCTTTCCTGTGTCGGAGTCGGAGATCCAGAGCTTCTTCCAACTGAACCGCAGGAACACAGTGTTCCTGAATGCCTATGGCGGCACCACCTATGGATTCAACGCCGGCGTTCCGGCATTCCAACTCGGTGGAGTGACGCGCTTCGCCGCCTACGGCACCAATGAACTGCTCACGAACCAGTACTTCATGGGCCAAGTCGGGTACATCAGGACACTAAAAAACCTTTCGCCGCTGCTCGGAAGCACCATCGACTTTCTAGGAGTCTTCGAGGTCGGGAAGACGTACCAACTTCCTCGCGGTCCCAAGCCGCCCAACATTCCGGGTGACGTGGCTGGGGCTCTCATCGTGAATACACGGTTTGGACCGGTGGAAGCCGGAGGGGCTATAGGCAACTATGGCCACGCTAAGTTCTTCTTCCAGGTCGGACGAATATTCTGAGGATTCGGAGGCGGAAGCATCCATGAAGAAGATGCAGCCTACGCGCTGGATGCCCGCGAACGGAAAAGAAGGGAAGCTGGAGAGATTCATTTCACAGAACGGTTCGTCGGAATTTGAGGCTCTGCTCGACCAGACTGAGGTTGACTTGTTCGAACTTAATCGTCCTAGTGTCGTTGAGCGGACGTTTCCGAGCCTGATCGGCATAACATCGCCACTCAAAACCCTCCCCGGCGACCGGGAAGGGGTTTTGTGTAATCGCCAGATTTCGTCAAGTGACGAGCTACGATCTGCTCCCATGGGTCGTGCATCAGAGAAGCTGATTGCAACAATATCTGCGACTCTCGTGGCGGCAATGGCGTTGCTCGTCTCATTCTTCGTCTTCCGCTGGAAATTCATTCGCTATTGGGAGTGGCAGCACGCAGGCCGCCGGATGATTTTTGTGTTTGGGCCAGGGTTCAACGCTGCTACATTGGCCGTTCTATTAAGTCTCTGCGTGTTCGTCATTGCGTTTCGTGAAGCCAAGCACTCGGGCAGTCACGGTGACCGTCGATGAGTCTAATCGCCTGATTTCGCCAGTTGCGCCTTCGGTAAGAACTGCTACCCTGTTCGACTCCGAGAAACCGTACGGGGCAAACCTATGGTGCGGAGATTCGAATACGAGCTCGTTGCCGACTACTACCAGTTCTATCTGCAAGATGAAGGAGCCACGGGCGACCTGAGCAACAGTTGGACACAAGAAGCAGTAGACCGCCTCCTCGCCGTCGCCCCGGGTACCATAGGAGTCGGCACCGTTCGCAACATGCGCGTCCCTGTGGTCGTAGAAGTCAGCGATACTGAGCCGGACGAGGACGTGAACGCCTGGGACCAGGTGAATGAATGTAGTTTGGACGTGCTATCCGGTCGTATGGTTGTCGCTGGCTGCACAGACTACTTTCCCGATGCGGCACGAATCGAGGTGCCCCGAGTAGAAGTGCGCTTTAGGAATTGGCCGGTCGAGCAACATCGAAGTTCCCGCGGCATTAGGTTTACTTGCTGCGCGGTATGGGGGAAACCGGCCGAATCCGCTCTGCTGGAACGACCCCTTCCCCTTCCAGCAGGGCATAGAAGCGATCGGCTGCGAGGTTCTTGAACGTCTCAACTTTCCCGGAAGGCCAGCGGACCTCCAGCGACTCAATCTTCTCTGCCGAGCCTAGCCCAAAGTGCAAACGGAAATCGCTCTGGGAGATGTAACTACCGCCACTGCGAACCTCGTCGGTCTGCGTCATCCCTCCGGCCACGATCTTAACGCGCGCTCCGATTGCCATGCGATTGCTCCTGGTACCCGCCAATTCCAGACTCACCCAGTGGCGGCCGGAAACACCGTGGTTCTGTAGGATCATCGGCGCGCTATCGAGATCCTCGACCACGACGTCCACATTGCCGTCGTTGAACAGATCCCCGACCGCCAGGCCCCGTGACACGCGTCTTTCTTCCAGAGCCGGTCCGGCCAGTTTGCCGGCATCACAGAAGGTGCCATCTTTCTGGTTCATGTGGAGCAGCTTGGTCTGCGCGTAACCACCGCTGGCAGGCACCTTTTCCATTTGCGGATAGACATGACCGCTCACCGCCACCAGATCCAGCCAGCCATCGTTGTCGAGATCCACGAATGCATCGCCCCACTTCACAAAAGGAAAGGAGGGCAAGGCTACCCCTGACTCATAAGAGACATCCGTAAACATCCAGTTCCCGTCGTTGCGATACAGGTCGCTATAGTCGTCGCCGAAATTTGTCACGTAGATGGAAGGACGTCCATTGTGCAGGTAGTCGCCGAGAGCAACCCCCATGGAGGCTTGCTCAGAGCCCGTCTCGCTCAACGCGGTGCCGGATTCGAGGCCAATCTCGGTGAACTTGCCTTTGCCGTCGTTGCGGTAAAGAAAGTTAGGCAGCGTGTCGTTGGCCACGTAGATGTCGGGCCAGCGGGTGTTGTTGAAGTCGGCCCAAACGACACCGAGACCGTAGTAACCGTGCGGGTCATCCACGCCGGCGGCCTTGGAAACGTCGGTAAACGTGCCATCGCCGTTGTTGTGGAACAGCGAATCGCCTGCGCCCTTCAATCCGCGCGGTCCGCAATAGACATCGATACCGCGATATTTGCAGAGTGACTTGCCGCCAAACGGGGGCAGATGGTCAAGTTGGAAGTCGACATAGTTGGCCACCATCAGGTCCACGAATCCGTCGCGGTCGTAATCTCCGAAAGCCGCACCAACAGACATGCGACCGTCCGCAACGCCGGCTTTCGCGGTGACATCCGTGAACGTGCCATCCCCATTGTTGCGAAACAGAATATTTCCGCCGAGACACGTCAGGTACAGATCCGGCCAGCCGTCGTTGTTGTAGTCGGCCACTGCGCCGCCCATGGCGAAGCAAGGCGCCGCCAGGCCTGACTTGTCCGTCGCATCGCTAAATGTGCCGTTGTGGTTGTTATGGTAGAGAGCTCCGCGAGCCGATTCCTTGCGCAGGGCCATCTCGATGGTAGGCGCGTTCGTGAAATAGATGTCCAGCCAGCCATCGCGATCGTAATCCCACAGAATGACGCCGCCGCTCATCGACTCGACAATGTATGTGCTCAGCGGATTGGTGATATGGCGGAAACGGATACCTGCCTTCTCCGTGACGTTCTCCAGCTGCGGTACCGGACGTCCTTTGCACTGAACCTTCTTGGCGTTCGGCGGAGGAGGAGGCGCGGCCGGATGCTGCTCCTGACTCAAAGCCATCGGTGCAAGCAGAACCGCTGCGCCGACGAGCAGGACGCGAATGCAAAGTAATGGTTGCGGATTCAATTGCTGTCCGTCGCGCTCAAGTTCATGGCTTCTGGTCTTACTTCTTTTGCGGAACCTGCTTTTGCGGAATCTGTCCGGGGACGGTAGCCCCCAGTTCTCGCAGAACCGCGCGAGTCTCATCATCACCCGGGGCAAGTGCCAGCGCCTTTCGCAATGCCCGGATTGCTTCCGGCTGGTTCCCGGCGCGATAGGCCGTGAACCCCAGATTGCGCATCAGGTTGGGTACTTTGGGATCCCATCCCTCCGCTTCCTGGTAGTGTCCGAGAGCTACGGCATACTGCTCCTGCATTGCTTCGACCGTGGCCAGATCACTGAAGGCGCCGCCCAGAACAGAACGCAAGAATTCTTCCTGGGCCGCTGCCTGTCTCTCCTGGCCCTGCGTCAGCTTGGCGTGCGACAGCGCGTTACTGCCTAACGGCGTGGCCGCATCGTTGCCCGTCCCCCCCGAGGAACCGGCGGATCGTTTTGCGGAAGGCTGGGGACATCGACTGAAGAAACTCCGGATCCACCCGAATCACCCATGCCACTCCCTTCCTGGTTGTCGGCGATGATGTTTTGCTGAATCGCGCGCGCCTTTTCGAAGTATCGCTCCCCTTCCGCTGCTCTTCCGGAAGCAATGAGGATCCGGCCAAGACTCGTGTAGGCCTTCCGGATATCGTTGTGAGCGTCTACGCCGCTACGTTCGGCGAGTGCAATAGCCTTCCGGAAGAGCCGCTCCGCGCGCTGATTTTCCTTGCGGCGGTAGGCATTCAGTCCCAAGTACAGCCAGGCGTTCGATGAAGACGGATTCAATCTCGCCGCCTCCCCCAGATAGTGATCCGCCTCCTGCGGCTGGTTCGAACTGAACGCCATATAGCCCAGGAGATAGTTCGCAAAAAAATTCCGAGGGTCGACTCGCAGTTGCTCGAGAAATTGCCGGCGGGCGTCCGGCGTGAGCACCCATTCGTTCTGCATCAAGTAGGTCAGGCCGAGAAAGTAGTGGCCGTTTGGAACTTTGGGATCGAGTGAGAGCGCACGCTGGAACTCCCGGATAGCGTCGCCGTACAGGGTGGCATTTCGATAAGCGTCACCGAACAAGAGATGCAGGCTGCTGCGATCACCGGACGCCACCGTCATCTGCTGGAAAATGGCCGCGGCTTTTTCCTTCTCTTTCAATCGGAGCAAACAACTGGCGAGACCGTAGCTGGTTTCGCGGTCGGGACGAATCTCGAGGGACTTCTGGAAAGAATCCACCGCGGCGCGGTAGTCCTTTTTCTTGATCTGCGCCTGGCCCTGAATGGTCCAGGCCGTGGCGTTGCGCGGATCGGCGGCAAGAGCCTGGCTGATCTCTTTGAGTGCTTCGTCCAACCGGCTGGTAAACAAGTTGGCAGCAGCGAGATCGACGTGCGCATCTGCAACGTCCTCGAACTCGAGGGACCTGCGGGAGAACCTGGCGGCCTCGGGATATGCGGCTTCAAAGAGGCGCAACTTTCCCATTTCGCGGAGTCCGAGGGCGACTATCTTCTCGCTGGCGGCAGCGGCAGCGGGCAAGTCACCCGCCTCCTTCGCCGAGTTCGCAGCGGCAAATCGCCGCTCAAATTCGTCGAGGGGTGACGCGGGCTTCTGTTGCGCGCTGGCTTGCAGGCGCCCCAGAACGGCAAGCAGGAAAAGGCACGCGCCACGCGCAGACCGTCTCCAGAGAATGACATTCGAAGACCGGGAAGGTGGGGTGTGGATCAAAGCCGAATGTCCCAGGTTGGTACTAAAAGTACACGCTTGGTGGCGAGCTCTTCAAGTCGCGGGATTTGGCGAGAAATCGCGATTTCACTCAAAACACCCGCCTGACCGGGGTCAATGAGTGAAATCACCTGTTTGCTACAGTTGATTCCGCTGCAATCCTCCGCTTGATGAAAGAAAGCCACCCGGGCATCGGGCGGCTTTCTTTCGCTACGACCTATCACCTCAATGGCGAGGTTCCCGTCGAAACGATGAGAACGGCTTTTCAGTGGTCCTGCCGCTCGCCACAATCAGCGATCGTCATCATCGTCGTGATTGTGAGCCGGCCGGAGAAAGTGGCTGAAGGCCATGTCGGCGATGCGCGTCCCGTGCCTTCGCGCTACCACGTCCGCGGTGCGAAAGTGAATTCCTTGGTAGATCCGGACATCGACCACATCGTCAGCCATATCCGAAAAGCGTTGATATGTTTTCGTCTGGTTAACGAAGGCGCTCGTCACTGAGAAAGTCATTTTGTTGCCGAAGAAGCGCTCCAGCGTGCGGGTCATGGCGCCGGTAAGATTGTTTGCCCCCGATGGGTACTCAGGGTAGGGCGGCGTATTGGTGGGGATCTGCGGCGTCCACGTCGCGTCGCCGGCGGTCCGCGGGTTACCGTCGTCATTCCCATTCTGAATGGCGGTGATGGGCCGCCAGAAGTGGTAGAGCCTCTTCCCGTCCCATGCGGTGATCAACGCGTCTGCCGTCGCCAAGTGGGCCAGGGCGAAGAGCCGGGCGCTATCGCCAATGTTGTTGATATGCGTGTCCGCGATGCCCCGCAGGGTTCGTTCCCACAGAGCGAGAAAATTATCGGAATAGAAAAGGGCAAGGTCGGTCTGCGCCTGCGTACGGGCGGTGGAGTTTACGCTTCCGAGGGCCTTGACCTCGTTATAGTCGCGGACGTATCTGCCGCTGCTTAGCGACGGCGGAGAAGGCATCCGGAACTGTGTGGGGTCTTTCAGAGTGAAGGGAGTGACGGCGCCCAACCACGGCGCGGCCATCGGCGCGAAGGCCGGTGGCGTGGGACGCCATTCGCCGGGTCCGGTGCCGCCGGTGAAGACCTCCGGGTTTGCAGGGAAGCTCCCGTCACCGGCGCGCAGGTTGAGGATGTTTGCGGCGGCTTGCTGCCCTATTGTGAGGCCCGCGTCCCCCTGCAACCCGAGGCCGTTCAGGTAGTTGTCGAGAAGTGCGTCTAGAGTTGCGGACTGACTCGGGAACCTGGCAACGAGTACGTCGTGCGCAGCCCTGGCGGCTGCCGCGACCGGCGAGCCAGAGGCGTTTGGTATCGGAGGGCCATAGGGCTCGAAGCGTCCCTGAAACGCCTGGATCGCATCGTGCATCGCGACATGGACCATAGCCATATCGAGTATTGCTGAAGGACCGGGACGAACGGGAATTGCTGTTTGCGACGCGATCGCGTTCCAATCGGAGACGACATCGGCGCACGCCAGTCCTGCCCAGCTTAGGCACACGCACATAATCAAGCTTGCAAGCCCCAATAATCTCTTCATGGTTGATTTCCTTTGCATTGCGACCTCCTTTTTGGTCAGCAAGAACGCCAGTGAAAGTAAGTTCGGGGCGAATGTGGGCCTCGCAACGCCACTTCTAACGACGCTAAGACGCCTGGCAGTAGTGATTTCAAACCAGAAACCATTGATGTCGCGAGAGCGGGTTTAGCAGAGGAGAGAACAGAGGAGTGCTTGAAACTTGCAAGAGTCAGTCAACTGACCTGTGTAAACCAGCGAGATTCTGCGGACACGGATTCTCCTCGACGGCGCAAACATTATTGGTACAGACACTGTGACCGACTGAAGATGTTCCAATGACGAAGCTGCCTTCACAACTACCATCTCATTTGTTTGAGTGTTGCCTTCGTCAAAGGGTGTTTCTGGAATATCTGCCTTCGGCACCATCAGTAATGCGACGGCGAAAAGCAGGTAAGCGGCTGCAAGCCGAGTTGCCCTTGCGCTGCGGAGGAACATTGACTTTATACCTGCGGTAGGTAAACAGGGAGCCGACGAAGGGAAAACTGGTCTGGCCAGGAAGAAGCCTCCCACATCGTGTCAGCAACACTGCGCCCAACAGGAGCCTTTGTCAAGGTGTATGAATTTTCCGCTTCCCTAATCGGTGTTGAAGTCGGATCGCTGTTGTAATCTCGCGATTACAGTGCGCCGTGAAAAGGCACTGGTCCACAGCGGGATGACAGACCCGCCCGGGAACTGGATCGCTCCACCCGGTAGCAATCGGAGCGGCGGTGGAGGCAACAAAGCCGCCGGAGCCTCCGGTGTAGAGGGTCGCATAAGGCGACTCGGCGAGTCTGCAGGTTGTAACGCGAGTGAACGCTGAGCAGGCCTCGAAACTGATAATGCAGGAGCCGACCCAACTGTAATCTGGGGAAGGCCGACGACGATGGAGCAGTACTGAGCGAATCGGCTCCATCGGACCTGCCGGGGTAGTGGCGACGGCATGCAGACATAGTGGATCAGGTGCAACACGGGAAGCCCCAGCGGTGATCGCAGTTTCGATCAACCGGCAACTCGCGAGAGCCAGGCCGGGCCGTATGGGGTGGCGGAGAGGTCCGTAGTACCGAGGAAGCTGGGTAATTCCGGTGGAGGGAAGGGGCCTCAGTTAAAGACGGATGCAAGAAGCGACGAAGGACATGGGGATTGACGATGAGTCTAGCCACCCCAGGTTGTGTTCAGAAGTTGCAGGCGGCATCACACGTAACATCGTGTGTCTTTTCCGAGAGCCGGATGCGGTAACTCCGCCTGTCCGGTTCGATAAGCGGGGGTGTGGAAACGAGGCATGGGAGCTATTGAGGCACCGGCAAACGAAAGGGCCGGTCTCGGCTAGACCGCACCTAAACCGTCGCGCCACCCCTCGACTTCACCCAATAATCCCCGAATCGGTCCCTTTGGTGTAATCGGCTGGTTACAACCTTTACCGATGGATCCGCCCGTATGGCCAACCTCAACGTGAGACCGTTGATACCGCGACACGCGCCTGCGTGGAATCGAAGAGTTCCAGACGACGCTGAAAAACCCTTAGCAAGATCAGCACTGCCAGTGTCATCACCAGGTTGAAGATGAGTTGCGCCCATGCTACTGCCATGCCGGGTTCGCCCGCGAAGTCCACCACCTTTGCCGCGAACCATCCAAGAAACGGAAGGAAGAGCACGACTCCGAACGTGTTGAAGCAAAGGTTGGCCAATGCCACCTGTTTGGCCGTCTTTTGCATCTTGACGCTGGCCACCAGTGCGGTAGCTGTTGTCCCGATGTTCGCTCCGATCACGATGGGAATAGCCGCCGTTGCCGGCAAAATTGTCTGCTGCACGAGAAGGATGCAAACTCCGGTCGTGATACTGCTCGACTGAACGATCGCAGTAACAACCATTCCCGCCAGCACGCCCATTAACGGTGTGCTCGCTCGACTCAGTACCTCCGCGAATAGCGGACTTTGAGCCAGAGGTTTCAAGGTGTAGCTCACCAAATCAAGACTGAAGAAGATGAACCCAAAATAGAAAGCAGCTTTGCCCAGCACCTTGAACCGCGTCGGGATTGCGCTCAGCACAGTGCCGAGAACGATGAAGAATGGTCCGATTCCGGTCAACTTCATCGACACCAGCCATGCCGTGGAAGTCGTTCCGATGTTCGCTCCAAGCAGGACGCCCAGGCTGGAGCGAAACGTTATGGTACCGGCATCCACCAGCGCCACAGTCAGTGCGGTAACAGCACTGCTGGATTGAATGATCGCGCTCGCAACAGCACCCAGCACCACCGCCCGCCAGCGACTTTCGGTGAGGCGGCCTAGCCATTTCCGGAGCGTATCACCGCCAACCACTTGGATCTCACGACTGAACGCCTCAAGGCCGTACAGGAACAATACGATCGCGGAAATCGCGGCGAATAGAATCCTGAGGTTCGACATACGTCAACTTTGAGGGCACTTCTTTTGCGGCAGTATCGTTCCCGTGAGGAGCCCCGGTCGACTGTCAATTGCGACAGTCCAGTCAGATTCATGCGCAGCTCCCCTTTGCGCCTATTGCAAAATCGTCTTCACACCGAAATCATCTTCCGCGAACGGGGGCTTTTGGTGGAATCGCCAGCTTACGTCAGCCATCACACGTTACGGCAAAGCACGGTGGCTGCAACCGCACCCCGCGCGGGCACCTTGCGTCCCGGAGGATGATGCCTTTGGAGAAGAGACGGTTGGCATACACTGTGTCCGTGGGAATGCCGAGTTCAGCCAAGATGTGCGAAATGAACGGCACCATATCGTTACTCGCGATCTCGCTCTTAATGCTGGTTGCTGTGCTCACATTTGCAATCCTAACTGGGTTCGCTCCTTATGGTTCTCCTGCGGAAGTCATCAAGACCTTCTACTCCGCGTGCAACAGCGGCAATTATTCAGTTGCGGAGAGGCTCCTTGTGCCTGAGGCCAATTGGGTGTTGACTCGCCACATTGGCGCCGTTGATGGAGGGCTGCGAGGAATCTGCGATGAGGCAACTAAGCAGGGCCATCTTCAGAAAGTCGAAATTCTCCAACAGGAAGTCCGTGGCGAACTAGCACAGGTTCGCTACATGCTCTACTTTGCGGACGGCAGTGCGCTGGAAGAAAGTCAAGGGCTAGTCGTGGAACGTTGGGTTTGGAAGATCGCACCTTAGAGCAACATGGTTCGCGAGAGGTACTGCGACTTACGCCTGTGAACAAGGTGAGGCAGGAGCCGTAGCGACCGGATGGGGTTTTTGGTGTAATCGCCGGTTAACGCCAGTTTGATTCCATCCACCTATAATCACGCATGTCCCAATGCGTCATTCGTGGCGCCTTTTCAGAGGATACCGTTCGGGTCTATCAAGCGTATCGGCCCGAAATTGCGAACCCGGCTCTCGACGCCGGAACGTTTGTCCCAACTTTCAGCCGTCCATGCCGATATACTTCTCTTGACTCATAAAGGCGCTCCTTTTCGGTAGGTGTGGTTTTTCAACGACTCACAACTTACCGCAAAAGTGGGCGCCTTTTGATATTGCGTGTAGTCGCCTGATTACAACAACTATTTCCGAGTGGCGCGTCACTCAGAGCATGTTCCCTCTGACCCATGGCTGCCTGTTCGCCTCCGGACATCACGGTCCGACTGTGGACACCTTTACACGAGACCGGTGTTCTCTTGTCTCTGCACTATCAAGGGTTTAGGCGCTGCACTATAACGGTAAGAGCATTGCACGCAGCTTTGCAGCGGACGTGATCCGTTTTGCCTTGTATTGGCCCACGGAATCAGCTTGCCCAGGAGGACGAAACCTGAGATGACCGGCCTCGCACAGGACATTCGTTACGCGCTGCGCCAATTGCACAAGAGCCCAGGATTCGCCACTGTCACGGTAGTCACGCTGGCGCTCGGCATCGGCGCCAATACGGCGATCTTCTCGGTCGTGAACGCAGTATTGCTGAATCCTTTACCGTTCCGCGATGCCAACCGCATCGTCTCCATGTTCGAGGAGACACAGAACTTTGCCAAAGGCTCGATTTCCTACCCGAACTTTCTCGATTGGCAGCGCGACAATCGTTCCTTTGAGGCAATGGCCGCATACCGCGGGACAGATGGCAGCATCACAGGCGTGGGGCAGCCGGAGAATGTGCGGGCACAGCGCGTGTCTGCAAACTTCTTTCCGATTCTCGGGGTGAACCCAATCCTGGGACGCAATTTCACTTCCGAAGAAGACCGGCGCGGTGCCAGTCCGACGGCCCTGATCTCGGAAGGGTTGTGGAAGCGCAAGTTCGCTTCGGATCGGAACGTGATTGGCCAACGGCTCATCGTGGCGGGGCAGCCGCGCACGATCGTCGGCGTCATCCCAGCTTCGTTTCGATTGCATGTCTTTAACTTCAGAACCGCCGATGTGTACGAAGCCATCGGGGAAGATACCGATCCGAGCTTTTACCTCCGGGATTCGTATCGGGGAATGGACGCTATTGGCTTGTTGAAGCCTGGTGTCGCGCTTGCGCAGGCTCGTGACGATATGAAGCGTGTGAATGCCGGCCTCGCTGATGCCTATCCCAACGTTGACGGCAATATCAAGGCCAACATCATCTCTTTGAAAGACAATATCGTTGGTGACATGCGGCCGGCGCTGTTGGTGCTGCTGGGGGCGGTGGGATTCGTCTTACTGATTGCCTGCGTGAATGTCGCCAATCTGCTGCTAGCCCGGTCGACAGCGCGCCAGCGAGAGTTCTCGGTTCGTGCCGCGCTGGGCGCGGGGCAGATACGGATTCTGCGCCAACTGCTCACCGAAAGCGTTCTGCTCTCGGCCCTGGGCGGCATGTTCGGGCTGATTCTCGCGAAATGGGGAACCGTTGCGGCCCTTGTGGCTGTCCCGGAAACAGTTCCGCGTGCCGAGGAAATCGGTCTCCATCTCCCTGTACTACTCTTCACCATCTCAATTTCGGTGCTCACCGGAATCATGTTTGGCTTGCTGCCTGCCATAAGGATGTCGCGTACCGACATTAGCGGAAGGCTCAAGGACAGCGGGCGCGCCATCGCCGGCTCTCGTTCGCGCATGCAGTCTGTACTGGTGATGGGCGAAATGGCCATGGCGCTGGTGTTGCTGGTGGGTGCCGGACTGATGTGCCGCACATTGATGGGATTGTGGAAAGTTGATCCCGGCTTCGATCCGCGCAACGTGTCCTACTTTGATGTAACTCAGTCTCCCTCGCTGGTAAGCCAGCCTCCGGATGCGATCCACGCTACGCTTCGGCAAATCAGCGCGACGCTCCATAGTGTGCCGGGAGTGGAGGCCGTGTCCATGCATGAGGGAGCCCTTCCTATGGAAAGCGACAATGAGAGGGGATTTTTGCTCGAAGGGCAAGAGCCGCCCACGCAGCGACCCAAGAATATTCAGCAGACTTTGGAATACACAGTAGAACCGGAGTATCTGAAAACCATGCGCATTCCACTCCTTCGGGGCCGCTTCCTAACCGACGAGGACAATGAAAACGCAGCGCGTGTAGTGGTGATTGACGCGAACTTCGCGCAACAATATTTCGCCGGCCAAGACCCGATCGGCAAACGCATCCGCGTTTTTGAATTAGATAGCGATTCCAACCAACGTGTTTTGACACCGCTAGCGATTGTCGGTGTGGTTGGGCATGTGAATCAGTGGGGTCTTGCCGAAGACGCCAGCCATCCGCTGCGCGCCCAGATGTACCGGCCCATCCTGCAGAGCGAGAAGGCGGAGTTGAAGAACCTCGCTCAGGGATTCAATGTGTTTGTTCGTTCCCAAACGCCGCTCGCCCCTGGAGCTTTTTTTGAGTCGATTCGCCAGAAACTTCTGGCGAGCAATCGGGACATGATCGTTTACGACAACGAATCCGAGGAGGAAGTGGTAGCGCGCTCGATCGCGAGCCAACGTTTCTCACTCATCCTGCTGGGCGCATTCGCAGGGCTGGCCCTGTTGCTGGCCGGCATCGGGATTTACGGCGTGCTGTCTTATCTGGTCGGACAGCGTACGCACGAGATCGGAGTGCGGATGGCGCTGGGGGCGCAGCGGCTCGACGTCTTGCGCATGGTGCTGCAAAACGGAGCGCGCATGACGCTGGCTGGCACGGCGATTGGAATCGTCGCCGCCCTTGGATTGACCCAATTGATGGCCAGCATGCTGTTCGGCGTTAGGCCGACCGACCCGCTTACATTCGGCTTAGTCACGGTGGTTTTGTGTGGGATTGCGTTATTCGCGTGCTACCTGCCCGCCCGTCGCGCCGCCAAAGTCGATCCCATGGCGGCGCTGCGCTACGAGTAATCGCTCACAAATACCTCAGCATGACTCTCATGCAGCCGAGGCGGACCTGCCGAGAAAGTTCTCGATGTGATCAACGATGGCCTCGACCCTCTTGGCTGCGGAGCGGGGTTGGAGGTGGAATTGACCTCCGGTGATTTTTCTCCGATCAAGGCCATGGTGGAGTATTCGGATTCAGAGCGTGTATCGGTCGCATGCTTTGAGGTTAACGGTCTGCGCGACAATGAGATGAAGTCGGCATCAGAGCCGTAGCTGGTGAAACACCCCACTGCACCAATTGACCAGGGAGCAGCGCCTGTCGCGGCGGCTTCGCCAACCACGGAGTGTTTTCATCTCAAGCGCAAGCGATCTTGTCGACGGCGAGATCCGTTGGTCGCATCCGCAACTATTTCGAATGCGATTGTGCCATGTTGGAAACGCTCTACCAGACGATCTTCCACGATCCATCGCTTTGACGCTTGAACTCCGCTAGGAAATTCGTCTTACGGGTCATCAGCACACCCGCATCCGTTGAAACATCCCCTCTAGCTAATTGAAGTCTCGGGATACAGGCTTCGCACCCGTGGACGTTCTCACGACATCCAATCCTCAATCTATGAAAAACGAACGCGCAGTCATTACCGCTCGAGGCGGTCCAGAAGTACTCAAGCTCATCGAAGAAGATCTCCCCGAGCCGGGGACCGGCCAAGTGCGCTTGAAAGTTCTGGCCACCGGCGTCGCTTTCGCCGACGTCCTGATGCGCTACGGGATGTATCCGGGCGTACCTCCAATTCCTTTTTCGCCTGGCTATGACGTGGTCGGTGTAGTCGACAAACCCGGCGAAGGGGTCACGGAATTTCGCATTGGCGACACAGTCGCCGCTCTCACCATGTTCGGCGGCTACTCACGTTACCTCTGCGTGCCGGCGACCGAATTGACTCGCGTGCACGACGGCGTTGATCCCGCCGAAGCCGTCAGCCTCGTGCTGAACTACACAACCGCGCAGCAGATGATCCATCGCGTCGCGCAGCTGCAAGCGGGCCAGACCGTGCTCAATCACGGAGCGGCCGGGGGCGTTGGCACGGCCGTGCTGGAACTCGGCAAACTTGCCGGCCTGAAAATCTTCGGCACAGCTTCGAAGGGCAAGCATGACTTGGTTACAGCTCTCGGAGGAATCCCCATCGACTACAAGTCTGATGACTTCGAGACGCGCGTCCTGCAAATGACGGGCGGCGCAGGCGTCGACGCCGCATTCGATGCAGTCGGTGGCAGCAACTGGTGGCGCTCTTACAAATCGCTTCGCCCCGGCGGAAAAAATCGCGGCGGACAGTTGATCGGCTACGGCATGTCCTCGGTCGTCGAGAAGGGAAGACCAAGCAAGCTGAAGGGCGCAGTCAGTTTCGCATTGATGGGAATGCTCGGCTTTCTTCCTGATGGCAAGTCCGCGCGCTGGTACTCAGTCACCACTGAGAAGAAGCGAAATCCGGAATGGTTTCGCGAAGATCTAGCGCATCTCCTCGGCTTGTTGCGCGACAAGAAAATCCATCCGCAAATTTCCGAACGTCTCCCGCTTCGCGAAGCGCAACGCGCCCATGAGTTGATTGAGAACGCGCGGGTGACGGGAAAAATCGTCCTGCTCTGCCAGCAGTGACCTTGATCAGTGGCGCGGGCGTCCTCGCCCGCGGCTTTTGCGTCTCTGCAATGAGTGTGAGCACACCTCGAAGGGCGAAAAACTGTGATAAGAGCCATTCCGGCGCAAAAACACACAAACCCGCAATCCGTATCACAAGCAGTGACTTGCAATCGGTCAATAGCTATAAGCTATCCAAAATATATTTTAGAAAAAGGCGAAAGTGTTCCACGTGGAACATATCTGCGATTTGCTAACTCACCTTGACCAATAGGCAAGTCACATCATCATGCTGCGGTGTGTTGCCAACGAACACGTCGAGCCCAGTGAGGATGCGCTGCATCATGTCAGCTGGCGTCGTCTCGGCCGCTCCGGCCACGACCGCGAGCAGTCGTTGCTCCCCGTATTCCTCGTCCGCAGTGTTCACGGCCTCGACCACTCCGTCGGTAAAGATGATGAGCCAGTCGCCGGGCGCGAGCACGACGCTGCCGGACTGGTAGGGCACGTCGGTGCTGATGCCGATCGGAAGTCCACCTGCATCGAGACGTTCGAGCATGCCTGATTTGCGACACAGCATCGGCTGGTTGTGGCCCGCGTTTATGTAAGTCAGCGTGCGCGTGATCGGATCAAGCTCCGCGAGAAACGCAGTGGTGAAGCGCAGGCCGCCCTGGCTGTTGGTGCACGCGTAACGGTTCACGCTGGCGACCAGATCTGGAAGGGCCGATTGCGTCACCGACAGCGAGCGCAGGCTCGCCTGAAACGTTGCCATTAGCATCGCGGCCGGAATGCTTTTACCCGCGACGTCGGCCACTGCGAGCAGCACGCGGTCTTGCTCGGGAGTCTGCCCCGGTCGAACGAAGACGTCGTAGTAGTCACCGGCCACAGTGTTCGCGGGCCGCGTTTGAAATGCGATTTCGATGCCGGGAATTTTCGGCGGCTGGTTGGGGAGCAGCCAGTTCTGAATCTCACGCGCGATTTCCAGGTCGCGCTTCATCACCACGCGGTCACCTACTTCTAGCAACAGAACGAGGAGCAGGATCAGGCCGCCGTACAAACGCAGGTCAAAGCCGAACACGTGATTGCCGGACTGGTCCTGCCAGTTGAACGCGGGATTGAAGATCATCAGGATGAGTGCAACCAGAAGCAGAATGCGCCGGGCCGGCGAGAGCTTCTCGAGTACCGCCCAGAAGAATTGTTGTGCGATGTGCAAGGCGCGCCGCCCGGGACGCTGCGCTTCCTGCGGGCCCTGGAAATCTTTCGAGTAGAGCCGGTAACTCGTGCGCGCGTCTTTTTCAAACTGCGACCAGAGCTGGTTGAGTTCGAGCCCTTCAGAGATACGCAGCCAGAAACGGTTCAACTTTTCGCGACGCGTCAGCGGCGGCGCTGGCCGGGTCGCAACCGAGGGTGGGTAGGGGGAAGACATGTTGATGAGAAGAATTATACGGAGATAGAAGTTTCAAGGTTTCAAAGTGTGGCGCCGGTTTCTCGGAGGCAGTCGGGATGAGTCTGTCACCTGCCGAAAGCGAGGGCGGGACGCCCTCGCGACTGCCGGCAAGATGCCGGCGCTACGAAATTCGTTCTCCCTGAAACGTTTGAAACTGTGAAACCTTGCAACGGTTCTAACTCATCACTCGCATCACGACTAACGTCATATCGTCGTGTTGTGTGGCGCCCGCTACGAAGGCGTCGGCGGCAGTGAAGACGCGGTTCATGATTTCTTGCGCACCCAGGCTGGCACAGTTTTCGATCGTGTTCATGAGGTGATCTTCTCCCCACTCTTCGTCGGCGCTGTTCATGGCTTCGCTGATGCCGTCGGTGAAGGCGACCAGGATGTCGCCTGCGGCAAGACTGACCGAGCCTTGCTGGTAGGGATAGCTTTCGAGCAGGCCGACGACGGTTCCGCCTACATCGAGCCTTGTCACGGACCACTTGCCGGCGGCGCAGCGGAAGAGCATGGGCGGGTTGTGCCCGGCATTGACGTAGTCGAACTTGTGGTTGGAGGGGGCGTACTGGCCATAGAAAAACGTCGCGTAACGATTCGCCGAGGAGGCTTCGTACACCAGGCGGTTGATGTTGGAAATGGCCGCGGCAAGATTTTCGGGCGCGCGGGTCGCTTCGCCTCGTAGCGATGCCTGCAGGCTGGCCATCATCAACGCGGCTGCGATACCTTTGCCGGAGACGTCGCCGATGGCTACGCCGAGATGGCCCTGGGCAAGCGCCAGGAAATCGTAATAGTCTCCGCCAACGCCGAGCGCGGGGCGGCAGTATCCGGCGTAGTCGAGGCCGGCAATGGGCGGCAGCGTCTGCGGGAACAGGCGCTCCTGCACTTCGCGCGCGATTTCGACCTCGCGATTCAGACGCTCGCGCTGCGCGACTTCGTCGGCGATCTCGCGCATGAGGTTTGCGTTCTCGAGCGCGAGGCCGGTCTGTGCGGCGACGGACTTCAGCAGACGCACGTCGGAACCCGTGTACGGCTCCTCGGATTTTTTCGGACCGAGCGAGATGAATCCGAGAAGCTTATCGCGCACAGCAAGCGGCAGAAGCAGTTCGGATTGCAGACGGGCGAGCTTGCTGCGCTCTTCGTCGGTGACGTCCGTGTCGCGATAGAGCCACGAATCGAGGTCGTTCAAATAAACGCGCGCGGGTTCCTTTTGCTTTTGCAGTAAGCGCGTGGTGGCGGCGACCGCCGGGAAGGCGACCCCGGAGAGGTCTCCGTATCCCATGGCATAGGCCGGTCGGTAGAGACCATCGCCGCCGAGCAGCACGGCGACCTGCGGCACGTGGAGCGTTTGAGAGATGCGCGCCGCCACGGTCTCGAGCAACGACTTCGGTTCGACCATGGTGCGAACCTGCTCGCTCAATTCAGAGAGCACTTGCTCGGCGTCGTAAGCTTCGCGGAAGAAACGGCGATCGAGCCAGGCGCGTAGTTGATCCGCGAACTTGCGAATGCGCAGCACAAGAATAATGCCGACCAGGATCACGCCGAGTTTCAGAAGGCGTCCGTGCGACGGGTCACTGAGAATCTCGACCGCTGCGAAGGCGACGGCGACCACGAGAATAAGCTGCAAAGCGCGCACGCCATTTCTCGCGAATGCATACTGCAATCCTTGGCGCAGCGCCACGCCCACGCCCATGGCCTTGTGGACGACGATCACGTAAGCGAGAGTGAGCGGAAACAGAACCAGCGGCGCAAGCGCAGCGAGGATGGCCCACTGGGGAAAGACATCGGGGAGCGATTTTCCCTGGAGACGCGCGTAGACGGTGACGATCAGTCCGGGGGTCCAGGCGACAGTGGCTCCCCAGTAGAAGATGCGCAAGCGACGGCGCGCGTCGGGCGAATGGCTCTTGCCGTACTTCGTCCCCAGGGCTGCGAAGAAACTACTGATCAGGATGTACACGGCGACTTGCATCACGCCGTCCAGCGGATGGGTCCTGCGTTCGATGGCCCATGCGGCGCGGTAGTTGCTAAGGCCGATGACGGACTCGACGGCACCGATGAGGGCGAAGACCGTAAAGGGCACAGCCAGCGTCCACTGCATCGTTCGCCAGATCCGATCGAAGGAGGAGCGAGGCTCGAACGGTTCGGGAAAGAAGCGGCCGAACAAGAACATCACCAGCGGCAGCATCGATCCAAGGGTGACGTGGTAGAGCATGGCGGCTTCGCGCCAGCCTGGCGGCCACGCTTCGGCTTTGTAGCTTTCATAAAGGTGCGGGAAGGTCAGCATCAGCGCGAGCAGCAGCCAGGCCATGGGGTCGCGCGGGCGCTGGAAGGCAACCCAGAAACCAAGGAGCACACAGATCGCGGGGAGGAAGAAATAAAGAATGAGGGCACCAGCGAGGCGCCACGGGTCGAGGCTGGTGGCCTTCACGGGCAGGACGACGGTGCGCTCGCCCGGTTGCTGCGGGTCCGAGGAGCGCAGCACGACTGCGATGCTGCCGCCGATGGGGGCGTCGGCAAACGGGTGAGCCCAATCGGCGAGGCCGCGATAGGGGCGGCCATCAATGGAGACGACTTCATCGCCTCTGCGAATACCGGCCTGCGCGGCTTCGTTCGTGACTGTGTCCACGCGGTCGGTGGCGGTCTCGATGGTGAAGGCGGGATCGCTGCGGGTCTCGCCGCGGAGGATATCCTGGAGGTACGGAGCCTCGTAGGCGAGCGTGATCGCGAACAGGAAAGCCAGCACGCAGTAACGGAAGATGGGGCGCTTGACGGGCACAGTTTGATGGCGGTGAACGAGTTCTCGCCAGACGATTGATTCTACATTCCGCACGCGCTTCGTTGCCGCTCACGCGGACTTGGGAGGTGTGAAGAGCTGCAGTTGGTCGTCGTCGAGCGAAGCGACTGGATGGGCGCGGCGTGCGTAGCGCTCATACGCGTTGGTGATGCCATGCTTGTCGCGCAGACGAGCCATGAGTTGCGAGAGCCGCTTGCCAAACGCGGGAGGCAGGAAGGCGCGCTGCTCGTAACGCTCGCGGTAGCTTGCGACGAGGTGAGGGAATTCTTTTTCGAGGAAGGGAAGGAAGATGGCAGCGGAGCACGGCTTGAGAAAAAGTGCGTTGGCGAAGAGATACTTTGCTCCGGCTTGGGCAGCGGCTTCGACCAGAGCTTCGAGGTCGCGGGGATTGTCGGTGATGCCGGGGAGAACGGGAGCGCAGATGACTCCGGCGGCGACGCCTGCGAGGTTCAGCTGGCGAACGGCTTCGAGCCGCAGATCGGGCCGCGGGGCGCGCGGTTCAAGGATGCGCGCGAGTTCGGTGTTGACGGTGGTGATGGTGATGTTGACGAAGAGGCGGTTGTGGCGCGCCGATCTCGCGGAGAAGCTCGGCGTCACGGACGACCAGATTCGATTTCGTGACGATGCCGATCTCGAACCCGCGGTGGCGGGCGAACTCCTCGAGGATGGCGCGCGTGATTTCGTAGCGGCGCTCGGCGGGCTGGTAGGGGTCGGTGGCGGTGCCGATGGCGATCTCTTCGCCGCGCTTGACCTTCTTGAGTTCCTGGCGAAGCAGGTTGGCGGCGTGTTGCTTGACGAAGATCTTGTGCTCGAAATCCTCGTCGGTCATCTCCATGAACTCGTGCGTGTAGCGGGCGTAACAATATTTGCAGGCGAATTCGCATCCGCGGTAGGGATTGATCGCCCAGGTGAAAGGCAGGTTGCGGTTGCTGACCACGCGGTTGAGCAGAGAGCGGGTGGGCAGCGTGAAATACTCGATGTTGTGGCCTTCGCGGATGGACTCTCCCTCAGCCGCGAGACGAGCGATGCCGATGAGTTTAGGGCGGTCGGAATCGGGGAGGAGCGGGAGGGTGGGCATGTTGTTCGCCTTTTGTTCGCCTATGGTAGAACGGGGCGCGAGGAGGAGTCAATGTTCGGGAGAGGTGTTATGTATAAACGGCAAAATGCTCTCTCCCTGACAGATTTCCCGATTTTGACCTTGGCCGACGCCATCCCGCCCAGAGTGGCAGCAGGCAGGGGTCAGGAGAAAGTTCGAGCGCGGGATGAATGGAGCGGCACGTGCGAGGTCAGCGATAGGTGGGAAAAAGCGCCAGTGCAGCGCGCGGCTCACGTGTAGTTCTCTCTTCCGTCTCCGGAGGCGTCATCAGTGGCATGGAAGCGCAAATCCTTGTGCCTGAGTCGCCAGATTCGATAGTTAACTCGCCATGGAACTGACGTACTCGCTCCCGAATTCCTCTGATTCCCACTCCGGTGCCTTGGTGCTGAATCTCGGCCAATCGTTCTGGCGACGTTCCTCTGCCGTGATCCTGAACCTCTACGTATATTTTGCCGGCTTCGGTAGTAACCTGGATCAGCGCGGTCTTACTTCCTGAGTGACGATGGATGTTTGTCAAACACTCTTGCACAAGACGAAAGATGACGAGTTCCATCTCCTGGGGCAACCTTTCAAAGTCTTCAGGAAATCTGAGACCGATTTCAAGGCCGCTGCGCTCCTTCAGACCTTGTACGTACCAGCTGACCGCCGACTCAAGTCCGCATTCGTCCAATAGCGGTGGGTGCAAGAGATAAGAGGTCGTGCGTATCTCGTTGGACAAGTGCCGAACCAATTCTTGGGCATCGTCGGCGTTTTTGGTGAGCCGGGCTGGATTCTGATTTGTATTTTCCACTAGCTCTGAAAGCTTCATCGCCAATGCAGCTAGGGTCTGCCCAGCACTGTCGTGAAGTTCGCGCGCAATGTGCCGGCGTTCCTCATCCTGAGTTTGTAGCAAATGCCCGGTCATTTCTCGAAGATGTTTCGCCTGCTGCTCAATCTCTGCGTGTTTCCGCTGGAGTTCTTGGGTCCGAAACTGTACTTGGGTATCAAGAGCATCTGCCAGCATACGGAACCGCTCTTCGCTTTCCCGCAATTCCCGCTCAACCTGCTTACGCGCTATTTTCGAAGCTCCAACGATCTTGCCTGTCCCATCCATGACGGGGGAAATCGTGAGGGATATCTCAAGTTCGCTACCGTCCTTGCACACACGGACGGTATCGAAATGCTCGATCCGTTCGCCTCGTTTGATGTGCTGAAGGATGCCCACTTCCTCATCTCGTCGGTTGGCGGGAATGATGAATGAGATGTTCTGACCTATGGCTTCTTGGGCGGTGTATCCAAAGAGTCGTTTCGCACCCTTGTTCCAGCTGCTAACTACACCGTTCAGACTCTTGCTGACGATGGCATCATCGGAGGAATCTACGATTGCAGCAAGTAATCCGATGGCTCCATCGGCTTTCTGGCGCAATGCGGGCAACTCGTCCAAAAGCGATTGACTGACACTGTCAGATTTGGCTTCGGGATCGTTGAGGATACAGTTTGCCAACGTTTCATGCGTCGCAAGAAGCTGTTTAATGTCGTCCTCAAACTCGATTTCGGGATGGACCTTAGTCCAGTAGTGCGCCGCCCTTACGAACGCCAAGAGTAGCAGCAAGTACTGAAAGCGCACTGCGCCGAACAGTCGTTTTAGTGCATCGAAGCAGGCCGGCGCGGCGGGCGTCTGTAAAAACACATGACTCGCAAGCGCCAAGATTGCATCTTCCATCTGGGAATCGGCACTGGGCAGTTCAACAAAAGGTGTGGGGCAGGTTGCGCAGAATGACAGGCACAACTCTAGTTCGCCTCCGCGTGGAAATGGTCGTCGCAGCAATCTAATAACTTTTTCCACGCTTTGAACCTGGGCTTTCGCATCACCGGCGGGATGACTAAGTCCTGTCAGGAATCCCACGTGTCGTGCAACGCAATAGCGGACCGCGCAGAACCGAGAGAGATAAACAAAAAGTCGCTCTTTGAAAAGAGAAGGCAGGGGATTGTCGAGGTAGGCAGCTTGGGCAAAGGCCCACAGTTTCTCCGTGATTTCGGGTGTTTCGGGCGCGAGGCGGAAGAAATTCGGAAACACGCCGAATCGCTCCTCTGCTTGCTTCCCCAGTTCCGATATAGCGCCGTTTCCGTTGATTATGGGCCTATTTGTAATGATGGCTTAACCGCGACTCTCCAAAGAACAAGATCACCGTGCCTTCGTTCTTCTGTGATTGATACTCGATTAAAGGAGTCTGCAAAGATTTCCTGCCGAAAGTGCTTGAATGCTCCCCAATGGTACGGGTAGGTCTTCATCAGGCATCTGCCGGCTGTAATCCGAAGACCCTCTCCATTCTTACGTCGACCAGCACCTCCAACAACGTAGCAGTGGTACGAACACTTGCGGAAAGGTTCAGGAGTGCTTGTGAGGCGGAGGGATGTTGCTCCGCCAGTGCTTCCAGGCGGTAGCTCGCATCGTAGAGTTTTTGAATCTCGTGCAGAATTGCAGGGGAAGGCATTGCAAACCCGATTTCCTGAGTACCTAAGGGGGAGAAAGCTTCAGATGGGCTGACTTAGTTCAGGAGACCTGAAAGAGGAGAAGGTGATAACCAGCTCAAATTGCATTATACCATGCGGGCAAGACTCAGCAGGTCGGCTGCCAGCTTGAGAAACTCGAGCTACGAGCAGCCTCGTTAAGGGAACTCTTCCTCGAACTGTGCCGTACAATAGATTATGAAGTCTGAAGAACAAATTGAATCGGATATTCGGGAACGTTTGGGCAGGCAAAGCTGCTTGCTTCTAAAGCTGTATCAGGCAGAACTTGCCAGAGACCCAAGCAGTCGAGCTACGGAATCTTGCCGTAGCAATCTCATCGCTTTGCGGCACACTATTGGCCAGATATACGAACAATCGGAGTGATTGCAGTGCAGTCCGGATATCTTCGACTAGTGCCTCCTCTGGCCAAATGGTCAGCGTAGAGAGAGCCCTTGCCAAGATTGACAGCAAAGCGGACAGGTCACGTGTTTTTTGATTATGCGTCTACCGCCTGTTCTGGGCCGGAAGCAATTACGATTTCTTATCGCATTGATGTTTTTCGGGTAGCGCGACGTTAAGCAATATTCATACGGCATTCATACGGCAACGTGATGTGATTTTGTCCAGCAATAGGCCGATAAGTTCAATCTGCTGCTGTCAGTCGGCGACCGAGATACGGCTCGGCACGACGTAGTCCCGTAGTAAGCTCGCACTTCTCTCGGGGAGCAGCGCCACAGGTTGGACAACGGATAGCAAGTATCTGTTTTGGGCTGGGATTCTTGCGCATGAAAAACAATGGCACAAAACCGACCTAGCGGAATGGTCAATTGTGAACAAACAGCGAAGGAAATTGTGGATTCAATGAAACTATCTTCAGACTGTAACACTACCTGAAGTGTAGGATCGGGGACAGCCATTTGCCAAACGATGGCCTTTCGGCGATAAAGCGACCCCCGCGCCGGCCCTCGCCCAATACCTGTCGGGCTCTATCAATGCGGCTGCCTTTCAAGAATCCGTTGAGTCCAATAAGTCAGAATTTGGTCGCTGCTACGCTTACTTTCACGCCCTGTGGTACGCCTTTATCGTCCGCGATACGTCCCAGGTCAATAAATTTTACGAGCCACTCTCCAAAATTAAGCAAGACACCTGCCAGTCCTATTTGATTTACGCAAAGAAGTTCCATCCGGAAGCGGCGCGAAGTCAGTCGAATCCGAACAGCATTCAGAATAAACTCAGCTACTCAGTTCCTGCGGGTGGCCCATACATACTGATCGCTGAGAACTCGAGGTATCGATGGCATCGCAACCCCACTCCATCGTACAAATCGCGATTGACTGGGGCACCCTCGCCCGAAAGGAACCTCCTCAATGCCACGCCTATGCAAACTTTGGCTGGAGTATAACAATCTAACGCCGGGAGTCGCATGCGCACGGTACTGATCTGTCATCATGACGAACCACTGAACCGGTTTGGGTTAAGCCGCTGGCTGGCATCCTTTTCGGAACTGCGGGCGATCGTCGACGTCCAGGAACCGCAAGGCCGCCTCTGGCGTCGCATTCGCCGCGAGATCGAACGTGTCGGTTGTTTGCGGTTCCTGGATGTCTTGGCCTTTCGCATCTACTATCGATTCACTCTCGCGAAAGCCGACCATGCCTGGACTCAAGCCAAACTCACCGAACTGAGCGCCCAGTACCCCGCTGTTCCAGCCTCCTGCCGCGTCCTGACGACCCCTAGTCCGAATAGTGCCGAATGCCTGCAAGTGCTTCGCGAAATCCAGCCCGACATTATCATCGCCCGCTGCAAGAGCATTCTAAAGAAAGACATCTTCAGGAGCGCCTCGAGAGGGACTTTCGTCATGCATCCGGGTATCTGCCCCGAGTATCGCAACGCCCATGGGTGTTTCTGGGCACTTGCCGAAAACGACCTTGACCGCGTTGGCATGACTCTTCTTAAAGTAGACGTAGGTGTCGACACGGGGCCCGTCTATGGCTATTATGGCTGCGTCTATGACGAACTGCGGGACTCCCATGTCGTCATCCAGGAAAGAGTTGTTTTCGATAACCTGGCTTCCCTGCGTTCTAAGTTCGAAGAGATACATGCCGGTTCGGCTGCAACGATCGACACCGCTGGACGCCGGTCTCGGGCCTGGGGTCAGCCCTGGCTGACGCGCTACCTCGGCTGGAAGCAGGCAGCACGGAAACGAGCTAAGCAATGATGCAGGCGTTGACCCTGCTGTTTCATGACGCAGTTTCTGAGGGTCGCTGGGACGAGAGTGGCTTCGTCGGCGCAGACGCTGATCTTTATAAACTGGAGTGCACTGCATTTCACCGGCATCTCGAAGCCATTCGTCGGAAGCTGAAAGGGCAATTTGCAACCGCTCCACAATTGCTCGCCGGAACAGTCACCAATGGTCCATGCTTCCTGCTCAGCTTTGACGACGGAGGAGTAAGTGCTGCCACTCACATTGCTGACATGCTCGGGGAATTCGGTTGGCGCGGCCACTTCCTGATTACCGCTGGCCGCGTTGGAACGGCCGGCTTTCTCGACGCCGCGCAGATCCGTGAGCTACACAGTCGCGGCCACGTGATCGGCAGCCACTCTTATTCCCACCCGTTGCTGATGGCCCATTGCTCTACGGGTCAGCTATATGAAGAATGGCATCGCAGCGCACTCGTGCTGAGTGACATCCTGGGCGCACCGATTACCGTCGCGTCCGTTCCTGGAGGTCACTATTCGCGCGCCGTAGCTGTCGCCGCTGCCAGTGCTGGTATGAAGCTTCTTTTCAATTCCGAGCCTACCACCGAGACGCACCTGGTAGACGGCTGCCTGGTGCTCGGGCGCTTCTGCGTAAAGCGCGCTCATGCTCCCGAATGGTCGGGCCGCATCGTGGCCGGTGACTTCGCGCCCAGATTTCAGGAGGCGGTGCTCTGGAACACTAAGAAAGTAGCTAAGAATCTTCTGGGTGATGTGTGGCTCCAAGCCCGCCAAAAAATCCTGGAGCACCAAGCAGCCCACCCAAAAAAGTGAGCGTCGTAGAAGCCCCCCGTCGGTGTGTCGGAGAGCTTTCGTTGACGGGTCATCTCTCCATCCCAGCCCGCTCGTTTTGCGGCAGGCGCCCATCGGGCCAAGCGATTTCTTTCGGATGGAGGTAGTGGCGCCAAAGGACGCCGGTGGCAAAAATTTTTCGCCTCGGTATTCCCCGAGCAGGTGGACCAGATCTTCAGAATTTCGGTATAGTCCCGCGTAACACGGGAGGGAGTTTGGGAGCCGTCGGCCGCCCTCGATTGTGTGTGCGCTTGCCAGTTATCGCCGGCTGAACCACACTCAGTGGCGCACTTCGGATTCAGACCACGGAACAGGGAGTTCTCCTCCGTGCAAGTCCAACTTGCCACTCACATCTGTAATGGAGGTCCTTGCGGTGCTTAGGGGGCTTTCACGAAACTCAAGGGGCCGTCGCCAGCGTAAAAAGGAGGCCCGATTCTTATGCGCCACCCACTTCGTCTGCTGCGTAGTTCAGTTCGCATTCTGCCATCGTTGCTTGCTGCATCGATGATTCTGTTTCTCAGTGCCTGTTCCAGTTCATCCAGTTCAGGCCCACCTCCGCCGCCAACGGGCAAAGTCAATTTTGTCTACACCGCCAATGCGGCGGGCAGCCCTTCTACAGTTTCCGCACTCTCTTCCGACCAGACGTCGGGAGTTCTGTCCGCGATTTCCGGTTCCCCGTACAACACCGGGTCCGCTTCTCGAGCGGTGAAGGGCGATCCCACGGGCAGTTTCCTATACGTTGCGAACACCGTTTCAGGCGACATTTCGGCCTTCAGCATCAACGCTGGCACCGGCGCGCTCTCGCCGGTTGCAGGTTCGCCTTTCTCCGTCGAAGGCGGCGTTAACGGGATCGCGATTGACCCCACTGGGGCCTATCTCTACGCGATCAGCGGATCGTCCGCCAATTTGTGGGGGTTCTCCATTGATGCTTCCGGAGTCCTGCACAATCTGACCGGTTCGCCGCTACCGATCGACGCTGCAGTCAGCGATTCCGGCGCCCTCACCATTGATCCCTCCGGTAAGTACCTGTACGTGACGGGCAACGCTTTGTCCGCCGCCACCAGCATCTACGCTTTTACGCTTGATCCCGCCACTGGTGCAGCGAGCCCTATCGCCGGCGCAGTCTATCCCATCGACCTATTCAGCTTCAGCATCACCACCGATCCGGCGGGGAAGTTTATCATCGCGGTCAGCAACGGGAGCAGCACCTCTTTCGGCCTGATCGCCGTCTTCAGTCTCGACAACGCGACCGGAAAGCTCTCGGCCGCAGGGACGACCTCGCATACCGGTTCTGATCCTTCCTCGCTGACCCTGGATCCCTCCGGCAAATTCGTCTACGTTGCCAATACCGCCGACGCCACGATATCCGCGTTCACTCTCGATTCGACCTCTGGCGCGTTGTCGGTGGTGGCGGGTTCGCCCTTCCCCAGCGGCGGTCATGGCAGCATCAACGGCCCGGCCGGAATCGCCGCCGACGCCGCCGGCAAATACATCTATGTATGCAACGCATCCAATGACATTTCGGTGTTCACATTCAATTCGCAGACTGGAGCCCTGACCGCTCTCGCGGGCTCTCCGTTTGCTTCGGGCGGAAGGGGGCCTTCTGGAATTTCAGTTTTACAGAAGAAGTAAGACGACTTGTTCAGGGGACCGGCTTCGGCCGGTTGGGGACAATACGAGGCTACGGGCGGCAACAGACGCCGTACTGCTGCCAGAGACGGAACCAGGGACTTTGCGCCAATTTTTCGTCGTGCCGGCGATTTGCGGCCGCGAGATCGCTCAGGTTGAGCGGTCGGGTGTCTGGGGCCGCGAAGATGCGTTCCAGCAACTCGATGTCGGCAATGGTCTGTTCCGCGTCCATTCCACCTCCATGATCCACAACGGGGGCAGCGAGGTCAAATCGCCGGTGTGCCGAGAGCTTTCGTCACCTGCCGTCCATTCGTCGTTGAGGATCGCGGAATGTTGAAAATTCTGCGTTTCCAAGGCTTTGATGCGCTGCATTGGGGGTTGGACGAAGAAGTGTCGGTACTTTGGTGTCGGAGATGGGCACGCCGCGTCGTTCTGACGACTTCGAACGCCTTCGTGCGCTCTCAAGCGAGCAAAGCTGGGATGCTCGCCGAAACTGGGATAGGACCATCAGGAAAGTGCTTCGGCTTGGCGGTAGTGTCTTGTTGGTCGGCTGACTGCATGGAGGCAGGCGCGCTTGTGCGAAGCTCGATTGGCAAAGATCCGCGTGGGCATACGACCTTTCGGGCGGGGAACTCATCGTAAAGTCATCGCAACCCGAGAACACTGAAGTCGCCCTGGGACACAACCATACGGTTCCGCATGGACCGTTCGCCGAAGGAGGGCACATGCCAGCGCGCAACGATGATCTGAAGGGGCGCCTTTCCCGGGCTAACGAAATTACGATCACGGTGATTGGCAGGAAGTCGGGACGCGCAATTTCCCTCCCGATCTGGTTTGTTTTTGACGACAAGCTCTATCTTCTGCCGGTGCAGGGGTCGGACACACAGTGGTACAAGAATGTGCTCAAGAATCCGAAGATTCGGATCAAAACGGACGGCATGGAGACCGAAGTTAAAGTTGTTTCCATCACTGATGCCGCGCAGGTGGCGGCGGTGGTCGAGAGGTTCCGCAAGAAATATGGGGCTGGGCGACGTGAAGAAATATTATTCGAACTTTGATGTGGCGGTGGCGGGCGTGATTGAGGGGGCGTGAGAACTCGGTCAGGGCTGAGTCCACGGTTTGAGGCGCGGCCACCAGCGACGGACGTTGTGGCAGTACTGTTCGTAGTCGGCGCCGAACTTTTTGCGGAGCGTGGGTTCTTCATAAAAGAGAACGAAGAGATGGACAGCTAGCGCGGCGGCGGCGACTGCGGCGATGAGTCGCGGGTTGGCATGACCGAAGACGATCCACAGGCCGATCCAGCCGATCGCAAAGCCAACATACATCGGGTTCCGCACGTAACGATAAAATCCCACGACTACCAGGCTCTGGGGCGGAATCATCGGGGCGGGCGTGCCGCGCCCGGTCCAGCCGAAATCCCACACACAGCGGAGCGCGACCGCGAATCCGAGTATCGATGGGATCGCGGCCAGCCAGCGCCAGCGGGCCTCGCCTGCGTTGTCGACCTGAAAGCCGAGCCATCCAGGGAGCAGCCAGAACCAGAGCGCGAAGAATGCCGAGCCGACCAACATGGCGGCTAGGGCGTGAATCCATTGCTGGAGGCACTGTCTGGAGGAACCATCGTGAAGGGCGGTCTGCATCATTCGAGCATCCTCCCCAGCCGTGACTGGCTTAACTTCTCGCCTCGACATAGATCGTCAAGTAAGAGGATAGACCAGGTCGGAGCCACAGTAGAAGTCGCCGAGCTGCGTAACACGCTAGCAGGGGAGGAGAGACTAAAGGTTAGTTCACGGGGACGCGTTTTATTTTGCTGTGTCTCCCGCCGCGGGCTTGTCGAATAACTTCGGGTCGACATCGGGATTGATGCGGACCTGGGTGAAGACGACCACGCTGGAGTCCTTGCCGTCCTGGCGATTGGTGTGCTTGGTCGGGATGTTGATCCCGTCGAAGACTTCCCAGTCGGAGAGATCGGTCTCGCCGCGGAATGGGCCCGCCTGACCGGACGCGGTGTAGGACTCGCGCAGCAGCAGGCCTGAGGCTGGGTCGACGTACCAACGGACGGCGGTGCCGTCGGCGTTGATGTCGATAATTTTCGCGTCGATATTGCTGATCTTCTCTGAGCCGTTAGCGGTGAACGTGAATTTCGGGTCGTCTGTATGAGCGGCGATGAAAGTCGGATCGCGCTTGATTTGATCGAGGCTCTCCTTCGCAGCAGAGGATGGAATAGGGCGCACCTGTCCTTGGGCCGACATGAAGGCTCCGGTGGGCGAGAAGACGACGGTCATCGGTCCCATGGGAGATTCCATGGCAAGGTGCATGTGATCGGGATAGAGGACGGTGAGTTGCATTTCAGAGGCGGGCTCGTCTTTTGACTGCTGAGCGAGCTTGGCTTGCATGGAATGGACAGACTTTAACTTTTCAGAGCCGCCCATTTTCTCGGCGACCTTGGCGGCAAGCGCTTTGCCTTCTGCGTTCGAAGCAGCGGGCGCGGATGGGGCGGCGGCCTCGGGCTTGGCGTCTCCAGCGGCGCTGCCTGACGCTGCCGGTTGCTCACCGGGTGGCGGCGGGATCGTGATGTCGATGTTTGTAACTGCGCCTAGGTCCGAAAGCGGCTTGTCGAAGTCCTTGGGATTGCCGACCACCAGTACCGCAAGCTGATCCTTGTGCAGGTACTTGAGGGCGACGCGGTTGACCTCGGCGGCTGTCGCCTTTTCGATGCCGGCGTGGTACTGCTCGAGAAAATTCAGGGGATAGCCGTAGAACTCGTAGGCCATGCGCTCGTGCAGAACCTTGTCGGGCGTATCGAAGTTGAAGATGAAGGAATTGAGGATGGAGTCTTTGGCGCGCTTGATTTCATCGTCGGTGATGGGCTTTTTCTGCAAATCGTCGACGTCAGTGAAGACTGCCTGAACGGCTTGGACAGTGCTTTCGCTCTTGGTGCCCAACACGAAGCGCGTTACGCCGGGGTGGTCAAACGAGGTGCCGATGCCGCCGCCCACGGAGTAGGCAAGGCCGAGACGAGTGCGGATGTCCTGCACGAGGCGGGAAGAGAAGCCGCCGCCCATGACTTCGTTGAAGACTTCGATGGCGAAGTAGTCAGGATTTCGGCGGTCGGTGCCGGGCGCAACCATGCGTACGTTCGACTGGTTCACGTCGTCTTTACTGACCAGGTAATAGCCGGGCTTGGCAGGATGGATTTCGATTTTCGTTTTAGGAGTCGCCGCACCCTTTGGCCAGGATGCGAACGCAGCTTTCAGCTTGGCTTCCATGGCGGCGGAATCGAAGTCACCGCTGATGCCGACGATCATGTTGTTGGGCTGAACATATTGCTTGTGCCAGTTGAGAAGGTCGTCGCGCTTGACCGCGAGAATGGTGGCGTATTCCGGCTGGCGCGCGTACGGGCTGTCGGTTCCGTAGGCAAGCTTGATCGATTCGCGTGCGGCGATCGAGGAGGGATTGTCGTTGCGGCGTGCGATGGATTCTTCGAACTGGCTCTGGGCGAGTTCCAGCTTGTCGGCGCGGAAGTCGGGATTGTGGAGGAGGTCGAGGACGATTTTGAAGACGTCGTCGTAGTCGGCTTTCAGACACGACCAGCCGATGGAGGTGGAGTCGCCGCCGCCACCGGTCTCGACCTTTGCGGCGCGCGCTTCGAGATAGTCGTCCATCTGATCGCCGGTCTGCGTCTTGGTGCCGCCCGTGCGCCAGACTTCGCCATAGAGATCGACGAGGCCGACTTTGGCAGCGGGCTCCTGCTGCGAGCCGCCGCGGATGCGGATGGAACCATCGATCAGCGGAAGTTCGTGGTCTTCCTGCAGGAAGATCACCATGCCATTGGGCAGGGCGATGCGCTTCGGTTCGGCGGGATGGAACGCGGGCAGCGGTGGGATGGGGATCTGCTGCCAACTGGTTTGCGCACGGGCAGAGATGGGCGCGACAGAGACGATCGCCAGAAGCGCGAGGAGGGCAAGGAGAGAAGAGAGCAGGTGATTGATTCGGGAGGTCGTTGTCATTGTGCACCTCCCGCCGTCGGGCCTGCGGTTTTTATGGTTTCGTTGATGCCCACGGTGCGATTGCTCTCCGAAAAGGTCTGGTTCGCTACTCGGCGAATATCGGCCTTGGTGACTTTGTCGATCCGGTCGACTGACTTGAACAACTCGCGCCAATCGCCGTAGCGCGACTGGTAGATGGCGAGTTGCTGCGCGAGTCCCTGATTGTCGCCGAGGCCGCGGATCAGGTCGGCTTTCGCGCGCGTCTTGATCATCTTCAATTCGTCGTCGGTGATGTCTTCTTTCTTGATGCGATCAATTTCGGCGTGAATGGCGTCGCCTAGCTCCTGCGGCGTGTGGCCCGGGACGGGCACGGCATAAAACGAGAACAGGTGCGGATACTTGTTGCCTGGGAGGCCGGAGAATCCTGCGGCGAAGGCGGCGATTTTCTTGTCGCGAACCAGGGCCCGATAGAGCCGCGAGGTGCGACCGTTGGACATGAGGTCGGAGATGGCGTCGTATACCGCGTCGTCGGGATTGCGGTAGTCGGGTCGGTGATAGCCCTCGATGTAGAAGGGCTGCGCTGCCTGGCGGAGCACAACGCGGCGCTCGGAATTCTGCGGGGGCTCGGTGGTGGTGCGCTCGTCGGGTGTGGGCTTGGTGGTCAGGCGCCCGAAATATTTTTCGATGATCGGCATGGCGTCAGCGGCCTTGATGTCGCCGACGACCGCAATAACCATGTTCGAAGGGATGTAGTACTGGTCGAAAAAGTTCTGCGCGTCGGTTGCCGAGAAGGAGTTCAGGTCCGACATCCAGCCGACGGTCGGGCGATGGTACGGATGCGCCTGGAACGATGCGTTGACGAATTGCTCGACCAGGCGGCCGACGGGATTGCTGTCGGTGCGCATGCGGCGCTCTTCGATGACGACGTCGCGTTCTTTGTAGAACTCGCGCATGACGGGATGAAGGAAGCGCTCGGATTCGAGATAGGCCCAGAGTTCGAGGCGGTTTGAAGGAAAGGAGTAAAAGTAATTGGTCTCGTCATCGCTGGTGTTGGCGTTCATGCCCTCGCCGCCTTCACGCTCGACGATCTCGCCAAATTCGTTGGGCTTGACGTATTTCTGCGCGTCCGCGATGGCGTCTTTCCAGGATTTTTCAAGTTCCTTGAGCTTGTTGTCGTCGCGGCCAATGCGCTTGTCGCGCTCCGCGATGTAGTTGGCATACGCGACCTCAACCTTGGCGAGAGCTCCCTTCTCGGCGGGGTAGTCGGTGGTGCCGATCTTGTCGGTGCCCTTGAAGGCCATGTGCTCGAACATGTGGGCCAGGCCGGTTTTGCCCATAGGGTCCTGAACGGAGCCGGCGTCGACGTGTGTGAAGAACGAGAACACCGGGGCTTCCGGGCGCTCGAGGATGACGACGGTGAGACCGTTGGGGAGCGTTTTGACGGTGGTGCGTTTTTCGAAGGAAGCTACGTCCTGAGCGGCGGCAATGGTAATAAGAAGGAAGATCAGTACGGACACGCGAACAGCTACTTGCTTCATCGGACCTCCACTGCAGGTGGATATGGGTTCACGAAACAGCATCCCTTGATTGGACGGGCCAGAAACCGGGAAGAAATCCACAGTACGTGGGTGGGAAGGGGGATGTCAAACCAGTCGTCAGTCGCTAGTCGTCGGGAATGGGCTAAGAAGGAGAAACCGGGCTGGCGGCGGAACGGCCAGGCTTTAACACGATGCGGTGTCTGCAGCGAGTCAATTACAAAGGTGTACCGGTGCGTTTGATCTTCGGAAAATAGAGCCAGAGATGACCGTCGTTGTCGTCTTCGCCGAAGACGATTTCACCATCCGGGCCGGTGACGGCATCCCCGAACTGATAGCCGTAGCGTCGCTTCTCAAGAACGGAAGCGGCCACCCCGAGATTGCTCACACTGCCGGAGATGGTGTCGCAACAGAAGAGATTCGCCATTTCCGTTCCGCAAAATCCAAAAAGCCTGCCATCCGGAGTCACTGCCATCGGTCCGACAGGTGCCAGATGCGCTTTGCCGAGCAAGCGGAAGCCTTTTTCCGCGTCGAAAGCGAATAGGTGCCCGGTGGCATCGGTCGTAAGCAACTGGTTGGCATTACCACCGCGAGCCCAGCGCAGAGGATCGGTCCAATCGCCCTCGGGCAAATCGACGGCACCGCGGCGGATCTTGCCGGACGGCAGATCAAAATGCCATAGCCGCGCATCCTCATCCTGTCCGAACACTCCGGAACTGCTCATTGCGAGCTGACCGCGGCCAGAGACTTCTCCGACAACCGTAACTTTTGCCGACTCGACTTCCACTGTGAATAAATGACGGGCAGTGACGCCGACCACGATTCCCCGGGACGGGTCGCAGACGGCGTGAACAACGGGCTCCTCAGGAACGCACTCGCCGAGGTCCTGGAGAACTGGAGGGTCGAGGCCCCACTCCTGGATCCAGTCCTGCGCCAGGTCGATGGGCGGGATCGCGATCACGCGGCCACCGCGCGCTCCGTTTACGAACGCGAAGACGCGGGTTTTGACACAACAGACGGCCATCGAGGCAATACCACCAGGGACAACGCCGACATCCAACACAACACCAGTCAGTCCATGGAACGCGGCGGCAAACAGGTGAGCCTGTCGCCCGCTAGTTCCGCCATATATATGTCCCGCGGAATCGATATCGAGCGCGGTGATCCGACACTCGTCGTGGACGATCGGGAAAGTCATTCCGGGCAGGCAGGTTGGGAACGCGACCATCATGCCCTCGCGAACAAACTGGTGAGCGAGTTCCTCTTGATACGCCTTAATCGCAGAAGAGTTGGGATCGAATCTGCCCTTGGACTGCATGGTCATGAGTCCTCGCTTACCCCCACATTCGGATGGGAAGGTGTGCGTTTTTCTTTTTACGATCGGCCGGCAGGGAAACCTTGAAGATGCCGGAAGGGTGATTTCCGACGTGGCCGAAGAACAGGTCGCCGTTATGATCCACGGCACCGCGAGATACGTAATGCGCAAACCCGGCGGGATGCTTGAGCTGAGCTACTTCCTCACGCTTGAGCGTTTGGGGATCGAGCCGCCAAACCACGCCTTGCATCTGCTTGCCGGAACCGGGCATGGGGTTGTATTTCGGATCACGCCAGCGGGAAGCGACGTAGTAGAGCTTCCCATCGCCCGCGAACGTCAGCCCGCCACAGTGGTCCGTGTACATATCAATGGGAAACGCGGGATCGCGCGGTTGTGTCGCCGGTCCAAGATCCTCGACTCGTGGCCACTCGCCCTCATTGGGCCAGATGCGCATCAGACGAGGGTTTGGACACCAGGTGGAAGCGTAGACACATTCACGGTCGGGTGATGGTGCCACGTCATAGAACACGCTATGCCAGCCGGTCTGATAATTCGCATTATGGGCCAGCTTACCGGGAGAGATCTCCAGGCGGTCGCTTTCGGGCGTATAGCGCACCAACCGCCCGTAGTCACTACTGGTCCAGACACGATGCTGCTTGTCGAGGAACAGCGTTTGCGGATTGATCGAACTGATGCGTCCCAGATCACGCCGCTTGCGAGTGTGAAGATCGTAGATGATGAAGTGATCGCGTGGATAGCTGATGGCGTAGAGCAGGCCGCGCTCCTCATCGTGCAGCAGGCAGCGGCAGCCTTCTTTGGGGATCAGCGTGTCCCACCAAAGCACGCGATCGTTGCGTGTGTCGAAGGCCAGCAGTGCCGAGCCGCGAAAACAGCGCTTTGCATCGTGCCAGGAATACCAGGGAGAATAACGGGGCAGATCGATCGGCGGACCGGAAAGGTGCGTCGCCATATACAGAACACCATCGTGCATCGACGGAACGAAGCTGTAGTGAATCTTGCATTGTGAAGCTCGGCCCGAAGTGCCGGGATCGTCGACCATTTCGGCGAGATTGAATAGGTAATCCAGGTCATCGCGCTCTTCGTTGTAGCGAACGGGCTTGACCACGCCCCCGGGTACGCTCTCGGCACAAGCCGCCGCGTAGATGCGACCATCGGGCCCGACAGAAAGCGACCAGCAGGTATCCGAGTCTGGATGACCCGTGAATGGATACCACTTGACGGGGTAGGGTGTTGCGCCGGGGGACTCAGTTTGAGCGTCGAGCGCGGGGACGACGAGACCCGCCGCGAAAGTTGTGCCGCCAATCTTCATAAACGTGCGGCGATCAATCTGCTGTTTTGAAATCACCGATTCCTCCGGACGGCTCGGCCATTTACGGAAATAGATAATAGAGGATTCCTCTAGCTTGTGGTGTCCTCGTCTGGGCCAGTTGCGGCCCATGACCCACTCACGAAAGTTGCTATCCGCTCCGGATCGGAGTTGCATCGTATGAAGAGCGTTACCAGGCAAGCGCCGCTATACTCTCACAGCGGCACGAGGAGGCTAGGTGCCCAAGGGAGGCGGCTTGGCGATTTCGCCGGTGGTGGAGGTTGAGGGGAAGCGGCTGAACCTGTCGAATCTCGACAAGGTTCTGTATCCAGCGAGCGGGTTCACCAAGGGGCAGGTGATTGACTACTACGCTCGCATTGCGCCCGCGCTGTTGCCGCATTTGCAGGGACGGCCGGTGACGATGAAGCGGTATCCCGATGGCGTGGACTCGGAATATTTCTACGAGAAGAATGCGCCCAAGCATCGGCCGGACTGGGTTCAGACGGCGCCCGTGTGGAGCCGGCACAATCGGCGGCACATTAATTATCTGCTGGTGGAGGATCTGCCTACGCTGACCTGGCTGGCGAACCTGGCGTCGCTCGAGATTCATCCGTCGCTGGCGTTGGCGAAGGATATCAACTGCCCGACGATGATGGTGTTCGATCTGGATCCGGGGCCGCCTGCGAATATTGTGCAGTGCTGCCAGGTCGGGTTGTGGTTGCGGGAGATTTTCGAGCACTGGGGATTGCAGTGCTTTCCGAAGACGTCGGGGTCGAAGGGGTTGCAGGTGTACGTGCCGCTGAATACGGCGACTACCTATGACGTCACCAAGCCATTTGCCAATGCACTGGCGCGCTTGCTGGAACACGATCATCCGGAGCTCGTTGTTTCCGATATGAAGAAAGAAGTGCGCACGGGCAAGGTGTTCGTCGACTGGAGTCAGAATGACGAGCACAAGACGACGGTGTCGGTGTACTCATTGCGCGCGCGCGAGCATCCCACCGTGTCAACGCCCGTTTCTTGGGAAGAGGTTGAGAAGGCGCTGAAGAAGAAAGATGCGGGGCTGCTCGTGTTTGAGGCACCGAAGGTGATCGAGCGCTTTGAGAAGATGGGAGATCTGCATGCGCCGGTGCTGGAGTTGAAACAGAAGTTGCCGGATCTGCGGGCGGCTGTGGCTGCTCCGCAGCCGGAGATCGTGGATCTGGCGGCGCAGGCCGAAGAGGTGCCGGCCCGACCGGCGCGGGGCGCGAAGAAGTCCGCCCACAAGAGCAGGGCTGCTAAAAAGAAGGTGGCAGCGAAGGCCGAGGGGAAGAAACGACGGGCGGTATAATCCGCGGACCAAAGAACAAAGTTGAAGCGCTTAATTTGTTTGCCAATCTTAGGCGGACAAGAGTGTCCGCCCCACACGAGCGTCAATGGCGAAACTGTTTGCAGGCACCTCAGGATGGGCTTATCCGAGTTGGAAGCCGGATTTCTATCCGCAGAAACTGGCGCAGGCGAAATTTCTTAACCACTACGCGACGCAGCTGAATGCGGTGGAAGTGAACTTCACGTTCCGTCAGCTGGTGAAAGAGACTACGCTCGCCAAGTGGATGGCAGACAGTCCTGAGGGTTTTCGGTTCACGATTAAAGCCCACCAGGTGATTACTCACATCAAGCGGTTGAAGGGGACGGAGGATTTTCTGCCGCGTTTCCTTGGGACGATCGAGCCGCTGGCCAGCGCTCGGAAGCTTGGTCCTGTGCTGTTTCAGTTGCCGCCTAACCTTAAAGTGGATCTTGAGGTATTAAAAAGCTTTCTTGCGGCACTGCCTCGCGCGCTGCAGTCAGCTTTCGAGTTCCGGCATGCTTCCTGGTTTCACGACGATGTGTTTGCGGCTTTGCGGGAATGTGGTGCTGCGTTGTGCGTGGCCGAAACCGAGGAGATGACTACGCCTGAGGTAGTCACCGGCGATTTTGTGTATTACCGGTTCCGCAAGCCGAACTATCCGCCGGACGAACGGGCGGCGATGGTGGAACGGATTCAGCAGCATCTGGCAGCGGAGCGTGATGTGTTCGCATACTTCAAGCATGAGGAAACGCCGGAAGGTGCGATTTATGCGCGGGAGTTGCTGGGGGCTTTCAGTGGAAAAAGCTCTTAACCGCTAAGGTCGCAAAGGCTGCGCAAAGATCGCGAAGAGAGGCTTGACTGCGGATGTGGTGGAGCTTCCGCCGGGGATTGGCACGCGCTAGTGCAGGGATAGTTTCTCCAATACGGACCGGTATTGGCACTTTGCTGTGTCCGATAATGCGTATTAGGCTTGGAGAGGCGGACAGGAGTGTCCGCCCCACACTTGCATGTCTGCGGAAGCCAATGCGCGCGTCTTGTCGGCGTTTCTCGACTACCTGAAGGTCGAGAAGGGGTTGGCGTCCCTAACCGTTTCCGCTTACAGCACTGACATCTGCCAGTTTGCTGAGTTCCTCGAGGAGCGCAGACGCCTGCTCGCGACTGCGCAACGCATCCATGTGCGCGATTTTATCCAGCAACTATTCTCGAATGGTGTCGATGGGCGCTCAGTGGGACGGAAGCTTTCGGCACTGCGGCATTTGTACCGGCACTTGCTGGTGGACGGGAAGATTGATCACGATCCGACGCTGAACATCGATTCGCCAAAACAGTGGAAGGTGCTTCCGAAAGCGCTGGCCCGCGATGAGATGGAGAAGACGCTGGCTGCGCCACAGGCGGCTTCGGATTCGAAGATGTCCCATGCGATCGCGTCGCGGGATCGGGCAATGCTGGAAGTTTTCTATGCGGCGGCGCTGCGGGTATCGGAAATTGTTCAAGCAAAGCTTGAAGATTTGAAATTGGAAGCCGGGTACGTGCTGGTGCGCGGCAAGGGCGACAAGGAGCGGATCGTGCCCCTGGGGAAGTCGGCGCAGCAGTCGCTGGGGAGTTATCTCGCGGAAGGGCGCCCGGTGCTTTCAGCGGGGAGAAATTCGCCCTATCTGTTTCTGGCGCGGGGAGCCCACAAGTTGACACGGCAGCGGGTGTGGCAGATGGTGAAGGCGGCATCAGCGGCATCGGGGCGAAAGGCGTCGCCCCACATGTTGCGACACTCTTGTGCGAGCCACATGGTGGAAAATGGGGCCGATCTGCGCACCGTGCAGACGATTCTTGGGCATGCGGATATTTCCACGACACAGATTTATACGCACCTGGCATTGGACCGGTTGAAGACGGTGTATCAGAAGCATCATCCGCGGGCGAAGGCAAAAGCTTGATTCACCACGGAGACACGGAGGCACAGAGAAAACCTGGAGCCAAGGATTTCTGAGAGCCTTCATCTCTACGTTTTTCGTTGAGTGGTCGGAAATTCGAAATCCATACGCAGAAGACCTTGCCTTCCTCGGTGTCTCTGGGACTCTTGGTGAAAAGAGTTTTGGCGATTTGAATGAGCGAGAGATCAAACGAGAAGCGCACCACGGTTGAGAAAGCTACCGATGAGTTTCTCCGCGTGTTGCGGGAGCGGAATGCTTCGGCGCATACCATCAAGGCATACGCCGGGGACTTGGAGAACTTTGCCAGCTACGTGGGGGCGCGGGAATGGAAGAAGATCGACCACGTCGCGGTTCGCGGATTTTTGTCGCATCTCTACGAAAAAGGATTGAGCAAGGCTTCGGTGGCACGGTCGCTGGCCGCGGTGCGGTCACTCTACCGGTGGCTGGCGCAGGAAGGCGTGGTGGAGCAGAATCCGGCAAAGCTGGTGGCGACCCCGAAACTGCCTAAAAAGCTGCCGCGCGTGCCGACCATCGAAGAGATGAACTGCGTGCTTGACGGGGCGATGCCAGAGGTTGCTGCTTTTCCCGAGCGCGATCGGTTGCTGTTGGAATTGCTCTACGGGTGCGGGATCCGGAACTCGGAGTTGATCGGCATCAATGTCGACGACATCCGCGTGAGCAACGAGGCCATCCTGATTCGCGGAAAAGGGAAGAAGGAGCGCTACGTTCCCTTCGGAGGATCGGCAGCCTCGGCGCTGCGCGCCTATCTTCCGGAGCGGATGAAGTTGCTCACGGAAACGAAGAAGACATCGCCAGCCCTTCTGCTTAACCAACGCGGCGGGAGGTTGACGGTGAGGAGCGTGGGACGGATCGTCAAGAGAATCGCCGTTGCCAAGGGACTGTCACCGGATGTGCATCCACATACGTTGCGACACGCTTTCGGCACGCACATGCTGGAGGAAGGTGCAGACCTGCGGGCGATCCAGGAATTGCTCGGGCACGAGCGGCTGGCTACGACCCAGCGCTACACGCAGCTTTCGATGAAGCATGTGCTGGCGGTGTATGACCAGACGCATCCGAGGGCGAAGTGAAGGTACTGGCAGTCCTTCAAAATCGCGCGGCAAAAGTGATGGTACTTCTTGGCGTGGGTGCGCTGACGGTCGGACTATTCGGTCTTTCGTATACGCATCGTGGTGATCGATGCGTGCTCTACTATTACGGAGCATCTCCTGCCGAAGTGCCTCAAGGAACAGCCGTTGCACTTTTAAATCCGTTTCGGGACAGGGCAGATGAGCACAACGCAGAACAGCTGATTCACGATTTGAGAACGAATCAATGTGAGCAAATCGTGCGAGAGCGGCTCCAGACGAATCCGAATGAAGTCTGTCCGGTAATGCGGGATACCACGAGGGCTTCGCTGATCTGGCTCGATCCAGTGCCGAGTTTTCAGAGTAGCGCACCATCTCGTCAACTGATCTTTGATCTGCCAGAAGCTCGGGCGAGACTGGCCGTTTACTTTAATCGGGACGAGGTCGGTTGGGGCGTATCCACGGTCTCGGTCACGCAATAGACAGGCGTCAATCTGAGGTAGCAACCTCAGTCAGCTGCCTTCGCTTCGGCCAAGGCCTCCAGTTCTTCCCCGCGCAGTTCCTTCCACATTTCGACCACGCGGTCTTTCACCTTGGCGATGAGTGCTGCGTAGGTTTGCTCAGAAGCCTGCGACTCGGGCGGCGGGTAGATGGGATCGCCGATTGTCATTCTCAACGGGGCAAACTTCTGAAAACTTTTGCCGCGCGGCCAGGCGTCGTGGAAGCCCTCGATCGCGATCGGCACAATCGGTACCTGCATGTGTACGGAAAGAATGGCGGCGCCTTTTTTGAAGGTGCGCGGAGTGCCGTCGATGCTGCGCTCGCCTTCGGGGTAAAGGATGAGGTTGCGGCCGTGGCTCAGGCCGAAGGCGCCGGCGCGCATTGCCGGAATCAGGTTCGCGTCCGGATCGACGACCACCACGCGCACGGCCTTTGCCAACTTTCGCATGATTCCTGCGCCGAAGATTTCGCTGGTGCCGACGGCGAAGGAGTTCACGAAGGCATTGCGCGGCAGGATTGAGGCCAGGACTACCGGATCGAGATAACTTTGATGATTCGAGGAAAGAATATAGGTGCCGGTCTTTGGGAGCTTCTCGAGCCCTGAGGCAGTGAGGTGAAAGCGATCGCGCGCGATCAGCTGCAGCCCGCGCGTCACAAGATACCAGAAGCCTTCGACTATGGGATGCGGGCGGGCGAGTTCGAGCACGTCGGGATCAGTGGGATCTTCGCGCAGCACGGCGCTCCAGCCAGCGAATTGCGCCTTGGAGACGGTCTTGCCGCTGGCCGCGCTTTCGAGAACGGCATTCACCAGATCACGCACGGTGTAGATTTCGGCGAGTTGGTTTTCCTCGACGTCGCCGCCGAGTTCTTTTTCGATCTCGACCAGCAGTTCAACCCGCTGCATCGAGTCGAAACCGAGGTCGAGTTCGAGGTTGTCGGTGGGCAGAACTCGGTCCGGTGCATTGCGAGAGCCCTGCTTAATGACGCCGAGCGCTCGCAGGACTTCGGGTTTTTCGAGCCAGGCTTCGTCTTCGGGCGTGAGTGGCTTCTGCGCAGGGACATCGGATTCGGCCGACGTGCCTTTGGCCTGATTGGCGCGCACGCGCTTCTCAATCTCGAAGCGCTTGAGTTTGCGGGTGGTGGTGCGCGGAAGGTCTTCCTGCCAGATTTCGTAGTTGCCGATGCGCTTCGTGGAGGCGAGCTGCTGGGAGAGTCCCTCGATATCGAAGCGAATGACTTCTTTCGCGTTGACGACCTTGCGTTCCTTGAGCACGTCGAAGTTCGGGACAACGACGGCGTAGAGGCGCTCGGAACTCGGGTCGCCCGGCTTGGCCTCCAGGCCCATCACGCAGATTTCCTTGATGTAGGGGGACTTGAGATATTGGGTCTCGATTTCTTCTGGATAGATGTTTTTGCCGTTCGCGAGAACGATGAGTTCCTTGCGCCGGCCGGTGATGAAGAGATTGCCGCCGGAATCGAAGTAGCCGAGGTCGCCTGTGTGCAGCCATCCGTCTTTGATCGCTTCGGCGGTGGCGTCGGGACGATTCCAATAGCCCTTCATGACGATGGCGCCGCGGATCAGGATTTCGCCAGTGGGTGGGCCGCCCTCTTCAGAAGATTGGGGATCGAGAATCTTCGACTCAATGGTTGGCAGAGGCGGGCCAACCGAGCCGATGACGACGTGCCCCGGCGGGTTGAGAAAAGCACATGCCGAGGTTTCGGTGAGACCGTAGGCATTCAGGAGGTCGATGCCGAAGTCGTGGAAGTCGCGGGCAATCACGGGATCAAAGCGCGAGCCGCCTGTGATGAGGTAGCGCATCCGGGCGCCGAAGGTCGCGTGAATTTTCCCGAACAGAAGCTTGCCGGCGTTGAGTTTGAAGCGGCCCAGAAAGCGGTTCATGTTCATGAGCGAACGGAGGGCCGATTCGGCGATGCGGCCACGCTTGCTGACCTCTTTGAAGATGCGCTCGTGAATCAAGTAAAAGAATTGCGGGACGACGGCGAAGGCGGTTATCTGCCGTTCCTGGAGAGCGCGCAAGAGTTCGGTGGTGTTGAGCGTTTCGAGATAAACGACGCGCGCGCCTTTCACTAGCGGGAGCATCAAGTTGGCCATCTGGGCCAGCACGTGGAACATGGGCAGGATGCCGAGTACGGCGTCCGTGGGGCCGATCTGCAGAAGTCCGAAGACGGCGTTGACCTCGCCGAGCATGTTGGCGTGCGTGAGTTGGACGCCTTTCGGGTCAGCGGTCGTGCCAGACGTATAGAGCAAAGCTGCGACGGTGTCGGCGGGCGCTTCGACGGCGCGAAAGTTGGCTGGTCCGGCGGCGAAGATCGCATCGAGATCGCCGACCCAGCTGGCTTTCGGTTGGTTGTCTTCTGTGCCGGTTGCGGATTTCAGGGAAGTGGGATCGGTAAGTACCAACTGCACGTTGAGGCCTTCGACGGCCTGGCGGGCGGTCGCGAGGTGCTTGACGTCGGTGACGAGCAGGGAAGCGCCGCTATCTTTCAATAGCTTGGTGACCTGGTCGGCGTGGAATGCGGTGTCGAGCGGGACGGCCGTGTACCCGGCGGCGATGGCGCCAAGGTAGGCGGTGACCCAGCGCGGATGATTGTCGGCAAAGAGCGCGACGCGCGCGCCTGCGGGGAGCTTTTTCTCGATCAGCCACCGGCCGACCGATTCGGACATCTTGCGGGTCTCGGCGTAGGTGTAACTCTCGACCTCATCTTTACGCTGGATTTCGAGGGCAATGTTTTGGGGGCCGCGTTGCTCGGCTTCGACAAACTGGTCGTAAAAAGTGGGCATGAGGGGCGGGGAAAATATACCTGAAGGTGGCATCAGCAGGAAGCTGATCAACAGTGCTTCGGGACCCTTTCAAATCAATATCTTGCGGTGCACGCCAACGACGAGATTTTGTACACTGAAATAGTGTACACTGTGTTCGTGCGAAACATTACCTTCAGCGCCGATCCTAGTGCCATCGAGCGCGCTCGCGAGGTCGCCCGTGCTGAACACAAGACTCTGAATGATGCTTTTCGTGAGTGGCTCGATTGGTATGCGTCCCGCACTGTTACCCGACAGGAAATCGAAACATTGTTTGAGAGGCTGAGATATGTGGATGCCGGCCGGAAATTCACCCGGGACGAGATGAATGAACGTTAAATCTTTTTTGGACACGAATGTGATTGTTTACGCGTTCGACCAAACAAGCCCGAAAAAGGCTAAGGTTGCGCAGCGGTTGATTGCTGAGGGAGTCTCTGAGAAACGTGCCGTGGTGAGTTATCAAGTGGTTCAGGAATTCACTAACGTTGCGCTGCGTGGATTTCGAGTGTCTATAACGCGGTCAGACTTGGAATCGTTCCTGCTGACCGCGCTCTTTCCCATTGCAGCGGTATCTTGGTCGCCCGCGCTGACGATGCAAGGCCTGCGCATGCAAGCGGCGCATCAGTTTGGCTGGTATGACTCGCTCATTATTGCCGCAGCCCAGCAAGGGGGCTGCAAAGTGCTGTACAGCGAGGATCTGCAACATGGGCAGCGATTAGGTGATCTAGTTGTGGAGAACCCGTTTCTATAGCAACATTGGCACCGGTGCTCCCGCCATTTCTGTCGCATCCAATATGCTAGGCTTGAGTAGCTTTATACTGTGGGGAACGTGTGTCCCTTTTTGAAGGAACCCAGATTTGATTAACACCTTAGTAGCCAAGGTCTTCGGGACCAAGAACGAGCGCGAAGTGAAGCGGCTGATGCCGCAGGTCGAGGCCATTAATGCGCTCGAGCCCGCGATGAAGAAGCTGTCGGACGCCGAGCTGCGCGCCAAGACCGACGAGTTCCGGCAGCGGATCCAGGAGCAGCTGCCCAAGATCGCCGACGAGCCCGATGCCGATCCCGACCGCCAGAAGGCGATCGAAGCCGAGCGCTATCTGGCGCTGAAAGAGATTCTCGACGATCTGCTGGTGGAGGCCTTTGCAGTTTGCCGCGAGGCCAGCTGGCGTGTGCTGAACATGCGCCACTTCGATGTGCAGCTGATCGGTGGCATGGTGCTGCACTCCGGCAGGATTTCTGAGATGAAGACCGGCGAAGGCAAAACGCTGGTCGCGACCCTTCCCGTATATCTCAACGCGCTCAGCGGGCGCGGCGTGCATGTGGTCACGGTCAACGACTACCTGGCCAAGCGCGACTCGGAGTGGATGGGCAAGCTCTACACCTTCCTCGGGCTGAGTGTCGGCGTCATCGTGCACGATCTTGACGATGAAGAGCGCCGCGAAGCGTACGCGGCTGACGTCACATACGGCACCAACAACGAATTCGGCTTCGACTACCTGCGCGACAACATGAAGTTCGATCTGAAGGACTGCGTGCAGCGCGTGCACAACTTCGCCATCGTCGACGAAGTCGATTCGATCCTGATTGACGAAGCCCGTACTCCATTGATCATCAGCGGCGCCAGCGAGGAGTCGACCGACAAGTACGACCGCGTGAACCGCATCATCCCGAAGCTGGAGAAGGGTGAGGAGGTCGAAGTGCCGCCCGGCGAGCCCAAGATCTACACGGGCGATTTCGTGGTCGACGAGAAGCACAAGAACATCATCGTTACCGACGAAGGTTGGGAGAAGGTCGAAAAGCTCCTCGGCATCGGTAACATCTCCGACCCGGAAAACTGGGACCTGAAGCATCACGTCGAAACCGCCGTCAAAGCGCATTCGCTCTATCGGCGGGACGTCGAGTACGTGGTGAAGGCCAAGGACGACAATCCGCGCGAAAAAGAAGTCATCATCGTCGACGAGTTCACGGGCCGCATGATGCCCGGCCGCCGCTGGTCCGACGGGCTGCACCAGTCCATCGAAGCCAAGGAAGGTGTGAAGATCGAACGCGAGAATCAGACCCTCGCCACCATTACCTTCCAGAATTACTTCCGCATGTACAAGAAGCTGGCCGGCATGACCGGTACGGCCGAAACGGAAGCGCCTGAGTTCGACAAGATCTACAAGTTGGAAGTCGTGGTCATTCCGACCAACAAGGAATTGCTACGCAAAGAAAATCCCGATGTTGTTTACCGCACCGAGAAGGAAAAGTATTTTGCCGCGGCCGACGAAATTCAGCGGCTATACGAAAGCGCTCAGCCGGTGCTGGTCGGCACCACGTCGATCGAGAAGTCGGAGAGGCTGTCGGAACTTCTGAAGAAGAAGGGGATCAAGCACGTCGTTTTGAATGCGAAGTTCCACGAGCGCGAAGCGGAGATCGTAGCGCAGGCTGGACGCAAGGGAGCCGTGACCATTGCCACGAACATGGCCGGCCGCGGCACCGACATTCTGCTGGGCGGCAATCCGGAATTCATGGCCAAGCAGGAATGCGTAAAGAACGGCGCCGCGCAACCTCTGCGTGCCGCGCAAGGCAAAGTCGAAGCGGCCGTGGACGACGCCAGCATGACCCGGTGGTACTACGGCGGCAACGAATACGCGGTTCCGACTGATAAGTGGAATGAAGCCTTTCAGCGCTACAAGGTACAGACGGACGCTGAACATGCCGACGTGATCGGCGCCGGCGGCCTGCACATTTTTGGAACCGAGCGCCACGAAGCCCGCCGCATCGACAACCAGCTGCGCGGACGCGCTGGCCGCCAGGGCGATCCCGGGTCGTCACGCTTCTACCTGTCGCTCGAAGACGACCTGATGCGCATCTTTGCCAAGGAGTGGGTGTCGAACCTGCTGCAGCGGCTGGGCATGGAAGAAGGCGTACCTATTGAGTCGCGCATGATCACCAAGCGCATCGAGTCCGCGCAGAAGGCTGTGGAAGCGCAAAACTTCGAAGCCCGAAAACATCTGCTCGAGTACGACGATGTGATGAACAAGCAGCGCGAAGCCGTGTACGGCTTACGCCGTCGCTTGCTGGAGGGCCTCGACCAGAAAGACCTGATTGTTGAGGATTATGTTTCGGGAATTCTGGGCGACCTGATTGATCAGTGCTGCCCCCTCAAGGAGCACGTCGACAACTGGGACCTGAAGGCTTTGAAGGATGGCATCTTCACGCGCTTTGGCGTGGACATTTATGCCGAGGGGATCAAGCCGGAAACGCTGAACCGGGGCGAACTGGGCGACGCGATTTTCGACAAATTAAAGGAACGGTACGCGGCCAAGGAGCAGATGATCGGTCCCGAGGCCATGCGCTATCACGAGCGCATGATCATGTTGAGCGTGCTGGACTCGCTGTGGAAGGACCACCTCCTGAACATGGATCACTTGAAGGAGGGCATCGGGCTGCGCGGCTACGGGCAGCACGATCCGCTGGTCGAGTACAAGCGCGAATCCTTCGACATGTTCGAAGAGATGATGAAGAAGTTCCAGGAAGAAACGGTGCGTTATCTCTACCTGATGCAGATACTGGAACGGCCGCCGGATGGCGGAGTTGGACCAGAAGGACCCGGTGGGCCGGTGGGACAAGGCGGACCAGAGGCTGGCGTTCCTGTGCTTTATCCAGGTGGCGGAAATGGTAGGCCTCCTCGGCACGTGGCGACTTCTGTTGATGACCTGGAGGAAGCTTTCCAGCGAAAGAAGCGTCGCGAGCTTGAATCGGCGCGCATGGCCGGGGGCGGGGAAGCGAAGACCGTACAGCAAGTCGTGCGAGGTGCCGACAAAGTGGGTCGCAACGATCCATGTCCTTGCGGGTCGGGGAAGAAATACAAGAAGTGTCACGGAGCGTAGGTTTAGCTGCGCGCTCCGAGCTTTGAGCCACGAGCGATTGAGGGAGTGGTGGAGAGATCTCAGTTCGGGATCGTGTTTTCGCGCTGATGTCCGCCAAACCCAAAAAAGCCTCATTTACGTCTTGCCAGCAGTCGTAGAATAGAAACAGGCAGTGCGGGAGGCTTCCCCATGATTGCACTTCGCCTCGTCCGACTCATCGAAACTCACTCCGAAGAACTGGCCGAAGGCTTAACCCAAAAACTTCTGTCGTCGGATCGCACGCGCGACATGCGCAACGTTCCAGCCAACGAACTTCACCATCGTTGTCACGAAATCTATCGCAATCTCAGTGACTGGCTCCTCAACAAGACCGAACACGATGTGGAGGAGGTCTATAAAGCGCTGGGTGCTCGGCGTGCCCAACAAAACGTGTCCATGGCTGCCCTGGCGTGGGCTATCCTGCTCACGAAGGAACATCTGTGGACTTTCCTTGAGTGGGAGGGTGTGCACGGTGGCTTGCACAACGTTTTCGGAGAATTGGAATTGCTGCGGTTGCTCGATCAATTCTTCGATCGTGCTTTGTATTACGCTACTGAGGGATATGAAGAGGCGACGGCTTCGCGGGCCGCGTGAGGCGGCTGTCAGTCGCAGTCTTCCGTCGTCAGCACTTCTCAGATATTTCGCGATGACCGACGACTGGGTGTTGGCGACTGCGGGCGAATTGCTCGAAACGTCATCTCCTGGGCGCGACTTCGAGTCCGCCGTTTCCAGGCAAAGAATAATCCGGCGTAGGTGTCGGTAATATAGTCATCTGCCGAGATGCTCAGCAGCTTTGCGGTCTGATCGATCCATCGCGCGGGGCCTTCGATCTCGCCGAAGTTTCCGATGGGAGTCTCATCCACGACTACGTGGCCTCGGCCACCGCTCCACTCCGCTCGGAATTTCTCATAGCGAAACGAAGGTCGGAAGCCAAGTGCGTGCAGGATGGCGTCCATTTTCGGGCCATCATCCACTTTTGTTTCGAGTTCCACGCGCGTTTTGTGACGGCCCGCCTTGCCTTTGGATTTGTGGGTGAGAACCCACTGCTCACCATATTTGCGCAGCCGCAACAATTCCCCGCGCTTCCTTAGGGTTTGTCCCGGCAGATCGTAGAGCGTATTCATCTCGTGTGTTCGTGGAGTGGCCAGACGGAATTTGGCGGATCTGAGGAGACGCTTGAGAGCCCGCGTATCGGTTACTCGGAACTTGATCTCGATCTCTTTGCTTGAGGTCATATCGGACCTAACTGAACGTGGGTAGCTTTACGAGATCGGCTGGCGGTACGGTCTCGATGGGTTGTCCTGCCTTGCGCCACGCGGCCAGGCCGCCGACCAGGATGAACGCGTTGAATCCTTTTTCCCGCAGCATGTGCGCCACCCGGGCGCTGGTCGCTTCGCGTACTCAAGTACAGTAGAGATACACGTCTTTATCGGGTGGAAGTTTTTTCAGCTCGGCTTCAAGATTGTTGGGCTCGATGCGGATGGATCCCTTGATGCGCGCGGTGTCCGCATCGTAGTAACCGTGACTGCGCACATCGACTAGCAACACTTTGTCCGCTTCTTCGGAAGCCAGCCTCTCGATGAGTTCCTGCACCTGGACGCGAGGCACGATGCGGTACACGCGGTTCTTGCGGACCAGCCAGATGCGGTAAGCGGCGTACACGATCAGCCCCAGCAGTAGCACTTCTTCGATAGCGTGTCCGGCGGTCTGAAATGTGCTGCCGATGGCTTTCAAAAAATCTCGGCCCAGGAAGCCAAGTGTGAAGTAGGCGAGGATGTACAGGGCCGCGCCCAGCGCGTCGTAGCGCACGAACTGACTGAACGGCATCTTCATGCTGCCCGCGAGCGGCGGCCCCATGGTGTTTACGCCGGGAATGAATTTTGCGATGACCAGGGTGGTCTTGCCGCGTTTATAGAAGGATTCGGCGGAGCGGAGGATGCAGGTTTCCGGATTGGCTGAGACCTTGCAGAGAAACCCGAGCAAGGTCCAGCCTGTCCACTTGCCGGCAAGGAAGAGCAGAGTATCGCCGAGCACCATCGCTCCCAGCGCCAAGGGCAACAGAATCGGCGCGCGCAAGACGTGACCGCCCACGGCCGCGCCTGCAGCCACCAGAGCTAGCGCCGCAGGGACAGGCAGGCCGATTGCCTCCGCGAAAACCAGCGCGGCGACGATCGCGTATCCGTGCCGGGATAGGAGAGAAATCAGGTCAGACATGCCGTACAGCTAGACTAACGGTGATCGGGGAGCCGAGTCCAGCCGAGGACCTGGGCACAATTGCGAATCCGGCGTGTGCTGTCCGCATCCAAGACTTGGAAACAAAATGCATGCGAGGTCCTATGGCACAAGCAACGACTACCGATACGCGACGCTACGTCAATCTGCCCGGCCGTCCCTCGACCCTTCCTTTCAGCGATGGCGTTCTGGTTGGGGACACCTTTTATCTGTCCGGTCGAATTGGCATCGATCCGGTGACTGGGCGAGCTCCGAGCGACGTGGATGCCGAGATCGCGCTGTTGCTTGATGGCGTACAGGCGGTTTTGGCGGAAGCGGGCATGAACATGGACGACCTTGTCTCGGTGCAGATCTTTTCGCCCGATCTAACTTTGTGGGAGCCGTTTAATTCGGCGTACGTAAAGCACTTTGGCCGGGATCTGCCGGCGCGTGCGTTCATCGGATCGGGTCCGCTGTTGCTTGGGGGCAGGTTCGAATTGATGGGGATCGCGGTGCGGAGGTCGTAATTCTCGCCCTTCCGTTGCCTACTGAGGGGGCTGGCGGACTTAGGTCCGCTGCGCGTAGTGCCGCGCCCGGCGGGGCTTGCTCGTGGTGGTGGCGTTGCCCCGGGGGCTGACGCCCTAGGCTGTCATATGCCGCCGCTGCGCGGCTTTCGCTGGGCTAATTCATCTGCCAGATGCGGAAGTTGAGATAGGACGCAAACACCACCCAAAGAAGGTAGGGAAGCAGCAGCCACGCCGCCAGCAGCGAAATTGGCAGGAAGGCTACCGCGGTCGCGACGATCATGGTCCACAGCATGAGTATCTCGGCGAACGCTGCTCCGACGCGGTGAAGGCCAAAGAAAATCACGGACCACAGCGAATTCAAAACGAGCTGTACGCCGAACAGAACAAGGGGCAAACCGGCTTGGGACCAGGTTGAGCTGCGCCACACCAGCCAAGCGCTGATCGCCATCATCAGGTAGAGGACGGTCCAGACTGGACCGAAGATCCAGTTGGGCGGGGTCCACTCCGGCCGCCGCAGTTGCGAGTACCAGGTATTCACAGATGAGCTGGTGAAGAGCGCTCCGATCGCGGCTGCTGTAAAGCAGACGACGACGAAAGGCACCAGAGATATCCAGGATCCGCGGTCAAACATCGCAAGGCTCTTTCGATTCGCGCCCTCGCTCCCTAGGGCAGAGTTACGGTGATCGCTTCACAAGGCCGCGTGCCGACGCGCCGGTAACTGTGTTGCACGGCGGAATCGAAATAGATGGCGTCCCCGGTTTCGAGCGAGAAGTCTTCGTTCCCAACCTTTATATCCAAACTACCACTGACCAAGTAAAGGAACTCGACCCCAGGATGATGATGGGGCTTACTTTTGTCTGGAGGCACGTCCTGAAACTCGGCTAGAAACGCATTGAATTTGCGTTCAGTTGCGGGATAGTCGAGACATTCGAAAAAATAGGCGACTTCGCCGGATCCGGGCCTCTCGGGGAAGCGGATGCGGTCGTGCTTGCGCACGATGGCGACGACGCGACGCTTTCTCTCGTCGGTAAAAAAGAATTCAAGACCCACACCGAATACCAGCGCAACGCGCAGCAATGTGGGCAAGGTCGGGAAGAGCTTGCCACGTTCGAGTTTGGACAGCAGCGCGGCCGACAAACCGGTGTGCTTGCCGAGTTCTACCAGTCCCATGCTTTTCTTCAAGCGGAGCGCTCGAATCTTCTCGCCAATCGCGTAAGGTTTTAGCCCGTCGGTGACAGTTTGAGAGATCATGTTAAATATCCCTACAAGAAAATAAATTTGAGTGATAATAAATCACGCGTGTTTTTGGTGCAAGTCGGAATCCTCGAAAATTCTGAAAAACGATGAGGCGGCTCACGGGAGCCGCCTCGGAAGGAATTTCTTTTTTACCGTGATTACTGGGGCTTTTTCTTCCCGAGAAGTCCGCCTAATGCGTCGACCGCACTGCCGGTTTTGCCGCCGCCGGCCTTGCCGCCGCTCAACACGCCCTGAATCGCGTTGCCGGCGAGTCCCCCCGCCATGCCTTTAAGGTCGGGAACGAACTCCGGCTTGGAGGTAGTTCCCGCGATGCTGAATGGAATGCCGCCTTTTCCGCTGTCCATGCCAGCGACCTGAGCCAGGCCTCCGGCCATGCCACCATGCAGGTTGGCGAGCATCTTGAAGTTGAGGGCGCCAGCTGGACTCACCGTGCCGTTGCCCGTGATCACGCCAATCGCCGGAACGGTGAGGTTGAGATTGTCGGCGCGAGTGCCTTCTGGAGCAACGCGCGCGGTGGTGCTGAAGTTTTGAATGCTCGTGTCGGGATTCGACGCTGCCTTACCCGCGAACGTGGAGAGCGCGCCGAGTTTTGATCCCAAGTCAAATCCGGCGAGCTTGGTATCGGAGAGACGGACCGGACCGGTGATGAGCAGCTTGTCGATGGGGCCGACGATGCTGAGATCGGTGGACAACGTTCCGCCCTTCAATTGCGAACCCGAGGGCAGAACAACGCCGAGCGCGGGAAGCATTGCCTCGAGTTCTTCGACCGGCATGTTGGGCCCATTGAGCTTCATGTCGAGGACTTGGGTTTCGCCCTGCGTTTTGAAAGAGCCGGTCAGGTGAGCGACGGCTTTGCCGATTTCGACATCGCCTTGGGTGAGGTGGCCCGACTGCTTGTCGAGATCGACGTCGACCGAATGCTTGATGACGACCGTCTTCGACGCGGGGGAACCTTTGGGCGAGAACTGCAGCTTGTTGCCTGTGAAAGTCCCAATCGCTTTGGCCATGCTGCCATTAGAATTCAGAGTTCCATCGAAGCTCGCCAGGCCCGCAATTCCGCTAGCGGGATCGATGAAGCCTGAGGCCACGATGTCCATGTTGTTGACTTTGACCTTGGCTTCGAAAGGAGTCTTGGCAGCGTCGGTGGCGTTGATCGGTCCGGCTTGTCCAGTAATGTCGGCTGTGCCGCCCGCGGGCAGTTTCGCCGTCAGTCGGAAGGGGAACTGGGAAGTTGGAGAAAAATTCGTGACCGTGATGTTGACCTGATCGTAGACGTGCGGCTTGGCAGAAGAATTAGCCTTGCCGACGATCAACTTGCCGTCGGTCACGCTCAACTTCGCGACAGAAAGGTTGCCGGGACCGGAACTGGAACTGGAGGGAGCGGATTTCTCCGTCGACTTTCCGCCCAGGCTCGAGAAGTTCCATTTGCCGTCGGCTGTTTTCAAGAGCGTGATCTGCGGCTGCTCGAGCGTGATATCGGTGACGCGGATTTCCTTCGACGTGATGAGCGGCATCAGTTCGACGCCCACCTTGAGGGATTTTGCGGTGACGAAGGGAGTTTTGCCGAAAGCGGGATCTTCGGCGATGGAGATATTGTCAGCCGAAACGCTACCGGTGAGGATTGATAGGCTGAGATTTCCGACCCTGACTTCTCTTCCGAGCGCCTCGCTTGCGGTCGCTTCGATCTTGGGCCGGAAGCTGTTCACATTGATGAAGAAGGGAATTGCGAGCAGGATCACGACCAGTATAGCAATGACGATGCCGACGATTTTGAGGATGCGTTTCATAGACGCCTTGCCTTCCGAACGGACGGTGAGGTTACGGTGGAAAGATCCAAGGAAGAAGCACGGCCCGGAACAGTGACTTTGTGGCCTAAGAGTCTATCAAAAAACGATGCGTACTATCGGTTGTCCCGAGTCAACTCGGGGCTGGGAACGGAAGTGCCTTCGAGTTCTTTTTGTCGTTTGTCGCGTTGCGCTCCGCTCAGTTGAACAGCGGCTGCGAGTTCCTTCTTGCCTTCGGCTTTCCGTCCCATGTGTACCAGCGTCTGCCCTCGCAGGTAGTGAATGCGCGACGCTTGCGGATCCAGTTTGCCGGCCTGATCCAATTCAGCGAGGGCCTGCGGATATTCCGCTCGGCGTTCATACACCTTCGCGAGTCCCAGGTGGGAGTTGATGATGCGCGGATCAAGGCGCAACGCCTTGCGATAGTTCTTCTCTGCGGCTGCGTCGTCGCCTGCCAGAAAGCATGCGTTGGCCAGTTCGTCGTAGTTGAAGACTACTTCCGGCTCAAGAGCGATGTCTTTTTCAAATTCTTCCCGTGCTCTTAGGTAATCTCCCCGTTTGGAGTGGAGCAGGCCAAGGTTGAAATGGACGAACGGGAGTTTCGGATCGGCCTCGGCGGCGGCATTCAATTCTTTGGCGGCATCGTCGTAAGCCTCAAGGTTGAGCATCGCTTTGCCGAGCAACATGTGCACTATGGCGGAATCTTCGCCGACCTCCGCCATGCGAGCGAGGGCGCGGTCTGCGAGTTCTTTGCGGTCGGCTTTATCCGCCGAGGTGGTGAGGACGTAGAGGTAGTTGAGATCGTGGGATTGCTGCGGCCAGAGGGGCTCCAGAGCGTCGACCGCTTCTACGTATCGGTCGGTGAAGAAGTAGCATTGCCCTAGGAGATAACGAGCCTGCAGAGAGCCTGGTTCCTCTTTCACCACGGACTCAAACGCGGGAATCGCATGCCGGTAGTCACCCTGGCGATAGTAGGCCAGGCCGATGTTCAAGCGCATCCCTGAGATTTGCGGCGCCAGTTTTGTCGCGCGTTCAAGGTTGACGATGGCAGCGTTCCAATGTTTGCGCCGCATTTGGATGACGCCGAGATTCGCGTAGGCCGCAGCGGCGCGAGGATCGAGGGAAACCACGCGCTCGAAACTGCGCTCGGCTGAGTCTAGATCGCCGCTGGTCAGCGCAGCCTCCCCCTGCTTGAAGATGGCTTGCGGATCGGGTTCGTGTGCGGATGACTTATGGTCCGTGCCGGATTGCGCGTCTGCCTGGAGTGCGAACAGTGCGGTCCATGCGAAGATAGTCAGGACGGCGCCGATTCTTGACAGCGCTCGCGCCGTCCTGTAACGTCCGCCAACATCGGGTTGCGCGGCGGCGGACGCCGTGTGCAACGGGATCAGCGTGCGGTGCTGAGGAGACGGGAAGGGATTCATGGTCACGATTCGTGACGTAGCCAAAGAAAGCGGATTCTCCTCGACCACGGTTTCCATCGTACTAAACAACGCGCCACTCGCCCGTTACATTCCAGTCGCGACCAAGAAGCGCATCGAACGAGCTGCGAAAAAGCTGGGCTACCGGCCGAATCTGTTTGCGCGGTCACTGCGCAGCAAGCGTAGCCACACGGTCGGAGTCATGGTCGTCGACATGACTGACCCCTTTTGCACGCTGGTGCTGCGCGGCATCGAAAATTCCCTGTACCAGTCTTCCTTCCTGCCTATCCTGACCGACATGCACAACGAGCGCAGCCGGTTTGAGCGCTATCTGGAGATGCTGCTCGATCGCCGCGTGGAAGGATTGATCGTCGTTGCCAACTGGCTTTTTCTGGACATCAACCTGCTTTCCGACCTCGAAAAGAGCAGTGTTCCGACGGCGATTATCGGGTGCGAACTCAAGAACGAGCAGATGAGTTCGGTGATTGTCGATAACGAGCTCGGAGCCCAGCTTGCCATCGAGCACCTGCATGCACTGGGGCATCGCAAGATTGCGATCATCCGAGGCCCGAAGGGACTGGTAGACAGCAGTCCGCGCTGGAAGGGAATTCGCAATTTCGCCAAATCGAGCGACCTGGAACTGGATCCGCGGCTGATTCTGGATCTGCCCGAGTCGCGCGATCCGATTTCGAGTTTTGAAGCCGGGTTCAAGCTGACCGAAGACCTCGTCAAGCAGAAGCGTCCCTTCACGGCGATTCTGGCTTTTGATGACATGACGGCGTTCGGAGCGATCCGGGCTCTGGCGAAGGCCGGCATTCGCGTCCCCGAGCATTGTTCCGTGATCGGTTTTGACGACGTCGCGAATTCCGCGTTCTACACTCCCGCTTTGACAACCATCCGACAACCGTTGGAGACCATGGGCGGCATGGCGGTGGGCCTGGTTGTAGATGGCATCAACGCGGTGCTTGAAAAACGCGAGGCTTCCGCCCTGCACCGGAAGGTTGCCCCCGAACTAGTAGTCCGAGAATCCACCCACCCACTCAGCTAGGCGGAGTCCTCTCCCCAAGTCAGCCATTTTCTACTTGACATCCCAAATCATATTAAAGCACTATTCACACGTTTTAATAAAAGCTTTCATTGAACAACGTAGTTTTTGACAGCGCATGCCGCGCGTGGGGTGGTCCCGAGAATCCCGATCTAAGGAGAGGCCATGAAACTGCGTCTCGCGTTATTCCGCTTTCTGCTTTGCATGGTGGTGGTCTCAGGTCGGGCTATGGCCCAGGACACTTCGACAATGGTGGGGACGGTACAGGATCCGACCGGCGCTAGCATCGCGGACGCGCACATCGCGGTGTCGAATACGACGCGTGGAATCAATCGCACAACTACCACGAATTCAGCGGGTGAGTGGGCAGTAGCCGCTCTTCCGCCCGGAACCTACAACCTTACCGTCCTGGCCCCTGGTTTCAAGAAATATGAAGTTCGCGGAGTGGTCTTGCAGGTGGCGCAGAAGGCCAGGGTGGACGTGGCGATGCAAGTAGGCGCGGCGAACACAGAGGTCACGGTTGAGGGAACCGAGGTAGCGCAGGTCGAAACGCAGTCATCGGACCTGGGTGGGACAGTGAACGGTAAAGAGATCAGCCAACTCCAGTTGAACGGCCGCAACTTTACGCAGCTGGCGACACTGGTCGCGGGCGTGAGTAACCAGTCGGGACAGGATGATGCGGGTGTTGGCGTGGGCGGCAATGTTGCTTTCAGCATGAACGGTGGCCGCACTGAGTACAACAATTGGGAACTCGACAGCGGCGACAACATGGATAACGGCAGCAACACGACGCTGAACGTCTACCCGAGTCTTGATGCCATCGCCGAGTTCAAGGTGCTCACCTCGAACTACGGTGCGCAGTATGGGCGCAACGGTTCAGGCACCGTCGAGGTGGAAACGAAATCGGGAACGAACAGCTTTCATGGTGACGCGTACGAGTTTGTTCGCAATGATGCTTTCAACGCGATGACGTTCCCGCAAACAACTCTGCCTGCTTACAAGAAGAACGATTTCGGCTACACGATTGGCGGGCCGGTCTTCATCCCAAAGCTGTACAACAGCAGTCGACAGAAGACTTTCTTTTTCTGGTCGCAGGAGTGGCGGCGTGAGCGGGTGCCAGCGAATCTTGGCAGCGTGACGGTTCCGTCGGTGGCGGAGCGGAACGGCGATTTCTCAGACTTGTGTCCCTCCACGAACACACCGTTTCAACGTTCCGACTCCACTGCACCAGCGTACTTTCCCGATTGCCCTGGCACTCCGGCTGCGGCTGGTTTCTTCAATCCCTTCGTTACGAATGGGAGCTTAAACCTGGTACCGATCGATACCGTGAACTCGCCTGCGTTGGCCGCGCAGATCCCAACGCCGACGAATGGTAGCAACACGTGGAACGGAGCGCCAACCCTTCCGACGAGTTGGCGAGAGGAGTTATTCCGCATAGACCACAACTTCACCGATAAGGTTCGTGGCACGTTTCGTTATATCCACGATTCGTGGGAGCAAACCTATCCCACCCCGCTGTGGAGTAACGGAACGAGTTTTCCGACGATTCAGACGGACTTCAAAGGGCCCGGCGTCAGCATGGTGGCGCGCTTGACTGCAACGATCTCACCGACCTTGCTCAACGAGTTCGTGGCCAGCTATACCACGGACCACATCACGTTGATACCGATCGGAGCGTGGAAGCGTCCCTCGGACATGACGTTCGGTCTGTATCCGGGCGTAGACCAAGGCAAGGTCCCCGGGATCAACCTGGGCGGTGGCGGAATTTTTAATTTCCAGGAAGATGTTGGTTACTTGCCGAACGGTCCATACAACTCGAATCCGACATACACCTATCGCGACAACATCACCAAGATCGCGGGAAAGCACAACCTGCAGTTCGGAGCGTACTTTGTAGCGGCCCAGAAGAACGAACTGGCGCAACCCGGAACGGCAACAAACGGTGTGCTGACGTTCGATACGAGTAACTCATCGGTCAGCACAGGCAATGCTTTTGCTGATCTGTTGATGGGAAACGTTTCTTCTTTCTCCCAGACCAGCTCGCAGCCCAAGTTTTACAACCGATACAAGATTTTCGAGCCCTACTTTCAGGACGACTGGCACGTGACCAGTCATCTGACGCTGAATTTGGGGTTGCGGGTCAGCCTCTTCGGAACTTATCGAGATCGCTATCACTCGGAATACAACTTCGATCTCTCGCGCTATGTTGCCGGCGCCAGCAGCACGAATCCCGACGGGACGGTGAACGGTGATCCTTTCAATGGAGTAGTGCAGTGTGGAGTGACACCCGGTATTCCCGTCGGTTGTATGAAGGGCCACCTGTTTAATCCGGCCCCGCGCATTGGTTTTGCGTGGGACCCGCGCGGAAACGGGAAGACTGCCATTCGTGGTGGATATGGTGTTTTCTTCGAACACACTAATGGCAACGAAGCGAATGCGGAGTCGCTGGAACCGGCTGCGAGTCCGGTTGTGCAGACCACATCGATCTTCAGCGTGATCGGATACGATCAGATTGTTCCACAACCACCCGGATCTGCAGCGCCTCTGGCGATGATCTCCATCCCAAACAAGGCCGTTTGGCCCTACGTACAACAGTGGCACTTGGACATTCAACGCGAAGTCTTCGCGAACACGGTCGCGACCGTCTCTTACGTAGGAAGCAAGGGCACGCATTTGACGCGGTTCACAGACGTGAATCAGCTTCCAGTGCTTGCTTCATCCCAGAACCCATACCAACTTCACGAGGGCATCGGGACGAACGACTGTGGTCCCGTGGATGCAAGTGGCGCATTTCCAGTCGACGCATATGGTGTACCAACCGCAGCTACAACTCCCAGTGGCGCTCCGGTGGTCAATGCGGGGCCGGGAGTACTGAGCCCGGCGGTCTACCTCGGTATTGCCGCTTGCGGGACGAATCCGGATCCATTCCGGACACAATTTCCTGGAGTCGGGTCAGTAAGTCGACTTGAGGAGAAGGCTTCCTCGATTTATCACGCGTTGCAACTGTCGGTACGACGTAGCGTCGGAGGGCTCACGTTGAGCGGCGCGTATACGTACAGCCACTCCATCGATGACTCCTCCTCGGCTCGCGATGCCGTGATCCTCAACACGTACGACGTGGCTAGAGCGCGGGCGAGTTCGAACTTCGATCAGCGTCACCTGTTCAACCTTGGTTACGTGTACGATCTGCCGTTCTTCAAGAGCCCGGGTCTAGCGAACAAGATCCTGGGTGGATGGGAGTGGTCCGGGATTACGACCATTCAATCGGGTACCCCATTCAGTGTGGCCAACGGAGTGACCGGGGATAACGCCGGAGTCGCGAATGGGGTGAGCGTCAACTCGGCCCAGTCGTATCCTGATCTGGTAGGCGATCCACGATCCGGCGTAACCAACTTCCCCTTCGACGGATTTGGGCCACTGCTCTACAACCCGTCGGCGTTCGCCGCACCTCGCGGGCTGACGCTCGGCAATGCACCACGAAACTACCTGACCAATCCGCGGCGAACGAACTTCGACATGGCTATCTTCAAGCACTTTGCCATCAAGGAGAGTGTGGCGTTCGAATTTCGCGCGGAGGCATTCAACGTCTTCAACCATATTGAGTACGCGTGGTTGGGCGGGGACGGCGGATCGGCGGCCTCGAACAGCCCGTTCGGGAATGCGAACAGCACTCTCAGTTGCTACGGAGCGAATAACTCGGCCGGGGATCCAACCTGTACATCGGCGAATCCGTATCTGCGCCCCGCCGTGGCGCACAACGGAAGGATTCTGCAACTGGGAGCGAAGTTCATTTTCTAGAGCCGGTTGGTAATGCAACCGACCTCTGCGAAGGCCAGGATTTCCATATCTGCAGAGTGGTCTCTATCGGGTTCCGACAGGTTCTTTCGCCGCCGCGCCTACGCTGGCGAAAGCGCGCTCCAGGTCGGCGATCAGATCGTCGACATGTTCGATGCCAACCGAGAGGCGGATCAACTGCTTTGTTACGCCCATTTTCTCGCGCTCTTCGGAGCGAATCATCGCGTGCGATGTAATGACCGGAATGGTCACAAGGGACTCGACTCCGCCCAGACTGGGCGCGAGGGTGAAGAGTTCCAAGGCCTCTGCAAACTGGCAGGCGTCTTCGCCGCTGCCGTCGATTTCGAAGCTGAGAACGCCGCCGCCGCCCCGCATCTGTTCCATGGCCAGTGCGCGCTGCGGGTGTCCTTCGAGGAACGGGTAGTTCACGCTGCGCACTCTTGGATGCTTTTTGAGGAACTGCGCGACGCGAAGTGCGTTCTCGTTCTGCTGATGGACACGAACGGCCAGGGTTTTGATTCCGCGCAACAACAGCCAGGCGGCGTGCGGGTCCATGTTGCATCCGAGGGTGGTGCGCGTCGCGTGGATTGCCTGCACCAGGTCCCGCCGGCCGGCAATGATGCCGCAGATGATATCTGCGTGCCCGCCGAAGTACTTGGTGCCGGAATGCATGATGAGGTCGATGCCGTGTTCGGCGGGGCGGCAATTGATGGGCGTTGAGAACGTACTGTCCACTAGCGTGACAATGCTGTGCTTCTGGGCAAGGGCTGCGACTCGCTTCAGGTCAACCACTCGCAGGGTCGGATTGGTTGGCGACTCGAGGTAAAGCAGTCTGGTATTGGGACGGAACGCGGCTTCGTGTTGCTGGTAATCGGTCGTGTCAACCAGCGTGACCTCAACGCCAAATTTTGGAAGCCACTGCGTCAGGAACTTCGTCGCGCCGCCGTAGATGTCCCGTTGAGCGACGATGTGATCTCCGCTCTTCAGGAGTGAAAGGATTGTGGTGGTGATCGCCGACATGCCGGACGAAAAGAGGAGAGCGGCATCGGCGCCTTCGAGATCCGCAATCGCTTTCTCGGCAACCGTATGCGTGGGGTTTCCATAGCGCGTGTAAAAGCGATCGGTGTAGGTAGCCCGGACCTGCTCTTCCATGTCGGTGGCTTCGAACGTGGAAGTTTGATAGATCGGCGTACTGACCGGGCCATTCTTCTTGGTGAGGTCTGTGCCGCCGCGTACTGCTTCAGTTTCCGCGTGCCGCTTACTCTTTTTCATGGTTCACTTCCATCATCGATATTCCGGAGCCTTCGCGTTCTTCCTTGGCTGATTCGCAAGAGGTTCCTCGCTTCATCCAATAACGAAGAATGACTTACGCTTTCACCGTGGCCTGATCCACTGCCGGCACCGGCGAGAACCACTGCTCGGATCGCGCGTGCCGGCCGCTAGTCAGTTCATCGAAAGCCTTTTGGAGCTTTCGCGTGACCGGGCCCGTCTTCCCACTGCCGATAGTGCGGAAGTCAATTTCGCGAAGGCCGATGACTTCGGCGGCCGTGCCACACACGAACACTTCGTCCGCAATATAGAGCTGGTCGCGCGAGATCGGCTCTTCCACAACCGTGTAGCCCAGGTCTCCGGCAATCGTGATGAGGCTGTCGCGTGTAATGCCCTCGAGAATGGAGCCACGCGGGACGGTATAGATCACGTCGTTGCGCACAACGAAAATGTTCTCGCCCGTGCACTCGGCCACGTAGCCCGACGGATCAAGCATGATTGCTTCATCGAAGCCGAGGCGTTGAGATTCCGTTTTCGCAAGGATCGATCCGACATAATTGCCCGAGACTTTCGCCTTGGTCATCATGATGTTCGGATGAAGACGCGTAAACGATGAGATATTTGCGCGAATGCCGCGCTCCTTGGCCTGTTCTCCGAGAAAAGCTTTCCATTCCCAGACGGCGATCAGGAGCCGGGGTTTGCCGGCATCGACCACCATGCTCATGGCGCCGTCGAGATAGATCAGCGGACGGATGTAGCAGGACGAGAAGCCGTTGGCAGCGATGAGTTGGTGGATCGCTGTAGAAATCTGATCCCGCGTGTATGGTAGATCGCGAAAGCCGACAACCAGGGCGGAATCAAGCAGGCGGTCGACGTGTTCGGTCAGTCGGAAGACAGCCGGTCCGCGATCGGTCGCGTAGCAGCGGATCCCCTCGAACACGCTGTATCCGTAGTGCAAGCCGGCATTGACGAAGGGCACGACGCCTTCCGAGGAAGGCCGGAGTTCGCCATCGATCCAGATGAATTGCGGGGTCCCTGACATGAGTCTCCTGAAAATCGGTAGAGTGCTGCACGCAAAAACGCTGACATCAGATTAAGCTGCCGCCTCCGAAGGGAGCAAGGAAAACCCTCAGCAGGCCTCGCGAAACTGCTGTTCCCGCGGGTTGTTATAATCCGTCGCCTATGGAAACCGGACTTCGAAATCGAGTGGCTATCGTGGCGGCCTCAAGTCAGGGAATTGGACGGGCCACGGCCGAGGCATTCGCGGCCGAGGGCTGCCGTGTAGCGATGTGCGCCCGCAACGCCGCCGCGCTTGAAGCTGCGGCAGTTGCTATCCGCAAACAATACAACGTCGAGGTGTTGAGCGAGTCGCTCGACGTTACCAGTGCGGATGCGGTTCGAAGCTTCGTGGAAGCGGTTGTTGCTAAATTTGGAGCGGCAGACATTTGTGTCACCAACGCCGGAGGGCCGCCAGCGAAGGGCTTTTTAGCAGCCTCAGTCGAAGAGTGGCGCAAGGCCATCGATGCGAACTTCCTGAGCACGGTTTATTTCGCAAAAGAAGTGATCCCGCACATGCAGAAGCGAAGATGGGGACGGATCATCACGATCACGTCCATCACCACCAAGCAGCCGGTTTCGGACTTGGTGCTGTCGAATGCCGTGCGTGCGGCCGTTGTGGGCCTGGTGAAGAGCCTCGCCAACGAGTTCGGGAAAGACGGCATCCTGGTGAACAACGTAGGGCCCGGCTTCACCGCGACTGATCGGCTGAAGGACCTGGCGAAGGCGCGCTCGGCGGCATCGGGCAAGTCGCAACAGGAAATTTTTGACAGTTGGGCGGTGGACGCAGCTCAGAAGCGAATTGGCGAGCCAAGGGAAGTGGCGGACACGATTGTATGGCTCGCTTCCGAGCGGGCGTCATTTATCACGGGGCAGACAATCCTTGTGGACGGGGGGGCCTACAAGGGGCTGTAGGTGTTTAATTCTGCTTCAGTATAAGTGCTGCATTTTCCTGAGAACTTTTGTGGTTCCACCCGTGAGCATTTCTTGCGAACTCTAGTCGCTTCTAGTAACCTATCGCGCAACTCCCCAACCCAGTTTAAAGTTGACCCGGGATCATTATCTACTCCGGATCTACTCCGGCACCGTGGGAAGGGAGGATTGTCCGTGGGGGACGAACAGAATCAAGCCGGACTGGGTAGCTGTGCGCGGCAAGGCCGGGCTCGTGGTTGTGCTGCGGCTTCCTGTCGTTCCAATCGCTAGATTTCAAAACTGCAAGAGCAAGTAAAACGTGAACCCCAAGTGGGGGAGGAGTGTATGTTGCAGATTCTTCGCAGCCGTTTGTGGTGGGTAATCCTTGGAATTTCCATGCTCGGTCAGGCGTTTGGCCAGGGCGGCGCAACCGGCGCGATCACTGGCAACGTGGAGGACGCGTCCGGCGCCGTCGTTGCGAACGCCGACATCAAGATCATTAATCAGGACACGGGCACCGTTACGCGCGCGGCCAAGACGGATGCGACCGGGTCGTTCACTGCGACGCTGCTGCCGGTCGGTACGTACACGGTCAACATTGCGAGTACCGGATTTCGCGAAGCGAAGATTCCCGACATCGCGGTGCGCGTCACTGAAACTACCCGCATGACGGCGAAACTGGTGCCGCTCCAAGTACTGGAGAAGGTGGAAGTGCAAGCGCTGGTGCAGTCGGTGGAGACCACGACCGCTACCACCGGTCAGGCGATTGAATCGAAGACCATTCGCGATCTGCCGCTCGCTACGCAGAACTTCCAGCAGTTGCTGACGCTGTCTTCGGGCGCGCAGAGCGAGTTGAACGCGTCGGCGCAGTTGGGCCGCGGCAACGTGCGAGTGATCGTGAACGGGCAGCGCGAAGATAACAACAACTATTTGATCGAGGGCATCAGCGCGACTGACTATAACGTCGCCCAAGCGACGAACATTCCGTTGCCCAACCCGGACGTGATCCAGGAATTTAAGGTGCAGACGTCGCTGTACGACGCGTCACAGGGTCGTAATGGCGGTGGCAACGTGAACGCCATCATGAGGACCGGCACCAAGAATTTTCACGGTGATGTGTACGAATTCTTTCGCAACGATGTCTTGAATGCAAACGAATACTTTCTAAATGCCGCCGCACAGAAGCGGCCACCTGTGAAGCAGAACATCTTCGGGGGAAGCTTTGGTGGACCGATTGGCAAAGAGGCTCAGGCCGGTTTTTTCTTTTTGAACTATCAGGGGACCCGTCAGCGCAGCGGTCTTTCGCCGGGAACGCTGATCAGTTCGACACTGCCAGTAATCCCCGCTTCGGTGCGTGACGATGCGACCATGGACGCCCAACTCGAGGCAGCATTTGGTGTTCCCAGCATCGATCCAGTGATTCACAAGCTGTTACTCTTCAAAAGTGATCAATTCGGCGCACCCGCTGGAGGATACCTGTTCCCAGCAATCCCGAGAACGCTGGGGGACACTGCTCCCTTCATCGTGAGCAAGCCCGGCAAGTACACCGAAGACCAGTTCACAGCAAACTGGGATCGTGAGTTTCGTGGCGGAAACGACAAGCTCTCAGCTCGCTTCTTCTTCTCGAACGGCGAACAGTTGTTGCCCTTTGGAGCAGGAGGACTGCAGGCTTCGCTCGGTGGCACCCTCGCGAGCAGTATCAGTGCTGGCGACCTGAATTTCCCCTACGACATCCCACTCAATGACCGCTTCTTCAGTATCAACGAAACCCATCTTTTTTCTCCTGCGGTCGTGAATGACTTCCGCTTTGGCTTCGTTCGGATCAACAACAGCCTTATCAATGCTGCTCCGATCACCGCAGATGATTTAGGTATTGATCGCCCCACCAGCAACGTCACGAAGTCGATTTACAAATTTTCACTCTCGAGTTTTCAGATGGGGCCTACTCCCCCAGCTGACCAGTTTCAGATCCAGAACAACTACAGCTTCGTCGACACGTTGAGCTGGGTGAGGGGCGCTCACAGCATCCGGTTGGGCGGGGACTACACTCGCGTAAATCTCGACAAGAAGTTTCCCCAGGTCTTCAACGGTCAACTTTTCTTCGGGACCACCGCTGATGGAGAGACTGATTTCCAGCACTTCCTCGAAGGCTCGGCCACGGGGAGTTTCGGAGGCGGCGGAGTCTTCGATCACAAGTACCGCGACAACAATTTTGGTTTCTTTGTGCAGGACGACTGGAAAGCCCGACCTAACCTCACGTTGAACTTAGGACTTCGCACTGAGATTATGGGCGCTTTCTACGATAACGCCTGTCACATCGGGAACTTCGATCCTCAGCTGGGCAACAGCGGTCAGTATCCTTTTGTCTTTGGAAAATGCGCCAGCAAGTTGAACGTGGCGGGTCTTACTGGGTCCGGCAACAACACTACCTTTAAGAACAACTATGCCACGGGTTGGGGCCCGCGCGTGGGATTTGCGTGGGATGTCCTTGGGCGCCACCATACGACGCTACGTGGTGGCTACGGCATCTATTACGTCCGGGAAGACGTTGGGACGGCCGATCAACTGTCGTTTCAGGCACCGTTCCTTCCGATCGCTGGGTTGCCCAACAATGCTGGATGTCTCGGAACCTTCTTTGCCCCAGCTGGTCCGAACACACCGCCGCAGTGCTTGACGAACGGTGCCAACCTCAACGCGCTTCCCGCTGGGAACGTACTTGATCCCGGATTCGTTCCGTGCCTCGGGGCGCTGTTGGACTTTCCTGGTAACGACACCAGCCAGTTTCCTGATTACGGCTGCGCTAACGGAAGCGCGGGCCTGGTGCCCTCCAACTTGTTGTTCGTGCTAACCGTGCCCCGCCATTTCGTGACGCCGAGCACGCAGCAGTGGAACCTTACCGTGCAACGCGATCTTGGTAAGCAGTGGGTTCTGGAAATCGGCTACGTCGGAACGCACAGCCTGCACCTACGCGAAACCAGCACCAACATTCAGGCCAAGCTTGCCACCGTTGCCAACCCTGTTGTTGTGACCGCGCAAGACGGAACGCAGTTTCAGATCACAAACAACACGGCAAGTAACGGGCCTGCTCGTTCGAATCTTCTTGGAGTGAACGGCTACGGCGGTTTCCAGATCTTCGCCAATGACGCTTATTCTCACTACAACTCTCTGCAAACGACTCTTTCCCGTAGATGGGGCGCGGGATATTTCCAGGCTGCTTACACCTTTTCGAAGTCGCTGGACGCAACTTCAACCGGCAACACTGCTTTGAACACCGCGTTCAACGACGAGAGCAATATCCAAAATTCGTACGGCCTGTCAGACTTTGATCGCAAACATCGGCTGAGCGTGAGCTATAACTACGACCTTCCCATCTTCAAGAACGCCAAGGGCGCGAAGGGTATGCTGCTAAGCAACTGGACCATCAGTGGTGTAACGATATTCCAGTCCGGAACGCCATTCTCGGTGCTGGATTCTGCGGCGGGCTCGGCATACTTGGCAACGTTTCTATCCTTTGCTGCTTTGGGTGCTGATTTGGCCCCAGGGCGCACTATTGCTACTGGGCTCACTCACGGAGACGTTCATCAGCGACTCAACGGTTACGTCGACGTTAGCAATTTTCAGGCTGCGCCTCCTGCCGATCAGGCTGGATGTGATGCCGATCCGACCGGTGCGGCCTGTACTACTCGCTTCGGGACGCTTCACAGGAATATCTATCGAGGACCCTTCCAACAAAACTGGGATTTCTCATTGATCAAGCACTTCCGCGTCGGGGAGAGACAGGACTTACGCTTTACCGCGGACTTCTTCAATCTCTGGAACCACGCTAACTTCAACAGCCCTACCTCGGCGGATGTGGAGAATACGGGAGCGTTCGGCAAAATCAACAGTACCGTGGGCACGCCGCGCCTGATTCAGCTCTCATTGCGGTATGCTTTCTAGCATGTCGGACAACACGGTCACGACTCGCATACCGCTTCTCGAGCGTGACCAGGTTTCACCGGAAATTGCTACTGTCTACGACGCCCTGCTGAAACAGCGGGGCGTCGTTCCCAACATGTTCAAGACGCTTGCGCACACGCCGGGACTTGCGCTCGGGATTGCGGGCTTTTTGAAGTCGTTGCTTAGCGATGGCGCGTTGCCCGGTTGGTACAAGGAACTCGTCGCAACTCGTTTGTCGGCGCTTCTGCGGTCGGAGTATGCCATTGCAGCCCATGCTCTGTCGGCCCGTCAGAAGGGGGCTAGCGAAGCACAGATCGCGGCGGCACAGTCGGACTTCGAATCCGGGCCGTTCACGGAGCAGGAAAAGCTTGGGTTCCAGTGTGCCGAGAGGTTGCATCAGTCGGCACAGCGACTGGATGACGCCTTTTTTGCTCGACTAAAATCTGTCTACACTGACTCCCAGATCGTGGAACTAGTTGCGACCGCGGCCGCTTTCGAGTTGTTTCCGCGTCTGGTGGATGGTTTGCGCATTCCGACGACGCCAGTTCCTGAGTCGGTCGCAGGAAAGAAGGATTAATGCGTACGCTCGCTGCAAGACTCTCGGTGATGAGCGGGGAAGGCGCGCTTTCGGTGTTTGCGCGCGCTAAGGAACTCGAGCGCCAAGGCCGGTCGATCATTCATCTCGAGCTGGGCGAGCCGGACTTTCACCCGGCGCCGCCAGTGCTGGATGCGCTAGAGAAAGCTTTGCGAGCGGGGAAGGATCGGTACTGCACCGTCTCCGGGATTCCGGCTCTGCGGGAGGAACTGGCGGCTTACCTGCTGCGCACTCGCCGCATCCATGTCGATCCCAAGAACATAGTCATGGCACCGGGATGCAAGCTCTCACTTTTCCTGACGCTGATGGCGATCGTCAATCCGGGCGATGAGGTGCTTTATCCTGACCCGGGTTTCCCGGGCTACGCTTCGATTACCGCCGGGTTCGGTGGTGTGCCCGTGGCCTACGAGCTCGCCGAGCGGCATGGGTTCCAACCCAACCCGGAGGAGATCGCCGCCAAGATCACGCCTCGCACCAAGGCAATTCTCACCTGCTCGCCGAACAATCCCACGGGCACCGTGTACACCGATGCCGTGCAGCGGCGGATCGCCGAGTTGGCCGTCAAGCACGACCTGTACGTGCTTTCGGACGAGATTTACGCGCGCATCATATATGGCGACGACTACATTTCCATGTTCGGCTATCCGGGTATGGCGGAGCGTACCGTCATTATCGACGGGTTCTCGAAGAGCTTTGCAATGACCGGATGGCGTCTCGGATATGCGGTGGCTCCGCCGGACATTGCGGAACAACTGGATCTGCTGGCGATCAACACCTATACCTGTGTCGCTGAATTCACGCAGTACGCGGCGATCGAGGCCTTGCGCGATACATCTGCCGCCACGCCGAAGATGGTGAAGGAATTCTCCGGCCGTCGCGAACAGTTCGCGCGGGAGTTGAACGAGATTCCGGGTTTCCGTTGCCCCGCTCCCGACGGCGCCTTCTATGCCTGGGTAAACATAACGGGAACTGGCATGACTGCTGAGGAGGTCTGCCGCATCATGCTAGAGGAAGCCGGAGTGGCAGCGATTCCGGGAGCCGCGTTCGGTTTGTCAGGACGGGAGTTCGTCCGCTTCTCGTTTGCGTCATCGAACGCGACGCTGCACGAGGCTGTGGAACGAATCCAGAAAGCGTCGGTTGCTTGGCAGCGCGCACCTGTGGCGCGGTAGCAAAATCTTTTCTGTCGTCCCACACCTGTGTTCTTTCGATCTTTGCCGCCGCCTATCCAGGATTTTCTTTGCTCTTATGGAGACTCAAATGAAGGAGACTTCCAGCTTCCTACGGATCCTAGGCTCGGCCTTATTCCTCCTGCTTTCTATGGCCGCGTTCTCCCAATCGCGTCCTTTGGCCAACGTCGACCAGGTCCACATCATTTACAAACGTCTCCTCCCGCAAATCGAAAAGATTCCTATCTTTGATCATCACGCCCACCCCGGTTTCCCCGATGATCCGGATGTGGATGCCATGGCGTCGCCGCCGGGCAGCGCGCCTCTGCGCGAGCGGGACTCAAATCCTGAACTGGTGGCGGCGGCGAAGGCGCTGTTCAACTATCCCTATGGCGATTTGTCGGCCGAGCACGCCAGGTGGTTGGTGAGCAAGAAAGCGGAGTTGAAGAAGCAGCAGGGCAAGGCGTATTTCTCGAATCTGCTCGATAAGCTGAATATCGAGCAGGGAGTTGCCAATCGCGCCATGATGGCCGACTACCTCGATCCCAAGCGCTTCGTCTGGGTCTTCTTCGCAGACTCTTTCATGTGGCCGTTCGACAACCAGAAAGAGAAGGCACGCAATGGCGACCAAGCGGTATACATTCCGCTGCAAGAGAAGATGCTGCACCGCTGGATGGAGCAGGAACAAGCCAAGGGATTGCCCGCCGGCTTCGATGATTATTTGAAGTTCATCACCCAGACGCTCGAGGACAATCAGAAAAAGGGCGGGATCGCCATGAAGTTCGAAGTCGCCTATTTTCGTTCACTGCGGTTTGGCGATCCGAGCCGCGAAGACGCGGAAGCGATCTACAAGAAGTATGTTGCCGGAGGAGTGCCGGCCGAGCCTGAGTATCGGACGTTCCAGGATTACATCTTCCGCTATTTGATCCGCGAAGGCGCGCGTCTGCATCTGCCCGTTCACATTCACACCGCGGTCGGCATCGGAGACTATTTCAATATCTCTGAAAGCAATGTGATGAATCTGGAAAACATCCTGCGTGATCCGCGCTATTCCGATACTGTTTTCGTACTGATTCACGGCGGTTATCCCCTGGAACGGGAGGCCATATGGCTGGCTTCGGTCAAGAATGTCTACATGGACTCGTCGCTGATGGAAGTGGTGATGTATCCGGCAGCTTTCAAAGACTCGCTGCGCCAGTGGCTGGAAACCTTTCCGGACAAAATCACGTTCGGCACCGATTCATTCCCGTACAATGACGCTTTGGGCGCGGAAGAGAGCTACTGGCTAGGGGTGCAGACGGCCCGCACTGGGTTAGCTGCCGCGCTGGCCGAGATGGTCGCCACCGGAGAAGTCAGCGAAGCCAAGGCGCTCGAAATGGCTCACGCCTATCTGCACGACACGGCGGTGAGCCTCTACCCAGGAAAGGTCCACTGATGCCAAAGGCGAAGAAAAAAGTGACGCGCAAGAGTGCTGTCTCGAGGAAACCAAACAAAGTAGCCAAGCGGGCTGCCCCCAAGCTTGCTCCTGCAAAGATGTCGGGCGTCAAAGGGGAACTGAAGTACATCCCCTGGAATACAGTCGAGCTTGAGAACATGAACCCGCTGCTGCAGCGGCAGTTGGTAGTTGGACAAGACATCATGGTGGCGCGGGTGCTGATGAAGAAAGGCTGCATCGTGCCCCTGCATAGCCACTACAACGAGCAGGTAACCTACATCCTCGAAGGCGCGCTTAAGTTCTGGATCGATGGCAAGGAGATCGTCGTCAGTGCCGGAGAAGTGTTGACCATTCCGCGCAACATGCCGCACAAGGCTGAAGCCTTGATGGACACGGTGGACCTCGATGTTTTCAATCCGCCGCGCGCCGATTGGATCAATAAGGCCGATGACTACCTGCGCCTGGAGAAGGAAGAGCACCACCACGACAAGCTTTGGAAACAGGGCTGACTTCGCTATCCTGATCACCAGCATAGACACATGCGTGCTTGAGACTGCGGTTTCAAGGGGCTAGTGCCTGTGCGCCACCCACGATGAATCCAACGGCGTCCGACATCAAAAGCCCCGCGTCTGTTTCCCGTCTACGTTGCATCAACTGTGGCGCCGTCGCTGATCGCGCTGATCAGGACTTTCGTTGCACGAATTGCGGGGACCTGTTTGAGGTCGTTTATCCGGACTGGAATAAAGATCATGGCTTAGCTGCTGGCCGGCAACCCGACGCTCTCAGGCAACTTTGGCGTGACCGAAAGACGTCATTCGCTCCGGTTGACACAAGCGGCGTGTGGAGATTTCGCGAACTTATTCCTTCACTAAACTCAGGCTACGAGCCGATCACTTTGCGTGAAGGGAATACTCCGCTCTACGATCTCCCGCGCTGCGCTCGATCCGCAGGAGTGCAGTTCCTGCAGGCCAAGCATCAGGGCATGAACCCGACCGCGTCGTTCAAAGACACGGGCATGACGACGGCGAGTTCATTTGCTCGACAGGAAGGTTTTCGCTGGGTGGCTTGTGCGTCGACGGGGAACACTTCTGCGTCGATGGCGGCTTACGCTGCACGCGGCGGCATGCGCAGCCTCGTGCTCATTCCTGAGGGCAAGATTTCCTGGGGCAAGCTGTCGCAATCGCTCGACTATGGGGCGGTAACTTGCCAACTCCGTACGGACTTTGATGGCTGCGTGCGCGTGTTGAATGAGTTGGTCAAACGGAAGCCGATCTACCTGCTGAATTCGGTCAATCCTTACCGAATCGAGGGCCAGAAGACCGCTGCGATCGAATTGCTGGAGCAGCTGAGTTGGGAGTCTCCGGATCATATTGTCGTTCCAGGGGGAAATCTGGGGAACTCCTCTGCGATTGGTAAGGCGTTGGTCGAGCTGAAAGACCTCGGCCTGATCACGCGAGTGCCGAAGCTGTCAGTCGTCCAGGCGGAAGGTGCGAATCCCTTTTTCCGCAGCATTCACGAGCACGCTGGGGAGAAACTGATCCCGACGCAGGCGGACACACTCGCCACGGCGATTCGGATCGGCAATCCCGCGTCGTGGAAGAAAGCGCTGCGAGTTGTCCGGGCGACAGGCGGTGCCGTGGAACAGGTGACCGAGATTGAGATGGCAATGGCCAAGGCGGAAATCGGGGCAGACGGCGTTGGTTGCGAGCCCGCTTCAGCGGTAACGCTTGCCGGGTTGAAGAAGTTGGTGAAGCAAGGATTCGTGAAGCCGAACGAAAGCGTGGTCCTGATCTTGACGGGCCACGTTTTGAAAGACCCGGAGTTCACCTTGAAGCTCCATCGCGGAGACCTGTTTGCGGGGACGCCACATGAGAAGGATGCAGGTTCTCTCGCGCCGCTTCAGCGCGCTCCGCTTGTGCTTGATGCGACCGTGGACGCGGTCGCCAAATCCCTTGAGCAGTTTGAGAACGAGGGTCGGCAATAGCGATGGCCTCCAGGAAGCAATCGCGCCGGTTCACCATAAAACTGCCCGCGACGTCCGCCAATCTTGGTCCGGCATTTGATGCTGCGGCTTTGGCGTTTGACCTCCACCTGAAGCTCGAAGCACATGTCTCTAATGAGTATTCGATTAAAGCTAGGGGAAGAGACGCCGCGATCTGCGGCAACCTCGAGAACCATCTGATCCTGACCACCTACCGGGAAGTTCTGGAGGCAGCGCAACGATCCGCGCCACCGCTCGCGCTGAAGATCGTCAACGAAATTCCGATCGGGAAAGGATGCGGATCGTCAGCGGCCGCACGCCTGGCTGGTATCGCTTTGGCCGATCACTTTGGGCGACTTCGCTGGAATGACGCTCAAATTGTGGGTGAGGCCTCTCGCCGAGAGCACCATCCTGACAACGCTTCGGCCTGCTGGATGGGCGGGTTGACCGTGGCGCGCATGTCGGAAGAAGCAGAGGCGCAGATTGCCCGCATCGCTCCGAAAGGGAAGTGGCCGCTGCTGCTGGCAGTGCCCCCAGAGGCTTTGTCGACTGAAAAGGCACGTGCTGTTCTGCCGGCGCAGTACTCGCGCGCCGCCGCGGTCGTGAATATTCAGAATTCCATGTTGCTGCTGGTGGCTTTTATGCAGAGCAAGCCCGAGTTTCTGGAGGCAGCTCTCGAAGATCGCATCCACCAGCCTTTCCGCTCGCCGCTGTGCCCTCTGTTACCGGCCATGGGAAAATTTGAGCGGGGGCGGGGAATTTTGGGAACCGCCTTGAGCGGCGCGGGTCCGTCGGTTCTGATCTTTTTGGACCCTCGAACAAAAGAGCCGCCAAAGAAAATCGCCGCCAAGGTGGCGGCGTATCTGAAAGCCAAGGATCTGTCTGCCGAACTCTTCCTGACGACGATCGCAAGCAAAGGCGCCGGCGCCAGTCGCAAAGCGTAGCGGCTGATCGGAGGGCCGCAGCCTGCAGCCCTCTCGGAAACGTAAATAACGGGGCCTTAGTTCGGCTGCTCGTTTTCGAGCACGGTGTAGACGCTCCAGCAGTGCGCCTCGAAACTCACCTGCGGCTCACGGGCGGCCCTCGCCGGATAGGACTCGACTGCTAGAAAGTAACTCAAAATTTCGTGCTCGACTTCGCGCCGCCGAGCTTCCTCCGCCAAATCCCAACTCGTTTTTAACTTCATCGACTCCATATCCCAACCTTTCGCGTAAACGCCGACCATCTGTCGAGCGCTCCGCTTTCAGATTTCTCGGGGAAAATGCCAAGAACCGTCCGGCACCTTTGCCTTCGATTGGGGGGAAGCTGCAGATTAGTGGCGCGGGAGGTGATCGTAAATAGCACCGGCGTGCTACTGAGTTCTTCGAAAGGCAATGAAGACTTGCGTCTGTTTAAATGAGCGAGCTATCCGTCTGATCTTCTCGGCGGAGTCTCGAGATCTGTGCCGACTTCGGACTGTAGCGCACGATCACGTCTCTACCCTTCAATTGTTCCACGAATTTGCGTGCGGACTCTTCTCTGAAGAATGTCTTTGTGAGATGACCCGCGTAATAGGTGCCTTCTACCGAGTAGGAATAGCCAATTTCGCTGGTGTAAGAGCTTACGAGATACCAGAGGCCCTCTTCTCCATTCCGCGTCACCGCCCCTGATTCGACTCGACCCCGGATCGTCGGCCAGTCGCCTGCGCATTTCAAGCGGTCGCTGTTTGAGTGTGAGTTTGTGAAAAAGTCGGAAAGAGTGCGGCCCATCAATTGGGCCAGGAAACTCTTCCCCTTCGAGATATGTAGTGTGTTCTGGTCCGCCGTGCGTACTGCGGAGATGGCCGGCTGGCCCGCCCGGTAGCGAACCGGGATCATTTGCCCTTTCACCAGGTCGACGTACTCCCACGCATCCTGTTCATCAGCGAACTGATGAGTCAAATATCCGGAGAAGAGCGATCCTTCTACAGAGTATGAATAACCGAGCCGGACCAGTGACTGCTGCGCGAAATCGATGACCTTGGCTGTCTCGATTCTGCCCTGTGTCATCGGCCAACTCCCAGCGCGCAGTGACCGGTACAAGTCCGGTACCCGCCTAAGAAACAGCGCGATGGCGACGAGCAAGGCGAATGCAAGGAACGAAAGAATGATCTGAGCGTACTGAGCGAGGAGGGAATAGATCGCTGCGACCATCGTGGCGCGAAAGAGTATAGCGCGAAAAACGCAGAGCGAGACTACTTGCTCATCGGCGGGACGATTCCGTTGTGGCGCAAATACACCACCATCTGGCCGTAGTGATCGAAGATATGCGCTACCGTCAACGTAGTAACTCCCAGGCGAGTGATGGTGTTCTGTCCCCACGGGCTCTTGAGGGACTCGGTGGCGTTCTTTTCATTCATGCTTGCTACGGCTTTGTGCATGTAGGCGAAGGAATCTTTCAGGAACTGAACAATCTCCGCCTTCGTCTTGATCGATGCTGGACCTTCTTCGCCGCCGAAATCTACGGGCGGTTTTTCCTGCAGGATCGCTCCACCAAATTCATAATTCGACGCCGCTACGTGCTTGACCTGGCCGGCGAATGTGCGCACTCCCTTGAACTCGCCGTCTGTGGGAGCGTAGCTGTACTTGTCTTCCGGCATTACTTCGACCGCTGACATGAACTCCTTCTCGGCGTTGGAGAGGGCGCGATCCATCACTTGGTTGAGAGTGCGAGGAGGTTCCGGCTTCGGCATCTGCTGCGCCACCAATGCCCCGCAACATGCCAACAGCAGAATTCCCAGGCGAATGGTTATTGTCTTCATCGTCTCCCCCTCAACTTGAAACCGTACCTAATCTCTCACAACCGAAGGCGCCATCGCGAGATGGTGCGCGCTCAGCCGATGCTTTCGGATGGTGGCCAACCCTGCAACCAGGGCTAATGCCGAGCACAGCAAGGTGTTCGGCAAGCCCACACGCGTTGCCAGAGCGCCCCACATTGTACTGCCAATCGCCATGCCGCCCTGCAGGACGAGCAGGTACATCGACAATGCTCGCGCCCTTACCCACGAGGGACACATCGTCTGAGCCGCCGTGTTCAGGCACGCGAGGATCCCGATCCATGCGGCTCCAGCGGTGGCCAGCGCCGCGCACAAACCTCCAAATGATGAAATGCGTCCTGCTGCGAAGGTCATGGCGGCGAACACGACGATGGCTGCTGCTACCAGTCCATCCACCGAGAGCCGACGGCGCAGCCGTGGCAAGATCGTTGCTCCCGCCAGCGCTCCTACGCCGAAGCAGCCCAGCAACACGCCGTAGCCGGTCGCGCCGAACGGACGGGCCAGAATCGGCAACAACGCCAGTAACGCGATCGCGCCAACGCTGAATGCGCCGGTGCGGATCAGCACCGACCGGACCAGGGACGATTGGCGCACATAACGAATTCCACCGCGTATGGCATCGAAAAGCGCTCCGGTCTCGATTCTCTCGGGTGCCGGCCGCCGCCAGTGATACAGGACGAGGATCACTCCGAAGAACGAAACGGCGTTCAGCAGAAAAGCCGTTCCTGAATCTGCCTTGGCGATCACCATGCCGCCGAGGGCGGGGCCGATGGCGCGCGCCACATTGAATCCTGCCGAATTGAGCGCGACCGCGGCCGCGTGCTGCTCGGGGGGAACCAGTTCCGGTGTGATGGCCTGCCAGGCTGGATCGTTCATCACGGCGCCTAGTCCCAGCAGGAAGGTGAATCCAAGCAGGGTCCAGGGACCGACCATGTGGAGCAGCGTGAGAATTCCGAGTGTGCCGGCGGCCAGTACCATCCAGCCCTGCGTGATCAGGAGAAAGCGGCGCCGGTCGACAAGGTCAGCCAGAGCTCCGGCCGGAAGAATAACGAGAAAGACAGGAAGAGCCACTGCTGCCTGGACGAGCCCGACCATTAGCGGCGACATGGTGAGCGTCGTCATCATCCAGCCGGCGCCGACGGCCTGCATCCATGTGCCGATATACGAAACGATGGCCGCGAGCCACATCGAGCGGAAGATGGGTTCCCTTAAAGGCGCCCAAGCCGAACTGCTCTGCTCTCCGGGAATCGAGGGCGGCAACGATGTGGGCGTCTTCACCATCTCGGCCATCTAGAGAGATCCCTCCAGGGCTGTGGCAGTGACGCGCCCGAAAGGCCATTCCCGGCCTCGCCAGGCGCGTGCCATATAAATCAGGATCCCTAAGATCAGAATCACGAAAGCGTAGCGTATTTCCTTCAGCGCATTCGCACGCACGAACAGGATATAGCCAAACCCGATCGACGCAATGAGTGCCGGAAGAGGGTAGAACCACATGCGGAAAGGCCGCGGCATATCCGGACGGCGAATGCGCAGCACGATCAGTCCAATCGATTGCACCAGAAACTGCAGCATGATCCGAATGACCACCAGCGCCGCGATCACGTCGGCAAGGCGGAAGAAACAGAACAGTGCGGCCACCACTCCGAGCGCTACCAGAGACACGTAGGGAAAGCGATGTTTCGGATGCACCTTGGAAAAAATCCGGAAATAGTTCCCGTCGAGGGCAGCCGCGTAGGGAACCCGGGAATAGCCGAGCATCAGAGAAAAGACAGAGGTGAATGCCGTCCACATGACGAGTCCCGTAACGATGCGTGCGGCCCACGACCCATACGTTCGCTGCATAAACAGTGAAACGATGTGCAGCCGGTTGTTCGCACCATTGACGGTCAACATTTCGCGCCACGGAACGACCGCCAACATGCTCAAATTCATCACGATATATAGACCGGCCACCAGCGAAATTGATAGCAGCAAGGCGCGCGGAATGTTCCGGGACGGGTCTTTGACCTCATCGCCCAGAAAACAAACGTTATAGTAGCCCCAGTAGTCGTAAGTCGCGATCAGCATCGCGCTGCCGAGCCCGTTAAAAAAGTTTCTCGAAAATGTAAAGGCGCCGTCAGGAAAACTGAAAGCTTGCGCCGCGTTGAAATGCGTCAGCCCGGCGACGATGATCCAGCCGATCGTGCCCATCACGACGACCCACATAACGGCCGATAACCGGCCAATTACGGTGATCCGCCGGTAGAGCAGAAAGACCGCCAGCAGACACGCGCCTACGGCGACTGCGGTTCCCGGCGTTACCAGCCAGGTGAACTCCAGATTGCCAACCAGCGGGATGTGAGCTTTGGCTGCGTGCGACGAGTAGGTCTTGGCTAGATTCGGCCAGAAGTACCCGGCATATTCCGCCACGCCAATGCAGCCGGACGCAATTGAGAGAGGCGCGCTAAAAGAGAGCTGCCAGATGAAGAGAAACGAAATCAGCTTACCGAGGCTGTTGGGTCCGTAGATTTCTTTCAAGTAGCGGTAGGAACCTCCGGAGCCGGGCATCGCGGCTCCCAGTTCCGCCCACACCAGCCCATCACAGATCGCGAATCCAGCGCCCAGGATCCATCCCAGCATGGCTTGGGGGCCGCCCATCGCGGTCACGATCAGGGGCATCGTGATGAACGGTCCGACGCCGATCATGTCGAGCATGTTCAGCGAAGTCGCGGAGCCCAGCCCCATTCCGCGAATCAGTTGAGGAGAGCCTTCTTTGTCCGGTATCTCTGGGCTCGAGTTCTGCATGGTGCGTGCGACAGCCGATCTTGCTTAAAGCGAGGCGGCCGATTGCCGGCCGCTGTGGGAAGCCTTTTGACACACGTAGTTAGTGTTTGTCGCCAGCTTCGTGTCCGGCAGCGAGAAGGTTGATGTAAAGACGCAACGCTCCCGGAACTCCCGCGGGCAACTGCCGGAAGAACGCATAGCCGGTGTAGATGTAGGTCCCCTTGCCGTACGGAGCCACCACCAAGCCGCCCTTGAGATCGCTTTCTCCTGGATCGTGCGACGCCAGGAGCGGAGTGAATTTTGCATCCCACGTATCGAGGAAATACAGACCGCGCTCCTGCACCCACCCATCAAAGTCGTGCGCTGTGATCGCATTCGGGTAGTGGAAGATTCGATTATCCGGCGCAAGGATCTGGACTGCAGCTTCCTCCACCGAAACGCGCCCTCGTCCTAGACTTGCCGGATATGGGGTGAAAGATCCGGAATTGAAGTTTCCTATGTCGGTTTCATATTGCACGAGCAGCGTCCCACCTGCGGAAACGAAATCCAGCAACTTCTTGTTGCTCGAAACCACATCTTTCTGGGTGTCGTACGCGCGAATTCCCAGAACGATGGTTGCGTAACGACTCAGATCTTCCCACGCGAGCTTCTCTGCCGGAATCAGAGTGACGTCGAGGCCGACCTCGCGCAGCACTTCAGGAATATCGTCTCCGGCACCCATGATGTAACCGGTCTTCATGTTGTTCGGGACTTTCACGTCGACGACGCTGACCTTCTGGATGGACGGTTGGTAGTAGTAGAACGAGTCGAGGTCATCACGGGTTACGACCGAGTATCCGTCCGAGTACGTTTTTCCTTGGTACTCCAACGAGGCCTTGATCGAGAAGCGTCCTTCCTTTTGCGCGGTCGGAACAATCTGAAATTGGCAGGTCTTTACTTCTCCCGAGTTGGAGAACGACGCGTGTTGTGCGGTTGGACTCACTTGCCACCCGGCGGGTGCGGTAACTTTGACGGTCGTTGAGGAATTTCCTGAGATCCCGCTCCGGATCTGGACTTTCACAGTCCGAGGCTCTTTCTGTCCGACCGGGATTACCTGCGACACGGGATCGATCGCGATGGAGAAAGGCGGACCGACGGCTAGCGCTCGCCGCTTCTCGTGCCCGGCGGAGTCCTTGTAAGCCACTGTTCCCACGCCGCCCAGTTCACTGCTGAGGCCCTTCGCCGTGTAATCCACACGAGCATGAAGTGGAGAGGGAGGGAAGGCGAGAGTCGCGTAGCGCGCGTCGTCGACGGTGTTGAGGCCTTCGGTTTCCGGATCGTTCCGATGCCAGTAGGGGCGCGTGTAAGCCGCGTTCTCGGGGACCGTCACACGAAACTGCGCCGTCTCCTCTTTGCCCGGGGCGATGGTTAGTATTTTCCCGGAGGTTGCAGCGGCTTTCCATCCTTCGGGCAAATCCACGTCGATATTCTGTACCGAGACTTCCTGATCCCCAGAATTGCGCACGCGAACACTCGCTCCGAAAGTTTGTCCGGGGACAGCCATGAAGGCTTCTTCGGCATTGGGCGCGACTGCGGCGGCTACGTCAACGGATACGGACAGTCCGAGAGCGAGATTCGCCGCTTCCTGAAATTGTTCCTGCTTTAAGCGGAGATTGCCCAGCAGTTCGCGCTGCTCAATCGGAGCGATCTGCTTTTCAGGTACCAGGTGCGAGATCAGAGCATTCATATCGCGGAGCCCTTGCAGGAGCGGCAAGGCAGCTTTGAAGGGCTGGTCAGCCGCCAACTTTTTGGCTGCCTCAACTTCGCCGCGGATCTTTACGAGTTCCGGACGGAGGTAGGGGACTTTGGCTTCGTCGGCGCCAAGGCGGTTCGCCAGTCCGGGCAGAGTGGTATCGATTCCATCGAAGAAATCCTCCTCGTGCCCGTCTTTGTTTTTGGTGGAGGGCAGTACCGAATCCACAAGCCGGTAGAAGACGAAGTGCGGGCCTGCGTCGACCGACCATCCGCCGGCGCCTTGTGAGAGCTGGTGGCGCAGGCCTTCCATGGCGAATTGCTGGTACGTCATGCCCAGCAGCGGATCTTTCTCGCCCGTCGCGAGTTTCACTGTGTACTTGTCCGGCGCGCAATCGTTGCTGCGGAAAGGACAGACACGGTCGAAATAGAACTTCTTCGCTTGCCAAGGGAGCAAACCTTCGGCGATCTGTTCCGGGAAGCGCTTGGGATCGGCTGCGGCCCGAAATGCCTCGCGCGTCAATGTACCGGAAGCTTGATGATTGCCGTGGCCGTCATCTTCCGTGCCTTCGAAGCGCGAGACCAACACGTCGGGACGGAACGTGCGAATGACGCGCACGATGTCTGCCAGCGCAGGATCGTGCCCATTCCACTTTTCAAAAGTCTCGTCCTGGCTTTTTGAGAAACCGAAGTCCGCGACACGCGTGAAACGTTGCTCGGCGCCGTAGTAGCGGTCCGACGCCGTCAGCTCCAAAGAGCGCACCACCCCCAGCACGTCGAACAAGTTGCTGCCCACTTTGTTCTGCCCGCCTTCGCCTCGGTTCAGCGTGAGCAGCAGAACTCTGTCACCTTTCCCGCGTGACTCGACCGTCATCATGCCGCCGTCTTCGTCGTCAGGATGCGCCGTGGTGTGCAACAGTCGGGCGGTGGTCGAGAGTCGTCGAAGCATCAGTTCGAGTCCGGCCTTCCCGGAGTCCTGGGGAAGGGGATGGAGGCTGGCAGCGTCCTTCGCCGTCTGTGCGGACGTACAGCTGAGAAGGACCAGGCCTAAGATCAGCGGAGAGAGGAAAGGAGGAATTTTAGGGCAAGATGGGGATTGGCGGAGTGCCCACGTTTGGCGAGCCGTCAGAAAGATCATGCTCTGTAGTAGATGGAAAACTCCGGGGATTGGACGCAAGTTTCTGGCTGAAACCCCAAGTAAATAAGACTCTTGCCGCCGGGAACGGTTAGCAAACTCACTTGCTCAGCGCCAACAGCGGTTCCTGGCAGAAGCGCGCTGCTTTTAAAAGATCGGCAAAATCGGGAGTGGCCCGGAGCTTATCGAGTAGCGGGTCATTCTCGAGGGCGGAGTAGGCGCAGTAGTTCTGCTCAATCGCAATTCGCAACATGTGCACGGCGGCGTCTTTCTTTCCTGCGTAGGCCAGCTCGGCTCCACGCTGATACGCAGTTTCCGGGTCGTCTCCGGCGGCGAGGGCGGTCGAATCCTCTTGAGCGATCCGATCCAATTCAGCTTGTGGTCGGACACCCAACACCGCTTCCGTTAGATCCCGATGGTAGCGCGGGCCCGAGGGCACCTTCTTCACGGCCTCTCTCGCCTCTTTCAATTTGCCCTCACGCATCAGAATCGCCGGCATCATCCAGTTGGCCCATTCTGAGCCTGCATCGACAAGAACGTATTCCCGCGCGCGCTCGGTGTTGCCCATGTACAAGAACGTTAAGGTGCAGGAGCGGAATAAATAGTTCCCCGGATCGAGCCGCAGAGCAGCATCACATTCGCGGCTCGATTCTTCGAGCAGACCGGCGTATCGATCGACATAGCCGAGCGTGAAGTGCGCCTGCGCGCTTTGCGGTCGGCGCTTCACCAACGTGCGCGCTGACTGGTAGGCCTTCGACAAGTCTCCGCGCTCGACGCGATTTGTGATGAGCTGGCTGGCGGCCAGAATCAAGTTCGGATCGAGAGCCAATGCGCGTTCGCAAGAAGAGTTCGACTTTTGGAAGGTCTCTTCTCCCCCGCTGGAATATTGCGAATCGAAATAATAGCGGATGCCGAGAGCCTGCCAGGCCGGCGCATAACTCTGGTCAAGGCCGACCGCGCGCTCGAGCATGGAAATCGCCTGCTTATTTGGCTTTTCATCGTGCGGAACGGCCGCACTGCGCAGGTAGAGATCGTAAGCTTCCTGATTCTTAGGAGGCGTGCTGGTTTCGAGGAACTCCGTGCCGGAACCGAGGACGGGAAGAAGTCCACTGCGGACCTGCTTGGTTAACACCTCTTGCAGCGCGATGAAGTCCTGACTTGGTGCCGTGATCGGCGCGCTCTGCCAGCTAACGCTGTCGGTCCCGACGTTCACGGACTGCAGCGTGACCAGGAGTTGGTTGCCCTGGCGCATGAAATGTCCTGTGACCAGGTTGGCCACAAGCAACTCGCGACCCGCTTGCTGCGGATCAGTGTCAGCGCTGACGTATTTGCGGGTGCTCGCCGTTGGACGCACGTCGAGAGTTCGGTTGTACGTCAGAACCGATGCGATCTCGTCGGCGAGCGCGAAGCGCAAATAGTCCATGCTGCTGTCGCCAGTCATGTTTTGCAGCGGAAGGACAGCAATCGTGTTCTTGGCGACCACGGGTGCAGGAGCTTTGCGATGCTTGAACCACCACGCGCCGACGGCGCCCACGACAGTCAGCAGGAGCGCCCCCATGCCGATCATCAGATATGTCTGAATCGGGCTGGAACTCCGGAAAGTCTGCGTTGCCACCTTCAGAGGCTGAACAATCTTGGCGCCCGTCTTGACCAGACCAGATTCAGTTTCTCGCCGCAGATGTTGCAGGTCGGCCTTCATCTCAGCGGCGCTCTGGTAGCGCTTGGCTTTGTCCTTCTCCATCGCCCGCCCAATGATGTTTTCCAATTCAGACGGGACGTTGGGATTCAGGCTGCGCGGAGGAGTGGGCTTCTGATGCAGAACCGCATCGAGAGTGGTGACGATGTTCGTGCCCGAAAACGGCTTCTTCCCGGTACACATTTCGTAGAGCACTACGCCGAACGAGAAGAGATCACTGCGCGGATCGAGCGGTTCGCTCCGGGCCTGCTCGGGGGCCATATAGACCGCCGTGCCGGGAATGACACCCACGGCGGTGAGCGAGTCTTCAATACTGGTATCAGTTGCCGTGGCTAACTTGGACTCTTTGGTCAGTTTCGCTAGGCCAAAATCCAAAACTTTGGCTTGCCCGGTGGTGGTGAGGAAAATGTTGGCGGGTTTGATATCGCGGTGAATGATGCCCTTCGCATGCGAGGCGACCAGGGCCTCGGCCACCTGAACCGCGATGTCGAGAATCTGATCGCAATCCATGGGCTTTCCATGGATTAGCTGCTTTAGGCTCTCGCCCTCGAGCTTTTCCATCACGATGAAAGGGTGCCCGTTGTTGTCCGCGATGTCGTGGATGGTGCAGATGTTGGGATGGTTGAGCTGGGAGGCCGCCTTCGCCTCGCGCTCAAACCGCTCCAGCGACTTGGGATCGCCGACCAGGTTGTCGGGAATAAACTTCAGGGCGACACGTCGGCCCAGGCGGATGTCTTCCGCCTCATACACCACTCCCATGCCGCCGCCCCCGAGCTTTCCGAGGATGCGGTAGTGGGAGACGGTTTCGCCGATCATTTCACGCACAATCTGACTCGGCGGCCATGTTAGGACGGTACCGCTGTTTGGTCAACCGAATCAGGGTTGGAAGCCTCAGTCATCAGAATTCTATTCTCGTGATTCCTTGAATTTCCCAGTCCGACCAACAACCAAATGGATTCGCCTCGACGTGTAGAACGCCAACACCTTGGCTGTACTTGGTGGGCATGGCATAGTGAATGAAGGTGGTGACTTCGCGCGATCCTGCTGCCGAACTTGAGTTGAGCTTTTGAATGATGGGGAACCTCTTTCCATCCACGATCAATACACCCAAAGCCTCATTTGCTTGCGGACAATTGTTACTCGTCGGCCCCCGGGGAGAGGCAAAGCTCACGGTTGCTTCAATTGCCGTGATTGTGCCGTTTGCTGGCAAGGTGAATTTGAGATCAGCGTCGGTGAGCCAGCTTCCAGAAGCAGGAGGAGCCAACACGGTTTCAGCTCCTATATACCATGTTTTGTCATCCTGCTGGATTACTGCGCTCGATGGGGTAAATGTCGTGTGAGCGTGTTTATCTTGAGCGGATAGCGAAACTGCAAGCAGGAGAATTGCACCGACGAATCGCATGAGTCTCCTTCAGCTCTAATCGATAGAAAGCCGTTTGTTGTTGCTGTCGACATGGATTCAGCGTGCTTACTGCAAGCAGCTAGAGCAGGCCGGCCGATGATCCCACCCACTCCATATTCCGGTTGTGATCGACGCCCATCATGAGCCCACGCCCCATGCGTAGGATGGTCAAGACCGGCATTAATTCGTCCACCCAGATGTACATTACTCGCACTTCCACCTTGGTACCGCCGAAGGGCGTTTCGATCACTGGCTCAAAATGCAGGCGCTCCTGCAAAATGTACTGCGACCGGCGCTCCGGTGCCACGGCCGCAATGTCTTCCATCTTCGGCGCAATCACCACACCCAGCCCTGCAAACGAGTACAACGGTTTCAGGGCATAGTTTTCGAGGTCGGCGGGGATTTCGGGCAACTGATCGAGGAACCACGTCTTCGGAACCGAAGAGTGCTTGAGGTAAGGAATGGAGAATTTGGAGATCCGGAAATACCAGTTGGGATGGCCGGCCCACTCCACGTCCAGGTCGTCTTGGAAGTCGAAGGCCAGCTTCGCTCCCTTTCTTTCGAGTTCATCGACGATGGCGCGGTTGTAGATGCGCTTGATCGGTACGCGCCTGCCGGCCTCTTCCCAGTACAACGAATTTCCAGCCTTCTTGATCGTCGTTATATCGACCGTCCGAATGCCCAGCAGTTTCTCGGTCAGGAGGAAGTCCGGCAGGGTTTTCTGATGAGTCGGGTCGATCTCCATCAGGATCACGTTTTCGGGATCCTGGTCCGCCACGATCGCACGCCGCAGCAGAGACAGGTAGGAAGCCGAGTCGAGCCCTCCGAGCAGATATCTCTGACCTTGGTCCAGACCATACACGTCTATAAAGGTTCGAGCCAGAACCGGCTGGTAGGCATAGAGGGAGGGGAAGGCTTGCAACTCTACCAGCTTTGGCTGGAGTTCCCCGGCGGCATCGCCCACTAGCCCGAAGTCTACCTGGATAAACATCGGATGCGGCGATTCTCGAGGCACATTGAACTCGGGCGGAATGGACTGGGACGAATGAGCCCGGTATTCCGGATTGTCAACCAGTTGTCGAATCAGTTCTTTCCCATCGTTTGCCATCCGGTCGATCAGGTCGGGCGGCAGAAAACACGGAGTCTCAGATACGCGGAAGCCGATCGGCACGCCGCAGCGTTCTGCGAGCAACGACAAGAGCTGCGGATATTTCTCCGGCTTGTAGTTGGAATTGAACGATTGTCGGAGGGAGGGAATCATCGGGGAGTGGTGTCGGCTATTCTGAGCGCGTGCCCTTGTGAAAGTGAGGGCGAAAGATTTTAACCGCAAAGCTCGCTAAGGTAACGCAAAGGTCGCGAAGGGTCCTTTAGGGAATGCTTTTGCGACTGCCAATGACCCACAGTCAACGACCAGTCTCACGCTTCAATCAAGAACTGTCCGCCCCGCATAATCTGTTGCTGGTCCACCCAGATGTCGAAGTTGCGGCCGACCACGTCGATGTGCGTCGAGGAGTACCACTTCGCGCCTGTGTGCTCCCCGTATGGATTACCGAACGCAATGTGGACCCCTGGGAACTTCTCGTCCTGCAGGATTTCGCCGATCACGTCCTTCAATTCGATGTTTGTGCCGATTGCAAATTCACCGACGCGGTCGCTGTTCTCGTCAGTATGCGTATACGCCCAGAAGTCGTCTCGCAATTCCTGGTTGCGGCTCTCCGCTGATACCAGCCGGTTCTTTTCGATCCGAATCGTCAGGGGCGTTTGTTTCAGGTCGCCGAATTTCTCGCACAGGTAGTCACCCACCACGCCGTCGATCACAAATGTTCCATTCACTTCGCCGGGCGTAGTAAAAATCTCTCCCCCAGGCAGATTACCCCACTTGTCGCGGCTGATGATGCCGGAAGTCTTGAGCCAGTTATAAGAGGGATTGAGATCGGCGACCAGATCCGTTCCCGCCGGTGTCTTGGCTCGAATCTGCGAAGCCTTGCGCACCATCTCCACAACTTTCTGGCTGATGCGATCGACCTTAGCGAAGTCGGCGCGCATGCCCTCGAGCATGATCTGCCGATTGATGTTCACCATGTGCGCGTGCCGGATCTTCCTGCGGTTCACGACTTCCGTCATCTGCATGCGCGACTGCAACTCGTTGCGCTGTACGCGGACAGCGAAGATGCTCACGTCCGCCTGCTCCAGGTCATCGAGAATTTCCTGCGGCAGTCGGGTCAGGGGGCGGCTGGCCAGTTCTTCGAGCACGAATGCGTGATAGGGAGCGCCCAACTGTTCCAGTTCGTGAACGATGGCGGCCGCGATTTCGAGGCTTGCCTCGTCGGTGATGACGGTGACTTTCTCCGACGGCTGTACGCGCAGGCATACCCGCACCGCATTGCGGGCGCCGGGCGTGAGTTCTGAATCGAAGGGAATTGTGTTCAGGGGACGATGAGCGTGGCTGACTTTATCCATTAACCTGCTTTTTCTTCGGAAACCGGGTCCGCCTCTTCGGCTACCCCCACTTCCGTCTCCTCGATAATGTAATCGACGACCTTCTTCAAATCGCCGGTCTCTTCGAACACACGGATCTGCCTGTCGGCTCCGGTGCCCATCTCCATAATCTTGTGCACGTATTCAATTTCTTCGCGCGAGCCGAGTTCGTCGACCACGTCATCCACGAACTTGAGGTATTCGAGAATCAGGTCGCGCACCGGCACCTGCACTTGTTTGCCGAAATCGATCATCTTTCCGTTGATCCCGTAACGCGCCGCCCGCCATTTGTTCTCCATGATCAGCGCGCGCCGGTACAGCCGAAAGCCCTGATTAGCCTCGTACAGCTTGTAAAGCTTCGCGACCGTAGCCTGGATCAGCGCGGCCAGTGCGATGGTCTCGTCCACCCGCATGGGGATGTCGCAAATCCGGAACTCAATGGTGTTGAAGAACGGATGCGGCCGGATGTCCCACCAGATCTTCTTCGCGTTATCGATACAGCCGGTCTTGATGAGCAGCTTGATGAAATTCTCGTACTCGCCGTAGCTGGGGAAATAGTCAGGAATGTTGGTGCGTGGAAATTTGTCGAACACCTTGCAGCGGTACGACTTCAATCCTGTATTCATCCCGAGCCAGAAGGGTGAGTTGGTCGAGAGCGCCAGGATGTGCGGCACGAAGTAGCGCGCGTGATTCATCATGTGGATGGCCGTCTCGCGGTCCTCCACACCGATGTGCACGTGCAACCCGAAGATCAGGTTGGCGCGCGCCACCAGCTGCATGTCTTCTACGATATTGTGGTAGCGCTCGTCGGGATAGATCTCCTGTACCCGCCAGTCGGCAAAGGGGTGCGTCGCCGCCGAGGCCAGGCGCAGCCCGTTTTCCCGGGCGAGATTGATCATGTCTCGGCGTAGCTTTTTTACCTCGTCTTTGGCTTCCTTGATGTTGCTGCAGACCGACGTTCCCACCTCGACTACCGACTGATGCATCTCGGCCTTGACGCGCTCCTGCAGGCGCAGCTTGCCCTTCTCGATCATTTCGGCATGAATATGCGAGCGCAGGTCGCGAGTGACAGGATCGACTGTCTGGTACTCTTCCTCGATCCCAATGGTGAAGGTAGGTTTCATACGCCAGTGCGTTGCAATTACACCCTAATCCGAAATCCGATGGAGCGACGGGCGTCCCTGCCCGTCGAGCCGTTGGGCTACAAAACCCCAACAGTATAACAACCGCGCAGTCCTAAACTCCTGCCATGGGAGCCGCTTTCGTACTCGCTTTGCGAGCCGGCGTCTTCTTCTTGTCGGGTTCCTGAGCGTCGCCCTGCAGAAATGCAGCCCAACGTAACTCTCGAGCCGGATTCGTGCCGCTTAGCGCTTTTTTCACGGCCATATCCGCCACCGCGTTGACGACCCACTCGAAGTTTTCCTGGCCTACTGAGTTGATGTCTGCGTCGGGAGCCGGGTTCATGAAGTCGATCGCATACGGCACGCCACCTTCGACCGCAAATTCCACCGTATTCAGGTCGTAGCCCAGCGCCTTGCACAGCGTCAGCGCGTCCTTCTCGATTCGCTGTTTCAGTTCCGGCCTCGGCGGAGGATTGCCCTTGACGTACCGCTCGTGAAACGGAGCCTTCGGGTCGTAGCGCATGATGTGCACTTTTTCCTGACCGATCACGTAGCAGCGGAAGTACTCCTCGAACTCCACTCCCCGCTGCAACGTCATGCAAAGCGTTCCCGTTTCGTTATAGGCACTGAAGAACTCGTCAGGGGAGTGCAGCTTGTAGACGTGTTTCCAGCCCCCGCCGTCGAACGGCTTCAGGAAAGCCGGCCAGCCCACATAAGCGAACACCTCGTCCCAGTTCAACGGGAACATCAGGTTCCGCATGGACTGGTCGGTCGTTCCCGGCGGATGCTGGTTGTGGGGGAGCAGTACGGTCGGCGGGATGGCGACGCCGAGTTGCTCCGCCATTGCATAGTTGAAGAACTTGTCGTCGGCAGTCCACCAGAACGGATTGTTGATCACGACCGTCCCATGCAGCGCAGCGTTCTTCAGGTAGGCACGGTAGAAGGAGATATCCTGCGAGATGCGGTCGATGATGACGTCATACTTCTTCGGCTGATCCATGCGGATCCCGCCCACTTTCACGAATTCCGCCGACACGCCTTCGACGCCCATCGAATTGATCTTGTCGACCAGCGCTGGCGGGAAGGTATTTTCCATTCCGAAAATGATTCCGATCTTCTTGCCCTTCATAAGCGTCCTCCTCGACCGTAGCGCCGGTGCTCTCGCCGGCTGTCCGGAGAGCGTTTCACGCTCTCGTCCTAATTACCCGCCACCTCGCGTATTACCCGCAGAAAGTTCCCGCCCATGATCTTCTGAATATCTTTTTCCGAGTATCCCCGCTTTAACAATGCTGCCGTCAAGTTCGGCATCTTGGAAACGTCTTCCAGCCCGCTGGGCACGCTGGGAATGCCGTCAAAGTCACTCCCGAGCCCCACGTGCTCGATCCCCGCCACCTTTGCAATGTGGTCGATGCATTCGGCTGCATCCTCAACTGTGGCATTCCCCACTTTGGCATGAACCTCGTCGTATTGCGCATGCTCCTTCGCCGCGTAGGCATCCAGGTCCGCGCCGGTCAGGTTCGGCTCCATAGCACTCTGTTGAGAGACATGTTGCCGTAATTCATCGCCATCTTTCTGGCTCAAGAAGGACGACCCGAAGTTCACTCCCACTACGCCCCCATTCTTGGCCAGCGCCCGGAACATGTCATCCTTCATATTGCGCGGAACGTCTGAGTAGACGAAGCACGACGAGTGCGAAGCAATCACCGGTTTGGTGGAGACTTCGAGGACATCGTAAAACGTCTTATCCGACACGTGCGAGATGTCCACGATCATTCCGATCCGGTTCATCTCGCGTACCACCTGCTTCCCAAAATCCGTCAGCCCGTTGTGCTCGGGCTTGCCGGTAGAAGAGTCCGCCCAGTGGTTGCTTCGGAAATGAGTCAGGGTCATCGAGAGAATTCCCATCCGCCGGTACATACGCAGCACCCCTAGATCGTCGTCGATCTGATGCCCGCCCTCGATGGTGAGAACAGCTGCAATCTTCTTCTGACCGACAATGCGCTCGATGTCGCGCGCACTGGTCGCCATTTCGATGCGGTCGGGATACTTGTCGAATACTCCCTGCATGGCATCGCGCAGGTCGAGCGTCCTCCGCACCGCCTCCGCACCCGGATAGTAGGAGGGTACCCACAACGCGAAGAACGGGACGTGTATGCCGCCTTCCTGCAATCGTGGAAGATCGATCATCCCGTCTGGCAATCGCTGTCCTATGTCAGCCTTATCGATCAGAACCCGCTGCGCTGTATCGTTATGGGCATCAACCCCTAGCACGTGAGACTGGATCCGGCGTGCCTCGTCCATGTTCTGCGCCCATCCCGACGCGGCCACCGCCAACGCGACCGCACAGATCAGGTACTGGCCCTTGTGTGGTACCCGAATCCTTGGTCCCATGCGCTCCCTCCTTACTCACCTTGAGCCCAGTTCGACGCGTTCAGCGGCTGACGACTAGTGACAGACGACCGACGACTAGAAATACTTCTCCGCCATCCGCAACCAAAACGGCCAATCATGTCCCGTGTGATCGCCCCAGATATCCAGCCAGTTCGGCACAGCCTTGCCGTTCAGCAGTGCCGACAGTTTCACGTTTTGGTCCAGGCACATATCCCATTCCCCCGAGGCCAGCACGATCTTCATCTGCCGGTACCGACTCAAGTACCAGTCATCGTTCATATTGGAGACATAGTCTTGCGGGCTGTTGAAGTAGGCGTCATCGTCGTAGTAGCCGTCGAGGAATTGGTGAATATCGTACGCCCCGCTCATGCTGACGCACTGCGTCACGATGTCCGGATGTTTGAACGCAAAATTTACTGCGTGATATCCGCCGAAACTGCACCCCGTCACCGCCAGTTGCGGGGACTGGTTCCGCCAGCGCAGGTAGGGAAGCAGTTCGTGAAGAATATAGCGCTCGTATTGCAGATGCCGGAGGACGCGAATTCTGGGGTGAGCCGACTTGTTGTACCAGCTTTCGGTGTCGATGGCGTCGGGACAGAAAACCTGCAGTTCGCCCCGGTCGATCTTGCCGGCCAGCACACCGATCATTCCCCGGTCTTCATACTCGAAGAATCTGCCCATCGACGTGGGAAAGACCAGCAGCGGAGCGCCGGCGTGTCCAAAAACCAGCATCTCCATTTCTCGATGTAATTCCTGGCTGTAACCTTTGTGGTATTCGCGATTCATGAGCCGAAGTATCTTACCTGAAACCACTTGGGGGCGGGCACTGCTACCCGACCTTGGCAAAGATGGAGGAATATCCAAGGTCTGCCAGCCTTACATACATCTTCTCCGACCTCGGCCCGCATCTCTTGTCACACAAGGGGCGTCGCTGTTGCAGCTTTATCCAGGAGCGGCTTCATGAATGTGAAGTTCCCACGACGTCCTTGGCCCGCAATCGCCTTTGCCGCAGCTCTCGCAATCTCTCAATCGGCGCAAGGCCAATCAGGGGCGGCCCTCTCCGGAACCGTGGCCTCTACCTCTGGTGCCGCTGTGCCCGGCGCGAGAATCTCGGCCAAAAACTTGAACACAGGCCAATCAACGGACTTGCAGGCCGACTCTGCCGGGCACTTCGACTTCGCAGCTCCGGCGCCCGCGGAGTTTGAAATCACCGTCACTGCCGACGGCTTCGACCCAAAAACTGTGAAGGTGACCTTCATCCCGGGCGCCACTGAAGCGGTCAGCTTCACCTTAATGGCGATTCCCGGATGGACCGCGCCGCCCCAGACCAATCTCCCGAACGCTCCTTCCAGCAGCCAGAACGGTCCGTCGCTCTCTGATTTAGGTTTCCCGGCGGAGCAAACCCGGAGTGACGCGAAACAGCAGGCGCTGCTCGACAAGCGCACGCACATGCTCAAGATCCATCAGAAACTTGGCTTGATTACAGCGGCGCCCTTGCTGGCAACGCTAATCGCTTCACCGGGCGCGGGTGGGAAGAATACGAGCAACACGGATCGCACGGTGCATATGGTGCTCGGCGCAGTCACGTCAGATCTCTACTTCACGAGCGCGTACTTCGCGATTCGCGCGCCCCGGGTGCCGGGAACCACGGCTCGCGGCCCGATCCGCTTTCATAAAGCTCTGGCTTGGGTGCACGGTCCGGGCATGATTCTCACGCCGATTCTCGGCGCGCTGGCATACGAGCAGAAAAACAAGGGCGAAAAGGTTCACGGCATCGCTTCGGCGCACGGACCCGTAGCCGCCGTCACGGCAGCAGCGTTTGGCGCCGCTCTGCTATCCGTCTCGGTCAAGTTTTAGGATCATCATGGCGAAGATCACCATCGCTTGCCTTGTTGTTTGTCTGACGACGATCGCTTGCGCTGCAGATCAGTGGGTGCTCGATCAAAGCACGCTCACGTATCACGTCTCGCACCCCCTGCACCAGAGCGAAGGTGTGAGCCATGCTGCCCGTGGCAAGGCGGTCTGTAACGCAGGACAATGCGATTTCCTGATCGCTGTGCCCGTGAAATCGTTCGACTCGGGCGACAGCAATCGTGATCTGCACATGATCCAGGTCACGCGGGGCGCGGAGTTCCCCATGGTGACAGTTCGAACCCGTCTGCCCGAATCGGCTGGCACGGCCTCGACAATCAATGCCGATCTGGAGATTCAATTCGCCGGCCAGACTGCGCACTATAAGCAGGTTCCGTTCCAGGTGGCGCACGAAGGAAAAGAAACGCGAATCACGGGTACCGTTCCAGCCACGCTCTCGGACTTCAAGATCGATCCGCCGACTCTGCTCACTTTGCCCGTAAAGAACGAGCTCCCCATCCGGATAGAAATGACTTGGCATTCCGAACAGCAGTAGTCGGCCGCGACCTTGGATCGAAAGAATCACCATGCCAGTTGCCCCGACCCCACGCCTAACACCGCACTCTTCACGTAATATGCTTCCGAGGTTCCGCTCGTGCACGTTCTTACGGAAGCCGACGTACATCGCCTGCTGGATCCGCGCTCGCTGATTCCAGCCATTGAGGAGGCGTTCCGCAGTCGCTATCCCTCCACGCTGATGCCGACCCGCACGCAAATGAAGGTCGGGGACGGAGTATTTCTCATCATGCCGTGCTACGACAGAATTGGCCACGGCCTAGGCATGAAGATGGTGAAGTTCAACGAAAGCCCGACCGTCGCCGAAGAGCGTGTGCAGGCCACGTACATCTTGCTCGAGGTTGAGTCGGGGTGCGCCAAGCTGGTGATTCCCGCCAACTACCTGACTGACGCTCGCACCGCTGCTACTTCAGCTGTCGCGACGAAGTTTCTGGCTCGTGAGGACGCCAAGGTTCTTGGAGTTTTCGGGACGGGCAGGGAAGCGCGTGCCCACCTGCAGATTCTGCGTCATGTCCGCCCGTTCGAGCGTGCTCTCGTAACCGGCCGCGACCCTGGCCGCACTCGCGAATTCGCGCAACAGATGGAACATGAGCTCGGTATGAAGGTTGAGTCGGTGTACTCGCGCACCTGCGCCGCCGAGTCCGATGTTCTCTGTACCTGCACCACGTCGAAAACGCCGCTCTTCGACGGCAACATGGTCCGCAAGGGGACGCACATCAACGCGGTCGGCGCTTTCCAGCCGACCACGCGCGAACTGGATGACGTTTGCGTCCGCCGCTCGAGAATTGTGGTCGACACTTACGACGGAGCATTAGCCGAAGCCGGCGATCTTCTGATTCCGTTGAAGAGCGGAGTCATCCGCCGCGAGCATATCCTGTCTGATCTGCACGAACTGACTGCAGGCCGCAAGAAAGTCCGCACCAGTACCGCTGAAATTACTCTCTTCAAGAGTGTGGGCAATGCACTTGAGGACCTCGCCGCCGCCGAGCTTTTAGAAGAAACGGTCCTCACCCTGGATCGAAAGCCGACGGATACGCCGGCCCAAGTCTCCTCCTGACGCAAGTTGCATGTGCGGTGCGTCAGACGAGCTTGCGGAGCGTTTCCATCCTCTGGAGCCATCCATCGATGGTCTGCGCCTGCTTCTCGAACGTCACGTCGTAAATGAGTTCATGCGCCTCAATCTTGGTGCATGCTTGCGCATCTTCGCGAATCTGCTCGAGCGTTCCCGCAAAAATACCGCGATCGGCTCCCAGCGGCTTGTCCGTGATGTGCAAGTTCGCACGCACGACCATAGTCAGCGAGGAGGGATCGCGGCCTGCCTCCTTCGCCATTTGCCGCACAGCCCCGAACATCTGTGTCATGCCTGCCACCGGGATCGCCACCGGATTCCATCCATCCGCCATCGTAGCGAGGCGCTTGAGTGCCGGCGGAGCAAATGCCGCGAGGTAGATCGGGGGATGCGGCTTCTGTATCGGCTTCTGGCTGATGTAAGACTCGGGCACGCGGAAGAACTTGCCCTCATACTTAACCGGATTCGTGGTCCAGATCGCCTTGAGCACCTGAAGAAACTCGTCTGCCATCGCACCGCGTTGTTTCATGTTTGCGTTCGTTGCGTCCATCTCGTCCTGCGACCATCCCAGGCCGAGACCCACGCGCAGCCTTCCATTCGATAGCACATCGATGGTCGTCAGCCGCCGTGCCAATGTGACCGGGTTGTAGTACGGCATATCCAGAACGCTCGTCCCCAGCGAAATCTTTTTGGTGCGCGCGGCCGCGAAGGTCAGAGTATCGAGCGGGTCGAGGCTGTACTTGTAGCCTTCCGGCAGGGAACCATCGGCAGTGACCGGGTAGGCCGTCTGCGGTTTCACCGGCCAGAGTAGCCGCTCGATGGTCCAAAGGCTGTCATAGCCGAGCGACTCAGCGCGTTCGGCGACTTTCAAAAGATTGTCCGCGTTACCGAGAGATCCGATGTTAGGCAACCCAAAACCAATTCTCATATGGTGGATGTCCTTATATTCATGACTCGTGCTTAAAGTTAATCTGCTGGGCGGGCGCGAAGCTTGTCAAGAGGGCGGTCGCCCCGAAATGCTAACATCTGCGAATGATTCGTCGCGAGCGGTGGCGCCCCGTGCTCGACGCCGAGAGTGTGCGGTGGAAAGGGAAGGGCTGGAGGAAATTGGTCTTCGAGTTGCAGGAGGACGCGGTTTACGAAGTCGAAACTGAATCCCAGAGATTCCAGGTGGAAGTTCAGCTACTTGAAAATACCGACCGATACATTCACGTCTGTGGCTCGGTTGATGATGGCAGTCTTCCGGCGTCTTTGACTCCGACGAGCACAAGTTTCATTCTGAATAAGGAATCGGCAAGCAGCCCTACTACCGTTGATTTGCCTCACTCGAACCCCACCCTATATTCTTGCCCGTTATGTCTACGCTGGTGGAATGCGTCCCCAATTTTTCCGAAGGCCGAGACAAGGCGAAGGTCGACGTCATCGTCGAAGCCATGAAGATCAACGGCGTCTATCTGCTGGATAGCGAGATGGACGCCGATCATAACCGCTGTGTGATCACGCTGGTCGGCGAACGTGAAGCCATTCAGGAAGCGGCCATTCGCGGCGTTGGGAAAGCCGCTGAACTGATCGACCTGACCAAACATCAGGGAGCGCACCCGCGCATGGGCGCATCTGACGTCGTGCCCTTTATCCCGATTGATGGCGTCTCCATCGAAGACTGTGTGGCTATGGCCCGCCACGTAGGCGAGCAGATCTGGAAGCGCTTCCAGATCCCCGTGTATTTCTACGAAGCCGCAGCCACTTCACCTGAGCGCACCAACCTCGAGAACATTCGCCGCGGACAGTTCGAGGGTATTCGCGACGAGATCGCGACCAATCCAACCCGCCGCCCCGATTTCGGTGAGTTGCGTGTCCACCCGACTGCCGGAGCCACGGTGGTGGGCGCGCGCAAGTTCCTGATTGCTTACAACGTTTTCCTGAATACCACGGACGTTGATATCGCGAAAAAGACCGCCAAGGCCGTGCGCTTCTCAAGCGGCGGCATGCGCTTTGTGAAGGGAGCGGGCTTTTTGGTGCGCGGCATGGCGCAGGTTTCCATGAACCTGACCGACTTCGAGCAGACTCCGGTGCATCGCGTGTTCGAAATGGTGAAGCGCGAAGCCGCGCGCTACGGCGTGGTACCGACGTCTTCTGAGATCGTGGGCCTTATCCCCAAGAAAGCCTTGGAGCAGGCTGCCGAGTGGTTTCTGCAGGTGGAGAATTTCGATTCCTCTCTGATTCTCGAGAATCGACTTGCTGCCGTGATGGGCGGCAAGATGGCCGTAGGCGGCCTGCGCGCCGGAGTCGAGCCGTTCGTCGAGCAGCTCGCCGCTCCCACGGCTACTCCCGGCGGAGGTAGCGCGGCCGCAGCGGCTGGAGCAATGGCGGCTGGGCTCGCCCACATGGTGGCGTCGATGTCGCGCGGCAAGAAGGCGTACCTGCCCTATGAAAGCGAATTGAGCGCAGCGATTGCCCGCCTGTCGCAGCTGCGGGAACAACTGAAGGCCGCGGTCGACGCCGATGCCGAGTCCTTTAACACCGTCATGAAGGCTTATAAGCAGGCGAAGGAAGCCAGCGACGGCGACGCGATCATTGATGCCGCTTTGAAGGAGGCTACCCGTGTTCCGCTGGGAGTTGCCGAGCGCGCGAAAGAAGTCGGTGATTGGGCAGCCAAGCTCGGCTCCATCACGAATCCGAATATGAAGTCGGATCTGACGACCTCGTCAGCGCTTGCCCGAGCCGCGATCGAGGGAGCGATGGCTAACGTCGAAATCAATCTGGCCTCTATCAAGGATTCAAAGTTCGTCGAGGCCACCAGGAAGAGTGCTGCCGCCCTCGTGAACAAGTGAAGTCCCGAAAAGACCAGGTGTCCAACCCGTCAACTCATTCTTAGTACTTTCGTTTGCACTTTTCTGCCGTCCTACGGCATACAATTGAGTTATCGCGGGTTAACGCGAAGGGCCAATCCGGCATCCAAGTGTGTATTCCCCCAGAGGTTTTATGAAGAATCTTACAATTTTGGGTTGTTTCGTGCTGCTGAGCGTTGCGGCTTTGGCGATGCCATTGGGCACATCGTCGCGCGCTGTCATTCCTTCCGACATCCAGCAGATCATTTCTGTGGACTACCGAGCGCTGCACGATTCACCCACCGCCCTGGCTTTGAAGGAGCAGGTTCTGCCCGAAAGCCTGAAGCTGTTTGAGAAGGCGCTCAAGGGCGTCGGCATCGATTCCGAGCGCGACGTGGACCAACTCACTTTCGCTGCCTATCGCATGGGCAAGAAAGACGTGAAAGTGGTTGGCATGGCGCAGGGCTCCTTCTCGTCGAAAACTGTCTTGAAGCGAATGAAGCTGAAGAAGATCGTTCCCACCAAGTATCGCCAGTCTGATATGTACGCGATGGGGAATGGCATGATCATGTCCTTTCTCGACGAGAACACGCTTCTGTTCGGTGACGACGGTGCCGTGAAGGGCGCGCTGGATGCGCGTGATGGATACACTCCGACACTCGATTCCAACCCCACCATGTCTGACATGATGGCGTCGGTCGACGGTTCCCCGGTATGGAGTCTGCTTGACCAGCAGGGAACGCAGAACATGATGCGCTCGGCGCTGGGCGACGCCACCAAGGTCGCCGACTACGACACAGTGAAGAAGCGCCTCCTCGGTTCGCGCTACACCATGGACTTCTCGAGCGGCGTGAACTTCAATCTCGACGTCATCACGTCCGACTCGATCACGGCGGCGACCATGTCATCGCTCGTAAAGGCCGGCATGCTTTACAAGAAGATGAACGCGACTCCCGTCGAGAAAGTCGCCATCGATGCCCTAACAGTTGATTCCGACAGTTCCAAGCTGCAGCTCCACTTCAAGACCGACGACAAGCAGTTCCAGGCGCTGATGAAATCTGAGTTGTTCGCGGCTGTATCGAAGTAAACCAAGTCTTTCGCAATTCCGGAAGGCGCGGGTTCCATGAACCTGCGCCTTTTCCTTTGGCTTGCTGGAGAAGCTGATTTCTCGGTTGACGACAAAATGTGTTATAGGTATAACGTCAACGTAATGAATATAGGTCCGAAACTGGCGTTACCACCCTGGCTGCTTCTGATCTTCAGCCTGCCAGCTAAGAGTGCCAGCCAGCGCGTGGACGTCTGGCGCAAGCTCCAGCGTTACGGCATGCTCGCCCTGCGCAGCGCGGGGTATCTCCTGCCCAACTCTCCCGCGAATCAGGAACGAATGGAATGGCTGGCCGCCGCTATCCGCGCTTACAAAGGTCAGGCGTCAGTTGTCGAAGTTCAAGCCTTCGATGACTTATCCGACGAACAATTGCAAGCGCTCTTCCAGGAGGCTCGCTCTCGCGACTACCAGAAACTCCTGCATGACGCGAAGAAACTGGTGGCATCTGTCCCTACCCGCAAGCCCGGGGGACGCTTGAACCGCATCCGACGCCGGTTGCAGGAACTGCAGGACATCGACTTCTTTGGAAGCCCGCTGCGCGCGAAGGTGGAAAGCTTTCTGTCCAGCGTCGAAGCTCAGGAGGACGGCGAGATGCGCTCATCCCCCACTCGAAAACCCTCGCAATATCTGAATCGCCAATGGATCACACGTCCACGTCCCGGCATCGATCGCGTGTCTTCGGCCTGGCTGATCCGACGCTTCATCGACTCCAAGGCCCGCTTCTTGTTTGGCCCCGATCCCGATGCATACGCCAATGCGGTCCCATTCGACATGTTCTGCCCGCAAGGATTCGGCCATCGCGGTGAGGATTGCACCTTTGAGACGCTCTGTAAGGAGTTCGCCATTCGCGACAAGAAGGTGAAGCGCATTGCACAGATCATCCACGATGCCGATCTGGGCGACGACAAGTTCGGGCGCGCCGAAGGCGAGGGACTGGACCGGGTGCTGCATGGGTGGGCGAAGCAGGATTTGCCCGACGACGAACTGCTGCGGCGGGGAATGGACTTGATTGAAGGACTTTACGATTCGCTCGACTGACGCCCAGGAGGGTTTCATGCCAACACTCCCAACCACCGGCCAATTGTTGCTGATCAGCAACTCGACGCAGCACGGGAGCGGATATCTGGACCATGCTGAAAACGAGATTCGCGACTTCGTCGGAAAGCGGTCGAGAGTTCTGTTTATTCCCTACGCGCTGCGCGACCGTCGTGCTTATGCGACAACAGTGGCTGACCGTCTGAGGGCCATGGGATTCACCACGACTTCCGTTCACGACGTCTCCAACATGGCGCGCGCAGTCGAGGAGGCGGAAGTGATTTTCCTCGGGGGAGGGAACACGTTCCGGTTGCTGAAGTCGCTCTACGATTACGACCTCATCGAGCCGATTCGCCGCTCGATTGCGGCGGACGCTATCTACATTGGATCGAGCGCGGGCTCGATCGTCGCCGGTCCCACCCTCAAGACGACCAAAGACATGCCCATCGTCCAACCGCGCTCGTTCGACGCCCTGGAGCTCGTGCCCTTCCAGATTAGCCCGCACTACCTCGACCCAGACCCTACCTCGACGCATATGGGGGAGACGCAGGAGGAACGCATTCTGCAGTTTCTCGAGGAGAACGATGCCCCCGTGGTCGGTTTGCGCGAAGGATCAATGCTCCGGGTGCAGAACAGCTCCATTCGGCTCACAGGGCCGCGCGGCGCTCGCATCTTTCACAAGAATGAAGATCCTGTTGAGGCTAAGACCGGCGCTGATCTGCAGGACCTCCTGCTGCAGCCGATCACTGCGGGGTCGCTGGCATGAAAACTGGAGACATCATCCTTCTCGGCTCGCGGGATGTGCGAGGCCTCCTGTCAATCGAGGACTGCATACCCGCCGTCGAAGAAGCATTCCGCTTGTACGGAGAAGGGAGGGCGCAAGCGCCCGGTGTTCTCGGGATGCACGTCGACGGTGGAGGTTTCCACATCAAGGCAGGCTTGCTCGACCTGACAAGGCGGTACTTCGCCGCCAAGGTCAACGGCAACTTCCCAGGAAATCCTTCTCGTTTCGGACTTCCCACCATCCAGGGCGTCATCGTTCTGTGCGACGCGGAGCAGGGAACTCCGCTAGCAGTCATGGATTCCCGGGACGTGACGTCACTCCGAACCGCCGCCGCAACCGCAGTTGCCGCTCGCTACCTCGCGCGCCCCGCTTCACAAACGATCGCGATTTGCGGCTGCGGCGAACAGGGTCGCCACCAAGTCAGGGCTCTCGCTCATGTCTTCCGCCTGCGAAGGGTCTTCGCTTTTGACACGAGCACCGAACGAGCAAGGCGCTTCGCGGACGAACTCAGTTCTCAGCTTCACCTCGCAATAACCCCGGTGAATGAGCTCTGCCCCGCCATAGCCCAAAGCGACATCTGCGTTACCTGCACGCCATCACAGCAGCCGTTCCTGGGTCCTGACGACGTTGCGGAAGGCACATTCGTGGCCGCAGTGGGCGCTGACAATCCGCACAAGAGCGAGATCCATCCCGCTCTGATGCGCAAGGCCAAAATTGTATGCGATGTACTCGAACAGTGCGCCGTGATGGGCGACCTGCATCACGCGCTCGACTCCGGTGCGATGAGCCGTTCCGACGTCTTCGCAGAACTCGGCTCTATTGTCGCCGGGAAAAAGCCCGGAAGAGAGTCCGAGAAAGAAATTACGATCTTCGACAGCACTGGAATGGCGTTGCAGGATGTGGCGGCAGCCGCTGTTGTATACGAGAAGGCTGTTCGGCAAAATGCCGGTGCGCGGCTGAGCCTGGCAGCTTAGTAAGAAGGAGAATCCTCATGTCCGGAAGATCAAGATCTTTGTCTCACGTGCCGTCGCTACCAAGCATCGCAACAAATCTTTGCCTGCTCCTTTCGAGCCTCTGCTTCGCCCAGGCGGGTGGCACCGCCCCCGCAAGCGCCGATTGGAAAGCGGTCGAAAGCGCGATGGGTCGTTCCGGCCAGCCGCAACCAGGCGACGTGATGAAGTTCGCCATGCCGAGAAAAGACCTTCACGTCACTCTCGGGGGCGTGACCATCAAGCCCGCCCTGGCGCTCGGTTCCTGGGCAGCGTTTAAGCAGAGCACGGAGGGAGCCATGGTCATGGGCGACCTGGTACTCACCGAAGATGAAGTCCAGCCGGTGATGGCGAAGTTGCAGGAAGGCGGGATTCAGGAAGCCGCGATTCACCATCACCTGATGGGAGAATCGCCGCGCGTCATGTACATGCACATCGCAAGTCACGGCGATGCTGTGCAGATGGCGAAGGCCATTGACGAGGCCCTTGCGTTGACCAAGACTCCGCCTCCGGACGCGACTCCTGCAGCGTCGGCTGACCTGGGCTTTGATCAGAAGCAAGTAGAGCAGGTCCTGGGCCACGCCGGCAAAGTCAACGGCGGAGTCTTGCAGGTTGGCGTTCCGCGAGCGGAGTCCATCAGCGACTTGGGAATGAATGTGCCGCCCTCGATGGGTGTCGCGACCGCCCTGAATTTCCAGCCCACGGAGAGTGGGAAGGCTGCCATCACAGGGGACTTTGTCCTGCTCGCGAGTGAAGTAAACCCCGTTCTCCGAGCGATGCGCCAAAACGGCATGGCCGTGACAGCCCTGCACAGCCACATGCTCAGCGAACAGCCGCGCTTGTTCTTCATGCATTTCTGGGCGAACGATGACGCGCTGAGGCTTGCCAAAGGGCTGCGCGCCGCGCTCGACAAAACCAATTCCAGCAAATGACCACCGCATCAAACTCGACGGCGCCCGACCCGACCGCCGGGTCATTTCCACAGTTCGTCGGCTACTTCCTGTGGCTTGGAACCGTCGGCTTCGGCGGTCCCATCGCGCTTGCCGGGCACATGCAGCAGGACTTGGTCGAGGAGCGCGGCTGGATCCGGAAAGAAGACTATGTTGACGGGCTGGCGCTAGCTCAACTTGCGCCCGGACCGTTGGCCGCCCAGTTGGCGATCTACCTCGGCTATGTTCGCGCAGGCATTTTCGGAGCGACAGCGGTGGGATTCGCGTTCGTCTTGCCTTCGTTTCTCATGGTGCTCGCCCTTTCCGCAGCTTACGTCCGTTTCGGCGGGCTGGCGTGGATGCAGGGAATGTTCTACGGCATCGGAGCCGCGGTCATCGGAATCATCGCGCGCTCTGCGATTAAGCTCACAAAGCTCACACTCGGCAAAGACAAGATCCTTTGGGCAATCTTTTTGGTGCTTGCCGTATCGACTGCCTGGACATCACGGGAAATCATCTGGCTCTTTTTGCTGGCGGGAGTGGCGAATCTCCTGATCCGAGCAGTCCCCGTTCGCATGCCCGTGAGAGGCACGGCCGCGCTTTTCGCAGGACCGGGCCTGTTTAGCGCAATCATTGCGAACGACAAGCTTCCGCAAATCTTCTGGTATTTCGCCAAGGCCGGAATGTTCGTGTTTGGCAGTGGCCTGGCCGTTGTGCCTTTTCTCTACGGGGGAGTTGTCCAAGGCCACCACTGGCTCACCGACCACCAATTCGTAGACGCCGTCGCAGTCGCCATGATCACACCCGGTCCCGTGGTGATCACAGTCGCGTTCATCGGATACCTGGTGGCGGGGGTGGCAGGCGCTACAGCGGCCGCCCTCGGCATCTTTCTGCCTGTCTATCTCGTGGTGGTGTTGCTTGCTCCTTCGTACAAACGGTGGGCGTCGAACGTGCAACTGAAATCGTTTGTGAGAGGGGTGACGGCTGCAGCGACCGGCGCGATTGCGGGAGCGGTGGTGGTTCTGGCTCGTCGATCGGTGTACGACTTGCCCACGATCATTATATGCGGGGCCAGTGTCGCGCTGCTCTGGCGGTGGAAGATTCCTGAGCCGCTGCTGATCGCGTGTGCCGCCGTGGCAGGCTTGCTACTGCGGCATGCGTAGGTTAGGACTTCTTGGTCGCCAGCATGGCTGCGCGCTTGCTCTTGGCCCAGCCTTCCTTGGTGGTCTGCCGCGCTCGACCCAGGGCAAGGGAATCTTCTGGTACATCTTCGGTGATGCATGAAGCCGCACCGATATAAGCTCCCTTTCCGATTTTCACGGGAGCCACCAGGGTCGAGTCGCTTCCAACGAAGACTCCATCCCCGATCTCCGTCTTGTGCTTGTTCACGCCATCGTAGTTGCACGTAATGGTGCCAGCTCCAACATTAACGCCGGCCCCGATCTCGGCATCGCCCAGGTAGGTCAGGTGGTTCGCCTTCGATTTCTTGCCCAGCTTGATCTTCTTGGTCTCGACGAAATTGCCCACGTGCGCGCCTTCTCCAATCTCGCTGCCCGGCCGTAGGTGCGAGTACGGTCCGATGACGGCATCCGCTGCTACGCGGGCTTCGTCAAGAATCGATCCGGGACGCACAGTGACGCGGTCGCCGATCTCTGAATTCTGAATCACGCTATAGGAGCGGATACGGCAATCGCCGCCGATACGCGTCCGGCCGAGAATCTGAACGAAAGGCTCGATCACCGTGTCCGGCCCAACTTCAACTTCTGCGTCAATCACGCAGGTCTGCGGATAGAAGATGCTCGCCCCAGCCGCCATAAGTTCGCGGCATTTCGCCAGCCTCATCAACCCGTCAATCTCCATCATCTCCGCGCGCGTGTTGCTACCCAAAATCTCAGAGGGATTCGCTGTCTTCAACGCCATGACCTTGCCCTTCGCCTTGGCGAAAACTCCGGCCATATCCGTGAGGTAGTACTCTCCGTGCACGTTGTTGGTTTTGAGCTTTCCAATGTTGGCGTACAAAGGCTTCACTGCAAACGTATAGAATCCGGAATTGATCTCGCGAATCTTGTGCTGTTGCTGGTTTGCGTCCTTTTCTTCAACAATCGCTTTAACTTCATTACTCTTGGAATTCTTGCGCAAGACGCGTCCGTATCCCGTGGGATTCTCCAGTTCAGCGGACAGCAGAGTCATCGCTGCTTTCTTCTGCAAGTGGAAGTCCCGCAGCCGCTCGATGGTTTCCGCTGTGATCAGCGGAGCGTCGCCGGACAGCACGATCACGTGATCGTACTGCGTGAGCGGCTCTTGCGCGACCATCAGGGTATGTCCGGTTCCACGTTGCTGTTCCTGCACAACGAACCGAACGCCGGTCGATTCAACCGCCTTTCGCACCAGCGTGGCTTCATGCCCGATGATGGCGTACACGTCTTCGACTGGAACGACTCTCTTCGCCGCCGCGATAACGTGCGCCAGCAGTGGCTTGCCGCCGACCTCATGCAGAACCTTAGGATATTTCGACTTGAGCCGTGTTCCTTTGCCGGCCGCCATGATAGCGACGGCGATGCGTGGAGTTTTCTGGATGGGCATTAGCTTTCAATATAGCGCGAAGCGAGGAAAAAGCTTAAACCACAGAGGACACGGAGGAAAACCTCTTGCTCCTGTTCAGCAGTGGGTGCTGGAAATCTGCGCAGGCTGCATCTAGCGAATGCGGTCGGAGGCCAGGGGAGGCTTTCTCGAAACACCCGTCGACTGCGTGGCAATGTCCAATATGTCTCGGGCCACTACCTCGGTGGCGTGGCGGGCCGCGCCCGCTTCGTCCAGATAATCACCCAGAACTGGGCAGCAACCCAGTTGTTCAATAGCGTCGAGGTCAGCCACGATCTGGGCCGCGCCTTCGAGAGCGTACTTCGCCTTCAGGCCCTCCGAGGCGGGCGTGCGGTTAATCAGCGCGTAGTCGAAAAGCTGTGCCTGTGCGTGCCGGTTCAGCGCACGGATGTGCTCAGCGGCGGTCAACCCGAGACTCTCATTCGCCTGCGTCATCAGGTTGCAGATGTAGATCTTGATTGCCGGGGAATTGAGGATGGCCTGCGTGACGCCGCGGACCAGCAGGTTTGGAATGAGGCTGGTGAAAAGCGATCCCGGCCCAATCGTGATCACATCCGCCCGCGCGATCGCTTCGAGCGTCTGCGGCAGCGGCTCCACATCGGGCGGGACGAGGAACAGCTCCTGAATCCGTCCCTTGCTCGCGGTGATCTTGGTTTCGCCGCGCACCCGGGTTCCATCCTCGAGCAAGGCTTCGAGTTCAATGTTCGAAGTCGTCGCGGGATAGATATGTCCGCGCGTCAGCAGAATTTCCGACGACAGGCGAACCGCTTCCGCAAAGTCCTTCGTAATTGAAGTAAGCGCAGCCAGAAACAGATTCCCGAAGCTGTGGCCTTCAAGTCCCGAGCCTTTGTCGAACCGGTGGCGGAAGAGTTGGGAAAGCAAGTCTGCATCTTCAGACAAGGCAACGATGCAGTTGCGGATGTCGCCCGGCGGAAGCATGTTGAGTTCTTTGCGCAGCCGACCGCTGGAACCCCCGTCATCGCTGACGGTCACGACCGCGCTGAGTTCGCCAATAACAGGCTGTTCGGTGTTGGGCTGAAACGGTTCTCCAGGTGTCGGAACGAAACCCTTCAATCCGCGCAGGAGAGTGGACAGGCCGGTGCCACCGCCGATCGCGACCACGCGCAGCGGATGTCCATGAACGGAACTGTCCCGGGGTAGCGGGTTGGGCCGCTGCTCGGATTCCATGGGAGGGACCTTAGTACGTCTCTTCTTCCGGGATGGCCGGCTCGGGCTCGGCGTCTGCACCCGGGTCCGGGTACAGCAATTCGGTGAAGCGTGGATCCTCCGACAGGTTCTGGAAGTCTGAATCGTTGCGAGCCTGGAATCGAACCGACGGGTTCAGCTTGATCGCCTCATCCAGATTGCGCAGGGAGTCTTCCACGTGCCCTGTCATGCAGTCGAGGGCGGCCAGGCCGTATACCACGTAATCTGCCTGGGGCGATTGCTTCTGTAGCTTTTCCAGATGCTCCCGCGCTTGAACATAGTCGCCCAGGTTCATCAGCGACACGGCGTAGTCGAAGTGCTCTTCCGGCGTTTTGAACTGGTGCGTAACCTTTTCCAGGTGCTGGCTGCACGCGCTCATGTGCACGTTGGCGCGGTCAGAGAGTTCCTTGCTGGGGCCGCCGATGACCTTCTGGAAATGGGTTTTCGCCTTGTCGAACTTGTGTTCCTGCATCGCCCGCAGACCTTGCTCGTAGTTCTGGATGGTCTGCGCGACCTTGGGATCGTCGGCCATGGACTTCTTCGCGGTAGGTTTTTGGGCCATCTGTAGAATTCTTCCTGTGCTTTTCGTAACTGCTCCTTAATTGTGCAACTTACGAGTGATTCCTTCAACTGCCGAGGATCCCACCGCCGGGCGGGCTTGCCGAGCAGGTTTATACGCGCGTCCTAACGAGCGCGTCAAACGAAGTGCCGGCTTACGTTTACGGTTCAGTTAATATCTGCAGCCGTCTGCAGGTCAACTTGCTTCCATTCACCTTTTGTGATGCTTGCGCGAATCTGCGCCGGGGTCTTGCCTTTCTTTGTCTGGGAGTATGAGTAGTACAGCTCCTTCAGGCATACGTCGCACTGCGCGCCGTGGGTATTTTCGAAGCAACTGTGAAGGCTGTTGTGACCCATGCCGCGGTCGCAGTAGCAATAGCACGGCTCCTGGTGAATCACGTTCGTGATCTTGGCTGCAAGTTCATAGGCGTGCGTCTGATACGGAAACTGCGCGTTCTCTGCCCACAAGCTTTCCTTGGGCAGGATCGGCGGTAGTTTCTTTCCTTTCGGAGGCGGCGCGGAATTGTAGGCCGGCACTCCCTGGTCTTCCTGGTTGGCGGCCCACTGAGCCGAAACCGTCAGAGTTACCACGAACAGGAACATCAAAGTGAATGCACGCTTCAACATAGGGGACGTAACCTCGGTCTCGATATTGTACCCGACGGTTGCGCTTGCGCGCATCCGGGCCGGGTATCCGGGAGTGCGAGTCGCTTTGAATCGAACGATGAATGCCATGGAGGAAATCGAAGCGTCTCCGGTACTTACCCCCTTTAGTCCAACCGTTCCGTAATACAATCGAAGCAGGTATGTCGTTGCCGGGTCCTTCGAGCACATTGCGTAACGCTTCTGCGCCGGGAAAGCCAGTCCAGCGCAAGACTCCCGTGCTCGCCGTCTGGTTGCGCGACCTGGTAATTTCCCTCGCCATTTCTGCTTTCATCATCGTTTTCCTGTACCAACCGGTGAAGGTCGAAGGCACCAGCATGATGCCTTCGCTCGACGACCAGGAACGCATCTTCGTCAACAAGTTCGTCTACCGCTGGGAACCGATCGAGCGCGGAGATATCGTGGTATTCCGCTACCCGCGGGATCCTTCGACCAGCTATATCAAGCGGGTGATCGGAGTGGCGGGCGATGTCATCCGGATCGATGCCGGCCAGGTGTACGTGAACGGCGAGCAACTCGAAGAAGACTACGTGCCGCCCATTTACGCCGACGAGCGTTCCTATCCGGAGACCGTAGTGCCAGCGCACAGCTATTTCATGCTGGGCGATCATCGAAGCATGTCCAGGGACAGCCGCGACTTTGGGCCGGTGAAAGAGAGCCTGATTTACGGCAAGGCCGTGTTCGGCTATTGGCCCATGGACAAGCTTGGCCGCCTGCGGTGAAGTAGTCGCCAGTCGTTAGTCGTCAGTCTTCAGCAAAACAACTCCCAAGATCAGCACGAGGGAACGAGGGAACTGCGGCGTGTTGCTCTGGGATGCCTCGGTGTCCTCTGTGGTGGAAGGCTTGTACGGCAGTTTCACCCACTAACATTTCTAAGTCCGGAGCGTCTGACTCGCCATGACGCGTTGCACAGCTATCCTCAGTTTTGTCTTCGTCGCGATCGCCCCCCAGCTTCAGGCCCAGTCAGCGACTTCCGCTGCACCTCCGGCTGACGGCTGGGCCGTAGCTACTCCTGCGTCGGTCGGCCTCTCCGCCGAGCCGCTGGCTGCGATGGAAAAAGCCATTCGTGCAGGCGAATTCAAGAAAATCGGCAGCGTTTTGATTGCGCGTCATGGAAAGCTCGTGTATGAAGCCTACTTCGACGGCGACGCGGCCACCCTGCGCGATACCCGCTCCGCCACCAAGAGCATCACCGACATCCTCATTGGCATCGCAATCGACGAAAAGAAGCTGAACAGCGTCGATGCGCGCGTGCTGTCTTATCTGCCTGAGCGCGCAAGGAGAATGCAGAATCCCGACCCGCGCAAGGACAAGATTACCATCGAAGACCTCCTCACCATGAGCTCGCCGCTCGAGTGCGACGACTGGAACGACGCCTCGCGTGGTAACGAAGAACGCATGTACATCGTGGAGGATTGGGCCCAGTTCATCCTCGACTTACCGGTGCGCGGGCGAATGCATGTTGGCGAAAAGATCGAACCCCCACCCTACGGACGCGACTTCAGCTATTGCACCGGCGGCGTGTTTACGCTGAGCGAGGTGCTAACCAAAGCTACCGGCATGCGCACCGACCGCTACGCTCAGGAAAAACTCTTCGGCCCGCTCGGAATCACGGACGCCGTGTGGGTGTATTCGCCATTGAACGTCCCGCAGACGGGAGGCGGCCTGCGCCTCACCGGCCGCGACCTCCTGAAGATCGCAGAACTCTATCGCGCGGGGGGCATCTGGGAAGGGAAGAGAATCGTCGCCGAAAGCTGGGTGAAGGCTTCAACCACACCGCATGCCCGCATCGATGATGACACCCTGTACAGCTACCTGTGGTGGCTGAAGGCGTTCAAGTCAGGCGAGAAAAGCCACGCCGCGTTCTTCATGAGCGGCAACGGCGGCAACAAAGTGATGGTCTTTCCCGATCTCGACATGGCCGTCGTGCTGACCAGCACGAATTTCAATACCAAGGGCATGCACCAGCAGACCGAACTGTTGCTGACGGACTATATTCTGCGTGCCGTGCAGCCCTAGAGTTCTAGCTCCACAGAGGGCAAAGAACCTCAGCTTTGGTGCGGTTGAATTTCAGGGATCACGGCCAACCGAGATGTCTTATAAAACACGGGTCCCGCGTGATAAAAATATGAACAGGTTCGTATCAGGGCGCGCCTTTAGGCACGCCGCCTAGCGTGACCCCAGAGGTGCGCGTTTAGGCGCTGAGCTTTTTCCCCTGATCGAAAAAACAAATCCACTGCCAGTGGAAAACTTGCCCTCAAATCCATTGGAGGAACTCTACATCCCTGCTAAAATCTCCAAAATCCAATCCCGGGAGCAGGAATGCAAGCTATCCTTGCCCTTGAAGATGGGCGCATCTTTCGAGGCAAAGGCTACGGCGCCAAAGGCGAGTGTTACGGCGAAGTCGTTTTTAATACTTCCATCACCGGCTACCAGGAAATTTTCACAGACCCCTCTTATTCAGGACAGATTGTTGTCCTGACCACACCCGAAATCGGCAATTACGGGACCAATCCCGAAGACAACGAGGCCACGCACCCCTACATCGAGGGATTGATCGTGCGCGAGTTCTCGAAGGTCAGTTCGAACTGGCGCTCGCAACAGGTGGCCGAGGAATACCTCGAGCAGTTCAAGATCCCGGTGCTGGCGGAGATCGATACCCGTGCGTTGGTGCGTCACCTGCGCGACCACGGAGTGATGCGCGGTGTGATCTCGACCATGGAGACCGATCCCGAGAAACTGGTCGCCAAGGCTCTGTCGATCCCGAAAATGGACGGCACCGATCTCGCCAAGGTAGTCAGCACCACGCGCCCATATGTCTGGGAAGTCGGCGAGCGTTCTCACGAGCCAGTGGCCGTGGTCGGCGTGAAGGACGAGCCTCCGCGCTTCCACGTCGTCGCCTACGACTACGGCATCAAACAGAACATTCTGCGCAAGTTGCGCGGCGAAGGCTGCAAAGTAACTGTCGTTCCGGCACAGACGCCGGCCGAGGATGTCCTGGCGCTAAAGCCCGACGGAGTGTTTCTCTCGAACGGCCCCGGCGATCCCGAGCCGTGCACCTACGCGGTCGACAACATCCGCCGACTGATGGGACGCCAGCCAATCTTCGGCATCTGCTTGGGCCACCAGTTAACGGGTCTGGCGCTCGGCGGGAAAACTTACAAGCTGAAATTCGGCCACCACGGCGGAAATCATCCCGTGAAACAGCTTGGCACGGGCAAGATCGAAATCACCGCGCACAACCACAACTTCGCCGTCGATCCGGATTCGCTGCCGCAAAGCGAGGTGGAGTTTACCCACATCAACCTGAACGACAACACGCTCGAAGGATTGCGGCACAGGAATCTGCCACTGTTCACTGTGCAATATCACCCAGAGGCGGCGCCCGGTCCGCATGACTCGCATTATCTGTTCAAGGACTTTGTGAAGATGATGGAGGAGGGGAAGGGGCAATCCTGATGCTGCCCTGGATCTTAGGATTAGCGGTCGCGTTTGCCGGACAGGGCAAACGGACCCATGGAAATGAACAGTGGCGGACGTTCCACAGGATGTGCGGGCGATTGGTTTCAGTGCAAACAATCGATCGCGGCGCGGGCAAGAAGGTTGAAGAGAAGTGGAAATCCCTCAAAAAAGTTCCGTTGGAACTTTACGCGCGCGGAAATGAAAAAGTTTGTTGCGAAGGACTCTCTGTCACGGCGAAAACGGTCACTGGACGGCAGGGTGATTTTGACTTCAGAAAGCTCAACCCCGGCACCGACTGGGTCGTCGCGCGCTGGAATGACAAGGTGTACCCGTTACCCATTAGCTTTACACCAGAGCCGAAGGTCAACACAGATTGCTCGCTGCAAGGTCTATCGATTAATAGTGAGGGGAGTTTTGATCGCTGGACGACTATCGTCCTCGATTAGGACGGGATCGCCGAGCAAGACTCTTTAGGGTGGAGTGCTTTCAAAGCCATTTCGTGCGTTGGAGCGGTGCTGAGACGTTTCGACATCGAGTGAAAACTGTGAGGCTCATGAGAACAAGCCAACGACCAATGACAAACGACCAACGACCGAGTTTTCATGCCTAGACGAAACGACATCTCGAAAATTCTGATCCTCGGCTCCGGGCCCATCGTCATTGGGCAGTCTGCCGAGTTCGACTACTCCGGCACGCAGGCCTGCAAGGCGCTCAAGGCCGAAGGGTACGAAGTGGTACTCGCCAACTCGAATCCCGCGACCATCATGACCGATCCCGAGATTGCCGACCGCACTTACATCGAGCCCCTCACGCGCGAGTATCTCGAAGAAATCATCCGTATCGAGCGCGAGCTTTCGCCCAGCGCGGGCTTTGCCATTCTGCCAACCGTAGGCGGACAGACTGCGCTCAACCTGGCCGTGGAACTTTCCGACGGCGGCGTGCTCGACAAATACAATGCCTTTCTCATCGGCGCCAACATCGCTGCCATCAAGAAGGCCGAAGATCGCCTCTTCTTCAAAGACGCAATGCAGAAGATTGGCCTCGACGTGCCGAAGTCCGCGCTCGTCAACAATCTCAAAGACGGCCTCGAGTTCGCTGGGAAAATCGGCTTCCCGGTCATCATCCGCCCCTCGTTCACACTGGGCGGAACCGGCGGAGGCATTGCCTTCAATCGCGAAGAATTGATGGAGTTGCTGGCGCGCGGCCTCGACCTCTCTCCGGTCCACGAAGCGCTGATCGAAGAGTCGGTCCTCGGATGGAAAGAGTACGAGCTTGAGGTGATGCGCGATCTCAAGGACAACGTCATCATCATCTGCTCGATTGAGAACTTCGATCCCATGGGCGTGCACACGGGCGACTCCATCACCGTCGCGCCCGCGCAGACGCTTACCGACCGCGAATACCAGGCCATGCGCGACGCCTCGATCGCCGTGATTCGGGAGATCGGCGTAGAGACCGGCGGATCGAATATCCAGTTCGGCGTGAATCCTGAGACCGGGCGCATGGTAGTCATCGAGATGAACCCGCGTGTTTCGCGATCCTCGGCCTTGGCATCGAAAGCTACCGGCTTCCCCATCGCGAAGATCGCCGCCAAGCTCGCCGTCGGCTACACGCTCGACGAAATTCCCAATGACATCACGCGCAAGACTCCGGCCTCGTTCGAGCCGACGCTCGACTACGTAGTCGTGAAGATCCCGAAATGGCAGTTCGAGAAATTCCCGGGCGCCGATGAAAGCCTTGGTCCGCAGATGAAGTCAGTCGGCGAGGTCATGGCCATCGGGCGCACCTTCAAAGAAGCTCTGCTTAAGGGCGTGCGCGCGCTCGACACCGGCCGCAAAGCCGGGTCTGAAAAAATCGAGCCCAAAATTCTTACGCAGCGTTTGGTGACGCCGCATCCCGAGCGCCTCAGCTACGTCCGCTACGCGCTGCGGCAGGGCTACACCGTCAAGCAACTTGCCAAGGTCACTTCGATCGACCCGTGGTTCCTGTACCAGCTGAAAGAAATTAACGATATGCAGCTGGAACTGGAGAAACATCCGATGGACTCGATGCCGACCGAAGTCTTGCGCGACGCCAAGCGCATGGGCTTCTCCGACGCGCGGCTCGCGAACATCTGGCGCCTTGAAGGCAAGGGCGGGCACGAGAAGGTCCGCCACCTGCGCAAGAAGCATCGCGTGCAGCCCGTCTACAAGCGTGTGGACACGTGCTCGGCCGAGTTTGAAAGTTACACGCCCTATCTCTACTCGACCTACGAGGAAGAGGACGAGGCCGCCCCCACCGACCAGAAAAAAGTCATCATCCTTGGCAGCGGGCCGAACCGCATCGGGCAGGGGATTGAGTTCGACTACTGCTGCTGCCATGCCTCGTACTCCCTGCGTGAAGACGGATTCGAGACCGTGATGATCAACTGCAATCCGGAGACGGTCTCGACCGACTACGACACCAGCGACCGCCTCTACTTCGAGCCGCTTGACTCTGGAAGACGTCTTCGCCGTGTACGAACACGAGGCCTCGGGCAAAGCCTCGGTGGGCGTGATCGTGCAGTTCGGCGGACAGACTCCGCTCAACCTCGCGTTGCCGTTGAAGGCCGCGGGTGTGCCCATCATCGGGACTTCACCCGAATCTATCGACCTGTGCGAAGACCGCAAACGCTTCGGCAAGCTGCTCGACGAACTGGAAATCCCCCAGGCGCCGGGCGCGATGGCAACCTCGCTCGAAGAAGCAGTCGAAGGTGCCAAGCGCGTAGGCTATCCGGTCCTGGTGCGGCCGTCTTACGTTCTGGGCGGGCGCGCCATGGTCATCGCCTACGATGAAGAAACGGTCGTCCGCTACATGAAAGAGGCGGTCGAGTACTCGCAGGACCGGCCCGTCCTCATCGACCACTTCCTTGAAGACGCGATCGAAGTGGACGTGGATGCGCTCTCCGATGGCGAAGACGTTGTCATCGCCGGCATCATGCAGCACATCGAGGAAGCCGGCATCCACTCCGGCGATTCCTCCTGCGTATTGCCCGCCGTGGATATCCCGGCGCATCTTCTGCAGCGCATGCGAGATTACACGTTCAAGCTGGCGCGGGCGCTGAAAGTCGTCGGGCTGATGAACATCCAGTTCGCGATTCCGCGCACGTCAAACGGGGGATCGAAGGCGAACGGCGCGGAGGGCGGCAAGGTGTACGTGCTCGAAGTGAATCCACGGGCCTCGCGGACCGTTCCCTACGTATCAAAAGCCACGGGCGTGCCACTGGCCCGGATCGCATCGCGCCTTATGACCGGGCGCAAGCTGCGCGAGTTCCTGCCCGAGAACATCGAGCGGGGCACGGATCTCGATACCGGCCGCGGATACTACGTGAAGTCGCCGGTGTTCCCGTGGAACAAGTTCCCGGGTGTCGACACCGTACTTGGCCCCGAAATGCGATCGACCGGTGAGGTCATGGGCGTGGCCGACAACTTCGGTGAGGCCTTCGCCAAGGCCCAGATCGCCGCGGGGCAAAAGCTCCCGACCCAAGGCTCGGTCTTCATCAGCGTGACCGATCACGACAAAGCTGGAGTCGCCGAAGTCGCGCGCCGCTTCGCCGATATGGGATTCAAGCTGGTTGCCACTGCCGGCACGGCCGACATCATCGAGAACGCCGGCCTCAGCGTCGAGCGCGTCTACAAGGTCAAGGAAGGCCGGCCCAACGTGGTCGACTTGATCAAGGGCGACCGCATTCAACTCATCATCAACACTCCGCATGGCGCCGATCCATGGTTCGACGAGAAGGCCATCCGGCGCGCCGCGGTCACCGCCCGGATCACGACCATTACCACCCTGTCGGCGGCACGCGCGGCCGCCGAAGGAATCGCCGCTCTGCAGCGCGGGGAACTGCGCGTACAGGCGATTCAACATCTCCACGCCGAGCGGGTGGCAAGTAAGGGGCGATAGTCAAGCGGGCGGACTCGTGTCCGCGCAGTCTGGCGACAGCTAGAAGTAATCCTGATACCCTGTGCGGGTTTTCAGCCCCGGGCTCATTTCATTTCCTGGAGGCATGCCTTGTCACACGAAAACGCAAAAATTGCACATCGCTGGTTCGAAGAAGTCTGGAACAAGAAGCGGCTGGACGCCATCGACGAGATGGCGGACCCGAAAGCGGTGGGCCATGGGCAGCAATTTCACGATGGGCTCATTAACCTAGAGGAGTTCCGCGCGTTTGCCTCACATCTGCAAAGCGCCTTCCCTGATTTGAAGGTGACGATCGACGACACCATCGCCGAAGGCGATCGCGTCGTGCTGCGCTGGCAACTGCACATGACGCATTCCGGCCAATTCCTTCACTACCCGCCGACCAACAAGAAAGTGAATGTCTCCGGGATCACCATTCTTCGCATGGCCAACGGCAAGATCGTCGCGGGCTGGGACAAGTGGGACCAATTGGGACTGCTTGAGCAAATCGGGGCCGTGCCTGTGCAGGTTCCGAAGCCGGTTCAGGCGGCCTGAGAGGTTAGTCTCAGCCCGTCATAAGCGTGTGCGGTGTTCCGGGTGGGTGCTCGGTTGCGCACACGTCTGCAGTGTCACTATCCTGCTGATGTACGCTACCTGAGGATCAGCCCATGTTGCTTTCTGGAATCTTCCCTCCCATCACGACGCCGTTCTATCCGGACGGTAACGTGTACTACAAGAAGCTCGAAGCCAACGTTGAGCGCTACTCCCGAACCCCAGTGGCTGGACTTGTAGTGCTCGGATCCACGGGCGAAGCCATCCTCTTATCCGATGACGAACGGCGCCAGGTCCTGAAGACTGCCCGAGCCGCCACAGCCAACCACAAGGTCCTCATCGCCGGCACGGGTATCGAGTCAGCCAGCGAGACGCTGCGTTTGACCGAGTACGCAGCGGAGTTAGGCTATGACGTGGCCATGGTGCGCACGCCGCACTACTACAAGGGACAGATGAAGCCGGCGAACATGCTGGCGTTCTATCGGTTCGTGGCCGACCGGTCGCCACTGCCGGTGATCATCTACAACTTCCCGCAGGCTACGGGATACGACATGCCCGCCGAGTTGGTGATCGAACTCGCCGACCATCCCAACATTATCGGGATCAAGGAATCGAGCGGCGACGTCGAGAAGGCGCGCAAGATCGTCGACGGGACGCGTCATGTGAAGCGGAGCGCGACTGTGACGGAAACCTTTGATGCCGTCACAGCGCGCATGTTGAAAGCGGCGTCGGAGGGCTCAGGGCCCGGCGGGGAACTGGTGCCGGTGGCTGCACTTGCCGGACCTGCCAAGCCGTCGTCGGCAGGCGTTAGCATTGTGGGCGCGCTGAAAACACGTCAAAAAGAAGTCGGTTTTCAAGTTTTGGTCGGTGCGGCCCATAAGCTGGAATCTTCGCTGCAGGCCGGGGCTGACGGCGCAATTCTGGCTTTTGCAGTCGCGGCTCCGACCGCGTGCTATGAAATCTATGCGGCCTGGAAAGAAGGCGATTTCGAACTGGCCCGACTGAAGCAGGAACGCATCGCAAAGGCCGCCGAGCGAGTCGTCGGCGGTCTGAGCATTCCTGGAGCCAAGTACGCCATGGACCTGAATGGATATTTCGGCGGCCCCGTGCGCCTACCCCTGCTTCCACTTACTGCCGACTTAAAAACTGAAGTGGAACAGTTATTGACGGATATTCGAAACTAACAATAGGTTTCATTGCGCCAACGAACGACGTGTGCTAAAACCGCCGCATGAAGTCGCCCCTTCGATGCGTTATCTCTTGTTTGTGCGTCTTGTTTCTGGCGACCTGCCTCTTTGGCAAGGATTCTCCAGGAATCGTAATGTACTGGCCGAGCCAGGTAAAACCCACCCTCAAAGTTACCTTCAATACGTTCCGCCAAGCAGGCGATTACGGCGGCAAGCGGACCTTGCTTTCGGATGTGGTTGTGCAGAATGTCTCTGATAAGCCGATACCACATGCTTCCTTCACGGTGTACCTACTCGATAAGGAAAAAGTGCGTATCGGTAACGGGGTGCTGGTGTTTGACGATCTGGCGCCGGGCGAGTCCACGAGAGTCCAGTTTCAATGCTCAACCGTAGGAGTGCCGGTAACCCTGGCGCTGGCGGCGCATCGCGATGCCGAAGGGATCCCTAGCGCTAACAAGGTTGTGCCCCTAAAAATCATTTCAGTGCCCGCGGGAGCCAAACTGACCGTAGACGAGAAGGATGAGGGAATCACGCCCGCGCTGGTGAACTTGACGGTTGGAACGCACAAAGTTGATCTCAATAAAGATGGCTTCGCTCCGGCGACGACCCCGGTGGATATCAAAGCTGATGAGATGCCGGGCGGCAGCATCACCATAGAACTGGGCGGCCTCTCCCAGGACACCATTGAACTGCGCGACGGCTCGGTGCTCACTGGAGACGCGATCTCGCTCACCCTCACCGAAGTCGTGGTTCGCGTCGATGGCAAGGACACGAAGTACGATCGCAACCAGGTTAAGAAAATCTCTCTCGTGGAGCGCATCGTAACCGAGCAACCTCCGGTGGTTCAACCTGTGGAAGCGAAGGAGAAAAAGTGAGGACCGCAAGCGTGATCAGGCGAGTCCTGGTAGGCCTGGGCAGTGTTCTCTTGGTGTGCTCGGACGGCGAGTTTCTCACTGTATCTGTTCGACAAGACTAAGGTGCGAGAGGTTATATCAGCTTGAACAACGTTGGTGTGGGAGAAACCGTCAAGTTTCAGGTGGGCATGCATGCCGCGGGTATGCCTGCCTCGTTTGGATTGGCCGCTCGCCCTCAGGGCATGGGGCCGCCGCAAGCCGCGCGGAAAGTTTCCATCACGGGCAATGCATCGTCTCGATTTCAGCAAGGAGGGCTTCAATCCGGGCGCCTTTCCACTTGAAATCGGACCCAATGACACCTCGGGCGGCAGCGTGAGCTATGAACTCGGCTCATCCGTTCACGACACCGTGGAACTGCGTGATGGCAGTGTGATTAACGGAGATTTGGAGTCGGTCTCGTGCACCGAAGGCGTCGAGCGAATCGGGGGCAAAGATGCCAAGCGGCATAGCCTGCCTGCTATCTCCGAACAGATGAAAGCCTGGTCTGCCGCGCTTGAAGCGGAACTGATCGAGTGGCCGCGGGTGTCAGGAAGATCTATGTTCGGCTTTAATGCCCTGTATCGCGGCAAGCGCATATTTGCCGTTCTACCCCGGACTCGAGGAGTGGGGAACTCCAACTCTCTTGCCTTCAAACTGGAGGGCGCCGGACCCCGGGTCCTTGCCCGACTGAGTAAAGATCCACGCGTCAATTCAACCATGATGCGAGCGAGCCGCTGGTTTGCATTCGAACTCTGCTCAGAACGAGATCTGAAGGATGCGCTGGATTGGCTTGGTCGGGCCTATGCGGCGGCGCGATAGCCGGCGGGCGGGCACTTCTTACGTCACGAGTCCTTGTGATGTTGACCACCGCGGAGTATAATTCGAACGAACGTTCGATAAATATGCCTTCCGCTTCTCCACTCCGGCCTTCATCCGCGCCGCGCCGTCGCTCACTTTCACCCCGTCCCGTCAGCCGGTTCGACCAGCGACTCTCAGAGTTGCTCGCCCACGCCACCGACGTCTTTGACGAGAAGGGCTATGAGGGAGCCTCCATGCGCGACCTTTCGCGCGCCAGCGGCATGTCGTTGGCCGGGCTGTACTACTACTTCGAGTCCAAGGAAAAGCTGCTCTACCTCATCCAGCGCCACGCGTTTACGACCATCCTGGACCGGTTGCGGTCTCGACTAGAAGGCGTAACCGATCCCGAAGCGCGCATCCGCGTTTTTATCGGCAATCACCTTGAGTATTTCTTGGCGAACCAGAAGGCCATGAAAGTTTTGTCGCACGAAGACGAGGTCCTGAAGAACGGCTACGGCGCGGAGATCGCCGGGGTCAAACGGGGGTACGTTCGCTCCTGTGTCGAGTTGATGGACGACCTGAAAAAGGCGAAAGGGCTGGAGTTTTCGAGCAGGACGGCCGCCTTGAGTTTGTTCGGGATGATGAACTGGATCTACACCTGGTACAAATCCCGACTCGATGGGGATGCATCGGAGCTGGCACGAGAGATGGGTGACATCTTCCTCAACGGCCTAAGCGGCCGGCGGAAGCGGAAGTGAAGCAGCCAGCAGCATGCAGAGAATGACATTCGAAGGTGAAAAGGAATCGATAGCACGGTAAGGATTTTAAGGAGACGATATGGCGACGACAACGCAGCCGGCAGCCGGCGAATCGACCAAGAAGCTAATCAACTACCGCAAGGACGCTGGGGTGGGTGTGATCGAAATGTTCGATCCCCCTGCCAATACCTACACCTATGAAATGAATCGTCAGCTCGACGACGCCATCCTGACCGCGCGCATGGAAAACGACGTCTACGTCATCGTGCTCACCGGCTCCGGCGACAAGTTCTTCTCGGCTGGCGCCAACATCAAGATGCTGGCTAGCGTCGATCCCACCTTCAAGTATTACTTCTGCCTCCACGCGAATGAAACTCTCTTGCGCCTGGAGCACACGCCCAAGCTGGTCATCGCCGCATTGAACGGGCACTGCGTGGGCGGAGGCCTCGAGATCGCCATGGCCGCCGACATCCGCATTGCGCGCAAGGACGCCGGCAAGATTGGCCTGCCAGAAGTGAATCTCGGTGTGTTGCCGGGGACAGGTGGAACACAACGCCTTTCCCGCTTGGTGGGCAAGAGCCGCGCCATCGAGTTGATGGTCACCGGCAATACCTTCTCGTTTGAAGAGGCGAAAGAGCTCGGCATCATCAACGACATCTACGAGCGCGATGGTTTCATGGAAAACATCATGGAGTACGCCCGCCAGTTTTGTCCGCCGAACAAGGCCGCGAAGGCCGTGGGACGGATCAAGCGTGCAGTGCAGACGGGCTGGGAAATCCCGATGGAGTCTGCCCTCGCTGTGGAACGCGAGAACCAGCAGATTCTGTTCCAGAGTGACGATGCCAAGGAAGGCTTAGCCGCATACGTGGAGAAGCGTCCCGCCACCTTCACGGCGAAATAAGACGGTAGCGCCGGCCACTCGCCGGCGGTCGTGAGGGCGTCCTCGCCCTCACGAACTCTATAACCAGAGTCGGATAGTGAGACCAATGATTACGGCGACGAAAGCAAAAATCACGCCTGGAAAATTGCTGATCGACGGGCAATGGGTTGACGGATCGAAGACATTCGACACCGTCAATCCCGCAACCGGCGAAGTGCTGACCCAAATTGTCGAAGCCTCCGGGGCGGATGTCGATCAAACAGTCGCCGCAGCTCGGCGTGCCTTTGATTCGAAGGGCGGCGCCTGGCGCAAGATGTCGGCATCCGAGCGCGGACGCCTGATCTGGAAGCTTGCCGACCTGATCGAGCAGCACATCGACGAACTTGCCGAACTCGAGACCCTCGACAATGGCAAGCCCATCTTCGAATCGCGCAATGTCGACATGCCGATGGTGATCGACGTTCTGCGCTACTACGCGGGTTGGGCGACGAAGATTCACGGCGAGACTGTGAACACTTTCGACACAGCATTCACTTACACACTGCGCGAGCCAGTAGGCGTCGTCGGGCTGATCATCCCATGGAACTTTCCGTTGCTGCTAGCTTCGTGGAAACTGGGGCCGGCGCTCGCCTGCGGCAACACCATCGTGATGAAGCCCGCCGAGCAGACGCCGCTCACAACTCTGCGCCTGGGCGAACTCGCGGTCGAGGCGGGCTTCCCGCCGGGCGTGATCAACATCGTGACCGGGGGTCCGGAGACCGGCAAAGCGATCGTCCGACATCCCGGCATCGACAAAATTGCATTTACCGGATCAACTGCCGTCGGCAAGGAGATCATGCGCGGTGCCGCCGACACACTGAAGCGCGTGACTCTTGAGCTTGGGGGCAAGTCGCCGAACATTGTTTTCGCCGACGCTGACATTGATAGCGCGGTCAAAGGCGCGATCAATGGCATTTTTTACGGCAAAGGCGAAGTCTGCAACGCGGGATCGCGTTTGTTTGTCGACAGCAAGGTGCGCGATGAGTTTCTGGATAAACTGATCGGCCGAGCGAAGAAGATGGTGCCGGGCGATCCGCTCGATCCCAAGACCCGCATGGGCGCCCTCGTCAGCCTGGAACAGCTGCAGACCGTGCTGGGCTATATCGATGCGGGCAAGCACGAGGGTGCCAAGTTGCTGGCAGGAGGGAACCGCGTCTGGCTGAACGGCGACAAAGGCTATTTCATCGAGCCGACGATATTCGGCGACGTGAACAACGACATGAAGATTGCACAGGAAGAAATCTTCGGCCCCGTGCTGGCGACGCTGAAGTTCGACGACATCGATGAAGTCGTGGAAATGGCGAACAGAAATCAATATGGCCTAGCTGCCGCAGTCTGGACGCGTGATCTCAAGAAGGCTCACCAGATGTCCCGCATGTTGAGAGCCGGCACCGTTTGGATCAACACCTACGGCCTGATGGACGCCGCGCTGCCCTTCGGCGGATACAAGAGCTCCGGCTTTGGCCGCGAGCTAGGTCAGGCCGCGTTGGAACACTACACGGAAGTCAAAACCGTGTGGATGAATATGGGGTAAGGCAGCAATTAGCAGTTGGCACTTGGCATTTGGCCTGTTTGCGTTCGGATTTCAACCGGACCTCCGGTGGCCAAATGCCCAGTGCCAAGTGCTAGAGCAGTTCAAAGCAAGCAAAGAATCAGGAAGTGAATCATGCCAGGAAAAGTCGCAAAAATCGGAACCTTCAGTGAGTGGGTCGGCCTGTTCGATGAATGGCGCAAGGAAATCGGCGTCGATCGCGATGAGATCGCGAGTTTCAAGTTCGACACGCTCTACGGCGCGATCGAAACCGAGGAAATCCAGTTCGGTTCCTACAAGGGCCGCCGCAAGTGGGAAAACCTGCGGCAAGTTCCGACCCAGCAGATGCGCGATGCCCTGATGAATATGATCGTCTACCAGGGAGACACGGAGTTTGCCAGGGTCGAGCAGCAGCGCCACTTGTTCGAGACCGCTCCCACCGACTGGGATCGCCGCGCGCTGACTCGGGTCATGATCGAAGAAATGCGCCACGGCTGGCAGATGTGCGCCCTGCTGCTCGATCACTTCGGTTACTCGGGCAAGGTGGAAGCGCAGAAGATGCTGGAGCGCCGCGCCTTCGAGAACGAGCGGCTGCTGGGCGCTTTCAACGTCGATGTCGATAACTGGATGGACTTTTTTACCTACACCGACTTTGTCGACCGCGATGGGAAATTCCAGCTGCAGATGCTCAAGTACTCAGCCTTTGCGCCGCTGGGGCGGTCGATGTCGTACATGCTGCGCGAGGAAGCCTTCCACATGGGCACCGGCAATGACGGTCTCCGCCGCATCGTGCAGGCCGGCATCATTCCTGGATGGCTGATCCAGAAGTATCTAAACAAGTGGATCTCGTGTTCCTACGATCTTTTCGGTACCGATCACTCCTCGTCGGCGCACTGGGCGTACGTGTGGGGCATCAAGGGCCGCTACGACGAACTCAAAAACGAAGCACCGGCCAAGCTCGACGAATTGAACGACTACAATCGCCATCTTTATCGTGACGAAGTGGCGGGCCTAGTCGAGCGTTTGAACGGTTTCCGGAAGGCGGGAGAAGCGGAGTTGTACGCGCCTGATATTCGCTTCAACCGCGCCATCGGCCAGTTTGCGGGACAGAAGTTCCACGCCAAAACCGGGGCTGTTCTAAGCGACAAGGATTACGACGAGCACTTTGCCGAAGTCATGCCGACGGCTGACGATAAGAAACTGCTCCTCGAAATCATCGCGAACGAGAAGAATTGGATTGCCGAGAAAGAAGGTGCCCGCGATCCCTTTGACACGATTGGCGAGCCCAGGAAGTCGGCGATCAACCTGTAGCACGCAATTAATGAGGGCGATCCACGCTGCGTGCATATCGTCTGCGCTGTGGATTGTCTGACAGCCGCAGAATTCTGGCACCGTGGTTCAACTCCGTGCGGTATGCTTCCACCGTGTCCGCGAACGATTTCACCTCCATTGAATTTGACCTGCTGCCGCCTGTAGCGCGCATCACCCTGCAGAATCGGCCCATCAACGTGATCGATATCCCGTTGATGGAGGAACTCTTACGCGCAATCTCGTTGGCGGAGGCGCAAACGGATGTTTCGGTCCTCGTGCTGGCGGGCTCCGAGAAGTCATTTTCTGCCGGCGTGGATGTGGCGGCGCACGCCCCCGACAAAGTTGCGGAGATGCTGACAAAGTTCCACGCCATCTTCCGCGCGCTCGTTTCTTCCCGAAAGGTACTGATCGCAGGTGTGCGAGGGCACTGCCTGGGTGGCGGTGCTGAACTCGCCATGATGTGCGACTTGGTGATCACGTCTGAAACGGCGACCTGGGGCTTCCCCGAAATCTTTTTGGCATGTTATCCGCCCGTGGCAGCAACCGCACTGGCAAGCATCGTTGGGCAAAAGCGGGCTGCAGAGCTCATACTCACGGGGCGCAAGATCAGTGGGCTGGAAGCATCTGCAATGGGATTAGCCAGCGCCGTCGTCGCAGGCGCTGAAGTCCCGGGCAAGGTTGACGCCGTGGTCGCACAGTTGAGCGCTCTAAGCCCAGCTGCTTTGGCCGCAACTAAGAAGGCGATGTACGTCTGGGATGCGATGCACTTCGACAAGGGCCTGGCGCGGGCCGAAAAGATTTATCTGGAAGAACTGATGCAAACGGAGGACGCGCGCGAGGGCGTCAAAGCATTTCTGGAAAAGCGCGAGCCGAAGTGGGTCGGGAAGTGATGATCACCGACTGCCACATCCACATCTCGCCGCTGGAAATGTTCAAGCCGTCGGCGCTCGAGCTGATGCGCGCGAAGCGCCCGAATTTCGCGCAGATCGAAGAATACTGCCGCTCGCCCAAGGCTTTCCTCAAGTTCCTGGATGCTGCGGGTGTCGACCGCGCCGCACTCATCAACTACGTCGCTCCCGAGGTCATCGGATTCACCGCCGGTGTGAACCAATTCATCTCCGAGTACGTCAAGGAGGATCCCAAGCGCCTGCTGTCGTGCGGCAGCATGCATCCGCGGCACTCGAGCAATATTCTTTCCGATGTGGAGCAGTTGGTGCGGTCGGGCATCCGGATGATCAAGATTCATCCCCCGCATCAACTGTTGTACCCGAATGACTACCTGCGGGGTGTTTCGGAACTGGAAATCATATATCGTGCCGCCGAAGCCAATGGCATTCCGGTCATGTTCCACACGGGCACCTCGATCTTTCCGGGCGCCCGCAACAAATACGGCGACCCGATCTATCTGGACGACGTTGCTGTTGACTTTCCGAAAATGAGAATCCTGCTGGCTCATGGCGGGCGGCCGCTCTGGATGGAAACCGCTTTCTTCCTCGTGCGCCGCCACCCGAACGTCTACCTCGACATTAGTGGCATTCCGCCGAAGAGTCTGCTGAAGTATTTCCCGCGGCTCATCGAGATCGCCACGAAGACGCTCTTCGGCACGGACTGGCCGGGACCGGGAGTACCCGACATCCAGAAAAACCTGCAAGACTTTTGTAGCTTGGGGTTGCCTCAACCCGTGCAGGATCAAATTCTGAGCAAGACTGCGCTGGAGATCTGGCCCGAGTAGAACGGTTGCTCGGAGACGACTGGCAATTTGTGGACGAAAAAGCCAATAACCGCAAGGTCGCCAAGGAATCGCAAAGGCCGCGAAGAAGGTTCAGGTAGTAAGAATGTGCATCCTTTTGCGTTCTTGGCAGTAGTTCTTTGCGGCCTTTGCGGTTAAGGATTCATTTTCGTGGACTGCTCCCGCTCAGTTCATCCACCAGACTGGTTGCGCCGTAGATTATCTTTAGAGCTTCCACAATTCCGCGCGAATCCACGTGGACCGCTCGTGCCTGCTTCTCCTCGTAGATGAAATTCCACTCCAGCGACTGGATGTTTCCATCGAAGATGATGCCCACGACCTCGCCCTTCTTGTTCACGGTAGGGCTGCCCGAATTGCCTCCGATGATATCGGCCGTCGACACGTAATCGAGCGGAGTGTCGAGCTTCAGCTTCGACTTTGCTTTCATCCAGCTTTCGGGGAGTTGGTAAGGCGGCTTATTTCCGTTCTCGGAGGCGTGCTGATACGCGCCGCCCATCTCCGTGAAGTAGGGAATCTTCTTGCCGTTTTCCTCGTACCCTTTCACCGCACCGTAGCTCAGGCGAAGCGTGAACGTGGCATCGGGCGGCTGGTCGTATCCACTGTGGGCAAAGCGTGTTCTTGCGATCTTGCCCCCAGCCCGCTTCTCGACCGCGTCGACTTGGTCGTCGTACTGCTTGCGCACTTCACGCGCCGCGGGATCGATGTTGCGCATAAGGACAATCAGGGGATCGGTCGAGGCTTGTACAGCCGCAGTCCCTCCTTCGTAAAGCTGCTTCCTGACGGAAACATCGTCGAGTTTCGTGCCCTCGATCAAGCTCTTGGCGGCGTCCGAGGGGGACTGACCGTTCAGAACCTGCTTGACCGCAGGATTGTCCGCGCCCAAGGCCTCTTGCATCTGAGCGAGGGAGTCGGCCAGCGTCACCGTGTCGAGCGATTTGTAGATCGGAGCGCTGGAGAATAATTCCTGTTCCAGGGAGGGAAGGGCTGAGTCTCGGTATTCACGGAGGCGCTTCTCATTCGGCTTGGTCTTTTCTTCTACTACTCGGACAATCCAGCGAGCATAGTAGGCAAGCTCGGTATTGAACCCGCGGTTCTTCTCGATGAAGCTCAGCGGAAGATAAAACTTCTTTTCTTCGCTGATGCTGTCGGCAATCTCTGTCCACGGATTGGCCGCGCCCCTGTTCTTGGGGTTCGCTTTGAAAGCTGCGTCCTGCTTGGCCTCGTCCGCCTGCGTGGCCGCCATGACCTCGTGGTTCTTCAGGGGCTCCAGGTATCCCGTAATCGCCTTGAAGGAATTCTGATAGCTAAAGAGCTCTTCCTTCGCGATGCGGGCATTCTCTTCCGCCTCATTGCCGAAATTCAGAAGCAGGGCGATGCGGCGCTTGTAAGTTTCAAGACGCGAGGGGTAATCGACGTCGCGCAGAAATTCGAGCTGGGCGATCGTCTTCTGTCGGCCTGTCGATCCCGGGTGGCCGGAAACAAAGATCAGTTCGTTTTCCTTTACGCCGGTTGTAGACCAGCGCAGATAGTGCTCAATGTGTGCGGGCTTGTCGTTTTCGTACACCCGGAAGAACGTGATGTCGAGATCGTAGCGCGGATAAGTGAAGTTGTCGGGATCGCCACCGAAGAATGCGATATCGAATTCGGGCGCGAACACTAGGCGCACATCCGTGTATTTCTTGTACTTGTAGAGGTTGTACACCTCTCCCGAATAGAACGTCACCACGTCGCACCGCAGCCCCGTCGAAGCCGCACATTCCTTTTCTACGCTCGACATCGCAGCCCGCTGCGCTTGCCCGGCCTCCGCGGACGACATATCGGGCTTGGCTGCATCCTTGATCTTGCTCGTCACGTCTTCGATACCCACGAGTTCATTCAATTCGAGATCCGGGCACTTCGCCTCTTCGGCCTGAGTCTTGGCGTAGAAGCCTTCCTTCATGTAATCGTGACCGTGAGTAGACAGTTGATGAACGCAAACGGCTCCGACATGATGGTTGGTGAACGTCAGCCCGTCAGGGGAGACGAATGATCCCGAACCTCCGTTGTTGAAGCGCACCGAACTCAGGCGAACGTGGTCCAACCACTGCTGGCTGGGTTCAAATCCATATTTCGCTTTTACTTTATCTTTCGGAAATGCGTTGAAAAGCCACATTCCCTCATCCGCACGGCCCATGGGACCGAGCACAAGAAGGCATAAGAGGGTAATAGGGAAAAAGACGCGCTTCATGAGAACAGCTCCTGCAAAGAATCGAACAGCGAACCTAGGCTCGCTCAACGTATTAAGCCAAACTCTTTAGTATACGCCGGGCATCCTATCCACATGTACCTCTCGTGCTTGGAAAGCGGTCCCATTTTGGCGTATAACAAGGGGTTGCGGACTCTCGTTGTCAATCCCCCGTGGGCCGGCAACAGAAACCATTGCAGCTCTTGCGAGGGAGTATGTCCAGCGTAACCACCACGAACGCGCCCAAGGGTCTTGAGGGCGTTGTTGCCACCACCTCCGGTATCTGTTACATCGACGGCGAACAGGGAGTTTTGGCATATCGTGGCATCGATATTCACGACCTCGCCGACCATTCGAATTTTGAAGAAACCTGCTTCCTGCTCTGGTTCGGTCGTCTGCCTCAGCGTAACGAGCTGAAGGAAGTCCGGGAACGCCTCGCGGAAGAGCGCAAACTTGACGACTCCATCCTCAACCTGCTGCGTGTGGCCCCGAAGCACGCCCTTCCCATGGACGTATTGCGGACGGCCGTCTCCGCACTTTCTTTCTACGATCCGGAATTCCAGAAGAATGATCACGATGCCAATGTGCACAAGGCGATCCGGCTGACTTCGCAGATCGCCATGATCGTGGCGGCCTACGACCGTATCCGCAAAGGAAAAGACGTAGTTGAACCGGACCGAAATCTTTCGCACGCCGCTAACTTCCTGCTCATGTTGAACGGCGAGGCGCCATCGCACACCGCGGAACGCGCTCTCGATATCGCTCTCATCCTGCATGCTGATCACGAGCTGAACGCTTCCACCTTTGCGGCTCGCGTCACGGCCGCAACTCTTTCCGACATGCACTCGGCCATCACCTCAGCCATCGGCGCGTTGAAAGGGCCGCTGCACGGCGGCGCCAACGAAGCGGTGTTCCACATCCTCATGGCGATCGATCGCGATGGAGCGGATCCGGTCGAGTTTGTGAAGGGAATGCTGGCGCAGAAGAAGAAGATTCCCGGCTTCGGCCACCGCGTTTATCACACAGAGGATCCCCGGGCCACACACCTGCGGAAAATGTCGCGGGACCTGGGCCAATCGAGCGGCGAGCCCAAGTGGTTCGAGTTCTCCAATAAGATTGAGGGCTACGTGAAGGCCGAGAAAAAGCTCAATGCGAATGTGGACTTCTACTCGGCGTCCACCTACCACACGCTGGGCATCGACGTGGATCTGTTCACGCCTGTATTCGCGGTATCGCGTATCAGCGGATGGTCGGCGCACGTCATCGAGCAACTCGACGATAATCGCCTGATCCGGCCTCGGGCGGACTACGTCGGCCCCATCTATCCCGCAAAGTACATCCCAATGGACAAGCGTTAGCGATCTTCAGGCCAAGACTCGAAAATGGCGGTCTCCACTGAGGGGGCGGCATTTTTACGGATGTAAAAAGGTCGTAACACGACGTTTATCGCAGAGGTAACCACCCGCCTACGAGCCTCCTCGTTGGGCAAAAAACCGCGATTTTCAGCCTTTTCTTCCCGCTCCGCGGACTCACCGCCCGCTGGTAACTAGACCTTTGGTACTTGAGCCACAAAAGTAGCCTCATTACCCTGTTGTTAATGGCAACAGCGTCGTTGTGAGGGGGGAGCGTTCCGCGAAGGGTCTGGGGCGCACGGAGTGATCCAAAACACGACAGTCGCCGCCATGGCGGGGAAATAGTCCTGCCAACTCAGGGTTTAAGGGCGCTCTTAAGGAAAAATAGCCCTGCACTCCCCTGGAGGTGCGGAATGATGAAGTCGATGGCAGTCTCGTTGTTTGCATCGTTGCTGGTACTGATGGACGTCGCCTGCCGCGGCGCAGTCGGGCTACCAGACTATAACTGTGAACGATGGCGGCACGATTACCGGGACAGTGAAATGGACTGGGCCGGTTCCCAAGATGCCAACCGTGGCCATCAATAAGGACGTTGAAGTCTGTGATCCGCAAGCGCAGAAGAAGCGTGATCTGGAACGCCTGATCGTCGCCGAGAACGGCGGCGTAGCCAACACCGTCGTCTTTCTGAAAGACATCAGCAAGGGCAAGGCCATGGACCTGCCCGAAGGTCGTCAATTCCTGAACCAGAAAACCTGCCGCTATGAGCCGCACGTTCTGCTGGTTCCCGACAACGGGACTCTTCAATTGAAGAGCAGCGATCCCATTCTTCACACCGTTCATATGTCGGGTGCGTCCGACTACAACCTGCCGTTTCCTTTCGCCAACCAGACCGTCTCTCGCACCATGAATCGCGAGGGCGTGGTGGACCTGCGCTGCAATGCAGGCCATACGTGGATGAACGCCGAAATGCTGGTGGTGCACCATCCGTACTACGCGGTGACCGACGAAGACGGAAACTTCCGCCTGACCAACGTTCCGCCCGGCGAATACGAAATCGAAGCCTGGCACGAAGGCTGGAAGGTCACGGGACAGGGCGCAGTCTATGACGTCATGACCCAGATGCGGGTCCAGCGGCCATCTGTTCTCCGACCCGATGGAATGGACGAAGAAGGTTTCCGTTCCGTCCAACGGAACCGTCGACGTCAAGTTTGTGATTTCTGATCGACGTCCGGAAATGGCTTCGAACCGCTAGATTGCTGGCCCGGCGCAAAGCTGCCCGGGTCAGGTCCCCTCTCTGGTCGCCCATCCCGGCGGCGCCTGCCGCGTTACCGCAAGGTAGAATGGAATGGGAAGTTCGCATTCCATGCGCAGGATTTACTTCGACAATAGCGCGACCACCCCGGTGCTTCCCGAAGTACTTGAGGCCATGCGGCCCTACTTCGGCGAGCGCTTTGGGAATGCCTCGTCCATTCATCACCACGGGCAGGAAACCGCGCTCAGCGGTGGAAGGAGCCCGCGCATCGGTGGCGGCATTGCTAGGTTGTCGGCCGGCGGAAATCGTCTTCACCAGCGGCGGGACAGAGGCCGACAATCTAGCGATTTTTGGAATCGCCGGCGCGGGCGATCATGTGATTACCTCCGCGGTCGAGCACCATGCGGTGCTGAACGCCTGCAAGCATCTGGAGACGCAAGGCGTGCGACGTCACGTACCTTCCCGTCGATGGGCTCGGACTTGTCAATCCCGACGACATTCGGCGGGCGCTGCGACCATCTACGAAGCTCATCACAGTGATGGCGGCGAACAACGAGACCGGGGTTCTGCAGCGAGTCGAAGAGATTGGTCGCATTGCAGCCGAAGCAGACGTCTATTTTCACACTGACGCCGTGCAGGCCTCGGGTAAGGTCCCCCTCAAGGTCGACCTTCTGGGCTGTGCCCTGCTGTCGATCTCCGGCCACAAACTGCACGCGCCGCAGGGTGTGGGCGCGCTCTACGTGCGGAAGGGAACGAAACTGGAGGCGATGATGTACGGCGGTCGCCACGAGCGCACCCGTCGCGCCGGAACCGAGAATGTCCCGGGGATCGTAGGATTCGGAAAGGCTGCAGAGCTAGCCCAAGCCCGTATGGCACGGGGCGAGTCCAACATGGCGGCCGTGCGCGATCGGCTGGAGCGGGCTCTTTTGAAACATCGAAAGCGCGGGCGTGAATGGCGCCGGGGCGCCGCGCGTGCCCCAGACGTCGAGCATGTACTTTGATGGCATTGAGGGTGAGGCCCTGGTCATCGCACTTGACCTCAAAGGCTTGGCCGTTTCCACTGGTGCGGCCTGCTCGTCGGGAGCGATTGAACCCTCGCATGTCCTGACGGCGATGGGCCTGACCCCGGACCGGGCCCGCGTCAAGCATTCGCCTGAGCCTCGGCGAGCAAAATACAATGGAAGAGGCAGAAGTCGCGATCGCCCTGGTGGTGGAAACGGTGGCGCGGCTAAGAGAACTTTCGCCCGCGTGGCGAAGACGGAAGTCAGCTTGTAGCAGGGGAAAAGGGATTCACACGCAGAGCTCATGAGCACGAAGACCATCGCGGTGGCCATGTCGGGCGGAGTCGATTCCTCGACCGTCGCGGCCATGCTGCGCGCAGAAGGGCACAGCGTCGTCGGCCTGACTATGCAGTTGTGGAATCAGCGCCGCCTCGCCGGCAAGGAAGGCATGCCCGAGGCCGTGCAGGGGCGCTGTTGCTCGCTCGACGACGTTTACGACGCGCGAGCCGTCGCGCAGTCCATTGGAATCCCGTACTACGTCGTCAATCACGAAGATCGCTTCGAGCGCGAGGTAGTCCGGCCGTTCGTCCAGGATTACCTTTCCGGACGAACTCCGATTCCATGTAGCCTCTGCAATAACCACCTCAAGTTCGATCAGTTGCTGATCGTGGCGCGCCAGATCGGCGCCGACCTGTTGGCCACCGGACATTACGCGTGTGTGGATTACGACGATAACCGCGGCCGCTGGCTTCTAAAGCGTCCCGTAGACTCTGCCAAGGACCAAACCTACTTCCTGTTCGGACTTACGCAAGATCAGCTGAGCCGCACGCTGTTTCCGCTTGGGGGCATGACCAAGCCGCAGGTCCGCGAACTGGCTCGCCAGCAGGGCCTCGCACTTGCCGAAAAGCCTGATTCACAGGAAATCTGCTTTGTCCCTGGCGGCGACTACAAGCGCTTTCTTGATGCATACCTCGAAGAGCAGGGGGAGACTCTACCCGACACTTCCGGCGAGCTAGTGACGACCAATGGCGAGGTCATTGGCGAGCACACTGGCATTCACAACTTCACAGTCGGACAGCGAAAGGGCCTGGGAGTCGCTACCGGATCGCCGCTTTACGTGATTCAGATCAAGGGAGACGCGAGCCAGGTAGTCGTCGGTCCGAGTGACCAACTCTATTCGAAGACGCTACGAACACGCCGCTGCAATTTGATCGCGGTGGAAGATATTTCCGCGCCCATGCGGGTGACGGTGAAGATTCGACATCGTCACGAGGGCGCTCCTGCTGTGCTGGAGAAGGCGGGCGATGATGAGTTGCTGGTGACCTTCGACGAGCCGCAGCGTGCGGTCACTCCCGGGCAGGCGGCCGTCTTCTATGATGGCGAGATTGTTGTGGGGGGCGGTTGGATCGTTTGAGGATTGCAGCCGCCGGCTAGCGAACTCGCGGACCCTGCTCGCGTTATTACCCGAACCGATTCGCCTAGATGAAAAGTTCGTCTTGCGGGACGCCCACTCCATCGCGGGACTGGCGGCGCTTGCGGCCCATGAAGAACTCCAGTCCGGCGCTGACTCCTTGCATCAAGCCTGACAATTGCCGGATAGGAGAGACCACGGTGCGGTGCACCATTTCGGTGGTTTCCTCGACGCGGTCCATGGTGCGATTCACCAGTTCGTCGGCCCGGATAACCTGCAAGCGAGTGCGGTCCACGATGTCGTTCACCGTGGCATCCATGCGCTCGATCTGTCCGCGCGCCATGCGCGCTGATTGCTCGACGTTGCCGACGATGTCCTCTACGCGCGGACGAAGCGTGACCAACATCTGTTGCGCGGTGTCAACGGTGGGCAGGACCTTGCTCGTGACGTCATTCGCCAGCGCTTCCACGCGCCCGCTGGTCTTGCGGACCACCACAAACAAGGCCAGCAGGATGCCAGCCTGAATCATCACGGCAATGGCAGTGCAGATGATGAACAACGGTACTAGCTTATCCATAAGTTGACCCCGCCCCCGGTTGGGCTCGTGGAATCGCGGGTATTGCCTACAGGTTCTTAGCAGCGTTTCCACCCGGTTCCGTGGTCGCCTCGTGATATGCCTGGCGCCCCGCATCGTAGGCGGCGCGGAACTGGTCTTTCTGCTGGCTGAGCATGTCTTTTCCGCGATCCACCCACTCGTTGGCCTGTGAACGCGCATTCTCTGCCCGGTTACGCATGTACTCGCGTCCTTCCTCGGCTTTCGAGCGCAACGCCTCACGTGTTTCGTTTCCTGAGCGTGGCGCGTAAAGGACGCCAGCTGCTGCGCCCACGCCCAAACCCGCTAAAAACCAGAGGAAACCATTGCTGTTGCTGTCCGACATCGTATTCCTCCTGCTCTGTCTAGTTGCTCGAATGTTAGCACCCGCTCCAACGAAACACAATTCGCGGACCCGTCGGACTAGCGCTGTCTGATCAAACCTAGGATGCGTTTCCGCACCGCACGGGGATGTATTGTTTTTACATTAGCGGCCCCTTGTGGTCCTCGGCCACAAGCGAGACAATGTGGGCCGAGCAGGTGAATCCCTTGTCTGATCGAAAATACCGGCAACACGGGTACCAGGACAGCGGCGAAAAATCGCAGAAGTCTGGGGAACGATCCGGTGACCGGCCCGCGAAGAAGGACACCTTCGGTCCCCGTCCCCTGCAGATGGCTCCGAAACGTACTGTATCCCGCTGTTCCCAGTGCGGAACGCTGCTCTCATCTGCGGAGATTCCGGAAAAGTGCCCCAAGTGCGGCTTCGAACTGCACTCCTGCAAGCAGTGCCTCTATTTCGATCCGTCCAGCCGCTTCGAATGTATGCAGCCAGTACCCGAGCGGATTCCGCGCAAAGACGTAAAGAACGACTGTACCTTCTACTCGATTCGGGTAACCACCGAAAAGGAAACCACCACTCCCGTCGCCGCCAAGCCGGCAGACGCACGCGCGGCTTTCGACAATCTCTTCAAAAAGTAACCGGATACATCAGGGCTTCATCGTGGGCCGCAGCAGAACTTCGCTCGCGAACGACTGGGGGGACTGCGTTACGAGCATGGCCGCCACATGCGCCACGTCGTCGGGTTGGAGCATCCGGTGGGGATCTTTGCCCTCGTGCGGCGACAGATCTGTGTTCGTGGAACCGGGACATATCGCCGACACGCGGATGTTGTAAGCCCGCAGTTCCTCCGCGACCGAATAGGTGAACCCGTTCAATCCCCACTTCGATGCCGCATAGGCTGCGCCTTTGGGCAGCGGATTTTTACCGGCCAGCGACGAGATGTTGATGATGTGTCCGTAGCGGCGCTCGATCATCGGCGGGGTGAACGCTCGGATCGCATAGAAGACTCCCCGCAGGTTGGTATTCAGAATCCGATCCCAATCATCGACAGGCAGCTCGTGAAGGGGAGACGCGAAACCTCCGATTCCTGCATTATTTACGAGAATATCCAGCCGTCCCTGCTTCTTCCGTACCGTCTGAGAAACCTGCTCCAACGACCTCGCTTCCTGAACGTCGCATACCATGGCTTCGGCCTGATGTCCCTTCTCGACGATCGCTCGCACGGTCTCGTCGAGCGGTCCCTTGGTCCGGCCACACACCGCCACCCAAGCTCCCATGCTCGCCAGTTTCTGCGCGATGGCCGCGCCAATGCCGCGTCCTCCGCCTGTCACCACCGCGACCTGCCCCGCCAATGCGCCGGCCGTGCTCGCCATAAAGTTGCCTCAAGCTAACGAAAAGTTGACGGAAGAAGCCTGACGGCGCCGTCACTTTTCGCATCTTACCAAGAAGGGAAGTGCTCGGGGCGGAGAGTAGTCGCTTGCCATATCGGCGAGCAGATACTTATAATCCGCACACCGGAAACACAGCCTTCGCTCTCCGTTCGTTACGGGGCAGCGCGGGTAGTTTCGGCGTCCTGCAGCACTCGAGTTGCGTCGGTGATTAAACGAGGTGCTGGCTTCGGCAGGATGACAAGTCTCTGATCTTCCCGAGAACTCAAGGAGCTATGCGAATGAACAAGACTCTTCTCACGATTGTGCTTGGATGTGCTGTCGCAGCGGCTGCTCAGAATCCCGCGCCTGCACCCGCACAGCCTCAAGCGCAGCCCGCGCCCCAGTCCACAGCACCGGCGGCGCAGCCGCAGCAGGCACAACCGTCCGTGCAACCGGCTCAGCCGGCCGCACCTCAACAGAAGAAAGAAATCAAGGATCCCGCCGAGTACAACGCCTACGTCGGCGCAGTGCAGCAATCGGATCCTGCGGCCAAGATCAGCGGACTCGAAGCCTTCCTCACGCAGTATCCCAATAGCGTGATGAAAGAGGACGCCCTCGAAATCCTGATGGGCACGTATCAGCAGAAGGGCGACGCAGCCAAGATGGGCGACACCGCGCAGCGCCTGCTCCAACTGAATCCGAATAACGTTCGCGCTCTCGCATTACTGGCCTATAGCAAGCGCATCGCCGCTCAGAGTAACCAGAATCCACAGCAGAACCTGGCCGATGCCGAACAGTACGGGCAGAAAGGTATAGCTGCATTGCAGACCTTCGCCAAGCCCGAAGGCATGAGCGATGCCGACTACGCGAATCTGAAGAAGCAGATGGATGGCATCTTCAACTCTGCCGTTGGCGTGGCCGCGCTGCAGAAGAAAGATTTCCCGACGGCGACCAAGTCTTTGCGTGTTGCCGTCGAGGCGACGCCCACGGATTTCAGCATCGTCTACCCACTCGCGCTTGCATACCTGCAATCGACTCCGCCGGACGTCGTGAACGGCGCCTGGTTCGCCGCTCGCGCCGCCAGCATTGCGCCTGCCCAGATGCAACCCCAGATCGAAAAATACGGCAAGTCTCAGTACACGAAATATCACGGCTCGGATCAGGGATGGACCGATGTGATGTCGCAGGCCAAAGCCTCGACAACCGGCCTGCCTCCCGATGGCTTCACCATCACGCAATACGTTCCACCGACACCCGCGGAACAGGCGTCTGATCTCGTGAAGACCAAGAAGGTCGAAGAGATGAGCTTTGCAGAGTGGGAGTTGGTCTTGTCGGAAGGCAAGCCCGAGGACGTCGAGAAAGTATGGAGCGTTCTAAAAGGGAAGCCTCTCCAGATGGCAGCCCAGGTCATCAACATTGCGTCGCCGACGAATCTGAAGCTCGCCGGCAGTTCCGATGACATTGACGCCAAACGTGCCGATATCGACCTCACCATGACAGCCGCCATCCCGGCTCGCCTAATGCCGAAAGAAGGCGCGGACTTCCAGTTCGAAGGCACCCCGGTGTCCTACGAGCCGAAGCCGTTCGTCATGACGATGAAGGAAGGAGCCATCCTGACTGCCAAAGCGCCGGCCGGCGCCAAGAAGCCTCCGGTGCGGAAGAAGCCAGCGGCTCAATAGCGGATCGTTCAGACTAAGAAGGGCAGCCTGCGGGCTGCCCTTTCTTTTTGTGGGGAGGTGTTGGGATCGAGAAGGCCTGAAGTGTGTGTCTAACGTACGGCTTTCTTCTCGAAGCCGATCGGACGCGCGCTCCGTGGCGGACGTTTCACGCCATCGCGCAACTGGCGCACATCGATCTTCAATTCGGTAAGGGTGCGGCTCAGTGTATTGCGGTGCATGCCTAGTTCGCGCGCGGCGCGGCATTGGTTGCCCTTGTTTTCCTGCAGAACGGTCAGGATAAAGCGCTTCTTGAACTCACGCACGGCCTCGGAGTACAGGATGTTGCTCTTGTACATCTGCATGATCAGCGCTTCGAGTTGATCTTTCACAGTTTCTCTCTTTCTCTGGCAGTCTTACGTCAGCGTCAGCATCTCTATCGGGCTCGCGGCATCAGCGCAGGTGGGTCTGGAATGTGCGCATGACGAACCAGGTCGAGCCCTTCATAAAACTTGGCTCGTAGCTCCGACGGGGCGAGCCATATAGCTGCTCTGCCCACCACCAGGAAATACGGCGCCAATTGTGAACCTTCCAGCCACGGCGACGACGGAGTAAACGCCGTCATGCCCATCAGCAGGATCGCGACGAACAGCGATCCTTTTACTAATCCCAGCAATGCACCCAACAGCCGGTCGATCAGGCTCAGGCCGGTTTCTTTCATCACCCAGCGAACGATCCGTCCGGCTGATGGCGGCAACCATCACCACACCCATAAAGATCGCGCCGAACCCCAGCATGTCGCCTAGCCAGGGCGAGTTCAAATGAGGAGCAAACCACGCGGCCACGCGCGGATACTGCCAGGCGGCCAGCATGTAGCCTACTATCAAGCCTGCCATGCCAAATGCCTGGTGAAAAAAACCTCGGAAGGCTGCCGTTACCGTCGAAACCAGAACGACAACTACTATGGCCCAATCGGCCGCGTTCATGTTGCCATCTCGCGGCTGGCGCCCCGGCTAGACATCCAGCTTGCGTCCCGTCAGCTGCTCATAGGCTTCGAGGTATTTTTCGCTCGTCTTGCGTGTTACTTCGGCCGGAAGTGCCGGAGCCGGTGGTTGCTTGTTCCAATGGATCTCTTCCAGGTAGTCCCGCACGTACTGCTTGTCGTACGAATCCTGTGCTTGCCCAGCCTTGTACTTGTCTGCCGGCCAGAAACGCGAGGAATCCGGTGTCAGCACCTCGTCCGCCAGCGTGATCCCACGGGACGTTCGTCCAAACTCGAACTTCGTGTCAGCGATGATGATGCCCTTCGTGCGGGCATAGTCCGCCGCCTTCTTGTAGACCTTGAGAGTCAGATCGCGAAGCTGCTCGCTTACTTCCGTTCCGATCAACCGTGCCATCTCAGAAAAGGGAATATTCTCATCATGACCGGAGGTCGCCTTAGTCGCGGGCGTAAAGATCGGCTCCGGCAACTGGTCGGATTCCTGCAGCCCCTTGGGCAGCTCAATCCCGCAAACTGTGCCTGACGCCTTGTATTCCTTCCACGCCGAGCCTGAAATGTAGCCGCGCACCACGCACTCCACCGGAAACATGTCGGCGTTCATCACGACCATCGACCGGCCCCGCAATTGATCGCCGTACTTCCGGATTGCCTCTGGGTACTCGTTCACATCGGCCGTGATCAGGTGATCGGGGACAACGTCCTCGAGGAAGTCGAACCAAAAGAGCGAGATCTGGGTCAGGACCTTACCCTTGTGCGGGATCCCCGTCGCCAGAATGTAGTCGAAGGCCGAGATGCGGTCCGTTGCCACGAACAGCAGGTGATTGTCGTCTATTTTATAAACGTCGCGAACCTTCCCGCTGGCGTGCAGTTGGAGGTCGGGATATTCGGTACGCAGCAGGACGGGATCAAGAACTTGTGGGCTCATGGAAAGAAATTCTACAGGCAAAAAACGTGGCGTATTCTAGCTGCCCAAAATTTTTTGTCAACGACATACGTCACGCACGACAGTGGCGACGCCATCCCCTTGAGGAAGAAAACCTTGACGCATCCGGCATAACGCGAGAACGCCCGTCAGATACGGAATTCAGAGGATGGACTCATGTGGAAAAGCTGAGGAAGCAAGTGGATATCTCGGAACAAATCCGTTGCAGGCCGAAAACACTTTAAGACTTGAGCAGCACGTGAGCACGGGCGATCTCGGCGGCCCGCCGTCCGATAGCTGTCATCCTGAGCGATGTGAGGCAGCCGAACGCAGTCGAAGGACCTCGCGAACGAAAGCGGCAGTACGGCCGATGACACACTTCCCACGACGTGTTCTAGAAAAGTGAATGCCTAAGCTCTACGCCGTAGCTCCAAACCGTACCGACACCAGCTTCGACACTCCCGGTTCCTGCATCGTCACGCCGTAAAGCACTGGGGCGATGCTCATGGTTTTCTTGCTGTGCGTGATGAGCACAAACTGCGTCTGCACGCTCATTTCTTTCACCAGTTCCGTGAATCGGCCGATATTGGCCTCATCCAGCGGCGCATCGACTTCGTCCAGGATGCAGAAGGGGCTCGGCGCATACTGGAAGATACCCACCAGCAGTGACAACGCCGTGAGCGCTTTCTCGCCGCCCGAAAGCAGCAACACGTTCTGCAGCTTCTTGCCCGGAGGCGAAGCCACCACGTCGATGCCGCTTTCAGCGCTGTTCTCTTCATCTGTGAGCCGCATGAACGCGTGTCCTCCGCCGAACAGCTTGCGGAAGGTCAGCTGGAAGTTTTCGTTGATCTTATGGAACGCTTCCTCGAACTTCTCTCGCGATACCGTGTCGATTTCCTTGATGGTGGCGATCGTATTCTGGATCGAGTCAATCAGATCCTGACGCTGGGTTTGGAGGAATGTATGCCGCTCCGCCGTTTCCTTGTATTCCTCGAGAGCCATCATGTTGACCGGGCCCATGTTGTCGAGGCGCGTGCGCATCTCGCGATACAGCCTGGTCTTCTGCGGCCAGTTGCTCGCCCGAAACGACCCCGATCGTGGTGTCGGCCATCAGCTCGTGACGCTGCACGCCCAGATCGTTCAGGCACGACTCAGCCATGTACTGCGCATCCGATTGCAACTTTGCCGCGGAAGCCGCCAGTTCGCCACGGCGGTCGCGCGCCTGGTCCAAGGCCAACCGGGCTGTCCGCAATAATTCGTCGATTTCAGCAAGCCGAGCCCGAATCTGCTCCGACTCGAACTGCAGCAGCCCTTCACGAAGCTCGCTGGCGTTCTTTTCGGCTTCGAGATCCACCAGTTGGCCGGCAAGCAGCTGATTTTCGTTTTCGCGCTGGACCTTTTCGGCCGCGGAAGCGTCGATCTGCGCGCGCAATGTGTATACCCGCTCCCGCATCTCACCCACCAGCGACTCAATGCGATCCAAAACTGCCGCTGCCGATCGGTGGCGCTCTTCGAGCCCCGCGACCCGTGCCACATGTTGCGAAGTCTTCTGCGCGGCAGCGTCGCGCCGCTCTTTCATCGACGCGATGCGTTCGCTGGTCAGGGCGATCTGTGACTCGATGGCCGCTCGCTTCTGGTTGGCGGATGCAATCTCGCCTGTCCTGGCCGCAACCACAGCCTGCTGTTCAGCATGCTCCGTGGCCAGACGTTGCAGTTCGGCATGGCTCACGCGGAGACGCTCGCTCACACGATCCATCTCCGCGTCGAGCTGTTGCAGCATGTGTCCGGAAGTCATCGCCTGCTTCTCGGCTTCGCGCTTTTCTTCCTCCAGCCGGTCCAGCAGCGCCGTGAGTTCCTTGATTTCGCGGCCCAACATCAGCGTCCGCGCCTTCACCGTCGCGGAGGGCACGCTCCATCTCTTCCAGCATGCGAAGCACTTCGCGCAACTCGCGCTTCATCGACAATGGTCCTTCCGCGCGCTGTTTGCCGCCGGTGACCGTGACGTTGTGAAAGCACTCACCCGATTGCGAGAGGAAAAACGCATCCGGATTCTCGAGGGCCAATTCACGTCCAAGCCCTGCATCGGGAACGATGTACCCGTCACGCAGCTTCGGAAGAATCACCTCGAGCGACTTGCCGAATCCATCCAGCACGCGAATTGTATTCTTGAGGGGCAGAATCGACTGTCCCGGAGGTGCCGAGTGCGCTGCCTCATCCACGACGAAGGAAAAACGCGCTTGCGAGTCTTCCGGATGGACCAGGAATGTCGCCCGGCCGTCCACGTCGTTCCGCAGCAGCCGCAGGCCTTCATCGGCAGCGTCCCACGATTTCACGACGATGTAGTTCAGTTCATCCCGCAGGAAGTCTTCGACCACCCGTTCGTGCTGCGGTTCAACCTCTAGGAAATCGGCCAGCACTCCCACTGGTGCCAGTCCACCCTGCATCGATCCCGACTGAAAGAGCCGCCGCACCGACTCGGTCGAGTAGCCATGCTCGGCAATGACCGCTTCGAGCGATCCCTTCTTCCCCAGAGCCGACGCAAATTCGGCGCGCAGGCCATCCAGTCGAACCTTCGCCTCGTTCTCCTCGTGCCGTTTGCTCTCGAGCGTGTTGCGGAAGTTCGTGATCTCGGCAGTAAGCCCGCTCACCCTCTGCGACACAGTTTCAAATTCCAGTTCAAACTGCCCGCGCTGCCCGCCGAAACCCTCGACCTGCGACGAACCCGTCGAGATTTCTGCCTGCAACCGCTGCGTTTCGCGGTCAACCGCCGCCAGACGCTCCTCTGCCTGCGTAAGTTGGTTGCGCAGTTGCGACGCGGTTGAGACTGCTTCCATGATCGCGGCGCGGCCCTGCTCGATTTCCTGCTCAAAGTGCGCCAGATCGGCGCTGGCAGAGGTCGCCTCCTGTTGCGACATCGCGAGTTCGTGCTGTGCTCCGGCCAGGTCGGCACTTGCCGATTCGAGAATCTGCTGGTTCGAGGCCAGCTCTTCCTCGAGCGATGCCAACCGCGTGCGCGCCTGTCCAAGTTCGGCATCCGACGATGCCGAGCGCGCCGCCAGTTCCGAGCAGCGCTCTTCGTTTGTCCGGCGCCGCGCCTGGCCCCGATCGATCTCCATCGCGATCTGGCTCAAGCGATCGCGATTCTGCCGGTGCTCACCGTCGATTTCGTAGCCGCGCTGCGTGCGCTCTCCGTGCTCGCCTTCGAACTGATGAACGCTTTCTCCGCGATGCTGCATCTCTTCCGCCAGCTGGTTCAACTGGGCATCGATTTCGGCGCTTTCCACGTCGAGTTGCGTGAACTTGCTCGCCAGCACAACCCGCAGCTTCGCGCGCATTTCTTCCCGCAGTATCGCGTAGCGCTCCGCTTTCGATGCCTGCCGTTTTAGGGAATTCATCTGGCGCGTCACTTCTTCAAAAATGTCGTTAACGCGATTCAGATTGAGTTTGGCATCCTCCAATCGCGCTTCCGCCAGCCGCTTCTTGGTCTTGAATTTGGTGACGCCCGCCGCCTCTTCGATGATGGCGCGTCGATCCGTCGGCCGGCTCGAAAGGATTTGTCCGATGCGTCCCTGCTCGATCAGGGCGTACGATTCCGGACCCAGTCCGGTCCCCATGAACAGCTCTTGAATATCGCGTAGCCGGCAAAGCTTCCCATTCAGCAGGTATTCACTGTCGCCCGAACGAAACAGCCGCCGCGTAACGACAACTTCGCCGGTATGGAACTGTTGCTGGTTGAATTTCCGGCGACGGATCTTCAGCACGACCGCTGGCGGCCCCGCCAACACGGCCGTAGCCGTGGATCCACCCGCTTCACCGTTCGGCGACGACACAACATGCCCTTCGATAACCGCCGGCGGGGCCACCTCGCCCTGAGTTGGCCCCGCTGCGGCCACGCCGCTTATTCCCCCGCCGGTTCCCGCAACTTCTTCCGCCTTCCCAGGCTGCGCTTCTTCCACCGCGCGCTCGGTTTCCTCCGCTGCCTGCGCTCGAAGCTCCGCTTCGTCCCAATCCCCAGCCGGAAGTTCGTCGCGCACTTCAACCTCGGTGGGCGCATTCTTGTCGGGACCGTCGTACTGCTCGGGGTCGATCAGCGTCAGCGACACTTCCGCCATGCCGGTCGGCTGGCGATCACGCGTGCCCGCGAAAATGACGTCTTCCATGCGCGACCCGCGGAGCGTCTTAGCTGATTGCTCGCCCAGCACCCACGAAATCGCATCGGCGATATTCGACTTCCCGCACCCGTTGGGGCCAATGATGGCTGCCACCCCATCGCCGGGGAATTTGAGTTCCGTGCGATCGCAGAATGACTTGAATCCAAGGATTTGGAGCTTTTTCAGTTTGAGCAACTTCGACTCCTTCAACGCTCCATCATGCGGACATCCCGCGCGATGACAGGCCGATCTTGAGGCGCTTTTGGCTGCGCTGGCTGGCGCGCGGTCTGCACGAATCTGGCTGGTGGACGCCACGGCGGCCCTGTTTACTAGTCAGATGCCGATCCGAAACAGTCCGGACATGTGCCTCCCCGGACGCGCAGGCAAGGCACGGATTGCAGCTACTGTAATGGCGAAATGCGCTACGGGTCAAGAAAGAAAACCCCATATATTGTGGGTATCCCGTCCCGACCACGCCTGATTGCACACGCAATGCAGCAACCGCCTGGTTTTTAGGTGAGGAAAGCCGAAGGAAGGAAGAATCGCGAGAGCACCTAGAGGTTAACCGAAGGCCAAGTCCAAGGCAATGAAGTTTGCCGGGAAGGAACGGCGGGAAGTCTCAAAGTCGCTGCTCGGCCGGACTTGATGACATCGATTCCGACGATCCGTTCGGAAGACGACCATCTTCTAACTTTGTCGTTCCCCTTTGCTCCCGTAGACAGTACAACTGCGTCTAACCGATTTGTGTAGTGGGCGGGGGGATATGCCTGGGGCGCAATCTTTCCGGTGTTACCGTGCGACGCTTGTTGCCTGGTGCGTCTTGTGTGCTGCTCACGTCTCTGCGCAGCAAGCCCCACCAAACCTAGTCGATTCCTCCAGTTCGGCAGCCGGGCGAACCTCCCTGCGCATCTGCTTACGCCTCGCGGATGAGTCTTCTTTCGGTGGTCCTGCGCGGGTTCGCCTAAGAAGCGCCGAGGGTCGAGATGTTACTGGGATTCCCGGGCCAGACGGAGATTTCCTCTTCAACGACGTTGCGCCACGCGACTACACCATCGAGGCCACAGCGCCCGGATTTGCTCCCGTCCACCAGAACATCGAGGTTGAGGATCATCGCTCGCTCACACGCTTTCTCGTGATGAATCCCAAGTCGGTGCATCCTACACAACCACCAAGTCCCCTTCCGGAGGCGGAGATTGCTCCGCCAGCAATCGTTTCCTGGCTCCCTCCCGGCATCGACGAAAAAGTGCCCTATGTCGATCCCGATGAGCCGTGTCCCCTCGACGAGATCAAAAAGGGCACGGGCAAGCGCATGGCGGAGTTCGTCAGCAATCTGGAGAAGTTCACCTCGTCCGAGCGCATCGAACACTATCCGGTCGATATCCTGGGAACACGGCGCGAGCCACAAATCCGCAATTTCAACTACGTCGTAACCGTTTCGCGGACTTCAAAAGGCGTGTTTTTGCTCGATGAATTTCGAAACGGCAGCTCAGATCCGGGGCAGTTCCCAGCCCACATTGCCACCGTCGGCATGCCGGCGATCGCTCTGCTCTTTCACCCACTGCTCGCGACTGATTTCAATTTCTCCTGCGAGGGCCTCGGCAGTTGGGAAGGACAGTCGGCCTGGCAAATTCATTTTGAGCAGCGTTTGGATCGGCCGGGCCGTCTCCTCGCCTACTCGGCCGACGGAAAGTACAGCTCCCTGGCTCTCAAGGGACGCGCATGGATTGATCCCGGAAGCCTGCAAGTGTTGCGGCTGGAGTCGGAGTTGGTGAAGCCTCCCGTGGATCTGGGCCTCACTGTCGAGGACATCGCGATCTCATATCGCCCAGTACATTTCCGCACTTTGGACGGCCAACTCTGGTTGCCCAACATCATCGATCTTTACGTGGAACGCAAGGGGCGCCGGTACTATCGCCGCCACACTTTGACCCATTTTCAACTCTTCACGGTTGAAGCCACGCAGAACATCAAGTTCGCGAAGGAGTCTTACCGCTTCACGAACCAAACGGATCACGACATTAAGGGCGTTCTAACTGTTACTCCCATCTCCGGCTCAAAGGCGCGGCCCGTATCGCTCGCCTTCACGATCCCGGGCGGCGAGAGCGTTCTCAAGCTGGTTGGCCAGGGGAAAGACATTCAGATGCCAGTCGAATCGATCGGCTCCGCGACCTTTACGCACGAGGGCCCTCACGATGCCATCCACGTCGACGCGCACCTGAGCAGGGAAAGCACGCTCGACGTGATTTCCGGTCCAACGCCCTGACGACTCTTCGATGACACGGTTGGGCAAGCCCGCGCATCCTGATGCGGCGGCCTTCATCGGACAAGTATGGCCTCCCGCAACGCAGTTCAGGATCCCAAGCTCCGTCCCGAAGACAACAAACGTCCTGGTGTTTTCTACGCATTCACATGCGACGGCTTTGAACTGCCGGTGGTCGACGTCACCCATCCGGCCTTTGCTGTCTCGATCACCGACACCGAACAGAAAACGCTGGTAGAAAAATTCTTGCGTGACGGCGTCCCCATGGCCAAACTGCCCAAGCCTTTGCGGGAGCTTGCCCTGCGGTTCCTGCTGCGCCAATCGCTGTTAGCTCAGGGGATTGGTCAGGCTCGCAACAGCTTCATGTCGGGAATGCAGACCTACTTACTGAAGCTCGGGCGCGAGATGTTGGGCAGCGCTTATGCCAAGCCCATCGATCGCCAGATCGCCAGCGCGTTTCCATCTTTCTGCGTGCGGATTCGGCTGCAGGATATGGCCCAGTTGACGGCTGAGACCCTGCTTCCTCTTCTTAAGTGAAGACTCGCAACGTCCGCTACGGTTCGTCAACATCGCCGGAGGCCCAGCCATGGACTCCTTGAACGCTCTCATCCTGAAGAATCGCCAGCGGCCAGGAATTCTGGCCAAGCGCGCAATCGAAATCGATGTCCTCGATCTCGACGACGCAGGTCCGGCATTTGGAGAATCCGCGCTCGCCGCCTTATCGCAGTCGAACGGACCACTGCACAGCCTGCGCATCACGTTCCGTCATCGTCCATACAACTGGGCGCGTGCTGAGGGCCTCGCGGGTCTCATGAATAAAACGGAACTTGAGCATCCCATCACCATGTGCTCTTCGGAGGGGGGCTTGTTCGAATACGGGTCCGACGAAGAAATCGTGTCGAACCTGAAAGCATTGCGAGGAGACCAGGACATCGTGGCGGCCACCGGCTCCGTCACTCGCGACGACGAGCCAATTCAGCAAATGCGCATGACGACGACAGCGAAGACTCGTCCGCGTGGACACGAAGTCTTTCGAAGCCTCATCGGCCCGACAGGATGGACGCTCGATCGAGTCATCGAGCGCCCGTTCAGCGACCAGGTCGTTCTGAAGTAATACGATGTACTTGCACGCGGAACTCAGCGCTATCGGTGACAGGCCTCGCTATACAGCGGATCGCAATGTGCATGGAAGATGTGTGTCCCGATCAGGTATCCTAAGATGCTTCCGACCCAGACGTCCGAAGGGAAGTGATTCCGGCCGACGAGTCTGCCCCCCGACACCGATACAGCCGCTCCATAAACCAACACCTTCACCCAGGTCTTCGGATATTCATGGGCCACCACGCTTGCCATTGCCCATGTGAACATCGGATGCCCGGCGGGGAACGAGGTGTTGAAGCCCCCGTGCCGCCAGAAGCGTCCGTTGCCCGTCCCTTCATCCGGTCGTTCTCGGCCTGCGATGAACTGCATCGGCGTGTAAATCAAAAACGTATTGGCCAGCGATTCCAGCGTGAGATATCCGGTTTCATCTGCATGACGGTCCCCGGTCTTCAAACCATAAAGCCACGTAATACTCGGGATAGCTGCCGTTCCCAGCAGCATCCCCAAAGCAACTTGGTGTCCGATGTCGACGTGATCGTTAGAAATGTTTCTCATCACCTGTCGGTCGGTGGCAAGCAGGGCTCCCGTTGTACCCAGGAACAACGCGTCCCACTTTAGGTTCTTGACCTTGAACGGAGCCGCATACAGCTCCTTCTGATCCTGCAACCCTCGTCGTAAATTTCGAACAATAAACCCATGACGGTGACTGCTGTCAGTTTGCCCCACTGTGGACTGCGGTTGGTCAGCCGGGGACCCGTCCAAAATATTCAACCGTGACGAGTCTTCTCCGATATCCGTCACATAGGCGGCCCGCGCAACCTCGACGGGGTCGAACGTCTTATTGTCCACTCCCGGCTGTAGCGGTGAAACCTGCGAGAGACTCAAGCCACAATAGATAAATACGATCGATCCGATAACTCCGACTCGAGCCAGTCTAGATCCGAACTTCTTCAAGCACGCCTCCGATATATTTCGTGGAAGTGGGATGCAATTCCGGACAACACTGCGAGATTTTTTAGGTGCTTCCAGTCGTCGCTCCCAACATCCACGGGCTGCATCGCACTGGCCAGATTGTGTTTAACGGCGTGCGATAATGGCGCCCGATGTCCCTGAACCCTGGCACGAAACTCGGGCCATACGAGATCCACGCACCCATTGGTGCCGGGGGCATGGGCGAGGTTTACCGCGCGCGCGATACGCGTCTCGATCGCGACGTCGCCATCAAAATTCTTCCCGAGTCCCTGGCGCGCGACTCCGACCGGATGCGTCGTTTCGAGCAGGAAGCTCGGGCCGTCGCGGCCCTCAGTCACGCCAACATTGTCGCGGTTTACGACACGGGAACGCACGATGGCGTCCCCTATCTGGTGTCAGAGTTGCTCGACGGCGAGACCCTGCGCGAGCGCCTCAAGTCAGGCCCCATTAGTCCGCGCAGATGTGTGGAATACGCTCTGCAAATCGCCGATGGACTCGCTGCCGCGCATGCCAAAGGCATCGTGCATCGCGACCTGAAGCCGGAAAATGTCTTTCTCACCGCCGGCGGGCGCGTGAAGCTCATCGACTTCGGACTCGCGAAATTGGATCGCCCGGATGATTCTGCCACGGCGACATTCTCCGCGGCCCAGTTCAACACCGCCGAGGGCGTGGTGATGGGAACGGCCGCCTACATGTCGCCCGAGCAGGTTCGCGGGCAGGCCGTCGATTCCCGTTCTGACATCTTCAGCTTTGGTGCAGGCCTGTTCGAAATGCTCACCGGCAACCGCGCCTTTTCCGGCCAATCGTCTATCGAAACGATGAACGCCATTCTGAAGGAGGATCCTCCTGAGATCGATGTATCGCGCTTCAAAATCGCTCCCGATCTGGACCGCGTGCTTCGCCATTGCCTTGAAAAGAATCCGGCAGACCGCTTCCAGTCGGCTCGTGACCTGGCTTTCGCGCTCAGCGCAACCTCTGGGTCGCAATCGTCGGCAGTGCTTCGCACAACCCGGCGCCACGGCTTGCCATCCTGGCTCCCTTGGGCGTTAGCGGGAGCCTTCGCGGTGTTAGCGGCAGCCTTCTGGTTGGTTGCTCGCTCGCACACATCGCATGCCGAGCGCATGGAGTTTGCAATTCCAATGAAGGACGAGAGTGGAAACGTCGCGATCTCGGCGGATGGTCGTATGTTGGTTTACGCGGTGCCCGACGAAGCGTCAGGGGCGAACATTCTCAAGGTTCAGCGCATTGGTTCCGATACTATGACCAGCCTCGCTGGCACGGAAGGTGCCACTTATCCATTCTTCTCACCCGACGCAGAATTTGTCGGTTTCTACGCGGGCGGCAAACTGAAAAAGGTCAGCGCATCGGGAGGGTCGGTTCAGGTGTTGGCCAATGCGTCGAGCGGTCGAGGTGCCACCTGGGGGAGCCAGGGTGTGATCGTGTATGCGCCCGATGCCGGCGGCGCCTTGTGGCGCATCAATTCCAATGGAACTGGGGCTGCGCCATTGACGGCTGCGCAATTTGTAAAGGGAGAGGCTTCCCATCGCTGGCCATTCTTCCTTCCCGATGGTGAACATTTTCTTTACTGGGCAGGACAGTTTGTGAATTCTCCGGATGACCACATCAGCGGTATCTACATGGGGTCGGTTAAGGGCGGCGAAAAGAAATTTGTCGAGCACTCGCTTTCCAACCCGGCGTACGCGAATGGCTATCTGTTCTACATGCGAGATCAGCGCACATTGGTGGCCGTTCCCATGGACGCTGGCAAAGGCCAGTTGACCGGGGAAGCGCGCGTTATCGGGGAAGGGGTGACATTTCAGCCCTCAACGTACTGGGGATCGTTCACGGTCTCGGAGAGCGGCACGCTGGTCTATAGCACCGCAACCGGGAGTACGCTGTCTGCACTCACATGGTTTGACCGCAGCGGTAAAACCGTCGGCCGTGTCGGTGACGTCGGCGAGTACGCCAATCCATCGTTATCACCGGATGGCCGGCTTCTGGGTGTGGATGTGACCGACATCAAGGCGAACAACGTCGACATCTGGATCACAGACCTGCAGAAGGGAACGAGCACTCGATTTACGTTTGACCCGGCCGAAGACGTTGCCGCCACCTGGTCGCCCGAGAGCAACGCCATTGCTTACCGCTCGGCGATCGCGGGAATCACGCTACACACCAAGAACGTGCGTGGCCTCGATCCTCCGAAAGTTATGGTCCAGCATCAGGGCCAGGATGACATCGTGCCCAATTCGTGGACGCGTGACGGCAAAGTCATCGGTACACTGCAAATGGCAGCCGGCGGCTCCGATCTCGTGCTGCTACCCGCAGCGGGCGGCCAAGAGACTCCCTTCCTCAGCACCAAAGCTTCGGAAACCAACGGGATGATCTCTCCCGACAACAAGTGGGTGGCCTACGCCTCGAACGAAACCGGAGACTGGGAAGTTTACGTGACGACCTATCCCAACGCAGCCGGCAAGTGGCAGGTCTCACGCGGGGGCGGCACTGAACCGCGTTGGCGCGGCGATGGGAAGGAACTGTTCTATGTCGCTCCCGGGGGTACGTTGACCGCTGTCCCCGTGAACGGCGAAGGAACGTTCACCAGCGGCACGCCGGAACCCTTGTTTCAACTGCACGCCCGCAGTCCCATTTCTTCCACCGACCTGTTCACCTACGACGTTTCCAAAGACGGCAGCCGCTTCATCGTCAACCGCTTCGTAAGACCCGAGCACCCAGCGGCACTGACCATCGTGCTGAATGCAACGAACGAAGGCAAAAAGGATTGAGTGCTCGGAACTGGTTGCACATAGGCAGTCCTAGTTTGGTCCTTTCGACGGGCTAGTCACTCGATCTTGTCTTGCGACTCCAAGCCTCCCACCTGATACTGCGAGCGTCGTCCCAGCCGTTGGGGAGGTCTTATGTCTCGTCTGCTTCGTCTTGTGTTCGTGGGAATCCTTACGCTTCTGCCGTGTGTGGCACACGCCGGTCAGGCCATACTCATTCTGAATAGTCAGCCGGGAGACTACATAGGCCAGGGATTACAGCAAAGGTATACGCCGGCCGACGGACTTTTCACAGTTACGGCTAATTACAACAATGGAGTCGCTGTCTCCTTCCATACTCCCGACTACAGCCACTGGTGGAATCTGGATTTCGGGCCGCCTTCATCCCACACATTTGCGATCAACCAGTACGAGGGTGCGCAGCGTTTTGCGTTCCATTCGCCTACCATGCCGGGTTTGGATGTTTTCGGCGATGGCCGGGGCTGCAATACCCTTGCCGGACGATTCTTTCTTTCAGACATCGCCTTCAACACGGACGGAACGATCGCGCGGCTTGCAATTGATTTCGAACAACACTGCGAAGTCTTCGGGCCTCCGCTCTACGGCTCCATTCGCTACAACTCCGCCTCAAAAGTTGTGCCACGTATCGGGATAGCAAGTACATGGGCTTTGAAAGGGAACGCCGGTACTAGTGATGCTCAGGCCATAATTGCTTTGTCGATGCCGAGCGGTGCCCCGGTGTCCGTCCAATACACGACAGCCGATGGCACCGCGCTCGCCGGAACAGACTACGTTTCCACGTCGGGCACGGTGACATTCTCACCCGGCGAGACGGCAGCGCCGATCACGATCCCCGTTATCGGAGATCGACTCGCCCGTGGCAGCAAATCCTTCAAGCTGCAACTAAGCAACGCCGCGGGCGCCCTCTCTGGTAACAAGATAGCTTCGGTGAAGACGCTCGACCCCAACGGCGCCGTAACTCTGCTTTCCATGTACGGCCAACCCGGTGACTTCATTAATCCGGGCCAACTCCTGCTTACCACGCAGGACGGAACTTTCACGCCCCAGCGTGGTGGTGACAACGACGTCAGTGTCTCGATTCAGACCGACGATTTGCGAGCAGCCTCTTTCGTTGCGCCCAACAGTGCGCTGCTCGCCAAGGGCACCTACCTGAACGCACAGCGTTACCCGTTCCAGGCTCCCGGCACACCCGGACTCAGCGTTTATGGTGCCGGTCGCGGCTGCAATACGCTGACTGGGAACTTCACGGTGCTGCAAGCGGTCTACGATCTCACAGGCAAGGTGAAATCTCTCTCCGTGGACTTTGAGCAACACTGCGAGGGAGCTCCCGCTGGACTCTTTGGATCTCTTCGGCTCAACACGAAGTGGCGCCAGCTGTCGATAACAAACGCCGTGATCGATCAGGCCGCGGGCACGGCCACCTTTACTGTAACTATGAATCCATCGAGTGCCACGTCGGTGTCCGCGCAATTTTCCACGGCTGACGGCACCGCAATTTCCGGCGTCGACTACGCCATTGTGATTGAGCAGGTCGCATTCTCGCCGGGCGAGACGGAAAAGACCGTAGTGGTCCCGCTGATGAACCCAACGGCGGGCAAAAAATTCTACGGACAGCTCTCAGCTCCGAGCGGAGCTCCCCTCTGGGTTAGCCAGGGTTCTGCCACGTTCTAGAGCAAGATCAGTGGCTAGCAGGTAAGCAAGTGGCCCGCCCGTCCACTCAAGCCAAATCCGACAAGAAAAAAAGCGCGGGCACAAGGCCCGCGCCATCAAAACTTTGAAATTTGAAACCTTGAAGCTTTATTTTCCCAACTTCTCAAAAAACAGGCAAATCGATTCAATTCCCCGATGGAAGTTCGGAATATGGAACTTCTCATTGGGCGCGTGCAGATTGTCGTCCGGCAATCCGAACCCCATCATCACGCTGGGAATCTTCAGCACATCCTGAAAATCGGTGACGATTGGAATCGACCCGCCCGACCGGATAAACACCGTGTCTTTCTTGAAGATGTCATGCATCGCCTCGGTCGCCGCTTTGATGTACCTGTTGTCGGTCGAGACCACACACGCCGGTCCTTTGCTCCACACCTTGATCTTGGTTTCGATTCCTTTCGGCGTGAGCTTCCTTACATATGCCGTATAGCGCTTCAGAATGTCATCCGGATCCTGATTGGGCACCATGCGCATCGAAACCTTCGCGGCCGCCTTCGCCGGAATCACCGTCTTCGCACCCGGTGCCGTGAACCCGCCCGGCATCCCATGCACTTCGAGCGTAGGACGCGCCCAGGTCCGATAGAGCACCGAAAATCCCGGCTCGCCCGTGAGCACCTTTGATCCCACTTCCGTCTTGCGATAGTGCTCCTCATTGAACGGAAGCCGCCTCCACGCCTTCAACTCATCCTTTGTGGGAGCCTTAACTTTCGAATAGAAGCCCGGAATCAAAACCTTGCCCTTCGAATCTTTCAGCTTGCTGATGATTTCAATCAGGGCAAAGAAAGGATTCGGCGCCGCGCCGCCGTACATTCCGGAGTGCAGATCAGTCTTCGCCCCGTAGGCTTCGATCTCCGTGTACACCAGCCCGCGCAACCCAACGCACAACGTAGGAAGATTCGGCGCGAACAGTTCCGTGTCGCACACCAGCGCAAAGTCTGCCTTCAGCTTCGCTTTCTCCTTGCGCACGTAGGCCGCGATCGACTCGCCACCCACTTCTTCCTCGCCCTCAAAAATAATCTTCATGTTGATGGGCAGCTTGCCGCCGTGCGCCTTCATCAGCGACTCGATCGCCTTCACTTCCATCCAGAGCTGTCCCTTGTCGTCGACCGCGCCGCGCGCGTAGATATTGTTGTTGCGCTCAGTTGGCTCAAACGGAGGCGACAACCACTCATCCAGCGGATCGGGTGGCTGGACATCGAAGTGCGCATACATCAACACCGTCGGCGCTCCCTCCGCGTGTAACCAATCGGCATACAGCAGAGGATGTCCCTTGGTCGGGATGATTTCCACGTTCTCCATCCCGATGCGCCGCAGTTCGTTGGCGACGAACTCGGCCGCCTTCTGCACATCGGACTTGTGTTCCTCAAGCGTGCTGACGCTGGGGATGCGGAGCAGATCCTTCAATTCACTTACAAAACGTTGCTGATTCTGACGCGCAAAATCGAGTGCCGGTGAAGCCATAAGAAAAGCCCTTTCTCGCGAACATGACATTCGCTGCAATAAACTCAGGAATTCAACGGATCAGTATAGCCGAGCGGAGGGCCGTAAAACGCGGCCCGCCAGACGTTTCAGGACGTCGACATCCCAATGTGGTGCAAGCAAACCTACGAAACCTTGAGCGCCTCGCGTTTCGCGAACCTCTCCAAGGAAAATGGCGCAAGATCGAAGCCCGCCGGTCGTCCAGTCACAACCCGTCCCATGATGTGCGCCGTGATGGGCGCCAGCAGAATCCCATCGCGAAAATGCCCAGTTGCCACGAAATAGCCTGCAACTCTGGTCTCTCCAAGAATCGGAAGGCCGTCGGGCGTCCCTGGACGCAGGCCCGCCCAGTCTTCGAGCAGGCGCGCCTGTTCGAGCGCAGGTAACAGGGCAATCGCCGCCTGGCGCAGTCGCTGAATGGTCTCGGGCACCGTCCGCTTATCGAACCCGGAGTCTTCTACGGTTGCGCCCGCTAGCAGTCGGCCGTCGCTGCGCGGGATCAGATAGATTTCCGGCGACCGCACCACATGCCGCAGGACATCGCGCCGCGGCATCGCGAAGCAGACCATCTGCCCTTTCACCGGACGGGCCGGCAACTCGAGTGGCCCAATCTGTCCAGCCCACGCGCCCGCGCAGTTCACCACAGCTCCACCGTGATAGGAAGTCTTGTCCGTCGTCACGCCCGTCGCGCACCCGCCTGACACATCCACCGATATCACCGTGCTCCCCGAAGCGACATCCACTCCGCGATGCTTGGCCGCCTTCAGCGCGGCCTGTGTCAGGGCTTGCGGACACACGCTGCGTTCGCGAAGGAACACTGCCGCTCTGCCCGATGCATTCAGCCCCGGTTCAAGTTCGGCTAGCGGCCGCCGTAACGGACTCGCCCCCGTTATCTTCTCAACTGGATGTTCGGGAGCAGGGAAGAGCAGCGTACCGTCAGAACGCAAGTCCACGTTGACTCCGGATTCGTCCTCCAACTCGTGCACGAACTCGGGATACATCTCCGCGCTTGCCTGCGCGAGCGGTTGCAGCGCCGCCGGAGTCTCGTCCCCGCAGTTGGCCAGCATCCCGCCTGCAGCATGGGAAGCTTCCTGCCCCGGTTCGCCGCGCTCCACCACCAGCACTTCGGCGCCGTGTTTGCGAAGCTCGCGCGCCAGGCTCAGCCCGATGATTCCGCCGCCCACAACGATGACGTCCCAGGTCTTCACGCAGGCATTGTAAAAGAAGGAGCGTGGCCTCGCCGGCCGCCAGCTCTTAAGCGGGTCGACCTCGCAGCAACCGCGCGAGACGAAAATCCCCTAGCTACTCGTGAGCTTGTTTGCGCTCAATGCGCCAGCTGTCCACCTGGTGCTCCGCTTCCGCGATCTCCTCCGGCGACATGGAGTGCCGAAGCTCATTCAACGCGGTAGCAGCCGACTTGACCGAGTCCTGTGACAGCATCAACCACTTGTAAGCCGACACGCGATCCGTCTGCACACCCGCTCCCTTTGCCAGCAGAACGCCCAGTCGGTACTGCGCCTTCACCACTCCCTGCTGCGCGGCGAATTCGTAGTAATGGAGGGCAGAAGGAAGGTCCGCACCCGTTCCGTCCCCGACCTCGTACATCGTTCCCAGATCGTACTGCGCGTCGGCGTGCCCCTGATCGGCGGCGGCCTTGAACCAGCGCTGCGCTTCGGCCCGATCTTCCGGCATGCCCTGCCCGGTGACGTAGCGAACGGCCAGCCCGAATTCGCCATCGCGCTGCCCTTGGTCCGCGGCCATCTTGTAATAGTTCGCCGCCTGGTGGTAGTCGGCCTTCACCAATTCGCCGTTCGAAAGAATATCTCCCAGAATCGCTTGCGAGATGGCATCTCCCAGTTCAGCTGCACGCTTCAATTTCTGGAGTGCCAACGGCACGTCCGCCGCCGAGCCGTCGCGCGGATACGCGGACCTAATACCCAGGTCTCGCAGGGCTGGCACAAAATCGTGATCCGCTGCTTTGGCGAGCCAGGACGCAGCCAGTTGCGGGTCACGCGGCACCCCATCGCCGCGCGCGTAGATGATGGCCATGTTATACGCGGCCGACCCTCCCCCCGCCTCCGCCGCCTGGCGAAACCACTGGATCGCGGTAGTCATATCCTTTGCCACACCATCGCCACTCGCGTACATCGATCCGATATTGGTCGTCGCGTCTACCGATCCTTTTTGCGATGCAGCGGAGTACCACTTCAGCGCCGCTTGAGGATCGGGTTTCTCCATCCCGATGCCCGCTGCGTAGTAGATCCCGAGCGATTCCTCCGCGGGCATGTATCCCTTCTCCGCAGCCAGCCGCAGCAGTCGGAGAGCCTCGACTTCATCATTCTTCAGCAGCGCGCCCGAGTGATACGCCAGCGCGAGCAACGTCTGGGACTGCGGATCCCCCGCCTGCGCCTTCGCCTCGAGAGCCGGCAGTTCCTCGAGTGTTACCGCCTGCGCTTTCGTGAGCACGTCGTACTCACTCGCCTGCTTTGTAGCCGAAGCATTGTTCGCGGGAGGAGCGGACGCCGGTACTGCCGACGCACTTGGCGGGGAAGATTGACTGGACTCCGGAGGCCTGGACGCCGAAGGCGCGGTCTGTGTGCCGGTCTCCGAGGAGGAGACTTCCAGCCCGTGCCGTTTCTCCACGGGCGCCGGCCCGGCCTCGTCGAACGGCACCCGAATCAGGACCTTGTTCTCCATCGGCTGCAGCTCAACGTTGGCGGGTTCTTTCAGGTCAAGAACAATGCGGCTTAGAGGCGGGCTCGCCTGGAACAACGATGCCCGCACGGTCGTGACCGGTCCTTTATTCACGCTCAGACGTTGTGCCGGCCCCTGCAACACGAATCCCGGAAAATCGAATACCAGGCGATCCGGATTTTCCAGTCGTTGCGTATCAGGAATGGCGGGCGAACTGGTCGAGACTTCGATGGTCAAAGCCTGTCCATCGTTCGCGATTCGTATCTTGCTGATGGTCGGCTTGGCTTCAGGTACTGGCCCCGGAGCAGGGGCCTGAGCGCCCGCGTAGCGCCCAAGCACCAGACTGATGAGAACCGCCGAAATGAACGCGCGTCTGCGCATAAGGTCTGCGAATTCTCGGATGATATCCGTGCGGCGACCTGCCGCCATCGTCCCACTTCGCGCGGAACTTTCCAAGCCCGAACTCGCCAGCGTCAGAATACGACCAAGCGGCCGCCCCGGTTCTACACGGGAGGCCCCGGCGGCACGCCAGAGGGCTTAAGCTTCGGCAGGTTCTGCTTCGGATCCTTCAGGAACAAATCAATCTCATGGTCGAGCCGCCGGCTGCCGGCGTCCGTTCGCCCATGCACGACCTTCTGGACATCGATAACGCCGCCCAGCGCGACCGACTGTACTTCGGGAGTTGCCGCCGCATCCGCCGAAAGAAGCATGAGTCGTTCAGCAATCTGAGACTGTACTGCGGCGCTGATCTCGGCTCCTTCGCCATTCCGGGAATCATTCTGAAATCCCTCGTGCACCAGTGCCGAAACAATTTCGCCGGGCGACAACGAACCCTGCGACTCATGCGCGATCACCGTCACCCGTTCCATCCGCTGCGGATCGAGCAGGCCCCCCACCACGATCTCAGAAACCGCGCGTGCTCCGTCCAGCGGACTGAACAGATAGCCGCCCGAAGAAGTGAATCGCTCGGGATCGCCACGATCCGCCTCAGGCGGCGCCAGCATCTTCCAAAGAGAAGCCGGCACCTCAAGCTCCTTCGGATCGAGCGCCCTCAACACCAACTGCAACGCCTCGCGCTGGCTTGCTACCGGCCAGACTTCCACGGGCTGCTGCCCGTCTCCGTTTAGAGAGGCAGGAATCTTGGCGCTGCCCACAACCCCCAACGCCGCGCCCAGTGCATACCGATGAAACAGGTAGATCAACGGGAAGCGCGACGCCAGCATCGACACCGGTTCGCGCGGACGGAGCATACCAGCGTTGTAGTGCGCCAGCAGCGCTTCACGCACCGGCCACACTTCCTTCAACCACTCCACCGGATCGCGCCCGTCGTCGTAGGCATTCCATCGCGGATCAGCACCATTACCCCACGTCACCCCCGCCGCCAATGCCTTCCGCACGATCGCATCCAGCCGATCGCGCTCCTGTTCCGCACTTGCGCCCGATTTCCCTTCGCGATATCCCCATTCGATCGCGAACTTGTCGTAACTGCCGGTACCTTGCATATACGCGTCCGACAGATCGGCCGAGCCATCCGAACGCAGCTTCACGCGCGGCGCGTAATAATCCATTACCGATCCACGTTCAAACGTGCTCGCCACAAAGTTGTGATCCAGTCCCAGAACATGCCCCATCTCGTGACAAGTGAGTAGCGCCAGTCGGTTCAGCATCACCTGTTCGTCCGACATCTTCGGATCTAGATTGTCGAGTGCTGCAAATACGTCCAGCGCCGGTTCTTCGTTACCTTTGCCCGAAGGCATGGTCGCGTTCCAGTAATTGTTCGCTGTCCGCATGCGATGCGAATCTAGTTGCACGATCGCGTGCACGATTTCACCCGTCCGCGGATCGGTTTGCGTCATCCCGACCGACCACCCCCTGCCCGCCCGGTTCGTCCACTGAATGGTCGGGTAGCGAGCGTCCAGCGGATTCGCACCTTCCGGCAAATCCTCGATGCGCAAAGCATTCTTAAATCCCGCCTGCTCGAAGCCTGCGTTCCACCACAACGCTCCGCGCCGCAACGCCGAACGCATCGGCTCCGGAACCGCGCGATCCAGATAAAACACGATCGGCTTCACCGGTTCACTCAACGCCGCATCAGGATCTTTCTTCTGCAACCGCCACCGGGCGATGTACACCTTCTCCAGCGGCTGATCAAACGCTTGCGAGAAATCCTTGAACTCTTCCCCGAAGAATCCCACTCTCGGATCAGCTTCCCGTGTCGTGTATCCAAGCTCAGGCAAAGCAACAAAAGAATGATGCTCGCGCACGCTCAGCGAGTGCGTGTCGGGCTGGTTGAGATCGGCCTCGCCGTCATTCGTGAAAGTCAGCAGCGACTCAATTTCCGTGTTGCGCGGAAAACTTCCCGAGACGTCCAGATCGATGACGCTGCGCGCATCATCGAGCTTCCAGTTCGCGTCTTTGCTTTCCTGCCGCACCATCTGCCCGTTCACGGCCTGCGTCGGCCGCCGCATTTGCGAGAGCAGATCGGCCGCATCCCGAACCAGCAGCGGCTTCGCATCGACCAGCAAAGCACCATCCTGTTCGGCCTCCACCGGAAGGGCCGCCAACACGGATGTCGGGAAACTCAACTCCACTGACTTCTTGAGATCAGAACTCCCGCGCTCGGCCCGGAACGACGAATTCTCCGCGATCACGAGCACCTTCGTTCCCACTTGCCGGAACCGGCACACCATGCCGCGCCCAAGGCTCCCGCGGTCGGCGAAAAGCGTCGTCGACCCTACCCCGCTCCCCATCCCCACGAAGTAAAGAAATTCGCGCTCCCGCGCCGCGGGAGAAATCTCGATCAGCAGCGTCCCTTTCTTCGCGTCCCAGTAATAAGGAAGAAAGCCATCCTGCTTCTTAAGCCCGGCAGTGCGCGCAGCCAGCGTCTCGACCGGCGCATCCTTGTTGGTTTGAGCACTCGCGAAGGGAAAAAGAGAAAGAAGAGAAGAGGCAACTACCGCCAACACAAATCGCATAGGGATGCCCTTATACAACAAGCCCCGCATCGACTCCAAACGCCCAACCCTCCCCAAAATTGTCATCCTGAGCGGAGTGAGGCGCCAGCCGAACGCAGTCGAAGGACCCCCCTGCACCACTGCGCTCACCAGGACCTCCGCAAGTTTTCCCATCACTTACCCAGAAAGCCGCTGCCCGCCACGTTACTTTGGGCACATGAGTCCCACCCACCCTCTCCCTATAATCCGCGCAGGGAAAGCTCCATCCTCCAATGTCTAAATCAAACTCCCAGCCGCTCTGGATCTACAGTCCTTGGCTCGACATAATCGTCGGCTGCGGAGCCTGGTCCGCGCCTTTGCTCCTGATCGCATACCTCTCGGCCTCCTCCAAAACTCTGACCTGGTCCGTCGCCTTCTACGTCCTAGCACTCTTCTTTAATTACCCGCACTACATGGCGACCGTCTACCGCGCCTACCATCGTTCGGAAGACTTCAACAAATATCGAATCTTCACCGTGCACACCACGCTGCTGGTGCTCCTGACCGCCGTGGTCTCGCATTTCTGGTTTCGCGCCCTGCCGTTCATCTTTACGATCTATCTCACGTGGAGTCCCTGGCACTACAGCGGCCAGAACTACGGCATCCTGATGATGTTCGCTCGCCGTGCCGGCGCTCGTCCTGCCAACGCGGTCCGCCAAGCGATGTACGCTGCGTTCCTGCTTTCCTACGGAATCCTGTTTCTGAACTTCCATACTGGTCCGTCCACCGATCCATTCTTTGTCTCTCTCAATATTCCCGGTATGGTCAGTTCCCAATTGCAGATCGTCTTCGCGCTCGCATTCCTGGTCTGCAGCGCCTATGCGCTGTCCAGCCTCATCGGTCAAACCGGATGGCGCAGCATGGTTCCGTCGCTGACGCTGTTCAGCACGCAGTTCGTATGGTTTCTTCTTCCTACGGTGCTCTCGCTTGGAGAACGCTTTCGCGTGCCGCAGAGCCGCTACAGCACGGGCGTGCTGGCGGTGATGCACTCCGCTCAATATCTTTGGATCACCAGCTATTACGCCGGTCGTGAAGCCCGCGCCGAAGGCCGCCAGAACTGGCGCCCGTTCGCTTACTTCGCCGTCTTGATCGCGGGCGGGATTGCTCTCTTCATCCCGGGCCCATGGATCGCGAGCCACGTCTTCCACTTCGACTTCACGCGCAGCTTCCTGATCTTCACCGCGCTGGTGAACATCCATCACTTCATTCTGGATGGCGCAATCTGGAAACTGCGTGACGGCCGCATCGCCAGCTTGCTGTTGAATTCCAAAGAACAGCTCGCTGACGCCGCGTCCGGAGCACGCACCACCTTGGCCTCCGCGTTGCGCTGGACCATCGGCCCGGCTCCCGCCGCACGCACGTTGCGCATCACCGCTGTCGTGGCCTTGCTCGCCTGGGGCACGGTCGATCAGGTTCGCTACTACCTGGCGTTGCATGACGACAATCTTCCCGACCTGCAGCGTGCCGCCGCGCTCAACGCCTACGACTCAACGCTAGAGATGCGTCTGGCGCGCAAGGAACTCGACGCCGGAAAGCCGGAAGCCGCCGAGGCCGCGTGGAAGCGCGCCATCCAGGCCAATCCCGTGGATCCGGCGCCCCGCAACGCGTTCCTTCAGTTTCTGACCAGCGAGAAGCGTTTCGATGAGGCTTACGCTCTGACGCGAACCTCCATGGAGCGCACGCCCGACGACGCGCAACTTCTCACCAATCACGGCATCCTGGCCATGCAACTGGGCCACACCGACGAAGCTGTGCAGAGTTGGCGGAAGGCGGTCGCCACTGATCCCTCGCTCGCCGACGCGCAACTCTATCTCGCTGCCGAACTCGATCGCCAGGGTAAGCCCTCAGAAGCGGCCCCGCACTACGGAGCTTTTCTGGAAATCGTCTCGCACCACGGCGCCGAAATGCGCCCGCCCGCGCCCAAACTGATTGGCGTTGCTTTGAAACTCGCCGACTGCCAGAACCGCGCCGGACATCCGGAACAGGCTCTTCGTTCCTTCGACCTCGCGCGCCGCATAGCCGCTCAGACGGGGGAAGGGAAACTCGAGAGCTTCGCCACCATCGGGGAAGCCACCGTCCACGCCCACTCGGGCCGAACGGAAGAAGCCTTGCGCTTCTACCAGCGCGCCCTCCAACTCGACGCCACCATGGACGACCGCCATAACGAAGCCGTCGACTGGTACAACTACGCGCTCTTCCTGCACGACGCAGGATTTCCGCCACGCCTCTCCTACGCGAGCCTGCTGAAATCACAGCAGCTCATGAAGGTAGCGGCAGACTCCGAGGAAGCAAAAACTCTGGCAAAGACTCTCGAGGAATTCGAAAAACCTCTGGGCAGTGAAGCCGCACGAATCCGCCAGAATCCCGGCCCCATCCAGAAGCAAGCCCTCACCCTGTCGCGCCCTTCTATTAAAGTTCAGGTCAACAACTAAATCCGGCCGTTGCTGGGACGAAAGCACTCCCACGCTTTCCAGTTGCGCAAATCTCCGCCCTCGGTTATTTCTACCAGTCACTCCTAAAGGAACGCTTTATGTTTGAGCGATTCACGGAAAAGGCGCGCCGCGTTATCTTTTTCGGCCGCTACGAAGCCTCGCAGTTCGGCAGCCCTTATATCGAGACGGAGCATCTGTTGTTGGGCCTGCTGCGCGAAGACAAAGGACTCAACCGGCGGTTCCTCCCGGCTAGCGCCTTCGATAAGATTCGTATTGAGATCGAGAAGAGCACCGTTACTCGCGAGAAGGGTTCCACTTCCGTGGACCTCCCTCTCAGTAACGAATCCAAGCGTGTTCTCGCCTATTCCTCTGAAGAAGCCGATCGCCTCAAGCACAAACACATCGGGACCGAACACCTCCTTATGGGATTGCTGCGGGAGGAAAAGTCAGTTGCCGCTGGAGTTTTGCAAACTTTTGGTCTGACCCTCGAGAAGGTTCGCGAAGAACTCGGACGCACGCCTCACGAGCCATTGGCTCGGGAAGTGCAGTCCTCAAAGCCTCCGTCCACTTTGCCCCGCGCCAACCGCATCCCGCTGGATCCCCTATTCCCGCTTATTGGCCGCGAGAACGAACTGGAGCGCATTCTCCACATACTCAGTCGCTACAACGCCAAGAATCCCGTGCTGGTCGGTGAACTGGGAGTGGGCAAGCGCACCATCGTAGGAGGCTTGGCACAGCGCATTGCTAAAGGCGGCGTGCCTTCGTTTCTGTCAGAAACCACCATTGTTGAACTCGATCTTCCACCGTGGGGTGCGATCACCGGCACATGGTTTGACAACTTTCGTTCCGGCCTTCCGAAGGCCGCTGAACAAGGCATCATCGTTTTCGTTGACGACCTTCACACGCCCGCCGAAAGCCTCTTCGGTAGAGGCCCGGTTCATTTGCAGGAAATCCTGAAGCGCGCGGTCGTGAGCGGCCAGATCCAATGCATCAGCGTCGCCACGCCCGCAGGTTATGCGAAGTCAGTCGCCGATCATGGCTGGCTCGAAGCCTGCTTTCAGCCCATTCAGGTAGCGCCCAGCACCGAGGTTGAAGCTCTCCAGGTCTTGCGGGGCATCCAGCACATCTATGAAGAATTCCACGCGGCACGTTACGCCGATGACGCCCTGACTAACGCAGTCGCTGGCGCGGCCGCCTGCTTTCCTGCGCGCAGTCTGCCCGGTAGCGCAGTTGATGTGATGGACGAGGCGGGTTCGGTCGTCCGGTTGCGCAACAGCAAGATGCCTCCAGACACGCTGGAGATCCAGAAGCGTCTCCTCTTCCTCGTGAAAAGAAAAGACGCCGCCATCGAGAATCACGAGTTCGAAAAGGCACGTTTCTACGCGGACGAAGAGCGGAAGGAGCGCACGACTCTGGACGCGATGCTTAACGAATATCGGAAGACCTCGCCGGAGGCCCACGACATTACGGCGAACGACGTCATTGAAGTGATCGCGCGCTCGATCAATTCCACCGTCGAGGAAGTGCGAAAGGCAACCGCGCGGAAACCAGGGGGGCTGAACTGAGAACAAGTAAGCAAAGGCAGGCGCAAACTCCGTTCGCTCTTCAACACGAAAGTTCGAGACTTACAGATCGGCCATAACGAAGCCAAGCCACAACATCGCTGGTCTGTTATGTCTCCCACAACAAAATCATTTCTTGACACTCAACCCCACATTGCTCCACACTCCCGCGCAATCTCGGGCCCACATCCCACACACAGGAGAATGCCTGATGTCTTCGAAACGATTCCTGCTGGTGCTCGCCTTCGCGATGTTCACGGGCAGCCTGGCCGGAAACATCACTGCAACCCCGAAGAAGAAGCTGTGCATTCCGTGCACTCCCTACTGTAAGGCCCATCCCAACGCCCCACGCTGCAACTAGGTCAGAAACAAAAAGGCACGGGGTGCAATGCCCCGTGCCTCCCACAAACAATTAACAATTCACTGTTTCCCGAACCACTGCTCGAACCATTGCAAACTCCGCAACGTGTAATCGCGCGCGTCCGCCGGACGGTAGAACACATGCCCTTCATTCGGATACACCACCATCTGCGTTGGCACTTTCATTGCCTGCAGCGCGTGATACCACTCGATCGATTGCGGCATCGGTACTTCGCCGTCGCGGTCGCCCACCAGAATCAGCGTCGGTGTTTTCACGTTCTTCACGAAGTGAATCGGATCTGACTTCTGATACACCGCCGGATCGTCATACACCGACGCCCCAAAAAACGGAATCATCCATTCGTCGATATCGTTCTGCCCGTAATAACTCAGAAAGTCGGCCAACCCAGCTCCCGCGACGACGGCCGAAAAGCGCGTAGTCTGCGTCTCGGCCCACATCGCCATGTAACCGCCATAGCTGTGCCCACGCAGCCCGATCCGTTTGGGATCAATCGGGAACTGCTTCATCATGGCGTCGACTCCCGCCATGATGTCCTTATAGTCTCCGTTGCCGAAGTCCTTGACGTTGCCCTGCGTGAACGCCTCGCCCTGCCCATAACTCCCGCGTGGGTTCGGACACAGCACGAACCATCCCAGCAGCGACCCCGCCGTCATGTCGCCCATCTTTCCCGCCGACCACTGCGACAAGCATCCCCACGACGGCCCGCCGTGCACACTGATCACAAGCGGATACTTCTTCGCCGGATCGTAGTCCTTCGGCAGCATTAGCCAGCCTTGCACGCGCGTGTCGCCGTTCATCCAGTGCACGTTGCGGCTCTCACCCCAGGTCGCGTGGATATTGCTGTTCACGTGTGTCAGCTGTTTCCACGATCCCATCGGTCCAGTCCACACTTCTGGTGGAGTGCTTGCCGCTTGTCGCACCACCGCGCTCACCGTTCCATCTCGCGAAAACGACGCTCCGAGCGCATAGACGTCCGTCGCCGTGCCGATCGTCTCTTCCGCGGTCCAGCCCTTCCAACTTGTCGGCGTGGATTGACCATCCGTGGTGATCGTGGTGTAGCCAGCATTTCCGTCCACGTTCGCGATGACCGCAAGCTGATGCGTTCCCGTCCACGCCAACGATGACGGGGACGCCTTGATTCCTAGCGTCAGGTTGCGCGCAGCTCCTCCGGACATCGCTACCAGCTGGATGTCTCCTCCTGTCAGTCCCGCATCGCTCATCAGCCCTTCGATGAACGCTACCGACTTTCCATCCGGAGAGACGTGCGGCTCCGCGATCTGCCACTTCGGCTTGTAGATCTCCCGCATCTCGCCATTGCCGGCGTCGACCGCGTATAGCCGCGCGAGCCACCAGTTGTTGTCTCCTGACCCGTGAGCAGCGCTCACGACCCATGCCTTGGAGTCCGGAGTCCAGTCATATTCGTAGACGTAGACATCCGACGGAGTGACTTGCGCCAACTTCATCGTGGCGACATCGACCACCGCGATGCGCTGCTCGTAGAGCTTCTCGCCCACAACACCAGCGAGCGGCGTCATAGGCTGCAATGGTCCCGCGATTCGCGGCATCCCTTCGATGTAGAGGACTGCGACCTTCGTCCCGTCGGGCGCGAAGCGCGGCGTCTCCGCGAATCCCTTCAGGTCGGCCAGCTTGATAAGGCCGCTTCCGTCGGCGGATGCGCTCCACAATTCTGCGGCAGGAATGTCGGTCGGCAGGTCGACGAGCCATGCGAGCTTTTTGCTGTCGGACGACCACGTGACGTCGCGCGCGGCAAGCTTCTGGTCGGGCGCGATGCGGCGTGCGTCTCCACCAGCTACGGCCTCAACCGACAGTTCTCCGTCGACGATGTAAGCGACGTTCCTCCCGTCAGGAGAGATCGCGACTTGGTCAATCTTCTTAATAGCGGGAAGGGAATCGAGCGCCGCAGCAATGCGATCCTGCGCAACCGCGCTGCCCCCGAGCGTGCACAGCAATAAGGAGAGAGAAAATATTCGGCGAGTCATCGGCGCAGAGTATACACAAGCGATTTCGCATCGAAAACCGCCCGAGCAGAATCCAATAGCGCGGATAATGACACAAGGAGACTCTCATGGCCACGCTCGAAGTCAATTTCCTGCACAATCAGCTCGAGGAGCGCAAGCGCCGCCTGGAAGCGGCAATCGTCGCGGCGCCGCGCAACGCGGGCCTGGCCGGACTGTTGCGCGAAGTGGATTCGGCGCTCGACCGCATGGCCAAGGGTAGTTACGGCCTGTGCGAGGAGTGCCACGACCCCGTCGAGCAGGATCGTCTGCTGGCCGATCCACTGTTGCGTTACTGTCTCGACCACTTGACCCAGACGGAGCGCGCCGAGCTGCAGCGCGACCTCGACCTCGCCTCCGAGGTGCAGCGCAACCTGCTGCCGCAGAATGGCCTGTGCGCCGGCGACTGGGAGACCAGCTATCACTATGCGCCGCTGGGCGCGGTCAGCGGCGACTACTGCGACCTGATCCCGACCGATGGCCAACTCTTCTTTGTGCTGGGCGACGTCTCCGGCAAAGGCGTGGCCGCGTCCATGCTGATGGCGCAGCTGCACGCCTTATTTCGCAGCCTGACCGGCCTGGCCCTGCCGCTCGGGCAAATTGTCACGCAGGTGAATCGCGTCTTCTGTGAAAGCGCGCTGGCCGGGCAGTACGCCACGCTGGTGTGCGGACAGGCCAAGCCCACGGGAGAAGTAGAAATCCATAACGCCGGCCACTGGCCCGCCATCGTGGTCGGACGCGGTGGCGTGCTGCGCGTGGAATCGACCGGCCTGCCGCTGGGGATGTTTCACAACAGCCAGTTCTCCGCCACTCGTGTGCAGCTGGAACCCGGCGACACGCTCTTTCTTTATACCGACGGCCTTTCCGAAGCCCGCCACGCCGATGACGAATACGGCGTGGAGCGCGTCCTGACCCTGGTGCGCCAGCAAGCCGGACGTCAACCCGCCGAGCTGATCAACGCCTGCCTCGACGACCTGCAGGTGTTTACCAAAGGCGAGCGAGGTTTGGATGACTTGTCGCTGTTAGCGATTCGGCGGCGTGTGTAAGGGATGGTGCCCCAGGTTCGCGTCCGCCTTTTGGACGCTAACCTGGGTAGATAGTTTTCCGAAAACCTAAGACCGATATCAGGAATCGCAGGCTGCATCGCTACCCCAGAAGACCGACAAACGGGATGCGGCCCACATTCTGAAGCTGGTGGTGGAAGGACGCTTTCCGCGCTTGTGGAGTCCGGATCGGGAACAGCGCGATCTGCGGCAGTTAGTGCTGCACCGGCACAAGCTGGGGGAGATCCGCAGCCGGGTAAAAAACGAACTGCAACACCTTTCCATGAATAAGGGAATGCAACGCAAGGCCAAGCTGTGGAGCCAGACGGGACAGAAGATGCTGCGCGAGCTGCCCTTAAAACCCTGGGCGTCGTGCCGGCGGGAAGACTTGCTGGGGCTGCTGGCGATGTTAGACCAGCAGATCGGGAAGTTGGATGGAGCGGTACAGCGGGCCGCCGCCGAGCATGCGCAGGCGAGGTTGCTGATGACGCAACCGGGAGTCGGGCCGAACACCGCGCTGGCGTTCGTGCTGACGTTGGGCGATGTGAGCTGTTTTCAGCGGGGCAAGCAAGTGGCCAGTCACCTGGGACTGATTCCGCGCGAAGAAAGCTCGGGGGGACGGCAGAAGCTGGGCGCGATCACCAAGCAGGGCAATCGACTGGTGCGCTCGTTGCTGGTGGAAGTGGCGCAGGTGGCGGTGCGCTGTGATCCGCAGTTTCGCCGGGAGTATCAGCATCGTTGTCATCTGAAACCGAGAGGCGTGGCCAAGGTAGCGGCGGCACGCAAGCTGGCGGTACGGCTGTACTGGATGCTGCGCACGCAGACGGGCTATCCAGAGATCGTTCGCATCGAGAGCAGCCCGCGGGTGCCCCTGGTCGGCGCAAGCTAGACCGATGAATTGATGGGGCGCTCTCGCATCCCGCGCGGGGCGGGATGTTCGCATAGCAGAATCATGGTCGATGGTTAGGCCGAATCGATGGTTGGTGGAACGAACGGTTCCACCGCAGAGTGATTCACGGTGAGATTTCCAGAGTCTTGGTCCTCAGCCTCTCTGGCGCACGCAGCGGTGCTCCGGCACTGCCCGGGAAAACTTCGCCTTGACAGAGTCTTCGCTCTTATCGAGGGGCACCCTCGATTGGTGTGGCCCATCCGCGAATTTGGCTCGGCCTAGGCCGATCTGCAGTTGGAGCAGATAGTAGGGGCACCAACTAACAGGCAGCCATGGACCGAGCCGGCTGAAAGGCTAGTTCGTTGGTGGGCCGATGTCGTTGCTCTGGAGCAATGAATGCCCTCAGTTCGTGCTGGTCCCGGGGCCGCCAGTAGCGCGGGGATGATGGGGCTTCCTCAGTTGTTAGGGCACCTGCCACCCTCAAGTTGTGTGGGCCACCCGCCCCACGTACTCTATGGATGGTGACTTGCCGCGCAGGCCTGCCAAACCAGTGGGCCCCAAGTCTTCGCGCAGTGATCATAGATCTGGACATGGCTGCAGCCGTCGCCATAGACACGGGTAACCGGCTGCTGGCACTGATTGAGGTTTGCCCCCCACGTCTCCTGCGGGGTCCCCGGGTGCGGATATATGCAGCCGGCCTGCACCGGATCCGCTTTTGGTGGTCCTCCCGCTCGTTCCAGCAATCCCGACGCTGCGCCGCTCATCAGCAGCATCGCCGCGTTCGCGGGCAAGCGCAGAGCTGCCAGCCTGTCTTCACCACCGGTTCGCAATACCGCGTCCTGTTCGTTTTTCGATTCCGGGTTGGTGTTCCCTGTGATGCCAATCGGATCTCGCACCCACTGTGTGTCCGCCTGTCCTTGTTCCACGCGCGCGATCAGCAGACAATGGTCGCTTGGAAATAGCTTGAATCCGAAATAGTCTTTGGGCGATGTCTTCGCGAAGATCTTCCACGGTGCCTGATCCTGCGGATTGTTCAAGTGCTGCAACTGGTGCTTCATGTCTCCGAACTCTTCCTTCAATTGGGTGCGGTCGCTCTTACTCAGATCGACTTTTTCTAATAACGAGTCCAGTTTGTTCTGATGCGCGACCGCAGCGGTCGACGCGGCCATTTGCAACTGGCTCGCTTCGCTCTGCCCGGCAGCATTCAGCCATCGCTCCGGGTTCGGCCGCCACACCAGCGTCGTGATTGGCGCGAGGAAGACACAGAGAACCGCAGCGACGGCGGGAATTCTTGCCCAGAGTGGCCCATTGCGAACCAACCAGTTGACGATGTCAGTGACCGTGCCTCGGTCTCCGTCCTTGGCTGCGACTGGCGCGACTCGTTCGACAGACAGCTTGCCTTCATTTTCCCCGAAAAGGTTAGGTGCAGTAGTCATAGCGGCCTCCTGAGAATGGCGAGATACTTGCCAAGGCAGTTCCATCAGTGGCGATCGGATGCAGCACGGTTTTCACAAGTCCCCGTTCATATCGTGTACAAAAGGACGATTTCGTTTCGAATTCGACGGGAGGCTCAACGGCGAGAAAGTAGACGGGCGGGCCGCCCGCCGATCAGGAGGCGCGTGGTAGCGCGGGCGCCCTCGCCCGCGGTCTGGTGGGTGGAAAGCGATTGCATGGGGCACCCTCGAGTTGTGTGGGCCCCCGCCCCTACGCATCGTTCAGGTGCCTATCGCGTATTTTTTTCGCCTCGCTGGGCTAGTAGGTTTGACCGCAGTCGGTGGTAGCTCAAGACGACTTTCTTCGTATTTATCCCGAAGAAGCGAGAAGAAGTTGCTCCCATCGGCAATCCGCTGCAGATCCCCCTCGGAGAAGACAAGTATTGTCTTGTCTGGACGCTTCAGTCGCTCCCGGTTCGCATACTTCGCGTCAGCCCGACCGCTAACTCCATGCTTCGAAAAATTATCCCAAAATTGCATTTTATCGTTTCCATATATCCCAAGCCTTTGCCGCATATCCGTTGAATTGGTCATGCGAAATTCCGTACTGCCAAACTGCACGGAAATAGGAGCCTGTCGTTTCGGGTGGAATCGATCCTGCAAAGGCTAATGCGTCCTCGCAAATCGTGAGCATTATGAATCGTTTTGCCGTGAGTGGATGGCCGAGACTAGCATGGGCGTCGCTGATTCGAACGAGCGCGGTACCTTTATGGAGACGTAGATTGCTTTCTTCTTGAATCTCCATAATTCGATCGTACATTGAGTAATAAATCGAGAGGGCTTCGTAAAGGCGCCCTTGTATGGAGTAGTAGACGGCGCACTGGTGTCCCAAATGTGCTCCTGGCTCTGCGGATCAATCCCCGCACGCAGGATAGGGACAATTTGGGCCGGACCGTCCCTACGGTCGAGCAATCCAGAAATATCTCCCGGCAGGGCAGCTTTTATCCGGCTCAGCTCGTCTTGGATGGTTGCCATTGGTATCTCCTAGGCTAATTAGTTTCGCCATAACCAACGCATAAACCTAGCAATCTCGAAGCAGAACCAAACGAAAAGCGCAGTCTCGACTGCCGCGAGTTTGCAGCTCGCGTAGAAGCCGATGATGCGCTGGTCGAGGCCGCGTTTCATTTGGAATCTCTCTTGCCGGTGAGTCGCGTATAGCCGAGTTTTGGCGAAAAAGGAGGATTTGGAATCGGAGCCTTCATCCGATAGCCGTCCTCGACGCGTTCGACTTCTCCGGCTTCTACCAATCGGCGAAGCGTGGTATGGACCGAGGCGAGCAAGTTCTGTTGGGGCGGCAACTTGAAAGCCTGGATGCGGCGGCTAACTTCCGCGATCCCAAGCGGACTGAAAGCTGACGACATGAGCACGATGCGAACCGCTTCCGTAACTCCCGAAACAAGATCGGCGGGCGTCGTCAGCTCGGCGAGCTGGGTCAGAGCAGCAACCACTTGTTTCTGCTTCGCAATCTGGACCTGGAGCAACTCGGCGGCCTTCATCATTGCGTCCAGATTTGCTGTCGCCTTTTGGAGATCCGCTTTGTAGTCGGGTGCCATTGGCAACTATTCCGACATCATAGTGACATGATGCCAACAAAGTTTTTGGCGTGAGTATAGGACGGGGCGACCGCACAATTGGTTCCTGAATGTTAATGCGCACACGCTTCCCCCGCTCGCACCGACCGCATCAGCTCCCCAAATCCCGCTTCATCAACCCAACTCGCCCAGTCACATCCCCAAGCATGGCCATCCGGTCGCATAAATCATCGATCGAGAGCCTGGTTTTCTCGTGCAGGCTCGAGGTGAGCCGCGCGATCTTCGGATCGTTTTTTTGCATTGCCGGACTGCCCGACGCGTCCGGCCTCTCTCCTATTCAATTTCGCCAATGTGCAGTTTTGACCAGCTTTGCCGACTTTCTGCGGGCTATGATTCCGCTGCCTGAGCACTTCTTCAGAGATGGGGGTGTCGCATGCCTGCTAGCCAAGAAGAAAATTGGGATAAGACCGTTTCGCTGGAAGCAAACATTCAGAAAATGCCGGACCAGACTGCGGCGGCAGGACAGCCAGCGTCTCCGTTCGAAGGTACATTCGTTGCAGAAGCCCCGACACATCAATTCCCCTATCGCGTCCTGGTTGTGGATGACGAACCGTCCCTGCGCGAAGTTACAAGGGCCGTTTTGGAAAGCCAGGGTTATCAGGTTCTGACGGTAGCGGACGGGCTGGATGGTTTAAACGCTCTCAGCGGGGCCCTTCCCGATGTGATCATTTCCGATCTGAGTATGCCCCGGATGTCGGGATTTGAATTCCTGGCAATCGTACGCAAGCGCTTTCCGCGCATCGCAACCATCGCCATGAGCGGAGAATACCTCCCGAGCGAAAATCCAAGGGGGATTTTGGCGGACGCTTTCCTGCAAAAAGGACGCTACACGGTCGACGAGCTTTTCGAAGAAGTCGCGAAGCTGTTAGCCGCTTCTCCTATCCGGTCGGAAAGAGAGAAAAGTGACATTGCCCCACTCTTCGTGCCGAGAGACCCTGCTGGATATCTGATCGTCACCTGCCCCAAGTGCCTCCGTCCCAACAGACTGGAAGCGATGAGTTTGAACGGCGGAATTCACCAAACGATTTGCCAGTCATGCAGCACGCCGGTGAAGTTTGAGATTAATCACGAAATCGAACCGTTGATTAAACGCAAACGCGCCTGAATCGAGCATGCCCAGGCGGGTGACCCTTGAGGCGTGGCGGATCGTCTCAAATCTTCTCAACCATGCAGAAGACAACGAAAGCCCCTGCCCCAGGGAGCTTGGACGGGGCCACCCTCTAGAGTCGGGGGATGTTTAGGGCATGCCCGTTGCCGGGCACTCTTGGGCACCCCGCACCGACCGCATCAGCTCCCCCAGATCCCGCTTCATCAATCCAACTCGCCCGGTTACATCCCCAAGCATGGCCATCCGGTCGGATAGATCATCGATCGAGAGCTTGGTTTTCTCGTGCAGGCCCGAGGTGAGCCGCGTGATCTTCTGATCGTTTTTGGCATTACCGGACTGCCCGACGCGTCCGGCGTCTCTCCACTCGGCCATGAGCTGGTCGAGCCGCGATCCGGCGTCCGCAGGTTCGCCCGGCGGGACGCTGCGCAGATACGCCAGCACGGCTTCGGGATAGGTCGCTGTTCAACTCCGCTGATCTCACAAACAGCGGCGCGAGCATGTTGGGAATCCTGCCCACGCTACGCTGCGGCCCGTGCTGCTGGCGAATTCCGATGATCGACAGCACGGTCGAAGCGATGCCCGAACCGACTCCCAGACCGTTGCCGAGATTCGCGGTGGAGCTGCTGAACTGCATGGCATTCACCGCGATCCCCAACCCGGTGCCGGTAATCAAGCCGGCGACATTGGTGAGGTTCACGGCTCGATCGCGGCGCGCCTGCAAGGCCGCGGTCAGTTCAGATAGCCGGGCACGCTCGCTCTCTAACTCGGCCAGCACGCCGTCCACGTCAAGGGAGGCCGCGGTCACTCTCTCCAGAATGTCCTGCCGTAGCGCGAGCTCCGGAAGCGTGGGCGAAGATTCGCAGGGCGTCTGCGCGTGCATGCTGCGGGCGCGGCTGACCACCTGCGAGATGCCCAGGATGTTCGCGACCTGATCGGCGTTCGCAGTGGCTTGCGGAGTGGGTGTGTCAGGGGTGCTCTGGGGGAACGCGAAGGGGACGATAAGTACGACAGCCAGGAAGCATGGCGACCATCGGGATGTTCTCATGGAGAGATCCTTTATAGATGACTTTGCCCGGGTGAGTTGAGGGTTAGGGACGCGGCAGGAATTTTACAGACTCTTTTGCAATTGGGAAGGCGGTTGGCGGGTGGCCCATTCATTTGCGTTCTGTGCGAATGAGTGGGGAATACGATGCTGCCTGCTTCACCGTCCTTCCCGCATCTCTGACCCACCTTCGGCAATCTAATCTCTATGTCCAACGGTTTAGCAGTTTCGGTTCTTGATCTGGTCGGCATGCGCACAGGGGAGTCGGCGGGTAGTGCAATCGCGCGCTCGGTCCAGCTGGCGCAGCACGTGGAGCGGCTTGGGTACCGCCGTTTCTGGCTGGCGGAGCATCACTCGATTGAGGGGCTGGCCTGCTCTGCGACAGCGGTCCTCATCGGGCATGTTGCAGGGGCGACATCGACCATCCGCGTGGGCAGCGGTGGCGTGATGCTGCCCAATCACGCGCCGCTGGTGGTCGCCGAGCAGTTCGGCACGCTCGACGCGATGTATCCCGGACGCATCGATCTCGGCCTGGGCCGCGCGCCGGGCGGCGACTTCCACACCATGCGCGCCTTGCGCCGCGATCACCGTCAAAGCGGAGACGATTTTCCGGCGTTACTGGCGGAGTTGCGTGCCTACCTGGATGGCGCGCGGGAGGGACAGGCGGTGAAGGCCATTCCGGGGCAGGGAAGTCATGTGCCCATCACGCTGCTCGGCTCCAGCGCGTTCAGCGCGCAACTGGCCGCAGCCGAAGGATTGCCGTTCGCGTTCGCCGCCCACTTTGCGCCGGAATATTTGTATGCGGCGGCGCGACTCTATCGGGGGAGTTTTCGTCCGAGTGACGTTTTGAATCGACCGCATTTAATGGTGGCCGTGCAAGTGATCGCCGCCGAAACCGACGCGGCCGCGCACCGCTTGTTCACCACGCCTCAGCAAAGATTCTTGCGGCTGATCCGGAATCAGCCTGTGGAGTTGCTGCCTCCGGTCGATTCGATGGAGGAGATCTGGAACGACTTCGAGCGCGCCGCGGTGGAAAACAAGCTGGGCGCAGCCATCGTCGGGTCGAAAGCCATGGTGAAAGCGCGTCTCGAGAAGTTAGTCGAAGAGACGTCGGCTGATGAAGTCATCGTGGTCACCGACACCTATGAGCCTGCCGACCGGTTCCGGTCGTATGAACTGGTAGCCGAAGTCGCGAGGGACGTCGCGCTGGCCGCGTAAAGTTGTAGCCGGGCCCCAGCCTATCGCGCTTTTTGCGAAGGCTGGGGGTAGATGCTGCCCTTGTCCCGCCACTGAGATCGATTTCTGCGACACACTGGCCCGCCTATCACGGCGAAGCGTGATCTACGTGGTTGCCTCCCCCCGGTGCTTGCGGGATGATGAGCCCGACACGAGAGGATACCCGTCCGACCTCCCTTGCCTCAGCTGGAGGTTTTGATGTCGACCTCATTCGCATGGCCGGCCGTGCGACGCTTCGCCGTGCTCGGCCTTTTCTGCCTGCTCACTACACCTGTCTTCGCCGACACCATCACCATCGGCAGCATCACTTTTCTGAGCCAAGGAACCTGGGGAGATCCGCGTAAGTCGATCGTGGCGATCCAGCTCAATACCACCGGGATCACCTACGACGCCTATGCTCTCGGGCTGCCGTATTCGCTGGTCTTCAACATGAACGTCTTCGGTTGGGATACGGGGCCGTTGACCACGATTCCGCCCACGGGCATGCTCGTGGATCCTCCGCACTTTTGCCCGTGCGAGTCGGCGGTCTTTGTGATGACCCTGCTGGGCACTGGACCGTTCCGCCTGGCAAACGGACAGCTGTTTAACCCCGTCACCAACTTCACGATCACGATGGAGCCCTTGCCCGGACAAACCTACCTGCAGCCGGGGCAGACGGTCGCGATCGTCCTGACGTCAGTGCCGACGCCGGTTCCCGAACCTGCGTCGTTACTGCTGCTGGGCACTGGCCTGCTTGGTGTGGCCGCGACCGCCTGGAGAAAAATGCGTCCCGGCGATATTCGTGCCCGATGAAGGTGCCCCAGGTTCGCGTCCGCCCTTTGGACGCTAACCTGGGTTTAGGCATAGCGGGCGCCCTAGCCCCACGGTTTTAGAGAAGCTGGTCCGATCCGGCCGTGGGACACCGAACCCAGCCGCGCAGCGGCGACAGAAGATAGCCCCGGACGTAAGTCCGGGGTAAGCCTCGAAATGAAACGCGAGTCCCGGTGGGACGACACACCGCTATGCAGGCCCTCGCCCGCGAGCCCCTACAACCATCCCTTGGTGCGCGCAATCCGCGCGGCCTCTACCCGATTCGCTGCGCCCAACTTGCTGATCGCTTCCGACAAATAATTCCGCACCGTCCCCTCGCTCAATCCGAGCTCGGCCGCGATATCTCCGCTCGCCTTACCGTCTCCGGCCAAACGCAACACCTGCCGCTCGCGGTCCGTCAACGGGTCCAACTCTCCCCACGCTTCGGTTGCAAGCTCCGGATCAATCACGCGTAACCCGCGATGCACCCGCCGCACCGCATCCGCCAACTGCTCCGCCGGATGATCCTTCAACAAATATCCCGACGCTCCCGCATCCAGCGCGCGCCGCAAATAACCGGACCGGGCAAATGTCGTCACGATCACCACGCGCGTTGCCACCCGCCGCCGCTTCAACTCTGCGGCAACATCGAGCCCCGTCAATCTTGGCATTTCGATGTCGGTCAAGAACACATCGGGCTTGTGCGTCAAAACGCATTCGAGCGCTTCCTGCCCGTCGCGCGCCCGTCCAACCACGGAAATATCGCCTTCAATTTCGAGCAATGCGGCCAACGCGCCCAGCACCATACCCTGGTCTTCGGCAATGACCACCCGGATTGTCTTACGGCCTTCTTTGGAAAGGGACGTCACAGGCTCGCCGTCTCTTCAAGCGGCAGTTCTATGATGAGCCGCGTTCCGCGAGTCATGTCGTGCTCAAGGCTTCCGCCCAACGACTCCACGCGCTCGCGCATGCCGCGCAGGCCGTTGCCTTCGACCGCGGGTCCGCCTCGGCCATCGTCACATATCTCCAAACGGCAATGCCCGTTCACGCGGCCCAGTTCCACGCGGCAGTGCGAGGCGCGCGCATGGCGCACAACGTTGGTGACGGCTTCTCGCAGCACCAGCGCCAGCACGCTCTCTTTCGCAGGCGGGAGTTTGAGTTCCACTGAGCGCACATCTGCGCGCACCCCCGCAGTCTCCAGCGTGGTTGCGGCTTGCTTGATCTCGGCCGCTAGTCCCTTCGACCGGTATCCCCCAATCGCCTGGCGCACGTCGGCCAAAGCTTGGCGCGCGGTCAACTCCACGTCGTGGATTTCGTTCCTGGCTTGTATCGGATCACGATCTATTAATTTGCGCGCCAACTCGGACTTTAACGTGATCAGCGACAGCGTGTGTCCGAGCACGTCGTGCAAGTCGCGGGCGATGCGCTCCCGCTCCGCAACCTTGGTCAGTTGCTCGATCTCGGCGTTCGCCCGCTTTAGCTCGTCGACATGCCGATTCTTTTGCGCGAAGTAAATGTTCGCGGCGCCGATAAAGGTGGACAGAAAAGTCGCAGGGAAAATAAATCCGTTGGTGATGTGCAGCAACCACGACTCCAGCGCCGCAACCATCACCACGCCCGCAATGGCAAGCGCCCCCGCCCACTCCGTGTCGAGCGCAAACGGCGCCATCGACGCGGCGTAGATGAAAAAGTTGGCGGCCCCGCCATTGAAGGGCGCATACACAACGCCGATCGCGCCGATGCACACGACGCAAACCAGCGGCCATGGTCTCTTCGTCACGAAAAACGCGAAGTAGAAAAACAGAAACACAATCAGCGCCGCCGCCGTCGCGATCCACTCTGCCCGGCTGGCGTGTTGTGTGATCGGCTGCCATAGAAAAAAGGTCAGGTAGGCCAGCCAAATGAACGGAACCCAGCGCGGCACCCGGCTCTGTACGTAGGCTCGCATGGCTCTAGTGTAGGACACTCCCGCGGCGTAGCAATCGTTCTGCCGCCAAAGGCATCATGGAGGCTGCCCGGCGCATCTACCAGTGCATAGCATCACGACCGTGGGATGACAATTGTCATGCGCGCGCCCGTGTCGGCGGTATCTGCGAAGCAATTGACAGCATGGGAGTTCTGCTCAACAATCTTTAAAAACCCACTATCAGGGCGGAGGAAAACGTATGTCCGATGACCAGGTCACGGTTGTGCAGGAGGGTGGTAGCAACGCCGGCAAGTGGCTGCTGCTGTTGCTGGCCGCGATTTATGTCGCGGGCTCACTGTACTTCCTGGTCGACATGCACAACAGCGTCGGCAAGCTGGTCCAGGACCAGGGCACCAGTCAGAAGCAGATCGCGGACCTGACCACGCGCATGCAGGCCGCCGAAGCCGAAGCCGAGACTCTCGGACAGCAGGTCGGCATCACGAAGAAAGAGCTGGCGCAGCGCGCCGCGCAGTTGCAGGCGTCCCAGCGCGCGGCCGAAGAACGCCTCGCCAAGGAACAGAAGGAACAGATCACCGCGGTCACCGGCGAAGTCGCGGGTGTGAAGACCGACGTGGGTGGCGTGAAGACCGATCTGGGCGAAACCAAGAATGAACTGGCCGCCACCAAGGCCAAGCTCGAGAGCACGGTCGGCGACCTCGGACTGCAGAGCGGCCTGATCGCGCACACGCGTGACGATCTCGAAGTCCTGAAGCACAAGGGCGATCGGCAGTACTACGAGTTCACATTGATGAAGGGTGCGAAGCCGGCGCCCGTGTCGACCGTCAGTCTGCAGCTCAAGAAGTCAGACGCCAAGCGTGGCAAGTACACGCTCAACGTTACCTCCGACGATAAGACCATCGAGAAGAAAGATCGAAACGTAAACGAGCCCATCCAGTTCTACACGGGCCGCGACCACATGCTGTACGAGCTGGTCGTGTGGACGCTCGACAAGAACAAAGCGACCGGCTACATCAGCACTCCGAAGAACGCGCCCGTACCGGTCACTGCTTCACCGACGGCCTCGAACCAGTAGCGGCGCCATGCTGCCCGCATCCGCTCACGTGCTCGTCGAGATAGCGCTGCGGACGGCGGCGATTTATTTCCTCGTGCTGGTCGGCGTGCGCCTGAGCGGCAAGCGCGAAGTCGGCCAGATGACGCCGTTCGACCTGACCCTGCTCCTGCTGCTGAGCAACTCTGTACAGAACGCGATGACCGGACCCGACACGACCCTTGCGGGCGGCGCGGTCGCGGCCATTGTTCTGCTGGTGCTCAATTACTTCATCGCCGATCTCGCTGGAACGAATCGCCGCTTCCGAAAATTCATCCAGGGCCAGCCGAGCATGCTCATTCACGACGGCCAGGTCATCGCGTCACACATGGCGAGAGAGCATGTGAGCCTCGACGAGTTGCGCTGCGCGATGCGCGAGCACGGGATCGCAGAGTTCCATCAGGTTGCCATCGGCGTGCTGGAAGTCGATGGCTCGATCAGCTTCCTGCGCTACGAAGACATCAATCCGAACGCGCCCAATCATCTGATTCGGCGGCGCGGCATCCAGAAAAAACAATAGGCTGCAGCTCATGGCAAGGTTGAGATATGTTCCACATGGAATATTCGTTGCGTCGTATATTAGCTATAAGATAATTCACGAATTAGTAAGTGCAAGGTTTGGCGGCAGTTAGTGCAGAGCCGAGATTTCGGCAGCCTTTATTTCGTCAGGACCACGGGGAGCGGTTGGTCGTAGGGGTGGACTACGACGCTGATGGACTGGCGCTTGTCGAAGTCCGCCTGCGTCACCGGGAAGCTCACGATGACAGTACCGCGGGCCTCGTTGCCAGGAAGAATCTTTGTCTCGGGCATAAGCGCCGCTTGGGAGTTCTGCTTGAGAGCGGGAAACGCCTGGAAGTATCGTTCGAAGTCGACGGCGGAAGCTGCATCGTCGGAGTATTCCTGCGAAGGCGTCTTCAGTTTTCCTTCGATGTTGTGAATCCAGAGGGGTTTCTCGCCGCTGTTGTGGAGGGTGACGGTGAGAGCGACCAGCATCGAATTCTGATTGGGGACTTCGACCGCGGCGACGTTGTCGAGCGAGCCGGCGCCTTGGGGCTTGGCGCGGCCGACGAATCCGTAAATGGCCAAAACAACGGCCAGACCGGCAAGCGCGATGAGCACGATTTTCGCGGGCGGGAGGCTCCGCTCGGGCGTGGCCATGTCCTGGGTGACGTTGATGCCGACGCCGGGACCGAGGTCGAGCCCGGGAGGTTTGGGTGCAGTCGGTTGGGGCTCGGTTGGAACCGCGGGTGGCTTGGGAGTTTCATCGGGCATATCGAGTTTGGATTTTACGCGGGTTGAGGAGAAAAATCCCGAGAGTGAGGTGTGGCGCTTGGGAAGCCAGTACCACAAAAGCAGGTCACAGGTGACAGGTCTCAGGTCACAGGCAAATCACACCAGCAGCATTCTGGTAATTTCGAGTTATGGCGCATAGCAGATCAGAGAGTCTTGAACAGCGAATCCGAAGGGACCTGGATTTCCTGTTCAGCCGGGAGGGAGCGCACTTTGGGACTGCACGACGGATCCTCGCGGCAACGTTGAGGCGGAGGTTGCGGCCGGCAACGTGGTTTTTCAGTTTGCGTGGAACATTCGCGATGGCGAAGATCGGGTGATGGTTGCTCCGCGCGACGGACGGGGTGTGTGGGAGTTCGTTCACGTTGCACTCGCGGCCAGCACGGGCAAGGACGTGCGTTCACTGACCGTGCCGTTTTCGTATACGGACGATCCAGGTGCGGTCTCATATGTGGGGCTGAGTCGGCTGAGTTCGGTGTTACAACCGCGTTTCGATCATTTGAATGACGCGTTCGCTCCGAAATCGTATGAAGCGACTCGCCTACGGATGGCCCATATCGAACGCGAGTTGACGAAGTAAGTTGGCTGCAGCGGGCTTACGCCCGCATCGCGTTGGTGCCGCCCCTATGGGACTCGCATTCCATGTCGGCGGCGTACCCCGGACTTACGTCCGGGGCTTGCCTATGCCGCCGCTGCGCGGCTCGTCTTCATGCCTTAGATCGACCGTTCGCCAGCTTTCAGCCAGCCGGTTTAGCACGCCTCGGTCGGTTGAACGCCCTTCGCTTCATTCGATTCTTGCTACTTGATGTCGTGATGTTCGTGGGCGTACTTTTCTGCCTCGTTCAATTCCTTGATGGCCTCGTCGATGTGTTTCATGGCTGTGACGCGGTGGCCGCCCCATTCTCCGCCGGCGTGTTCGAGATCGTTGCGGGCGCCTTGCAGGGCGCGGCGGGCCGCGTCGACCTCGGCCGGTACGTCGTGCTGCGGAGCGCTTGGGAACAGGCTGGTGGCTGGAGAGACGACCATCACTAGCAGTACGGCCAAGGTTGCAAGTCGCATTGGGGAATCTCCTCGGAAATTTGGGATGGGAGGAGTGTGCATGGTTCGCGAGCGGGGTGGCAATCAGGGGTTCCCTGCAGTTCATTTGGAGGGAATTGTTCGTTTTTGTACCGCGGGCTCGCGGCGTTACGCCCGCGTTGCGATGGTGTCGCTCCCAAGGGGCTCGCTCTTTTTCTGTTCTCGCCGAACCCAGCGTTTGCGCGCCGGGGCCAATGAATGTCGCTCGGTATTGCGGGCTTTTCCAGCAGCGTGGGCGAAACTTGAGTTTTTTTCGATCACGACGCCGGGACTCTCGTGATTTTCGGAGCGTTGCCCGAACTTACGTCCGGGGCTAGCCTATGCCGCCGCTAGCGCGGCTTTTCGTTTTCTATTAGTTCGATTTGTCCATCGACCGGAATCTACTGAGTATTCTTCGCCGTGCCATGGCCAGTTTTCCTCTTTGATGTTCGGCCACAATCCGGAATCTCGCCCTTGCGCAGTTCGCGACCATAATCGTCTGCTTTCCGCTCGTCTTGATCGGGGCAAGCGCAATGCCCCAACTCATGGTTGACAGCTAACTCAAGCAAAGCTTCTCCTGTCACACCAAAGATGTGCAGGAATTCGGCACTTCGGGTTGCAATTGCGGGAAAGAGGCTACTCTCCATGACCGTCGTACGCTGCTCGAAGATGGTGAAAGCCGGACTGCCGGTAGACCCACCGAGGGCGTGTACGAGATCCTTCCACTTGTAGGTTGGCACCAGAACAAAAGACCACATTCCGAGCGGCTCTAGCGGATACGTCATGAGCGCCCGTCGCAGCTCCAGTGCATGTTGGTGGCACTCATCGCGGTTGTAATCCTGCGTGCAGAAGAACTGGACACTTTTGATTGTCTGGCCAGTCGCTTCAAGGTGGGCTGGGACGACGCGAAGGGTTTGCGTTTGTGCCGTGCAGGCGGCAAAGAGAACTGCGATGAGCAAGCTCGGTTTCATGGTGGTCACCTCGTTGGTGCCACCGAACTTGGGCTGTGCCTGGTGTAATTTCCGGTGATTCGCCGGCGTTCCGATACGCCTCTCCTCGATCGAGCCGCATCCGGAACTCGGAAATTACGCTCAATCTCGCTTATCAATGATTGCGTTGGCCTGAAGCGTCATTCGAAAATCCTGCGTCATCGCTTGACAATCGATAGTCGAATGTCTACCATCGTCGCCAGATCGAGGGTAGAATGTCTTCTATGGCGAAACAAACACAACAACGGGTCGGGCTCCTGCAGGGAACGCTGGACATGCTGATCTTGAGGACGCTTCTCTACGGACCTGCTCACGGTCATCAGATCGGGAAGCACATTCAGAGGACTACGAATGAATTCCTGCAGATGCAGCACGGCTCGCTCTATCCGGCGCTGCATCGACTCGAGCAAAGAGGGTGGGTCGTGTCGAAGTGGGAGACTGCGCCGGACCGCAATCGGGAATTCAAGTACTACCGGTTGACTGAGAAAGGCAGGAAGCAACTGCTGGCCGAAGAATCGCACTGGAAGAAGATGGCCGAAGCTGTCGCGCGCGTGATGTGGCCCGCTGCCGAGGAAAGCTGATATGAACTGGTGGCAGAGCAAGAAGAGAGATGCAGACCTGGAGCGGGAGCTGCGTTCCGACCTGGAGTTGGAGGAAGAGGAGCAACGAGAAGGCGGCGTTTCGGAAGAAGAGGCTCGCCACGCGGCCTTGCGCGCCTTTGGCAATCCGACGCTTATTCGTGAACAGACTCTCGCGGTCTGGTCGTGGAACTGGCTTGAATCGCTCCTTCGTGATCTGCGCTTTAGTGTGCGCACGCTTTGGCGCAGTCCTGGTTTTACTGCGATCGCGGTTGTGGTGATGGCGCTTGGGATTGGCGCCAATGTCGCGCTGTTCACGGTGGTGCGCGGCGTTTTGCTGAAGCCGTTGCCGTTCCAAGATCCGGATCGCCTCATGATGCTCTACGAGGCAGGTCTACATGAAGACGACACGCCCCTCTTTAACCCGGTGTCGGGCGGCATGTACGCCGAGTGGAAAGAGCAGAACCGCAGCTACAGTAGTCTGGCGCTGGCACAGGGGATCCGGGTCGGGCTTTCGGGGTCGGGCGGGCAATTACCAGAGAAGCTGAATAGCGCCTTGATTTCGTGGGACCTGCTGCGCACGTTGGGCGTGCAGCCCGCGCTGGGCCGCGATTTTGCGCAGAGCGATGACAACCCTGCGGCCAACGGCACAGTGCTGCTGAGCTGGGGTCTGTGGAAGCGTCGCTTCGGCGGGGACCCGGCCATCCTGAGCACGACGATCGATCTGGACGCCATGCGCGTACACCGTCATCGGGGTGATGCCTGCGTGGTTCGATTTTCCAGACCCCTCGACGCAACTATGGACACCGGTTTACCACGACAAGCCCGAAGAGACGATGACCTCGTTCAGCAATCATCTGTTTCGGGTTGTGGGGCGGCTGAAGCCGGGAGTCAGCGCATCGCAAGGCGCTGCCGATTTGAGAGTTATCTCGCGGCGCATCCACGACGCGCACCTGGATAACCCATTTGTATTTCGAAGCGCCAGCAGCCGTCCGCTGCTGGATCACATCGTAGGCGACTTCAAGAAGCCGCTCTATGTGCTGCTCGAGGCGACCTTCTGCCTGTTGCTGATTGCCTGCCTCAATGTGGCGAATCTGCTGGTGGCGCGCGCGGAGGCACGACGCAACGAATTGGCGATCCGCACGGCGCTGGGCGGGGGCTGGCTGCGCCTGATGCGCGAGCGGATGATCGAGTGCCTAGTGCTTTCGGCAGCCGGCGGCGGGCTGGGACTCTTGCTGGCCTTCGCCGCGCTGGCATGGCTGACGCAAACTCGCCACGATATGAGCCGCGTGGAATCCATCCACATCGACGGTGTGGTGGCGGCGTTTACGGTCGGCGTTATCGTGCTGTGCGCCATGTTTTCTGGACTGATCGCGGCATTCAGCACGAGCGACAAACGTATTCTCAGCGCGCTGCATGAGGGGTCGCGCTCGGTCGCTGGAGCCGGCTCGCGAGCCACGCTGCGCAAGGTGCTGCTTACGGTTGAAGTGGGGCTGACGGTGATCTTGCTCATTGGCGCCGGACTGCTGTTCAAGAGCTATGAACGGCTGCGCTCCGCCGACATGGGCTGCATCACGCAGAACGTGATCACCATGCATTTGGGCATTCCAGATGCGCGTTATTCAACGCCCGCCTCGCGAGCCAACTTTTACGACACGCTGCTCGAGCGGGTGCGCGCGCTGCCCGGAGTGGATGCGGCGGGCTTTGCCTCAGTTGTGCCGGGGCAAGGCCAGGCGACGGATTGGGCCTTCACCATCGTGGAGCATCCGCCCTTGCCACAAGGGAGTGGGATGACTGCCTTGGGCCGATGGGCCGATCCGAAGTACTTCGGTGCGATGGGCATTCCGATAGTCGCCGGAAGGACCTTTGACGGTGGGAAGAGACTGGATGCTGCCAACGAAGTGGTCATTAACGAGTCTTTCAGGAGGCGGTATTTTCCGGACGAAGATCCTCTGGATAAGCATCTACGCGTACGCAGGAAGTACGTCGTGATTGTGGGCATCGTCGGCGATACTCGGTATGAGATCGGCGAAGCGCCAGAACCGGTGCAATATCTGCCACTGGATGCCGGAGTCGAGGCCGTCGGTACGCTGGAGATTCGCTCCAGTCACGACCCGGAACAGTTCGCGCTTCCGGTACAGCGTATTGTTTCGGAGATGGACCCTGATCTGCCCGTATCGGACATCCTCACTATGAACCAGTTGCTTGGTAAGTCGACCCTGGACCAGAGCTTCAACACGACGCTGCTGGTCGCGTTTGCCACGCTTTCGCTGATTCTTGCCGCGGTCGGATTGTTCGGCGTGATGTCGTATGTGGCGGCGCAGCGGACGAATGAAATCGGGATCCGCATTGCGCTGGGGGCGAAGCGTGAACATGTGATGCGGAAGATGTTGCTGGATGGAATGTGGCCGGCGGTCGTCGGTCTGGTCGTGGGACTGGCGGCAAGCCTGGAAGCCACGCGGCTGATGCGCGATCTGCTCTATGAGATAAAGCCGCTTGATCCGGAGGTTTTTGCAGCGGTTGCCGCTACGCTGCTCGCGGCCGCCGTGTTTGCTTGTATCGTTCCTGCGTGGCGTGCTTCGCGGCTTGATCCTATGCAGGCGTTGAGAGCTGAATAGGGCGGGTGGCGTCAGACAACTCTTTGCTTGAAGCGCGGCTCTGTCGTGTCCCAACAGGTATAGAGCCGTGGGATCCCACGTTTCGAAAATCCCGAAACGTGGGGCACCCGGCTTTCGGATTGGTACCTCAATTTGGAAGATTCTAAGAGGGAAATGAGCCGTGGAATCCCACCCTAAGCGCAAGGTACGCGCTTAGGCTGGGGCATTCGGATTTTGCGAATCAACTCAAGCGTCGTTAGAAAATCAACTTCACCGAAAACTGGATCTGTCTTGAGGAGCCGGCGGTTTTGCTGATCAGGCCGAAGCCGCTGCCGCGGACGATGTTGGAGGGCAAGCCGAAGTTCACGATGTTGAAGACGTTGAAGAATTCGGCGCGGAATTCGACGGTGCCGAATTCGCTGTTGGCGCGGTGGCCGAACGGAGTGTCCTTGATTAATGCGACGTCGAAGTTGTGGAAGCCGGGACCGCGGAAGGTGCTGCGGCCGAGCGTGCCGAAGCGGCCGTGGTTCGGGCCGGTGCCGTCGGGGAGATTGATCGGGATGTTGAAGAACGTGGCGTTGTTGTCACCGCGTCCGAAGTAGTCGCTGCGCACGGTGCGACTGGTGGAGAAGTGCGGCGTGCTGACGAGGTCGGGGCGATCGGTGCCTCCCGCGCCCGCACCTGTTTGTTGGACGCCAGAGTAGACGGTGAACGGGGAGCCACTCATCAGAGTGGTGATGTTCAGGAACTGCCATCCGGAAGTGAGCGTTCTGCCCAGAGGACGCAGGAAACGTACGCGATCAAGCGGCAGCAGCTGAATCCAACTCAAGGTGAAGACGTCGGTGACGTCGAAAGTGGACGCGCCTTTTTCTGCGCTCGGGTTCCATGGATCCTGCGGAGGGGTTTGCAAAACTACGCCTGCGCCCGCGATCGAGCTGTTAATCACGGAACTGGTGTCGTCGATGGACTTTGAGAACGTGTAGCTCACTTGCAGGCCGAGTCCAGCGCGCGCGGAGTTTTTAGCAAGGCTCATCTGAAGCGCGTGATAGGTGGAGTGCGAGTCACCCGTGGTGAGACTTTCCTGGCCCAGGCCTCCGATTCGGTTGCCGGCGGCGTCGAATTTTGTGAAAGGAGCGAATGCGGGATCGGCACCCGTGTAACTGTTTGGGTAGAACGCGGATGGCAGGTGGATGCCGGTGGTAGCGACGTAAGAGGCGCTGGCCTTGAAGTCGCGAAAATCGTGGTCAATGCCGGCGGTGTAGCTGGCGATCATGCCGTTACGAAAATTCTTCGCGATGCCGTACACGACTGGCAGTTGCGGTTGGTGCCCGGGCGTGAGGGCGGCGACCTCATCCTGGAAGCGGGCGAGATCCATGATGGTATTCGGCTTGGCGTCGGTGCTGCGGCCATTTGGAAAAATCAAGTTGCCGTTGATGTCGTAGGCGGGCGGCAGGACTTCCTGCACGACCGAGTTGATGAAGGGGACGGCGATACCCGGCTGCGCGGTGAAGTAAGGATTAAAGACGAAGGGAATGGCGGCAGTAAGGGAATTTTCCTGCCACAGATTGGAGAGACGCGTCGTGAGGGCTGCGCCCGCGTGCAACACGGTGCGGCTTGAGAGCGAGTAGTCGAGGCCGGCGCGCGGTCCCCATCCACGCCAGTCTTTGTCATAAGGAGGCTCCGGGTTCACGGCGAAGGTTTGCTTGGCGAGATGATTCCGGTATGAGGTGGGATTGCCGGCATCGTCGTAGAAGAACGGTAGAGAAGTGCGCTTCGTAGCCTCGTGAATGCGTGTGTTCACTTCGTAGCGCAGGCCATAGGAAATCGACAGGCGGGGAGTGGCCTTCCAGGCATCCTGAAAGTAGAAGTTGTAGGCTTCGCGGCGGACGCCGGCCTCGTCAAATTTGTTGCCCACGGGCGTGAATGCCGCGGGTACGACGATGTTGTAGGAGAAGGGCGTGGCGGTGAGCAGTCCGGTGATGGAGTCGGGCAGCGGTTGTCCTTGCCCGATGTTGTGCTGACCGCTGGCGGAGGGGATGTCGACCGGAGAATAGGCAATGCCGCCGCCGAACTGGTAGCCGCCGTTGGGCGCGATGCCGAAGATGGTCGAATCGCGGTTCACGCGGATCTCCACTCCCCACTTGAACGTGTGCGTCCCGCGAATGCCCGTCATGTCGTGCTTGAACTGGTAGAGATTCGAGTACGAGCCGAAGATCGATCCGGCGGGCGCGCCGTAGGCCGAGAGGAGTCCGTCGCCAAACAAGATAGCGGGCTGGGTGTGATTGGCGGCGGGGAAGAACGGCGTGCTGCGGATGTATCCCAGCGAAGTTTGAAAACTGAGGTGCGGGGAGATCGTGCGCGCGTAGGTGATGCCGGCGTTGCGCTGGTGATCGAAGAATTGGATGGCGAAGCTGGGATCGATGGCCGTCTGGTCGGGATTGGTGACCGGACCGGTGACTTGATTCAAACTGAAACGCGTGAACAGTTGCGCCTTGCTGGAAAGGCGATGGTCGACGCGAATGGAAAATTGGTCGGTGACGGTGGTGACTTTCGACGAGGTGGCGAAGGTGCGGGCGCCGTAGGAGCCGGCGGGATCGTTGGGAAGCGGGTAAGCTTCGAGCACCGGGCGGATTGAGTCGGCGATCGGGACGGTGAGCCTGTCGTTGATGCACGGATTGTTGCCGTTGGGGAAGCAGACAGTGACAATGCCGTTGCGCTCGTCGGCGGTGGGAACGGGGAAGACCTGGGTGGTTCCGAGGACCTGGCGGAATCCCTGGTACTCGCCCACGAAGTAGGTGCGGTCGCGGCCGTTATATAAATGAGGAAGAACGACGGGGCCGCCGATGGTGCCCCCGAATTCGTTGCGGACGAAAGGCGGAATACGGCGATGGTCGAGGCCGACTTTGTCGAAGTAATTGCGGGCGTCGAGAGCGGCGTTGCGGAAGAATTCGAACACGCTGCCGTGCAGGTCATTGGTGCCGGTACGGGTGACGACGTTGGTGTAGCCCGCAGCGCCGTGGCCGATTTCGGCCTGCATAACGCCGGAGCTGGACTCGACTTCCTGGATGGCGTCGATGTTGAAGTTAGAGAAGGTGGCGCCGCCCATCTCAGGGTCGGTGGTGTCGACGCCGTCCATGGAGAAGACGGTGGTGGAGCCGCGCTGGCCGTTGACGGCGAACTGTTGCGTGAAGTTGGCGGCGCCGTTGGCGTCGGTCATGGTGCCGGCGGCGAGCAGGAGGAGTTTGCTGAAGTCGCGCGAGTTTAGGGGCAGGCTGGAGACCTTGGAGGCGGAGAGGCGCTCGCCGCCGCTGGCTTGCGGAGCGGAGCTTGAGTCCTGGGCCGAGACCAGGCCTTTGTCCGGGGACGAGAGTGCGAGGTCGGTTGTCAGCCGGGCGCCTTCGGTGATGGCGATCGAGTCGGCGGATTTGAAATGCGCCGACGGGGTCACGACGGAGAGCCGGTAGCTGGCTGGAATGAGGTCCGGAAATACGAATTCGCCTGAGGAGGCGGTGGTGGCGGAGTACGACGGGCCTCCAGATCGGTTGGCGAGGGTCAGGGTGGCGGCTGGGACCGGTCGATTCGCGGGGTCGTAAAGTTTGCCGGTCCAGGTCGCTGGAGTGGAGGCTGCCGTCCAAAGTGGAAATAAGAGGATGAGGGCCGCTCCGAGCGTGCGGAGTGAAGAAAACATGACGCTGGAATTATAGCGATCGTGGATCGTGGGGTCTGTGATCTAAGAACTTTGCATTTGGGGAGTAACATTCTAAAAGGCAGAGGACGCAGAGAACGGCTCGGACGAGAAGTACTAAGAGGAGCTTTTAACCGCTAAGGGCGCTAAGAAGAGCCGCTAAGGCCGCAAAGGAATTTCGGTTTGTGCTTGATCGATTGGGCACAGGGTCGTGGCGTCAGAGAGAATGCGCGGATGTGAGGAGTCGGATATGGCTGGATCTCGGTATTTCACCGTGGCTGGGTTGACTTCGATTGGGTTGATCGCTATCGGATTCGTGGCCGTTGCGCAGAACTCGGCCGAGCGCCCGCCGGATGGCGGGAGTCGCGAGGTTCTGGTCAGCATTTTGATCCCGTCGCTGCCGAATGCGCCATTCAGCGCGGTGGTGAACACGGAATCGATCCGGCAACTGGCGAATGGGACGTCCATCACGCTGAAGAATCACCGGGCGATAGCGCGCGATCGGGCGGGCAGGATTTTTCAGGAGCGGCGGCTGCTGGTGCCGGAAGACGGCAAGCATGAATCGGTGGTGACGCAAATCGAGATCAGCGATCCAGTGGCGCACGAGCTTTTCATTTGCATGCTAAAGGAGGAGGTGTGCCAGGTGGAGGACTTTGACGCGCCTGCGTTTCAGCCGCCAAAGACTGCGGCCTCCGCACGAGAAGGCGCGAACCTGGGGGATCTGGGGAAGCAGTCGGTGGGCGGCCTGGAGACAATCGGGACGCGCGAGACGGTGGTGATTGAGGCAGGCAAGATCGGGAACGATAGTCCGATCGAAGTGCAGCGCGAGTACTGGTTTTCGCCGCAACTTGGAGTGAACCTGATCAGCCGGCTGCAGGATCCGCGGGTAGGGGTTCAGAACTTTGAAGTATCGGACATTACGTTGACCGATCCCGACGTGAAACTGTTCAAGGTGTCGAGCAAGATGAAGGTGATTGATCTGCGCGCTCAGAACGAGCGGCCGGGCGCGGCCGAAGTGAAATAACAAGGCCCGGCGTTGTTCTGGTCCCAGGCTTGTCGGACAGGAGTGTCCGACCCACACAAGCTCGTGCTCTATGCGTATTCCGCGACAATTTTGATCGTGCTGCCTGCATTTGGTGGGATCGTGATGGTCCCTTCTTCGACGCTAAATTGTGTCCAGAGTTTGCCGTTGAGCGATACCGACTTCAGCGGAAGCTTTCCGGGCGTTCGCAGGCGTAGCTTGGTGGTCGCCGGGAAGTGTGGTCCGAGTTGGACGGTCGCCGTGATGTTGCGTTGTTTGAGATGAGAGTTGATTGAGGCCGATGCGTCCCCAACGCGTCGGGGCGGCCGAGATCGAGGTGGTTTTGGAGTCGTCGAACCATTCGCGCGGCGCAGCTTTTCCCACCCAGAGAGTTTCTGAGACCGGGTCTTCGAAGATCAACATCCATTTCGTCATCAGCGGAACGACCAGCTGCGCGGGCGTGCAGTACGGGGCTGCCGGCGTGTCGTTGAAAGTGGGCCCGCGTTTCGGGGGCCATCCATGTGCCCCGGGTGTAGTTGTGCGCCATTACGGAGTACATCAGCAGCTCCGTATACGAAGCCGACCTTGTCCGTGGTGGCGTTGGTGCCGACGAAGCTGTAGAGATCTTGCGGATTGGAGGGAAGGCCGAGGCAACGTCCTCGTATTCGGGATCGCCGGGCTTGGCGAGGATCTGGTCGGCGAGCAGGTCAGTGGGGCTGTTGATGACTTCGTCGAGCGTGTGGCCGAGGTAGAGCTTCGTTGGATCGTGCGAGGTGGGCTCGAGCGATTTTGGAAGATCGAGGTGGATACCCTTGGAGGTTGACGAAGAGAAGGTGGCCGATTTGAGAGGAGAAATCTTCGAGGATGGCGATCGTCGGTCTACCGCGATCGTTGTCGATGATGGCCATCAGCGACCAGTTGCCGAGGTGGTCGCCTGTGTGAAGCACTGATGTTTTGCCGTTGTCGGAGATTCCTGCTGAGTTGTTGTCGGGGAAGCGGACGACTTTGGGATTCTGGTTAGGAGTTGCTTGGAGAATGGTGACTTGCACGAGCACGAAGATTCCGAGGAGTGCTGTTTGCATGAGACGATCCGAGCAAAAGCTTTTAACCGCTAAGGGCGCTAAGAAAAGGCGCGAAGGCCGCGACGAGAGCATGGGGAAACGGTGGGGCGGCGATGCGTCTCCTTCAAAATCTCCTAAAAGGTTAAAGCAGACTTTGTAACAGAAATTATGTGGATTGGGCGCGACCGTGATTCCGGAGCGGAGCGTTTCTATTGCAGACCAGCGTATTCCGCTTTAGCATGCTTCAAAATCGCGAGCGCGGGATCGGCTTCCTTCCAGAGGGAGAGGAAATCCTGGTAGGAGGAACGGGCGCGATCTTTGTCGCCTTGGGCTGCGTGAGCGCGCGCGATGCCCAGGTGAGCTAGTGCGGCGATCGGTTCATTCACCGACATGCCGGGATGTTCGAGGATCTCCTGAAATTCCCCGATGGCAGCCTTGTTGTCGTGCGCGGCCAGGTATGCCTCGCCGCGGATATAGACCGGGTAGAGATTGAGGAGCATGATTTGCGCGGGTTGACCGAGTTCGTAGGGGCGCGCGGGCTTCAAGAGGTCCAGAGCTTCGTCGGGATGTCCGGCATCGAGTGCGATGCGGGCACGAATCGCAGGCAGATAGTTGAATTGCACGAGACTGTTCTGCGGGAACTGTTTCGCCATGGCGTCGGCTAGTGCTTGCGCTTTCTGCTGGTCGCCGGTGAAGGCATAGGTTAGAGCCGCGGCCGCTTGCACGTCTTGCCCGACCGAATTGGCGAGCGTCTTTTGTATGCTCTGCCGTGCGAGAGCGGTGTTGCCGAACAGCGCCTCACGTAGAGCGGCCTCAGCGGCATAGCCGGCGGCGGTTTCCTTCTGATTCTGCGCGAGCGCCTTGGCGGAGGCAAGCGTGATGAAATCCCGAGCTTTACTTTGGCGTCCGTAGTAAGAGTGCGTGCCGGACTCGAAGTAAAGTATCCACGATTCGACTTCTTTATTCTCGCGAGCATACGCCAGTTCCCGGTCCATGCCTGCTCGGTCCTTCTCAAGGAAAGCGATCATGTAGCGGCTGGGGTGATTCGACGGATTATCGAGACCGCGGCTGGTGAGGCGCGCAAACGTTGCCTTGGCTTCTTCCAGGCGATTGACAGAGACGTAGGACGAGAGGAGGTTGTTGTAGGCCTCGGCACTCTCGCCAAGGCGCACGCCTTCAATGGACTCCGCCAAGGCTTTCTCGTTCCATCCGAGCTGAGCATAGATATATGCCAGATTTGAATGCGGCCCAGGATACCAGGGGGTCATTTTTGCCCACATTTCATATGCGTGCGCGGCTTTTTCAAGGTCGCCAGTGGTGAAGCCGTGATACGAGGCGTCGATCTCAACCTTCTCCAGGTCGGTAACCCGGTCGCGCAGTTCGTAGGCTTTGGTGCTGTAAACGGCCGCGAGAGCCGATTCACCCGAATCGAAATATTGGGCCGAAAGCGCGCTGTAGGCACGGGCGAACAGAGGATCGAGCGCGATGGCTTTTTTGTAATGGGGGATGGCCGCGGGTGGTCCCTTTGCGTTCTCGGCCTGGCCACCCAGGGTGTATTCCTTCAAAGCTTCCAGCGAACCGGTGGTGGCTCGACGCAGGGGTACGTCGAATTTCTTCACAGTGCTGATGGATTCGCCGAGCTTGGAGCGGAGATCGGTCGCCGCGTTTCCGAGTTGAGCGATCACTTCGTCTTTCGAGCGTGCCGTTACCTGCACCTGGGCGAGCACTCTCCCATTTATGCAATTTTCCGCTTTCAAACCAATCACGTAGTCCGTGTCGAGAGAGGCTATCGCGCCGGAAATGAAGGCCTTGCTGCCGGAACGCTGGCACACTTCGCGCGCGATCGAAGGAGAAATCGGGGAGTTCGCGGGCTGGGTCATCAGCTTGAGCGTCGCCCGTACAGTGCGCTCGGGAAGAATCTTCAGGAAGGGCGATTGGCTGAGAGAAACCTTGAGAGCCTGCTTAAGCGTGTCGTCGAAAATGGCGTCGCCGGTGTTGTTGGAGAAATCGGTGAGGACGACTGTGTCTCCCCCGGTAAGGCGGGAGGCCCGCACGGAATAATAGCGAAGCCCAGCATAGATTGCGATTGCGGCAACGAGTAGACCAGCGACAGCGATGAGCTTTTTGGACTGTCGGCGGAGAGTGCCAGCAGCGTGCGGCAGATGCTCGGCTGTTGCAGTTGCCGACTCCGCGGGGAGAGATGTTCCGCGAACACGGCGCAGCTCATCCGCGATTTCACGAGCGGTCTGCCAGCGCTGGTTGCGATCTTTGGCCAGAGCTTTCGAGATGATGTCCTCGAGCGCAGGCGGAATGTCGGAAGTCAGCTGGCGAAGGGGCACGGTTGGCGCTTGCAGAACTGCTTCGCGAATCACAGTCGTGGTGCTTCCCGGGAAGGCGCGCTGGTTGGTGGCCATCTCGTAGAGGACAAGCCCGAAGGAAAACAGGTCGGTGCGTGTGTCAAGCTTTTCGCGGCGGATCTGTTCGGGGGACAGATAGGAAGGTGTTCCGAGCGAGGCCGCCGTGCGGTTCGGATTCGCGTTTGTTGGCGCTGAGACTCCATCGGCCTGCGTGGTAGGCGTTGCTTCCGCACTCTCTACGAATTTGGCGACCCCGAAGTCCAGGATCTTCGCCTGCCCGCGCCGCGTAATGAAGATGTTGGCCGGCTTGATGTCGCGATGAATGATGCCTTTCTGGTGGGCGGCATCGAGACCATCGGCAATCTGAATCGCGTAATCGATCAATTCGCGCAGACGCGTGGGCGTGCCGCGTTCGCCGCCTGCCTCGATCCACTCGCGAAGAGTCATGCCCTCGAGCAGCTGCATGACGATGAAAGGCTGGCCGTCGTGTTCGCCGAGCTGGTAGATCGAGCAGATATTGGGGTGATCGAGGGACGAGGCTGCGCGAGCTTCACGTTCGAAGCGTTCAAAGGCGCCCAGTTCGCTGGCCAGTTCCGCGGGAAGAAGTTTGATGGCCACGCGACGGCCGAGCTTGAGGTCTTCGCCCTCAAATACCAGACCCATGCCTCCTCCCCCGAGAAGGCGAATCAGTCGGTAATTGGAAATCCGCTTACCGAGCAGGTAATCGGGGTTGTCGCCCGCCAAGGATTCGGCTGCAGGAATTGTTCCTGATTCCTCGACCGCCGCGATGAAGCGATACCCGCGGCTGGTAAGTGTCTGGACAAAGCGGGGATGGGCGGGGTCATCGTCAAGCACCTGGCGAATCTTCCGGATGGCGGCGTTGATACTGTTGTCGGTGTCGAGAAAGACGTCTTTGCCCCAGACCCGCTCCACAATCTGATCTCGGGTCACCAACTCGCCACGGTTCTGGATAAGGAGGCAAAGAAGGTCGGTCGGAATGCGTTCGAGCTTGAGCACCTGGCCGGACTTTTTCAGTTCGAAGGAGCGGAGATTGAATTCGAAATCACCGCCGAAGCGCACTGAAGTTGAGGAGACGGCCCGGTCCGACGCCATGAGGGAGCCTAGCCCAAGGATGGGCACGTCATTCTACAACGGGGCGCGGGATGAGGGAATCCCCTATGTTTTCTTGATCTTGTACGGGAACCGCGAGGCTTAAGACATTCTTAAGGTCCCCGCTATTGGCGAAGGGAAACGATTCCGGCAAGATTCCCACCATGCCCGTACATAAGGTCGCGACATTCCCCCGAGCGACCGCCATTTCAATTTTCGAACACGGTATGTCTTGGAGGTGTTATGTCAGCTTGTCGGAGATTTCTGCCCTTGGTGACGGTCGCAGTGGTATCGGTCACGATGGCAGTTGAAGCGCAAATGATCGACAACAACCAGGCACCGAACGTTGCGAAGGCCGGAATCAACAAATCACTGCAGGATGAAATTGGGACTGGACGGGGAAACGTGACCACGCCTGGGTCTTCGATGTGCATGATCGCGCACGATCCGTACCGGGCAATTCGCCGGGGGCGGCAACTATTTCAACGCAAGTTCACGCATGCGCAGGGCCAGGGCCCGAACGAAAACGATGGTCTGGGCGACATTAATAGCGATCTTGCCATCGGCGCGGGTCTGGCCGACAGCTGTGCGCTATGCCATGGGCGCCCGCGTGGATCGGCGGGAGTGGGCGGCAACGTCGTAACTCGACCCGACAGCCGGGATGCGCCTCACCTATTCGGCCTTGGGCTACGCGAGATGTTGGCAGACGAGATGACGACCGACTTGCGCAACATCCGCAGCCTTGCGCGGGCAAAAGCTGCTCAACAGCATCGGCCAGTGGCGATGGGGCTCAGCAGTAAAGGCATCGACTTCGGATCGATCACAGCTCAGCCCGACGGATCGGTGGACACATCACAAATCTCCGGCATCGACCCTGACCTGCGCGTGAAGCCGTTCTTCGCGGAGGGCAGTGAGTTCTCGATCCGGCGGTTTATTGTGGGCGCGCTGCATAACGAGATGGGAATGTCGGCTTCGAGTGATCCTGACATTCTGGCTGCGAGTGCCGGGGCACGCGTGGTCACTCCGTCGGGTATGGTGCTGGACGGATCGCTGGACAAGATCACTCCACCTCCAGCTGCGGATCCGCAGAACGGCAACGAAGTGGATCCGGCGGTTGTCGATCATCTCGAGTTTTATCTTCTGAATTACTTCAAGCCCGGACACGGACAGCAGAATGACGCGACCGAACTGGGGCGTGAAGTGTTCAACCGGATCGGATGTACGTCGTGCCATGTGCCCAATCTGACGGTCAAGCATGATCGCCGGGTTGCGGACCTGGAAACGAATTACGATCCGGTGCGCGGCATCTTTAACAGCCTGTTCGCGACGGCGACCCCTCTGATCGTGACCGTGGACGACGGCAGCGGCTTGCCGTTGATGAAGTTGCCGGCGGGCGGTTCGTTCGTGGTGAAAGATCTGCTGACGGACTTCAAACGTCACGATGTCGGACCGAAGTTCTACGAGCGCAATTGGGATGGAACGGTGCAGACGGAATTCATTACGCGGCCGCTGTGGGGAGTGGGCTCCACCGGTCCTTACGGCCACGATGGGCGCAGCATGACGCTCGATGACGTGATTCTGCGGCACGGCGGCGAATCGCAGAAATCGCGCGATGCGTACGCCGCGCTGTCGTCACGGAAGTCGGCGGCGTTGCAGGCGTATCTGAATTCACTGGTGTTGTTCCCGCCGGACGACACTGCTTCGACACTGGATCCGGGGGATCCGACGAAGCCCAACTTTCCGCAGTTTGGACATGGCAGCATCAAGCTGACCGTGCTGTTTAACGATTCGACGGATCCGGAGTAGTTTTTGGGGGAGGCCGCGTCTTGATCAAAAAGGGGCGGCCTCGTTTTTGCTTTACGCAGTTTCAGCGAAACGGATTCTCACACCCACCTGCCATGTTTCGCGATGTCGTCCGCCCTTTGTTGTGCTTCGAGGGAAAGGGCGATCAGCCGCAGAATTTCCTCAAGGATCTCGGACCTGCGGGTCTGGCTTACAGATACAGACGACATGGGAACCTGATCGAGTTCGGCAAGCAGCGATTTCACAGTCTGTTCCGCGGTGTAAGTCATGGCGAGCAAGGTAAACTTCCGCCCCAGTTCCCGACGTGATCCGCGGCACTGCGGATGGTGATGTCTGTACTTTTGTCGCCGGGCGCGAGAATCCTAAAGTGGCGAACGAGCAGCACTCTTGGGGGAGCTGTTCAAGACGAGCGCCCCGCGACTCGAACCTGGGTCCGGGACGTTCGCCGCTTTTGCGGCATGCTGTTCGCTCCGCGTTCGCCGCGATTCTAACGAAGTTCCTCTCTCGCGTGTGACGTCAATCACCGACTCCCGTGTCTGTGATCACTGCCAATCCTTGCTGATTTTTGTACAAAGCTGGCAGCGTTGCATCAGATCCCCCCAGGCCCACATGCTGATGCCTCGTGGCTCCCGGGCCCGTTTCACAAAACAGGTAACTCGGCTGTTGTCGCGCACGCGGAGGGCGACGTGTGTTAACGGCAGCGAAGTGACAAGAAAGCAGGGCGGTCGGTAGCTCTCGGACTGTCTATCTAGCTTGCCACGGTGCGCTACCTAAGGAAGCAACACGGAGCCGGTTCATCCCACTCCTGGCTGCTAATCGCCTGACAGTATGAACGCCCCCAAAGTTCCTGCTTGCGGGGACGAGGGAGAGGTCTGTCGTTTCCAAACACAGCGCCACCACGGAGGGCACATGGCAAACAACCGACGGGATTTCCTGAAGAAGGCTGCGCTGGCGGGTGCCGGAGCCGCGATGTACCAAGCGATGGGCAAGGGAAGGGCATGGGCCTTTGCACAGAGCCCGAACAACATTCGTAAGTTCGTTACCTCGCTACCAGGACTTGGACCCACAGCACAGAACGAAATCGGCCAGTACATTCCACTGGCCACAAAACATTCCATCAAATTTGCCGGCGCTCCGGCGGACCTGTACAACGTCGGCGTTACCCAGTTTAGCCAATTGATGCACCCCGATCTGCCGGGCAAGACGGACTTTTTCGGCTACACCGACATGTTCACGTTCGACCGGAAGTATCTGGCGGGAGCGATCGTGGCCAAGCGGGGCACTCCCGTGCTGCTGACGGTCACGAACTTGTTGCCGAATCGACATATCCTACCGGTCGACCCGTCAATTATGGCCGGCCCCAATGGCTTAATGGTCGGTGATCTCCCGACCAATCGCATTGCGACGCACCTGCACGGCGGCTCGACTCCCTGGTTCAGCGACGGCACACCTTTTCAGTGGTTCACACCCACAGGAAGACACGGCGAGACGTTCATGAACGTGCCGGGCTTCCCCGCGCTGCCGGGTACCGGAACTTACTACTATCCGAACGAGCAGAGCGCTCGCCTGGTCTGGTACCACGATCACGCGATTGGCATCACGCGGCTGAATGCTTATGCGGGCATCGCCTCGGCCTACATTATTGTGGATGACTTCGAGACTGGATTGGTGAGTTCGGGCCTGCTGCCGGATCTCGTTGGAATTCCACTGGTGATCCAGGACAAAGGGTTCGTGCCCAGAAACATTCTGCGGCAGGATCGGACGTGGCGATGGGGCGACCCCGGTTCGCTCTGGTATCCGCACGACTATGAAGTTAATACGTTTGAAGGTGGCGCTGAGAATCCGAGAGGCCGCTGGGATTGGGGGCCGACGGCGGATCAGCCGTCACAAGGAACGCAGCCGCTGCCGAGAGTTTCGGCGATTCCAGAAGCATTCTTCGACACCATCGTGATCAATGGTGGCGTGTATCCGAAAGTGAGTGTCGCTCCGAAACGCGTTCGCTTCCGCCTGTTGAACGGATCGCAGGCGCGTTTCTACCACTTGAATCTCTATCCGGAGGACCGCAACAATCCAGGAGAAGCGCGAGTGGGAACTCCGGGCCCGGTGATGTACCAGGTGGGAACCGAAGGCGGATTCTTGCCCAAGGTAGCGATTCACGACAACGGCAGGCCGATCCCGCTCGATCCGTCGGATCCTTCGGAGAACAGCGCGAAGGCCGATGGACCGTTCAACCTGCTGCTGGCTCCCGCCGAGCGAGCCGATGTGGTTATCGACTTTAACGGCGTACCTGCGGGAACGAGCTTCATTCTGTACAACGATGCGCCGGGGCCGTTCCCGGGCGGCGATAGCAGGAATGACTACTTTACGGGTTGCCCGGACCAGACCGATTTCGGCGGAGCGCCGACGACTAAGCTTGGTCGCGGAGCCAACACGCGCACGCTGATGAAGATCACGGTGACAGCGGGAGCGGGCGACAGCGTCTCAACTCGGGCGTGGTTGTCGCAACTCAACGCGCAGCTCAAGAGCAGCTTCCTGAACGGAAGCCAGCCGGGATTGCTGTTCACAAACGGTGATCCGTCGGTGCCGGCATTTCCTTTCAACGGCACGCCCACCCGAATGCTCTCGCTGAATGAGGACTTCGACGAGTTTGGCCGCCTCATCCAGACGATGGGCACGTTCGAACGGAACGGATCCAACAACCAGGGGATACCAACATGGGGCCGTGGGTATCTGGACCCCACCACGGAAAATCCCAGAGCGGGAGCCGTGGAGGTTTGGCAGATCATGAACCTGACGGGCGACACCCATCCCATTCATTTCCACCTGGTGAATGTGCAGTTGATCCAACGGCAGCCGTTCCTGGGTACTCCGGACAACTGGACGTACTCCGGGGATCCGATCCCTCCGGATCCAAACGAGATCGGCTGGAAGGAAACGGTGCGCATGAATCCTGGGGAAGTAACCACTGTGATCATGCAGTTCAACCTGCCGAGTTTGCCCACTGCCGCGATGCGGAATGCGGTGAGCCCGCGGACGGGCGGCAAAGAGTACGTGTGGCACTGCCACATTCTCGAGCATGAAGAACACGACATGATGCGGCCGTTGGTGATCGACTAACAGGCGAGCCCCGCTCGCCGGGCGGGCGGGCGGGGCTCACTTGACTCACTAGATGTAAGAAAGAGGAGCTATGTTCGGTGGAAAGATTGGACTTCCGGAACTGCTCGTTGTTTTTGCGATTGGCCTTCTCATCTTTGGACCCAGCAAACTGGCTGGGCTGGGGAAGAACCTGGGTGAAGGGATTCGGGGATTCAAGTCGGCGTTGAACGAAGAAGAGAAGAAACAGTAGAGCTTTGTCACCAGTCGGCCACCAGGAAGGCGCTCACGAAGGTAGCGGTGTCTTCCATTCAAGGAAGCGCCCCATCTCAGACAGAAAAATCTGCCACGCCGGTTCTTCTGGAAGCAACAAGTGATTGGTACTCGGTAGTGGAACGAATCGTGCGTTCGGGATTCCCGCTGCGATGATTCGTCCTTCCTCCGGGGGCACTACCCGGTCCCGATCGCAGTGGAGCACCAGCGTCGGTACCGACACGTGCGGCAATCGGGAACGCACATTGATCACGTCGCAGGCCTCCATGATGCGCGCGCCGTTTTCCGGTGTCGCCGAAACCCGTTGCAGATCATTCAGCCATTGTTGGTGTTCGGGAGTGGCATTTTCGGAAGTGTAGAGGCTGGTAAACATCGATAGGAATGCGGGATTGTTCTTTCCCCAGTCCAGCCTCACCAGAGTCTCCAATGCCCGACGGCCAACCAGCGCTTCTGGGTTCTGCCTGTGACTGAAACCACGAGAATAAGCGCCGCACAAAACGAGATGACTAACGCGCTCGGGGTGCCGGGCCGCGTACTCAATCGCTACTGCTCCGCCCTGGGATAGTCCGAAAAGCGCAAACCGGCCCAGACCCGAAGCTTCCACCACGGTCTCGAGATCGTGAACCCACGCGTCAAACGAAATGTCGGCCACGTCCCAGTCGGATAGCCCGTTGCCACGCTCGTCGTAGCGGATGAATGTGTGATGCTTCGTGATTTCGCGGATCCAGTGCCGCCAGAGCGGACTCTCCCATTCGAAATCGAGATGATTCAACCAATTCGCCGCTTTCAGGAGCGGATATCCCTCCCCGACGCGCGCGAACGCGATGCGAACGCCATCTTCAGTGATGCAAAAACGAATCTCTTGTCGTGATGGAGGTGGGTCACGCTTCACCGGATCAGCGGCGGAGATGCCCACAGTGCGCACCGCTGCCACGAAGCGGTAACCGACACGGGGCAGCGTCTCGATGCAGGATGAGCCCTCGGAGACCTCGCCGAGCACTTTTCGCAAGGCGGAAATATTCTTGTTGAGGTTATTTTCCTCGACGAGCGTGTCGGGCCAGAGTTGGCGCAACAATTCTTCCTTCGTCATCAAGTGACCAGCGTTTTCCACCAGCAAACGCAGAGTATCGAAGACCTTGGGCGCGAGAGCAATTCGACGCCTCCGCGCAGAAGACGGCGCTCGCGTACATCCAGCTGAAAATCCGCGAATTCGTATCGCGCAGAGGCGTTTTCCACAGTCCTCTTCAGAAAAAATTAACAAAAAAGGAACAACGACCTGAGCAGCTGCAGGCGTATGCTGGTCGTCGACAAAAGCGCTTCAATTGCCCAAGCAGCCCCGAAGAGATGGCCGATTATTGTAGCGCCTTGGCGGGGCAACCCTCATCCAATCGAGCACAGGAGAAATGGCTATGGCGAAGTTCCTTCCCGATCAGACTTTTTATCCCTCGGCAAAACTGGCCATGGAAGCGGCGCCCGAGAAGCTGGCATACGTTGCTCTGCTGAATCCAACGGCGAATGATGGCACCGATGCGATGGCGGTCGTGGACCTCGACCCGTCGGCGAAGACGTATGGAACGGTTATAAGTCGTGTGGACATGCCGAATGCGGGCGACGAGTTGCATCATTTCGGATGGAATGCGTGCAGTTCCTGCCTGTGCCCGCATTCGCCCCATCCGCACATGGAGAGACGTTACCTGGTGGTGCCGGGCATGCGCTCGTCGCGCATTCACATTCTTGATACCAAGGCTGATCCGCGGAATCCCAAGATCGTTAAAGTCATTGAGCCGGAGGAAGTGAAGAAGAAGTCCGGATATAGCCGCCCGCACACTGCGCACTGCGGTCCCGACGGTATTTATCTGAACGCGCTGGGGTCGGTGGAGGGCAAGGGGCCGGGTGGAATCTTCATGCTCGATCCGGAGACTTTCGACATCAAGGGCGCATGGGAAGCGGATCGTGGACCCCAGTATCTGGCCTACGACTTCTGGTGGCATCTGGGGCACGACACCATGATCACGAGCGAGTGGGGGACACCCTCCATGGTGGAGGACGGCGTGAATCCTGAACTGCTGCTCGGCGGGAAATATGGACATGCCTTGCATCGTTGGAACCTGCACAAGCGGCGCCATGAACAAACGCTCGATCTTGGGCCGGAGCAACAGATGGTGCTCGAGCTTCGTCCTTCGCACGATCCCAACAAGACGTACGGATTTGTGGGAGTCGTGACATCGTTGAAGGACCTGTCTTCGTCGATCTGGGTCTGGTATCGCGAAGGGAACAACGGCAACGGGACGTGGAAGATCAAGAAGGTGATTGAGATTCCCGCGGAGGCGGCCGATCCGGACAAGCTTCCTCCGCTGCTCAAGGGCTTCAAGGCGGTGCCTCCCCTGGTGACGGACATCAACCTGTCGCTCGATGATCGCTTCCTTTATGTCTCGTGCTGGGGCAGCGGGGAATTGCGGCAATACAACGTGTCGGATCCGTTCAATCCGGTGCTGACGGGGACGGTGACGCTCGGCGGGCTGGTGAAGCAACAGGCGCATCCGAAGAATCCCGGGAAGCCGTTGAATGGTGCGCCGCAGATGGTGGAGATCAGTCGCGACGGCAAGCGCGTGTACGTTACGAACTCGCTCTATCGCACGTGGGATGAGCAGTTCTATCCCGAAGGGATTCGCGGGTGGATGGCGAAGATCGATGTGGGCGCAAACGGTGGCGTGCAACTCGATACGAAGCTGTTCCTGGAGGTCGACAAGTTTCGCCCGCACCAGGTGCATCTCGAGGGCGGAGATGCATCGTCGGACTCGTACTGCTTCTCCTGAGGGGTGCCGATGGGAGAGATGACCAGTTCGTGGGCGGCTCTGATTGGACTCGGAGCTTTTCACGGCATCAATCCGGGCATGGGCTGGTTGTTCGCGGTGGCGCTTGGTCTGCAAGAGCGTCGGCGCGGAGCCGTGCTCAGTGCGCTCGTGCCTCTGGGCATCGGCCACGCGTTGGCGGTGGCTGCGGCGATTGCTTTTGCGGTGGTAGCAGGCGCGGTCATGCCGTTGCAGTGGGTGCGCTGGGTGGTGGCGGCGATTCTCGTGGTCTTTGGGGTTAGCCGGCTTTTTCGGCACCGGCATCCAAACTGGGCGAGTATGCGCGTCAGCAAGAGCGGCCTGACGCTGTGGTCGTTTCTGATGGCGTCGGCCCACGGCGCGGGATTGATGGTCGTACCCCTATTCCTAGCGATGGCGATGCCCGTAAGTCATCACGGCATGACGATGCACACATCCACACCCGGGACTGCGCTGCTGGCGACTTCACTTCATGCTTTCGGTTATCTGGTGATTACGGCTGTGGTTGCGCTGCTGGTGTTCGAAAAATTCGGCGTCGCGATTTTGCGGAAGGCCTGGATCAATCTTGACTTGATCTGGGCGATCGCTCTGATTGGTACTGGAGTGGTTAGCGTTCTCATCTAGGCAGGACAGTCTCCGCCGTTCACCACGCGTGCTTCATGGCCTGCGCGAACTTCTCCGCAGGCAAAGTATTCAGAACATCTTCTTTCGTGAGCCAGGCGCGCCGTGCCTGCAGAATCCCGTAGCGGATCTTGCTCAGGTGCGAGGTGTGATGGGAGTCGGTGTTGATGACGATCTTCACTCCCTGCTCTTTGGCTTGGCGAAGGTGGACGTCGTTCAGATCCAGGCGGTCGGGATAGGAGTTCAGTTCCATCGCTACTTTGTTTTTGGCAGCGGTTTTTAGGACTGCGTCCATGTCGAATGGGTAGGCGTCGCGGCGCAGAAGCTGGCGGCCGGTGGGATGTCCGAGAATCGAAGTATTCGGATTCTCAATTGCGCGCAGCAGGCGCTCAGTCATCTTCCCGGATTCCTGATTGAAATGCGAGTGAACGCTGGCGATGACGATATCCATCTGGCTCAGGACTTCGTCGGATAAATCCAGCGCGCCGTCGCCGAGAATGTCGACTTCGATGCCAGCAAAGATCCGAATACCGTCCATGCGGCTGCTCGCTTCGCGAATGCGCTGAATGTGCGCGAGGGCCCGGGGATCGTCGAGACCGTTCGCGAAGGCAAGGTTCTTGGAATGGTCGGTGATGGCGATGTACTTATACCCGTGTGCCTTGGCCGCTTCGGCCATTTCTTCGATCGTGTTCCGGCCGTCGGTCTCGACGGTGTGCATGTGCACGTCGCCTTGCAAGTCTTCATCCGTGATCAGGCGGGGAAGCTTGTGTTGGGCGGCAAGATCGATTTCGCCCAGGTTTTCGCGCATCTCCGGAGGGATGTAGTCGAGGTTGAGCTTGGCGTAGATCTCTTCTTCGGTGGCGCCCGCGACCGGCTGTTCGGTCTTCAGGTCGGCGAGACTGTACTCACTCAGGGTGAAGCCCATCTTCAGGGCGCGTTGGCGGAGGGTAACGTTGTGCGCCTTCGATCCCGTGAAGTACTGCATGGCGGCGCCGAAGGACGCCGGGGACAGCAGGCGCACGTCGACTTGCATGCCGCTACGCAGCCGAAAGCTGATTTTGTTGTCGCCTTTGGCGATGACATCCATCAGCGGCGGGTACTGCGCAATGTGCTGGATTGCGTCGGCACGCTGACCGTCGTCGACACAGCAAGCGCCGGTCACCAGGACGTCGAGATCTCCCACCGTCTCGCGGCCGCGGCGCAAAGATCCCGCGGGTGTGATCTTGTCGATGCCGGAAATGGTCGAGAGATATTTGGCAAGCTTTTCGGCTTCCACCTCGGCGTGATCGATGAGATAGCGGCCGCCGATGCGGCTTGTAATCTTCGATGGCCTTGATCAGCTTGAGTTCGTGCTTCTCGCCCATGCGGGGGAGTTCACGAATTTTTCCGGCGCGCGCGAGCTTCTCCACTCCGTCCACATCGGAAACCTGGTAGGCGCTCCAAATCAGCGCAATTGTTTTCGGTCCCAGACCTTGGATCTTGAGCAGCTGGAGCATCGACGGGTGATATTTTTCCAGAAGCTCGGCGTGCAGCGCGAGGCGGCCTTCTTTGAACAGTTCCTGCAAATTGTTCAGCATGCCTTTACCGATTCCGGGAACGGCGAGCACTTTCTTGGGATCCGCGATGAGGTCGCTCATGCGTTGCGGGATATTCTCGATGGCCTGGGCCGCGTTGCGGTACGAACGAATGCGGAAAGAGTCCTGGCCGTCGATTTCGAGAAGGTCGGCGGTCTCGTAAAGCAGGTTGGCGATGGCTTTGTTATCCATGGAAAGAAACAGATTAAACAAGATGTCGCGCAAGAGGAAGGCGGGTAGACAGGGCTCCGCCGAGACGCGACCGGTTGGGGAGGCTGGCCTGGATACGGAACGGGCGTCGTCAGGCCGAACAGGCGAAACTGGGTTGCCGGAGCGGCAACACATCAAGAAGCTTTTGCGACGTTCGCTGCTTGCGGACCTTTCTGCCCTTGGGTGATTTCGAATTCCACGGTGTCACCTTCCTGCAGGCTCTTGTAGCCTTCGGAAGTAATTGCGCTGTAATGCACAAAGACATCCGGTCCATCTTCACGGCCGATGAATCCGTAGCCCTTGGCATTATTGAACCACTTCACCGTACCTTTCAGTCGTTCCACGTGCGCCCCCTCCGGCAGTCATGCCCTCATCTCGAAGTCACAGGGAGAAATGAAGGTTGTACCTGCCGAATTCTGGGCACATTGTGCGGCGGGGGGTAGGGGCTGTCAAGGAGGGTGCATCACACAACCGCGGCCTTTATTTTCCTGACCTTGCCGCTTGTGGTGATGGGAAAGCCAGAACACCCCAGCGATCGTCTTGGCGTCTCGGACCGTGCCTTGTATCGACCATTTGAACAGCCTGGGAGAGAGGAACAAGGCTCTGTTCGATCACCTCGTCGGCTTCGGGTTGGGCCGGGCCCGGGAGTAAGGCCGCGGGCCCAGAAGACCGTCATTGGCTCGGCTACAAAACCCGGGCTCGCGTAGAACTTTAAGATCTTCTTCCAACTCTTAGCTCTATAGCCGGTTTCCTCGAGCAGTTCGCGCTTGGCCGCCGCCAGAGCCTTCTCGCCTTTGTCGATTCTGCCTGCGGGAAGCTCCCACAGGTAAGAGTCGGCGGCGTGTCGGTACTGGCGTTCGAGTAGAACGCGCGGGTCTTTGCCATCGTCGAGTGTTGCGAGAACGACCACCGAACCGGTGTGGCGCACAACTTCCCGCAGTACGCGGACGCCGGATGGTTCCACCACGCGTTCGGATGTGACCCAGAAGACGGGACCCTTGTAGACGAGGCGGCGGGAGAGCACCCGTGCGGCTTTGGATTTGTTTTTCGATCTCGCGGATTTCTTCATAAGACGAATATAAGCGAGGAAGGGAATGGATGACGAGTGACTACGGCCTTCCATTTTTGTGAGGACCTGCGCCTGATATGCTGCGGGCGATGAAAAATGAAGAAGCACACCGTCCGCGAATCGCAATCGTTGGTGCGGGAAAGTTGGGAGCAGCACTAGCGATTTCGCTGCGGGGTGCCGGCTATTCCATCAGCGAGGTTGTTTCCCGCGATCGTGAAGGCTCACGGCGGAAAGCGAAGGCCCTGGCGCGCCGGGTGGGAACGGGGACCGCAACTTTTCAGACGTCTGCGCTGCGCGCCGAGCTCGTCTGGTTTTGCGTTCCTGATGGGGAGATCGAGAGGTGTGCGCGTCTGCTTGCAGCGAGAGACTGGGAGGGAAAGATCGCAGTTCATTCGTCGGGCGCAATGACGAGTGATGAATTGAGAGTGCTTCGCAACCGCGGGGCCCGTGTTGCATCGGTGCATCCGATGATGACTTTCGTTGAAGAGGTTACTCCGGCGCTGAAGGGAGTTGGCTTCGCGATCGAGGGAGATCGCGAGGCAGTGCACACCATCAGCAAGATCGTCCGGCGGCTTGGCGGGGAAAGTTTCCCGATCGCGGCAAAAGACAAGGCTCTCTACCATGCCTGGGGAACCTTCCTGTCGCCGCTCCTGACGGCGCTTCTCGCGGCCGGGGAACAGGTGGCTCAGGGCGCGGCCGTGCCCGCGAATCGGTCCAGACGCTGGATGCTTCCGATTGTTCGGCAGACAATCGAAAACTACGCGAAACAAGGCAGAGCCCGCGGATTCAGCGGCCCGATCATCCGGGGCGATGCGGCTACGATCCGGAAGCACCTCGAAGTTTTGCGGAGGCTTCCGCTGGCGCGGGAAGTGTACGTCGCGTTGGCGCGATCGGCGCTGCGAACCCTGCCCACCCGACACGCCAAAGAATTGAAAGCGCTATTGGGGTAGTCATGACGCTTGCGGCGTCGGTGACGCAGAAGTGCCTGGTCGAGTCCTAATCTTCTGAAAAGCCACAAAGCACAGCATGGCCGTAATCGCGAACGGAGTCGAGGCTGCTGTTCGAAACGGCAGCAACAGGATCGCCGGACCGCGCGCCAGCGATGGCGCCATCCAGTGAATAAGGGTGAGTGCGATACTCCAGAACCACTGCCACGCCACCGCTGCCATGGTGATCAAGGCGAACATACGAAACACCAGGCTGCCGCGCAGAACGAGCGATCGGTTTGTGTACAGCCAGAGTGTTCCAGGAAGCAGGAGAAACTGATCGTAGATCGCAATTGTGCTGGGCAGAATTAAGACAGTAGTCGCGAGCAGCAGAATGGTCGCCAGCGCGAACGCTTGCGAGGTCGGCGACTCGCGTCGCGCGCGCCAGCATACGACTAGTGATAGAGCGACCAGGATCGCCGAAACAATCCATCCCGCAAAACGGCCAAGCACAAACAGCGCGAGCGGGGCAGGCGAGATCTGGCGGTATTCGCGCAGAGCGTGCATCCATCCCTCGATCCAATGCGGAGCGGCCCATGTGCTGAGGCCGAGCATGACGCCGCCGCTGACTGCCAGTCCGAAGACGAATCTCCTGCGGCGGTTCCAGTTGCAGACGCACCAGAGCACGAGCCAGATCCCTAGCAACAGAACCAGTTGCGGCTTCATCGCTGCCCAGGGCAGCAGGATCCCCGCCAGCAAATAACGTTCGGCCGCCAAAGCTGCGAGGGCGCCAGCGATGAACGCGGCTGAGATCAAGCCGGGCTGTCCCGCGTAAATTCCTTCAAGCACCGGATAGCTTGCTAGGGCGAGGCACATGGCGACGGCGATTCCTTGCGCTGACAAATCAGTTCCTAGAGCACGAAGCCAGAGAAGCACCGTCAGCCCCGCTGCGCATGGCAAGAGAATCGCGAACACGACCTGTACCGCTGGAAAGGACATCGGCAGCAGCGGAGCGAAAACGAAAATCGTGAAGACTGGATACGAAAAGGCCCGGTAGTTGACCTGTGCATCCGCACGCACGCTGCGATCCAGCGGACGCCCGTACAGTCCCGTCTCGATGCGCGGCGTGAGGCTGGGGGCGTAGGGATCGCGGTGATGGAGCAACTCGCCTCCGGCAACCCAGATCGGATAGAAGTCGTTCCCGAAGTGGAACCCGCCACCAAGATTGCGCGCGACCAAGCCGGGATGCAATCCGGGAATAAAGACTCCGAAGAAGAAATACATTGAACTCGCGAGGATCAGGAGTGCCAGCAGGATGGCGGGTCTGGGGCGGAATCGCATCGCAGCGGTGACGGAGATCGTCAGCTCATGTTAGCAGCGGCGCGGCTTGAGCGCCGCGGGGTTGTAAAGGCCCTTACCGCGATGTGAATAGATGTCCGAGCTTCTCTTTCTTGGTCTTGAGATAGTCTTCCGCCTGCGGGCTGGCGTTGACTTCGCAGGGCACACGCTCGACCACTTGCACTCCAGCTTGCTCGAGCGCCGCAACCTTATCGGGATTGTTAGACAGCAGGCGGACCTGTCGGATTCCCAGGGCCTTCAACATTTCGCCGGGCAGAGTGAAATCGCGATGATCGGCTTTGAAGCCGAGCCGCTCGTTAGCTTCCACGGTGTCGAGACCAGCATCCTGCAACTCGTAGGCCTGCAGCTTCGCCATGAGCCCGATGCCCCGTCCTTCTTTCTGTTCGTAGATCAGAACGCCCGCACCTTCCTCGGCAATCATGGAGAGAGCCATCTCAAGCTGCTGGCGACAATCGCAGCGCAGCGAGCCAAAGACGTCGCCAGTCAGGCACTGCGAGTGCACGCGCACCAGGGGCGCCTTGCTGGCCACGTCGCCCATGACAAGCGCAACGGCTTCTTCGCGCGCGCCAGCGGCGCCGTTGCTGGAAGGACCGGCGAATCCGTAGATGCGAAACTTTCCCCACCGCGTGGGGAAGTCCGCAGAAGCCAGCTGTCGAACTGAATCCGAGTCGCTCACCCATTCATTATAGACGGCGCAAGCATCGCGCCGTTTGTGGCATGGAGGTAGGGGATGCGACGTGCGGTCCGTGTCGAGAGGAATTCCCGTGGCAGCTTTTATATGTGGCGCAGTTTTGTCAATGGCCGCATCGCTGCTAGAATTAATTTCACCCAGTGTTTCCTTCAGTGAAGTGGGGCTGTAGCTCAGCTGGGAGAGCGCCTCGTTCGCAACGAGGAGGCCACCGGTTCGATCCCGGTCAGCTCCACCAAATCCCTCAACAACTTGCGAACTTTCCAATCTCTCGATGCGCTCATAAACGGGCAGTTTATTGGACCAAGATCGGACCAAGGTTTGGACCAGACTCTTTTCGAACGTATTCGGTGAGTTTCTGCGCCGCCCGCTTCTGACCTTCCGAAGTGAATTGCGCGTAAACATCCAAGGTGGTCTGGATGCGACTGTGCCGCATCTGACCTTGCACCGATTTCGGATCAGCTCCCGCCTGTACCATCCAGGTCGCGCAGGAACGTCGCAAGCATCGCCAGTCCACCGAATCGAGCTCCAATTTCTCGGCCGCCGGCGCAATGAAGCGCTTGAGCACGTTCGAGGAGTTAATGGGCTTGCCCTTCCAGATCGACTGAAAGACCAGGTCCTCCGGCCCATCGCTCTTGACTACCTTGTGATGCCGGATAGCGAGGTCCGGCGCGCACTTCGACGGTCAGAGTCTTGAGCCGTTCGATCCGGGCAATTACGTGGGGCTCGACTGCGATCGAGGCAGCACTGGCCGCGGTCTTGGTCGAAGACCAGTCGCCGCGCGAGAAACGCTGCCTTACCGAAATCGAGTCCTCAAGGATGCACTTCCATTTCAGCGCGGCTAGTTCACTGACCCGGAGTCCGGTCCACACCGACACGTACAACATGCTGGCGTAAGGCTCAGGAACCAGGAGCAGCAACGATTGAAATTCGGCCGGCGTGATGACCGGTTTGTCGATCGTGCCGCGCTTGTCGGGTGGGAGTTGCAACTTGTCGAGCGGGTTGCGGTCGAGAAATTCGTAACGCACGGCCGAGCGCAGAATGCTGGACAGTGTGTCCCGAATCTTGATCATCGTCGGATAGGCGATGTCTCGCCCGGGCATGGCTGAAAAGAACCGCTGCAGGGCAAGGGGCGTCAGCTCGTGCAGTGTCGACCCTTCAAAGGCAGGCGTCAGATGTTTCTGGATCACGCCCCGGTAGGTCGATTGCACGCCCTTGGCCAGCAGTGGCAGGTCGGTCGGAATGTAGGTATCGGTCACGTAGGTTGAGAAGTTAACGCCGGAACCGACGGTGATAATGCCCCGGTTCACGGGCTTGAGTTGCTCGGCGGCCAGCTTCAACACTTCCCGATAGGGTGTGTCGGCGCTGGCCAGTTTGATACGGTCTCGCTTCCTTGCCGTGCCTGGTGTATTCGACCAGACCCGCAAGTACCAGAATCGTCCCTCCAATCGCGGTTTTGGATCCTGAAACCTTCGTTGCGCCATACGCTCCAGATCTCCTGGAACGCAGGTGTTCGCCTTGGCAGGCAGGGTACCGCGATTGCCTGTGGATATCGCGGATTGTGATTCGTGGGCCAAAGCTCTAACCAACTTGGTTCAATTTACCGGGTGCTGGACTATCCCCTCATGTCCAACTGTTCGCCTACGGGCTTCTAATGCCGAGTTTTCCGGCGTTTTCTCCCGTTGAATGAGTTTCCGTAATTCCTTCCACACATCTTCCGGCCGATGTGCTGGATGCGCAAAGCGTCGGGCAGGACAGTGACAGGCAAAGTCTCGCTCCCATTTCCAGCTCGCAATCCGCTCGAGAATCCACGCCGTCACCCCATACGAATGCTGGCGCACCAGTCGATCGAGCCGGCGAAGATTGCGCTGCTCGCTCATGGTCAAGCTCGGCCGCGCCGTGAGCGAAATGCGCCGATTCTCGAATACGAAGAGCCCGCCGGCTTTCTCGTACTTCTGGACTAATTGGCTGACTTTCATTTTTTTTGGACTGACCCTTTGCACTACCCCCCTGGCAGACCCCCTTGGCAGACCCCTATGGAGGGTCCAGAGGGTCTGTAGGCTCGGAGGCTCTGAGCCACTGGATAAGTAGGATAGGGAGGATAGGTAGGACAGAGAGTGGAAGGGAGTTTTAGCCAGATGAGTAGCTGATGTGAGAAAAGATTTTTCCCGGCTTGTTAGGAAAGCATCTGGCGCCGGAACGGACTCCCTTAGAACCGTTGGCCCGGACATTGAAACTTCCCTGCATCCTTGGCGTGCGCTGTCACCCCTCATCTGCCCAAAACTCCCTTCCGTCTTCGAGCGAATTAGTAGGGAATATCCTCCTCAGTCACCGTGACTCCGTGCACGTTGGTAAAGGGCTTGGTTGTGCCGTTCACCTTGCTTTTGCTGGTTGGCCGGTTTTCACTCCGCTCGTAGTCGATCGGAATTGATGGGCCCTGATCTCCGGGCCTGAGGGCTCGCTGGCTGACAATCTGGGCAAAGACCTTGCCCCGAGAGTTGGCTTGCTGCTCAGTGGTGAGGCAACAGGATTTTCCAAGCAGGTCCGAAGTATCGACGTCCTCGGTTGCCTGGTCGCCCAGGAGCAGGCGTGTAAGGGCGGTCAATTTGCTGTTTTCATGGGCGGAAGCGGTGCAGATGAGCGAGACCTGAAGCGGCTCCCCCTTTGGGTCGGACTCGCCGATCAAAAAAACCAGTCTCAGGTTGTGTCGTTCTCCGAAGTTGGTATTCTGGATTCCCAAATCTTGCACGTCGGCTAACGTGCTGAGGTGAGGGCCGTCCGAGGCTTGCGGGCGTTGCTTTCTCCTGGTGAGTTTCATTTTCGTTTTTTCCTTGGGTAGATTGATTAGGGCGACTGTGGGGGCGCCCTTTTCGCAGCATGCAGTACTTAAGAATGCGGGGCAATCAGAGATAACTAGAGGGGGGTTTTCTCGTACGAAAACTAGAGGGAGGTTTTCTCGCTTCTGGTTGGTACTAATCTTGCAAGTAGTATTTCGAGCCAAGCCGAAGGGAGTCTACGGCGCGTCGGGGATGTTTCTTATACTCACTGGGAGTGAGCCGTTTTGCGACCTTACTCCAGGATCCGAGTAACGGATAGAGCTCTGCCGCCTTCCTAAACAATTCTTCCTTCTCTCGTGGTCTTCCACCTTCATCCTTCTTTGCGCCCACACCATTCCCTAAACTGGCGACCTTGGCGCGAAGCTCGGCGAGTTCGGCCTTACGCTGAGCCCAAGAGGCTTTGCTCTTTTCGCCAATGAGTTTCTGCACTTCCGGGCGGTAGTTGCCTGCAGTAGTACGTTTGATTTGTTTTTTTCGTCGGTGCGGAGTTAGATTGCCCCAGAAGGCTTTCTGCGCATTGCCAAGATCGCGTCGTGCCTGCCGCTGCTCTGGCGTCCATGTCTCTGGGGCCTTCGGATCTCCATAGCGCTTCCTTTGGCTCGCGGAGAGCTTCGCGCTTCGACCCGGCTTACTGTTTCCTGCGAGAATTGCTGCCAGCTTTGTAGCACGATGCTTCTGCCAAGCGCGTTTGCCCGCCTTGCTTAGACTGCGGCGTGCTTTCTGATCCAGGTACTTGTGTTGAGATTCTGTCTCTATCCTTTCGCCGGTCATGGCGTCCGTGAAGATCCATGCAGCTTGTATCCGCCGTCCACTCTCATCTAGGACCGGCGTGAGCGGCTCGCCATGCGGCCCGACGTGGACCATATGAAGATGTTTGTACGGATTGTCTAAGGTACATCTCATCAGGTAGATGAGGACGGTCTGCTTTCCGTTCGTACCCTTCACCGGTTCTGGGCGAGGCTTGCCCATGCGGCGCAGGTTCCTACCCTCCCGCTCGCACCCTGGCTCGGAACATTTCGGTAGAGGAAATGGCGCCTTAGCGGCCATCTACTTCCCCTCCTTCCTAGCCCTCGCCCATCGGGCTTTTTGAGCGCGAGCAACCTTCTTAGCGAAGGCCCGTTTCTTTGCCGGCGTCATGTTGGCCCATCTCTCCTTGGCGGCATTGCTGGCGCTCTTCTGGCGTTCTTCAGCCGTCATGTTTTCTGCGCGCGCCTTGCCACCTTTGCGGGCAAACTCCCGGGCGTAGTCCTTCGCACTTTTTACCGTTTCGGTCATGCCGAGAGCATGACACGGAGAATAGATGCGTACAAGTGGGAATGTCTGTGATAAAGTCAGAATGGCTGTGGAAAAGTAAGCGACCTGAGCAAGTGTTATCAGCACTCGCCCAGGTCTGACCGTCAGGAAAGGGGCACTTTCCCAATGGCTGAAATCAGCTTAGTTCATCTCCTCTTTCGTTCTCAACATCTGCGCCCGCGGCGCAAGTCAGTCGCAGAACGAAGGCACATCAACGAAGTACGCCTGCAGGTCTTTGAGCGATCCAGCCGCGGCTACTGCGAATTGCAATCAAGTCCCAAGTGTCAGCAGTGGGCCAGCTGGGAGTTCGGCCATCTCGCCCACATCCTGCATCGCAGCCGCGGCGGAGAGTGGAGTTCTGCAAATTGCCGATGGGCGTGTGCGGAGTGTCACGCGTTCGAGCACGCTGGCCGGAAACCATGCCCGCCCAAGGAGGTTAATCATGGCGCACTTTGACTTTGCCCGAAGTGTCCCTTGCCCGGTCTGCAAAGCACGCGCTGGCGCCTACTGCCGGAATCTCGAAGGCCGCTGCATTCCACCGCACAGGGTGCGCGCCAAGGCCGCGTTGCAGGCTGCTTGCGCGGTTCTGCGACCGTTCAAATCAACTACTACTCTCGAAGTGAGGGGAGAAGAACAATGAAACCAACGGTTGTTAGCAACCGCGACAATGCCTACTGGGGCGCGTGCTCTGAGTGCGGAGAGGCTGACCATGTGAGTATCTTCAAGGCGAACTGGGTCGTCTGCTATACCCACCGCATTATGTGGAACGTTGGCGATAACCTTTTCGCCGTGTGGCAGCACGAAACCGTCGAAGAGCAGATAAGAAACGTCCGGAGGTTGGACGGCTTCCAGGTCTTGGACTGCAACACGGGCGCCGATCTGCGAACCTTTGATGCGGAAGAAGCGATCGAGTTCCTTCGGCAACGTCAGAATCTCGACCTGGACGTGATGGGATAGACGTCGGCAGGATAGGGGAACGAGTCCTCAGCGGCGCACCTTTCCGCCCTGGGGTAATGCACTTGGGAATGAGGAACTTT
>CAVOSN010000003.1:0-4485 GCA_963698805.1 uncultured Acidobacteriota bacterium | reverse complement strand
GGTTTGCCGACAAGGACGAAGCCGCTGGCGCGGCGGACGCTGCCGCGTGGGTGAGCCGAGAGATTTCAGGAGCAGCTGACATAGTGTGGGTCATAGGGAAAGGAGATTCCTGTGACCCGTTTACGCAAAATGATGCTGGAAGAACTCCAGCGTCGCAACTACTCCGCAATTACCACGCGCAAATACCTGCGGGTGGTGACCGAGTTCGCCAAGTATTTTGGTAAGTCTCCCGACAGGCTCGGTCCCAACGAACTTCGAACCTATCAAGCCTACTTGCTCAAAGAGCGCAAGCTGACACCCGGCAGCGTGATCAACCAGGTAGCGGCGCTGCGCTTCTTTTTCGTCAAGACGCTCAAGCGTCATCAGTTCCGCGAGTTCTTGCCCTACCCCCGGGACCGACGCCGACTGCCAACGGTGCTGAGCCGGGAGGAAGTTGCGCGCCTGATCGATGGTGCTGGAACGCTGTTTCGACGAACGTTGCTGATGACGCTCTACGCCACCGGCATGCGACGCAGCGAACTGGCTTGTCTCAAGGTCAGTGACATCGATAGCCAGCGCATGATCCTCCGTGTGGTGGAGGGCAAGGGTGGCAAGGATCGCGATCTGCCGCTCAGCCCCGCATTGTTGGAAACTCTACGGGAATACTGGCGTTGGCGCATGCCCAAGACCTACTTGTTTCCGAGCCGCGATCCCCGGCGGGGACCGGAACAACCCATCTCGGACAAGACCGTCTGGATTGCCTGCAACGAGGCCGCACACTGTGCTGGCATCCGCAAACGCGTCACCCCACACACGCTGCGCCACAGTTGGGCGACCCACTTGTTGGAGGCGGGCACGGACCTGCGCACCATCCAGGTTCTGCTCGGGCACGGAGATCTGGAAACCACCGCCCAGTACCTGCATCTGTCGCAGCGGCACCTGCAAACGGTGACCAATCCGTTGGATGGCCTCGAGCTATCCAGCACCGCAAACATCAGCCGCAGCTTTAAACGAAAAAGCGAAAAATGACTCGGCCCACCTTCGAGGTGGCCGACATCTTACGCGTGCAGGGCGATCGCTTCCTGGATCGGTATCGATCCAGCTTTGGCTTTCAGCAGCTCAAAGCCTTTCGCGCTATTCTGCACTGTCGCACCGCAGCGCTCGGCGGCCATCGCGATGCCTGTTCGAACTGCGGTCATCAGGCCATCTCTTACAACTCGTGCAGAAACCGGCACTGTCCCAAGTGTCAAACACAAGCCCGCGAACGCTGGCTGGCGGCCCGCGAGCGCGAACTGTTGGCCACCAGTTACTTCCATGTCGTGTTCACTGTGCCTCACGAACTCAATGTGCTGGCCCTGGAGAACCCACGTTTGTTCTATGACCTGCTGTTCACCGCCAGTGCTCAAACCTTGCTCGCGATCGCCATCGATCGCAAACACCTGGGCGCCGAGATCGGCGTGATCAGCATCCTGCACACTTGGGGTCAAAACCTGCTCTTGCATCCCCACATTCACTGCGCCATTCCCGCGGGCGGACTCTCGCCAGATCATCGTCGCTGGATCCGCCCTCGCTATCCTTTCTTCTTACCCGTGAAAGTCCTTAGCCGCGTCTTTCGCGGCAAGTTCCTCGCTGGCCTCCAACATCTCCACCGCCGCAAGAAGCTATGCTGCGCCGGCCCCGCCGTCGCCCTCGCCGATCGCCAGCAGTTCGCAAAACTCCTCCGCCGCCTGCACCGCCACGACTGGGTCGTCTATGCCAAGCCCGCCTTCGGCGGACCCATGCAGGTGTTGCGCTACCTCGGCCGTTACACCCATCGCGTGGCCATTTCCAATCATCGCTTGTTGGCCTTCGACCAAGAACGCGTCACCTTTCGCTGGAAGGATTACGCCCACGGCGGCAAGCATGGCATGATGACACTTGCGGCCACCGAGTTCTTACGGCGCTTCTTTCTGCACGTGCTCCCCAGGGGATTCGTGCGCATCCGTCACTTTGGCTTCCTCGCCAATCGCTTTCGTGCTTCCCGCTTGGCTCTATCCCGACATCTCCTGTCGAGCAGTTCCTCCACGCTAGTCGAAGCTGCACCCTGCAAAGCTTCGGCGGAGGGTTCTTCTGTTTGGCATTGCCCACGCTGCGGCGCGACCATGATCGTGGTTCAGAGATTTACGGCTGCGGAATTATCAACATGCTCTTACTTCGATTCTTCCTAACCCCTCTACCGCTCTCGACCCGAGGATGTGCTCAGGCACGCCGACGCACGCGTGTGTCCGCTTCCTCCCCACTGCCTCGCAAGCAACTCTCCGCATGCACGCTTGCTCATCTCACCCGCCGCTCCGACCATCCGGATAGCATTCCCACCACGCCCCGCCGCTCTCCCCACGCTCTGTTCAGATCCAGGCTACCGTTCAAATCCCATAGCGCACCGCGTCCGCCGCAAACGCCAGCGGCTTCCTCCTAGTCTCCTTATCGAAAACGCCTCGGATCGAGATTCCGCTCCGTCCCTGCAGTCTGCCCCGAGGCGTTTCCGATCAAGGCTAGCGACCATTCGTCCAGAATCGGGATCGCGGTCATGCCCGGTCCTCGCCAGCTATCAACCGCGTTTCCTGAACGCGCTCTGCCGGAGTGGAAACGTTTCGCTCGTCTGGCGTTTGCGCCTTTTTCTTTCCGAATTCACCAGGGCCAGGCGCGCGGCAATAATGGAATATACCGCGGGATTAAAAGCCAGTCCGATGTGCGTGCCCGAAACTGAGAAGTCGCTCTCCGGCCGGTCTGTTTTGCAGTAACGCCAATCAACCACTCCGTCGCTTTCGGTGTAAACCGCAGTTTCTAATACCGACGCGGGCATAGCACAGCTGAGAGATTCCAAGAAATCACAGGTGCAACGACCCGTGTAGCAGTCGGGAAGCACCACCCTGCTGTGTTTCGCCAGTATCCGATTTCGAACCATCTCCGCGGCGCGCAAAATGCTGCGATGGGCCACGGTACCGCGAAAAGGTGCACCCAGAGTAGTCACGGAAGCGATATCTCCTGGCCGCTGAGCGGCAATTGCACGCCCGATAATCCCTCCCAGACTGTGGCCTATTAGATGGACTTTCCGGCCGGATTTGGTGAGCGCTTTTTCAATTGTTTCATTCAACTGCTGTTTGATCAGAAGGTTCGGACACTCCGTGTTGAAACCTATACCTGAAAAGAAAGGCGTGTATCCAATTCGCGCCAACCATTGATGCAATGGCGTCAAATAAACATCCGGGCAAAGAAACCCAGGAATGACCACCACGGCGGAGTCGTCCCCGTGCGGTATTCCTAGACCGTAATACAAAGGTGTGGCATGCAGCAGAACCAACTCGGCCGCAAACAGCACCTCGGCCAAGATAGGAACGTCCGCTTCCTCATAATCCTGAGTACGAATAGGGGAGTCGCAATCCCGGAGGTCGACGTGGGTTCTTCTCATTCCGACGCTGTTCCACTGTACGTGAGACCCTGAAGTTCCACAATGAAGCTTTCGCGCGGGCTGATGTCCGCAAAAACGGGATCCAAACATTGACAAGCAAGTTGCGCTCGGATCACGATTGACACAAGGTACAGAACAATGCCGGCGCAATCTGCAAAGCCTGTACAACTGAACCCGCGAACCCTGGAAGCCTTTGATGCCTACATTCAGAGTGCGGAAATGGAGATGGAGCAGACTCTGCACGGAAACGGGCCGTTTCTCTGGTCTCAGCAGACACCGGAGCGAGCGCAGGAGGTCCGTCGAGGGGAAGTGGTGGCGCAGTTCTGGTCTGGCCGAGGCCCCGTCAAAGTGCCGAGCGGTTTGATTCACGACTGGATTGCTGCCGCGTTCATTTCTGATTCGACCATTCAAGAAATCTTTGCAGTGATCCAGGACTACGATAACCACAAGAACATCTACAAACCTGAAGTAGTTGACTCAAAGCTGGTCAGGCGTGAGGGTCACGATTTCCAGATCTATCTGCGGCTGCTGAAGAAGAAAATTATCACCGTAGTCCTCGACACCGATCATGAAGTGCATTATCGTCCGGTGGACCGAATACGCTGGGTGTTCCGCTCCTATACAACGCGAATTGCAGAAGTGGAGAACGCGGGAAGCCATGACGAGCGAGTCTTGCAGCCTGACACCGGTTACGGATTTCTATGGCGCTTGTATTCCTATTGGCGATTCGAGGAGCGTGACTCCGGGGTAGTCGTCGAGTGCCGTGCTATATCACTGACCCGTGACGTGCCACTTGGACTGGGCTGGGCCATTGAACCGATCATCCAAAAGCTCCCTAAGGAGTCGCTCATCAATACCCTGGAAGCAACCCGCCAAGCACTGCATGCCAATACAAGGTAGTTCCTGTTCAGCTTTAGGAAAACGGTTTCGGTCGATTTTCCGCCATCCTCTGGGCATCGCCATTTCATTCGTTGAGGTGCAGGTCTAATTCCGCTCCGAACCAATCTTCCCAGTCGTGAACATTTTCACAGCCTCGCATCTCAAACAACTCGTAGGCA
>CAVOSN010000002.1:0-294346 GCA_963698805.1 uncultured Acidobacteriota bacterium | reverse complement strand
AGTTGAACGATTCGGCGCCCAACCGCTTCAGCAACTTGCTGATTACACAAAGGACACAAAGGACACGGAGGGCAGTAAAGACATCATTCGTGTGCGTTTTGTGTGCGGTTTTCAGCGGGAATAAACGGCTGAATGCTCTGCACAGATTCGCTGGAAGATGTGGTTGTCCATCTCGCCCTGAACGCTACGAAGATAATACCCGCACAGAATATCCACGTCATCATATGACTTGGATATCTCGTTCCAGAGATGTTCGAGTCGAATCACCGCTTCTGCCTTACCTTGCTCCGACAGGAGATCCACACACTCTCCAAAAACTGCAACTCGGCCTCCTTTCGCAGCCTCGGCCGCTGTCGCGATGAGATCGCCCAAGAGGTTCAAAAATCGCACTGGATCAGGGAGGTCGTTCACCATGAAGGTCGAAAGGGCCTCGGCAGCATCCAACAGGATGTACCTCCCCTGCTCGATAGCGGTACGAATATCCGAGCCATGTACCTGTAATCTCACGAGAAGGCTGTGTCGGTGTGACTCGGTTGCGACAACGATAGCGGCATTCCCGGCTCTGAGAGCAGTCCCGATGAACTCCGCAAGATCATCTAGGAGACCTGCATCGTCAGAATAGAACCCCACGGCGTGGCGGCGAGGGATCTCCATATCTTGCTGGGGTTTCTCGCAACTACCGTCGGTTTGCCGATCTTCGGAGACTCCGGCGTGCGAGCCAACGACGAAATCCTCACCAGAAAATCTCTTGCTGACAAACTGGTCGCCTCGAACAACAGCGCTCACCCCCTTCATCAGTTCACTTCCCGCGTCAATCTTGACGACGTAGCCATGTGCGCCCGTACCAAGGGCTTCCCGCACCACATCGGCAGAAGATTCTTGGCTTACAAATAGTATTTTGGATTTGGGTGAGAGCTTGCGGATTTGTCGAGCGACTTCAATTCCGTTTAGCGATGGAAGCCCGATGTCGAGCAGAATCAAGTCCGGTTGCAATTCCTCCGCTCTCTGAAGCGCTTGTAGTCCGTCAGTGTCCTCGCCGACGATCTGCAATTCCGGTCTCTCCCCAAGCATTGAACAAATAAATTTGCGAAATTCCTCCGAGTCCTCGACCACGAGAACCCGGATTGATGATGTTTCCAAGGAGTCTCCTTTTACAACGTCAACCCGACTCTGAGACTCGAGTTGCCGGTTGTATCCAGAATCCCACATTCCGCAATTCAGGTCGTTGCGCAAGCGCACGGATAAATTCAGGGAGTGCCTTATCCAGCCATTGCCCGATATCCGTCAGTTTTCAACGGAACGCGAGCGCGGATCGTAGTGCCAGCCCCAGGTTTCGATTTCACGGAAAGCTCGCCGTTCACCAATTGCAACCTTTCGCGCATGCTGATCAAGCCCAGACCGTGGCGAGTGAAAGCTTCTTGTTCTTCAAAGCCATTTCCAGTGTCTGCCACTGTGAGTTCGATCGACTCTTCTGTGCCCTGGAGATCCACCGTAAAGCTCCGAACACCGCTGTGCTTCACGGCGTTCTGCAGCCCCTCTTGCAAAACTCGGAACAAACACAGCGAGACTTCCTTCGAGAGGGTGTGTGGTATACCTGCATGTCTGAACACAATCTCAACCTTAGTTTTTTCGGAGAGCTCTCTGCAAAAGCTCTTAGCCGCGGTGGCCAGGCCAAGGTAATCGAGTTTCGAAGAATGCAAGCGGTGGGATAGTCCCTGCACATCCTGGGCAATTTCTGTGATACGCGCCCGGGTATGGCGAACTAGCTCAGTGACTTCATTGGTCGAAGCATCATGACTCCATCGCTCTAGTTCGATCGCTAACAACGCGAGGCGCTGATTGATGTCGTCGTGAAGCTCTCTTCCAATCCAGGTGCGCTCCGCTTCATGCGCCTCAATCAACCTGCGCCCAATGGTGGCGAGACTCTCCTCTGCGAGCTTCCGTTCCGTGATGTCTATGCAAGAGCCGATGTAGCCAGCGAAAGTACCATCCGGGTTGAATCTTGGTACACCGTCGTCGAGAACCCAGCGATACTCTCCATCTTTTCGCCGCAACCGGTACTGCATTTCAAACGACTCTCTTCGGTCGAATGCTTCCGTGTAGGTTTGCAGGCAGCGGCTTAAATCGTCCGGATGAACTCCTTCCGCCCAACCATCGCCAAGTTCCGCCTCAAGTGGGCGGCCGGTGAAGTCCAGCCAGGTCTTGTTGAAGTAGCTGCACTTTCGGTCCGTCCCGGCCGTCCAGATCATTACAGGTGCGGTATTTGCGACCAGACGGAAACGCTCCTCGCTCTCGCGCAGCTGAAGTTCCGCCCGGCGGCGGTCTGTTAGGTCCACAAACTTGATCAGATTGGAATCTTCGAAGGAAGCAAAGTGAAATTCTATGTGGCGGTACGAACCATCCTTGCAGCGAACGCTCGCCTCTAACGGTTCAATGTCCGTTTTGTCAATTACGGCTTTTTCCACCCGACGTTGCCATTCTCCTTTGATCGTTTCCCGGTACTCTTCATCGGGATACGCAAGAGGCCACCAGTGTTCTTCGTCTGGCACGTCTTCAATTGTGTAGCCGAAGAGCTCTGTAAACCTCCTGTTGATCAGTTCGTTCGTGATGCTTCGGTCCGCGAGTGACTACCATGGCGACGGGCGAGCGAAGAACTAACTCTCTGCTGTACTTCTCGCTCCTTCTTCTTCCCTCCGCTGCCAGACCAGCGCGAGAATGAGTATTGTTTCGCCCAAGAACAGAGCAATCCCGCCAATGATGTACCACCTGTAGATTCCCAGACCGTGAGCTGTCGGTTGAGGACGATGCTGCCAGGAGGAAGTGCGCTCTCCTTGAGCCCCCAGCGCTTGAGGGCTCGCCAATCGAACATGTAGGTGTTTACGCCTTTTACCCTGGGGATGTCCCGCGGCTTTTCCCCTCTGAGCATCCTCAGCGCCATGCTTCCAGCCACCTTCCCTTGCTCGCTGAGGCTTGAAAGGTAGCCCCCCACCTCTCCATGATTCAGGTAAACATCGAACAACCCGAAAACCGGTGCGTTCGCCGCAGCGGCAACCAGGGGGCCTATTTCATTTGCTTTGAAAGTAGTTCCTGCCGCGTCCTGCCCTACCGATGTGAGAAGGACGAGAGTGTGATTTGGTAGGTGCTGCAGACGCTTGAGCAGATCAGGCACAGCCAAATTCGTAAGATACGAAATGTCGAGGCTGCCTTCGTACGGCTTCAGAGCCTTCTTGACTGCCGCCAGCCCTTCTCGATCAAAAGGAGCGACGCCCCCTACGACGACAACGTTCTTTGTGCCGGGCTGGAGCTGTAACCCTATTTGCACAGTCTCGGCCGGAGCCATATCGTTTTCCACACCTGTAAAATCGGAATCCAGTGCGGGAGCGCCTGGCGCATTTGCATTAGGCACGCAGAAAACGATCGGAACACCGGGAAACACTCTTTGGTGCACCTCCTCCATAAATTGGAGCGGGGATGGCCCGACCGTGATAATCACATCTGGTTTTCGATTCTGATATTTGCGAATGTAGAACGCGCGAACCTGCTGCTGGTCGGCCGGATCGGGGAACAACGAGGTATCCATGTGCTCGGAATAAAGCTGAAGTTGATAGGGCGAATCATTTAGCGCAGCTTGGATACCATCATTGACGATACGAAGTCCCGGATACGACGTGTCCATCTCGTTCAGAATCAGAATCCTTCGCACTTCCTTTGTTTGCGCGGCTGCAATCGGGTGGGACAAGCACATGGCGGCAAGAGCCGCAAGCGGAACCCAGACGTGACGTGCCCGTCTTCTTCCTGGGTCTTGTCGTCCCAGACGGGGGCCGCCCAAGGTATAGGAACGATGCAATAATTCCGTAGTCCGCGGTCATGAACACACTGACCCCCAGGCGCTGGCAAACTACTCCAATCAGTCAACGAACGCAAGAACGTATCAAGACACCGGACTGGAATCACTGGTAGAACTAACAGGTGGCACCTGATCTGAAGTGCGAGGTAATCTGCTACGCATTCCACCTGCGTTGAGTGTCAGAGCGCACCTCGCAGCTTGCGGCACACCATACAATCCATGAATTAGGTGGAGTGCTCGCCAAATGTTGCTTATGAGCAGCGGCTTGAAGGAGTGCCCCCTTTGCGGTGGCTGCTGGTGTCTGATTTTGATGGCGCTGACTATTGCGCTGCTTTCTTCCAGAAACATGTACAGCCAGACCGCCTCTACCGGAGCACTGACGGGCGTGACCCTGGACCCCTCCGGAGCGGTTCTCCCAGGCGTCATTCTTCACCTCATAAGAGAGGATGGTTCTGAAGAGAAGTCCGCCACCTCGGACAACAATGGCCGATTCGGATTTCTTATTGCTGCGACCTGGGACTTATAAGTTGCAGGCAAGCAAGGCTGACTTCAAACCTGTGAGTCAGCCGGATATTCATGTTCACGTAACCGAGACACTTCGGCTCGAACTTCATCTTGAGCTCGCAACCCGTGTCGAACAGACGCAGGTTTCCGCCGAGCCAATGATGGTTCAACTCGACACATCGGCACTGGGAAGAGTGGTGAACAGAGACACAGTGAGCAGCTTGCCATTGGTCACAAGAAACTTCACACAGATAACCGGGCTTTCTCCCGGAGTAGCTGCCGGGGTCTATAACGCCGGAGAACTTGGAACTGGGGGAACAGCACTTTCACAAATCGGCAAATCCAATGATGGGATGTTCGTGCATGGATCACGATCCTATGACAATAACTGGCAATTGGACGGAATCAGCGTCAGTGACGTGCACGGTGGGGGCCCAATAAGCGGGGGCATCCCGATTCCCAATCCCGACATGCTGGAAGAATTCAAGGTGCAGACCGGACTTTACGATGCATCTTTCGGGCGCGGTGCGGGGGCCAACGTCAGCGTGATCACGAAGGCGGGCACAAACGAATACCACGGGACCATTTTCGAGTTTTTACGCAACGATGTTCTCAATGCCAACGATTTCTTTTTGAACAAGACGGGGCAGCGGCGGCCGAACCTCAAGCAGAACCAGTTCGGATTTGCGCTCGGAGGACCGATACAAAAAGAACAAATTGCTTTTCTTTGGCTCGTATCAGGGGACGCGACAGGTTAACGGAACGGCCGCCGGTCAAGCCCGGGTTGCTTGCACCGTCAGCTTGAACGAACCACCGCTCACCGATGACAGATCGGCCGCAGCCCTTGGGCAACAATTCGGCGGCATGAAAGGTGCGTTGGGGGGTGTCGCAATTAATTCTGACGGATCGAACATCAACCCCGTTGCTCTGGCTCTTTTGAATTTCAAACTGCCCGACGGCAGCTTTCTGATTCCGACGCCTCAAACGGTTGATCCTTCGAAGCCATTTGCAAGCAGCGGTTTTTCAGCCTTCACACAACCTTGCAACTTCGCGGAAGATCAGGGATCAGGGAATCTCGATTACGTTCTTTCGCAGAAGAGCCAACTCGCGGCGCGATTCTTTGTCGCAGACAGCGATCAGTTGGTAACGTTTCCCGGCGGGGGCCTTAACCCGGCGGGTAACACGCATGGGTTCGAGCAGCCCCGAGCGAGTTCCGAGTTCGTTGTGTTCTCTCTCGCTCATACCTACGTGCTAAGTAATGCTTTGCTCAATCAGGCCAGGATTGGATTCGTTCGCACAAGTACCAAAATGGAGGCCCATGCTCCCTTTCAAATGGTCCGATGTCGGAGTATCTGAAGGCGAAATGAACAAGAATAATGAACTGCCCAGCCTGAATATTCTTGGCTCCGTCAGCATGGCTAGCATACTTCCTCGAACGTACACGCAAAACAGTTTCGTCTTCAACGATGTTCTTAGTTTTCTCAAGGGTTCCCATGCCGTGAAATTCGGAGGTTCGCTTACTCGGTTGGAAGACAATCTTGACTTCGTCGGGCTTGGTTCATTTGTACAGTTTCTCAGCTGGCCGGATTTTCTACTTGGCCTCGATGCGAAGCGGCAACGGCACGGGAATTTACAGCAATGTCTTTCAATCAGCTGATCTCTTTGGCCTGTTGAATCGTGAGTTTAGAGTGTGGGAAGGCTCGGGATTCGTGCAGGATGACTATCGGATCAGGCGGTCGTTGACCCTGAATCTCGGGGCACGTTACGAACGATTGGGGCAATTTGGCGACGAGCTGGGCAGGAACTCGAGCTTCGATGTCAACAAGGCGAATGCAAACCCACCACCGAGTGGAAGTCTCGATGGCTACATCGTAGCCTCCAACTTTCCGGGCTGCTCTCCCGGCGGGAGTAACCCGCGCGAGACAATACGTTTGGAACTTATGGCGACGGGCAAAACACGATTGCTCCCCGAATCGGCTTTGCGTGGCAAGTCTTGCCAATGACAAGTCGGCTGGTGCTGCGAGGAGGGTACGGCATCTACTACTCTCGGACAACCGGCCAGGTCGCTGCTCAATCCGTGCTCGCTGCGCCATTTTCCTTGACCCGAATCAACACCGGACTGACGAACGCAGCCGCGACATTTCAAGACACCCTTCGCGCAGCCATTTCCCACGCCAGCTTCATTTCCACTGTTTGTGCCCTATTCCCCAACCACGAAGTCCTCGGTCAATGCTCAAGCCCCCAATTTTCGGCCGGCAATGGTCCAACAGTTCTCACTGAACGCCCAAGGAGAATTCGCCAAAGACTTGGTTGCTGGAGGTCGGGTACGTGGGCGCCCGGGGAACACATCTGCAACGCTTTCGTTCCCTGAATCAAGCGCTGGCTGCATCTCCGGACAGAGTCCGATCAGGGGTGTCACTTCGAACACGTTGGCCAATATTGGATTGCGGGTTCCGATTCCTGGAATACGCCCCGACTCTCTTCGCGAAATGGAATCGGCGGGCAGCTCCTGGTACAACGGGCTGGAAGTTAGCCTGACGAAGCGGTTGAGCCACGGCCTTCAATTCCTCGCCTCCTACACCTTCTCCAAGACTCTGGACACCGATGGCGCCGACATTAACTCGACGTCGGCAGGAAACGCACTAACACTCGGGGACCAAAACTCCCCCAGACAACGATGGGGGCGGGCCAGCTTCGACCGTACTCATCGATTCGTTTTTAGTGGAACATGGAGTCTTCCCAGCCCGTCAGCCGGACTCCAGCGGGCGGTTCTGGGAGGGTGGGACTTTGCTGCTGTAGTTACGATTCAATCTGGCAGTGCTCTCACCATCTCGGCTACCAATGCCAACAACGTTTTTGGGATAAGCACAGACCGGGCGCAACTGAGCGGGCACCTGCTCCAAAGACCAACTGGTCAAGGGAGGGTCGGTGCAGTCGAAATTGAGTGGCTATTTCAATGCCACCTGTTTTACGAGTCCGCCAATCATTGGCGCGGACGGCATCGGAACCGCGTTTGGGAACAGCGCCACAGGAATCGTAGACGGTCCCGGACAAGCGAACCTGGATCTCGCGTTCTCAAAGACGGTGGTGCTTAGTTGGCCCGTTGAGAAAAGCAGTCTTCAATTTCGTGCCGAGTTTTACAATGCTCTGAACCATACCCAGTTTGCCAATCCTGACACAAATTTCACATCGCCCACGTTCGGTGTTATCAGTAGTACGGCCGTAAATGCTCGCGTGGGGCAGTTGGCGATGAGGATTGCGTTTTAAATTGCAGGACAATCCAATCACTCTATTTCTTCGATAACATTGCGAAGCTAAATTCGCCCATGTGCCGCAAGCAAGTAGCGCCTTGGCTTAACTACTTTCCGTCGCAAAAGTGAAGCCGCGAGAGCCGATGGATGCTGACGGGAGACCCAGAGGTCGGGGTCAGAATGCTCGTTTTGAGGTTATAGGCGACCCACCACTGGTTCTGAGCTTTCGTTGATAGTCTTTCGCAACATGTCGTCCTCTGAGACCACGGGGAACTTTCCGGCTGCACTTACCCAGTACTTCACCGGAAACACTGGCCTTCGACACGGGAGAACTGCGCCGAACCGCGGCGGCGAAAAACTCGATGATAACGCGGCGATCACTGCTGCAGGACCCTGATGACAGTTGTTTTGGAGATCCGGCAACTCCTGGCAATCTCGCGTAAGGGCAGGCCTTCCGCGCGCAGTTTACGAATCTTAGAAGGCGGAACTGAAACCCGTGGCCGACCTAATCGTTTCCCTTTCGCCCGAGCATTGCGGAGCCCGGCCTTCACCCGTTCGACGATGAGCGACCGTTCTAGTTCCGCGACAGCACCCAACACTGTAAATACCATCTTTCCCATGGGGGTGGATGTGTCCACTTGCTCGGAAAGACTCACAAACTCGATACCCAGGGAGCGAAATGTATCTAACGCTCGCAGCAAGTGCGACACTGATCGAGCAAAACGGTCGAATTTCCAAACCACCACTGCATCGAATCGCCGCCGGAGAGCCTCGGCCATCAATCGGTCAAGCGCTGGCCTTTTGTCCTTGGCCCCGCTGATGTGATCCACGTACTCGCCTGTGAGATCCCAGCCGCGGCGAGCGCAATACTCACGCAGCTCGCGCAGCTGGAGCTCCGGGTCTTGCTGGCCGTTGTGGGTAGAAACACGGGCATACAGTGCGATTTTCATGGTCCAAAAACCTCGGTTCGGAAGGCGTCGATCTTCTTCGTAATTCGCGCGCGGTCGGGACCCGACGTCCATCCTGGGTCGGTTTCTTTCGATTCCGACGATGTGGAGCGATGAGTTCAGTGCTGGAGGACTAGGCTGTCTCCGCAGAGCTAGCTCGCTGCAACCTCATGCTTAAAACTGAAGTTTGAGTGCCAACTGGATCGAGCGCGGACCCCCGATCTGGTACAGCGGCGTGAGTCCGCCGTTCTGTCCCCCGCCGCCGAGGAAGTTGTTTAGCGTTTGGGGAAAGAAGTGCCTGTAAACCGTACGAGAGTCGGTGACGATATGGTGCTTGCAAGGCGTTGTAGCTGGCGTACAACGCTAGTATCTAAAATGAAGAGACTCGGAATCTACCGACCGCGGTATCAACGAACGATAAGCGAGGTCAACTAAGGATCCGATTGACGAGTTGACGCCTTCTTGATGAGTGATTGGCGGGTAAATCATACAGCGAAGTCTTCGTCAGCCACGTTCCTCGATTGACACTGCTTAACGGGCAGTTCCCCACATCTATCGTTAAACTAAGCTCAAGGCCGAACCCCAATGAATATCCAGTTTGACCCTATATCATGGATGTGCCCGATCACCGAAGTCGTTTCATTGCTCTCAGACGGACCAGGAAACGAAGTGGATCTTCCATGGTAATGCCAAGCTTGAAGACTGGCCATGATGCCGCTCGCCGCCGATTCTGGTTGGCGATGTCGGGATTTGTCATGGCGCTTGCGCTGCTGCCCTTTTCCTACAAAGTCGAACGTCACCTGGAGACAGCTGTTCACATCAAGGGCGGAGAATCCGAAAAAGTTGACCTGGAACTGGCGCAGCGTTTCCAGTCTCCGTACGCCGACCGCCTGGTTCTGGTGATCAGCGGTATTCCCGATCCGGATTCAGCCAAAGGCGCAGATGCATTGGGCTTCTTAACCAGTTCATTGCGCAGTCTGCCAGGAGTGTCGGGTGCCGTCTCGAGTCTGGATTGGCCAGATCCTCTGTTCACTGGCAACAATGGCGGCGCCTTGATCATCGTCGGGTTGGACCCGCACGATGAAGCGGTCGAGGCGTTGGTCCCCAAACTGCGGGCAAGAGCAGACTGGATGGAAGGTCAGCTTAGGTCGCAATACCCCAATATCAAACTGGAGATTACTGGTGAAACGCCGCTGGAGTTCGATCTTCGCAAGGTCAGTGCAGATGTCGTCAGACATGCCGAAGAACGAGCGATGCCGGTAACTCTCTTTCTGCTGTTGCTGGCTTTCGGCAGTCTTGTGGCCGCGCTATTACCGCTGGGAGTTGGAGTGCTCTCAATTTCGATGGCGATGGGTGCGGCTGCGCTACTCGCGCATTATCTGCACCTGTCGATTCTGGTGCAGAATCTGGCGACGATGCTCGGCCTTGGCTTGGGCATCGACTATGCATTGCTGATGGTGAGCCGGTTTCGCGAAGCATTGGCCGAGGGATATGATCCCGGCCACGCTGCCGATATTGCTGCCGGGCAAGCGGGGCGTACGCTGATAATCTCGGCCACCACAGTTGCAATCGGATTTTCAGCGCTGCTGACTGTGCCCATCAGCGAACTGCGCTCCATCGGGATAGCTGGCCTGCTGGTAACCGTTTTGAGTGTCATGCTGTGTACATTCATTCTGCCCTGGGTGCTTGGTCTGCTAGGGCATCGCATCAATGCCGCCAGAGTGCGTCTTCCCGTCAGACGATTCAAAACGCGAGAGAGCCTATGCGCGGCGAGTGAGCGGTGGGTGCGGTGGGGCAACATCATAACCCGCCGGCCCTGGACAGCTCTGCTTGTCGCCGGGATTCCGCTACTGATTCTTGCATTCCAGGCACGGAGAATCTCTCCCGGGATTCCTGACCATGACTCGCTTCCGGCCGCAGCGGAGTCGGTGCAAGCACTGCACACGCTTCAAGGCATGGGGCGGTCGGGTATTGTACAGTCCCTCCGAGTGATCCTGGAGTTGCCACCGCAATCTCCGCCGCTCTCGCCGGCCGGCTGGCTTGCCGTCAGCCGCTTGACGAAGAGCTTCCAGAGCGACCCTAGAGCGCAAGAGGTCTTATCTCTTCCGACCCTCACCGGAATGTCTGATACTGCGGATGCTGTCGACGATGTGCCTGAGTCAATCCGCAAGAGTTTTCTTCGCAGCGATGGCCAAGCTACCTTGATTGAGTTGCTGCCCACCGCCACTCTTTCGCCCAACGAACAGATACGATGGGTACGAGAGGTGCGTTCCTCCGATGTCGCGGCGATGACCGGCGTGCCCGGCGCTGTGCTGCGCGTCGGCGGCGTTCCCGCACTCGACGCAGATTATGACTCGGTAGTAAAAGAGCGGTTGCCGAAGGTGGTCCTTGGCGTCGTATTGGGGAGCTTGCTGGCGCTCCTGATCGGGTTACGTTCTCTATTTGCGGCTGTCAAAGCAATTCTGCTCAATCTACTCTCCGTTGGCGCTTCATTCGGTGCGTTAGTTGTCGTTTTTCAGGAAGGCCACGGTAGCAAACTCTTTGGGCTCGACGGACCGACCGGCACCGTATACCCGATCGTGCCGATTCTCTCGTTTGCCATCGTCTTCGGATTGAGCATGGACTATGAGGTCTTCCTGGTCGCCCGAGTCCTCGAAGAACGGCGGCGCGGTCTATCTGAGAGATCAGCGGTGATCGAGGGGCTGGCGCGGACGGCTGGGCTCATCACGAGCGCAGCGGCAATTATGATTGCCGTCTTCACCGCATTCACCGTGGGAAGTTTTCTGGTCGTCCAAATGCTCGGCTTTACGCTCGCCGTGGCAGTGTTCATCGATGCTACAGTGGTGCGGATGGTAGTCGGGCCGGCACTATTGCAACTCGCCGGCGACTGGAATTGGTGGCCCCTTGGCTTATATGGGGCTCCGGCATCTGAAAAGGAGCTTATCCCATGACGGCGAACATCGTGGATGCTCCAGGGACCGCACCGGGCTTCAACCCAGCCGAATTAATCGATTCGATTTATTTCACTTTCTCTGCTTGAACGCCGGACTGGCCGATATCAAAGTCCTTGCGTCCAAGATTTGCCTTTGCCGAGCCCCCTTCGATTACAAGAATCGAGGAGCCGGGCTTGCCCTGCAGCTTTGCCTCCACCTGTGTTGCAGACCAAACGCCGCCGACCTGCCGTAGCCCATAGTAAATGAATTCCTTCTGCTGTCCCGTCCCGCGAAGAGTCTTCACTACATGCACAGGAAACAAAATGCCGCGGTCAATCCATGATGTTACCGAATCATAGTAAGTCCGGTCCTGAGAGCCGGACATGCTCTTAAGGACAAAGCAATCCCGTGCGCCGTATTTCTCCGGTGCCAGGAGTTCCTGATTCTTCCAGAAGAACTGGCTCTCTACCATGTCTTCATAGGAGAAGTCTGTTCCCACTAGTGGGTCGTTCCAATGTTCGAATGGCAACACGCTGGCGGCCTTCTCGCCAGGAAGTACCGCCTCGATGGTCACGCGCCCACTCGCGTTCATATGCAGTAGAAGGATCGTCTTCTCTGAGTCAGGCCCCGAGATCTCGCATAGCAGACGCAGACCATCGGGAAACCAGTGAGCCTTGGCGACAAACCTATAGCTCGTGCGCTTGCCATCGCCTTCCAACCGTGTGAGTCGCCCGGTCATGCGGTAATCCAATTTCTCAATACGCTGGCGCGAGCCAGTCAGCACAGTTTCCAGGTCAGGATTCGCCGCGAAGGCCAGCGATGGATGCACCAGCGACAACAGCACTAGCAAAGCGATGGACGCTTGAATCGTCCCAAAGACGCAATTCGCCCATCTGGCCTCCGGATACCGACCAAACTTGCGGCTGCGAGAGAGCATTACGACGCGGCGCAGGAAGGTCATGGCTATGTATACAGCCAAAGTCCGTATAGCGCCCATCCAGGGCAACGGGTAGTGATTCTTGAGCCGTCGTATGCAGCCCATTTCAGAATCCACACTTTAGGTGACAGGCTTCCGAACTCTTCCGGCGTCTTGTCTTCATTGGGATACAGCCATATTATGGCAAGCCTTCTGGGATGGCGAGTGCGGAATTCTATTGCTTGCTGAGTTTCAAAAGGGTCAGCGATGGATTTTAGCAGCCTTTCGGAGCAGTCATTGAGAACAAGCAGACTTTACCTGCGGGCTGGAAGTTCATTGATGAGTTCGCACCGATCACGTGGGCGCCCAATCGCCGAGACACTCGTCGAGGAGCGATCAATACTGAGAAGTCTTAGTGCTGTATATGGAACCGGGGATTTACTTCCCACCCGGAGAAGCAGGATCTGACTATCAATAAAATCAGTCGTGTCAGTCGGAACGACTCGGCCACATAGGTTCCTTGTCGTATTCGATGCTTCTTTGCTCGCTGCTGGCGCTCCACGATTCCCGCGAAGATAAGCTAAATTCGTACGGAAGGACTACGGGATGACCAAAGGCATTCCCTTCGTTAAGATCGCTGACACCGTCGAGGTAACTGTCGACCTCAAGGGGAAGCGAGTCAGCGGGCCTGCGTTGGTCTTTAAGCAATAGGCAGCCTGCAACTCTCCCGGCTGCCGCGCTGCGACGCGAATTATGGAGTATGGTGGACAAGGAATCTGTGAACGCGGCAACCGAAACCACAAACCATCGTTGGTCTGCTGTAAGCCCTTTTGCGGACCCTTTGAAAATGGAGATCCAGTGACCGGTCGCTTTGTTTTGAAAATCGGCGATCATCTCGAGAATGCCGAGACGAAGAAATACTATACCGAAAGGAATTTTTCCGAGGTCGCGCCCCGGTACGATTTCATCACTAGAGTACTTTCTTTCGGACGCGACGCGGCATGGAAGCGCACTCTGATTTCATTGCTTCCCTCTCACGAGTCCCCTGTTTGCGTTGATCTCGCCTGCGGCACCGGCGACATCGCGTTTCTGCTTGCTGGCAAATACCCGCGTGGCCGCATCGCCGGAGTGGACATCACCGAGCCGATGCTGGATATCGCCCGGCACCGCAATACTCATCCGAATGTCAGTTTCGCCAACCAGGATATGGGATCGCTTGACATCGTTTCCGAATCCGTGGACATCGTCACCGGTGGCTACGCCCTGCGGAATGCCCCGGACCTCGGAACAGCTATTGACGAAATCAGCCGCGTTCTAAAACCCTGCGGCGTGGCGGCCTTTCTCGATTTCTCCAAACCGGGCGGAAAGATCCCACAGAAGATGGAATACTGGGGTCTGAAGATATGGACCGGACTGTGGGGTTCGCTTCTGCACCGCAATCATGAAGTCTATAGCTACATAGCCGAAAGCCTCCAGCGCTTTCCCGACCGCCCTCACTTGCGGGATATTTTCCGGGACAAAGGATTTTCTGTGATCGATTCCCGTCTCTTTTTTGGGGGGGTCACCGAACTGCTAATGGTCCAAAAACTGCGGCATGGCGAAGCGCCATGACCGATGCCTATCAGAATCGTATCGCCACCGCTGTGCCCCGGCTTCGATATGGAGCGATCGGGTCGGGTTCCTTCCACGATTGCAGCTGGGCTTCCTTGCCTGCATGAATGACATTCTTAACGGCGCACGGGCCGAGGATTTCTTGCACTGGGCGGTTCCCGGGGAGCACGCTGTCCTGGATGCCGTGGAGGAGAGTGCCGGGTTGCCGAAGGAACTGCGTGCGCGGTCCCGCGCCAAATTGCGCCGCCGGTCGAGAGCATGCTGTTCGAAGCAGCGGGCAGGTGAATCGTGACCCAGCAGGATTTCAGCCGGCGCAGCACGGCGACCGAACTGATGGATACCGATCCGGTTTCCTTTAGGGAATTCGATGACTATCTGCGTGATCTCGAGCGTATCAACGTTTTGACGCTCGCTTACCGTCCGACCCTGCTCTGGCTAAAGCGCGCCCTAGCGGATTTTCCAGCAGAGCGGCCGATATCGGTTCTCGACGTCGGCAGCGGCGGTGGCGGCATGTTGCGGCAGTTGAGGAAATGGGCGCGCGGGAAGAATTTGAAGCTCGATCTGACAGGAATTGATGTCAACCCCTGGTCGACAAGATCGGCGGCAGAGTCCACGCCGCCGGAGATGTCCATCGGTTTTGAAACAGCCGACGTCCTCGCTCGAATGGATCCGCTCCAGACAGATTTTATCGTCAGTTCGTCTTTCACCCATCACCTCGGAGACGCGGATCTGGTTCGTTTTATCCGCTGGATGGACCGTTCTGCCGCGCATGGCTGGTTCATCAACGACCTGCAGCGTCACATCCTGCCTTATTTCTTCATAAAATATGCCACACGGTTTCTGCCCGTGAACCGCATGGCGCGGCACGATGGGCCCGTTTCGGTCGCGCGAGCCTTTGCAGCAGATGACTGGCGGCACCTGTTGGCTGAAGCCGGCATCCCGGCAGAGCGGGCGTGCATCGAATGGTTCTTTCCCTTTCGCTACAGCGTGTCGTGCAGAAAAGAGATCGAAACTTAGCCGCGGATCCTGCGCTTCCCTAGCTGGATTTCCTGGATGGAAATCCCCGTTACCACGCTCTGCCTAAGGAGGTCGATCCCCAGCCCACCAGGACGTTTGGGTCATGATGTGAGGCAGTGTGGTCCGCCCCACCGTGAACCGCGGCGTAAGGGAGCTCACTGCAGTACTTGATCAATCGGCGGCTTGTCCCGTCGGGAACCCCTACGTAATCCTGGCTGGGCAGCTACCGATCACGAAGACATCTGCCGAATTCAACAACCACGTTACCTTACCATTGCAGAAGTAGAAGCTCGGAACAAAAACCAGGCCCCATGGCGGCAAGCAGACCCATCGCGCCCGGCTCAGGACGGCGGTGCTTTATTACATCTTCGAGCACAACCAGCACTGAAGCCGAAGAAAGATTTCCTACCTTACGCAGGCAATCCCAGGAGGCATCCAGCTGTCCATTGTGCAACCCGAGTGCTGTGGCGCAGGCCTCGAGCACCTTCGGTCCTCCGGTGTGTAGAACCCAGCTTTGAAGGTCGCTTCGCCGGTATCCGTTGTCCGCCAGAAACGCGTCCACGTCCCGCCCTAGGTTTTGCCGAATCAGATTCGGAACTTCGGTCGACAGCACGATGCGGAAGCCTTTCTCGGAAATATTCCAGCCCATCATTTCCTCTGTGCCGGGATAGAAGATCGACCGAGTCGCGAGAATTTTAGGCCCAGAAATCTCAGAGCCCGAGGACTCAAATTCCGCACCTGTCACAATGACGGCGGCAGAGCCATCGGCGAAAAGGCCCGACGAGATCAGGTTCGCGACCGACAGATCTTCGCGCTGCAGGGTGAGCGAACAGAGCTCCACCGATACCAGAGCCGCCGCCTGCGAAGGGTAGGCGCGAACGTAATCTGCGGCGCGCGCAATTCCGGCGGCGCCAGCCACGCATCCCAGGCCAAAAATCGGAGTGCGGCGAATGTTGGCTTTAAGTCCCATACGATTGATCAGCAGAGCGTCGATGGACGGGCTTGCGATTCCGGTGACTGTCGTGAACAACAAGGCTCCCAAATCGTGTGGCTTCAGACCGGCGTTGTGCAGTGCGAGGCAGAGCGCCTGCTCCCCCAATTCTTGTGCGACCTTGATCCAGATGTCATTGGCCTGACCCCAGGTCTTGATGTCCAGGTACTGCTCTGTGGGGATGGCGAGGTAACGGCCATCCACGGTCACGTTGCGGTGCAGCCGTGCCAGCAACAGAGGATTCTTCAGTTGGTCTCCCCAGTAGTCCTGGAGGCGTTCCAGAAGAAACTTCTGGGAGTAGTAATGCTTCGGGAATGCACTCGCCGCGCTTACAATCCTCATGGCTTCTGAGTCCCTGAGGATGATATCGTACATTGATCGGGTTTGATTGTCGGTATGTCCTGCAGAAGAGTCTTCAATGCCCCGCTCCTGTGGGCTCTGCGGGAGTGGAAACCTTGTCTCGCTGAACGAGCGTGAAACCCCTACCACCTGCGAAGGCGTCTTGGCGCTTCAGTTCCTCAAGCAGCTCGAGAAAATCCTGCTCATAGATGGTGTTCAGTACTTCCACCATCGCTTTCTGCACGATCTTGTCCTCCAGAGCGGCAATCGAGATCGGTCTCTGCTTCCCATTCTCTTTCGGTATGTAGACCCTGCGGAGCGCTTGGGCTTGGTACTTTCCGTCTTTGAGCCTCTGATAAAGCTCTTGGATCTTTCTCTCGGCGTCCTTCTGGTATTCCCCATACGTGACGCCGTCCACCCCTGCGCTGGCTTCTTTTCGTAGACTTCGGAATGCCGCGTACAATGCCTCGGGCGTTATCAGGTGAGCGATCGAGAAAAACTGCCGCTTCGATTCCTATCAGACCCAAGTTTCAAACGCTACCTGCCGCTACGCCTCATCCAAGTTCACACCTTTGATTCATTCGACTCTGGTGAAGCAATGGTCATAGTCACTGCGGTGACCCGGCCGACAATATCCGCTTCGGCGGGGTAACGAACTTGGCGGATCTGTCGTCGGGATTGAGGATAAGGGATCAAGAGCAGTTGGTTCCCGTCCAGCTCACACCAACTGCAGGCGTAACCATCTCTGAGCTCGACGAAAAAGATCGGGCGGTCAAATTCGTTCTGCCAGGTGCCAGGCTTGACCTTGTTCTGCCGCTCATCGATCTCAACGAATGACCCGGGCCGGATCAGCGGATGCAGGGTGTAGTCTTCGAGGCCGACGTACCCGCAAAGGCAGTTGCGCAGGTCCAATTGCTGCAAGAGAGCAACGGGGATCTCGCCCCACGTTTCAACCATGCGAGAGACCAGGTTCGTCCTAGCAAGCTCGACGTTCTTGCGAAGTTCGACAGGAAGCACGATCGTCTGTCCTGGCAGTTCGAGGCTCGATCCGATCAAATGGGTATATGGCAGGCTGACCAGGCGCTGCTCCTTGGCAGCATCCACGATGTTGATCCCGAAGAAACCCAAGACTTTTAGGTAATTGCACTTGTAGATGAGGCTCAAACTGTAGAGCTTGTAGATGCTTGGGGTGAATTTTCCATTCTCGACATCGGTAAGCCAGCCGTGGGAGATGTAATAGTCCTGATTATTGTCCTTCTCTTGAGCAATCTGCTGGCTGAGTTTCTGCACTGCCCGTGTTGACAGGTGAGCACGCAGGCGTTCCGCCCGAAGGCGCTTCCCGGCTTCCGGACTCGTTGTCGACTCCAACATACGCGTCGGCATACAGAAGACTTCCTTCGTCGCGTGAACAGAGAGTTGGGGTTACAAAAACACAACAACCGGACACAAGAGAAGATGAAAAATCATACTCCGTTCGACTGGTGGCGAAAGCACGATTTTTTCGATGGTCGCCAATGCGACCAGCCCTACCAGAAAAATACCTGGGGGTTGTTGCCTCAGGTTAGAAAGTACCGCGGTCGTAGAAACGGGCACGCTTCATAAACTTCACGGACTCTCCCCACACAACGTCTATACACACTCGCACAGCCTTGCGAGCAGATATCACCGCACCAAAGAAACTCGTGGACTCGAAACGAGAGCCCTGTGGCGGAGCCCAGAAGCTTTTCGAATACAGAACTCGTGGACCGGGTCAAAGCAATCCTTGCGATCAAAGGACTGACTCTATACCGAGTCTCACAGGCGACAAGAAACATATACGGTCGATCATCACCCTATTTCCTCCCTCATAATCTGTACTATGACCTCGGCCTCGGAACCTTCAGTCCGAGCCTCCACCAAGTATTTGTGCTCAGCAAGGTTTCGGGATATAGATTCAATGATTGGCTGCGAGTCTTTGGATTTAACCCCGAAGACATCCCGCGACTCCAAGTCCTGCTGCCGCCGAAGCGAACCCTGCTGCTCGATTCTTCTCTCGCTGATGTTGAATGTTGGGTGCCCTGGCTACGAAACAAGCCGGGGAATAATCGTATCCCTGCGATCGCCCCGATCGGACGGCTACTGGACGTAGCGCCAGCGCAGCGCATTCGCGTCCTCGAACGACCTAAAGGAAACAGCTTTATATATGCGAAGATCGGGCGAGAAGATGGTCTGGCATTTCCTGACCTGCTTCCGGGCAGTATCGTGCGAGCTGACACACGGGTCAGACATGAAGTGCTTTCCTCTCCGCAGTGTATGGATTTGAAGTCACTGTTCCTGATCCGGCACTCCAATGGCTTGAGCTGCTGCCGCCTGCAAAGTATAGGCAAGAACCGTGTAGCTCCCTTGTGCGGCCAGCTCCCCTTTGCACAGGTCGAACTACGACTGGATGACGAAGCCGAGGTACTGGGGATTATAGATCTCGAGATACGGCCCTTGCTCAAACCGGAGCCGCCAGACGCGCCCGCGGAACTGGCAAAGCATTGGCGGCCACCGGCCTCAAGGCGGAATGAGACCAGACTCAGCGATCTGCTTCGCACGGCCCGTTTAAGGATGGGCTTGTCATTTCGAGAGGCATCCGCGATGAGCCTCCAAGCCGCCGCCGAGCTGGGCAGCGAACAATACTTTGCAGCAACAGGATCGCTTTCCGATTACGAAGCACGGGACTGTCCTCCAAGACACGTGCACAAAGCGATCACCCTCTGCGCAATTTACGGTCTAAGTTTTGCCGCATTTCTCAAAAGCGTCGGTCTGCATCTGGAAGACGCCGGTGGGGACCCGATTCCCGACAGGCTTGTGCCACGAAATCTCCCTTCCACCGTACGGGACAGCACCGGTGAAATCGATGATCCGCCCGAAAACGGATTCCTCGGGCAATTGCTCAAACAATCGGGTCATCTTCCGTTTTTTCTGCGGGAGTCTCTCTCCGATCTGTCTGGCGGGAGTCGTGTTTCCTTGCATGATCTCTTTTGGGTGGGAGGAGAATCGAACCCGCTACATCCCCTACTGGTTAACGGACTGCTCGTGCTTGTCAATCGGCACATAAAACAACCGTTTTACTCCCGGTCAAGACCGCTGTGGCAGCAACCCGTATATGTCCTGCTGAGGCGCAATGGAACCTACATGTGCGGATGCTGCAGTCTCGAGAACGGCACGTTGCTGATGCATACGTTCTCACCTAGCTATCAGCCACAAGAGCAACTACGAAATCATGATGATGCGGAAGTCATCGGCCAGATTGTGACTGTGGCAAGAAAACTTTGATCCCTTGTGGTCGAAATCCGAACTCGACCTGACGTGTCCGCTTGCCCGATTTCTCCCAGACTACCGGGAACCTGCTTCAATTGTCTGATTCGCGAACATTCTGATCGAAGCGTGGAAGTCGTTCTCGCAACCGACATAGCTTGGTGCTTCATCCGCAACCGTGTTCTTGCTCGACCTGCAAGCTGTGCGGTCCACCATGCTTTCGTGGGTCTCTTCAGAAATTCGTTGGCTGTCCCGACAGCTTCGCCCCTTCCTTCGCTGGCATGTCGCAAGCCTTCTTTGCATGTCGGTAGGTAGTGTTCTGGCGCTTCTCTCGCCCCTTGTCTTGAAGTGGATGGTTGATGTCGTTTTTCCCGGGCAAAAGCTGCGGTACCTAGCCGGCGCGGTCGTGCTGATCTTCGTCTGTCATCAGGGCCGCGTGGTACTCACGACTGGGGGCGGCTACTTGACGATGTTCGCCGCGCAGCGGTTAGCTCTAGTTCTGCGCCTGCAGCTCCTTCGACATCTAGACACTCTCTCCGCCGATCGCCACGAAGGCACAGCGGTGGGCGCCTCAGTGTATCCGCTGACGGAGCCAATCGAGGAAATCGCATATCTCGGGTCCGATCTTTTACCCTCCATTCTCCGCACCGTTCTAGCGACCGTCATGACGGTGGGAATTATGGTGGTACTGAATCCCCGGATGACTCTCGCAATTCTTCCCCTCATTCCTGTGTTTGTTCTGACGAGAAAGCACTTTCGAAACCGCCTCGAAAGTGATGCCGATACTGTGCAGCACAATCGGATGGCTTGGAGCAGTTTCTTGCACGAACATCTGTCGTCTATCGTTGCGATACAGCTTCTGCGCCGCGAAAGACGCCAGGAGCGGACGGCGTTTCATTTACTGGGTACTTCCGTTCGGTCTATCGCCAGGCTCTTTCGAACTGGGGTTTCGTTCACCTTCCTCACAAGCCTGACTATTGGCTTAGCGATGTCCGCCGTCATTGGGTACGGTGGCTGGAGTGTTCTCGAAGGCAGGCTTACGGTTGGGGGCCTGGTCGCGTTCTATGCATATCTAGCTCAACTGTTTGAGCCGTTAAGCAGTGTGGCGGAAACGTATGCACGGGCCCAGAAAACATTTGCCAGCATCCGTCGAGTCCAGAGCGTACTTGCGTTGGAGCCAACGATCAATAACTGCCCGACGGCAGTCAAGTTTCCTCCAGATCGGCCGTGGACAATTGAACTGGTCGATGTGCACTTTGGATATCCGGGAAGGGACGGATTGTTGTGTATCCCACACCTTGAGATTCCGGCAGGCGAGCACGTCGCTGTCGTGGGAGAAAATGGCGCCGGTAAGAGCACGCTGGCAAAACTCATGGCGCGTATCTACGACGTGGACTCGGGATCGATTTGCCTTGCCGGTCGCGATGTGCGGGAGATCGAAATCGAGAGTCTTCGAGAACACGTGTGTTACGTCCCGCCACACCCGGTGCTCTTCGATTCGACATTAAGAGGCAATCTCCGGCTGGGTAAAGGTACCGCCTCGGACGAAGAACTGAGGGGAGTGCTTGAGCATGTTGGGCTTGCGACTTGGACGTGCGGATTACAGGAAGGCCTCGATCAACGGATCGGTCCGGGAGGACACAAACTCTCGGGGGGGCAACAACAGCGCCTCGGAATTGGCAGAGCAATCCTGCAGCGACCACGCATCCTGATTTTGGACGAAGCCACTTCTTCACTTGACGCGGGTTCAGAACAACAGTTGATTAGCAGCCTGCGAAGAGTCCGGCCGGGCACTACCGTGGTCGTGATTTCTCATCGGCTGTCCGCCTTGCACTCCGTCGACAGGGCGATCGTTCTTGAAGCAGGACGCGTCGTTGGGGATGACGTGCCCACAGCACTCCTCGGGAACACGGGCACTTACTCTCGGTTGTTCCATGCTGACGCCAGGGCCTGCACGCCGGTATCCGATTGCTGAGGGTCTAGAGAGTCACAAAATCAGCTCGCACGGTGCCTGGAGAGACGCGTCACCTCCGGGCGACGGATTGTATGGACATACGAAAATTGGGGCCATCGCCTTCCAGCCAGAAAGAGGAATACAAAGAAAACGCCGGAGATGGCTTTGCGGCTTGATGGGCGCAACAAGTCATCTCCGGTGTCTCTTACAAATACACAATGATGTCTACAATCGGCGACTGGCCTCCAGTGGCTCAACCGAACAGCACGTTAGAGCACACGACGTGCCCGAGAGATCTTCTCTTTGGCACTGCCCGCTCTGCGGTGCATCGATGATCGTGATTCAGAGATTCACTGCTGCGGAACTATCAGCATGCACATACTTCGATTCTTCCTAATGTGTCTATCACCAACGACTCGACCAGGATGTGCTCCGGCACGCCGACGCATTCGTCTGCTCACCCGAGGCGACCCCTCTCACTACCCTCTGCCAACACTCCTGCAGTTCTCGGCAGCACCGCACACCGTCTTGATCGGCTTTTCTGGTTCCTACCCATAGACCTGTTGCGCCCTAAACCGCCGTTCAAATCCCATAGCGCAAACCGCGTCCGCCGCAAACACCAGCGGCTTCCTCCTAGTCTGCTCATCGAAAACGCCTCGGATCCAGTTCCACTTCGTTGTGAGAGTGTCCTGCCCGAGGCGTTTCCGATCAAGCCTAGCGACTATCCATCCGCAATCGGTGTTTGCCATCGGACCTTTCAAGAATCCGTCGCATTGTCTACTGGTCCCGCAGCGCCGCCATGGGATCAACCTCGGCCGCTCGCCGTGCCGGGATGTAACTGGCGATCAGTGCCACCATCATCAGGACCGCAGCCATCAACGATAGTGTCAGCGGGTCGGCCGGTCCAATTCCAAATAGCAAGCTTCCCATCAGGCGAGTCACAGCTATGGCTCCACCAACTCCCACAGTCAGCCCGACCGCGAGTGTCCAGACACTTTGCCTCATCACGAGGAGCAGCAGTTGATGCCGCTGCGCTCCCAGAGCCATGCGGATGCCAAATTCATGGGTCCGCTGGCCCACCGAGTACGCGATGACTCCGTAAATGCCAACCACTGACAATAGAAGAGCGAGGGCAGCGAAGGTGCCCAACAACATGAGTACGAACCGGCGACGCTCCAGCGACCCCGAGACGATCTGCTCCATGGACACCACTCTGACGGGTTGGTCGCGATCAACAGACCAGACCTGATCCCGAATGGCAGCCGAAGGAGTAAGCGCATCGGGAGCCAATCGCACGATGAGGTAAGTAGTCAAAGTGCCCGGGGAGAACTGGGCGAAGCTATAGTAGATTGCCGGCTGGGTATCCGTTTCCAGCGAGTCTTGCTTGACATCTGACACCACGCCCACGACTTCGCCGGGCAGCGGCGGTCCCCAGTCTTTCATTACTACGCGTTTCCCCAGCGCACTTTCCCCAGGCCAGAAGCGTTGTGCCATGGTTTGGTTAATCACCACGGCGGTCGCCCTCCCCGCAATGTCCTGCGGAGTGAATGTTCTCCCGGCAAGCAGGCGAATTCCCATAGTGCGGAAATATTCTGGGCTGGCGTTAAGAATTTCCGCCTCTGGCTCGTTCGCGGGCTCGAAGGCGTGTCCTTCGAGTTCCAGGTCAGTGGTAGGTGCTGGATCGAACGGTAGCGTTCCGGCGGCAGCGACCGACTGGACGCCAGGCAGCGTCCGAAGGCGCTCCAGAACCAAATTCACAAACCGTGTCCGCTCCGGGAGCTCAGGGTACCGGGAATCTGGCAGTGACAGCCGAACCACCGCGAGATTCGAGCTGTCGAACCCGGGATCAACTCGCTGCAACAGAATGAAGCTTCGAATGAGCAGGCCGGCCGCTGCAAGCAAGATCATAGCGAGCGCTACTTCCGAGATCACTAGGAACGAACGAAAGCGCCGGCGGTGTACCGAGGCCGTGTTTCGGCCGCCCTCCACAAGCTGTGCCTGCAAATGCAGTCCTGAAGATTGCATTGCGGGAATACTTCCAAACAGTATCGATGCCAGCAATGAAACCGCGAATACAAAGAGCAGGACTTGCAAGTTGATCGTCGGACCCGTCAAACCAGGCATGGCGCCGGGATATGCGGCACCTATGACCCTCACTAGCCACAGCCCGAGAACGCATCCAGTCGCTCCGCCGATGAGCCCTAGTAACACGCTCTCGGTGAAGAGTTGCCTTGCCAGGCGAAACCGCGTGGCCCCTAAAGCGGAACGCACCGCGATTTCCCTTTGACGTTCGACCGACCGCGAGAGTAAAAGGTTGGCGACATTCGCGCATGCAATCAAGAGCACGAAGGCAACCGCCCCCAGCAGAATCAGCAGCGTGGGGCGAACACTGGAAACGAGATTGTCCTGCAGGCGTTCCACACGGAATGTGAACTCAGGATCGACGTCGTGATTCTCTTGTTGAACTTGCGCCGCAATCGCCTGTAAGTCAGCGTTTACAGCCTCCCTCGAGATGCCAGCTTTCTCGCGCGCCAGGGCGGTAAACAGGTGGGCGCGGCGGTTCTGCGGAAAGGCCAGGTCGTCGGTGAGAGGCGCCCAGGCCTGAACCGATTCCGGAAAGGAGAATCCCATCGGCATCACACCGGCAACTCGGTGCGGAGTCCCGTGGAGGATAATCAGTCTGCCGACGATGTCGCGGTCCGATCCGAAATGATGCTGCCAGAGTCCATAATCGAGAATCACAACTTGCTCAGCATTTTCGCGGAACTGCTCCTGGCTGAATCCCGATCCCAGCAACGGTGCCACTCCAAGCAGAGGCAGGAAATCCTGCGTAACGAATGCAGTGTCGATCTGCTCCGGCGGTACCGCTTGCCGAGTGTCGCTCAGGTTCTGCGAGAAAATGCGATAAGCCGCAACGTGAGAAAACACGCGATTGCGCTCACGCACATCGAGAAATGTCGCGCCGGTTACGTTCGCCGGGCGTTGATGGTACTCCTGCAATCGCACGATCTGACCAGGTTGCCGCAGCGGCAGCGGACGGAATAGAGCGGCATTTACAACACTAAAGATCGCGGTGTTCGCCCCGATTCCAAGCGCCAGGGTCATCACTGCTACCGCTGTGAAGCCGGGATCCTTCCGCAACACGCGGAACTCGTAGCGCAGATCCTGAAGTAGTGTTTCCATAGCTGTTTTCCCGATCGGATTGCCGCCGTCTTGAGCGAACTTGCAGAACCCTTCATTCTGGCAAGCGCCGGGGACCGTTATACAACCATATGGACGGCTTGCTTTGGGACTTGTGAGCAGATGAGGGACTGCCCCATATCTGAAGACTGACCACCGATTCTTCGCACAAAAGAGGACACTTCCACCGATCGTTTGCCACTGATTTTGGGCGGTTGACGGGCAAAGCGGAAGTTGAGGCCTGAGGCCATCGGACCGGTAGCAATCTCATCCGACAGCATGGCGTGGAAGGTCAAGTCTGGACTATCACAAATCAGTTCACGCCTGCCGAAATCGCATGGTCGGCATCTTCCAAAATAACCGGCTCCGTCTTCCACGTCCTCTTTACTTCGTCGTCTAAAACCTGCTGCAACTCTGGCACCCACTTGAAGTAGTGTTCCCGCACCGTTTCAGGATTGTCCCCCAACAGGACGGCAACGTGGTCGAGACTGACTTTTTTCTTCAACAGTTCAACCGCAAAAGTATTGCGAAGCATGTGAGACTTGGGGGCGAGTCTCTTGCCGTCACGATCTTTGAGCACGAGCGGCGGCGTGACGAGCTTCCATAGTTTCCGGAGCGCCTTCTGCCAAGTGGAGGCGGCCTTGTTCTTCTTGCCCCTGCCACTCCAGAAGAAGTAATCAGGATGCGCATCGGGTCCAGGCGGAATGTTGCGCAGTTCCTCCGCGATCTCGGGCCGCAACAGCAGATACACGGGATTGCCTGTTTTGGTCCGATGACGAAAGGGCGAACAGACACCCACGTCCCTGCGAGACCCCAAGCCTCCTATCGCGTTGAAGACATGCGGCGCCTGATGTGATTCGGGCTGTCTTGCGAACATTTCGCACAAAGTGTCGCCCCACGCCCTTGTCCCATGACACATTCCTCAGCACGCCGCCAGCGGAAGGATCCACGCCGTGTACGAGGTTTCGCCAGGAATTCGCAGCACGCGTAATGAGGATGGCGGAATTGTGCTCGACATAGACCACGGCCAAATGTTCCGGCTGAACCCTGTAGGAGCATTGATTCTGGAATCCCTGGCAAAGGGATCTACGGAAACAGAGACTGCCAAGGAAATCTCGCGGCAGTACTGCATCAGCGAAGACATCGCAACAGCTGACCTGCGTGAGTTTCTGGAATCGCTTAAAAAGCACAACCTTGTTCGCGCACAGCCGCAAGAGAAGGTTTCATGAGCATCATGGCTGTTGAACAGGATACCCGTCCAGTTGCCTCCCCGCGGGTGACGCAGGATTTTTACCGACTACTGGTGCTCCAAAAGAGCGGATCGGAAGTCCTCGTTGCCAGCGAACAGCCGCCATTCACAATTCCATGCGTCGAAATTCCCAGGTGGGAACGAGTAGCGGAAAACCTGATCGAGGCCGTCAAGAAGCGCTACGGAATTTCTGCATTTTGCCTTTTCATGCCCAAGTGTCCTGGTACCACGGCGAGTGGTGAACCGACACTCTACCAAGTAATGGAGACCAGAGGTGGGGGCACTCTGTTCCTTGACGAAATGCGTTGGCTGCCACTCGATTCGATCTCGGACCAATCCTTTGCGGACGAGCAAGATCTCGCGGCAATTACCAATATGTTGCGTCAGATAGCCGGCTTCCAAAGCGGGGAGGCTATCGCACCGTTTGGGAAGCCGGGCTGGATCAAAGAGCTGTTCTCTTGGGTCCAGCATGAGGCTGAGCCGTACGGTGTTCGCCTGACCGGCGACTTCCGGCAGATCAACGCCAGCCCAACTTTCTCACTAATCCGACTCGAAACAAATGCTCAAGCGGTGTGGTTCAAGGCTGTCGGTGAACCCAATCTGCGAGAGTTCGGAATATCTCTCGCACTAGCGAAGCTGTTCCCAGGCTTCGTGCCTACCGTCATCGCACCTCATCCAGTCTGGCACGGCTGGCTGACGAGGGAATTCTCCGGTTCAACATTGGATGAATCGTCAGATTCATCTGCATGGGAGCTGGCCGCCCACACCCTGGCAGAGCTACAAATGACCTCGCGGGGAAAGGCTGACCAGCTTCTTGCGGTTGGCTGCAGGGATCTTCGAATCACTTCCCTGCTTCCATTGGTCGAGCCGTTCATGGAAATGATGGTCCATCTCATGGAAGAACAGAAGAAGGCCCCACCGGTGGCACTCGGTAAAGGCGACCTCCTGACGCTCGGAACTCAGATCAAGGAGACGTTGTCGGAATTGGCGGAATTACACATTCCCGACACGTTGGGACATCTGGATTTCAATCCAGGAAACATCCTGTGCTCCGCCGACCAATGCGTCTTTCTCGACTGGGCTGAAGCGTACGTTGGGCCTCCATTTCTCACTTTGCAGTACCTACGCGAACACATTGTGCGGCTGCGACGGGGAGAGGTTGGTTTGGCCGCCGATGTCGGCAGGGCTTACCAAACGGAGTGGCGCCAGCTTTTGTCTCCTGAGACTTTCTCAGCAGCGATGAACCTTGCTCCGCTTTTAGCTGTTTTCGCGTATGCGGCGGGAACCGGATCATGGCGGCCGCCTATAGAAATGCGAGACCCAGAGGCCGCTGCTTACCACCGGAGCCTGACGCGACGAATGCACGCCGAGATGCTGAAGCTTGACGATGCGAGGGCTCTATGTTGCTGACGACAGCCCCGCCCCACTCCCCGGTCGAGCCTGTGACTGAGATTCTTCACGGTGTGCCGATAACGGATCCCTACCGGTGGCTCGAAGACCAAGAGGCCCCGCGGACGCGAGAGTGGCTTGTAGCACAAACGCAATATGCGCGCGCCTATCTGGACGCGATACCGGGGCGCGACTGTATTTGTGGGCGTATCCGTGAACTGCTCGATGTCGAGACCTACGATTCCATCCAGCGAGTTGGAAACGAGTACATCTTTCGTAAGCGCGTTCGCGGCCAGGAGCAGCCGTGCATCTTTCTGCGGGAGGGTCCTGACGGGGAAGATCAACTTCTGGTCGATCCAGCAGAGCGGAAGACAGGTACCCACACGGCGGTCAAGCCGTTGCGACTATCACAAGACGGCCGCCTCCTGCTCTACGAAGTGAAACAGGGCGGAGAACGCACCGGGACATTTGAACTTTTCGATGTCAACAAAAAAGAGAAGCTTGTTGACGCACTGCCCCGAGGCCTTTTGCGAGGATTCTCATTCGCTGCGGATGCGCGAAGCTTCTATTACGTACACGAGCCCGTGAATGCAAAACGCCCCCACTATCGCGCAGCTTACCACCATGTGCTCGGCGCTGCATTCGAGGACGACGCAGAGATCTTTTGTGCCGGGGAGGGAGAGAAACTTCGGCTCCACATCCTTCCCGGCGACACCTGTTTGGGTTTTCTCGTGTTCAGGTTTCGTGACAAGACCTATACGGATTTCTATGTTTGGCAGTCCGAGCACGAACGCCATGCCCGCCTCGTTGTTGAGAATGCCGACTACAAGTTCGGACCGCTGCTTCTTGGGGACCGAATTCTAGCCATCATCGATCGGGACTCCCCCAATTCGAGGATCGTCGAGGTTCATCCGCGGGCAGGACTTCCTCCCGAGTTCGTGGACGTCATACCTGAAAGCAATGGACCAATTCGAGACTGGGCTGTCACGGCCAATCGAATCTATGTGTCCTACACACGAGGGACCAAGTCGGACATCCGGGTCTTTGGTCTATCTGGCGCGACCCTCGATGAATTACCTACTGAAGAGGACGACACTGTTCGCATCATCGGCGCATCAGCCGAGAACGACGAACTCTTGATTGAGCGGGAATCATTCACCAAGCCCATTCAGATCCGGAGCTACTCTGCTCAAAGTGGAGAATCGAAGCTCTGGGCACAGAGAACGATTCCGTTCCCTTCCCAAGAGTATGCGCACGTCCGGGTGTGGTTCACCGCAAAAGATGGCACCCGCATTCCCATGTTCCTCGTGGGCAAGCACGCGGTACTCAAAGCCGGTAGCCACCCCACAGTCATGACTTCATACGGTGGTTACGGCGTTCCGATGACGCCGCAGTTCAGCGTGTTCGTGTCATTTCTGATGGAACGAGGTTGTTTGTTTGCTCTCCCTAACATTCGGGGAGGTTCGGAATTCGGGCTGTCATGGCACAACGCTGCTAAGCGACGGCACCGTCAAGTCGCTATCGATGATTTTGTAGCGGCAGCCGAGTGGCTCATTGAAGCCGGACGGACGGCATCAGAGAAAATGGCTATCTTTGGCGGTTCCAATTCTGGCCTGCTGGTCGGAGCGGCTCTAACACAGCGCCCGGACTTGTTTCGCGCTGTGGTTTGCATGGTGCCGTTGCTCGACATGCTGCGTTATCACCTCTTTGACAACGCACATGTCTGGGTGGATGAATTCGGAACAGCAGATGATCCGGACGACTTTCCTGCCCTGGCTGGCTATTCCCCATATCACCACGTTCGGGATGGCGTTGGTTACCCGGCCACCATGATCGTCTCGGGAGATGCAGATCGAAACTGCAATCCGCTTCACGCCAGAAAAATGACAGCACGACTGCAGGCTGCCAATACATCGGACAACCCGATTGTTCTTAACTACAGCAAGTTCCGAGGGCATTCGCCAGTGCTTCCCCTGAGTGAGCGAGTTGAGGCATTGACCGATCGCATGGCGTTTCTGTGCGACCAGTTGAAACTCTCAATCTGAAGCAAGGAGAAACCAAGTTCATGTCGTTCCTTGTTCTGAAAGCCTACCTGCAATTGGTCAGATTCGATCTGCACTTGGCGCGAGGAGACTTTTCCGCCTTGTACGAGCGCGTGCGCAAGGAACCTCTATGCGACGGTATCACGCAGTCACGATCGATTGACCAGATCTGCCAGGCAGTGGATATGGCCTGCATATGGTACTGGAAACAGGTCCTCTGTCTGCAACGCTCAGCAGCTACCGCATGCCTGCTCAAACACCACGGGGTCGCTGCACAGATGGTGATTGGTGCGCAGCAGATGCCGTTCAAGGCGCACGCGTGGGTCGAAGTGGGCGGCCGTGTTGTGAATGACAAACCGTACACGCCGGAAATGTATTCAGTTCTCGACAGGTGCTAGAAGGCAAGAGCTATGAGCGTCCAGTTTGGAAGATGGAATTTCGACGGCAGACCTCCCTCCGCAGCTTACATCGAGAAGGCTGTTAGCAGGCTGGCTCCCTACGGACCTGATGGCCAGACATCGTATTCCAGGGCCGGTCTCACAATCATCTATCGTGCATTCCGCACAACGAAAGAGTCCCGCCAAGAAACCCAGCCGTTTGAGTCAGGATCCGGCATTGTAACCACATGGGATGGCCGTCTCGACAATCGTAGCGAACTCAGACAGCAACTCGGACACACGTTAGAAAGTGACTGCCCCGACGTGTGGATAGTGGCCGCAGCATACGAACACTGGGGAACGAGGTGCTTTGCCAGCCTGATTGGCGATTGGGCCCTCTCCATCTGGAATCCACACGAGCAGTCTCTGATTCTCGCAAAGGATCCTATTGGCACTCATCATCTTTACTACTCACACGATCATGCCCAGGCCACCTGGAGCAGTCTTTTGGATCCCCTTGTCCGTTTCGCTGATCAATCATTTCAGCTCAGCGAAGAGTACATCGCAGGTTGGCTTTCTTTCTTCCCGGCTCCTGCACTAACCCCATACGTCGGAGTCAACTCTGTGCCACCGTCCTCATTTGTTTCGCTATCCAGGGGAACGCGGAAGGTCATCAAATATTGGGATTTCGATGCCTACCGAAAAATCCGCTACCGGACCGACGAAGAGTACGAAGACCACTTTCGGACCGTTTTCGGCGAAGCTGTTCGCCGCCGCCTTCGCTCCGAGACTCCAGTCCTGGCCGAGTTGAGTGGCGGTATGGACTCATCCTCAATTGTCTGCATGGCAGACACGGCCTTAGCCTCCGGGCAGGCAGAAGCGCCACGGATTGACACGGTGTCCTACTTTGACGACTCTGAACCCAATTGGGATGAGCGTCCCTTTTTCTCGAAGGTTGAAGAAAAGCGTGGCCGGATCGGATGCCACATTGATGTCAGCTCACGAGAGTACGCACATTTTGATCTTGACGGCGGTGAATTCCCTATTGGACCAGGTTCGGATGGAGACGAGTTATCCGTCGCTACTAAGCAACTCGCGGACAACATGTCCGCACAGGGAATCCGGGTTGTCCTCTCTGGGATTGGCGGGGATGAGATCACGGGAGGAGTGCACACTGCGATTCCCGAACTCCAGGATCTTGCGGTCAGCTTTCAATTCGTGAAACTGGTTCACCGATTGACCGTTTGGGCTCTCCAGAAGCGTACGCCGTGGTTTCATCTCCTCCGGGAATGTCTAAGAGAATTCCTGCCTCCTTCCGTCTTGGGCGCGCCGACGCACGTCCATCAAACATCCTGGCTCAGCCCAGAATTCGTCAAACGAAACCAAGACGCGTTGTACGGATACCGAAGAAGGACGAGATTTCTCGGCCCCCTACCCAGCACGCAGGAAGATTTGACGACACTGGATGGGTTAAGGCGACAGTTAGCATTTGATGCCTTGCCGTGCAGACCACTCAGCGAGAAGCGCTACCCCTTTTTAGACCGCGATTTCCTCGAATTCATTTATGCAATTCCGCGCGAGCAGCTTGTTCGCCCTGGGCAGCGCCGTTCACTGATGCGTCGCGCTATGAGAGGCATCGTGCCCGAAGAAATCATCCAGAGGAAAAGGAAAGCATTTGTGATTCGGCGTCCGTTGGTATCGATTTCCCGACAATGGCCGCTCTTGATCGCGCTCAGTCAGAACATGGTCAGCGATTCGATGGGTATCTTCAACGCGGACAGGTTTCGCGAAACGTTGACGCAAGCCAAGCAAGGCATCGGGGTTCCCACAGTGACGGTGCTGCGCACACTCGAAATCGAATGCTGGCTCCGGCGGTGGCAGCAATGGCGACAATGCCAACACATCACGCCCGATGAAGATCAAATCGGTACGATCCCGGCGGACGCAGTCACGATGCCAGCAATTTCAGCCAAAGATCAAGCGCTTAGGTTTCAGCCCAAACAGGGCTGAATGATTGCGAACAAAGGAAAGGAGGAAACCATGCGATACGAGAAACCAGAGCTCATCACTCTGCCGTGTGCGGTTGAGGCTGTCAAAATGCAAGACAAGAGCAGCGTACCTCACATCGACTCGGGAGTTCAGCGGAAATTCACGCCGAACGCTTATGAGGCAGACGAGTAAGAAACACCTGATGAGTCTGCGGCCGAGTCTGCAAACGCGACCCTGTGCCGGCTGCCGATCGCCGACATCTTCCAACCACCAACCTTCAATCCGGAGAAGATTGAGGCTGCAACCCACAAAAAGGAGATCAACATGTTGTACAACAAACCAGAAATCGTCCCCCTGCCGGAAGCAATCGAAAGCATCCAGGGCGGAAAGGCCAACGGAAGACCCGTTGACTCAGGTCTCGTTCAGAAGACCACAATCGGCGCCTACGAAGCGGACGAATAGTCCGACGGGGCATCAACCGGAACACAGGAGTTGGTGCCCCATCTCTCCTTCACCATTCAGGATTCTGCCCACGGACAGTCGTTCCATTTGGGGCGCCAGCGGTCGCCGCAAGCCAATTTGCGCGCATTTGACGCCAGCGAGAATATTGTTCCTGCTTCCTCAGATCCGGGTCCTCCTCATCTTTCAACCAGAAACGAAACCAGTCGAGGTTCCTCTCGTGTACCCACCACTGGTTTGCCGGACTACGCTTGACATGTCCTTCGTCTGGATACTCCAGCCATTCAACTTGCGCGCCGGCCCGCCGCAGCTCAAACCATGACTCGACACACCACTGTCGTTCTCCATCTGGGGCCTGCCAGAGCAGCGGGGGCAAGCTCGCACGTGCATTCAATCCTGCGCTGAGTTGTTGCCATTTTGCGAGACCCTGTTTCGGATCGGAGAACCCTCGATCCTTGAGCGAACCTTCCCAGCCAATTCCGCCCATGGCATATAACATCGGCTCCCAAGAACCAGTGGTGGCACTGACTGCTCGAAATAAGTCCGAGTTCCAGTAGGCATACATCGAAATTTCTGTCCCATAGCTCAGACCGGAGACAGCGATTCTTTTCGGGTCGACGATCCCCTCTTGAGACAATGTGTCGACGATCCATCGCATCGCTTGCAGGGGGGACTGCAGCCGACGCAATTCCGAAGCGTAGTCACCTTTTTGTCCTGGTTCGTTGACATCCCGGGCATCCAAAGCGAAAACAGCAATCCCATGCGACACGAGGGGCAGGATGGGAACTTCGCCCGACCCCAGATTAAAGCCGGCGGTTGATAAGTAGGTGGTGAACACCAACGGGTAGCGTCGGCGTGAATCGTACGTTGCTGGCAGGAACAGGCGGCCGCTCATTTTGCCGTCCGCGACGGGTAGTGGCATGACGCGTACCGTTATGCCGCGGGTTTTCGCGCGAAAGTTCTCGTTTGGGGAGAAGAGCGGGGTCATTCTTCCCTTAAGGAGATCGAGCATTACCAGTTGATCCGGTACCAGGTTGGTCGACCGCAGGAGCACCGCAGTCCGTCCATTGCGACTCAGGTATGTCTGTCGAGTTAGATCTGTCTTTTCCGCATAGTGAGCGATCAATAGACCGTCATCATCAAAGACTTCGCGGGTAGCCTCTCCTCGCCGCGTGCGTACCGTCGTTCCCGTTGGTTTGTAGACCATTTCGAGTTCGAGCCCTCCCACGTTCGAGTTTTCGCTCGCGGACTGGTCGGCCGCTTCAACATTCTGGTCAGGCAGAGAACCGAAATAGCGGATGTCGACTGAGTGTCCGTTCCAGGAATATTCGTCCGGATATGGCCAGTAGCGAACAGATCTCGTCTTCGGGATGCGACTGGTCCGTTCAGTCTGCCAATTGAAACTCCATGACTCCGTCACTACGGGAGCCGTGGTACGCGGATTAGGGAGCTGCAAATCGAACCGATAGCTGTCCCTCATCAACAAAGCGCGGTCCTCTGGGAAGTCGCGGGTTTGCTGCTCCCTTCTTGCATCGAACGTCCTGATCGTCAGCGTTATATGATTCGCCAGTATGTCGGCAATTTCTATGTACTGATGGCCCCGAAGGATCGTTTCGGATGTTCCTCTTGCGAGATTGAACACGCGCAGTTCCATGCCGGCGGTATTGTGCACCGTGTAAAGCAATCGTCTGCTGTTCGCTGACCACACATATTGGGACACAGTCCTCGACCGATAGTGGCTTTGGTTGTCGAATACCTCCCCGGGCGGGAGCAGAACGTCAGAGAGTTCAACCGTCTGGTGTGAGAGCGGATTGGTTCCGCTCAGATAAAGCCCTACCCGGTAAACATCTCGGCGACAAACGGCCTGCGTGGTAAGGAATGCGACATGTTTCCCGTCGGGTGACAAGCTGAAAGACCTGATCAAAGTTCGCCCTAGAAGATCATCAATCGTGACTCCGTCGGACACGGTGCCCGAGAACACCCCTACTGGCAATACGACAAGAACAGCGAGTAAAGCAGTCCGAATTAGACGGCCAACTCGATACCTGCGCTGCAAGTGGAGTTTTGTGGCTTGAGGCTGATGTGCAGAAACATGTGGCTGAACGTGCCCGATGTCGCACCCAACATCTCGCACATCGATCTCTGCCACCCGTTTAGACTCGTATGCGACTTGAGGTCTCAGCATCTTTGACACACAGGCAATCAAACACACGACCGCATTGAAACCTGCCGTGTGCATTTGGCTATACCGGTCGCTGAGGCTCTAGAACATCAGCTTTAGCGCGAATTGCATCGAGCGAGCACCGCCCAGTTGGTAGAGAGGACTGAGACCACCCAAGCTTTGAGCCAGGGTCGCGGTCGCTTGGCCAAACGTACACGAAGGTCCGCTTGGGCAGTACGAGGAATTGATTGTCCCAAAGTTTGGGTGGTTGAGAATGTTGAAGGCCTCCGCGCGAACCTGAAGTTTCAAATTCTCATGGATTGGAAATTCGCGTCTGAGGGCCGTATCAATCTGCCAAGCTCCAAACCCCCGGACAAAGTTCCGCGGTGCGTCGCCGATCTGATCGGAGGGCGGCATGGCGAAGGCATCCGGATTGATGCTCCGGCCTCCCGGAGACTGAGAACCATATAAGTACAAGGCCTTCCCCGGAACTACATCGAGACCCGAGAAGTAACGCTGGAGTGTGACGGGATCTGTCCGCGATGCTCCATTGAGAATCACTGGAAAACCCGTGCGCGCGGAGAACCTAGTGTCAATTCCCCAACCAGTAGACAGCAATCGGGCAAGTCTGTCCTGAGTGACGCCGGGGACTTCATACGAAAGCGCTGCTGAAAAGTTGTGCCGTACGTCAAAATCAGAACTCCCTCGTTGCGACGGGAAAGCGTTATTGCGCGACCCGTAGTCAATCGAGTGGGAGTAGGTGTACGACGCCAGCGCTTGCACTCCACGACTCATGCGTCGTTGGAGCTGTGCTTGGAGAGCATGATAGTCGGACGTCAACGCGTTCTTTACGAATACGACCGTACCGATGTCGGGATTGGCGTCACCCAGGTTGAACTGGTTCGACTGAAGAAGTCGTCGGCCGCTCGCGCCGACATAAGATACGGTTAGCGCTTGCGACTTGCCCATGGCCTGCTGGAGGCTGGTATTCCACTGCCAGGTGAACGGCAACTGCAAGTGCGGAGCGAATCCGTACACGAGCAAACCTGGCCCCACAGGAGGATTCACAATTGCGGGCGAGAGCTGGGTAGACGTCAGCGGAAACGCGGATGGCCCGGAACAGCCGACAGGACAATACGAGGCATCCCCGGTGAACCCGGCCCCGTTGTAGCCAAAGGCTCCGAGCTGTTGACCTGTGTCGAAAAATACTCCGATACCGCCCCTGATGACAGTCTCGAACCCTGACCTGTTGCGAAGAAGGTATGTGGCTCCTAGTCGCGGAGCAAAGTTGTACCAGGACGTATTCCAGAGCGGAGTGCCTTGGGGCGCAAGTGCAAGAGTTGCGGGATCGTTGATATTTCCTTGGACTGTGTAGGGCAGGTTTCCTTTCGGAGCACTTGGAGCGGGATTGACCTCCCACCTTAGCCCGAGGGAAAGACTCAACCGGCTTGTGGCCCGCCATTCGTCCTGCATGAAAGCAGAAAAGTTGAGAAAGTGAGGATACGCAGGACTTGTCGTTTCAACAGAAGCAAAGTCCGAAGCGTTTGCAATTACCGAATCTTGACTGTCGTATTCGTAGAAGACAAGCGGTGTGGAGGGTTTCTGGATGGGCGCGAGCGTGCGATAGTCTATGCCGAACTTCAGTTGATGAACCCCGAACGACGCGCTCATGGTGTCAGTAAGGTTCCATTGGCGCTGCGACCCCCGACGACGCAACTCGTCCGCAATAACAATGTGACTGAAGTCGCTAAAGAACAGTCCCACCGAAATGTCCGAGAGTGAGGCGTCTAACCCGTGCAATTGGGCAAAATTGACAGCAGAAGACCCATTGAAGCTGCTGATCCGAGAAGAGAGATCTCCATCGAACACGCTTCGGTTGAGACGGAACTCATTGTTGACGCGATTCGATATGAAGCTGGTCACTCCCAGCGTATACGTGCGGAGTTTGGTATCGGTTGAGAACTGCACAGCAGGATCGGAGACAGATCCTCCCAGCCGGAGCTTCTGAGAAGAGGGAGTAACGCTAAAGCGAAAGAAGAGTCTTAGTTTTTGCCCAACCGAATGATCTGCACGAATGCTATACGAATCAATCGAGCTTGGATTCGACCAGGAGCCAATGAACTGGCCCAAACCGTCACCGAAGTCACCCGTACAGTTCTCGACCGACGGTGGGCAGTTGGGCAACGGAAACCCATTGAGTGCCGGCTTGAGGGCGTCGGGTGCTGATTCTCGCAAACCTGCGGTGGGGACCGTGCTTATGCTGGCAGGCTGAGGCTGGATGAGTCGCAAGCCTTCGTACGAGAAGAAAAAAAATGTTCGATCTCGACCGTTGTAAAGGTTTGGAATGACAATCGGTCCAGCGAGTGTCCCGCCGAAATCGTTCTGGCGAAGGGGAGGCTTCGGCTGATTGAAGAATCCATTGAACCAGTCGGTCGCGTCGAATACGTCATTTCGCAGGTAGTCAAACGCGGCTCCGTGCCAGCGGTTGGTCCCCGAGCGCGTGACGAACCCAAACTGGCCGCCTGGACTGCGTCCGTACTCCGCGGAATACGATGAGCTCTGGACACGAAACTCCTCAAGGGCATCCACAGAAACCAGGCCCTGCGTTGTTCCCAACATCGTCGATGCGGGCAGGGAGCCTGTGTTCGCTGTAACGGCCGGCTGCCCTACGGCCCCACCAAAATTGGCACTGACTCCATCGACTGAATAGTAGTTCGATTCTGTGCGTTGTCCATTAACACTGAATTGACCTGACGAGTCCGTCAGAACGCTGGCCTGCGGGCTGTTGGTAAGAACCCCGGGCGTGAGCAAGATCAGGTCCTGGAAGCTCCGGCCGTTAAGAGGCAAATTCTCCACGAAGTTTCGGTCGACGACGGTGCTGACAGCCGCTGACTCAGTGTTCACTAACGGCGCACCACCTTCTACGGTCAGAGTTTCGGAGACGGCGCCCACAGGAAGGGTAAAGTTGATTGCCACTGCCGATTGAACGTTGAGGACAACATCAGGCTTTATGAGGGTCTTAAAGCCAATCCTCGAGACTTGAATGCGGTAAGGGCCTGGCGGGAGGTTAGGAATCGCGTAGATGCCTTCACCATTCGACGTACCCGGGTACCTGATTCCCGTACCATCGTTCAGAATTAGGATTTCGGCTCCCACAATTGGACGTCCGGACGGATCCAAGATAAGTCCGCTGATTGTGCCATTGGGAGACTGCCCGACAGCAGCCCTAGTGAGAATGAGGAACAAGAGAAATAGGGGAAGGGGGAAGCGTCTCACTAGGGCTGCTCCTGGCTCGCACGGATTCATACAGATTCATCCGGTCTACGGAAGGCCCCCTTGTATTTGTATCAATGTTTTTTTGGAATGTGATATCGAAGGGGCGGCGGTCGGTTTTCCGAACACTCAGGGATGATTGGGATCGATATGCAAGGAAGCGAACAGAAGGGATTTGTTGCTTGGCTTGTGGCTCCCGCCGTTTGGTTCGACGGTAACAAAAACAGCATCAATCTGCGCCAATGCTTTGGGATCGTCGAATCTTAGGACCCACCTCTTCTTGGAGGCATCGTCGACGTAGAAGACGCCGAGGTTGAGAGCCTGCTGGCGATCTGGTCCTCGCTGACCCCAGGCCTGGAAGGTGCTGGCATTCTTCACGCCGGGCTGCTGATCCAGATCGTAGGCGTAAAAAATCAGAGATTTTCCCTTCGTGTAGAACACGCGACCGTAGGCCTTCCTGGTCTCGCCGGTTCGCTCGACGTCGTACACTTCGGCGATGTATAGATCCCTGGCGCCCATCAGATCACGGATGTCGCGGTCGTGAGCGAGAAGTTCTTGCTGTTGATCGACCGCTATTTCACGATCGTGCAACAATCGGTTGAGATCAGTGACCTTAGCCTGGAGCGCGGTGGCTCGATCCTTGTCTTCGGAAGACTGGCGGTCGAGTGAATCCAGTTTGCTCTGCAGTCCCTGGGTTTTGGCCTCGGATGCTTCGAGTTTTTGGCTCAATTCAAGTCGCTGCTGTAGAAGGTCCTGTTTGCCAGCTTGCCCGGCAGAAAGATCGGCCTCCATCTGGGTTTGAGCGAGTTTCATTCGCGCCATCTCTGTCGATTGTTGTTCAAGTTGGTGGCGAAGGTCTGCAATCGTCTTGTCGCGTTGCGCCGTCTGAGACCGCAACACTTCGCGCTCGTGGCCGGCGTCACTGAGCTGCTGCTGCAGTGCGATTCGACTTCCCTGATCCGGTGGGGCTGAGACGGAAGCAGATTCGGTGCCGCGGCGGATTCCAACCCGATAGGCGGAAACGCCCAGAGCGATACACAACAGAACGCAAGCGGCGGATAGGGTCCACACGTTGCGCCAGGTTGCCTGACTCGCCGAGAGAGGGACTCTGCCCGCGATGTTCGAGGCAGGGTCCAACTTCTCATCCGCTCCCCCTCGATCCGTACCCAATTGCTCCTCTAGCGTAAGCCGTTGGAAGAGGGCCGCTTCGGCTTGGTCTTGCGACCATGACGGATCGGATTCGACAGTCTCCGGGTCTGGCGCCAAGGCAGGAATCGCCTGGCTGACGACTGCATCGTACTGCTTCGCGGCCTCCCTGCAAGAGGGACAGACGGCGAGATGCTCCTGTAGCCGCATTCTCTCTTCTGCGGTCAACTCACCCGCGGTTGAGAGAGCGCATAACACGAGGAACTCGTCATGGGGTGATTCTGACAACGCCCCAGCTCCTTGGTTTGAGAGTCACTTTCTACCATATCCGTTATGACCGGGCAATTTGGCTGGAAACATCTGCTTTCGCAGTTTCTCCAAGCCTCGGTAGTAGTGATTTCGGATATTTCCGAGTGACTGATTCAGTAGTCCTGCGATCTCGTCGAAAGCATAGCCCTCGAAGAAGTACAGCACCAAAGTATTGCGCTGGTCCCGGGTAAGAAGCTCCAACAGCCCCGCTATGGTCGTAATACCGACCAACCGACTTAGGGGTTCGCCTTCTTCCCTTCCTTCGAGGGAGTCGGTAAGATCCGCAGCTCCGTTCAAGTCAATACTTGTGTAGAAGTGCCGCGACTGGAGGTAGCGTCGACGGTCGATCGCGCGCTGATAGGTCATCTGGACAATCCAGGAGCGAACGGAGGCCTTGTTGGGATCAAAGATGTTGGCTTTGCGATGGACAAACAAAAAGACTTCCTGGAGCAGATCGTCAGCCTCTGAAGCATCGCGCAAAATGCGAAGGGCAACACCTCTTACCAGTCGCGAATAGCGGCGAAACAACAGCGCCAGCGCTTCCCCACTTTGGTCGCCTACGCGCACCATCAAGGATTCATCAGAGAGTTCGCTTGAAATGGACGGGGCTGTTGCGTTGGCCGGCTCAGTATTCGTTTTGTGGACGGCCAAGGAGGGAAAACGAATTGTGGTCGAAGCATCCATACGAACGATGCCCAAGGCATGGCCTGTTAAAGAGTCGTGCTTGAAGAGGCGGACTTCCCTGCTGCCGAATACGACCGGCTAAGGCTTATCTCCTTATTAATGTGCACAATTAATGTGCACAGCTCGATCTTTGAGGATTTCGCACATCTCGTCGCACACTTTACCGATTTAGTTTCAGCTACTTACAAATTTCCACGTGCTGCGAGCGGACTCAGTCTTACCTTGCCGACTGTCATTTCTCATTCGACCACTGAACCGAACCGCGAACCGCATACCGTCCATCCGAATCGCTTTGCAAATCTCCACGTACATATAGCATCAGTGTTCCTGGTTGTCCAGCTAATCTGCTCGTGGTGTTTTTGCACGTGCCGCTCCTTAATGAGTGGACGTGTTGGATGCGAGCAAATTCTTCGGTGCTCTGGGCAAGCGGGTGAAATCCGTCAGGGAGAGTCGCCACTACACCCAAGAAGACATGATCGACTTCGGATTTTCTGCTCGACACTGGCAACAAATAGAAAAAGGCCGTCCGATCACGATGAAAACTCTTCTTCGCATCACGATCGCTCTAGAGGTGCCTTTGTCAAAGCTGGTTCGCGGACTTCCCTATCCTGTGATGACAGAGAAACAAGTCGATCTGAGATAAACAGCCTGCCGTGGGAGGTTCCCCGCTAATCTGCTCGTGGTGGTCACGTCGCAAATCGCCTAAAAGTCAGGCTTGATCGACGAGAAACAATTCTTCGCAGCCCTTGGAGAACGGGTGAAAAGGCTGCGCAAGTCGAAGGGATTCACCCAGGAAGATATGATCGGATTTGGTTTCTCCGCTCGCCATTGGCAGCAAATCGAGGCAGGCAGACCCATCACAGTTACTACCCTCCTTCGTATATGCGATACGTTCTCGATACGCGCCGCGCAGTTGATCGAAGGGCTCGATCGCGGGATCTACCGAAAGTAAGGACCGACAATTGCGGATATTTTTGTGGGCGCCTTATCACCCCATCAACGCCGCTTCAACCTTCGCGGCTGCGTCATCCTGCATATGCGGCATCACTGTGAATAAACATCCAGAGTGAACGCCGCGCTAGTGTGTCCCAGTTGCTCTGATACAACCTTTGGTGAAACTCCTACCGTCAACGCCAAGATTGCTGCTGTATGTCGCAAGTCATAGAGTCTGATGATTGGCAGTCCGGCCCTTTTCAAGATGGGTTTGAAGTGCTTGTAGACGAACCTGAGAGACGAGGACTGATCGGCCATCAGCCACGATGGGCCTCTCCCCTCAGCATTGAACAAGCGGGCTGTGCTGGGACAAATGCGCTACGTTGTGCTCCATTAAGCCTGCCCACCTGGGTACAAACCCGCACCGTACAACCTCAGCGCCAAATGCAACTGGAAATGAAATGGGTGAATGAATAAACAGGGGAACCTGCCAAGGAGAAAGACTTTGCGCCGTGATCGCGGACACAAGATACCAGAAGGCAGCGAAGGCAGCGAAGGCGGCGGGCATCGGCGGTATGGGCACGCACAGCCTCCGACACACCTACCGCACTTGGCTCGATTCGGTGGGCACACCGTTGGATGTGCAACAGCGGCTCATGCGTCACGCGGACATCCGGACAACGATGAATGTTACGGAGATGCTGCGACGGCGGATATGGCCGAGGCACATGGCAAATTGTGGGCCTTGCGCTTAACGGATTGCAAACGGATTGCAAGCCAAGCTAAATAATTGAGAAGTGGTGAGCGCGGAAGGAATCGAACCTTCAACCTACTGATTAAGAGTCAGAGCAGCGCTCTCCTAAGTTACGCCGAGCCCATCCTCGACAGTACCCTTCAGCAAGCCACCTTCCACTCTGACCGTTTCAGCGAAAGCAGCGCTTGTGAGTAGCCCGAGTAGGGCCAGAGATAACAGTTCAATCGCGATCGCATGCTTTGATGGAATCTTAGTCACTCGCAGTCAGCCTCCATTCGTGCTTGTGCTCGATCGGATGTCGTTGAATCCGTCCAGCACTGACGCGGCTCTGCAAGGACAGCCGCGTGCATTGTTCCCACAAACCTCATACCTTCCTTACTGAAGAGCAGCTCCATTTTTTTTTTTTTTTTTTTTTTTTCGCATGCTTTGATGGAATCTTAGTCACTCGCAGTCAGCCTCCATTCTTGCTTGTGCTTCCATCGGATGTCGTTGAATCCGTCCAGCACTGACGCGGCTCTGCAAGGACAGCCGCGTGCATTGTTCCCACAAATCTCAAACCTTCCTTACTGAAGAGCAGCTCCATTCAGAATCCCCTGCAACTGGCTTAATGTAACGGGTGGAGTAGCGCCTCTCTGAGTGGCCACCCATGACGCAAACCGATTGGCCGCTTCACTGATTTGTTGCAATGGACTTCCCCGAACATAGTGATGCGCGAGACACGCTGTGAAGGCGTCCCCGGCCCCAACAGCATCGGCCACCTTCACTTGGAAACCTCCATGCTCAACCGTTTGTTCTCGTGACACCAGCAGGCTGCCTCGATCAGCACGAGTGATACAGACAAGCTGTAAGTCGCAGTCCTGGAGCAATCGTCTGGCGAGCATTTCAGCAGTTCCGGCACCCAACTCGAAAAGAAATGACACCTGGATTAGTTCCTGCTCGTTCAGCTTGACGATGTCGGAATATTGAAACGACTTGCGCAGCACCTCTGTGCTGTAGAACGACTGACGGAGGTTCACATCACATATGCGAAGGGTCTTCGCGGAAGCATTGCGCAGGAAGCGATCGATCGTGTCGGCGGAGGTCAACGAGCGTTGCGCGAGCGACCCGAAACAGATAACGTCGGCTCGCGCGGACAACTCCTGCCAATCTGCCGTCCATTCCAGAAAATCCCACGATACTGGTTCCTTGATGATGAAATTTGGTTGACCTGAGCCATCGATGGTTACGGTGGCGACGCCGGTTTCACGATGATCGTCCCTCTGCAGGTACGAGGTGTTCAATCCCAGGTCTTGCATGAGCCGGCAAGCTTCGCGACCCAAATCATCATTTCCGACACGACTGGCGACAATTCCCTGGTCTCCGAGGACGTTTGTCATGTAAGCGAAGTTCGCGGGAGCACCGCCCAGTACCCTTCCCGTGGGCAGAATGTCCCAGAGAACCTCACCTAAGCCAATCATGAGTGCCGGTCGAATCATGAAATCATCCCACCATCATTTTGTGACCGCGCTCAGCGAAAAAGTCTCGGCGCAAAATCGGCCAGGTACTTGCGCCACACAGTCCACACGTGAGCCCCCGAACTTTCGACCCAAACATGCCTGATGCCCGCTTTCTCTAAAGTTGCGTGAGACTCCTTCACCGGCACAAACAGAAAATCGTCAGTGCCGATTCCAAGCCACAAGAGCCGTAGTTGCTGGTTGAGCGCTCCTGGATTCGCCAAAGCCCGGTCGTAATCTTTAGCGGTATCGGTTATGTCGATCGCCGGACTGAATGCTCCGATGTAGGCAAACTGATCCAAATGATGAAGTCCGATGCGGAGCGCTTGAGCCCCACCCATGGAAAGGCCGGCAATCGCCCTGTGCTCGCGGTCAGCCACAGTGCGAAAGTTTGCGTCCATGAACGAGATCAAGTCGCTGGAAACGATTTTGTCGAACGTTGCGTACCGTTCATCCATGAAGTAGCGAGCTACCTGGCCTATCGGCGGCTTCTCACCAGACCGAGGCGGTGGCGGCGGTTGAAAGCTCGCACCGGGCAAGCCGTTGTCATTCACGATGATCATCGGCTTGGCTTGGTGAGCGGCGATGAGGTTGTCGAGAATGAAGTTTTCATGGCCCTGGTCACTCCAACCAGCCTCGTCTTCACCATATCCGTGCTGGAGGTATAAGACTGGATAACGCGAAGTGCTCCGGTCATATCCCGGCGGCGTGTACACAAAGATTCGTCGCGTCTCGCCTGTGGTCTTCGACAGATACCACTCCGTACGCACTGTGCCGTGTGGCACATCTTTGACCGCGAGGAAGTCCGAGTCTGGGCCGGGCACCTCCAGTCCGCTGACTTCCTTCCGCGCGGCAAAGAACACCCTGCTGCCAGGATCGTTAGAGACGAATCCATCAACCGAAATTGCGTAGTAATGAAAGCCAGGCAGGAGAGGCTTGGTCGTTACTTCCCAGTAGTCCTCTTTGCCTTTGACCATGTCATAAGTGGATTGCCCCAGTTCCATCAGCAGTTGGACTTTCTGTGCCTGATCGGCTTGTACGCGGAAGGTAGCGCTCAGGTCGCTGTTGATTCGAGGGAATTCCGCATCAAGAATGTTGGTCGTTGGCCGGAGTGCCCCGTTTTGTGCCCAGCACAGCCCGGAGAGCAATATGCTCACGAGAGCGATCCGTCTGGTGGTCGTTCTTACGTGCCGTTTCTCCGCTCGCATTCCATCAACCCCGGAATTACTTCTTAGTAATCGAATTTGCGGTGTACCTTAAGGTCGTGAGGTCGACCGCATTGGCCATTGCTTCATAACCCGTGGCGCTAGGGTGCAGGTGATCTCCCGAGTGATAGCCTTCGCGAAACTGACTCGGATGCTTAGGATCCCGAACAGCAGCGTCGAAATCGAAAACGCCATCAAATGCTCCGCTGGTGCGAATCCACTGGTTCACAGCCTGGCGGGTCGCTTCCCCGTCCTCGCTGTAATAGTCCGCCCCTTCGTAGGGCGTCAATGTGGCTCCGAATATCTTGATCCCGTGCTGATGGACACGTTCGATGATTTGTTGCAGGCCCGCGATGAGTTCTTGTGCACTCACCATCTCTCCGGCAAACGGCGCCTCCTTCATCGTCGTGCCATTCGGCATCCGCGGTTTCATGTGCGGCCAGCCGATGTCGTTGATTCCTTCCAGCAGAATCAGATTCACGATGCCCGGCTGTGCCAAGACGTCGCGGTCGAGTCGCGCAAGCGCGCTCACGCCGGCGCCATCGTGCAGTATGCGGTTTCCCCCGATGCCTTCGTTGACAACCGCAAGAGGTATTCCCCCGCCTTGTTCGCTTGCCAGACGATTCGCCAGCACGTCCGGCCAATCGGTGTACTCGCCTTGCTTCGCGCCAACCCCGTCTGTAATTGAATCGCCCAAAGTCACAGTGGCCGCGTATTGATCGGACGTCAACACCTCGACATCGCCCAGCCAGTACCATGAAGTTTGAGTAGTGGCGTTCGGTATGTCCGCCTTTGCCGTGAAGTCACCTTGGCCGGAAACGTACGTCTGGTGCTGTCCCCAAAAGTGAAGGGTAGAAGCAGATGTCTTCTGCGACAGGAAAAGGCTCACGGCGATCTCAGCAGAGCGAGGCACCTTCAAATCGACAGCGTCGCTCAATACTGGCGCGCCAGGGGGTATGCTGACAGATCGGTTACCACCGAATGTTAGTTCGTGATCGGATTCCGGAACAACGTTCGCATTCTGCGCTGCAAGGGCGATGTGTGCGGCGCTGATGTTCAGGGCAGTGGTTCCGAAAGCGTTCGATAGCCTGATTCGAACGCGTTCGCCACCGATGGTCGCGCGTACGACCATGCGAATGGTCTGGTTCTCGAACACGGGCGTTGGAGGAAGCCCTGGAAACGGAAGTGGCGCATGCATCGCTGCGCTCCACGCGCTGACCCAATGCGCGCTGACATTGGAACTCTGCGCCTCTGTGGTCGTGTCCAGAACGAGCGCGACGAGGCTGAGATAAATAACCGTCGCGCATACAATGGCCGGTACTTTGCTTTTCATGGCGGTTCGGTCTCCTACACCTCACCTACCCAAATCTGTGCCCAAGTGGCGATCGAAAAACTTGATGATCACATTCAATGCATCCTTGGACTCGGGAACATCTACGTTGTAGAAGAATCCGTGAAAGAGGCCTTCCCAAACGTGGAGCTCGGCCTCAACGCCCAATTTGACTAGCTGCTCGTGTGTATAGAGGGCGGAACTCAGCTCGAACCCGCGTGTGCCAGTGATGATGAGTGTCGGGGGAAACTTCGCGAGAATTTCTGGCGAGTTGATTGGAGAAGCGAGCGGATCCTTCGGATCAGTGTCACTGAAATAGCTCAGGGGTGGCCGTGCTCCCGGAACGATCGGTGGAGATAGCCGCGCCTCGCCGAGTGGAACTGCGGTGTAAAGTCCATCGCCGCCGAAAATACCGCCTGCCGAGGCACAGAAGATTCCGACGGCGCCCGGTGTTGGCAATGACTGCTTCTGAAACCACGCCAGCGACATGGCAGTCTGCATCCCGCCCGCGGAGCAACCGTAGATGCCGACGTCCTGTGGCTTATGAGTCTTTAGCACTGCCTGATAAACCGCCGCAACGTCTTCGCTTGCCGCTGGAAACTTATGGTCTGGTCCTTCCCGATAATCGACGCTAATTACTTCAATCTGGCCAAGCGCCGAGACGGGAACGGATTCGAGTTCAGCGCAACCGGGCCAGCATCCGGAAAAGCCGCCGCCATGAAGATTAATCAGGACTCGATCTCTATTCTTCGCTGACACGCCGGCTTTTGGCGTGTACACGTACACATGGACACCGCCAACTTTTTCGTCCTTCTTGTCTATGGCAAACAGTTCGTAGTCACGCGCCAGATATCCCTTCATGAAGCGCGGTACTCCCGCATCCTGTTTCAGAATTTCGGGATTCTGCATGTCTTTCAAATGCTGCGTGACGTAGGCCTTTGCCTCGGGGCTGAGGTACGACGACATCGGCACGGTTTGAGCCGGAACTTGAACCGTACCGTCCGTTTCAACCACCACCTTGGGAGCGTCTCCGGAAGGATGGGCTTGAGCCATGCCCGTAGCGGAGTGCAACAGTAACGCAATTGAGCAAACCCAGATCGGAAGCGTACGAGGAGAGCATAGGATCATCACATACCTCTTGGACGCTGGACGCGCGACGAAAAACGTGGGCACCGCCCAACCATGAGCGGTGCCGTGAGTGGTTAAGTTTAGAAGCCGACTCGCAGGCCGAATTGAATCGCGCGCGGAGGGTTCACCTGCGAAGTCACAACGCCGAAGGTTGGAGTGCCTACCTGCTCGTTTGGGGTGCCGAATCGTACATGATTGAACGCATTAAAGAACTCCGCTGTGAATTGCAGGTACACACGCTCTGTGATGTCATTGCGCTTCCCGATCGAGAAGTCCCAGTTGTTCATGTGATCCATGCGAACGGTGTCAATGTTTCGGGGCGCGTCGCCGAATCTCACCACGCTGCTGGTATCTACAGGCTGGAAGCACGCCGTGTTAAACCAGCCATTGGCTGCGCGGGATTGACGCGAGCCGGACGCCTTCAGGTCGCAACCTGATACAAGATCGGGCCGCATCCAGAGCCCTTGCGCCCCGAAGTACCCCTGACCTCCGCCAAACTGGCTGAGAGCCGACCCCGGAAAGAATTGGTACGAACTAATGGGAACCCCGCTCCGGATGGTGGTGATGCCGTTGACCCGCCATCCACCGATAACCGCATTTAGTACTCCGTGAGCATCACTCATGAAGCGCTTGTTGCGACCGAAAGGCAAGTCAACACCGTACCCAACAGAGAGGTTATGGGGAACGTCGTAAGAACTTAGCGAATATTCGTGATCGAGATGGTTGTTGTCCTGAGTCGAGCCTCCAAAGATGAAGCCTTCGTCCAGGAATGCACTTGAGCTGTCCGTGTTGGACATCAGTCGTGACCAGGTGTAGGCAACGCTCAGGATGCCGTTACCTCCGAATCGCTTCATGAACGACGTCTGTAGAGACCTGTAGTTTGAGGTACCTCTGTGCGGATCCAGGAATAGAACTCGCTGGTATTGCGGGAAAGGCAGCAAAAGCTGTCCAGTGGCAACCGTTGGTCCTGAGAGGGGTCCCGGGGTTGTAATGATTCCGAAGAACGGATTCGGAACCTGAGCCAACAGCGCAGCCGGTCCCATGGAAAAATACTGATCGGGCAACTGATTCTGGTTGAAATTCGAAACGGTAGCCCACCCCTGCAAAAGAAGGTGGCTTCCCCTCGATCCCGCGTATGCCACCGTAAGGGAGGCATCCTTGCCGATCTGCCGTTCGACTGCCGCGTTCCACTGCTGCACATATGGCATTTTGTCGCCAGGCGTCCGCATGGCAAAGATGCCCTGTCCGTAGAAGTCACCGGGGGTTGCACTTCGCCGCAGCGGCTGGGGGAGACCGTTAGGAAACGGGTTCGCCACTGTGGCAGTGGGACCACCCGAAGCCGGAGCAAGATTGACGGGGGAGAGGTTCGGTCCGTCTTGGCTGAGCGTGCTGGGCGGATAGGAAATACCGTAGGCCCCGCGCAACACGGTTTTATCGGTGAGGCGGTAGGCTAACCCGAGACGCGGCGAAAACAGCTTCCAGTGCAGATTGTCCTCTCTTTGGGAATGCCAAGAGGGACTGGCGACAAGAGCGACATTCCCCATAAGCTGTTGTGTCTGTCCCGTGACGGGATTCAGGATTGATCCCAGCGGACTAGGTTGGTTCGGCAGAAACACCGTATCGTTGTTTTTGGCTTCCGAGAAAACACTGGGCTGATCCCAGCGGAGACCGGCTGTGACGGTGAGCTTTCTGGTGGCCTGGAAGGTATCGTCGACAAAGAAACCGTACGAGTTGAAGTACGCCCGGGAGCCACCGATCATACCGGGCGCCACCTGTGTGCCTTGTGCGCCGATGATTCCAAGCAGTGCCGACGCCACTGCGTTGCCGCCCGCGCCGGACGAATTCGCGGTAGCCGCCTGGTCGAAGTTCAGGGTGAGTACTCCGTTTTCTGGATCGGAAATCCATTGCACGTGGCGCACTACGCCCCCAAACTTGAGCTGGTGGCGACCCACAATCTTGGTGAGAGTTCCCGACAGCCCGTACACATTCTGATGCCAAAAGAGCTCCGAACCAATGCCGTTGCTTCCAGTGACCCCGAGGCTGTCGTTGAAATTCATTGCGGGATAGTTCGCGGGAGCTACAAGCTGGCCTGCAAGGCTTCCCCAGCCCGCGCCGAATTGAGACAGGTCGACGCCTTGGCTGTTGGGAAATTCATGTTGAAAAACCCGGAGGTAAGAAAGGCGAAGATCGAAAATCGTCGAAGAGTTAAAGGCATGAGTGTCTCCGAGGATAGCCGAGTGAGTATAGATACCTGTATGACCCTGGCCCGCCGTGTGGGTCCCCCATGCATCATAGGCGTTGCTATCTGCCTTCCAGTACGCATACCGGGCGAACAAACTGTTCTTTTCGGAAAAATGGTGATCAACACGCGCGTTGTATTGAGCGTTGATTCCTCCCGTGGCCATCTGTGTGATGAAATTGTTCGATAACCCTGGCCGGTTAGGAGCAGGATAAGATTTCGCGAAGAGCGCTAGCGCGCTTTGGTCCAGCCGATTGCTGCAGATCTTGTTGAACTACGCCATTGCACTGAAACTGTGGGCTTCCAGGCTGGCTTTGATCGTAGATCTTAGGTAGACCGGGCGCCGTAAAGTCACCTGCGAGCTCGTCAGGGGTCGGGACTGTGTTCGTGACCAGCGTACCCGTCTTCAACACTTGTCGCTCGAATCCGAAGAAGAAGAATGTCTTGTTTTTAACGATGGGTCCGCCAACTGTTCCGCCGAATTGATTTTGGATTAGAGGCACGCGAGGAAGCCCGGCCTGGTTTGAGAAGTAATCATTCGCGTTTAGTACTTTGTTGCGGAGGTATTCGTAAGCTGTCCCGTGAAATGTGTTGCTTCCAGATTTGGTGGTGAGGTTAATGATGCCGCCCGCGTAGCTGCCATACTCGGCGGCAACGTTGTTGGTAACTACACGGAATTCTTGCACTATATCCTGAGAGGGAATGAAGGAATTGAGATTGCCGGCAGGCGCATTGGACGCGACACCATCGATGTAGAACGAACTCTGGTTGCCAAACCCGCCCCCGATCGCGTAGTTCCCAAACCCGATCGCATTGGTCCTCGCGCCGCCGGCCTGGTTCGAGACAGCATTGCCGTATGTGCCACCCTGCGCCACTACGCCCGGCACCAGCGTGAGCATGTTGTTCACGTTTCGTCCACTCAGAGGGATACTCTCGACCTCCTGCTGAGTGATGGTCGTGCCCAGAGACGCGCTGTCAGTCTGTAATGGAGGCGCCTCGCTCGTAACGACCACACTTTCTGTGACGTTGCCCACCTGCATGATTGCGTCCACGCGGGTAGCAAGATCGACCTGTACCTCCACTCGATCTTGAGTGAAATGCTTAAAGCCGGCCATCTCCACTTCGACGCGATAGGTCCCCGCGTTCAGGTTTGGGAACGCGTACGCCCCGCTCCCGCTAGTTTGGATAGTCCGGTTTTGGTTTGTCCCGAGGTTCGTGAGCTTCACAGTGGCCCCTGCCACTGTCGCCCCACTCGGGTCGGCGACGGTCCCCACCACGCTCCCGAATCGGACTTGAGCACTCGCGCTGGTGCACCAGGTAAGCATTCCGGCGACACCGAGACACACGACCAGCAGCGTCGTGATCGACAGCCGACGACTTGCGGCAGTGCCAGTGGGTTTCGCTACAAAAGCAGTTTGACGCGAGACAACGTTGCGGCGAACGTTCGACGAATTTGCCAGGAGATTTGCTAGGACGTTAAGCATGTTTGTCACCCTTCTTCGTGGAAAGACGACCAATGAATTCGCCAAGCGAAACGAGTTACTTGGCCCGGGTCCTTGTGCTCGAACGTCATCGGGGACGGGACACGACAACCGGACCAAAACAATCCGCGACTGGAAGGAACTATTAGTCTTCGCGGTTTTGACTTGTCAAGCTATTTTGCAGACAACTATTAGAAAGTTGTCTATACCGCATGAGCGTTCATAGCGACAACGCAAGCAGCGGGTGCAGCGACATTCGAGGAAAGGCGCTCGGGGGAAAGCGGTGTAGATCAGCTGCGGCCGTTGCTCTTTATCGCTGTCCCGCACGATTTTCGGACCACCACATCGCATCTTAAGAGCACATCCCGCGGCGGGAGATCGGGATTGGCAATCCTGTCGAGCATTGTCGCCATGGCGATTCTCCCTATGTCTCGGCACGGCTGATGCAGTGTCGTGAGTGGGACCGGTAGCAGGCGCGCATACTTCACATCATCGATGCCGACAATGCGAACATCTTCCGGGATACGCTGACCAAGCGACATGAGCGTGTGCATCAGGTTTCCTGCCGTAAGATCGTTAGCACAGACAAAGGCATCCGGCTGTTGCTTTTTCAGAATCGACTTGATGAACTTTGCGTCAGTCGCTTCTCCAATGTTGACCATGTCGCGAACAGGCTTTCCCGGTTGCAGAAGCAGAGCCTCGCGATAACCCGCGATGCGAGCGTCTACGGTGGGCGCCGAGTTGGGCCGGGCAAAGAAGGCGATCCGTTTGGCGCCCGCTTTGATCAGGTGTTCCGTGGCCAGATAACCCGTACGGCGATTGTCAATTCCCACCAAATCGTATGTGCTGCGCTGGGGATAAGGCTCGAGGCAGCGGTCGAGCAGCACAATTGGGATGCGAGCGCGGTCAAAAGCCGCCACAATCCGGTGATTTGCCTGGAACCTGTTGGTACTGAATTCGACAGGAGCAAAAAACACGCCCGAAACCTTTCGCGAGATGTAGTGCTCGCACAGTTGCCCGGCCGCTTGCTCTTTCTCGTGCTCCTGTGGCGCGGCATTCCCCCACAGCAAAGAGCAATGCGCTGCTTCCTGTGCTTCCATCATGCCCTGGCATATCGCTTCGAAAATTTCGGTTTGCCCCAACTCCGGGATCAACAGGCCAAACAGATAACTCCCTGCTTTGGAGTTCGACGATACATACGTTCCGGAACCAACTCGCCGGGTGACGAGTCCCAATGACTGTAGCTCGTGCATTGCGCGAAACACAGTCATGCGCGATGCGCCGAAACGCCTGACCAGCTCTGCCTCGCTGGGCAAGCGCTTGCCCGGTTTGTGACGACCGGATGCAATTTCTTCGCGGAGTGCTTCGAGGATCTGGCGATACTTATGATGGGGCATCTTTGACTCTCAGTATCGAGCGAAACCGCTGCGGACCATCGCTCACCCGGCCTCGCGAACGACATCTTACGCTTCTGAGGAAAGAGTTACCATATACAACTTTAACGATATATAGAGGCAATTCCGTTGACACAAGAGTCATACTCCTCTAAGAATTGTGGTTCGCGCGATCTCGTTTCTTCTCTGACTGGCAGCGCGTCTCAATCCGTAAGACAGCGCAATTGTGAAGAACCAAGTTCAACTCATAACTTGCGTTGATCGACTCTGCGGTGACCTGAAGGGGTTAAGATCAGTGTTGCAGGGACCGTTGCGTGGCCTATTCGGCGGGCTGGCGACTGTATTTGCTGCGATGCTGTTCGGCGGCCTGTTACTCAACAGGATCTTCGATCCCGCTCGCAATCGTCTTCAACAGCTGGACCGCAGTGAGTATGAAGTCGCAGATCAGCCGTCGGTGCGCAACCATACAGCTAGTGCAGGTCTGTGCTTTCCACGTTATGGGAACTTCGCATGATTGGCCGCACGCATATTCCGCAGAAAACAGCTAAGGGTGCCTCATCCGTAACCCGTCGTTCGAACCTTCTGGATGGCCGACCGGGCTTTCAGCTTCACAGCGGGTGGGGCAGTGTTTCGGTTCTTGAGGGCGGGGGACACATCTGCGAGTTGATGCTGAATTCCGTTGCCGGAATCAATCCGATGTGGAAACCAACATGGAAAACGATCGACCCTCCCGCATATAGCCGTTACAAGCACCGGGCAATATATGGCGCACCCCCGGAAGGCAGACTGTTGGCTGGAATCGCCGGCCACAGTATCAGTTTCGACTTCTTTGGGCCGCCTTCACCAGAAGAGATTGCCGCCGGCCATAGTACTCATGGAGAGGCTCCGGTCGTGAAATGGCACAGACAATCGCGACCTAACGCCCCGAGGCCGACGCTTGTCTACAAGGCCGACTTGCCCCAAGCTCTTATGAGCCTAAGCCGCGTAATTACTCTCGATCGCAAATATCCTGTCGTGTATTGCGAAGAGACTGCTTCGAACCTATCCACGTTCGATCGGCCAATCTCCTGGAATCATCACGTCACATTCGGGCCACCGTTCTTGGAAGCGGACGTCACCGTGTTTGACATGCCTGCAACGCACAGCAAGGTTTGTCCCGCAACCTTCAGCACGCACATGTCACTAAAGCCTGACGCTGACTTTCAGTGGGCTGGTGCGCCGACAAAAGAAGGTGGAATGCTGAATCTGCGCAGAAGCGCGAAGGGTCAGTACGGTCACTATACGGCACACCTGTTAGATCCGCAGATTGAACACGCTTTCATTGCGGTGTGCAATCCACGCCTACGGCTCTTGGTTCTGTACATCTTCAAGCGCAAGGATTATCCGTGGGTGGGAAACTGGGAAGAATCCTACAGTCGCGTTCACGCACCGTGGAAAGGTCGCGAGTTTTGCCGGGCCTTTGAGTTCAGCACGACTCCATTTCCCATTCCTCGGCGAGAGGCCGTCGCGAACGGTGAGTTGTTTGGTGAATCCACTTACATCTGGCTGCCCGCAAAGAGCCAGAAGAGAACGCGGTACATGATCCTCACGTTCCAGGTTTCGGAGAACTTCGAGGGCGTTGCCGCTGTTGAGATCGATCGCAACTCCATCCTTGTCCATGAGAGATCAACACAATCCATTATCAAGACACACGCGAAACCTTTTCTGTGACGACGGACTTTTACACCCGGTTCTAGGAATGCCCCTACAGGCGTCAGCCTCTTGCTATACCTGCGGCTATCGTGGAAGGTGCACCTCAAGCGAAAGTGGATAATGGTCAGATGCGTCGATTGAACTGTGCACCTGCGGCGCAGTAGCTCGGACAGTCCCTCTAGCCAAGATCCAGTCCACCGCCTTACTTCGCCCGAATCGTGGAGGTCGCGTTGTTTGTATCCTGACGCCAGCAAACGGATTATAAAAATGTGCGTCCGCGACGGCAGACGCAGGACAAGACTGCGTTATGTCAAAATTAAAATCACCGGCCGCGATGACGGGGAGATTCGGGCTGTTGGTGCAGAGGTTCACGGTTTGGGCGCTTGCGCGCAACTGCGAAAGGGATGAGGAGCGCACTTGTAGCGTTGCCACGGTGAACCGCTGGCGGGCTACGCTGCGCAAAGCTCTTCGCATGGCGCGTCGCTGGAAGCTGATCCAGACTGTGCCGGAACGTTCCTAGTCCACGGACGCAACGTTACGCGTAGCCACCACTATTCTTGGAGGACGAAATAAAGTTTTCTGATTTTGGAATAATTGCTTGGAAGAGAGGCCGGTATTGCGCGAGGACCTGACCCGCAGCGGACGGGTACGAGAGAATAACTCTTTCGAATAACGATAGGCTCGAAGCTGAAAGAGACCAATTGGACTTCGTTTTAGGACGGCGAGGCTTTGCTGCCACAAGACTGTCGCCGTAAGGGTCAGTAGCGTTCCGAGCGTGTGGACCGAGACACTCTCGGATTTGTACTTGAGCCTAGTGCTCTGCCCTAATAAGCTGCGTGCAATAAAATCCTCGCCCGCCTGCATCATTTGCTTCCACATTTCGAACGCGTGTCCCTGTTGATTGAGAAACTTTAGCGCTTGCTTGCGGCTAACAAAGCAGTGATGTTCGTTTGCCAGTCGCAAAAGGTGAGAGAGTGTGATTTCTGCTATCACCCGGTCTCTATCCTTCCGTTGCGTCATGAGTTGCACCCCATTATCTGAAAAACGTCAAAACCCTCGATTTGGTTCTGCTCGTGCATAGCTGTACCCTGATCAACTTGGCTAATTTTTCTCGACACATTCTGTTGTGCTACGTTGCTGTATTTGCCGCCCTGAGGCGTGTAATTCCTGAACAGCTTCGACCGCGTGTGTGGCGACAGTAGCTGTCAGACTGTCTGTCTCCATCCGCGTCGGAGTGTTTACTTGCTGCGTCCTGGCGGAAAGTCCTTCAATAGTTTTTGCGCTCCCTTATTGAGTCTTTCCTGGTTTTTCTCCGGTTTCTTGCTGGGTTCAATCGCATGTTGGGCACCACCGATCCAAACGAGCTTCTTTGCCGTCGGGTCATACATGCCAATGACGAAAGTCCCAATGTAAGTGCTGGAAGTACTTGCCGAGAAGGAGCCAAAGCTGCCTCCCCCCAAGGGCCCCAGCCACCAAAGCCACCCCAGCCGCCCCAGCTATCCCCGAACCCGTTTATCTGCTTCTCCTGATCGATCATGAGCTGGTAGCCCAGGAGCAGATCCGGTTTACCGCCATCAGCCACCTTGCTAATGCCCTTGGCGGCCATTTGGGCATCAATGGCCTGTTTGACCTGGTTGTCCAGGATCTGGTCGGGATGCCCACCTACTGCGGGCACGCCTTGTATCTCATCGACCCATGTATAAGTGCGATATTTGGAAAAATCAGTTCCCGGCATATAGTTAGTTCTTACGTCCTGTGCGTACGTCAGGGAGCACCCGACAAGCGCCAGGACTAGTGCTGCACCAAACCTTGCCGTCCAGTTGCGAGATATTTGCCGCATCGTATTTCTTTCTCCTTTTAGTTCCTTGCAGTTTTCATCGTCAGCTCCGTCTTAGCGGACTGCTAGCAAAAGTTTGTATTACCTCGAATTCGCGGTACGAGCCGGCGAACTGCCCGGCATTATGTTGTCTCCGGTATTGGACATGGCTTCATGCGCCAGATTTCTGCCGCGTATTCGGCAATGGTGCGGTCGCTGGAAAACTTTCCCGAGCCCGCCACATTCAAGATGGCTTTGCGCGCCCACTCGTCGGGATCGGCATATAAGCGCGCACAGCCGCTCGTCTGCCTCCAGGTATGACTTCAGGTCCGCCAGGTGCATGTAATGGTCGCCGTGCGTCAGCAACATTTCGCGCAAAGGCTCGAAGACGCCCGGCTCATAGCGGCTGAAATAATCCGAGAAGATCAAGTCCAGGGCCTGGCGGGTCTCGGGTTCGTGTTCGTAATGCCACTGCGGGTTGTACCATCCGCGACTGCCGATCACCTGCTCCGCCGTCAGACCGAAAAGAAAGAAGTTTTCCTCGCCCGGCCTCCGCAGCCATCTCAATCGTCGCGCCGTCGCGCGTGCCGATCGTCAATGCGCCGTTCATCATGAACTTCATGTTGCTCGTGCCGCTGGCTTCATAGCCTGCGGTCGAAATCTGGTTAGAGACCTCACTGGCGGGGATGAGGTGCTCCGCAAGCGAGACGCAGTAGTCGGGCAGAAATACTACTTTTAGCCGCCCGCGTACCGCGGGATCGCCGTCGATGTGCCGAGCCAGATTGTTGATGAATTTGATGATCACTTTGGCGAGCCGGTATGCAGGCGCGGCCTTGCCGGCGAAAAGGAAGGTCCGTGGATGCATGTTCAGCCCGGGGTCCTGCCGCAGCCGGTTGTAGAGCACAACAATCCGCAGTGCATTTAGAAATTGGCGTTTGTACTCGTGGATGCGTTTGATCTGGCAATCGAAGATCGAATCCGGATCGAGGGTCTGCCCTGTAGACCACCGGAGCCAATCGCAAAATTGTCGCTTGGCATTTCGCTTGGCATTGCGGAAGTCGTCACGGAAGCCATTGTCCTTGGTGAATGCTTTCAGCTTGCTGAGCTCGCCTAAATCACGGATCCAGCCATCTCCGATGGCATCAGTGATGAGTCGAGAAAGTCTCGGGATTGCACAGTTGCAACCAGCGCCGGGGTGTGACTCCGTTCGTCTTGTTGTTGAAACGTTCGGGAAAGATCTCCGCCAGGTCTTTGAGTGTCGTCTCGCGCAACAGATTGGAGTGAATCTCTGCGACTCCGTTGGTGCTGTGGGAACCTACGACCGCCAGATTGGCCATGCGAACTTTCTTAGCGGTACCATCTTCGATAAGGCTCACGCGCTGAATCCGTTCCTGGTCGCCCGGAAACCGCCCGCGAACATCGCCCAGAAAACGGCGATTGATTTCGTAGATGATCTCGAGCTGCCTGGGCAGCATTTCTTCAAGCCACGCCACGGGCCATTTTTCGAGCGCTTCGGGCAACAAGGTGTGATTGGTGTACGCCAGTGTGTTCTGCGTGATGTGCCAGGCCTCGTCCCAATCCAAGGTGTACCTGGTCAACGAGGATTCGCATCAGCTCCGGCACGGCCAGAGCCGGATGCGTGTCGTTCATCTGAATCGCGACTTTGTCTGCAAACAAGCGCCAATCCGAGTTGCTGCGTTGGAAGCGGCGAACCGCATCGGCCAGTGAGCAGGCTACAAGAAAGTACTCCTGCATGAGGCGCAGGCCTTGGCCCATGACTCTTGAATCGTCGGGGTAAAGGACGCGTGTCAGGGTTTCAGCCGACAGGGTCTGAGTAAATGCCTCTACGAAATCGCCGTGAGAGAACTCTTCAAAGTTGAAGTAGTCGGGCGCTGCCGCGGCCCAGAGGCGGAGTGTGTTGATGGTGGATCCGCCGTACCCGATCACGGGGCGATCGAAGGGGATGCCGATCAGAGTCGATGGACGGCCCGGTACTGGGCGCAAACTGCCGCCGCTGAGCTCGAACGAGCAACCGAAGTTGACTTCCACCTTCTCGTTCGGGCGGGCGATCTCCCACGGGTCGGGAGAACGGAGCCAGTTGTCCGGCATTTCCTGTTGCGCATCCATTCTGGATTGATTGTTTGAAGATGCCGTATTCATATCGCAGTCCGTATCCCATAGCCGGAAGCTGCAATGTGGCAGCGGATTCAATGAAGCATGCGGCCAAACGTCCAAGACCGCCGTTTCCCAGGCCGGCATCGGGCTCCTGCTCCAAGATCTCGAGCAGATTCAGTTTCTTGTCCTGGATGAACTGGTCTGTGAGTGGAGCGAGCAGAAGATTCGCAACGTTGTTTGCGAGCGAGCGGCCGATGAGAAACTCCATCGAGAGGTAGTAGAGCCGCTTGGGATTCTGTCTCCTCGTATGTCTTCTCGGTCAAAAGCCATCGCTGAGACAGAACATCGCGCACGGACCGGGCAAGCGCCTCGAACCGGTCGCGCGCCGTCGCCGCCGCGAGATCGACGCCACTGTCGAAGAGCAGGTGCCGTTCATACAGCGCTTCGTCCGTTCCGGAGAAGTGCACGGGACCGCATCCGTACTTGGCAGTAAGCTTCTCGGTGACGGGTATTACGCGCTGCTTTGCAGCCTTAGAATTCATGATCAAGTCCTCTCCAATGTGAGAAAATGCGGTGTCGGCGGCACAGTTTCATCGGGATATTTTTGCTGACCCGCAAAGGTTGTAGTTCGCACGTGCTGCGATCCCCAAAAGGGTCGCAGTCCATAGCCATTGTTGCTAATCGCTCGCTTCATTTCTTTTCGTAAGGCCACTTCCAGCCGCTGATCTCAGGACTGTCGATTCCGTACTCGTAGGCATAGCGGCGGCAGGCAATCTGGCAATCGCGGAATTCCTCTTTGGCATGCGCCCCGATTCGCTGCAGTTTCGGGATGCGGTCAATCGCGTCGATGGCGAGACTGAACCGGTCCGTCTGGTTGTTGATCGCCAGCTCCATCGGCGTATTGATGTTGCCCTTCTCCTTGTAACCGCGCACGTGCAGATTCCGATGGTTGGTGCGGCGGTAGGCGAGGCGGTGAATCAGCCAGGGATAGCCATGGAAGTTGAAGATGATCGGCTTGTCGGTCGTAAACAGAGAATCGAAGTCCGCGTCCGTTAAGCCATGCGGATGTTCCGTGCTCGGTTGCAGCTTGAACAGGTCAACGACATTGACGAATCGGATTTTGAGATCCGGGAAGCGCTCCCTGAGCAGTGCGGTCGCGGCCAGAGCTTCCTGGGTAGGGATGTCCCCGGCAGCAGCAAAGACGACATCGGGTTCGGTACCTTCATCATTGCTGGCCCAATTCCAGATGCCAATGCCTTTTGTGCAGTGGGTAATCGCGGCATCAATGTCCGAGATACTGCAGGTGCTTCTGTTTGTCCGAGACGATGACGTTGATGTAGTTTTCCGAGCGCAGGCAATGATCGGCCACAGACAACAGACAGTTGGCATCCGGCGGCAGATAGATGCGCGTGACCGCGGCACTCTTGTTGAGCACTACATCCAGGAATCCCAGGATCCTGGTGCGTGAAGCCATTGTGATCCTGACGCCACACGGTTGAGGTAATGAGAAGATTCAACGATGCGATCTTGCGGCGCCAGGATAGTTGGTTGCAGATGGATAACCACTTGGCATGCTGATTGAACATCGAGTCAATCACATGAACGAAGGCTTCGTAAGATGAAAGAAAGCCGTTTCGACCGGTAAGCAAGTAGCCCTCGAGCATGCCCTCCATCGTGTGCTCGCTCAACATTTCGACAACTCGTCCGTCCGAAGACAGTTCTGTTCCATCACGGTCCTCGGGGAAACTTTCAGCGATCCAGAATTTCTTCGACACCTCATAAATCGCATCAAGCTTGTTGGACGTGTTCTCGTCTGGCGCGAACACTCGAAAGCTGTCCATGTTCCACTTCATTACATCGCGCAGAAAACGTCCCAGTGGCGGGACGTTCTCTACTTCGGTGTTTCCTGGGCGGTCGATCTTGACGGCATAATCGCGGAACTCGGGCAACCGCAGTTTTTTCCTGAGCTCTGCATTCGCGTGCGGACTGGCGCTCATGCGGCGCCGACCTGATGGCGCAATTTCGGCAATCTCCGGTCGCACCCTTCCGCTTTCGTCGAAGAGCTCTTCGGGCTTAAATGATCGCAGCCAGGTCTCAAGCAGGCGCAGGTGTTCTGGATTACCCTTCACGTCGGCCAGCGGGACCTGATGCGAACGCCAGAATCCTTCCAGCCGATGTCCGTCAACTTCCAGTTGGGGCGCCCCAACCCTTTGGCGAGCGCAATACCACCATCGGCCAGCGCGGCCGAGTTGCAATGTCCGCTCTTCCGACACTCTTGCTGATGGCCTTTAATTTCCGCGATGCAACTGCTCAAACGTCGCGGCCATTGCCTGATGCATGCTGTCGTGATCGGATCCTTCCACAAAGTAGGGATTCCAGCCATATCCGCGCAACAAGATCCTCCAGTTCTTCGTGAGTAATCCGCGCCAGCAGAGTCGGGTTGTTGATCTTGTATCCGTTGAGGTGAAGTATGGGCAGAACGGCCCCATCGCGGATTGGATTCAGAAACTTGCTGATGTGCCATGAGGTCGCCAGCGGGCCAGTTTCGGCTTCGCCGTCGCCCACCACTGCCGCCACGATCAGCTCGGGGTTGTCGAAAGCGGCTCCGCAGGCGTGCGAGAGGACATAGCCAAGTTCGCCGCCTTCGTGAATCGATCCCGGGCGTTTCTGGGGTGCAGTGACTGCCTATGCCGCCAGGAAACGAAAACTGCTTGAAGAATTCTCGAAGGCCTTTTTCGTCCTCGCTCTTTTCGGGGTAGATCTCACTGTATGTGCCTTCCAGATAGACCGGACCTAAAACTCCCGGAGCGCCGTGACCAGGGCCTGCGAGAAAGATCATCTCGAGGTCGTCTCTCTTTATAAGACGACTCAGATGGGTGTAGATGAAGGCGAGGCCAGGGCTTGATCCCCAATGGCCGAGCAGCCGGTTCTTGATATGTTCTGGTTTCAGCGGTTCCCGTAGCAGGGGATTTGCCTGAAGATAGATCATCCCTAAAGCCAGGTATTTGCACGCACGCCAGTAAGCATCGATCCTACTCAGTTCATCTGGGCTGAGCGGCGCACCCGCAACGGTTGACCTTGCTTTCCCTTCGGCGCTCAATGATCCGATTAATTCTTCACTTTGTGTGAGCAATGTCATATTTCAGTTTCCTTACCTCGTCATTAGGCACTAGCAAGAATGGCTATTCCGGTGGTTGGTTCGACAGGTGCCAGTCTCTTCGCATGGCCGAACGTTCACCGTAAAACCTGCTCGCTTCTCTCAGTTAATGGTTGCAAAGCTCCAGCTTTGCGCTCCGCCTCTGCGTTGCAGCTCGCGTTGAATTTGTTCGATTTCCGCTGCATCCCTTGCAGTGATGGCGACTTCGCCTGCGAGGATCATGTACAGCATGTCAATGAGTGTGTCAGTCGGGATGTTTGTCAGTTCTCCCAGCATGGCCAACTCCTTGGCGCGAACTTGAAGATCGCAATTTGTGGTCGCAATCCGGGGGCCACACCCGAACACGCGGAGGTGGATGAAAACACGTACTACTCGATCAGATCGGAAAATCGAACGCAGGCCTTGCATGACATGCCAAGGGCACTGACCGAATTAGGGCAGCAAAACGATGCTTGCCGTTTGTCGATTGGCTGCAGAGGTGGCGACACACATCGGTAAGTGTTGTTTTATTTCGGTTGTCGGAGGGCGTTTGCTGAAAATGAATCGTGGGAATCCGATCCGATTTCGTCGTATCAACCGAGACTATGCTGAAACCGCCGTTCAAATCGCGCCCTCGAATGGTTACGGTGGACTGTTCTCCCGAGGGGCCGGGCACGACCTTGTCGTTAACCAATACAGATACGCGAAGACCTGCGGCGGGATCGCCGGCATTGAGCTGCTCCACTTTCTGTTCAGTGGTCCGCGTGCCACTTGCATTGCTCTGGCTGGAGGTGCTTACACGCTCAACCAGGTGAAGATTCCCGTCCCGAGCAGTCCCCAGGACATCTATGGAATAGGTTTCCACCGTGTTGCGCTTTTCTCCAACGGAGGTCTCGGGATCCTGCGTCACCACTCGAGAGATCTCGCTTAGCTTGCCTTCGGAATCGAGCCGTGAAATCCGCTCTTCAGTGATGCAGCTATCGCCCTCCCGCCTGCTCGTAGTTTGCCGAATTTCATTCACTTGCCACCTCCCGCCGCCATCAAGAAGGAGTGTGGATTTTTCAGATTGAACTGTATCGTTAGCGTTTCTCTTTCGGATTTCGCGCGTCTTCACCGCGGGAGCGAGGCCCCCATTGATGCTCAACAACTCAACCGTGGTCTGCGTTTCTTCCACATGTTCAGCGAGTCTCTTGCTCTGAGCGGTGTCTCGCTCGCTGACTTGAAGCTTGCCGTTCACATCAGGATTTGAGGTGATCCTTACCGTTTTCGACTCACCGCTGGGTAGAGTACGCTGCTCTTCTTCTGTTATCTGCACCAGCGCTTTCGCTTTATTCACATCTCGAGCGAACGTTCGCGTCGTTGTGCGCACTGTGCTGCCGTCTACTTGTACGGTTTCGCGTTCGATGTCCTGATAAGGTTCGAAATATCCATCGGTCCTGCGGATCTCAACCGATCGCTTGTCCAGCGTACGGTTGCTATTCTCGCTGTGGCTTTCGATGATGCGCACGGGCATACGCTCGGGAGCTAGATAGTCGTTCTTCAAGTCTGTCGTGGCTGTCCACGACTTGCTTGCCTCCTCCGCTGTTCGGGAATCCGATGTCTGCGCAAATGCGCTCGGACACAAACAATATGCGCCGACCACGAGTACACAGCTGAAAACAACAACACCTGAAGCGCTATACCCGTCGTCGAATGGAGGAGGAGAAGCCGAGTTCATCTTTAGTCCTACTTCCTACGCGGGAAAGTGGAAGCGAAGGACGCTTCAGGTGCTGCCTTGCGCTTCGACAGTTCGGTGTCGATCATCGATGCAATCTGTTCCCAGACCAGGGGATCATTCTCGATTTCGTGATGTGGTTTATTCAGGTGGCGCGCAATCCAGGGATAGTTGTCGCAATTGATTCGACGATCCTGATACGTCTTCTGAAAGTTACCGATTATGTTCGTGCGGCTGGGATCAGCCGAACGAATACTCGACCGCCCGTGGATAAGACCTTTTGTCTGGTAGAAGTTGAGGGCATTGCGAACGTTCGGCGGAATCACCGCATCGTCGTGGCCTGGTTTATGGACGCTGTCCACCTGGATCGTCAGCGACACTGGAACGCCCTGCTGCCCTAATTGCCGTGCCAATGTGACAGTCTGCGAACCACCCCAACTGTGCCCATAGATAATGATGCTTGCTTGTTCCTTTTCATCGGCCGTGAGCAGGCCATCGCGATTCGCGTCCAACAGCTGCAGTACTCGCCGCAGAGCGTTCTTCCCATCGTGGTTCGAGAACACTTCCGCATGCACCCCTGATGGATATCTCTCGCGCAGCAATCCGGCGAACCTCACTTCAGGATGCCTCGCGTCATCGTGCCTAACGAACCCTCCAACAAACCCGATCACGATAACGTTGCGCAGAGTGATGTCTTCCGCTCCGAGGCGCTCTCTAAGGCAGACCAGGCGAAGTGCAGCTTGGACGCTCTCATCAGCGTTAGAGTTTTGGCACACGCTCCGCGGCGTAGTGTTGCCGAAGCGGATGTTGGCTTCTTCGCTCAACACCTTTGCCTGCCCTCGGGCAGACGGCGGATGAGCTAGACCCATGGCAGCCAAGATTAGAGGTAACGCTACGAGTTTCCTGAATCCCCGCACATAATCTCGTTTCTCCGGTGCTTGTTGTTAGGTAAGAGCACTTCCACGAAACACCGGTCCCTGTAGAAAGTGCAAGGCAGGCGCCAAATAAGAATCGCCGTAAATTGCTCTGCGTGAAGGAGATGAACGAGTGTATGACCCCTGCAGTGTGCCCATATTCGGGCGTTGACCTGAACTGGGCAGAGCATCCGTCACCAAGATGGTCGCCGCGTAAGAGTGTGAGGCACTTAGCGGAAACGCAGATTGGAATGCGACCTGCAGCGTCCGAGGTGTTGATCACGACAGGGTCGGTCATGTTCAAGATCACACAAAACACGCTCCGCGGCTTCACTCTTGCCGAAGTTTTACTGATGGCTGCGATGAATCAACTCGAAGCCAAGAGCAAGCCTCTCGAAAATGAGGAAAGCCAGCTTAATCGTTGCCTTTACCGTGCGGAAGCGGCTTAGCTTGCCGAATCAGTCTCGCTTGACAGATTCCACGTGCGGACCCGGGACAAAGGCATCAGTTAGGAGCTATCGACGATTACTGACCAAGAAGACAATGTTGAAGCAAGGGTTGTGTCTCTGGAAATCACGTGGCGGAATTCACTGACTCTCGTACGCGCACACTATCGTTCGGCATCAGTCTATGCGGCTCTCAGCCGCAAGCCGGGCACACTCATCATCTTCCAACATCGTGAGCACATGTCCAAATTCTCCCAAGCCGGTTACAAGCTCATCGCCCCACTCGTCCGCGAGAAACACCGCTAGCGATGGTTGCAAGCCTTGCGCCTTAGCCGTGAAGTTCTGAATGTCCAGCGTATCTTGCGCACAATCCATAACGAGAACATCAAAGATTTGTCTGCGCATCAATTCGAGTGCGTGGGCGCCGCTGCTCGCGGTCGTCACATCGTGTCCTTGCTGCCTGATGATGTCGACGTACTTGGCATGAACAGATTCGGGATTGAAATAGAGAATCTTCGTACGAACGCCTCCTCCAGATTTTCGAGCAGAATCGCTTTCGGCCTTGAAGCCGTCGGAGGGGCGTGCGCCGCGTATGGCCGCTTGGCGCGATGGGGGAGGGCCAGGCCAACGCGCATCGCAAATTTCGCCCCTTGTCACTATTTCCGGCGGGCCGGCATAAACTCGTTTCAGTGGTGGTCGATCGCTGAGTGCCGATTAACCTTTACAGTCACGTCTGACTCGGCTTTGAGCCAATCATCGAGATCGCGACATCCCGTTGCCACGGAGACATCTCTTAAGAAATCGACCTCGAACTCCCGTCAAACGAAGTCCGCCCTTGCGGAGTCTCGAAGTCAATGCTTACCTCTGCTTGTGAATTTGTCGAAGATGAACTCCTGAGCCAGACTGCCAACGACATGCAGACCCAGATCTATCCCAAAAGTCTGGAATACATGCCCGGCAGTACGATTTGAACTAGGGTAGTAGGCGGTAGAAATGGAATATGCAATTAAACTGCCGCCCAACTGAGAATAATTCGGCTGCCATGCCCCGTTATCTCCCTTGCAGACAAATGGAGCCCACATAGCATGAAGAGCCCGAGACTTCTTCGTGCCGGTACCCTGGTAGAAATAGCGAGGATCCTGATGCAGAAGCGATGGCAGAATAGCGTTGCTGATCAAGCCTCCGGTAACGCCGTCGGCGAAGCCAGCTGCCAACCGCTTGCTATATCCTTTCGCGCCTTGCTGCCATTCACTGGGATTGTCACGAGCCTGTTGGACGCCAGCCCAAGCGACCGTGCGTCCGAAGAAAAATGGATTGGTGATGCTTTTGTATGCCAGGTGGAACTTCATCTTCGTGGTGAGAGGCTCGGGATGGGGTTCGTAGGTCACAAAAAGATTCGGTATAAAGCCGAGAACGCGTTGCTGCTCTTCAGCTTTGAGCTGTTGGGTAGCAACCTCTTTTGAGGAGTAACTCACGGTGACTGCCCGCTGCACAGCCAGGATGCGAAGTCTAATCTCGGGTAGCGTCTTGTTTTGACCCGGTTCGACTGTAATGGATGAGTTCCAGTCTGCAAATCCTTCGGCGGTGACGGTGATCTGATAGGCGACTCCGGCCGGGGCCTGGTCGAAGGCAAAGCCTCCGTCGTCTTTGGTGACGGCCGTGACACGGTCGCCAGCCGATCCTTGAAGAACCACGTTGGCGCCGGGAATCGGATCGTCGCTGGTGTCAACGACTGTACCGAGGATGCTGCCTGTTTTCGTGTCTGCCGTTGTGAAAGACTGCGCAGAAATGGGTACCACAAGGATCATTCCACTGAGGACGAACAGCAGCAATAGATGTGCCCGCTTCAGGAGCGATGCCAAACGTCGGTTGGGTGAGGTGTGTCTATTTTGCAGCATTGTGGATACTCCTAAGCTCCCGTCAGCGTGAAATTAATCGTGATTCGGGAGTCAACTTCAACCGGTTCCCCGTCTACCAGGTACGGTTTGTAACGCCATTGCTTCACCGCATCGATAGCGGCCTGTATGAGTATTGGTAAACCATTCTCGACCCGTACATCCTTCACGCTGCCATCGGTGCCGATCACGGCCAGCAGAACTACTGTTCCTTCAATGCGCGCCCGGCCAGCCTCCGGCGGATACTGGGGCGAAACGTCGTGAATCAGGTTTGCCTCGACTACCCGGGAGGCGACACGGATTCTCTTGACCGGCGGGGGATCGAACGTTTTCACTGGGACAGGCACGCCGCGAGTGCTACTGAGAGCTTCGCTAAGTGCTCCACCAGGAATTCCGCCGATCACTCCGCCAGGAATTCCCCCAACGACACCGTCCGTTGTGCCGACTGGAGGTGGCGGCGCTTCTTGCGTTTTATGCACTGGTGCGGGAATGGCAGTGCTTGCCGGGGTAGATATCGACGGAGACGGAGGTGTGGGTGCTCGAAGCTTCGTGGCATTGCCAGCCGCGAGCGGCGGCGCCTGTAAGTACAACATCGTCAGCGTTTCTCTCTTGGGGAGTGGATCCGTGCGAAACAGCGGAACGACAACTACTGCCAGCAACAAGAGACACTGCAGGGCCAGGGCGCCTGCTCCGGCCCAGGGATTTCGTTTTAACTTCGCGCCCGATTCAATTTCGCGAAATAAGGAACCCTCTTCTATTCCTTGCTGACTGGAAGGGACCGGAAGCTGCTTTTCCCCTTGCGCCGGCAATGATGCAATCCGCCGATCAATTCGCGACCCAAGCCGCTGAACGCTCGGGTACGCAATCCGATAAACTAATTCCGAAGGTTGGTCACAAGTTGCCATCTACATTGATCCCTTTCCAGCAGCGCCGCTCTCCCTGTCATTAAGTGCCAAGCGCATCAGGCCAGAACGTCAAGGCTTGCCTCATCAACGCATCTAGTAAAAGCATCTTGTGGGCCAAGTGGAAGTCGTTGCAGGAAAGGGACATGGACCATTGAAATCGCATCCCGGTGTGCCCAGATGAGGGCAGTTGCCAGCAAAAGGTCATCAGCAGATGCGGTTTGGGCACAACGGATGCGCAAAATCGGGTGTGTTCGGTGAAACATCAAAACGGATAGCTGGGGAACAGATTTCCTGAACAGCCTCGATCCGCCCACCAGTTATGCCATTGATTGACGTTCTCAATTGTGTCAGCCGAGTGATGGATAGTCGGTGCATTCTCCGCGCTTCGCCAGCTCCCCTTTTCTTGGGATGGCCCGAAGATCGCAATATGCCCCGACCAACGTCCGATTGCACGAACGCACCCCGGGGTGCTTTATGCTAGTGGGATTGCCGTAGGGATCATTAGGAGCACCGAACCACAAATGCACGAATGCAGCGCACGTCGATGTTTTTTTTCAGAACTCTTCGACTACTGTAGCTGCTAGTGCTTCGCTATGGGGGAAGGCTAGGGTTGCGCCTCCAGCCTGCGTGATCCGGTAATCGCGATATTCAATGCTTAGAACCGCTGTGCCGAAGACACGAACCTTGGTTTCGCTCTCGTTCGATTCCGGCAACCAGAAGTCACCGATCTTCTGGTAGCTGCGCTTGAAGTCAGTTCTGACGGTCCACCAGGAAGGGTTGACCGCTGGTTCGCCCTCGACTCGAGTGATGGCGAAGTCTTTTGCATTCACCCAAATTCGGCCTTTAAACAGAAACTTGTTCTTGCTTCGGGGCTGGACATCGAGCACGTAGAATTCGTCCGTATCGGTCTTCTCGTACTTAGACAGTTGAAATGTATAGTTCTCGGGCGTTATGGCGGAACGCTGCTGATTCTCGGCCCGCATTGATTCTTGTTCCGCCTCCAGGAGTTTCTTGAACACACGGTCTCGCACCGTGCCAGAGCCGCTCTCTGACACGATCGTGAACTCTTTTTTATTCGGTGCCTGGTAGTCGGTGCGTACAACCATGTCGGCCTTCTTGTGTGACAGACAGTGGCACTCCAGGTGATAGCTGCGAACACTGGAATAACTCTCCAGCGCTTTGGCACGCACTTCGTTCATCTCTACTACGCGTCCCATCACCTCATCAGCGGTCAGAGGTGCAGATACATTTGCCTGCTGTGCAACTGCCGGGAGGCCGATAAACAACAAAGCGAATGCGCGCACAAACCAGCGCCCATCGAACTTCCTTGCGTGGTAAAGCCGAGTCATTGTAAAAGTCTCCTGGTGAGATCTGAGAATTCAAACCTGCTCGCGTTTGTCGATGCGGTTTCTTGAGAATCGTTCTCGAACCGAGGTAGCGCGCCCCGCAACTGGGTTAGCGTGAACTCTTCCTTCCCGCTCTTTGGTCCCAGCACGGACGGATCGAAGAGATAAATCGTGCTCGCCGAAACCGGTCCGACGCGGATTTCACTATGGGGCATCCCAGAGTTTCCCAAAGCGTCGAAAAATCGCTGTGTCTCAAAGAAGCGGCGCGAAGGCTCAAGCACGATCAGATCTCCGTCCCTCGGTGCATAATGCGTGTCGTAAAGCGGCATAATCTGAAGGTCCGCACGCCCGCAGGCCCGCAGGTAATAGGCCATGCTCATCGGTCTTGCGGTTGCTACCGTCGTCGCAACTGGGGCGAACGGACAAACCTTTTGCGCTACTTCGCGCGTGTCAAACTCGGAAACCTCATCCAGTGCAAAGTAGCGTGTGATGTTCTGTCTGTCTCCGCCAATTGAGTTCAGGTAGAACGAATAGTAGGGGGCCCAAGACTGCAATTGAAGGAGCGGCCATCCAAGCAAAATGACGGCGGCAGGACCCACAAGGGCCTGGAACAAGACTTTTCCTTTCGCGGCCTTTAGTGTTTGTTGCACCGCATATCCGCCTGCCAAGTAGAGGAAGGGCAGGAGCGGAAGTGAATATCGGATCCATTTGGCTCCGCTGACAGACAGCCCAACTAATTGAACCATCCCGAGCGATAGAAAAAAGCACGACGCGAGTGTCCGGCGATCTCGCAAAAGCAGTGCGGAGCCAACAATGACGGCCATGAGGATCGGAATCGGTGTCTTTACCACCACCAGCCAGAGATAGTAGAACCACGGCACGCCAGCAAACAGACGCGCGGGAAAGTTCATATACAGCGTGCCGTCGAAATCGTAGCCACTGTGCCTCACCCCGTCATGATGCAGCCAATGCAAGATGGCATTGAAGTTCGCCGGAGAGAGAATGACCGGGTTCACCACAACAAAGGCAACGAACATTACAAGGAAAAACCGTTTGTAGCTGAATTGAGACGGCTTGCGACTCAGCCCCATTCTTTCCGGCAAGAAACCAGGCCATCGCGTTCAAACCAAGAAGGTGAAGAATGTACTGCGAGGCTAAAGCCAGACCAAAGCCGACGGCGCTCAGGTCATACCATCGCCGCGCACTCTGGTCCACATCTGCCTGTTGGGCGCGACAGTAGAAGTAACAGGCCAGCAAGGTGAAAAAGGTGAGCGGCGTTTCCTCCTTCGTGAGTCGATTCAGCGCGACTGGCAGCGGCGCAATTGCCCAGAAAAGACTCGCCGCAAAAGAACCGGCAACACCCATCATTCGACGGCAAAACAAGAAGAGGATCGCCGTGGTAGCGGCGCCAAACAGCACGTTGGGCATACGAAGCCAGCCCTCGGGCTTCAGCGAAGGCCAGTCATGCACGGCGGCGACCCGACTCCAGCGTTCGCCCGCTGTCAGGCTCGCCCAAGCAAGAACCTTTGGCAACATCGGGTGCTCGCTATTGACCCCGGCAAAGTGTCCGTGCCGATACTCTTGAACGGCCGCCCATTTCGCCGACTCGTCCTCCGACAGACTGTTGAAGTCAACCCGGTAGACGCGAACTGCGAATGCCAGCAACGTCAGCAGGAGTACAATCGCCGGCTCCCGATACCGCCCAAGACAACGATATTGAAACTCATTCAGCACAAATGCTCCGGCTTACGGCGCGAATGCAATCGGATGATTCCGTGCCCAATGGATTGAACTCTTTCGTGTTCCGCGAACTTCCACGTGTGCTCACGAATTCACCTTCGATGTCCGATTGGCTTGCTGATCAAGCACCTCAGAGACAGCGTAAGGCCTGCGCTCAGATCGATTGAAGTACTGCCACACCCCCAACTCACCCAGGAGTCCGAGCGCTATTAGCTGAAGCCCTACCAATGTCAGAACGGCCGCAAACACCAGCAATAACCCGTGTTGCTGCAGAACATCGATTCCTGTAACGACTTTCCAGATCAAGAGCCAGAGTGCGATGGCCGAGCCCAAACCCATGTTGATTGCGCCCAGCCGGCCGAAGAAATGCAGCGGCCGCGACATGTAACGCAGGAGGAATCGAATCGTCATGAGATCGAAAAACACCCGGAAAGTGCGAGAAATGTTGTAGTGCGATTCGCCGTGTTTCCGATGGTTGTTTTGAATGGGTATCTCACATATTGAGGCTCCATAGAATGAAGCCATAGCCGGGATGAACCGGTGCATTTCACCATACAGCGGCAATTGTCGTAGCAACTCGCCCCGGTACGCCTTGAACGTGGTTCCAAAGTCGTGAATGTCGACGCCGCTGAGCTTGGCCATCAGCCAATTGGCGCAGCGGGAAGGAATCTTTCGGAGCAGCAAATTGTCGATGCGATGACTGCGCCACCCGCTCACGATGTCGTAGCCCTCTTCGATTTTTTCGAGGAACCCAGGAATCTCCGCGGGATCATGCTGAAGATCGCCATCCATGGCGATCACGTAGTCGCCCGTGCTATGCGCAAATCCAGCCGCCAGCGCTCCGGTTTGACCGAAGTTTCGGCGCAACCGAACCACCGTCACGCGAGGATCGATTACTGCGAGTTCCTTTAGCAGCTTGTACGTGAGGTCGGTGCTCCCATCGTCTACAAAAACGAACTGGTGATTGCGACCAAGGGCCTCCATAACGGCGTGCAATCGCCCGTACATTTCGATGACGTTGGGTTCTTCGTTATGAAACGGCACGACAATGGAAACGCTCGCGGCAGTCTTGGGATCAGGCATGCTGCACCTTCCTGAAGGCGCGATCCATCGCCTTCAGCCATTTCCGATCGTGCTCAGTTAGAAAGATGTTCGGATCGTCTTCAAAGGAATTGAGCAGATCGCAGATCTCATTCGCAAACTCCCAATTCTCATCCCAGACGCCCAGGACATTGTGTCCGTTTCGCTGGATGGTTGGAACGCCATCCAGAGATGTTGTGGAGTACATCTCGACTCCTTCGTCGCTTTTGTGCTTCAGCACGGTAGCGGCTTGCGCAACAGTTCGTACAGCCGTGCAATCGCACTTCGCTCGCCAAAGGCATAGCGCGGCAAATCACTGAATTGCCGGGGCATGGACGAGCATCGGGCCCATAGATCGGTGCCCACATTGCGGCAGTGCCCTCGAAAGGTCAGGACAGCCCGCGCGGGCAGAATGCCGGGAATTGCACCAAGAACCAACGGCTTAAGGGACACGCCTGAAATGGTGGGCGGCCTGCAGTGTCAGGGTTGAATTCAGTTCCATATTAAGGGAGTCGGCTTGTTGTTTACCTTCACATCTTGGAAAAAGGGGCTGTTCGACGTTCGCAAGCGATCACGCGATCAAAACACGCCCAACTCGCAAAGAGGAGATTTATGGCAATGCTCCTAGCTATCCTTGATTTCCTGTTTGGGTGTCACCACGTTCACCTCAGCCGTGTGTTCACGCTGAAAGGCGAGACATATAAAGTGTGCTGTGACTGCGGAGCGAAATTTGCATATTCACTGGAAACCATGTCGATTGAGCGTCGGCTGCCACTCACTCCTGTCTTGATCCGGTTTCGAATTGCCTGTGAGATGGAAAAAGAGCATGAACACACACAGAGTGAGAATGACGAGAAGGTCAAATCGACACCACAATTGGGTTCGGGTCCGCAGCTTCAGAGCCCACTGCGTGAACCTGGAACTATGCGTTCCTGCGGAACTAGCCCACAGTTGCAGCAACAGCAATTGCGGGATGAGTATTTTCCTGGTGAATCAGCTAGTAGTCGACGACAAGACTAGAAAACAAATGACGAAAAGCGAGCTAAATGCACGCGTTACATATTCGGGGTTATGGAAATGAACAGAAGCAAGACGTCGACATTCGGTGCCTTGCAGAATGTTCTTTTGCACCGAAGCTCGCCAAGGCCAGAGCGAACTGTGACAAGTGTCGAATCCTGGTGAGTCAGCGGCCGCTACGGGTCGAAAAACGAGTGGCAAGCTATTTGCAATCTTGTGAACAGGTGCACATGTCATCACCATCGCTGAACACACGGGTGCAATCTCTCGTAGCCGAATACGGTGTATTTTGGCAATTTTGGCCGCAATTTGAACAGACACATGGCGAGCGCCGTCTGGTCGGCTTTGAAGTGGAGTTGATTGGTTCTCACGCGTCCGACCGGAAGCACGTCGATCCCGCATGCCCTATATGTCGGAATGTCAGGGACGTGTTGCTGTCAATCGCGAACCTTATGCCGGCAGATCTAGCCGTTAGCGTAAATTCCCTCACGTACAGCATCGACTCTCATTCTGGCGCGATCTTCTGTTTGCCTGCCCTAGGCAACCGCTCGGCCGTTTGGGTAACTATTTACATTTCCTGGAATCGGTCAAATGGCCAGTCGATTGAGACGGATCTGTTGACCGAGGTTAAAACACTCCTAAATAGGTGGGGCATTCACCAGCGTTAGCGACACCAGCGTGGGTCCTGCGCGCCGAGCTCAAATCAGCCGTTCCGCCCACAATTTGGCCATTTGCCCGAATTGCGGCAGTTGCTGGCACGCCTGGAACGCTGCAGCGAACGGTTCTCGGCGCTCACCGATTGAGCCATCCTTGAAGTACATGGAAGTGCGAAACCTGTCATCCAGTTAGACCTTTTCGTCTTCGGTTCTCTTCAACAATTCAACATGGATGGCGTTTTATGAGAGAGCCTTAGCAGATCAGCTAAGCGGCAGCGCCTCTTTTGCGGTTGGCAATTGACATGCTCATTATCGGGCATAACGGTCACATTAAAATCTCAGCTGACCACTCCCCCGGTGGCGGGCTCCATGCCCGCCACTTCCTCATCTGAAGCGCGCACATGTCGACGCGCTCTTCGGTTCACTCTGTGGGGCATGTGTCGGCACGCCAGTTCTACGTGTAGGTGGGACTTCCATTGGGGACTGAGCGCGACAGGGCCGCATCCAGCCATTCCTCCTTCCGCAGGCTTTTTTCGCAGCATGTTCAAAGCGCTCCCTGCGGCTGTTCTCTCCATCGGCTCGCTAACCGACCTCACCTGCCCGCGTGCGGACAATGACCGCATTGCGGCAAACCGGCCGAATTCACTCTTTGTATCAGGCAGTCCCATCAATCAGATAACGGCTGCAGCATTGGCGTACAACTTGCATTGCTAATAGACAGGGAGAGCAAAAGAAGACTGCCGAGGGTAAACCATGTTCCGCGCAGAAATTCTGTGGTTAGCGAATGGTCCGACCCTGAAGATGGAAGGCAAGCTCGTCGGTGAGTGGGCCGAGCAGGCCAGGTGCCTAGTCACGGCTGACGTGGTGCCGAAAGGACTAGTCGTCGACCTCACGGAGGTTAGCTATATCGATTCAGCCGGCGAGCGTTTGCTGAGTTGGTTGGGGAGTGTCGGCGCACTATTTGCCGCCAGCGGTATTTACACAACTGCTGTATGCGAAAGGCTGGGCTTATCGTGCAGGCAGAGAAGGCGCGCACGGTCGTATGGGAATGAGGGGGATAACTCCTCAATCAGGCATTTCCATGCAGGTTGAAGCCAGGTCAGGGCGGCCCCGGAAAAGAGGAGAAATAAATGTCCTGGTTCAATTCGAGTGCAACGGCTGTGGATGACTCGCAATCATGCATCAGCAGCCGAAATCATAGCCTGCTTTCAGAATGAAACAAAGCTTCTGGATAGGCTCGCGTTCTTCATTACGGCGGACCGAACGACAGCGGAACAAGCAGTCGCACAGGCTTGTGATACCACGCTTCAGGGAAACAATCCTTTCCGGAATTGGCTTCTCGAGTGGGCCAAGGCTGCGACGATTGCCCGTGCGATATCGCTCCAAGGAATGGCGATTCGCGCGTGTGAAGCGATGTACAAAGAACGACGATGCCCGCATGTCGATCATCTATGCCATTTAGATAATGAGGGACGGGCAGCTAGTCTTGCTCTGATTCTTCGAATGGATGCCCAGAAAATCATTGCGGAGCTGGATCCACTCTGCCGCGCAATTCTGGTGCTCAGAATTGCAATCCGCTCATCCATACAGGACTGCAGTCTCCGCCTCAATGTGTCCCGCGCGGTGGTGCTCGCCGCAAATTGCCTTGCCATGACTTGGCTTGACTACCAGCACATGAAGCCATTGGAAGACGACCACAATGCTTTGCACGCCCTCTAGAAACAATTCGTCTCTTGCGTCTTGCGTCTTCTTGCTGTGGGGGCAGTATTGGGCTTAAGGATACGAGGATGTCATGACCATCCACCACGGCGATCACGAAGCTCGGTTGCTCTATGCGGTCGTGCTCGAAAGGCGCAGGAACACTTCAGCTATGCGACACGTCGGAAGTAGGCGATATGTTGTGCAAGCTGGCGGCCAGATCCGCGCGTCCATTCGTCCATCGCCAGTCGAGGCGCAATGCACTATTGGCAATAACTCGCCTTCGAAATCCCCAAGCGACGAATCTTGTTTTGCAGGGTAGTACGCTTCAACCCGAGACGTTCGGCCGCTCCCCCCTTGCCTGCAATCCGTCCCGATGCTGCTCTCAAAGCGTCGATGATTACACAGGATTCGGCTTGTCGAAACGTAGAGGGTGTTCCCATAGCAACACTGATCTCGGATGAAGTGGGGAGCTCGGAAGCCGGCACGTCCAGCTCATAACCACGTGAGAGAATGACAGCACGTTCGATAAAATTCGCCAGTTCCCTGATGTTTCCCTTCCACGGACAGTTTGTCAGAATTTCCATAGCGCGTTTAGGAATGGACGTTATCTGTCTCCCCATGCGCCCGGAGAACTTCGACACAAAGTAGTTCACCAGCAGAGGAATGTCCTCGCGCCGCTCGCGAAGAGGCGGAATTTCAATCGGGAAGACATTGAAGCGATAGAAAAGGTCTTCGCGAAACTTTTCGTCTCGAATCATGGCTCGGAGATCGCGATGAGTGGCGGCAACCAGCCGCACATTGACCTGGATCGTCCGTGTGCTTCCCAGACGTTCGAACTCCTGCTCTTGCACAGCCCGCAACAGTTTCGGCTGAAGCTCCAAGCTAATGTCGCCGATCTCATCCAGAAATAGCGAGCCTCCGTCGGCAACTTCGAATCGGCCCTTTCTTTGTATCAGCGCTCCGGTGAACGCACCCTTCTCGTGCCCGAACAGTTCGCTTTCCAGCAGTCCCGAGGGGATCGCGGCGCAGTTCATGCGCACATAGGGGCGTTCGCGTCGAGAGCTAAGGTTGTGTATCGCGCGTGCGATCAATTCCTTTCCGGTGCCTGTTTCTCCGTGAAGCAGGACGGTGGAATCGGTTGGTGCAACGATCGCGACTTGTTCCAGGACTTTCTGCAGGGCTGCGCTTTTGCCGACAATGCCTTCGAAGCAGTACTCAGGGCTGATTTCTGGTTGGACATGAAACTGCTGCTCTCCGAGCCCGCTCACGCTCACAAGGTCTGTTGCTGCGAGGTCTCCGAGGTCTGTGAAATCCATAGTCGCGCACCCCATAGTCTCCTCCTACCTTTTTACACTTCCAGTGCTTTACGAACTCTTATACGAACAAAGTGACTAGCAGAGAGACATCCTCTCTGCGTTCCAGTATTCCTTGCTGTCCTGGGGAATCGGTTCCAGACGCGGCGCGGGATGGCACGGTCGCAGGTTGGGATAGTTCGGGAAGATGAGCCGCAACAGTTTCTCGGAATCTTCCAGACGCATAAAGCCGGTTTGTGTAGGAATGAACTTGAACGTCATATTTCCTCTCAATCCGCAAAAGATGGATAGCAGCTAAGCTGATCTCTTCGTCTGTGGGCAAAACACGATGACTTTGCCGAGTTGCGGCTGACGTGACATCGTCAACAGTTTCCGAAAGTTCTTCGGTGTGTAGAACTCAATTACTTTTGCCATGACAATCTCCTGAAGCCAGTGAATTTCGGTGCGCGCGGCAGCGCCAGATCGTTCGCTCGCCCGTGTCGGTCGCTATCAGTGCCGGTGCAACATTCATTGCAGCCATGATTAGGACTTCCTGTAGCGTGAAACCGCGAGTTCTGATCTTCCACATAAGTGCCACCCGACCTTTGCACCTGTTGTCTTAATGACGCAGCCATTGTCAACCTAGCTTTGTTTGCAGGCAGCCCCACATGGGGGCAAATCGCAGACTCTTGGGGGAACGAATGTCACCCTCTTCTGAGGCAATAAATTTTGTGGTATATGGGGAATCTTAACGAGAGTGGAAGCTCTTTTCGCGGGGCGGAGCTTCGATGCGCTTCCAGCCGAAAAGGCGAGCATCGATTGACCACAAACCGGGCCCTAACATTGCGAGAGCGGCACCAGCGGTTCCGAGCAGCAGCCAAACCCATTTGTCACCGGGTAGCATAATGATCTTCCAGATTTCAATCAGTGCCACGGAGGTTCCCACGATGGGTGTCCATAATCCCGCAATAAGGAGGATGCCTGCTCCGATAGCGAGCACGGCGGGAATGGTGACGTTCAAGGGAGGATCGATCCACAGCCTGGAAGCCGCCCGCACAACCAGTGCGGAACCAATAACCAAGCGCAGAAGAAGCAAACCGGTGCCGGGCCAACCGCCCGCGAATGTAGAATACAGCCGTCGCAATGACGCGCCTTTCAGTACATAACTAGGATTCCGCGTTTCGGAGGCACGCAAAACCCCAAAAAGAGGTCGAATCGTCACTCTTTAGAGTCTTGTGTTTGCGGCGTGGAGGCACGCTGATAGGAAACTACAGCTCGATAATCCCTCTCTTCAGGCCAATCATCGCGGCGTGCGTTCTATCATTGGCGCCCAGTTTTGAAAGGATGCACTTGACTCGACTCTTGACCGTCTCCTCAGAGATTGAGAGCTGATCGGCAATTTGCTTGTTCGCATTTCCGGCTGCGATGAGGCGCAACACAAGGATTTCGGCCGGAGTCAGGGCGTCATCCGTCGCATGCTCGGCGATCTGGTGCGAGACTTCCGGGGAAAGGGTCTTCTTTCCAGTGTGGACGGCGCGAATTGTCTCCAGTAATTCCTTATGCAACGTGTTCTTGAGCAGGTAGGCCTGGGCACCGGCCTTGAGCGCACGCAGAATTTGTGTATCGCCTGCATATGTGGTCAGCACAATGATCTTTGCGTCGGGAAATTCATTGCGAATCGCAATGAGTGCATCGATGCCGTTCATCTCCGGCATCTGCAAGTCCATGAGCGTAATGTCGGGATGATGCGTCCGGAATTGCTGAATGGCATCGCGCCCGTTGCATGCTTCACCCACCACACCCATGTCTGGCTGAACGCCAAGCAGACCGGCGATACCTTGCCGTACGACCGGATGGTCGTCAACCGTGAGAATTCGAATTCGCGGAATATCAGCGCCCAACTTCGCGTCCTCCTTCGTGCCTTCGCTTGCCCGATAATTCGACGAGAAGAGCAGCGCCTTCGATACTTGCTCGACTTCGCCCAGATTCTTATCTTGATTGCTACAAGTGTGGCGCGTTCTCGCATGCCGTGCAAGCCCTGGTTTCCTGGCCGGAAAGCAATCTCTCGATCAAACACCTTTTATATCGTCTCATAGTCGCATGTCATAGCGATCCGGATCGCATTCGGCAGCAATTTTCTAGATTTCCACCCGATCAGTGGCAGGACTAGGTTCTCGAGGTGTTAGGCTGGAGTAGGTAGCTGGCCTCTACATTTTGATGATGCCGCGTTTTAGTCCGATCATCGCGGCATGCGTTCGATCATTGGCGCCCAACTTGGAAAGGATGGACTTGACTCGACTCTTGACGGTTTCCTCGGTGATCTTGAGCTGATCCGCGATTTGCTTGTTGGCATTGCCGGCCGCGATCAAGCGCAACACACTGATTTCTGCCGACGTCAGGGCGTCATCCGTCGCATGCTCGGCGATTTCGTACGAGGCTTCGGGAGAAACCGCCTTTCTTCCGGCATGAACGGCTCGGATCGTTTCCACGAGTTCCTTGTGAAATGTATTTTTTAGCAGGTACCCTCGTGCTCCTGCTTTGAGGGAGCGAAGAATCTGAACGTCGCCTTTGTAGGTTGTCAGTACAATGATTTTCGCATCGGGAAATTCTCCCCGAATCGCTACGATCGCATCGAAGCCGTTCATCTCCGGCATTTGCAAGTCCATCAGCGTGACGTCTGGACGATGAGTACGAAACTGTTGGATCGCCTCGCGGCCGTTCGAGGCTTGGGCGACCAGAGTCATTTCCGGCTGGGTGCCGACGAGCACGGCTATGCCCTCCGTTACGAGCGGGTGGTCGTCAACCGCCAGAATTCGAATTTGAGCTGACCCATCACTCACGCTCGATCGTTTCCTTCACATCGGCATCCGTCGCGGAACGCTTCCCAAAGTACCAGAAACGGCGCGTCGGTTTCCCGTACGCTCTCGATGCTGGGATGGTCAGCTCGATCTCCGTACCGCTATTCGCTTCACTCCAGATCGTTAGCTTACCGCCCACAAGCGCGGCTCGTTCCTTCATTCCGCTCAAGCCGTAGTGCCCCTCACGTCCGTCTCCGCGAAGAACCTCGTGGCCAATCCCTTTTCCATCGTCCCGAACGCGCAGCCGGAAATACTTTTCGTCGTAGCGGATCTCAACTTCTATGGCTTGCGCTCCCGCATGCCGGAAGGCATTGCGCTGCGCTTCCACCGCAAGCCGGTAAACTTCGTCGCGCAGGATCGGGTGCAAATTCCGTGATGTCCCTTCCACGACCACTGTAAAGTTGGGAGAGGATTGATTGGGTTCAGCAGAAGCGAGTTCTTCCCCAACCGTCCGAATGGCTACCGCAAGGTCATTCTTCTCAACCGTGGATATGCGCAACCCTTGCACCGCATCCCTGCCCTGAGTAATCGCGTCCGACGCTCGATTGACAGCTACTTCCAGTGTCTTGCGGGCATCAGCGGCACCATCCGGCAGCTTATAAATCGCAGCTTGAAAGAGCGGCAAGAGCGCCTGGAAACTCTGCAGCAGCGTGTCGTGCAAATCGCGAGCAATGCGTGTGCGCTCGCCGACGCGCGCATCGAGCGTCATCTCGAATTCATGATGCAACTGGCGGACCCGGTACTGGTAGGTCCCCCATAGCAATACCAGGAACGCCGACGCGCACAATGCCCGAAACCAGGTCGTCTGGTAATACGCAGGATCAATGGAGAAATCCAGTTTGGCTGCTCGGTCATTCCAGATGCCGTCACTATTGCATGCGATCACGCGAAAAGAATACTTTCCGGGAGGCAGATCCGTATAGAACGCCTGCCGTCGGGTACCGGCCTCGTGCCAATCACGATCGTAGGGATCGAGCCGGTAACGAAAATTCACCTTCTGAGGAATCAGAAAGGTCGGCGAAGTGTAGTCAATCTGGAGGTCACGAGGATGAGGGGACAGCTTGAGATTTTCGCTTGCTTGAAATTCCTTTCGGTCGAGAGTCACCGATTCGATGTATGGTTGCGCAGGCAGCGCATTTTGCGAGAGCCTGGATGGGTCAACCATCTCCACGACAAATCCGGTGGCAAACCAGACGCGCCCGTCGGCAGAGTATGCTGACGAGTTGAAGGAGGGCCAGCCTGTCGGCCGCGCTCCATCCAGCACATCATAGACTCGAATCTGGACGATCGTTTCCGGATCAGCCCGCCAGCGTTGGAGCTCGGAATCTGGGAACTCAACCACTCCACAGCCTGTGTGCAGCCACCAGCGATTCTCTCTGTCCTCCATAAACGAAATCACCGAGTTGCAGGGCAGACCGTTCTTCGTCGTCATCCGCTGAACCTTACCCTGTCGCCATTCGACAAATCCGTTTTCGGAAGCGGCGAGAATGGAGCCATCTGCCTTTGACATTATCTTGCGATTAAACGGATCGCCTCCTGGGTTTAGCGGAAACTTCGGTTCCAGGGCCCCATTCCGGAACAGCCCGATGTCTCCTTTTAGAGTAGCGATCCAAATTCCTCCGTGTGCATCCGAATCGAGGCTATGTCCGGGGGGGACGTCTGACTCAGGAAACTCCTCCTGAACCCGGAAATCGCGAATGCGGACAAGCTTTCGAGGCTTGCTTGCGCACGCTGCCCAAATATTCCCATCCATGTCCTCGGTAAGCGCCACAATCATTCCAAGAGGCCGTCTATGCGGGTCGGGTAGGCGGTGGAAACGGCCATCTTCGAAAAGATATAGTCCGTCATCCACTCCTACCCAGAGCCTGCCGGCACGGTCCTCCAGCAGGTAGGAAACTTGATGACCTGGAAGACCATTTGTTGCGCGGATGGACGAGATGGTGCCGTCCTTTATATGATCAAGCGATCCAGCGTTGGCTACCCAGATCGTTCCATCTTTGCTCGCCAGTACGCCTGCAGCTGCGTCCGCTCCCAAACCTTCGCGTGCTGAAAAAATAGTGATTCGCGGATCGCGAAAGCTATCAATGCCATTTGTGGTTACGGTCCATACGATCCCTTCTCTGTCTTCCAAAAGAGCAAGGACAGAATCACCGGACAGTCCATCCCTTTGCTGAAAATGGTCCACCACGTTGCCACGAATTCGAAAGAGTCCCTTGCCCACGGTACCCACCCAGAGGTTGCCGTCGCGGTCAAAGACCATCGCGTTGACGACTACTTTACTGCCGTCAAAAGTGGGCGTCACAAATGGCTTTGCTATTCCTTCTATTAACCGTCCAAGCCCCAGCCCGGGTCCTTCTGCCAATATGCCAACCCAGAGTGTTCCATCGGGACCGCACGCCAAGCTCACTACTCCCTGCTGCCCGGCGTTCGAGTTTAGCGCTTTGATCGGATAAGTTTCCGATACGCCATCATGCCAGTGGACAAGCCCTGTTTGCCCGCCAAGCCAAAATCCTCCTTTTCCGTCGGACAATAGCGAATCGGCGGGCGAAATCGGCACCCCATCTGATTTTCCCAAACACTTGACGGCTTGGTCGGTAATACGGCAAAGGGGTGCATCTGCTATATGGGCCCCGCCCCGCACCACCCACAACGAGCCGTCAGGATCCTCGCTAATGTGTTCAAAGCTCTGGAGCCCATCCAAGTTGAAATGAGAAGTAATCACTCCATTTTTTAGGTGAACGATGTCACGTTCGCCCAGTGCCCATAGCCCACCAACATGGTCGCCATGAACTTTCACAATCGTGCTCATCGCTTTAGCGTGCGTGGACAATGTCCAGGGAACAAACCGAACACCATCAAATCTGTAAATTCCTTGGGACAAGGCTGAGAACCACAGAAAACCATCGGAGGTTTGCGTGATTGAAGACATCGCAGCCGGCAGGGAGCCATCTTGGGTTCCCCAAGACTTGTGCATGTACTGGGTGAGGCGCAGGTTCGGATCGAGGGCCTGAATCGGGACTGCCGTTAACAACAGGTACAAAAGAGAACCGCACAACATTGCCGTTTGTTTCGTGCGGCGATCGTTAATGACAAGCTGTTGGCGAAACTCCGCAGTAAGAATCCGAATTTGAGAACTGCCGGCGTTCATGATTTTATGCCTTCGTCTTTCCGGCAAACTTTTGCAACAATCAGGAACGTTTGCGATCTGTCGCGTAGGCAGCGCTAGCAGGAACACGCAGTTCCACTTCGGTTCCTGCATCGACTTCGCTCCACACCGCCAGCCTACTTTTGATAAGTGTGGCTCGCTCGCGCATCCCGCGCAAGCCATAGTGTCCCTCAAGGCCATGGCTGGAGAGAACCGCCGCATCAATACCCTTTCCGTTATCGCGCACGCGCAATCGGAATTGGTCATTGTCATAGCGGATTTCAACTTCTACCTGCTTTGCTTGCGCGTGATGGAAGGCGTTGTGGAGTGCTTCGGCAGCAATTTTGTAAATCTCGTCACGGAGGATGGGATGGAGGTCTCTCGCCTGACCCTCAACCGCTACACGGAAAGTTGCGGGGCGATGATTGCTTGAGTCGATTTCGAGTTCCTCTCCGAGGGTCCTTATAGCCAGCGCAAGATCATTGCGCTCGACTGTGGAGGCGCGCAGTCCTTGCACCGCATCCCGCCCTTCCGTGATCGCGCCGGCAGCCTGCTCGATCGCACTGTCCAGTTTCTCCTTTGCCTCGATCGGGCGCTCTGGTAACAGTATAGAAACCGTTTGGAACCGGAGCAGCAAACCGTGGAAGCTTTGCAGCAGTGTGTCGTGAAGGTCCCGCGCGATCCGAGTACGCTCCCCAACGCGTGCGTCCAGGGTCATCTCGAACTCATAACGCAACCGCCGGACCCGCAACTGGTAGGCCGCCCACAGCAGCGCCAGAAAGAACACAGGGCATAGGGCGCGGAACCAATTCGTCTGGTAATAGGCGGGCGCGATGGAGAACTCCAGCCGATCCCCCTGCTCGTTCCACACGCCGCTATTGTTGGACGCGATCACACGAAACCGGTACTTGCGCGGCGGCAGGTTTGTGTACTGAACGTGACGCTGATTGGCCAGATCCCGCCAGCTTCTGTCCTGGCCCTCCAGCATGATGCGGAAGCGCACCTTGTCCGGCGCCACCAGGCTGAGTGCGGCGTAGTCGATCACCAGATTTCGAACGTGCGGAGGCAGGCGTAAATCCTGCCCGGCATCGTACGTCTTGCCATCAACCGTAATCTGCTCAACGTGAACTGGCGGAGGGAGCAGGTTGGTAGGGATTCGGGACGGATCAATAAAGCTCACCTTGTCTCCATTTACAAACCAGATTTTCCCGTCGGACGCCTTGGTGACCGCAGGCCTGAGCCCGTTGAGAATCGGAACCAGTCGCACTCCATCCGTGGCATCGAAGGTTGTCACCTGGATGCTTCGTTTCGGGTCCGCGATCCAGGCCTCCAACTCGGTTCGTGCTATGCGCAGGAGTCCGCACTGCGTGTAGAGCCAGTAGGAAGAAAGGTTGTCTTCAATGATCCAGTGAACGGTCTTGCAGGGTAACCCGTTTGCGGTGGTCAGGGTTGCGACACCTGTGTTCGTGATCCGGCTGACCCCATTTTCGGTGGCTGCCCAAAGCGTGCCGCTGCGATCGCGCGAAATATCCCACACCTTCCGCGCGCCTGCCCGGTCGTCGCTCAATGGCAAGTTCCGTATCTGCCCCGCCCGAAAGTAGGCAATCCCACCGCTCAACAGCCCCGTCCAGATGCCGCCGTTCGGGTCCGGTAGGAGGCCGGTCCCCGGCCCCCCACCCAGGTTCCGCCAAGGCACCTGTTCGGTGATTTTGCTGTCGACTAGATGCGTCAGACTGTAATTGTTCGCCGTGCCGAACAGACTGAGCCAGAGGCCGCCGTGATTGTCGCCTGTGATCGCATTTTTCGTCCCGGCCGGCACCGACGGAACCGCAGTGAACTTCCCCTTCCCAAATGCCGCAAGCCCGCTAAAGCTTGAAACCCAAATGCGACCACGCTCATCCTCGAAGAGCGATTGAATCTCGTCGTCGGCGAGGCCAAGATTGCTTCGTCTCCCGTACACCGTCGTGCGCCCGTGGTCCCACCTATATAGCCCACCCGTCGTGCCGATCCATATGCTCCCGTCGCGCGCCGCCAACACGGAGTTCGTGGTGGGGCTGGATGATCCTTGTTTCACGGGGAGCGAGGTGACCGGCAACTCTCGAAATTGGTCGAGACCCTCGGAAGTGGCGACCCAGATGGATCCTTCACGGCCCTCGAAGAGCGCGTACACCTGATCGTTAGACAGGCCATCTTTGTGGGTAAAAATGCTGGTTTTACCCTCGTACGAATGGACGAGCCCATGAACAGTTGTGCCGATCCAAAGCCCACCGTCGCGATCGCGAAGGACAGTTCCAGCACTCAAAGGCAACGGCACCCCATGAAGCGGATAGTCGGTCACTGTTTTTCCAATGATTTGACGGACGCTGCCAACAGCAACTACGAGGCGCGCGCCATGATCGCCTTCCGTCATCTTGCCGCCCCGGCTGATTGGTGTCGCCAAATAACGGGTTGGGGGACCGGGCATCCATTGCCACAGGCCCGTTGCCGCTCCTACCCATATGCTGCCGTCGATATCCTCGTACAAGGACGCCACTACGGTGCCGAGACTTCCGTCATCGCCATAACAGGTGGTGCTTTCGCCGCGGATTGCACAGAGGGTTCCCGCCGGCCCCGCGAGACCGCCCACCCACACGGTTCCGGCGCGATCCTGCAGCAGCGCGAGAACAGTGCGCCGCGCAAGCGACGGATATTCAGTCAGTTGACCGTTCTTCCAACTCACCAGCCCATCAAGGGTGCCGATCCAGAGGGTCCCGTCGCGTGCCGCCAGGAGAGCTCCCACCGAGGTGCTCGGAAACTGCCGCCCTGGCGCAAGAGGCAACGGCACCGTCCGAACACCGTCGAATCGAACGACTCCGCTTTGCGTAGCGAGCCAGAGATAACCGTCAGGCGTCTGCGCGATTGCGTTGACCGCGCCTTGCACGAACCCATCGCGATAGGTCCATGCGGTATGTGCGTATTGACTTACATCCAGCGACGGATTTAGCGCAAGAGCATGAGGGCACCAGAGCAGCACGTACAGCGTGCCAAGCGCAACGAGTGCTAGCACGGCCGATATTTGAGCTTCCGCCCTCTTCATATGAGGATCGGCCCTCTCCTCGGAAATATTCAAATCCTGGTGCGCAGGGTTGCTCGCCGAGAGTCCGTTCGTGCAACCGATCTGGGGTGTTTACTTCAGCGTCGCGGGCCAGTTACGGATCACAGAGTAAGTTTCCAGAAAACCCTTCCGCGGCTCAAGCACCAGAAATTTGAGCCCATCTCCAGCAACTGCATACTGATTGACTGTTGGATCTGGAATCAATCCCGTATCGAATAGCTTTTTGGGGACGCCTACGTGGGGTGAGCCAGGCTCCACGGTCGCTGACATCATTTGCCCTTCATTGTCGATAAAGAAAAGTTCACGGCCGTCACCGCGCCACCGTGGTTGTGCGCCACCGGCCACTGAAACCTGCTTTATCTCCCGAAACGAAGGAAAAGACGCAACAAAGACCTCCCATCTCCCACTGCGGTTCTCCCCGTAGGCGATCAGGAGCCCGTCTGGCGACAGATGAAATGCATCTTTCAGGAAGCTCGATGAATACACCGCCTGAGGTTTCGTGTTGCCCGTCAGAGGGAGTATCGAAACCGTCTTTGTATCGTGCGTCACCAAAAAGCGACCATCCGGTGACCAGTCTTCCACCCAGTGTCTTACATCGTCGCCGTAGATGAGGTGTGGCTGCTGATTTCCAATTTCAATCTTTTGTACGAGGAACGGCGGATCAGTTCCACCATTGGGAAGCAGATTAAAGGCAACATAGCGCGAGTCGGGCGACCAGACGGGATCAGATTGTGAGTGCGGATCGTACGTCAGAGGCGTCGTTGTGTTAGTCGCAATATCTATCAGCCACAGACTGCCGGTAGCATGCTGATGGAACGAGTTGAGCGCCAGGTGCTTCGCATCGGGCGAAAGCGTGAACTGCTGATAGTCGATAACCGGATTGAGACTGCCGACCGTTGAACCATCTCGTGCATACCACTTCAGCTGATCGAAAGATGAGCCCTCTGCTGTGCCGTAGATCAGCACCTCGTTTTGCGAGGCCGTGAATTCGGAAGTGCCAAGGTAAGCTGGAGAGGCAGCGACGTTGCGGGCCACCAACAACGGTTCCCCAATCTTCCGCAACGCCTTCCAGTCCATCCGCTGGGCGAACAGGTTCTGCTGCTGCGCGAACAGTAGGTAGTCCGGTACGGCTATTGCCCGGCTCTGACTCGTCAAGAGTTCAATCGGAGCTCCGCCATCCAGTGACTGAGCGTAGACCTTCGCTTGCGGATCGTCACTCGTAAGGTTTGTGCGAGCCAAATAGATAAAGTGTCTGCCGTCTGGCAGAAACTGGACCCACATGTGGCTGACCTGTCCAGGCAGGAGCGAGGTCGCAGGAGTCGCATTTGTGCCGTCGGGAGAGACCCGGTTAATCGGGCTGTTTACAGCTCTGGCGAAAAGAATTGTTCCATCGGAGCTCCAGGCTCCTTGCGCGATTTCTGCAACGCTACAGATCACCTCGGGAAGTCCACCCGATCGCCGTATCTTCTTAAGCTTGCCACCTGCCCAGAAACCGACGAACTGTGAGTCCGGGGACCAAAAAGGCAGAAGCGCCCCCTCAGTCTGCACCATCTTGCGCGCTTCCGTAGAGCTCAAAGGCCTGATCCACAAAGAGCTTTGACCAGAAGCATCAGTTGCCGAAAAGGCCAGCATTTCGCCGCCGGGCGAAAGCGCCATCTCTTCGAACGGGTGCCAGTTCCTCTGTAAGCTTACGCCCTGCGGAAGCCCGAGTGACAGCTGTACCGCATTCTGCTGGGGTGGCGGGTAATGTCGTAACCAAAGCAAGACAGAAACGATCACAAGGCCGGCTAAGGTAATAATTGCGATTACCGCGGTACGCCGCGATCGCCGAGCATGCGTGGGAGGTGCAGCGATCGCATTTGGGTCTTCGGATCTTGTCTCGGACGACCAATGGAACTCCGGTATGTCCGAACCCTGAGTCAGTTCGATACGAACCGGCTGGTCTTGCTTGGCCTCTCGGTAATACTGTGCCAGCCTCTTTCGAACTTCCGTCGCTCGCACGCGGACCGCCGCATCGTTGGAGGTTTCGTAATCGGCGGGCCGCCCAAACACTTCTGCGCCGACCGTGTGCTCCCCCAACGATTCCGAGTCTCCTGCCAACGCGCGCTCCACGACGAGGCGGAGAAAGTCCTTGCACTGCTTGCTGTCGGCGAAGGCGCTGCTCGAAATCACTGATTGCAGCGCACTACGCAGTGCATCCACCTGTTCAGAGGTCAGCGTATCCGACTTTTCGAACTGATGCCTTGACCACATTGCGCCTATGGTACCGCTTTCCGAACGATAACGGAATTCCTGACCCGAATGCAGGCCGAATGGCGAATGCAGTAATACTGCGGGACATCTCGCGTCATGGCCGTTCAGTGTTGGAGAGTTCCATTACAGGCAATGTTCGGTTGAGCGACAATCTACGGGCTAGTAACAAGGTGGCGAAAAACACAGCAAGTCGTGAAACAATCATCGCCACAAGCGGCACCGCTGCTACCACAACAGGCAATTGCCAAAGGCGCATCAGCACACCATCAGCGTACGCACAGCGAGTTCGGGCTCGAACCCAGCCTGAAATCGAGGCGTGCCCGTGCTTTTGCGCGTGTTGGCCCGTTGTGTGAGGCAACGCTCAGCCAGACTCATTGCGAATCGCCAAGACCTCACTCACCCCGCACTAACGGCCGATGTGCACTACGGCCTTGTAAGGAAAATCGGCAGGCCCAGCCTGTGCTCGTACTTCGGGCGGTACCGGTCAGTGTTATACATGGACGCGATGTCCACCTTGCGTGGGCCCAGCTTCGGATCGGGAATTGGTACCATTGTGTAGCGGCCCTCGTTGATCGCGGTCATCAGTCCGGACTTACCTTCTTCCAGCGCATCCATGGCCATACCTGCAAACGTGAATGCCACCAGGCGATCGACGAAGTCGGGGCTGCCCGAGCGCAGGTCGTAAGTAAGGTCGCTGACCACGGTTTCCTCCCCCGTCGCTCGCTTGATCTCATCGCTCAGGTCTTCTGCGACGCTCATCTTCTTGCGGTGGCCGAACGCATCGGCTTCCCCGTATTCCTTTACCGCGTAACCCTGCCACTCCGCGCCCTCGGAGAGAATGACAAGCGAGTAGTTGCTGGGGTTGTTCCGCTTGTCCCGCATGAGCAACTCGATCAGGTGCTTGAGGTCGACTTTATACTCGGGGATGCAGCAGCGGATGGCGGTGACATACGCTGTGTAGAGCGCGGTGTAACCAGCATCCCGGCCAAACACGCGGAAGATCCCAATGCGCTCGTGCGAGCCGACGGTGGTGCGCTGTCGGTCGATGGCATCCATGGCCCGCGTTATCGCCGTCGAGAATCCGATGCAATACTCCGTATTGCGGACGTCGTTGTCCATCGTCTTCGGTACCGCGATTACCTTCATGCCTTTGCGATCGAGTTCCGAGGCATAGCTCAATGTGTCGTCGCCGCCAATCGCGACAAGGTAGTCGAGAGCGAGCGTCTCGATGTTCTTCAGCACCGCCGGCGTCACATCGAATACAGTGCTGGTCACGCCCTTCTTGGTCGACTCTTTGGCCTCGAATTTCTGGCCCTGCAAAGCCGGAGGCACCTTCTTCATCTTGGCGGGATTGGTGCGCGAGCTGTGCAGGAAGGTTCCGCCCGTGCGATCGATGGTGCGCGTGTTTTCCCGGTTCAGAGGCAGAATGTATTGCGTCTTGCTTGCCGGATCATTCAGATCGACGTGGGTCAATCCTTCCCAGCCACGGCGAATGCCGATGACGTCACATCCGATTTCCGCGCCACGGTAAACCACCGATTTGATGACGGAGTTCAGCCCGGGGACGTCGCCGCCTCCCGTGAGTATGCCTATGCGCTTCTTTGCCATATATGAATCCTTACTTAGCACGAATCAAAACGACGATGGATCGCGGAGCTACTTGATAATTCGACTGCGGCAGCGGCAAACCGTGCTCGGAGAAATCGAGCGGACCTGGCAGATCGGTGTCCACGATTCTCACCCAATCTTTCGGTGCACCTTCCTGAATTTGGAAAGGAAGTGGTTGCCAATAAGCATTGATCATCACGTAAATGTCGTCATCGTCCTCTGACGCGCCATGCAGACAAAACGCCAGGCTCCGGGAATCTGGTGATAGATCGACCCCGGGTCCAATGCCATACCAGGAAATGTCCTCGCGCCAGAAACGGCTGCGGCACAGAGAAGGATGAGACTTCCGGAACGCAATCATACATTTAAAGAACCGGAATATGTCCTGATTCCCCTGGAGCTGGCTCCAATCCAGCCAGCTAATTTCGTTGTCCTGGTTGTAGGGATTATTGTTTCCGAATTGGGTGTTCAGGAACTCGTCACCGGCCCGGAACATGGGTATGCCGTTCGATAGCAGGAGCAGGCAGAACAGGTTCTTTACCTGTTTCCGGCGCAGCGCCAGAACCTCCGCTGGCGCGCTCTCGTCTCCCTCGTGTCCGCAGTTCCAGCTGTAATTCGCGTCCATACCGTCTTGATTGTCGTGACCATTTTTCCAGTTTTGTTTCCGATTGTAAGAAACCAGGTCGTAGAGCGTGAAGCCGTCATGGCAATCGATATAGTTGACGGTCTGGAAGGCATGATAGGCATGCTCGCGGCTGTCCGGGAACAAGTCATCGCTGCCGTAGATACGACGCATAAGGTCCGGGACCATTCCTGCGTCCCCCCTCAAAAAACGGCGGACATCGTCGCGGTAACGCGCGTTCCATTGCAGCCAGGTCGTGCCCGGAAATCCGCGCCCTAGCTGATAGCCTCCGACGTCCCACGGCTCTGCAATCAACGCCAACCGGCCCAACTCAGGGTCCGCGGCGATTTCACTGAAAATTGGAGCATCTCCCCAGTTGAGCGATCCGTCGCCGTTACGGCTAAACACCGATGCCAGGTCGAAGCGAAAGCCGTCTATGTGCATCTCGTTCTTCCAATAGCGCAGACTATCCATGACCATTTTGCGCACGTGCGCCTGGCTGAAATTCAACGTGTTGCCGGTGCCCGAATAATTGGCGTATGCGCTCGTCGGGTCGGAGGACTGCATGTAATAGCCTGCGGCGTCGAAACCCTTGAAGCTGTATGTAGGGCCGACGTGATCTCCCTCACAGGTATGGTTGTACACAACATCTAGCACGACGGCGATCTCGGCTTTGTGAAAAGCCTTCACCATATTCTTGAACTCAAGATGTTGCCCATGATCATCAACACTCGATGCATACTGTGCGTGAGGTGCGAAGAAGTTCAGAGGCATGTATCCCCAATAGTCACCCTCCTGAGGATCGCGCTGAAATATGGGCATGAGTTCGACGACGGTGATCCCAAGCTCTTTCAGATACGGGATCTTTTCCATCAATCCGGCATAGGTGCCGGCTCGCGAGGGATGCACACCGGAATTGGGATTCTTGGTGAACCCCTTGACGTGAAGTTCATAGATAATCGCGTCCGATTCAGGCCGGGGCGGGAGATCTTCCGCCCAATCGAAAGCAGCCCGTTGTCGGGGCAAGACTCCAAGCGGCGCCTTTTCATCATTGGGGCCTGGGTTCATAGCGCGCTTGCGATCAAACCCCGGGGGGAAGAAAACTCGTTTCGCATAGGGATCGAGAAGAACCTTTTCGTGGTCAAAGCCGTTGAGCCCAGCCACAGCCTGCCCTGAAACCGAGTAAGCGTAATAGCGGGCATCGCATATTTGATCTAGCGGGATCCTGCAGTGCCAAATCCGTCCTGATTTATTGCGAATAGGATCGAACTGAAATGTCAAAACTGGCTTTGCCAAATCGGTAGAAGAATAGAGAAACAGTTTCACACTCTCGGCATGTTCAGCACACACCGCAAAATTGAAGGCCTGGTTTTCCTCAATCCAGGTAACACCCAGCGGTAATGGAAGCCCCTCTGCTTGTGCCCACGTGCGACGTTTTTGCGGTGAAGCTGCTGAGTCTGACGCTCTGTCAGATACGAGCTCGCTGACCGCAATGGATTGGGGAAGTGTGTTTTTCACATGTTAAGAAGCTAATGACACGCCGCATCGTCCTCAAAGGTGCCGCCGGCGAACATCTGCGCCAGAAATTGACCGCAATGCATCATCTTCTGGGCTTCGTCATCGTCCTTTAGTGGATGTTCAGAGGTAGTCAAGTTTACAGCCCTCATGTCATTCCGGGCATCGACGAAGCTTTCGGCCCAGGCCCGCAAATTGTTGAACTCGTTCGTGAGCAACTCGAGCCCGCGGTGGTCAGCATCCGGTCGAGGCTGCCGCCGCCGCTAAGGCGATGCTATCCGCAGCTCGACCTTCGTATGCCCGAATTGAGTTTCCCGCCATAGCCTTTCCCACGGGATACCCATTTTCCACGACCACCTGCAACGTCCCACCCCATTCTCTTATCGAGGCCATTGCCTCGATCGCTGCCCTCATGAACGCCGGTGAAAATGCCGTTTTTGCGGCGTTGTCGTGGGCCGGCTCGGAAGCGTCATTTGGAGCGAGCGTCAGAATGATTCGGTCCTCCTCAAAGCTGAGAGAGCCTTTTGTGATTCTCGCCAGGTCCTGCACGTCCACGAATGCACGCCCATGATCTCGAATGACTGTTCGCCTGCCCCTGGTACCCTTGCACCGAAAGTGTTTCGCTCTGGACCTGCGTTTGCGCCGATGCCACTACCACCGACATTAGCATTGCCACGACCAATCACGGGCCGCTTCATGATGCTGAACATCGAGTGCTCCCTGGATAAGATTCGCGGTCGAAGAGCAGCATGCCTCATTGCTGAGGCGGTTCTGCCGTGCTACCTCCCTGCACGGCTGTACTCTGCCTGCGTGAGTGGAGGAAGTGAGGCTTCGACTTGCATATCCATCATCAAGTCGATGCGACGTTCCAATTGAAAGAACTTCGTCACCGTAAGGGCCGGAAGCACTCTGTTGAACTTCTTGTAATACTTCTTCTTCAACTCAGCCAGACGAGACTCGCAGTCCAACATTTGTTCTGCCATCGCTTTGGCCTCGGCGTCGGTCAGCGTCGGGTACTTCTGGGTGTACTCCTTGATGACGACGACGCGACGATCATCCAGCCTGGATCGTTCGTACTCGTATTGCTGATAGATCGGCCAGAATGCCGCGCCATCCTTGTCGCTGAAATTCATTCCGGTTGTGATGAGGGTAGTCCTGTCTTGCCTTCATATTGGCCCTCACTACTGCGATGGTGGAGTCGATAGTGGGCTCCTGATCTTGAGCACGGCCGAGAGGGCAAAATGCGAGCATCGCGAACGTAACTACGAGTAATGCAGAATTCTTTATCATTGACTGAACTCCTAAGCCGCTTGTTCGTGTCATTCGCGAGCGCAGCGGCGCTGTGCGCTCGAGACATTTTTGTGAACGGTTGCCCGAAAAGGCCGGAACTAGCGCACCAGATCATGTAGGCACGCCAGTTGCCGAACTCATCTCAGACATCAAATCATTTCTTATGTGGTGGTTCTGCAATAAACCTGGCGCCCGGGGACAATACCCTGCCCGGTAATGGGCACGTGGACCTCATCTGGTCGCGACGGTGTCGATTCGAAGATCGTTTGTTCCCGTGCATTAGAGTATTCGCGGTGCCTATTCGCCGTGGGACGGCTCTACTGCCGGATCTAGCTTCGCCGCTATCGTCCGCGGCGCCTCGGTCCTCTTCATCACCACCATGCACAGCGCCCCCACGCCTGCCCAGAAGACAGTGCGTGCACGCCGGCACAATGCCAGCGTCAATCCTGTGGTGCTGGTCACACCGAACATCTTTGCAATGAGCATACTCCCACCTTCGTAGGTGCCGAAGTTGCCCGGGTTGAGCGCGCCCACGAGGTTGATCACCTTCGTCAGGCCTTCCACGATGAAAGCGCCGCCTAAAGTGAACCCTGCTCCCATAAATCGCAGGATGACGTAGACCTCCAGAACTGCCAGCATGTGCCACAGGAGATTGAAGATCAATGTCGTCCAGAACGCGGCTGGCGCTTCACGATGAAAATTGAGGAGGTCGTGTTCGGCTGAGTCAATGATCGGCTGTTTGCCGCTGACCCAGTTCCGCAGCCGTGGCAATCGCCCAATCGCTCGAATGGCGTTCCCCATCAACGGCCAGCGGCTTGCAACCGCCACAGCCGCCAAGATCACCACTGACACCAGCACAGCAATTAGCAGAACTGCATACACTCGCCAGCTAACAGAAACCGGGGCAAGCATTAGAGTGGCTAGATGCCCAAAACCGTTACTACTACGGCGCTGAAGCTATGCAGTCCCCCGTCAATCGCACCAGCAGATAATGCATTCGAGAGGGGCACAGCGCGACCTAGCAGCGATATGCGCGTCCCCTCGCCAACCACTTTTCCAGCGATACCAAATTGTCCGATCCCGTCCGAGATCAATTGCGCGACGAAGCTACGGGACCAGGAAAGGCCGCTGATATCGCAGGTAAACGCCCTTCTCCAAGCACATGTCTTGGCCAATTGGGAGAGCCCTCCCAAAAGGATAACGAGACCGAATCCCCAGCCGACGGCCTGCAGCTCTTTCCAAACGGCCCCCGGGCCGCTCCGAAAGACCAAGTAGCCGAGTAGACCAAAGCCCAGCAGAGCTGCGAAAAATCGGAGAGCGGGCTGAATGAGAGACTGTGGTCTGGGCGCGGTACTACGCTTGCGCGCCTGCTTGAGGATACTTCTCCATCTTCTCGCCTTCTTCGGTTTGTGCGTCCGCTGGATCCCCATCAGCGCACATTCAATAGTTGAGTTACCTGCTCCCACGTCGCTCTCCCCATTTGCCAGTCGATCTACGTACCTGGACATTGAGGGAACAGCAGATGCATTGCCAATCGGATTCTCACTTAAACCCCTAATCTTGATTGTGTTTGACGAGTGAACGTGATTTGGCATGCGCCTTTGCCCAGGGCAGTGCCTCAATGTGGGCAGCGAGGGGATGCATCGCACGCGAAAATTCTGGTCACCCACAAGAATGCCGTAATTGCAGTTTGGCCCACCGAGTGCAACCTGCAGAAGGTTCATGCCCGAGCCGGGCCGCGCCGCACCAGAATCTGAGGTCAGGCAATATGACAGCGATGACGACTACCCGGACTCTGCCATTCCCCTTGCACGAGCGGTGGCAGCGGGAACGGTGGAACGCGGCGTCCTGCTCTGTGGCAGTGGCATCGGGGCATCCATCGCTGCGAACAAGATTGACGGAGTGCGCGCCGCAGTCTGTCACGATGATTTTTCAGCGCGCCAGGGCGTGGAGGATGACGATATGAACATCCTTTGCCTCGGCGGCCTGACGACAGGTGTTGCCGTTGCCTGGACTGCGTAAAAAGTTTTCTTGCCGCGAAGTTCAGCGGGGCCGATCGGCACCGTCGTCGCCTTGCCAAAGTCAGTGCGATTCGCACCAATCCGACTGTTGCCTACGGCGATTCCGGCGGTTCCCATCGCAAGCGAAGCCTCTGTGGCCCAGACTCAATGGAACAGTGAAACGAATAGGGTAGATACCAATAATGATGTTACTGGAGTCCTTGAGACAATACACCACTGTTGTCGCCGACACCGGCGATATCGAGGCCATCGCACAGTATCGTCCGCAGGACGCGACGACGAATCCCTCGCTTCTCTTCCAAGCCGCTCAGATGCCCGCTTATCGTCATCTGGTCGAAGAAGCAGCCGAAGTGGCCTCGGAACAGGGCGGCACTCAGCAGCGCATGGCTGAAGAGTTTATCGACCGGCTTTTCGTGCTGTTCGGGTCGGAAATTCTCGAAGTAGTACCGGGTCGGGTTTCTACCGAAGTCCCAGCCAGCCTGAGTTTCGATACAGCTGGTACGGTTGCGAAGGCCCGAAAACTCATTTCGCTATACGAAAAGAAAGGGTTTTCGCGAGATCGAATTCTGATCAAGATTGCCAGTACCTGGGAAGGAATCCAGGCGGCGGAGATTCTGGAATCGGAAGGCATCCACTGCAATTTGACCCTGCTGTTCAGCTTTGCCCAGGCCGTCGCTTGCGCCCAAGCGGGCGTCACTCTCATCTCCCCCTTCGTAGGCCGGATTTATGACTGGTACAAGAAGGAGCACGGCGGAGCAGAAATAGCTCCCGACCAGGATCCGGGTGTTGCATCCGTGACGCGCATTTACAACTACTACAAGAAATTCGGTTACAAGACGCAGGTGATGGGAGCCAGCTTCCGGAATGTCAACCAGATTGTCCGTTTGGCGGGGTGTGATTTGCTTACCATCAGCCCGGAGCTTCTGAAAGAACTCGAGAACACAGAAGGTACTGTGAAGCGCGAACTCGATCCAGCGAAGGCCCGCGACAGCAAAGAACAGCGATTGCGCCTCGATGAAAAGACTTTTCGCTGGATGCATAATGAGGACGCCATGGCGACGGAGAAATTAGCTGAAGGAATTCGCAAGTTCAATGCGATACCCATCGCCTCCAACAATTCGCCCTAGCTCGAGTAGCTGAAACCATTGGGTGAGAACCGGACCTCCAGGTTGAACTTTACCGGATCAATGCAAGCGTCGGGAGATCCTCACCGAAATCTCGTCCGGGATGTCATGGTTATGAATCGAGCCGTACTGTGGGACATGGACGGAACCCTCGTCGACTCCGCCGAATACCATTGGCAGGCTTGGCGCGACACAATGACCCGCGAAGGTCCCCCGATCAGGTACGAACAGTTCCAAGCCACCTTCGGGCAGCGTAATGACTCCATTCTCCGGCAATGGCTGGGCGAAAAGGCGACGCCTGAATCAATACGGCGCATCGGCGACGCCAAAGAAGCACTCTATCGGCAACATGTGCGCGAGCACGGCATTGCGCCGCTCCCAGGAGCCTTGGAGTGGGTAAAGCTGCTGCACCGACAACGCTGGAGACAAGCGATTGCATCTGCGGCTCCACGCGCCAACATTGAAACGATCCTGGACGTCTTACACGCCAGCCAGCTCTTTCAAGCTATTGTGTCGGCTGATGATGTGCACCGGGGCAAGCCCGACCCGGAAGTGTTCCTCGTCGCCGCCACGAAACTGGATGTCGCGCCCAAGCATTGCATCGTTGTAGAAGACGCCGAGCACGGCATCGAAGCCGCGCGCGCCGCCGGAATGAAAAGCATCGGCGTGAGCCAGAATGGCAAGCGCTTGCCGGCAGACGTTGTAGTGCGATCTCTCGACCTTCTTGATGAGAACGCCTTCGATCGCCTGCTCGGGAACGGCGGTATGCAGCAATGAGTTCACAACCCGGTCGTCCGGGAACAGGGCAAAAGGCCGTCCGAAGCGGCTATCCGCCCGACGAATGAACCGCGCCTCATCTTTATTCTTCATTAGCGCCCATTCCGGACTTGACCGAATTCGAATGCGGAAACAAATGCGGTTCAATGTCATCTTAACCTACTATCATTTGCCGCTCGCCCACCGCATTCAGCCATCCATGATAGCGTTTCACCAGCAGAGAACTCGCGTGCTTGCGTTCGGCAGTCTATTGCGGCTCCGGTTCAAGAAAAATCCCGCCGGAACAAATCTACACCGCAGCTAGACCGTGGCCAGGTTTTGGCACCAGATCATAATAGGAGATCAGCTCGATGCCTTCCTGCGAGAGCACCGCACGGCTGTCGGGCAGAGTTAAGACCCGCAGTTCCGTCTCACGCGACTCGCGCAAGCGAGTCCTACTTGTCTGCAGGTCCGCGTCGTTGTATCCCGGATGGCACACCAATTCCCAGGTTCCTTCCGGAATGCTGCGCGCGATCGCACGGAACAGCGATTCATCCAGCGCTCCAGTGACAACAACCCCTAGCGTACCGTCCGGTGTGATGAAACCCTCCCGGTCTACGGCTTCGCGGAACTTCCCAGCAAGACGGCTCAAGGCGCGAACTTTGGCGTAACGCATCCAGAGGTTGGGCCGTGTTAGAAGCTGACTTGACAGCAGGGGAAGGCAAGGTCCGAAAGGATTGCGCACAGCACGAACCCCGCAACTCGCCGCAGCCCGCAGCAGCGGCCTCAGAATCGTTGGGAACAAGTGAGTGTGCTTGTGAGTATCAAAATGCGAGACCACAATGCCCGCGGCTTGAATCTTGCGAATCTGCGCCTGGGCTTCGGCAATGATTTCATCGGTGTTCATTTTGTCAGCGATCGCCCGCGCCGCGAACGTCGTCAGGCCATCGCGGAAGCGTGGTGCCGCCGTTCTTGTTGTAAGCGATGGAAGTTGCTCTGCCTCAAGGACTGGTTCGCCATCGATGAGCACAATGTGGCACCCGACGCTCAGCCTGGGCAGCGTCTTTGACAGTTGTGATGCCCCAGCGAACGCGGGACCTTTGGCCATTAACGTCGAAGAGGTCACCACCCCATGCGTGTGCGCCTCGACGATGGCCTGGTTCACACCTGAAGTGAAGCCGAAATCATCTGCGTTGACGATGAGCCGCCGCACCGATGGATTGAAGCAGGACTGACGCGAAGAATCTGCTGGATCCTTGGCCTGAGTTTCAGACGGGCTACCCATGTGGCATAGGGAAGCACGCTCAAGAATGATCCCGCATTCCTCGGGTGCGATCTCGTTAACTTCCATGAGAATTTCCTCTTGTGCTCAGGACTGACCAAGAGCATTGCTAACGATCTCCTGAGCCTCGCGAATGATCACATTCAGATGTGACTCGTCTTTGAAGCTTTCGGCATAGATCTTGTAGATATTTTCCGTTCCGGATGGTCGAGCTGCGAACCACCCGGTTCCCGCAACTACCTTCAGTCCGCCGATCGGAGAATTGTTGCCCGGGGCCTTCGTTAATTTGGCAACGATGGGCTCCCCTGCTAACTGTGATTCTTTCACCGAATCAGTTGAGAGCTTTTGCAGATTTCGTTTTTGTTCCGGTGAGGCTGGGGCATCAATTCGGGTATAAAGAGGACTCCCGAACTCCGCTGTCAATTCACGGTAGTGCACACCAGGATCCTTTCCGGTTCGAGCCGTGATCTCTGCGGCAAGAAGATCCATGATCAGCCCATCCTTGTCGGTGGTCCATACGCTGCCGTCGCGGCGGAGGAAGCTCGCACCCGCACTCTCCTCTCCTCCAAAGGAGACAGAGCCGTCGAGCAACCCAGGGACAAACCACTTGAAGCCTACGGGCACTTCGTACAACTGACGTCCGAGTTTCTTCACAACACGGTCTATCAGGCTGCTACTTACTAGCGTTTTCCCGACTGCGCATTTGGCGCTCCACTCTGGCCGATTCGTCAGCAGATATTGGATCGCGACAGCCAGGAAATGGTTGGGGTTCATCAAACCCGACGTTGGCGTCACAATGCCATGACGATCGGAGTCGGGGTCATTGGCGAAAGCCACTTGGTATCGATCCTTTAGGGAAACAAGCCCAGCCATGGCGTATGGGCTTGAACAATCCATACGAATCCTGCCGTCATGATCGAGAGGCATAAAGGAAAACGTGGAATCGATCGTGGAATTTACGATGGTGATATCCAATCCGTAAATGGAGTTGATCGGTTCCCAATAACCAATGGCGGCTCCGCCCAGCGGATCCACACCCAATCTTCACGCCCGCATCGCGAATGGCGTCCATGTCGACGACATTCTTCAGATCTTTCACGTAGGGCAACACCAAATCTTGCAGGTGAGTGGAAGACGCTTTGATTGCGTTTTCGTACGGAATTCGTTTTACTTCGCGATTTCCGGCTCGCAACAGATCATTGGCCCGATCCTGTATCCAGCGCGTGGCCTCCGTATCCGCAGGCCCGCCGTTCGGCGGGTTGTACTTGAAACCACCATCTTCCGGAGGATTGTGGGAAGGTGTGATGACAACACCGTCCGCCAAACCAACTTGTCGAGTGCGGTTGTACACCAGAATGGCATGTGAGATAACCGGCGTTGGTGTGACGCCATCGTTCTCTTGAATGATGACCTCGACATTATTCGCGGCTAGAACTTCCAAGGCGGTGCGCTGAGCAGGCCCGGACAAAGCGTGCGTGTCCTTCCCCATGTACAGCGGACCTGCCGTGCGTTGTGTCCGGCGGTAATCGCAGATCGCCTGCGTAATGGCGAGAACGTGCGCTTCGGTGAACGTGCCGTTTAAAGACGTTCCACGGTGGCCGCTTGTTCCAAACGCAACGAAATGGTTGGCATTTTCGAGATCCGGCTTGCGGTCAAAGTATTCCTTCTCTAACCTCTCCAGGTCCACAAGCATATCCCTTGAAGCGGGTCTTCCGGCCAGGGGCGAGACCCTCGACCCACTTGATTGTCTTTCCGCTTGTTTCGTTTGCTGCGCACTCGACATGCTTCCAGTCTCCAATTCTGTCATCCCAATTGGAAGGTCACGCGTTCCTCGAACAAATCCTTAGAAATAAACAAGTCTGTCTTCGTCAATTCCGTATCGTGGCGCTATTCGGCCACGGCAACCGGCAGAGCTTCCAACACTCGCCCGCAATGGCCCATTCTTCTGCTGCCCGAATTACAAGGACCCTCGCGCGGGAATCAGGACTCGATATGTCTCGATCGAGCAGAGATTCCTTATTCCGGTTTTGTCCATTGTGACACCGAGAAATTCCAGCCCTTTGCAGGTGGCAGAGCGCACATCGGGGGAGTTCTCACCCACTCCAGCCGTGAACACCAGGACATCCAGACCTTCCAGACAAGCCGCCATTCCTCCGATTGCAGTTCGCAAGCCATGAACGTAAAGGTCGAAAGCAAACTTCGCTCTCTCATTTCCTGAATGCATGCCAGCTAAAACGTCACGCATGTCGGCAGAAAGACCAGAAATGCCCAGCAGGCCAGATTTCTTGTTCAACATGTCATTGATCTGGTCGGCATTAAGTCCATGCCGTCGCATGAGGAAGATCAGGATGCCAGGATCAACGGAACCCGAGCGCGTACCCATCATCATTCCTTCTAAAGGCGTGAACCCCATCGTCGTGTTCACGCTACGACCTGCCTTAATCCCCGTGACTGAGCAACCATTGCCGAGGTGACAACTTACAATCTTGAGCGAATTCAGGTCTTTCTCGATGAACTGGGCGGCGCGAGTGGCACAGTACTGATGATTGATGCCATGGAAACCGTATCGGCGAATTCCCTGTTCGTACCACTCGTACGGACCAGGATACATCTGTGCAACTGCCGGCATGTGGCGATGAAAGCTGGTGTCGAAAACGGCGAACTGCGGCACGTCTCCCAGCAGCTCTGCGACAACCTTGATACCTTCGAGTTCGGATTGAATGTGCAGCGGAGCAAACTGTGAGAGATCGGCAAGAGCACAGTACACGTCCTTGGTGATAACAACAGGACCGTCGAAACGAGGACCACCGTGAACCACGCGATGTCCCACCGCGTCGATCTCACAAGCAGAAGTAATGCTGCGTGTTTCACCCCCCACGGAGTGGCCAGTAGATCGAGAAGCAGTGTTTTACGCGACGAGATCTGCAGCTTTTCCTTCCTGCTCACCCCTTTCAAGTTCCTGACGGTAATCGCTGCCGTATCACCATTCCATTCGATGCGTCCCTCCCACAGCGGCAAAGGTGGGCTCTCCGGAAGAGCATCGCCAATTTCGTACAGGCACGCCTTCTGGCTGCTCGAACCTGAGTTGAGAACGAGAATCTTCATGTAATCGATGCTGTGCTACCGGAAACGGCTGTGCAGATGGCATGCCAATTGGCCGCCCGCTAATCCCTTATGTCTCATCGGTCCGAAGCACCGGGCCTGCAACTGGCATGCCCTGCCTTGGTCAGTGCCTCAATCTGGGCACAGTTTTCGAAGGACAAAGAATGCAGATATTGTGGTTCTACGGGACATACCGTTCGGCCTCGATTGGCACATTACATGCAAACCGTAGAAAGTTCAGTGCGCACGCAAAGCCGTCGGTGAAGTAGAGGTGCGCGGCACTTGATCCCAGCTCTCCCCAAGTAGTTACGGATCAAGTCACCCGCACCTCATCCGACGGTTGTTAGGACGGCAAGAGCGGCGTTTAATTCAGCATGTCATGTCACTCATCGCAGCGGCTCTGAAACCACGGTCGATATTGATCGCAACGGATTTCTCCCAGCCTTCTGAGAAGGCGCTGCGCCACTCCCTGGCACTTGCCCGATTTTATGGCTCGAGATTTTGCCTGGCGCACGTGGTGTCCTCCCTGGCTCTGACCATGGCAGGTCCCGAAGCGATCGCTGCCTGTGAAGAGGCAGTATCTGCGCGAGGCCGCGCAGTTGGAGGCATCGCTGGTTCGAACCGGGGCTCTTACTGGCATTCAATACAAATTCATCGTTAGGCGGGGTGAACTGTGGCCAGAATTGCGAGAAATCATCCGAGAAGAGAGCACGGATCTCCTCATCGTCGGCACACATGGACGACACGGCGTGGGCAAGCTGTTCTTCGGCTCAGTCGCGGAACAGATTTTCCGTCAGGCAGATTGTCCGGTCTTGACCTTCGGGCCGCACGCCGATGACCGCCCCTGGTTTGGAACGTCCTCCACGCACCGTACATTCCTGTTTGCGACAGACTTCGGACCCGCATCTCTCCACGGCTTGCCGCAAGCCATTGCGGCTGCCAATCAGTTCGGAGCCAAACTCGCTTTTCTTAGTATCGTTCCAGCCGCGCCGTCACACACTGACGAAGGGCTGAGGAACTGGCAAGCGGATGCGTACATGAGAACCCTGCAGCGCTTGACAGAACTCGCCGACGATGCCGGGCTCGACCTGAGACCTGAGTTATACGCGGAATTCGAATCAGAGCGGCCGGTAAGCGAGAAAATCCTCGAAACTGCTGACAAACTCCGAGCGGACCTTATTATTATGGGGCTCCATGATTCGGCCTACACAGAAGTGATCTCGCACCTGGATCTTGCCACTACCTATGACGTGGTTTGCCAGGCTTCCAGTCCCGTACTTACAGTTAACTGTTTTTCAGGGTATGACGTTCGACCGCGACCGACCGAAGTAACAGCGTCGCCTTTGTCGGAGACCGATGGGGTCCGCGGCGACCGGTTCGGAGCGAAGTGGTAGACGAGAGCGTGAATCGCCGTCGACCAGATGAGTGACCGCCGCGAACAGAAGTCCAATGGACACTCCTGACATCAGCATGCCGACCATACTTTCGAGCGGGCCCAACAGGCGCCATTTCGATCGGAAGCACCACATCCCCGTATCCAACTGTCGCATAGCTGCTCGCCGAAAAGTAGAAACGCGGATTCCCAGGATGGAAGGCAAAGCCAACGATAGCAACTCGACCACAGCAGAATGACGATTCCGTGCAGAATGATGACAGCTAACGTGGTTTGCATGACGAGCGCAGCGCAGTGAAATACCCGTACCTTCTGAGTCTCTCTTGGAATATTTCTTATCCAAATGATGAGCGCAGCGGCGCCGCCACACTGCAGGAATAGCGTAATCAACACGAGAAGAACGGCTGCACCGGCTTGTTGAAGCAAGGTCATTTCGAGATCGCTCTCGTCATGAACAGTGGCAGAACTTTGGCTAATTCCTTCATTGGAGCTCCCCTTTGGCTGGCTCTGCCGTAACTAGAGTCTTTGGTTGTCTGAAATACCTCTGTCATCATCTAGCCAGAGCCGAGTGCAACCCACGGAGGTAGTGCTCAAGAAAAAGCAGGGCCGCAATTACTATTATTAAGCCGCACGTCACAATCCAGGTGTTCCAACTCCTTCCGTACTCTTCGGGACCGACGATCTAACAGCGCACAATGTTATCGGCCTGAATGCCTCTCATCGCGTTGCGCGTATCCACCACCAATGACGCGTGCTGCACGATCCAGGCGTAATCGTAATCCGAATGGTCTGTGACGATCAGCACACAGTCGTATTTGGGGACGTCCTCCACGGGCACGCATTTCATCTGCAGATCGTAATGGCGCCCTTTGCCGATAAGCGGAAAATAGGGATCGTTGTAGCTGACTTGAGCGCCGTCCTTCTGCAGCAGCTCAATAATGGTCAGGGCCGGCGACTCGCGCAGGTCATCGATGTCTTTCTTGTAGGCCACTCCGAGCACCAACACTTTGGCGCCGTTAAGAGCTTTCCGTTGTCGATTCAGAGCCCTGCTGACGGAGGAGACCACGTGATAGGGCATGGCACTGTTGATCTCTCCAGCCAGTTCGATGAAGCGGGTCTGGAAATCCCACTCTTTCGCCTTCCATGATAGGTAATACGGGTCCACAGGGATGCAGTGTCCGCCCAACCCGGGTCCGGGGTGGAAGGCTTGGAAACCGAATGGCTTGGTGGAGGCAGCCTCGATGACTTCCCAAATATCCAATCCCATGCGCAATGACAAGAGCTTCAATTCATTGACCAGGGCGATGTTCACGCAGCGGTAAATGTTTTCCAACAGCTTAGTCATTTCGGCGACTGCGGGCGAGGACACTGGAACAGTTCGGTTGAAGATTGTCCCGTAGAGTGCCGCGGCCAGCTCTGAGGCTTGGGAATTCAGGCCTCCTACGACTTTCGGAATGTCACGACGCGCGATGGTGTCATTGCCTGGGTCCTCTCGTTCCGGAGAAAAGGCGACAAAAAACTCATTCTCTCCGTTAGCCCTTGCCTCGCGGGCGGCCTTCAAACCGCGGCCATTGCCTTCCTCCAAGATTGGAATAAGCACTTCCTCCGTGGTGCCGGGATAGGTCGTGCTCTCGAGGATCACCAATTGACCGGCGCGCAAGTACGGCGCTATGGCCTTAGCGGTATTCGTAATAAAACTGAGATCTGGCTCTCGATATTCGTCCAAAGGCGTTGGCACACAGATGATGATGGCATCCATTTCGGTCAGGCTCGAAAACCCTGCGGTCGCACAGAACCCTTGCGAGCGCGCCACCTGGATCTCTGTAGGTGGAATTCGATAAATGTAGGATCCACCGGAGGTGAGAGTTGCGACCTTATGCTGGTCGATGTCAAAACCCGTTACTCGAAACTTCGCTTCGGTGTAGAGCAAAGCAAGCGGCAGGCCCACGTAACCGAGACCGATTATGCCTACCCGCGCTTGGCGAGTTTCAATTCTGGTTTTCAGCTCTGAAAATAGGCTGGCGGAGCTGCTGCAAGTAATCATGATGATGTCCTCTATGAACAATCAGTTCCCGCTAATGGGAGTAATCAAAATCTGCGGTCGTCAGTTCGGCTGCTGGCATCGGCTCGGCTGCTGCAGGAGATTCCCACGTAATCAGCTTCAGATCCAACACAAAGATCGAGTAGATCACCGGGACGAGCAGCAGGGTCACAAAGGTCGCGATCGTCAGACCACCAATCTGGGCGTAGCAGAGAGGTTCCCAGAGGGGTCCCCCGTGCATGGCCAGCGGTATGAGTCCGAGCACAGTCGCACCGACCGTGATCATCACGGGTCGCAGTCGCACGATGCCCGGCATCGAGCAGAGCTTCCCGCAAGGGCTCTCCTCTTTCGTGTGCTTCTTCGATGAAGTCGAATAGCACGATGACGTGGCTAACGATCACGCCGACCAGGCTTGCAACTCCCAGGAATCCCATGAATCCGAACGGCTGCCCCATGATCACGAGTCCCGCGAACGCCCCGGTCATTCCATACGGGATCGCCGCGAACACTAAGAATGGCTTCACTGCGTTTTTGAACTGCATGACCAAGGCGATGTAGATCAGCAGTACAGAAATCGCCATGACCACGCCAAGTTGCTTGAACCCTTTCTGCTGTTCGTCGTATTCGCCTCCGATCTCGAGGAAATAGCCGGGAGGCAGGTTCTTCTGGAACTCCTTGATTTTCGGCAACAACGGCGCGAGCACTTGAGACGGTAAGACGCCTGGGATCGGGAACGTGGATACCGTAACCGTCCGGAATTGATTGCGGCGCTTGATTTTCGATACCGCCATCTCCGTTGTGACGTTCGATACCTGCCGCAGAGGCACACGCTGATTGCTGGTCAACGAGTATACGTAGGCATTTTGCACATCAGACAGTCCGGCGCGGTCTTCCATCCGCAAACGAACGGCAATCGGTATTTGTTTGTCGGCTTCCCTGTAAGTTGAGACAGGTAATCCGCTCATCGCTGCGGCTGATGAGAGGGCTATATCGAGATTCGTAACACCGGAAAGGTTTGCGCGATCCGGATCCACCTTCAGCCGGACATTCATAGCAGGTTCGCCCCAGTCGTCCCGCACCCGAGTCGCATTTGGCTGCGCCCGAAAGATCGTCTGGAGATCGCCCAGAGAGGCGGTGCAGAACTTCCATCTCAGGACCTGAAATTCGAACAGAGACGGGAATGCCGACCGGCTTGCCGGTCTCAAGCTGCCGCACATCGACCCGGGCGCCGGGGACTTCGCGGCTCAGCGCCGTTTGCAGTGGGCCAACGAATTCGTTGGTGAAGTGCTTGTCGGAAACCTCGACGAGGATTTGCGCATAATTGAGTTGTTGCCGCTCTGGGTCAACCGAGAACCAGAATCTCGGGCCTCCGCCGCCGACGAAGGTCGCCAGCGACTTTAGAACATCTTTGTGATGATGTTCGTTTCCAAATCGTTCTGCCTCTTGCCGAATGACTGTTTCTGCCCGCTGTGCTACCGCGTCGGTTGCACCCAGCGGGGCGTCGGGCGGAAGCCAGACATCCACGTACGATAAGTAGGAGAGGTCCTTGGGGAAGAACTGCGGCTTCAGCATGGTGAAAAGAACGCCTCCCACCACGAGAACAATAAGGGAACTGGCGAACGTGCCCCAGCGATGTGCCAGCGCGAAATTACCCACCCGATAGTAGAGTGCCGGGAAGCCGTGCTTTCGTCGCTCGGACATTGGCTGCTCGAACTGCTTGGGCGGTTTGATCAGGTAGTACGCAATCAACGGAATAAAGGTGAAAGAAACAATAACCGACGCGATCAGGGTGCAAGTCATTACGACCGGCAGGCTATAAAGGAAAAAGCCTGTATCGCCCGTCAGCATTAGGAACGGCAGGTAGGCGACGATGTTCGTGATCGTGGCAAATATAATCGCCTTGGCCAGTTTGGTCGGCCCAATCCAGGATGCCAGATCGCGCGGCGAACCGGAGCCCAATTCGCGCTTGATCGCGTCGCCTGCGACCACAGGCATATCGACCAACAATCCGAGAGCGATGATCAGGGTCGCAATGGAAACTTGTTGAATGTCAATTCCAAGCACGTGAACGATCCCGAAGGTCATCGCTAGCGTCAGAGGAATGGATGCCGCCATCAGCATGGCCGCACGCCAGTCCCAGAATCCAACCAAGGCGACGATTACGACCAGGATGATGGCTTCGTACAGACTGCCCATCAACAGGCTCACAAGTTCCTTTACTTGCCTGGGCTGGTCCGACGTGCGAGCTACAATGAGGTCCGCCGGCAGTTGCGGACGAACGTTTGTCAGAGCTTTGTCTACCGCCTCTCCGAACTTGAATATTTGTTCGCCCGATCGCATTTGCACGGCCAGTGTGATGGCTCGATTACGCTGCCAATCTCCCTCCCCGTTGCGAGAGACCATGTAATTCAAGTACCGAGTAGGCGTCTGGTATGCACGCGATATGTTCACGAGATCGCGCAAGTATAGCGGCGCCCCATTAGACGACGCTGCCAGAAGCACGTTGCCGATGTCCTTGGTGCTTTTGAACTCGGCGGTCGCGTCAACCAGGACATTGCGCGATTGGGTTTGGACGATTCCACCTGGAGCCGTGACATTCCTCGCGTTCAGAATGTCTTTGATCTTCGTCGGCTGCAATTTCAAGGCTGAAAGCCGCTCGTCCGAGTACTCCAGATAAATCTCTTCCGGCAGAACGCCCACGCGCTGGACTTTTGCAACCTCGGGTACACGTTGCAGCGTGCGTTGAATCAGGTCGGTAAAGTCATCCAGTTGGCGATAGGAATAGCGGTTGCTCGCCACTTCCGCGATGTTGTTCCTTGGTGGATTGTGGATCGCGAATGATAATCGGACCCCACGCGTCGGGATGAATGTCGTATTCTTGCAATCTCTTCTCTATGAACTGCGTCCATAGGCGCGGATTTGGTCATCCGACTTCGTCGTCGCAAAATCGATGCCGGAACAACTTCCGACCGACACCGATCGAATATCATGCGCGAACCCATCTCGCTCGGCCTGCGCTGCCAGCATCAAAATGGCCGGTCAATTACGGCAGGTGAGACGGATGCCGGGTAACAGTAGAGAACGGCGACACGCCCACCGTTTCTCCTTGGCGAACCTTCTCGACCGCATTCTGCACGCCGCGCGCGCGCAACGCGATCTCGAGGTCGGGCACAGTCGGACTGGCGACGGTCAGCATCAGCGCTGCCGTGTCTCCGAAGTCGCTGATCCACGTCACAGGTCCCGCACCATCAGGAAGGTCGGTGATCTGGTTCAGCCGTTGCCCAATGTCCTGGAATTCCTGCTGGGTGTTCTTGATGTTGTCCAACAACCTGACTTGCACAACAGAAATGTTGTCTTGGGTCGTGGACTCGACACGATCCACCTTGCTGTTTCCAGTGATGGCTTGCTCGACCTTTCGCGTGACCAACTGCTCAACTTTGTCCGCCGAGATACCCGGCCACGGGGTGATTGCAAGCGCGATGCGCACCGGTATGTCGGGGTCTTTCCGCTTGGGCATGTTCATGTACCCGAACACACCCCATGCCAGAGTTGCGAGCAATGCTACCCCGGCAATCTGCCGGTTATTGACAAAGAATCGTGCGATATTACGACTGCTGTTGGGGTTTTCAGCTTTCATTGAAGGACCTCTACCCGTTGCCCATCCTTAAGCAGATTGGCGCCAGTAGTGATGATGCGATCTCCTGCTTGTAGCCCATTGACCACGCTGATTTCGGTGCCATTGACGGCGCCGATTTCTACACCATGGAGACGGGCCACTTCGCCTGCACTCGACTCCGAGACAACAAAGACGCCATATTTGCCGTCCTTCGCTTGCACAACTGCTGAAAGCGGAACCAGCAGCGTGGCGGGTCGAATTCCGCCACCAGCATTCGCAAGTTGCAACGAACCAATCATGCCCACCCTCAGCAAGTGATCGTGATTCGGTATGGAAACCTCGACCTCGAAGTTACGAGTAACCCCGTCCGCCGCCGATGATATGCGGCTGATCCGTGCGTGGAAGGTGCGCGTGGGGAATGCGTCGATGCCAACCTCAACGGCCTGGCCGAGCCTCACGGAACGGACAACCGTGTCGGGCACGCCAACGACGATCTTCACCACGTCGGTTTTTGCGACCGCGAATGCGGGAATCCCGGGGCCAACGAAGGCGCCCATCTCTACGGCTTTTTTCACGATATCGCCATCGACGGGCGCAATCAGAGACGTGTCACGCAGGGCTATTTCTGCTTCGTTCGTCAATGCACGTGCGGATTTCACTTGCTCCTGGCTTGAGTCATACTGGGCGCGAGCGGAATCAAAATCGGGTTTCGTCAGGCTCTGACTGTCATATAGGTGCGTAGCGCGATTAAAGTCGAGCTTTGCTTTCTGAAAGACAGCTTCCGCGGCTGCAGCTTGCGATGACGCCTGCCGTACTTTGTCTTCGTATTCCGATGATCGGATGCGGACCAGCACGGCACCCCTGCTTACTCGATCCCCTTCCGCGATGTCGCGCATCTTGCCGTCCTGCCCGGGCACTTGCTTGAGCGCAGTGACGTATCCAGGAATTCTGAATGACAAGGGAGCTTCCGAATCCGGCGTAACGACCGCCGAGAAACGCATGCCGTCGGCGTTCAAGCCCGCTTGCTTCTCAATGGCCTCGGCCTGGACACCCTGCGGAGGCTGGTTGAGTGGCTTATGACCGCCGCAGCCGGCCATGACGAACATCAATGAAAATATTGCGATTGTTTTTCTCACGTTTATTCCTCTCCCATCGCGCGGCGCAAATCTGCAAGGGAACTCCAGTAAGAAGAGAGCGCCTGCTGATACTGAAAAGCGGTTTCCGAAGTTTGAGCCTGAGCCTGCAGTAGATCTCTTACGAGTGCAGCTTGTTCTTTGTATCTAGTGCTAGTTACGCGGAACTGCTCGGCCGCGGCTTCATGACCGGTGCGGGTGGCCTTCAGCAACAACGCAGCCTCTTTCCACTTGCGGTACTTCATTCCAACCTCAACTCCGATCTGCGATTGAGCTTCCCGTGCGCCGTTATGCGCCTCGGCCAATGTGTTGGATTTTTCGCGGACTCGATTCCGGCGGCGTCCCCAATCGAAGGGTTCCCAGGTCAGGGCAAAGCCGGCCACAGCTACATTCGTCGGAAGAACCTGCACGTTCTGAACGCCCATGTAGCTAACCGCGAGACCAAGGTCCGGTATGTACTCGGCCTTGGCGATGCGTCGGTCGTATTCGGCTTGTTTTTCCTTGAGGTGAGCCTGGCGAATCTCAGGCCGATTCTCAGACGCCTGCTGCCGTACCTGCTCGAGAGTCAGAGTCGTCGCGTCCTCCTCAGGAACGAAATTGACCCGAAAAGGTGTGTCAAGGTCCCGCCCCAGAAGTTGATTCAGGTGCTCGTGTTGTGTGGTCAGCCCGTTCTCAGCAACGGACAAGTTGTATTCCGCCTTCGTCAAACGCGCATCGACCTCCAACTCATCTCCCCTGAGTACTGTCTTCTCGGCGATATAACGCAGCGTAACTCGCTGTGCCTCTTCCAGGGTCTTTACCTCTTCGTGTGCAGCGTCCACAGCGGCTTGAGTCGCAACGAGCTGAAAATATGCGCCACGCACCTCGGCCGCGATCTTCTGACGTTCGGCGCGAACGTCTTCTTTAGCGATGTCTCGTCCAAGTTCTGTCGCGCGAATTCCCAGTCCGATCTTGTACTGTTGTGTCAGCGGCTGATCGATGCTGCCATTCAAAAAGGCGGTCAATGTTGCCGGTGTGTGAACCTTCGCGTTCTGCGACGGAATCGGACCAGTTCCTGGATAGGTCCCGAAAACTCCCTTCGCGAAGGTAAAATCAAATGGCTGCAGCAATTCACCACCGAGTACCGAAAACTGAAAGTGTGGCAGCCGCCTGCTGCGCATCGTGCTCACCTGAAAGTCGTACTTTTGAGCTTCCAGTGCCGAGTTTTTGACGAGCCGATTGTTCGCGAGTGCAAAGGAAACGGCCTCGTCGAGCATGAGAATCGGAGCGTCCTGCGTAGCCTCTTGGGCAAACGGCCGGATCGGTAAGGCGAACGCGAGAATTGCAAGAAGCGGTACGAAATGTTTCGATTTCATCATTCTTCTACCTGGAAATTCAGCTGAGGCGTGAAGCCACTTTGAATACGAGCGAATATTGTTGTCGCTCCTGTGCACAGAGATTGCAGGTTCCATGCCAACGAACAGCTCCCTGCAAGTCCTTGAATCAGAAAAGGGATCAACCGGGAATTCGACATATTGCCCTCATCTGGGCGATGAGGGGTGCCCTTATGCGGGCATTGGCACTCTGTGGTTAAGGCGCACGACGTCTGCGAATGTGTGCCATGATCTGAGGAAAACTCTTGATCCGCTCACGTACGGGGAACTGCAGTCATTCGGCAGCTCGGTAGGATGGTCAACCCGAGAAGTCGGAATAGAACTCTAACTTGGTCGACGCCATAATTGTTGCGGCGGGAGCGTCGAAACCAGTCTCAGCGATTCATAAGCGACGAGAGTTGGCAATGGGAGAATGACCATTCCCGTTCCGATTGCCCGCTAATTCTGGGTTCTGCTTATGCTTACGAACTAATGGGAGCTGAAGCCGTTCGCAAATGTCCCGGGCATACGCTGTCTCTGCCACGAACTGCCCCCCCAGTTTTTTTATCAACGAAAGCACATCTTCACCGACAGCATCGATAAACATTACCTCCGTGAGATCCATGACTAGTTCTAATTTGTTAACGCAGCGGGTGACGAGTAGACGAACGTCTTCAGCTCCCTCACCCGTGAATCGACCCTCGAGGGTGCAGATCAAAGCACCCTCTAATTCTTGCGTTTCGACACGTAACATAATGGGCCCCTTTTGCATTTCTTAGCAGCCTCAACGAAGGCACACTGTTATACCTTGCACCTATTTTGCCAGCGGATCTCAGCGCAAGTTGTTGACGCCAAACGGCCATCCGAGTTGATGCCGCCATTTACGACGGGCAGTGCCAGCATGAGGGCAACGGTGGCCAGCCGGGAAACAATCAAGGCGGCTCGTCCAGCCGCCTTGGAGAGAAAGATGAGAGGGAAGCCGGGCCGTGTTAGAACGTAAACACCAGACCGGCGGAAGGAACGGCGGAATGAGTATATTTATCAACTTTAAGGCGGGTCATCTCGAAATCGGGAATCTTATAGACGAATCCGCGATACTGCGCGCGCACGAGGAAATGTTTTGAGATCGGCACATCGACACCGCCGCCATAAACGAAGGCTCCTCGGGTCTGTTCCTTAGTTACAGATCCCCCACGCGGATCGAAGAACATGGCTCCGCCTCCAGCGAGCACGAATGGAGAAACGATCTTGACGGCAGGCATCTTGAAGGAAGGAAGCTTCACAATAGCAGTACCAGTCATGGCGTGAACATTCATCGGAATGGATGTGGTGCCGCTGCTCGCTGAGAACTTCTGATCATTCCTGAAATAATCGTAGTCACCTTCGACCGGCAGCCAGTTCTTGAGGTTAAATCGGTATCCGGCCATCACGCCGCCAGAGTTCGTTGGCTTGTCGGTGATCCCCTCCGGTAGTCTGCTTCTTGAAGAAACCGCAGCCTTGAACTGTCACTTCATTTCTGACTTCCTGAGCCCACGATGAGATACCAAAAAGAACGAGAATAACTGCCAGTCCGGTCAACTTCATCATTTATGAGTTCCCTCTGTGATTGTTTAGTCCCCTTTGTGCAGCTGCTCCAGCGGGGCACTTAGGAAAGAGCATATCGATCGCCGAAAGACGACTGTGATCTAAGCGCTTGGGAGACAAGACGTTGGAGACGAACTAGGCAGCCACACGGGCGCCTTTGACTTGCCCTTATCCTGGCGGGCGACCTCATGCTGTCAGGCCGGATAATCAGCGCGAGTGATACTTAGCCTGCGCATCTTGTTTTGCAGCGTGGTCCTCTTAAGGCCGAGACGCTCTGCCGCTCCACCTTTGCCGGCTATTCTTCCGGACGCGCCATTCAAAGCATCGAGGATCGCCTGGCGCTCTGCTTGCTCGAACGTGGACGCTACCGCAACAGTAGTGCGGCCAGTGGATCTATTCAGCTCTGCTCGTGGCACATTCAATTCGTCCCCTTGTGTCAGTATGACGCAGCGCTCAATAAAGTTCTCCAGCTCGCGGATATTTCCTGGCCAATCCGCATTCACCAGAGCCTGCATCGCGGGTCTCGGGACAGACCGGATGCGCTTTTGCATACGCCGGGAGAGGCGCGCCACAAAAAAGTGGACCAGGAGTTGAATGTCTTCGCGCCGTTCGCGCAGTGGCGGGATTTCGATCGGAAACACCCTCAACCTGTAAAAAAGGTCCTCGCGAAACTGGTTGTTGCGGATCATGCTTTCCAGATCCCGATGTGTGGCCGCAATCAGACGAACATCAACGTGGATGGTCCTGGTACTTCCAAGACGTTCAAACTCCTGTTCCTGCAGGGCACGCAGGAGTTTTGGCTGCAAATCCATAGTAATGTCGCCGATCTCGTCGAGAAACAGAGTGCCGTGATCCGCCAGCTCAAACCGGCCTCGCTTCTGAATGAGCGCCCCGGTGAAAGCACCCTTTTCGTGGCCGAACAGTTCACTTTCTACCAGACCCGAAGGAATCGCCGCGCAGTTCAGGCGGACAAATGTGCGCGCCCTTCGCGGGCTGAGATTATGAATCGCTCGGGCCACCAACTCCTTCCCCGTACCGGTCTCGCCGTGCAGTAACACGGTGGAACTGGTTGGCGCAACGATCGTGACCTGATCGAGCACTTTACGTATAGCGGCACTCTTGCCGACTATGTCCTCGAAGTTGAATTCAGATTCGATTTCCGATTCAAGGTAAAGCCTCTGCTCTTCCAGATCGTCGCGCGACGCGCGCAGCCGTCCGTAGGCCAGGGCATTCTCGAGTACCAGTGATGTCTGGGTGCCAATCTGTGACAGCAGGTCGCGGTCCGCCTCGTTAAACCCATCTGCCCTGCGACTGCACATGGTCAACAGGCCCAGGGGGCCCTCGGCACCCATCAGTGGCACCAGGACGGCCGAGAGGAGGGATTCAGCTCGGGACGCCTCGCGTAGAGCGGGAGGCATATCTGCTCCACACGGTGAGTAATACTGGGGCGTCCGGAGGAGCGACCATTCGCTCCATAGCCTCGTGGGCTCGACGATAACAACCTTGTCGACAAAGCCCTTTCCCGTAGGAAAATCGAGAAATCTACGTTCCAAACTGCCCGACTGCTTGTTAAAGAGCCACAATGACGTGAGATCATTGCCCAAGTGCTTGCGCATCGACCCTGCCACGGCCTGAAACAATTCCTCCGCTTCCAGCTTATTGACAATATGATTGTTGACTTCCAGCAACAAACTGAGGCGATCTCGCTGCTTAACGACCTCTCGATGGTAAAGCTCCGCTGTGTCTCTTGCCAGTGCACACTCGAGCGCGACCGCAACGTGGGAGGCCAGGGCACCGAGCATCTCGACGTCTTCGGAGGTAAATTGCTGGCCTTGCAACTTTGGTGTTGAGAGTATTCCGTAGCGTTTTTGCGCGGTCGATACCGGGAACAGATAGGCGCTTCGTCCGGCAACTTCGGCGGCAAAAGGAGCCATGTCAGGGTGTTCCAACATTGTCTGTGACAGGTCGGGGACAAACACCGGCTTTTGTTCGTCGAGCACTTGCGCCACCAGACCAACACGTAACAACTTGGCTCCGTGTTCAATTGCGGGAGCGTCCGCGTCTCGATCAAATTCGAAGGTGTACAAACTCTCGCCGTCATCGCTCAGCACGCAAAGTTCGGCTCCGTGCAATCTAGACGTGCTCGACAGAACACCTCGCAGGCTTTTCAGGACGGCCTTTACTGTGGGCTGTTCCGCTAAAGCGCTGGAGGCGCCTAGCAGCATTCGATATCGATCTTCGGTGATGGCCATGAGCTCTCCGCAATTCTCGGGTTACAGAGCGAACAATCTTCTCGGGTTGCAATCGAGTCCGAGCAACTTTGATACTCCGCGCAAGCTGAATAGCGGCCAGCTGAACGAGTTCGCTCGCCAGAACTTAACTGCCAATCTCCGTGCAATCGGACAACCGCGGATCCTATTCGGGACCATTCACTGATTCCTATCTCTCCGTCGCCAGCGGCGCCGGAACGGTAGAAAGGAGTTTGTTGATGGCTAAATCCAGAGTCCGATTCATCTCGGAGACTACGCCGGGTACAGTCCGTTGAGACACCGTTCCAACTTCGGAAACAGAATTGCTCCAGACCGTTGCACCGCTTTTGACGCTTATGATTTGTGCAGACATTGCAACGTCCACCTTGATCCCGGCCTGGTAATCCGCTTCCTCGAGCTTTTCCAACTTTCCACTGAAAATGAAGTCATTATCCGGACGCCCGTTATACATCGAGACCGTGGAATACTGACCGCTGGCGCGCAGATGATCGATGACGGCTCCGGTCACGAGTGTTCGCGGATCTGCCGCCCAACGGTGATATTCGTAAAAGCCGATTTCCTCGGGTGTGCTTCGGTACACGATCGGCCCCTGTCGCAAATAACTCGGGGCCTGGAACTCTCGTACTGCAATTGAGGTTCGGACGCTTTCTTTCGCGGGCGGATCCGGCGGGGCCGGCAAATTGAGAGTGTAATAGGCCGGATATCGTATCTTCCCACCACACCCGGTCAGGATCGGTAACAATCGCCAACGTCAATGCGAGCACGTTTAGAAGTTTCTTCACTGTGATGCCCCTCTCCTGACCTATTTCGGAACCTGGCGGTCCTCGGGTTGTTTCACGCGAACCAAGCTCCAGGGACGCTGCTTCAAAGAATTCGTAAACTGGTTGAGGTTATCGGTCGCCTCGCGCAGATTCTCGACCGTGTCGTCGATCTTGTAGTCGTTCGCTCTCACGATGATCTGCATGGACTGCAACAAGCCTCTGGCCTCTTCCAGGGTGCTCTGTAATTCCGCCAAATCTTTTCGCATGGGATCACGCAAGACGGTCACCGTGCCATTCACGTTCTGAATGGTCTCGTCGGCATGGTCGGTGACCCTGGCCAGTTGGTCTGTAAGCCGCTCAATTTTTGGTCTCGCATCGGCCACCAATCGGTTGACATTGTCCAGAATGGCTTGGACCTTCTTCTGATTCCGTGGACCAGTCATCGTGTCCAAATTGGCAAGCAGATGGTTCACGTTCCCGGTGATATCGTTGAGTTCTCCCTGTGCCTGCGTGATCAGTACATTCGCGCTATCTGCGACGCCAGCCAGCTTTCCGGCGATTTCATCCAGGCTGGCCGCTTCTTGTGAGGCGATGGTTGAGTTTGGGGGAAGACGCTTCGCCTCTATCGTGCCGGTTGTGATCGACAGGGCCGCGCTGTTCATCACGCTGACGAAGCCCAGCTTGGCCACCGATTTTTCATTCAGCGGAGTATTCTTCTGGACTTCAAGGAGAATCTCGATTCTGGTTGGATCCACAGACCAGGGTCGCACGGCTGTAACTTTGCCAACGTTCATGCCTCCGTAGAGAACGGACGCTCCGGGCGCAAGCCCGCCCGCGTATCGCAAGTAAGTGCGATATTGCACAGAGCCGCCGCTGTACTGCGCGTTCAGCAAGTAGATAATGGTGAACGCGAGCAGCGCGAAACAGCTGAGCACAAAGGCGCCCACCTTAGCTTCAGTGGTCATGGTTTACCTCCTGCATTTGCACGTACCGTCCCAGATAGGAGGCCAATGCCGGCGTATGGACCGGGCTGTCCGGCACACGATTAAGAAACTGTTGCACGCGGGGGTGCTACGTTGGCCCGTATCTCTTCTTTAGAGCCGACCGCGAGTAACTTTCCATTGAAGAGCATTGCAATCCGGTCGGCGATGCGGAAAGCGCTCTGGAGTTCATGGGTGACAACCAGCGCCGTGATCTGAAACGTCTCCTTGAGAAATACAATGAGTTCATCCAGTTCTGCCGCTACGATAGGGTCAAGACCTGCGGAGGGCTCGTCCAAGACTAAGATTTCGGGATCCATTGCAAGAGCCCGCGCAACAGCCGCGCGCTTCTTCATGCCTCCGGAGAGTTCCTGCGGGTGCAGTTTGCCAAACTCCGCCAGACCGACCACCGCCAACTTCATCCAAACGATCAGATCGATGATTGAAGGAGCCAGTGCAGTGTGCTCCCGTAAGGTGAGCGCGACATTGTCTTGCAATGACAGTGAGTTGAACAAAGCAGCGCTCTGAAACGCCACTCCAATCGACCGCCGGACTTTCTTCAAATCCGCCTGTGTGCAGCGCGTGATGTCTGTTCCTTGAATCGAAGATGCTGCCGGACTTCGGACGCTCGAGACCAAGAATTTGCCTCAACAACGTGCTCTTTCCTGAGCCGCTGCCTCCGAGCAGAACCGTGATCTGCCCGGGCTCGATGTCAAGATTCAAGCCATCGAGTACACGGCGGCCGTCGTATTCCACTACCAAGTCGCGCACGGAAATTATGGGCATCTACGTTTTCCCCATGAAGTAAAAGATGGTAGTGAAAACCGCATCGGCGACGATCACCAGGAACGTTGAGCGTACGACCGCCGAAGTCGTCGAGCGACCCACTGCCTCGGGCCCGCCGCGCACGCGAAGTCCTTCCAGGCAACCGACGTGAGCGATAATCGTTGCAAATGCCAAGCTCTTAAGCAGGCCCGCAAGCACATCCCTCAACACAATCGAGCTCAGCACGTATCGGAAATAAAGCAAGAGTCCAAGGTGCGTACTGAAGAACATGAAGAACCCTCCGGCGAGAATGCCGAAGAAGTTGGCGGCGATACTGAGACACGGAACCGCCACCAGTGCCGCCAGAAACTTCGGCGCCAGCACAAACTCCACCGGTTCGAACGCCATGACCTTAAGAGCATCGATTTCTTCGGTCACCTTCATGGTGCCAATCTCGGCGGCAAATGCTGACCCCGAGCGTCCGCTGACCGCGATGGCCGTCAGCAACGGTCCAAGTTCGCGCGTGAAGCCGACTGCGACCAGATCGATCACGAAGTGCAACGCTCCGAACCGGCGCAGTTCCGATGCTCCTTGCATCGCGAGGATGAATCCGCTGCACATCGCGAGCAGGGCAACCATTGGGAGCGCGTCAACCCCGATGTCGAGCATCTGTTGAACGGCTGCTCGCCACCGATGTCGATTCCCAACTAGAGGCAAAGCGGCTCGCATCCCACGCAAGGTGCTCCACAGCTGAATGTTTAGGCTGCCAACGTAGTCGAGTTGGCTGAGAGTCTCTCTGCCGGCAATTTCGAGAAGATTTGGCATCAGACCGCCTTCGACCCGGACTGGCTGTTTTGTTGGCGTGCTTCCATCGAAGAGCGACAGAATGCCCGTCGATTGGAACAGCCGCAGTAATCGGCCTTCTAAGCCTTGCAATCTAAGCTTCGGTGTTGTGGCTTCGTGCGATTCTTAGACCTTCGATCAGAGTGGCCACGCCCGAACTGTCGATATGGGTAACCGCAGATAGATCGAGAATCAGTACATTGCAAGCTGGACCTTGCAATGTTGTGAGAAGCAGCGCGCGCAGAGCCGGTGAGGAGTCGATATCAATACGACCGCAGATTCGCGCCACGGTGCCATTGTCGCCAGTAACAACTTCAATCTCCGGCTTGTCAATTCGGTCGATTCTGCTGCCGAGCAATGGGATACCTTCCTTTCTGCCACGGTGTCGAGGAGTTTTCAGCACGGGCACTTGAGACTGCACTGCTAAAAGATATGGCAAGAGTATGGCCATAACCGGACGGGCGGCAATTCCAGCGCTGTCAAATACTTGGCCCGCAATGCGCAACTGGTGCCCACGGGTAGGCAATATCTGGGCAGACGCGTGCCCGCATAAGGGCAGATGGGGTCAACGCCGTCCTGGCCTATTAAGTCAGCGATCGGCCCAGGCCCGCTTTCGAGTCCAGGAACGAACCACACCCACTCCCATCCGGCTTTCGCTGGAGTTTTCCAGCAAGGCTGGACTTCTGGGCTCAGCGTAGGCGGTGCGGTATTTTCGCGAATTGCAGTTACAGATGGGATACCAGGCGAATCGAATCGCTGGCACGCAGTCTGAGCGAAGTATGGGGTAGGGGCTTATGCTAGCGGCGGCGTCCACAAGAACGAGATCGCTTGTGCGCTGCTTGGACCGACTTGATCAATTTGGCCCGTGCCCGGGCTGTTCGCGCTTTCACAGTCCCGGTGGGAATCCGCAGAATCCGAGCTGTTTCGGAGACGGAAAGCTGATACACAAACCGGAGATGAAACGTCTTCCGCAGAGTCGGGGACAGTTGTCCTGCTGATTTCATCAATCGCCGATGCAGCATAGACCTATCGCACTCCTCCTCGGGATTGGGGCGATGGTCCACCAAAATATCGGACAGCGAATACTCCTGCTCCTCTCCGATTCGCGAATCCAGGGACACATGGTTATGGCGTGACTGCTTGCGCAAATGCATTCTTGCGCAATTGATAACAATGGTGGTCAGCCACGTCGAAAGTTGCGCGTCACCTCTGAATTCGCTCAGGTGCTTGTAAGCTGCCAATAGCGCGTCCTGCACCGCATCCTCGGCATCAGCTCTGTTCCCCAAAAATCTATATGCGTATCGATGAAGAGACGGTAGGCAATGCGACACAACAGAGAGCATCTCTGCGGGTGAAGGCTCCGTCGAGTCCAGGGCGACACCGTCGCCGCGCTCATTCAATTTTTCCGGATATCGCATTCTATGTTTGCGCTCCACTGTCCTCACCAAAGCACCTGAAGTTCCGCGCGACACAGACGAGCAGGAACTTCGATGTCATCTGGATGCAGCGACGGACTCCGGAAAAGGAACCACTAAAACCGTATCGGAGTTTGTCGCTTTCAGCGACTGCCTTGCCTGCTGCCCTGCTTCTTTGTCGATGTCATGTTTCAGAACATCATGGAGCGCGCTAAGCACCTGATACTGCATCATTGCCATTTGGTAGCTCTGCTGCAGAAGATATTCTGCTTGTTGGCGGGTAATTTGATTTGTTTGTTGGGCCTGCACGATTACAAAGAAATCGGCCGATGTCTTGTCTGCCACCATGTTCATGGCAATTTCGTAGGATTTGAGAACGTCTTGTGGGCCCAAGGGCAATTCGGGTTTGAGGGCAATCAAATCGGGTAGGACAGGATTGGATTGCATGCTTGTACTCGCCAGAATGCTCTCCGGCCGAGGTGCAGCTACTTCGATCTTCTTCTTCGGCTGGGCTGCTGCAGTGTGCCCCACCGTGCCGAGAATTACGATAGCAATAAGAATCTGTCGAGACTTCATCGGTCCTCCTCGTGTCAGCTGCACATCGTAATGGACCCCGCTGCTGATTGGGTGATCAAGCGTTGTTCTGTAATTCTTCTCCACGTTTCACATTGTGCTTCCATCACCAACCAGGGGATGGGTGCCAGTCTCGCGCCAGCTGATCGGATCCCAGCAATGCCGATTGCTTGATCATTTTGGCGATATTGCGGGCCAAATTGTGGGTTGCGCGCAGATTGCTCCCGAAGAAGCGGACATCCCCGTTCACCGTGCTCTCCAGCACAATTCTGCCCTCGCGTGTAACGAGTTGACTCCGCACCGTTAACTTTGTCGCGCCGCTCACAGTGGTGACCGCACGCTGCGTTTCGCTCCCAGCCGTATACTTCACAACCATTGTTTTCAAGATCAGCAAGTCCGGAATCTCGCTAGCCTTACTGTCGCCATCGCGGAGGACGTACTTGAACCGCTTCGTCTTATTCAACTCTTCCAAGAGGTTCTCGTAGATCGCGACTTGAAAGGAATGCCCGAGGTCCAGCTGCCCGGGATCAATCCGCTCCACTTGCACGCTCCATTGCGTTCCAGAACCACCGCTTGCACCAAAGGATTTCACCTCTGCAGTTTGGCCAGCTAGCAGACCCGACAATGCAACTGCAATTGTGACGCTGACCGCCACACAGAAGGTCCATGAATTCGGTTTACTTGGCTTCATGCGTGACCTCCGATGTGCTTTGCTTCGTTAGCTGGTCTTGGCCAGAGCTGGAAGATACGCCCCGAGCCACGAGTTCATTCCTCATGAGTTCACCTTGTCCTTTTTCCAATTGGAAAATCGCACCATGGAGTCCGCCATTACTGTCAACGTATTCCAAGGTCAGCGTGTCGTATTTCTTATGAGCAAAGAGACTAACCACTCGGCCACCTCCGAACGGAGCGGCTGCCTTGCCTATCTTCATTGGCACTCCGCCGACCTGCATGCTTTCCTCGCCCAGAAATACATCCCGCACTGAAGCGATGTCTACCTGTGCGACGGGCTTGCCGTTTTGCTGAAATCGCAACACATTGTCTTGGGTAGACAGCGTTCCTTTACAATTGCTTTTTGTGTTTGGCAAACCCAGAAGATGAGTAGCGCGAATGCTGAATGGTGGGTTCGCCTTCAATGTGGGAGTGGTGCTCTGGGCCAATGCGCCAAGGCTGGAGCACAACACCAATGCGCAGAGACTGATAAATGCGCGTCCGCCGAAGCAGCCGCTCTTGTCGTTCCTTAGAACAAACAAACGATGCATTCTTCCTCCAAGTCGACTCGAAGCACTCGGTCGACATGTAGCTCCTGCAAAAGCTCGTCGAGTATGACTCTCCCGCAGGCAGCGACCTATTTCGATTGCTTACGTTCGGTAACGGGTCTTTGGCTTTCTATCGGCACTTGAAGCGACCGACCCAACATGTCGTTGTAAGTAATTGTGTTCTTTTCGACCAGCACTAGCAGTTCGTGCCCTGTAGCGTACTTCGGGGGGATTTCGCCCGCCGGTGTTGTGTAATGCACCACATAAATTGTGTCACCCACTTTCACCGATACGTCATAGGTGATGGGATCAGACGCGTCCTCTTTTGCAGCCGGATGCGGCTTAACCCCAGTAATGGTGGCTACCTGCCATTTGGATGTGGACTGGCAAAGAGCCGGAACTGTGAGCAGACACAGAGCGATTACAACTGTTAGCCTCCGCATGATTCACTCCTCCCGTTTGCTCCTTTTGCTCCGCATCGATCGCCAGAAACCAACTGTTCGCCAAGACAGGAGCTTGTCCTTAACATCCGTGTTGGAATGCAATCTACATGCCAATAGTCGACGCGCTAGGTAGAGTCGCAGCGAGTTGGCGTTTCATGTCTTTGCAAGGCGTTCGTTTCTGAATCCGCTGCTCAGCGCGCCAGTTGCGCCCAAGTCGCGACCACATCCGGGCATACATGCCTAACGCAGGGCAATAGTTGTGACATTCGACAGGTAGCGCAATCAGGAAAAAGTTTCGTTATCGGCTTTCATTCATTAAGTCGGCATTGGCATTGCGCGTGCACTTTCATCTTGCAGCGAGGCGGCAGACACTTTCTGGCCGAGACGGACTCCGCAGCCAACCAGTTCGGAGCGCCCGAGAGCGTAGAAGACCCGCGCGGCACATTTCCGTTGTTTGTGGCCCGTGTCTACCCCCTCGCGCATTTGTCGGATCTCTGGATAGGAGAGCGATTATGAAAACAATTGACACATTACCGGGCGAATCGAACACGAGCATCATTTCGTCGATCATTAACTTAGTCTGTCCACAGTGCGGGGGAAGAATGGCTGAATTCCAATGTGAAGGGAGATGCCGCAGGAACTGGCTTGCTGAATGGGAATGGGCGAATCAGGCAACGAGAAGCGCCAAATCCCGTCTCTCAGGCCATGCTGTCCGGTCGATGCGCTGAGCTGCCTCTCAGGAGGACTTCGATGATAGCTCCCTACGGTCTGAGAATTCTCGATAACTGCGTGTCGTGTCCCGTGAAGAAGGCGCGCCCCTTCTGCAATCTGCCACTGCCGGCTGCTCAGCGACTCAATGAGATCAAATCGACGGCGGTGTATTCCAAAGGAACAATGCTGTTCCTCGAAGGGCAACGCCCACGCGGAGTGTTTGTGCTCTGCATGGGGAGAGCGAAGCTTTCGACCTCGTCGCGCGAGGGCAAAACCATTATCACCAAGATTGCCGAGGCGGGTGACCTTCTGGGCTTGAATGCCATGATTTCAAACGTGCCGTATGAAGTCACCGCCGAAATGATGGAGCCGGGACAGGCCAATTTTATTCCCCGTGAGCCGTTAATACTCATGATGAGGGAGTTCCCGGACGTTGCGCTGCGCATCGCCCAGCAACTGAACCGTAACTACTTCACAGCCCATGAAGAGATTCGCACGCTGGGATTGGCGACGTCTTCGGAAAGGTTTGCCAAACTCTTGCTGCAATGGTCCATCAAGACCACACAGGACAACGGTTCATCGCAGATCAGGTTGACACTGACGCAAGAAGAGATCGCCGAGGTTATCGGAACCACGCGTGAAACCGTCGCACGCTTGTTTGCAAATTTCAAAAAAAAGCAGTTGCTACAGGTACAGGGCGAGACCCTGGTGATCCACAGCCGGTTCGCGCTGGAGCAGATGGTGCAGTCCTAATTCGGACTGGAATCAGTAGCCCAAAAGGATCGCCATGGCACAGGTTGAAAAACCAATAAACGAGAGGGTCAAAGAAAAGACCTTAGTTAAGAAATCACTGGACGGAAACATTGGGACCATAACGCTGGACAATCCTTCGAAGCACAATGCTCTAGGCACGGCGCTGATCGGAGAGTTGCTCCTGGCGCTTTCAGATCTGACAAACGCAGGAGCGCGAGCGATTGTATTGCGAGCATACAAGGGGGCGAAGGTCTGGTCCGCTGGGCACGATGTCCGGGAATTGCCGACCAATGGCCGTGATCCATTGACGTACGACGATCCGTTGCGAAGAGTTGTGCGCGTGATTAAGGAATCTCCGACGCCAATTATCGCCATGGTCGAGGGCGGTGTCTGGGGTGGGGCCTGTGAGGTGGTTATGAGCTGCGACATCGTGATCGCCGCAGAAGGAACCACCTTCGCGATCACGCCGGCAAAGCTGGGCGTCCCCTACGATATCGAGGGCACATTGAGCTTCATGCAGTCGGTAAGTTTACCGGTCATCAAGGAAATGCTGTTTACGGCCCAGCCGATGACGGCTGACCGCGCGCTGCGAGTGGGACTCATCAATCAGGTTGTCCCCGCTGAACGCCTGGAGTGGGCGACCACGGAACTGGCCAGGTACATGATCCGAAATTCACCACTGGTGATCTCGCTCTTGAAAGAGCAGTTGCGCGTGCTCGGCGAAGCACACCCGCTTAACCCTGAAGGGTTCCAACGGATTCAGGCAATACGGCGCCGGATTTATGACAGCTCCGATTATCAGGAGGGTATCCGGGCTTTTTTTGAGCGGCGTGCGCCGCAATTCGAAGGACGTTGAGACGATGGCAACAAACAAGACGTATCCATGTCTGACCGCGGACGAAGCGGCAGTGCTGATCCCTAATGGAGCGATGGTCGCCGTTAGCGGCTTCACCCCTGCGGGTGCTCCCAAGTCGGTGCCGCGGGCGCTCGCTAAACGAGCTCGGGAATTGCATCAGGCAGGCGCGGCGTTCCAGGTGAAGCTCCTCAGCGGGGCTTCGACTGGCGCCGCGTGTGACGACGAACTGGCCGCCGCCGAGGCAGTAAGCTGGCGGGCCCCCTACATGACCTCGGCTCCCATGCGCCAACTGGCCAATACCGGAAAAATCGAGTTCGTCGACATGCACCTATCGCATGTCGCACAGGTTGTGATGGAAGGCTTCCTCGGTCCGATCGACTTCGCAATCATCGAGGCAACAGAGATCACGCCGGACGGGAAGGTGTATCTGACGACCGGCATCGGCAATACACCGACCTTCCTTCAGTGCGCGGACAAGGTCATCATCGAGCTGAACGCCTACCACTCGCCCCGACTGCGGGAGATAACCGACATCCTCCTATTGCCCACACCGCCGCGCCGCACACCCACTCCAATTCACGACCCTCTTGACCGGCTCGGTCACGACTATGCCACGGTCGATCCGTCCAAGGTGATAGCCGTCGTCCATACGAATGAGCCGGACGGTGGACGGGCGTTCGCAGCTCCGGATGAGTCCAGCCGACGAATCGCCGAACACGTTGCCAGGTTTTTCATGCAGGAAATACGCTCCGGGCGAATTCCATCCGAGTTCCTCCCGCTTCAGAGTGGAGTCGGCAATATCTGTAATGCCGTGCTGTCCGGACTTGCCTCGTGCAAGGAGATTCCGAGTTTCAAGGTCTACACCGAGGTGTTGCAGGATGCAATGCTCGATTTGATTGCCAGCGGAAAATCGCTTGGGGCGAGCGCCACGGCGCTAACGTTAAGCGACCAGAAGCTGAAGTTCCTGTACCAGAACTTCGGCGAATTCGCTGACCGGATTGTGCTCCGGCCTCAGGAAATCTCCAACAACCCCGGAATAGCGAGGCAACTCGGCGTGATCGCCACCAACACTGCGATTGAAGTCGATCTGTACGGCCACGTGAACTCGACGCACATCATGGGCACCCAGATCGTCAACGGATTGGGCGGCAGCGGCGACTTTGAGCGCAACGCCTACCTCTCCATATTCATGTGCCCGTCAACCGCCAAAGGCGGCCGGATCTCGACGATCGTGCCGATGTGCTCGCACATCGACCACAGCGAGCATTCTGTACAGGTGGTCGTCACTGAGCAGGGCCTGGCCGATCTTCGCGGTCTTGCTCCACTGACACGGGCGCGGCGAATCATAGAAAACTGCGCGCATCCCGCGTATCGAGATGCTCTACACCGGTACTTGGAAAACGCACCGATGGGCCATATCGGCCATGATCTGCGCCGTTGTTTCGACATGCACCTGAATTATCTCGAGCATGGTGCGATGCTGCCGGAGTTGGATCTGGCGATCTTCGAGCCGCATCAGGTCTCGGGACAGAGCAATGGCCGATAGCCAATTGTTAGGAAATTGATCATAGGTCTAAGGAGGATCTAGTATGGCGATCCCGAAAATGATGAGCGCAGCAGTCGTTGAAAAATTCCGCGAGCCACTCGTGCTGCGAGAGCTTCCGGTGCCTACGCCTGGGCCGGGGCAGGCCTTGGTGGAAATCATGGCGAGTGGGGTCTGCCACACTGATCTGCACGCGGCTGACGGTGATTGGCCGGTGAAGCCCAATCTTCCCATCACCCCCGGACATGAGGGAGCCGGTATCGTTGGCGCTCGGGTCGGGTGTTACACATTTAAAGGAAGCCGACCGGGTCGAATCGGGGCGCAAGCGTCCCAGGGGGCATTCAGGAAATCCGAATGAGACTACTCCAATGGGAATGGCGTATTTGCCGATCTGGCCTAGCATCGCCACGAGCTCTTCAGTCGTTAAGCTATGTTGCTGCGATTCTTGATGAAAACAACCTTTCGGATTTCAGACGTGGTTAGTTTTCTGACCCAGTGGTGGAAGGTCTGAAATGAGTGCTGAGGAGGTCTTGAGCGCATTCCGGCGAGACGCTCCCAATCTTTTCTTGGGCGCGGCCTTTGCCGCTGTCGGCATGGTATCAGCTGCTTTTGCTGTTCTGCGCCGCCAACGCGACTCCCTCCTTATCTTCTTCGCTTTGTTTGCTGGGCTATATGGCCTGCGACTCTGGATTTCGTCACCGCTGCTTGCAATGACGCTGCCGAGCTCGGCCCTTTACCCCCGAGTACGCGCAGGTTCTAACTACATCATCCTTATTCCCGCATTTTTGTTTTTCATCTCGCTCGGTCTGCCAAGACGAATTGAGCGGGTAGTTGGGTACGCCATGGTTGGTTTAGGTTGCGTCCTCGCCTCGGCCACCTTCCTGTTCGGTGATTCCGTCATCTATGATCGAACGAACAGCCTCGCGGTAATCAGCGGGTCGACGTTTTTTCTCATTCGCTTCATGGCGAACGGTTCTGGCGAGAGAAAGAATCCTGAGGTCGCCGATTTCGCTGTGATTCGCTGGGGTTTGCTGATCTTCGTCGCTTTCGTAGTTTGGCAGAACTTGATGGCGTTCTTTCCCACTTCTCTGCCCCAACTCGAACCTTTCGGGTTCGCTGCGTTTCTTGGCACCCTGGGTTTTGTTGCTGCGCGTAGTACCTTACGGCGGGATCAACAATTAAAGGAGATTCAAAACGAACTGGAAGTAGCCCGTCGCATCCAGTTATCCATTCTGCCAAGCGAATTTCCCTTTTCCACGAACTTCCGAGTAGCCGCTCGATATGTGCCCGTGAGTTCTGTAGCAGGCGATCTTTACGACTACATCATTGCGGATGACCACCAGGTGGGACTGCTCATCGCCGATGTGTCGGGGCATGGCGTACCCGCCGCCCTTATCGCATCGATGGTGAAGCTCGCGGCAGCTTCGCAGCGGGCGGTTGCTGGCGATCCCTCCCGGTTCTTGTCCGGCATGAATTCGGCTCTATTGGGCAACACGCAGAACCAATTCGTTACAGCAGCGTATGTCCACCTGAACTCAGAATCTGGAGAACTGCGATACTCCGCTGCAGCTCACCCGCCTCTCTTACTCGTAAGGAATGGGCGCGTGACTCAAATTGAAGAGAATGGACTGATGCTTGCTGCCTTCGCTTTTGCGTCCTACTCGACCGCCGTCCACAAGCTCAAAGCAGGTGATCGAATGGTGATGTATACAGATGGGATTTTGGAGGCTTCCAATGCTGCGGGAGATTTCTTCGGGCACCAGTCCCTGTGCGATCTGCTGACAAGGACTCGAGACCAATCCCCCGCGATGGCGGCGGACTCTATTATTGCTTCAGTTCGACAATGGTCGGGAAAACAGGATGACGACCTGACCGTTCTTATTTGCGACTACACCCCCCAAGAATGGGAAGGTGGTTCTGGCGGGCTTCGCGCCGCAGGCCCTGAAATCAGAGTTGGTTGATGTGACCTTAATTGATCGTCGCAACCGGCTATCAGACTCCGTACTTCGGGCATAAATCAAGATCATCGATGCGCCACAGACTGGGCAGTGCCAAAAACAGGACAGCACACATCTGGCCATGGTTCCTCGATAAAACTACGGCCCAGGCCGGGCCGAGAGAGTCACCACGGTATAGTGCTCGATCCGGCGCAGGGTGAACTCGGCGACGCTGCCATGCAGAGATAGGTCGGCGAACTGAGGCCGCGCCGCGTCCGGCGAAAGGACTTTTACCTCCCAACGGCTCAGATCCTGGACCAGCCCGCTCAGGTCCAGCCGGACTTTCACGTTCTCTGCCGGGGCCTGGTGATCGTAGTTGAGCAAGTGGAGAATGAAAGTCCGACCATCGGATTTCCGAGTCAACTGGCCCAGCACGTAACCGCGCGGCTTGAGGCTGAGGCGGGGCCCTCCGGCCGCGGCTTCGGCGCGCGCCGCAATTCCGGGCTCCGCCTTTCCGGCCCTGATGATGACGCCCCCGCCGGCGGTGAACGCTATCCAACCGGGCCTTTTGCTCGGCGCTGAGCTTGGGCAGGTCAGCCGGCATCACCAGCACCTTGAACCGGTCCAGGGGGACTCCCTTGTCCAGGTGTGCGAGCACTTTGGTCTCGAAGAAGACGCTCTGCTTGAGGAATTCGTCGGCCAGCGGGTTCCGCGGCTCCGCGGAGATCAAGGCGATCCGCGCCGCCGGCGCGCCTGGCTGATACAGCTCCCGATGTTCGACCAGGAAATGGTTGTATTGAGCGATGGCCGTCCAGGCCTCCCGGGCCTCCGGCTCGCCTTTGATCAGCGCGGAGAGGAATCGGCCTTCGATGTTGCGTGAGGTGGCCGCGCCGAACGCATAGGCCTCGGCGATGGAAAGCTTCTGCTCGGCCGGGCTGGGGATGCAGCGCTCGCGCGGGCCGCAGTGGTAAAGGTCGTTCTCATACTTCAGGGGCTGCCAAAGCTGCTTCTCGCCACTCAGGAATTTGATCTTGCGCGCGTTGTCCACCTGCCAATGACCGGCCCACACGCCCGGAGTGTCCTTGCCGTCCTCCTCCCAGATCACCTCGTTGATGTCGTTCATCGCAAACCGGTCTGGCGCAATATGGATATTCGCTTCAACCATGACCTTGGGCCGGCCGGTCTCCTGCGCCTTCCGCTCCGCCATCCGCTGGGTGTCATCGAGCAACTGGGCCAGGCCGTCGTTGTAACCGATCATGTTGTCCCAGATGATCGCGTCCACGCCCGCATCCACCGCCAGCTCCGCCTTCTTCAAGAGATAGGCCCGCCAGCCGGGATTGCGCGCGTCGGCCAGACGGCGGTCCCAGGAGATATGCAAATCGGTCTTGGTCGGACCGGCATAGAACATGGGAATGCCGTGCATCCACAGGCCATAATTCTTCGTTTCGGGGTCGTCGCGGTAGGCGCTCTTGCGAAACATGTTGGAAGCCGATAGGTAGGCCGAGACGTGGATGCCGTTCTCATGGCAGCGGGCGATTACTTTTTTCAGGTTCTCCCGGTTCTCGTCTTCGTCCTTAAGCGACCAGCCGCTGCTCCAGGTGACCCAGATCCAGTTAAACTCCGCCTGCTTGAGCAAGCCGAGCATTTGTTCGAAATCGCGGTCATAGATGTGGGTCAGCACGTCCTTCTCTTCGGCGCTGAACTTCTTGCCCCACCAGGTCCGCTCGGCCTTCCAGCTCTCGATTTGTCCGCCGTCGATCCGGATGAAACGAAAATTCCCCTGCTCCGCCCACGGCGGCACGTCCTCCGGCTTGGCGCGATACAGTTTCGGCGCCGGCTCAAAAGACTGGGCGGAGCAGAACAGCAGGGACGCGGCGACCAAACCAATCAGTCCAATGCTTTTTACGATTCGGACAGGCTGCATTCTTTTCACATTACGAATCGATTAAGACCATTAAGCTGGCCATATAGTTGGACGCGGGCATTCACAGCTGCTCTCCCCAAACTTGAGTCGGGTAAGGCAATGGCGCGGACCGGGCTTCGAATGATGCCGACGTTTCCATTGCCTCCCCTAAAATTCCGTACGGCGGGTTTTCCCCGGTACGGCTTCAAGGCCGGCCTATCAGACGGGGCCTTCCCAGCGATTGCTCGGTTTGCCTTCCGTCCTTCGTGCTCCTCTGCTGCCATCGCTGATTCCCTGCTCTGTGTCAGGGAGTGGTGCGCTTGCTAGCACCGCCATTCGAGCGGTTTTCCGCTCTACCCCAGGGGCCCTCGCTCCGGTCCGGGTTATTCTGTCCCGGTCCATCTCCGCTTAATCGGCCCCATCCGCCCCACTCGCGGGCACATCCCGACTTCACCGCACTGCGGTTTATACGAGATGCCCTCGCTGTGCATATTCCCCATATGCCTAGGCGACCCACGACTGGTTCTGAGCTTTCATTGATGGTCTTTCGCAACATGTCGTCCTCTGAGACCACGGGGAACTTTCCGGCTGCACTTACCCAGTACTTCACCGGAAACACTGGCCTTCGACACGGGATAAACGTCTCGGCATTCCCTTCATCCTCACACTCCGATCCTGGTGAGGGAGTGCTTTTCGCGGCTTAACTACGGTTCGCTTCGCTACGACCTGTTGCTTTGCTTGCCCTCCTGTCGGAGCGGACCAGACTTACGTCCAGCCCTCGAGGACGTTTACTTCCGGGCTTCCGACGGCTTGGTCACCCGCGCCGTCGCCGGATATCACTACAGTGCCAACTGGGTAATCTGCACTGGCGGGACTCTCACCCGCTAGATCATCAACTAGCTTCACTGCACTACCCCCGAGCAGCTTATTCCGCAGAAGCATCTGCAGTGGCGCTGAGATCAGGGCCCACGCAATTCCGATCGGTAAAAATGACGGCGCTCGAACAAGGAGAGCGGCAACTCAAACACCCGGGTCTCAGCGCCATCGAATGCGAATTCCTTTCCGCATTCTGGCGCTGGCCAGGTGGTGTTGAACCTATCCTTATTATATTTTATTAGTATTTACTGCCATCCTCCTCACGGTTTTCCTGCGAATGGGTAGTTGAATACGGTGTCGCGGAAGTACTCAATCGAGCCCCCATAGAAAAGCACAGCGTGGCCGATGTCGATAATTTTGGTGGCGCGCTGGCCCAATGGTGGTGGGTAGGGACGAGTCTTGCGACAAGGTCGCTTGTGCCCGTCCCCCCTCGCAGAACCCGCCGAGCGGATTTCCCGCAACGGGCTCCCCAGGTTGCTCTCGTTAGATGGCCGTCAGATCGTGGAGTGGAGTGTTGACACCGCATAAGGTAATTCGAACCAGGATTGACTCTTGAGATAGGACCAGTAGAGCCGGTGCCGCTGACTCCGTCGTCTCAACGTGCGGGCCCATTGTCGGTGTACTTCACGCCGGACCCTATCGAGTTTCGGCTTGCAGTGGTGCAGCCCGAAATACTGGTAGAAGCCGCGCAGCATCAGCGTAAGTTGCTTTTGCTGATCCCGCCGCTTCCAATGCCTATGCTTGCTAAGCCATTCCTTGGTCTTGGCCAAGAACTTTCGGCGGCTTTTGTCGCATGGGACCCGCACCAAGGCGAACTTTCCGCCTCGATCGGTGCCACAGACATGCTTGAATCCTAGGAAGTCGAACGTATCGGGTTTCTCTTCGGTCTTCTCTAGGTCCGCCCGGACAAAGCGTCCGAAGCGCATCACCCGCGTCTTTTCCTCCGCCAATTCCAATCCGAATTTCCCGAATCGATCCGTCAGGTTCTTGTGGAACGCTTCCGCATCGCGCCGGTATTGGAAGTTCGCCACGAAATCGTCAGCAAACCTGGTCAGGTACGCCTCTCCCTGACACGCCGGTCTGATCTTCTTCTCGAACCAGAGATCAAGAACGAAATGCAGGTAGATATTGGATAGGATCGGGCTGATTGGCCCGCCCTGTGGCGATCCTGCTTCGGTTCGCGTAACGACTCCTCCCACCATGAATCCTGCGTTCAGCCATTTGCCGATCAGGCGCAGGATGAACGGATCTGCTATCCGATGAGCCACCATCTTCTGCAGCCATTCATGCTGGATGTGGTTAAAGTAGCCGCGGATGTCAGCCTCGAATAAGTGTCCTACCTTCTTCGTGACAATGATCCCGCGTAGCGCCCGTAGGGCTCCATGGGGATTGCATCCCGGCCGAAATCCATACGAGCATTCCAGGAAATCCGCCTCGAACACCGCTTCCAAGATCCGCGCTACCGCTCTTTGCAGCAGGCGATCCTCGACCGTTGGGATTCCGAGCGGCCTCGTCCCTGCCTTGCCAGGTCCCTTCGGGATCTCCACTCGGCGCACCGGTGGAGCCCGATAGGCCCCTCGCTTCAAGCGTTCGCATAGTTCTTGAACTCGTGTGTCCAAGTCCCGTTCAAACTCCTTTGTCGTCTCACCGTCAACCCCGCTCGCACCCCGCCGATTCATCTGCTTCCAGGTTTCCGTGAGGAACTCCGGTGTGAGCAGATGCGCTAGCGACGTGAAGCGTAGCTTCGGATTCGACTTTGCCTTCTTCGCGATCTGGTCCAGTTGTGTGGACATCCTTCTCCTACCTCTGGGTGTGCAGGGAATGTTTCCCTGAACCAGCAACTCAACCTGCCTCGCTGCTTCCCCTTGTACGCGGCTTTCCCGCGCTCCGAGTACTATCAGCGAGTCCGACTTCCACCGTCGCTTCTGTCTCCCTCAGGTTGATCCATTCGGTTGACATACTCGGCCGTTACGAACCGACCAAGACGGCGGTGGATCTCCCAGGTGCCATGACGCTTCCGTTTCTGTCCATGCCGTGCTCTTAGACCCCGCCGGATTCTCCGGCGACCATCGCCTTTAGCGGTCGCCTACTGTTGCCTTCCAGATATTTGACCCTGTCGGCTTCCGGATGTGTCACGAGGCTCAATCGCTTCACTTGCGTTACGGCCTGGACATCGCTCTGTCTACGCTTAACTCATGTCGTTGCCTTCATGAGTCCAAGACTCGATTCCCGGTGGGGCGGCTCTTCCCCTTTCCGGGGCGGGAATCTCACCCGCTGAAAGCGCCGGGCTTATCCTGGCGCACCAAATAGCCGTTCATTGCACCAGCTCGACGCGCCATATCTCAGGACTGGTCGCGTACGGCTGCATCATCCAGGTAGCGCGCAACGGCAATCTCCAGATTGAAATGCATTCCTTCACGTCCCAGCAACTGCCCCAGCGGTGATCGTTGTACGATGGCCAAAACTCTGGGAGTCATGCCAATCAGCCACAGTTGAACGCCATGCTGGCTTTGCCTCTTCGCGACTTGTGCGAACATTTTCACCGCGGTGTACTCCATGTCGAGGACCCCGCTAGCGTCGACGGCGACGACCTTCGGTTGCGCTTCCCTGACCAGCGGCTCAATCTTGTGTGCGATCTGTGCCGCATTAGCAAAGAAAATTGGGCCTTCCGGCCTGAGCAGTAAGAGGCCAGGAAAACTCTCGTCGTCGGGATGTTCCGGCGATTGTGGCCGGAACACGTTGGTTCCTGGCTTGCGGCGCAGGACATACACTGGAGGATCGGCTACCTGGTATGCCAGTGTGACCAGGGAAACGATTATCGCGACGATGATTCCCTTTAATGTGCCGACGACCACGACGCCTGCGAAAGCCACGATCGCCCAGGAAAATTCGGTCCTGCGAATACGAAGAATGTCATGAAACTCGATCGGCTTTATGAGTCCGAAGGAATAAACAATCACCAGCGCTGCCAATGCAGATTGCGGCAACATCGCGACGAGGGGAGCAAGAAAGAACATCGTCACTAGCGTCATCGCCGCAGTTACCATCTCCGCTAATTGCGTGCGAGCTCCCGTCCTGACGTTGACTGCCGTTTGTGTGGTGCCGCCGCCGCCCGGCATCGCACCGAGAAGTGCGCCTCCGATATTGGCGAGTCCTGTGGCAAGCAGCTCTCTGTTTGCTCGCGGCGCGGGCTCGTCCTTTCGCGCGAAGGCTTGGCCGGCCGCAACCGTCTCCGTGAAACTCATCAAGGCAATCCCGAGTGCCCCGGGCCACAGCACGCTTATCAACGAAAGGTCTGGCCTCATCAGCGAAGGGAATCCATGTGGTATGTGACCCACCAGTTCGACACCCCGATCCTGCAAGTTCAACAAGTACACGCCCGCGATCGCAGCAGCTGCAGCCAGCAGCGGCGCTGGGACCTTCGGCAGGAACCGTTTCATTCCCAACAGAAACACGATTGTCGTGAGCCCAACGGCCAGCGTTGTTAACGACGTTTTCGGAAGATCGTGAACGACTGAGAGCACGTTCTGAACGAATGTACCTCTTGGGAAGTGGATGCCAAGGATTTTCGGGACCTGGTCGACCACAATGACCAGCCCGACGCCGGCTTTGAAACCAACGAGTACGGGCTCGGAGATAAAGTTCGCCACGAATCCAAGGCGCAAGAGACAGGCCAGCACAAGTGCGGTGCCAACCAGCAGCGTCAAGGTCGCGGAGGCACGCAGCAGGGCTGCGGGATCGCCACTGGGCACGACCTGGCCCAACTGAGCGGCGGTCAAGATTGCCAATGTTGTCGTCGTACTGACGCTGAGCACGCGCGAGCTCCCGAGCACCGCGTAGATCACCATCGGCACCAAGGCGGTATACAGGCCTACCTGCACCGGCAGCCCGGCAATCATCGCATACGCCATCGCCTTGGGAATGATTACTGCGCCAGTGGTCAGCCCCGCGACGACATCCGCTTGCAGCCTATCCCGACGGTACGAGACAAGCCACTCTGGCAAGAGGCGAAGCCTCGGATGAGTTATTGCCTGTGACGAGATTTCTGTGGGGCTCATGGCATGTGACTACAGTCGCTCTGACATGCTGCAGGCCTACCAGAGCCGCGGGACGGTTCGATGCGTCTGCTTCGGCTCTACGTACCCTTTCCGCTTTTGCCTTGGAGGAAGCTTGGGAGGCATATAAGCAATCTCCTCGTACGGGATGCTGCTGAGTATGTGCGCGATGCAATTGAGACGGGCACGCTTTTTGTCGTCTGACGGAACGATGAACCAGGGCGACGCCGCTGTATCGGTGGCTGCGAGCATTGCATCCCGGACGCGTGAGTAGTCGTACCAACGGCGGTGCGATTCCAAGTCCATCGGACTAAGCTTCCAGCGCTTGGAAGGATCTTCAATACGCGCGAGGAAACGCTTGTGCTGTTCCTTTTTCGATACTTCGAGCCAGTACTTCAGCAGGATGATGCCCTGGCTGACCAGAAATCCCTCAAACGTTGGGCAGTCCCTGAGAAATTGCCTGTGCTCTTCCTTGGTACAAAAGCCCATCACGTACTCAACACCGGCGCGGTTATACCAGCTGCGGTCGAAGATGGCGACTTCACCTCCGGCGGGGAGTTGTTCAATGTAGCGCTGCGCATGGAGCTGTGACTTCTGCCTCTCGGTTGGCGCCGGGAGGGCGGCCACGCGAAAGATACGCGGGCTGACGCGCTCCATGATGCGCTTGATGATGCCGCCTTTTCCGGCAGCGTCCCTTCCTTCGAAAAGGATGACAATGCGGGCGTTGGTCGCCTTGACCCACTCCTGGAGCTTGACTAGCTCAACTTGTAGCTTGAAAATCTCGGCCTCGTACTCCTTTTTGCCGATCTTAGGTTGGCCGTTGACGCCGGAGTGTTTAGTGTCGCTGTCCAGCGTTGATTTTGATTTCTTGTCGTCTTTGGGCTTTTTGCTCATCGTTCTTTCTGGTTTCCTCGGTGTCGGCGCGCCTGGTTAGAGTCCGGCCTGCATTCCTGCGGGCTGAAGTTCGACCGCGTCACCAGCGTTTGTGGTCTTGCGTACTCAGGAGGCAATATGTGGGCCACTCTGCACGCCCGCGAGCACAACGACTTAGACGGAATGACGCTGATTCCCGCGCCCAAATACGGGCAGACACTACCAATCCGAATGTGGCGACCAACGACTGCACGTTAGAAGGTCAAGGCTGCTTCCCGTGCGTTCAGGAGCGCGGTTTGAGCGGTGATAACCTTCAGGTACGAATCGATGCCGGAATGATACCGGACACTTGCTTCGTCGAGGGTCCATGTTGCAGAGCCAATCGCGGAGTCCTGCTCTTGGGTTACCTGGTTCAATATGCGGACGGCAGCGAGGTTGTTCTCCACCTGCTGGAAAGCCGTGAGGACAGTTTGCCGATAGTCGGCCACAGTTACATCGTAGGCTGCTTGAGACTGCCGCACCTTCGCGCGGCGCGATCCTCCATCGAAGATGGTTTGCGCGAGGCTCGGCCTGATCGACCAGAGGAGTTCGGCCAGTTCAGGAAATCCGCCGCCGACGTGCTATGGAACCCTCCGCTCGCGGTCAACAGGAGTTGCGCGGGAAAAACGGGTGGGGAGGGCGCTGAACCGCGCGGGGTGACCGTCGAAGGGGCGGTGCTTTCATGATGATGCCAGGGTGGGGCACTCTTTTGCTTGCTGATGGCGTTGCGGGGTACTGAAAATCGGCGCGGCCCTTTCGTTGGCATCCGCCAGCCCATGAACGTCACTGCCGCAATGCTGTGGTGTTCGCCTTTCCGATTGGCTTGCGCAACTGCGATCTGGCTGAACGGTCTTCGCAGGTCATCGCCCGGCCAAGGCCGAAGTGAACAACGCCAATTTGCGGCGGAACTCCTATGGTGTCTTGTCGGACTTTCTTCGACTCGTCTCTATTCCTTGGGCGGGTAGCTGCGGAAGATCTTCTGAACAACTTCGTGGATCTTCTTGTCGTGTTTTTCAGGGCTGGCGTTCGCGTCGACGTCTCCGCTCGCCATGCCGCGCCACACCATCGCACCGGTACCCGAGTCTACGAGATTAACCACAAGCATGCCCATAAGAACATACTTGGAACCGCTCCTCCAACGCAGGTTCCGCAAACCGTCCCTGAAACCCATGCCGCGAATGTCGCGGTCGAAGACAACGTCGTAGGAGACCAGTACATCTGGATGCTCTCCGGGGCTGACCTTCGTCAGCCCTTTGGCCGACAGTTGCCCGTCGATGGACCTGACGATGCTCTGGTTCAGGGATTCGTCCGCCACACTATGGCCGCTCGCCCAGGCATATGTTTTGAAGTGCGCGAAGTCTGCCTTGTTGTAATCATTGCTGATTTCCTGCGCCGCCGCGGCACCCGTGCCCAGCAGGATGAGAGCTGTTACTGCGATGAATGCGATTCGCATTGCGGTTCTACTCTCCTTTGTGCGGACAAGCGTTCCTCTCCGATCTCTTCTAGGCATTTCACCTTCCAAACAGAATCGTTGCTCCTTCGTTCACCTGATTGTTGAGTTGTTGATTTTGCGGACCTGGGCGGTAAGATTCCCCATTTTCGTTTGCCTTTTTGTCGCATCGGTAGCGCCCCATCTTGGCGGGTGACCTTATCAGGGCGGGCGGCTGCACCTTCTGAGTTCCTGATGCGCCAGACTGCGCCCGAATTTGGGCACGCATGCCCATTGCTTGCCCATGTGTACACCCGATAGAAATCTGGCTTGCCCGCAACCAGCTTCGTTAGCGGCTTTTGTTGGCGATTGACGGTGGCATCGAGATTGCTTGCCCCATGCTGAGCGAGGGGGCAGCACGAGACGCATGAACGGACTCCGCAGCCAACCAGTTCGGAGCGTCACAAAGCGCACAAAACCCGCGCAGCATACCTCCGTCATTCTGCCCCCGTTTCTGCCCCTCGCCGGATCTCGGGGAGACTTCGAACATGATCACCATTGACGCACCACCGGGCGAATTGAACGTACGCATCCTCTCGTCAATTCTCAACCTGGTCTGTCCACAATGCGGCGGAAGAATGTCGGAATACCAATGTGAAGGAAGATGCGGCAGAAACTGGCTTCCAGAATGGGAGTGGGCAAATCGGCGGCGAAAAGCTCTATGTGCCAGCAAGCGTCATCCCATTAGGTAGCGGGACTTGACGGGCGCCTTCAGAGTTCTTCCATTTGGCACCCAAGCCGATCCGCAAGGAAGCGGGCACGGTCGGCATTCCATCTATCGTAGTGAAAGCGGCAAACCCACTGCGGATTAAATCTGTCAATGGTGTGTTTGCCCTGACTTTTACGATGTACGGTTCATTGTGACGCCTCACCCCTCTTGTGGTCTTGGGCAGATCGCCCCTGCTGCTACTTCATCGTCGCCATTTCCAATTCATGCGACATGGTGTTCGTCGTTCTGCCGCGTTCTCGTGCGATTTCGAGGCTCTCCTGTTGCACTTATTTCTGTGGATCGAAAGAAGGGGTTAATGCTTCGTCGTGTGCGCTTTCCCTTACCATTACTGCACTTCGTCAGCATTACTGCACCCCACTACGTTGGATTTCTTTTGCTATGCCCGGCTATGCCGGGTGAACCTTCCCCAAGAGCCAGTCTCCGGGTACGGATTGAAAAATCAATACCACCAACAGCGTGGAGTCGTTGAACCGGTCGCTGCGCAAGATCATCAAAACCCGCGCGGCCTTGGCCGCGCGGGCTCCTGTTATCTCTGTGTATCTTTGCGACAACGCACCGCAAACTATAGAACATGTGCGGCACAGAGCCGACGAAATGGCGGCCTGTGCGACCTGAGCCCCTGGGAACCATCTCACGTACCTTCTGTAAAGGTGGGGTTACGAAGACAAACGCATGCGTCTGAAACGTACGTGGTGAAAGCAAAAAGTTTAGAGCTGCTCTATCCCACCATGGCTAGAACGCGCACTGCACTTTCGTTGGCATTCCTGTTCTTTTCAGGGGCAACAATGATGAGCGATCCAGTCTGAGGCAGTACTGCCAGCCCCGCCGAGCCCTCGACCACGTAGTTCCCGTGCAGAGCGATCTGGCGGGAGAGCGTGCGATCGGAGGCGAGGCTGGCTGCAGTTTCGACAATGAAGCCGCGTGTCGCGCGCGCATTCATGAGAAACTGCGCAGCATCGAATGAGAGGGGAAATTCTTTTGAGGAGGAGCTACCGGCAGATTCAGCATGCCGCAGCGCAACGACCGCTCCCTGCGGTACATACCCATGTTGTGCTTCCCAGTTCGCAATATCAGCGACAGAAATTTGGGTCGACGATGAATTGAAGTCCATTACGACCAGCGGTGCGATCAACCGTTCGGCTGGAATCTGCGCTGCGCCCCAGGTTCCGGGAATGAGAGCAGCTGGGGAGATAATGCGTGTGCCCGATCTTGCCTCGGGACTCTTCGCCGGCCCGGGGTCAGTCAGGTCCACGACTTTGGAATAATGATTCTCCGGACGAGCCGGCGGACGCCCCCGAACGGCAATCAGCAAGAAGGCTATCACGAGCGCATAAGCGATAATCAAACTGCGAAATCGCATCTCAAGCCTCAAGACGGCACAGGTAGAGAGGACAAAACGCAGGAGCAAGCATAAATGTAACGAATAGAGAAACGGTGTGCTTGAGCATAGAGAGCGCCTTTCTGCTGTGCCAACCTCCGGTTATTGCAAAGCAATTGGGCGTCCAAGACCGCCCCCTTGTAACTCTTTGTTCACCAAGGACAACCATTCGACAGGGCTTGCCGCGCTGCCGCTATGCAGGCACTGCCGTGTGATGGGCAATTTGGTCACACCTCGAAGGTGACAAGCTTCCGCAGCGATTCTACTCACCACCACGCTTGTCTTACACCTGGAGCCACTCCATTGATGATGTCTCGTAACACGGGAACTTCGCCAAAATGCCGCTGCGCAAAACCCAGTGGGATATCACCCTGCGCCGCCAGTTCCGCTTTACAGAACGGGTTTCGCTGCAATTCGGAGGCGATTTCTTCAACAGCCTGAATCACCCGAACTTCGGCAGCCCAATCAACTGCCTGAACTCTCCGCAATTCGGGCAAGCTGCGCAGATGCTGAACAACTACCTCGGCAGCGGCGGCCAGAGCGGCGGCCTCAACCCGCTCTACCAGATCGGCGGCCCGCGCTCGATCCAACTCGCGCTCAAGCTGCGTTCTAAAACGTGGCAACATAGTTCCATGGAGGCGGATGATGTGCGTGAATTGGAGCAAGGACATCGATCAGACCCTAGCCGCAGCGAAGGGCCAGTTTCGCCCCATCTTGCTGTACTTCAGCGCGGCTCCGGCCTGAGGAGCCTGTGCTCGGTTGGATTTCCAGTCGTATGAAGATCAGAAGACTGCCGAATTCATCGGCCAAAATTTCCTTCCCTGGTGCAAAAGGAAGGCGAAGACTGACAACCTGAGAATTTACTGGTCAGGCATCGCCGAAGTCAGACTGGCTGCGGATTAAATCTGTCAATCGTGTGTTTGCTCTGACACTTACTATCGACCCACGCTCATCGCAATTTCCTTCAATGGTGAAGTTCATATTCGGATATTGCGTAAGGAAAGCAGCATCGCGCTGGATCGTATTCTCCTGGTCGGAACGTATATCCACTTATTGAAGAAAGTGGATATCTTTGACGTTCTGTGTGAACAGTTCGTCATCGCTCGGTCCTGACGGAACCGGGGGCGGTGGAGGCGGCGGTGACCCAAGGAACGACGATCAAGGAGCTCGATCTTGATGGTGACCGATGCCGAGGATTGCGTCAGCGCCCGCGCAGGGACGCCTATGAGTCCTCAACCTCCTTCACAATTCCACGTGACTCCGCGCTTCTGGTTGCGCACCCAGGTCCATGAAGACGAGATCCCTCGCCTCGTCCCGTACCGAACTCAGCGCGACCGTCACCTCACGGATGTAGTACAAAGCTCCCACCGGCAGCGAGAGCATGCCCGCCACAAAGACAATCACAGCCGCAACCGCCGCTACTTCCCAGTAAAGGCCCAGGCCGAGCAGCAGGCATGCGATCAGCGTGCCCACCAGCGCCAGGAGCGCAAACAGGAAAGCACGCCGAATCATCTCCGCCCGCTGTTCAATGGACTGAATCTGCGAAGTGTGTGCCTCCGCTTCCTGTAGACGCCCGCCTTTGGCCGCATCGTGCTTGGAATGCACGAAATAGCGCAGCTTGGCGACAATGCCCATTAGGCGAACATTAATGGACAGAATCAGCAGCGCCGTGGCGGAAAAGAAAATCGCGGGAGTCACGAAGGCCTGAAACAGACGGGCGATGTAGCGAGACCGGTAGTGGATGACACACCGGCTTAGTCATTGCCGAGCTAGCTCTGGGCATCTCATGCTTTTACCGCTGCTTCCTGTTCGGTGGTCCCCAGCCTCCTATTTATTGGGCTGAGGCGGATAATTCTTAAAAAGCTTGGCCATGGCCCTTTGGAGGTTCTTGGAGTTCTTGTCCGGGTCCTTCTTGAGGTCGATGGTCTTGCTGGCATCTCCGCGCCAGATCAGTTGCTTCCTCCCCCGGTCATAAAGGTCCACTACCAAAAACCCCTGACCGGTGTCGCTGGCAGTAATGGATTCACGACGCCGGTTGTTCATGTGTTTAACACTGCAAATCCAAGGTTTTTCAACGGACACGCCAGTTAGCAACAATTGACGTTGGCTACCTCCGGATTGGCCGTTATCTGGCGCGTGCAACGGGCGTGCTACGGCTTGCCGGTCGCCTGTGGGGAAACGTGCCGTGTAATGCGTTTCAGCAGGAATTCGCGGATCAGATTCGAAGCCGCAGCCTCACCTATGCCCACCAAACCGTTAGATAAGATTAAGGAAGCTCCGCGATCGGCGGGGGGATAGTACAGATTCGAAACGGCTGCGGCTGAGAAGTTTCCCAAAACGCGCGAATAATTCGGTTCCCATCGCCCGTCATCGCCCCTAGCAATGACTGCCGCAGAGATTGCGTACAGAGCACGAGACCCGATGCTCCCTTTCCCCTTGTAGAAGTAGCGCGGGTCTTGATGAAAAATCGAAGGGTAAACCGCTTTCCCCAGCCAGATACCGATTGCGTGGTTTGCGAAGTTAGCACCGTACCGCTTCCAATATCCCTCTACGCCTCCTCCGTACGCCGGGAACACGTTTCTGGATTGCTGTACACCCGCCACCGCCCCTACGCTTAAGAACGCGACCGGGTCGAAGACAGAACGAATGCCAAGCTGGAATTTCTGCTTCGCAAGCAACGGTGGCGCATTCCAGTCATAGCTGCTGTAAAAATTCGGGAGAACACCGCCAATGCGCTGCCGCAATGCGATCTGCACCTGCTCCTTAGACAACTGCTCCTTGTTTTCGTTTTCCGTCACAGTGACATTCGTCACGCCGCCAAAAACTGACAGTTTCACTGCGGGCAGAATACGAGTCTCGCCGGCCTGCAAGAGAATCTGGATCGAGGTGAAAGTGCTCATCCCTGGCGCGGTTACGGTCAGCTTGTACACATCCGGCGGTAATTCCCTGAACGCGAACTCCCCGTTGATGCCCGACTCCACCGTGCGCGCAAAACCGGCGTCCCCCGCCAGCGTCACCCCGACACCCTGCATTACCTCTAGATTCGTATCGAGCACTGTGCCTGTAATGCTTCCGGTGCGCGTCTGCTGTGAGTCGTCTTTGTCCGTAATCTGTGGGGGCTGGGGAGCGTCGGGGAGAGCGCCTCCCTGGGCAGTCGAACTGGGACTCTCCTGTGCCCAGGCAGTCGAGGGGGTTAACTGGGAAAACAGCGAAACGAGAGCGGCTACTAGGAATGGCTTTGACCAACGGACGACTTTAAACAATGTAATGGGTTGCGCCATCTTCTAGTATGCCCATCGAGCCCGCTCATGACCGGTTGTTGATACGATCACATTCAGCCTATGACGCCAATTACAAAAGCAATCGACGCGCCAAAACTATGAACGCGAACTACTGGATTTTCATGCTCTTCGCGCGGTGTGCCCATGACGGACAAACGGCAACTGCCCGCATCTGGGCAGCGAGTGCCATTAAGTAGGACGAGCCCCGATCAGCAGAATCCCATCAAAAGTGAAAATAGCGTTTCTCCCGGCTCCTTGCTGTGGTATTTCATTGCGCGCTTCACTTATTCGCTGCTCAACAAGCGGTTTTATTGATCCCAGCCACGGGACCGAGGCTATTCGGTGGTAATTGTCAGAACACCGTCAGTTCAGCCATTTTATTGGAGATCATCCGCCTGAACTCAACGCGGCAGCGATTCTCGATGATCTTAGCGCGTCAACGCCAGTATTTTTGGCCCTGCAGCTCCTGCTATCGCACTATGACCGTTATCGTCGAGAAAAGAGTGGTTCAGGTTGTTCCGCTGCCTGTGACCGCAATTGCTGCCGGGTCAGCGTCCTGAGATTTCTTTTGCGGCGCGCCGTGATCCAGGGGTGCTCGGGCAATCAGTAGCTCTCCGATGATTCAGTCAGCCGCCGAGTGTCCAAGTCTGGCGACGTCTGGTTGAATTCGAACGGCCTGGTAGTCAACCCCGCTAGTTAATATCGAGAACCAAGGTAGCTGAACTCCCGCCGTTAGGCGGCGACCAAGCGCGCATTCGAGGCGGCGCGGAGTTTTTGGGTCAGAGCCGTCGTATACTTCTCGGCACAACGTTCCGGGACGAGAGAGCAAAGATGCAAACGGGCCTGATCTTGGGCATTATTTCGTATCTTGCCATGACCTCGTTTGTGCTCGCGCAGACTGCCACGGGTGTGATTCGTGGCACTGTTCAAGACCGCACTGGCGCCGTCCTCATCGACGCTCACGTGACATTGCGCGACGAGGCTAGGAATCAAGTCTGGGAACAGACTACGAACGAGGGCGGCTTCTTTGAGTTCCGGGCACTGCCGCTCGGCAATTACAGGGTCGAAGTTGAGCATGCTCGCTTCAAGAAAGAGCTGATCGAGAATGTCGCGCTCCGAGTGGCGCAAACGGAGAGCTTCACGATAACACTGCAGGTTGGATCGGTAAACGAGTCAATCGTGGTTCAAGCCGAAAGTGGTTTGCTCGAGGCTTCGGACGCGAGCTTGTCCCAAGTCATCGATGATAAGCGGCTCTTGGGGTTGCCGATTAACGGCCGTAATGTAATGCAACTGGTATCGCTTTCCGCTGGCGTGATCAACGGCGGCCGGGCCAGCGCCACTCAACGCCAGGCGAATTACGGTCCCGGATTTTCTGTAGCTGGACAAAGAGACAATACCTCCGTGGTCCTGATCGATGGCATGGAAATCAGCGGGCAGGAGCTCAACAACTATCCGCTGGCCATACCGCCACTGGACTCAGTGGCCGAATTCCGTGTCCATACCTCCAACTACTCGGCTGAATTTGGCGGCAATTCTGGAGCTGTGATCAATGTGGCTTCCAAGCGCGGCTCAAACGAGTTTCACGCGACATTGTTCGAGTTTCTTCGCAACGACGCTCTGGACGCACGAAACTACTTCAGCACCACGGTTGATCCGCTGAAAAGAAATCAGTTCGGTTTCGTCGCCAGCGGGCCAGTATTCATACCCAAACTTTACAACGGCAAGAACAAACTATTTTGGATGTTTGCCTATGAAGGGACTCGGCGGCGGCAGGCGGTCACTAGCACGACCTTGGTCCCAACACTGAAGGAGCGCGCTGGCGACTTCAGTGAAGTGCCCGCGACCATTGTTGATCCCTTTACAAAAATTCCTTTTCCCGGAAACGTTATTCCTGCGAATTTGATTAATCCTGTGGGCGCCGCACTGGCGAACTTGTATCCCGTCCCGAACAACGCCGACCCGTCACGAAACTACATTGGCCATCCAAGGGGTACTTCCGATAACAACGTCCCAGCTGCTCGAGTCGACTACCAGCCTGGAGCGCGAGACGTAGTCTGGGGTCGATTCACGATGAATGCTCCTTTCGATCGCGGGGTGGGACAGGCTCTTTCTCCCGCATTCCCGGGATTCGATCAGGAGCAATCGGATAACAACCTGCAGTTCGCCTTAGGAGACGTTCACAGCTTCAGTCCGACGATCACCAATGAAGCCAATATCGGCTTCGTGCGCTTTCGACGCGAGCGTCGTTCGCCTGACGCTTTCAAACGAAATTGGACCCAAGAGTTGGGCATCAAGGGACTCTCGCCGATCCCATTCACCTGGGCGGCGCCCTCCATGACGCCGACCGGATATTCTGAGATCGGCTATTCCTCTAATAATGCCGTGTTCAAATGGGTGACAAGACGCTGCCCAGATTGTCGATAACTTCTCCTTTGTTCGCGGCCCGCACACGGTGAAAGCCGGCCTGACGATTCAACTTAAGCGAATGAGCACCACACAGTGGGGTCAGCCCGATGGGGCTTACACGTTCTCCGGCGACTTCAGTACTCCAGTGCCGGTCTCGACTACAACTCGCTTTAATGCGCTGGCAGACCTGCTTCTCGGATATCCCTGGAGCTATAACGTCCAGATCGCTCCTTTTTCTCCACACTTCTCCTATACAGACATGGGATATTACGTGCAGGACGACTGGAAGCTGACACACAGTCTTACGGCGAACCTTGGGCTGCGCTGGGAGTATTTTGGTCGACCAGTGGAGCGTGATAACCGGATCGCCAATTTTGATCTCACAACTGGCCAGCAGGTGTTCCCCGGACAAAATGGGTACCCACGGAGCTTGGTCAATCCTTATTACAGGAACTTCGCGCCCAGGATCGGAATTGCCTGGCGGGTCTCAGATCGAATTGCGCTGCGCGCTGGATATGGGATCTTCGACGCCCCTGATGTGATCAACTCATATCGGCAACTCGCGTTTCAGAATCCATTTGGAAGCGTCTACAACTTGACAGTTCGTCCCGCCGATCCGCAAGATCCACTGCCGGTTTTCACTGTTGAAGATCCGCTGGCGCAGGCAACTCGCTTGAGCACTAATAACCGCAACGGCATGCAGCGCGACCTCCGGGATGGTCAGGTGCAGCAGTGGAATTTGAGCCTCCAATATCTCCTCACGACAAATACGTTGTTCGAAACCGCATATCATGGATCGAAGAGCACGCACCTGATGGGCGCGCTCAATTACAACGAGACGAATCCATTCCCGCCTCAACCTCCGGATTTTGAACTGAATTATCCGTATCCGCAGTTGGGTAGTGTATTCATCTACGAGTCGCGCGCCGCGGCGAACTACAATGCGCTGCAGGCGCGACTTGAGCACCGGTTTGTCAACGGTTTTTCCTGCCTTATTTCATATACATTCCAGAAGACATTAACCGATTTGGACTCCAGCAGCGCGGGCGTTGCCTTTGGTACTGGAGCTGGGCTGCAAACGATCAAGAATATTCACGCCAATTATGGCCCTGCGGTTTTTGATCGGCCGCACCGCCTGATCGGCTCCGCGCTTTACGCACTCCCTGTTTTTAGAAGGAGAAAAGATTTGTTGGGGACAGTGGCTGGCGGCTGGCAGATCGGTGCAATTGCAACTTTCCAGGACGGCCCCCCTCTGACACCCACTTCCTATGGCGTCCCCTTCGTCGGGTCTCACGCCAATCTTCTGGGCAATCCCAACTTACCGCGCAGTGAGCGGACCATCGATCGGTGGTTCGACGTGAGTAAGCTAGCTAATCCAGCTCCAGGTCAGCTCGGTAACGCAGGAAAAGGAGTGATCCGCGGCAGCGGAAACAACAAATGGGATTTAATTATTTCGAAACTGTTACACATCGCCGAGCGGCACCAAGTAGAGTTCAGGGCGGAATTCTTCAACGCGTTCAATCATCCGCAATTCGATGATCCAGTGGTGACGCCCGCGAACAATTCGCTCGCTGGAAAGATCACTTCGGCCAGCGATTTCGGATTCACTCAAACCGAACGCGTGATCCAGCTGGGATTGAAATATAGCTTTTAGCCGCATCGCAGGTTCCCGCTTGCGCATAGAATTGTCTTACCCGGCATGGGCGCGTTCAGATTTGCAGAGACTATTTAGTTCCATTTGAACAATACGGATTAATGGAAGAACGAGGCCTCCTCATGTGAATGGTCGCATGGGGGAATCGTTGTCCTGGTCCTGGATCGTGGTGCACAGGTGGAGAGAGTGGAGAGACGACGAAACGTTGTTGTCGCGCTGGGCATTCTCCTCGCGTGCTTGCCTTGTGCTTTCGCATTAGACCCGTCTCTCGACGTCAGTCAATACGCGCACACAGCATGGAAAATCGAGCGAAGGATTTTCTAAAGGCTTCATTCGATCAATTGCACAGACGGCCGACGGGTATCTCTGGCTGGGTACCGAATTCGGCTTGCTTCGGTTCGATGGCGTGCAGGGCCGTCCCGTGGGAGCCACCGGCGGGGCAGCATCTCCCCAGCAGCGATATCAGAAGCTTGCAGGGCGCGCGCGACGGACGTCTTTGGATTGGCACCTATGGCGGGCTTGCAAGCTGGAAGGACGGCAAGCTGACTCGCTACCCGGAACTTGATGGGCAGATTATTGAAGCGCTGCTTGAGGATCGTGAAGGAACGATATGGGTCGCCGGGTGGTCGCTTCCCGCGGGAAGACTCTGTCGGATTCAGAGCGGCAACACCCAATGCTATGGAGAGGACGGCCGTTTCGGCGCTGGAGTGACGCCCTTATATGAGGATAGCGGAGGCAATCTCTGGGCGGGAGCGATGAATGGCCTGTGGCGATGGAAGCCTGGTCCACCCCAGCTCTATCCCATGCCAGATCCGGCGCAGCGAATCTACGCGCTGATCGAAAGCGACGACGGCGGAATCCTGATTGCCAAGCACAGCGGAATCACAAAGCTGAGAAATGAGAAAACCGAGGCGTATCCGCTTCCTGCCGGGTTGCCAGTTCCCACCCCACAGGCTGCTTCGGGATCGCAATGGTGGCCTGTGGATCGGCGCCCTACGTGGACAGCGGGCTGTTGCATATCCACGAGGGGAGAACGGATCGGTTTACCCAAGCCGAAGGCCTGTCAGGCGAATCCGTTAGTTCTCTCTTTGAGGATCGGGAAGGCAATATTTGGGTGGCGACCATAGAAGGCCTGGACCGCTTTCGCGACTTCGCCATCCCAACGTTTTCTGACCAGCAAGGTTTCTCGAGCCGAGGGCTTTTTTCCATTCTGGCCGCGAGGGATGGCAGTCTCTGGCTGGGTGCGTCTAATGGGCTGAATAGATGGAATAAAGGCCAAATCACGATTTATCGCAATCGCGGGCCTGGGTGACGTGCGCCGTGGGTCCCCGGTCAGCGGAGTCACCGCGGGAAGGAGTGCGGACTCGAGGGGCACGGTTCGGGAGATTACCGACAGTGGGTTGCCGGAGGATTCGGTCGTATTCCCTCTTTGAGGACCACCGCGGGCAAATTTGGGTCGGAACGCAAACCGGGGTTGGCTTTCTTAAGTCCGACCGGTTTGTTCCCATAGGCTCCGTACCGTACGGAATCGTCTATGCCTTCACCGAGGACACTGCAGGGAACGTCTGGATGAGTCATCAGGAAGGGCTTTTTCATTTGTTCCGAGAGCGTGTGGTAGAACGCATCCCCTGGACCAGGCTCGGGCGCGGACAACCGGCTAGTGCTCTAATGCATGATGCTGCGCACGGTGGTTTATGGCTTGGATTTCGAGACGGTGGCGTAGCTTATTTCAAGGACGGTCAACTCCGCGCCTCGTACTCAGCCGTCGAAGGGCTGGGAGAGGGAATGGTCCGCGGCTTCTACATCGATAAGAACGGTACACTCTGGGTCCGCAACTGAGGGTGGGCTGAGCCGGATCAAAGACGGCCATGTTCTCACGCTTAACAACAGAGAACGGACTGCCTTGCAATACCGTTCACTGGATGATGGAGGATGACGCCCATTCGGTCTGGCTGTATCTGTCCTGTGGCCTGGTGCGTATTGGCCGGTCTGAGCTGGACGCCTGGGCCTCCCATCCAAAGCAGACGATCCAGGTGACGGTTTTCGACAGTTCCGACGGAGTGAGCAACCATCGGTTCACGGGCGGCTATAGCCCGGTAGTCGCAAAATCCGCGGATGGCAAGTTGTGGTTCGTGCAACTCGGCGGCGTCAGCGTCATCGATCCGCATCACCTTCCCGTGCAACAAGCTCCCGCCCCCGGTACACATCGAGCAAATCACCGCCGACGACAAAACCTACGATGCGACCAACGGTTTGCGCCTGCCTCCGCGAGTCCGGAATCTGGCGATCGACTACACGGCGCTGAGCCTGGTCGCGCCGGAAAAGGTGCGCTTCCGCTATAAGCTGGAAGGTCAGAATGCGGAACTGGCACGAGGTCGTCAACGACCGCGAGGTACAGTATACGAACCTCGCCCCGGGCACTTACCATTTCCGCGTCCTTGCCTGCAATAACAGTGGAGTGTGGAACGAGGAGGGCGCATCACTGGAGTTCTTGATCCCTCCGGCGTGGTATCAGACGAATTGGTTCCGAGCGGCATGCATTGCGGCGTTTCTGGGGATGGTCTGGGCGGCATATCAAGTGCGTGTCCGGCAACTGGCGCACCAGTTCAACGTGCGCCTGGAAGAACGGGTAAGCGAGCGCACTCGCATTGCGCGGGACCTGCACGACACTCTGCTCCAGAGTTTTCAGGCGCTTTTGCCACGTCTTCAGGCTGCTATTTATCAATTGCCGGAGGGTGCGGCCAATTCGCGCAAGACACTAGAAGAAAGCTGTCGATCAGGCGTCGGACGCGATCACTGAGGGCAGAGATGCGGTGCAAGGTCTCCGCATGTCCACGGTCGAAAAGAACGACCTTGCGGTAGCCATTCGGACGGTTGGCGAAGAACTCGCTTCTGCCGAGACCAATGAGTCCTCCCCAAACTTTAAAGTGGCCGTGGAAGGGACATCACGGAATTTGCATCCGATCCTGCGCGATGAAGTTTACCGGCTGGCGGCGGAGACGCTGCGCAATGCTTTCCGGCATGCGGCAGCACAAAACGTGGAAGTTGAGATCCGCTATGACGAAAAGTATTTCCGGCTTCGCGTCCGGGACGATGGAAAAGGGATTGGCCCCGAGGTTCTTCGCGGAGACGGACGTGAGGGGCACTACGGCTTGCACGGAATGAGGGAACGAGCCAAGCTTGTGGGCGGCAAGCTAACGATCTGGAGTGAAGTGGATAGCGGTACGGAGATCGAGCTGATCATTCCAGCATCGAGAGCGTACGGGAAACCGACACGCCGTTTCTGGTACTTTGGGAAGCGCTCCGCGACGGATACCGATGTGAAGGAAACGATCGAGCGTGAGTGATGGGTCAGCTCAAATTCGAATTCTGGCGGTTGACGACCATGCCCTTGTAAGGCAGGGCATAGCCGTACTCGTCGGTACCCAGCCGGATATGACTCTGGTCGCCCAAGCCTCGAACGGCCGCGAGGCGATCCAACAGTTCCGTACGCATCGTCCAGACGTCACGCTGATGGACTTGCAAATGCCGGAGATGAACGGCTTCGATGCGATCGTAGCGATTCGGGGAGAATTTCCCGATGCGAAAATTGTCGTACTGACGACCTACCAGGGCGACGTTCAGATTCTTCGCTCCCTCAAAGCAGGAGCACAAGGGTACCTGCTAAAAAATACATTTCACAAGGAACTCGTGGAAACGATCCGAGCCGTTCATGCCGGAAGAAAGGCGCTTTCTCCCGAAGCCTCGTACGAAATCGCCGAGCATGCGACGGATGACGCCCTGACGCCGGCAGAAATCAACGTGCTGCGCTTGATCGCCGCCGGGAATGCCAACAAGCAGATCGCGGATCAGCTCAAGATCACCGAGGAAACCGTCAAGAGTCGAGTCAAGTCCATCCTTTCCAAGTTGGGCGCCAATGATCGAACGCACGCCGCGATGATCGGCATGAAGCGAGGAATCATCGAGCTCTAGCTTCCACCACCTTGCCTGCCCGGCGTCAGAAAAATGCAGAACTCTAAAGAGTGACGATCCTAGCTCTTTTTGGGGTATCGTTCGCCTTCACAACATCACAGTATAGTAGTGTCCAGAAAGGTGCATTTTTGCGGCGTCTATATTCCACATTCGCTGGCGGTTGGCCCGGCGCAGGTTTGCTTCTCATGCGCTTGGTTGTCGGCTCCGCGCTGGTTGTGCGCGCGGGCTTGAGGCTGTGGAGCGATCCACCACCGATGAATGTGACAATTCCCGCCGTGCTCTTAATGGGAGCGGGAATACTGCTAATCGTGGGTTTATGGACTCCAATCGTGGGAACTTCCATCGCATTGATTGAAATCTGGAAGATGCTTACGCTACCCGGAGACAAATGGGTTTGGCTGCTGTTGGGAACCGCCAGTGCCGCTCTCGCAATGTTAGGCCCCGGCTTATGGTCGGTCGATGCCCGCCTTTTTGGATGGAAGCGCATCGAAGCTCCGCCCCGCAAAACGAGCTCTCACTCTCGTTAAGACTCCCCATATAACACCAAATTTCTTGCCTCAGAAGAGGGTGACATTCGCTCCCCAAGAGTCTGCGATTTGCCCCGATGTGGGGCTGTCCGCAAACAGAACTGGTTGCACAATGGCTACGTCATTACGACAACAGGTGCAAAGGTCGGGAGGCGCTTATGTGGAAGATCACAACTCACAGTTTCACGCTACAGGAAGTCCTAATCATGGCTGCAATGAATGTGGCACCCGCACTGATAGCGACCGACCGAGGCGAGCGAACGATCTGGCGCAGCCGCGCGCACCGAGATTCACAAGGATCCAGGAGATTGTCATGGCAAAAGTGATTGAGTTTTACATACCGAAGAACTTTCGGAAACCGTTAAGAGGGTGGCTCAGGCGCAACTCGGAAAAATCATCGAGTTTTGCTCACAGACGAAAAGATCAGCTTAGTTGCTATCCACCTACCTATAAGAGTTCGCAAAGCACTTGCAAGTGTAAAGGGTTCGGGAGGAGATTATGGCGTGCGCGACCGTTGAGTTCACAGACCCGGGAAGGCTCGCTGGAACAGGTTTTCCCAAGGTGACCGAGCTCCAAGATCAGCAAGTCTATCTAGAACCAGAGATCAACTCCGAGTACTGCTTCGAAGACCTTGTCGGCAAGAGCCAAGCCATCCAGAAGGTGCTGGAACAAGTCGCGATTGTGGCGCCGACCGATTCCACGGTCCTACTTCACGGTGAGACAGGAACCGGCAAGGAGTTGATCGCACGCGCTATCCACAACTTAAGCTCCCGGCGCGAGCGCACATTTGTCAGACTGAACTGTGCCGCCATTCCATCGGGGCTGCTGGAAAGCGAATTGTTCGGGCACGAGAAGGGAGCCTTCACCGGAGCCCTGATGCAAAGAAAGGGCCGATTCGAGTTGGCCGACGGAGGCTCGCTGTTTCTGGATGAGATCGGCGACATCAGCCTGGAGCTGCAGCCGAAACTATTGCGTGCCATCCAGGAGCAGGAGTTCGAGCGGCTGGGAAGCTCCAAGACGATCCAAGTCAACGTGCGGCTGATTGCCGCGACCCATCGCGACCTTGGGGCCATGATCAAGGAAGAGAAGTTCCGCGAGGATCTTTTCTATCGATTCAACGTCTTCCCGATTGAGATCCCGCCTCTTCGCGAGCGGCGCGAGGATATTCCGTTGCTGGTAAGTTTCTTCGTCTCGAAATTCTCGGCACGGATGCGAAAGCAGATTACGTCGATACCAAGGCAAGCAATGGAGATGTTGACTAACTGCCCTTGGAAAGGCAACGTCAGGGAATTAGCAAACTTCATTGAACGCGCGGTCATTCTTACCCGCGGTGAAGAGTTAGAGGTGTCGATATCGGAGCTCCGTACCTCTTCCGAAATGATTTTGGTTGCTGCGTCGACCTCTAGCTTTCGACAAGCGGAATGCAGTGTGATTGTTGAGGCTTTGAGAGGCGCGTCGGGGCGGATTGCAGGAAAGGGCGGAGCCGCCGAGCGTCTCGGATTGAAACGTACGACCCTGCAAAACAAAATTCGCCGCTTGGGCATCACGAAAGCACATTACCAGAACTAGCGAAACTGCCCTCACGGGCGTGCCTTGCACGTGGGACCGCTAAGAAGGTCGACGTTTGACCCTCTCGGAACAGCGGGCTAGAGCTCATCTTGAAAAGTTCGCGGCGCGCTCTTCGGAAGCAGACACGCATCCGGGCGATTTGCGCGTTCCAGTTGTGAACTGGAACCGCAGTTGGGTTCACTGAGAGGGCAAAACAGTGTGACTAAGGGATCTCTGTCGAATAGCTGGCGGCGTTCTTACGCGGAACTTGCGCCTCGGCGCCTAGGCAGCGGGTGGTGCCGGTTGCTTTCGTCTGTGCCAGTAATCCAATGCCGCAAACAGAAGGACGGCAGGCACGCCGGTCAGTCCGCAAGCGATAAAGAAAATGCCGTAGGCGTGAATGAGGCCGTGCGTGGTGCTCAGGCTTTCGACCTCAGCGCCGGAAAAGCCCTTCAAGATCTTTCCCAGCCAGGCATAGGTTGAACTCAAGAGCGCATACTGCGTCGCGGTGTATCCCAGATTGGTGAGGCTAGACATGTATGCTACAAGTGCAACGCCTGCGAAGCTAATGCCGAAGTTGTCACCTGCCATGACCAGCGCGAAGAGAGGAATACTCGTGCCCGCGAACGCGAGAGTTGCATACGCGACAATCGCAGCTGCCTGCACAACACCCCCGACGATGAGAGCGCGCATGTAGCCAAGCTTCAGCGAGCAGAATCCGCCCGCGGCGATGCCTGCAAACGTAGCGATGAGCCCGATTGAGCCGCGCACCGCTCCGACTGTTTGCTTCGAGAGACCGATGTCGTGGTAGTAGGGATTCGCCATCGGACCCATGATGAAGTCCGGCAACCGGTACAGACTGATGGCCGCTAACATCACAAGCGCGAGCCAGCCATGTGCGCGGAAGAAAGCGATGAACGGTCCCACAACAGCGTCAAGGAAACCGCGAGGCGACCAAAGTGGCGCTTTGCGTTCTTTTTCATCCATCACCGCATCCGCGCGCTCCGGCTCCTTCGCAAACCAGGTCGCGATCATTCCAACGGCCATACATGCGCCGTAAATACCGTAGGACATTCGCCAGCCTACGGTCGCTGCCACGATGAGGATAACGGAATCCGCGGCCAGGAGCGCCAGGCGGTAGCTGAACTGATAGGCAGACGCGAGGAGGCCTTGTTCTTCTCCGTCGTCAGCCGATTCAATTCGCCAGGCGTCGACCACAATGTCCTGTGTCGATGAGGCAAACGCGACGACGAGCGCAAAAGCGCCAAGCCGGCCGAGCCCTGCTTTCGTGCCAGTTCCGCCCATAGCGAACAGCGCCAGCCCGACGACAATCTGCGAGAACATCATCCATCCGCGCCGATGTCCGAGCCGTTTAAACAACGGCAAGTCGACGCGATCCATCACGGGCGCCCACAGAAACTTCAGCGAATAGGCAATGCCCACCCAGGAAAGGAACCCGATCGTCGTAAGGGAGGTGTGTTCATCACGCAGCCAGTAGCCGAACGTATTGCCGACCAGAAGAAAGGGTAGGCCTGAAGAAAACCCAAGCAACAACATTGCCAGCGTTTTGGGCCGCAGGTAATCGGCAATCCGGTGCTTGTGCGGATTCAAGCGTTCATTGTCTACCGCTCCCTCACGAAACTCAACCCCTGTGCTGCTTCCGGCTGCGAATCTCCGTCCAAATGAATCCGCCCGCACTTGGCACAAGGGCGGTCACTGAAATCCCCGGGGACAAGCGGCGGCCGGTCAACCGACAGTCAGCGGATGGTTTTGTCCGAGTCGCCGGTTTTTGCCGGGATGAATTCTGCACACAGTTGGCACACTATGCTTGTTCGTGAATGTGGTTTCGCTGTCGAACGAAATGAGATGTTTTACTTCCTCGAAGCCCGTTTCTGCAGAACGAGCCTCTGCTGTGAGTCGTTTTCACGACGACCTCCTTCGCCGCTTCAGACGCCGGTCAACGCGATTGCCGGTTGAGTCCGGCGGCTTCTCTCGCCCTGTGTCCCGATTTCTTCAACGACACGTTTGATTGTTCTCAGTCAATGGAAATGTCAATCTTTAGGACTGGACAAAACGAAGTAAAACGATATAAAGAGAAACAGGTCGAAAGCACTGTTGCCAATCTAGGCTAGCTTAGGCCCGATTGGCAGGGAGAGGACACAACTTCGATGCAGCGAAGAGACTTTCTGAAAAGCAGTGTTGCATTGGCCGTTGCTGCTGAACTTGGAACTGCCAAAGCTCACGGGTTCGTCCCTGCCCACAACTGGGACAAATACGACTTTGGTTCCGGTCCTCCGGTAGCCGACCGCCTCAATCAGGGGCCCTTTCCACAGTACCCGCCTGAGGCACTCATCCCGACTGATGATGTGGTGATGACTACGACTCCTTCAGAAGAAGTCGTGCCGAACTATGGCAAGGGATTGATCACATACGTCACGGCCGACAGCGGCACCGAGGAAATCAAATCGGACAACATTCCGCAGGCCATCGAAGACCTTGTTCGATTTCCCTTGGGCCAGCAGCTTTACATACGGCCCACTTGGCGGGAGGTTCAGCCGCGACCTGGGCGACTCGAGTTGCCTGATTACATGAAGCTCATTTTCGATCTTGCGAAGAAGAACAATAAGCGGGTTGGACTTCGCATTCAGATGAGCGCGCCTGACTACAAGCACGAGGCGGCGCTCCCGGATTTCGTTCTCGACAAAGTACCGACGGTTGACCTTATTCCTGATGAGAAAGAAAAGAAGGCGGCTGCGCGCTTTATAGAGAATCAATATTCGCGGTATCAGCCCCGGTTCGACCATCCTTTTTTTCAACAGGCATTCGGTGAACTGGTCGGCCTTCTAGCGGCGGAATTCAATGGCAATCCGATCGTCGAGTTTGTGGATACCTTTCTATATGGATTCTGGGGCGAAGGGCACACGTGGCCTTTCGTCAACACTCCGTTTCCCGACTACCAAACCGCGGAAAAGACCTGGGTCAAAATGTTCGAAGTTCAGCAGGAGCACTTTACCAAGACTCCACTGATGACCAACACCCAACCCGATTACAGTCGCGTCGGCAATTCCGAAGTCCTCGACCGCACAATTCGCAGTTATAACTGGATTCGTAGCGACACTATCTTTATTGAGAACGAGCAAATCGAGACTCTCAGTAATCGTCCACCGTGGGTGGCCGCAGCGCTGGAACAAGGGATCCCTGCGAAGAGCCCGGACTCGTTCCCGTTGGAGGAAGGGCTATCACCAGCGGAAAACATGATTGCTCACGTAATCGACGTGGGTGCGAACTACTGGTCGCTTTGGAACTTTCACGCGATCAGCGCCAAGAACCTGCAAAGCTATTACCAGGCATTTCCTAAGGCGTTCGATCAGATCAACCGTCGAATTGGCTATCGCGTCAGGCCGTCGATGATTTGGAGCTATGACGACGGTGGCTACCTGGGACTAATTGTTGCTTTTGCGAATGATGGCATCGCTGGGGTTCCGGGCGTACTTCGGGTAACCGTAGAGAGCGAAGACGGCAAAATTCTGACGGGTGGATGCCTGGATGCTGGTTATCCTCTGCCCGGAAAGCTCCGGCAGGCGCAGTTTGTGCTGCCCAAGGAAACAAAGTTTGCAGGTTTGAAACTCAGAGCGGAGATCGAGGTGAAAGGCATGCGTTACCCAGTCCAATGGGCTTGTCGGCAGAAGCTCAACGAGGACGGTTCACTCACTCTGCGTTCGAACCTCCATCATGGCTTTTGACGGTGGAACCATGACCAAAGCGTTTTGTTCATTGCTCATCTTCACAGCACTATTGGCGGTGGGCCAGTCTTCAGCGCGGCTTGATCCATCCGCGGCGCGTCGTGCGGCCGTGGCTCAAATCCAAAGTCCCAGTCTGCGGATCGAGTTTGACCAAAACATGCACAGCCGCGTGATTGCACGATTTGGAGAAAAGGATATTCCACTGGGCGCGTTTTCCGCTTCCGAGACTCTCAAAGGCGCTGAACGCTCCTGGTATGACTTTGCTTTGAGCTCGCAGACGCGCGAGCGGGTTACCGACGCTTATGGTGCGGGAGAGAAACTCACCGTTACGGGTACGTCCGGCGTGCTGAGAAAAAATCTCTCGGTCACGGTTTACGACGAATTTCCCAACTTGGCGGTCTTCGATGTCGGCTATACGAATCTTGGGAAATCAAAGCTGAAGGTTCTGGAATGGAATAACAATCACTATACGATCGACGCACAGCGGATCGCGACGGGAGTGCCGTTCTGGTCGTTTCAGAGCGGCTCTTACGAGCGACGTCCGGACTGGATCGTCCCGCTGCACGCAGGGTTCTCGCAGGAGAACTATCTCGGCATGAACGCGAGCGATTATGGAGGCGGCACGCCGATTGTTGACGTGTGGCGGAGAGACGCAGGCATCGGAGTGGGCCACGTCGAAGCGCGACCGCGTCTGATTTTCGCTGCCAGTCTCCATGCCCAATGCTAGGCAGGCCCAGGTCAGCGTGCAGTATCGTCACGAGCAGTCCTTGTCGCCCGGCGAGAGTTTCCGCACTTTTCGGACGTTCGTCACGGTGCACAACGGAGACTACTTCGAGACGCTGCTTACCTACCGACGGTTCATGTTGAAACAAGGATTCCAGATGGCCAAAGCTCCGGAAAGCGCTTTCGGAGCGATCTGGTGCGCCTGGGGATATGGGCGCGACTTCAAGCCGCAGCAGATCTACGACACGCTGCCCACCGTCAAGCGAATGGGATTCACTTGGGTCACCCTGGACGATGGTTGGCAAAACAATTATGGAGATTGGCAGCTTGATCCGAAGAAGTTTCCCCATGGCGATGCCGACATCAAAGCAATGGTGGAACGGATCCACCAGGAGGGATTCAAGGCGCAGCTCTGGTGGTCGCCACTCAGCGCGGTTCCGGATTCCAAGTTGCTCACGCATGAACCGGATCTGGCCTTGGAAAACCAAGACGGTTCGCGGCGCAAGATTTCATGGTGGAATTCCTATTATCTCTGCCCTGCCAACTCGCGAGTTGTGGACTATCACAAAGAATTGGTGCGCAAGATCCTTGTCGATTGGGGATTCGACGGTCTAAAACTCGACGGCCAGCACATGAACGGCGTCCCAGCCTGTTACAACCCTGCCCACCACCATAAGCGCCCCGAGGACTCGGTTGAAGCGTTGCCGGATTTTTTCCGTGAAATCTACGACGCCGCACAAAAAGCCAAGCCCGGATCGCTGGTGGAATTCTGCCCCTGCGGAACTGCGTATTCTTTTTTCACCATGCCGCATTTCAATATGTCAGTGGCATCAGATCCGAGAAGTTCCTTTCAGGTCCGCACCAAAGGCAAGACCATCAAGGGTCTCATGGGCGACGATGTTCCTTACTTTGGGGATCACGTGGAGTTGAGCGACAATCACGATGATTTCGCATCGACTCTTGGTATTGGAGGAGTGGTGGGCACGCAATTCGTGCTGCCTTCTCTCGTCGATAAACATGGCCGTTTCGACCTAACGCCGGAACATGCGAAAAGCTTCCAAAGATGGCTGGAGCTTTACCGCGAGAAGGGTCTTTCCCGCGGTCAATATCTGGGCACGCTCTACGATATTGGCTTTGATCGGCCTGAGGCCCACGTCATCCGCAAGGATACGAAGATGTACTACGCGTTCTTCGCCGGAAACTGGAAAGGCACCGTGGAGTTGCGCGGCTTGGAGGATCGCGCGTATCACATCGTCGACTACGTGGACGGGAAAGACTTCGGCATCGTTCGCGGGCCGGTCGCACATTTGTCGGCAGATTTTTCGAAGCACCTTCTGCTGGAGGCAACCCCGCAGTAGCGGTACGCCGCCCAGGCGACGACAAGGTGGTTGCGCCGTTTTAGGAGCACTCATGCACCGACGCATGTTCTTGAAGCCCGCCGCCGCCGCTCGTCAGATCGGCTACCGCATTCGCCCGTCGTTCATCTGGACATTCACTCGGGATGGAGTTGCTGGACTGGTGATCGGACTTGCGAACGACGGCATCGCCCCTGTCCCCGGCGTGCTTCGACTAAGCGTGTTCAGCGAGGATCATAAGATCAGTGTTTCCGGTTGCGTTGACGCGGGTACCCAAAGCCAACCGGCGTTCATCAAGTCATGCTCATGCTGCCCTCAGGCGCGCAATGGGAAGGACTACGGCTGAAAGGTGAACTCGAGGTTAAAGGCGTGCGTTATCCGGTCCGTTGGGCATGCCGGCAGAAGGTCAACTCCGATGGTTCATTGACGCTGCGCCACAATTACAAACCTGAGCAGCCATTGGTGTAGACGACGAAAGGCGGAGGCGAACCGATCCGAGGCCTGACGCTCGATCGAGCGCTTTCATGAGAGGCTGAGTATGAAATATTCCATTCTCATTTTGTTACTAGCCTGCGCCGGCCAAGCTTCCGGCCAAGTGAATTCCTTGTTTTACGTGTCCACCGCAGGAAGCGATTCAAATCCCGGTACTGAAACCGCGCCATGGCGCACTGTTCAACACGCCGCGGACACTGCCCGCGCGGGCAGCACCGTCAACGTGCGCGGTGGGATCTACGAGGAACTCGTAAGCATCAATGCATCTGGCAACGCGAGCGATGGATTCATCACATTCAGAAGTTATCCTGGCGAAACGGCGAGTCTGGACGCAGAGCACTTCACTCCCTCAGGACGGCAGGCCGTCCTTACCATCCACAATCAGAGTTACGTAAGGATCGAGGGTTTCGAAATCCGTAACTTTCATACTGCTGAACATCGCCTTGCGCCGTTGGGCATAAGCGTCATTGGGGCTGGCTCGCACATAGAGCTTCTGAAGAACAACGTCCATCACATTCAGCAGACTTTTCCGGGCCGCGATGCCCCCGGAAGTGGTGGCAACGGATTTGGCATTGCCGTGTACGGTACCGACGCCAAGACTCCGATCACTGATCTGGTGATTGACGGTAATGAGGTGCATCACCTGAAGACAGGTTCGAGCGAGTCGGTGGTTGTGAACGGAAACGTCACGAACTTCCGGATCACGCACAATGTCGTCCACGACAACAACAACATCGGAATCGACGTCATCGGTTTTGAGCGCACGGCCCCCGACCCCGCCGTCGATCAAGCACGCGACGGATTGGTGAGTGGCAATTTGGTTTATAACATCACGTCGAAGGGCAACCCTGCATACCGCAACGATGAGTCTTCCGATGGCATTTACGTGGACGGCGGCACCAGAATCCTGATCGAACAGAACGTTATGCACGACGTGGACTTCGGAATCGAATTGGCCAGCGAGCATAAAGACCGTGCCACGAGCTACATCACGGCTCGGAACAACCTTATCTATCACAGCCACACTGCGGGTGTTTCCATCGGAGGCTATGCGCCCGACCGCGGACACACCGATCATTGCATCGTGGTCAACAACACTCTCTACGAAAATGACACGTCGGCAACCGGCTCCGGCGAATTTCAAATGCAATGGAACATGGCAGATAATATTTTCGAGAACAACATAGTGTATGCGGGACCTCGCTGCCTTATGATGCTGAACAAATCTCAGCTCGATAAGAACAGGCCGCCCGCAACGATCGATCACAACCTTTACTACTGTGCCTCCGGGGCACAGGCGAGCACATGGGCAGGGGCGTCAAACACCGTGACGGGGTTCGACAAGTACGTCGAGGCTACTGGCAATGACCGACATTCCCAGTTTTCGGATCCGCGTTTCGTTGATCCAGGCAAGAATGACTTTCATCTAAAATCCGATTCTCCCGGCCTCGCTGCTGGCACAACGCGAGAAATTCAGATGGGAGAACTTGATCTTGAAGGCTCACCGCGAGTCAAATCCAGGAAAATAGACACCGGCTGCTATCAGCGGCAATAGAGCGACTTGGACTTAGATCGCGTGACCTCGTCAAGGTCGCCGCTGGAGCGGTCGCCCGCCAGACTTGGCCCCAGTCTTGACAACTGACGGTGAGCGACTGACCGACAGTAAGTCGACGGGACACAAGCGCCACACACAACTTCCAGATTGCTCGTGATCCGCTCGGAGTCGGTACACTATGGTTGTTCTGCCATCCTTTTTTCCCCGGCTCAGTACTAATCGCTCCTTTGTGCACGTGATGGCGACGAAGCAATTCCGCCGTTCTTCTTCTATATTCGGCACTCGGATTGCCTTTTCACCAATTTCTACTGATTAGGGAAAATCGACCGGCGATGCGTTCTTTGCGTTGTCGGGGGACGAACCCAGGCCAGGAACGTTCACGCCGGTGGCTAGGCAGGTTGGTGGAGATTTTGCGTTTGAGGCGTGAACAAAAAGCCCTCTCCCCGGTCGTCGGGGAGAGGGCCCGTTGCATTCGGAACGTGCTTTAGTCGTCCGTGTCGCCGGCAGGTGCAGGGTTGTTAAATGCGCTGGGTGGGAGCACCTTGCTCTCACCGGGATAGGGCCGCGTAAATCCGGTGGTCATGTACCAGTTGAAATGGTTCACGGCGTCCGGATCTTCGGCATCAGGCTTCGTCAATTTGCCGGCGAAGAGTTGTTTCTTCTTCTCGAGCCACGCCTTTCTCAGGGCCTGGACCGCGGGGCTACCGGTTTTGTCGGCCGCGCTCGCGACAACACCCTCGTCGAGGGGGACCTGGTTGGGCACGTGCGTCCAGGGCTTGAAGTTCTCCTCGGGCGGTGTGCCTTTGACGAACGCCGTCCTCATCGGTGACGCCACGAGGTCGAACTGATTCATGGGCGGCAGACCGAGGATTTGCTCGATCGTTCGCGTCATGTTGACCTGCGTGTAGTAGGTGTGGTCGGTGGATCCATGCTGCACAGCGTACGGGCTGACGATGTAGCCTGGGCTGCGGTGACCGTCGACGTGGTCGACGCCGTTCTGCGCGTCGTCTTCCTCAACGAAGATCGCCGACGAAGACCAGACTTTACTGTGGCTGATGTAGTCGATAATGCGCCCAATGGCCAAGTCGTTATCGGCCTGCTGTGCTTCCGGAGTCGGCGGGCCGCCGGTGTGATCGTCAATGACCCACAGGATGCTCAACGCGGGCACTGTATTGGCAGCGAGGTCCTTGTTGAAATCCTGCACCCAGAGATCGACCCGGAACTGGTCGGGGATGTTGAGATCGAACTGCGGGAAGTTCTTGACGAGGTAGTTGGACACGGCCGGGACAGAGGACTCTGCTTGGATCGTGTTCTGATGGTAGAGCGTGGGCTCAAGCCCGGCCTCGAACTTCTTGGCGTCAGCGTAGAACTCGCTCCAACTCGGCTCACTGGTCGAGCCGTTTGGCTGCAGGTAAAAGTCGTTCTCGACGTATTCGCCGTAGATCTTCACGGGCAGACCTTTGGCCGACGCCTCCGACCAGAGGAAGCCCTTCTTTTGGTAGGCCAGCGCATCGCCGGCGTTCCCGCCTGGATAGCTACGATTCCAGTCAGGCGATTGGATGTCGTCTGCATAAGGCGCCATGCCCTCGGAGATCCACTGATGACCGTCCGCCGACTGGCGGCTCGGGTCGTAGAAATTGTCGAGGAGCGGGAATCGCTTAATCAGTGTGTGCGCGTTCGGCGTGATCTTGCCGCCGAACACTGCCAATGAGGGATCACCATTGCCGGCGGCCACGTCGCCCAGAACCTGATCGTAGGTGCGGTTTTCACGGATGATCAGGAAGACATGCTTGATCAGCGAGGGATCGCCGATCTTCTCCGGGATTGCGACCGGCTTGGCATGCGAGGAACCACCAGAGGCAGACTGGATATTTTGCCCCAGATCCCAGTGGTTGTTTTGGAAAACCTGCCTGGTCATCGACTCCAGTGTCCCGCGGTCCGGCACGGGGACGATGCTGACGGTGCCGTTATCCTGGTGCGAGTTGTAACTGGAGACCCCGTAGTCGGTCTCGAACGAATTACGCGCGCCGATGCCCTTGTCGTTGGCAACCAGGAGCGAGTTATTGGCCGCGTCGAGAACGACCGAGCTCGGCGCATAGGCTACCGGGATCATGCCCAAGACGGAATGCCTGTCGTCGTCTTTAAGGTTGACCACGGCAATCGCGTTGGCATTGTAGAGCGCGACGTAAGCAACACCCTTTTGCGCGTCCACGGAGATGGAGTTCGGTCCAGCCCCATAGGCCGGTCGGCGATCGCCGGGGACTCGAATCGGCAGCCCGAGGTCGATCGTGTGTTCCACTTCGTTGTCTTCCGTATCGATGACGGAGATGCTGTCGCTATAAGCATTCGCAACCAGCAGCTTCTTTCCGTAGAACGCCATCCCGGTCGGGTGCAGACCAGTCGAGATGGCGCCGGTGACCTTCATCGAAGACAGGTCAACCACGGAAAGAGTACCGGTGACAGCGGCGCCCACCACCGGGTCGGCAACGATTTCAGTTCCTGCGGAGTAGATCTGGAAGTCTTTCTCCGTAGCTTCCCGACCACCCTCGTTGCTGATGTAGGCGGTTGCGCCGTCGCTGGTGATGACGATGCTGTGCGGGGCATTGCCAACGCGGATCTGTCCAACTGCCTGCTTCGCCGTCAGGTCGATTTTGGTGAGCGTATTGTTCTGGTTCAGCAGGGCGTAAGCGCTCTTGCCATCCTTGGAAAGGGCGACGCCGCCAGGATAAGAGGTCCAGGGACTATAGAAGGTGGCGCAGGGTCTGGCATACGGACCGATGGGGCTGTTCGGAAAGCAGGTGATAAAGGAGCTGTCCGGGGGCACGCTAACCTGGGCTTCGTCGGTCAGTAAACCCTGGTCATTGACTGAAGCGATGGCGACATTGCTGCTGTCCTGGCTGAACAGCAGGTGCTTGCCATCGGCCGAATAGGTGATGCCGCTATAACTGCCGCTGGAATCAGATCCGAACGCGCTGTAGTTCTGCAGGACAGCGCCGGTATTGGTGTCGAAGACCTCGACGGCCTGCGACGCGCCGAGGGTAAGGACCGCGGCTGTGTGAGTGCGAAGATTGGGGTTCAGGGCGATGGCCTTCGCGCGCACACGGATGCCAAGATCGATCTGGACGCCGGCTGGAGTGATGACCTGGCCATCGCCGACCACCCACGAGCCATTCGGCTGCGGGCCCGTGACATAGGTCGGATACGGCACGGACTGAGCATTGGCGAGCGCCGTAGAGCCAAGTCCCGCCGCCAGCAATCCGGCGAGCGGACGCAGATGTTTGTTCCGAGACTTGTTTCGGGACCTACTTCGAGAAGATCTTCGGGACATGCACATTCTCCTTGCAGTTTTCACTAAGCAACTGGGATCGACACTTCGGACGTCGGGGCGAAGGTTACGAGCGGCGATAGTAGGGGGCCAACTTTAAAGGCTCATGAAGGCCATGTGAAACTTCCGTTAAAGAGCGACCTTTTTGTGGATTGTCGAGGTGCGCGGCTCCGCAGTGGGCAGAGTCTGTTTCGTGGAGTTTGTCTTGGTGTCTTTCCGTTGAGTGGGCCTTAGCCAATCACGATCGGGCGATACCCGCGTCGACTTCCGACCCGTTGTCAACAAGCGCACGCAGTGGGCCGAGCCAAGGTTCGTAGCGTCGCCAGCGCGCGACGGAAGTGCGATAGATGGGCTGCCGAGTCTGCCACTTGCTGGGGGTCTTCACAGCGCGGGGATTCGATTCGGGACGGAGGCACGCATCGTCCCACGGCAGACCGCAGGCCGAGATGATACGCCGGATGACTGGTTCGGGCGCGCTGGTCAGTTCCTCGTAGTCGACGTCGATGAAGCGATCCACCGGCAACACGCTCCGCCAATGGTCGACGAGCCGCTGGTAGGTGCGAAAATACGCGACCAGTTCGGCGCCTCCCGTTGGAAATGCCAGGCCCGGAAGAAAATGAGTTTGATGGATCGATAACGCCGTGTCTATTGCAGCGCGGCGGCAATGGATGATGATGGCCCGCGGGAATGCCATGTGGATCAATCCAGCCCACAGGAAGTTAAACGGCATCTTATCAGTCACTCGCGACACATTCGGCGCGATCGCGCGCAGCACAGCGAGATAGTCTGCCACCGCTTTGGCGAGGAACGACGCCTCGTTCCCGGCAGGGCCCGAGCGATGCCACATCGCCCCGCGCTCATTCCAGAAATTCAACTCGTCGCCAGCCCCGACTTCGGGATGCATAGAGACGATCTGCTCGACGAGAGTTGTGCCGGACCGCGGCATGCCGATGATCAGGACTGGCGTCGCATCGGAGGTGCCGAGTTCGCGCGCCCGTGCGATCAGTTCGGGCGTGCACCGGGCAATCATGTGGTCAGTCTCGATGGAGAACGCGACGGAATCGAAGGACCCAGAACCCCGGCGCACGACGTCTGCCGCATCGAAATGGTGCATGGCCAAGGCGTAGTCTCCAAGATCGTCCGCCGCCTTACCGATCGCGAGATGAAGCCGCAGACGTTGTCCTGCTTCCAGTCCAGGGGTGGCCAGGGCGGTTTGCATTTGTTGAAGCAGACCTTCGTCATCGATGGTGACAGGGCGACAGCGGACCAGATCGTAGTAGCTTCCCGCCAGCAGTGGAGCGATCACGATCGCGCGTTCAAAGCATGCACGGGCCTCGTCGAAACGGCCGACTTCAGAGAGCAGATTGCCGAGCAGGTCGTAGGACATAGCGTTCGTTGGATCGGCCACCAGCGTTTCACGCAATACCTGTTCGGCCTCCTGGTTGCGATCCTCGATCAGAAGCGCCCGCGCCTTCCCAATGCGGCCAAAGCTGGTCTTTCCTCCGGTCGCTGCCGCGCGGCGGAAACAGCCGATCGCCTCGTCGCGGTGGCCCAATGTGTAGACGAGGGCGCCGGCACGGAACCACGCTTCGGTCAGGGATGGGACCAGCTTGGTGGCACGGTCGTATGCAACGATTGCCCCGCCGAGGTCGCCCCGCTTCTCCAATGCAATTCCCAGGCGGAAGTATGCGTCCGTGTAGCGCGGATTGCTGGCGACGGCCCCTTGCAAGGCCGCGATGGCCTCCGGTACACGGCCAACCTCGAGGAAGGCGAGGCCGAGATCGTGAAGGATGATGGGATTGGACGGCTCCAGCAGTGCTGCATTGCGCAGCGGCGCGATCGCATCCGCTGGTCGGCCGGCACTGAGAAACTTACCTGCCAACGCAAGCAGAGGCGCCACTTGCTGCGGCGCGACTGCGTTTGGAGACTGGGACATAGTTCGAACCTGGCGTTAAGCTGTAACGTAGCCATCGGAGTAGCCAACAAAAGCACACAGTCTGTTTGTTGGCGCGTTACTGCGTACCGGAAATCTCCGCCGTGGTGGCGCGTCTGGGCTCAATTTCGATAGCGTCTCCCTGGTGCAGCTTTGCTTCTCCACCTCTTTGAAGCGCCATCAGAGCGACTCCGGCAGCCAGGCCCACGTAGCGAGCCTTGGTAGCTCCGATCGCACCGTCGACTGCATCATCGGCTAACTTCGCCGCCGCCAATGAGGCACCCAACTTCAGCAAGCGAATCTTGTTTCCGGCGCGGAATATACCTTCCGCGTCCTTTGTCACCGCCACCACAGGCTCGTCGAATACCAGAATCATCGAGCCCCTCCGGAGAAATCGTCGCGCACGATGTGTGACCACGTGGCCGTGGTAAATGTTCCCCGCTGAATCCCTTGCCGTGAACGTGGTGCCCGACGGCAACTTTGAACTGATGTCCTGTTGGAGCACTAACGTCAGCTTCTGAGCACTGCTGATCGTGCCCAATGTGATTACGAATAACACCAAAGCGAATGCGACTCTCGCCATGACTGGTTTCACCGATTTGAGATTTACTGTGCAGTAAATTTCGGAGAGCCACTATCGCACAACGTTGTTAACCTACTATTACAATCGCCCCGGCGCCGAAAATAGTCACCGAGACGAAAGCCACACGGAAAACGAACCGCGCGGCGCTCTGAGGATGATGTTGGTCTCCGGTGGGCGTAGCCTTTGGCGGCGAGATCGCTAGTGTGGGTATCGTCGGCATTTCGGAAGTAATCCAATTGTGACCGCCGATCGAAGCTGAGGATTGGTCATGTTGTTGTCGTCGAGCGAACGTGTCGGACGGCTGACCGACAGTCAGCCGAAGAATGTCCTCGACGCCAGTAAAATCTGGCACACCGACGGCGCACAATACGGGCCGAATCGTGACTTCCGGAATTGCTCGTCATCCTTGAAGAACTCTCGAAATCCCTGCTCAACTCTCAAGGTCGAGCGTCATCGCCGCGAGCTGCTGATCCACTGTTACCGCATGCTCGGTTCCTTGCCGGACGCCGAAGACGCGGTGCAGGAAACTTTGCTTCGCGCCTGGCGCTATCGCGACAGCGTGAAGGAAGGCGCGCCGTTGCGTCCATGGCTCTACCGCGTGGCTACGAACGCCGGCCTCGAAAGTATGTCTGTGGTGTGGTTCCCAGCATCGTCCGAAACATTTCAATGAAGGCACTTACACTGTCGTAACCGACTGCGATAGCGACCTCGGTAACAGATTTCCTTTGTGCCAGCATCTCAAGAGCAGCAAACAACCGCGCCTGCTGTCGCCAACGGCCAAATGACATGCCTGCCTCAGCCGAAAACGCACGCATGAAAGTACGGCGGGACATTCCCGCAACATGCGCCCAAGCGTCCAACGTGCGGTCATCCCCAACATCATCCAGCAGAGCGTCTGCAACCCTGGCCAATCTTTCTGCTCTTGGTATGGTCAAACGCAAGGGCTGCTGGTCAGGCTCTCGAATCTCATCACGAAGCGTTGTGATTAAGTGTTTCTGCGCCGTGTTGAGCGGTTGGCGGAGGTCCCAACCGACCATACGATGAACTATGGCGAACAATAGCTCCGATGAGTTGAACATGCTGGGTGTCTTAGGTAGTCCGCGGCACATCTCCGGAGACAAATCAACCATCAAGCCAGCAGCGCCTCCGACAGAACGCGCCGCGTGCTTACAATCTGGTGGAGTCCATGCGCAACGCTGGGAGGGAAACATCCATCGTTCGTTTCCTGTTTCCACGATGAGCAAGCCCTGGGTCAGTGCGACGAGTTGCCCGCGGTGGTGACTGTGCTCTGGCGTCCAGCCCTCGACCATCCGCCTCTTGAAGGCATATGCCAACACTGGCGTATCGCTATTGTAGAGACGGCGCAGTTCTTCCATATTCTTCAGGGCTCGGAACATGGATTTACGAGATTGACCCTTTTCCGACATATGTCGCCACTTTCCCGTTAGCGGAACAAGCGAATCTCAGCTAGAGTACGCAGCAGAACAACGAAACACAACACTGGGGAAAAATCACGCAACGCGAAGACAGTAATCCACATTTGAAGGGCGGACGAAGATGAGCCCAAGGTTTTTGGAGAAGCAAAGTACACGGCGCGAAATGTTGCGAAATTCCGCCAGGATTGCAGGAAGCGCGTTGCTGGCGCAACTTTTTCCGGCAAGTTTTCTGAGCGCCGGCGTTCCTGGCCCCCGGCAACAGGCGGCAACCGCTCCAACCGACCGTCTCGCGGCCATGCGGGTGCAGATGGGTGCTGCCCCGATCCAGGCGCAACCGCTGGCGGAAAATCTCACGTTGCTTTCCGGGCCTGGAGGAAACGTCGTGGTTTTGAATGGGCACGATGGCAAAATCGTGGTCGACACGTTTCTTATGCCGGCCTGGCCGAAGTTGAAAGAAACGCTCGAGGGGATAGGCAATGCGCCGCTGAAAACGGTGATCGACACGCACTGGCATTTCGACCACACGGACAATAACGCCAATTTGCACGCGGCGGGCGCCACAGTGCTGGCTCACGAAAACACCAAGACGCGCATGGCAGAGCCACACGACAGCGCGCTTTTGGGTCTGCACATTCCGGCATCGCCCGCGAATGCTTTGCCGCAGCAGACATTCAGCAGCAGCCAAAAACTGCAGGCCAACGGTGAAATCGTGATGCTGCAATATTTCCAGCCGGCGCATACCGACACGGACATCTACATTCACTTCCAGCAGGCCAACGTGATTCACATGGGCGATACTTTTTTTAACGGCTTTTACCCCGTCATCGACACCAGCACCGGCGGAAAAGTCAACGGCATGATTGTCGCCGCCGACAAGATTCTTTCCTTGGCCGACAACAACACCAAGATCGTTCCGGGGCATGGTCCGCTCGGGAACAAAGCCGATCTGACCAAGAGTCGGGACATGCTGGTTGTGGCCCGCGATCGCGTCCAGAAACTGAAAACCGCCGGGAAATCGGCCGAGGAAGTAGCGGCGGGCAAACCTTTGGCGGATTTGGACCCCGTGTGGGGCCACATGCTCAGCAGCGACGTCTTCGTGCAAATGATTTATTCGGCACTTTAATTCGCATCCAGCGGGTGGTTTAGATCACTGCTCTGGAGTTGGTATTGAGGAGATTTTTGGCTGCGAAAGTGATTTGGTGGTGCGGCTTAAACCGTAAAGGAGGTCAGGACGATCAATGAGAAAGCTAACCTACGCAATCAACGTCACCATAGATGGCTGCTGCGACCACACCAAAGCATTCGCTGATGGAGAACTACTTGAACACTATACCGAGCTCCTGCGAGATGTGGACCTACTCGTGTATGGGCGCAAAACCTATGAATTGATGGTTCCTTATTGGCCTGAAATCGCCAAAAACCAGTCTGAGACAAAGGCAGAAATCGAATTTGCTCGGGCCTTTGTCTCCATCAAGAAAGTTGTTTTTTCCCGAACATTAGACAGCGCTGAAGATAAAGATACGAGAATTGTTCGTACGGACCTTCGCGACGAAATACTTCAAATTGAAGCAGGAACCAGGCAAAAATATCCTGGTCGGCGGCGTAAGTGTCCCTTCCCAACTGATCCAGCTGGGTCTGGTCGATGAATACCGTTTTGTCGTTGGGCCAATCCTTGCCGGGGAAGGGAGACGGTTGATGGAGGGCGTCAGCCTGCCGGAGAAATTGCAGTTAAAACTTGTTGAGACAAAGACTCTTAAATCAGGATGCGTTGCGCTTCGTTACTCGAAGTAGTGAGAGAGAACTCTGCAAGGCTCTGCTGGCACTTAGCAGAACTGGCGTTTTCGCCGGTGGGGCTGGCGCGCTTCTGCTGAGCCTAGGCGACCTAAACTTTACCGGAGACGAATCTTGCATTTTGCTTTAGCTGCGCCGTAACTCTCGGAAGTTGTCCCTGAACGGACTTCGGGAAACTTCGCGGGCGATTTACTCCCCTTCAAGGTTGTAACGAGGCACACCACTCGCCCACCTGTACGCCACCTACGTAGATTTTTATCGGCGTGTCGGTCAAGGGGAATGGCTTATCGGCCGTCATCCATTTTGCATGTAACTCGTGCTGTTGGCCTCTGCACACACCGCGATTCGAACAAGATACGGGGGTAGTTGTGGTGGCAGCGAGGCCGAAAACGCTGAGCGAGATCGGGATTCGGTTACGCTAGTTCGAAGCCGGCAAGCCGCATCGCTTTTTGGTCGAACGTCAAGGTGCGCGTACATCCTGCGCGCGCTCCGAGCTCTGCGATCAGCGCATCCGCGAATGATCCCCGCCGCTGTTTTAGCGCAACCATGGCAGTGAACACTTCCTGCTCGTTTTCGATCGCCAGAACCTCAACCTGCAGCAGGCGCTCGACAGCGGTTGCCATTTCCTGAGCTGTCAGACCATAAGCGCGATCGAGTACCCATACGGTCTCGACCATTGCCACGACGCTGACAAAGCCCGGATTCTTCAGTGTCAAACGGCGCTCAAGAATTTCAGTGGCCTTGGCTGACTGTACTGGGTCGTCTTGGGTGAGATAGCGTATCAGGATGTTGGTATCAAGCCCGATCATCGGTGTCGTCGCCGCGGACTTCGACTCATAGCACTCTCGGCGGCTGCTACAGTCATTTGCTCGGTACTCACAGGCCGCGATCTTCGGGATTTAACCATACCCCGTACCGCTGAAGCTGGGAGTTTCGGCAGCAAGACCACGCTGCCATCGGGATGGACAAAGAACTTAACCCGATCACCCGGCGCCAGCCCAAGATGATCTCGGATAGCTTTCGGAATTGTGGCTTGTCCCTTGATGGTGATCGCGGATTCCATTCTTCCCTCCATTACATATCACCAAATGTAATACCACGCCTGCAGCCTGCACGTCAAGCCGGCAATTTACCCAGAGTTCCGCAACTTAGCGGACTCGGGCATGATCTCTTATCAGTGGCTCGCCTGCTTCCCTGCTTGCGATGATCCTGAAATGGCTCGGGAGGTTAGGCCGGGGCTTGGGCCAGCACGCGCACAAACCCAAGCTCGGTGATTGAGCAACTCGCCAGGTTCGGCCAATTTTGGGATTTCACCCAAGCAGCAAGGCGACCATGGAATTCGTGATTCATGAAGCCTAAAGCGACCAGCGCGTTTACATCGAGCAGATAGGTCATGGGAAGTTTGCCAGAATTTCTTCAACTTCCTTGCTGCTCATGGTGGGTGCCTTCGGTCCCGCACTTAATGCGGGCAGTCCAGTGACTGGGTCAGTCACCATCTTTATTCGGTGCGGACGTTTTCTTCGAGGCGTCAACACAATTCGTCCTCCCTCGATATTCGCGTCTAGAGGATCACCTGGCCGAATATCGAGTCGGCGGCGAAGCGGCCCCGGCAGAACGACTTGTCCCTTGGTCGACACCTTGGTTTCCATGGTAAGACGATCTTACCTCAGCGATCTCAGAAAGCTCGCCGACCTCGCAGCGTTAGTCCCTGATTTCGGACTATTCGAAAATGGATTTCGGACATATTCTTCAGAACCGGAGTGCTAGGGTTTCAGAAACTCCTGCATCTGCTGCAACGCTTCGTCCAACGCCAGCTGAAAGGCTCTGCCGCGTGGCCGACGGCCAACGAAGCCCAGCTCATGCTGCAGCCGGCCATCGACAACTTTCAGATTAGCCCAGCCCAGCATCTGCTCGTCCCATAGCATGGGCATCGCATAGTGTCCCATTCGGCGCTTGGGGGCCGGCACATAAGCCTCCAGCTTGTATTCCCAGCCCCAGAGCAACTGGAAGCGCCGGCGGTCCCAGATGATGGGGTCGAACGGCGCGAGGAAACGCAGCTTACCGTCGACCGAGTGCCGAGCGGCCGCCGGGTTCTCGTCGTGTGGCCAGAACCACGCTCGACCGTCGACCTGAGCATGCGCATAGCGTGATTTGACGTGCTCCTGGAGTTGGCGCACCTCGGCAGCCAGGTGCGACACTCCGTAACGCAGCAGTGTGCGCAGATAGCCTAGGCTTGCAGCAGGCAGGGGCGCATAGAGCTGCACCAATATATCGAGCAAATGGCTGGCACGCACCAGTCGGGCCTCAGGGCTGTCGTCCTGCAGCGGGTACTCGACCGTCTGGTACACCCGAGTGCCGGCCGCGCGACGCACCACGCGCAGCAGCCCGCGATAGTGCAGGCCCTCGAGCAGATGATTGCTTAGGTTCAGCTCAGCACCCCAACGCTTGATGCGGCCATGGTCGAAATGCGCTTGCACGTCTCTGGGGCGGGTCTGACCATGCCGGCGGACAAAGGCCAGAACCTCGTCGGCGCGCGCGTGCATCGTGGCGTCCCAAGTGTCCCAAGCGCGCGGCACTCCGCGTGGATGCAACAGCGTGACAGTTTCGCGAGGCAGGAACCCGTAGTTGATGAAAAATGCCTCCTCGATCGCCAGGCGCGGATAGCGGCGCTCAAGTTCGCCGGCGCGATAGTCCTTAACGCGGTGCGCAAGGATCATGTCCTGGGCGCGAGCGGGCGCACGCATCGGGTCGGCTTGGACAAAGCCCAGACGGGCGATGGCCCGCATCAGGCTGGTGGGCTTGAAAAGGCTACGCGCGATCGCGTAGCGGCGAAGCTGCCTGAGACTAGGGGCATTGAGATGGCTCACACTTGGTGTCTGGTCGTGACTCTTCGGCTAGATAGTACAGCAGACCAAAGCCTGCATTCACTGATCGCGTCAAGGCAGTGTAATGACCCCAGGGTCCGATCCACAAAGAAGCGTATCACCACCGAGTTAATCATTGAGAACCGGCGTAGGGCACGCGGACTCGTTCTGGACAGATGATGTATTACGGTCGTCGCTCTTTCACCACCTGTGCCGTTTCGTCTCTTCATCGTCACGTGATTAGCGTCGGCGAGGGAGTTCCTTTCCCGAGGCCTCGGATCCAGGTGGTTCACGGAACGGCTCCACAGAAATGCGCTCGTAACAAACTTCCAGGCACCGTCAGGTATTCTTTGCCGCCAGGCGCTTGGAGAACTACGCTGTCACCCGCTGCCGACTTCATCAACGCGCGCCCCAGAGGTGATACCCAACTGATATGGTTGCGGTTGAGATCGACCTCGTCGGTGCCTACGATGCTCACCACTCGCTCCGCTCCCGCGGCATAAGCATAGCGCACGGTCGTCCCGAAGAATGCCCTCGTCTCTCGCTGCCCCGCTCTCGGAGCTTCCGGGTCCACCACTTCCGCAGCTTCGATTCGCTTCGTGAGAAAGCGAATCCGCCCATCGATCTGCCGCAGCCGCCGCTTGCCGTACCGATAGTCGGCGTTATCACTGCGATCGCCGTTGCCGGCAGCCCACGCCACCACCTCCGCCACGGCCGGGCGTTCCCTGGTGAGCAGAAACCGGTGCTCATCTTTGAGGCGCTCCAGCCCGCTCCCCGTTATGTAGTTCTTGCCTCGCGTCGCGGGCTCGTCCCCTTGTGGTTTCGATCGGGTGAGCCAAGCAACTGTCGAATTAAAACTTGCGCATCCTGTGTTGACGCGCTTCTAGCGAGCGGATACTATCGGGCCGGAAACGCATCTGCGCCTAATGCGGCAGGATTATGGAGCGCGTTGACCGACTCCGTCGTGGATTTTTCTCGAACCAGCTTTCAAGGTTTGGTTCGCGGATCAGTTTGACCCTTTTCTGTCTCGCTGTGGCAATCCTGGTAGTGGCCATTCTGGCAGCACGAGTGCGCAGCATCGACCTTTCCTCCTTATTATTAGGGATTGCCCTAACCACGCTCTGTGTCGTGGTGTTCTTTCTCTTTAGGTTCTTGCACTTAGCGAAGAAGCAGCATGACGACGCAGATTTCGCTCTCGATACAACCGAAACCTCTCTTTTAGAGAGCGAGGAACGGTTCAGGCAGATGGCCGACAACATTCAGGAAATCTTTTGGATGATTGATGCCGACACGAAAAAGATCCTCTACGTAAACGCGGCCTACGAAACCATTACGGGAAGAGAAAGAGGTGCACTTCAGCAAAATCCTCTCTCGTACGAAGAAGTAATTCATCCCCAAGATCGTGGGCGGGTGCTGCGCAAGTTGGATGAGGCTACACACACTGGTAGGTTTGACGAGCGGTTCAGGATTGTGATGCCGACCGGTGAATCACGCTGGGCATGGGCGCGCGGATTTCCCGTGCAGGATACCAAGGGCCGACTTCGCCGGCTGGTTGGGACCACACTGGACATTACAACGCAGAAACACACGGAAGAGGAAGTGGCTAGGAACTTGGCTTTGGCTGAATCCGCATGGTCGGAAGCGGACGCAATGCGCAAAGCAACGCTGGCCCTGACTCAAGATCTCCGTATGGACAATGTGCTGGATACCTTGCTCCAATCTCTCCGAAACCTGGTTCCTTACGAATCGGCTCAAATATTGCTTCACGAGTCAGACTCCAGGTTGTGCGTCGCCCGGCAAGCTCCGCGTCCCGACTCGACGAAACAAGCCACGAAATATCCTCTGACTCTCGACGCCGACGAACTGCCGCTTGTTCAAAAGATCCTGGTGAGTCAATGCGGTGTTTTCGTCGCTGATACCAAGTTGGAACAGGACTGGAAGACCATCAAGGGTACCGGACAGTCGCGCTCGTGGCTCGGGGTTCCCTTGATCGCGTCACACCAGACCTTGGGGTTGCTTTCATTAGGTCATTCCGCACCCGGCACGTTCACTGAAGAGCATTTGCGACTGGCGGAATCACTCGCCATTCCTGCTGCGGCCGCGATCCAAAATGCCCGTCTGTATGAGTGCGCCAAGATCTGTGGCACTGAACTGGAAAAACAGAGCTCTGATCTTCACGAAGCACAAAGCGCCCTCCAGCGCTTCCAGCGCGGACGCCCGTCCTAGACTGTCTCTGGGCAGGAGTTTGTTTCGTACCATCAACCGTCTCTGCCGCTCTGCTCAAGCGTGTTCTGGATAGAGGATTCCAGGTCTCTTTTTAGTCTATTGCCATAGCTTTTTTAGGATTGGCGACGCCGCGGCCGTGCGCACAAAACGGGTGCGCAAGCAGAAGACCGACCGCCAGGACGCGCAGTTGTTGCTGCGGCTGTTGCTGGAAGATCGCTTCCCGCGGATCTGGGTGCCGGATGCGGAGAATCGCGATCTGCGGCAACTGCTGTGGCATCGCCACCGGCTGGTGCAGATGCGCACGCGGGTCATGAACCAGTTGCACGTGGTGGCGCTCAACGAGGGACTGCGGCGCAAGAAAGCGCTGTGGCGGCCGGCGGGGCGGGCGGAACTGGAAGCTTTGTCGCTGGCCCCCTGGGCTAGCCGACGCCGGCAAGACCTGCTCGACCTACTCGACCGGCTCACGCCCAAGATCCAGGAACTGAACGGAAAGCTGAAACAGATCGTGGAGCGACGGCCCGTGACGCGACAAGTAAGCACGCATCCCGGAGTGGGCCCGCTGACCGCGCTGGCATTCGAGTTAGTGATTGGAACGCCAGAACGTTTTGCCTGCGCGAAGCAGATTGCCAGCTACGTGGGGCTGGTGCCCGCTGAGGAGTCGAGCGGAGATCGCCGACGGCTGGGGCACATCAGCAAGCAGGGCAACGCGCTGTTGCGCTTCCTGCTGGTGGACGCCGCGCAGGTCACGGTGCGTAGTGATCCACAGTGGCGCAGCCAGTTCTTTCATCTGGCCATGCGACGCGGGCGCAAGATCGCCAAGGTGGCCATGGCCCGCAAGCTGGCAGTCGAGTTGTACTGGATGTGGCGGCGCGGATGGGATTACGAACAGATGCAGAAGCTCGGTTCGTACGCGGGAGAGCCCGGAAATCCCCATGGTGTGGAGTAAATCACCGTCGTAATGATTGGGCATCCCGCTCCCCTCTCGGCGGGGGAGTTCGAAGAAGTAATCATGATCGAAGTTGCGATCGAAGAGATGGTTGGGTCGGACTGAGTTCTTCCAGACCCGCAACGATTAGCAGCGAGCCCAGAAGGTTGGCCTGGCAAACCTCAACTAGAGCGAAATGGCGCTCGACTCGGAGCGGATGCCGCCGTGTGCTTGAAAGCGTCTTGACACCGCCGACATTGTTAGAGATGGGGATATTTCGCCAATTGACTCTTGGGCAATTCACGAAGGACACCAAATCGGACACACCTTCAGAGTTGATCTGTACAGAATGTCTGACCCCGTGGGCGGGATTGCGTTGTTGCTGCGATCAGACTTTGTGGAGGCGATCCAGCACTTTGCTGCCCGCCCACAGCACTGCAGCACACAACGCGAGGATCAGGAGAGTGGTCATTTCTTGATTCCTTGTGGCAGCCGGAACAAGCTATGCGGCTGCTTCTCGATCGACGAGTTCCGCGTAGAGTTGCCTGATGCGCTCGCACCTATCTTCGTATTCGCAGAGTTCTGCCTCTGTTACGACACCGTAAGTTTCTTTTTCCAAGGTATTCAGTTGGGTCTCGATCAGGTCGGCTAGTTCAGCACGAGCGCGTGCTTTGGAGTCGGGGGATGTCATAACGAACTCCTTTGAAAAGTCTTTCCAAAAAGTCTAGCGATGGGAGTGACGATGTCCATACCCACTATTCCCTAGGGGAAGGGTTGGAACACGCTGCCAAACCAGACACCTTGCGGCGATTGGCGAAGTCAGGCGTTTACAGAAGCTTGCCTGTCTGTTCGACTTTTCGGAGGTCAGTGAGTGAAATGAGGTTTTTCGTCAACAATGCATCGGATTCGGCTGAAAGGTGTTGCGACATCTTCGTTGAAGGATGAGCAGCGTTCAACAGAGCAGGGGCTTCAAAGCCTCACTTCTAACTCGTTAGATCACAGAACGGCAAAATCACGTCTCGGCGCGGTACCGCTAGCGCAGAGCGAATAGGTGAAGCGAGCGTGGTTGGGACAATTGCAGCGTGCATTGAAGAAACACCTCCTTTGATTTGGGTATGCGGATCCTGGGATTTCGACCGGAATTGGTGAGGGAGAGGAGTGGCGATGCTTGAAGGTAAATGCGGGGGGGAAACTAAAGTTGCGAGTTTTTTAAGCTGTCACTTTTGATTTCTCGTATGCCCAGATTCTAGAAGTTAGAGGGGTGCTGTGTTTCCACTGACCAGGATGACATACCGCGAATAGGCGAATAGCCGGTCTCTTTGCTTTCCAGAAACCTCCTTGACGATCCCCAGTCGAACCAGATGGTTCAGCGCATTTGTCACCGTTGGCACGGTAAGCTTTAGTGCTTTGGTCGCAGTGCGAATGCGAATGTACGGATTCGTTTGCATGAGTTCATGGACTCGCAACGCTGACTCAGATGCCCGGCCCAGTGTTTCGATCTTGCTCCGATCTTTGGCAAACAGCTTCAAAGTCCGCTCCGCTACTTCCGCTGCATCCTGCGCCGTGGATGCTACACCTTCGAGAAAGAATGCGAGCCAGTCTTCCCAAGCGCCTTCGGTACGAACTCGTTGTAACAGATCGTAGTACCGACTTCGATGGGCCTTGAGATAGAGACTGGGATAGAGTAGCGGTTCGCTCAACGCTCCTTTGGCACATAACAGGAGGGTAATGAGCAATCGCCCGACTCTGCCATTGCCATCGAGAAAGGGGTGAATGGACTCGAACTGAACATGCGCCAGGCCGGCCTGGACCAAGACCGGCAGTTTGTGTTGGCCATTGTGGAGAAACTTCTCGAATTCGCCGAGGCACTCCCTCAACCGCTCGGGTGGTGGTGGAACAAAGGAAGCATTCCCCGGCCGTGTTCCTCCGATCCAGTTCTGCGAACGGCGAAATTCGCCCGGCATTTTGTTCGCGCCACGTCCGCCCCGTAGCAAGATGGCGTGAATCTCCCGGATTAAACGAAGAGACAGCGGAAATTCCCCGGCCAAACGTCGCAACCCGTGCTGAAGGGCCGCAACATAGTTTGAGACCTCCTCGACGTCCTCTACAGGTACGTGAGGCACAGCTTCATTCTCAAACAGAAGCAAATCTGTAAACGATGACTGTGTGCCCTCAATTTGAGAGGACACAAGGGCCTCTTTACGCACGTACAGATAAAGGAGGAAGCGGATGTCAGGTAGCAGCTTCGTCATTCCATTGAGGCGACCTAAGGCTTGATTTGCATGATCGAGACGCTGATGCAGTCCATCCAGCTTCAACTCGGGGACGGGTGGCAGAGGAGGCGGAATGTATGCGCGCACATTCTCCCCGGATACGGAACTGGTCACATATGTGCCCAACCGGCCCCGCGATTTAGGTGCTGGCATGATCGAATTATCCTTTAACAAGGGGAATCGTTATTAAAGGATAATCGTTTATCCTTTAATAAGCAATTGTACTATTTAACGTTACTGACTGTGCGGGTGAGGCGACTTTGGGGGGCTGCTAAATATCCAATGCGGCTGTATGCCGCTTTCCAGTGGAACAGTTGAGACCATAGCACCAAGGAGAAGCGCGCTGCGCCGGTGAGCTTGCGTGGCCGAACCTGGTGTTCCCGGTAGAACGCCAACTGTTTGCGCAGGAACAGCACCTCGGCACTCGCCGCTGGTGACGAGACTGCCAGCCATAGAAACTGAATACCTTCGCCGGCTGTAATAAGAAGGATAGAAAGCAGTGATCGGAGGAGCTGCGCGGTCCTGCGCATAAACGATTGGCGACGAATCTTTCAGGCTGCGGCTGGAAGGTGACAGTTTACGTCAGCGTCACTCGCGAAAGTTGCACCTTGTTATGTGCGTATGGACTTCTTGCGGAGCACAGCGTCCAGCGAGCCTCTGTCAGTCACTGTGCATTGCTCAAATCGTTCCCCTCACGGTATCCTCATCCACCCCTGGAGGATCTATGCTTAGGTCTTTTGCTCGCACCTTTGCTTCGTTCGGGATCTCTCTGTTCTTCCCACTGTTCGTCCAGGCACAGGCTTTGCCTTTTTCTGTCGGCACTGCCACTGCCGCTCCGGGCCAAAAATCTGCGGGCTATTTGGAAGTCCCCGCTGGCATCGACGCTGCTACCAATATTCCCGTCATCGTCGTCAACGGCGAAAAGCGTGGTCCTGTCCTGGCCCTTGTGTCTGGCGCCCATGGTACTGAATACACCTCGATCATCGCGATTGAAAAACTCATCAACCTGCTTGATCCCTCTCAAATCACCGGCACGGTTATCCTTGTCCCCCTCGTCAACATTCAATCCTTCGAACAAAAGGTCCCCCACGTTAACCCCATCGATAACAAGAGCATGAACCGCTTCTACCCTGGGAAAGCGGATGGGACGCAAACTGAACGAGCGTCCTTTCTTATCACCAAACAAGTCGTCGATCGATGTGATTTCCTTATCGACTACCACGGCGGCGATCTCGACGAGAGCCTACGCCCTTACGCGTACTGGGCACCTACTGGCAAGGAGACCCAAGACCACACATCCAAAGAGATGGTCCTCGCCTTTGGACTCGACCACATCATTATTTGGCGCGACCGTCCCACCGACCTGGGCGCCACTCGATACCTCGACAACACCTCTACTGCTCGCGGCAAACCTTCCATCGTCGTCGAAGCTGGCTATGCCGGTACCGTCGAAGGGGATGACGTCGCTCTGCTCGTCGACGGGACATTCAACACCATGCGCGCTCTCAAAATGCTTTCCGGGAGTCCTAGGCCCATCGAGAATCCGGTCTGGCTCGACAGGGTCGTGGATGTCTTGTCCGACGGCCCTGGCATTTGGTACCCGCTTGTGAAGCGTGGGACCTACGTTCAAGAGGGCATGAAAATCGGCTTTGTCACCGACTATTTCGGCAAGCTCATATTCGAGGCCCGCGCTCCCGTTTCCGGTGTCATCTTGCACATCAACGCGGTCCCATCCCTCAAAAAAGGCGACAACATTGCAGACATCGCCGCCATTGCCGCTCACGCCCCCTAGATTTGCGAGCCTTAGAGATCTTCCTCCTGGCTCGCAAGAAGAGACACACATCCTGCACACACCCGATCGTGAAAGAAGGCATTGATTGGTTGATTGAAGGGGAATGGCTTATCGGCCGTTAGCCGGCCTGAAGGCGTTCTCGATTACAATCGTCACTACATCAATGACTTGCCGACTACCAGCCCGCACGGAAGTGACTCCAACACCCTTCGAGAATTGTTAGAGTTGTATCGATTCGAACGGCGCGCGTGGCACAGCAGCGCCACACCCCGAGAGGACGTCAGTATCCTCGAAAGTTTCGTGCGTTCGTTTGCTGAATGGATAGGTCGACGCAACACCAAGCCTGAGTCTACTCGTAGGCGTTTCAAAGACTAAACGTGTTCTTTAGTCTTGTGTCGGCCTGCCGTTGTGCCTGTGCGTCATGCGCGCACAGTAGCGGCACCGGCTTTCTGGTTCATCAGATCGCTTTCCAGCTTCGCTCGAAGGCCCCTGGTATTGCATATGAATGCGAACAACGGTGGCCTCGGTCTCCGCCGGAATCTGGCGCGACCCCCGCATCTGGCGCAGCATCGGATCGCGCTTGACCGTGTCGGTCCTCACGGTTGCGCGCTCAACCGTAGGTGCAGCCGGCTTGAGGCGTGAAACTCCAACTGAGACTGCGGCCACGCCTAAGATTTCCGCCGCCAGGATAAACAGCTCGCGGCACGTTTCCGGGTCTTGACCTCGGGCCCGGACGATGTCCATTCGATTGCAGTCTCTTTCTAGTATTAGCTAACTGACGATCCCTATTATCACAGACCTATTTGTTTGCAAGGTCCTAATCCTGCTGTTTCAACTCTCGCGCAAGGCGACGATTGGATTCACTTTCGTCGCGCGGCGTGCTGGGAGATAGCTCGCCAGCGCGGCCACTGCAAGTAAAAGGAGAGGCACGATCAGAAACACAGCCGGATCATGGGGGCGAACACCATAGAGCAGACTTGCCATCATGGACGCAGTGGATGCAGAAAAGGCCACTCCGGCAACGATGCCCATGCCAGCAAGCGCCACCCCCTTGCGTAAGAACATTCTCAGAATGTCTTCTCGTCGCGCCCCCAGGGCCATGCGGATACCGATCTCGCGCGATCTTTGACCGACGATATAAGCCAACAAGCCGTAAATTCCGATGGAGGCCAGAAGCACCGCCAGTCCAGCAAATCCGCCCACCAGATCGGCAGAAAAACGGCGTGAAGCCAGTGACCGATCAAGGACGTCGTTCATCGAAGAAACATTGAATACCGGCAAGCCGGAATCAATGCTCTGGATTTCATGCCGAATCTGTGGTTCGAGCAGGGTCGCGGGCAGAGACGTCCGCAACACCACGCTCAGTCGTTTGCTGTTGTCTTGATAGGTCGAAACATAGATGTGGGGAACGCCATCGATATCGAGACCGTCACTCTTGATATCCTTAACAACACCCACAACGCTCGTCCAAGGCTTGGTACGGTCTCGTCCGAAACGCACTCGGCGGCCCAGCGGATCGCTGGCTGGCCAATACTTACGAGCGGTGCTTTCATCAATGATGGCCACCAGCGGTTTGCCGTCTTCATCCGCCTCGGTGAATGAACGGCCGCGCAGGAGCGTCGTCTGTAACACCTTAAAATAATCGGAGCTTATCCGAATTCTTTCGGCGCTCAGATCCTGCGAGGACTCGACGGGTCTATCTTCAATCGCGAAGCCTTCACTCGCTACGCCACCGACCGCGTTGGGGTTGGTATTGGTGGTCGGAAGAGCTGAGGTGATTGCGGCGAGTTCCACTCCCGGAATTGCCTTCATGCGCCGCAGCAACTCACGATCAAAGGTGGCTCTGCGAGGAATACCGAGATACGGATCCGCCTCCGATTCGTTGGGATTCGGAAGCTGTATGTTTGCCGTGACAACTTGACTTGGATTAAAGCCAGGACTTTCCTGCAACAGATCCCGCAACGTACGCAACAGCAAGCCGGCTCCGACCATCAGCATGACGGCGAACGCCAGTTCAGAAACGATTAGAACATCCCGCAATCGCCCGGTCTTTGTACTGTAGCCGGACCCTCGACCGCCTTCCCGAATGGCCGAGGAGAGAGCGCTTTTTGCCGAATGAAGCGCTGGAGCAAGTCCAAACATTAAGCCGGTGAGGATGGAAATCAGCAGAGCGAACGCCAGCACCACCCAGTCGATTCGTACTTCGTTGAGCCGGGGAACGTTCGATGGCACAAAGCGCAGGGTGAAGCCTAAAGTGCCCACTGCGGTTGCGATTCCCGCGACACTGCCGATGAGCGACAGCAGCATAGACTCGGTCAGCATTTGGCGCACCATGCGGCCGCGGCTCGCCCCCAGCGCTGACCGCACCGCCATCTCTTGTTGTCGCCCCGAAGCGCGCGCTAAGAGGAGATTGGCAATGTTCAACGATACGATGAAAACGATCAGGATTACCGCGCCCAGTAACACCAGCAGCATGGGCCGAACCTTGCCCACCAAAGTTTCTTGCAATGGTTGAATCTCAATTGTCCATTGCGCCTGCGGCGGGTAGTCGGTGGGAAAGTCGTGGCGTATTTGGGCAGCCATGGCGGTTAGCCGCGCCTGAGCTTCCGCCAGTGTCAGGCCACGTTTAAGTCGTCCGATTCCCGATACTAAAACCCGGGTACCACGCATTGGCGGGGGAAAGGGATCTCCGCTGAAACCGCCGGCGCCAAACACTTCCGCGTCGCCGGCAACCGTCGGTCCAGGATGGCGAAATCCGCGTGGCAGAACCCCAATAATTGTAAGGGGATCATTGTCGATCCGGATGGTACGGCCGAGAACATGCGGATCGGCGCCATAGGCACGGCGCCACAGGCCATCACTGATCACGGCCTCTGCGGCGAAACCAGGCACGAAGTCCTGCGGACCGAACAACCGTCCAATTTGCGGGGTCACACCCAGCATGGAAAAGTAGCTGAAACTGCCATTGACCCCCTCGACACGCTCGGGCTGTCCGGCGCCGGTCAAATCCTCGCTACCCTCGAAGATCGGGGTCACATCTTCAAATACACCCGATCGCGTCTCGAGGTCATCCAGTTCGGGCTTGGAAAACCTGACGTCCCGCAATCCTACGCCGGGCTCGTTAAAGAAGATTCGTACCAAACGATCGGGATCGGGGTAGGGCAGAGAACGCAGCAACACGGCATTCACGATGCTGAAAATCGCGGTGTTGGCTCCCACGCCCAGAGCCAGCGTCAGGACAACCACGATCGTGAATGCGGGCTTCGTGACCAGCACGCGCAAACCATAGCGAACATCCTGAAATAAAGTCCCCATGAAGACGCTCTTCTCGGCCTGTCAGCTGTGACTATCAATAGATCGTCCAGGTAACGGACAATATCTTCCACTCCCCATCGATTTCGCGCACCTGCCAGTGTTCGAGGCCTGAAGTTAGTAACCTTGTCGTTGATGACAACATCGCAGTTGAATGTCGCCAGCCCTAGAGGAAGGCTTCTGGCGTCGAACTCGACTAACGAATCGAATCTCGCGAAATGCGACACTACTTCGGCGAAAAATCCGTCGGCCGCATGTACGTCCGGTCTATCTTTTCCACCAGCTTGTTGGCCTCCTCGGATTTGATTGCTCCCTGAACCTCCGGATCGGCCAGCATCGCGTCCCAGTTCTTTTTAGCTTCCTCCCGGCTGGAATGAGCCACGAGGTATACGAATGTGTTGTCCCAATCGGCTGCCCCCTCAGGTACCCAGTAACCCACGACCTGCAGATCGTGTTTGGCTAACAGCTTTGAATAGATGTCTCGAAACCGCGATTCCAGTGCCGGCAATTTGCCCGGTACAGTGTGATAAATGCGAAGCTCGAAGACGCGATTGCTGTCGGCCCTCACGTGGTCAATGTGAGCAAGGCGGGCAGTAATGAGCGATCCGGCGGTGAAAGAAAGTAGGGCAATGGCGCAAACACTGCATCCCTTGGATTTCCCGCCTTTGAATTTCCAGCAGTTGAATGTCATCGATACTCCTTCCTAGACGACGCGAACTGAGTGTCCCACCGCGCGGCGCTCCTACTTAGACCAGGGCGGAACCACGCCGTTGCTGCGCGCGTACGCGATCGACTGCCCCAGATGCTCGTGTTGATCTTCGAGAATCAGCATCAGCGCGCCGAGCTTCGTCATGTCTCTTCCGAACAGTTTCACCGGCGTCTGCAGGTCTTTGTCGGAAAGTTCCGTAATCGCTTTTTGCAGATTGACGTAAGAAGCCTTCAGAGCTTCCTGCAACTTTTCCGGATCGGTGATGGGCGCGGGCTTTGCCTCCGTATTCGGTGTGCCCGAAAGCACACCGACGAGCATGCCGTTCTCCCTAACGATCAGGTTGAACACGTCGCCGACGGAGCGAACGCCCTGGCCGGGCTTCCAGTCGTACTTGCCCGACATAACGCGCGCGAGTCCGGTGAATTTGTCGGAAAGCGTTCCGGCATCTTTTCCGAAGGCGGCCTGCATCCCTGCCGGTTGCGCCTGCGCCAACGGCAACATCAGAGCGACCGCAAGCGCGCACACTCCGTACTGAGTCAGAATCTTCTTCATGTGGAACTCCTCTACGTCGCTAAACGACTCTACTGCTCGTTCCTGCTGACTGGACAATATGCCGCGAAGAACCAGTGTTTGCAGGAAAAGTGACATGCGGTGTCCGAAATGAGACAAGCGGTCAGAGTTGGCCGTCAAATACTGGTGCCACGGATCATCGAGTGTGCTTGCTTACATCCTAGAAGACTTTCCTGGCAGGAGACTTTAACCCTGTGACCAAGGTTTCGGAATCTATTTCCTCCGAGGTATTGCTTCCGACGCATCAGCAAGCGCATATGCCGTCACAGCCATCACCGCTGCATTCTCATTCAATTGCTGCACATTCACCTTATCAAGAGTGTCCGCGGCAGAATGATGATAGCTAAAGTAGAAACGCGAATCCTGCGAGGGACTGAGACCGGGAACGCCGAGCTGGACCATACCGGCGATATCCTCGGCGGTTACCTCGTCAGATCTGGTGAGAACGCTTGCTCCAATCGGTGCCAGTGCGTTCGCAACGGGCGCGAGATATCTGGCAGTCTCAGGCGCGCCAAAGAAACTGAGGCCTGTTGGATGGTCGCAGCCTAAGTCGCTTTCCAGCGCCGCTATGTGATAAGTGAGTTCGCTGGAGTGTTCCTGGAGATATGTTGTCGCGCCACTGACGCCGAACTCCTCATTCATCCAGGCGACAAAACGGATTGTGCGTTTTGGATGGATGTTCAGTGACTGCAACAAATGGATCGTCTGCATTGAAATAGCGACCCCGGCGCCATCGTCGATCGCACCTGTCCCAAGATCCCATGAATCCAGATGTCCGGAGACCAATACAACCTCTTCGGGGTGTTCCGACCCCTTCCAATCCGCGATTACGTTGTAGCTGCTTGTCGGAGGAAGAGTTTTCGGCGTAAGAGTGAGCCGCATCGTCACGGGTCCTTGTTTTGACAGTCGCGCCAACAGATCTGCATCCTCTGCGGTAATTGCAGCTGCGGGAACCTTGTCGACTCCCTCGCCGTACAAAGTCAGACCTGTGTGCGGAAGTCGAAAGTCTCCGCCGCCCAGAGAGCGAACCAGCACAGCTGCGGCTCCAAGCGACCCGCCAAACGATGGGCCGACGCCACGATAAGCTAGATTTTGCCCATACGCATCAAGACCAAACCCTTGCGCAGTTAATTCCTTATCGAAAGGCTTGTTGAACAGGACGATCTTTCCCTTGACTTCACCAACGGGCAAGCTCCTCAATTCTGCAAAGGAGCCTACGACCATCACATTTGCAGTAAGACCATCCTCCGACGTTGGCGCAGAGTTTCCCAATGCTGTGACAACGATCTTCTGCGTTGTCCCCGGCGGCATTCCCGGCCACCGGGTTAAGACTGCGTCTTCCTTTCCTCGTACCCAATGAGGAACAGTCGTTTTTTCCAGCGTGACGCTCGTCCCCATCTCCCGCATCTTGGCAGCTACCCATTCGACAGCGGCCTGAGCCTGCAGCGAACCACTGAGCCTCGGACCTATATTGTCCGTGAGGTGCGCAAGCATGTTGTATGCATTCGGGTCCGTCATTGCCGCATCGCGGATGCGCCCCATGGTTGCAAACTGTTCTGCCGTCCATGGTCTCCAGTCTGAATCGGTAAGGCTGGTTAAACGGTCCAGAAAGGAGTTAGGTGGCGGAGTGCTCGCGGGCGCGTTTTGAGCCCAGCAGTTCAACACAAAGAATGCAGCAACTATAGGTGAAGCAAAAAGACGGATTTTCATAGACTGTTTCCGGTACGATACCTTTTCTGTCGAAAAATCTTCTCCCGCCTTAGTCCGCAGTTTGAGCAGCTAGGTCGTTCATCCGGTCTCGTGTCGGCTGGAGAACTCCACGTTCGATCTGGTGTACAAGGTCTGTAATTGTGGCGTTCATATGTACCGGCACTCCGGACGCGTGGCCTAACGTCACCACATAGCCGTTGATAAAGTCGATTTCCGTTTTACGGCCGCGCTCAAGGTCCTGGAGCATGGAGGGTTTGATGTCTCCGTAGAAAGCAATCATGGCTTCGACCCACGACTCATAGTGTTCCCCTGCGGCAATATTGCTCGGCCATCCGGGCGGAATTGGGTCCACGGCCAGCCGCTCCAGCCGAGTGCCAATTGCAAGTGCCACGGACAACGCTTCCTCGTACGTCCGTCGGAAGACCTTCTTGCCTGCCTCCGTTTCCATGTACTGACGCATGGTTTGCGAACAGAGCGCGCCGAGGGTTGTAACCGAGCAATTGATCAGGAGTTTCGACCAGATGGCACCGGTCAGGTTTGAAGATACCTTGACCTCAATCGCTCGACCTAAGACGCGCGCAACCCGCTCGACGCGCTCACTGACACCACCAGCGAGTTCGCCTATCAGCAGATGCCCTGCATTCTTCTGCTCGTAGACGCCGGGTTCTACCATCGTGGCACCAAGATTTGAGAATCCACCAAGGATCTTATCTTCGCCTAGACGATCAGCAAGCGCCCGTGCAACGCCGCCATTCTGTATAGGCAAAATAGCCCCTTCGGGGGCAAGTAGGCCCACCACGTAGGGCACGACTTCCAGAGCATCCTGCGCTTTGGTGGCAAGCAGGATCAGGTCAAATTGGTCGCCCTTTCCGTAGTCCTCAATTGCGGCAACGTCGATAGCGTCTGCCCTTACCTCTCCTCCGATGCCGGACACTCGCAGGCCCGATCTGCGCAATGCCTTCGCGGAATCGGTGTTGCGAGCCGCAAGCCGGACGGGCAGTCCTGTGCGGATGGCGCGCGCCGCAATTGTTCCGCCCAAGGCGCCGATGCCCACTATCAGTATTTGCATTTTGAAGGCTCCAAGATGCCCGCGATGAGACTGAATCCCGCCAGTTGCGACTTGCTCCAAACAAGCCATGGCCCAGGCGTCGCAACGCGGGCGATCCAATCGTCCAAGGTCCGGATGGTGTAGCTTGGCGTCCCGTCCGCGCATGTGGGCGCTCTCGACGGGTCTATGACACGAGCGCGGACGGCGGCACCTCGATTTCGCCGCTTGCGATGTAGGCCGTGGCGCCACCAACGCTGACAGAGGTCACGACACCTCTGCTCTTACGCGCCTCCGCTTCGATTTCGCTTCGGCGCCCCATCGAGACGCCTTGCTGGATCGAAAGGCGATAGGCCGTCCCGCCAAAATCTTGCTTCGATGCCATGGCGCCGACGAGGGCGGCACAGGCGCTGCCCGTCGCGGAATCTTCTTCGATGCCCAGCGCGGGTCCCCACATGCGCGCATAGATCTTGCCGCCATCCCGTAGATCTCCTGCGAAGAAGAAGATGTGGGGAGACCACGCTCGTGAGAGCGTTGCTACCCAGGCCGCCCGATTAATCGCCGCCCGATCAACCACTTCGTTCGAGTTCAGTTGCGCAAAACAGAATGGAACACCGGCGCCCGCGAAAAAGGCTAGGTTCACCTCGGCGGGTTCGACGGATAGTACGGCGGCGAGTTCAGCCGGAGAAGGTGCGCCGGTCGGCGTCTCGATCTTCCCCGATAGCGTCAACTTGCCGTAGAATCCCCCGTTTCGCTGAGCGACATCAACCGTCACGGGACCGGCATTCTCCTCCAGGATGAGCCGGACTGGATCACTAAGCCGTACGTGCTGTTTCATCACAAGAGCACAGGCTGTGCCGACCGAGGGATGTCCCGCAAAATCGAGCTCCACCCGAGGTGTAAAGATGCGCACCCGAAAGTTGTTTGCAGAATCGTTCTTCGGCAGGACGAAAGTCGTTTCGCCGAAATTGAATTCGCGAGCAATCTTTTGCATGCCCTCGGTCGAAATGCCGGCCGCGTCAGGCAGAATCGCCAGTTGATTACCGCCAAACGGTGTCGAACTGAAAACATCGACGATTTGAAATGCGTACTTCATGAGATCACCCTCCGTGTCTGGCCTCAACCCTTGACGACGAGGTCGATCTCAACGCAGGCCCCGAGTGGTAGCGCTGCGGCCGCGATCGTTGTGCGGGCAGGAAAGGGCTGACTGAAATGTTTTGCGTAGATGCTATTCATCGCGGCGAAATCACTCATGTTCGTGAGAAAGACACCGGCGCGCACAACATCGTCGAAACTCTTGCCGGCCGCCTTGAGAACCGCCGAGAGATTCTGGAAGACGCGCTCCGTCTCGGCCACAATGCCCCCCTCGACCAACTTGCAAGTGGCCGGGTCTTGGGCGACCTGTCCGCTGAAGTAGAGGAAACCACCGACTTCGACCGCTTGGGAAAACGGGCCGACTGGCGGCGCGAGTTCCTGCGACGTAATTGCAATCTTGCTCATGGCAAACTCCTGTGGATACTGGGTTACTACTGACTTCACCTAAAAGTTGCCTCGTTTACTGCCGATTTTCCACGGCGAAGGTCAGTTGTGACTGTATTTCGTCCAGGTAACCGATAAGATCTTCCATTGCCCATCAATTTTGCGTACCTGCCAGTGTTCGAGGCCTGAATGATGAACCTTGTCATTGATGACAAAATCGTAGTTAAATGTCACCAATCCAAGGTCGCCGTCCTGGCGAATCTCTATGTTGTGAAACGTCTCTTCGAGTTTGTCCTTTGACGTGGCGAGCAATGTCACAAATCCATCGAGTGCGCTCGGGCCAATCCCATCGAACTGAGCGTTAAGTTTTCGAGCGTTATCAACGGATTCCTGGTTGTCAATCGAATGAAAGAGCACATTGGGATACAGCATGAGCTTCGTCAGGGCGTACGGATCCTTGTGGATAATGTCCTGACGGAACTCCTCCAGCACGCTTCCAATTTTCGCGATGTCATCGGCATTGGAATTGAATTTGATCTCCTGGCCCTGCGCGAATGATTGAGTGATCAAGCCGCAAGTAAGAAGCATGATGAATGCTGCGCCCGCTTTCTTTTTGTTCATCTAACCATTTTCCTTTCACGTTCAGGGCAATCGCTTTTCAAACCAATGGTGAGCATACGGCTCTGCATTAAAAGGATTGACTTCGCTGTATCCCGAGGCTCGATAGAGCGAAATGGCTTCGCTCAAAGCTCTGTTTGTCTCAAGCCGAACTACATGAATACCTGCCTTTGCAGCTAACCGTTCAAGTTCAGTTAGGATTCGGCGGCCCACGCCGACTCCACGCACCTCAGGAGCAACCCACATTCTTTTCAATTCGGCGATTTGGTTGTTGCCGAACTTCAAGGCTCCGCAGCCGATCGGTTCTCCACAACGTCTGGCGACTACCAAGACGCCTCTTGGCTCCGTGAGTTCATGAGCATTTGCTGAAATGCTTCGGTCTGGGTCAAACCCGCCGTCGAAACGATCATTTATTTCAGCGAAATATTGTTTGAAGCACCAAGCGGCATCAACAGTCGTGGGATCTTCAATATCAAAGTGAATCATTGCCCGTTCTGATAAAAATCCGGCCACGGATGATCTCGATTTCGTTCGCTTCTTCTTGTAGGTCCTGTAGGCCCACGGCGTCATCGCAGCGTTCTGGCGATGCTTTGCTCACTATCCTGTTCGCGGAACAATATGCCGCCAAGAACCGGTGTTTGTAGGAAAAGTGACATGCGGTGTCCGAAATTGGACAAGCGGTCAGAGTTGGCCGTCAAATACTGTTGCCCTTCTGCAGCTGCGACGGTCGTGAGTTGCCCGCGTTTTGTCAGCTACTTCCCGATTGCCAGCTCGCAAATCTGTCCCGATGGGCCGGTGAAATTGCTTTGCCGAGAAAACTTGGCGCTCTCGACGGACGTGTTTTCAGTAATGTGTCCTTCGAAGGCTCAGCTATAATCCCGTCCCGGAGGGGTCGACACACCCATTGCTGCAGGCCACACCAGATATGGGACGGACGAGATGGATTTTGATCCTGTGTGCGTGGACGATTGTAGGACTGTTGTTCACGGTGCGGGAGATCGTGGTGGCGAAGGTTCACGGCGGGCACGTCAGCTGGGTGATCGTGGGTGCGATCGAACTCGTCTACTGGAACGTATGGGCGGCGTGCACACCGCTCGTGATTGCTCTGGCAAAACGGTTCCCGTTGACGGGGCCGAGGTTTGTACCTCATATAGCGATCCACACGGTCACGTCGTTTATGATGGCTCCCCTGGGATCGGTCACCGCATACTTTCTGAGCCATGGACTTCTGCGGTTACTTCTTCGCATAACCGATCCTGGTGCGCCACCCCTTCCCCCGACGTTCACAGTCAGTGTTCTGTCGATGAGCTTCACTGGCGTGCTTACATACTGGTTAGTTGTGGGGCTGTATCAGTCGATCCACTTTTACCAGGCTGCTATGGAGCGTCAGACTCGAGCGGCGCAACTGGAGACGCAGCTCTCCCATGCCGAACTTGAGAACCTTAAGAGCCAGTTACATCCGCACTTTTTGTTCAACAGTCTCCACACCATTGGAGTCCTGATGCAGGAAGACGTCGAGGCTGCGAGCCATCTGCTGGTCAGCCTCGGCGACTTGCTGCGTATGGCCCTCGAACGGCGCGAGAACGAGATCACCTTGCAGAGCGAGCTCGAGTTTGTCGGCAAATATCTGGAGATCGAACAGACACGCTTTCATGATCGGTTGAAAGTCCACATGGACGTACCGACTGACCTTCTCGGAATCTATGTACCGAGCCTGGCGCTTCAGCCTCTGGTTGAGAATGCCATCAAGCACGGCATCAGCGTCGATTCCGCCGCAGGCCGGCTAGAGATCGCTGCGCAACGCAACAATGGCAGAGTTTCGCTCCGCGTCCGCGATGATGGCCCGGGTCCGGCACCGGGATCGCGTCTGCGATTCGGCGTCGGACTCAACAATGTCCAGTCACGCTTGAAACAGCTGTACGGGGACGAGTCGTCGCTGGAACTTACCAGGGGCGACGGTCGAGGCTGTGAGGCCATCATCACCATTCCACTGCGGAGTTCGCATGAAGACGCGGGTCCTCATCGTCGATGACGAACCGATCGCCCGGCGCGGTATCCGTCGCTATCTGGCCAAACACAACGACATTGAAGTTGTAGGCGAGGCGGCGAACGGAATCAGTGCGGTGGAGCAGATCAACGAACTTCATCCCGACATCGTTTTTCTCGATGTGCAGATGCCTGATCTGGATGGTTTTGGAGTCATCGAAAATGTGGAGCCATCGGTCAGCCCCGCTCCCGTTTATGTCTTCGTCACGGCTCACGATGCGCATGCCATTCGCGCATTCGAAGTCCACGCTGTTGACTATCTGTTGAAGCCGTATGATAAGGAGCGATTTGCCAATGCCCTGGTTCACGCACTCCAGGTCGTCGAACAGCGCGGGACAGCAAATCGAGGTCTCGAACCACTGCTCCAATCCCTCCGTAGTCTCCGCCCATTGGAACGCTTTGTGGTGAAGGACAAGAAGCGGATTTTCTTCGTTCCCGTTTCTAACGTTTTGTGGATCGAAGCCACGGGAAACTATGCCTGCATACACACCGCCAGCGACAGTCACCTGTTGCGGGACACCCTGGCACACCTGGAAGAAAAGCTGGCGCCACACCACTTCATCCGCGTGCGGAAATCGGCCATCGTGAACGGCGCCTGCATTAGCGAGATTCGTCCGATGTTCGATGGGGTTTACGACATCGTACTGGCAGAAGGAACGGTGGTCACGTCGAGCCGCAGATACGCTCACAAGTTACGGGCGCTGCTGGAATCCTAGTCTTGGCAACTGGGATGTAAATTGGCGCGTCGGCGTTTTGAGCGAAGAGCAGACTCCCCAAGTTATTGTTTTTTTCGGGAAGGGTGTCAGAAGAAGAAGAGCAAAAAGACCGGCTTTTGTGCGCCCAAGCCAGGCGTTCGCCTTCGAGACCCGTTGAGCTATCATTCAATCGTTCTCCCGGTTGTATTGTGGAGAACATGCGAGTTGCTTCCGTGCGGGCAGCAAGGAGGAAACTCGTGAAGCTTTTCAGGAAACCAAACTCCAGGTTCTACTGGTACGACTTCACGGTGCGAGGCCATCGCTACCGTCGGTCAACTCAAGAAACAAAGTTAGCAAGGGCGGCTAAGGCAGCAAGCGTGAAATTGGGCTCAGAGTTCGGCACACGAAATGCACACGGCGGTTGGGGATGCAAACAGTTAGACTTACGTTTGGCTCACCGACAGTCGACCTGAGCTGAGTGTCCCTTGACGGTTCACGCTGTCCGTTGAAAAAACAGCCGAGAGCCAGCTGATGACAACTTCTGCCGCAGAGAGCAACGACACGAGAATAATTGAAGAGGAAGGAGGAAAAGGGAAAGGCTGTGACATTGGTTATGCTCTAGCCGCCAGCTCCTGCGAGGGAGCCCACAGCGTGGATGCATGTACCGTCACAGCCCTTGATGCGATCACTGCTTTCGCAGGTCCAGACCCCAACTGCTCCTCGCAGAATCAGTCGGTTTTTTCGGGTCTGGTCGCTCATCCGGTCACCCTTCTGAGCGGAATCACCCAGCCTACTTCGGATCGGCAACGTTTTATTTTCGCCAACCCTTTCAGCCGTCGACGGGTGCCACCCTAAACAGTTGCTTCATCGCTGTCAATGCCGCATTTCAGTGCAAAGCCTGAAACCCAAGAGCACTACAGCCACAGAGTCAACCCCTTCGATTGTTAACACTTAGTGAATGGACAGCTCCATTGGTTCCGATTTTCCACAGGATCATTCACAGTGTTCCGAAATCGCAAAGACCGTGCAGAGTGCACCTGAGCTCAGTAGGAATTCTCGAGGCGGTTGGTGAAGGCAAGGTGGTCTCTCCACTGCTCGGAACACCGACCGCAATCAGGAAAGTTTACCGCTGACCCGAGTGAGTGAGGCAGGATCGTGGGCACACCCGGATCGCATGATCTCCACAGAACCGGCCAGTCATTGCCAGTGACATTGGTTCTTTGAGACAAGATTTTTTGGGACGGCCCCGGTTCGAGGATGTCTCAAATCCTCAATCGGGGTCGTGTGATCCGGCGGCACAGCGGAGAGTTCCCATGTTCCGACCGGAGTCGGTCTGCCACCTGCAAATGGATGGCATGACAATCGAGCGCCGAGCGCAGACCACGGCTCTCGTGGGGGTGCGCGAGATTGAGCTCAACCACGTGGTCATGCAACTGACCAGTCCGGCCACTCTCGAAATTGGCAGCGCGAGCGGCAAGCAGCTTCGCAGATTCGTGCCCGGCGATATCCATGTGATTCCCCAGGAATCAAAGGTCAGTCTGTACGCCACTGGTGCGAGCCACGCTATCGTAGTCAGCTTTGACAACCGAGTGCTCGAACGGAGCGGGGAGGAGGAAGATCGAGTTGGGAATGGATCTTCGCTCATGCTGCATCTCGGGATACGCGATCTGCAATTGCAGTGCCTGTTGTCGGCAGTTGAGGAGGAATTGAGATCCGGCTGCAATACCGGATCTGGATATCTTCGCCAGCTAGGTGGAGCACTCACGAGCTATCTCATACGTCGTTACTCCACAGCAGCCGAGGCAGGCCCTCCACTGAGCGAAGGCCTCCCAGCCATTCGACTCCGAACGGTTCTTGATCACATTCACACCCATCTGGAGGACAGCTTGACGGTAGTTGAGCTGGCGGGAATGGTGAGCATGAGCCCACAGCATTTTGCGAACCTGTTTCGACGAAGCACCGGCCTTGCTCCGCATCGGTATGTGCTGGGTCGCCGCATCGAGCGTGCCCAGCATTTGCTCGGCGCGACCAATCTGAGTCTAGCGGAAATCACCCTGGAGTCAGGCTTTGCCAGCCAGAGTCACTTTACCGACGTCTTTCGCAAAATACTGGGAACTACACCCAAGCACTACCGCAGTCGATTTGTGGGTGCGTCGCCTCTTGCCCGTGACGGGCAGGCGGGGATGGAGGGTCGCGGTGCGATCGGAATTTTGTCGTCGGAAACGACCCTCAAGAAGCCCTCCGGATCGCTGAGCAACTCCCTGGCTGGTCCGGAGCAGCTCTCCATCTACTTTGGCGGTGGTGGTTTGAAATGTGGATAACCTCGAACATGTGATCAGCGCTGTTTCTCCTCCTCCTGCGGTCCTCCCTGCTCGCGCCCGAGCTGGCGGACTGCCTTACGGACGGTACGCTGGGCGTAGTCGTGCGGATTGTGCTTTTGACCGACTCGATAGCGCGCAATCTCTTCCGTGACGCGGCTCTCGGGTTCGCCGCGTCCCAGAGCGCGTTTCGCGTATGCCCAATCGCGCTCGGACTGAGAGGGCAGGTTGAGCCCGGTGCCCTGTCGGTGGGATGGACTGGCTCGAAGGGGCAGCTCGTCGACCGGTTCGTCGACGGGCAACTTCGGAAAGTGGTCCGGGCCTCGAATTGAGTCGCTACGTCCTTGGGCGGTGACCAAGTAAGCAGGACGGTACTTGTGGTTGTAGAAACCTGGCAAACGGAGCACTCGGGCGACGTCGACCACGCAAGGATCGGCCCCGGTGCTGCGCACCAATCCTTTCTCAAGCTCCTCCGCTGCTGCCTTTTCGAAGCCTTCGACCTTCCAAATCACCTGCCATTTGTCCGGCGATGTGCTTACGAGATAATTGGGTACAGGCAGGTCGTTTCGTGCCAACAGCTTCTCGACTGCTCGGTCGCCGTTTTGATCGAAATCGAGGAAAATGTGACGGATACGATCCACGTCCTCTTTGGTTCTTCCCCGGCTTCCCCGTTTAAGCGTATTCATAGACAAATACAGGTCGTGCTTCTGGCTGTTGAGATAGCTCAACCACGCTTGAAAATCAGGGGACGAAAGGGTCTCGGCGGTGGTTATCCGCTGGAGGACTTCGTTGGTGGTGCGATGCAGTGCGAGCAACGCGATTCGGTCCTGGGCTGCGAAATTTTCAAGCACATAGCGCTGCGTCGTCAGATTTTGGCTCGTCATCGGAGGACACCTTCAGCTGCGTAAACCAGTTCGTACTCGTACCGATCCTGGTTGGGGTCATAGCGTGCGAGCCGCAGAAGCTCGGCCACGTAGCGTCGCCGGTTTCGTCGCTCGAGGTGCAGGACCAGATCGAGGGCGTCAGCGATATTGCTTTGTATCGCACGATAGGGGAGATCTACGCCTGACTGCAGAATACAAGTAATGAAGCGTGAGATTGCCAACTTCGCGGAATTGGCGTGGATGGTCGAGAGCGTGCCAGAATGTCCTGTGTTGAGCGCCTGAAGGAGGTCAAACGCCTCTCCACCCCTCACCTCTCCGACCAGAATGCGATCCGGGCGATGGCGCAGGGTGGCGCGTAACAGGTCCCGTATGGTCACGGCCGGCCGGCCCGGCTGCTCGCGTCGTGCCTCAAATTCGACCAGATTCTCGCGTACAACCCGCACTTCAGAGGTTTCCTCGATCAGCACCACTCTCTCCGCGGGATCAATAAAAGTAGCCAGCGCGTTCAGCATCGTCGTTTTCCCAGTTGCCGTCCCTCCAGACACCAAAATGTTCCGGCGCGAGCGCACTGACTCTGCCAAGTAGTCGAGTATCACTCCGGGCAGTGTTCCCGCCCGAACCAGGTCTTCTGGTGTGAAGAGCCGGGTCGGGAACTTCCGTATGGTCAAGGTGGTGCCGCGTCTCGAGCAGGGGGGAATGGCAGCGGCTACGCGCGACCCATCAGGCAGGCGGGAATCCAGTAAAGGCATCTCATCATTGATCTCATCTCCGAGCACTCGTGCAATGTTGCGAACGGCCACCTGCAGCAACTTTTCTGTCAGCACGACATCGGGCACGGTAAGGAGTTCGCCGTGTTTCTCGATAAAGATGCGACCGGAGCCGTTCACCATGATTTCCGAGATGGCATCGTTGCGGATCAAGTGTTCAATCGGGCGCAGGAATGGGAGAATCAATTCAAAGCTCACAAGTGTCCTTCGGCCAGTTGTTCGAAATAAGTGCTGTCAGGGTCGAGGTAGTAGGGCTTGAGATAGCAATATGCTGGGGGGAGAGGATTGAGGCCGTCGTAGGCGATTACAATGCTCTGGGCATTTTTCAGTTCCGCGAACACTTTCGGCTCAAACAGCCAGTCCCGCTGTACGTTGTAGCTCTTGGAGGTGCTAAGGGAGGCGCGATGCGCGCGCGCGCGCCCGGTCAGCATACTTACCCTTGCGTCCTGACCGCTCTCGCTAATCGAGTAGTTCATTTTCAATTGCTCTTCCTTTCCGCACAACTCACTGGCGATCCGGGCGCTGAAATCGTCACTCAAGGTGAGGAATATCTTGGTGCGAAAGGTTTGCAGCAGCGTGCGCCAAGATTCCCCATGCAGGGTGGAACGCAGTGAACTGATACTTTGAGTGGCGACGATGGGGATGCACCGGGCCTGGCGAGACAACGCGAAAAACTTCTCGTCCCCGGTAGGATCCGCCTCGCCGGTGGTGGCAAATGAATGGTATTCATCGCAGAGAAACAAAGCCTCCCGCCAATGCTTTTCCGGATGGCGCTCGATTGTGGGAATGCGCGCGACCATGGCGCGCTGGAAGTCTTGCTTCAGCATGGTGCCAATCGTCTTTGCCAGTCCAGGATTGGCGCTCACCGGAAAGTTCAAAGCAACGACCTTGCCCTGCTCGATGAGCTCGCGAAACGGCGGCAGGGGTATGCCATAACGACCATCCTGATTTGCGATGGAGTCGTAGCACGCTTGGGGCGGGCAAAAGGTGCGCTTCACCGCCGGGTTGTCATCAAAGAGCGAAAGGAACACCGAGATGCCTTCAACGATGCTGGTGCGCAGTTTCGGCTCGATCCGCTTCCAGTCATCGTTGAACCAACGCTTGACAGCTTCAAACCTCTGTCGCCGATCGTCGAAGTCTGGGTCTTCGAAAGCCTCCCAGGAGAGAGCCTCCGTCTGCGTGTCGTAGACGATTTGTTTCAACTCCAGCAACCGCTGCAGTTCCTCGGTTGCAGACGCTCTCATCCAATTCGTGTTCTCGATCCGCTCCCAGCAGAATGAGTTGAGGTCACGATGTGCGACGTAATCAACATCCTCAATCAGCAGGTAGTCTCGCGTGGCAAAGAGGCGCTCCGCTTCGGCGATCTTGGCTTCGATTTTGTGGGAGTTTATGGCCGACTCGTAAACGTCGAACAGGGTTACGTAGCCATACAGCACCTGGTGCAACAGGATGATGAACTTCACCAGATTGGTGTAGGCCTGCTGCCAGAAGGGTTCTTTGCCACGCCCAAACAGATTGTTGAGGAGCGAAGCGATCCCATAAGCCAGCGCATACGCCTCCAGTTCGTTGTGCAAGGGGTTGTATCGGTAGGGCGAGTCGAGTGAGAGTTCGATATAGTCCTCTGCCCGGCCATGTTTCGCGAGCAAGTCACGAACCTTGTGGCAGAAGTCTCCTTTTACTTCTAGCACGAGGCCGGCGACGCGCCGGTTGGCATCCTGGGCCTGATATCCCAACACCTGATCCGCGAATGGGTACATGCATCCAGTCGTCTTGCCACTACCAATGGCGCCGAAGATGGCAATGCCGGTGAACAGGCCGCGCTCCGGGATGATGAGCCAACGCGGACGTTCGGCAGGTTCTGGACGCTTGGGATGATGGAGTTCCCCCACCACGAGATACAGTTCGTCTCGCGAGCGAGGGTCTGGATACTTGGGCAGCGGTTGCGTTCCTGAGTTCCCTTTCGCGACTCACTCCGAAAATGTAGGCGAGCGAAAAGATGACGGAGATGATGATGAAGGGTGTAGTAAAGAGCATGAGGGTGAAGGAGGATTTAATCGCATAGAACAGATATGGCTTTTGCAGAAGAATCATGCGCAGCAGGCTGTTATTGTCCGGGAACGCATAATGGCGAAAAGCATAGAAGCCTAACGTCAAGCTCATTACAAGACCTGCGCAAGTCCGACAATGCGAAATCCGTTTCATAGCCCTCCTTTCAGCAGTCTTCCCGGAACCCTTCGCAAGCCTCATTCAGGGAAGCAATTTCTCCGGTGTCTGATCTTCTCCCTTTGTCCCCGGGACCGAGGTGAAACTGCTCCCCTCCTTTTCTGGCGTTGGCGGCCTGACGATCTCCCGGATCCAGGGGGGATTGGTGTTCGAGCCACTGCAGGAAATCTCTGTCCTTCTTGAAAACCAGATCCAACGCCTGGTCGATGATGTAGTCGCGACTGTCCTCGATGAACCGGCCGTACTGATCGAGCATGGCCAGGCGATCCTGGTAGAGCTTCACTGTAATTTGCTGTTTGGCTCGCTTGATGCGTTGCGGAATATATGGAGACATGTGAATTCACCCCTCTTGGTGAAAACGAAAATGGTGCCTCTGAGGCCGCCCAGACCCGAGGTCGCTCCCTTGTTAAACCCGTGGTTTTCGCACAACCGTTTTCGAGCTTCGCGTGCAAGCAACTCCTGCCCGGCCAGGCGCTTATCGTGACCGTCTGTGGATTTTCCGGCGGACCCGCCACCGGACTCAGGGTTGCAACCCGACGGTCCGCCGTTTGTCGAGCTTCAGACGGTAGTCGCACGCGTGAGGTCCCCAAAGAGCTGGTATTCATCGGCCACTCGCCAGGTGCGAAACACTCGGCCGACCTGGTCCGTGGCGGCGTCGGCGCGTATTCCAAGGCTCCCATCGTTCTTCCACTGCTGGTAAAGAGCTTCGAATTTCGAGCCGCGATACTCCTCGAGTTCATCCCGAAAGCAATCGAGACGCTGCTGGTCAAGACAGCGACTTCCCTGCTGCTCGAACAGTTCGCGGATACGAAAATGTTCTCGCAAACGGGCGAGTAGAGGATCCTCGGGGTGGTGCAGCGAGGCTCGGACGCATTGAGCAAAAACGCGTTCGGCCTTGGGAAACATTTGCGGATCGATAGCGACGTAAACCACCTCGAACGACGGCAGGCTCGAAAAAACAGCGCGATAGTGCTCGAGATAGGTTTCAAAACCGGAGGGTTTGGCTCGCGCCCCGTCAACGTAGCAGAACGAGACCAATGGTCCGAGATTGGTGGCCGCACTCGTGACGAAAATGGGAAATCTGTCCACGAAATACCGGGTGCGCTTCGGGCCCGAGGGATGCCGCGAACGGTAGTCGCGGGCGAACAAGCAATCTCGCTCGAGACCCAGAGTGGAACAGAAGAAGTCGAGCTTTTCGTGTCTCCGTTGCCAGATATTGGTATTGCGGATGGGCGAGCACGAAATCCAGGCCCATGAGTTTTGTTTTGACGGAAGAGGGTTGACGCCAGCGCTGATTCGGGTTGTCTTCGTCGGCCAGCACCTCATAGACGGAGCGGGCACCGAGGTGATAGATCAGCGTTCGATTTGCAGAGCCGTGGATCCGGATGTGACCCTTCGCGAGGCCTCGTTGAATCAGACGTTCGGCGCTAGCCCCGGGCTTCTGGCCGAGAAATTTGTGGTATTGGCGGCGCAAGAAATAGCCGCTATGAAGCGCGACCGTGCAGAGAAACGTCGCTTGGCGATGGGTATAACCGCAGTTCTGCAAGGCGAAGATCCGCTCTTCATTGGTCATAGGGAGAGGATGGCGTCGGTCAGTCCAGGTCCATCCGGCACCGGACCGCGGCCCTGTGTCAGGCGTGCGTTAAGGCGCATTGCCGAAGGGCCATCGGCGTATAGTTTGAAGCCGAGGTTGGCCTTTTCGAGCGCGTAAGCGCCGTGGTAGTGGTGGGTAGCCAGCTCGAGATCCACCTTCGTTAGATCGCCCTCCGCCGTCTGGTATTCCAGTCGCAGATCGGGCAGGGGGATTCGTCCTCCTGCTACCTGGAGACCATTGGCTTGGGCAACTTCCTTCTGACGCTTGGCATAGGCGAGGCGAGGCAAGGAACGAGCTTTCGCGAGGGTCGCGTAGATGCCCGCCTTCAGTTCGTAGTCGAGGACCACGCGGCGCACGACTCCCCCGTGAGCCTTGATCTGCGCAGCTTCCGCTTCATACATCCGGTAAATGGCAGCATCATGTGCAACCTCCCGCGGCTTCACGAGCCCCACGTAGCAGACCTGCCGGCCGTTCTCTCTCCCGACAGATGCGAGCAGCATCTTGGCTTCACGAGTGAGAACCAGGACCTCCAATACGTCTTCCGCTCCGCCGACCATCAACCGATGTATGCGGATGAGTCCTTGGCGTTTGAGGCAGCGGAGGTCCTGGTCAAATAGCCGGTCATTCTGGCCGTATTGGTACGTCCGCAGATCTTTGACGGCGACCGCGCGAAACGTGCCGACGGTGGTCAATAGCACTTCTTCCGCCTTGCTAATTCGATATTTTCGATCGCGCAGAAAGATGGTTTTGCGCACCCGACTCAGTCCCGACGCCAGTCGAGGGTCGGTTTCCAGTCGGACACCCGGTCGACGGTCCGCGGGTTTGGCGGAGCTACTGCGCGCGAGGTGGATCACACCGGGTGACCGTGGGGCCAATCGCTGCGTCAGATCCGTTTCTCCCCGGTCGCCTCTGTTGCTGCCGCCGCGGCTCATCGCCCCTCCTTCTGATCTCTAAGGCGTTGGGTCAGCTCTTCGGAAATGCTGGTGCCGGTGCGGATTTGTTTCTCGACATGCGCCAGTTTCCGGCCGGTGTCCTTCAGGAATAGTTTCCGGGCTCCCAGGTACACAGCCGCAAACACATTCAAGAAAAGGGCTCCCAGGAACGTGACGATTGTTGTGCCGTACTTGTCGATGAGGAGGACACGATACGGGGTCAGGAAAGTGCACTCCCCAAGCAGAAACAAGAGGAGTGCCAGGAAGAAGATGCTGGTAGCAAACAGACTATTGGCGAGCATGTCGCGGCCTCCCCAATCGAGACCAGGGGTGCCCTTTACGGGCACCCTTTCTATCCCGATAAATCCTCTTCGCTCGGAGACGCATCGAGATTCTCTCCGTCGTCGCCCGCTGCACGCTCGAGGTGAGTGACCGCATGGGCACGCACTTCCCACACACGGCGCTGCACGCCGGCATTGTCCTCGTACCGGTAGCTCTGCAGTCGGCCCTGGACTTCGACGTGAGCGCCCTTGAGGAGCGACTTGGCAGACTCCGCAAGCCGGCCATTGGCGATGACGCGGTGCCATTCCGTGTGCGACACAAACTCACCCGACTGCTTGTTCCGGTGCGTGCTTTTTGTGGCCAGCGAGAGGACGGCGAAGGGCGTTTGATTGGTGTTGACGTGTAGCTCGGCGTCTCGTCCGAGGTAGCCTTTGAGGGTGACGGTGTTTCTGTAGGTTGACATGATGCTCTCCGTTTCTGCCCTGATCTGCTCAGGGCACGCTGGGCGCAGCCATGCGAGTGGGCCCGGCTCCCAAGGCCAAGGTCAGCTTTCTCGGAGGGACCCAAAAGAAATCTCCCGGCAAGCGGGAGCGCGTTCTGGGCGCTCGATTTGTTTTGGGAGACCGAGACCCGGAGGGCCCGTGGAAGCAGATGACCGCGGAGCCGCAGGGCGACGGAGAAGCCCCGAAGCAGTGCCTGAGGAGAGCAGGGAGGAACGGAGCGCATGGAGCCTAGCAACCCCACCGGGCACACAACAGACGCGGGGAACGAAACGCTGCTCGACGCCATGACGCAGCATTCGCCCTTGATCGTTCCTCAAACCACCGGTCCACGTTCTGAAGAAGCCATCGCGGTTGCATCCTACGGTCCGTAGACCATGCCGGACAATCGCCCCGGTGCTACGTGACCATCGCGGGAAAGCGATGACGGGATTGCCCGACTGAACCGTAGGCACAGGGACGATCAGATACCAGCCTGAGCTTGGCCATGAGGAAAACATTGCCGTGAAGAATAGCCATGCCAGCGGTAGGAATTCCTCCGTGGACGGAAAACACATATCGGATTTCATGGGAAAGAGGCGGGGTGACCTTCATCTCACAGCTGACCTGACGTTCAGAGAGATTTCGCATGGCGCAATGGCTTTGCCACCGGAAACAACTTCGACAGGGTCAACAAGATTCCCCGTCCGCCCACGAGCAACCTGTACAAGGCGAAGGCGTGCGCGATCGAAGGCAAGAGCCCAGGATGCTGCCTTCACTGAAAGGCTTGATCCTCTCGAAAGTAGGTAATGGTCAAGCCGAGCGGATTTACGGGAATCAAGGTGTTGGGAACCCTGTCCATAACAGAAAATACAAAATGTCCGACGTAGCGTTCCCGCCGGGTCATCACGTGATCCGTCGCGGTGTAGCATATCTTTTCGAAATCCACGCTGGCTTTGTAGGGTTGGCTTCTAAGGTCCTCGATCGCAACATTACTCACGTTGACCTCAATCTCATCACCCCGGCCGCTAAGGAAGGCTTCAATGGTTTTGTTTTTCTTGTTTTCTGCGATGATGTTTTCCGCCAGTCTCCCATCGAGATAGTAAAGAGACCTCGGATAGCTTTCCCGCACGGTTGCGCGCTGCCGACTGTAATGGCGTTGCACGAAATCCATCAGGAAGTAGCGGATCTCGGCCTCATGCGGCTGGTAAGCGAAGCTGTCATAGGTAACCGCCTCAGCGCGACCGACTTCATTAATGCGGATGACCAAGGGCTTGAGATGGTGGAACGTCTGGTAGATGCCAACATTCACAAAAAGCAAAACGATCGCAACGACCGCCAGGCAAAGTACGCTGATTTTCAAGTAAAGATTGCCGACCATTGCAGCGCCGATTTGCTCAACGTAATGACGCCCGGAAGGGGTGAGCTGATCTTGCGGCAACCGCGCAAGTTGGCTGGTGCGCATGGGCCTTTCCTTCCCTACTCGTTCTGCCGACCGGGTACAGCCGACTCACCCGAGCGGCCGGCAAACAGCGAGTTCACTAGCGACGGAATCAACAGCACTCCCCATGTGAATGCAATCAACAAGAAGACTAACGGCAGGAAGATGACGGCGAGAGTTGCTCCATCGTACGGAGGGGGATGTGAATCCACGAAGTGAATCAACAGCTGGCCAAAGACGAAGATGTAGGCGTTTGCCACCACGGGATAGAAGGCATATTGCACGAGCGATTTCAGCCAGCCCCAAAACAACCATTCGAGCTTGGGCACAATGAAAAATGGGATAAAGATAGGCCCGAGCATCACTGAAACTGCGGCAGCAACATATCCAAAGGCGATCACCATGAACGAAGCAGCTTGGGCTACCACAATCGCTAGAAAGGTGATCGCATACCGAAGGACCTCGAGAACGTTTATTGCAATCGACAAACCCGGTTGCTCTGTTTCGTAATAGAGCGAATTAAGACGTGCGGTGAGTTCGCTGAATACACCATGATTCAGCTGGTTGGCCAAACTCGTGCCTTGATCGATCACGAGGTGGTAAAAGCTGACACCCATTCCAGGGATTGGATTTGTGTAAAAGGTGATCATTGCGTCCCCAAACGCTATGGTCATCAACAAGCTGGCAAAGCGTTCGAAATGGAAACCCGAGTGCCCGCTCGAGGCCGACGCCAACGCGCTTTTGACTCCAAACCAGGAGATCAGGATGACAGCAAATCCTCGGAAGAGATGGGTTCCGAGCGTCTCGAACATCGACGCATGGCTAGTCATCAACGTCGACAAGAATGAAAAAAAGTCGGCCCATGTCTCTGAAACCATGCCCACAGCTCCCCGAAAATTCGTTACGGCATGCGATAAGCCATCATGCGAGCGCTAGGGTCCCCGGTCTGGGCACGAAGAATTTCCTGCTCTTCCCCAACAAAACGAATGTGCTCATTGATAGCACTCGCTTCCGCATCACGTTTTCGTTTGGCGTCAACAAGTTGCTCCTCGGCAAGCGTAACCAGCAACTGGTTGGTGTCCTGCCCGTTGCGCAGGCCGACCAGGTTTGCTGCGTTGATCTTGTTCAACACCGCAATCTCACTATTGAGGTTCGGGTCCGACGAGAGGGTGTCGGTCTCGAGATTCTGGATTGTGATGGCGACCTGCGGCGCGTTGGCACGCAGGCGGCCGAGTAGATCGATCGTGCTTTGGTTTGCACCATCCGCTAGCTCAACGGTGGCGTAGTTGGCTTTCACGCGATCAAGCTGTTCCGTCGGTATATTCGAAAATGCAGTCCCATAGGCATTGAGTCGCTGAGTAGCTCGCAGATAACCGTCCTGAACACCAAGACCACTATTGATCGCAGCGGTCCAAGAGGCAGTTGTACCGTAAGTATCGGTCGCGGCCGAGTTGCGCCATGGCGTCGCTAACGTCCGGTACCGCCTGCGCAACTCGGTGGGGACCATCTTCGCCATGAAGATCATTTGACTGTATTGGCTGCGCACGGTCTGATAGGTCGCAACCAGTTGCACGTATTCCTCTTCCATCTGATGAAACTGCCTGACGAGATTCGCGACGGCGGCGGGATCGTAGACTACATCGCCTATGCCGAGGACAGCCCAGGACCCTGACGTGGCAGTGACCATGAGAAGTAAAGTCGAGATGATCTTTTGTTTGTTCATTTTGCCTCCTTAAGCCTTGTTAGCAATTCTTGCGCTCAGGCAAATCGGTTCTAGTGCCATCTGCCCTGACACGAACGTAGCACCAATGAAATAGCCGACCAGATCACCCCTGCCAGGAAGACTGAACCCAGCCCACGAAAGATGTAGCGGTGCAGCCAGCGAATGATGGGTGGTGTTTCCTCCTTGCTCATAGGTCCTCCCGCATGAGGTGATTGTCAAAAGCAGGTACGAGCAGATCTCCCGCCAAGTAGATCTTGATCCTGTGTCCTTCCCGGATCGTGACGGTTGGCAAGATATTTAGATAGCGATCGAGAACATGGAGAGACGACTGCGAGAGACTGCTGGCCACGCCCTCTCGGTAAGCGTCAGTCGAAGACTGGAAAACGCCGCTATTGTTGTTGGCTTGAGCGAATCCAGCGATCGCTCCGATTGCGAGCGACATACCAAACACCTGAACGTAGTGATGGTTGACCTGATCCCGAAGACCGGTTTCCCCGATCTGGTTCAGGCCCTCGAACTTGTCCAGGTTCAGGGAATAACCATCAGGCATTATCAGGCGATGGAAGAAGACTGCCAGGCGTTCCTGGCCGAGCATGGTGACGCGCTTTACTTCGCCCAGCACCCTGGTTCCTTGGGGAATCAACAGCTGTTGTCGGTCGTGCGAGTACACGTTGGTCGTCAACATGCAATTGACCGGACCGGAAAAAGAACCGTTCAGGCGATTGGTCAAAACGGCCTCAAGCACAGTTCCCTCGAACACTCGATATTTCGTGCCCCGCGATCGGGTGAGCTCGGCATCCTGATCTTGCTGGACCTTCCGGGCCGACGTTTCAGGCTCGGCAACAGGCGTCGCCCCTGGCTTGGGGCTCACCTCTGCTCCACGAGGGGTCGCATCAGCCTGCTCACTCGCAGGCCAGCCCGGCGGAGGCAGGGGCGCCAAACGCGCGGTTTGGCTGTCGCTCGCGAACGGGACCTGCAAGGACGCTGGACTACCGGCATTTGCGGGCAGAGGATTCGGGCTGGGAGACGTCATCTCTGAGGTCTGCGCGAGGTTATCCTTGCGATAAGTAAGCGCCACGTTCGACGCGAAAAGCGAGAGGTACGCGCGGCGCTTGCGATCGCTGTCGATGTCGTTCTCCTGGGCAGCAGGCGACGAAGAATCCGTGCGTCCCAGAGGCGAGGCTCCATTCGCCGGGGCTGAATTTCCGGTAGCATCCGCGAATTGTCGTCGGGCCTCGAGCACCTGAGCCTGCTCCGCCGCAAGCTTGCGAGCTTCCTCATCGAGCCGGGACCGGTACTCTGCGATGCGCGCCTGGTTGGGATCCGTGACTCCGGAAGAGGGCAGGGGCGCAGGCTTCGGGGTGGTCTTGCTGCCGGTGCCGGAAAATGCGATGGCGGCGATCATCACAGCGGAGATGGCAACGATGGTCATTGTTTGGGCGTTGCGCGGCAGGACTCCTGTGGGTTTTCCGACCGAGTTCCGGAGGACCGGGCGCGGGCGAGGCTCGTCGTTTTCGATCTCGGGCATATATTTCTTCCGCCCTCCCCGCGTAACCCTTGGCGATCTGTGACTGGTGAGAAGCCGATCGAGGCGCACACCGGAGTCGCTAGGGCGAGCCTTCACCACTATTCCTGGCGCGTAAAACTCATGCGCGCCTTGCCGATGGCCAGATAGCCCGAATCGAGAATCTTTGGCACAACGTAGGTACCGTGGCGAAACTCGAAGTTGATGAGGTTGGGCTTACCATCTTTCAATTCGTAGAGGGCTGGGGCCTCAACTGCGTTTGCCTGGATATAGGTGAATTTGTCGTCATGGTAGATTGCGCTAACCGAGAAAGGCTTCTTGTCGCGCTCAAACTGGTAGGTGAAGCGAAGCGCGACGGGATATTCAGAGCGGTATCGGTCGACCTCGCTCACAATGGCCTGTTCTGCGGCGCGTCGGCTTTCGCGACTCTCTTGTTTGGCCAGCTCAACCTGTCGGCGATAATCCTCGATCTCATTCGCGGAAACGAACCTGGGCGCACCATTCATGGCAGAAGTCATCGCATCTTCCTTGAGCTCGACGAACACCTTTAGATCGGGCTCAACCCCGGAAACTCCTGAGACCTCGGTGAGAACGAACGAATATACGTTGCCACTAGCAGTAATAAGGTTGAGGTTGGTCTGAGCCTTCGGCCGAGCGGGTTTCACGTAAGCAAAGTTCTGAGTGCCGTTCACGATCCAGAATTCCTTGTCTCCACAAGTGAAATCGAGGATCTGCTCGTTTTTGGGCAACACAATGAGGGTTGTGTAGCGTAATTTGGCATTCACGCGAAGCACGTCCCGTTCTCCGTATTCAAACTGCTTAACACCCCGTGCAGGCGCCTCCCTTGCCAGCACTTCGGAACCGACGGCATGGTCGCTGCTGCGGTCGCCTGAAATTCCTCCGCCAGCATTCGCGGGTGATGTTTGTGCGTGCCCGAAAAAACCGGTGAGCATGAACACGACTAGAGGTGAAACCAAGACTGAGATTTTCATGAAGAGGACTCCTGGGCCAGAATCTCAAGGCCACGCTCGAAACCATACTTTTCAAATGCGTCCTGCCGGCGGGCATTGTCGTAAGGACTGTTGGTGTACAGCCAGTATTCCGTGGGGTCTACGTGCAAGTTGACCACTTTGGCCAGATGGGGACGTTTGAGCAGAAACTGCTGTTTTGGGATGAGTCCAGCCACTAGATCGGCTTCCGTTTGATTGAGATGGAACCGCTCGGAGTAAGCCGCTCGATCCATGCCGGGGTTTGCGAGGAACATCTTGGTCGCGCAGGACTCGACGATTACAGGGAGCAACTCCGAGCGATACAGATCATCGCCGGATTGAGTTGCCAGAATCAGTGCCGCATTTTTCTTGCGCCAGGTCTTGAGTGCCTCGACGATGTAGCTTTGTATTGTGCGGTTACGAAAGAAGCGCCACGCCTCATCCATGACAACGACCTTGAAGGCCGTGGTGTGATTAGAAGCCAAAATTGCGGCATTGGCCCGATGCAAGATGTAGAACAGGAGCGGCTCCAGAATCTCCGGGTAACGATCCATGCCCTCAAAATCGAAGCATTGGAAGCAGGCAAAGCTCAAGTTGTCCTCGCCATTGTCAAACAGACGAGCATATTGACCATCTCCCACCCACTTGTACAAGGGTTCGGCCAATCTTCGATTGACGATGTTGCTTAGCGTGCCAAGCCGTCGTAGGCTGGGCTCGAATTCATACAGATTCCCTATCTGCTCATAAAGGTCACGCTCATCCGCGCTCGAGCACTCGTGATGACCCGACTCAATAAGGACGCGCACGAAGCTATAGAGGAACTGGAGATTCTCCCGGGTGGGAGGCAGGCAGAACGGATTAATAGTGACCGAGGGGGTCTCCCCGCCAACTCGCACGTAGCGCCCTGCGAACAGGCGGGTAAGACTTTCATAGCTCGCCGCCCAGATCAAAAATCACGGTGTAAGGACGATACTTCTGGAGATTGGTCAGGAGAAAGTTCAGCAAAAAGCTTTTGCCGGCGCCGGATGCACCCAGAATCACGGTGTGCGCGTTGTCCTGGTGATGAAGGTTTAGAAAATAGGGTGTTCCCTGGTTGGTCTCGAGCACCGCGAGGTATTCCTGATCCAGGTGCTGGTTGTGTGGCTCGCCAAGGTCTCAGGGTGAAGAGGAACGAGAGGTCGGCGCAGTTAGAGTCGAGCAGGAAGAGCCGTCGGAGATTGTACTGATGGTTGCCTGGCAAAACGGATAACCAGGCGTTGAGCAAGTTGTAACGCTCTTCCATGACGGTGGCGTCCTGGGTGGCGAATCGCTTCACGCATTCCGCCACCGCGCGATCGAGTTTGGCTCGATCGAGGTCGTAGAGGATGACGGTCATCGACCACTCCCCGAACGAGCTTCCGTTCACCTCCATCTCCTGCAATGCACCGCCCAGTTCATGGACCAAGGCCTCGTCGGCATCGTCGACCAGCAGTTGGCGATCCGACATCGGAGCGTCGGACAAGTAATTGGCGAGGGAAGTCTTGCTGTTGTGGAAGTGGCGACGCTTGGTGCGAATCGCCCTCCGCATCTTGAGGTTGCTCACGCGCTTCCACTCGCTGGCGACCACGACATTCGATGGCAATTCGAGGAGGGACCGCAACATGTGCGCGAAGGTCCTTGCGGGCGGCTCGATAACGCTCAGGACCTTCACCTGGTGCGCGTTCAGCTGCAACCGATCCCGATGACACTCGAGGGTCGAGGCGGCCAGTTGCTGATCGACGTCCTGATCGTACTTCAGTTGCATCGTGTCGGAGCGATAGGGAGCGTAGTTGAGCAATCGGGTGAGAAACGAAAACGCACTCTGTTTGTCCAACCATTCAGCCTGCACGAAATCTTGCAGTTGTATGAGGAAGCTTTCCGCCCTGGCGGCCAACAGGCGCTCCCTTTCTGCCAGGTCTGAGGCCAGGGTAGTGAGGTGTTGCTGGCCGGAGAGCCAGGCGGTCAGGGTTGTGCGGGGTTGACCGAGGCGTTGCCTCCAGGATTCCCGACCGGCTGGTTGAACGGCATGGTAGAGAAGCACGAAGTACAACTCCAGAGAGTAGAGCGAGTCGGCTTTGGCGCGCAGGAACTCGATGCGACCCTGGATGGCACGGTCCACCACTTCGTCATCGCTATAGCGCCGGAAGGGGATGTGTGGATGGGCGCGCTTGAGCAGGTATTGATAGAGACGGAAGTCCTCACTGAGACCGCGCAGGGCGCGCTCGAAGCGCCGGGCAAAGCCATCGAGTTCGGCCTTGTCGCACCCCTCATAGTCGATGCCGTGAATTCGGAATACCACTCCCAGGTCACCACTCTTCGTGAGGAAAGTATGCTCATCGAGGAACGAGCACACCTGGATCAGAGTGTTAAGCGCACCGGCGGCCCGGTACTCTTCGGAAATCGCGGTCACCTTGACGGGCATCATTGGCGGAGCACCTCGATCTCAAAGGGATCCCGCTTGCCGGGATCGTACTCGGCACGACATCGACCTGCGCTCAGGAGAATACGAATCATTTGCACATCGCTCGCAGTCGCCCAGCGTGCCGCCCCATACAAGCCAACGAACATTGCGATCCCACCGATCAGACTCCCAAAGTAGTTGAATGTGGCTCCGCCGATCACCAGAGCGAGAAAGAACAGCCGTCGTTCCACTCCCCAGATCGTGAGGGGTTTGTTGATGGCGCGGTAGACGGGATGCATTTGTACGTGCTGGGCCAAGGGAGAACCTCCATGAACTCTCTTACGGGAACAACCAGGCCATAAAGTTCACGGCTCCGACCGCCATACCGACACCAAAGATGATCCCCGCAAGGGTGCGCTTTGACTGACCCTCTCCGAAGGCGAACATCAAACCGCCGACCACAATGGCGACCAGGGAAAGGCCGCGAGCGATGGTGGATGTGAAGGCGGCCTGCAGAACCTGGACGGCGTTGTCCCAGGGATCGCCTCCGGTACCCTGCGCATAAAGAGGAGAAGGTGCTAACAGCAAGGTCAGCAAGATCCAGCCCGGGCGCTTCGACAGAGGAGGGCGCTGCGAAGGAAGCGCGTCGGGCTGGGCCACGACCGCACAGCAGGAAAGCCTCTCGTCCATCGCGCTCTCCTTCTAGTCCAGAGGATTAAGGATGGCAGTGAGATTATCCGGAACGAGTCTTCAATTCTTCCAATTGGAGAAAGCCCCTATCGGAATTCATGGAAATGATTCCACGACCCGGGATCGGCAGCGTGTCGCCGCATCGCTCGACTCGCGAGACCGCGCTGCTGACCTGAAGAGACGGCGAGTCAGCTGCCTTCGGGCCCGCCAACAGTGTATGGGGAATGCATTCGGGAGTTCATCATCTCTCCAGGCGCATCCTTCTCGCCCAGAACGTTAGCACCAAGCGGACTCGGCTCCGACCCTTGGAGATCCCGCGCCATCGGCCTCTCGCTCCTCCGTGAGGCTCAGAGCTCCGAGAATCACGGCGGAGGTTCGTTGAACAATCTCCAGACTGGCGATCAGCAACTGAGCATCGCCATGCCAGAGTTGTATGTAGTCGGCAGATGCGCTTCCCGTCTCGAGCCCGAGGGATTCGCAGACCGCGAACGCGACGGCTTCAGCTTCGGTCTCACGAATCTGCTTGGTGGTCTCGAGACGCCGGTCCCCCCGATGCAGCAGTTCATGCGCGACCTCATGCACCAGCGTGGCAAATTCCTCGGCGGCGGGCAAGCCCGGAAGCAAGGTAATCTTGCCGCCCGAAGAGACGCCTCGGGCGGGCGCGATGTCGGCGGAATGGATGACCGCAATGGCCTGCCCTGCCAACCAGGCCGTCAGGCGTTCGCGGAGACCGATCACGTCGCCCTGGACCTCGGTCAAATGCGGCAAGTCGTTTCCAGCGGTCTGGCTGACATCGAATACGTAAGCGGCGCGGAATCCCAACAACTGGCGTTCTGACGCGACCGTTTCTTCCGGGAGAGATTCACGCTCTTCGCGCTTGCGCCGGACCATGGGTGCCAAAATGAGGATGCCACGCTCGCCTTTGTTGACAAAGCGGCCGAGCGAGTTCCAGGTGCGGAACCCGGCGACTTTGGTTGCGTCCGGTCTCTGTCTGGCAATCAGCATAATGTTCCCGAAACTATAGTTGTGGAACCGCCCCATGGCGGCAAGGTACTGGACAAGCACTTCACTTCGTCCCGAGTCCAAGGATTGCACGAGATAGTCGACTGCCTCTTTTGTTCTCCGGTTGATCTCTTCCTGCTTCATGATTGTTGTCTCCTGTTCTGCCGTCTCTGGCTGTTTTTGTTGTTCACCATCGCCACGGCGACAAAAACAGATGGAGGCGGCAGGACAGACGCGGAAGCCGCGAAGGGTGCCAGGGTGCGAGTGGCAGCGCGGGACGTGCCAAATAGCCTTTGCCTCTCGGTTTGGCGCGATACCGGCGCAGTCCCGAAGCAACCGTCCGAACCCGGGCACGGGCGCGCACCCGACTAAGGCTGAAGGGCGGAAGCGGGCAACGTAAAGCAGAACACGGCTGTGACAGGGCGGAAGCACGGAAACGAAGGAAGGATAACTTGGCTTACGGGGAAGACTCCGTCAAAACGGCAGCGATTCGGAAACGGTCTTCGTTAGGCTGAAGTTCTCGGAGCCGTTGAGCATGAATTGACTAGTCGGCTGAGCACCGCCAGCGCTTTTTAGCGGAACAGCGTGGACGCCTTGCCGGCCGCTAGTGAGCAGTACCAAGTGAGCAGTACCAGTGGACGAGTCTTAGCCGACCGGTCGCGGGCGTGCTGGGAAATCGAAAGTCCGATTCCTGCTGTTGATCTTTTTTACAGTGCAACTTTTCCAGTGAGTTTTCGATTCATATCGTCCTCCACAGCACAAGAGATGCCAACAGATGCCGAGCCCTCCGAAGTTGTCTTTACGTTTGTTGAGCCAGATCGACGCTAGCGCCGATGACATCCTTTTCTTCGCCGACGAGGGCGGCTCATGGGAAGTTGGAGTTGAGTTGGAGAGCGTGTTGCCGGCCTGGTTCAGGGTCCTTTCCGCGACAGTCGGTCCCGCCGAGTACGCGCAGCGGATCGCTACAACTCTTAGGTGTCACTACGAGCAAGGGCGCGTCAAGATCCTCGCCGTGGTGCGGAGAATTGCGACCCCGACGCAACGCCCGGCTTTGCCGAAACCGTGAATCCTGGGGAACGCTCAATTGACCGATTCATCCTCTTCGTCGTCTTCCTCGTCTGTAGATACGTTAGCCGCTGCCATGGCCTCGTCGATGGCTTCAGCGATTTCTTCGTCGTCGGAGTCGGCTAGGTCAACTAGGATTTCGCGCGCCTCCGCGGGACGGATACTGCCTACGGCGCCGATGGCGGCAAGCAGTAAGGGCTTTGGGGAGTGCGCGTCATTGAGGAGTTCGACGATGTGCGACCAGGCCGCGTCCAGTTCCCAGTTACCCGCCGCGTTGACTGCCTGATACTGTATTTCAGGATCGCCGCTTTTCAAGGCTAGCAGTATCTGATCGTCAAAACCGCGAACCCAGCGCATCGAAAACACAGCCGTCAGCATCCACTCTTTGTCTCCGCTGGAATACGCCTGCCGGATCGCATCCTGGTGCCAGGTCTGGGGTGCTCGCACCGATGCTTCCAAACTTCGGCGCCGTACTTCCTTGGGAGTGCTGTTATCGCGGTAGAGCTTCTCGAGCGAGTCCTGGATGTTATGAAACGTGCGCTCAGTAATGGGTACATCATCGGGATCCTCAAATCCATCCGTGTCCGCCTGTTCCAGGACCGGCCCAAGGGAAATTGTCGCCCGAGCGCGCAGTTGCTCTGGCTCGTCGGCACTGCCTGCGATCGTCAATAAGGTAGCGGCCAGATCGTCGTTAATCACGGTAAAATCGCCCGCGAGCTCGGCGGCGACCAGGCGGTCGGTTTCATGGGCTCGCTGATCAACCAGAATCCTCCACAGCATCCTTCCGGCATCTCTTGGCCAGTCCCATGGAGGCGTGTCGAGCAAAGTCTTAAGGTCCATTACGTTTCCTCAGGGATCGCGTTCAATCGCGCAATTGCCACCGGCATGTTCGCACCGCCGGGCACAGCTCAAGTCGACCTTGAGACACAATTATTGTCCTAATATGTCCTCATGGACAGGGTTCTGAGCGCTATGGCCTATTTTCGTCAGCCTCCCCGGTCGATAACAAAGCTTAACCTGTGACTCGGGAACGTCTTTGCTTGCGTTCTTGCGTGGGTTGTTGCGCTGTCTCTTCGTGCAATTTCTGCATCACCCGATCAAGTATCGTCATTTCGTTTAGGGGGCTGCACCACAAAAATATCAAGTGCGTTCCGGGGGTGATCTTCGCCACACGACGAATGATTTGGAAGCGGCCCGGCTGGAACCGCGTAGATTGTTCCGAAGTAGTTCTGCTGCTGAAGACTTCCTGAACGAAGAGTGGCCCCAGTTTTGTAACCATTCTGTGACCAGCGCCGATGTTCGCATAAGCGTCGGCCGAGAAATCAGGAGTAGTTACTTCTAATGGCTACAACTGACAATTGTGATCGCCGGCCGAGTAAGGAGGCGATCGCTTTGGCTGAACCGGGACGGCCCCGTTAACTTTACGCTTTGGCAACCGTTACGGTCGTCGCCACCGAAATCACCCACGGACAGTGTATGTAGTCCACAATGCGTTCGATTCGTTGGCCGACGACCTCGAACCGGATCGCTGAGTGAGGCGTCCATGTGTCCGCACCTCGTCGGAGAACAATCACAACCGCTTCACCGTCCACTTCACCGAGTGCCAATTTCCACGGCCAAGGCCACCGCTCGTAATTGAAGAAATAAGGCGCGTCGACAAACTTTCCGGTAAACCTTTCTGCCACATTGAGGCGGGCGTCGGCACTAGTCAACTCACGCACTCCATCCCAGTCGCGTCGATTAAAGCGATCCACATAAAGCTGCATGATTCGTTTCAACTCTGGGCTCGCGTCTCGAGCTGAGTTTGCCTGAGGGGAAGATTCAGCCAACTTTGTTCGAGCGCGGTTGAGTGCTGCCTTGACGCCGCCAACTGTGGAATCGACTAGTTCTGCAATTTCCTGGAGAGAGTAATCAAACACGTCCTTCAGTAGAATGCAGGCACGTTCTTTCGGAGGCAGGGATGCGACGAGGTGTTCAACCGCTTTGCCGACCCCAAGTGTGGCCAGCGCAGTTGGCGAGACTGCTTCTGGCATGGTAGCGGCTGCCTCGGCCACATCTCGCACTCCCCTGCGTCGCAGGAAATCAATGCAGCGATTGTGAGCGATCCGAAACAACCACGGCTTCAGAGGGCGGCTCTCGTCGTACTTGTCCAGCTTGCGATAAGCCTCGATCAAGGCCTCCTGGACGACGTCTTCGCCGTCCATCACCGAACCCGTCATGCGGGCGCAGTAGCGGTGCAAGCTCGGCCGAAGCGTCGAAACGGTCTCTAGAAAAGCAAGGTAGCGTCCTTCGAACGGGCCAAGGCCATCCATGTGCTGCCTATTATCCACGTGTTCTCATTTTTCTGAGGTCGCGCTCGACCTCACTGTCTCCAGTCATATGCTTCGTCATCGTCTTTCGTTTCCGCGGTGGTGAGATCGCAGTTCGCCAAGATCTGCTCCGGGTGCTCTGCCCATGCGGAAGCACTCGCGCAGTCCTGTGTGAAAAGAGCCATCTCTGCTTGAAGGCGACAAAGTGGTCGCCCTTCTTTAGCTCGCTTTCGCCTCTGCGTCGCGCTTTCGGAAGGCGGCTTCTCCAACGTCGGACACCTCGACCCACTTCGGATCAGGCGAAGCCTCGGCGTCGTAGTTGTCGTGCCAGTTCCACCACTTGTAGGGCGGGGTCTGGGGGTAACCCTCTGGCGAGTCCTCCCAAGTCTCCTGACGACCCAGCGGCGTGATGTCGAGGTAGCTCCAGGTGCTCCCCATCGCTTCGTCGCCGCGGTTATTGATGAAGTAGGTGCGGAACACCCGCTCGCCGTCGCGGAAGAATACGTTGTGACCGTGCCATTCATCGACGCCGAAGTCCTTGTCGAAGCTGTCGGTCATGGTGTACCAGGGCATCTCCCAGCCCATCCGCGCTTTCAGGCGCGCGATGTCCGCCTGGGGCGCGCGTGAGGCGTAGGCGAGGGTCGTGTCGCGGGCATTCAGATGCGCCAGATGGGCGACCTGATCGGCGCCCAGGGAGCAGCCGCGGCAGGCATGCTCGGGCCAGCCGAACACCCCGGGCTCGAAGAACGCGCGATAGACGATCAACTGACGGCGGCCCTCGAACAGGTCGAGCAGGCTAACCTTACCCTTAGGCCCTTCGAACTCGTACTTCTTCTCCACCGCCATCCACGGCATCCGCCGGCGCTCGGCGGCCAGCGCATCACGGGAGCGGGTTAAGGCCTTTTCCTTCACGAGGAGCTGCTGCCGCGCAGCCTCCCACTCCTGCTGCGACACGATCGGGGGTGTGTTCATCGCGACCTGCCCTTTCCCTTGTTCCCTGTCTCTCGGTTTGCTTGTTGCCATATCATTTCCCCTTTGTTTTGTGAATCAGACCGAGATCACTTGCTCTGAAAAAGTTTCTGAACTTGCCGATGCACACCGCCAGAATTCCTCCCGAGGATGTGGCTGCGGCGACCATCACTGCTGTGCTTGAGATGCATGCAGGGCACATATATCCCTCCTCTGAACTTCTAATTCGTCCGTGCCTGAGTGCATTACTGTGTCGTCATTGCCTTCTTCTCCTTCGTTGGATGTTGGTTTTCGTTCCGGCTAGTGCATGGTGGTCATCACGTCTCGGAACGACTGTCACGTAACTTTCGCAGGGCTCTCCGGCAAGAACACTTTGAACTGGCTCTCGCGCGCCTTGGCTACACCAGTGGGCCAGTCGTCGGCCATTGACTGGGATGCGGGATCGGGAAAAATATCCTCTTCGCCTTTCTCTAGCCCATCGAAGATGCCTCGCGCCGCTGACTCGGTTCGCGATGTTCAAAATGGTCTCCCCTTTTCGAAATTTATACTTCTGCCTGCTATTACGGCTCTGGGGCGCCCGAGGATACGTCACCGTCATTGGAACGACCCGGATGTCTAAACTGCCGCTAATCCCTTTCCTGACACGCGGTAGGCCACCTGATTCCACTTTTCCGGATCTTCATGGAGTGCAACTACAGCTGCACCGATGTCAGCGGGCGTGGGAGGTGACGGAAGTTGCTTCACAAAATCTTCAAAAGTCTGACCTGCCATTTGGGCGTACGCTTGTGCGGCAGTTGCGCAGAACTCAGTGTGCGGACTCATCGGAGGAATCAAACAGTGAAACCTGATCGAGCGCTTGGCGCGAGACGTAACGCCTGCAGCGTACTGTGCAATATAGGCGTTCATCATCTTTGCTCCTGCGTAACCGCCACTGAGCGGGGAACCAAAAAGTGCTGCGCCACCGCCAAATACAACCACGTGTTGCTGCCCTTGCTCGGCTAGCAACGCTGCCTGGACCCAAAGAAAAGTGAGTTTTGTATCAACCTCCGATGGTCTCGAAAATGTCTCCCAAGTGTGCTCTTGCAGTCGCCGAAGGTCCAACGTCGTACCTGCGCTTAAGACGAGCAGATTCGGTTTAGTCTCCGAGAGGATTCGCTTTGCTTCGTCGTCAGTGGCATCAGCAACGACGATCGTTGCCGAGGTGTCTTGTGCCAGATCTTCAAGATGTTTTCGATTCCGAGCTACGGCGGTGACAGTCATTCCACTTGCGACCAAACTTTCAACGATGCCTCGACCAAACCCGCGGCTTCCACCTACTACGAGGGCAGTCTGTCCTTTGAAGTTCATTTCTTCCTCCTGCAAGCTTGTCAATTCTTCGTCCATAGAAGAATTGCTTTCACCTGCTAATACGGCTGGCGGAGGTGCGAGGATACGTGGAGCTCAGTTCGGCGCGAGCTTCGAATTGTTTATCCCTCAGGGCTTTACCTCGCTGAGAAGGAATGGCTCTTTTCGAAGTAGACGTACGACACGATTAACAAGACGAGAAAAAACAATGGGTCGATGATGAACAAGACGCTGAGCCTGGCATCTCCCCGTGCGAAGTGGGCGATGCTGGCCGAAAGCAGAGTAATTCCGAAACCAAAATAGGCAAACTCCTTTATTTTGAACGGGACACTCGGGATCAACAACGCCAGCAGACCCAGTATTTTGGCGGTCGTCAGCTCTATCTTGAAATAGTGCGGTAATCCCAGGTGGACGAACGCTCCTTCCGGTCCGTTAGGAAAAGGAAAATGATCGTTAAAGATAAAGTTGATGATGCTGAATACCATGACGGCACAGACTAGGCCTGTTGTCGTCCGGTAAATCACTTTCTCGCGGGTCGTTAGCATTCCTCCGGTGCCGGTCATTCTGTCCTCCTTGCTTACGTTTGCTAGCACGCTCAATGCAATGCTCCTACGAGGCATTGCTGAAGTTTTTCATACTCTCCAAAGACGATTGCCTTTCTCTGCGGTCTTCTTTCAGAAGTCTGTAGATGGCGTAGGTACCAGGAATCATGGGCAGGATGGCGGTGTACATTCCGGCAAAGTAGTAGGTCCCTGTTGCATGGATGTAATAGTTGGGCAAGTCAGTGATGTAGAGACCATTTGGAAACAGATGCGCCACCTTCTGCGGAATTTCCGGATTGATGTCTGGTTTCAAGAGCGGAAAAATGAAATGCGTGAACTCCGCCGCTCCGGGACCGATGAAAATGAACCAGGCGAGAAAACCTGCGAAACGGATTCGGTAAAACAGCCCGATGGCTGTCAGGGCATAGAGCGCCGGGCCTACGAAGGCAAATACGATCAGAAATCCCCGTTCTGTCCAGGTAATGTTGAACAACCTGCTCATCGCCGGTGCGAAGCCTGTCAGGTATTCCTCCATCACGTGGATCTCAAGCGCTGCCACGGTTAGGAGGAAGCACGGCAGAATGATTTCGGGCGGTGTCGGCCTCTTCAAATAAGAAGTCGACCAGGCGAGGAGACCGATGAGGCCTGAGCCGCCAACGATTATTACCGGCGGTAGACCTATGTATCTGTAACCGAGCGCTGCCGCAAGAACAATGAAGCTGGCAGCAAGGGCGATGTTGCCAATTTCCGCCGATGTGCTGCTGGAGTTCAAGGAGTCTCCTTTGACTTGAAAATAAATAAGCCTTACTGAGCTGTCGGGTCTGTCCTTGGGGCCGATAGCGTGGACCGTCCGCTCGGGATAAGAACGGCTGAAGCCAATCCAAGAACAACAGACCCACCGGCGATTGCGAGCGATTCCGGCAGTCCGGGTTTTGCTGTCATCAGCAACACGATCCCGAGAAACACTGCGATTCTGATAGCGAGCGAGATCTTGAGGAAAGGGTGCCGCAGGAGGTCCAGGATCTCTGATTGAGGCATCTTGCCATTCGCGCTTAGGCGCTGCACGTAACGGATGCGTCTGCCTGACACTGCGCCCAGCGGCGCCATTAGAAGAAATGCTGCAATTGTTACCTTGAGCCACGCCAAGCCGAAACCTGACATTTGAATCGTCAGGTAGACCCCACTGAGAAGAATGACAAGCAATGATCCAAGGGCAATTCTGGAAATGCTGGGAACCGGCTCAATCCAGAGTTGAACCTCGCTCAAGGTGGAAGCCCGCCGCAAGCGAAATAACGAGAGCACCTCCAGGCTTAAGCAAGCGAACATGGCAAGCACCGCTGTGATATGTGCGAAGAGAACAAACGAATAGAGCGTCATCTTGTGTCCTTTCTGATTAGTTCGAGATTCCGACGATCTTGCCGCCCCAAGAACAATTCTCCGCTGCCGTGATCATGAAGTCGGCCACATCTGCGCGCGCGATTTTGAACCCGAACAGTGGCAACTGGCCTTGCCGCACTCGGTACTTTCCGGTGTAGGGCTTATCGGTTAGCTCCGGTGGGCGCACCATCGTCCAATCAAGCTGGCTGCCGGTGAAGACTCGTTCCATCGCCAAGGCATCATCAACGACCTGTCGAAAAAACAATCGTCCGAGCACGTACGCCGGAGGGAAAACGGCATTCTTGAACAGGAATGCGACCGACTCCACCACTACCCGGCGGACATTGGTGTTAACCATGGCGCTCGTCAGCGCGCCGGCGAATTGTTGCAGGAGATGAGCGTCTGCTTTCGACACAGGGAGCCGCGGCCCGAATGCTGACACAACGACATCATGGTTTTGAATGACCGGTTTTAGATCAGCACTGCTCAACACATCTCCCTGCTTCACTGCGATCTGACCGCCAAACTGCTTCAGTCGGTCCGGCGAACGGGCCAGCGCAGTAACCGAATGGCCGCGCTGCAAGGCCTGCCGGACGACTTCCAGACCCGTTCCCCCGGTGGCTCCCAATACGACCAACTTCATAGTTGACCTCCGTTCCAGAGCGCTCCGAACCGTTAAGCGACGGGTGTTGTTGCTTATGCTCCTTTTTGCAGGTCCTGCTGTTTCGGTGGCTGATATGCTCCGGGCACCGTTCGCGCGGCAACGTTGAGCCGATTCCATCCGTTGATCGCCACGATGGCCAACGTCAAGTCAGCTAGTTCTTTTTCCGTCAGGTGTTTTCGTACTGTTTCGTGCACCTCGTCCGCAACGTGGCCTTCCGTGACTCTTGTTACCGCCTCTGTCCAGGCCAATGCTGCACGCTCGCGTTCCGAGTAATAGGGAGACTCCTCCCATGCATCCAGGCCGTACAGCCGCTGCTCGGTCTCGCCAGCGGCTCGCAGGTCTTTCCAGTGCATGTCGATGCAATAGGCACACCCGTTAACTTGCGAGGCGCGCAGGTAGACAAGATTGCGAAGCGGTTCCTCAATCGCTGATTGATGGAGATATTTCTCCAGGTTGAGCATGGCTTCGACGATCGGATAAGCAACCGTTAAAAAATCTATTCTTGGCTTCAAGTTGAGCTCCGCGCCGGATTGCCTGAAGGCGTCCGGCTCACCGTTCTCGATTCATATTAGATATAGATAACTATACTAAGTAGAGGATGCTATAATTTTGGCGCTTGGCAAAAACAAAGAAGCGTCCCTACCAATCGCTCGTTCGCGAACGTCAGGCGGACGACACTCGCCGCCGCATCGTTGAAGCCACCCGGCAACTCTTGCAGACAGAAGGCTATGACGGGATGACCATTGAAGCGATTGCCCGGCGGGCGGAAGTCTCCGCCCCGAGCGTTTACGCCATCTTCAAGTCGAAAACCGGGCTTCTTATTGCGCTGCTGGATCAATCCATGTTCGGAGCAGACTACGAGGAGGTCGTGCGTCAGACACTCAGCGCGACCGATCCCGAAACCCGTTTGCGGCGCGCCGCTGCCGTTTCCCGACAGATCCGCAGCACGCAGAGCGCAGCGTTCGATCTGATGCGAAGTGCAGGTGTTGTGGCGCCGGAACTAGCCAAGTTGGAGCAACAACGCGAGCATCTGCGCTACGAGAAGGAGGAAGGCATGATCAACTTCCTTCGCGATACAGGAGCGCTTCGGCCGGGGCTTCGCCACCAGACCGCGAGGGATATCTTCTGGATGCTCACGGGAGGGGATGTGTACCGCATGCTTGTGAGCGAGCGTGGGTGGTCACCCCAGAAATACCAGAACTGGCTTGCCGAGACTCTCGTGGGCTCGCTCCTGAGGAACCGCGAATCCCGTACGAAGTCCGGCAGAAGAACCTAGTTCAGTAGGGCACGTTTGCCGAACAGGCTGGACCATTGGTGCCCCTCTACCAGCGTGCCCTTCGGATTGCGTCCGAGTTACGAGAAGCCAGAAGTTTGGCGGAGCAAAGCCGACGAACAGGCAATGATCTGTTTACGACACGCAACGCCGCCGTCCACATCTCATCTGCTTTGGCGACAGATGAGATGAGGTTCGGCTGCAAGACCTGTGGTCTCGACGCATGGACTATGCCGTCAACTTGTGTTTGGAGCTGGAACCAACTCCCAGGCCGATCAGCCACTCATTGACTGTAGTGCCGATGACTTCGGCATGATCCTCCTGCAAGTAATGACGGCCAGCGCCAAGTTGCACAACTCTGAGGTTCTTGAGTCCTCTTCGCAAAGCTCTCAGCGAAGGCCGGCGATACCAGAACGCCGGGATTTCCTGTGAAAAGCAGCTTCGGATAAGACGAGTGCGCTAGAGCACGATGTGCTTTCTCCAGAGTTGAATTCACATCAGCCGGTTCTCCAGCAATCGGTAATTCATTCGGGAAACGCCAGGTGGGCCGCCGCGACTCGGGTGTAGGAAATGGGGCTCTGTAAACAGACATTTCCTGCTCCGTCAGTTTTCGTACGATTCCCCCGGGAAGAACCTGCTCCACGAACACATTGGCTTCCAGAATCATCTTTTCGCCGACTCCTGGCGTCCTGAACTTCTTGAAGGTTTCGCGTCCATCCGCGTGAAAATCTTCCCAGGTAGGCATGGGCCAGATGAACTCCATAAACGCAAGCCCGCGGATAAACTCCGGCTTGCGGGCCGCCAAGTGAAATGCCAGTGCGGTTCCCCAATCGTGCGCTATGACGAATGCGGAGGAGATTCGAGCCTTATCGAGGAAAGCATCGAGATAGCGGACATGATCGGCAAACCGATACTCGATGTCCGGCTTTCCCGATTGGCCGAAGCCGATGAGGTCCGGTGCGATGCAATGCGCCGTCGGTGCAACCAGCGGAATGATATTTCGCCATATATATGACGAGGTCGGGTTCCCATGCAGAAAAAGCGCGACGGGTGCCTCCAAATTCCCCGCCTCGCGATAGGCCATGGTGGAACCCAGAACGTTCACTTGGGGCAATACAACATCAGAACGGACGGTCATTTTCTACTCCTTCTACTCCTTGAATGTGGTTTGGAAAATACGGTTTGAAACACGATGTTCTTAAAGCGGTCGAGCGCGGCAGGGCCGCGTTCGACCTTCATACGGAGAATTGCGCCTTCCCAGGAAGCCAGGAGGAATTCGGCGAGATCCATCGGATCGAACGTTGAATCGATTTCACCGGCGGTTTGGGCCTCGGCGATGCACGAAGCAAACGGAACACGCCATTCCTGGAATATTGCCTCCAGCCTCTCGCGCAAGAGTTTGCTCTGAGAGCTCTCAAGACTGAAATCGCCAATTAGGCAACCTCGATTCCATTTGTCGTGTGCCAGCACACCGCTAATAATGTCCAGATACCGCTGCAGTCGCTGCCGCGGGTTAACGGACTTGTCTTCCAAAGCCTCTTTGACGAATCCCTTGAGGTGAGTGAAGTAGCGGTCCAGTACTTCCTCGGCAAACGCCTCCTTGGAGCGGAAGTGATTGGTGAAAGAGCCCAGCGGAACCTCAGCGGCTTCGCAGATATCGCGTACGCTCGCTCCCGTGTATCCCGCTCGGAACATCACCTTGAGGCCGGCGTTGAGAAGATCTTCGCGTAGAGATGGCTTGCTCATGTCAGAATAATACGTACGTACGTATTCTTTTTCAAGTACTCTTTTTCACGATGGAAGCGGACTATCGGGCTTGCCACTACAGGTCGCATGGCGGCAGCCGGAGAAATGATACCCAGCCATGAAAGCGGACTGAGAGCGGACTGAAGAGCGGTCGCGCCGACGACGGTGCAGGCTTTCAGGGACACGATGGCAAATTTATATATTCGCTGTTTGTTCGCCCAAGCCTAGACCCCGGTCACAAGGCCATTGAATGGAAAGGGCGAAACCTGAAACCGGGGGGTATGGACAGGCCCCCTTCCCGGGCACATAAAGAGGAGAGGGACGGTTTCGCCCAAGATTGACTTAGCGTTCATAATAATGTACATTAAGTCAGTTAGTGAACATTATTCTGGACATTAAATATGAGAACCAGCCGATCATCCATCGTAATGCCCCTGCCGGTGCGGCGTGCCTTGCGCAAGCTCGGCCGCGATATCCATGACGCAAGGCGGCGCCGGCGCATCCCGGGCGCTATCGCGGCACAACGCGCATCGATCAGCCGCACGACCCTCGTCAAGATCGAGAAAGGCGATCCCGGCGTCGCGATCGGTTTATACGCCACGGTCCTTTTCGTATTGGGCATGACGGACCGGCTGGGCGATCTCGCCGCGCCGAAGAACGACGCGGTGGGCCTGCAGCTCGAAGAAGAACATTTGCCGCAGCGCATTCGTGTGACGCGCGCGAAGAAACGCACGAAAGATAAATGATGGACAGAGAAGCGCTCGTCTACGTGGATCTCGACGGCGTCCCGCACCTTATGGGGCGACTGTGGGCGCGCACGCGCAAGAACAAGGAGAGCGCCACATTCGAATACGACAAGACCTGGCTGGACAATCCCGCGCGCTTCTCTCTGGAGCCCGCTCTGCAAGTCGGCCCCGGCCCGTTTCACACGCCGGCAGACACGCCCATGTTCGGCGCCATCGGCGACTCAGCGCCAGATCGGTGGGGCAGGGCGCTCATGCGCCGCATGGAACGAAGGCGCGCGGACCGCGAGGGCACCGCGCCGCGCACGCTTCAGGAAATCGACTTTCTGCTGCTGGTGGACGACGAGGCGCGGCAAGGCGCTTTGCGCTTCGCCGAAAAAGAGGGTGGCCCATTCCTCCGTGAAGAAGGCGTCAAGCGCATCCCCCCGCTGATCGAACTCCCGAAACTTCTCTCCGCCGCCGAACACTTCATGGAGGAAAAGGACACGGAGGAGGACATGCGCATGCTGTTCGCGCCCGGCTCCTCCCTCGGCGGCGCGCGTCCGAAAGCGTCGGTCAGGGAAAAAGACGGCCAGCTCGCCATTGCGAAATTCCCGCGCAAGGACGATGAAATCAACACGGTCGTATGGGAAGCGGTCGCACTCTCCCTCGCGGAGAAATCCGGCATACCCGTACCGCGATCGCGTGTCGAAAACATCGCCGGCAAGCCCGTGCTGCTGCTGCGACGCTTCGACCGCGACGGCGAACGGCGCATCCCGTTCCTTTCCGCCATGAGCATGCTCGGATCGAAAGACAACGAAGGGCACAGCTACATGGAGATCGTCGACGCGCTGCGCCAGCACGGCGCCGCGCCGCAAGACGACATGGAAGGACTTTGGCGGCGGCTGGTCTTCAATATCCTGATCTCCAATACCGACGACCATCTCCGGAATCATGGATTTCTCTACGAAGGCCAGGCCGGCTGGCGCCTGTCGCCCGCCTACGACCTCAACCCGGTGCCGACCGACATCAAACCACGCATCCTCAGCACGGCCATCAACGAGGACGACAACACCGCTTCCCTCGCTCTCGCCCTTCAAGTCGCCGGATATTTCGGTCTCGATGACGGCAAGGCTCGCGCGATCGCTGCGGAAGTCGGCAAGGCCGTGTCGAAATGGCGCGACGAAGCCGCTCGGCATGGCCTCAGCAAAGCCGAGATCGACCGCATGGCGTCGGCTTTCGAACACGACGATCTGCGTCTCGCGACAGGGAGGAAATAATGTCCGCGTTTGTTTGGTTGGACTACTCGGAGCGCGAACGCCGGAAGATGCTCGATGTCGTTGATCTTTTCAGAGAACACGACACGGTCGGGAGTCCGAGGATACGTGGTCTGTGGTTTGGAAACATTCGCCGCAAAGTGGGTATTGCCAGTGTGGCGGGCGCTGTGAGTACACTACCGGACGGGTCTTGGCCGAGGGTCGCAGGCAAGGGTTCGACCTCGCGCAGATCCACAGTCGTTAAATATGCGATGCGGTCGCATGTTTTGCAACGATGACTAGTTGGGGTCCGACTGTACGATAACTGTACGATGACCTTGGGAATCGTCGATTTTTAGGTTTTTTCGGTCTTGTAGAATCTGTAAGTTACAGAAACAAAAGCTCTTATTGAGCTCAACTCCCGCCGCCTCCACCAAATTTCGAGATCTCTCACGTGTAGCGCCAGACAGCCCCTAAAGGGGCCTTCCAAGTAGTGCCTGTACGGCGCGCCTGAACGCGCGCACTGATTACGAACCTTGGGACGTCCGTCCTCGGAACCTTCCAACGTCCGTGAAACAAGGCTTAGCAACGTCCGGATGGGAAGCCTTGCGACCGTCTATATACGAGCTTCGCCAGGTCCGGAACAAGCCTCGGCGACAGCGGATCGAGGGTTTGCGCCCTTCGCAATCAAGCCTTTGCGACGGCAGAATTCGAACCGCCATCCGCCCGCTTACTCTGGCTGCAGTCGGCAAGCGCTCAGATCAATTCGCCTTCGGCAGGTATGTGCCGTCTGTTTCCAGGACGTTGACCTGGCCTCGGTCTAAACAGTCGAGTGCGACACGTTCCGCTGGAGTTTTGGCGGGAGGAGTGGAGCGCTTTTCCACGCTGCAGTGCGTCAATACGTACAGCACCAGTTCGACCCGGTTGGAGACTCCCAGCTTGTCGTAGACCCGGAGCAATGCCTTCTTTACAGTGTTTTCTTTAATACTCAGTTGGCGAGCGACGTCACGGTTGCCGATGCCTTCCGCCACCAGACCGGCGATCTGTTCCTCGCGAGGAGTCAAAATACCCTCTCCTTTGCCGTTGGTGACTCGCGCCTGGGGCACTGAGTTTAGTGCTTCGACCAGGTAATTCATCTGCTCGGTGGTAGTCCAGAGTTGGCCCTGATCGACAACTGAGATGCACCGGCAGAGCGCTCGAAACGGCTGCTGCGATCGACAGAACAAGCCCCGCGCACCTTCCCGCATCGCGTCCACGACGAGGTTGCGGTCGTAACTGTCTAACAAGAGGATCAGGCCCACATGGGGAAAGCTGGCGTGCAGATGACGCACCACGTCGACCAGGTGGTCATGATGGGTAGGGCTGTCGCCCAGCAAAACGATATCGACCGAGGTCGAACGCAGGGCGTCCAGACAATCGGAAAGCTCGCCTGGGCAGCAAGCAACTTTCATGCGGGCCTGCCGGCGCAGGGCACCGCTCAACAATTGGGACTGAGTTTGATTGGAATCGGCCAGCAGAACACGGATGGACTTGCCTCTCTCAGCGCTTGGGAGTTTCACGACTACTCTCTTCGAGCGAGATTTCGAGGGGAGGGCCTGAAACGAATTCTAGGCACGTGCCGATATTTCGGCTGTTCAAAATTGAACATTTTTGTAAGTTGCGTAAGGGCGCCCGTACTGGGACGAATAGGGTGGCAAAGGTTGGGTGCCGGACTAGTGGAGACTCGGGATTCACTAATCGTGCAGGACAACACTTAGAAGAGAGCTATGCACGAGCAACTCACCGTTATATTGGATGAAACCCAATTTGCGGAATCGGTTCATGAAGAAATTCACGCGCGAGCGGGTGGTGCCGATCATTTCCGCGAGGGTCGCTTGATTGATGTAGGGGACTACTACCTCGGGTCGGTCTTTTTTCCCGAAGCGGGCGAGAATCAAGAGGGCGCGTGCCAGTCGTTTCTCACTCGAATTGAATAACTGGTCGACCAAATCAGCCTGGGTACGGTTATGCCGGTCTATGACGTAGGCAACAAACAGGTCGGAAAACTCGTGTTCCAAGTGCAGAGTGCGGAGCAGTTCTCTCCTTTGGATCTTCAGCACGCAGCAGTCGTCAATGGCCGTCGCCGTTGCCGAGCGCAGAGGCTGATCGGCTGCAACGCAGCCTTCGCCGAGGAAATCGCCAGGACCCAGTAATGCGATGGTCGCTTCCTTGCCCTGCTTGGAGAGAACACTCAGGCGAACCCGGCCCTGCTGGATGTACAGAACTGTATCGGCACGCTCGCCTTGAGAAAAGATAACTTGTTTCGAGTTGTAACGACGGACAGTTCTGCCGATGCCAGCAGTCGCGAGAAAGGTTTTCGGATCAAAAAGGACGCCTGGCTTCCGCGAACGAACGGCTTTGAGCGACGCGCGACTGGCCGGCATAGGACACTCCAGTGTTCTTCATCGTACTCCCCTCTGCAATGGAAAGGCCATGGTGTCTACCACTTTTTTATCCCAGTTGTCCAAACCCTAAAGAGGGTTCAGGCGCAGTCCTTTCGGCACGCCTGAAGGCGTGCCCTGTTAGGTTCTGCGGTTGTCCGAGAACGGCCCTTCCCGCCTTGCTTTGCGGTGCAGCTTGCCCTTGCTTTGAGAACGCACCTTACCAGGTTGCCCGGAAACGCACCTTCCCGCCTCGCCTTTGGTCACACTTCCCGCCCCTTGAGAGTATCGGGTTGGTCAATGGAGGTGCGAGTTCCGTACCGGGCGGCCGCGCCTGCCTTGATTACACTCGGCCCTGATGCCACACCCTTCCGGGTGATTCCAATCAAATTTCTTGCCATTGCCCTGAATCGTCTGGCATTACGGCCTGTTGTAATGTCCAGTAATCCCATAGACATTGATGCTATACTCATGGGGTAAAGACGATGCTTAGCAGCCCTACACCTTTGCGGCCGGATTTGGAGTCGAAGTCGCCAGCCTGTGAACCGCAGGTGACCGGGAGAAAGCTGCCGAAGCAGCGAGCTTTGCTCATGGGGTATTACGGCGTCGGCAACCTGGGCGACGAAATGATGCTGGTTTGCCTGAAGCAGTGGCTGGAACGCCAGGGTTTTGATTTAACAGTTTTGTCGGAGAAGCCAGCCAAGGTTGTGCAAACGCATGGATTGCCCGCGGTTGAAAATTCTCCCCTGCTGGGGGAGTGGGCGTGGCGAAGCGGTTGGCTAAAAGGCGGGGCCTTACGTGTGGTGAGGGCCCTGGCAAGTAGTGACGTATTGATCGTGGGCGGCGGGGATCTGATCCGTGACGATCTGGGCTGGCGCACGTTTTTCTTCACCATGGAGAAAATAGTTGCGGCCATTTTGATGGGGAAGAAGGTGTTTTTAGTCAACATGGGGATCGGACAGCTTTCGACGCGCTACGGCCGCGCCCTGTTGAAGTGGACGTTGCGGCGGTGTCAGCGGATTATCGTGCGCGATGCGAGCTCGGAGCAGATGTGCCGGGAACTCGGCGTGACTGAGCAGGTGACCCTGGCTCCGGATATTGTTTTGTCTTTACCCGATCTGCTCGGGCATCAGAGACTAACAAATGTGGGAAGTCCCCACAAAAGCCCCTATATGCTGGTTTGCCTAAGGCACAATCCCGAAACCTTCCATGGTTACGAAATGACCGAAGCGAGAATCCGCACGCTCGCTCAGAGTCTGGATGCGTTGATCGAGCGACACAACGTGGATGTCGTGTTTCTTCCTCTGCATGCGGCAACGCCGAACGGGCGGGGCGACGCGTCCCTGCACGGGCGGGTGGCAAAAGCCATGGTGCATCCCGAGCGGATTCAGTTGCGCCCTTGGACCGCTGACCTCAATGAGGTGTGCTCGTGGATTAGCGATGCCCAGTTGGTGCTGGCCATGCGACTGCATGCGGCCGTGCTGGCTCACTCTTACGGACGCCCTTGCGTGCTGATGCCATACGATCGCAAAGTGCAGGAATTCGGCGAACTGATGGCGATCCGTCACTCCATCGAAGCCGCCACCCTGGATGAGGTGGCTGCGATGGACGATGTGTTTGAGTCCGCTTGGCGGGAGCCACAACCAGAACACGGAAGGCACCACTGGCAACGCACGATCTCCTCTATGTGGGCAGACCTCACCCTCGAACGCGCCTCCTGATCCCCGCGAAACGCTAGCTTGCCAGAACCGGGACGACCCGGAAGCGCTTCGTAGCAAAAATTCCCAAGGCAATGAAGATCAGCAGCACGATGGTCTGGGCGACCAGGAACGGCGGCTCGTTTCCATTGGGCGCCCTAGCGTGCAGTGCGGGAATCTTCAGAAATGACTGCACGACTGCGACAAAGCAATTGAGGTAGAGAGCCATGAGCGCGCTGATGACGTAGATGGCGCGCCATTTCCCGGCAAGATGAAATAGATACAGTGCCGCGATCGCAATCGCGAGAACGATGAGGGAGAGTATGCCGACCTTGTGCGAGGGCAACAGGTGCTCTACCGGGAACAGGAATCCGGTCACGCTGGTGAGGACCGTGCTGACTAGGAACAGAGGTGTCCAGCCCGACAGCAGCTTGCCGTTCAACAAGCCATAGAGGGCGATCAGGCCAGAGCCGATTCCGATCAAACTGATCAGGACGTGCACAAGAGTAAAGGTTGAGGTTGACACGCCCAGAATCATGAGAAGCCTCCCTTTTTGATCGGGTGATCTTACGCCCGGTGAAGTGATCTGCCAATTCGCGGCGGCGCGTTCCAGACTCTTGCGAACCCGCGCGGTGGACATGCATCGATTGCTTAGTCATTTGGTGTAACGAATTCCCGATTTATTAATTGCAATCTCTTGACATCGTATGAATCGATTCGACGGTTTCAGCCGCTACGATGAAACGATGGTTAAACAATCGAAGTGTGCCCCGAGATGCGGAGCATGGTAACGATCGCCGCTGCTCCCAATGTTGCCGTCGTCCGCACAAACATTCAGCTTCCCGCGCAGGCTCCCCGGCTGGTTTCGGTAGATGTCCTGCGGGGACTCGTCATGGTGATCATGGCGCTGGATCACACTCGGGACTTCCTGACATTCTTGCGATTTGCTCCCGAGGATATGTCGCACACCTACGGAGCGCTTTTCTTCACGCGCTTCATCACGCACTACTGCGCGCCGGTGTTCGCATTTTTGGCGGGGACGGGTGCGTTCCTGGCCACGCGTCGCGGAAAGTCATTAGGACAGATCTCGCGCTTCTTCTTGAGTCGTGGTCTGTGGCTTGTGTTGTTGGAGCTTACGATCGTCGACTTCGGGTGGGGCCTGGTGCCGTGGGCGCACGGGGGAGTGATCTGGATTCTGGGTTGGAGCATGGTGGCAATGGCGGCGATCGTATGGCTGCCGGTGCGCTGGATTGCGGCGCTGGGGCTGGGGATGATCGCGACTCACAATCTGCTGGATCGCATTAATCCAGCTTCGTTCGGAAGATTTTCCTGGGTGTGGATCCTGCTGCATTCGCCGGGCAGGATTCCAATCGGTAGTTTTCAGTTCTCGGTGAGATATGTGCTGATCCCGTGGGTCGGGGTGATGGCTGCGGGCTTTGCGTTTGGGAGTCTGTTATCGCGCGCGGATCGGCGGAAAGCGATTCTGACGCTGGGGATCACAGCGACCGTGCTTTTCTTTTTGCTGCGCGGGATCAATTTTTATGGGAATGGGATCGCCGGGCTGACGTTTGGGTATCCGCGGTCTGCGGGCCCTTGGAGCGTTCAGCCGACGCTCTCGCTAACGGTGATTTCGTTCTTCAACGTGCTGAAGTATCCCCCGTCACTCGACTACCTGCTGGTTACGTTGGGACCGGCGCTCATCCTGCTCGGGTTGCTGGACAAAGCGAAGGCCGAACGCGGACTCAGCCGCGTTCTGCTGGTGTTCGGACGGGTGCCGCTCTTTTACTATGTGCTGCATATCTACTTGTTGCGTATCTTGTCGATCCTGATCTCGCTGGCGTTTCATCAGCCGATCTGGCATGGAACCGTCATCGCGGACTTCGCACAGAAGCCTGCCGGTTATGGTCACGGTCTGCCGTTCATTTATGCCGTGTGGATTCTGGCAGTGGCGATGCTCTACCGGCCTTCTCTGTGGTTTATGCAGTTCAAGAGCCAGCATCGGGATTGGGAGTGGCTGAGTTATTTGTGAGACGGCTGATGGCTGGCAGCGGATAGCTAGTGGCTAGTAGACGATGCGCATGGTTGCCTGCGAGACGCCGCGCTGCTTTCAATACATGATGGTCTTCGTTAAGTGGTGTGGCCAGCTGGTGGTGTGGTACGGGAGCCAGAAGCGCGCGTCGATTTGAGGGATGATGATTTTGTTTTCGGGCGGGCGCTTTTTGTTGATCTCCTGGCAGAGCAGCGCGGTCGCGTAGATGCAATGCGCGCGGATTTCGACTTCCCACGCGCTGTCGCGCGGGATCAACTGGTAGCTGTTAATGGCTTTCTCGAGTTTGTCGGAGTAATTCGTGATGCCCATCAGGCGGAGGCCGACTGGAACGATGTAGTCGGCGAAAGCGGTCATCCTGTCGAGATCTTCGATCTCAAATTTGCCGGATTTGTGGAGCGCGCAGTAGGTGATCCAGAGACCGAGTTGGGGCAGCTTGTAAAACTTGATGGTGTGGCCGTCGTACTGGCTGACGTCGTTGAAGCGCGGGAATTCCTTCACCAGACGATCGACCAGGCCTTTGCCGTTGTCGTAGAGACGAGGCGGACAACTGCGCACGAAATTGTGGAAGCGGCCGTTGTAGTTCTGCGCGAGGACGGCGCCGACCTGGTGCCAGACTTCCATCTTCTCGTCGAGCATGGGCATCTCGATGTTGCCGGCAAAAATTCGCAGGAGGTCCGGGCGCGTAACCTGCGCAAGAAACTTCCCATCGAGAATCGGAAAGCCGCTATCCATAGCGCGCTTCATGCATGCGAAGAGCGCATCGGAGTCGGACCAGTGACGTCCGGCATAGTCGACCTGAAACTTCGTGTGCGTATTGAAATCGGTGAAAGCCGTGTCGACCGCGTCCGCGGTCATCACAAAGTCGATGGTGTCCTCGGCGCTGCCCTGCCCGATGCCGAAGGGCAGCTGATAGTCGGGCATGGGCAAGTCTTCGTAGGCCATCCAGGAAGCGACTTCGCGAAGCTTTGCGACGTTGGTGTGAACATCGCGCGAGTGCTCGATGACTGGGGGAAGGCTGTCGAGGACGGGGCTGCCGGTGACTTTGGGCAGAGGCTCGTCTGCTGCGGCTAGGTTTGTCAGCGTCGGGATGGCGGCCAAGGCAGAGGCGGTTTTTATGAGGTCGCGGCGAGTTGGGGTCATAGGGCGAGCGATTGCATCCTCAGCTATGGTGAGGGCGAAGACGCCCTCACGACTGCCGGCGAGACGCCGGCGCTACCAGCACTCGGACGTACTAGCCGTTAGCCTTGGCAATGAACAGAATTGCCAGGGCGTAGAAAACAAACATTCCCGCCAGATATAGTTTGGCGCGGCTGCCGGCGCCGGCGAATTCTTTCCAGACGAAAACACCCCATAGAGCGGCGACCATGGGGGCGGACTGGCCGATCGCGTACGAGATGGCCACGCCTGTCAGGCTGGCGGCCACCATGTTGAACACTGTTCCCGTGCCCCAGATGAATCCGCCGAACACGCCCAGCAAGTGGCCGGACGCCGGGCCGCGGAAGAATCCGCTGAAGCTTACGGGCTCGCCCACCAACGGGTGCTTCATGAAGTAGAGATTCCAGATGAAGCATGAGAGCAGCGCACCCAGGGTGAGGAAGATTACCGCGCTGTACGGACCGAGAGTGCCAGGCTCAGAAGTCATGGCCCGCGTCAAGAAGGGTGCCCATAGTCCCATGAGCACGCCCGACACAACGCAGACGATGATGCTTTTGCGCGAGACCGATTTTTCGGTGCGCGCGAGACTGCCATAGGCTTTGCCGTCGAGGATGACGGCGACCAGAGCGCAGATGACACCGAGGCCTAGCAGGGCGGCATTGCCTTTCGGTTGCAGCGCGTAGCTCAGCACTGTTCCGACGACCAGCGCGATACCGATGGAGACGGGAAACGCGACGGCAAGTCCGGCCATGTCGATGGCGGCGACCAGCAGCAGGTTGGCAAGGTTAAAGATGGCGCCGCCGATCAACGCGTAGACGACATTGGAAGTGCTCGCCGAATGAATATTGTTGACGATGTTGGAGGGATCGTTGCTCGTCGCGCCCATGGTGTGGCCGAGAATGAGCGCCATGAGGAAGATGCCGATGGCATAGTCCCAGTAGAAAAGCTCGAAGCGGTAATTCTTGACGCCTTTATAGGTGTTGGCCCACGAACCCCAGCAGATGGCGCTGATGATCATCATCAGCAAAGCTAGCGGGAATGTTTGCGGTGTGAACATGGCATCTCCTGGCGGTTCGGGGCTGCGCTACTTACCGCGAATTCTCGACACAAACAGTTGCAGGAAGCGGTCGGCATCGACATCGACGCACACCTTGGTGTTGGGCTCGACCTTGTCGGCTCCCTCAATCACGTAACGGTCGCCGTGGAGGACGTTGCGCTCGATGTATCCGCGCCGGTTGCCCACGGTTTCGCCGCGTGTGAAATCGCCCCGGGTCTCGACGTCCACGTGCATGGCCTGCGTCTTGACGAGGGTGGGATCGATCGCCACCGCGACTGCAGAGGGATCGTACATCGGCGTGCCGGATTCTCCGAACTTCGCGGACAGGTCGATGAGGTACTTCAGAACCGTCGCGATGAAATCGTTGATCGGCCCGTGCGTCTGGTTGAGTTGGTCGAGATACTTGGGCGTGAGCATCGCTTTATCGCCGACTTCAAGCCCGGCCATCGTCACCGGCCAACCGGCCTGGAAAACGACCTGCGCCGCTTCCGGATCGTTGTAGATGTTGGCTTCGGCCGAAGCGTTGACGTTGCCCCCGGTGATCGAACCGCCCATGAGAATGACTTCCTTCACGAGCGGAACAATGGATGGATCCTTTTCGACCGCGAGTGCAATGTTGGTGAGCGGGCCGACGGGCACCAGCGTGATTTCATGCGGTGACTCGTGCACGAGCTGGATGATGAGATCAGGCCCAAAGCGCGAGTCGACTTTGCATTTGCTCGGTGGCAGCTCGATGTTGGCGAGCCCGTTCTTGCCGTGCCAGAACTCCGCGGTGATCAGCTTCTGGAAGAGCGGGTGCTTGGCCCCGGCGGCGATCGGGATGTCGCAGCGGTTGGCGAGCGAGACCATGCGCAGCGCATTCTCCAGCCCCATTTCGGCGGTTACGTTTCCGGGCACGACGGTGATGGCACGGACGTCGAGTTCGGGCGAGTTGAGCGCCAGCATGAGGGCAAGCGCGTCGTCGGTACCGGGATCGGTGTCGAGGATGATCTTTTTGGCGGCGAAGCCGGGAAGGGTTAGGAGTGCAAGCAGGAGAACACCGATCCACAGCGCGGCATTCCTCTTGCAGGATTTTGCGGACCGGGCGAAGCGGGCGATTTTCATGGGCCGATGTGTTGACGCCGTAGCCTAGCTGCGCGATATGGGAGTGTCAAGGGAAACGGGGACCGTCGTAGCGTCGCGCGTGGTTTAGTTCCACTTCTGGCTACCCTTCCCTTTTCGCGGTTCTGCCGTACAATTGCGTTCGAAACAACGCGATTCCCTTGGCGCGATTGTGCGCCGGAATCGCGGCTCCGGCGGGGATCATCCAATGGCGGTGGAGAAAAATAGACGATACGGCATCGCGGAAGGTGGTGCGCAAATTTCCGCCGAAGGACTAGCAGCGCCCGGTCATGGGCCGATTGCAACGCTCGGCGGGCGTCCCCTGCTATCCAATCGCGGTATCCCCTTAAATCTGGATTGGGTCAAGCAGGTGCGCGTGAACACCAGTGCGGTGGAACGGCGCGCGCAAAGTCACGTGTTACGCCGGACCGTGAAGAAAGACTGGCAGATCGCATGGTTGTTGCGAGCCGTCACTTGCATGGACCTGACCACGCTTTCGGGCGACGACACCGACGAGCGCGTGCGGAGACTTTGCGCTAAAGGCCGCCACCCAATTTCTCAGGAACTCACCAAACGACTCGGAATTGAAGAACTCGGTATAAAGGTCGGGGCAGTGTGCGTCTATCACCGGTTCGTAGAGACGGCGCGGCGGGCGCTGGAAGGGTCTGGAGTTCGCGTGGCGGCCGTGGCGACAGGATTCCCGGCCGGTCTGTCGCCGTTGGAAGATCGCGTCGATGAAATTCGGCGATCGGTAGCGGCCGGCGCCGACGAAATTGACATCGTCATCACCCGCGCGCACGTCTTCGGCGGACGCTGGCAGGAACTGTTCGACGAGATCTCCGCGTTCAAGCAGGCGTGCGGCGCGGCGCACATGAAAGTCATTCTCGGAACCGGCGATCTGATGACGCTGCGCAATGTGGGTCGCGCAAGCGTCGTTGCGATGATGGCCGGGGCGGACTTTATCAAGACCTCTACGGGTAAAGAACCCACCAACGCCACGCTGCCCGTAGGCTTTGTGATGACGCGTGCAATTCGCGAGTACGCGCAGGAAACGGGCATGGCCGTGGGATTCAAGCCGGCCGGCGGGATTAAGACGGCGAAGCAGTCGACCGAATGGCTGGCGCTGATGAAAGAAGAACTCGGCCTCGACTGGATGAAGGCCGAGTTGTTCCGGCTGGGCGCGAGCAGTTTGCTCAACGACATTGAACGGCAACTGGAATTCCACGCCACCGGAAGGTACTCGGCGGAATATCGTCATCCGATTGCTTGAGCCAGGAAGCCTCTCGTTCAAGCAGACGGATTTTCTGGGACGGGGTGGCGTGACCAAGAATTAGTATTGATGAAGACGGCGAGGACGCCGTCGTGAGTGCCGGCGAGACGCCGGTGCTACGAAGGGAGTACCGCACTCTGCATGAGCATCGCTGAGAAGTTCGTAACGATGGAGTACGGTCCGGCTCCAGAAGATTCGAAAGAGGCGCTCACCTGGCTCGAGCAACACGGGCGGCAGTTCGGGCACTTCATCAACGGCGCGTGGACCAAGCCTGCGGTTGGGGAACTCTTCGAGACTGCGGATCCATCGACGGGCGAGAAGTTAGCCAGCGTGGCGCAGGGATCAGCGGCCGACATCGATGCAGCGGTGAAGGCGGCGCGAGCTGCGTTTCCCAAGTGGCAGGGGCTGACTCCTCATGTTCGTGCTCGCTACCTCTACGCGCTGGCGCGGCAGGTGCAGAAGCATTCGCGGTTGCTGGCAGTCCTCGAGACGATGGACAACGGGAAGCCGATTCGCGAGAGCCGCGATATCGACATTCCGCTGGTGGCGCGGCATTTCTATCATCACGCCGGTTGGGCGCAGATCCTGCCGCAGGAATTTCCCAATTACACCGCGTGTGGCGTGGTCGGCCAGATCATTCCCTGGAATTTTCCGTTGTTGATGCTGGCGTGGAAAATTGCGCCTGCGCTGGCCACTGGAAATACCGTGGTGCTGAAGCCTGCAGAGTTCACGCCGCTGACAGCGCTCGCATTCGCGGGAATCTGCCAGGAGATCGGCTTACCGGCGGGCGTGGTGAACATTGTGACGGGCAACGGTTCGACCGGCGAAGCGCTGGTAAAGCATCCCGCCGTCGACAAGATCGCTTTCACGGGCTCAACGGAAGTCGGGCGTGCAATCCGCAACGCCACGGCGCAGAGCCACAAGAAGTTGTCGCTGGAACTGGGCGGGAAGTCGCCGTTCATCGTGTTTGAAGACGCAGACCTCGACAGCGTGGTGGAAGGCCTGGTCGATGGAATCTGGTTCAACCAAGGGCAGGTATGTTGCGCGGGATCGCGACTGCTCATGCAGGAGAGCATTGCGGAACCACTGATTGCGCGCATTCGCGATCGCATGAGCACGCTGCGGGCGGGTTCGCCGCTCGACAAGGCAATCGATATCGGCGCAATCGTCGACCGCGTTCAGCTTGACCGCATCCAGCGACTGGTAAAACAGGGCATCGCGGAAGGCGCGACGTGCTGGCAGCCGGAAATCCAGATGCCCTCGAAGGGATTGTTCTATCCCCCCACGCTTTTAAGCAACGTGCACCCGACCTCGATTGTGGCGCAGCAGGAGATCTTCGGTCCGGTGCTGGCGGCGATGACGTTCCGCACTCCAGCCGAAGCCGTGGAACTGGCCAATAATACGGTCTACGGACTGGCCTCGTGCGTGTGGAGCGAGAACATTAACGTCGCTCTGCATGTTGCGGCGCAGATCAAGGCTGGCGTGGTGTGGGTGAATTGCACGAACTTGTTCGATGCTGCTTGCGGATTCGGCGGCTACCGCGAGAGCGGATACGGTCGTGAGGGCGGGCGCGAAGGGTTGCTGGAGTACTTAGAACCCGTTTGGTTCAGAAATGCACCGGCCTTGCCGGCCGCGGCTCCCGCTCCCGCCGAAGCGGACTCTGAGGAAACGGAGGTGGCAGCGCCCTTGATTGACCGCACCGTGAAGCTATACATCGGCGGCAAGCAGGCGCGGCCGGATTCCGGATACTCGATTCAGGTGCGGGGCAGGGACGGCCAGTCGCTCGGCGAAGTACCGTTGGGAAACCGGAAAGATATCCGCAATGCAGTCGAGGCAGCGCGCAAAGCGAGCGGCTGGGCCAAGAGTACGGCGCACAATCGGGCGCAGGTGCTCTACTACGTAGCCGAGAATCTCTCCCAGCGCCGCGATGAAGTTGCGCGCCGGCTGGCCGAGGCGGTGGGTGAAGCGCAGGCGACTGCGGAAGTGAACGCCGGCATCGAACGCATCTTTTCGTACGCGGCCTGGGCCGACAAGTTCGATGGAGCAGTGCACAATCCGCCGTTCCGCAATATCGCCATCGCGATGCACGAGCCCATCGGAACGGTCGGCGTGATCTGTCCGCGAGAGGCGCCGCTGCTGGGGTTCCTTTCGGTTGTCATGCCCGTGCTGGCCATGGGAAACACCGCAATCGTCGTGCCTTCGGAGACCTATCCGCTGATCACGGGCGATCTGTATCAGCTGTTCGATACCAGCGACCTTCCGGGCGGAGCGGTCAACATCGTGACCGGCTATCAGTCGCAGTTGCTGAAAGTGCTGGCCGAGCATGATGACGTGGATGCCATCTGGTGCTTTAGCGATGAAGCCAGCGCGGCGTCGGCGAAGTCGCTCTCGATCGGAAACCTGAAGCAGGTCTTCACGAACGAGGGACGCGCCATCGACTGGTTCGACGGGAAGCATGCCGAAGGGCGCTGGTTCCTGCAGCACGCCACGCAAGTGAAAAACATCTGGGTTCCCTACGGCGAGTAGCCCTCAATGGAACCGACGCGCGTGCCCCGAGTAAAAATCTGCTGCATCAGTTCGGTTGCCGAAGCACGCATGGCAATCGAGGCCGGAGCGTCGGCACTCGGGTTAGTCTCTGCGATGCCGAGCGGGCCGGGCGTGATCAGCGAAGATCAGATCGCTGAGATCGCCGCCACCGTTCCTCCGCCGATTGCCACTTTTCTTCTGACCAGCAAACAGGATGGCGAATCGATCGTGGAGCAGCAACGGCGATGCCGGACAAACTGCGTTCAGCTTTGTGATTGCGTGACTTCCGGTTCGCTCAGCGAGTTGAGAACGGCGCTGCCAGGCGTGTCGATTATCCAGGTGATCCACGTTACGGGGCCCGAGTCGATCGAGGAAGCGATAACCGTGGCTTCGTCGGTGGATGCGATTCTGCTGGATTCTGGAAACCCGTCGCTTGCGGTGAAGGAACTTGGTGGAACCGGTCGTCGACACGACTGGAGTCTAAGCCGGAAGATTCGAGAGCAGGTGAGCGTCCCGATATTTCTAGCAGGCGGGTTGAAGGCGGAGAATGTTGGAGAAGCTATTGCAGCGGTTCAGCCGTTTGGATTGGATTTGTGTTCGGGCGTGCGCACGGATGGGAAACTCGATTGGGATAAGCTGACAAGATTCTTTGCAGCGGTGAAGACGGCCTGTGCATAAAGCGAGTTCGTGACTGCGTCTTCAGGGTATTTACTGTTTATCTTGGGCCGCGTAGCGGAGGGCCCGGCCGTTGACACCTTTCCCTGCGCTGGCTAGACTCGGCGTTCTTGTCTTTCTGCGGCAAATAATCGACTTGATCTTGTGAATTCTATGGCGAAGCGTCCTCGGATCGCGGTGGTAGGCAGCGCAAACATTGACCTGACAACTTTTACCGGTCGCTTCCCCAAGCCCGGGGAAACGATTTTCGGGGATTCGTTCGACCTGGGATTCGGCGGCAAGGGCGCCAACCAGGCGGTGGCGGCGCGGCTTTGCGGCGCGGATGTTTTCATGGTGGCGCGCGTAGGTAGCGATCTGTTCGGGCCGGCGACGATCGAAAATTTCAAAAAACAAGGCATCGACGCAACCCACGTGAAGCAGGTGGAGGGCGTGTCGAGTGGCGTGGCACCGATTTTCGTGGAGCCTAACGGGCAGAACCGGATTTTTGTGGTGAAGGGCGCCAACGATCGCCTGAAGCCTGCCGATGTCGACGCGGCCGCCGACTTGCTGAAGACGGTGGACTGCATCGTGCTGCAATTCGAAATTCCGCTGGAGACGGTTTACCACTGCGTGCGCTTCGCGCGCGACAACAACATCCGGTGCATCGTGAATCCGGCGCCAGCGCAACCGGTCGAACTCAAGGCGCTCGAAGGGCTGGACTACTTCGTGCCCAACGAAAGCGAGTCGGAAACCATCGCCGGGATGCCTGTCAAGAATGTGGACGACGCGAAGAAAGTCGCGGAGAAACTTCTTTCCGGTGGCGTGAAGCGGGTGATCATCACGCTGGGAGCGAACGGTTCGCTACTGGCGGGCCGCGAAGGCATGGAGCATCTTCCCGCTTTCCCCGTGAAGAGCGTGGACAGCACGGGCGCTGGTGATGCTTTTATCGGGAGCTTCGCGGTGTTTTTGGGCGAGGGTCTTGCCGAACGAGAAGCGGTCCGCCGCGCCAACCTCTATGCCGGATTGTCGACGACCGGAGTCGGGACGCAGAAATCCTTCTACGATCGTGCCCGTTATGACGCGGAGTGGGCTGCGCGCAACAAATCCTAAAGTAAGGGCCACGATTTCCACAGAAGTTGCACAGCGAGGATCGATCTCACCGACGCACTCGCCTTGGCCTTCCTCCTGTACGCGATCGGGCAATATCGATATTTTCCGCGCCTCCAATTGAGAAGACTCGCTGGTAGCGCGGCGCGACGAGCAAGCGAGCGCCGCACCCGATGCATCGCGTGTGGAAAACTCACAAAGGGCTTGACTTCACAGCCCTAAATCCAGTTATATGAGCGCACTCCGATCAGGGACCTCCGTGGGTTGTGTGGGGAAGAGAGCGTCCCGTTAGGTCATTTCGGTGTGGGATCTCTAGGGGGATTCATGCTGAACCGCAAAGCGCTGCTTCTTGTCTTCTGTTGTTTCATCCTTTCGACAATTTCTCCGCTGCTGTACGGGCAAGCCACCGGCAGTTTCTCCGGCACGGTCGAGGATAAAACTGGCTCGGTGATTTCGGGTGCGACGGTGAAGATTACGTCGCAAGGCACCTCGGCTGAACGCGACGCCAAGACCGACGACACGGGACACTATCTGATTCCACTGGTGCCGATCGGCACCTACACCATCCGCGTGGAGTCGCAAGGCTTTCAGACCGTCGAGCAGAGGGACGTCCGGTTGCAGGTGGACGAACACCGAGACGTCCACTTCACGCTGTCGCCCGCATCGGTGACATCGACGGTCGAAGTGAGCGCAGCGGAAGTTGCGGTCGAGACCTCGAACCCGACTTTGGGACAGGTGATCACCGTCGGAGCAGGTGGCGGATCTGCCTTTGAATGGCCGTGATTTTGTACAGTTAGCCACCCTCACCCCCGGTACTACACAAGAGACGAATCCGAACAGCTTCTTCAATGGCGGTCCAAGCAGCGAGGTTGCCACTCGTGGATCATTCTCGCTGTCCGTTGGTGGATCACGAGCCAGCGCTACCGACTGGATTTTCGATGGCAACGATAATAACGAGTTGACGGCAGGCGGCATCGCCATCCTGCCATCGATTGACGCCATCCAGGAATTCAAGGTTCTCAGCTACAACTATTCCCCTGAGTTCGGGACCCGAGCGGGACCGACAGTGCTGATCACCACAAAATCTGGAACAAACTCTCTTCACGGAACAGTGTTCGAGTTCTTCCGCAACACGTCGCTTGATGCGAAAACTTTCGATTTTGGAACATCCCAGCCCAAAGACAAGTTCAACTTGAACCAGTTCGGCGCGTCGCTGGGCGGCGCCCTAGAGAAGGACAAGACCTTCTTCTTTCTCGATTACGAAGCCAAGCGCCAGGTGCGTGGCGAACCGTTCATTGGACTGATTCCGACTCCCGCAATGATTAACGGAGACTTTTCACTGGACCCGCTGGGCGGCACCCGCGGCGTGACGCTCTATAACAACAACCTTGTATTTCCTAACCTCGTCAACCCTTTCAGTGGCAATCCGTTTCAATGCGATGGAGCCGGGAATCCGCTTCCCCCCGATTCCAGCGGTGCTCAGCCCGCGGGCGCTCCCTGCAATAAGATTCCAACCGGGAATTTTCCGACTGGCATGATCGATCCCGTGGGCCAGGCGATGCTGCAGCTATACCCGAGCCCGACGCCCAATGCGGTCAACACCGGTACAATCACGAACTTCGCGAACGTGCCCAGCAGAACCTTGAATGAGGGCAAATTCGACGTTCGCATTGACCACAATTTTTCCTCAAAAGATTCCTTGTTTGCCCGGTTCAGCTACGATCAGGCTGTCTCGTTTATCCCCGGTGGCTCACCCGGATATGCTGCACCCAGCCCTTTTGCCAGCACCCAGAACATCACGAACCACGGTCGAAATATCACGGTTTCGGAAACGCACATCTTCTCCGCAAACAACATCAATCAAATCAGCGCCGGCTTCAACCGGATTTTCAACCACATCAAGTCATTCGGCGATCAGACCTGCCAGGCCGCAAACATTGGGATTGTCGGTGCGGACCTGAACGAGAAGTGCGTAAACGGGCTACCCGGATGGTCCCAATCGTCGAGTGATTGCATGAGTTGCGGCATGACTGCGACTCTGATGGGAAACTATTGGGGACTCGGTGATCGCGGGTTTGCGCCATTCCAAGGCGGGACCAACGTATTCTCTATCGGCGACTCCTTCGACATGATTCGCGGGCACCACAACATTCGAATTGGCGGACAGGTCCGAGCCAATCAGATGAATGTCGAAACCAATGCCTTCCAAGATGGATTTTTTATCGTGGCGAGCAGCACTGGTGACGCAACCGCGGACGTACTTTTGGGACAGCTCGGACAATTTGGTGGCACCCTCCACGATCAGACGTACTTCGGTGCCACCACCGGTCGCCGCTGGAAGTTATTCCGTCCTTACATCAACGACGAATGGCGAGTGACCCCGAACTTGACCTTAAATATCGGGGTGGCATGGGCGATCGTTACCCCGATCACGGAAGCGCAAAACCGCCAGGCTAATTTCGATATTGCGAGTGGAAAAATGTTCGTAGCCGGGCCGGCTGACATAACCGGATGCAGTTTCTGTGTTCGCAGCGACGGCAGAGTCGGCATCCAGATGGACAAGACCGCCATCGAACCGCGCATTGGCATCGCATGGAAGCCGTTTGGCCTCCAGAACACGGCAGTTCGAGCGGGCTACGCCATCTTCCACGATTCTTCCTGGAATCAAGGCGCGCAGGGATTGTGGGAGAATCCTCCTTATTTCGCCGACTTCGGGAATTTCCCCTTGGCCAGATTTGCCCGTTTGGGCAAACATCCACACCGGATGGCGCAGCCTTGTGGTGTATCGCATAGCATGGCTGGACTCGTGGCTTCAAGCAATACCGTGCCCCCGAATCCGGCTACCTACTTTGGGAACGTGCAGTCGCAGAATCTTGACTTCAAACAGGGCATGGTCCAGCAATACAACTTGAACATCGAGCACCAGCTGCCGGGCAACGTTGTGCTCACCGCCGGATACGCTGGCTCGCGCAGCACGCATATCCTTGTAGATGGACTAAACCTGAAACTGAACTCGCCGACGGCTTGCACGGACGGGTTGCACCCAAACTACACTCTAGGTTGCGGGTACGTGACTCCGGCGACGAACATTCCTAACTTTTTCAACATTCTTAACAACAACGACGTCGGCCGCGCCCGATACGACTCTCTCCAAATCAAAGGCGAAACCAAAAGTTCACGCCACGGACTCTATGCACTGATTGGATACACCTGGTCCAGAACCTTCGACTCCGGGATGCCAGATGGTCTCGGCACATTCCCCGGAGCGATTTACTGGCCTTTGCCCGGCGCACAAAAGGCGGATTGGGCACTGTCCGCAATCAACTCCAACAGTCAATTCACCGCTAGCGTTCTCTACGATCTTCCGTTTGGAAAGGGCAAGAAATACGGAGGCAATTGGAATGGAGCGACCAACGCCATTTTTGGAGGTTGGTCGGTGAATGTGATCGAAAGAGCGATCTCAGGTTTCCCGCTGTTCGTTATTGACAGCAACAACCAATCCGGTGTGCCTTTCTTCTGGAACGGTGGTTCAGGATTTAATCGGCCAATCCAGGTCGGCGACCCGAATAAAGGCGGGAACATGGGGCGGACGAACGGATTGCCCTGCACAAGTCCACACCCTGCAAAACTGGTTCAATCCTTGTGCTTTTGTGAGCACAAACGATGATCCAACCACGGTGGGAACGCTCGGAGCCACTTCACGCACTCCCGTAAGCGGTCCTCGTTTTGTAAATACCGACTTCTCGGCGGTTAAGAACTTCATGCTGCCTTTCCGCGAGGGCATGGGCTTGCAGTTCCGCGCTGAATTCTTCAACTTGTTCAACCATCCGCAGTTCTGGCTAACGGGAGATGGCGGCGCTGGTAGCATGCAAAACATCGCCTCGCCGGGCAGCTTCGGGCTCGTGAACAGCACGGTTAATAATCCACGCGTGATGCAGTTCGCCCTGAAGCTGAAGTTTTAGATCGCGCAGTTGACAACGATTGTGGGCAGACCAGGTATCGGAATCGATTCTCCGATTACCCAGTCTGCCCATCTCTTTGCCCGTCCCGCTCTTGGCCTGGAGGCTGCATGAATTCCTGGAACGCCACTTCCCTGTCGGCGATCATTCTGACCCTCCTTCTCGCCTTCCCTACCTCAGCCCAGAAAATCAAAGTCATCGTCGATCAAGACGCACGCGGTCCAGGCACCAGCGACCAGCAGGCTATTCTCGTGTTTTTGCAGTCGGAGAAATTTGATGTACTCGGGATCACCACGGTGAGCGGCGACCAGTGGGTGAAGGAAGAGACGCAGCATGTCTTGCGCCTGCTGGAGATCGCGCAGCGCACGGACGTTCCCGTCATCGCAGGCGCGGAATTCCCGTTGCTCAATTCCAAAGAAGAAACTGAGCGCTGGGAGGCGCTGTACGGCAAGTTCGAATACAAGGGCGCGTGGACCGACAAATTCAAGGCGAACCGCTCCATTGTTTTCGAGATGCCGTACCACGAACCTGACGTCGTTCCACCGATGCCAGAAGGCGAACCGCACATCGAGGCCGCCGCAGGCACCGCCGCAGAGTTCATCATAAAAATGGTCCACAAATATCCGGGCGAGGTCGTGCTTTGGGCTGGCGGGCCGCTTACCAACTATGCACTTGCGCTGAAGCTGGATCCCTCCGTCGCCACACTGGCAAAAGAATTCGTGATGATGGGTGGCGGATTGTACGCCGACAAGGGTGCCATCGACCCCGGAGCGATCGATGCGCGGCGGGAATTTAACTGGTGGTTTGACCCAGAGGCTACCCGCATCGTGCTACGAGCTCCCTGGAAAAAGATCACCATTACGCCCATCGACATCTCGGTAAAGACTCGCTTCACGAACGAGATGAAGGCGACCATCTCGAAGGCCAACACGCCTGTGACGCAATATCTGGACAAATATTCGCTTCCGGGTTACATGTGGGATGAGATCGCCGGGGCAGCGCTTATCGATCCGTCGATCATTACCGGAACAAAGCAGCTCTACATGGACATCGATGTGGATCACGGCGCAAGCTACGGAAAGACCATCTTCTGGGACGCGAAGGCCCAGGTGCCGCCCTATCTCAGGATCGCGAATGTGCAGTTCGATATTGATGCCGAGAAGTTCTATAAGCTCTACGTCGACCTGATGACGCGGCCCATAGGCACACACTAGACCCCTTGAAAAGCGCAATCGCATTTCGTCGTCGATGGCTTGGTCTGCTTCTGCTCGCTTCCTCCCTCCTTCACGCCCAGCCTCGCCGCAAGGTCATCATCGATCAGGACTGCTCCGGGCCCGGCGGCAGCAATCTGCAGACGCTGCTGGTGATGTTGCAGTCGCCGCAGGTCGAAGTGCTCGGTATCACCGTCGTCAGCGGCGACCAGTGGCGCGACGAGGAGATTGCGCACACTCTGCGCTTGCTCGAGATCATCGGGCGCACGGATGTGCCCGTGATTCCGGGAGCCGTTTTCCCGCTTGTCAATCGCCGCGAGGAGGCCCAGCTATGGCAGCAACGCTATGGGAAGGTTGCGTACGCCGGGGCCTGGGACGATCGGTGGTGGCACGAGGCGTCCGTTATTCCCGAATTGCCGGAGGGTCTGCCGAAGGTCAAAGCGGCCACTGAGGATGCGGCTCATTTCATGGTCCGCATGGTGCATCAGTATCCGCACCAAGTCACGATTTACGAGGGCGGCCCGATGACCGATCTCGCGCTCGCGCTCACCATCGACCCGGAGTTTTCGCAGCTGGCGGAGGAACTGGTGTTCATGGGAGGAAGTCTGAGCCCCGTAAGCGACGATCCGGAGTTCGAGAACACTCCGCGGCATGAATTCAACTTCTGGTTCGATCCCGAAGCGGCGCGCATGGTTCTGCGCGCGTCCTGGAAGAAGATTGTCTGCACGCCGACCGATATTTCTGTGCGAACTCGCCTGACTCCCGCGATGATTAAAGAGATTGATGCGGGCGGAACCGTGCTGGCTCACTATGTCGCCAAGTACTATCAACCCGGACCGGGATCGGACTTCCTGTGGGACGAACTCGCGGCGGCGGCCTGGATCGATCCCAGCATCATCACGAAGCATGAGTCGCGCTACATGAGCGTGGATGTCGACCACGGGGCTGGATATGGCAATACGCTGACGTGGTCGGAAAAAGACAAGCCTGGCATTCCCATGTCGCTGGTCGAAATCCAGACCGACCTCGACACGCAGAAGTTCTATCGAATTTTCATCCAGTTGATGACGGCGCCGATTCAGTCGGCGCGCTGAGGCTACGCGGCAGCCAGGTAGACGTAGCGCAGGATGAATAGCACGGTCAGTATCCAGAGAACCGCGCTCACCTCCCGATAGCGACCCGTCCCGACTTTCACAATCGTGTAGGCGATCACTCCCAGGCTCAGCCCGGTGGCAATGCTGAAGGTCAGCGGCATGGCTAAGACCGTCAGGAACGCCGGGAAAGCTTCCGTAAAGTCGGTCCAGGCGATCTGGGCGATGGATTGCGTCATGAGCGCGCCCACCAGGATCAACGCTGGCGCGGTTGCGAAGCCCGGGATGGCGCCAGCTACTGGGGCGAGGAACACGGCAGCGGCAAACAGAATCGCCACCACGACGTTGCTGAGGCCCGTACGCGCGCCTGCGGCCACGCCGGCAGCGCTCTCGATGTAGCTGGTGACGGTTGACGTCCCGGTGAGGGCTCCGACCATGGTGCCGATGCCGTCGGCCAGCAGAGCACGTCCTACGCGCGGGATTCGGCCATCCTTGACGAAGCCGCCCTGCTCGCAGACCCCGACCAGCGTGCCCACGTTGTCGAAGAGATCGACGAAGAGGAAGGCAAAGGTGATCTCGAGCAGCCCCAGGTGCAATGCGGCCCGGAGATCTAGTTGGAACAACGTGGAACCGGGGTGCGGCATGGACACCCAGGCTGCCGGGCGTGCGGCGATGCCCGCAAAGATTCCGAAGATCATCGTGCCCGCAATCCCCAGCAGAATCGCTCCATTCACTTTCCGCGCCATCAGGATGAGCGTCAGAACGATGCCGAAACAGGCGGCAACGACCTCCTTCGAAGCGAGGTTGCCAAGGCTGACAAACGTCGCCGGATTGGCGACTACCAGTTTCGCGTTACGCAGGCCGACGAACGCGATGAACATGCCGATGCCGGCAGCGGTCGAGTGCTTGAGGCCGTCGGGGATGCCGTTCACGATCTGCTCGCGGATGCGCGTGACCGTCAGCAGGACGAACAACACTCCAGAGAGGAACACCACACCGAGCGCCGTGCGCCACGGGATGCCCATCCCCAGGCAGACGGAGTACGTGAAGTACGCATTCAGTGACATGCCCGGCGCCATCGCGATGGGGTAGTTCGCGTACAGGCCCATGACGAGGGAAGCCACGGCTGCCGAGATGCACGTGGCGAAGACAACGCCGTCGGCAGGCATTCCGGCCTGCGACAGAATCTGGGGATTTACGACAACGATGTAGGCCATCGTCATGAACGTCGTGATGCCTCCCACGACTTCGCGGCGTAGCGTGGTTTGATTTTCTGTGAGCTTGAAGTAGCGATCGAGCGGATTGGAGTTCAGGGACGCCCCCAGGCTTGCTATTGCTGCGATGCAGGTGACTTGGAATCGCGGAGAGTATAAACAAATTGCGGAATCTCGTGGGCTTCGCGTTCGTTCTGGTCAAGAACCTCGCGCGAGATGCGATTGTAGGCGGCGAGTTCCTGTTCCGCCTTGACCTTTTCTCCGGTGCGGCGGTAAAGCTGCGCCAGTCGATAGTGCGCTTCCCTGAGCTGCGCGTCGGCGTGGATGGCCGCTTTGTACGACTCGACGGCGCGAGGCAAGTCACGGCCATCTTCAAAAACAATGCCTAGCTGTAACGATGCGCCGGCCAGTTTGGGATCGATTTGCCGCGCTTTTTCGAGCAAGGATTCGACCTGTCGCGATGTTTCCGGCGATCGCGATGTCTGATTCTGCTTCCAGAGAGCAACCGCGTAGTAGTAGTTCGCGAGTGCATCTTCGGGCTGATGCTTGAAGAATTGGGCGAGGCGATCGAGAACAGGCTGTGAAATTAACGGCTCGGCCATCGACATCTTTCCAAGAACAACATACGGGGGCGAGTTGGAGGGATTAATATCCGCCGCCTCGCAAACGTACTTGGCGGCTTGGTCCATCGAGCCGCTCGCGTACCACGCGACACCCAGCCCTACAAGCATGCGAGCCGATTGCGGGTAATGCTGATGGCCGCGTGTGAAGACTTCGATGGCGGGCTGTAGCGTGCGATGCGCCAGAAGTTCGGTGCCCCAATCAAAGAGATTCGTTTCGCTGGGATCGAGTTCCGCGGCGCGCTGGTACTCGCGAACGGCGTGGAGAGCCTCGTGCTGCCTCTCGTCAATCTCCGCAAGCAAGTGGTGCAGGTCGGCATTCTCATGCTCAGACAAGGCCGCTTCGGCTGTGGAGCGGGCTTCCGGTAGCTTCCCCAAAGCCATGTAAGTGCCAGCCAACTCGCGAGCGCTGTCATGATCGGGATGGATTTGGTGGGCGTGTTCGAGGAATGGCACGGCCTCGGCCGGTTTTCCCGTGGAAGTCAGAAGGCTGCCAAGCCGTAGGTTCGCATCAAAATCCGCGGGATTCCTTTGGAGCGCGGCACGCAGCGATGCTTCATTTTCGGAAGGCACGGACGAACCTGTGCTATTCAGCGCGCTCACTTCACCAGTCAGCGACTGCGTGGTACGCGAGACAGCATCGGAACCGTGGCCGCCATGATTCATGGCGTCGGTCACCCCAGCTACGGTGAATTGCGGCTGATCAAAGAACTGGGGAGCATCCGTACTTGCGCCCGCCTGCGTTTGATCCGGCGCGCCGAGTTGAAGTTCGATCCGAGTGCTTTGGCCTTCCCGCAGCGTGAACGGACCGAAGGCCGCCTCCCCTAAACCGGGCTTTTCAGCGCGAAGTGTGTATTCCCCGCTCTCCAACTGCGCGTAGCGGTACTCGCCCTTTGCGTCGGTCTGGAGCTTTCGGTCCTCCGAAGCTCCGCGCTTCAGCAGATGAACCGTTGCTCCTCCCACTGCTTTACCGTGCGCGTCACGAACCGTGCCGTCCAGTGTCGAAGATGTTGGGAGCGCCTGTGCGTGACCGAGGGCCACAGACGCCAGCAGTACGACAAGCAGTGCCCAGCTCGCGTCAGGACTGCAGAATGCCGAATGCTTTGGGTAAGATCGAATCACTGTCCGCGTAAAAATCCTTATCGCTCCGCGGATCATTCTAGTGGTCTGTTTCAGAGTAGGGCAATTGCCGAAAAACATCGCCCGTGGCAGACGCACTGCACATATCCGCTGCGTTACAATGCGATGCCCGCCTGCGGCGTTGTCGAACGAAACCAGTTCCAGCCGATTGCAAGGGGGAATAATCAGCAGATTGAGGGAATCCATGAACGCACGCACGATCGCGCTATGGGTAGCCGTTCTTTGCATCTCCGTGGGTACATCCCAAGGCCAGAAAATCAAAGTCATCGTTGATCAGGACGCGCGCGGTCCCGCCACGACCGACATGCAGTCGATCCTGATCTTCCTGCAGTCTGAAAAATTCGATGTTCTGGGCATCACCACGGTCAGCGGAGACCAGTGGGTGAAAGAAGAAACGCAGCGCACGCTGCGCCTGCTTGAGATCGCCGGCCGCACGGACGTTCCCGTCATCGCCGGCGCTGAATTCCCTCTGCTCAACTCCAAAGAAGAAACTGAGCGGTGGGAAAAGCTTTACGGTGTACTCCACTACAAAGGCTGCTGGAGCGATTTCTCGAAGCGTCCCGAGGGCACGCCCCCTGCATTCCGCGCCGGTTACCACGAACCCGACGTCGTGCCTTCCCTGGTCGAAGGCGAGCCCCACATCAAGGCACTCGATGATGATGCCGCGCACTTCATCGTAAAGACCGTCCACAAATACCCCGGTGAAGTTGTGATCTGGGCGGGCGGGCCGCTTACAAACATCGCGCTGGCACTAAGGCTCGATCCGCAGGTGGCAACGCTGGCAAAATCCCTGGTGCTGATGGGAAGCGGCATGTACGCGGACAACGGCGGGATTACGGGTGTTGATGGCCGGCGAGAATTCAACTGGTGGTTCGATCCCGAAGCGGTGCGCATCGTAATGCGCTCGCCGTGGAAGAGCATCACTATCACTCCGATCGATATCTCGGTCAAGACCACCGTGAATCCGGCGGTGAAAGCGGCAATCGCCAAGTCTGACACACCCGTTGCGAAATATCTGACTGCCTATGCCGTGGAGAGCTTCATGTGGGATGAACTCTCGGCGGCGGCCATGATCGATCCCTCGATCGTGACGCGGCAAAAGGAACTGTATGTGGACATCGACGTCGACCACGGCCCCAGTTACGGAGAAACACTCTTCTGGGACACCAAGGCCGAGGTACCGCTCTGGCAGCAAAAAGCCACGGTGCAGTTCGATGTCGACACGAAGAAGTTGTACGACTTGTACGTCGAACTGATGACGCGACCGCCTCGCGCGGCGAAGTAAACCAGGAGCCCCAGGATGAGCGACGGAAAAATAACCGGCTTCTCGAGACGGCAATTCGTAGCGTCGACCGCAGCCTTAGCAACCACCGTCTGGTCAGGTAAGGCTTTAGCGCTCACAAATCCTGCGGCCACCGATCGACAAGCGGCGAGCCCGACCGCAGCACGAGTCCTCATCGACACAGATCCGGGCGTGGACGACGCGTTTGCCCTGCTACTCGCAATGCGGTCTCCCGAACTCAAGATCGAAGGTATTACTGCCGTAGCAGGAAACGTTCCGCTCGAGCTCACGCTGCCAAATGCCCTGCGGATGGTAGAAATCGCCGGGCGCACTGACATTCCGGTCGCCGCGGGTGCGAAGGCGCCTTTACTGCGGCGATTAGTGACCGCTGCCTACGCTCATGGAGAAAATGGGTTGGGAGGCGCGGTGTTCCCCGAGCCCACCCTTAAGCCCATCGCCGAACCCGCGGCTGAACTGATTCGGTCAGTGGTCAGGAAACATCCCAAAGAGGTCACCCTCATCACGCTAGGACCCCTCACTAATGTTGCAGAGGCGCTCAACAGCGACTCGGAACTCGCATCGCTGGTTAAGGGCCTCGTCATGATGGGCGGATCTCTCTCAGGCGGAAACATCACGCCGGCCGCCGAATTCAATATCTACGTGGACCCGGAAGCCGCGCGCATCGTGTTTCAGTCGGGCATTCCCTTAACCATGGTGGGCCTGGACGTGACGCGGCGGACCTCGCTCACGGACGAGCACGTGCGGGTGCTCGAAGCGGCGCAGAATCCGGTTAGCCAGGCAGCGGCGAAGATTGCACGCCACGCCATCGACCACAATCGCGAGCAAGGCTTCCTGGTTGGCCCCAACATGCATGACTCCCTTGCGGTGGCTGCGTTCCTGGACCCGTCGATATTGAAGTGGAAGGAGTACTACGTCGACGTGGAGACGACCGGCGAGTTGACTGCCGGGCAGACGCTTGGCTACAGCCCGTCGGCCGGAGACCTGCGCAGGCGCCCCGACGCAGAGAAGCAGGCGGCATTGAACATGCCGATCCGTGGGTCGGCGCCGACGTTGGCGAGCACGAAAACGTCTCCGGTGCTGAGAGACAAATATGTTCCCAACACGAATGTCGCGGTGGAAGTCGACTCGGCCAGGTTTTTTGATTTGCTGATTGGGCGGCTAGCGGAGAAAAAATAGATGGAGGCGAGAGGACCATCCATGCGTCTGGGAAGACCGAGAAGGCGAGTCGCACTGCTTGTGCTGATGCTGGCTTGCGTGATGTGCGCGGCACAGGGTACGAAGCGAAAGATCATCATTGATCAGGACGCGGCCGGGCCGGCCGGAACCGATCAGCAATCGATTCTGCTGCTCATTCAATCTCCTCAAACTGAGGTACTCGGCATCACCGTGGTCACCGGAGACGCGTGGTTGAAGTCAGAAGTTGCGCATACGCTGCGTACGCTTGAAATCATTGGCCGCACCGACATTCCGGTGGTGGCGGGCGCGGAGTATCCGCTAGTTCGGCGCAAGCAGGAAACCGAGCTTTGGGAGAAACGCTACGGAGCAATCACGTGGGTCGGGGCATGGACGCCGCGTTTCTATCATCCCGCCGACGAATTGGGCGAGATGCCCGAAGGCAAGCCGACCAGCAAGGCGACTCAGGAAGACGCCGCTCATTTCCTGATCCGGATGGTTCACCAGTATCCGGGAGAGATCACGATTTACGAAGGTGGGCCCATGACCAACCTCGCGCTCGCGATCTCGATCGACCCGGAATTACCGAAGCTGGCGCAGCAGCTGATTTTTATGGGAGCCAGCCTGAATCCGCAGACGAGTGACCCGGAATTTGCCAACAATCCCCGACATGAGTTTAATCTGTGGTTCGACCCGGAGGCGGCGCACATCGTGCTGCGCGCGCCATGGAAGAAGATCGTCTGTACGCCCGTCGACATCTCGGTAAAAACAAAAATGACGAAAGAACTGATCCAGCGGATCGGCGCGGGGTCCACGCCGTCAGCCAAGTACATCGGCAAGTACGGGCGGCTGTTCGGCGAGTACAACTATCTGTGGGATGAATTGACGGCGGCCGCGTGGCTAGATGCGTCGCTGATCACGAAGAAGGAAACGCGCTTCATGGATGTCGATCTTGACCGCGGCGCCGGATACGGAAACGTGTTGACCTGGTCCGAGAAAGATAAGCCGGCGGTCGATGTGCAATCGGTAGAGATCCAGGTCGATCTGGACACCGAGAAACTTTACAGAATGATGGTCGACCTGTTGACCGCGCCTACGCCCGCTGCCGGAGGGAAGTAAAGGCCTCACGCTTGAAGCTGGGTGCGGAAGCTCACGCAGTGTTTTACTGTCCGAGATCCGCGAGTGCCTTTTTTGCCATCTCGTGATCTGGATGGTGAGTCAGCAGCGCCCGAAGCTCAGCACGAGCTTTCTCTCGATCTCCTTCGACAGCATAAACACGGGCAAGATTGAGATACGCCTGGTCAAAGTCGGGTGCAACGCGGATGCATTCCTCAAAACTCTTCACCGCGTCGTCGCGGCGCGCCAAGTGTAAATAAAGTACTCCCAAATTATTCAAGGCTTCCGGATAATCCGGACGCGCCTGAAGCGCTTTTTGCAGGTATTCGTAGGCTCGCTGGTTATCGTTGGTCTGCGCATACACCATCCCGAGGCTGTAGTTCGCTTCAGCATTGTCTGGGCTGACGGATAAAGCACGGTCAAGCACCTGGCGTGCTTCGTCCCACCGCTTCTGCTGGCGGTAGGCGCTGGCTAGATTGTCGAGCGCAATCAGGTTGTGCGGACTGACTTTAAGAGCCTGCTCAAACAGCGGGATCGCTTCATTGGTGCGACCTTCCTGCGTTTCGAGCAAACCGAGATTGTTCCAGGCGTTGGGCAGAGTCTCTGGAAAGCTGGCCCGGGCCTTCACCGCACGCTCGAAGTAGTCGCGAGCTTCCGCTCGTTTTGATTGCTTGAGGTACACACTTCCAAGCCGTAAAGGGCTTCGGCACTGGAGGCATCGTCGTGCAGAGCAAGCTCGAAAAACGTCCTGGATTGCTCGAAATACTCGCGCTGAAAGAAAACCGATCCGAGCGCGAGATAGTTGCGCTGAAACTCGGTCGCATCGGTGACGCCGGGAAATGGCAACGCTTTCGACAGTCGGGCCGCTGGTGTGCGAGGAATCTGAGCGATGTCGCGATCGACGTGTTCCGTTTCAAGAGCTCCCTGATAGACCTTCACCACTTCGCCATGCTCATCGATCAGGAAGGATGTGGGCAGCGGCAGATCGCGATGGCGATCGAACAGGTAGCGGTACAGCACGTTGTAGGTGCCGGCCACGTCGTCGGTCGCGCGTAGAAGGGGAAAGTTGAACCCTTCTTTCTTCGCCAGCGCCCGCATCGCGGCGTCGTTTGAACTGTCAGTATGGACGCTAAGCAAATGCAGCCCGAGCTGTTTCCAGCGCGTTGCGTGCGGTTCCAGCCTTCGCAGACCCTTCACGCACTCCTCAGACTCCGTCGTCCAAAACTGCAGAAGAACTCTCTTCCCACGAATGGTGCTGAGAGTTACGGCGACCCCGGCCAAGTCAGATAACGTGAAGTCAGGAGCGGGCACAGGGGCGAGGAGCCAGGTTTCGACAGCTTGCGGAAGCGCCTCGACCTTGCAGATGGCGGCTGCAGATCCAGCAGGTGCCGAACGCTTCGCGACAAACGGCTCCAAGCGTGGCTCTTTACCTTCTTCGATCACCACGCGATGGTTTGGCGGCATATCGTGCAGCGACTGCACCAGTCCACTAGGCCACCGTACCGATGCCTGTATCGGGCCTTTCGCATCCCCGAGCCCGAAGAACAGTTCCTTGGTGTGCTGAGACAGGAACCCAGAACCGGCCTGCAATGTTTTTGTCTGTCGCACCCCGTTGGCTGATAAGGTCAACACCGCGCCGATGGCGTCCCGGTTGCTCTTCGTGCCCCGAAGACGGAACGAAATCGATGGAGGCAGATCTTCTGACGTGTTCTTCAAAAGCCGGACCTGCGGACCATTCCGATTCTTCAGCAGCACTTCGAGTCTTCCGTCGTGATCGAAATCTGCCAAGGCAAAGGCTCGGCCATCTTCGACAACATCCATGCCGATCACGGCAGAGATATCCGAGAAAGTACCGTCCCGATTGTTGGCGTAGAAAACGTTGCGTTCGTAGCCGCTCCAGGTTCCGTCGGAGCGAAGCAGATCATTGAGCGCATTCCACGCTAGCTCATACGTCGGCGAAGGGGTGGCGTCGTCGGGAGAGGCAGCGACCACTTGCCTCCAGAAAAAGCTGTTGAGATCCGAACGTGCGGGTCCCGAGACCATTCCGTTCGTGATGTAGAGATCCGAAAATCCATCGTGATCGAAGTCCCACGCATCGCTTGACCAGGACCAGCGTCCCATGCCGACGCCGGCCTGCTGCGCGTCCTGAAACATGGACTTGCCGGTCTGCGATCCATGAAACAAGGAATTGCCCATGCTGTGCTTGCGATAGAGATCACGGACTTCGGCAGGCGCGTCTTTCTGAAACACTGATTGCGCAGTGATGCGCTGTCCCGCGGCCGTCCACATATTCGCGACATAAAGGTCATCGCGGGTGTCATTGTCGTAATCGAGCCAGCAAACGCTCATGCCGGCCCCGACGTCGGTGACACCTGCCTGCTCGGCCACGTCGGTAAACGTCCCATCGCCGTTGTTGTGGTACAGATTCTTTCGTCCGAAATCGTTCACCACGTAGAGATCGGGCCAGCCGTCGTGGTCGTAGTCGTTCCAGGCGCAGCAGAAGCTGTAGCGGGTGTTGTTGCGGTTCAGCCCCGATTCTTCGGTGACGTCGCGAAACGTTCCGTCGCGCTGGTTCCGCATCAGAAAATTTGGGGGTCCGTTGTTGGCGTCAAAATAGGGCAGCGGATATTTGTACTGGTCCGTCCCCTGGTAGTAGAGGTAGAGGCAGAAGTAGATGTCGAGCCATCCATCGCGATCGTAGTCCGCGATTGCCGCGCCGGTGAATGTCCCCTGCGGCGGCTTCGCGAAACGGAAGGCGTCCGGATGCTTGCGAAATTTTCCGCCACCTTCGTTCACATAGAGGACGGGCCCGTCGGTGCGAACCACGACCAGATCCTGCCGGCCGGAGTTGCCGAGGTCGGCAAACAGCGCGCAGGCCGTATTCTCCAGAATCCCAAGGCCGGAGGATTCGGTGACGTCTTCAAACGTACCGTCGCCGCGATTGCGATAGAGTCGATTCGGCAATCCTGCCGGCTGGCAGATATAAAGATCGTCGAATCCGTCGGCATCGAAATCGCCGACCGTTACTCCATTGTGTCCGTAGATATCGATTCCAGTCGCCTGATCGAGCACGGTGCGCCAGTAATCGGCGCCATGCAGCATTTGCTCTGAATACGAAGGCACGCCAGCGAAAGCCTGCGCAGCGATGTCGACGAATACAGGCGTCGCCGACCGCGCCAGGGTCTCGTGCAAAGTCAGCCAGCGCCGCACGCGGAAAGAATCAGCCGAGTTCTCCCACTCGAGATTCCACTCCCCGATTCGCTGTTCGCGGAAGAATTCGCGACCCGATCCCACGAATTCGTATCGGATCCGCGTGCGCAGGCTCGAACTCGCCGATGCATCGGGGGCCGTTGCCGTCGACGCCTCATCGATCCCTGTGATTTGAAGCTCCGCTGTGAGAATTTCGTTGTAGGGTTCGAATGAAGACTGCCACGTCTGCAAGAAAGCGTCCTGGGCAAGGTCAGCGCTTTCCGCAAATGTTCGCTTTTGAATCTGCAATCCGCGCTCCGACCGTATCGCCTTTGCCTGTACCGGCTTGAGGCTGGCACCGAGAAAACTCGGCGCCAAAACACCTGCAATGCTTTCTGTATGCCTCGGATTGCCGCGCAGGCCTGCGGTCCAATTCGCAAGCAAAGCTTCGATCTGTGCCGCGGACTTCTCCAGCACAAACTGGTCGTGTCCAGGCTCGACCTTGAGCAGCAAAGACTCCAGCGGAAGTCTTGCGCGGTAATGGGGATGCAATTGGAAATTCGACGCAGGATTCACTCCGGCTTGCGGCGGGAAGTTTGGCGGAACGATCGAATTCAGCCAATGGGGCGGAATGAAAGCAGCGGCAGCGGTTTGGCCGCACCGGGCCAGAAACTCGCGACGGCTCGGCGGCGGTGAAAGGAGACGTTGCTGCCGATCCTTCTTCCCTTCCCGACTCAGAGCCGTGCCCCCTGACTTGCGCTGCGGAAGGCCGAAATCTAACAGTCGCGCTCTGAGCGAGTCAAGGCGCAGCCAGAAACGGTGCGAGTGCTCACCTGCACAGGCCATCTATAATGGAGAGCCTCTGGAAGCGCTCGCATGCGGATAAATAAAGGCCACACGAGAACAGGAACGCTTTGGATCGCGTTCTTACTTCTTTGGCTGCGCGTCGGCGTCTCGATAGCCCAGGAAGCCGCCGAACCGAAATTACCCGAAGCCACGCAGGCGCACCTCGGCAAGGGCTACGACGCGCTCAAACAGGATCGCTACGAAGAGGCTGCCCAGGAATTTCAGGCTGCGCTGGCGGCCGATCCAACGCTCACGCTGCGCGCGCGCTTTCCGCTAGCAGTAGCCTTGTTCGAGTCGCACAAACCCGAGGAAGCTCGCAAGGAATTTGAAATCGTCCGCAAGGAAGTCGGCGACCATCCCAATGTGCTGTACTACCTCGGCCGCATGGATCTCGACGGACTCGACTATGCGGGCGCGATACGCAACCTGAGCAAGGCCGTCGCCAAGCCGCCGTTCCCCGATACCGCCTATTTCCTGGGCCTGGCGTACTTCAAACAAGGAGACCTTTCGAACGCAGAGAAATGGCTGGTCGAAGCGGAACGTGCCAATCCGAGCGATGCCCGCGTCCCTTACCAACTCGGATTCGTTTATCGAAAGCAGGGGCTTGAGCAAAAAGCTAAAGCATCCATGGCTCTCTCGCAGCGCCTTCGACAGCGCGACACCGACCAGAGCCGGATTAAGACTGAGTGCGGCGACAAGTTGGAGAAGGGCCCGCGCGACGAAGCGCGCACCGTTTGCGATCAGCTTTACGATGACAATAACGCCGAGAAGCTTACCGCGCTCGGCACCCTGTACGGTCAGCACGGCGATCTCGAGGCCGCGCTCAAGCCTTTGAAGCGAGCGGCCGAACTCGCCCCGCAATCTCCCCAGATGCAATTCAACCTTGCATTGACTTACTTTCAGCTCAACCAGTTTGAAGAAGCGCGCAAGCCACTGGAGCCCGCGATCAAGCGTTGGCCCGACCTGTTCCAGATCAACATGCTCTATGGCGCAGTGTTGATGAAGCTGGGCGACCTTCAACCCGCCCGCGAAACCCTCCGACACGCCCATGATCTGAATCCACAGGATCCGGAGACCGCGGAAATGCTCTACGCCACCACGCTCGACCTCGCCAAGAAAACCCAGAATGCTCGTCAGTACCCGGACGCCCTGCAGTACCTGCAGGAAGCGTCGAAGCATGCGACCGGCCGACCCAACTCCCCACCGGCGTATGGCGGAAATCTACACGTTGACCGGCCGCCCCGACGATGCGAAAGCCCAGCAAGAGATGGCCGACAAGCTTGCAGCAAAAAACGGCGCGGGCTAACCGATCGTCACCAACTGCAAGAAACTGTTCTGCAATCGCGTGTCCAGCGTTACAATCAGGCCCACTATTTTCGGCCTCCACCGAAACCTCTGATTTCTCGAACTTATGAAGAAGACAAACGCTGCGGAGAAACAGCGCGCCACCCTCCTGCGAACCGCCCGCACGGCCATGAAGAAAGCGTATGCGCCCTATTCGAATTTCCGGGTAGGTGCCGCCATACTCACGAAAACCGGGAAGGTCTTTTCGGGCTGCAACGTCGAGAACGCCTCTTACGGCATGACCAACTGCGCCGAGCGCACCGCCATCTTCGCAGCCGTGGCCGAACTCGGTCCCAAGCTCGAAGTCACAGCGGTTGCCGTCGTCAACGATCACGGCGTTCCCTGCTCGCCCTGTGGAGCCTGCCGCCAGGTGATCTACGAGTTCGGCCCGGATGCAGTCGTATTCTTCCAAGGCGCCGAGGGAGACAAGCAGGCGCACATCACCGAACTCCTGCCCGAAGGGTTTCGCCTCAAATGAGCGCCGCCCAGAACAGCGCTCCCATTCGCGCCATCGACGTCATCCGCAAGAAGCGCGACGGTGGCGAATTGACGCAGTCAGAGATCGACGCCCTGGTCGACGGCTACACTCGCGGCGAGATTCCCGACTACCAGGCTTCGGCTTGGCTGATGGCCGTACTGCTCAAGGGCATGACGCCTCGCCGAGTCGGCGTCCCTCACTGACACTATGCTGCGTTCCGGAGAAGTCCTCGACTTCTCCGACATGCCCAAGCGCAAGGTCGACAAGCACTCGACCGGCGGCGTGGGTGACAAAACATCGCTGGTGCTCGCGCCCGTGGCGGCCGCGGGCGGCCTCATCGTTCCCATGATCAGCGGGCGCGGACTCGGCCACACCGGCGGCACGCTCGACAAACTCGAAGCGATCCCCGGTTTCAACGTCAATCTGCCGGTTGCGCGATTTCGCCAGGTGCTCGAAACCTGTGGCTGCTCGATGATCGGCCAGACCGCCGAAATTGCTCCCGCCGATCGCAAGCTGTACGCGCTGCGCGACGTCACCGGCACGGTCGAGAGTCCGTTCCTGATCTGCGCGTCCATCATGAGCAAAAAGCTGGCCGAAGGGATCGACGCCTTGGTGCTCGACGTGAAAACCGGCTCCGGCGCGTTCATGAAGAAGGAAGAAGACGCCGTCTACCTCGCTGAGTTGATGGTCGAAACCGGTGAGCGCATGGGCAAGAAGATGGCCGCGCTGATCACCGATATGGATCAACCGCTGGGCCGCTATGTGGGCAACGCACTGGAAGTCGTCGAAGTGATCGAAGTTCTGCGCGGGGAAGGCCCCAACGACTCTGCGCGATCTCTGTCATCGAACTGGCGGCGTGGATGTTCTTGCTTGGCGATCGCGTCCACACGATCGATGAAGGCAAGCAGCTCTCGCGAGAAACTGATCCGCTCCGGCGAAGCGCTGAACAAATTTCGCGAAATGGTGAAATTGCAGGGCGGCGACGCACGGGCCATCGACGATCCCGCTCGCCTTCCCCAGGCCAAAAGCAAAGTCGAGGTTCTCAGTTCCCGCGCTGGATACGTGCAGTCGATTCAATGCGAGCATGCCGGCACCGCCTGCGTCATTCTGGGCGGAGGCCGCGAGCGCAAGGAAGACTCGGTCGATCCCGCGGTCGGTTTTGTCCTGCACAAGAAAGTGGGAGACGCCGTTGCGTCCGGCGAACCGCTTTGCACGATTCACTACAACTCCGAGGCTCTGGCCGCTCGCGCTAAAACGCTCCTGCTGGAAAGTTTCACAATCGGCGACAAAGCGCCCGCCACGCAGCGGCCGCTGGTTCATCGCGTCATCAGTAAATCCGGGGAGAAAAAATAATGGGACGATTCACCGGAATTCTCGGCCTGCTCACCATGCTCGGCCTGGCATACGCGTTTTCGACCAACCGGCGCGCAATTCGTCTGAAGACCGTCGCCTGGGGGCTGGGACTGCAGATTGCTTTCGCGCTCTTTGTGCTGAAAGTCCCGATTGGCCGCGATCTCTTCGAGTTGGCCGGCAAAAAGGTGAATATCCTTTTGAGCTACTCATTCAAAGGCTCCGAGTTCGTTTTCGGTGAACTCGGCAAGCAAGGCTCATCTCTTGGAGTTCTCTTCGCCTTCCAGGTCCTGCCGACGATCATCTTCATCGCAGCATTCTTCGCGGTCCTCTATCACTTCGGCGTAATGCAGTTCATCATCAAGCATATTCGCGTGGGTGATGACTCGCGTGATGGGCGCAAGCGGAGCCGAATCGCTGAACGTTGCCGCCAGCATCTTCATGGGACAGACCGAGGCGCCCCTTACGATCCGCCCGTTTCTTCCCGATCTCACCAAATCGGAACTCATGACCGTTATGACCAGCGGCATGGCGCACGTGTCCGGCGGAATCATGGCGGCCTATATCGCGTTCGGCATCGACCCCAAACATCTCCTGAGCGCAGTCATCATGACGGCACCAGGAACACTTCTGATGGCCAAGATGCTGGTGCCTGAGACCGAACAACCGAAGACCGCCGGTCGAGTTGTCATGAGCGAAGAGGAAGTGGACGCCGAGAAGAGCGAGAACGTGCTGGGTGCAATTGCGCGCGGCACCACCGATGGCCTGCACCTTTGCTTAAATGTCGCCGCCATGTTGATCTCGTTCCTGGCCCTGGTTGCGCTGACCGACGGCCTGCTCGGCTGGGCTCATAACGGACTTGCACACGTAGGCATCGGATGGTTTCCCGGCGAGCATGGAACAAATTTTCGGAGTGCTCTTCGCACCGATCGCCTGGCTGATTGGCATCCCCTGGCACGACTGCCCGATCATCGGCAACCTCCTCGGCACTCGCATGGTTCTGAATGAACTAGTCGCGTTTTCCATGCTGGGTCCGCAAAGAGCCGCACTCGATCCTCGCTCCTTCACCATCGCGACTTTCGCCCTGTGCGGCTTCGCGAATCTAAGCTCGATCGGCATCCAGATCGGCGGTATCGGCGCACTCGCTCCAAATCGCAAGGGAGACCTTGCACGTCTGGGTGTCCGCGCCATGCTGGCCGGAACCATGGCCAACCTGATGTCAGCCTCAATCGCCGGCCTGCTGTACTGAGTCGATGGAGCGACGGGCGTCCTCGCCCGTCCTGCAGGAACCGCGCCAATAGCCTTCTCCTATGGAAGAGGCCACGGACTTACGGAAGGTATTCGGGCGCGTCCTGCGAGCTTCTGTACAACTCACCCCCGTTCGTACGAGAATGAACGCCAAGCCCGTCATCCGCAATCCATCCGGCGGATCACCGTGGGGGAACAAACGGCTTGTACTTCAGACCCAGGACGCTTAACGAGACCATAGATACCCTCTCGCGCCATGGTGGACAGATTCTGTCGGGCGGCACCGACTTCTTCCCCGCCCTCGGCGACCGCCCAGTAGCGAGCCCAGTTGTGGACATCTCGGAAGTCGCCGAGATTACGCGGGATCTCTTTCCATGACAGCGAGATTCGTATTGGCGGCCTGACCACCTGGACCGACGTGCTGCACGCCCCGCTTCCCAGCTGCTTCGACGCGCTCAAGTCCGCCGCGCGGGAAGTCGGCTCGATCCAAATCCAAAATCGTGGAACGGTTGCAGGAAACTTGTGCAATGCGTCTCCGGCAGCAGATGGAGTGCCGCCTCTCCTCGCGCTCGACGCCGAGGTCGAACTTGCATCTCAATCAGGAGTGCGCAGGATTCCGTTGGCACGGTTTCTGCTCGGCAATCGCAAGACCCTCCGCCACGCCGACGAAGTTCTATCTGCCGTCATTGTTCCCGCGCGGGCTCGACCACGCCCGCTCAGCCTTCCTGAAACTGGGTTCGCGACGCTACCTCGTAATCTCCATCGTCATGGTGGCGGCGATTGTCGACGTCAGACGAAGAAGGCCGAGTGAAGCACGCCCGTGTCGCGGTCGGCTCGTGCTCGGCAGTGGCGCAACGCCTGAGCGAACTCGAGCGGTATCTCGTGAACATGAAGGCCGAACGCGGATTCAGCGAGCGCATTTCTTCCGAGCATCTGTCAGTTCTCTCCCCGATCGACGACGTGCGCGCCACAGCCCACTACCGCCGCGACGCAGCTCTCACACTGGTTAAGCGCGCGCTCGAAGCTTGCGTGGAGGATCGCTAGCGATGCTGGCCACGCCTCCAATCCCACTGGACTTGAAATCTTCCTTGACTTTCAGCGTGAATGGAAAGCAAGTGACGGTCACAACGTCGCTTGCCCGCCGGCTGTCACGCGTCCTGCGTGATGATCTCGGTCTGACCGGAACGAAAGTTGGCTGCGATGCCGGTGATTGCGGCGCCTGCACGGTCCTCCTCGATGGAGAACCTGTCTGCGCGTGTTTGGTTCCCGCCGCACAAGCTGAAGGCCACGAAATCACAACGGTGGAAGGACTCGCGCAACGTCCCCCAATCTTTGACAAGTTGCAGAAGAGCTTCCTGCAAAATGGGGCCGCCCAGTGCGGCGCGTGCACCCCCGGCATGTTAGTCGCAGCCACTGCGCTGCTCGAAAAGAGCCCGCACCCGACCGAGATCGAAGTTATGGACGCTCTGGGTGGCGTCCTCTGCCGCTGCACGGGATACCGAAAGATCATCGCGGCGGTGTGCGAGGCCAGCAGCGATTCCTACGTCGCTGACTCTCCGGCTCAGGGCTGCGCGGTTGGCGCGCGCCTGGTTCGCTTGGATGGTCAACGCAAAGTTGAGGGCACAGAAATCTTCGGAGCCGACGAAACTCCAGCCAAAGTTCTAACCGTCCGCGCCATTCGCTGCCCCTATCACCGCGCGAAATTTGAACTTGGCGATCTCAAGGAATTTGTCGCAAGTTATCCCGGCATCTCGGCCGTGTTCACCGCGAAAGATGTCCCGGGGGACAACTGTTACGGCGTGATTCCAAAATTTGCCGATCAGCCCGTCTTCGCCGAAACCGAAGCCCGCTTCCGCGGAGAAGCAATTGCCATGGTAGTCGGCGAGGACGCGGCCATTGAGAATCTCGATCCGAACAGCTTTCCGGTAACCTGGCACGAACTCCCCCGATCAAGACTATCGACACCGCTCTAGCGAAAGGCGCTGACCAAATTCACGCCCATCGCCCCCACAACATCCTGACCGGAGGCCGGGTCGTGCGTGGCGACGTCGAGCGCGCACTCGCCACTGCCGACTTCGTCGTCGAAGACAGCTACGAAACCGGTTTCGTCGAGCACGCGTACATCGAGCCCGAGGCAGGATTTGCGCGTCGCGTGGGCGACACCATCGAGGTACAGGCCTGCACGCAATCTCCCTACATGGACCGTGCCGACATCGCAAAAATCCTGGGCATCGCCGCCGAAGCTGTGCGAATCATCCCTACAGCAGTGGGCGGTGGCTTCGGCTCGAAACTCGATCTTTCCGTGCAGCCGTTCGTCGCATTGGCCGCGTGGCACCTGAATCGTCCCGCGAGGATGGTTTACTCGCGCAGCGAGTCGATCATTTCGACGACCAAACGCCATCCGGCCAGCATGCGCTTGCGGGCGGGCGCAACCCGCGATGGAAAATTGCTCGCGCTCGATTTCGCAGCCGACTTCAACACGGGCGCGTACTCCTCCTGGGGGCCGACCGTCGCCGCCCGCGTTCCCGTGCACGCCTCCGGTCCCTACAAGGTGCCACACTACCGTGCCATCACCCGTGCGATACACACGCACCTCGTTCCTGCCGGGGCCTTCCGGGGATTCGGCGTCCCGCAGACCGCCATCGCGCAAGAACAGGTCTACGACGATCTTGCCGACCGTTGCGGCATCGACCGCCTGGAGTTTCGCATCCTCAACGCGCTCGACGATGACTCGCCCACCGTGACCGGCCAGGTGCTTGGAGAAGGCGTCGGCATCCGCGCCTGTTTCGAGGCGCTGCGCCCCAGGTGGAAAGCTGCCGGCCAAGAAGCATCCGCCTTCAACGCGAGCACCAAAGATTCAATTCGCCGCGGTGTGGGCGTCGCCGGTATGTGGTACGGCTGCGGCAACACGTCCCTTCCGAACCCCTCGACGGTCCGCATCGGCCTCAAGCCCGACGGCCGCATCGCGCTGCATCAGGGCGCGGTTGACATTGGACAAGGCTCGAATACTATCGTCACGCAAATCTGCGCTGACGCCATGCAGATTCCCATTGCGCAATTCGATCTCGTTTCCGGAGACACCGCGATCACGCCCGACTGCGGCAAGACGTCGGCATCGCGCCAGACTTTTGTAACGGGCAAGGCGGCGGCAATGGCGGGAGAGAAACTGCGGTCCGGCATCCTAAACCTTCTCAACGCCCAAGATCCCGCAACCCTGACGCTTGGCCAGGGCTGCATCAAAGTCAAAGACCAACGGCGCGAGTGCGCCCTCGATCTGAGCACGCGCACTGTGGACGCCTTCGGGTACGTGCTGACCGCCGAAGCCACCTTCGATCCGCCCACCAAGCCACTCGATGAGAACGGCCAAGGCATACCGTATGCCGTCTACGGATTCGGCGCCCACCTGGCAGACATCGAAGTCGACACCGAACTCGGTACGGTCAGAGTCCTCAAGATCACAGCCGCGCACGACGTGGGCCGCGCCATCAATCCGACGTTGATCGAAGGCCAGATCGAAGGCGGCGCCGCGCAAGGCCTGGGCCACGCGCTCATGGAAGAGTTCTTCCCCGGCAAAGGCGAGAACCTGCACGACTACCTCATCCCTTGCGCCGGAGACATGCCGCCGGTCGAATCGATCCTTATCGAAGACCCGTCGCCCATCGGCCCATTCGGCGCGAAAGGGATCGGCGAGCAGGCAGTCATCCCGACGGCACCCGCGATTCTGAACGCAATTCACGACGCCATCGGCGTGCGCATCCACCGGATCCCCGCAACCCCCGACCGCATCCGCGCCGCCATCCTCGCGCAACGCGCGAAGGACACCTCCCATGCCTGACGGCGACGCCATCCGCTGCGATGCCTGCCCCGTGCTCTGCTACATCAAGCCCGGGCGGTTGGGGGCCTGCGACCGTTACGGCAACCGCGACGGCCAACTGGTTCGCGTCGATCCGCACGTGGTGCTCGACCGCGCTCTCGAACGCGGCACGTCGATCGTTCCCTTCCTCGGCCGCGAACAAGACTGGGACGGCAACATCGTTGGATATCCCCAAACCTTCGTTACCGCCATCGGCGCCGGCACAACCTATCCCGACTACAAGCCCGCCCCGTTCATCATCTCGTCTGAAGTCGAAGGCGTCGACATGGTCACGGTCGTCACGGAGGGCATCTTCAGCTACTGCGGCGTAAAGGTGAAGATCGACACCGACCGCCACCTCGGGCCCGAATGCAATCTCGTCCGCGCCCAAGGGGAACCTGTCGGGCACGTCACTACCAGCGAGTATGGCTCGCAGATGCTCTCTCTAGGCGGCGTTCGTCACCTGACCGGCGGCAGCCGCCAAGAAGGCAACGTCACCTGCGACGCGCTCCTGAATCTTTGCAACGGAAAAGCCGTCGAGTTAAACGTGGACGAAGGCGCCAGCGTTGTTGTGCAAGCTGGCAGGCCCCCAGTCATCGACAACGTGCGCGAAGAGCGCATGCGCGTTGGCTGCGGCTCGGCCACGATCGGGATGTTTGCCAAGCAGTGGTTCGGCAAGGTGGACGACGTAGTTGTTGTCGACGATCACATCACCGGCGTCCTCTCCGAACATCAGGCTGGCAAATTGCTAGGCGTCCCAGAAACCGGCATCAAGATCAAAGGACGCCGCTCGACTCCGGGACGCTACTTTCAAGTTGCCGAACCGGGCACAGCATGGGGCGGCACCAATATCGAAGACCCGCTCACCATCCTGCAACCCTTCAAGCCAAAAATCGCATGGCCCGGATTGCGCCTGCTGATGGTCAGCACGACCGGCGAGCACCACGCCTACTTCGAGCTAGACGAAGAATTGAAGCCCGTAGCGCGCGAACTCCCCTCCGAACTCCGCGAGTCCGTTGCCCGCATCAAAGAAAACTGCGAGCCAGCCATGTGCTCGGTGATCTTCATGGGCGGCGCCGGAGGCTCCCTCCGCGCCGGCGTCACCGAAAATCCCGTCCGCCTCACCAACTCCGTGCGCGAGGCCCTCACGCGCGTCACGTGCGGCGGCGCCCCCGTCTACATCTGGCCCGGCGGCGGGATCACGTTCATGGTCGACGTGAGCCGCATGCCCGAAAATGCCTTCGGGTACGTGCCCACGCCCGCTCTCGTGGCACCGATCGAATTCACCCTCAAGCTCCAGGACTATGCCGACCTCGGCGGCTACATGGATCACGTCCGCCCGTTGAGTTCGATCGCTCCTGACGACGGCCGCCGGCACGTCCCCGCGCGTGCTGAGAACCCGTGGCCCATCTCGCCCGAAAAGCGCGGCCAGCCTTGAAGAACCGCGCACAGATTCATTTCCTGCCCGATGGACGCCGCCTGCATCTGCACGATGGCCCGATCGACATCGTCCTCGAAGCATTCGGCCCGCCTCCCGAAATCGAAGCCGCCTACCGCGCAGCCGCTGATCGTTTCGTCACCGTCCTCGACGAACTTTGTGCGGAACTGCCCAACCTGCGGACCCCAGCCGGCCCGCGTGCCCCACACACGCACCGACCCGTCGCCCAGCGAATGGTGGCGGCTGTGGCGCCCTACGCCGACCGTTGGTTCATTACTCCCATGGCGGCCGTCGCTGGTGCAGTGGCAGAAGAAATCCTGGCAGCAATGACCAGCGCCGCGCACCTTGACCGCGCCTACGTGAACGACGGCGGCGACATCGCCTTGCACCTGGAACGCGGGCACTTCATCGCGGGAATGGTCGACAACCCCGAAGGCGGATCTTTGTTCGGTTCCGCTCTCCTCGAAGCGACCCAATCTGTGCGCGGCATCGCCACCAGCGGCTGGCGCGGACGCAGTTTCTCCCTCGGCATCGCCGACGCAGTGACCGTGCTTGCCGATCGTGCCGCGATGGCCGACGCCGCTGCCACCATCATCGCGAACGCTGTCGATCTCCCCGGACACCCAAGCATCTCACGAATATCCGCCCGTGAACTCGCGCCCGACAACGACCTCGGCGATCGTCTGGTTACGCAACAAGTGGGGCCACTAAAATCGCACGATGTCGATCAGGCCCTCACCGCCGGAGTAACGACTGCAACGACGCTGCTTGCCGAAGGCCTGATCCGCGCCGCAGCGTTGCATCTCCGTGGCGAGACGCGTATGTTGGGCAGTCCTCTGCAATTGACCCCGCAAGGACAAACCATCGACAATCGGGGCCTGATCCATGCCTGAAGTGGCAGTTCGCAAAAAGCTGACGGCCGTCGAAGAAATCTTCCATGAAGGAGGCCCTCCAGCCTCAACACCCCTCCGCCGCGCCGTAGCGCTCGTTGTCATTCACAATCCCTACGCAGGCGCGTACGTCCCCAACATAGCCGGCTTCATGGACGATCTGAAACCCCTCGGCCTCGAGATGGCCAAGTCCCTCGTTGCCGCGCTGGGCGGCGATGCCAAGGCAGTCGAAAGCTACGGCAAAGGCGCCATCGTTGGCAGCGCGGGAGAACTCGAGCACGGAGCCCTCTGGCACGTACCGGGCGGCTATGCTATGCGCGAAGTACTCGGCGGCGCCAAGGCGATTGTCGCCTCCACCAAGAAAGTTGGCGGCCCCGGCACACGTCTCGACGTTCCCATCACCCACATCAACGCTTCCTATGTGCGCAGTCATTTCGACGCTATCGAAGTCGGACTTGCCGACGCTCCCCGCGCCGACGAAATTCTGCTCGCTCTGGTGATGACCACCGGCCCGCGCATCCACGCCCGCGTCGGCGGGCTCAAGGTATCCGAGATCAAAGGAGAGGACGGGCTGCGATGAGAGCCAACATCCGCAAGATCGCAGTCTTTCTGGAAGAAACGCAGACCGAGATGGGGCGCGCCGTAAGTCCTCCCACGCGCCGAGCCGCCGCCGTCGCAGTCATCGAAAACCCATGCGCCGGAAAGTATGTGGAAGATCTTTCCGAGTTGATGACCATCGGCGAAGAACTCGGCGAATTGCTCACGCAAAGAGCTGTCGCCGCGCTAGGCATTCCCGGCCACACCGCAGAAAGCTATGGCAAGGCCGCCGCCGTCGGCGAGAATGGAGAACTTGAGCACGCGGCCGCTATCCTGCACCCCAAGCTCGGCACGCCGGTCAGGAAGGTTCTAGGCAAGGGAGCAGCTCTCATCCCGTCATCAAAAAAGCGTGGCGGACTCGGCGTGCCCCTCGACATCCCGCTCGGCCACAAGGACGCAGCCTTCGTGCGCAGCCACTTCGACGGCATGGAAGTCCGCATCAACGACGCGCCCCGCGCCAACGAAATCATGGTGGCCGTCGCAGTGACGGATAGCGGGCGTCCCCTGCCACGAGTCGGCGGCCTAAGCAAAGATCAAATCAAGGGCGAAGACGGCCTGCGCTGAATCAAGCCTGGTATGTAGCGTGGGCTGTCATTAGCTAGCTCACGCGTCGCTATTCTGTAGCGCTGGCGTCTCGCCGGCAGTCGCGACAGCGTCCTCGCCCTCGCCAATGCAACGTCTTCCTACACGCTATCAGTCGCGCAGCGACGCCAGACATCAGCCCCGCACGTCAGTGCGGGGGTAGCGCACCAAAACCGCGAGTCCCCTTCAGGGGACGACACCCCGGCCAACCCTCTACACAATCTCCGGCACCTGAGTCGCCGGAGGCGTATTCCGGCTCCGCTGCGCCGCCACAACTCCATCGATCATCACCATCCCAATGCCCGGCAAATCCCCCGCCTGAATGCTCTTCAGCAAAGTCGAGCCAGCCGAATGCTGCGCCTTGTCCATAAAAAGGAACGTCGCATCACGTCCCGGCGCAATCAACCCGCAATTCAGGTTGCGAATCTTCGCCGTATTCCCGGTAGCGAAACAAATCGCCACCTCCGCCGGAACATTCCCCAGCGACGACAGCAGAGCAATCAGCCGCACAATCCCCAGCGGCTGTACGCCCGAGCCCGCCGGCGAATCCGTTCCCAAAATCACCCGGTGCAACTGCTTCAACTCGCCCGCCGTGCGCAGGGCCAGTAGTCCCGCACGCTCGTTCCCGTTGTGCACAATTTCAATCGCCCGCGGCGACTTCTCGCACAACGCGGTGATCTGATCGTCGGGAAGCGCCGTGTGTCCCCCGTTAATGTGCCCGATCACATCCGCATCTGCCGCCAGCACGATGTCTTTATCGATCAGGCTCGACCCCGGGATTGAAGGTCCCCCGGTATGAATCGTGCTCTGAATGCCGTGCTTTCGGGCCCATGCCACCATCTGCCGCGCCGTCGTACCGTCCTTCACGCTGCCCAGCCCCACTTCGCCGAGCATGGTCACTCCCGCCGCTGCGAGGTCCTTGAAGTCCTCCTCGACCATCCCTTGCTCAATGACCGGAGCGCCGGCGTGAATGCGCACGCCACCGGGCCGAAACGCCTGAAAAGCTCGCTGCGCGAAGATGGCCATCGCCTTCAGGCCAACGACATCTTTCGGCCGTCCGGGCGTGTGCACCTCGCCCGCCGAAATCATCGACGTCACACCGCCATGCAGATAGCTGTCGATCCATCCCAGTTGGTTCTGCCGCGGAGTCCAATCGCCGGCCACGGGATGTACATGACTGTCGATCAGTCCGGGAGCAACCGCTACTCCCTTGGCGTCGACCACCACCGCCGCGCCTTCCGTATCGACGTCTTTCTGCTTTCCGACCGCAGCAATCTTCCCGTCGACCGCGACAATCGTATCGGCATCAAGAACCGGCTGGTTCAGATCGCCGCTAAGCATCAACCCGATATTCCGCACGACCACGCGTTTTTGTGTCTTTGCCTTGGAAGACTCTTCCTGAGCCATCGGTTCCTTCGCTCCTCGCGGTGCCGGATCCGCAGCCGTCGGCAGTCCCTTGTCACCCGTCACCGAAGCTGTATAAGCTGGATCAACCGCACTCGTCGCTGCTTCAACGGAGATGGCATGTTACCTCTGGATCTGGTTTTGTGGGAAGTGGACACGCAGGCCGACTTCATGTTGCCCGGCGGAAAACTGTACGTGCCCGGCGCTGAGAAACTGCTACCCAACATCGCAAAACTCACTGCCGCCGCGCACAATAAGCACGTCTTCCTCGTTTCTCACGGATGCTTCCACTCCCCCGACGATCCCGAATTCCAGACTTTCCCTCCCCACTGCGTGAAAGGCACTCAGGGCAGCGAGTTCGTCAACGAAGCCTTGACCGACGACGTCACCCGCGTACCCAACAAGACCCACGAATTTCCCAACGACGTTCTGCAACACAAACAAGTTCTGCTCGAGAAAGAGACCCTCGACATCTTCGAGAGTTCCCACGCCGACAAGCTCGTCTCCCATTTCCCGCCGCACGCCGAGTTCCTGATCTTCGGAGTTGTCACCGAGTACTGCGTCCGCCTGGCCGCCAAAGGCCTGCTCGAACGAGGGCGGAAGGTTTCCATCATCACCGACGCCATCGAAACGCTGAATCCTGAGGAAGGGCGCAAAACGTTGGCCGAACTCGAGGCCATGGGCGCAAAGCTCACCACGACCAAGGAAGTGTTGTCCAGGATCCACCACCGCGCCGCCTGAGCGTCCTCGCACTGACAAGAATGATGCAAACATCCTTGCGGATGGCGGCTTGATCCACGTATGATGCAGCGGTTTATGGCTACGAAAAGTACATCCCCAAAATCCGGACTGCGCCAGAAGGCGCAACTGATGTCGGCTTCCGAAATCGAGCGTACGCTGGTCCGCCTGGCCCACGAAATCGCCGAGAAGAACAATGGCGTGGAAGGTCTCGGGCTGGTCGGTATCCGCCGCCGTGGGGTTCCCATCGCCGAGCGCCTGGGAAAAATCATCCAGCGCATGGAAGATGTCCCCATCCCCGTAGGCACACTCGACATCACGTTCTATCGCGATGATCTCTCCACCCTCGGCCCCAAGCCCGTAGTCCAAAAATCCGAAGTCGGCTTCGACATCAAAGACAAGAATATCGTCTTGGTCGACGACGTCCTGTTCACCGGCCGCACCATTCGCGCAGCACTCGACGCGCTGTTCTCCCACGGCCGACCCCGCCGCGTTCAACTCTGCGTCCTGATCGATCGCGGCCACCGCGAGCTGCCAATCGAAGCCGCCTTCATCGGCCGAGTTGTGCAGACTTCAATGAATGAAGTGATCGAGGTCAAGCTAACCGAAGTAGACAACGCAGAAAAAGTTCTTCTAATGGAAAAGTAGGGTTTCCGTAGCGCCGGCGTCTCGCCCTCAGCGGCGAAAACAGGAAGGCGATTTCAGCCGGCTCACTGTTTGTCCAGCCTTTGCATTTCGCCTCACCTCCCATTAATCTCCTCCGCATGAACTTCCGTCCGACCAAATTGATTCCACTCGCAATCTTGGTTCTGTCCGTCAACATCCCCTCGGCTTGGTCCCAATCAGCAAAAGAAAAAGTCGACCTGCTCGTTACCGGCGGAACTGTCGTCACCATGAACGAAGGCCGCACCATCCTCGACGATGGCGCCCTCGCCATCAAAGGCGACTCCATCGTAGCGGTCGGCTCGCGCACCGAGATTGAAGGGAAGTATTCCGCACCCGACACACTGAACGCATCCGGCAAACTCGTCCTTCCCGGCTTCATCAACGGCCACACGCACGTCCCCATGACGCTTTTCCGCGGCCTCCACGACGACGTCACGCTCGACGACTGGCTCCGCAAATACATCTTCCCCGCCGAGGCCAAGAACGTCACGGAAGAATTCGTCCGCTGGGGAACGCGTCTGGCGGCAGCTGAACAGATTCGCGCTGGTGTGACGACATACGCCGACATGTACTACTTCGAAGATGCAGTAGCCGAAGAAACCAAAGCCGCAGGCATGCGCGGCGTGCTGGGCGAGACCTTCATCGACTTCCCGGCTCCCGACAACAAGAACGAAGCCGCCATGCTCACCTACACTGAGGCCTTCCTCAAGAAGTGGCAGGGCGACCCCCTGATTCACGCCTCAGTCGCGCCTCACTCCATCTACACATGTTCGAAGAAGACTCTCGAAGACACCTCCGCGCTCGCCCGCAAGTATCACGCGCCGATCCTGATCCACGTTTCTGAAATGAAAAAGGAGTGGGACGACTCGCAGAAGCAGAACGGTATGTCGCCCGTGCAGTATCTCGACAAAGTCGGAGTGCTTGGCCCCGACGTGGTCGCGGCTCATTGCATCTTCGTCGACGCCGCCGACCGCAAGACTCTTGCCGACCGCCACGTCGGCTGCGTACACAATCCCTCAAGCAACATGATGCTAGCCAGCGGCGTCTCACCCGTGCCTGAGATGCGTGTCGCTGGTGTCGCTGTCGGCCTCGGCACCGACGGTCCTGCTGGCAGCAACAATGATCTCGACATCATGGAAGAAATGGACCTGGCTGCCAAGCTGGCGAAAATCACGAAGGGCGATCCGCTAGCCTTGAACGCGAAAGCTACCGTAGAAATGGCCACCATTGACGGCGCCCGCGCCCTACACATGGAGAAAGAAATCGGATCGCTCGAAGCGGGCAAAAAGGCGGATCTGGTCCTGCTCGACCTCGACAAGCCCAACGCGGTCCCGATGTACGAGGTCTACGCCCAAATCGCATACGCGCTCAAAGGCAGCGATGTCTCAACCGTAATCATCGGCGGAAAGCCCGTGATGAGGGATCGCAAGCTTCTAACCGTCAACGAAGCAGAGGCGATTGCCAAGGCGCAGGACTACAAGAAGAAGATCGCGGCGTCACTAGGCATGCAGTAAAGAAGTACGAGCTTCAATTGACACGACCTGCCCCACCCTTCGCGGTTTCAAACTTCTCGAAGGGTGGGAAGCACGAACCTAAACTTGTCCACGAAACGCAGCCCTCGATCCGATCGGCATAAAAAATGACCGATCCCGCAGCATTACTGCGCACGAACTTTCCACTGAATCTGGCGTAACATTCCGAGCAACAGCTCCGCATCTGCACCGTCGAGTTTCAACCTCCGCACCAGGCGACGAATCTTTGCTGTTGTCACATCAGAGGCGTTCGCCCCCAAATAACCGCTGTCACGGAGCGTCTCCACCAGGATCTCAGTCAAACGCTCCAGTTCCCGCGCGCTGGCCGCCTTCGGCCTCGCAGCCACGGCCTTAACGCGTCCTCCCCGAATCAACTCATACAGACAGACCGCCACCGCTTGCCCAAGATTCATCGAAGGATGCGCTTCCCGCGTGGGAATATGCATCAACCAATGGCAGTGACTGAGGTCGTCATTCGATAACCCAACCTTCTCCGACCCAAGCAACAACGCAACGCGTCCAGAAGCAAGCGCCTTGCGAATACGCCGGCCTCCCTCCTCCAATCGATAAAGCGCCTGGTGCTGCTCCCGATTGCGCAGCGTCGTCGTGCCCACAACGAGAGAGCAATCGCCCACTGCATCCGCAAGCACTGGATACTCGCTGGCACTTTTCATCACGGCGGCAGCCCCGACCGCCGACCGCGCTTCGCGAAAAGCCGCGTCGTACGGATTCACCACCCGCAGATTAAGAAATCCAAAGTTGCTCATGGCGCGCGCAGCCGCCCCCAGGTTCAGAGGATTGCGGGTGGCCACGAGAACCACGCGCAGCCGGTCGAGTTCAGTATCTTTAGCCAAGGCGTGTGTGGGGCGGACACTCTTGTCCGCCAGGGCGCTCCACATTCTACGACGCGTGAATTTCCTGCTGATGTGTTAACGTGACCAGTCTCCTTGCGCGTCACCGTCCCGACCAGTGCACCGCGGTAAAGAACTGTCCGAACCAAATGAGCGTGAACGAACTAACGACCGCCTCTACCAAAAGCTCATCGGCCCTTCCCCCGACTCGCAGCGTCAAATTCGATCCCGCCCTGCTCCTGATTCTGGCTCTACCCTGGGTGGTGCTCTACCTGGACACCACCTGGCTCTTCGCCTATCCCACCAGCTCTTTCGGATTCATCGACCCCTGGATGTATTTCGGATTCTTCTTCGACCTCACGCAGCACATTCGCACTTTCAAAGGCGCCTACTTCACGACACGCCTTACCTGGACCGTCCCCGGCGCGGTCGTGTATCACCTCTTCTCCCCGCTGGTCGCGACCTACGTTCTGCATCTAGTGGTTTTCTACGCATCGATCCTGCCCCTCTACCTGATTCTGAAGGTCACCGTGAGCCGACCGGCGGCGCTGCTGGCGACCACCATGATGGCGTTCCATTCCTACTTTTTGTGGAGCGTGGGTTGGCCTTACATCGACGGCGCTGGCAACATGTACGTCCTGCTCACGCTCGCCTGCCTTGCGAGCGCCGCGCGTTCCAATTGTCCGAAGTGGTGGCTGGTGGCCGCAGGCGCACTCGCCGCGAAGACGGTGTACTGCCAATTCTTTCTAATTTCTTTCTCCCCGCTGGTCTTCGGCTTTTACTACTTCGCGCGACGCGAAATGGGCCATCGCCGGTCCACCGTGGAATGGAAGCCCTTCGCGTGGGGATTCGCTTTCGTCACCGTGCTCTACGGCCTCTTCAACATGGCCATCAACGGCCGTTTTCTTTTCTTCATCAACTCCGTGGGAATGGCCGCGAAAATTGTCATTCATCGCAACCCCTACAACGATTCCACCTACGGCTGGATCGCCGGCGCCACTTGGTTGATCGTCCCCGCACTCGCAACGGTGGGCGCGATCGTCTGCGTCTCACGACGACGAAGCCTCTTGTCGATTCCGAATACCGATTTCCTTTTGTTCTGGCAGCGATATCTTCTCCTCAATGTCGTGATTATGATTCTCTGGCAGTTGGTCGGGCAGCCTGTCTTGCAGCTCCCCACCTATGCGAGCTACCTCATGCCTGCGGTCTTCCTCGCCCTCGGCTCACAAATTGCCATCGTCACGCACGGGCTTAGCAAGGCCGGCATCGCGTTTGTTTATGCATCAGTGTTTCTCGCCGGCGTCTTACCATTCATCCCGCGGGTGGATCTGCACCCGCTCACCGCGCACCCGATGCTCGTCCCATTCGCCATCGGCGCAACCGCACTCGTAGCGGTCGGAAGGCAGATCAAGTACCTGGGCGCCATCGCGATCGTGGCGCTGGCCGTCGGCCTCGGGACCCTCAACGCCGCCACCAGCACGCGCACCTGGAACCACGGCTCTCTGCCCCACGACGACGCCTCCCAGAAGTCCGCTCTGCTCGCGATCGTCGACAGCATCCACACAGTGCAGTCGCTCGATCCCAAAGGCAATCTCTTCTTCTGGTACGACGGAGAATCCCGCCTCGGCCGCCTCTATCGCGACGTGGCGTCGACCTACCTCTGGGCCTACCGCCTGCAAAGCGAAACCTTCCCCGATCCGGGCCCCAAAGCGCCGCCCCTCGATCGCCGCATCTTGGTCCTCACCGAGGATCCCAGATCAGCCCTCGAGGCCGCGAATGCATCCCTCGCAAAACTGGGCCTGACCGCGAACCTCCTCGCACAACGCAAAATTCAAGAGGGCCCCTTCGCCTGGGACATGATAGAAATCCAGATAGCGCGAACGTCCCCAAAGGGCTGACAACGTGGGCGGCGCGATAGCCGCGCTACCGGCAACGAAATAGCCGACGGAACTCGACTCATGGACTGGCAAGCTCTCATCCTGACAATCAAGCTCGACCTGGTGGTCTGCGCCGTCCTCGTCCTGATCGGCGTCCCCCTCGCCTTCTGGCTGGCGTTCTGGCAATGGCGCTGGAAGTTCCTGGTCGAAGCGGTCGTGGCGCTTCCCCTCGTCTTGCCACCGACGGTTCTCGGCTTCTACATTCTGCTCGCGCTCGGCCCGCACAGCCCCTTCGGAAAAATCTACGAGCGCCTCCGAGGCCACGGCCTGCCCTTCACCTTCGAAGGACTCGTCGTCGCCTCCGTGATTTACAGCTTGCCCTTCATGGTGCAGCCCGTGCTGGCGGCATTCACCTCTGTCGATCCGAAGCTCATCTCCGCCTCGGCCGTGCTCGGCGCTTCGCGCGTGCGCACCTTCCTGCGGGTCGTGCTTCCGCTCTCCATGTCAGGACTCCTAACGGGTCTCATCCTCACCTTCGCCCACACGCTCGGCGAGTTCGGTGTTGTACTCATGGTCGGCGGCAACATCCCGGGCTCCACGCGCACCGTCTCGATTTCCATCTACGACAACGTGCAAGCCCTCGACTTCTCATCCGCCGGACAAACTTCCCTGCTCCTGCTGGCCGCCTCCTTCGTGATCCTGTCCTTGGTCTACGGCCTGAACCGCACACAACCCGTTCTCTGGCCCACCAAACACTAAATCCCACTGTACCGCCGCGGCCTGCCCTGAGCAAAGTCGAAGGGTCTCGCCGGCAGTCGCGGAGGCGTCCTCGCTCCCGCTGGCGGAAACTACAACTGCAAACAGCCCCGACCCGGTCATAAATTGGTCGATGGAGCGACCGGCGTCCTCGCCCGTCGGCCGTCGCGTTACGCACAACATCCCAAGCCTCTCTGTTAGTCTTACTCGGATATTTTCAGTTGAAGTAATCTGTAGAAATTTTGGGGAGAGCACATACATGAAATACCGCACGCTGGGACGCACCGGCTTCGAAGTCAGCGACATCGGCACCGGCCTCTGGGGCATGAGCGGATGGAGCGACGCCGACACCAAGCAAGCCCGCCAGGCGCTCCAGCTCGCCATTGATCTGGGCTGCAACTTCTTCGACACCGCCTGGGCCTACGGCAACGGACAAAGCGACGGCTTCCTCGGCGAAGCGATGAAGAACAATCCCGCCAAGCGCATCTACGCCGCGTCCAAAGTCCCTCCGAAGAATCTGCAATGGCCCGCGCTCCCCAAGTACAAGTACGCCGACGTCTTCCCCGCCGACCACGTCTTCAAGTACGCCGACAAAATCCGCAAACAGCTTGGCGTCGACACCATCGACGTCCTGCAGTACCACGTCTGGGACGATAGCTGGACCGACGAGTCCGAATTCCGCACCACGGTCGAGCGCCTCAAAAGCGAAGACGTGATCCACGCCTTCGGCCTAAGCCTCAATCGCTGGGAGCCCGAGAACGGCATCAAAGCCATCCGCACCGGCTTGGTCGACGTCATCCAGGTTATCTACAACATTTTCGATCAGGCGCCGGAGGACAAGCTCTTCCCGCTGTGCAAGGAAATGAACATCGGCATCATCGCGCGCGTCCCTCTCGACGAAGGCAGCCTCGGGGGCAGGATGACTCTCGAAACCCGCTTCCCCGAGAGTGATTGGAGAGCGAAATACTTCGGTGAGGAAAACATGAAAGCAACCATCCCCCGGGTAGAAAAACTCAAGCAAGCTGTGCCCCCCGGCATGACCCTGCCCGATCTGGCGCTGCGCTTTATTCTCGCCAATCCGGTCGTCAGCACAACGATTGTCGGGATGCGGAAGGCCGAGCACGTCCGCGGCAACATCGCCGTCAGCGATGCTCCCCCACTCAGTCCCACCCAGCTGGCCGCGCTGAAGCCCCACCGCTGGGATCGCAAGCCGCGCCACTGGTCCGACTAACTGGCAACAGGAGCGCCGGCGTCCCCCCGGCAGTCGCGAGTGCCTGCCCTGAGCTTGTCGAAGGTGCGTCCTCGCCGTCCATGTGATTAGGGAAGGGCACGACTTCAGTCGTGCCACAGAGCGACGGAAGATCGCGGCTTTAGCCGCTGAGGTTTGCTCTTCCGAACTCGATGACGCGGGCCGTCGATGGTATCGCCCAAACCTCACCGCACAAACACAAACGAAGGATCCGCCACCTTGATCGTCGACCTTCGCCGGGTCGCCGTCGTAATGTTGTACGCAACCAGCACATGGTTCTCGACCAGCAGGATTTCCTTCTCGCTGATCCACCCGACAAAATACGAATGCGGCAGATAGGCCGATCGCTTGCTCGCATCGGCCGCGCTCACCACCTCAACCGCCGGCATATCCGCTAGAGCTCTTCTGATGCCAGCAGACTCCCCAGGATTCGCCTGGCCCTGCTCCGCGAGCTGAATCGGCGCGCTCGACTTCGCACTCGCCTCGATCGTCATCGCGACATGAGCATTGCCCGGCGCGAGCTTCGCGTTTTCCGTGAAAAAACTGACATCGTAGTCCGGATTCTTGAACTGCGCCCGTTCGTCGAACAGCGTCACTATGCGGCCGTGATTGGTGAGGATCGTCTGGTCGTTGCTTTGATTCTCCCAGCCGCAGCACCCGACATCGAGAATCGCGCTGATCACGATCGCGCCGCCGTCCGCCAAATCAAGCACACGCTGCAGCGGCTGCACCAGTTCCGTACCATTCCACGTCGCATCCGACTGCTTGTAAAGCGTGCTACTTAGATATTTCGTTTCCGTCTGTCCCTGAATCACCCGCGTCAGGAAGAAATAGTCCTCCACGCCGCCGTCCGGCACCCAGAAGCGCGCCTCCGGACATGTCTCGGTACAAGCGCCCGTCGCGCAGCGGCATTCCGCAAAATCAAACGTCGCCAGTTCCTGCTTGTCCTTGCTCGCAAGATCCGAACGCCACGCCCGGAATGTGGTCGTCACCGTGAGCTCCACATTCTCGCGCTCCAGCTTGTTGTACAGGTTTGAGAACCAGAAGAGATGCGTTCCGTCCGCCGAAAGAAATGGCCACGGCGACGCTTCGCTCACTTTCTGATTCGATCCCGCCTGCGACGAAATGCGAATCATCTCCCGGCCCAAAGAACTGGCCGCATGTCCGTCCCACAACCAGAATTTGTCCCCGCCCTTGCCGACATCAGGCGACGGATCGTCGCTGTTGGGCGCGTAGAGCATCTGGCCTTTGTGATTGATCTGGAAAATCCGCGCAGACTTGGCGACTTCGTCGGGGACCTTCACCAATTCCTTCCGCGCGAAGGTTGCCGGATCGTACTCGATAACGGAATTCGGCTCGCTCAGCACCCAAAGCCGAGGACTCTGCGCTAACGGAGGACTCTGCGCTAACGAAGGATACGTAATGCTCAGCGCCACCAGCAGGCACGCGAATGCTTTCACCATATGCAGAAAAATGCCTTCACGAAGGATGGTCAGTATTGTAAATGCTCCGGCACCAGTGTCGGCATCCTCGCACACCGGCCAGCACGCTCGACCTCTCGCGGGTCCCCACCGGCGCAGGTACAATAAGTGCGCAAACGGAAGGATCGATCAATGACGACCACCAGACCTGCCCATCCCGCAGCGGCGACTGCCACAGAAATCCCAGCAGTTCCCCTTACGGTTGAGGGCTACAGCGTCCTCCACCAGATGATGCGCTTCCGCTGGAGCGCCTGGCGCCAGCTCCCCGACGCCGAGCGCCGCGAGATCATTAACGAAGCGATCCCCGTCATGGAAGCTATGGAGAAAAACGCCGCCAGTCCATCCGCTTTCTATTCCCTGCTCGGCCATAAGGGCGATCTGATGTTCATTCACTTCCGCGACTCGTTCGACGATCTCAATCGGGCCGAGTTGCAGCTTAGCTGGACGCGGCTCAGCCAGTACTGGGAGCCGTCGACTTCTTACCTCTCGATCATCGAGCTCGGCCTCTACGAATCCACCACAAAGATCTACAAAGCACTCGTCGATCGCGGGATCGAACCGCACTCGGAGGAGTGGAGCCGGGAAATTCGCGAGACCCTCGCCCGCCAAAAGGAAGCCATGCGGCCGCGCCTCTTCCCGGCCATCCCGCCAAACCGCTACGCTTGCTTCTATCCCATGGACCGCAAGCGCGGCGAAGACAAGAACTGGTACACGCTGCCCATTGAAGAACGCGCGCGCCAGATGGGCGAACACGGCATGGTCGGCCGCCGCTACGCCGGAGAAGTGAAGCAGATCATCACCGGCTCCATCGGTTTCGACGACTGGGAGTGGGGCGTCGACCTTTTCGCCGACGACCCGCTGGTCTTCAAAAAGTTAATCTACGAAATGCGCTTCGACCACGTCAGCGCCGTTTACGCCCTGTTCGGTCAGTTCTACATCGGACTGCGCTGCCCAGCCGACCAGCTCGGCACCTTGCTCGAGGGAGAACTCCCGGCGCGGAAGTAGTCCGCATCACTCTTTGCGGAAGCACTCCGATGCGCCCAGGTTTGGGTGCCGCACTACTTCAAAGGCGGCCGGGAACTCTTGGCTCGCGCGCGCTTTGGGAAGGGCACGACTTCAGTCGTGCCGCCAAGTCGTTCACAATATCAGCGCTTTAGCGCCTGAGGTATGCTTTTAGCCCTTCGGCGACTTTTTCGCAGCCTAGTAACATAGAAGGGCTTTTAGCCTCAGAATTTCATTGCCACGATTTCAACTCATTCTGGAGAAACTCTGTGTCCACCTTGGGTCTCATCGAATACAAAGACGCTACCCCAGAAGTCCGCGCCGTCTACGACGACATCATGGCCACCCGCAAGACCGACTGGGTCAACAACTTCTGGAAAGCCATCGCGCACGACCCCGCAACCCTCAAGCGCACATGGGAAGACATCAAGCAGATCATGGCGCCCGGAGCGCTCGATCCGCTGACCAAAGAGTTGGTCTATCTCGCCGTCAGCGTCAGCAACCAATGCGGCTATTGCATCGCTTCGCACACCGCAGGAGCCCGCGGCAAAGGCATGACCGACGCAATGTTCAAGGAGTTGATGGCAGTAGTTGGAATGGCGAACGAAACCAACAAAGTAGTCTCCGGCTACCAGGTAGAAATCGACGAGAGATTCAAAACGCCGTAGCGAAGGACTCCCAACCCAAGGCTGCCCCACCCTTCGCGATTTAAACACGAAGGGTGGGAGGCACGAACCTCAATTCAACCTAACCATGCCCGGAGCGCTCAACGGCATCGCTCTAAGGTTTTCTCAGCGTCCTTTGCGGCCCTTCTTAGCGCCCTTAGCGGTTAAAATCTTTTTCTTCCGACTAGCCCCAAACTTGAACTCATGCAGCCGCATATTCACGCGCCGCCCCCGAAACGTCACACCCTCCATCTCAAGCCGCAACCGCTGATCCAGTCCCGAATGCCCGCGCAGCTTAATCTCCCCGCCGGCCCCAAGAATCCGGTGCCAGTTCAGCCCCCCCGCCCCACGCAGAGTCCGCGCCACCAGCCGCGCCCCTCGCGGATACCCGGCCGCCTTGGCGATCGCGCCATACGTCGACACCCGCCCCCGCGGCACTTTCTGAATCGCGGCAATGATACGATTACTCATCCGGAAACCCTGTCTCGTGCAATCGGCATAATTCTTGCACAGCCGGTCCTCGCGACCTGTGACGCGTTGACCGTCGAGGCACACTGCCCCGTAGCGGAGCATCTCGCCCCGGCCAGTGCGCATCCAACGAGGTCCATAGGGCGTCGGCGTGCGTTTTTTAGATTTTTTACAGGAGCGTAGCAATGAGAGGCAAGCTTTCAAGGATTCTCCCGTTCGCCGTTGCATTGATTTGCCTGAGTTCCCTCTTGCTGGCCGCAGGCTGCGGCTCGAGCAAAGCCCGTTACCGCTTCATGCAAACCGCCACCGGGATACCCGCCATTAGCGTTGACCTTCAGGTCGACGGCAAATCCGTGCAAACCGCAATCGGGTTTGCCCAGACCGCCACCTATCACAGCAGCAGTTCCGGCAACCACAAGTTTGATGTCTTCCCCAACGGCAACACCACGAACGCCATCGCCAGCGATACCGAGAACCTGGGCAGCGGAGACAGCACGATCCTTCTGCAGAACACCGCTCCCAACAGTAGTTTCATCCTGAAGCTTTACCCCGATGACAATACCGCGCCGACTACCGGAAACGCGAAGGTCAAAATCATTCACTCTTCCTTCTCAGCCAACCCCGTCGACGTCTATATCGTGACCCAGGGGACTGGCATAGGCGGTTTGAGCCCGAGTATTCCGAACGTGGCTTTTCAAACCGCGACCCAATACCAGGTGTTGGCAACTGGCAGCTACGACGTGATCATGACGGTCGCTGGAACGCAGAACATCCTCAACGCCCTGACCTTTTCCTTGACTCTCACCGCGGGCCAGATTCGCACGCTGGTGGTCGTCGATAGTTCTTTCGGCGGCGGTCCTTTCGGCATCGTGCAACTCAACGACTTGAACTAGAAGTCGTTGCCGACTCATCAACGCTTGTCGGAAAGCCCGGCTTCAGCCGAGCCGCAAAGCCAACAAAGCGCGGGCGGCTCTTAGCCGCCGTTACACGGCTAAATTACCCATCGCTTATTCATCGACCTCAGGCGCTCGGCATCGGCCAGAATGCCGCAGCGCCTCCGGGGTGACGGTCAGGACCATCTACTATCGGCATCGTTGGTGAAATGGCGATTTTTCGCCAGTGAACGCCGCTCTCGGATTTGCGCGGCACTTCTCTGAATTGGCGTAAAACAGGCCTTTACACTCACCCCTCACGAAAGGGGCACGCTATTTTGACGGGACCGCGTTCTGGCTGCTTGGCGGATAACCTGCGACCGGGCCGATGTTATTGTCGAAGGCGACTGACCCGCTTTACGGCTGGCATTATGCTGCTTTGCCATTCGTCTCGGATGAGGTCTACGGCCGAAAGTTCATTCGACGCATCAGATCTTGGAAGCGAGGGTCGGAGCGCAAGTCATCGAGCATGGGATCGGTCTTGAGAAATATGAGCCAGGACGCTCGTTCGCGGTATGCGGTTTCCCACCAAGCGAAGGCTTCGTCTATTTTGCCCAAGCTGGCATAGATGCGCCCCGTGTGATAGGTCGTCACGTATTGTTGCTTGGAAAGCACCTGTAACTGAGCGAGCAACTTCTCCGCTTCGTCTTGCTGCCCCGCAGCCGCGTACGCTTCTCCGAGGAACGCGAGGTAAAACGAAGCACCTGTCGCACATTCAACCGCCTTCCGGGCCGCGGCAATGCCCAATTCATGCTCGCCTTTGCACCGATACACCCAAGCGAGCGTTGCATGTGCCGGCGCATAGTGCGCATCCAGTTCCAAAGTCGCTTCGAGCTGGTCTATCGCCCGATCGTAAAAGCGACCATTCCAATAGATGAATCCGAGAGACCATTGAATAACTATGGAAAGAGGATCAAGACGAATGGCCCGCTTGATCGCAGCGTAAGCTTCCTCATAACGCACCATCATGCTGAGATAGAACGCGTACCACTGATATCCGATGGCATAACGCGGATTTAATTCGATGCATCGTTCGAATTCTCTTTCTGCCCCGATGAAATCGTAGTCATACCACATCTTGACCCAGCCTACTGATGCGTGTGCTCCCCCAGACCAGGCTCTAGTTCGAGAGCCCGTATCGCCGGCCCTTTGGCTTGGGCGCCACTGTCAGCCGGACCCGCCAGGCAGTAACAGTGCAATACGGTCAGGCAGTCAGCCAACCCAGCGTAGGCCGCAGCGTAGGTGGGGTCTTCAGCGATCGCTGCTTGGAAACATTTGACACCTTGAAGGAGTCCCTCGCGGCTGCGTCGGTTCCAGTGATAGCGGCCCTTCAGGCACCATTCGTAGGCTCTTGGATCAACTCGGTGTGCCTGCGTCAGTTCAGTTTCTTCCCGCGGGGTCAGTTTGATTTGTACTTCACGTGCAATTACCTGAGCTAGTTCTGAATGCAAATCCAAAATATCGCGCAGGTGACGGTCGTAGCTTTCGGCCCACAAGTGGGTCTCCTTCATCGGATCAATGAGCTGCGCCGTGATGCGCACCCGATCGCCTTCCCGCAGCACGGTTCCCCCCACGATCGTGTCCACTTCGAGTTCGCGCGCAATCTCCCGCAATGGCTTGCGGACTCCCTTGTACAACAAGGAAGATGTGCGCGAAACGACTCGCAATTCACCAATCTTGGCCAGGGTCGTGATGAGAGCCTCGGTCAACCCATCTGCGAAGTACTCCTGCTCGGGATCGTGGGACAGATTTTCCAGGGGCAGAACCGCAAGTGAACGGAATCTTGGCGCCTCCCGCTCAATCTTTGCAACAAAGCGATAGCCACGCCGCGGAAGAGTCTCGATAGCGTGGCGTGTCGGCGGTATCACCCAAGGTTACACGCAGGCGCTTGATGGCGTTGTTGATGCCGTGATCAAAATCGACGAAGGTATCGGACGGCCAGATCTTCTGCTGCAATTCTTCCCGCGTAACTATGGCGCCATGGTATTCCAACAGAATCTGGAGAATTTGGAGTGGCTGTTCTTGCAGTCGCACCAGCGTCCCATCCTTGCGTAGTTCTCCTGCCTGTTGGTCCAGTTCGAAGTCTCCAAAACGAACCATCGCATGCGCGGATTGGAAGCCCTCCATGCAAGCCACCCCAAACAGCGAAAGAGTCTAGCACCAGTCGCTTACGGCCCATAGCCCTGAAATATCCTGCTTCGACCGGGCCGGAGATAGATAAGAGCAGCGCGGGAGAGATGCGCGGGATTTACTGGCGTCTGAGCATTTGCGATAACAGCGCGCAACGGGGTGAGATCCTTATGAAACTTCTGGTTGCCTGTTTGATACCTCTACTATGGTGGTTTGTTCTGCCGGCGACAGCGCAGGTGAGCGGCACCGGCACAACTAACTACATTCCCATTTGGACTGACAGTAACGCGATCGGGGACTCTGTGATCTTCGAGAGCGACGGAAAGGTAGGAATCGGCACCACAACTCCGGCCGCCAGTCTGAATGTGATCGGCCAAAACGGCGGTATTTATGCTACCGCTCCGCCGGTTCTCCAGGTCACCGGAGGGAGCAGTGGCATCGGTGGCGGTCCGATCCAGCTCACGGCTGGCCCTGGGCAGAGGAGATGCGTCTGCAACAGTCCCGGCGGAACTGGCGGCCTGATCGGGATCAACGGCGGCGCTGGGGGGCCGGGCTTCGTTTTAGGGGGGCGCGGTGGCCCGGTCAAGATCGTAGCCGGCGCCGGAGGCACCATCGCCTCGGGGGCCACAGGCGGTTCAGGTGGCTCAATCCAGGTCACAGCGGGCACTGGCGCCTCATGGTTGTCAGGAGCTTCGCACGGCGGAAGCGGAGGTTCGATCACGTTGCAACCCGGAGTCGGCGGCAGGGGGACTGCCTCTTCGGGTAACACTGGTACGATTGTTTTGGCACCCTCCGGCGGCAACGTCGGCGTTGGGACGTCAAGCCCAACCGCCACGGTTCTCTCCCGATCCGATGTACCTGCCGCGCCTGAAACGCCTAGCAAGCCTCATCCAATTGCTGATAGCAACGCCCCAACTTGGCGGGCGACATCCGTGAAAGTTCCCAAGCCGGACGAATCACGACACATCGCACTTTGGAAGATTTAAGGACTTCATTCTCCAGTCGAGCCAGCCAGCCATGACCCCGTGGCGGCTGCAATCGAGCGTGTTCGCTTACAGGTGTCGGCCCCGTGTCACCCAAAACCGCAGCGCCAGTGGTCACAATCAGAGGTCGACCTGTGCCTTCGAGGGCTTGCGTCAAGAGAAACGGGCGAAGGCGATTCACATACACCCTTCGGCTTAGGAGAGGGTTGGGGCATCAACATCGATTACGGCGTCGGCTTTCCTTATGCTCTGTCGCACAGATGCATCATGAACGTGCCCCAAAATCGGGTTCATGTTGTTTTTCGTCAGGTTGGGGATCAGGTCTTCATAGCTTGTCAGCATCGTGACTGTGTGACCATCCGCCAATAGCTGTTGACCCACGACAAACCCTAGCCCGAGTTCGTGCCCACACAAGAAGACTCGCATTGTTTTCCCGGACAGAGTACACGAACGATCTCCGCATAGATGGATAGTTGCCGAAAAATCCCCATTACGCTCAAAACCCCTCAATGAGCGTTATGGCCTGTTTTCGTCAACTATCACAATATGCCCCTTATTGCAGGCCCCTAAGGCCCGCGCCGGGGTCGATTGAAATCCCTTTTCTGGAACATTCAAGCGCCCGCTTCGCATCTTCGTTGCCCCGGTCAGCAGCTCGCTGAAACAAGTCGTGCGCCTGAACTCGATCCTGCTGCACTCCGTAACCGTAGTAATACATGTATCCCAGATCGTATTGGGCATCAGCATAACCTTGGTCGGCTGATTTGCGATACCAACGAGCCGCCTCCGCATAATCCTGCGGAACCCCTTCACCTCTAAAATACAAGGAGCCGAGACCTGTCTGGCCTCTCACATCATCCTGTTCAGCGGCCTTGCGGCACCAGCGTTCAGCTTCTGCAAAGTCTTGAGGAACTCCCCTACCATCGTGATACATGTGGCAGAGGTTGTATTCGGCCTTCGCGTCCCCCTGCTCCGCTGATTTGTGATACCAGCGGGAAGCCTCTACAAAGTCTTTCGGCACTCCATTCCCGCTTGGAATACATGACACCCAGCTTGAACTGAGCCTCGGCATCTCCTTGCTCAGCACGTATGCGAAAAGCTGTTGCGTCCTTTGCAAGTTGTCGATTCTTACGCGCAGTCTGGACGAGAGTGCCTGCGCCAATCAGAACAATGCTGCTGATGGCCACGATCACCCAACGTCGCTTCATTCAGCACCTCCCCGGACGGGAGAGCAAATTACACCACATGCGCCATGAATCGCTGTAATAGGCCATCACTACATGATTGGCGAAAAATCCCCATTACACGCAATATAAAAAGGCGCCCACTTTACGGTAGGTTGTGATTGTCAGCATCACCACTTACCGAAAGGAGCGCCGTTATGAACCAAGAAAAGTATATCGGCATGGACGTTCACCAGGCAACGATCTCGGTTGCCGTCATGGATGGCAGAGGCAAGCTGATCATGGAATGCATTCTGGAGACCAAAGCGAGCACGATCCTCGAGTTTATCCAAGGGCTACAGGGAAGTTTATCGGTGACCTTCGAAGAAGGAACCTCGGCCGCCTGGTTACATGATCTGCTGAAACCTCACGTCGCTCAGCTCATAGTTTGCGATCCACGAAAGAACGCTCTGTTGAAAGACGGCAGCAAGAGCGACCGCATCGATGCCCGCAAGCTGGCGGAGCTGTTACGCCTGAACAAGCTCAACCCCGTGTACCACGGAGAACACGGAGTGCGCACCTTAAAGGAGTTGGGTCGCAGCTATCTGACCATCACCCAGGATCTCACCCGAGTCATGAGTCGGATCAAAGCCCTGTACCGCAGCTGGGCCATTCCCTGTAGCGGTACCACCGTCTACGCCCCGCGTCATCGCAGCGAATGGTTGACCAAGATTGTAGAACCTGGAGTTCGTCTGCGGGCCCAACGGCTCTACCAGCAACTGGATCTGCTGCAGCCCGTGCGGCAACAAGCACGCCAGGAACTATTGCAGGAAAGTCACAAGCATCCGGCCGTCCAGTTGCTTCGCCAGATTCCTGCCATCGGTCCGATTCGTGCCGCCTTACTGGTGGCGTTGCTGCAGACGCCACACCGTTTCCGTACCAAACGACAGCTGTGGGCTTACAGTGGTTTCGCACTGGAGACGCATGACAGCGGCGAGTACCGCATGGTGCGAGGAAAACCACGCCGCAACCGGGAGCGCATCACCGTGCGCGGTCTGAATCACAACCATAATCACGATCTGAAGAATCTGTTCAAAGGCGCTGCCATATCGGCCAGCACTCGCCCTGGTCCTCTGTACGATTTCTATGTCGGGCTGCTGGAGAAAGGCATGCGACCGACCATGGCGCGTCTCACCCTGGCACGAAAGATTGTCACCATCACTTTAACGATGTGGAAGAAAGGAGCGGATTTCGACGCCAACCAATTAAATCGGCAAGCAGCTTGAGCTCTCTGGTGTGGCCTTCCCATCTCCGGTGATTCTCTGGTGGTGGTCGGTCGGGTTCTGGAGACGCTCGGTTCGAGGGTGAGTATCAGTCAATGAGATCGGCCCCGTGTGCTTCGGCACCGAGTCACCCATTACACGCTATGCCCCCTCGTTTCACCAGAAATAGCGATAGGCCTCGAGCCTCCGATAGAACCATGGTGGACACGGAAGACACCAGGACTCGCTTGCCAAGTTTCCAGACTCGATTGGCGTCGTCACCATCGGCAGATGAACCCCACAGGGATGGCCAACACGTCAGAGCCCAAACCTCTCGAGCGAACCGAGAGGCACTCTTACAGACAAGTGGGCTGGATCTCGAGAAAACCCTCTCGTCTCCGGTCGAGGCGGAGCTTTTTTTCTTGACATCCCTTTTTATAGAACTCATTGACCCGGTTGTGAAGCTACTCATTCCGAACGATCTTGCGGCAGTCGTCACAGAGATTGTCATCAAATCGCTGGCCGCGTTCGGGTACCGAAAGGCACACTCGACAGACCCACCCCTCTGCTCGGCAAAGGTTAGCCCACGCCTGATCCTTCTTGCGATCAGAGTCGTCGCTGCTCACGAGGTGCGGGTCAATGGGTGTGATGGCGATTCCTCATCAGTTACGATTCGAGGCTCCGGTAGCGTCTTCGTTTTGGGCAAGAAAAGGTCCCACCCGAGTGGCCAGATCAGGAGAACAACGGGAGGGACCTGCTCACGTCATTGCTGACGTTTCAGGTTCGCAAAGAACGGCATTTCCTGTCAGCTAGCAATAATCACAGTCGTTTGAAGTGTCTCCCTTCTTCCAGTCCACTCAGAACGAAAAACGGACTCAACTCACGACTCCTTTGGCACCGACCACCATTGCGACCATGCAGGTAGGAATGCCCTCATTGCTTCACAGTGAAGACAGGGACACTCGGAAATGTTGTCTCCAGGGATGGTGACGTGTCCACACTTCATACACACAAAGCGACCGTCTACAGTCGCGCTCATCAGCATGAAGTCATCAATCAAAACGCAGTAAGGGCAACGGTTGCTCCATGGCTGGCTCCAGTTTGCTGTCATGCGGCTATTTTCTTCCGTTGTTGCATTTCCTCCGTTTCTGCTTGTACCCAATCATCCAAATCGTGACCGTCTTCTCGTCTGCGTTTTTCGTAAAGTTGGTAAGCGCGAATACGAATGCGTTTCTGGAGTGCTTCCCTAGATTCTTCTAGTGATTTAAGTCCGGTGAGTGGGTGGGTTTTCATGGGGATTCCTCCTGGTCGACCAGCATTCACTTTCATGCTTCGAGAGGGACTACGTAGGAACAGACGGTATGTTCTTGGCAGATTCTGCGAAGCGTTAGGCGGTGTCACCTAGCAATAGGGACAGTCGTTGGAAGTGTCGGCTTCGCGCTTCGCGGAGCAAAAATTCCCAGGTGTCGAGGGAGGAATGGCTCGGCCCGACGTCGGGGGCCTACCCGGAGCATCAGCGTGCCAGACGAGCACGTACCCCAAGAACAGGTCGACGCAACGGACCGAGCCGTCTGAAAGGCTAGTTGGTTGGCGCGCCGATGTCGTTGCTCTGGAGCACGGATCCTGCTACTAGCGGCATCGTTGGTGTAATGGGGATTTATCGCCAGCAACGGATTGGCTCTTGTAGTTCCCCATCTTTCCTCCATCACTCGCGCTAGTGTCGGCCAGTTTTCAAAGAGGAGCTATGAAAGCGGCTTGTGCAGTGATGCTGGCGGTGTATTTACTTCAGGCCAGTATGTTGGTATTTCGCAAGTGTAACGCGGCTTGTGCAGAAAATCAGGACACTACGTGATCTGCTGGATTGCAATCTGCTGATCCCTGCTCGATATTACCGTTGCCACCGAGGTCTATCTGCAGCAAAAGACCTTGTGTCATATTCAAAGGGGGGCGTTGCGATGTACGCAGTTTCTGTCCGAAAACTCCTGGCCGCCACGGCATGCCCGAAACGAAAGCTTACGTTATAAGGATAGGCTGATCGGAAGTGAATATGAGTAGATCGCATTTCTCCCTACCTTGTTTCGTTTTAAGTTTTATATTACTTGGCGTCATCCCAGCCTTCGGGACCGAGCGGCTATGCGATGCGTCCTTCGAAGATTGTCGAGCTCCACTGATCAAACTGATTCAGAACGAGACTGTGGGAATCGACGCCGCTTTCTGGTTCATGGACGACGCCTCGATTTCTAATGCATTAATCAAGAAATTTCAGTCTGGCGTTCCCGTTCGTATTCTCATGGATCCACGAGCCGAAGAGGGGCACCCCACGAATACGCAGATCCTGACGCAACTGGCTTCTGCCGGTTTCCCCATGCGAAACCGCACCGCCGATGGAATTCTGCACTGGAAAATGATGTTGTTCGCTGGCCAGGGAACGGTGGAATTTAGCGGCGCGAATTTTACCCGATCGGAGATGGTTCCCTACACGCCTTACGTGAACTACACCGACGAAGCGATCTACTACTCTGACGACCCTTCCGTGGTGAACAGCTTCAAGACAAAATACGATGATTGGTGGACGGACACCACCGATTACCAAGACCACGCAAACATCCATGCGCCGCTCCAGCGCCTCTATCAAACTTATCCGATCAATCCAGAGTTGGACTTCCTTCCATCGTCAGCTCCGAACATGGACTATGGCAATCGGACGATGGCTGCCATGGCCGCGGAAAAGGTCAAGCTCGATATCGATATGTTTCGCATCACGAACGCGCAAATTGCTGATGCAACGATCAAGGCTTTCAATCGCGGGATTCCCATCCGCATGATTGTGGATTCTTCGGAGTATCGCAATCCCGCCCGCCCGTGGGATTCCTATAACGTCGATCGTATGTTCGCGGCAGGTGTCCCGCTTAAAATTACGGCACACCTGGGCCAGAATCACGAAAAATCACTGATTCTTTACGGACAGAGCATGACGATATGGGGATCGTCGAACTGGACCTCGCCTTCGTTCAACTATCAGCAGGAACACAATTATTTCACCAAGAAGCCGTTGTTTTTTCAGTGGTTTCAGAACCAGTTCGAACGTCGGTGGAATTCAGACACCGAATATAAGGCCTTCATCCCCGTCGGACCGGGCGGACCGAAAATCAAATCGCCCGTCAGCGGAGCCACCGCCCAGCCCACGAGTGTCACTTTGACTTGGGAAGGCGGTGCCTGGAGTCAGCAGTACGACGTGTATTTCGGCACCACAGCGAATCCCCCGTTGGTGGCGCAAAACGTCGTCACGGGCGCACCCGAAGACCCTACTGGCCCGCTTACTTACGAAACGTACAAAGTCTCAGGACTCGCCCCTGCGAAACAGTATTACTGGAAGATTGCCACAAAAACCATGGCGAATCTGACCGTCATCGGCCCCGTCTGGACGTTCACTACCGGCGGCACTGCTCCGACCAGCGGAAGCGCAACGGTAACGGGCATTTCCCCTGCAACGGGTCCCAGCTCGGGGGCTACTGCAGTGACAATCACCGGCACGAAGTTTTTGACCGGCGCAATTGTGAGCTTTGGTCAGTCCACCGCGAGCTCGATTAAGATCATCAACAGCACCACGATTACTGCGGTTGCGCCTCGGCATGTCGGGGGCACGGTAAGCATAACCGTCACCAACAAGGCGGGCGATACAGGAACGCTCCCAGCCGCTTACGTATATACGTCTACCAGTCCTTCGACGGCTCCCAAATTAAACGTCATTCACCCGAACCATGGGTCTCCGAGCGGTGGCGATGCGGTCATTATCTCGGGAAGCAATCTGGTGAAGGGGATCATCGTCACGATCGGGGGCGCCCCTGCAACGATCACCAGTTTCAATACGGTTTCAATCCACGCGACGACTCCAAGTGGAACTGGCGTCGCCGACGTGGTGGTCAAGACTCCCCAGGGGCTGAGCGCTACGCTAAAGGGCGTCTTCACGTTTGCCGATCCTCCGGAACCGCCCAGCGTGACTTCGACGATGCCCAACAGCGGTTCGATCAATGGCGGCACTACGATCACTGTTAAGGGAGAAGGCTTCATTAAGGGCGCGGTGGTCCGTATAGGGGGTACGCTTTGTGCCACAATCATCGTCCTGGACAGTAGCACTATCACTGCCACCACCCCGGCCCACGCTGTGGGATCTGCCGATGTAGTTATCACGAACATGGACGGCCAGAGCAGCTCCGCCAGTACATACACGTACCATTAATCCCGGTGTGCGGGCTTCGGCAGCCTGACAACGTACCCACGAAGGTCTCGTTCTCCACGGGGCCTTTGTGCTTCTATGGGGCATTCCGCGCTTGTCGTGCAGCACGTCCCGGCTTCGTCGAGTCCGTGTATCTAGGCTGACAGGATTGTCTGGACACGATGCCGCCGTGCCTTCACTCACCGCTTTGTCCCGCCCGCCATAACACTGCTGAGAGAATGATGTCCATACCTGCTGCAAACAGGCCATAGCACAAGCTTGCGCCGTTTGTTCGCCAGAAACCGGGCTCAATGAGCGTAATGGGGATGTTACGCCAATCGACATTTTCGTCTACGATTCCTCTTGAAGAGTCATAGCTACGCTTTGACGAAATGGTGTTCAATGAGAAAATCCTTTTCCCGCTCTCGTACTTTTTTGCCACTGATCGCCGTTTGCTTTCCATTGATGCTTACAGCGATTGTGTGAACGACTTTCGTTCCAACAAGAGTGGCGGCGTTGCAGTCACCGATGTGACCATCCTAGGGAATGGCGCAAGCTCGACGTACCGGGAAAAGAATGGGACGACCCGCATTGCGGTGTTTCAACCCTTCAGATGTAGACTTTTCTGTTCGCCAGTCCCCCTGACGTGATTGCGCTGGCGCAACGACAGAAAAACCCTAAGGACTTAAAGTTCAGAGGACAATCCGTCGTCCAGCGAGTTTTGGTTCACGTCCTGGCGCTGGGCTTTTGTCTTCTTTACCAGTGGGAGGTCATCATGAAAGCCCTCATCGTGTTCGGCATGTGTCTAAGTGTGCCCCTGAGTATTGTCGGGCAAGCGAATCTGTCAGCTTCACGCCGTAACCTTAAGGCTTACGACAATTTGCCGCTGACGTTTGAAGCCAATCAGGGGCAAAGCGATCCGAAGGTGAAATTTCTCTCTCGCGGTGACGGGTACAGTTTGTTTCTCACCTCGAATGAAGCGGTGCTGGCTTTACAACAACGTTCCCGGCCACAATCGCTGTTACCCGGTGCGAAAGGTTGGAACTCGCCAGAGAAGGCTTTACGCGAGAGCAAATCTGCCGTGCTTAGCATGAAACTGCTGGGCGGCGCAAACTCTCAAGCAGAAGTGACGGGCGAGAATGAGTTGCCCGGAACGAGCAATTACTTCATAGGGAAAGATCAAAAAAACTGGCATACGGATATTCGGCAGTTTGCCAAGGTGCGATACCAGAATGTCTATCCCGGAGTGGACTTGGTCTATTACGGTCATCAGCGGGATCTGGAGTACGACTTCGTTCTACACCCCGGAGCCAGTCCGCGCGCCATTCGACTGTCCATTGAGGGTGCCGGGCGACCGCGGCTGCAACATGGCGAGATCATCATCGCGAGTGCCGTCGGAATCGTGCGCCTGCAGTCTCCCCACGTTTATCAGGAATCGGATGGAGTTCGGCGGGAGGTTCGCGGTCGCTACGTGATCAAGAACAACCACGAAGTCGGGTTCGAAGTTGCAAGCTACGATCGGGAACGGGAGTTGTTAATTGATCCGGTCTTGTCGTACGCCACGTTCTTGGGCGGGAGTGCAGATGATGACGGTAACGGCATTGCTGTGGATTCAGCAGGTAACGCATACGTTACGGGGACCACTTTTTCAACTGACTTTCCAACTGTTAACGCGATCCAGTCCACGTTTCAAGGCGGCAGGGATGTCTTCGTGACGAAGCTCAACGCTGATGGTACTGCCTTAGATTATTCGACCTACCTTGGCGGGAGTGGCAGCGATTTTGGTATCGCCATAGCCTTGGATTCCGCCGGCAACATTTACGTGTCTGGTACAACGGACTCAACTGACTTTCCAACGGTCAATGCATTCCAGTCGACGAATCATGGGAATACTGATGTCTTTGTGACCAAGATCGCCGCCAACGGCGCTGCCCTGATTTATTCGACGTACCTTGGCGGGAGCGGCAATGACCGCGGCGGGTGTTGCAATGGCTTCGGTCCAGAGGTCGCAGTGGACTCAACGGGCAACGCATATCTGACCGGAACAACAGACTCCACCGATTTTCCCATCAAGAATGCGATTCAGCCAGTCTACGGAGGTGGCGAGGCAGATGCGTTTGTGACCAAGTTTAGATCCAACGGCGCGCTGGTGTACTCCACCTATTTGGGGGGCAGCCAGCGCGATGAAGCTGATGCCATCGCGGTTAGTTCTATTGGAGCAGCCTTCGTGACAGGGTGGACAACATCGACCGACTTTCCGATTAGGAATGCCTTTCAGCCGACGAGTCACGGCGGCACCACCCCTGGCGACGCTGACGCATTCGTTACCAAGATTAATCCGGGAGGTAGCGCTCTTGTTTACTCAACCTACCTGGGCGGGAACAATTTTGAGCAAGGCTTCGGCATTGCTGTCGACTCAAACGGAAACGCCTACGTAACTGGGGTTACCTTGTCTGCGGACTTTCCCACCGCCAATGCCATTCAACCCACTCTGCCCGCGGGCACGCACGCTTTTGTAACCAAGTTCAAACCGAGTGGCAGTGCCGTCGTGTATTCGACTTACCTGGGAAGCAGCGGAAGCGATCACGGTTACGGCATAAAGGCCGATGCCTCAGGCAACGCCTACGTGACCGGGTATACATCGTCAGGTGATTTTCCAATTGTCAATGCCATTCATCCCGCTCCTGCTGGGGGCTTTGTGACCAGCATCAATTCTGATGGCAGCGCCTTTATCTACTCCACATACCTCAATAGTTTTCGGCGCGTCGCCCTGGACTCTGCCGGCAATGCATATCTGGTCGGAAGCGGGGCTTTAGGCTTTCCTGCAACTCCCTTGGCATTTCAGCTGTCTCCCACTGGCGGTTCTTCTGCTGTTGTCGCTAAGGTGGCCCTAGCGACATCCCTGCATTTATCCGTTCAGAAGGTGTTGTTTGCAACGCAGCTGGTTGGCACGACGAGTGCGCCGAGAACCATTAGACTCACGAATCAGGGGGCCAGCCCATTGACCTTCAGCAAAATCTATATTGCAGGCTTAAACCCCACCAGCTTTGCTCAAACCAACAACTGTGGCACAACCTTGGCGGCCCGCGCCGGTTGCAACGTTTCTGTTACCTTTTCCCCCACCGTGAGGAATACCAGGCAAGCCGGCTTGGGCTTCAGCAGTGCGGATCCGGCCAGTCCCGATGCCGTTACATTAACAGGAGCCGGGACTGTTGTATCGCTGTCAACAACAAAACTCTCCTTTGGAAATCAAGCCGTAGGCTCGACGAGCCCTCCTCAGAACATCACGCTAACGAATACCGGCAGCACCCCATTGAACTTTGGGCGGGTCGTTATCTTTGGCAACTTCTCACAAACCAATACCTGTGCACCGAACATCCCAGCCAATGGGATGTGCACAATCACCATCCGATTCAATCCGATCGTGACCGCCCCGGTGACGGGGAGGATCTATATCAACGATGATGGCGGCGGGAGCCCACAGAGTGTGTTGCTGAGCGGAACCGGGACGTAGTGCCTATTCGGTTCTGAGTACGCTATTAATGATCGATTCGCGCATGATTGCCGAGATGCCTGGCAGTCGTATCGAGTGTCGGCCTGCGCATTTTCTGGACACCTCGTCGCATACTTGTGTACCCATCGCGCGTTTCGACGACCTGCGGATGCACGATTTCATGGTTGACGAAATCAGGCGTCTCTGACAATGCCGGCGCTGTCAAGCACTTTTTGAGCGTACTAACCCGTGCACTCCGAGGAGCGCCGCTCGGTCCCAAACGCGAAGTAGCCACCACATCGCCTCGGCATCTCCGATGCTCTCATATGCATACATCTCATACTGGAAAGTAAACAGACCAGCCTTCGGTTCGCCGTGGTTCATCGCGAAGCGGCGAATGGAGCGGCAGACTTCTACCAAGCGCTGTGCGCGATGAGCCGCGTGCAGCTTGGCGAGATAGAAGCTGTAATACCGTTGGATCTGTTTCGCATCGTCCGAAGTTCGAAAGAGGTTGGGGACAGATCGCATGGCAAGACGAAACTACTCGCAAAGGATTCTATCGGATAGTTGATGTAAACAGGCCATTTCACAAGGTTGCGCCGTCTGTTCGCCTTTTCGAGGGCAGATGAGTGTAATGGGGATTTATCTACAACTGAGGCCTAAATCACTGCGGTTTTCCAATCACGAGCCGCACCTCGGCTCCGTCTGGAAGGCCGGCAATCTGCCTGTTGATGTCGCCAAGGAAGGAAACATGCTCGTACAAGTCCGCAACATACGGATTGTTGGGACTTGTTGAACTTGTGCGAAGAACAAGCGGGACAGCGAATCCAATGCACTGGTCCGCATTTGGCTTTAATCCCTTTGTTGCCGCCGCGACCTCATCGCTTTCAGCGAACCACTCTTCCCGCCTGCTACTGGTCAGTTCCATGAATTGGGTTTCAGAATCCGCTATCTTCAATAGCTTTCCGATATCGACATCAAGGCGATAAACCTGTCCTGACCCATCGCGGAGGAATAAATCGCCAAGTGCGTCCCTTGCTACCAACGATACGGGATTCGGACAGAGCCAACGCCCAGCGAGGAGTCGTTCAACGTCCAAGTGATCGACAGCAAACCAGTCAGCCATAGCGGTTGCCTATTATGCCATTGGTCAATTGTTGCTAACA
>CAVOSN010000001.1:0-974193 GCA_963698805.1 uncultured Acidobacteriota bacterium | reverse complement strand
CACAATTCCCAGAAGATCTTTGATCTCACCGGGACTGGTCGGCTCCCGCCTTAGCCAACCGTACTCCACCCACTTTTCTAAGCTCATCCTCGTCTCCCAACAGAAATACTTTTCGGCCTTTGAGCACGGCGGTCAAAAAATGATTCCCGCTCGCAAGTTTCGACTTGAATTCCGCGACGGAATATACGGTCGGGTTGATGGGTCGGCTGATTCTTTTCTCGACTGTAGAGAGCCCCGAAAGCACTTCGTCAAGTGTGGCCTTTCCAACGACCATTAGATCTACGTCGCTCTGCGCCGTCTCTTGCTCTCGTGCGACCGACCCGTATACAAATGCTACAAGGACTCGTTTCGCTAAAGGTTGCAGCGCTGACCGCAGGACACTGAAGACGCCTACTGTCTTGTTCACCAGCCCCTGCATCTCCCGAAATATGGGAGCGTCTCGGTTTGCCTGATAGAAAACCTGACTGCCCACTGAATTGCGAATGATAAGTCCCACTTTCGAGAGGTTTTCAAGTTCCCGCTGAACCGCGCCAACGCTGGCATCTACTTCGCGTGCAATTTGGCGTGTGTAGAATGATTGATCGGCCCGGCCAAAGAGCAAGGCGAGGATTGCGCCCCGCGTGCGCCCGAACAGAAGGTCCCCCAGACCGTTGTGTGTACTCATTCCGAGAACAATTGTACTCAGGATGAGAACGCACTTCAAGGGTCTCGCTGATCTGCTTATCCTCATTTTTAATGGTTCTGGGCCCGACGCTTAGGCGAACATCGGCGCTGGTCACAGAGTGGTCACAATAAATCGGCCATCTTGACGAGTTAAGTTGTTGATTGAAGTGGTTTAGGCCCGAGATACAGCCCTGAAAAGGCTGGCGTCGGCGGTTCAACTCCGTCCCTGGCCACCACAAAACAAAGCACTTAGCTGTTGCAGAAACTCCAGCCTGTTCCATTACTGTTCCAATAAAAACACTCAACGGCCCGGTCGGGGTTTGCCTCAACACACACTAGTTTCAGAACACATCGTCGTTACGTTCAGAATCATTCAGGCGAGATTGCTGGGATCAGGGATGAGCAAGGCTCCGCCCGCAAATTGCCATTCGCTCGTCCGTTTGGCGATTGACTATTCGCCTGCTCTGCGGCAATCTACAAGCCTCTTCTCCCCTGTTCCCCCCAAGAATGTCCTACTGGCCCTCCCACCTAGAAGTGTCGAGGGGAGGGATTTCTATCCGCGAGGAGAACCGCAAGCCGAGCACGCGTCAGCAGCACGTTATTGAGTTGGTTGCCAAAGGCCTGAAGAATCGGGAAATAGCGAAGAAGCTAGGGATAGGCGAGCATGTCGTTCGCAACTATCTCGGCAAGATTTACGACAAGATTGGCGTCAGCAATCGGGTCGAACTCGCGCTGTGGTACGAGGCGAGAGTGCATGAGGGCAGATTTCGACAGAAGAAGTAGCCGTTTCGGTTGGGTTTGCTTCAACACACACCGATCCAGCTTGCTGATCTGATCCTCTTCCAAAACACATCGGGAACCGCTTTCGGAATCGCGCCACGCGACGGCAGCCTATGCACCTGACTTGTTGTTGGTGAAATGAACTGACACTCCACGCAATCAGGCACAACGGTGCCATTTACGTGTGGCTCGGCGACGAATACGATCTTTTAACGCCACTCGAAGAGCTTGCTCGCCCGCAACGAACAAACGCTCTCGTCTGTAATATCGTTTAATCTCACGGGGTCAGCACGCTCGTCAGTCATCCGGGCTTGAACTGCTGACAGGCGGAGGCTTGCTTGGAAAGGTCAACCTATCGGGTCCTCGTGGTCGATGACTTCCCAGCCTTGGCGTAGTTTCGCCTCAAGGACGTTTCAGACCAATCCGGAACTGCAGATCGTCGGCGAAGCGTCGGATGGATTAGAAGCGGTTCAGAAAGCCCAAGAACTGCAACCCGACCTGATCCTTCTGGACATCGGACTTCCCACACTAAATGGAATTGCAGCGGCTCGACAAATCCTGCAGCATGCTCCGACTATAAAAATCCTTTTTTTGAGTGAACAGCGATCGTCTGACATCGTAGAAGAAGCGTTGGGCATGGGTGCGAGGGGTTACGTGCTCAAGTCAGATGCTGCCAACGAACTGTTGCCTAATGTGGAAGCGGTTCTCCAGGGGAAGCAGTTTTGTCTTAGCAAGAGTTTGAGTGGTTCCGCTTTCGCGAATCATGCGAGCCAGCACATTGAACTACTTCCCCGACAGACAGTGAAGCACCACGAAGTGAAACTTTATCCAGACGATGATGCTCTCGTGGATGACTTTGCTCAGTTCATGGAATCTGCTCTGAATGTTGGGAATGCAGTCGTTGTTATTGCGACTGAATTACTCCGCGACAGTATTCTTCAGAAATTGAGGGCAGATGGTGTAGATCTTCCTGCCGCTGCTAAACGAAAGCGGTATCTCGCCTTGGACATTGCTGACCCGCTTTCCACGTTCACCGCCGATGAAGCGGTCAAAGCAGCCACACGAGCGGGTCTCCACGTTGCAGTTGGTTGAGAATGCACTTCTACCTTGTGGGCACAAGGTAAAGAGGATACGGCGATTCAGTGGGAACACCTCTTGCGCGAGTTAGCTAAGACGGACGACATTGATGTCCGGTGCGGATATGCACTAGGAGGGTATGACCGCGAGCAAGAGAAAGACGTAGTCGAACAAATCTGTGCAGAACATTCGGCCGTTCATTAGATAGGCGGAAATGAATGTTCATTTCCGAGCTAAATTTGGCCTGTTAGCTGGCTGCCTGCCGAGAAGCGAGCTCTGAATTGAAAGGGACACGAACATGAATGGTTGTTCCACCTCTGAGTTTGGATTCGACGGTAATGGTTCCATTCACCAGCCGGACTCGCTCCTGCATGCTCGTGAGACCTAGACCCCTGTCCTTGCTTTGCCGCTTCGAGCTCGAACCCAACAGCCTGAATCGCTGATGGTGAGAAGCCATCTCATTTGAGGACTTCCGCCAGTTCCACATGAACCTGTTTGACTCCACTGTGCTTGATTGCGTTGTGCAGGGCTTCCTGTAGCACTCGGAATAGGCAAAGGCCGATGTCGAGCGGTAAAGGATGAGCCACATCAGTTCCGAAGTCGATCTCCATCTTTTGGCGCTCGGCAAATTCCTTGCACCAGCTTTTCATCCCGGCAACAACACCTAGATACTGCAGTTTTGAGGAGTGCAACTCGTGAGACAGGGCCTGCACGTCGTTTGAAATCTCGGCCACTTCGCTTTCGGAGTTCCTGCACACGTTTCCTGAGCGTAGAAGGATCGTCTGAAAGTTGTTCGAGTTCGACTGCCAGCATTGCAAGTCTTTGGTTGATGTCGTCGTGAAGTTCTCTCCCGATACGAGCGCGTTCCCGCTCTTGCGCTTGAATGAGCATGCTGCTCACAGTGGACATTGCCTCTTCCGCCCGTTTGTGCTCCGTGACATCAGCCACCATCCCAACCACTCGCACCAACTGTTGTTCTCTGTCGAAGAAGCCACGGCCGCTGCTTTTCAACCAAACGACTCTGCCATTAGGACAGAGGAAACGGTAGGTAACTTCACTTGTCGGGTTCTCCGGATTCAGTGCGGCGACCGCAGCAAGGTACGTTGAGCGATCATCTGGATGAATTCCGTCTAGGAACTGCTGATAGGTAAAATGCTCGGGTTCCGTCAGCCCGAGGATCTTCGCGTATTCTGAGGATCTCCCCACCGTGCCTGTTGGCAGCTGATTCTCATAGACATACACTTTTCCCGCCTGAGCGGCCAAGTGAAACCGTTCTTCACTTTCGCGCAGTGCTTCTTCCGCTCGCTTACGCTGCGTGATGTCACTAGCAATTTTGGAGAAACCAACTATCCTGCCAGCTGAATCTTTAACGGGGGAAATGCTCAGGGACACGTCGACTCTTTTCCCTGCTTTCGTGACTCGAACCGTCTCGTAGTGGTTAATGTGCTCTCCAGTCCTGAGCTTCTCAAAAATCCCTTCTTCCTGATCCCGTAGGTCAAGCGGAATAAGAAGGGTAATTGGCTGTCCAACTGCTTCCTGCTCGGTGTATCCGAAAAGATGCTCTGCGCCGGCGTTCCAACTTGTGATGACCCGGTCCAGATTCTTGGAGATGATTGCATCGTCAGACGATTCGACAATCGCCGCAAGCCTGAATTTGGCCTCGTCTATCAGTTTGCGCTCGCTGACATCGCGGATCGCACTCGTAACCAGAACGCCCCCTGTTGTCACGATTGGACTAAGGCTGATCTCAATCGGGAACTCGGTTCCACCTTTACGCACACCCAGAAGTTCCAGCTTCGCCCCCATAGGCCGGACACGCGGCTCGGCAAAGAAACTCATTCGATGGAAATGATGCCGCTCGCGGAGATTCTCCGGGACTAGCATCTCCACATCATGCCCAAGCAACTCTTCCCGCCGATATCCGAACAGCTTTTCGGTTTGGTTGTTAACGAGGACAATCCTGCCCGTATGATCCACAACCACCATTGCGTCGGGGGCCGCCTCGAGCAGACCTCGGAACTTATCCTCAGCTTCCGAAGCCTTCGCGATCCGTCGGTCTACCCGCCTTTTCTTAACGCTCTTGGGCATTGGATACTTCGGATGAAAGGTCGCCGAGCCGATGATTATAGCTTGGCCCTGTTGACTGGTGATGAAAATCTCTAGTTTCCTTCCTTGTTAGACACCGAACCCTAATCGGCTTTTGATGAAAGAAAAGAAACCGCCGAAGGTGCTAAGGTGGGCACATCGGAACGTAACGGAAGGATTGGAGGCGGGCTCTGCGATCACATTCTTTGCGAACGTAGGTCGCCTTGAGATGCAATTGTAATGACACCGTCTGGGCTCTGCTGTTTACCCGATGTTTAGCCGATCTGGCATGACCTTTCTCATTTCACCTAGATACCACGGCTAGAGATCCCGCACGACTGAGCTTCAGTGCTCTGGCAGTTTCTCCGCCCTAGCTTCCTGCCATTGGCGAGCCGAGCCAGCTCCACAGCTTCTGCCAGCCCGTTTCCGAGCGGCCATTCGCAATAGACACTTTTTCCCGCATTCAGGGCCTCACTCACCAGCTCTCGGTGATAAGGAACCTTCACCGTTACAACCACAACGTCAATGTCAGGAGAAGCGACGAGTTCAGCTGTACTCTCGGAGGCCTCGGGGCAGACCAAAGGCTGCTGCAGCAGCCTGCGCGCTCGCAAGGCTCGTATTAGCTACACCCGCAAGCTCAAAATCACCAGACAGGGCATGTAACGCGGGAATATGGGCGGCAGTTGCCCAACCGCGTTCTGCACCTAGCCCGATTATGCCGACACGTAAAGGTTTGTCCATATCTGTACCGTAAAGCAACTCCAAACGTCCGAGATCTGCAGCAACCTTCAACGTACCGCTTCCCATGAACGTCAAATGTCAAATCTGCGGTCCGCGGGTCACAGTAGGTGCAGGCCTCTGCGTGCGGGAAGAAATGCGTGAAGGCAGGTCAAACGGTGGCCTTCACGAGTTCACTCAAGCTGACAAATTGTCCGGTTTGGTATTCCGTATAAAGCCGGACGATGTCCTGCTTCGAATCTCCGATGAACGGCCCGTACGACACAATTGGATCGCCCTGCGGCTGTCCTGCATAGAGGACGAGCCGTGCACCTTCTTCGCCGGCAGTCACACGCAACAAACTGGCCCCGTCGACCTGCGGTCGGTCGAGCCATCCAGTCTGCCCGGTTTTGAGGGATGTATTGTCGGCGCCCGCCTGGATCGAGCCGCGAAGCGTAAACACAAATCCATTGTAGGAACTCGGGATCTCCTGATCGATCGAAGCGTTCGGTTCCAAAGTGATTTCCATGATAGTAACCGGCACGTGATTCCGCGTTTTGGAACGAAGTGAACCCGATCCGCCACTGTAAATCCGCACCTCTGCCCCGTTCTCTCGCCGGACTGGTACGGCGTCAGTGTGAATAGTCTGAAACCCCGGCTCGGTCCATCGGTCAGCTTTCGGTAATGTCAGCCACAACTGGAGAAGTCGAACCTTCCCTTTGGCTCCAACATTTTCACCGTGAATGATCCCGCGGCCTGCAGTCATCCATTGGACTTCGCCCGTATCGATGAACCCGCCTTCATCGCGATCGTAGATTGACCCTTGGAGAAGTAGCGTAACGGTCTCGAACCCGGCGTGCGGATGAGGTCCGCCCAAGGGACGATCTCCGATATCGAGATGGTCGTCCATCAACAGTATGAATGGATCGTTGAGCGCGAAGTCCTCGGGCGAGATGACTGGCGCTGCTAGGTGCCCCGGCCCTACGAACCCAGGGGCCAGTTCAGGAATGTCATGAATGCGGCTAATACGACGTTGGTACAACATTCTTACCTCCCATCAAGGACTGTTAATACAGTTTGTCCGTGCACGATTCGGTGCCGGGCCTCGACTCAGCACCCGGCTTGTCTCCTCTCGGCAGCGAGTGCGTCTTGCGATACCTCGATCCGGAACAACTCTATTGCGCATTAGACGTCTGGCTGACTGTTAAGCCTTCACGAATTGGGCGTCCAGGGTGATGGTGATGTCGTCACCCACCAGAATTCCGCCGGTCTCGAGGGCAGCGTTCCATGTCAAACCGAAGTCCTTGCGATTGATCTGGGTGCTCGCAGAGACCCCAATCCGAGTGTTCCCCCAGGGATCCTTGGCAGGCGGCGTTGGCCCTTCCACCGCAAAGCGGACTTTGCGCGTCACCCCCCGGATAGTCAGGTCGCCTTCCACCGACAATTCTCCCTCGCCCGCGACGTTGATGCCGGTCGACTTGAAGTGCAAGGTGGGAAACTTTTCAACGTGGAAGAAATCGGCGCTCTTCAGGTGAGCATCGCGCTGTTCATCGCGGGTTTGAATGGAGGCGGCTTCGATGGTGGCCTCGATGCGATCGTTTGCCGGGTCAGATTCATCCCGGATCAACACTCCCGAAACCCTGGAAAAGTGGCCTTTCACGTTGGCGATCATCATGTGCTTGACCTTGAACTCAGCCGCGGTATGAGCCGGGTCGATGTTCCAGGTGGTGGTTGTGGTTTGTGCTGGAGCTACTGTCGTGTTCGTCATGGTCGTCATCCCTTTCGCACTAGATTAAGAATATCCATCGATATCATGTCTATCGATATCGATATATATGATGTCGAGTATAATGACGGTGATTCACATTTTTATGGAAAACCGCAAAAGGCCTTCGGAAGCGATTCATACCTGGTTGATCATGTTGAGAGCCCGGAATTCGATTGCCCGCTATGCCCTTCCGCCGATCACCGAGGAGGGTCTGGGAGACTCTGACTTTCGGGTCCTCGACGTACTGCTGCACAAGGGGCCGATGCCGGTGAACGCCATCGGCCCAAAGGTTGACCTCAATCCCGGATCAGTCAGCGTCGCGGTGGATCGCCTGTACAAGAAAGGGTTTGTCAGCCGTGTCGAGAGCAGCTCCGATCGGCGAGTCAGAACGGTGGCGCTGACTGAAAAGGGGCGGGAAATGTTCGTCCCTCTCTTTCGCCGGCACGCCGCACTCATCAAACGTGCGTTCCAGGACGTCTCTCCAGAAGAGCTGCAACAACTTGAACGAATACTTAAGAAGATCGGTAAACGTGCCGAAAGTCTTGCCGACAAACCCGCGCACAATTGAGTCTTAGGGAAGCACTCTCATGAGCCAGCACCTGACAACCTCTCCCAGCGAAGCCGCAAATCGTCTCGCGATCCGAGAACTCATCGAGGCCTACGCGCATTGCGCCGATCGTCGCGATGCGAAAGGCCAGATGTCTCTCTTTACTCCGGATACGCACTTCGTCGTGTACATGAACGCCAAGGATCCGAAGCCTTCGCAGGAGCTGCACTCGCGCGAGGCGCTCGCTCCAGTCTTCGCAGATCTGAACAAGTACGCCGCCACCATGCACTTCATCGGGCAGAGTACGATTCTTAGCCTAACGGATGACCGAGGCACCGGGGAGGCCTACTGCCTGGCGCATCACCTCACTGTCGACGGCGACAAGCGACAGCTGATGATCGCAGCGCTACGCTACTACGACACGTTCGTTAAGATGGACGGCTCGTGGCTGTTTGCGGAGCGCCTGCTCTACGTCGACTGGCTGGAGGAGCGCGAATTGTCATGAGAGTGATTAACAGCGCTACGGAGTCGTCCATGAACGCTCCGACAGCGAATCAAGCACGCCTTGTAATCGTGGGTGCGACTGGAATGGTCGGCGGATACGCCCTTCGCTTCGCGCTCGAGCACTCAGCCGTCGGAACTGTGACTGCTATCGGGCGCAGGAAGTTCGGCATCTCGCACCCCAAGCTGAAAGAGGTTCTGCACCAAGACTTCGCGGACTGCTCCGCACTCGCGGAGCCGCTCTCGGGTCAGGACGCAGCGATCTTTTGCTTGGGCACGTATACCGGGGCGGTGTCGGACGCGGAACTCCGCAAGACCACCGTGGACTATACGATCGAGTTCGCTCGAGTTCTCCGCCTCAGCAGCCCCGACGCGGCATTCTCATTCTTAAGTGGGGGTGGTGCCGACCCGACGGGACGAAGTCGCATTCCCTACGCACGTTACAAAGGACAGGCCGAGAACGCACTCCGCGCGGCCGGGTTCCCTCACAGTTACATCTTCCGGCCCGCGTACATCTACCCCGTGGAGCCGAGGAAAGAACCGAATTTTAGCTACCGCCTGTTGCGCGCAATCTATCCCGCGTTTCGGGTGCTGTTCCCTAACCAGGTCATTCGGGCCGACGATTTGGCCCGAGCGATGGTTGATGTTGCCGTCAGGAGGAGTGGCGAGCGTGGAGGGTTGGTTTTCGAGAATCGTGACATCCGGGCCATGGTCGAGTCGCTTCATCCCAGACAGGCGGGAGGTTAGCGCACGACGACTTGACTCTCACATAACGAACCAGGCAACACGAGAATTATGTGAAGCCATTCGATTTACTTCGGGCACTGATCGGCGTTTCCCATGTGGCGTCCGGTCCTGACTGGCAGCAAAGCGCCAGGAGACTCGTGGACATCCTCATCGCCGGTTCGCGGCCAGTCAAGTAAACGCGCCCAAGGTCGGCAGACCCTCAACTTTCCCACAACCTCGGCCACGGCTGGTTAATTTAAAAACCGGACATATCGTGTGCTACGAAAACCGGACATTTTAATTTGCTACGAACAGCCCGACTCCGTCTTCCGGCTTTGTCGCGAAAACGTTGTTCCGGAGGACACGACTCGCTGATGATCGTGCAAATTCTGAAAGTCTTCGATATTTCGGCGATCTTTGAGGAAGAATCCTGGCTGCCCACCGATCTAAAGTTGGGTGCAGCCTATCTTCCCGCCCAACAAAGGAGGTGCGCCATGCAGGCAAGAAAACCACCCACCACCGAATCCGATTGGTTGAGCAGTGTCCGGGGACAAATCGGCGAAGCGTCGTTGGAACGACATTTCTCCGTCGGTGAACTGGCCAGCCTCTGGGACCTGAGCGAGCAGACCATTCGTCGTATGTTCGCGGGCGAGCCCGGAGTGATCGAGTGGGGGCACGGCGAAAGCCGATTCAAGCGCGGCTATATAACGATGAGAATTCCAGAAAGCGTGGTGCAACGGGTCCATTGCCGATTGCGCAGCACAAGCTAAGCCACGACGGTCGACGTGGAAAGCGACCTTCCGCGCTCGATGTCTCAAATGGTTTGCGGTCAACCTGCTGGCCGTCGTTATCGGTCATGATCAGCTGCTCCAAGAACGCAAGAAAGGTACACTCAAGTGCGGGAGGTGCGGCCCCAGATTCGCAAGGCCGCGGATAGCGCCGCCAGTCTTACCCGTCAACTCCCCGAGGCAAAAGTCGAGTTGCTCGCGGCTCGGAAGCAACGCTCCGCGATTGACGAGTCGCCATAGCGCTCAAGTTTCCCGTTTTGCACCCTTGATGGGAGGCTGCGAAAAAGCCCGCAAGAACCCCAGAGATTTCTTCAGTTCCTCCATTACCTCATAGACAATTGGACAGGTAAATGTCCGCTCAATCATCCCCAAAGTGCGTAAGCCGAAATCCGGTTGGTAAAGATACGGATATCCGCTGCAATCGGCCGGGCGATCCTCATAGACGCTGCAAAAGTTATCTTTCAGGAATGGGCATGGGGTTGCGCGGGTCTGCCAAGGATTCTCGCTGTACGCTTCGGAACGTTCCAGATATCTTTCGATAAATTGCTGGCGCTCCATTCCGAGGCGACGTGCGACGCGGTTCACTTCTTCTTCGCTGAATGTCGGCTTCATCTCCCGGCAGCAGTTGGCGCAGGTAGTGCAGTCGACTCCAGCCCACACGCGCCGGGTGGTTTCAAAGACGCGTTGGTCGATCTCGTCGGGTTCCAGGTTGCACCGAGTCTTCAGAAACTGACGAAATCTGAAGTTCTCATTTTCTTTCTTCTCGGCCAGGGTGCGTATCTGAACCAGATCGGGGGTCATGTCCATCCTCTAAGTACCGGCGTCAGGCTCGGTGCTCTCCAGCGTGCGCGAGTGGGCGCCTCTTTGCAGTTCGCCCTTCTTTTCTCCTTCTTCCCAGCTACCGTGCTGGTTAGCCGCTCGACGGGCGAGGACTCGCGCGCAGCGTTTGACCGTTCAGAGCTGTCCACCGGAGGCCGCTGGCTGAATGATTCGCGTGCCTTTGTCCCGATCGATCAGGGTCAGGTTCTTTTCCCAGGCCCGCCGCACGCTGTTCTCCAGCTGTTCCTGGCGTGCGCGAACCCATGGAGCATAGTGCTTCTCGGTTACCTTGATGCTTCTGTGCCCGAGCAAAATCGACACCTGATCAAGCGGTACCCCTGCGAGGAGCATTTCCACGGCAAACGTGTCGCGAAACATCTGGGGATAGCAGCGCTTAGGAGTGCCGTCCGCCTTTCTGAGGTCAGCCAATTTGAACAGCCGGCGATAGCTCCGCTGCCAGTCCGCCACTGCCGTCTTCGGTAAGCCATTTCCACTCCAGAAAAAAAACATGCGATTCGGTCTTGCACCCGGGGGCACGGTTCGGAGCGCTTCCGCCACTGGGGGAGGTAAAGGCACATATACGGGCTGGCGAGTCTTCGCCTGGTAGAGCAGCAGCTTGTCGTTCTCGTTCACGCGTTTTCTTTCGAGCGTGACCGCATCCCGAATCCGCAAACCGCTCCATCGCATCAACAACGTTAGGGCGCGAATCCGCTCTCCGTTGCCGGTTTCGCCGCGATGATCGCGGTAGAGATAAGTGGCGTCGATGAGGCGCTCAAACTCATCGGCCGGGAAGTAGTCCGTCGGCGTTTGATCGACTCTGATCGCACCGATGCCGAGCATTGGGTGCTCGGGAATCCATTTGCTCCGCTGGCAGAAGTGAAAGAATCCCATCACGCGACTTTGCTTTTTGCTTTTCGCCAGAGGCTTGTCTTTCCAGGTTGAGCGAAAGTCCCGGAGCGCAACCATGTCGAGGTCAGCGAGACGGGTGAAGCGGCGCTGGGCTGCCCACACGAGAAACTGCTTGCGAAAAATGGTATCGAGTTTGGAGAGAGTGGATTCCCGCAGGCCGCGATCCTTGGCGTCCTGCAAGTACGCCCGCACGGCATCCGGGATGGTGATTCCGGCGGGCCGCGGTTTTTCCGGAGCCGGGTCCCGCACTTCTTCGAGGCGAGTGCATTCGGCCTGCGCACGCTCCCAGCTCTTGGTCTTCAGGCTGCGCCGGACGTAGGTCCCCCCCACTGTTCCTTCGACCCACATGGGACATCGACAGCGCTTCCAGTATCGGTCTCCGCGCTTCGCGCAACCCGGATGGTGGCGACGATATGGAGTGAGCATGGCCCAACTATCGTACAGTTATCGTACAGTGTGCAAGAGGGTATTTTATCAAAGTATATGAAACAAAAGGCTTAAGTGATGGTGGAGGCGGCGGGAGTTGAACCCGCGTCCGAAAATGTCACTGGTCAAGAGCCTACATGCGTAGTCCAGTTCATGCCCTGGGCATTACCCCAGGACGTTCGCGGCCCGCGCTCAGAACGGACAAGAAACGCGTCCCGCTAGCCTGTGATCTTAGCCTCCCTGCCCAGACGTAGCAGAGAAGAGCAGCCCGCTGTGTGACGTCCTTCGGAGGCCCACGGGCGAAGCCTCCTCGGACGGCTGCCTAAACTAGTTAGGCTGCGTATGCCATCTGTTGATTGGCAATTATCATTTTGCCCACGATTACGGGTGTGTGCACCCCGGCATGCCTCTTGGCCGCAAGCATCTCCGTCGAAGCCGTGACGCCCCCACTGGTGGGATTGGCCTGTAAAGATCCACTTCCAGCCTAGGTCGCAACCCGCTGGAAGTCAAACACGTGTTAGATGCTGATTTAGCCCCAAGAGAACCACGGATTCAGCCTTCAAGGGTTGGATTCTCAAGGATGTTGCTAGGGAGTTTTCGGGACGTGGACGCCGATCAGAATGCAGCTCTTACCAGGTCCGATCCTTAATGATGGCTTGCTGCTGCGCACGGTTGATTTCAAGCGATACCTGAATCAATTCCCGCAGCCTGCGTTGATCGTCTTCATTCATCGATACGAATCGAAAAGGCTGCTGCGTGGCCGAAACCGAAGCCAACATTTCGGCCGTGCCCAGCAACGCGCCCGCGTCCGTCAGGCACATCAACTTGACCCGAGATCCCGGATTTAACGGACTCGACAAGCACAACAATCCGCCCGTCTGCGAAATGACCTGCATGGTCCCGCGAACCCGGCCTCCGCTCTCGACACGCAGCACCGCCGGCGTTGTTTGCGCCATCCGCAATCGCGGCGGCCGCCACTGGGTTTCGTGTTGGTGAGTTCGAGTCACGCTCAGCCATTATTATGTTCTCCAAAGGCCGCAACCCGTGACATTACCGAAGGCCACATTACACAAGGCCCTATGAGAAGTTGGTGGTCCCCGGAATCGCCACGCTTAGGGAAGGGCCCGATTTCAGTCGGGCCAAAACGCGGCCACACATCCGCGGCTTCAGCCCCTGAGGTTTACTTCACTGATAACTACATCGTGACGGTTGTATCAGGACGCGCCTTCAGCCGCGCCGATTGGTCTTCACTCCGACTCACGCGCTGACCCCACTCGAGATTTCCGCCGTCTCTTCGTACGAACTTTCCCCGCTAGGAGTCCTCGGCCGCGCCCGACGCCGGCCGAAAACAGCCTCCTTTACCAATCCAAAAATCGTGCGCCGGTTCTGGGCAACCACCTTCAACCACGCCATCCGTCCCAGCATCGGGAAGTAAATCCCGCGGAAACATAAGCGCGCCAGAAAAATATTGATGCGGTAGCCCAGCGGCTGATCGTCCAGGGACTCGACTGCATGGGCGAGCGCTTCAGGACTATACGAATGATCCCACCCATAATTCACTTCCGAATGAGCCTCATCGATCGTCATCTTCAACGGCGTATGCGCCATCGCGAAGGGAATGAATTCCTTCCAGTGCTTCGGCCGCGTGAGTCTTCCCGATGCTTCCAGCCGCTTATAGAGCGGCGTCGCGGGCAACGGCGTCAGCAGGCCAAAAATCGGCAGCCCCGGCGGCCACGTGCGCACCTGCTGGAGCGTGCGTTCCGCCACGCCCGTCGTGTCGTTATCCATCCCAAAAATAAACGACGTGATCGCATACACATTGCGTTTCGCCAGCCGTTCCAGCACCGCTGCATATTCGCCCGGCTTGTTGAAGCCCTTGTTCACATCTTTCAAGTTGGCCGGATCGATCGACTCCATCCCGATGAACACCCACTTGCCGCCCGACGCAGCAATCAAATCGACCAGTTCCTCGTCCCGCAGCAGGTTCGCGCTGATCTGCGCCACCCAATGCACCTGCGCACCCGCCGCGATAATGTCTTTCAGCAGAGACTTCGTACGCTTCACATTGATGGCGAAATTGTCGTCAATGAAAAACACCGCCATCTGCCCCTTCTCGCTGCGCGCGCGTTTCTTCAGCAGAAGCAGCTCATTCACCACGCTCTCATTCGTGCGAAAGCGAATCGAGTCGCCGAAAAATCCCGTCACCGTGCAGAACTCGCACCCATACGGACATCCGCGCCCCGACTCCACCGGAATGATCCGGAACGTTCCCCACCCCTCGCCGACCTTCTGCAGCATGCTGGTCGCTGCCTTGGGCACGAGATTGAACTGGTTGAGATCGATCTGTCCCCACGGAATCACCGGATACTCCGCCAGCGACGGCTTGCTTTCTTTACCGGAAGCATCCACTGGCGCATAAATCTCCTTGAGCTCTCCGCGCGCCGCGTCGTTCACAATCATCGGCCAGGTGGCATCCGCCTCGCCCAACGCGACGGCATCAGCATGCTTCGGCCCTCCATCGCGGCCGAGCGCCTCATCCGCGAGTTCCGTCACATGCGGACCACCCATCACCACCCGAACGCCTACCGCCCGAATCGCATCGGCCACGCGATACGCTTTTGCCACCATGCGCGTCATCGCGCCGATCCCGACCAGATCAATTTTTTGATCGAGCACCCATTGCGCAATCTCCGCTTCGTTCATCGGCTGCGCATTGCCATCAATCAGCAGCACCTCATGGCCCGGCGGCGTCAGCGCCTGCAAGAGAAACATCCAGAGGTGAGGCATGAAATTACGCGTAACTCCGTTGTCGGGGTTATAGAGCAGGATTTTCATGGGGGCTCTTTCTCGAAGCAGGAATGGGTTCCCGGGTCGCCGCGAATGACGTCAGAAGTAGGCCTCGTTATTGAAGCTTCTAGAACCGGTCGGTGGTCAGGGCGTTCAAGGTTCGTCGCAGTCTATACTTTAGGGGAGAGCCTGACTGTCCTGTTTTGAACACCCTCCGGTGAGTCTGGCGGGCACTGCATCGTATCAGATCGGCCCGCCGTAACGTTCCGCGTCTCAATCTTTCAACTAACTTGCATCCTCCCCGCACGTCTAACATCTCATTACGGTGCGTCCGGTTAAAGTATGGGATCGATCGCAAACTATGACCCCGAATGTACGGCCGTGGCGGGAGTGTTGCCGGTGAAGATCCAGTGTCTCCCCTACTCCGAAATCCCGCATACCACGCGCCTTTTCGCCGATTACCTTTCCGCTTCCCCCCAAGTTCAGCAGTTTTACCCCCGCACCCCGACTTTCACCGAGTGGCTCGCCCAGGAAACACCCGGCAAGCGTTATGACTCGCAACGCCGTGCTCGTGTCAGCGACGTGCTTCAGCGCCAGAACCGTGCCTGGGGTGCGTCCGAGAAAACACTCGCGAACATTGAGCGCTTGCGCGCCGGGGCTTCCGCAGCGGTGACGGGCCAGCAAGTGGGCCTGTTTGGCGGCCCTGTCTTCTCGATTTACAAAGCGCTCACTGCAGTAAAGCTAGCCGAAGAGGCCACGGCCGCAGGGCAAGACACCGTCCCTGTTTTCTGGATCGCCACCAACGATCACGATCTCGCGGAAGTCAACCACACCGCCCTGCCCGGTCCCAACGCGACCCTGCAAGCTTTGGCGACCGCAAGTCGCGGCGTCGAAGACGCACCCGTCGGCACAATTCACTTCAGCGACGAGATCACAGCGGTCGTGCAATCCGCCGCCGAAATTCTCGGCGATTCGCCTGCCACCGATTTGCTGCGCGAGTCGTATCGTGCCGGAGAGACTCTGGGCAGCGCTTTCGCTCGCCTGTTTGCGCGCCTGTTCGCCGACTGGGGTGTCATCCTGCTCGATCCCTCCGACCGCGAATTGCACGTCATCGCCGGGTCCGTCTATGCGTCAGCAATCGAGCGCGCCGCTCAACTCGACGAAGCACTCCTCGCGCGCGGAAAAGCCCTCGAGCAAGCCGGATATCACCAGCAGGTGAAAGTCACTCCGTTATCCACCCTACTTTTCGCCATCAAAGACGGAGCGCGCACTCCGATTCACCGCCGCCTTAACGGCAACTCAACCGAGTTCCTCATCGGCGACGAAAAAGTTTCGCAAGACGATCTTCTCCGCCAGATCGCGGCGACTCCCGAGAACTTCAGCCCCAACGTCCTTCTCCGCCCAATCGTGCAAGACACGCTCCTGCCCACGCTCTGTTACACAGGAGGAGCCGCCGAGGTCGCATACTTCGCGCAAGCCGCCGTCGTCTATCAGGAACTCAAGGGCCACGTCACCGCGATCCTGCCACGCTTCTCGGCCACGGTGATCGAGCCGAAAGTCCAGGGACTGCTCGAGCGCTACGCTCTCACGCTGACTGATTTGTTTGATGGAGAAGAAGCGCTGCGCGAGAAAATCGCCGCCAGAATTCTGCCCGTGGAATTGCAGAAGGCATTCGACCGCGCCGGCGCCACGCTCGACGCTTCACTCACCGCCGTGCGCGAAGCCCTGATCAAACTTGATAAGACTCTAGCCGAAGCTGCCGACAACGCGAGCTCCAAGATGCAGCATCAGCTCGAAACGCTACGCGGCCGAGCCGCCCGCGCCGAACTCCGCCAGAGCGAACTAGCCGCCCGCCACGCGCAGCAACTCAGTGTCTCGCTCTACCCGAACAAAACGCTGCAGGAACGGGAAATCGCCGGCATCTACTACATCGCCCGCCACGGCACCGACTTCCTCCGCGACGTCTACACCAACCTCCACCCCGACTGCCACGACCACCAGATAATCAATCTCTAAGCAGGTGTAGCGCAGGCGCCCATGCCCGCGAGCGGTGAGAAACAGCGCCAGGGCAAAAAGTCTGTCATCCCGATCGAGGTGTCCATCCTAATCCGATGGGTGCCCCATCCTAGTGCGAACTCTGTGCTAGGGTGGGATTCCACGGCAACAGAGAACTAGGGATTTTTGCTGAGATCTTTCCGCTCTGTCATCACGAGCAAGTGAGGCGAAGCCGAGGGCAGTCGAGGGATCTTGTATTTCGCTTGCAGGAAAAACAGGCCTACCCAATCATCCCCACCAACTCCTCCAACGACTCCACCCGCTGCAATCCCTTCTCCCGATACGCCCCACAAACATCGAAGAGCACCGTCTCCATCCCAGCCCGCGTCGCACCTACAAAATCCACCGAGTACACATCGCCAACGTACAAACTCTCTTCAGGCTTCGCACCCATCGCGCGCAGCGCAGTCTCAAAAATCACCGGGTGCGGCTTCTCATGTCCTACCACGCCCGAATCCGTGATGGTCTCGAAACAATCCGCGATCCCGCACCCGGCCAGCAACTCGGCGATCCGCCCATCCGCATTCGATATCACCGCCAACCGGTACTTCGCCCCGATCCTTTCCAATGCTTCCCGCGTCCCCGGCCGCATCTGGTTCCAGTTCATCGACGCGCGAGTATTGGCAATCAGCTGCCGCCGCAAATCCTCATCCCGCAAATGTAACTCCCCGAACAACCGCTGGTAGAACATTTCCCAGAACCCATGATCCGGCGTGTGCCCGTGTCCCATCGCATCATCGAACTCATTCTTGACACGGCATTCCATGGCTCGCAGTTCTGCCTCCGAAGGCCGAATCCCGCGCGCATACAGCGGTTCGAGCATCCGCTCCCGATTGGCAAACAACAGCGTGCTGCCCACGTCGAAAAAGACGAATCGCAAATTTTCAAACATAGCGCGATTCTAAAGGATCGCCCGAGATGTCTCGGTCAACGCGGGGTGCCCCATCCTAGCGCGTACTTTGCGCTAGGGTGGGATTTCCACGGCCATGGATAATTAGGGATCTTTGCCGACGATCTCTCGCACTCCGTCATCCCAAGCGAGTGAGGCGAAGCCGATCGAAGTCGAGGGACCTTGCGTTTTCTTCAGGGTGACTGGCGCACTCTGCGCTGCCGCCTGGCCCGAGAGAAATCGAAGGGACGCGATTCCACGGTCGTGACGGACTAGGTATAAACAACCCGGGGAACCCATCTCTACTCGTGACCCCACCTTCAAAAAAAGGTAAGATTCAATCCAAGAACTCTGGCCGCCGAGTTCCAACTCGCGGTCCTCTCAAGGGCGAACCCGCTTGCAGCTTCTAACCCTGGTCAGCCAACTCACTCGCACGCAGGCGATCGCCGCCTTTATCCAGATTCCTTCGTTCACCGCCTTCACCGTCCTTGCCATATTCGAGTCTTCCGACAAGAAGGGCGACCTATACAACATCCTCTGGACGCTGGTTTTCGGCTTCGCCACGCTCAACATCCTCAGCCTGGTCGTGAAGCGCTTCGAGCCCAGCAGCAACCGCATGAGTTTCGGAGAAATTCTCGCCGTGGGCACGGTAATCGTCGCCGTCTTTCTGCTCGGCTGGGAAATGCTCTACCTCTTCAAAATCCTGCCAATTCGCCTGCACTAACGGCCGCCCGATCTTCAATTAAAGGGCACCGGATCTTCGATCCAACACCGGCCGCCCGATCCAACACCAGATGCTCGACCCAACACCGGGTCCTCGATCCAAGAGAAGCCGCCGACAGGCGGCGAAATTCATTAGCCCAGCGCGTAAGCGCTGGGTAGCTTAAACACATCAGGAAAAGCCCCGGAGGGACGAAAAGCATCGAGCCCTAATTTTGGAGTATCATTCCGCTGAGATGGCGAAGAATTCCCCAGCCTTCGAAGTCACCTGTCCCTGCTGCAGCGCGGTCCTGAAAATCGACCCGGGCGCCAAGGCCGTGATCGCTCACACGGCAGCCGTCAAGCCGAAAACCTTCAACGACATGGAAGAAGCGGCTCGCGCCATGAAAGAACAGGACAACCGCCGCGACTCCATCTTCCGCCAATCCGTCGAAGCCCAGAGAAACGCCGCCGACCTGCTGGAAAAGAAATTCCAGGAAGCAGTCCGCAAAGCGAAGGAATCCCCCGACACAGGCAAACCGATTCGAGACTTCGACCTCGATTAAACAGTGAAGCTGTAGCTCGGGCGCCCTTACCCGCGAGCTGTCGGCATCGTCCCAAATTTCGAAAACCTCTCATCTTGAGCGAAGTGAGGCATCAGCCGAAGGTAGTCGAAAGACCCCGCGTTACTTCCGGCTCTGCGACGGTGACGGCGAATTTTCGACCACGACCACCCAACGGGCGAGCTAGCAAGTACGTAGGATCTCGGGCCTGGCGCGCGCCTCCGTGGGACGGAATTCCGCATTCAAGTCGTATCTGCTCGTGTATTCGACACAAATTGCTCAGCGCCCTGAGCGGGTTAATACCCCTATCGTTCGATTACGAGCAGGGACTTACAATACCTTTCAATGTCCCGCCCTCTTCTGCTGGGCCACCGCGGCTCCCGCGCCACCCGCGTCATCCCCGAGAACACGCTTGCGTCCTTTGACCTCGCTCTCGCCCACGGTTGTGATGGCTTCGAGTTCGACGTGCGCCGCACTGCCGATGGACGCGCGCTCATCTGCCACGACCCAAACGTCGGCGAAATTGAGATTGCGCACGCAGGCCCCGGCGAACTTGCCGACCTTCCCGCCCTCGACCAGGTTCTTGCCCGCTACCACGCCTCCGCTTTCCTCGACATCGAACTCAAAATCACGGGACTCGAACATGCCCTTCTCCAATCGCTGCGATCCCACCCGCCCCAGCGGGGCTACGTCGTCTCGTCCTTCATGCCCGAAGTCCTCCTCATGTTGCGCAAACTCGACGAGCACTTGCCCCTTGGCCTGCTATGCGAGACGCCACCGCAACTCGCAGCCTGGCCTCGGCTCCCCACGCAGTACGTGCTGCCACACTATGCATTGATGAATGTCGAGCTATGCGAAGCGCTGAGGAAAGACAAGCGAAAAGTCATTACCTGGACGGTAAACCGTAAGGAAAGGATGCAGGAGTTCCAGAAGATGGGCGTGGACGGAATCATCTCCGACGACACCGAGATGCTGGCAAAGTTGCGGGGATAAGGTTCAGTCGGCTGCCGTAGCGATGCGGACATTCGCGCGCGGTTTCCGCAGGAACGCGGCGCGTTCTGTCTCCAGCGCCTCGAGATGGGCGCCGGTCTCTTCTTCGTTCCATCCCATGACGGCCCCGATGCGCTGGGCCGCTTCGCGGCTGCAGGTCTCCGACCAGCACGAGCCGAGCGCTACGGGCACGCGGCGCAACAACACGTCTCCCAGCGTGACCGCGCATTCGTTGCGATAGGCGCTGACGGCCTCCGCCACCACGTGCTGCGAGTGCGTACAGAGAGGCGTCCGCAGTTCGAAACTCTGGCGTGCTGCGCGCGCGATGTCCATGGCCTGCGGACCATGCCACTCCGCGATGGCTCGCGCTGCCTCTTCGTTCACGCCACCTGCGCTCGCAATCTCTGCCACGTACTCGTCCAGCAACAGCGCGAGGGAGCCTCCGTTGGCAGGCGTAGTAGCCTTGGGTTCCGCAGCGCGGATACCAATCTTGTTCGCGCAATCGCGTGCCACACTCGCCGCCGTCGCCAGGTTCCCGCCGACCACCGAGATCAACCTCTTCACGCCGTCGTCTTCATGATCGTGGAACTGATGCTGCTTGCCCGTATTGTCTCCCGCGCCCTTCGGATCAAAGGGCAGCGCGCGAATGCCTGCAAACGAATGCCGGATGTCAACGCCCGAGACGCGCGCCTTGGGGAACATCGCGACCAGAGAACGCAGAAGGTAGTCAACCTCATCGGGCACTGCATGCACCTTGCCGGGGTCGCCGGAGTCGGGCACGTGCGTCGCCCCCACCAGAATCTGTTCGTTCCACGGGATGACATGCAGGGGACGGCCATCGACTGCTTCGCCGTACACTGCCGCCGTTGGCGAACCGGGAAACTGTGGCAACACAATATGCGAGCCGCGCACGCTCGAGATTAGCGGGCGCCGTGTCTTCACCGAAGATCTCTGGCAGACACGGTCGACCCACGGGCCGCTGGCGTTGATGACCCATGTCGCTTCGATTTTTTCTTCGGTGTTGTTGGTCCAATCGCGCAGCAGCAACCCGCGCGCGCGTCCGTGCGCGACATCTACTGCCATGACCTGTGTGTGATTACGCGCCACCGCTCCCGCAGCGATGGCTTCGGTCAACCACTCCGCCACCAAGCGTTCAGGAAATTCGCACTGGGCGTCTTCGTAATCGAAAATCGACCAGCGTTGTCCGGCGTCGAGCGCGCGCTCCAGCTTCTTGCGCTCCATCTCAAAGCCCGCCGAGTCCGCGGCCTTGCCTGACATGCGCCGGTACAACCAGAGCGCGGTGCGCGCCGACATCGCGCTGCGCGCGCTCTTGTTGCTGAGCGCGAGCAGATAGTGCGCGGGCATCGCGAGATGCGAATGGTTGCGCAGTAGGCGCTCCCGTTCGCGAAGAGACTCGCGCGCGAAACTGATGTCGCCCTGCTCGAGCGGGCGGAGCCCGCTCAGCATGCGGCTCGACCGGCTGGTGGTTCCAGATGCGAAATCGTGTTGCTCGACAAGCAGGGTGCGCTTGCCGGCCCGCGCGCATTCGCGCGCGATCGCGACGCCCATGATGCCGCCGCCAACGACGGCGACCTGAAAGTGTTGTCCGGCAAGTGCGGGTCGAGTTGTGCTGGGCAGCTGCATCGCTTTGGGGGCAGGCCGCGAGGAGGAAAGACTCCAGGCTGGCGGCGCGTAGTTTCGCAGATAGAGTGTGACCTTCGGGCCATCTTCAGGGAAGGTAACCGTAGTGACGAGGCGTTGGTGACGAATTCGCGAAACGTTCCACGTGGAACACTTTTCGCAACCTGAGTGTGTATAAATATAGCTGTGAGCAATACAAGGATTGCTAAGTCATTGATTCATAAGCAATGGTATTTTGGGCAGTAGTTTCCCGTTCTGGGAATGAGGTCGTCTCCATCGATTGCCTTACACCGTTCCACGCGAGAAATTCTCGGCTGGGGCGATTGAGGGAGGGCCGATTGGGTGAGTTCATCGAAATGAGTTTCGAGTTGGCGTACGTTGGTTTGCTCCCGCGACGATAGGTCATTTAGATTGTTGCCAATGTCTTCGTCCACTGGCGAGCGCTTTGAGCGCGCGGTTGCGATTATGGCCCGGCTGCGCGCGCCGGGAGGCTGCCCGTGGGACCGCGAACAAACCTTCGATTCCATCAAGCCTTACACCCTCGAAGAGACCTACGAAGTTCTAGAAGCCATCGACAACCGCGATTGGGACGAGTTGAGCGGGGAACTCGGTGATCTGCTGTTGCAGGTGTTGTTTTATGCGGAGATGTCGAAGGAGCAGGGGACGTTCACGATCGATGATGTGATCGAGAAGTTGTCCCGCAAACTGATCGATCGGCATCCGCATGTTTTCGGCGACGTGCAGGCGGAGACCGCTTCCGACGTCGTGAAGAACTGGGAGGCGATCAAGGCGGAAGAGAAGAAGAAACGTTTGGCGGCCGGCGGAGGAAAGTGGGCAGATCAAAAACAGGAACCGGAGTCGGTACTGGGCGGAGTTTCTTCGGTGATGCCGTCGTTGCTCGAGGCGCATAAACTCAGTTCGCGGGCCGCGCACGTTGGCTTCGACTGGCCCAATGTGGAAGGGCTGTTCGACAAGTTGCGGGAGGAGACGGACGAGCTGCGCGAGCAGTTGGAGAAATTTCCGGCGCCGGGGCCCCAGCCGCAGGCACGCGGAGTTGCCGGATCGGGGCGCGTGCAAGTACCCGACGAATTGCGGATGAGGCTGGAAGAGGAAGTGGGCGACCTCTTCTTTGTGCTGGTGAATATAGCGCGCTACCTGGCGGTCGATCCGGAGTCGGCGTTAAAGAAGACGAACCGGAAATTCAAGCGACGGTTTCAGTGGATGGAGGCGCGGCTGCGGGAATCGGGCCGCAAAGCGGAACAAGCCTCCACGGAAGAGCTCGAATCTCTATGGCAGCAGGCGAAAGAACTGGAAAAATCCCAAGCGTGACTACCGATTCGATCGAGATTCGCAAGTGCCAGGGCATTGAAGAACTGCGCGCAGCCGTTGAGCTCCAGAAGGAGGTCTGGAACTTCACCGACGCGGAACTGGTACCTTTGCGCCTGTTCGTCGTCGCCGAGAAAGTCGGCGGACAGGTACTGGGAGCGTTCGTCGGAAAAGACATGGTCGGTTTCGCGCTGGCCGTGCCGGGGGTGCGCGCCGGACATTCCTACCTGCACTCGCACATGCTCGCGGTCCGCAAGGACTACCGCAATGGCGGGTTGGGGCGCCGCATCAAGCTATACCAGCGCGAGGAGGCCCTGGAGCGCGGCTTCGAATTGATCGAGTGGACGTTCGATCCGCTGGAAATCAAGAATGCTTATCTGAACATCGAGAAGCTGGGCGCGATCGCACGGCGCTACACGATCAATCAGTATGGAATTACGACGTCGCCTTTGCAGGGTGGGTTGCCGACAGATCGCTTGATTGCCGAGTGGTGGTTGAAATCCAAACGAGTGGATGCTTTGTTGCGTGACGGAGTGTTTCCGCGACCTGACGTTACGACGCGGATTTCGGTGCCGGGACCGATTTACGAGTGGAAGGCGTCGCCGGACACGCGGACTCGGGCGAAAGACGTGCAGGATCACAATCGCGAGCAGTTTTTGAAGGCCTTTTCAGATGGGCTGGCGGTGTTGGGCTACGAGCGCGACGATGGGGGGAATGGGAAGTTTTTGTTGGGGAAGTGGGATGAGAAGTGGTCGTATGCGTCGTAGGGCGCTGGTGTAAGAGGCGGTGATGCTACCGGCAAACACAAGGTCCTTCGACTGCGTTCGGCTAGCGCCTCACTTCGCTCAGGATGACAAGTTTGAAAGAGTCTGATGTCAGAGATTTGGGAGTCTGCAAACTTGCTTACTGAAGTGGCTCATGAAACGAACGCTGGTTCTATGAAAATTGAAGCGATTACTTTGCGAGAAGTGCAGATGCCGCTTGTCCACTTTTTTGAGACGAGCTTTGGGCGGCTTTATAGCCGGCGGATTCTTCTGGTCAGTGTGGAAGGAGAGGGCGTGCGCGGGTGGGGAGAATGCGTAGCGGGCGAGGATCCCTTCTACAGCAGCGAGTGGATCGACAGCGCGTGGCCGACGATTACGCGCTACCTGGCGCCCGCACTCGTGGGAAAAACTGTGTCGCAGGGCCGGGAGGCGGCGGTCTTGCTGAGCAAGATTCGTGGGCACCGCATGGCAAAAGGCGCGCTCGAAAATGCGGTATGGGATGCGGAAGCGCGCGCCAAGAAGCAACCGCTGTGGAAGCTTCTGGGCGGGGCACGCACGGAGATTCCTTGCGGCGTGTCGATCGGGATTCAGGATTCGCACGAACAGCTGCTGGAGAAAATTGCCATCGAGGTAGCGGCTGGGTATCGGCGAATCAAGCTGAAGGTGAAGCCCGGGTGGGACGTCAACGTGCTTGAGAAGGTGCGGTCGAAGTGGGCGGACATCACGTTGAGTGTAGATGCGAATTCCGCGTACACGCTAGATGAGTTTGAGCATTTGCGGAAATTCGATCAGTTCAATTTGCTGATGATCGAGCAGCCTTTGTGGAATGACGACATTTATTACCATGCGCGCCTGCAGAAGGAACTGCGCACATCGATTTGCCTGGACGAGTCGATCGAGAGCGCGCGCGATGCGGCTTGCGCGGTGGAGACGGGCGCGTGCCGGATCATCAATATCAAGGTGGGCCGCGTGGGCGGATTCAGCGAGGCAAAGAAGGTGCACGATGTGTGCCAGCAGAATCGCGTGCCGGTGTGGTGCGGGGGGATGCTCGAGTCCGGGATCGGGCGGTCGCACAATATCGCGTTGTCGACCTTGGAGAATTTCAGTTTGCCGGGGGATGTGTCGGCGTCGAAGCGATATTGGAAAGAAGACGTGATCGAGCCGGAGGTTGAGGTGTCGCGCGAGGGATTTATCAAAGTGCGTGATGAGGCCGGGACGGGTTATCGCGTGCGCGAGGATTTGATTGAGAAGTTGACGGTGAAGAAGGAAGTGGTGCGTGGGTAGCGAGGTACGTGGAATCCCACGTTAGCCGCCAAGGACGCGGCGAAGGTGGGACACCAGCGGTCGATGAGTCCTTTGAGTTTGCTAAGTCTTAAAACGCAGAGGGCGCAGAGAAGTGCCGCAGAGAGCGCAGAGAGAGGCGAAGACTTCGCCGGCGCGAATTTATCGGTGCGCGAATACGGATCAGCGCATGAGTACTTAGTGGCAGTTCATTCGGGATTCGCGCATTTCGTAGGTGCAACTCCACCGGAAGCCTGGGTATCGTGTGGGCCGTATCCCCAGACGCGGAGGTGAACGGTTTCTGCTTCCACGCTGGACGCCTCGATGAAGATGTGATTGTTTTCCCGCAACGTGGCCCGGAGTTCTACCGGGACCATCTGGATCAGACTGGGCTGATCAAAGACCAGGGCTTCCTGCGCGGCTAGGTGAAACACCCGCGCTCGTGAAGTCTTCTTGCCTACATATTCCGTAACGACGAGGAAATCATTGCCGGACCACGCCACGGCGGCGACCCCGAGGTAGTCACAGAGTTTGCGTGCGCGTCCGGTGGCGGACTCGACCAGCCAAAGCGAATGGGACGTGCCGATGAACTCTTTGTCTGAGCCGTCGCGCTCTGCATTGCGCACTTCGAATCGGCCATCGGGCGAGGGCAGTTTGCTGGTTTTGGGGAACAGGACAAAAGGTGCCGCGTTGGCGGAAACCACTAATGTCGCGATGATGACGGCGAGAGCGAGTGCGATGCGTGGGCGCAGCGTCGTGTCCTCGGAAGGATCTTGCGCCAAGGGTTGCTATTTCCGAAGTGACACGGTTCACAATGGGATTACTTTAGTTATCGCGCGAGGATGTGTGTGGGGAGGAGGGCGATGAGAGCAATGGGATTTCCGCCACCTATCGCGCACGGCCAGCCGTAATACCCCATTGCCACGCCTTCGCCAGAATGCGCTCTCGCGATTCCTGCCAGCAGGACAGCGTCTCGCAATTACTCCCTGCCAGAGGAATCTGCCGTTAGGGCAGCACACCGTGATCCATCACTGACAGCCGCCTTCACGGTAGAAATTGAGAATGGGATTCCGTCTGGGCGAAATGCGCTACTGTATGTGCCTCGCATGAAGTGGGCGATATTTGCGAGAGCGAACAGAAAAAGCGTAACGACGGTTGCTGAGATGTAGGGATTCGCGTTCGCATCTGTTCTTAGCCATCTGCTCAGAACGCGCTCTCCTGCGAAGGAACAAGCTGATACAAAGCACGCACCACCTACCAAGAAAGGAAGTTCAATGGCTCTCGCTTCGGAGGTTAAATCGTGCTTAAAACGAAGGAAAGCAATATAGTCATGGGCCACGAAAAGTGCTGCTGTAATGGCCGGATAAAACCACCACTTGTTAGTTCGCCATATTAACCCGAAGAAGGCTGTCGTGAAGTAGTAGCCATGGATGAATAGCGCGACGCCGACAGCAAGCGCGTAAACCCAAAATCCCCGAATGCTGAGGTGCAATAGAAAGCCCAACAGGCCACCGAGGAAAAGCGCCTCGAGTAGTCGCTCTAACAACCAAACAATGAGACGCTTCACAATGAGCATATCGGCAAGTGGGAATTGTATGCGCTCAACTGAACATTTGACGTTAGCAGGTGTCTGCTCATTGACCTTTCGGCGCTCGCATCCGAAACGAAAAATCATCCGCTTTGTAGATGACCTGTCCGGGGTCGCCCGGAGTGGGCGGGACGTTTCCGGCGCGAACGGCTTCGAATGCGTTTACCAGACGCGCAAGGACTGAGGGCGGCGCGACGGGGATGTTGTGGGCGCCGAGGACTGTCTTGATGTGCGGAGCGAGCGCCGCGAGGCGGCGGATGGATGCGTCGTAGGCCTTGAAATCGGTCTCGGGGCGGTAGAGCCAGATGGTGGCGGGATAGTAAGTATCGCCGGTGAAGAGCAGGCCGTTGGCCCGATCTAGGAGCGAGATTGAGTCGGGCGTATGGCCGGGCGTGGCGAGGACTTCGATTGTGCGGCCGCCCACGTCAACGCGCTCGCCATCGTGAACGTACTTGGTGATCTTCCAGGGGCGAGTTGCGTAGGTCTTTGGGTTGAATCCTTGGGGGAGAGCACCGCAGATCTGGTCGGGGGCGATTTCCTCCTGCGCATCCCGCGTGGAGCCTTGCGCGTTCTTGCGGGTGAAGTCGGTGTCCATGGCGTAGACGGTTCCGAATTGCCAGTTGTCTCCGACGTGGTCGTCGTGGGTGTGGGAGTTCAGGACGATGATGGGCAAGGGGGTGAGTTCTCCAACTACTTTCTTCAGGTCGCTGATGCCCATGCCCGTGTCGAAAAGCAGCGCACTCTTGCTACCGGTGATCAGGTAACTGATGGTTTCTTCCGATTGATGTGGTTCGTAGATGGCGAAGACGCCGGGTGCGACTTTGTAGACTTCGAACCAGGGATCGGAGATCGACACGCGCGCGAGCGTTTTGTTTTCGGGGCGTGGGAGGGCGCGACACCACTCCGGAATGTTCGTCTGAGCCGCCGCGACTGATGCTGCCAGGGCGAAAACAATCGTGATGCCGACGCTTTGGAGCGAATTGAGGCTTGCGTTCATCATCGCCTCAGGAGATTACATTAGTTCTCGGTACTCGCGCAGGCTCGCCTCTCCTACAGTACCCATGACTGAAAACCTTTTGAACGCCTAGTGGCATCACAGGCTGTTCACAAAGGGGACCGTCATGCCACACGTATCTCTTCGTTCCGCGCTTCTCCACTTTGCAGTTTTCTCTCTCTCCCTTGGCCTGGGTTTCGCCCAGCAGGAGCCGACGGTTACGACTCCGGCGGAGGCGTCTCAGGATGTGACACCGATGGCGCAGACTCCGCTGTATCGGGTGCAGGTGGTTGGCCGGAGTACGCGCGCCGTCAACTACCGGCATCGTGCGACCACCAGCGTTGACTTTCAGGGGACGAAGCTTGATCCAAACAGTAAGGGAAGGCGAAGATTGCCAGCAGCACGGGGCGACTGAAGATTGATGTCGAGATGGAGAACCTGCCGAAGCCGAGCATCTATGGTCCCGAGTATCTGACTTATGTGTTGTGGGCGATTACGCCGGAAGGGCGGGCGGCCAATCTGGGCGAAATCATTCCCCGGAAAGATGGCAAGGCGGAATTGTCGGTAACTACCGACTTGCAAGCTTTCGGATTGATTCTCACTGCAGAGCCTTACTTCGCGGTGACGATTCCGAGCGACCAGGTCATTCTCGAAAACCTGATCAAGAGCGACACGAAGGGTTGGGAGCAGCCCATTGAAGCCAAGTTCGACGTGCTGCAGCGCGGAGAGTACACCGTGGAAGTCAGCCCGGGGCAGTTGGCGTCGCAAACCGCAGACGAGAAGATGCCCACGGACTTGAAGGAAGCGATCAACGCCGTGGCCATCGCGAAGGCGGCCGGTGCGCAGCAGTATGCGGCAGATTCGTTGGCGAAGGCGGAGGATTTCTTGGCGCGGGCGCAAGACTATTACGCGCGCAAGCAGGGGGATAAGGCGATCGGCACAGTGGCACGCGGGGCGGTCCAGTCGGCTGAGGATGCGCGGTTGTTGACCATCCGGCGGAAGCGCGAGGAAGAACGCATCGCGCAGCAGCGTCGGGCGGAACAGGCGGAGCAGGATCGGCAGGCGGCGGTGCAGCAGCGCGAGGCTGCGATTCAGTTGCAACAGCAGGCGGAATCGGATCGGGCGAAGGCTGAGGAAGCGCGTCGGCAGGCAGAGCAGGCGCAGCGAGAAGCAGAGCAGGCTCGCGCGCAGGCGTTAGCGCAGAAGCAGGCGGCTCAGGCTGAGAGCGAGAAGGCTCGGCAGGATGCGCAGCGGGCTGAGCAGGACAAGGAGCAGACCCGTGCGCGCCTGATGGCGCAATTGAACCAGGTGCTTGAGACTCGCGAGAGTGCGCGGGGATTGATCGTCAGCATGCCGGATGTGCTGTTTGACTTCAACAAATACACGTTAAAGAGTGAGGCGCGCGAGCGGCTGGCGAAGGTGTCGGGCATTTTGATGGCGTATCCCGGATTGAATGTGAAGGTGGAAGGACACACGGACAATATCGGGAGCCAGGACTACAACCAGAAGCTTTCCGACCAGCGCGCGGAGACGGTGCGCGGGTTCATGGTGAGCCAGGGAGTCGCGCCCGACATCATTACCGCGCAGGGGTTCGGCATGGGCCAACCGGTCGCGCCGAATGACACGGCGGCGGGACGGTCGAAGAACCGGGGCGTGGAGTTGGTGGTGAATGGCTCGGCGATCGGGGACCAAGCTGGGGCCTCTGGGGTTGATACTGGCGGGGAGAATTCCAACCCGCCTTCGGGGAGTTTTCCGTCGCAGGCTGGGACGGCTAGTCCTGCGTCGACTGGGAATAATCCGCCGCAGCGGTAGTGAGTGATTTTGTCTCTGACCTTTGTGGAATCCCACCTCAGCGCAAAGGACGCGCGAAGGTGGGGCACCATCACTTGCGGTCGGTTTCGGAGTGCTGATTCTCCGCCAGCGTGGCCTGATGCTTCTTTAGAAGATCGACGCCTTGTGCGAAGGTTAGACCGGTCGGCACGGAGCGGAAGTCGCTGAAGGTTTCTGTCGAGCGGATGTCGAGACGCTTGAAGAGTAATAGCTTGCCGGTGAAGGTCAGTCCCATGCGCTGCATGTCCCACGAGCCATCGCCCACGTCGCCTTGCTCGACGAGGAAGTGGCCGCCTTTGTCGAGGTGACCGAGGATGCCCCATCCGAAGCTGACTTCCTTGAACAGGATGCCGTCGATGCGGGCGATGCGGCGTTTATTGGCATCGACCAGCAGATTTCCCTGCATGCCGGTGAGGACCTGTTCGACTTTGGAGGGTGGTTCGTATTTCGGGTTAGGGCGGAAGTTGAGGCGGATGAGTTCGTCGCCCTCGCGGCCGAGGCCGGCTCGTCCCCGCTCGGTGCCGGCGTATTCGAAGAGGAAGGCATCGGGCATAGCGCGCACGATTCGGGTGACGCGGTCGGCATCCTCGTTTTCACGCTGGCGTTTCTTTACCAGCTCGGCGGGACTGTTCTTCAGTTGTTCGAGGCGCGCTTCCTCGGCCTGGCGCTGTTGCGCCGTGAGGGGCTTTCCATCGAAGGCGATCGCCATCCCGGCCATGGCCTCGTTGGTTTCACAATAAAGTTTGGTCTGGGAGCCGTTCTCTGTCTGCTTGAGAGAGGCGAACATGTGTCGCGCTGTGGGGTTGGCAGAGGCCTTGATTTCGTTCTGAACCGTGGCACGCACTAGGTCGTTGGCAGGAATGGCGGGCGTTTGTCCGGCGTGCGCGAGGGAGCCGAGGCAGACCGTGGCGACCGCCCATTGTGCCTGGCGAAAGACCTTTGACCAAATCATGTGAAGTGCCTCGCCCCGCTTAGTTTACCGTTAGACGCGTCGTGTCGAACAACTGTTGTACAGGCCAGCTATCCGGAGGGACATCTGACGCCTTGACCAGTGAACTGGTACCGCATGAGTCTTTCGGTTCGGGCGGACGCGCATCAAGGGCGAAAATCCGTGGGAAATGGTTTAGTATCATGGTTTCCCATCGAGTTTGCTTCCTGCGGTCGCCGCAAGGCCCCGCTAGGAGGGCAGCAACCAAGCAGAGTTCCGCTAGACGCCGGCAAATTGCCCAAGGAGAATGCACTCATGGATGTACCCAAGACTGGGGAGTTCGCACACATTGGGAAGTCGGTCGTGATCAAGGGAGAGCTTTCGGGTAGCGAAGACCTTTATCTTGACGGCCAAGTGGAAGGCAATATTCTGCTCAAGGGCAACAACCTGACCGTGGGCCCGAACGGGCAGGTGAAGGCGAACGTCGATGCCAAGGGCGTGATCATTCAAGGAAAGCTGGAAGGGAATTTGCACGCGACGGACCGGGTGGAATTGAGGAAGTCGGCGATTGTTACGGGAGACATTGCAACCCAGCGGATTGCGATCGAAGAAGGCGCCTATTTGAAGGGCAAGGTTGACGTGGGCAAGGATGGGAAGTAGTTAGGCAGTCGTCAGTCGCTGGTCGTCCGTCTCCAGCGAAAAATCAGGACAATTCCTGGCGAAGGAAGACAACGCTGGATTCTGGCGACTGAAGACTGACGACTGACGACGGAACTGAGAACTCACACAGCTACATGAAACTGTTTCGCGGACCATCGTCCGGACCAGACAAGGCTTCGTCCCCGGCACAAACTAGTCAGAAGTTGTCACGCCGCTCGAGTGGACTGGGCGAGCTGGCCCGCTCGTGGTCGTCTGACGAAGGGTTGTGCATCCTCGACTTGGGTGCGACTTCTCCGTCGAATATTCGTTACTTCACCGAGCGCGCGCACAAGATCTACAGCGAAGATTTGCTGACGGCATCGACCGACCCGGCGCTGGTCACGAAAGACGAGCAAGGCAATGTGGTGCTCGACAGCCGCCAATTTCTGGAAGACAACCTGGTGTATCCCGCAGCGCAATTTGACGTGGTGCTGTGCTGGAATCTGCCTGATTACCTGGATGAAAGCCTGGTAAAGCCGGTGGTGGGTCGGCTGTGGTCGGTGCTGAAGCCGGGCGGAATGCTGCTGGCGTTTTTCCACACCCGTGACGCGGGGCCGGATGCTCCTTGCTACCGGTATCACATCATGGGGCCCGACGTGCTTGATATGCAGCCCATCGTTCCCCAGCGCGAGGTTCGTCGAGGCCCCTCGGGTGCGATTCATCGTGCGGTTTCGCCCGGCTTCCGGCTGCAGCGCGTGTTCAATAACCGGCATATCGAAAATCTCTTTCGGGACTTTGCGTCGATCAAGTTCTTTCTGAGCCGGGACAACATTCGGGAAGTTCTGGCGGTTCGGTAGTTCCTGAGTCGCACTTCTCTTCTCAAGCATCCATTTCAATCGAATGTGAGCGTGTTCCGCTGCGTGCTCTAGCTGGAAGAGCGGTTCGTGGTGGAAAAGGTGGAGACGTCGGCGGGGGGGCAGCGTCAGCGGGGTCCTTCGACCGCGCTCGGCTAGCGCCTCGCTCCGCTCAGGATGGCAGTTTTTTAAGAGTGATGTAACGGAGGTTAGATGAGCGGCGTTTCCCGGTGGTATGAGCGGCAGTTCGAGTTCGCATTTCCGGCGGATGTTTATCCGAATTTGTGTGTTCGATTGCGGGGGACGCCCGCGCGCGTAGAAGAACTGGCGCGGAATACTTCCCGCGAAAGTTTGACGCGCAAGCCAAATGAGAAGTGGTCGGCGCAAGAGCATGCGGGGCATCTGCTGGATCTTGAACCCTTGTGGTTGAAGCGACTCGAGGATTTTGTTCAGGGTCGCGCGGAACTCAGTACGACTGATTTGAGCAATCGCAAGACGCATGAGGCGAATTACAACTCGCAGGCCATCGAGGATGTTCTGGCAGATTTCCGGAAAGCGCGGCTGCGGTTGGTGGAGCGCGCAGCGGAAGTGGATGCTGCTTTGTATTCACGCGTGCTCGTGCATCCCCGCTTGCAGAAACCGATGCGGCTCGTGGATCACCTCTTCTTCGTGGCCGAACACGATGACCATCATCTGGCGAGCATTTGGCAGCTGATTCGTTGAGGGGCGTTCGGACAGGAGATCGCTCCCGCTGCATTTGTGATAGCGGTACTTCGGTAATCTGCGCGCAACCGCTCCTGAAAACTACACTGCTAGTGCACAAGCAGAAGGCAATGAAATCCCAAGATCGGGAGAACGCTTCATGGTCAAACGCATTTTGATCTTTGTGGGACTGTCGACGGCATTGTTGGCCGCGCCCAAGTTGTTTGCGGATCACGGCGATCATGGCAACCACGGCAAACACGGTAACAAGCACGAGGACCAAGGCTGGGAACGCAGAGACGGATACGAGTATCGGGTGTATGAGCGAGACGATCGGCCTCCTGGATGGGGACACGGAAAGAAAACTGGATGGGGGAATTGCGGTTTGCCGCCCGGACAAGCCAAGAAGCAGGGCTGCCAGGCGTACGAATATCAAGGACGACAATACTACTATCACCAGGATGACGAGGGCCGCATTGTGGTGCGGCGTCCCATCATCGAGATTCAGGGAACCATCAGCGTGCACTGAAGACTGACATCTGCCGAGTTCTGATTCATAAAGTCATCCACCCGCAGCGTTGCGGGTGGGTGATTTTTTGTTGGGGAAAACTTATCGACGTACGAGAATGTTTGCGGAGTTCGATGAGGGAACCCTGCTGTCTTGCAATGACGAACGGTGGGTTGACGAAAGCTTCGACCTAGCGGGTCCAGCGCACGAGCAGGCGTGAGACCGACGGCGTCGCTTCCAGCAGATGGCCGACCGACCGGCGGATGGGGCGCGGGAGGTTGAGAAGGCGGCGGATGCGCGACGAGTTGCGGAAGACGGGAAGAAGACGACCACGATATTGGATGGCGTAGTGGGTCGCCGCTTGCTCGAGTGACGATCTTCCCTGAAAGAAGGGAATGAGCGACTGCGCGGCTAGCGCACTGCTGCGCAGCGCGAGGGAGATGCCGTCGCCGACGAATGGGTCGACGAATCCGGCAGAGTCGCCGGCGAGGAGAATGCCATCTTGTACGGGATTGGGCTCGCGAAAGATCAGCGGGGAAGTGCTTACGGGATCCCCTAGCGGCTGCCAGGTTTCCGATCTTTCTTTCAAAGCGGTGTGAAGCGACAAAACTTCCGGCAAGGATCGCGCCACATCGGAACGCACCATCGCGCACGCGTTGACGCGGCCTTCGCTGGGGTTGGTTCCGGCTAGCGTGACCGGTTGCACTCCGCAGTATCCGCCTTCAAAAAAATAAAGATCGACCGAGAGATGCGGGTCGGGTTCGGAGAAGTGCGCTTTCACGCCCAGCCATTTGGAGTGGTTGTCAGTGTTTGGGGCGGAGAGATTGCGCAGGTTTGACCAGCGGCCGGTGGCGTTGATAACCCCGCGTGCTTGGAACTGTCCTGCTGAGGTGGAAAGTGAAAAAGGTCCCGAGCCTGCGATGCTCTCGACCACAGTTTGCTGATGTGTGGTTGCGCCGGCATTCTGCGCGGAATTCCAGAGTGAAACGTCGAGGTCGAGCCGGGCGATGCTCGCGGCTTGGGGTTCGACTGGAGTGGTGGCGACGTGGCCGTCGAAGAAAAGCCGGGCTTCGGGAATGCGCAGCGCTTGATCCAGAAGTTCGGGGGAGTTGAGCAGATCTCCCAGCAATGTGAGGGATTCGGCAGAAACGAACTCGCCGCAGACGCGCTGGCGCGGGAGTTTTCCGCGCTCGAGCAGAAGCACGCTGGCCCCCGCGCGGGCCGCGGTGATGGCAGCGGAGGCGCCCGCGGGGCCGCCGCCGATTACGGCGAGGTCGAAAGTGGAACGGGTGGTTGGGGTCGTCGGCATCGGAGTTTAATGGGATGGAGAAGAGCTAACCTCAGGGGCTAAAGCCCGGTTCATTTTGCCGCAATCGGCACGGCTGAAGCCGTGCCCTTACCCACATCGCGACGTCGCAGGCGGCTAGTGGTGGCAGCCCGCCGGCCGCGCGCGAGAGCGGGTTCGTGCGCTCGCGCCGCCAGGATGGCGGCGCTACTGTCGGGAGTCGTGCTGTCACTTCCATACGATAACGCCCATTCGGTAGAGAAAGCATGTGTTGATTTCGATGCTTCGAGCGCCCGTTTCGCGCAGCATCGCGCGCATTTCTTTTACCGTGTACGCCTGACGTACGGAAGCCGGGGCGTCGTTGCGCGTGATACGGCTCTGGTAAAGAGGGAAACCGCCGTACGCGAGGGCTAGGTGAATCGGGTCCCGGATCAAGTCGTTAATCACAAAAGCGTGGCGGCAGACGCGCAGGGCTTCGCGAGCAAATTGCACGACCTGGTGAGGCGCCAAGTGGTGAACGAATAGTTCGCTACTTACGAAATCAAATGTTGCATCGCGGAACGGGAGGGCGAGCGCATCCCCCACCACTGCACGTGTTCCATTGCGAATGTGTGACGCGGCGCGATCGAGAAGCGTGATGTCGAGGTGCACTTTGCGCTTTGCAAAGCGTTCACGAACAGAATGGGGGACGTAGCCGGCGCCGCCGGCGACGTCGAGCCAGGCGAGCGAAGTGGACTTCGTCCGACGCGCGACTTGATCGACCAGACGCGTGGTGCACGAGATTCCTCCGAACCAGCGGTTGAACATGCGCAGATCAGTGAGGGTGCCCGAAATTTCTTCCGGAGTGCCGGCGTCGGTGTCGAGAAGTTCGTGGCTCGGGATGCGCTTCATGTGAGCTTAGGTTGTTGGTGCGCGGCGAGGGCGAGACGGCCTCGCGACTACCGGCAGATGCCGACGCTACATTAATACGCCAGCATCAACATTTACGCGAGCGCGGCCAATCGGTGCCGGCGCTACGTTAAACCTCTGCTAGTTCTTCTTCCAGCAATTGCTTGTTGTAGAGGTCGGTGTAGTAGCCGTCGCGCGCGATCAGTTCGTCGTGCGTACCCAGTTCCACGATGCGTCCGCCGTGCAGCACGGCGATGCGGTCGGCATTGCGGACGGTGGAGACGCGGTGCGAAATGAAGATCGTGGTGCGCCCGCGCATGATCTCGCGCAGGTGATTCAGGATCTTGTCTTCCGTATGCGTATCGACGCTGGAGAGAGCGTCGTCGAGTATCAGGATGCGCGGATTGCGAATGATCGCTCGCGCGATGGCGGTGCGCTGCTTCTGGCCCCCGGAGAGGGTGAGGCCGCGTTCGCCAACCATGGTCGCGTATTTGTCGGGGAAACCCTCGATATCGGTGGCGATGTTGGCGGCTTCGGCGGCGTTGCGGACGGCTTGGTCGGTGGCGTCTTCCACGCCGAAAGCGATGTTCTCGCGGACTGTGTCGCTAAACAGGAACGTCTCCTGGGGCACGAAGCCGATGGAACCACGAAGGAAGTCGATCGGGAAGTCGCGGATCGGATGGCCGTCGATGAAGACGGTCCCGGGAGGTGCGTCGTACACGCGCGGAATCAGGTTCACGAGCGTTGTCTTGCCTGAGCCGGTCGGGCCGACGATGGCCAGGCTGGTGCCCTCGGGAATGGTCAAGTTGATGTCGTGGAGAACGGTGGTTCCGTTGTAGCCGAAGGTCAGGCCGCGGAATTCGATGGCGCCTCGGAGTTCGGGTTCCGGCGAGCCAGCGGCGGTGACTGCTGGGCTGTCAGTAATCTCCGGTTGCTCGAGCATGATTTCATCGATGCGCTTCAAGGAAGCCGTGCCGCGCTGGAAGATGTTGATCACCCATCCGAGCGCGATGACCGGCCAGGTGAGCTGGATCATGTAGGTGAGGAACGCGGCGAAGTCTCCGACCGAGATTCGCTTCAGGAGGACTTCGCGACCGCCGAGCCAGAGCACGAGAACGACGGCCAGTCCCAAAGTGAGTTCCAGAGTCGGCCAAAGCAATCCCATCAAGCGCGCCAGGGGAAGACTGCGATTGATGTACTCGGTGTTGGCGGCTTCGAACTGGCGGACCTCGGCACCTTCCTGCGCGTAGGCACGGATCACGCGGGCGGCAGAAAAGTTCTCCTGCGCGCGGGCCGAGATGTCGGAGAACATGGCCTGAATTTTCTCGAAGCGCTCGTGAATCTGGTGGCCGAAGTATTGAATGACGATGCTCGCCACTGGCAGAGGCAGGAATGTGTACAGGGTCAGTTTCGGGCTGATCCGGAACATGTAGATCAGCGCCCCGGCCGTGAACACCAGCGTGTTGGCCGAGTACATGATGGCCGGGCCCAGCAGCATGCGGACGGCATTCAAGTCGTTGGTCGCGCGCGCCATGATGTCCCCGGTGCGGGTGCGCTGGTAGTAGGGGAACGAAAGCTGCTCAAGATGGCGAAAGAGATCGTTGCGAAGATCGAACTCGATGTCGCGGGAAATACCGATGACGATCCAGCGGGTAAGGAATTGGAAGACGCCCTTGCTCAGGGCGATGGCCACCAGAATCAGCGCGTAGAAGCCGAGCTTTCCTAGTCGATCGTCCACCCTTTTCCAGGTAGTCGAGCGCGACGCGGATGACCTGCGGAGACTGGACGGCTATGGCGTTCAGCAGGAGCACGCAAACCGTCCCCACCATGAACCCGCGGCGGTATTTCTTCAGATATGGGTATAGGGGGCGGAGGTTCTTGGGCAGCATCGCTAGGTAGATGCGATTTTAGCAGCGGCGGGTGCAGCGAGTTGTCATGGGCGGCTACGCATTCAGGTTGTCGGTGCCTGCAATCACCGGGGCGGGCAGGACCCCGCCGGACTGCCGGCGAGACACCGGCGCTACGGTCACGGGGCTGGGGGTATTCCTCGACCCCATGCGCTTGCGATTCGGCTGTCCTGCAAACCATCGATAGGCGCAAGTACGTTGGTAATCTTGCCGCAGCACCGGGGATAACATAACGTCCTCCAAGGCCGAACCCAGGGAATCTGTGATGGTGGGGAGTGGGTTTGCGGGGTGAGTTCAATCTGTCGAAAACAGGCGCTCGTGTTGGCCGCATGCGGCTGGCGTGGGTGGCCCTTTGTTTTTTTGTGCTCTTAACTCTTACGACATCTGCCCCGGCCCAGACCAGGACAACTCGCAAGCTGGTCTACAAAGAGAGTCCCGGGTATCCGCTGACGCTGCGCGAAGCTCACATTGGCGGAATCGTGCGGCTGGAAATCGTGATCTCGCCAAAGGGGAATGTGGATTCGATCTCGCCGCTGGGTGGAAACCCCGTGCTGGTGGAGGCGGCCAGCGCCGCCGTCCGGAAATGGAAGTACGTTCCCGCCGACTCTGAAACCAAAACACAAGTCGAATTTACTTTCGATCCCAAACACTAAAAGGTCAGTCGCCCATACCTCGGACGATCGGTAGTTTCCGGTTGGGCAACTTGCCGGGCATGCCCGCGAATCGCACACCTCGATCCTGGCGAAATACCGAGGCGCACGCGACCACCAACGCTACCGCCCATCCCACCAGGAAGAACCAGCCCATCCCCATCAGGAACGAGTAGACCACTTCACTGTTCATGAAGGCGGAGCCGATGACGCGCATCCCGCTACGCAGCGTATCCATGACTTCCACCTGAACGCGCTGTGGCGTATCGGTTGACGATTTCTTTCACTGCATTCATGCGGCCCAGAGTAGTAAGACGAGGATCGTGCAAGGCGCCTTCGATCTGAGCCATCCAGAAACCGACAGCGCGTTCAATGCCGTCGTGCATTTCGCCGACGACCGCTTCAATCAATTCTCGATCCGTTGCAACGCTAGTCACAGCCGTACCCAGCCTTTCTGACGAAAAAATCTCCTACGCATCAGCCTGAGTTACCGGGGATCGCGGTTGCTGTACCCCGGATAAACCCGGCTGGAGAGCCGGAGTTGCCTTGCAAAAGAGTGGAACGGGACAAGGAGGAGTCCCGTTCCACTCTCCTCACCCAGCACTATTCGCTCGGAGGAGCCTGGTTCTGAGGAGCCTGGTTCTGCTGGGAATGCTTCTGGAACCGGGCCTGGCGCCGCGCCTCGAACTTCGCCAGCTTGTCTTTCTGGTCGGCCGTCAGCACGGCCATCAATTCCGACTTGATGCGTGCCTTTTGCACCATCAGTTCGGTCATGGTTTGGGTCTGCTGCGACGCGGCCGCGCGCACCTTGGCTTCGTCGAAAGTGCCAGCCTGTTCGAGCGCCTTCATTTGCTGGCGGCCCTGGGCCAGTTGCTGCATCAGCGGGCGAATGGCGGGCTTTTCCTTGGTCAGGATGTCCTTCATCTGCGCCTGCTGCGCGTCTGTCAGATCGAGATAGTCGGTGTAGAAGCCCAGCATGTGGGCACTGAAACCACCACGGTGTCCCATGCCCTGGGCGGTTTTGACGACCGTCTGCGAAAAAGCGGCAGTAGCCATAGCGACCGACAACACGACTGCCAGAAGCTTGAATCGGTTAGCGTTCATTTAGTTCCTCCACAACCCGGGTTCTCGGCCGGGTCCTGAAAATCGCTTGCATTCATGGAAACACGGATTGGTCCCGGAACGTGGTAAAGAGTCGGTCAAGCGGAGTAAAGTTTTGTCAACGAAAGTGTTGATTGACAATTCTTTACCTGTGATTTTGAAAGGCTGATGTAAAACAATGAGTAAGATGGACCGCATTCTGATCGTGGACGACGATTTCGAACTGTGCAGCCTGGTCAGCGAGTATTTGGCCCCGGAAGGGTTCCGCGTGGAGTCGGTCCATGACGGCGAAACGGGTCTGCAGCGGGCACTGAGCGGGAATTACCTGATGGTGGTTCTGGACGTGATGCTGCCCGGGATGAGCGGCTTTGACGTGTTACGGCGTGTTCGCGCTACCTCTCGGGTGCCGGTGCTTCTTTTGACTGCACGCGGCGAGGATGTAGACCGCATCGTCGGGCTCGAGATTGGCGCGGATGACTATCTTCCCAAGCCATTCAATCCGCGGGAACTCGTGGCGCGGATTCGCGCGGTGCTTCGCCGGACGAGTGCAGATCCGAAAGGCGTGGGTACGCCGCGGGCCCCTGAGATCCTGCGCATTGGGGACATCGAGCTCGATCCGGCGACGCGTACGGTCCGCCACGGCGGCGAGCCGGTGGAGTTGACCTCGGTAGAATTCAATCTGCTGGAAGTCTTGTTGCGTGAAGCCGGGCGCGTGGTAACTCGCGAAGAGCTGGTGAGTGCGGTGCTCAGCCGAAAATTTTCGCCGTTCGATCGCAGCATCGATATGCACGTCAGCAAGGTGCGTAAGAAACTGGGCGACCTGAACGGCGAAGCCGAGCACATCAAGACTGTGCGAGGAGTCGGGTACATTCTGGCCCGTCCGCGCGAAAAGGTGAAAAGCGGCTCGCGATGAAAAGCCTCTTCCTGAAAATCTTTTTGTCGTTCTGGCTGGCGCAGGCGCTGATCGTCGCGCTGGTCGTGCTAGCGACGGTCGTGTTTCGTCCGCAGACTGAATCGCCTTTTTGGGAATACATCAAAACCAACACCGCGGACCAGTTGGTGCAGGCGTACGAATCGGGCGGCCCGAAGGTGCTGGATGCCAAGATCGATCAATTGGGAACGACGCTTCGCCTGAAGGCCTACCTGTTCGATGACCAGGGAAAAGAACTGGCCGGACGTTCCACTCCAGCCTGGGCGCAGCGGCTGAGCCACGGGCTTGATCCACAGGGCGGTGGACTGTGGCACCGTTTTTCTCCACGCCGGTTCGTGAGCCAGGAAGTGACGACAGGGGACGGCCATCACTACATCATGGTTGCGGAAGTGCCGCCACGGCCCTGGCTGCCACTTCTCCGGCAGAAACCGCCGGGCACCGGTTTGGTAATTCTGGCGCTCGCGGTGCTAGTCTCGGGATTCGTCTGCTACGTGCTTGCCCGTTATCTGACATCGGACGTGCGCCGCTTGCGTGCCGCCACGCAACAACTCGCCGCAGGCGACCTCAACGCGCGCGCGGTCGAACCCAAGAGACGCCGTAGCGACGAGATTGCCGAACTGGTGCGCGACTTCAACACGATGGCGTCACGGCTGCAGGATCTGGTGAGTGCGCAATCACGCCTGCTGAACGACATTTCGCACGAACTACGTTCTCCGCTGGCGCGGCTTAGCGTTGCGCTGGGGCTGGCGTGGCAGCGCGCCGGAACGGAAGCGCACAGCGCGCTCGAACGAATTGAACTGGAAGCGACTCGTCTGAACGAACTGATCGGGCGGTTGCTCACTCTGGCTCGGCTCGAGGGCGGGGAAGATGCCATGCGGCGCACGCCGATCGCACTCGACGAACTGGTCCGCGACATTTGTGAGGATGCCGATTTTGAAGCTCAGAGCCGGCAGTGTCGCGTCCATTGCGACGTGCAGTACGACGCCGTCATTTTCGGAAGCGCATCGCTGTTGCATAGTGCGATCGAAAATGTAGTCCGCAATGCCATGCGCCATACGCCCGAGGGCACCGATGTCGAGATCCAGTTGGCTAAAGAAACGGCCCACGGAAAGGCCGATGCGGTAGTGCGTGTTGTTGACCACGGGCCGGGAGTTCCGCAGGAATCGTTGGACAAGCTTTTCCGGCCTTTCTACCGGCTGGATGATGCCCGGGGGCGGCAGACTGGTGGAGTGGGCCTTGGCCTGGCGATCACCGAGCGCGCCGTGCGATTGCACGGCGGGTCGGTACGGGCGGCCAATCGTCCCGAGGGCGGGTTGATGGTGGAGATTCGTTTGCCAGTTGAGGTTGGTGATTCCGCGGAAGTTCGAGCGGCAGTGCCGGCGCACACGGTTTAAAGGCAGGTTACAGGTCACCGGTGACAGGTCTCAGGTGTTAGCCGTTCGGTAGTAGGCTCGGGCTCCCTCGTCCGAGTTGGACGCACGTTCGAATCTCCAGATCGCAAACGCTCGCGAGTCGAAGTCAGCGCGATCGTGGTGGCCTCCGGGCAACTCGGGGCGCCCCTTCGGATTCCAATAAGTCTTTGCAGCAGTTTGCTCTTCCGGGAAATTCCTGATACACAAATGAAGGTAATCAAGCCCTCAAAAATGGATGGCTCGAGGCCCGTTGGCCCTCGCCGCCACGAAAAATCAATCAGGAGAGTTCATTTGATGAGGTCCGGTTGGCTTCGGTGTGCGCTGGTGGTGGGCAGCCTGTCGGTGTTGGTGAGTTGCGGCTCGTCCAACAAATCAGCTCTGGTTTACCTGGTCAGTCAAGGCAGCAATCCGGGGACCATTTCGGCCTATAAGCTTGACTTGAAGAAAGGGACGCTTAGCTCTGATAACGGAGCGCTTACCGCCACGGGGAAGAGCGCGAACACTGGCACGCAGCCTCAAGCTTTGCTCTTCGATCCATCCCAGACATTCGCGTTCGTTGCGGACTTCGGAAGCCCTAGCGATCCCGGAACTGACAACAGCAAGAAGAATGGCGACATCGCTGTGTTCTCGATTGCCAAGGACGGAGCTTTGGCCAGTGTCGGCATAACTTCGTTTCCTGTAGATGACTGTCTGAGTTCGAATCCTGTCAGCCTTGCCACGGATGCGCAGGGCAAGTTTCTGTTTGTGGCGGTCCGGACCTTTTACAACGTGAACGGCTCGGCGTCTTGCCCGGCGAACCCCTCGAACGGAACGGCTGGCCCGGGCTATGTGGCGGCATTTCCGATTTCGGCGGGGACGCTGGGGACGATGGTGTCGGCAGCGATCCCGGTGCCTGCTGGACCGCCGGGTACGAACATACCTGACCCGACGTCCGTAGGCGTCGCCAATACCTTGAATTACATCTACGTGACCGACGGCGTGAACAACACCGTGGTTGGTTTCGCGTATGACACCACGAGTGGAGCACTCACTTCCGTGCCCGGCCAGTTCTTTGCCGTGGGCAAATTGCCGAGTGCGGTAATTTCTCCGCCCGAAGGGACATTCCTGTACGTGGCGAATGGCAACTCTGACGATATCTACGAGTTTTTCATTAACGCCGACGGCAGCTTGCAGCCGATCACCAACGCCACGGTCACCATTCCCACCGGGGTTGGGCCAGTCGCCATGCTCACGGATCCGAACGCGAAGTATCTTTACGCGCTGGCGAACGGCGGCAGCCAGATTCACGGATACACAATCAATCGCGTAACGGGTGCGCTCACAGCCGTGGGCGTCAACGGAGGCGCGGTTTCGACAGGTGCGAATCCAGTGGCGTTTACCATTCGTTCTGACGGCAGCACCAGCGGCGATTACTGGGTGTTCACATCGAATTTTGGAGCGAATACTGTGTCGAGCTACGCACTGAATGGTGCAACCGGCGTGCTGACGGCCCTTCCGCAGTTGACGGGCCCGGTGGCGCCTTACGGAATCGCAGCCCGATAGCAGGCACCTCGCCTAAGTGGGGACTTTCAGAATCAGATAGGCGCCCAGCATCGCAAAGATGAGGTCGGGCGACCAGGCAGCCAGCGCGGGGGGAAGCTGGCTCAGGTTTCCCATGGATTCGAACAGGCGTGAGACCACTTCATAGACGCCCGCGATCCCAACCGCAACCGCAATTCCGGTAACAGCTCCACGCTTCCCCGCTGACAGAGAGAAGGGAATGGCGAGCACCGCCATCACCAGCGTGACCACGGGCACGGCAAGTTTTCGCTGCAGTTGTACCTTCAGGCGCACGACATCAAAGCCACTCTGCTGCAAGTCGTGGATGTAGCGCCGCAATTCCTCAAAATTCATCTCTGACGACTGCTTCACTTCTTTCTTGAAGTAGGTGGGTGGCTCGCTGAATTGCGGAAACGCCGTGACATCGAACTGGTGATAGCTCTCGATCGAATCTCCATTGAGCTTGCGCACCCATCCCTGCTCATAGATCCAGCGCTGGGTCACGTCGGACCAGTGTGCGCGCTCGGCATAGAGGCGCTCAGTGATGGCGAAGCTGCGGGGATCGAATTGAAAGACGGAGATGTCGGCGAACTGGTCGCGGTCCGCGTCGAAGAACTGGTAGTAGTAAATGTCGGAGTGCTGGCCGAAGATCCACTTGCGGTCGGGGCGGAGGTAAGTCTGCGCGGGCTTCCCTTTGATCTGATTGCGCAGAGCATCCTGTCGTTTGTTGGCGTGCGGCAGGTAGAACTGGTCAAAGAAGAACAGGCTGCCCCCCATGACCGAGCAGATCACGAGCACGGGGACGATGATCCGGTAGATGCTTGTGCCGGTGGCCTTGATGGCGGTGACTTCGTTGGAGCGCTCCATCAGTCCGAACGTCACTAGCACCGCCAACAACACGCCGTATTGCGTCAGGTTGTAGATGAAGTAGGGGCAGACATTCAGCAAGTAGTCGCCCACGACCCACGCAGAGATGTGATTGCGCATGATGTCGGTCAGCAATTCGAACAGCGTGAAGACCAACATCAGGGTCAGGAACGTCGCCATGATCATGCCCAGGTAGGCGAAGAAGTCGCGCAAGACGAAGTCGTCGAGAATGGTGGGGAAGTCGACTCCCGTCAGGCGCCAGCGCGAAGAGGCTCGCTCGAAGGCGACCCCAGCGCCGCTTACAATTCCTCCAGTCCCGGGCACGTCCGAGCGCTTGGAGCGAAAAGGATTCTTCAGCGCGAGCCACTGTCCTACTTCGAGCGGGCGCCGCTCGGCACGCCATAGGAGGAAAGCCCCGCCGACCAGAAATACAAGATCCGCGAGCCAAACACCGAATCCGGGCGACACACGGCCTTGGCGCGCGAGCGAGAGCCCGATCAGAGAAGCGGAGTAGTAAAGGAAAACGAGCCCGATGGCGAGCACAAAGCCCGACGACTTGCCGCCTTTTTTGGAGGAGAGACCGAGCGGGATGCCGACCAGCGCGAGAACTACGCAGGCGGCCGGCAAAGCAAGACGACGATGGAATTCGATCAGGTACCAGCGCGCGGTGGCGGGAGGTGCGCTGCGCGCCGCATCGAGCAAAGCTCGTGTGCTCATCTCTGAAACGGGTATGGGCTCCACGTCGGCTTTCTCAGTCGCCGGGATTTCAATGGGGATATCGGTTTGCTGGAAGCTGGAAATCTGATAGTGGTCCGGCTGTTTGGCGTCGGTTTCATGCGTAGAGCCGTTGACCAAGTGCAGGTGCAGCCGAGTCGGCCCTTCGCTGACCAGAATTCCTTGCTCCGCCTGCCAGATGCGTGGGGATCCCGGCGTGCTGTTGTCGGCGAGGAACACGCCCTTCCAGACGGCTGCGCGCGTGCCGCCACGCACGTCCTGCACGTAGAGGACGATCTTCGGAAAGCCTTCGTAGAAGACTCGCGGCTGCACTTCGAAAGAAGCCTGCGCGGTTTTCAGCCGATCTTGCATGCGCGCTAGCGCGGCTTGCGACGCGGGCGCGAGATACACGCCATTCACTAGCGACAGCAGCCACCCACCCAGCACAAAAATCGCGAGGATGCGTAGAAACGTCCACACGCCGATTCCGCTGGCACGCATGGCAGTGATTTCGCTGTCAGCAGCGAGGCGGCTTAAACCAATGAGAATGCCGACCAGGACACCCGCGGGGATCGTGATGGTGAAGGCAAGAGGCAGGCTGAGACCAATGACCTCGAGCACGCTGCCCAAGGGCGCGCTGTTGCGCACCACGAGTTCGAGAATGTGGCCGAGATCTTTTGTGAAGAGAATGAACGTGAAGATGGCCACACCGATGGCGGCGTGCGACACAACTTCGCGTAGGATGTAGCGCGTGAGAATCCGCATGGCTGCGGGGCTATGGCCTGATGCGAGTCTAGCATGCTACCCAGACGCGATGAGCCTCGTCTAAGACATGGGAGAAGTGTTTGTCGCCGTTTGCAGACTTCGCATGATTCGTAACAGAATCAGGAGCTTCGCCCCGGAACCGGGTTGTCCCCGTTTATCAGCTACGATCCCAAATCTTTGGAAGGTGTCATGAAACTGCGTCACAGCTTAGTTGTGCCCTTTGCCCTTTTATTCTCCGCGCTGGTTTGTGCGGCGCCTAACAGCGAAATGCAGGAGGGCGCCAATCAATTGACCTCCTCGATCTACACCGGTCCTGCCATGCGCACGCTGCGTGAATTGTCGGACGGCTTCGGTGGGCGGCTCACCGGATCGCCTGCGTACAACCAGGCCGCGGAGTGGTCAGCCGCAAAGTTCCGGAGCTACGGCATCCAGAATGTGAAGCTGGAACCTTTCGCCATGGATAGCGGCTGGGTTCGCGGCACGGCCAGCGGACAGTTGCTGACGCCGGTTGCACGCGGTCTGCACCTGGAGTCCCTGGGATGGTCTCCCTCGACGCCTGCGGGCGGCGTGAAGGGCGAGGTGCTGATGGTCGATGACATCATGCCTGAGGCGGTAAAGGCGTTGGCGCCGAAGGTGAAAGGCAAGATTGTCATCATCGATGTTGGAAAGATTTTTGCGCATGGCTGGACGAAGGTGCTCCAGCCGCTGGAACTTTCGTACAAGGTATTCAAACAGAACGGAGCGGTTGGCATTGTGTTCCCGAGCGGTGACCGTAACAACGTGCTCAGCGCGAGCGATCCGAACTGGGGATCGTCTCTGCTACTGATGCCGGGTGCGCAGATCGGCATGGAGGATTTTCAGTTCATCCGCCGATCACTCGAGAAGGGCCCGGTCACGCTGCAATTCGAACTGAAGAATACGACCACGGGACCGATGCAGGTGAACAACGTGATCGCGGAAATTCGCGGCAGCGAGTTGCCTGATGAGTGGATCATCATCGGCGCGCATCTGGACTCGTGGGACTACGGCACCGGCGCGCAGGACAACGGCACGGGCAGCGTGATGGTACTGGACGTGGCGCGCGCCATTGCGGCGATCGGAAAAGCGCCACGGCGCAGTATTCGCTTCGCGTTGTGGGGCGGGGAAGAGCAGGGACTGTTGGGATCGTATGCCTACACGCAGGCACATTTAAATGAAATGTCAAAATGCGTGGCAGTGCTGAATACTGACAACGGCGCAGGACATCCGAAAGGCTGGAAAGTCGAGAGCCGGAAAGATGTGGAAGACGCAATGCACCCGATCAGTGACGCCTTGCTGAAAGACATCAGCGGCGGAGGCTTGTCGCTCGAGACATCCTACGACACCGATCATGGCCCGTTCATGCTGCAGGGAGTGCCGGCGCTGGACCTGTGGGTCGACATGAGCCACTACGGGGAAGTACATCACAAATCGAGCGACACATACGACAAAGTGGACGCAATCGATTTGAAAGCTGGAACTGCGATCGTAGCGGTGACGGCCTGGGCGATCGCGGAGGACGCCAAGCCTATTGCCAACCATCTCGATCACGCGGCCGTAGCCGAAATTCTGAAGAAGGCGGATCTGGATTCCTTGCTTACGTACATTGGACAGTGGAAGCCGTAGGAGCGGCAGGCGAGCAAACTATTGATCACGGGAATCGAGGGCACGACTCATGCCGTGCCTTTTCTGCGATCTCATTTTGCGACCACAGGCGCAAACGAAACCGGAGCCCGGGGACCTTGTCTGCCCTAAGAAAAGTGTACGAGGCGTTTCTACAGAAAAAACCGGATTCCCCCAGGAAGCATTTTTTGCATATCGGGGAGCAGAAAGATCGACCTCGTTGTCCACAGCCCGCCGTAAGTCACTCTCCGCAAGCGGCAGACGTTTGGCAGTAAAGATGCACATGCTTCAGCGGCTTGTTGTGTTTCATGCCCCAACGGACTTCAAAGGCGGGGGTAGGTGGGAAGATGAAGCGACGACGTTTGTTGTGCGTGGACGACGATTCGACTTTCCGTCAGTTCTATAAAAACCTGCTGGGGAGCTATGGCTACGAAGTAACAGTAGCCGCCAGCGCGAAGCAGGCCCTCAAGTTGTTTCTCTCCAAAAAGGTCGATGCGGTGTTGACCGACTTCGAAATGCCCGAAATGACCGGGGCAGAACTGGCCGCACGTCTGAAAAAGATGCGGCCGGAACTACCTGTGCTCATGGTGTCCGGTTCGGCCGCCGTGCATCAGAAAATACCATCGGGCGTGGACGCCACGGTTCCGAAAGGAACCGGTTGTGCCAAACTGGTGGATCAGATCGAGCAGGCGATGGCGAAGTATCAAAGCCGGCCGGCCAAGCTGAATCCCCGCCGGTTTGCGCCGCTAGGATCTGCGCTGGCGAGCATTGCGCTGGTGGCGTACGTGGTGCCGCGGCTGCTCAAGTAGTCAGCTGACGTTTCCGTCCAAGTCCAACTTTTCAAGCTTCATTCCGGCGTGAGGAACACAGCCGCCAATGGTGGCAGTGTCAGTTCAATCGAGAACGGGCGGCCGTGTTGCTCGATTGGCTCCGCTATCCCGCCGCCGCCATTGCCGATTCCGCTCCCCGCGTATTCCTTGCCGTCGCTGTTGAGCTTTTCCTTCCACCAGCCTCCGGTCGGTACGCCGACGCGATATTTTTCACGAGGCACGGGCGTGAAGTTGCATGCGACCAGCATCACGTCTTTGGGCGACTTACCTTTGCGAAGTAGCGACACGACGCTCATGGGCGCGTCGTTGCAATCGACCCATTCGAAGCCGGCCGAATCATTGTCCAACTCGTGCAGGGCTTTCTCGTTGCGATAGAGATGGTTCAGGTCGCGCATCCAGCTATGCACTCCGCGGTGCACGGGATACTGCAAAAGCCACCAGTCGAGCGCGCGGTCATGCGACCACTCGTTGGATTGCCCAAACTCTCCACCCATGAAGAGAAGCTTCTTGCCCGGTTGCGCGTACATGTAGGCAAACAGCAAGCGCAGGTTGGCGAACTTCTGCCACTCGTCACCCGGCATTTTGTTGAGCAACGAACCCTTGCCGTGGACCACTTCGTCATGCGAAAGCGGCAGCACAAAGTTTTCCGTGAAGCCATAAAGCATGCGGAACGTCAGCAGATTATGGTGATATTGCCGGTGGATGGGATCCTCGTGGAAGTACTTCAAGGTGTCGTGCATCCAGCCCATGTCCCACTTCATGCCGAAGCCAAGGCCACCGACGTATACAGGCCGCGAGACCATGGGCCAGGCCGTTGATTCCTCGGCAATGTTCTGAACATCGGGGTGCTCTTTGTACGTCTCTTCGTTGAAACGGCGGAGAAAGTCGATGGCTTCAAGGTTCTCGCGACCACCGTATTTGTTCGCAATCCACTGGCCTTCCTTGCGGGAGTAGTCCAGATAGAGCATGGAGGCGACTGCATCGACCCGCAAACCGTCGGCGTGATACTTATCGAGCCAGAACATCGCGCTCGACATCAGGAAGCTGCGGACCTCGCTGCGACCGTAGTTGAAGATGTACGTCTTCCAATCGGGATGAAAACCCTGGCGCGAGTCAGCGTGCTCGAACAGGTGCGTGCCGTCAAAGTACGCGAGGCCGTGGCCATCCGAAGGGAAGTGCGAGGGGACCCAGTCGAGCAGGACGGCGATGCCGTGCTGGTGCAGGTAGTCGACCAGGTACATGAAATCCTGCGGCGTGCCGAAGCGTGACGTGGGAGCGAAGTACCCGGTGGTTTGGTATCCCCAGGAACCGTAAAACGGGTGCTCCATCACCGGCAGGAACTCCACGTGGGTGAAACCCATGTGGTTGAGGTATTCCGCCAGTTTGGGAGCGGTCTCGCGGTAGGTCATCGGCCGATTATGATCTTCCGGCACGCGCATCCACGAGCCGAGATGACATTCGTAAATCGAGACAGGCGCTTTTAGGGTGTTGTGTGCTGCGCGCTCTTGCATCCAGTCGCTGTCATTCCATTTGTAGTCGAGGTCCCACACGACCGATGCCGTGCGCGGAGCTTTCTCGTGAAATACGCCGAAGGGATCGGTTTTGTCGGCACGATGGCCGTGATGATTCGACTCGATGTGAAACTTGTAGAGCGTTCCTTTGCCCACGCCGGGCACAAAGCCCTCCCATATGCCGGAACTTCCGCGAGCGCACAACCCATGCGTTTTGGGATTCCATTGATTGAATGCGCCGATGACCGACACCTCGCGCGCGTTTGGAGCCCAAACACTAAAGCAGGTTCCCAGCCCGCTGCCGGGGTCCATGACGTGGGCGCCCAACTTATCGAACATGCGGTAGTGGCTGCCCTCGTTGAAGAGGTAAAGATCCTGCTCGCTGAGCAGCGAGACGTCATAATGAACGAGGCTGGCGGGACTTTCGGTGCGCTGGGTCATATTGTTTCAGCGGCGTCCGCCGCGGTGGAGAAGACATCTTAGTCTATCTTCAGGGTGATTCGCCTACGTGCTAGACTGCAGGATTCCGGGACGGCTTCTGGAGCGAGAGTCTACTCTTCATGCCCGTGCTGCGCGTTGTGCTTCTATGGCACCAGCACCAGCCTTACTACAAGAACCTGGTGACGGGCGAATACCGCCTGCCTTGGGTGCGCCTGCACGCTCTTAAAGACTATTACGGCATGGTCAAGCTGCTGGACGAGTTTCCCAACGTTCATCAGAACTTCAACCTTGTCCCCTCGCTGATCACCCAGATTCAGGACTACGTCGCCGGGTCGGCAGAAGATCCTTTTCTGCATATAGCGGGGCGTCCGGCGCGAGACCTGACGCTCGAAGAACGTCGCTTCGCGTTGCAGTACCTGTTTCAGGCAAATCCAACCAATCTGATTGGACGCTATCCGCGCTATCGCGAACTGTGGGAACGCTTCCGCAGCGCGGGCGACTCGCCGGAGAAGGCGGAACGGTTTTTTCAGGCGCAGGATTTCACTGACCTGCAGGTCCTTTCGCAAATCGCGTGGTTCGATGAATTCTTTCTCGAAGAGCGCGACGTCGCCGAGTTAATCCGCAAGGAGCGGAACTACACGCTTGAGGATCAGCGCTTTGTCATCGCCCGAGAGCGGGAAATTTTGGGTAAGGTCTTGCCCGCGCATGCGGCTGCTGCGCAGAAAGGTTCCATTGAGATTTCGACGTCGCCTTTTTACCATCCGATCCTGCCCCTGGTCTGCGATACGAACATTGGCGCGGTCTCCTCGCCGGGCCTGCCGTTGCCGCAAAATTGGTTTCAACGTCCGGAAGATGCGCGGGATCAGATTCGGCGCGGCATGGATTTGCACGAGAAGGTTTTTGGTATTCGCCCGAAAGGTATGTGGCCTTCGGAGGGGAGTGTCTCAGAAGAGGCGATCGCCATCGCTCATGAACTGGGCGTGGGGTGGATGGCCACCGACGAAGGTATCCTGGGACGGAGCACAGGACTTTTCTTCGCGCGTGACGGAGAAGGCCGCCTGGCTGGGCATCTCGCAGAAAAGCTCTACACCATCTATCGCTACGAGAATGGTCCGGCAGCAATGCACATGGTGTTTCGCGACCACACCATTTCAGATCTGATTGGCTTCGTCTACTCGGGGATGCCGGCCAACGATGCCGCGCAGCATCTGTTGCGCAATATTCAACGAGCAGCGCAACCGGTTCTTGATCGCGGTCAGGACGCGGTGCTGTCCATCATTCTCGACGGCGAAAACGCCTGGGAATATTACCCAGCGTCGGGACGCGAATTTCTGCGGCGTTTTTACGACAAGCTGCAGACGACTCCAGGAATCGAAGCGGCGAGCATTTCGGAGGCGATCGCGCGCCATCGTGATTTCGGGCATCTGGGTTCAATCAACCCGGGCTCATGGATATCGGCGAACTTCAATGTCTGGATTGGCGCTCCCGAGGACAACCGCTCGTGGGATTACCTCTTTCAGGCGCGCAACTACTACGACGAGCATGCGGCGCATGCGAGCGAGGCGCAACGGAAGCTGGCCTATGAGGAACTGCTGATCGCGGAAGGCAGCGACTGGAACTGGTGGTATGGACCGGAGCATCATTCGGCGAACGATCGGGATTTCGACGAGTTGTATCGAAAGCATTTGTCGAATGTGTACCAGGCTCTGGGCGGGGCGCCGCCTGACAACCTTGCGCAACCCATTAGCGGGATCATCGCCCGCCCGTCGTTCACCCCGCAGACCGCCTATATCCACCCGAGAATCACGGGCGACATGATTCGCTATTTCGAGTGGATGGGGTCGGCCATCTACACGGCAGATCATCGCGCCGGTGCGATGCATGGCAAGCAATTTCTGCTGGATTCCGTTCATGCCGGAATCGACCAGACCAATGTTTACGGACGGCTCGACTTCAAGGGACCGATCCCTGAAATGCAATTCGAGATCGTGGTCAACGTGGAAGGGTGGGGAGACCATGAGCCCGCTTTGCGTCAGGCGCTGCGGGTAGATGTTGTGGTGAGGGATCGCAAGATCGCAGAATGGAAAGTTAGTGGAAGGGATGATGCTGGAGCACAAGCCTCCGATCAGGGCGGCGACAGTGGCGCCAAGGTCGCGTTGGTTCGGAACTTTGAATTCCGCCTGCCGCTTGCTTGGTTGGGCGCGGCACCGCTCGTCGGCACCGACGGATCGCAAGCAAAGCAAAGGACCAATCGACTGCGCCTTCGACTCAGCCTCTGGCAGAATCGCCTTCCGGTGGACGCTTTGCCTCTTGAGGGATGGATCGAACTGCAACTGCTGGAGGAAGGGGAGTTGATGTCGCTGTACTGAAGTTAGTCGTCAGTCGCTAGTCGTCAGTCTTCAGCCAAAGTCGTTGTGCTCCCTAGACAGGGTTTGCGACGGGCCAAAACCGATGTTCTGAGCAAAAACAAAAACCCCGGAGCTTACGCTCCGGGTGAGATCTTTCAACTTCTTCCTACTGTCCCGCCCCAGCCGCCATAGTTGACATCGTCATTGGGCGGCTCAATTCCATCATCAACTGCGATCCGGAAGGTAGGACTGCGGATCGGTGCTGTACTAGCCAGTGCGTAGTGGTCGCTCCCGCTCCGATCGCCCCACCGATGAGCACGCCGGGTCCGCCGCCGATCAATCCACCCACCAGCATTCCCGCACCCGTTCCTGCGGCCACTTCTATATGGGTGCGACGATCATGGCCGGATCCTTTGAACATGCCTTCGTCGTTTACGTCGGTCCCCGGAATGTTGGTGTCGACCAACACGGCGTTGAGGGTGAAACGTTGTCCGTCGGGCATCACGAGATCTTCGGGCAGGATGCCGATGGTCGGCTTGCCCGAAATGCGACGGGGTTCGCTGAGTTTGGTAACGCGACCTTCAACGGTCGCGCCGGCCGGAATAACGGTCTTGCCGTCGATCACAACCGGATCCACGAGTTTTCCTCGAAACGGATCTCCCACCTTGCTGCTGAATGTGGAGATTGTGGTTTGTAGGTTGACCTTTAGGGGAGTGCCTTCGGGTACCGCAGGTCCGTTCTGCGCCCAGGCAGATGCTGCCAACAGCAATATGCTCAAGCTTCCTAACCACTTCCTCATGACGCCTCCTGCGTATCTCTCAAATCTTGTTAGTTCAACCATGTTCAGCCCAATTTCTTGACTGCCGCCAGAACGTCAGGTAGCGGCGCGCGATCGTGCTGGTTATCACCGCGGTAGAGGTAGCGGATGGTCCGGTCAGGGTCGATCACCAGCGTTGCCGGGTGCGCGATGTTCAGCGCATCCATGCCGATCAGGTGATACAACCCGTAGTTTTTCGTAACCACTCGGTCCTCATCCAAAAGAAACGAAAACGATACCGGGTTCTTCTCCAGAAACTTGGACGGCTTAAACACCCCGTCGCGCTTCTCTGCTGCAATGAACGCTAACTCGGCCCCGGCTTGCGCAATCTCGTCCTTGATCGACTCGACCCGAGCCATGCGCTGGACGCAATTCGGTCACCACGTGCCGCGCAGAAACTCAGCGACCAGGGTTCCACGACGTAAGAAACCTGACAGAGTCAAGACCCCCGAGCGATTGGCTGCCTCCAGCGCGAATTCAGGAGCCCGTTGCCCGATCTGCAGGGTTTCTGTGTGGTCCAGCATCCAAGAAACGACTGTAAATCAAGGGAAAAGCAGGGACAACGGTGGAATGGCTACACGAACCAGCAGAGGCACCGCTAAAAATGACAGAGATCATCCGCAGTTGATGATTTCGACGCGCATGGTGGGTTACTCGTCACATGTCGGTCGCTGGGCTTCCGATATAATCGCCCTTCTCGAGGACGAAGGAATGGGAAAGCTGTATTCCGGTGTGGGTTATCTCACCGGGCGGAAACTGGTTGTTGATTCATGGAACAAGTACGCTCACGTGGGCGAACTGCCTAAAATTAAAATTGATCCGAAGGACAAAGAAACACCCATGACTAATATTTCTGAAATTCGTGCGCGCGAAGTGTTGGACTCGCGGGGCAACCCCACGGTGGAAGCGGAAGTTTTGTTGGCTGATGGAACTCGGGGACGGGCTATCGTTCCCAGCGGAGCATCGACCGGCGAACATGAGGCAGTCGAACTACGGGATGGAGACCAGGAGCGCTATCTCGGCAAAGGTGTTCACAAGGCTGTCGAGAACGTGAATGGCGAGATTGCGGACGCCTTGGCGAACATGGATGCAGCCGATCAGGGCGCGGTCGACGCCAAGATGATCGAACTCGATGGCACTGAGAACAAGGGGCGTCTGGGTGCCAACGCGATCCTGGCGGTCTCGATGGCGGCGGCACGCGCGGCGGCAGAGTCCTTCGGCCTGCCGTTGTATCGATATCTGGGTGGCGCCGGAGCCAACCTCCTGCCCACTCCCATGATGAACATCCTCAACGGCGGAGCGCATGCCGACAATAACGTTGACTTCCAGGAATTCATGGTGATGCCGGTGGGCGCGGAGAGTTTTTCTCAGGCGCTGCGTTGGGGCGTCGAAGTCTTCCACACGCTTAAGGGGGTTCTGAAGAAGCGCGGATACAACACGGCTGTGGGCGACGAGGGCGGCTTCGCTCCCTCGCTCAAATCGAACGTCGAAGCCATTGAAGTAGTGTTGGAAGCAATCCAGCAGGCTGGCTACAAACCCGGAGAGGAAGTCGCGATCGCCCTCGACCCCGCAGCCAGCGAGTTCTATCAGGACGGCAAGTACGTCTTTAAGAAGTCGGACAAGTCCGCGAAGTCCTCGGAAGATATGGCTCGCTTCTGGGCCAAGTGGGCCAATGACTATCCAATTGTGTCGATCGAGGACGGGCTCGCCGAGGATGACTGGGAAGGCTGGAAAACGTTGACGGAACTTGCGGGCAAGAAGATCCAGTTGGTCGGGGATGACCTGTTCGTCACCAACACCGAGCGGTTGCAGGAAGGGATCGACAAGGGCATCGCGAATTCGATCCTGATTAAAGTGAATCAGATTGGAACCGTCAGCGAGACGCTAGCAGCCATCGATCTGGCGCGCCGCAACGGATACACCTCGGTGATCTCGCATCGCTCCGGCGAAAGTGAAGATACGTTTATCGCGGACCTGGCCGTCGCTACCGGTGCAGGCCAGATCAAGACGGGTTCCGCTTCGCGGACAGACCGCATCGCGAAATACAACCAGTTGCTTCGGATTGAAGAAGAACTGGGCGGCAGTGCCCGATACTTGGGCCTCGCGGCGCTCAATTACAAAGGCGACGCCCAGTGAACTGAGATCCGGTTGCCGATCGATCGAAGCCCACCACAGTTTAGGAGTGCAAGATGAAATTGCGTTACCTGTCGGTCATTGTCGTTCTGTGCGCGGCGACGACTTCTCTGTTCGCGCAAAACGATGCGCCCGCCACGCGCGAAGACGTGCTGAAACTCTTCGATGTCATGAAGATTCACGAGCAGATGACCTCCGTGATGACGACCATTGCCACGCAACAGCGCACCATGATGCATGAGGCCATGCGGAAGCATGTTCCGCAAATCAGTGATGCAGAGCTGGCGCGTCTCGACAAGTTCACCACCGACACCATGAAAGACATGCCCATCGATGGCATGCTCGACGACATGATTCCTGTCTACCAGAAGCATCTAAGTAAGGGCGACGTGGATGCAATGAGCACGTTTTACGCATCGCCCACCGGGCAGAGACTCCTGCGCGAGATGCCGGCGATGACTGCAGAATCGATGCAGGCCGCGGGACCGCACATTCAGGGGATGATGGAGAAGGTTATGGACCGCGCTGAGAAGATGGCGGAGGAGGATCGCAAGAAGCAAAGCGGATCGTCGCAGCCCGCTACCGTAAATTAATCCTACCCATCGTTCAAAGTATTTCGCTGAAAGCTGACGGCGGATAGCTGACAGCCAGAAGTCAGGAGCCTGCAGACTCGATGTCTCGTCCCAAGCCTCTCATTCTCATCATCCTCGACGGTTGGGGCTATAGCCCCAAGATTGAAGCGAATGCCATCGCCTTGGCGCGCAAGCCGACCTACGATCGTTTGCTCCGCGAGTATCCCAACACGCTGATCCACACCAGCGGTCCGTTCGTGGGCTTGCCTGAAGGACAGATGGGCAATAGCGAAGTTGGTCACCTCAACATTGGCGCGGGACGAATCGTGCACATGGATATCACGCGGATTGACTTGATGATCCAGAATGGCGATTTCTTCTCAGATCCGACGCTGGTGGCGGCGATGAAGCACGCCCGCACGGGAGGGCGGCGCTTGCATTTGGTCGGGCTTGTTTCCGATGGCGGCGTCCACTCACAGCAAGCACACCTGTACGCGTTGCTGAAGATGGCCAAGCAGCAGGGCGTGGACCGCCTGTTCGTACACGCGTTCATGGATGGCCGCGATACCCTACCCACCAACGGTGCCGGATATTTGGAACAGCTGCAGCAAAAAATGCGCGAGTACAACTCGGGCAAAATTGCCAGCGTGAACGGGCGTTACTACGCGATGGATCGCGACCGCCGCTGGGAGCGGATTGATAAGGCCTTTCAGGCGATGGTGTATGGGGACGGAGAGGGCGGACGCTACGTCGATCCCGTTCAGGGGATGAAAGATTCCTATAACAAGGAAGTGACGGACGAGTTCGTGATCCCCTTCGTCTGCATCGACAACAAGGGCGAGCCGCTCGCGACCATTCGCGACGAGGATTCCTGCATCTGTTTCAACTTCCGTGCAGACCGTGTTCGCCAAATCACTCGCGCTCTTGCCCGCAACAGCGGCCTCAACGCGCAAGGTGGTCGCGACCTGCCCGGTGCCGAGGATCTCGACCAGACGATTCCGCGCGACCGCGCGCCGAAGAACCTGCACTATGTGTGTATGACGCAGTACGACAAGAATTTCTCGCTGCCTATTGTCATTCCCGCGGAGTCGATGGCAAATATTCTCGCCCATGTGATGGGGCAGACGAATCTACGCAACCTGCGGGTGGCGGAAACCGAGAAGTACGCGCACGTCACTTACTTCTTCAACGGAGGGGTGGAGCAGCCCTTCCCGGGAGAAGACCGGGTGCTGGTGCAGTCGCCCAAGGTCGCGACTTACGACCTGAAACCCGAGATGTCTGCTGCAGGAATCGCGCAGGCGGTCGTGAAAGCAGTCGAAGATGGCACCTTCGACGTGATGATTGTGAACTTCGCGAATGCCGACATGGTCGGCCACTCAGGCAAGATCGAACCCACAATAAAGGCAGTGGAAACCGTCGATGCCTGCCTCTGCGAAATCGAGAAAGCGGTGCGTGCTAAGGGCGGCGCGTTGCTCATCACCGCCGACCACGGAAACGCGGAGCAGATGATCGATCCAGTCACGGGCGGTCCACATACGGCGCATACGACCAATCCGGTTCCGTTCATCGTGATGGCCGAGAATGCGAAGCAATTCACGCTGCGGCCGAACGGTTCCTTGCGCGATATCTCGCCGACGATTCTCGGGATGCTCAAACTGGCGGAGCCCAAGGAAATGACTGGACAGGATTTGCGGGTGGAGTTGGCGAAGAAGTAGATTTCCCGAATCGTGTTGCTCTTCCACCGTCAATGCGTGATTGGCGTGGCGTTGGTCGCGATGCAAAGCCAGCTATCCCCTTTGCGCAACCAGGTGTCGACAAAACGCTCACGCCGCGTGTAGTTTTTCCCGTCTTCCACGCCCTTTACCCGGAGAACACCAGTTGCGATAGCGACGTCTCCGTGAACGTACACTTTTAGGAATTCCGGGGCGACCTGCTGCTCCTGAGCAGTGCTCGCTTTCACAGTGGGCAAGAATTCCTTCTTGGTTTGCACGCTGCCGTCGTCGTTGATTAATACGATCGAGTCGTCGAGGATCGAGGCCAGCGCTTTCGTGTCTCCACTCTTGTAGGCCTGATTCCAGAGTTTCTCCAGGGCGATGATCTTGCCTTCGACAGCGGCATTCGAAGTATCTTGGGCACCAGCCACCAAGCCCAGGACAGACAGCAGAGCAAAGTAGAATGCAACGAATCTCATGGCGTGGTCTCCCTCGGCAAAGTATAGGGGATACCGATCAGATTTCTGCGACGGCGGACCTAGTCGCGCAATATCGCGTACGCCATACCTGATTCGCGGGCCCAGCCGCACAATCTACTTCTTCTCCGTAATCCCGCCGACCAATCGGCTTACATTTTTGCGATACACTCGTGACTCGCGCAGGACTTCGGAGATTCTCATGAAATCGTATTTTCTTCCGGCAGTGCTGCTGATATTTGCAATGCCGCATGCTTCTCAGCCCCGACCAGCCAACTCCGGCAAGGAGTGGCTGCTTGCCGCCAACAAGGGTGAGCACACGCTTGGCCTGATTGACCCGCTCGCCGGTAGTCAGATCGCGACGGTCGACGTCGGTGGTGTAACCGGGCACGAGGTCATTGCCTCGCCGGATGGCCGTTTCGCTTACGTCCCGATCTATGGCAACTCTGGAGTGGGATTGCCGGGGACCGATGGCAGCACGCTGGCCGTGATCGACATCGCCTCGCGCAAGATCGTTGGAAGTGTCGACTTCGGCCATGGCGTGCGGCCGCATTGCCCGCTGATCAATCCGAAAGACAAGCTGCTCTATGTCACCACCGAAATCGATCAGGCTGTCACGGTGATCGACCCCGCAACGCTCAAGGTGGTGGGAAAAGTTCCGACGGGCGCACCCGAATCGCACATGCTTGTTATTGCGCACGATGGACGCCGCGGCTACACGGCCAACGTTGGGCCGGGCAGCGTGTCGGTGTTGGATCTGGAAGGTCGGAAAACCATCACGACAATTCCCGTAGCCTCGAAAATTCAACGCATCGGGATTTCGGTGGACGATCGCCTGGTCTTTACGGCGGATCAAACCAAGCCGCAATTGGCTGTGATCGATACCGCCACAAATAAACTCAAGACCTGGATTCCTCTTCCCGCTGTGGGCTACGGGGCTACTCCCACGCCTGATGGACACTGGCTCGTGGTACCGGTGCCTGGCGGCAAACAGGTTGCGGTCATCGATCTTGCCAGCATGAAGGTGGCGCATGCGATCGATGTCCCGGCGAATCCGCAGGAAGTGCTCGTGTCGCCCGACGGACAGAAGGCATACGTCTCGTGCGATGCCAGTCAGAAGGTGGCCGTGATTCGCACCAGCGATTGGACCGTCGAGAAGTTGATCGACGCAGGCCGCGGTGTGGACGGCTTGGCATGGGCAGCAGCGAACTGACGTTGGCGATGCGCGTTTCGATTGTTGTATTCGTGCTGTTTCTTGCTGCCGCAGTGGTTGGTGCCAGCGGCGACAAACCTCCTTCTGCCGCCCCGACCTTCTATCGCGACGTTCTGCCTATTCTTCAAAAACATTGCCAGCAATGTCATCGGGCCGGCGAAATTGCGCCGATGCCTCTGGTTACGTATGACGATGTGAAGCGCTGGACGCGGCAGATTGCGAACGACACGCGCTCGAAACGGATGCCGCCCTGGTTTGCCGATCCCTGCTGCGGCCATTTTGACGACGACCCTTCGTTGACGGAGGCGGAAATTGCAACGCTGGGCACATGGGCTGAAACAAAGGCACCGGGCGACGCGCGGGATGCACCGCCGTCCCCGCACTGGACGGAAGGCTGGAACATTCCATCGCCCGACGTCGTGTTGGAGATGCCGAAAGCCGTGCCGATTCCGGCCGAGGGCGACATGGAGTACACCTACGAGATCGTCCCGACCAATTTCACCGAAGATCGCTGGGTGCAGGCGTCGGAGATTCGTCCCTCGAGCCGGCAGTATGTGCATCACGCCGTCGTCTACATCCGGCCGCCCGATTCCAAATGGCTGCGCGGCACGCCGCTGAATGTGCCATTCACCGCCTCGAGCCTAAGCGATCCCACCCTGAAGCATCAGGCGCACGAAACGACCAGCGATTTGCTGCTGGTCTATGCACCCGGGAGTTCTCCCGATCGCTGGCCTGATGGCATGGCGAAATTCATTCCTGCGCACTCGGACCTCGTCTTTCAAATGCACTACACGACCAACGGGCAGGCGGGCAGTGATCAGACTAGCGTCGGACTTGTATTTGCGAAGAGTCGGCCAGTGCAGCGCGTGCTGACCCTGCAGCTGGCGAATGATCACGATCCGGTGCCGATCCCGCCGAACACCGATAACTATCGCGTGGAAGTTCACGGCACTTTGCCCAACGACGCCCTGTTGTTGAGTTTTTTTCCGCACATGCATCTTCGGGGCAAGCGATTCGAGTACAACCTTGTGGGGCCGGACCGGAAATCAGAGACGTTGTTGCGCGTGAACTACGATTTCTACTGGCAGTTGAGTTATCGCTTATCCGAACCCCGTCTCATCAAAGCCGGTAGCACGCTGCAGGCGGTCGCGTGGTACGACAACTCAACCAACAATGTCCACAACCCTGATCCTGACAGTCCGGTCATGTGGGGTGATCAGACGTACAACGAGATGATGGTGGGATTCTTCGATGTGGCCGTCCCCGCGAGCGTTGATAAGGAGCACTTCTTTATTCGCAGCAGGCACTAGCCGAACGGGGTTCCCCTCTATTTCCTATCGTGTGGTTCGCTCCACCGAGGCACCTTGGGATGTGTGCGAAGCATCCAAGAACTCGGCGATGTGGGTGGGAATCGGCTCGCTGCGGCGCTTCCCGCGTATCGCATAGAATTACTGACACCCCTCCCGATCGATAGGCCGTGATGCATAGCGTGAATGCCAAAAGACCTTGCTTCAGTTGCTCTGCAGTTGGCACCCTGGCATTTGCCCTCACGCTGGTGCCTGCCTTGCATTGCCAGACGGCCACCGACGCGACCACCCCATCCACGCGCACGCATTCCCTTAGCGGCACGGTGATGAATTCTGTGACTGGCGAACCGATTCGACGAGTCATGGTGCAGGCCGCACCTCCGAACGGCGCTCAGGTTCAATCGGTGCTCACCGATTCCGAGGGCCGGTTTGAGTTCTCCGGTTTGCCCGAGTCCGATGTCACCGTTCTGGCCCACAAGCCGGGATACTTCAGCACCGCCGATTTGAATCCGTCGGATTTCCAGCCTGAGATTGTGCATCTGGTTGACGACACTGCGACGCTCACTCTGCAGTTGCTGCCCGAAGCGATCATTGCCGGACACGTGGCGACTGCGAAAGGCGATCCCATCGAAGACACGCCCATACGCATCTTTCGAGAAGTGATCTCCAATGGATATCGGCATTGGGAAGTAAAAGGCCAAGCGACTACCGAAGAGGACGGGCACTTCCGCACGGTCGGCCTGATGCCGGGCCGCTACCTGCTTGCCGCCGGCCCAAAACTTCCCGACCTGCGCGCAGTGGGAAGGCGCGGAGTGCGCAAGGAAGGCTTCGGAACGATGTTCTATCCGGGCGTGCCAGACATGGACACCGCCTCGCCTTTTGCTCTTACTGGCGGCCAGCAGGTGACGGCAGACTTCGTCCTCAAGCTTGAGCCGGTATTCCAGGTTTCCGGCACGCTCGTCGGATTTCCCCCAGGGGCGGGTGTGGGTGTGCAGTTCACGAACAAATCCGGCGATGTGATTCCGTCGCCGTTCGATGTCGATATGCAGACAGGAAAATTTCACGGCGCGATTCCCGGCGGAAGCTACATCCTGCAGGCGCGGGGCTCGGATTCGGCGGGACGTCTTTCCGCCACCGACTTGCCTTTGATCGTAAGCGGAGATGTGGAGGGTATTACGCTGCCGCTCGGTGCCTCCATCACGATCCCCGTCAATGTCGAGCTTCGACCGAGCTCGAATTCGCCCGAGCAATTGACCGCTGCAAATTTTCTTCCGGCCCGAGAGATAGCTGCCTCGGCAGTGCGCTTGATCTCGACCGATGTTCGCATCGACAACGTCGAGTATCAGGCGGAGAAGACCAAGGACAGCGGGCTTGCGTTTCGTAATCTGCCTCCCGGCCGGTATTCGGTGGACATTTCTACGACGGCGCCTTGGTATGTCCGCTCAGCGAGAATCGGCGCAACAGACTTGTTGCGGGAAGATCTCGTGATCGGCGCAGGCCATCGTGCGGAGCCTTTGGAGATCGTGCTGCGCGACGATGGCGCTCGGCTCAAGGGCAACTTTCTCGCCGATGGGCAGTCGGCCGGCGGTTGGGTTCTGGTTTGTGCTGACCAGGAACTGTTGACGCATGCCCGCACCACGCTGATTGCTCCGGGGTCTGGTTTTGAGTTCGTGAGTGTGGCTCCGGGGGACTACAAGGTGCTGGTTTTTGACCGCGAGACGTTTGCCGCTTTGGAGTTCAGGAATCCGGAGGTGCTCGCTCCGTATCTGTCGAAAGCCGCAACGGTCACGCTGCACCCCGGGGAAGAAGCGACGATCAATGTCGAAAGGCAGGGCACCGCGAAGTGAAGCGTTGGTCATTGGCATGGTGGATCGTGGTGCTCGCGATGGCGCTTTCGTCGCATGCGCAAACGGCGAAGCCTGTTACCGCAGGTCGCATCACCGGCACCGTGGTGCACGCCGGTACCGGGCAGCCGTTGGCTGGAATCGATGTTTCGATCTCGCCCACTGAGCAGCGCGATCTGGTTACCGAAACGACTACGGCGCCCGATGGGCGCTTCGTTTTTGAAAACGTTGCACGGGGAAAATTCAGTCTTATCGCGCAGGGCGGCGGATTCTCGGAGCAGGCCTACCAGCAGCACGCACCTTACTCCACCGCGATCGCGGTCGGTCCCGGCTTGGCGTCTGAGAATCTAATGTTCCAGCTGGTTCCGGATGGTTCGATTTCCGGCTCGGTGCAGGACGAAGAGAATGAGACGGTGCGCAATGGTGATGTTTTGCTCTTTTCTCGCGATGGCGCCACGGGAAGAATGGAACTGCGGGCGCGCAACTCGCTCGAGGATCAAGAGCGCTATCATTTCGGCCACCTTTTTCCCGGGACATACTTCGTGGCTGTTGCGGCACAGCCCTGGTACGCCGCCGACCTGCCGGGCACCCAGAACTCCACGAAGCTTTCGATGGAGGGGGAAACCACATCGGACAAAAGTTCCGACGCCCCTTCTTCCTCAAGTGGGGATGCTGTTCTCGATGTTGCCTATCGCGTTACGTTTTACGCCGATGCCGTAGAGGCTGAGAGTGCTACGCCGATTCAACTCCATGCTGGGGAACGGGCCACCGCCGACATTACGTTGCGTGCAGTGCCGGCTGTGCATTTGACGGTACGGAATGCCAGCACGGATCCAAACCAGCCTGGCTCAGTTGGCGTGCAGCAACGAGTATTCGATCGCGAGCTGATCTCGATCCAAGGCCGTACCCAGCCCGGGTCGTCTGGGTCGGTCGTGGTGGGCGGCATTCCGCCTGGACATGTCGTCGTGAATCTAAGAGCTTTCTCGGGCAAGGAATGGAAGAATCAGATACGGGAATTGGACGTCTCAAGCGACAGCGAGATTGATGCTTCAGAAAATTCAACGGGCACGGTCTACATTCGGGGAACCGTACAAAGTCCACAACCCGGCCCGTTCCCACCTGGGACTTATGTGCGTTTCTTTAATCGTGACACGCATGAGGGATTCGGCGCGCCTGTTTCGGATACGGGCAAATTCGAGTTCAGCCAGAATTTTTCCTCCACCAGCGCTTACGAGGTGGCGGTGATTTACCCGCGCCGGGCGATTGTGGATAAGATCACGGCCAGCGGAGCGAAGGTGGTTGGGAGAACGCTAACCTTTCCGCGGAATGGAACAGTGGATTTGACGCTGACGTTGCTGCCAGGTGCGGGCCGTATCGACGGCACCGTCTTGCGCGAAGGAAAGGGCGTTTCGCAAGCCATGGTGGTGCTCGTGCCGCAGTCGCTCCAGGGCAACGCGGATTTGTTTCGCCGCGATCAGAGCGACAGTGACGGCACGTTCAGCTTGTACCAGGTTGTTCCCGGCCGCTACACCGTGGTGGCGATCGAGAACGGATGGAATCTCGATTGGCAGAATCCGGATGTTCTGCGACCATACCTCGAACACGGCCAGTCGGTCGAAGTCACGGGCAGTGGCACTTACAAGATTTCAGTGACTGCGCAGGGGAACAATGCAGCATCCACCACCACCGACACACAAGCCCAGAACTAAGGCTCGCGCTGTCCACTCGGGGCGGCGAATTGCCGAGCCTGTCAGGTAAGGAGAAATTGCCGCAGCGATGAACGAACTTCGCCTGGTAAAAACAGCTCGCGGAATGCAGAAAGTCCTGGCACAGGTTCTGGTTGTATTCCTTTGCTGTGCTCTAACCCTCGCTGAAGACGCCAAACTTCCAGCCACGAAACGCACCGCGATGGAAAACGCAATTTCGAAATTCATGTCGGCCAATAGTGTTCCTGGCATTGCGGCCGCGGCCGTGGTCAACGGCGAAGAAGTCTGGTCGGAAGGCTTCGGCATGGCCGATCTCGAAAACAGCGTACCCGTCACTCCGCAGACTCTGTTCCGCCTAGCCTCGATTTCGAAACCCATCACCGCGACTGCAGCTATGCACCTCTGGGAGCAGGGGAAACTGGACATCGAGGCGCCCATCCAGAAGTACTGTCCGGCCTTTCCACAGAAAGAGTCGCTCATCACGACCCGGCAGCTCATGGCGCACCTGGGCGGCATCCGGCACTACAAGTCCGACCCCAAAGAAGATTTGGAGACCAACAGCACGAAGCACTTCGACGATCCCATCGCCGGAGGAATTCAGTTTTTCGCCAACGATCCGCTGATCGCAAAGCCGGGAGCGAAGTTTCACTACTCCACGCAGGGATTCACGCTGGTCGGGTGTGCGATCGAAGGCGCTTCAGGCAAGAAGTACGTCGACTACGTACACGACAACATTTTCGTGCCGGCGGGCATGGTCAATACCCGCTGGGACGATCGGTTCAGCGTCATCCCTCATCGCACGCGCTTCTATTCCAAGACGAAGTCAGGCGAGATTCAGAACTCCGAGTTTCTTGATTCCAGCTACAAGATTCCCGGCGGAGGCTGGCTTTCGTCGGCAGATGATATGGCCAGCTTCGAGGTGGCCATTCTTGCCGATAAACTCGTGAAGCGTTCCACGCGCGATGCCATGTGGACACCCCAGCACGGCACTACGCCTGAGGTGGCGGACGAAGGGCACAGTGGCTATGGACTGGGATGGGGCATGGGAAATTCGGCAGGCGTGCCGGATGTCGGCCATGGCGGCGGACAACAGGGGACCAGCACGTTCATAATGCTCGCTCCCGAACAAAAGGCGGGGGTCGTTGTCTTGATCAACCTCGACGGGGCAGACTCGTCGGCGCTCGCGACGGACCTGATCAAAATTCTTCTAAGGACTGAGAACAAGTAAGCTCGCGAATTCAGGCTTCCAGGAAGTTGCGAATCGTTGCCTTCACCTCAGCGTGCTCCCATTTGTAGATCCCGTGAGCTGCCGTCGTCCCGTGATTCTTGCGGGTATGCATCTGCAGGAAACAAGCGCGCGGCTGCCTACGCTTCAGCTCCGCCGACAGCGCGCTGCACTCAGGATGGGCCATGTCTTCATCAACCAGGAATACGTCGAATTGCATCTTCTCGGTATGGGCAAGTGCCTCCCGCCCACCCCATGCGGTAGTGGTGCTGTAGCCTTCGCTCTCGAGCAGTCGTTCCAGCTCAATTAATACTTGTTCGTCGTCATCCACAATCAGAATTTTGATAGGATCACTCACCATATCGCTGCTCCAATCCATTCGCGGAGGGTCCCGGGTTTTGCGCGAACGATTTCGTCCGCAAAACGCTCGGCCTCCGGATGGTTGGGTAATCGGTATAAGAAGACCGCATTACGCAGAAAAGGCGGCCGAGCAACCTTATCTTGGAAGCAACCCGTTTCGGCTTCTGTGACCACGGTCACAGACACGAAAATATCTTGCGGACGATTGGCCAGCCTTGGCTCCGCGTTGCAAGTGGTGAAGGCTACGGCGATTGAGGATGGCCGGCAATAGAAATTGATCCTGGTGAGGAACACCATGAGACACGACCGGGCACAAAATTTGGCGGCTATTCCTTACGGCAGCAGCCTGGAAGAAATTCAAGAGGGTGTGAGCGCCGAGGCGGTGAGCTATGCCGCGGGACTACTGGTGGAAGCGGTGCGGAGCTACGAGTCTGCCGAGGTCAGCGCGCGCAAGCTAAAGCTCACCCTGACCGAGGCGCAGATGATCACTGCCAATATCATCGCCAAGGCGTCCGCTCGCCTGGATGACAAGATCATGACCGAGCAGATTGAACGGGTACGAAAGTCGATCCGCGAAGTGAAACCCTAAAGAGCCCTTCGACCTATCATATAGCGGCCGGTCGCTTTCTACTTTGTGTTAGGTACTTGGAAGACGATTCCACGATCTGAATTCGCGGTCTTGGTGGCATTGACGTCAAGATCGGCCAGAGGCACCTTCTTTGAGTCCTGCTCAGTGTAAATCCACAATGTTTGCCCGACGATTGCGTAGTTGCGAGCCTCGGTGCGATGTCCGTCCTGGAAAACGAGAACGGTCATAGGCGCATCCGTCTCCGCGGTCGGCGCCGCAGGAGTCTGTGCAACTGAAGACACTTTCTTGGGTGGAATTGTGGGTTTCCCCTTGCTGCGGGGCGCCGCGGCAGGCTTTACCGATTCGGCGCGGTCGGCCTGCAGCTCTTCCACCGCCGAACTGAGGCGCGAGACCTGTTGCTGCAATTGATCGATGGCCGTCTGTAATTGTTGGATCTGATTGGCCGTGTCGGGGTCCTGGGAGGCTTGTACGGAGGCTTGCGCGTCGGGCGCGGGCTGTGCAGGTTGGGGCGCCGTTGCATCCTGACTCTGGGCCATGCACCCTAGGGAGACAACACTTGCCACGACCAAGGAGCCAAGAAGCCGATTCAAAAGAAGCATTTCAACCACCCGCCTGTCTGGGTTGACCGCACCCTTTGCGTCAAAACCGATGCTCGGACTTTATTTCTACACAGTTGCCCCGTCAAGCTGGAATGGCCCTTCCGTGCGAAGGGGGCGAGCCGCAGCAGTCGCCGGGCAACTCCTCCGCTTGATCGGGGCATCTGCGAAGGTTGTCGACGCCCTGCCAAGAGAGGTACGGGGAAATACCGAGCATCAGAATGCACAGCCCATACACCGCCAGAGTCAGACGATAGTCGAGCAACGCGGCAAGCATAAGAGGTGTTAGCGAGACGGGAAAAAGGCGCGGTGAACCCAGGAGAAGCTCCGATTGGAGTTCTTACAGTTGGCTTAACTGGGTTTGCTGCCCGATCCAAACGATGCCGAGAGTCATGAAACTGAGAGCGGAACCCAAATTCGCGGTGATATAGCGACGAGAGTCCGCCAGAGCGATGGCGCAAATAAGTCCTCGAAGTAAGTCAATTCATGGGGCAGGCTTTGTACTCGGTTTCCTGCCCAACAAGCGAAACGCGGAATTTTAAGGAATTCCGTACCTCCCCGGGAAATTTAAGTTTACCCTGAGCAAAAAACGCGACGCCTAGCAGGACGCTGAAAAATCGTATTTCGATGCGATTCGGTCCACGTGGTTCGTGATTTTTATGAGCGGCGAGAGCTTGTAGACTAGCCAGACCGGTCTCGCAATGACTGTTCTCTCGCTTCTTCCAAAGTTTCAGGCACACTTCGGCATCAGTGTCCGCATGCGAACTAAGTTGTAGGTCGCCGCCGCCAGCGTGAACATCCAGCCCACTCGCTCCAATCCACGATGCCGCAGCTTGCGCAATAGTCCGACCGTCTTCATCCAGCCGAAGACTTCCTCGATCCGCTTCCGCTTTCTTTGGCTTACCTCATAACCGGGGTACCGAGTCGTGCGCCGGTCCACCCGGCTCCTGCGTCGACCCTGGTTTTGCGCCACATGGGGTGTGATTTCCATTTGTCGCAGCTCGTCGATGAACTCGAGTTGGTCGTATCCTTTATCTGCACCCAAGGTGACTCGTCCGCGCCCGGGCAACTTCTCCGCCATCAGCAGTCCGGCATGGCATTCCGCCGCACCGTAGGCCGTGGTCACAAGCGTGTTCACTACCAGCCCGTTTCGATTCTCCGTCATCAGGTGTCCGTGGTAGCTCAACTTGGCCTCCTTGCCTCGTCCTTTACGGGCCAGCATCGCTTCCGGATCTGTCGTCGAACAGTGCGTCTGATTGCTACGTTTCTCTCCCCGATAGTTGATCGTGGGGTTGTTCTCGTCCCACCGTGGCGCCGGCGGTTTCGGTTCGTCATCCTTCTTATCTTTCTCATCCTTGGCCACAGCATCAACCGGCCGGAAGCTCTTGTGCGATGCCCAGGCCTCCAGCAGTGTCCCATCCACGGTAAAATGTTCGTCGCTTAGCAGTTCCCCAGCTCGCGCTTCTCCCAACACCCCCTGAAAGAAGGCTTCCGCAATGTCCCCTTCCAGCAATCGCTCCCGGTTTTTGGAGAACGTGCTGGCATCCCACACTTCGTCGTCCATACTCAATCCCACGAACCACCGGAACAACAGGTTGTAATCCAGTTGTTCCATCAGCAGCCGCTCACTTCTCACCGAGTACAACATCTGCAGCAACAACGCCCGCAGCAGCTTCTCGGGTGCGATCGACGGCCGTCCCGCTCTTGCATAGAGCCTATTGAACCGCGGCGAGAGTTGTTCCAACACTCCGTCTACTAGGCTTCGAATCATCCGTAGCGGATGATCCTGCGGTACTCGTTTGTCGGGTGAAATATAGCTGAACATCCCATCTTGCTGCTGATCGTCTCCTCGCATGCTGCCACTACTAACACGTCATCCTGTGGATTGGGAGTCGTTTTTCAGCATCCTGCTAGTACACTTCAAAGAAGTTCCGACTCTACTGGTTTCCAGTAAGCCGAAGTCCTCACTCGAGGGATGCACCAGCTAGGAAAGTTTGCCGAAGTTAGATCGGAAGCGGTAAGGGAATATCTTTGCACACGTTCGGATTTGGGTCTCGTGGCCCGGGGTCAGCGATGTTTAGAAATTTTACGTCGTATCTTTCGTCGAGCAAGCAAACTGTTTGCTAGAATCACCCGCGAGGAGGTTACATGCCTAACTTGGATAAAGTGGTGAAGTCATTAATGTCAGAGCAAAAAGCTCTACAAAGTAAGTTGAGTCAGGTGGAAGCCGCGATCGCAGCGCTGCGCGGTATGAGTCACAATGGCCGGAGCGCAGGGGTTCGTCCCAAGCGAGTCCTGTCTGTGGCCGCGCGTCGCAGAATCGCAGCAGCACAGAGAGCTCGTTGGGCTAAGTACAAACAGCAGAAGAAAGCTGCCGCTTAGCGTCGCAAGTTCTGGTTGGAAGGCAAAAACCGTCGGTTCGCGAGGCTTGCATCTTCATCGAAGCGGCCTTGGGGACCCGCGGTTTTCTCTTGTGCCCAGACCCCTCCAGCGCCGCTTCCAGCCGGGAAATTTCCGAGGGTCAAGCAAATCGCTCTTGCGCAGCCTGCGATATCTGAGATTTGAGCCGTCGTCAGGCTGCTTTCGGGCGACCTACGGAACTCCCGTCGGCGCAGCGCTAAATCCCCCGTGGAAACAAAGGGTCTTCAAGCGAAAGGCCCGGTACTGTCAAGGCTCTTCGTCCTTGTGGCGAGATTGTTTACAATAATAGACTTGGCATAATGGCCGGGGCTGCTTCTGGGCCTCCGTACTCTTAAATTAAAAGGCTTTACTGGAACTCTTGGAGCCGCTGAAACCAAATTCCGGGAACACCGGTCCGTCTGCCCCTGTCTATTGGCGGGTCGAGGGCAGTCTTCTCGATCTCACCACGGTACAGCCGGTAGCCTTCTTTACCTGGAATGCCCAGACCTTTGCGGCACGTATGGCTCGCCGCGGGCTGGTCTTCCTGATGGCGGCGCTCCGTCCTTTTCTGTACGCCGCACATCGAGTTTTTGCGACGCGGGTGGTCCACAGTGTTTTGCGCGGAGTCAGCCGCGATCGCCTCGATCTTCTGGGCGACGAATACTTCCATTACAAACTCAAGCCTCACCTGAAGCCCGATGGCCTGGCTCGCCTGAAGACTATGCAGGCGCAAGGCGCCGAAATTGTTCTCGTGAGCCAAGGACTGGACCACGTGATGCGGCCCCTTGCTCACTTTTTGGGAGTGAAGTGGCTGCTCGTGAATCGCCTGGACTTCCGCGAGAGGGTCGCTACCGGACGTCTTCTATCGCCCGTCATCCGCCCGAGGGGACTGTTTGCGCGCATCACGGGGGCAGGGCCCGACGGCGTACGCACGCCCGACCGGCTCGTGCGCGAGTTGAACCTGGCGGATGCGGCTGCACTGCGCAACGCGATTGTTTCGTCGGAGCACTCGACCTGCGGCGCGGAACGCCCGGTCGTTTACTTCGACAATCATCGGAATACTGCGCCATTCTCGGTGCGTCGTGCCTTTGCCGGAAAACACGTCATGCTGGTAGGTTTCACCGGCTTCATCGGCAAAGTCTGGCTGGTCAATACGCTGCTCGACCTGCCCGAGATCGGTCGCATCTACCTTCTCATCCGGCGTCAGAAATCGAATCCTGCTGCCAGGCGCTTCGAACGTGTGGTCGAGGAATCGCCAGTCTTCGATCCGCTCTTCGATCGCTATGGCCTCGGGTTGTCCGCCTTCCTTCAAGATAAGGTTGAGGTGGTGGAGGGCGACGTGACGCAGGAAGGTCTTGGCATCGACCCGGAGATCGCGCAGCGTCTCCAGACGAACCTTGACGTCATCATCAATAGCTCCGGGCTGACCGACTTTAACCCTGATCTGCGAGATGCTCTGGCCACGAACGTCGACGCGGCTGTGCACGTTCTGGACTTCGTGCGGAACTCGAATCATTGTGGGCTGGTCCACCTTTCCACCTGCTACGTTGCCGGCGCGCGAGACGGTCGCGTGAGCGAAAAGCTTCGCCCCAACTACACGCCCGCCGCAGTTGCCGGCTTCGACGCCGAACAGGAATGGCGCAACCTGCATGAGGTGATAAACCAGGCGACGGAAAAAGCCGAGGGTGAAGAAGTAACTCGCGAACTGACCGAGCAAGCCGTTGGCAAGGAGCATGCCGCCAAAGATCTTCGTGGCGCTGCTCTGGAAAATCAGGTTCGAAAAGGGCGCATCCGCTGGCTGCGCAATTATCTGACCGAAGCCGGCGCGCGCCGCGCTGCCGAACTGGGGTGGCCGAATACTTACACGCTGACGAAGAGTCTTGCGGAGTCCTTGATCGGCAACCGTTCGGCCGGACTTCCTGTCGCTATAATTCGACCCGCCATCGTCGAGACTTCGGTCGTCAAGCCGTTCGTAGGCTGGAACGAAGGCATCAATACTTCAGCGTCACTCTCCTATCTGCTGGGGACGAACTTCCGGCAGTTGCCTTCGAACGAGCGCAAGCGCTTAGACATCATTCCCGTAGATTCGGTGTGCCAAGGCATGACGCTGATTGCCGCGGCCGTTATCGAGCGCAGGCATGATGCGGTCTATCAGCTCGCGACCTCGGTCACTAATCCTTGCGACATGGGCCGGTCCATCGAATTGACGTCGCTTGCTCATCGCAAACACTATCGCGCGCAGGAAGGTCTGGAATCTTGGCTGCGCCTGCGGATGGACGCCATCCCAGTTTCCAAGACGCGCTACAACCGCTTATCCGCTCCTGCGCAGATGGCGATCGTTAAATCAATTCAGCGCGTGATGGCACCCCTGCCGCTGAAGAAGACACCGCTCGCGCGAGCGGAACGCAATCTCGAGAAAGTCGGGAAGCTCGTGCAGCTGTTCGAGCCTTTCATCCTGCATAACGAGCACGACTTCGTCGCTGACAACGTCGAGAAACTTTCTCTCGCGCTGGTGCCCGAAGAACGCGCCGACTTCGGTTACGACACACGTTCTCTCGACTGGTGGACGTACTGGATCGACATCCACATTCCCGCGCTGCGCCGTTGGACTTATCCGCTCATCGAAGGCCGCCCGCTGGCCGTGCGGCCACCGCGCCCTCTCACTCCTGTGAATGATCAGGAACCAGCGCAGGTCGAAACTGTAAAAACTGGAACAAACGGGGCAACGTGGCGATATTCCTGACCGGATCAACGGGCTACATCGGCGCGCATGTCGCGGCCAACCTGCTGGACTCGCATGGCGCGTCATTGAACGTCCTGGTGCGCGGAAAAGACACGCAGGAAGCTGCGCTTCGCCTGTGGAACGGGATGCAGTTGCACATGGACTTCCCGCGCTTCTACGAGCATCTGCAGACGCGCATCCGGATTTTCCCAGGAGACCTCACGTCGCCGCAATTCGGCCTGAACCGCGACGATTACGATCGTCTGATTCACACCACCGATTCTGTGATCCACTGCGCAGCCTCACTCAACCGCAAATCGGAGAAGAACTGCCTTAACGTGAACCTGCGCGGGACGCTCGAGGTGCTTCAACTCGCCCGCCGATCGCACTACTATCACGGGCTGCGGCGCTTCAGTAACGTAAGCACCGTGGCCGTAGCGGGGAAGCGTAACAACGAGGTGGTCACCGAAGATCGTTCCATCGACTGGAATCGTTCGGACTACGATCCCTACGCCCGCACCAAGAAATTCTGCGAGCACATGGTTCGCGAACTCCTGCCCGACGTCCCCATCACCATCTTCCGTCCCAGCATCGTGCTGGGCGACAGCCGCTTTCCGGAAACGACGCAGTTCGATATGGTGCGAGCCTTCGTGTTTCTTGCCAGTCTGAAGGCGCTGCCGTTCCGACCCAACGACAAGATCGACATTGTGAACGTCGATTTCGTGGCCGATGCGATCGCGAGCCTTCACCAGAAAGCGGAGCCGAAATACGACACATACCATCTTTCGTCCGGGCGTGATTCGCAAACCTTCCGCGAGGTCACGACCGCACTGGCGGCCGCACAGCAAAAACGCGGGCCGGTATTCTTGCCTGTCTTTGAAAAGCCTTTCTCGAGCGTAGTCAATAGCCTGGCGAACCGCAGCGGATCGCTGGCGCACGGCGCAGCCTTGATGAAGGTATTCATGCCTTATCTGGTGTGGAACACGGTGTTCGATAACACGCGAGTCACTTCCGAACTCGGCCGCAAACCGGTGCCGTTCTCTCAATACAGCCTGGGACTGCTGAAGTTCAGCCGCGAATCAAACTTCACTTACAACTACAAGCCTTGGCCCGCTGCCAGCGCCGGAGGATCAGCCGCATGATGGATCTGGTCCTGGAAGCGTGGGTCAGTGCCATCATCGAGGCGAAGCGTGCGTCCTGGATGATGGGTGGTGGCACGACCTGGAAGCCCGGCGAGAAGTTGAGAGTCCTATTCGCCGGATACAACGGCACTCGCAATATGGGATCGGACGTGCGTGTGGAGGAGATGCTGCGTCAGTTGCGACACATCCTGGGTGCCGACAACGTCGATTTCAGCGTGATGACGCAAACCTTCGCGCGTTCTGAAGGCTATTTCAAGGACTCGCGCCAGGTACTTCTGCCGCAAATTTTTCCGCCGTTTCTTTCGAGCGAAGTACCGAAACATCACGGTGTCGTGGCCTGCGAAGGGTCGATGTTCAAGAGCAAGTTCGCCAACGCTCTGACCACAATGATGATCGGATCTCTGGGCATTGCGGCGGTGCAGAACAAGCTTTCTGTCGGGTACGGTGCAGAAGCTGGTCACATGGACCCGCTGGTCGCCCGCATGTGCGCGCGCTATTGCAAGGATTCTCTGATCATCACACGCAACGACGAATCACGCACCCTGCTGCGCGAACTTGGCGTACCCACTGAGCTGGGAACCGACACCGCCTGGACTTTTCAGCCGCTCCCTGCCGAGTATGGGCAGCGTGTGCTGCGCGACGCTGGTTGGGATGGAAGCGCTCGCGTGCTGGTCGTCTGCCCTATCAATCCTTTCGAATGGCCGGTGAAAGCTTCCGTGGGCAAGTTAGCCGCGAACAAGGTGGCCGGGGCATACAAGGACAGCCATTACCGGTCGGTCTACTTTCACAATTCCGGACCCGAGGCAGAAAGAAAGTACGAGAACTATCTCAGCGCGATTGCCAAGGCCGTGGCAGCCTTTCGCCAGAAGCACAACGTGTTCGTCGTGATGGTGGCGACTGAACGTCTCGATGCTCGTCCCGCAGGCAAGATCGCGGAGAAACTGGGTGGTGTTCCCGTGCTCAGCTCCGACGACTACGACATGTACCAGATAGTCAGCATCCTGCGCGCCTGCCACATGATGGCGTCGTCGCGCTATCACGGGATCGTGACTTCTATGCCTGGACTCTTGCCTTCTTGCGGCATCACCATGGATGAACGCATCCGCAACCTCATGCGCGAACGCGGACATCAGGATTTGCTGATGAATGTCGATGATCCTGACTTGGAGCCGCGTTTGCTGGCCGCGCTCGAGCATCTTTATGCCGACGGCGAATCGGTGGCGACAGGGATCGGTAAGACCGTCGTCAAGAATTTAAAAGTCATGGCGCGCATGGGTGTTCATTTCGAAGAAGAAGTGCAGCGTCGCTATCCCGATTTCCCGACGCGAACCGGCGCGTGGAGTTGGGAAGACTATCTGCCCCCGATGCATCGCGGTTTGCAGGAATTGGTGGAGCGGTTTGACACCTCGGCCGAGAGTCGTAAGCCGGCGGTTGCCAGCTAGAATCAGCCGTTCACAGCATCAGAAAGCAACGAATGAGTTTTCTCGAAGACATCTTCGCGAGCCTGCAGAAGTCCGGGGACTCGCCTGTTCTGCAGGAAATCCGCGACGGCCGCGTCACGCCGATATCAGGAAGGGAACTGCTTGAGGAGATTTCGAAAGCCAGGGAGTTTCTGTCCACTCGCGGTTTGAAAAAAGGCGATCGCTGCGCGCTTTACGCCAACAACGGTCTGCGATGGGTCGCGATGGACCTTGCCATCATGGCGGAAGGTCTGATCGTTGTCCCCCTGTACGCTCGACAGGCGCGTGCGGAACTGGTAGCCATTGTGAAGGACTGCTCGCCCGCCCTCGTATGCTGCGGCGATGCAACCCTGCGCGATGGCCTCGTGCACGAATGGGCGGCTGCGCCTCCGCAATTTGTGTTCGACGAGATTTTCTCCGCTTCTTCTGCGCGTGAGTCGCGCGACGAACCTGGCAGACGCTGATCCCGTCACCATCATCTACACGTCGGGCACTTCCGGCGAGGCCAAGGGGGTTGTGCTGAACGCGGGCAACATCGCCCACATGCTGCAATGCATCAACGGGCGCGTCGATCGCTTGATGGGCGGCTCGACGCAGCAGGATCGCGTGTTCCACTACCTGCCGTTCGTCTTTGCCGGTTCCTGGATGCTGCTGCTGACCTCGTTGAGACGCGGCAGCGTGCTTACCATGAACACGGATCTCGGCAAGATCGCGCAAGATATGCGCACGCTAGCTCCCGATTATTTTTTGAATGTGCCTGCCTTGCTCGAGCGCATGCGGCGCGCGGTCGACGAACAACTTTGGCAAGCGGGCGGATTCGTGCAGGCGATCTACAGTCGGGCGAAGTCAGCCTGGATGCGCAAGCAGGAGCAGAAATCAAAGTCGCTCGATTGGTTCTGGTTGTCGCTAGCCAACTCGGCGATTTTCCCGACCATCCGCAAGAAAATGATCGGACGCAACCTGCGCGCCTTGATCTGCGGCTCGGCGCCTCTAGCCGTCGAGACGCAGCTTTTCTTCATGATGCTCGGCATCCCGGTGTTACAGAGTTACGGACTTACCGAAACCACGGCGATTTGTACGCTCGACGATCCTCAGGACTACGAAGCAGGCCGAGTTGGGCCCGCGATTCCTGGCATCGAGATGAAGTTGGGCGAAGGCGAAGAAATCATCGTGCGAGGGCCGAATATTTTCCCGGGATATTGGAATCGTCCGGAGGAAACCGCCAAGGCCTTGCGCGGTGGCTGGTTCCACACAGGCGATCAGGGCGAAGTGGATGCGAAAGGGAACTGGCGCATCGTTGGCCGCATCAAGAATCTCATCATCCTTGGCTCCGGCCACAACATCGCCCCCGAACCGATCGAAGAGAAACTCCTGCAGCACTTACCCGGAGCGGCGCAGGTCGTGCTGGTCGGCAACGGGAAAGGGTATCTCTCGGCCATCATCACCGGGGCGGTCACCGCGGAGCAGGCGCAGGCCGGAATCGACGCGGTGAATTTGCAGTTCCCGCACTACAAGCAGGTTCGCGCATTCCATGTTCGTACTGAAGCGTTCACCATCGAGAACGGATTGCTGACGGCCAACGGAAAGCTAAAGCGTGACGCGATCGCGCAACAGATGCGCGACCAGATAGACGACATGTACCGAGTGAAAGTTGCGGTCTAGAGTGGGGTCAGAGTTGAACAATCATGACTGATCGATTTCAAGGCGAAGCCATTTCGTGGGAAGTCGCAGGCGGCGTGATCGAACTCGCGCTCCATCGTGGCCCGTGCAACGAAATCGGATCGATCTCGCTCAAGGAGCTCGAGCAATTTACTGAATCTCTCGACGACCTTTCCCGGCAGTGCCACGCACTCATCATTCACAGTGCGATGCCGTCCGGATTCTGCGCGGGCGCTGACTTGCGCGAACTCTATCACCGCTCGCAAGAGATGCAGAAGGTGGAAGCGGTGGTTGGAGTACGAGACTTCCTCGAGCGCATTCACCGTGTGCTGAACACGATCGACGCCGCGCCCCTGACCACGATAGCGGCCATTCACGGCGTGACGTTCGGCGGTGGATTTGAGCTGGCTCTGGTCTGCGATCTCATCATCGCCGACAAAATGGCGCGCTTCGCTTTTCCGGAACTTCGGCTTGGCCTGATTCCAGGATTCGGCGGAATCCCTCGCCTGAAGCGCGACCTGGGCAATGCCGTGGTTCGCGACCTTCTCTTGACTGGTCGCAGCCTGAACGCAACCCGTGCTCATGCGGTAGGACTCGTCAGCCAGTTGGTGGCGGAGGGCCAAGCGCTGCGCGCTGCCCGGGCCACGGCTGCGCAACTGGGGAAGTTCGATCGCCGCACCGCGATCGCCGCGAAGAAATTCATCAAGCCGATTCCGCATCACGAGCTTAAGCAGGAGATTGATCTATTCTGCCAGTTGTTCGCGGAGCCTGCCGTCGAGGCCGGATTGCGCAAATTTGTAGAAAGCACCGACCTGCAGCCGTACCTGCCCTGATTCGGGCCGTTGAGAGTTGCATCGAAAGAAATGAACTATGCCGAATGAAGATAAAACACTGGACGAGATTATGGATCTGGCCGCGACGCACTTTAAGGTCTCGCGCGACAAGCTACGGCCCGACGAGGACTTTTTCAAGACGCTCAACATCGACAGCCTGCAGGCCCTCGATTTACTGACGCGGCTCGAAAATCATTTCCACGTGGAACTGCCCGACTACGAACTGCAAGGAGTAACGGACTTTCGTACGCTGGCCGGGCGCATTCACGCGCGCCTGTAAAATCACTGCATCAGGTAATGATTTGGTTAACAGCTCTTCTTCGTACCCTTGTGTCTCCGTGGTGAAATAGTCACTTCATGTTGGATTTGCGGCAATATCCGTCGTTGGGTGCAGCGCTGCGCGATGCGCTCGAGCACTGGCCTAACGAGACGTGTCTGATCGAAGCCGACCGCGACAAGGAGAAGACTCGCCTCACTTACTCGGACTTCAAGGAACTTGCTCGACCGCTGACGCGCGCCCTGCAGGATGCCGATTTTCGCGAGGGCGATCGCGCCGCCATCATCATGACCAACCAGTCCAAGTGGCTGGTCTCGGCCTATGCGATCTTCTTTTGCGGCGGCGTGCTGGTTCCGCTCGACTTCAAACTGACCGCCGGCAGAACATCTGCAACTGCTCGCGCACTCCAAGGCGAAGTTCCTGATCGTTGAGTACTACCTGTGGCGCGCGATCATGCAGTCGCCCGACTTCAAGAAGCACACCGTCAAGACCGTGCTGGTCACCGAGTCTCCGCTGCGCGCCGACCTGGGCGGCGCCTATCGCTGGGAAGACTTTCACCGCAAAGGTGAGCCAATCTTTATCGAACGCCAGCGCGAGGACGTCGCCTGCATCGTCTACTCCTCGGGAACCGGCGGACGCCCGAAGGGCTGCGTGCTGACCCACGAAAATTATCTGGAGCAGTGTACTGCGCTAACAGCCTGGTATCCCTTCTGGCCTGGTGTGCGTTACCTGAGCATTCTTCCCACCAATCACGCGATCGACTTCATGGTGGGCTTCATCGGGCCTTTCGTTTGCGGCGCGTGCGTGGTTCATCTCCGAACTCTGCGGCCCGAATATGTGCGCGATGCTTTCGTTCGCTACCGCATCAGCTATATGAGCCTGGTACCCATGGTTCTGAAGAATCTGGAGCGCGGGCTCAAGGCCAAGTTCGACGAACTGCCGCGCAGCAAGCGCTTCATGCTCGACCGCATGATTGCGTTGAACAGGTTGTTGACTCGTCGCCGCCCCAACGTGAAGCTCAGCCGCCGCCTTCTCGGACAAGTGCACAAAGCCTTCGGCGGTCAATTGCTGGCGCTCTTCACGGGCGGAGCATTCATGGAGCCTTCGACGCTCCAGTTTTTCTACGACCTCGGCATACCAGTCTCCAATGGCTATGGACTCACTGAGGCCGGCACCGCTCTTACGCTGAATGACTTCAAACCGTTTCGCTCCGACACGGTTGGCCGCCCGTTGCCGGGAGTCGAGCTGCGCGTCCTTAATCCGGATTCGGAAGGGATTGGCCAAGTTGCCGTGCACAGCAAGACGGTGATGTCGCACTATCTCGACGACCCGGAACTCACGGCCGAGACCATCGTTGATGGCTGGCTGCTGACGGGCGATCTGGGCCGATTCGATTTCACTGGGCACCTGCAATTATTCGGCCGCAAGAAAAATATGATCGTGACCGAGGGCGGCAAGAACATCTATCCCGAAGATATCGAGAATGTCTTCGAGGGTCTGGCCGTGAAGGAATACTGTGTCTTCGCCGCGAACTATCTGTGGCCCGCGAAGCAACTGGGAAAGGAATCTCTGGTTCTCGTGCTGCGCCTGGAGCAGAATCAGCAAATCGATACGGCATTGCTGGATGATCTGAACTCCCGCAACCGCCGCCTTCCCGACTTCAAGCGCATTGGCGGCTACCTTCTCTGGGAAAAAGATTTCCCGCGTACCGCCTCCCTGAAAATCAAGCGCAACGTTCTTGCGGAAGAGATCGGTAAATCCACTGAGCGTTCGGCGGTCGTCTCCCTGTGAGTGATGCATATGTTGTCGTGGTGAACCCTGCGGCCGGAGGCGGGCGTTGCCGTAAACTGGTCGGCCCTGCCTTGGAACGCCTGCGCTCCGGAGGGCTGAAGCTCGAGGTCGTCGAAACCTCGCGCTCCGGGGATGCGACCCGCATCGCGCGCGACTACTTCGCTCGCAGTTACCGGCGCTTTATCGGGGTCGGCGGCGATGGAACTTCCTATGAAATCGTCAACGGACTTTTTCCCGAAGCACAGGGCGGGGAACCGCCAGTGCTCGGTTTCTTGCCGCTCGGCACCGGGAATTCTTTCCTGCGCGATTTTACGAACGAAGGTGTAGAAGGCGCCATGCAAGCCCTGCTTGCCCAACGTATGCAGGCCTGCGATGTCATGCGCATGCGGCACAAAGGCGGCACGATCTATTTCATCAACTTGCTGAGCGTCGGTTTCGCCGCCGATGTGAACGCTACGCGCTCGCGCACCTTTGCCGGATGGGGCGAGCCGGGATACTTCCTCTCCATCTTCTTGCGTCTTGCCCAACTGCGCCGCCGGCCGTTTCCGCTGCGCATCGAAGGGGAAGAGAATCCCGATACCCGTCCCTGCCTTTTCCTGACTTTCAACAACAGCAAGTTCACAGGCGGCACGATGATGATCGCTCCCAATGCTCAGGTGGATGATGGCCTGGTGGAATATGTGCGCTGGGGACCCATCGGCCGCCTTGGCCTTATCCGTAACCTGTCGACGCTTTACGACGGCACTCACATCAACCATCCGCTGGCTGAAAGGCGCGCCGCGCGTCGAATTGACTATGAACTCAGCGGACCTGTGGATGTTATGGTCGACGGGGAGGCTCTAACTTTGCACCTCGAGAGTCTCGACGTGTTGCCCTCGGCTCTGCGCGTCGTGGTATAAAAATTTCATGTCTCAGCAACGTAAAGAACGAAGGCAAGTGGAAGAGCCGCCCGAAAAAGACCCGGGCTTCTTGCGCAAGGTGATTATTGGGGTTGTGATCGCCGTGGCCTTGGGTGCCACGTACTACGTCGGATATCACCGGCGCGTACACGAGCATGACAACTTTGCCCGCTGCCTGAAACAGCACGACGTCAAGATGTATGGCGCCTACTGGTGCCCTCACTGCGCCGAACAAAAGGCATTGTTCCAAGCATCTTTTGAGTACGTGCCCTACATCGAGTGCGGCATTCAAGGAGACACTTCGAAAATCCAGCAGGTCTGTTCCGACGCCGGGATTAAACACTTTCCCACCTGGCAATTTCCTCCCATGGGAGAGCGCGTCGAAGGAGCGATCCCGCTGGATGACCTGAGCCTGCGCACAGGATGCCCGCTGCAATGAGTTCCACTGCCCGGCGCCTACTCCTGATCATCGCCATCGTGGCCGGGTTGGGCATTGTGGTGTCATCCGTATCGCTCGATCATCATTTTCGCAAATCGAAAACGTCCTACTGTGACTTCGGACAATCCTTTAACTGCGATATCGTGAACCGCAGCGAGCAATCCACCATTGCCGGAGTTCCCGTCGCGCTCATCGGAATCTTGGGCTACGTTGCGCTGTTGGCCTTCGCGACTTTCTATCGCGAGAAGGCGGAGACGCCCGGCATCTTGCTCGCTGCTTCGCTGGCTGGCCTCACGTTCGCGCTGTACCTCACCTACGTCGAGAAATTCATTCTGGGTGTGTGGTGCATTCTCTGTCTGACGTCGCTGGCGGCCATATTCACGATTGCGGTATCGTCTTCTATATTGTTTGTGCACTCCCTGAATCACGTGCGTAAGGCTTGAGACGCCCACCCCTGCACAATTTAATGGAAACCTCATCCCAACCAGTGTCCGCGGCTCCGATCGCCAGTCCACCAAATCCAAATGTGGTCGGAGATCTACGCATTCACGAATTCACCAGTCACATCTTTCGCAATCGCCGGAACATTCGCGTCTGGCTGCCTCCTGGCTACGACCTTCCGGAAAATTCCGCGCAGCGCTATCCCGTCTTTTACTTGAACGACGGCCAGAATCTTTTCGACCCGACCACTTCGTTCACCGGCGTTGAGTGGCAGGTTGACGACACAGCCGACCGACTGATTCGAGCCGGTGAAATCCCGCCCGCGATTTTCGTCGGCATTGACAATGCCGCGGTCGAGCGCCTGAAAGAATATCTGCCCTATCGCTCCTTGAATCCGGTCGTCCTGCGCCCGCAAGGTACGAAGTATTCCGCATTCCTTACGAAAGAGATAATGCCGTTCGTCGGCCAGAACTATCGCACCGCCAAAGGGCCGGAGAATACGTTTCTCGGCGGCTCGTCTCTCGGAGGATTGATCACGCTGTACGTGGCCATGACGACGCCGGGCGTCTTCGGCGGCGTGCTAATTGAGAGCCCATCGCTGTGGGTTTCAAACCGGCAGGTATTGCGCGAGGCGCGCCAGCCACGGGTCTGGCCGCACAGGATTTTTCTGGCCATCGGTACGCGCGAAGTCGGGCGCGAGGAGAAAGACCGGCAGACGGTTGAGAACGTACGCGAACTGGAACGCATTCTGCGCCGCAGCGGGCTTGATGATCGCCGATTAAAAATGGAGGTGGCGGACGGAGGCACGCACAGCGAATCTGCCTGGGCGGCGCGCTTTCCGGGCGCTCTCCAATTCCTGCTCGCTGCCCGACCCGATGTTCAGCAGAAGTAACTTTCACTACGGTGCAGCTGGCACGGTCGCACTGGACGTGTTTCGGTAAACCACCCACAGCAACACCGTCATCGCGAGCACCGACAATTGCAGATGCGTCCACCGCGCCGCTGGGCCGGCTAGTGGCAATAGATAAGTGAAATACAGAAGCCACCCGAGCCAGGGCACGCTGAACCATCTCCTTTTCGCCCAATCCGCCAGCAGAAGAAATGCGGGCGCCAAGATCACAAGGTCATACACGGTCAAGTGCGGCGACACGAGCACCGTCGCGAGCAGTAGTGCCGAAAATCTCAAGCTTAGTAACGCCCCGCTCTTCCAACACAGATACGTTACGTACAAGACAGCCACTGCACTTGCCGCGTACATCCAGAATGCGACCGCGGGCCAGGGCAGCAACAGTGCCCACAACGCGCGGAGTGAATGCGTTTGGTAGAGCCGCGGTTCCAACTGAAGCATGAGTTCGGGCGCGTGCCTCAGTTGCGCAACGTAGCTTTGCATCACGGGCGTGCCGTAGTAAGCCCACCCCGCCAACAAGTTTGCCAACGCGCTCATGATGGCGCCCGCGACCACTCGCATCTCTCGTGCAGCGACGAACACGAATGCCGCTGCCAAGCCCAGCTGTGGCTTGATCATCAAACAGCCGATTGCCAGTCCCGCCAGAAATTTTCTATCGGCGTGCAAGGCAAGGTACGCGCCTGTGAAGCAAGCCAGTGCCAGCGCGGAGGTCTGCCCCCACACCATCAAATGAAAAAATGCCGGATAGGCCAGCGCCAGCAGCAATACCAGCCCACCTTCACGCTGCAGGTTCGAACATGTTCTCCAAATCGCGTAGCAGCATAGTCCGTAAAGCAGGGCACTCAGGATCAGCCACAACGCCAGCGCCGCTCCGTAGGGAAGCGCAGCCAAAGGCGCAAATAGCAACGATGCCTGAGGACCGTACAGCGCGACGAAGAAGAGCGTCCCTGCCTCGGGCACTCGTTGCGCCGCAAGTTTCGACTGTGCGGTCGTGTCGTACAGGTCTGCTCCCCGATGCTCCAGCGCGAGCGATCCGAGAGTGTAAAAGTGCAGGAAGTCCGTGCCCTTGAGCAACCCATTGCGCCCAACGACACCGGGAGCAGTCATGATCCACGCGCATGTCCCCCACAAGCAAAGTGCGAGCACCAGTGCTTGCGCTCGCAACCGTCGGGTGTTCAACCAAGGGCGGGTATCGACCGGGGCCAACGTAGCCATGCCCCGACATCATAGCCTGCGCAAATTGTTCAGGAGATGTGAAGTGTGGGTCGGACACTCCCTGTCCGACAGCACATGCGAGTGGCACGGCCGCATCTGACAGGAAGTTTCCGGCCACAAGAGCCAGTAGAAATGGAAAAGGGGCGGCCCGGCAGTAAAAAATCCTTCCTCAGGATCTTTTCGCTCACTGGCCGCCCGTGTTTTCCTGCCCTCGGCAGGATTCGGGATCTTGGATAGCGCTCAGAATCGCGTTACCACAGCGGCTTGCCGTCGCCGTCACGAAACAGAAACTCGTCTTCGCCGCGCTTGATTTTGCGAGCGAAGATCGTATCTACGCCCTCGAACTTCACCTTCACGCCAGTGACCTCGAGCACGTCGCCTTTGTGAAAGACGAGTTCGTACTGGTTCACAAACTTGGTCAGCGCGAGGTGCACTTCAATTGTGCTGCCATCCGCCTGTTTCAGCGTGAGGTGCGAGCCCTTGCCGCCCGAGACGGGGCAATCGCGGTCCTTCACGTCGTCAACCGTCCCTTTAAACACGGCTTCCGTAGACTTGTCGTACTTGGGAACGGACTCTTTCTCACTCTTCTGTGCCGCCGCCATCCACGCCATCGATACGGCCATGAGCAGGACCACAACGCAGCGCAAAGTTTTCATGATGGCCCCTCCTTCTTGCTTGCGGATCCTGGGCCTCTACCAGTAATTATGGGACGTGCTCATCCTCCATCCTGTGATGTGGGTCACTGCCTATGGTGTTTTGCAACGGAGCCGGCAACCAGTACCAGGGCAGGGAGTTAGTGGAGTCAATCGATCGCCAAAAAAGTACGCGGGCCGAAATTCCAGCCCGCGCACAAACCGACCCAGTTTTAAGAAGAACCCGCCTAGCTTTTCATCGCAGGTTCGTTTTCCTTCATCAGCTTGTCGAGAATGCCGTTGGCAACTTCAATCATATCGGCATCCACCTTGCGATTGCTCGCAATGGCATCCGCCAGAGGGACTGAAATGATCTTGTTCCCGCGCAGCGCGGCCATCTTGCCCCATTCGCCGCGATGCACCATGTCGATTGCGCCCAGACCATAGCGAGTGGCCAGCACCCGGTCGAAGGAACTCGGCGATCCACCGCGCTGAATGTGACCTAGCACCACGGACCGCGTCTCAAAGCCGGTGCGTTTTTCAAGTTCCTGTGCCAGAGCATTGCCGATGCCACCCAGTCGCTCGTGGCCGAACTCGTCCTTGCCAAGATCCCGAACGACAAGACCGGGCTCGCTTGAGGCCGCGAACTTTGCGCCCTCGGCCGCCACCACGATGCTGAAGTACCGTCCGCGCGCATGGCGCTGGCGAATCAGTTCGGCTACTTTGTCCACGTCGAAGGGCACTTCTGGAATCAGGATCACGTCGGCGCCACCGGCCACGCCGCTGTACACGGCGATCCAGCCCGAATCGCGCCCCATCACTTCCACCACGATCACGCGATTGTGCGCCTCGGCTGTAGTGTGGACCCGGTCGATAGCGCTCGTGGCCACGTTCACGGCGGTGTCGAAGCCGAAGGTGAAGTCGGTGCCCGCCAGATCGTTATCGATCGTCTTCGGCACACCCACGACCTTTACGCCTTTTTGAAACAGCTTCTGCGCGACCGAAAGCGTATCGTCGCCCCCAATGGCGATCAGCGCATCACAGCCGTTTTTTTTTAGATTCTCGGCGCAGCGCTGCAATCCGTCATCGCGCTTCGCGGGATTGGTGCGCGAGGTCCGCAGGATCGTTCCGCCGCGCGGCAGAATGCCTCCCACCGCCTCGAGGTCGAGCGGCATGGTCTTGTTTTCGAGCAGTCCCCGCCAGCCTTCCATGAAGCCGACAAATTCATCCTGATAGTGAAATGTTCCCTTGCGCACGACGGCGCGTATCACAGCATTCAATCCCGGACAATCGCCGCCGCCAGTTAACATGCCGATCTTCATTGCCTGCTCCTATCCATGAAATAGATCTCGCGCCGGCCCTCGCCCGCCACTGCGCGTACCTCTTTGCAGTGTAGCGGAGACGAACAGCAGAATGTCGAACGTAGAGCGGAACCCTAAAGACTATCACTAAAAATCGATACACAGATGCGCTTCTAGAAAATCGTTATTCTAAGTTGCCGTGAATGATATATCGCATGCCCAACAGACCGGGCGCCCGGTCACAATCGCGAGTGTCGCCAATGTGTGAAGCATCATCCTTGATTGCCACGCGCGGCGAGTCTGGAATGGTGCAGTCGCTGGGCAGTCGATTCCCGCGAATGGCTCTCACCATTTACAACCTCGCCGCGATTCGCCACAATACTCGGAACTCAGTCGGTCTCCCGGCCGCCTTACCTTACATCGGAGTCCATTTTCCCCATGTCGAAGCCTGCGCGCGCAGCTGTGTGGGTGGCGGTCGCAATTGGCGGTGCGTTCTCGGTTGCAACCATCGCGCTCCATCGCGGCGAAGAGATCAACGCCATGTGGCTTGTGGTTGCCGCGGTCTGCAGCTACGCAATCGGCTACCGTTTCTACAGCAAGTTCATCGCGGCCCGCGTGCTTTCACTCGATGCCCTGCGCGCCACTCCTGCCGAGCGCCTTGAGAATGGCCGCGACTTCGTGCGCACCAACAAGTGGGTCGTCTTCGGACATCACTTCGCCGCCATCGCCGGCCCCGGCCCGCTGGTCGGCCCCGTTCTCGCCGCACAATTCGGTTATCTTCCCGGCACTCTCTGGATTCTCGCGGGCGCCGTCTTCGGCGGCTGCGTGCAGGATTTCGTGATTCTGCTGTTCTCCGTTCGCCGCGACGGCAAATCCCTCACCGAAATGGCCAAATCCGAGATCGGCCGCCTCGGCGGCTTCGTTGCGTACGTCGCCGTTATCAGCATCGTGGTCATCCTGCTCGGCGTGTGCGCATTGATCGTGGTCAACGCCCTCAAAGCCAGCCCTTGGGGAACATTCACCATCGCGATGACGATTCCGATCGCGCTCCTGATGGGCCTCTACCTGCGCCGACTGCGCCCGGGCAAGGTGCTCGAAACTTCGGTCCTTGGATTCTTGCTCGTGCTGCTCGCCATCTGGGGAGGCGGCTGGGCATCGCACACGCCGTCCGTTGGCCAGTACTTCACCTTGACCGCGCCTACGCTCGCGGTCCTGCTAATCATCTACGGATTTGCAGCATCGGCCATGCCAGTTTGGCTATTACTCGCGCCTCGCGACTACCTGAGCACCTTCGTCAAACTTGGAACGATCGCCATGCTTGCGCTCGGCATCGTGGCACTCCGTCCTACTTTGCATATGCCGGCCCTCACGCGCTTCATCGACGGCACCGGCCCGGTCTTCGCGGGAAGTCTGTTTCCCTTCGCGTTCGTGACTATTGCGTGCGGCGCGATCAGCGGCTTCCATTCCCTGATTGCAAGTGGCACTACGCCGAAGCTCATTTCGCGCGAGACGGAAACACGTATGGTCGGCTACGGCGCGATGGCATGCGAATCGATGGTCGCCATCATGGCCGTCATCGCCGCCTGTGTCCTTCAGCCGGGAACATATTTCGCCATCAACAGCCCGGCGGGCGTCGTCGGCCAACTGCCGGAAGCCGCCACGGCGACTATCTCGAGTTGGGGATTCCCCGTCAGCGCTGCCGACATGCATTCGCTCGCGCAAGCCGTGGGGGAGCAGACACTCTTCAACCGCACCGGAGGCGCACCAGCCTTCGCCGTCGGCATGGCGAACATCTTCTCGCATAGCATCGGAGGCCAAGCGCTGATGGCGATCTGGTACCACTTCGCCATCATGTTCGAAGCACTCTTCATCCTGACCGTGCTCGACGCCGGCACTCGCGTCGGCCGCTTCATGATTCAGGACGCGCTCGGCCATGTCTGGAAGCCGCTGGGCCGCACCAGTTGGTACCCGAGCATCCTGATCAACAGTGCCCTCATTGTCGGGGCTTGGGGATATTTTCTCTGGCAAGGCGTGAAAGATCCGCTGGGCGGCATCAACTCGCTCTGGCCGCTATTCGGGATTTCGAACCAGCTGTTGGCGACGGTGGCCCTGTGCGTGGCGACCACGATCATCATCAAGATGGGACGCGCGCGTTACGCCGCAGTCACTCTGACTCCACTCGCCTGGCTGGTTGCCGTGACGTTCTCCGCGTCGTACTACAAAATCTTCGATCCCAATCCGCGCATCGGATTTCTGGCGCACGCTCGTCAACTCGCCGCTGCGCCCGCCACGGCAGGCACCACTCGCCTCATCTTTAACGATCGCCTTGATGCTGCCGTCACCGGCGTGCTGATCATCATGGTCGCCATGATCCTGACCGAGTCCGCCGCCGATTGGATTCGTATCCTTGCGGGAAGGAAGCAGCCCGTCGTGCGCGAGGCGCCATTCGTCGCGACGCGCTTCGCCACGGAGGAGCAAGGATGAAAAATCTTCTGGTGCAGTCTTCTTCCGGCATCCGCAGAGCATTGGCAGTCATCGGCGCGGTTCTACGCGAGATCTTCGACGAGTCCGCCTACGCTCGCTTCCTCGAACGTAGGCAACTCACAACCTCGCCGACAGCGTACGCCGAGTTTCTAGCCGAATCGCGCCAGCAGCGCGAGCGCCGTCCGCGTTGCTGTTGAAGGTCGCTGCTGTGCGCCGCATCTGCTCGCCCTCTCTTGCGGGGACCGCTCATCGCAACGGCAATACTTAGAAAGAGACTTACAGGAGGATGTTCTCTGTGCCTCTGTGTCTCTGTGGTGAAACGTCTCCAAGAACTCCCCAGTTCTCTCCTGGAGACTATTTCCACATTCCAAGACACGGTACACTTCCCCCATGCGCGTCCTGGGCATCGACTGCGGCACCGAGTACACCGGGTTCGGCGTCGTAGAACTCGCGCCCGCTGGACGTCTCCGCTGCCTCACCTGCGGCGCCATCCAGCTCTCACCCCGCGAACCGCTGCCGGCGCGCCTTAGCCGCATCTACACTCGCCTCGACGAACTCATCCACGAGCACCAGCCCGATGAGGTCGCCATCGAAGATGTCTTCTACGCCCTGAACGTGAAGTCAGCGCTCAAGCTCGGCCAGGTCCGCGGAGTAGCCATGCTCGCCGCTGCTGCCGCTGGCCTCGAAGTCGCAGAGTACGCGCCGCTTTCCATCAAGTCCGCCGTAGTGGGTTACGGCCGCGCCGAAAAGCAGCAAGTCCAGCTCATGGTCACCCGACTGCTCGAACTCGCCGAACCACCTGAACCCTCCGACGCCTCTGACGCCCTCGCGATCGCAATCTGCCACCTTCACACCTCCGCAACCCTGCAGCGACAAGTAGCGGCGGGGCGCTAAGAATCTCCTCTGCGGCACTTCTCTGCGCGTTCTGCGTTTGTAGGTTTTCTCTCTACTCACCCCCCCAAACCCTGATGCGCCGCAATCGCGAAAGCCGTAGAATCGTCCAGACCCTATGAACGTGTTTTCCCGTCTGACCCTGGTAGCGCTGATCCTGTCGGTCACCGCGTCTCTAGCCCAACAGAGTCCCCCGGCAACCATCTCGTTCTCGCTCGACTTCCCGCAATCGATCCCCGATCACTACGTCATCACGGTTTCTTCCGATCGCCATGCAACCTACGACTCCACGGGAAAGCTCACACCACAATCCGATCCGGGCGACCCGTTCCACGACGACTTCACCGTCTCTGCCGACACCTGTAAGAAAATCTTCGAACTTGCCGCCAAGGTAAAATACTTCGAAGGCCAGATTGACTCCGGGAATAGGAAACTCGCCTCCACGGGTGTAAAGGTCTTGAAATACGAAGAAGGGACTCGCAAGACCGAGGCGACCTACAACTACTCACCCATCCCGGCGGTCCAGCAGATCACCGCGGTCTTCCAGAACATCTCGACCACGCTTGAATTCGGACGTAGGCTCGACTTTTTCTACCGCCACCAGAAGCTGGCGCTCGAAGACGAACTGAAGCACATGGAAGAATCGGCCAAGTCGAATAATCTCGGAGAGCTTCAAGCAATCGTCCCGATTCTGCAACGCATCGCCGCCGATCACAGCGTGCTGAACGTAACCCGCGCTCGCGCCCAAAGGTTACTGAGCACCGCCAATGCCGCGCCCGTCGCGGGTTCTTAAGTCCTATCCGGTTGAAATAGAGCGGGTTCCACTTCGCGGAGGCCACGACAAGCGGTGCAGTTTGCGCAGGGGTGCAAAGATCCGAAACGTTATGTTTTCCATCAGGATGGTGCGGTTGCCCCCCGAAATTACAACAATCTAGCAACTCAAACCCAGCCGAGCATGATCTAATGAGGTAAGGCTTAAGGTCTCCAGGAGACAATCTATGTCGAAGCGTAGCTTGGGCACGTGGCTTGCTCTGAGTGTCGGGCTGATCCTCGCGTTTGGCGCGACCGCCGCCATGGCGGAGTCGCACGCCCGCATCGTGCGTCTCAGCGATATTCAAGGCACGGTTCAAATCGATCGCAACACCGGGCAAGGCTACGAGAAGGCTACCGTGAACATGCCGCTGGTCGAGGGCATGAAGCTAGCCGCAAAGGCAGAAGGCCGCGCCGAAGTCGAGTTCGAAGACGGCAGCACCGTCCGGATCACGCCCAGCACAAAAATTGAATTCACTGCGCTGAGCCTGCAAGACTCCGGAGCCAAAGTTTCGACGGTCACATTGACTGAGGGCCTTGCTTACTTCGACTACACCGCGAAGCAGAAAGATAACGTCTTCACCGTCATCTTCAAGGACGAGAAGGTTCGTCCCGAAGAAGCCGTTCGATTCCGCGTGAACCTCGAAGAAGCCACCGCCGTGGTCGCCGTGTTCAACGGGGAGCTGAAGGTGGACGGCCTTTCCGGACCGGTCGAGGTCAGCAAGAATCGTTCTGCCATCTTCGATCTGACCAATGGCAACAAGTCCACGGTCGCGAAAAATATCGAAGAAGAACCCTTCGACGCTTGGGACAAACAGCAGGCTAAGTATCAGCAGGAATACGCCAGCAAGGGTTCGTATCACAATTATCCGTACGGCTACGGCGTTAGCGACCTCAACTACTACGGCAACTACACAAACGTCCCCGGCTACGGCACGATGTGGCAGCCTTATTTCGCAGGCGTGGGCTGGGATCCGTTCATGGATGGATCCTGGATGTTCTATCCGGGCGCCGGCTACACGTGGGTTTCCGCCTATCCTTGGGGATGGATGCCTTATCGCTATGGCGCGTGGAATTTCGTTCCGGGCTACGGCTGGATGTGGGCGCCCGGTGGTTTCGGTAGCGGATGGGCAACAGTCGTTCCGGTCACGAATCCTCCAATTCGCTTTAAACCACCAGCTCCTCCCGTACGCGGCACCGCCACGGTTGCGGTCGGACGTCCTGTGCCATCCTCAATGCCGCCGAGCCGCCTGGTAGTGCGCAACGATAGCGCCGGACTCGGCGTGCCTCGTGGCGCGGTCAGCAACATGAGCAAAGTCGCGCACCAGGCGCAAACCACGGGCGCGGCCACCGTGCACCCGGCTCCATCTCGAACTCCTGACATGATGGCCCCGACCTTCGGCGGCAGCAGCGCGAGTACGGGCGCGAGCCACGGCAGCACGGCTGGCAGTCACGCGAGCACCGGCGGCAGCCACATGAATACCGGCGGCGGAAGAATGAGCAGCGGAGGTGGTGGCGGGGGTCACACCTCAGCCCCGAGCCGTCCTCACTGAAGTACGGCGTTGCAATTAAGGGTGAAAAAAAGCTGACTGGGAAGTCGGCAAACAAGTCACGCAAGAAAAGTCGGGCACGAAACCAGGCGAGAAAAAGTCAGGTGGGAAAAGTCAGGGAATGAAAAGGGGCGACGCTAAACGTTGCCCTTTTGTCGTGCACCCTTCTATTTTGCTGCCGCCGTACGCAGAGCATTCGCAACTAACCATCGTATCGCCTTCCAGTCCGCCCAACCCGAGAAGCGGCGGCATAGAGTAGCCCAGTGCGTAAGCACTGGGTAGGCTGAGCCAATGAAGCGAGCCTCGTAGGGGCGGTACCAAGCGCAGCGGGCGTAAGCCCGCAAGCTCAAGGCGTCGACGACCCTGATGATCTAAATTACTCCGACCACCCAACTCAATTCCTCAACGTCTTCCCGGTCTTCAACGTGTACTGAATTCTCTCCTGCGTCTTCTTCTCGCCGCACAGGGACTTAAACGCTTCGCGCTCAAGATCAAGAATGTACTGCTCGCTCACCGGCGTTCCGGGCGTCACATTTCCGCCGCACAACACCTCGGCCACCTTGTTCCCGATCTTCACTTCGTGATCGCTGATGTACTCGCCTTGCCGCATCAGGTATACGCCAAGCTTCAGGGTTGCCAAAATGTTCTCCCCGGGCGCCGGCAAATCCAGTCCGCATCACGGGTGCCTCATATCCCGCCCGCACCAACTCCAGCGCTCGCGCTTTAGCGTCCGAAAGCACACGCTCGCGGTTCATGCTGATGTTGTCGGAGTCTGAAAGAAATCCCAGTCCTCGCGCCTCGTGCGCTGAGGTCGCCACTTTCGCCATTGCGATCGTTTCGAAAGCGCGCTTCATCGCTTCGAGCAGCTCCACCGATTCTCCACGTCCGTCCGGACGAATCGACCTCGCGCTCTCCAGCGCCCGCACGAGCATCTCCTTGCAACCGCCGCCGCCCGGAATCAATCCCACGCCGACTTCGACCAGCCCGGTATACAACTCCGCGTGCGGCTGGCGCGCCGGAGCATGCAACGATATCTCCGTCCCGCCACCCAGCGTCAATCCAAACGCGCCCACCACGACCGGCTTCGGCGAGAACTTGATAGCCTGTGTCATCCCCTGAAACTGGCGGATCACCATGTCCACGTCGTCCCATTCTTCTTCCTGCACTGCCATCAACAGCAGCATCAGGTTCGCGCCCACTGAGAAGTTCGTCGCGTCGTTGGTGATGACGAACGCGTCGAACGCATCTCCCGGCCCGCCGGGCTTCAGCGTTTGCGTGATGAGCTGAATGATGTCGGCACCCAGCGAGTTCATCTTCGAATGAAACTCGATGCAGCCAACGCCGTCGCCCAGGTCGACCAGCGAAGCGCCGGAATTCTTCTTCACCACGCCATTAGATTTCTTCGCCACCGTCACCGACCAGACGCCCTCGGGAACCGTAACCGGTTGCCAGTTGCCGGTGGCCAGATCAAAGAACTTGCGCCCTGACGCCGATTTAGGCTCGTCTGCGTACCAGCTCTTCTGGCCGGCCGCCAAGAGCTTCTCCACGTTGGTCGCAACCAGCTTGCCTTCTTTCTTCATGCGTCCAACCGTCGCCTCCACGCCCGCCGCATCCCAGAGTTCGAAGGGCCCCATCTCCCAGTTGAAGCCCAGCTTCATGGCGCGATCGATCTCGACCACCGTGTCGGAAATTTCCGGAATGCGGTTGGCTGCGTACGTCCACAGGTCCGTAAGCGCCGTCCACAAAAAGGCGCCAGCCTTGTCATTCTTCTGCGGGGCGCTCCTCCAGCCCAAGCAGCATCCGCACCCTGGCGCCCGTGTCCTCGACGTTCTTCGCCATGTCGAGTGCCGCAAATTTGGGCTTTCCACGCGGGTGATATTCGAGCGTCTTCCAATCAAGCGCCAGCCGCTCTTCCTTGCCGACAGCTCCTTTGGCCTTCTTGTAGAACCCTCCCTTAGTCTTGTCGCCGAGCATCTTCCGCTCGAGCATGTGCTTGTAGAAGTCGGGAAGTCGAAGCTCGCTGCGTTCGTCGCGCGCGTTGCTGGCCATGTTACTGACGACGTGCCCGAGAATGTCGAGGCCGACGAGATCGATCGTGCGAAACGTAGCCGACTTGGGCCAGCCCACGGGCGTACCCGTCAGCGCATCGACGTCCTCGATCGTCATGTCCATCTCTTGCATCAGTCGCATCACGTTGAGCACGGAGAACGTCCCAATGCGATTCCCGATGAAGTTGGGCGTGTCTTTGGCATACACCACACCCTTGCCGAGCCGCACGTCGCTGAACCAGGCCACGGCTTCGAGCAGCGCGCGATCGGTAGCGGGAGTCGGGATCAGTTCCAGCAATCGCATGTACCGTGGCGGATTGAAAAAGTGCGTACCGAACCAGCTGCGCTGGAAATCTTCGGGAAGGCCCTCAGCAATCTTCCCCACCGGCAGGCCACTGGTATTCGTCGTGATGATGGTCCCCGGCTGGCGCGCGGCGTTGACCTTTTCGAGCAAGGCGCGTTTTATCTCGAGATTCTCCACCACGGCCTCGATGATCCAGTCCACCTCGGCCAGCTTTTTCAGATCGTCTTCGAAATTTCCGACCGTGATCAACTTGGCCAGCGACGGTTCGAAGAACGCGGCCGGCTTCGATTTCCTCGCGCCCTCCAATCCGGCAGCGGCGATTTTGTTGCGTGCCGGCCCGTCCGCATCCGGCGGAACGATATCGAACAGGTAACTGGGCACGCCGGCATTGGCAAAGTGCGCGGCAATGCGCGCCCCCATCGTCCCGGCGCCCAGGATGGCGACTTTATGAATGCGTTTCATGATTAGTGACTCCCGCGCGGCCATCCGCCGCGCATGCCATGCAACTCTATGGGCCAACCATGAGTTGCTTTCGGAGAATATGTGTGGACACGAAGGGGATCATTCTAAAGGATTCGACCCATCCACGACTGTGATAAGCGATGCCCTGTATGTGAGGATTCTTGAGGCACGGGAAACGGAGTCGCCGGGCGCGGGGGCCATCCCTCAGGGCAGTTTATCGATGGACCACTCGCTGCCACCCGTCCTTACAACTACCAGACTGGAACTCTGCGGCCGCAGCCACCTGGTCCCCGGGTTCGCCGGCTTCTGAAAGAGCGAAACCGGAAACCGGTACCGTCCCGGCGCCACTTTCTTGCCGCGTGCAATCTCGAAGCTCTGTGACTTGCCTGCCATGCACGAGAAAAAGTTCTCCAGCGCATCTTCGGATGTGCGCTGTTTGAGCCGATCGGTAAGCAGAAGAATGCCGGCTTCGCGGTCCTGCGTTTGCCAGGCCCGCAGAAAGTCGTTGGCCGTGCCCAGGGCCAGAACGTACTCGGAATCTACCGATGGATTGGTCTTGGACTTCGCCGAAGCCAACGGCGCCACGAAACCCAGCGACAGCTGCAGACACACAATGACGGAAATAAGACGTCGCATGAAACGCACTGTTGTAGTTAGCACGATCGGGAGCGCCAAAGGAATGCCAAGAGAGATGCCCACGCAGCGTCGACTGCCAATAAAATTCCTGCAGGCTCCACGGTTTTCCCGAGAGGGGAATCAACCTCAAGAGAAATCTGCACAAGAAGGGATCTGCAAAAAAGGGATCTGCAAAAAAGGGAAGGGCCCGACTTCAGTCGGGCCACGAAGCCCAAAAAGAAAAGCGGCTTTAGCCGCCCAGGTCAGCCTTAAGAATCCCCCAAAAACACGACAGGCGCGTACCGAATTAGATGTGGGGTGAGGATGGCATCGGTACGCGCCCTATTAAGTTGAATCCAGTCTACTCCCGCTCCTGCGGATGTCAAGGAAAATCGTTTTACTAGGGGCTTATGAGATGATTTTCGCAATCACAAATGCGGTTCCCGCCGCAAGTCCACCGATCACCATTGTCTGTGACGCGCCCCGAAGCGGCGCCGTCCCTGTAAAGCGCGCCTTCATGTACCCGAACACCCCCAACGCTGCCAGCGTGACCACTGCCGACCACAGCAACCCGTGCCACGCGTTCGCAAGAATCATGTACGGCGACAACGGAATAAATCCGCCCGCCACATACGACAGCGCAATCGTCGACGCGCTCGTGACTGCGCGCTTCGGATCCGGTTCCTCAAGTCCCAGTTCGAAGCGCATCATGAAATCCACCCACGATTTTGGCCGCTGGCTCAACGCCTCGACCACCGGCTTGGCCTCAGCCTCCGTGAGCCCGTACTGCTCGAACAACTCTTCGACCTCGGCCTTCTCCGCTTCCGGAATCTCGACGATCTCGCGCTCCTCGCGCAGCTTCTCCTGCTCATAATGTTCGGCATCGCCCTTGGCCGCCAGATAGCCGCCCAGGCCCATGGCAATCGATCCGGCCGCGATTTCCGCTAGGCCGCCAATCACGATGAGCCGCGTGTCACGAACCGCTCCTGAAAGTCCCGCAGCCAGCGCGAAGGGCACTGTCAATCCATCGGCCATGCCGATAACGACATCGCGAACGAACAGTCCGGCTGTGAAGTGTTTCTCGACGTGTGGCGTGGTGGGCATTCTGAGGTCAGTCCTCCGGATGAGATTTGAGATATTCCTGCGCCTTGCGCACCACCTGCCGCTCGCCGTTGTAGGCCAGCTTGCGAGGCGCTTCTTCGAGCGGTAGCCACAGTGCGCGCCGCACCTCGACGCGCATTTCTGGCGTGACATCGTCAATCCGCCCGGACACATAGCGGAGCAGGTAAAAGCTGACGATCTTGAAGACCCGTTCCCGGTCGCCCCAGGAGCGGACGTAAACGTAGCGGATGTCGGCGAGTTTCGCGATCAGGCTGGCGCTGATGCCGGTTTCTTCGAAGACCTCGCGGATGGCCGTCTGGTCGGGCTTTTCGCCCGCATCCACGAGCCCCTTGGGCAGGGCGAAGATGACTTTTCGGGGCACCCGGCGCTTTCCGCGCGCGGGTTCGGACCCTTCCTTCTGAGGCTCAATGGCCGCAATCTGCCATTCGCCGGACATGCGCCGGAGCACCACGCCGCCCGCCGAAAACTCGCGTACCATGCGCTGACAAATTAACAGGAATAAAGCAGTTCGTCATGCGGAGGGTTTGCCGGGCCGGCTTCGGCTCTTCCGATGGATCGACAACGACTCGGCCCTTACGCTGGCGTTCCAAGGCCTCTCGAAGGCATTAGCCCCACTCACTTCGGCAGTCCAACCCTAGATCTTCAGCAGCGGCTAACTATCCGCAAAGACGAGCCTTCCGCCACTTAGCCCGTCCGGCGCGGGTTTCGAGACAAAAAAGTTACGAAAGGTAACACTAAAGTGGTCTGCACCATTCCCCCTGGAAATGGCATCTTACTAACTAGCTGAGGATGCTGTTCTGCCCGGGAAACCGGGGTGTGGGGCTCGCTTGAAGTCGGTCAAACGGATCATTCGGTCGGTGCAGGCCTTTGGACGCGAACTCTCGCGTTTATCGGCCGGTCCCGAAACCACGCCCGCTACGCCAGGGATCGGAATCGCACTGGGTGGCGGATTTGCGCGGGGCATCGCCCACATCGGCGTCCTCAAGGTCCTCGAAGAAGAAAACATACCCATCAGTTTCATCGCTGGAACCAGTGTGGGTGCCCTTATCGGCGCCGCCTATTGCAGCGGAGTTTCGACAGCCGAACTGGAAGTCATCGCGCGCCGCGTGCGCTTCAAGACCTTTGCGCGCTGGACGCTCTCGCGCCACGGCTTCGCGACCAACCAGCGCATGATCGGGTTCCTCCAGAGCATCTTGAAAGTGAAGTCGTTCGAGGAGTTACATATTCCTCTCGCCGTGACCGCGACCGATCTCAGCACCGGCGAAGGTGTGGTGTTTCACTCCGGACCACTGGTCGAACCGGTGCGTGCCAGTTGCGCCTATCCGGGAATGTTTCTGCCCGTGAATATCCGCGGCCGCTGGCTGGTGGACGGAATGCTTGCTCATGCGGTGCCCACGCGCCCGCTCGTCGAGATGGGTGCGAAGCGAGTGCTCGCGGTTCATCTGAAGGGACGCTGGTCGAACGGCACCGCCCCGCGCCATCTGTTTGACGTCATCGGGCAATGCTTCGCCATCGCGCAGGACATGTGCGCCAGCCACTGGAAAGAAGCTGCTGATCTCGTGGTGGAGCCCGATGTAAGCGGCTTCGAGTACGATGCCTTCGTGCAAACGGCCGCTCTCATCAAAGCGGGAGAAACCGCCACTCGCGCTGCGGTTCCGGCACTAAGGAAGTGGATCCAGCAAAACGACACCGCAACGCAAGCCAAGGCCGCGCGCACGCTGATCCAGGCCGCAACCATGCCGGCGGATTAAATTAGTCGCCAGTCGCTAGTCGTCAGTCTTCAGCCATTAGGTCACTTGCTCCACATGCTTTCTTCGCGACCTTCGCGCAGCCTTAGCGCCCTTTGCGGTTAAGGGCTTTCCTCCAAAACAAAAATCCGCAAGACACACCGAAGAAAGCTGATCCCACCGCTCTCCGGCGCCCCTTGCGGATTCAGCCAACGCTCTTAATTCACGGTTAAGACGAGAGTGCTGCTATTGCCGCCGCTGGAACATCCGACGTCGCCCGAGCCACCGCTGGGCGTGTTCACCACGACGTTCACCGCTCCCGAACCCGAAATCACGCCGGTGGACAGCGTTACTTTCAACTGCGAATCGCTAAGCACACTCGTTGCCAATGGCTTCCCGTTGATCTCCACTTGCGAGGCCGCCACGAACTTGGCGCCTTTCACGGTCAAAACCACTCCTTGCTCAACCTGTGTGAAATCCACCGTGCTGGGCGTGAGCGACCCGATCATGGGCACCGGGCGAGCGCTTCCACAGAATGGATTCAATGTGTTGTTGCAACCTGGAAGAAACAGTACCGCGAGGAGCGCGGCTAGGGTCAGACGGGGCATGGAGATGCTCCTTTATGGATGAGTCTCCCGGCTAGATCGTGAGTAGTGCGGGGATGGGACCACGCTCAGCGGGTCGAACCCAGTCGGGAACCCCGCTTCGTCCGGGAAGTTGCGCGCGCTCATGAAAAATGTGGCCCATCGATACCTGCAGACCCAGCGTAGTCCGCGCGACCATGCACTTTGTGCAAATTCGCGAGAACTGGTTCAACCCCAACATTTCATTGACACTCATCCCTCACAGGAGTAGGGTGGGTCGCCTTCCCCTACACAAAATTCACGAAAATCAAAGGAGCAAAAATGCGAGTGCCGGTTGCGCTTTGTAGCGTCTTGATGTGTGCTTGTATCGCCCCCATCGTCTCAGCGCAAGACGCAGTAAAGACGGACCCCAAGCACTACACGGTCGTCAGCGAGAACGACGACGTGAGAATTCTCCGAGTACATTATGGCCCGCACGAGAAGTCAGTTATGCATAGCCACCCCAAGTCCGTCGCAGTGTTCCTGACCGATTCCAAGGCGCACTTCACTCTTCCTGACGGCAAGACGCAAGACATGAGTGTAAAGGCAGGCGAGTCGATGTACACCGCCCCCGGCACCCACTTGCCGGAAAATACCGGGGACAAAGACATGGAACTGATTTTGGTGGAATTGAAGAAATAGCTGGCGACTGGGCAGCACAAGTGTGCTGCCCGGTTTTGGCCCCACTCTACATCAACTACTCTCCCACGCCAGTTGGCTAGGGTCTTTGCACGCGGAGGCTCTTTGAAGGAGTCGTCAACGATCTGGAATACCGCCTGGTAAGAAGTCCGGCACCACATAAGCGAAAACGAATTTCACTCGCGGGTGAAGGGATTAGACTCCCGTCTCTGACCTTATCGTTTCACTGGTTCCACCGAATAGCCTTTCCGGAACCGGACCGCCCTTCCAAAACCAAACTCCAGCTAAAGCCATTACGAGAAGTCGAATCACATGGAAAGCGATCACCAGGGAATAGTAGCCGGTCCAGTAGTCGGCTGGCCCCACCACGCTCTGGTGTCCCACGTGATGCAAAAGAGAGAATATTTGTTCTGGTAGGTGAGTGACATCGACGAGCGTCCAGACCGTCATCAGCAACGCTAAGGACCGACTGGCCACCACTGCCATATCTTCCCTTGTCATTTATTTCAAATCCTTTCCATAAAATCATCCGGTCGCTCACCATGAGCTCGCCTCTCCCTGAATGCGTTCCAGCCTCGTCTTATATGCCACTTACATGCCACCTCTGCCGGGCGCCCCACGTTTCGCGCTTTTCGACACGTGGGATTCCACGACCCTACCGTTCTTGAGATTTTCTCAAGACAACCTACGCAGCCCGAGCCTCTTCCCGAATCCGCTTCCAAGCCCGTTCGACGTGCTCCCGCCGCGTATTCGTCTGCCCGACGCAGATCCGCAGCGTGAACCGGTCATTCAATTTCGTGTGAGTGAGGTACAACTCGCCGGACCGATTCAGTCGTTCCAGCAACGCCTGGTTCGCCGCATCTCCCGCCTTCAGCCGGAAGCACACCAGGTTCAACGGCGCCGGTGCAGCAACCTCGAATCGCTCATCGGTGCTAACCCACTCCGCGAACTCCTGCGCGAGCGCCACATGCTCGCGGATATGGTGCTGCAGTCCCTCGACTCCGTAATGCCGTAACACGAACCAGAGCTTCAGCGCGCGGAAGCGGCGGCCCAGCGGAATCTGCCAGTCGCGGTAATCGATCACCGCTCCCGACTCAGTCGCCTGGTTCCGCAAATATTCCGGCAAAACGCTGAGCGTCTGAATTAAACCCTTGCGGTCAGCCACGTAAAACACATCGCAATCGAAATTCGTGAACATCCACTTGTGCGGATTGAAGCAGTAACTGTCCGCGTATTCGACTCCGGCATGAATGTGGCGAAACTCCGGACAGAGCGCCGCCGTCCCCGACATGGCTGCGTCGACATGCAGCCAGATTCGATGTTCACGACAGATCTCAGCAATCGCCGGCACCGGATCAATCGCATTCGAAGACGTCGTCCCGACGGTGGCGCACACGAAGCAGGGAACCAGGCCCGAAGACTTGTCGGCGATAATCTGTCGTGCCAACTCCTCGGGACGCAGCGCGAACTTTTGGTCCACGGCAATAGCCCGCAGGTTGGCAGCGCCGAGCCCAGCGATCTTAACTGCCTTCTCCACAGATGAGTGCGTCTGCGTCGAGCAGTAGGCAACCAGTTTCCCGTCACACCCGGTTGCGTTGCTGGCGTAGCGGGTAGCGCGCTCACGCCCGGCGAGCAACGCGCATAACGAAGCACTCGAAGCCGTGTCCTGAATCACGCCGCCGCCGGTGCTGGTTGAAAGAAATTTCTCGGGAAGCCCCAGGAGCGGCACCAGCCAGTCGAGCACATGCGTTTCAACTTCGGTGCACGCTGGACTGGTCGCCCACAGCATGCCCTGTACACCGAGCCCCGACGACAGCAAATCACCCAGGATCGCCGGTCCCGAAGCATTGCAGGGAAAGTAGGCATAGAAGTTGGGCGATTGCCAGTGCGTGATGCCCGGCAGAATCAGCTTGTCGATATCGGCCAGCATCGCCGAAAACTCCTCGCCTTCCGCGGGCGCGGATGCGGGCAGCGATGCACGAATCTCGCCGGGTTTCGCTTTCGACAAGACTGGGAACGATTCGATCTTCGCGTAGTAGTCGGCGATCCAGTCCACAACCGCATGCCCGTTCCGGCGAAACTCGTCGGGTGTCATGTGAAAAGATCTTGTGGAAGTTGCGAGTGCAGCTTTGTCGGATTTCATAGGAAGTGGGCTCGCTAGAGTCTTCTGCCAGGATTCACCGGCTTGCAGAGACGATTCATTCCCGCGCGGTCACAAAACAATTCTGTGCCGCTTGTGCTGTCATCGCCGTTGGAGGCTATGACAGCCGCCCATAGTACAGGCGCGTTAAGTAGTCCATGCCAATCTGTCTGTCTCGCTGATGCGCATCAAAAAGCCGCCGCAGATCCCGCAGCATCGGTGCATGTTGCGGATGTCCTTCGCCCGGCGCGTACGACGAAGACAGTAGACGGCCTTCAAGCTGCGCATAGTCAAAGTCCTGCCGCATATCAAAAACCCGCTGCTCATAGGAAGTCGGCGCGAAGAAACTGCCGATGTTGTCGGTCGTATGCTCGTGCCGCACCTTCTCGTAGTCGGTGCCGTACTGCAGCAGCAGTTGCTCATACTCGCGCAGAAACGGCGTGGTGTCCGTGCAGCGCTCGTTCCACACGAGCACTGCCCATCCGCGCGGCTTCAAAATGCGCGCAAATTCCTTCCTTGCCTTTGGTAAGTCGAACCAGTGTGCCGCCTGCGCCGCAGTGGCAGAGTCAATACTGTCGTCGGCCAGGGTCGTCGCTTCTGCGGTTCCGTCGACGCTGGCGAAACGCGGGAACTTAACCAGCAATCGCTCGGCGGCCTCGCGCATGTCACGGTTGGGTTCCACGCCATACACGCGATTACCGTTTTCGAGCAACAGGCGCGAGAAGATGCCAGTCCCGCTGGCAATGTCGGCAACCGTAGAATCCGGAGTCAAGCCGCATTCGACGCGCAACGTCTCCAGCACCTGCTGCGGATAACTCGGCCGGTAGCGAATGTAATTTTCAACGCGATCCGAAAAACGCTGGGTGGAATCTGTCGTAGCCATGCCCCCAGTTTATCGAAATTGCGAAGGCTGTTTGCGCGGACGAACCAGAACTCCTTGCTAAACTGTAATCACGAGAAACCTTTCAGGAACCGAAAGCTGCTCTTAGGGAACAGACCTCCGAAGCGGAACCGGACGGGAAGCAACTCGGAAAGTTTCGTATCAGGGCGCGCCTTCAGGCACGCCGAAAGCACCGGAGAAATAACGCGGCTTTAGCCGCTGTCCAAAACATGCGCATGGTCATCAAAGTCGGAACCAGCCTCATCGCTCCGGGCGGCCGCATCGACAAAGAGCGTATGCGCGCGCTCGTCGATCAACTCGACCTCAATCGCCACGAATACCTGATCGTCAGCTCGGGCGCGATCGCCTCCGGCATGTCGAACCTGCGTCTCGACGATCGTCCCACCAGCGTCCCGCGCATGCAAGCCTGCGCCGCCGTCGGCCAGAGCCTGCTGATGCACACCTACGAGCAACTGTTTTTCGGGAAGAAGGTCGTGGCCCAGCTTCTCTTATCCAGCGATGACTTCACGTCCCCGCTTCGCTACAAGAATCTGCAGAACGCGCTGCACGAACTCGTCAAGCTGGGCGTCGTTCCCATCGTCAACGAAAACGACAGCGTCTCGGTCCGCGAACTGGTCGGTGCTTTCGGCGACAACGATGAACTCAGCGCCCTGCTCGCCACGGCCGTCAAAGCCGACTGGCTCCTGCTGCTCACCGACGTCGACGGCTTCTACGTCCCCAACGGTCGCAAAGCGACCAAGCTAGTGCGAACAGTACGTAAGCTCACTCCCGCCATGGAGGACCTTTGTGACGGGAAGGGCAAGCTCGGTACTGGAGGCATGCGCTCGAAACTCCGCGCCGCGCGCAGCGCCAGCGAATCCGGCGTGCACGTCGCCATCGTCAACGGCCGCCATCCCCACGCCATCGAGTGGGCGCTGGCAAGAAAGATCGGCACCTATTTCCCCGCTCAGAAAGTCCGTGGCTGACATGGCGACCAGCGTTAATCCCACCATCACCACTCGCGAAAAGCTCGAACTCGCCCGCGCCGCCGCGCCCCGCGTGGCGCAGCTATTCACTGCCGAGAAGAATCGTCTTCTGCAAGCAATGGCCAATGCGCTTGAAGCGCAGTTGCCGCACATCCTCGAAGCCAATCAGAAAGATCTCGACTCAGGCGGAGCCATGGGTGCCATGCGTGATCGCCTGCTGCTGTCGCCGGAGCGAATCGCTGCGATGGCTGCGGGTCTGCGCGCGATTGCCGCTCTGCCCGATCCCATCGGCGATATTGTTACCGAGTGGAAGCGCCCCAACGGATTGCTGATCCGTAAAGTGCGCGTTCCTCTCGGCGTGATCGGCATCATCTACGAGTCACGCCCCAACGTTACGGTCGATACCGTCGCGCTGGCTCTGAAAACTGGGAATGCCATCGTTCTGCGCGGAGGTAAGGAAGCCATCCACAGCAACGAGCGCCTGGTCGAAATCTTGAGCGCGATTCCCGGTCTGCCGTCGGGCGCGATTCAGTTGCTCGATTCGACGACGCGTGATTCGGTGCAAGAGTTGATTCAGGCTCGCGGCCTGGTCGACGTCATCATCCCTCGCGGGGGCGCCGGCCTGATCAACTTCGTTGTCGAGAACTCCATTGTCCCGGTCATCGAGACCGGGGCAGGGAACTGCCACGTCTTCGTCGATGAGTCTGCCAATTTCGACATGGCCGACCGAATCGTGCTTAATGCCAAGACCCAGCGCCCCTCGGTCTGCAACGCCGCCGAAAAGCTGCTGGTGCACGAGAAGATTGCCGCCGACTACATCCCGCGAATCGCGAAGAAGTTGATCGACCTGGGCGTCGAACTCCGCGGAGACGAAACCACCCGGAAACTCGCTCCCTCGCTTGCCGTTGCTCCCGCGAAGGAGGAAGACTGGAGCGAGGAGTATCTCCGTCTCTGTATCGCGATCTGCGTGGTGGCAGGCGTCGACGAAGCAATCGCTCACATCAACCGCTATTCGACGAAAAACTCCGACGCGATCGTCACCGAGAACGAGGCCAACGCCCGTCGCTTTCTGCGCGAAGTTGATTCCGCAACTGTCTACTGGAACGCCTCCACCCGCTTTTCCGACGGCGGCGAATTCGGCTTCGGCGCCGAGATGGGGATCAGCACGCAGAAATTGCACTGCCGCGGCCCATTCGCACTCGCCGAGCTGACCTCCTCCAAATACGAAGTCTTCGGCACAGGCCAGGTGCGCGAGTAGAAGACGACGAAGCCGTGCGCCATTTGTAGCGCCGGCGTCTCGCCGGCAGTCAGGCAGGCGTCCCGCCCGCCTCGTCAAAAGCAGCAGATCGTAGTTGAGTTCCCGATCCGCATTCCTCACGAGACGCCGTCCGCATTCCCAAAACGTTCGCGGTACAATCCATAGTTCGTTTCCTAGGGGCCGTCGTGAGAGGGGTCACTCCGGATACAACTCGAGCCGTGCTTGTTCCCGGCGAAGCTGCACCCGACTTCGACCTGCCCGTGCTCGTCGGAGGCGTGAAGAAGCGCTTCCACTTGCGAGAGCAACTGGAAAAGAGCTGCGTCGTCCTCGCCTTCTATCCCGCGAACTGGGAGTCCATCAGCGCCCGCCAGTTGAGTGAATACCAAGCCCAACGTGAACGCTACTTCCCCGCCAGCGAGATCGTCGGCATTAGTGTTGACTCCATCATGAACACCACGGTCTGGGAGCGCGAGATCGGTCCGCTCGAATACCCGCTGTGCAGCGATTTCTGGCCACACGGCGAAGTGAGCCGAAGCTACGGCGTGTTCCGCGACAGAAGTCCACTCGCCGGAACAAGCGAGCGCGCCGTTTTCGTCATCGACCGCGCGGGCCGCGTCGCGTTCAGCAAGGTCTACGGACTCGAAGATCTTCCGCCCTTCTCCGAGACACTCGAGGCGCTGCGAAAACTGTGACCATGCCACGCCTCGACCGACACGCCCATTGCTTCAGCCCGTGCCTTCATCTTCCAGGAGCATCATGAAATTTTTCCCGGCCAGCGGTGTGGCGTGTGCACTTTTAATGTTTCATCTCAGCGGCGCGGCGACGCCCGATGGCAGCAAGTCCGACGGCACTCTCTTCGGCTTCCGCGACGCCTCCCAGGAACTCAAGGCCGAAACGCGCTTCCTCGCCGTGCCCGACCCGAAACTCGCCGAAGAGCATCTCCGCGTCCTGACCCAGGCCCCGCACATCGCCGGATCGCCCGAAGACAAAGCCACGGCTGACTACGTCGCCTCAAAATTTCGCGAAGCCGGACTCGACACCGAAATCGTCGAATACCGTGTGTGGTTCAACTACCCGACCGAACTCAGCGTCGATGCCACCGCGCCCGCGGGCCTAACCATGCACGGTCCAACGCGAGAGCACGTCGACGGCGATCCTTTTCAGGACGACGCGCGCGTCGTTCCGCCCTACAACGGCATGTCGCCTTCCGGCGATGTGGAAGCCGAAGTTGTCTACGCAAACTACGGTTCACCTGAAGACTTCCAGAAGCTCGCGCAGATGAAGATCGACGTGCGCGGCAAGATTGTTCTCGTCCGCTATGGTCAGAATTTTCGTGGCGTGAAAGTCTTCGTCGCGCAGGAGCACGGCGCCGCGGGAGTCATCATTTTTTCTGATCCCGCCGACGACGGATGGAAGCGTGGCGACAAATATCCGCAAGGTCCATGGCGTCCCGACACCGGCGCGCAGCGCGGCTCAGTCGGCTACATGTTTCAATTCCCGGGCGATCCGACAACGCCGGGTGTGGCTTCTGTGCCGAACCTGCCGGAGTCTAAACGCATTCCGGTAGATCAATCGGCGCAGCTTCCGAAGATTCCTTCGACCCCGATTTCCTACGGCGATGCCTGGCCCTTGCTCGAACACTTAGGAGGCCCCGAATCGCCGCGCGACTGGCAAGGCGCTTTGCCTTTCACCTACCACGTGGGTCCCGGCCCTGTGAAAGTGAAGCTTCATCTGAAGCAGGACTTCCAGTTCCGCACCATCTGGGATGTGATCGGAAAAGTTCGCGGTACCGAGTTGTCGGATGAGTGGGTTGTCTCCGGCAATCATCGCGATGCCTGGGTCTACGGCGCGGTCGATCCCAATAGCGGCACCACTGCGATGCTCGAGACCGTCCACGGCATTGGCGACCTTCTGAAGTCTGGATGGAAACCCAAGCGCACAATGGTCTTCGCCAGTTGGGACGCCGAAGAGGAAGGCCTGATCGGTTCCACAGAGTGGGGCGAGCAGTACGCCGACCAGCTCGCGCAAGCGGCCGCGTACTTCAATGTCGACGTCGCCGTATCAGGACCGAAATTCGGCGCGTCCTCGGTCCCGAGCCTCAAGCAGTTTCTGCGCGAAGTCACCAAGTCCGTGCCCAGCCCGCAAGGCGGCACCGTCTACGAAGTGTGGCGCAAGGCCACCCCATCGGGCAGCGACACGTTCAATCCGCAGGAAACTTCCGGCAGCACATTCCGTCCTCCCGCCGCGCAGGCGCATACCGACGTCTCCGTCGGCGATCTCGGCAGCGGCTCCGACTACACCGTCTTCCTCCAGCACTTGGGCGTGCCTTCGACCGACGTAGGTTCCACCGGATCGTATGGCGTGTATCACTCCGTGTTCGACAATTTCAACTGGTTCAAGAAGTTCGGCGACCCGAATTTCCTCTATGAGCAGGAGATGGCGCGCGTCTATGGCCTCGAAGCCCTGCGCATGGCCAACGCCGACGTGCTGCCTTTCGATTACGAAGAGTACGGAAAAGAAATTCTCGCCTATCTCGACGCCGCAAGGAAGAAAGCAGAAGCCAAGTTCGGCACGCAGTCGCCGGACTTCGGTCCTGCCGCTGACGCGGCCAAGCATTTCGAGGAAGCGGGCGCAAAAATTCTCGGCAAAGAACGCAAACCGCCCGAGGACACCACCAAGCTGAATCACGCCCTGCGTGACGCCGAACGCGCCTTGCTCCTCCCTGAAGGACTGCCCAACCGTCCCTGGTACAAGCACGCCATCTATGCTCCCGGTCAGTACACGGGATACGCGGCAGTGATGATTCCGGGGGTCAATGAAGGGGTCGAGGCCGGCGACCTGGAGCGCACCAAAAAACAGATCGCGGTACTGGCACAGGCTCTCCAGAAAGCCACTCACGTTCTAGAGACTTACCACTGAGGTCTGCAAGTTTTTGCACACACGCGTTTGCCGTGGAACCCTGGGTCAACTTGCGCTAAACTTCCTTCACGGTGCTGGCCGGGGAGGATGGCAATCTCTCTCCGGCTCTGTCTCCCCGCTTCTTAACTAACGCCTGCCCTTCTATTATTAGTTTCTCGATGGGTAGCGCCACACCGAAGGCCCGCAATGCCCTTGGCTCGCATCATCACGACGTCTGCCGACGACTCCCTGGAACTTTCCATGCAGTTGCGGTCGCGCGGTTTCCGCGTCGAGACCGTTGCGCCCGACCAGATTCCAAGCGCCCCTGCGGATCTAGAAGTTTGTCTCGAAGAATGCGCGCCTGAAGATGTTCTGACGAAAGCCGCTATCGTTCAGGAAAGCGAAGATCTATGGGTCTTCGTAGCGCCGGGAGCGCTCGACGAAAGATCGCGCCCCATGCGCGTCATCCCGCTCACGCCGCAGGTTGTCGAACTTCGCTCGCCCGAGCCTGCGGCCGCAGTTGCTGCGTTTACGCCGACCCTGGAAGTCGCGGCCGTCGAAGTAAAATTTTCCGAGACGGAGAAGAAGACTCCGTTAGTCGAGGTTCAAGTCCCGGCAGTGGTAGTGAAGGAAGTGGTGCTGGCGCCGGTGCCGGAAGACGAGCCGCTGTTATGCGAAATCGAAGCGAAGGCAAGTGTTGCGATCCCTGATCGGGTCGCTTCAAAAGTGGAAGAGATTTCAATGCCGGTCCCCATAGTGAGCGCGGAGCCGGCAGTCGTGGTTCCAGCGGAAATCAAATTGGCGGAGGCCGCTCCTCTGCCGGTCGAAGTGAAGCAGAATGCATTGCCGGCGCCGGTGGAAGTCAAATCTCCAGTCCCGCTGGAACCGAAACTCAAAGCGTCGACCAAAGATTCTCTCGAGCGAGTCAAGAGGCTTGCTGTTGTCCAGCAGTCCGCCTCGCAGATTCCCGCTGTACCGAAACGAGTCGAGCCCAAGATCGTTTTGTACAAGCCCGCTCCGCCCAAGCCCAAGCGGCGCGGCCCGTTGAAGTCCTACAAGGTCGCGTTCCAGACTGGACCGAAGCTGTGGCGCACCGCTTCCGTCACATTCGCGCTGCTGGTGCTGGTGGGTCTGGTGGCGACTGTCGTGGCTGTGCGCCCATCCGTACCGAAGAAGGGAACTACGGTTCCCAACCCGGCGGTCTTCCTGCCCTTAACGCAGGTCGCCGCCCCGCAGTCAACTGGCCGGGGCTCCACGACGGCCGCGAACGCTGTCCCCAAGACCGACTCGACTCGATCCGGTTCTCATCGCCGATCTGCTTCTGACGACGGCCTGGTTGCGAAGGACACGGTCGTCTTCTACAACCGCAAGCCTTCGCCGCCACCGACGCGTGAAGACAAGCCGCCTGCCCGCCAGGCCAAACTACCTCCGCCTCCCTCAGGCGTGAAGCGCTACTCCGACGCCAACTAATTCCTCACTGCGGCCGTGAACTGAGCGCGCGATCCACCGAGAACGCTCCGCCGCCCCGCACCATCAGCACGATCGCGATCGCTAGTGCGAGCAAGTGATACTCAAAGCCCTCGCCCTTCTGTTGCCCCGTCCAGTTCATGAAGAACCCGACCTGGGCGTGAACCATGAGAACCGCCACCACCATATTCGTCGCGATGCCGAAGGCGGCAATGCGGGTCAGCGCCCCCACGATCAGACCAATCCCTCCCAGAAACTCCGCCAGGATGGCGAGCACTGCGAACGGCGCCGGGATGTGCATCATGTTCGTGAAAAAGCCCATGGTCCCCGAAAAGCCGTAGCCGCCGAACCAGCCCAGCATTTTCTGCGCGCCGTGCATGAAGAACGTCACGCCCATCATTAGGCGCAGCACGGTCAGCGTCCAGTCGTTTGAAGTTGTCAGCAGTTTGCGCAACATGGAATCCCTCCTCAAGTTGATGTTCGCCGCGCGAGGCGCGGTTTGTTTTTGGTTCACTACTTCCACTTCGAGTACTTGACTAGTCATATATTCCTCCAAAAAAATTAACCCAACTTCTCTCGAATCCTTTCCAAGGTTCGAATCAACGCCTGCTGCTCTGCGCCGGGCAACGGCTCCATCGATTTAACACCCGCCGCCGCCAGCGGCTTGTCGAGCTCCGCCAGAAGCCGTAATCCAGATTCGGTGATCCAGCACAAAACCTGGCGCCGGTCTTCCGGACACCGCTCGCGCCGCACCAGTCGTTTGGCTTCAAGTTTGTCGAGCAGGCGAGTGACTCCGGGTGTCATCTCGATCATGCGGTCCGCGATGTCGAGCGTGGGCGTGCCCGTCTTGCCCGCGCCGCGCAGAATGCGCAGCACGTTGTACTGCTGCAGAGAAATTCCGTGCGGCTCGACGATCTGCGTGAAACGACGCCGCAGCATGTCGCTGGTGCGGTAAAGCGCCAGAATCGCTTCCTGCGCGGGAGAGTCGAACGGCTTCGACTGCCGGATCTCCTCCCGTAAGCCCCCTTTCGCTTTCCGCGTCGCCTCTTTTTGTGCCATGCAGAATAGATGACATGTCAACTAATGACGATGCAAGCTTTTTGAGCCGTGCACGTACAGAAGCGAATGCCGCACGTAAATACAATTACTTCAATGGCTTGCAATGGGACGATCGATTTGACGGTCATCCCAGTGACCAATATGATGACGAACTCGGAACGTTAACGCTGAACCCTACGTGGGACCATTGACGGTAAGCGAGATACGCCCGATTTCCTGAGAACTGAGAACTGAGAACTGAGAACTGAGAACTGAAAGACCGAAGACCTGACCCAATGAGACCTCCCAACGCCGTCCAGCACCTGCTGCTCACCATCCCGGCCGGAGCCACCGCCACGTATCTCGCCTTGTTTCCCATCGTGAATCCCTTCGGAGGCATCCCGCTCTTCTTCTCAATCACCTCCGGCTTCACCCCGCAAGACCGCTACCGCGCCGCGCTCAAGACGGGCTTCTACGTCTTTCTCATCCTGGTCACATTCATGTTTTTTGGACGCTTCGTCCTGAACTTCTTCGGCATCTCTCTCCCCGTTTTACAAATCGCCGGCGGCCTGATCGTTGCCAACACAGCTTGGGGCATGGTCACGGGCGGCAACCGCATGACACCCGAAGAAAGCAAGGAAGCCAACACCAAAGAAGACATCTCTCTGACTCCGATGGCCATGCCGATGCTCTCCGGCCCGGGTTCGATCGGTGTGGTCATGGGGCTCGCGGCCCACATCGTGGGCGGAAGCACCTACGAAAGCATGACCGGCTACCTTGGCATGGTCATCGGCATAGCCGCCCTCGCCGTGACGGTGTACCTCTTCCTGCGCCTGGGCGGCCCGCTCGTCGAACGCCTCGGCCCCACCGCTGTGGGCGCCATCAACCGCATCTTCGGATTTCTCATTTTGGCAATCGCAGTCCAGTTGGTGTGGGACGGCATGGCCGAATTCAAGTAATTGCGAGTTACAGAAGAAACGGGAAGGGCACGGCTTCAGCCGTGCCAGATAGAGATAAACCAAGCGTGGCCTCAGCCCCTGGGGTGAGCTTCCAATAAAAACGACGGGCGAGGGCGCCCGTCGCTCGTCGATTCTTGTTTGAACTACGCTTACTTCAACATCACCAACTTCTCCACCAACTCCGAATAATCTTTCTTCTCCAGCCCGTGCACCTGCTTGTTGTACTCGTCCACCTTCGACGAATAATTCATCGAGCAGAATTTCGGGCCGCACATCGAGCAGAACGCCGCCTCTTTGTAGTAGTCGTCAGGCAAGGTTTCATCGTGCATCGCCCGAGCCGTCTCCGGATCAAGCGACAGCGCAAACTGTTTCTCCCAATCGAACTTGTAGCGCGCATAGCTCAGCGCGTCATCCCGATCCCGCGCCCCTGGACGGTGCCGCGCCACATCCGCCGCATGCGCCGCAATCTTGTAGGCGATGATGCCGTCCTTAACATCCTTCTCGTTTGGCAGCCCAAGGTGCTCTTTCGGCGTGACATAGCAAAGCATCGCAGCCCCGTACCACCCGATCATCGCCGCCCCAATCGCCGACGTGATGTGGTCGTACCCGGGCGCGATATCAGTCACCAGCGGCCCGAGCGTGTAGAACGGCGCCTCATAGCAAAGCTCGTTTTCCTTTTCGACCTGCTCCTTGATCTTGTCGATCGGGATGTGGCCGGGTCCCTCGATCATCACCTGCACATCGTCTTTCCACGCGATCTTGGTCAGCTCGCCGAGAGTCTTCAACTCGGCAAACTGCGCTTCATCGCTGGCATCCGCAATGCATCCCGGACCGCAGCCCGTCTCCCAGCGAAAAGCTCACGTCATATTTCTTGAAGATCTTGCAGATATCTTCAAAGCACTCGTACAGGAAATTCTGCTTGTGGTGAGAGGCCATCCACTGCGCCAGGATCGCGCCGCCCCGGCTCACGATCCCGGTTATGCGCTTTGAAACCATCGGCAGGTACTGGATCAGCACGCCCGCATGAATCGTCATGTAATCCACGCCCTGCGCGGCCTGCTCCTCGATCACCTCCAGCATCACGCTAGCGCTCAGATCCTCCACCCGCTTCACGCGCGAGATCGCTTCGTAAATCGGCACCGTCCCGATCGGCACCGGCGAATGCCGCAGAATCGCCTCGCGAATCTCGTGAATGTCGCCCCCGGTCGAAAGGTCCATCACCGTGTCTGCGCCGTAGTGCACCGAGGTGTGCAGCTTCTTCAGTTCCTCATCAATATTCGATGTGACCGCCGAATTCCCGATATTTGCATTGATCTTGCACAGCGACGCGACGCCTATGCACATCGGTTCCAGTTCCGGATGGTTGATGTTCGCAGGAATGATCATGCGGCCCCGGGCGACTTCGTCGCGCACCAGCTCTGCCGTGATCTTCTCGCGCTCGGCGACGTACACCATCTCCTCGGTGATCAGGCCCTTGCGGGCGTAATGCATCTGCGAGAAGTTGCCGTCCTGATTCTCAGCTTTGCGACGGGCCAGCCATTCGGCGCGAGGCTTGGGAACCTCGCCTTTTCCATTGTTGCCGTTAGACGGGGAACCGTTTGCGGGCGTGCCATTCGTGGGGGTCATCGACTGCGCAACCTCTCAAAGTAGTTGATTGCCACATTATACGCTGGATGCACGATGGTTCTGCGTTCGCCGCCCTACGCAGCGCTCTAAGGCGCCATCAGGTGTTCTCTGCGAACTCTGCGAAACTTCTCTGCGCCCTCTGCGTTTAAAAGCTTTTCCGCTGTTCACCTTCGCCCGCGTGGACTACGTGCTCGAGGGCAGCGTGCGGCGGGACGGAGAGCGGGTTCGTATCACGGCTCAGTTGATTCGAGTGAAAGACCAGATTCACTTGTGGGCGGAGAACTACGACCGGCAACTGCCTGGCATACTCGAGATCCATGGCGAAATCGGGGCCGCGATTGCCGCGCAGGTGAAATTGCAGTTGATGTCGGAAGAGAAGCGGCGACTCACCCGCAACGCTCCAAAGGACGCACAGGCTCACGATCACTATCTGCGTGGTCGTTACCACTATGTAAGATTCAACCTCGCCGACGCGCAAATCGCAGCCTGATCGCCTTCACAGCATGGTCGAGCCTCGCCCACGCCGCGCTGATGGGATTCCAGGCATTTCGAAATCTCATCGCAGGCGGAGAGTTGATTGGCGTGGCTGTGCTCATCGTGATCGGCGTATCCCTGATCGTGCTGGCCCCAGGAAAGACAACGTCCCCGATATCCCCATCCTGACTAAAACGCCCGAAAATCTAGGTCTCAGCCCCGCTTTGGCGATTCCTGACCTAGCGAGGAGCGTTCTCAGATTGACCCTTTGGCGCGGCAGTTTGATCGCGCAGCGCTGTCCCGCAGTAAGAACAATAAAGATCATTTACGCCAACCGGGCGCTGGCACTGCGGACAACTCGCGCTCAGTTTGTGGTTGCAACGAGGGCAGAAGTTGAACCCGGGCTGTACCGCATTCGCGCACTGCGGGCAGGCAGCCTGGCGCGGTTGTCTCAGAACGAAGTAGAGAAGAATCCCCAGGCCATTAGGAATAAGAATGGACACCAACGTCCAAAGGATCGCGCTCATCCCTCGGCGCTTCGCGTCGCGGTTGATGTAGCCGATGAATAGCAGGTAACACCCTGCCGCCATGCCGGCCAGCAGGCCAAGCAGTGGCCGTGCCCATGCTGGGGGAGCGTTCGCGTTACGAGCAACCGCAACATTGAAGAACCATTGTGCGGCAACGAGTACGATGCCCGCCAGCACCCATGCCCACGACGGAACGATTCTGATTTCCGTCGCCAGTCCAGTTTGAGTTTCGTCTCTTACCAGCATAAATTTGTCCGCTTTCGAATTACCGAAGGTGCTCGCCGTCGTTCGCCAGGTGCGTACCCCGGGCCACCAACAACACGCCCACCACGAGTGCTGGAGCGAAAAAGAAAAACACGAAGCCCGCTTGCCAAACCAGGGTCGAGACTCCGGCCCATTCGCCCATCCATGCAAACAGTCGCCACAAAAGCGGGACGGTTAGGGTTGCAGAAAGGCCCACGCCCAGGCAGGCCATCGCCACCATCCACATGCGTTCCCGCGTTTCGCGGAGCCTACTGGCGTGGAAGCGCACCCGCATCTGTGTGGCTCGCACCAGGCGCGCATCGGCGGCGATCGGCATTGAGCGCAGACTACGAACCACTCCATTGACTACTTCCGCATAGTGACGGCACGCTTCGCAATCCTCGAGGTGAGCCCGCAGCCACGCCTGCTGCGTATCCGAGACACCTTCTCCCAGGGCGATCAGCTTCCTCGTCTCATCATGTGTGTCCCACCTCATGCCTGTGCTCCCTCCAGCAGCGCCATCAGCATGTTCAGTCCGCGATACAGTCGCGACTTCACCGTGCCTAGCGGAGACCGGGTTACCGTGGAAATTTCGTCCAGCGCCAATTCTTCTTGAAAACGCAACATCACGGTCTCGCGATATTCAGCCGGGATCCTGAGCAGGGCCTCGCTGATGCGTTCGGCCTGCTCGTCTTGCTGCATGAGTTCCCAGGCCATGGGCCGGGGATCGGCCGGTTCGAGTGGCGCGTGTTCTTCGTCCTCCATCAATCCATCCAGGCTGAGCGGACTCTTCTTCCGCAGATAGTCAATCGTCAGATTCCTTGCCACCGCGTAAAGCCACGTGCTGAATTCATGCTTTCCGTCGTACTGGTGGCCGCGTTCCAGCACGCGAATCCACGTCTCCTGAAACAGGTCCTCCGCCAATTCACGATTCCCCGACAAATAGACCAAGTATCGGAGTAGCCGGTGCTGGTACTGCTCGATGAGACGGTCCAGCAAGTCCGGATCGTGCCGGCGAAGACCGCGAGCAATTACGCTGGCCTCAGACTCCATGAGATTCACGAAGTAATGTGCTGCGGCGTTCATGCTATCGAGGTATACGGACGAGCAGCGCAGAAAGATGCAGGAGGGAAAAACATTTGCTGGTGCGGTTAAGATGTTGACGTTCAACTACATATTTCGATCACGGGGCCGAGGACTGGTAGTAATCGTGGAAACTGAAAAATGTCCCCTGTGGCCTGCCCCTTAAGCCCTTTCCGTCTCTGCTCGCTGTACCCATGCAGCCTGGTGCCCCAGGTTCGTAGTCCGTCTTGCAGACGGCCCGCAGTTTCTTGCTTACCTCGTCGCCTCTCTTCGCTCTCGCGCCTCAGCAACCTCGAACGCCTTCTTTCTTTTCAAGTCGTCGCCCTGCAACGCGCGATAAGTCTCAGGAAAATAGAACCGCGACCGGGCCAGCGCGGGATTCACAAAACGGTCAATGTATTCCGCCCGACTCACTCCTTTGGGAAGAGAGGTGATGTGCATATCTTCCACAAGAGATCTGCGCAGGCCTTCCGCATCGGTTGTGCCCCAATCGCTTCTGACTTTTTCGGCTAGCACGGGAGCTTCAATCGGCGCGTTCACTACCAGCCCTGCGCTGGGTTGGTAGCGTACTGCCCACAGTCGACGGTTGACGATTTGCCGATGAGCACGTAGCAGACATCCGCAACTTTCACCGTGTAGGCGCCCTGGAAGTCTTTCCCCATCGAGCCGTTGCCATAATCAGGTCTGTACGAAGGGTATAGTTTTGATGTTTTGAGCCATTCTCCGAGTATGCGAAGGCTGATTGCTTGTCTCCTCGCCGTACAGTTCCTGAGCGGGATTGGACTCACCGGCTCAGAGAAGGACTTCTCGCGCAACTCGGTCCCAGAACTCATCGACGACCTAGCCGCGATCGATTCGCAATCGCCAGGTATCAATAGCGCAACTTGCTACCAAGGGTTCATTGCGGACAATTCGCCGGGGTCGTTTCATGGAGGGGTGCTCGGACACACTCCTCCCAACACCGCAGGCACTGGAAAGTTCCACCGAAAACACACTCTCACGTTAAGTTCTCGGAATCCAAATTGGCGAGACCTGACACCTGTGACCTGTCACCTGTCACCTGTGACCTGACCTTTAAACCCTTTCCGCCTCTGCTCGCTATACCCGTGCAGCGCGCTCATGATGATCGGAAACGCCTCGGCTGCCGGACGAATCTCGTCGACCTCCACCGCTTTCCCTTCCAGCTGTTTGTAGTCCTGAAAAAATCGGCGCAGCATGATCAGCCGGTGCGGAGGCATTTCGTTCGCTTCGTGGTAGCTGTTGAACTCGGGATCCTCGGTCGCCACCGCGATGATCTTGTGATCTTTCTTGCCCGAGTCGATCATGGTCATCAGCCCGATCGCCCGCGCGTGGATAATCGTCAGCGGAACCACTGTCTCCTGGCAGAGCACCAGCACGTCGAGCGGGTCGTCGTCTTCGGCCAGCGTCTGCGGAATGAATCCGTAGTTCGCCGGGTAGTAGACCGCCGAATAGAGCACGCGGTCGAGTTTGATCAGGCCGCTCGTCTTGTCCAGTTCGTACTTCACGCTCGAGCCGAAAGGAATTTCGATCACCGTGTTGAACTCGGCCGGCAGCTTGTCTCCCGGGGTCACGTCGTGCCAGGGATGGATCATGGAAGGCTCCGCTTTGCTGAAAAGTAAGGGGAGATTTTACCAGCTGGAAGCCCTTGCCAGGGCCCGGCCATCCGTCTTAGTCTTTTCGGATCAATAATTTGCCAAGTTCGCCCTCTCGGCGGGTTGCCCGTTTGAGTCTTGACCCAGCCTCGGGGTGCGCGTAAAGTTTGGGTACGGGGCTCGGGGAAATTCCTTATGTCGAGTGAAACCAGCAAGTATCTGAAGTTTGGCGGCGCGACTGTACTCATCCTCCTGATGCTGGGCTATCTCGCCTACACGGGCGTCCAGGAAAGCAAGAGCTACTACGTCACCATCAAGGAGTTGCATGGCCTGGGCGACGGCGCGTTCACCAAGCGCCTGCGCGTTGCCGGCAATGTGCAGCCCGGATCCATCAAGCGCAGTGGCACGCACGTCGACTTCATCCTGGTTGAGCAGGACCTGAGCTTGCCCGTCAGCTACGCCGGTACTGAGCCGCCACCCGACACGTTCAAGGACAACTCGCAGGCGCTCGCCGAAGGCAGCTTCGGTAAAGACGGCGTCTTCCACGCCAAGGCCCTGCAGGCGAAGTGCGCCTCCAAGTACGCTCCCGCGAAGCCGGGCGATCCGGCCTCGGGTACTCCGAACACCGAGCCGCCCAAGAACATGACCGAGCGGGAAGGTGTTTCCAAGGGTGTGACCCTGTAACACGCGGTTGGCTTCTCTGACGAAACCAATTCGACTGTGAACGATCCTCAAGCGCCGCATTCCCAAGCTGACGCGATCATTACCGTCACAAACCTGGTCAAGCAGTTCGGGCGCTTTGCCGCCTTACGCGGCGTGACCGCGTCATTCGCCCCCCGGCGCCTTTACGGAATTCTGGGCGACAACGGCGCCGGCAAGACCACTCTCTTGCGCATGCTCGCCGGGCTCGTCACGCCCACGCGCGGCACGGTCTCGATTCTCGGAAGCATCCAACCGCGCAAGATCTGCCGCGAGTTTGGCTACATGGCCCATCCCTCGCTTCTCTACGACGAGATGAGCGGCATGGAGAATCTCCGCTACTTCTCGCGCCTCTACGGATTGCACGACGACCAGCGCTGCGCCGAAATAATTTCTGCTGTCGGGCTTGATCCCACACTTGTGAGGCCCGTAGGCCAGTACTCGCAGGGCATGCGGCAGCGCATGTCGCTCGCGCGCGCCCTGCTGCACGATCCCAAGATCCTGCTGCTAGACGAACCGTTCTCGAATGTCGACATCCGTTCCGCGCGCGAAATGGTCAAGCTGCTCGGCCACATGCGCGACGGCGGCAAGACCATCTTCGTGGTCACGCACCAGGCGTCGCTGCTCGACGGCACGGCCAACGAATTCATCTGGATGGACGCAGGCCAGATCATCAACCGCACGCCCGACCTGAAGTTCATGGAGACCGCATGAGCGCGCCGCCGGGCGTAACGTTTGAAACACTGAGGAAAGATATCCGCCTCGAGTGGCGATCGAAAGACGCCATCAACTCGATGCTGTTCTTCGCGCTGCTGGTGGTCGTGGTGTTCAGCTTCTCGTTCGATCCGAACGCGGAAGAGTCCCGTTTGATCGCCGGCGGACTTGTGTGGGTGGCGTTTCTGTTTGCTGCGGTAGTCGCTCTGAACCAGACCTGGGCACGCGAACTGCGCAACCAGGTGCTCGACGCCTACCGCGTCTCGCCCGCGCCGGCCAACTCGCTGTTCCTCGCTAAGGCCATGGGTAATTTCATTTTCGTCACTGTGCTGGAAGCGGTGATGGTCCCGTTGTTCGTAGTTTTTTACAAACTGCGCGTCCTCGGCCCGGCGTGGGAGTTGATTCCGGTTACTGTGCTTGGAACGTGGGCAATCGTAGTCAACGGCACGTTCTTCGCGGCTATGTCGTTGCGTACGCGCAGCCGCGAGATCATGTTGCCCCTCTTGCTATTCCCAATTACGATTCCCGCGTTAATATCGACCGTGGAGGCGACGACCGTCATCCTGGTCGGCGACCCGGCGACCTCGGCCAAATTCTGGATCGTGCTGCTGGCCACCTACGACGTCATGTTCACCATCGCCTGTCTGGCGCTATTTGAAACGGTGTTGCACGCAGAATGAAAAAAGCCTTTCCCATCCTCGGCATATTGACCGCGATCTTCCTGAGCTACGCGCTCTATCTCGCGCTGGTGGTGGCTCCCCGCGAGCAGACCATGGGCGACGTGCAGCGCATCTTCTACTATCACGTTCCCTCAGCATGGACTGCATTTCTGCTGTTCTTCATCAACTTTCTCGCCTCGGTGCAGTATTTGGTGCGCCGGAATCCTTCGACGGATAAGGTGGCGAACTGGATTCTGATTACCGTCGCGGTGGTCACCTGCATTGCAAGCGTGGTGATCGCGGTTGTGCCGTCTCTTAAGGAAGCCATGCCGAAGGATGTTGAGCCCTCGGCAATCGGCACGACCGGCGTCATCATTGCGGTGGCCTACTTCGTAATTCGCAAATTCTTCACGGTTGAATCCGTCGATGCGCTCGCGGTGACAACCGCTGAAGTGGGCGTGGTGTTCTGCACGGTCGTGCTGGTGACCGGACCGCTATGGGCGCGGCCGGTGTGGGGCATTTGGTGGACGTGGGATGTGCGCCTCACCTCGACGCTCGTCTTGTGGCTCATTTACGTGAGCTACCTGATTTTGCGGCGCTATTCATCAAGCGGCCAGACGCCGGTGATGGCGGCTTCGCTTGCCGTCTTCGGCGCACTCGACGTGCCGCTGGTGTATTTCTCGATCTGGATTTTCCGTACTCAGCATCCGCAGCCGGTAGTGGGTGGGGGCGGCTCGATCGATCCGCGCATGCTGCACGTGTTGCTGATGAACTGGCTCGCGTTCCTGTGTTTCGCGTACCTGGTGTGCTGGTCGCGCTATCGCCTCGAAATCATGAAGCGCGAAGTCGAAGAGGCGCAGGCGCTTGAATCCCTATAGCAGCCTAAGGAGCTGTGCCCGATGAATTTCCTCTACGCCGCCTACGGCGTCACCTGGGCGATCCACATCGTGTATCTCATCACGGTGTTCCAGCGTTACTCCAAACTCAAGCGGGAAGTGGATGAGTTGAATAAGAAGTAGGGGAGCTTCGAGCTCTGAGCTTCGAGCCACTAGCCACCAGCATCAGCCATCAGCTAATCGTCCTCCCGGCTGCAGTCCTTTTTTTCGCCGATTCAGTCGCGAAAGAACCATCTCTCTCCGGAATCAATAAGTTAGCTCTGTGATATTGTGTTTCGAGGGTGAATCCGGGGTGCTGCAGCTCGAAAACCACCCCCGCGACCACCTCGCAGAATGCCCGTAGAATGCATTTGCAGGGTCTACACGCGCATTCCGGGGTGCGGGTGATGGTCTGGGTCATCCAAGGGCCCGATCGTCGGTCCTGGAGCCTCTAAATTAAAAATAAGCTTTAAGAAAAGAAATTCGTTTTTGAAATCAGCGGTGCCGAAATGCCGGCAGTGTTAGCGATTGCGGGGCGAAGGCGAGGACGCCCTCGCGACTGCCGGCGAGACGCCGGCGCTACCAAATCGAGTTTCAAGTTAAAGAAGGCTGGCCTGAACCGAGTCCCAGCTGGCTGAATGCTGAGTGCCGACTGCTAAATGCCAACTGCCAACTGCTGGGTTCCTACGGATTCGGCATTTTCCACTGCGGCGGGAATGCGGCAGTAAAGTCGGGGTTCGGGCTCGTGCGCAGGAACTCGTACTCTTCGATCATCGCGGCAATCCCGATCCGCGCGGACGGCGAAGCTGTTTCGACGCGAATCACGCGGGCGGCGAAGCGCACGCGCACCGCGTCGGTCAGCGTGATGTGGGGTGGGAAGGTCAGGGTCACTTCGATGCGCGACCCGGGAGCGACCTCGCGATCGAGATAGAAAAACACGCCGCGTGCGCTCACGTTCTGCGTTTCGGTGAAGAACTCGCCCATCGCGTTCTCGCTGAAGCGGATGGCCGCAGGCAGGCGCATATCGAAACGTCTCATGGAACGGCGGTCGGTCGATTCAGCGAGCATCGTGCGCCTTTCTCACCTAAGAGTCATGAAACGAGATGCATCCAGTTCTGGAAGGCTGAGAACTGGAACCTGGCGATGCGTGACCGGGGACAGTCGTCCGGTGCAAGCTATGAATGCAACGTGAAACGCCAATGTCCATTATTTATCAGCAGTTTGCAATAACAAAAAGCGCGACGAAACGAGTCGGTTACCTCGCTGGGCCACTGCTGCCCTCCAAACGGAGGACCTTGTGAGGGAGGAGAGCAAAGAAGAATCGCGCGGCGTTGACGGAGCAATCGCGCTGCCAGATGGATTTTCGCGCGAGTGTGGGAAAATCGGCGTTTTCTGCTCGACGCGCTGGCGCTGAGGGAGACTTCAGTGCAACTCCTTGCCGCTCGCCGCTAAAAAGTTTCTTTGTTAGCAACTCCGGACGCCCAAAAGCCTACCGCATCGAGTAAAGGCCGGAGAAGCAACCTCTTCTTCTTCTTCCGAAGGCATCAGTGGAGTCAGCTTATTTTCAATAAGCCATCTACGGACACAGCTATTGTGGAGGACTGGGAGGACTGGTCCGGGAAAGCCGTCTTCGAAGCCCGAACAATATGGGCAACAAGCCTGTTCCCAGCAGCGTTATGGTCGCCGGTTCCGGGACGGGGGTAAACGTCGCGCCCTCGAATGTATAGAGCCCAGGAAGCCCACTGGGATTAACAAAATGGGCCGTGACCATCCAAGGCTCGTTTGAACCCCAAACAAAGTTGGCGACTGGCAAGAGGGTTGCTTTGTCGTACAAGGCCAGGTCAACGAAAAGACTCGTCGTGTACCTGATCGTCAAGTTACCACCGGGGGCAATGCTCGAAACGAAGGAGACACCGGTGAACGTGAATGCACCCGAGAGAAAAGGGTCACCATCAACCAGCACAAATACCGGAGCGGAGACTGTGAAAAGGGGATTCAAGTTTAAAGGAAATGCAAGCGGATCGCATGGTGGTGAGCACTGTACCAGGCCACCACCAGTCTCATCCAGTCCTCCCGGGATGGAGAGATTGTATCCGCCACCATGAAACTGAAAACTAAATCCGAGAGGGGACAGGTTTCCGGAACCGGACGTCAGAGGGATCGAGTCGGCGCGCGACATTGCAGCCAAGGCTAGCAACGTGCTCAAAAGAATCAGAGATTTTTTCACGGAATGCCTCCTGAAGCGGCAGCGTTCGAAGGGGGACCTGCGCTCAGCATTCGGCGTAACTGCCGGACGAAAACGATAAGCTGGCGGGTTGTGCTCCCACTGGACCTGTGAGTCAACTACCGATTGACATCATTGCTAGATCTTTCCCTTTACAATGCGAGGGCATTGCTCTTTGCTTCGTGTATCGTGTTCATCATGACTCGCGGAGCAGTGAAAGCTTCCAAGTCGAGCAAAACGTAAGCGTTCGACCAATTCATCACGAAAAAAGAGGATAAGAACGAACCATGGCAAAGAACCACTACGTAACGAAAGCAAAGCGTCGCAACCGCTCCGGCAAGCGCAAGGACACCAAGCGCATTGCCGCCAACATGTCGAAGATCCGGGAAATCGAAGGCAGCGAGTCGAAGCGCGCCGCGAAGTAGCGAGCCGTTGAGCACCACTTGAAACAGGTTGCGCGATGCTGATCCTGATTGCCGGGCCTTACCGCTCGGGCACGAATGACGATCCGGAGTTGATACGGAAGAACGTTGGGGAGATGGAGTCCTATGCGCTGCCGATCTTCCGCGCCGGGCACATTCCTGTTCTTGGGGAGTGGCTGGCTCTGCCCCTGGTCGACTTGGCCGGGTCGCGAAAAATTGGCGATGAGGCTTTCACCGAGATCTTTCATCCCATCGCAACCCGGCTGCTGGAAAAATGCGATGCCGTGCTGCGGGTCGGCGGACCTTCGAAGGGAGCCGACGAAATGGTGCGAGTCGGCCGTAGCCTGGGCTTGAAGATCTACCACACGCTTGCGGAAATCCCTGGGGTGGAGTGAGCGAAATGGTGATGGCTGAGTCACCGGGCCGTAAAGCGCGTGTTCAGGTCAGTCACCGCAAACCGCACCCAGACTTTTTGACTATCTAGATTCCCCACTGCGATAAAAAGCCTACCGCCTTCTAGACTGCCGGCCTGGACAATCACGGATTACAAACGAGGTGAATTGTGACGAGGCTCTTGATCGTTGCTGTGTGTGTTGTCTCGGGATGCGCCGTTTTGCGCGCGCAAACACCAGCGTGGCCGCCGGCGGGACATACTCAAGTGCCCATATGGCCCGGCAAGGCGCCGGACGCGGTGCCTGTAGCCGGCCCAGAGGTCACCACGAGGGTTCAGGACCCGGGCGGTCCTCCGGCTACGGTGGTTGGGAAGGTCTCGCGGCCAACCATGACGGTCTATTCGCCGAAGGGAAAAAATACTGGCGCTGCCGTCGTAGTGTTTCCGGGAGGTGGCTATTGGGTTCTGTTTATGGATTTGGAAGGCACAGACGTCTGTGACTGGCTGACGTCCAAGGGAATCACTTGCGTGCTGTTGAAGTATCGCGTCCCGGGCGAGCACCTGTCTCCGAGGTCGGGCGCGTACCCGAATTCACCCATCGCACTAGAGGATGCGCAGCGCACGGTGGGACTGGTGCGATTCCATGCTGCGGAGTGGGGAATCGATCCGCACAAAATTGGTGTGCTGGGGTTTTCAGCAGGCGGGCATCTCGTGGCGGCGGTAAGCACGCACTTCAAACAGCGTTTGTACCGGGCTGTCGATACGGCCGACAAAACAAGCTGCCGCCCCGATTTCGGCGTGGCTCTTTATCCGGGACACATGCTGGCCCATACGTCGAAAGAGTTCGAGTTGAATCCGTACGTTCCAGTCACGAGTCAGACGCCGCCCATGTTTTTATTGCAAGCTGAAGATGATCCAATCGACCCGGTGAAGAACTCGCTGGTTTACTACGCGGCGCTGAAGAAAGCCGGAGTTCCAGTGGAGATGCATCTGTACGCACAAGGCGGGCACGGGTTCGGACTGCGGCACACAAACTTTCCCATCACGGATTGGCCTCAGCTGGTGGAGAGGTGGCTCAAGACGATTGGGATGACTTCAGAGTAGTTTCTTTGGGCGCGGCCGTGCTGCTAGTGCAAGCAGGTTCCTTTCCGGTACGCCCGTCCGGAAACATCCATCACAATCCTGCGCCGAGGCGCTGTTCGGAGCATAAGATCGTGCGGCGGAGCAATTCGGTTGTTCCAGCATTCTTCTTCCATGCGCAGTCTCATTCCAGACATGACAAATCTAGAGAGACGAAGCCCAGGCTTTCCAGGAACGGCATGACCGCGGCAGCCGATGCAGGTCTCGAAATGCTCCGTGGCCAGGTGACGGATATCGTTCTCGGGACGATCTTCTTGTCCATCGGAGCCACCGCCTGCGCGATTGCCGCGATTCGCTGGCACAAGGGCGTTCGTCTCCTCGTTTGGTGGGGAATCTTCAGCGGAATGTTCGGACTGCAAACCCTGCTCCAGACTCCCGCCATCCGGGCGACCCTGCCGCGCGCCCTGCAATTGGCTGCGCCATTTGTGAGCACGGCCGTCATGTACCTGCTCCTGGTTTCTGGCTTGTTCGCCTGGCGAGAACTGAGCCTGGGCAAACTCAGGCTCCTGACGAACCTGGAGATCCTCGCTGCGTTGGCGATTGCTGTGCTCGGGATCGGCACGTTCGTCCTGGGCGGCCCGGCCGACGAGTGGATGGTCTACAACCATCTGCTGATCGCCGCTGCCATGCTGGTGCTGTTAGTCGTCGTAATCATTCCGAAGTTTTCCAAGTTCCTGGTAATCACCAATCATCGACTCCTCACTGCCGCAACCCTCATATTTGCCGTAGAAGTGCTCTACACCAACCTGTCGAGCGTGCTGAACTACCGCGTTGTGCCTGTGGTGGCGTCGTTGGGCTTTGGGGCTCTGCTGTTTTCGCTGGGATACGTGGCGCTGGAAATCATGTTCAGCAATGAGCGCCGTCTGCTTTCTATCGAGACGGAACTGGAGACGGCCCGGCAGATACAGTCTTCCATTCTTCCGGCGAGCGTTCCCGAGCTTGCGAATCTCCGCATTGCTGCCTCCTACTATCCGATGACTGCTGTGGCGGGCGATTTCTACCAATTCGTCCAGTCGGACAAGAACCATTTGGGAATTCTGGTGGCGGATGTCTCTGGACATGGCATCCCGGCCGCCCTTATTTCTTCGATGATCAAGGTGGCCATGCAGGCCGTTGCCATGCACGCAGAGGATCCGGCGCAGGTTTTGGCTGGCTTGAATCGCATCCTGTGCAGTGAGGCGCATGGCCACTTTGCTTCGGCGGCTTATGTGTGGATCGACGTCGAGAGCCGCAACGCTCTCTATTCCGCGGCTGGGCACCCGCCACTACTGTGCTGGCGGAATTCGAAGCGCGAAATCCAGCGTATCGAAAGCAACGGATTGCTGTTTGGAGTCGAACCCGACGCTGCGTACCCGGTGTGCAGCGTTGCGGTTGAGGCTGCCGATCGCTTCCTGCTCTACACCGATGGGGTAACTGAAACTGAGAACGCCGCGGGAGAAGCGTTTGGCGACCGGCAACTGGAACGGGTCGTCCGTGATTATCGATTGCAGCCGGCCTCCGAGTTGTCGAGTCAAGTGCTCACAGAACTCCAGCGATGGCGGCCTGCGGCCATGAGCCAGCAGGATGACGTTACGCTGATCGTCGTGGATATTCTTTAGGTCCCCCATCTCGCTCGAGCCGATCAGAGCTTAGACCTTGTGTTCCGTGCCTCCCACCCTTCGAAAACGCGAAGAGTGGGGCAGCCATCGTTCATGGACAGGCGAAACGGTCTACCCCTTTCCAAAGATGGTGCGCGATGCGGCATCTTATTGGGGCGGTGGACGCATCTCATCAGGCTTGAACGACGGGGGTGGGGCTGCGTTCGCTTGACACTCCTATCCGCTGGATGTTTAAGTAGTTATTTGTTTTTCACGCGAAGCTGGAGACTGTCACTGCCGTCCCGCACGCCACGGGGCCGCGGAAAAGTTTTGTGCCGTTCTGCATCCCTCTCCACCTGAATTGAATACGTTCGGAGGAACTCGTGAGATTGAATCGTCGTGGGTTGGGTCGAGGCCTGTTAGCGAGACGAATCGTGCCGGCCGGGTTGCTGCTGGTGACCACCGGTGCGGCATTGTTGTCGCTGAGCGCCCACCCTCGGACATCCACGAGCGCCGTGGCTTCTGCCCGTCCTGCCGTTTCCTCCCCCGTGTCCCTGGCCGCCCGGGGAGCAAAGAGTTACGGGCACCTTCCCTTGATGTTTGAACCGAACCAGGGGCAGACCGATGCGAGCGTCCGCTTTATTGCTCGAGGCGGCGGCTATGGACTCTTTCTTACCGAACGCGAAGCCGTGCTGTCGCTGCACGCCCCGGCCGCCGCGAAGAATGCGCCGCCCAAGAGTTCCGTCGTCCGGATGACGCTGGCGGGTGCGAACTTGCACCCCGAAGTGTCGGGGACCGCGCTGCTGCCCGGGAAGAGCAACTACTTCATCGGGAACGACGCGTCGAAGTGGCGCCGCAACGTTCCGCAGTTTGGGCGGGTTGAGTACGCGCAGGTTTATCCGGGCATTGACCTCATTTATTACGGGAGCCAGGGGCATCTCGAGTACGACTTCGAGGTTGCGCCAGGCACCGATGCGCGCACGATTCAGCTCGGGTTTGAGGGAGCAAGCTCCGTAAAGGTTGACTCCGGGGATCTGCTTCTTGCGACCGATGCCGGGGATGTCCGGCTGGAAGCGCCGCGCGTTTACCAACTGGATGGAAACGTCCGCAAACCGGTTGCCGGACACTTTGCGCTGCTGGCCGCTGATCGTGTTGGGTTCGAGATCGGCGACTATGACCGGACCAAGACGCTGGTCATCGACCCTGTGCTGTCGTACTCCACGTACCTGGGCGGCAGCGGGAGCGAATTGCATCCGTCGATTGCGGTTGATTCTGCGCTCGATATGTATGTGACGGGAGCGACCAGTTCCACCGATTTCCCGGTCACCGATGGCAGCACACTGAAGGGCGGCGCGACGACCAATGTGTTCGTCGCGAAGTTCGATCCGACGGGCGCGACCCTCCAGTTCGCGGGTTACTTCGGCGGAACGGGAGCGGATTCGCCGGTAGGCATCGCGGTAGACGCGGCCACCAACATCTACGTTGCCGGAACGACGAACTCGACTGACTTTCCCACCTCGACTTCGGCGTTTCAACAGACGCCCAAGTCGCCCGGAAACCAGCATGCGTTCGTCTCGGTGCTCAACAGCAACGCGGGGAGTAATACGTACTCGTTTGGTTACTCGACCTATCTTTCGGGCAGCAACACCGACACGGCGTCGGGCATGACGCTCGATAACAAGGGATTCGTTTACGTCATCGGCATCACGAACTCAACCGACTTTCCGCTGGCTCCGTCGGCCGGGACATTCCAGTCGACCTTGCAGGGCGCGAACGCGTTTTTCATCAGCAAGGTCGCTCCGACTTCGACGGGAAGCAACAGTCTGAATTTCTCGACGTACTTTGGTGGCGGATTCCCCACAAGTGGAACAGTGTCGGGCGGTGCGATCGCGGTCGATAACAACGCGAACGTCTCGAATATCTACTTTACGGGCGGCACCAACTACATCTTCACAGGCCAGAACAGCCAGACCGACTTTCCCATTCGCAATGCCTTCCAGCCCTGCCTGGATACGGTGCCGAGCAATCCGCCGCAGACGACTTGCCCCACGGACGTCACACTGCCAGACGCATTCGTTGCCAAGCTGAATCCGGGCACCACAACCGGTGCGCAGTTGCTGTACTGCACGTATCTTGGGGGCACGGGCACCGATGTCGGGTTGGGGATCGGACTGGACGCTTCCGGCAACGCCTACGTCACGGGCTCCACCAACTCGTCGGCGTTCCCATTGCAGACAGCTCCGAACAATACGATCAAAGGTCCCCAGCAGAGTCTAGGGGGAGGCATTGACGGGTTTGTCGGAAAGATCAGCAACCCGGCGACCGGCACGGGCAACGGCACAACGAATGTGCAGTTCCTGTATTTCACATATCTGGGCGGCGCAGCGGATGATGTAGGCAATGCCATTGCCGTCGACGGCGTGCAGGGCGCCGAGGTTGTAGGCACAACGAAGTCGTCGAACTTTCCGGTGGCAGCCGCATTTCAAGGAAGCCTGAAGGGGACGCAGGACGCGTTCGTCGCGCGGCTCGACACTCTGGGCACGACCACGACTACGGGGAATGGCCAATACATTTCGTACCTCGGCGGCACCGGCACCGAGACCGGCACGGGGGTTGTGATCGACAGCGACTCGAACGTCTACGTCACGGGCGAGACCACTTCGACGGACTTCCCGGTGACGCCGGATGCGCACCAGAAAACGAAGGCCGGTGGCGCGGGTGTTCCGGATGCCTACATCGCGAAACTTGGTCCGAACCTGAGCTTCACTGTGAAGGGTAACGCACCGACGTCGAACTCGGTGAACGCCGGAAACCAGATCGCCTTCAACTACCAGATCACGAACAACGGTGACACCACATCGAACGTAGCCTTCATCGACAACCTGTCGGGCGGCAACGGCAGCGCGCCGGTGACGTTTGTCTCCGCGTCAGTCTCAGGGGGCAGTTGCGCCTCGACTCCGACGGATAACAAGGTCATCTGCAACCTGGGAACGATCAAGGGCGGCGGCGCGACGACGTCCGTCACTATCAACCTGACGCCGACCGGCGGAGGGACGGTGGGTAACAGCGGTACGCTGACCGTGGGCTCGTTCTCGACGACGGCGGTCGCGCCGGCCGTAACGGTAAACACCTTCAGGGTCGCAGCATTGCAGTCGAGTAACACCGTGGTTGCGGGCAATCCGGCGAGCTACACGATTCAGCTAACGCCGCTTACGCAGTTCACCGCTTCGATTTCCATCTCGTGCAATTCTGGGTTGCCGGCAAGTTCGACCTGTACTCCCTCAACCACTCCGGTCACGCTGCAGGGCACGAGCCCATCGACCGTCACGCTGGTGATCAGCACCACGCCTCGTGTAACGACGACGGCGGGCAATTCAGCCGGCCGCGGACTCTTCTACGCGAGTTGGCTGCTTATTACCGGCATTGCGTTCCTGGGCATCGGGGTGGGTAGCCGCTTGCGTCCGGGACGGCGCGTGCTGGGCGGATTACTGTTCGTGGTTGTGGCGACGCTGGTCCTGCTACAGCCAGCCTGCAGCGGACACAGCAACTCGAGTACGACGACCGGAACTCCGGCGGGAACCTATACGGTGAATGTGACGGCGAGTTCGGGATCGTTCTCGCAGACCACGCCGATTACGCTGGTGGTGCAGTAAAAGCGGTCGTTAGCTTTTGGTCGTTGGTTGGTTCGTGGCGGGCTGCTGCTCGTGCCTCGGCGCCTGGAGCATTGGTGCCGCGGCTGGGTGCACGGGTCCCTCATGAGTTCACGAATCAAGTGCAACACCGTACAAAGGTGTTGCGATGGAAAAAAGAAGGTATGAGCAGTTGGGCCTCAGGGAGCGGATTGAGATTTACCGTCTGCATGCAGACGGTAAATCTCTGCGCTGCATCGCTGGCGTTCTGGGGCGGAGCGCGGCGACGATCAGCCGGGAGCTGAAGCGGAACGGTAAGGCGTCCAAGAAGTGGGCCGGGGGCTACGATCCGCAGCGCGCGCAGCAGTTGATGCTGCGTCGTCATGCCCGTGGTCGAGCCCACAAGCTCGAACGTCAGCCGGAACTTCGTAAGAAAGTTTTGCAACGTCTCGCCCAGGGATGGTCGCCTGAGCAGATTGCCGGGCGCATGGCCCCGGGACCCGGCAGCGACCGCATCAGCTACGAATCGATCTACCGGCTACATTTACTGGCGCAGTTGGTCCTTCCACCAAACCCTGCATCGCTGCCTGCCTCGCCAAAAGTACCGTCGTGGAAAACGTCTGCCCAATGGCCGATGGTCGATGGCGTCCATATTGGACCGGGTTTCCATTCATGATCGTCCGGCCGTGGTGGAGACCACTGAACGCCTCGGGTTCCCTTGCACCTGCTCAGGATGACAACGGCATCGGGCTACTGCGTTTGTTTCCCTGCAAATTATTTCTGACGTTCTTGGGCTCTTCTCTCATCTGATAATGAACTGCGCCGGGCCCTTGACGCCGCGTCTGCCGCTTCTCGAGTCTGGCTTGCCTGACGGGGCTTCTTCGCTGAATCTTGCTTGCGGAAACCGTTCGTACTGGCCTGACTAGGGACGTCGGCCTTCCGCGGGTTGCGAGGTGGATAAATTTTGAAACATTCGTCTGCTACAGTGGATGCTTCGCATTCATACTCAGCCCGTGTTCTCGGAGGCATGCGCGGAATGTTCGAGATGAAGAAAGAACTCATCGGTCCTGATGTTGCCGTGTTGCATCTTTCCGGGCGAATCGCAATGGGCAAGCCGTGTCAGGATATTGACGCTCAGGTCGACGAACTGATCCGCGAGAATGTGTCGAAGGTCGTTCTCGACCTTACGCATGTGGATCGCGTCGATAGCACCGGGTTTGGGACGATCGTTCTGAATTCAGGAAAACTCAAGAAAGCGGGAGGAGAACTTCGCGTCGCGGGAGCGACGGGCATCGTGGCTGAGATCGCGCATTCGTCGCAGATCCCAAGAATTGTTCCATTCCATGCAAATGTGGAGGACGCGGTCGCGAACTTTGCGGCGGTGTGAAAAACTCGGGCGGTTCCGACTTGATTCTACGGATTTCGCTGTATTGAAGCTTTTGATAGAAGGCGTAGTTTGTTGAAAGACGAAGTGGCGCAGGCCCCACGTCAGGGGAAATGTTGAACGGGAATTCTCCTGACGTGGGGTCTTAATTTTTCTACGCAGTAATCAGATTTTCCAGCGCGACGCGATTGGACACCACCAGCGTCGCTCCTTCCGTCTCAATGAAGCGCTGCTTGCGGAACCCGGCCATCAGGCGGGTTACGGTTTCGCGCGATGTGCCGATCATCTGGCCGATTTCTTCGTGAGTGAGAGGAACCTTCATGCGGTCGGAGTTGTGCGTGACGTGTCTTTCGTCAAGCCAGCCGACCAGCAGGCGCGCCAGTTTTTCAGTGGCGGAACCGGAAAGCATCAGGGTGCGGATTTCGCGGCAGGTGAAGTTGTAGTCGCGGCTGAGCAACTGTGTGATCCAGAGAGCAAACTCGCCGTGCACGCGCATCATACGGAGCACGTCGGACTGGCGAATGAAAGTGATGTCGCAAGGCTGCTGCGCTTCGGCAGTGGCTTCGTAGTCGCGGCTGCCGACGGTGGAGGCCGCGCCCAGCGCCTCGCCGTCACGCGCGATGCGCAGGATAAGAGTGCGTCCGTCGCTGGCGCAGACCGAGAGTTTCACCAATCCGCGTTGCACGATGTAGATTCCTCGCGGCGGCTGGCCTTCGCTAAACAGCACCGCCCCTGTCGGGTAGTGGTTGGTCAGCGAGATGGTTTCGAGCTCGCGAGCAAGAGCGGGAGACAGCTCACCGAATGCCGATTGGGCTGCGTTGAGTTTCTGTGGGGGTTTGATCGGTTGGGTTGCCATGGTGACTGCCTCCCTTGTACGCATAGTGGAAGGGCAACCCTCTGGCCAACTGGCATGGAGGCGCGCCAGTTTGGAGAACATGCGTGTAAGGTGCTTGTAATGTGGTGCTTGAAAGGAATTTGCAGCACCCATCCGAACTGCCGGTCCGTCGTCAGGCCACCGCAAGGTGGGTTATTTCGCACAGTGATGTGTGATCTCAATCACTAGAAACCCGTGACTTCACAGGCCACTACCCCAGAGTGATGTCGAGGATTTTGTACAGGGCAGCGCGGGTAAAGGGCTTTTCCAGCAGAGGCACCTTGAGGATGGCGGGCTGCCCTTGCGCGATCAACTCCCCGGTATAGCCCGACATGAAGATGGTTTTCACCGAAGGGTGGGACTCGTTAACGGCGGTGACTAACTCAGGGCCGCTCATACCTCGCATGACAACGTCCGTCAGCAACAGGTGGATCGCACCCGGATGCGAGCGCACTAGTTCGAGGGCAGTCGCGCCGTCTTTGGCCTCGAGCACGGTAAATCCGTTTTCCACCAGAAGCTGGCGGGTAAGGCTGAGCATGATCTCGTCGTCCTCGACGAGCAGGACGGTAGTGCCGTCGCGGCGGCGCACGGGGGCTTCCACGACCGGCTGAATTGTGGCGCCCAATTTCTCTTCTGCGCTGGGCAGGTAGATTTTGAAAGTGGTCCCTCGACCGGGTTCGCTGTAGACCCAAACATGGCCTCCGCTATGTTGCACGATGCCGTAAACCGTGGCCAGGCCGAGACCGGTGCCTTTGCCGACTTCCTTGGTGGTGAAGAACGGCTCGAAGATGCGCGAAGCGGTGGCCGGATCCATGCCGACCCCGGTGTCGCTGACGGCCAGCACCATGTAGTGGCCGGGCTTCATGGGCCGGTGCTGTTCGGTGAAGACGTCGTCGAGCTGGACGGAGGAAGTTTCGAGAATGAACTTTCCGCCGCGCGGCATGGCATCCCGCGAGTTGACTCCGAGATTCAGCACGACCTGGTCGAACTGCCCGGGATCGATTTCAACGATGGCGGATTCGCAGCGCGGCTGCACGACGATTTCGACGTCGTCGCCCATCAGCGGGCGGATGAGCTTGGCGACATCCTTAAGGTGCGTGTTCAGGTCGATGAGCTGAGGGTTCACCGCAGACTTGCGTGTAAAAGAGAGGAGTTGGCGGGTGAGGGATGTGCCGCGTTCGACCGCTTTGCGGATGTTGGCAATGTAGGGCGCCGACTCTGCGGTGGTTTCGACGCGACCGCGAAGCAGTTCCGTGCATGCCGTGATGATGCCGAGAATGTTGTTGAAGTCGTGGGCGAGGCCGCCCGCGAGCCGGCCCACTGCTTCCATCTTCTGCGCCTGGCGCAGGTGTTCTTCGGAGCGTTTCTGTTCGGTGACGTCGCGTGCGATGGCGGATGCGCCGACGATGACGCCGCCGGCATCGCGGATGGGCGAAATCGAGATGGACACATTCAGACGCCTGCCGTCTTTGGTGACGCGAATCGATTCGTAATGCGTGATGTGCTCGCCATGTTTGATGCGGTCGAGGATGGCGGGGATTTCGTCGGGTCGATCCTTGGAAGCAAGCAGTGAAATGTTCTTGCCAACGACCTCGTCAGGCTCGTAGCCGTACATACGATGCGCGCCGCGATTCCACGAGGTGATGGTGCCGTCGAGATCTTTGCCGATGATGGCGTCTTCGGAAGAGTCGATGATGGAGGCGAGGCGGGCACGGTATTCGCCGATCTCCTTGGCGGTGCGCTTGTCGAGTACTTCATTGGCGCGGCGCAGTTCGGCTTCGATGCGCTTGCGGTCGCTGATATCGCGAATGGCGCTGAGCACGATGGTTCCGGCCTCGGTGGTGACGGGGCTCAAACTGATTTCGACATCGAACTCGGAGCCGTCGCGGCGGCGCCCTTTTAGATCGAGATCCGCGCCCATACGGCGGATCTTCGGTTCCTGTGCGAAGGAGGAGCGGTGGCCGCGATGGGCTTCGCGAAAACGCTGCGGCACGAGAACTTCGATCTTTTGCCCGATGAGTTCGCGCTCGGGGTATCCGAAGAGTCTCTCAGTCTGCGAATTGACCTGCAGGATGGTGCCGTCGCTTTGCACGGCGACGATCGCGTCCGGAATGGTTTCGAGAAATTGGCTGGAAAGCAAAGTCTCTTCGCTCGTTAGAGCCGAGAGCGGAGATCGCGGCTTGTCTGACGAGGAATGTACGGGACGCATTGGCGTTCGCTTCCCGGTAAATTGAAGCGTGTCCCGTAACTCTATCTGGTGGCGCGAGCCAAGTAAAGCAGCGACGCGACGGTTAAGCGCCGGCCGAGAGCTTGTGGTGTCCGCGCGCCTCGGCGATACCGTACTGGCGAATCTTGTAGAGCAGCGCCTTGTAGCTGATCTTCAGCATGGCAGCAGCCTGCTTGCGGTTCCAGTTTGTCTGCTCGAGGGCCTGCGTGATGGCGGCGGCTTCGGCTTCGTCCTTGGCGTTGCGCGAAAGGGATTTGAGCCCGCCTACCGAAGAATCGGCAGCAGCCTTCCCCCCGGCGTCGGCGCGCTGGCCGCCGTTGACGTCGTTCTTGGGATTCAGTTCGGCGATGGCGAGCTTCTCATCACCGAGAATCAGGTAACGCTTGATGAAATTGCTGAGTTCGCGCAGGTTGCCCGGCCAGGAGTATTCGAGGCAGGCGTTCATCATGGTCGGCGAAAGCGGCAGCGGGGCCCGGGCATACTGTTCGGCCATCCGCGACATGAAATGTTTCAGGAGGATCGGAACTTCTTCCTTGCGCTCGCGTAGCGGCGGCAGGCTGAGCGTGAATGCGTTGAGACGATAGTAGAGATCTTCGCGCAACCGCTTGTTGGCAAGAGCTTCCGGAATGTTGATGTTGGTCGCGGCCAGGATGCGCACGTCGACCTTGACGACAGTGCGGCTGCCCAGGCGCGAGAACTGCTGGTCCTGCAGAACGTGAAGGAGCTTGGCCTGCAGGCTGGGCGGCATTTCGCCGATCTCGTCGAGCAGGATCGTGCCTTTGTTGCAGAGTTCAAACTTGCCCGGCTTGGGATGTGTGGCGCCGGTGAACGCTCCCGCTTCGTAGCCGAACAATTCGCTCTCGAGCAGGTCAGCCGGCACGGCCGCGCAGTTGACCTTGAGAAATGTGCGATGTGCACGCGGCGAGAGCTTGTGCACGAGGCGCGCGAGAACTTCTTTGCCGGTGCCGCTTTCCCCGAGCATAAGCACAGGGATGTCGACGTTGGCGACCAGCGCAGCTTGCGAGCGGATCTTGCGCATCGCGGGGCTGGCGGCCACGAAGAATACGTCGTCGCACAGTTCTTCGACTTCACCCGCGTACGCTTGCTGATTCTTGCCGAGACACTGATCGATGACGGCGTCGAGTTCTGCCTTCTGGAAGGGCTTGGTGAGGTAATCCTGCGCGCCCAGGCGCATGGCTTGGACGACCTTGCGGGTATCACTCACGCACGAGAGCATGACGACTTTCACGCCAGGCTTCATCTGGCGCAGTTGCTCGAGTGTCTCCAGGCCGTCGATGCCGGGCATGAGCACGTCGAGCAGCACCATGTCGGGCTCGAGGCCCTTCTCCACGCGCTGCAGCGCTTCTTCGCCCGTGGAGGCGGTTTCCACTTTGTAGTCGTCTACTTCGAGTAAGGTCCGGATGTACCGGAGCATTCCCGGTTCATCATCGACCAGCAGAATGTTGGTCGTTTCATTCATTTCGTTTTCCCTTTGGCGGAACTGTTGAGGGAGGGTTTGAGAGGCACGAGAAACGAAAACTTCGATCCCGCACCGATTTCGCTTTCGACCCAGAGCTTGCCGCCCATGCCGTTCACGAGCCGACGCGCAATGGCCAGGCCAAGGCCCATTCCGTCGGACTGATTTTCATTGCTGGGCAAGCGGAAGAAGTCATCGAAGACTTCCACATGATACTCCGGTGGAATGCCGGGGCCGGTGTCGGCCACACTGACCTTCACCGCGTTGGGAGTAGTAAGCGGCTGGCGGCGGCGTTCCTTTTCCACGCCGGGCTTGGTGGCGCCGCGGCGTTCCCACATGTAGGGTTCCGCATGCAACCAGACTGTGCCGCCGGAAGGCGTGAACTTGGAAGCGTTCTCCAGCAAATTCGAAATCACTCGCTGAACCTTCGCCGAATCGAACGGAAACGGCACCAGCTTATCGTTGGCGAGAAAGTAGAGCGCGAGGCCCCTCTCCTGGAAGCGATGCGACCACAAGCGACAGACTTCCGAGAGGCAGGCATTGACGTCGCCCTGCTCGTATTGCATCCGGAGTTCCCCGGTCTCGAGCACGGTGTAGGACAGGAAATCCTGGATGAAGTGTTGCAGCCTTTGTCCGCTGGATTGCATGTCGCCGATGACTTCGCGCTGGCGTTCGTTGAGTGGGCCGAGTTTTTCGCTCTGCAGCAATTCGACGTAGCCGTTCAAGATGGCCAAAGGTGTCTTGAGGTCATGGGCCGCCGAGGCGAGTGCGTTGGTTGTGCGCCGGTATCGCTCGGAAAGCTGGTTGTAGTTCTGAAGCAAATCTTGCGGATAGTCCATACCTTCCCCGCCTTGCAGGGGAGCAGGAGCGTCGGAGCGAGGATCAGTCCCCCTTTCCGGCTCGACTGCATGGGAAAGACATACGTTATCCGGGTTCGCAGCCATAGGCAGAGACACTCTTGGCTTGGTTAACGGGGAGGGAACAAAAGAACTCACTCACAGCGCGTTTGGGGATGACGTAGTGAAATCGTAGGATGGGTGTCCACGAAAGTCAACGAAAATGCACCGGAATTGCCACACAAGGGTAAATGATTGCACTTTTCAACAGCTTAGAGATGACCCTCCAGAATACCCAACGAAACACGGAAGAAATCCCGCCAACACGCCGAAATCCGGTGCAGAGAGCGTCGTTTCGTGTGCGAATCCGGGGTTGTCAAGGGTGGAAGCAGGTGGTTCAAAGGGTTGTACATAGATTTGGCCCATCAGGTGCGAACCAGTCTGTGTAAAATCACGAGTCTCAGGAGCAGCACCTTGGTTCGACTCAGGCCCGAAAAGGAGCGTCGGAAGTGGACGCGACTGCCATTGGCGATTCCTGTATTCGTGCGCAGCCGGGACGACAAGGGCAAGGAATTCCTCGAATTCGCCACAGCGTTGAATGTCAGCGCGGGGGGAGCGCTGGTAGCCGTGCGACGGTCCTTGCCAAAGGCGGCGCCGGTGTTGCTCGAGATCCCCAGTGCGCCCCTGGCAGCGACCACCGGCCTTCCCAGGGCGGCCCGGACCCTGCGTGCGCGGACCGTACGCGTCAACCACTCCGAGGGATACCATCTACTCGGCTTGAAGTTCTCCCGCCCCCTCCTCAACGGCACTCCGAAGGCCGCATCTCGAAAAGGGAAACTTGGTTCTGCAGTGTGAAAATTTTTTCCTACAGTTTTGTCCCGTTTTCCTAGCCCGAGCTAGTCCTGCCGTGACCGGGGAATCTCCGCCGTCATACCCCATAAGTCCTGTAGAACAAATGGCATACGCCTAGATTATTAACCCCGCAATCCTCCGTTACGACGTTTGGCGTGCCGGGTGCACATGCAACGTCCGGACGGGCAAGTCCCGCCTTTAAAGCTATGACAACGACAAATTCTGTCAGTTCTCTTGTGCAATCGATTGGCGAGATTCCCCCCGAGCCTATTGTGTTTGGGCGTTCGGACGCCATGCAGGCCCTGCGTGCACGCATGGACAAAGTGGCCGCCGCCAACGTCCCCGTGCTGATCCACGGCGAGAGCGGCACAGGCAAAGACATCATCGCGCGCATGATTCACGGGCGCTCGCCCTGGAAGTCGGGACCCTACGTCAAGGTGAACTGTCCCGCCATCCCGGGAACCTTGCTGGAAAGCGAATTGTTCGGATACGAGAAAGGCGCGTTTACGGGGGCTTACGGCACCAAGCCAGGCCGCGTCGAACTGGCGCACCGCGGGACTCTGTTTCTGGACGAGATTTCGGAACTCGACTTGGCACTGCAGTCCAAGCTGCTGCAGCTTCTGCAGGACGGGCAGTTCTGCAGGATCGGCGCGCAGGAAGACAAGAAAGTAGAAGTCCGAGTGGTGTGCGCGACCAATCGTGTTCTGGAAACCGAAATCGAAAATGGAACGTTCCGCCAGGATTTGTTTTATCGCATTAACGTTGTCAATCTCGCCTTGCCTCCGTTGAGGGAACGGCGAGGTGACATCGAGGACCTGGTGACCTACTTCCTCGAGTACTACAACCGCAAGTACAACTGCCGCGCAAAATCGCTTTCGAACGAGTTGATGACTGTGCTGCAGAAGTATCACTGGCCGGGCAACATCCGTGAACTCGAGAATCTGGTGAAGCGCTACGTGATCCTCGGCTCCGAGGAAGTAATCTCCGGCGACCTCGTAACGCGACAACAGGACTACTTCAATCCCGAGATCAATCTCGACGGGCCGATCTCGCTGAAGAAGCTGACGCGGCAGGCGACGCGGGAACTCGAGCGCAAAGTGATTTTGAAAGTGCTCCAGGCCAATCACTGGAATCGCAAACAGGCAGCGCGCGCGCTGAGCATCAGCTACCGCGCACTGTTGTATAAGATCCGCGATGCGGGGCTGCCGTCGAATCGAGCAGTACGGCGCCGCGAAGGTGCCAATACCGGAATCGCCGCGGACTAACAGCAAGTCGGTTAACAAGCTCACTAAAAGGGTGGACGGAAAATCAGGCGCAGCAAGGAAAACTAAAAACCTTGCTGCGCTTAGTTTTTGGGGCTGTGGAAAGACGGAAACCGGCCGAAGGGAAGTTGTGTTCCTGCGCAGTGCTTTGCACCTTTAGTATCAATGAGGTAACGTTACCTACCCTAAATGCATGATTAGATGTGTGTTCTTTCCCGTACCCTTTGGTATGATGAGTGCTCTACTGTGTGCGGGTGCAGTTGTATCTCTAACCCCTACGAGATGCAATACCCAAAGCGGTCTCACTCCCCCGGAGGCTGGCGATTCGGAACCTTCCTAGGAGGCAGTAAATTCATGGTTAAGAAAGTATTATTGCTGGCTGTTCTGGCACTGGCCCTGCCAATGACAGCTTTCGCAGACAGCAGCATCGGCATGACCAATAAAGGGGGTACGCTTACGGGGAATGCAAGCGGCCTTTCGCTGACCGGCTCCACGCTGATGATCTACGGCAGCGCTGTCGGATCAAACCTCGGCTCTCTCAGCTTCACGACGGGTGCCTTCACGAGCGGCAACGCTCAGCAGGGCGGCACACTGGCGGCGGGCGGCAGCTTCGTAATCACGGGCAACGGAACCAATGGTGTTCCGAATGGGGTGATTTTTAGCGGCACCTTCAGCGGCCCTGTAAGTTGGACACCGACGTTACTTGCCAACGGCACCCACAACTACACGTTGAGTGGCGCATTGGTGAGTGCAAATGGACAAGTCGGAGCCACGGCGCAGCTCACCGTGAATACGGGCAAAGGCTTCTTCAATGGCAGCGTCCGTCTTGAGAGCGGCGATACCAGCCTTTCCGTTCCTGAGCCGGGCACGCTGAGCCTGTTTGGAACTGGTTTGATTGGTTTGGCTGGTGCGATTCGGCGCAAGCTGAGCTTGTCCTAGTTCGACACGCAGTAGAACGACTCCTGAACGACAAACCCGCCGCGGGGATGCGGCGGGTTTTGTTTTGTGTGCCGAGCATGTTCGACAGCTTGGAGGTGAAAGTCCCCTTCCCAACCTGGTGGAGGTGAAGGGCTAGAGAAGCGCAAGGGCGTCGTCGTGAGGCGGGGTCTGAAAGAAGCGTGGAGCAAAGGCGCGAGCCGATGAACAAGAACCGGATGACGAGGCATACGGTGTGGGGCGAGCTGGCAAAGGACAGCGAAGCCCATATCCATCAAGGACACTGGTGGTAAATCCGGCGGTTGCGCGTCGAAGGCGGTCGAACTTACCTCGGGAGGTCTGTCGCATGTCACGGAATCGGGACTGAGGATGGAGCAATCCATCTTGACCGTGGGGCAGAAGTCAGCAGCGGGCATAGTAGGCCGCAAGGACGAAGGCCCAAACGGTAAGGAGCGGCAAGTAGGCCGCACGACTCGATGAGCGACAAGCGGCAGAAAAACCAGCTTCAGATGGTGCTGGCCTTTAGCGAGGAGGGGAGGAGTGAAGCTCCAAGGGCTCCGCGGGAAGGGACCGAATCGTCCACGGCGAAATGCGAAACCGAAAGCCCGGCTGGAGAAGAGCAACTGATGGAAGAGGTCTGCGGGCGGGAAAACTGTCTGCAGGCTTTACGAGCGAGTGAAGGCCAACAAGGGAAGTCCGGGAATCGACGGCATGAAGGTCGAAGAGTTGCCCGGCTACCTGAAGCAGCACTGGCCAGCGATCCGGGAACAACTGTTGAGCGGGACTTACAAGCCGCAACCGGTGAAGCGGGTAGAGATAGCGAAGCCGGACGGAGGGATGCGCAAGCTGGGCATCCCGACGGTGCTGGACCGCTTTATCCAGCAGGCGGTGATGCAGGTTCTGCAAGGCAGATGGGACCGGACGTTTTCCGAACACAGTCACGGGTTTCGCCCGGACGCTCGGCGCATCAGGCGGTGGCCAAGGCCCAGCAGTATATCGCCGAAGGCAACCGCTGGGTGGTGGATCTCGATCTGGAAAAGTTTTTCGACCGGGTCAATCACGACAAGCTGATGGCGGCGATAGCGCGGCGGGTCAGCGACAAGAGGATGCTCAAGTTGATCCGAGCATTCCTGAAGGCGGGCGTGATGGAGAACGGGCTGGTGAGTCCGGTGGAGGAAGGAACGCCGCAAGGCGGGCCTTTGTCACCACTGCTGTCGAACCTGGTGCTCGACGAACTCGACCGGGAGCTGGAGCGGCGCAAGCACCGCTTCGTGCGCTACGCGGATGACTGCAATATCTACGTGGCGAGCGAGCGGGCGGGGAAGCGAGTGATGCAGAGCGTGACGAGCTTCATCAGGCGACGGCTCAAGCTCAAGGTGAACGAGGCGAAGAGTGCGGTGGCGCGACCGCAGGAGCGCAAGTTTCTGGGCTTCAGCTTTACCGGTGGGAGAGAACCGAAACGGCGCATCGCGCCTAAGGCTCTGTTCCGGTGTAAGCAAAGGATACGGGAACTTACGCGACGGACACGGGGCATCAGTCTGGAACAGATGACGAAGGAACTGGCCAGCTACCTACGTGGCTGGAAGGGCTACTTCGGCTTCAGTCAGACGCCCTCGGTGCTGCAAAAGCTAGAGGCATGGATGCGGCGCAGGCTGCGATCCGTGATCTGGAAGCAATGGAAGCGCAGCAAGGTGCGGTATGTTCGGCTACGCCAACGGAACATCGGACATGACCTCGCGGCCCAAACCGCCGGCAGTGCCCATGGCCCCTGGCGCTTGGCCAACAGCCCGGCTTTGCAGTACGCCTTTCCGCTTGCTTACTTCGACTCGTGCGGACTTCCTCGGTTGCTGGACGTACTCTAGCTCAACCGCACCGAACCGCCGTATGCGGACCCGCATGTACGGTGGTGTGGCAGGGGAGAGTGGGTGACCACTCCCCCTATGCCGATTGCTGCGAGCTGCGAGCAAACCGCGAGCCCTCACAAGACGCAGCGCGCGCCTGCTGAGATTTCTGCTGCCTGATGCGAGGGCGAGGATGCCCTCGCAACTGCCGGCAAGATGCCGGCACCAATTGTGAACCTTAACTCCCGGACTGCTGCGGCTGAGCCTGCTGGGCCTGCCGCAGGTGTTCCTGGAAAGTGGGATCGTTCGGCACCTTCTTCAGTGCTTCTTTGAACAAGTCGATCGCAGTCGGGTAGAGGCCTTTCTTGTAGTAGGCCCAACCCAGAGTGTCGGCGGCGTTTGGACTGTCGGGCATGAGGCGACGTGCGGTTTGCGCGAGCGAGATCGCCATGTCGATATTTCCACCCTGCTGCAGCATGACGTACGCGAGGTTATTCGAGGCCACCGGGTTGTCCGGTTGAATGGTCAGAGCCTTCTGATACATGCCGCGCGCGTCATCCCACTTTTTCTGTCCTTCATAGAGCTCACCCAGCAAGATGTAGAAAGAGACCTCGTTAGGATTGTCCTTGAGCGATTGCTGGAAGGTGGCGATGGCCTTGTCGGTCGACCCCTGAGCATTCAGGACTTGGCCGAGCTTCAGAAGCGCGTCGGAGTTTTTCTTGTCGAGGTCCGCGGCCTTGCGCAAGGCGGTTTCCGCGGCTGCGTAGTCCTTCTTGTTGTTGAACAGAACCGTGCCGAGAAGGTCGTAGAAAGCGCTGCTGTTGGGCACCTTCGCAATCTGCGCGTTGGCGGCGGCGACGGCCTGGTCGGTCTGCTTTTGCGCGAGGTAGGCATTCATCAGGCCGCCGAGCGCGTCCGAATTCGAGGGATCGACATCGAGGGCTTTCTGATAGGCCTTGATCGCGGGATCGTACTGCTTCTGCAGCAGGCGCAGGTTGCCCATCTGAACGAACCCGACCGGACTCTGCGGCGCCACCGACATGGCTTTGGTGATGTCCTGCTCAGCGTTCGGAAACTGTTTCTGGTTGACGTCGGCGATGCTACGCATGGCGTAACCGTCGGGAGAGTTGGGCTGAGCCTGAATAATGGTGGTTGCGATCTGCCTGAGGCTGTCCCAATCGTTCTTGCGAACGGAAACGGCAGCCAAAGCGCGTTGCGCCTCGATGAGATCGGGCTTCAGACGCACTGCGTTGCGCCATTCGCTCTCGGCGCGCGACAGGCTGCCCTGCTGGTCGAAGGCCAAGCCCAGGTGATAGTGAGCCACGGCGTTATCAGGATCGCTTTTGAGCGCGCTCTGTAGCGCGTTGATGGCCTCGTCGAGGTGGCCATCGCGCATTTTGATTTGCCCTTTGTAGATGAGGGCTTCGTTGTCTTGCGGGCTAGCTTTCAGGATTTCTTCGTCCAGCCTGCGGGCTTCATCCAGGCGATTCTTGAGGATGAGCAGCTGGATAAAGTTTTTCTTGGTCTGAATGTCTTTGGGATGATCTTTGTAGACGGCCTCGTATTCATGGACCGCTTTGTCGAGGTCGCCGGTGGCGAAATAAAAATCGCCCAGCATACGGTAGCCAACGGGACTGTCGCCCAAGTCTTGCTTCGACTGCTTGAGGAAGGATTCGGCATCAGCCTTCTTGCCTTCCATCATGTAGAGCCGGACGAGAGCGGAACGCGGATCGGGACTTTTGGGATCCAGCGTTATGGCGTGCTTGAACTGCTCTTCGGATTCCGGCAGTCGGCCGCGCGTCTGGTAGAAGCCGCCGAGCGCAAGCTGCGCGTTCATCGCCTTCGGATCGAGGGCCGCAGCCTTCTTGAGGCTGGCCTCCGCGGCGTCGTACTGCTGGGCTTCGATCTGCAACATGGCCAGGTTAAGGAAAGCTTCGGAGCGATTGGGATCGAGCGCAATCGCTTTCTGCATTTCTTGGAGCGCAGCGGGCAGGTCTCCCTGGCGGGCTTTGAAATTTGCCAGCGCCATATGGACGTCGGGGTTGTTGGGCTGTTTGTCGGTGAGGACGTCGAGTTGCTCCTGCGCTTCCTTATAGAACTTGGCGGCGATCAGCATGTTCGCCATGTCAACGCGAGCCGCGTAGTTGGTCGGATCCAATTCGATGGTGCGCTGCAATTCCTGGTAAGCGCGGTTCGGCTCACCGAGGCGGAGGTAAGTCAGGCCGAGGCGATAGTGTGCATCTGAGAAACGTGGATCCACCTGGATGGCGTTGCTGTACTGGATGGCCGCCTCACGGAACTTACTTTTCTCAAAGTAGCGCTGTCCGCTCTCGTAATACTTCTGCTTGCGGACGTTGGGATCGCGCGAGCACCCGGCGAGCACGCCTAGGATAAGAGTCAGGACGAACAACAAATGAACCGATGGAGCACGCCTCATGGCTAAGTCTCCTGGAGCGGGCGAGTTGCACGCACAGAGTTGTAAGAAGTGATGACGACCGAAATTTCAGCATTCGGAAACGCGAGTGTCGCAAGATCGTGACCTCCGCACCTGAGCGCGGCGCACGGATATCGACTTGAGGTTCGGATGCGTTTCCGGGAGTTCATTGGGGGATGTATTCGTTCAACAACGGGACCACTTGTCCGGCAAAAGGGGTGAGCCTGGCCATCGCGGCTTCCACGGACTCGCCGGGAAGCATGCGCGTGTTAATGCGGACCAGGGCGCCATCGCTGCGATTCATACGGATCGAATCGGTAACCAGATAAACCTTAGCCCAATATTCACTCGCCACGGCGCGGTCATGCGCCCAGTACCAGTAAAGAACGAGCAAGCGGTCGGTGCCTTTGGCGATCACGTAGCGATTGACCGGGAAGGGCGAGTGTCCGCCGACGGAAAGCGAGATGCGCGAGGAATCAATCGGAGTCCATCCCGCACCCGGCAGGCAATTCTTGGGGGAGTGAATGGTGTCGCCGGCGCGCTGGCTGGGGAAATAGGCGATGAACAGATCGGTGGCGGGCGCACGGTTATCGTCGGGGCGATAAACCCGCAGCATGAAATCGCCGGGGCCAAGGACGTCGAGAATTTCCTTGCCGATCTCAACGTCGGTGCCAGTCCAGTCGGCCAGTTGTTGCGGGAACCCGGAGAGCGGCTTGCGCGGCGGAAAAACCTCGCCCCGATTGCGCGCCTGCAGGAACAGCGCGGTGCCCAGCAGAAGGGAGAATGCGATTACGAAACGGACCTGGGATTTCATGCGTGCGAAGCTCCTTCCGGCCACATCCACTGGAGAGCGCGATGGAGCAGGAAAAGCATGACCAGCGACACGACGAAGATCACCCAACCGGAAAACTCGTGAAAAAATCCCTGGGCCTTGTCGGGATCCCAGTATTGCACCAGCAAGCCTGTGCCAATGATGCGCAGACTATTTGCCAGAACTGCGATCGGGATGGATGCCAATGCGAGAATCACGCGGATCGATGTGCGGGGCTCGAGCAGGTATCCGTAAATGATGGCCAGGGTCGCGAGCGACATCAGGGAACGAATCCCGCTGCAGGCTTCCGCGACTTCCAGCGCCATGGCCGGCAATTGAATGATATTGCCTTCCCGCAGAACAGGCACACCCACCAGGGGAAGACTGACAGCAGCCGCCTTCGAGGCGAGTAGCTGAAGAGGAAATGTGATCTGGTTGAGGACGATCGCCGGGATCGGGATCATGAACAGCAGGAAGATCCACGGAAACAATAGGGCCCGCATGTGATTCCACCCGAAGGTGATGACGATTAGGCCGGCGATGGTCAACAACAGAGAGACCCGCGAGAGGAAGAGTTCCGCGCCCAGTGTGCCCGCGGCTAGAACGAGCAGGCCAAAGAAGAGCACGATCAATCCAGAGGAAGACGGTTGCAGAATGAGTTTGCGAAGCTTGTCCCGCTCGCTCCAGATGACGAAAAGCGAAAAAAAAGGAACGAAGAATCCGTGCGAGTAATTCGGATCATGCGCCCACTGCCCGACCAGGTGTCTGAGTACGGAGGCGTACAGCCATCCGAGGACAGCAACGTAAGCGAGTATCTGCCACCACGGCACTCTCTGCCGTGGAAAAGGCTGCGATTCAACAGGCAACGGCGCGGTTTGGACGGCTTGGCTCAAAACTCAAATGATTGAAGGAGATATAAAAAGCATATGCGAACTGGGGTCGGGGCGCAATCAGTCTATGCAGCAGGTGTGACTTTGGTCACCCTGCGAAGGGGCTATGTACCGGAGTTGTTTCGGTCAAGAAGTATGATGCCGCAAGGCCGGGAAGGGTGGGCGCGAGTGACGGTCGTCGCAAATGAACCAAAGCGACCATCCGGTAAGGGGCGAACCTGCGTTATCCTGAGAAATCAGGGCCGATCCGAGACTCCATAAGTTAATCGCATGCTTTTCGATACGCCGATTTACATCCTCTTTCTGTGCATTGTAGTAGTGGCGTATTGGCGGCTGGGCTTCCGCAATCAAAACCGCTTTCTGCTGGCCGCCTCTTACCTCTTCTATGGATGGTGGGACTGGCGGTTCCTGCTCCTGATGATCGGGTCGACGGTCATCGACTACTTCATCGCTATTCGCATTGCGGACACGGAAGATCCACGGGTTCGCAAGTCGCTGCTGGCTTTGTCGCTGGTCATTAATTTTTCGATTCTGGGATTCTTCAAGTATTTCAATTTCTTTGCGGACTCACTCGGGCACGTCCTGGCCGGGGTGGGAATCAAGGCTTCGCTGCCCGTTCTTCTGATCATTCTTCCGCCTGGGATTTCGTTTTACACCTTCCAGGAAGTCGCCTACATCGTTGACGTCTATTCGGGAAAGCTTCCGGCGTCGCGGTCGTTCCTCGACTATGGACTCTTCATCAGTCTGTTTCCGCATCTGATTGCAGGTCCGATCCAGCGCCCGGCGCATTTGCTGCCGCAGGTTCAGAAGCCGCGGCACTGGGATTCAGACAAGGCGTTCGATGGGTTGCTGCTCATCATGGAAGGGCTATTTCGAAAATGCGTGATTGCCGACAACTGCGCGTTGGTGGCGAACGCGGCATTCTCGGGAGCGCTCGGCAAGCCCAGCCTGGCAGTGACTTTGCTCGGGATGTATGCGTTTGCATGGCAGATCTACGGCGACTTCAGCGGATACAGCGACATTGCGCGGGGAAGCGCGCAACTGATGGGCTTCCACTTCATGGTGAATTTCCGCCAGCCGTACTTCGCGGACAGCATTCAGGACTTCTGGCGGCGGTGGCACGTGAGTTTGAGTACCTGGCTGCGCGACTACCTCTACATTCCGCTTGGCGGCAACCGTAAGGGGGAAGCGAACACGTATCGGAACCTGCTGCTGACGATGCTGCTGGGAGGATTGTGGCATGGCGCCAACTGGACGTTTGTGTTCTGGGGCGGACAACATGGCGCGAGCCTGGCAGTGGAGCGGAAGTTGATGGGAGGCACGCCAATCTTCTCCAGTGCTGTGTGGAAGTGGCTCAAGCGCATCTTCATATTCCACGTGGTTTGCATCAGTTGGGTCTTCTTCCGCGCGCAGTCACTAGGGGCAGCATGGGAAATGCTGAAGGGACTGGGCAAGTGGAGTTGGCGGCCTGAATTCCCGGCAGCATTCTTATTCCTGGCGGTATTCTCGATCCCGTTGTTGTTACTGGATATTTATCTGGAAACGAGCGGCGCCGAATACTGTTTCGCGTACTCGCCGGTGCGATGGCGAGTGGCGTTCGGGCTGGCGTGCGCCGTGGTCATTGCCCTGATGGGGGCGAATCAAGCAAATGCATTCATCTATTTCCAGTTCTGAGCCCGCGCCGGCTCCGGCGCTGCAAGAGAAAGGCGGCCGGAGTGCGCGCACAGGCTTCATCGTTCTGCTGGTGGGCTTGGGGCTGATTCTGCTGGCATTTGAGTTCGGATCGCCCATCGTCCTCGATCATCTCAGCCGCACTGAGCATCGCGTCGAGGTGGAGCTCAAGGCCGCGCGAGCATTGCGCCCGACGGCTCCAGACGGACGTCCAACCGTATTGTTGGCGGGTAATTCGCTGCTGCTGGAGGGCGTGCAACTAGACAAGTTGCACGACGAGCTTGCGCCGAAGTACGAAGTGAGCCGGTTGGGGATTGAGCAGACGCACTTTCTCGATTGGTATTTTGGGCTGCGACGACTTCTGCAGGAAGGATCGCGTCCCAGCGCCATCGTGCTTGCACTGGGAACGGATGAGCTCGCTTCGAAATTAACGTTGGGCGAAGAGTTCGCGCACCGGCAGATGAGCGCACGCGATTTGCCGTTGGCGATTCAGGAAACCAATCTCGACCGCACCACCGCGAGCACTTATTTCTTCGCCCACTGGAGCAACTGGCTGGCGGACAAAGGCGTTATCCGGCAGCGCGTACTAATTATCCTTGTGCCGAACTTTCGGGCGCTGGCTGGACGCATCGCGGACCACGGCGCGCACATCCACGAGCAGGAAGTGCTGGTGGGTATGGCGAAGAAGCGCTTGCCGGAATTGGCTGAGCTCTCGCGCACCTACGGCGTCAAAATCGTGCTGATGGTCCCCCCCGCTTTGCGGGAAGACTACTCTCGGGATATTCAGCAGGTGGGAGCGGACGTCGGGGTGCCCGTTTGGGTGCTATCTCCGCCGGGAGAATATCCGCGAAGCCTTTACCGCGACGGCTATCACTTGAACCTACAAGGAGCGACCGACTACACTTCCCGCCTCGCCGAACAGATCCGTAAGCAAAGTTGGTAATTTGCCTTCCCGATCCGTATCTAAACGCATTGCCAACTTGTGCCCGAAGGGCGTCCTAAAAATCAAGCGCTTAGGAGCTTCTTTCCACCCATCCGTTGAAGGTGTCGAAAGCGTCTGATGTGGAAAAACATTGGACACTTGAAACCGCAGCTTTTCCCGTGTGATGGACGAATCTGCGGCACAAAGGACGAGCGCTACCTCCTTGGATCCGAGACATTTAAGTGAGATTGAGAGGCCTTTGGGGAAAAGTAACCACCGTTGGTTACTGTGGAGTGGGTAAAAACTTTCCCTTATCATGCCCATATAGTAGGCTGTGGGACATTCGAATGAGCCGATGAACGGTGCCGCAGCTATCCTCCAAGCTGCTGAAAATAATAAACATATATCCTTTCTGGAAGGGGTATCGGAAAGCGCGGGCTTGGCACCAGCCTTGCTTAGGGAGGCTATAGCAAAAACATCCGACCCTTTAGCGTTATTCCCCCGGACCCGAACTAGAGCCAATATGGCAAAAGAATTCCCGGAATTGACTGAGACGAAAGCTTTTGCGCCCCAAGGGGACGCGAACAGCTGTGATTTCGTCGAGGGAATTGGCCAGAGCATGAAGTCTCTGGATGTGGTGATGCGGGAGTTGGCGCGAAGTGAAGTGCCAGTGCTGTTGCTGGCTGAGTCGGGTACGGGAAAAAAGGCGACTGCCGAACGCATTCATCAGATGTCGGCGCACCGGGAAGAACCTTTCCGGGTTGTTTCTTGCGCGGACGTCACCGAGTCGATGCTGAACGGCGGCGCGGATGCGATCGGCGGAGTGTTCGAGTCGGGGACAGTTTATTTCGAAGAGCTTGCGGATCTCAGTCCGGCGTGCCAGGAAGCGTTGCTATCGGTACTGCGCGTCTCGGAAGGGAACGGCAACGGACATGGCGTACGGGCCCGGGTGATTTGCGGGACCGCTCGCGACCTGGAAGCGGAAGTGCGAGCGGGCCGTTTTCGCGAGGACGCTTACTACCGGTTGAGTGGAGTATGCCTGCGGTTACCGCCTCTGCGGCAGCGCCGGGAAGATATTCCATCGCTGGTGAGTTTCTTTTTGGCGAAGTACGCGCGGGACTTCCGGCGTCCTGTACCACGACTGAGCGAGGCAACGCAGCACTTGTTTCAGGAATATGCGTGGCCGGGAAATATCCGCGAACTGGAAGACGCTGCCAAGGCGATCGTGGCGCTGGGCGATGAGTCAGTGGCCATGGGCGGATTGCGTTCCTTGCTTACGCGCTCGGAGCGCAGTGGAAATGGCGAGCGGATTTCGCTGAAGCAAGCCTCGCGCGCCGCATCGCGGGAAGCGGAGAAGGAATTGATTTTACGGGTGTTGCAGCGCACGCGCTGGAACCGCCGTCGGGCAGCGCAGGAATTGCAAATCAGTTACAAGGCCCTGCTCTACAAGTTGAAGCAGATCGGGTACCACGAGTACGGAGCGTCATAAGGTTTCAGGAGAACACATGAAGCGCAGCAAAAATCTGGCAATTTTTCTGTTGGCAGCAACGATGGTGACCAGCGGCTGGGCGCAAGCGAATGCGAAAGCCGCCGACGAGGCGAAGCCCGCGACGGCGGATAAGCCGCAAAGCGAACCGGTTTCGGTGGCAGGCCCGGATTATGTGATCGGCGCGAACGACATGCTGCACATTTCCGTGTGGAAAGAGCCGGATCTTACCGAGTCGTTGCCGGTGAGGCCGGATGGGAAAATTTCAATGCCGCTGTTGAACGACGTGCCGGCTTCGGGCTTGACGCCGAGCCAGCTCGCTGACTCCATCACTAACAAACTGAAGAAGTACATCGCGGATCCGCGCGTGACAGTTGTGGTCACGGCGATGAACAGCCAGAAGATTTACATCCTGGGCGAAGTGCTGCACCCGGGCGCGACTCCACTGCAGCCCAACATGACGGTATTGCAGGCGCTGGCTTCCTCCGGATTTTCGCAATTCGCCAACACGAAAGGTATTTACATCCTGCGCACGGAGAACGGCAAGCAACAGAAGCTGCCAGTCCATTACCGGGAACTGCTGAAGGGCGAAGGAATCAATCAGAACATCATCCTCAAGCCCGGAGACACCATTGTCGTCCCGTAAGGATTGCATGATGAAGACGAATAAAACAATTTGTGCGCTGTTGTGGCTGGCGATGACGACTGGCGCCGCGTGGGGCCAGAACGATCCGCAGCAGGCTCCGGGCGGTGCCCAACAGACGCCAGCAGACACGCAGCAGGCTCCGGATGATTCGCAGAGAACACAGCCGCCCGCGGCGTTTGGTCCTGAGAATCCGCCCGTGATCGTGAACGAAAACCCGCCGATCTCGGGTCTCGACCAGCCGTCACTCGAGCCGAACTTCCAGCCGCGCAGCATGCTGGTGGGCGGCGTGGAAGGCAGCGAGTCACTGGACTCGAACATCGGCAGCGATGCGCGTCCGGCCTGGCACTCGGTGACGCGCGGCCTGGGCGGACTGACCATGCAGCGATTGTGGCGGCGCTACCAGTTGGCGGCCGCGTATGTGGGCGGGGTCGGGTATTACAACCAAGCCGGCAACGGGTTGAAACAGATTCAGAAAGTGCAGGCGCAGCAGTCGATTCTCTGGCGGACCGGCCAGCTTACGATGCGTGACTCATTCAGCTACTTGCCGGAAGGCTCGTTTGGCGCGGGGGCGTTTGGCGGGTCCGGGGGTTTCCAGTTGGGACTGGGCGGTCTGGGCGAAGGCATGGGTATGCTAGGCGGCGGATTGGGCGGACATTACGGAGCATTGGGCGCACAGCAGTTCGGCTCGTTCGGCCAGGCACCGCGCATCACGAACACCGGGATTGTAGATGTGGTCCAGGGTCTCAGCCCACGTTCTTCGCTGACGGCGGCAGGAGCGTACGGACTAACGCACTTCACCGACAACTCGCAGGGCTTCATCAACAGCGAACAGCTGGGAGCGCAAGCAGGCTACAGCCATACGGTTTCCAAGAAAGACCAGGTGGCGCTCAGCTACGGATTCCAATCCTTTCATTTCCCGTCAGAGGTGGGCGCCGATAACGTCATCTCGCACGTCATGCAGCTAATGTACGGACATCGCGTGTCGGGCAGGATGGACTTGGTTTTCGGCGCAGGGCCGCAGTGGACGCGGACTCAGGATCCGATTACAGGAACGACCACCCGGATCTCGGGGGCAGGACAAGCCACGTTGCGGTACCAGTTTCGAAACACGTCGACGATGCTGAGCTTCGAGCGCTTCGACAACAGCGGGTCGGGATTCTTTGCGGGCGCAGAGAGCAACGTGGCTCGCCTGGAACTGGAACACAAACTGGGCCGGCGCTACACGGCCCATGCGGCGCTGGGCTTTGCGCACAACCGGCGGCTACAGTCGAGCGTGCAGGGCGTGGCCTCGACCTCGTACAACTACGGGTTTGCGGGTCTCGCGCTGCGGCGGGAGTTTGGATACAACTGGGGAACCTACCTGGCGTATCAGTGGAACGATCAGATTTTCGACACCTGTCCTGTCGCAGGACAACAGGTCTGCGATCGAATCTCGGTAAGACACGTACTGACATTTGGCGTGGATTGGCACTTCCGGCCGATCCGGATCGACTAATTTTGAGACCGTCCTAAGAGGCGGTCAGAACGGAAATACTGGAATGATTGAAAATCGCGATCTCACACTTGACGATTACCTGGCGATGCTTCGCCGGCGGATGAAGATGATCCTGATCCCGGCGCTGCTGGCGCCGCTGGTCGGATTTCTGATTTCTTACTTCTTCACCGCGAAGTACACGTCACAATCGCTGGTCCTGGTGGAGGGACAGAAAGTACCGGAAGGCGTGGTGCAGCCGGTGGTGACGGCCGATCTTGCGCAGCGCATCGCCACCATGCAGCAGCAGGTGATGGGCCGGAACCGGCTGCAGCCGATCGTCGAGAAGCGCCCGAACCTGTTCAAGGGCGGCAAGAATCTTGACGACGTGCTTGAAGAAGTGCGCAGCGGCGTGCAGATCGAGCCCGTGGTTACCGACCTGGGTGCGATCGCAAACACGGGTGGCGGCAAGCGGAAGCAAGGGCAGGGAAGCGTTCCCGGGTTCTACGTGAACTTCACGACCGCGAACCCGCACGATGCGCAGGACATCTGTAACGACCTGACGTCGGCGATGCTGACCGAGTTCCAGAACTCGCGCGAACAGATGGCGATCGGCACGACCGAATTCATCTCGCGGCAATTGGAAGAAGCCAAGCGCAACCTGGATGACCAGGATGCCAAGCTGGCCGAGTTCAAGCGGCAGTACTCGGGACAGCTGCCCGGCGACGAAGATAACAACCTGAAGGTGTTGGGCACGCTGAACTCGCAGTTCGATGCCAACACACAGACCGTGAACCGCGCCCAGCAAGATAAGTCGTATACCGAATCGCTGCTGGCGCAACAGTTGTCGGCGTGGAAGTCGTCGCAGGGAAGTAACAATCCGCAGAGTCTCGAAACACAGCTGAGCTCGTTGCAGAGCCAGTTGCTCTCGCTGCAGGCGCGCTACACCGAAGATCATCCGGACGTGATCAAGACCAAGGCGGATATCGCCGAGGTGAAGAAGAAGCTGGCGGAAGTCAACGAAGCCGCGGCCAAGGGTGGGGAAGCGAACGCGAAGGCAAGCGCGAGCGAGCCGCCGGAGATCCGGCAGCTGCGCATGCAGGTTCACCAGTACGAAGACGTGCTGACCCAGGCGACGCGCGAGCAGAAGCGCATCGGCGAGCAGATCAAGATGTATCAGAGCCGGGTGGCAATCAGTCCGGGAGTGGAAGAGAAGTACAAACTGCTGACCCGCGATTACGAGTCGGCGCAGAAGTTCTACAACGACCTGCTTGCGAAGAAAAGCACATCCGAGATGGCGACCGACATGGAACGCCGCCAGCAAGGCGAACAGATGCACCTGCTGAATGCGGCGAATCTGCCCGAGTCTCCGAGCTTTCCAAACCGCTTGCTGTTCGCGGCGGGCGGCTTGGGATCTGGGCTTGTGATTGGCATGGGCCTGGCGCTGTGGCTTGAGTTGCGCGACAAGTCGATTCGTAACGAAGCCGATGTGCTGGCCAGCTTGCAGATGCCGGTGCTGGTATCGCTGCCGTGGGTGACAGAAGATCCCCAGAAGAACGGGAACGGGAAATTCTGGGGCCGTGAGAAAGATAAAACGGAGTCTGAAGAGAAAGTCGGGGTCTAGGCGACCGTATGTACAAAGAGTTTTTTGGATTACGAGCCAACCCGTTCAACGTAAATCCGGATCCGCGTTATCTGTTTCTGACGCGGCATACGGAAGAGGCGCTGGCCTGCCTGACCTACGGCATCCAGAGCCGGAAGGGGTTTGTTCTGCTGACCGGCGAAGTTGGCACCGGCAAAACGACGCTCATCAACAAGCTGCTGGAGTGGCTGCGTCTGCAGCAGGTGGCGACGGCTTTCGTTTTCAACTCGCGCATGAATGTTCCGCAGTTCCTCGATTACATGATGGCGGACTTCGGAATTCCGTGCGACTCGAAATCGAAAAGCCAGATTCTGCAGCGGCTCTACAACTGGCTGCTGGACCGGTACCGGGCGGGCGAGACGGCGGTGCTGATCGTGGACGAGGCGCAGAACCTGACCGATGAAGTGCTCGAAGAGATCCGCATGCTGACCAATCTCGAGACCTTCACCGAGAAACTGCTGCAGATCGTGCTGGTCGGACAGCCGGAACTGGAAACCAAGCTGAAGCAGCCGCAATTGCGCCAGTTGCGGCAGCGGCTGACGCTACGCGCGAAGACGCATCCGCTGACGATCGAGGAGACCAAGGCGTACGTGCAGCAGCGGCTGCGCATTGCCGGGTCCGACGGGCGGCAGATTTTCGATGGCGATGCGCTGAACGCGGTTCACAAGTACTCGAACGGCATTCCGCGCGTGGTCAACCTGCTCTGCGAACACTGCCTGGTGAGCGCGTTCGTCGATCAGAAGTCGACGATCAGCGAGGCCGTGGTGGACGCAGTGGCCCGCGACTTTGATTTGAGCGACAACGTGGCGTCGGGAGCGATGACTGTTCCGGCGGCGCCAGCGGCGGCGCCCGGCGCCGAACGATTCGATCTGGTAGAAGCATTGCGCACGCTGGCCACCTTGGCAGACCGGCTGCGGCAAAGTGAACAAGATCTGCCCAAAGAGAGGAAATCATGAGCCGAATTCACGAAGCACTCAAACGAGCCGAACAGGAAAGGGCGGCATCCCAGGGAACCCGCACGGATGCATCTCCCGTGATGGATTTGCCGGCGCAGGAACCTGATCCGGTGGCACGGAGACGTCGCGCGCCCGGCTATGCCGGCCGCGTCCGTGAACGCGGTTTCCGCCCCTCCGCGGCGGGCATGGCATGCCGTCTTTCTCGAGCCCATTCACGCTCGACACTCTGCTGGCGCGCTGCACCCAGTGCGAGTGGAAGCCCGATGCCAAGACCATGCTCTTCTTCAACCAGGAAGAGAATGCGCTGGGCGCTGAACAGTTCCGCACGCTGCGCTCGCGCCTGTACCAGATGCGCGAGAAGACCTCGCTCAAGAGAATCCTGGTGACGAGCGCTCTGCCGCAGGAAGGAAAATCATTTGTGTCGGCGAACCTGGCGCAGGTGCTGGTCCGCCAGCATGGACGGCGCGTGCTGCTGATCGACGGCGATCTGCGCGTGGCGCGGCTGCACTCGGCGCTGGGCACGACCTCTTCGCCCGGGCTCGCGGATTACCTGCTCGGCGAGAGCGACGAGTTCTCGATCATGCAGCGCGGATCCGATGGACAACCTGTTCTTCATTCCTTGCGGGCGGACAGTCGCGCATCCGGCCGAACTGATCGCGAACGGCCGGATGAAGACGCTGATGCAGCGGGTGGAAACGCTGTTTGATTGGATCATCGTGGATTCGCCGCCGGCGGTACCCGTGTCCGATGCCAGCCAGCTGGCGAACTACTGCGACGGCGTTCTGATGGTGGTGCGCTCGAACGCTACCCCGTATGACACGGCGCAGAGCGCTCGGCAGGAATTCCAGGGCAAGACCATGGTGGGAGTGGTGCTCAACGGAATCACGCGCGCGGATACGTATTCGCGCTATTACTACGAAGTTTACGAGAAGAAGCAGAAGTAGTCACAAGGGCCCCCTTGATCCGACTGTTCAATGTCTATTATCCGGTCCGCGCCTTGGTGCTGCTGGCCGTGGAAACGATGGTGGTCTTCTCGTCGTTTCTGCTGGGGATGATGCTTGCATTCCCGGATGACCGGTACATTGTTCTGAACTACGAGTATGGGTATCTGAAAGTCATCGTCGCCACGCTGGTAGTTCTGATCTGCTCGCACTGGTTTGACCTGTACGACGCCTCCCGCTTTGAAGCCAAGGGCGAGATGTATTTTCGCCTCTTCCTGGTGCCCGGCTTGCTTGCCTTCCTGCTGGCGGCAGTGAGCTGGTTCGATCCCGAACATTCTTCCCGGCAATAACGCTTCGTTGATTGGACTGGTCCTCCTCACGGTCGGCCTGGTGGCGTGGCGGGCTGCGTATGGCTGGCTGGTGCAGCAACCATTCATGCAGGAGAAAGTCTACGTTCTGGGAACCGGCGAACGCGCACAGCGGCTGGTGCAGGGCTTGCGGCAGCGCAAGGAACTGGGTGTGGACGTGATTGGCTGGAGCGGTAACGTAGAAGGCGCGCTGACGCGCGAGTCGGCGGCCGCACATCTGATGGAAGTGACCAGTATCCAGCCCGTGCAGCGCGTGATCGTGGCCATGCCGGACCGGCGCGGAACCTTTCCGGTCGAAGAATTGCTGCAGTTGCGGCTGAACGGCGTGCGCATCGAAGAAGCGACCTCGTGGCTGGAGAAGATTTCCGGGCGCATCGAAGTGGACCAGCTTTATCCCGAGCTGGCTGATTTTTGCCGATGGGTTCCGCTTCAGCACGAGTTTCAACGTCATGCGGCGCGCGCTTTCGATGTTCGTGTCGCTGATCCTCCTGCTCGTGGTGCTTCCGTTCCTGCCGTTCGTGATTCTCGCCATCAAGCTGGATTCGAAAGGGCCCGATCCTGTACCGGCAGAAGCGAGTGGGCCGCGCGGGCATACGTTCTTATTGCTACAAATTCCGCACCATGCGGCAGGATGCCGAAGCCGATACCGGGCCGACCTGGGCGGGAGATGATGATCCGCGGATCACGCGCATCGGGAAGTTCCTGCGCTCCTCGCGTATCGACGAGATTCCGCAGCTGTGGTGCGTATTCAAAGGCGACATGGGTTTCGTCGGACCGCGCCCGGAGCGCCCTGAATTCGTCGAGTGGCTGACGAAAGAGATTCCGTATTACGGCGTGCGCCACGCGGTGCGTCCCGGAATCACCGGCTGGGCGCAGGTGCGCTACAAGTACGGCAACACGGTGGAAGACGCGAAGGAGAAACTGCAGTACGACCTGTTCTACATCAAGAACGCGTCGCTGGGCCTGGACATCCTGATCATGTTCCAGACCATCAAGATCGTTCTGCTGGGCCGGGGCGCGCAATGAGATGGGTTTTCTGGAGCGCGGTAGTCGTGATCGGCTACACGTACGCCGGCTATCCGGCGTGGCTGTGGGTGCGCAGCCGTCTGAAGCCGTGGCCGGTGCAGACGGGCGCGAATGAGCCGTTCGTCTCCATCGTGATGGTGGTGCGCAACGAAGAGAAAATGGTGGCGCGCAAAATGGAGAACCTGCTGGCGCTCGACTATCCGGAGCAGAATGCCGAGGTCGTTGTGGTTTCCGACGGATCGACAGATGGGACGGAAGCGATTTTGCGGGACTATGCACACAATCCGCGCGTGCATGCCGTGTCTGAACCAATTGTCGCGCGGAAAGGCTTCCGGACTGAACGATGCGCTGGAAACTCGCACATGGAGAGATCGTGGTCTTTACAGATGTGCGGCAGACACTGGAAGCGCAGGGCCTGCGGCTGCTGGTGCAGGACTTCGCGGATCCGCAGGTCGGATGCGTGAGCGGGGAGTTGATGTTGGGCGATCCGGCGGCCGGCGAAAAGAATCGCGGCATGGGACTCTACTGGCGAATCGAAAAGACCATTCGCGATACTGGAGTCAGCGTCGGGTTCGGTCGTGGGTGCGACGGGCGCGTTCTACGGAGTGCGGCGGGAATTGCTGCAGCCCATTCCGCCGGAGACCTTGCTCGACGATGTGTACATCCCGATGCAGGTGGTGAAGGCAGGGAAGCGCGTGATCTTCGAGCCCAGGGCGCGGGCGTGGGATTTGCCGGACCAGGGAGCAGAGCGCGAGTTTGCTCGGAAAGTGCGCACCCTGAGCGGCAACTACCAACTGCTGCAACTGCAGCCGTGGCTGTTGAGTGGAGAGAACGCAATTCGTTTTGAGTTTGTCAGCCACAAGCTGCTTGCGGCTGATTGTGCCGTTCGCGCTGGTGGCGGCACTGATCGCGTGCGCGTTGGTTCCGCAGCCGTTTTACCGCGCAGCGCTATTCTTACAGCTTGCGTTTTATGCGCTAAGCCTGGCGGGTATGGCGAGGATGAAGTTAGGTCCGGTGGCGCGGGCTTCGGATGCGGCTTTCACATTTGTGGTTTTGAACACTGCGGCCGTCGTGGCCTTTGCAAACTTCGTGACCGGAAGAAAGGTCGCCTGGACGCGGTAAAGCGATTTTCAAGGCAAATATGAATCAAGCAGTCCTAACTCCGGCGAATGGACAGTTCGACTCGTACCAGCAGCCACAGCGCACCACTTTGGCCTACCGCGCGCTGGTCCTGTTCTCTTTCTTGTACTTTTTCCGGCCGGAAGATTTTATTCCGGGTCTGCACCACATCCCGATGGGAAAGATTGCCGGCGGCATCGCGCTGCTGGGTTTGGTTTTTGGCGTGAAGCGCAAGGATCGCGGCACTCTGCCCTTCGAAATGAAGGTGTTGCTGGTCCTGCTAGTCCAGATGATTCTGACCATCCCGACTGCGTTCTGGAAAGGCGGGGCTTTCGACACCGTCGTCAACAAGTTTTCGAAGGGCGTAATCGTTGCGCTTCTGATTTCACTCGTAATCACGAAGATGAGCCAGCTGCGCAAGCTGCTGTACATTCAGGCCTCGGCAGTGGCGTTGATTACCGTGGGCTCGATCCTGGTTCATCACACAAAAGATGGCCGCCTGCTGGGAATCCAGAAGGGAATTCTGGAAAACCCGAACGATCTGGCCATCAACATCGCGATCAACTTCCCGCTGTGCATGGCGTTCATGTTTGCGGACAAGAACGGACTCCGAAGAATCCTCTGGGGACTTTCGCTGTTCGCTCTTTTATATGGCGTGGTCGCCACCTACTCAAGAAGCGGCATGATCGCGGTGGTGATTACCGGACTCATTTGCCTGTGGGAGTTTGGGGTGAAAGGCAAGCGCTTCATGCTGCTGGCAGCGACCGCGATTGCTGGCGTGCTGGCGGTTGGCTTCCTGGCGGCCTCACCCCGCTACCTTTCGCGTATTGCCAGCCTGGTGAAGCGTCCCGCGGGGGCTGAGATCAGCGGGACGATGGAGTCGCACGGGGAAGGATCGCTGCAAGCGCGTTCCGAGTTGTTGAAAGAAAGCATCAGACTGATGGTGCACCATCCCATTTTTGGGATTGGGCCGGGGAACTTTCCGGCCGTTACGGGGGAATGGCGCGTCGCGCACAACACGTACACTGAGTTCGGAGCTGAGGCCGGGGTTCCCGCGCTGGTGTTGTTCCTGGTGCTGTTGGGCGGTTCCATGCGACGAGTACGCAGCATCCGCAAGCTACCCAGCTACAAGACTGATCCCGAGATTCGACTGTGGACGAGCGCGTTGTGGGCCGCGGTGACCGCTTATGCCGCAGGAGCCATGTTCGCCTCCACCGAGTACAACCTGTTCCCCTACTTCATTGTCGGATACATATGCGCGCTCTACCAGATCGCGGCCAAGAATGAATCGGGCGCGAACGGAACGGACATCAAGGCTGGAGACGGAGGTCGGCAAGAAAGTGGATATGTCGGAGACAAAGAACGTGAATTCGCCTGGAGTCGCTGAAGAAGTACTGGCGATTCTTCGCTGCCTTAGCTGTCAGGGGAGATTGCGCAACAGCGCCAACGGACTGGTCTGCAACAACTGCGGCCGCGAATACCCGATGCTGAAGGGCGTGCTGCGCTTCGTTGACGAGCAGAATTACGCCGGCAGCTTTGGCTTCCAGTGGAAGCTGTATGCGCGCACCCAAATGGATGACGCTGCGAGCCGTCGCTCCGAAGAAGCGTTTTATCCGGCGCACGGGATTTCGTCCGGAGGATTTGGCGGGCAAACTGGTTCTCGATGTGGGCTGCGGCATGGGACGGTTTGCGGAAATTGCGACGCGCTGGGGGGCCCGCGTGGTGGGCATTGATCTGAGCCTGGCATGCGAAGTGGCGGCCAAGAACTTGTCAGAGCGGCAAGCTACCTTCTTTCAGGCTGATGTTTTCAAACTGCCGTTTGCTCCCGAAAGCTTCGATTACATCTACAGCATCGGGGTGCTGCATCATACTCCCGATTGCGAACAGGCTTTCAAGAGCCTGCCTCGGTTGCTGAAGCCGGGCGGGCGGATCGCAATCTGGTTGTACAGCGCTTACAACGCCTGGTACCGGATGAGCGATGTCTACCGGAAAGTTACGCGGCGCATGAAGCCAGAGACGCTGCATCCGCTGTGCAATGTGGTGATTCCACTGTATGGAATTCATAAAGTGTTGAAGAAGATTCCGGTCGTCGGAAGGCGCGCCAGTAGTGCATTGGCGTGGGCGCTGCCGATGTCGCACAACCCTGATCCGGAGTGGCGCGTGCTCGATACGTTTGACTGGTACTCCCCGTGGTATCAGTCGAAGCACACCTACGAAGAAGTTTTCCGCTGGTTTGAGACTTGTGGACTGGAAGACTTGCGCGTCGTCGGCGAGCCCATCGCGGTGCAGGGCACGCGGCCAAAGACGGGCGCTTCCAATGCAGCGAACCAGGCGACGGAGGTTGAGCAGTGTGTGGAATAGCCGGCATGGTGGGGCGGCGCGATGAAGTAGTCGACGCTGCCGATGTCCACCGGATGTGCCAAAGCATCGTGCACCGCGGGCCGGACGACGAAGGCATCTACGCGCGCGGTCCCGTCGGCCTGGGCATGCGCCGGCTGAGCATCATCGACCTGGCGGGCGGACACCAGCCCATTCACAACGAAGACAAAACCATCTGGCTGGTCTATAACGGCGAGATCTATAACTTTCACGAACTGCGCAGCGGACTGGTCGAGCGCGGGCACACCTTCTACACACATACCGATACCGAAGTGATCATCCATCTCTACGAAGAGATGGGGGCCGACTGCGTGAAGAAACTGCGCGGCATGTTTGGGCTTGCGCTGTACGACGAGCGCAAACAATCGCTGCTCTTGGCACGGGATCGCCTGGGCAAAAAGCCCATGCACTACGCGCTTCATGAAGGCCGGCTGCTATTTGGATCGGAAATCAAGACGATTCTCGCCCTGGCACCTGAACTCGCCTCGGTCGATCCCGAGGGCTTGCTGCAGTACTTTTATTTTGGCTACATTCCTGACCCCTACACGGCGTTCAAGCCGATTCACAAGCTTCCTCCCGGACATTTGCTCGAATACGCAAATGGCAAGATCAGCGTCCGACAGTATTGGGATGTGCCGGAGTACGGCACGCATCCTGCGATGTCGGAAGAAGAATGTCTTGAGGAACTCGAAAAGCGGCTGGAAGAGGCGGTGCGGATCCGGTTGATCAGCGATGTGCCCCTGGGAGCCCTCCTGAGTGGCGGCGTGGATTCGTCGATCATTGTCGCGCTGATGGCTCGGGTCAGTTCCGGGCCGGTGAAAACGTTCAGTATCGGATTTCAAGCCGAAGCGTTCAATGAAGCCGAATACGCGCGCTTGGTCGCCGAGAAATTCGGCACGGATCACCACGAACTTATCCTCGATCCGAATTTGGAAGAGACCTTATCGTTCCTGACCACGATGTTGGAGGAACCGTTCGGCGACTCCTCGATGCTGCCGACGTATTACGTTAGCCGGATGGCACGGGAACACGTAACCGTGGCGCTCTCAGGCGACGGTGGCGACGAGTTGTTCGCGGGGTACGACCGCTACCTGGTGGCACTGGACCGGCAAAAGTACGACCGCATTCCGGCCTGGCTTGGGCGTGTCTACCGCGACCGCCTGCACCATCGATTGCCGGGCGCGATGTACGGGAAGAATCTGGCATGGAATGCATCGTTGACGCCACGCGATCGTTACATCGATGACGTCTCCTATCTTCCGGCATTGCATCGCGAGCGCGGGCTGTTCTCGGACGAGTTTTTGGAGCAGGCTCGGACTCTGCCCAATCCGCTGGAACAAAGCCAGCACTATTACGACGACGCTCCCGCAAAGGATCCGCTCAGCCGGTTGCTCTACCTTGACACCAAAACCTATCTGACGGGAGACATCCTGACGAAGGTCGATCGCATGAGCATGGCGACGTCGCTCGAAGTACGAGTGCCCATGCTGGACCACGAGTTCGTAGGCTGGGTGGCGAGCCTGCCCATCGATTTGAAGATGCGCACGGGGTCCCGCAAATTCATCCTGAAGAAACTGGGCGAGCGGCTGGGGATACCCTCGGCGCTGTTGCATCGCCGCAAGCAGGGATTCCAGTTGCCCCTAGTGGACTGGATGCGAGACTCCATGAAGGATCAGTTCCTGCGCGTATTACTGGAGCCACGGACGCTGCAACGTGGATACTTCAAGCCGCAGGCAGTACGTGACCTGGTGGATGAACACACGCGAGGAAGACGAAACCGCTCCGGCATTCTGTGGCGCATGCTCGTGCTGGAGCTTTGGCATCGCAACTTCATGGAGGCCAGATCGGCCGGGGAGAATGCCAGCCCGGTCATGTCATCTGCCGCAATCCAGCGGGGATCTTCGCCAACGGCGCATCCGGCCGACAGCGGAAGCCCTCGCTAGAGAGCCCAAAACAAGAATCAGCATCATGCCCACAGAAACCACCGAGACAGCGACTCCAGCCAGCGCCAGCCCCCATGTGCGCAGCAAGGCGCCTGTCTTTGTGCTGGGGTGTCCGCGGTCCGGCACCACGCTGCTGTATCACATGTTGCTTTCGGCAGGGAATTTCGTGGTCTACCGGGCGGAGTCGCAGGTGTTCAATCTGCTCGAGCCACGCTTCGGAGACTTGCGCGTCGCAAGCAACCGGCGCCGACTGCTCGAGGCATGGGAGAACAGTAGCCTGTTCACCAAGACCGGTCTCGACGCGAAGCAGGTGGAAGAAGACGTCATGGCTCATTGCGAAAACGCAGGCGACTTCTTGCGGATCGTGATGGAGTCGATGGCGAAGAAGCAAGGAGTGGAGCGGTGGGCGGAAACGACGCCGGATCACTTGCTTGCACTGCCACGCATCAAGCAGACGATCCCGAATGCCCTGGTGGTCCACATTATTCGCGATGGGCGTGATGTGGCGCTGTCGCTCGAGAAGCAACAATGGATTCGTCCTTTCCCTTGGGATCACGGCAAAGAGCTGCAGATCGCCGCGCTCTACTGGGAATGGATCGTCAACCAGGGACGTTCCCTGGGACGGTCACTGGGCAGTGACTACAAGGAGGTCCGGTACGAGCATCTCGTGGCCGATCCGCGGGCAACGCTCACCGAGGTCGGTGAATTTATCGGACAGGAACTGGATTACGACCAGATTCAGCGCGTGGGCATCGGCTCGGTCAGTCGTCCGAACACATCGTTTGGAGAAAGAAAGGACGCAGGGTTTCACCCGGTTGCGCGTTGGAAAAAGTCCCTGTCGAAACAGCAACTCGGGGAAATCGAAGGCCTGATCGGCGGGACGCTGGATGAGTTGAACTATCCCCGGGAAGCCACGCAGGGATCCGAAAAGCAGCCGGCCCGGCTCGCGCGAATGCGCACCCTCTACCAGATGTACTTCGGCGCCAAGCTTTCTCTGAAAACGAAGACGCCGTTGGGCCGGCTGGTGGGGGGCGATCTGCAGTTTCTGGGCGGACAAGCCGAGGCGCCGGCTCAGTCCTCAGAAGCTTACCAGGAGCCGGTGCGGGTGCTACAGATTGGCAACTACCCCCCGCCGATGTGTGGCTGGGCCATCCAGTTGAAACTGGTGACGGAAGAATTGCGGCGGCGCGGTCACACCAGCGAAGTCCTCAAGATCAATGAAGGTCGTCAGATCAAGAGCTCGGAATACATCGACGTGCAAAGCGGCCTGGATTATCTGAAGAAGATTGTCACGTACGCGCTGCGCGGCTACCGTCTTAATGTTCACGTCAATGGCATGTCGAAGAAGGGGTACTGGCTCGCCATGGCGGCCGCCGTGGTTGGACGGCTCGTGAACCGTCCCGCACTGGTGACGTTTCACGGCGGATTGTCGCAAGACTATTTCCCGCGCTACGACCGAAGCATTGCCCAGCGCGGGTTTTACGCACTGTTCCGGATGGCCGGGGAAGTGGCATGCGACAGCGAGCCCATCCGCGAGGCTATCATCAAGTACGGAATTCGTACTGAGAAGGTAAGCTCGATCGCGACGTTCTCGCCGCAGTATCTGGATTTTGAACGCGTGGTGTTGCCCGACCGGGTAGAAAAGTTTTTGCAGCTGCATCCGCGCGTGATCCTGTCGTACGTCTCGTTTCGGCCGGAATACCGGTTGGAGGTGCTGCGCGACGGCATGCAGCGCTATCACGCAATTGATCCCGAGGCTGGATTTGTATGGCTTGGTTTTCCCGGGAAAGAAATGCCGGCGGCAGAGGAGTTTGTAGCCACATGGCCCGCCGAAGAGCAGGCAGCCTTGCTGCTGCTGGGGAATCTTAATCATGACGAGTTTCTGAGTTTGCTGAGCCGGTGCTTCGTGTACTTGCGAACGCCGGAATGCGATGGAGTGGCAGCCTCAGTTCTGGAGTCTCTGGCGTTGAAGATTCCGGTTGTGGCCAGCGAAAATGGACGGCGTCCCGCTGGAGTGGTGACGTACCGTGACACCGATGCCGCCGACATCGTGGAAAAGCTCCGCTTTGTTCGCGATCAATACGAGAAGGTCCAACAGAGCCTGCAGTCCGACACAGGCGATGATAATGTGGGACGCATGGCCGATTGGCTGGTGGGCAATCTCGCGGTAGAACCGCAGACCATTCCAACCAAGAGCAACTAGAAATCTCGACTGAACGGCTGCCTGGAGGCATTCTTGAAGAGGCCTTTTCTTCGTACAGTACTTACGGCGTTTGCATTTGTTCTTGCTGCTGAATGCCTGGCGGCGCGCGCCGCCGATTCCGACAAGTTTGATGGCCCGGCCGAACTTCCCCGAGTCTACGTAAAGAGCGCCCTCGCGGACACGCCCGCTCCGGGTAAATCGATCCTGGTGAAGGACGCTGGGGAATTGCGTTCGGCACTCGACAAGGCAGCTTGCGGCGACACCATTCGCTTGCAGGCGGGAACGGAATTCACAGGCAATTTCAAGTTCCCCGCTAAGCCCTGTGACGACGAGCACTGGATCATCGTGCGCAGCAGCGCTGCCGATTCAAATCTGCCCGCGGAAGGAACACGTCTTACGCCCTGCTACGCCGGCGTTGCTTCGCTGCCTGCACGGCCACGGTATGAGTGTCCTTCGACCTCGAACGTCATGGCCAGGATCATTTACGACAATAAGGGCAGTGGGCCTCTTCTCTTTGCGGATGGTGCAAATCACTACCGGTTGATCGGCCTGGAGATCACTCGGTCGCCTGGAGCCTCCATCTACAACCTTGTGACCCTACCCATCGATAAGCCTACCCATCACATTGTTTTCGACCGGGTGTGGATGCATGGCACCGCTCAGGATGAGACCGTGCGCGGCATTCTGCTGGGTGGAAGCAAAAACGTAGCCGTGGTGGATTCGTACTTTACCGACTTTCACTGCATGGCGATGGGCACCTGCACGGATGCGCAGGCCATCGTCGGTGGCATGGGCGATCTGGAAATGGGGCCGTACAAGATTGTCAATAACTTTATGGAAGGTGCAGCGGAAACCATTCTCTTTGGCGGGGGAGGGGGTACGGCCACGCCGGCCGACATCGAGGTGCGCCGCAATCACATGTACAAACCTCCGACCTGGCGGAAAGACGATCCTGGATTTGTGGGCGGTCCATCGGGCAAGCCGTTCATCGTCAAAAACCTGTTTGAATTGAAGAATGCGCAGCGCGTTCTGCTCGAGGGCAATGTGCTGGAGAACAGCTGGGGTGGATTCAGCCAGACGGGATTCGCCGTGTTGTTGATGGCCAAGAATCAATCCAATAAATGTCCCTCGTGCCGTGTAACTGACGTGACGTTTCGCGACAGCCGGATCGCGCACGTTGCCAGCGGATTTCAAATCGGCACGGCGCTTTCAGGCGCGGGCGGCGCGAGCAGCGGTACCGAACGTATCAGCATTCATGACGTGATCATCGACGATATCGGCGGATCCAAGTACGGAGGCTTCGGAACGTTGGCGCAGATCACATCTTCCCAACCGCTGCTGAAGGACATCTCCATCGATCACGTGACGGCCTTCCCGCCGCACGCGCTTTTCATTATGGGTGCCGAAGTCGCGCAAGGGCAGATCAATAACTTCACCTTCACCAATAATCTGGTTTCCACGGGACAAATGGATATCGTGCCGCCCGGTGGCGGCGTGAAGAACTGCTCGTACCAACCGGACAAGCAGGGACCGACCGGCGTTCTGAAGAGCTGTTTTACGAAATATAACTTTAGCCACAACGTGATTTTGGGATCGAAGGGCGGCTGGCCGAGCGGGAATTCTTACCCATCGGATCACGCGGCTGCGGGCGTGGTTGGGTTTAGCGAAGGCCGCTACCGGTTATGTCGTGAAAAAGACGGCGGCGACTGCAAAAAGCCTTCAGTGGCAGCGAAAGCCGGCGCCGATGGGAAAGACCTTGGCGCGGATGTGGAAGCCGTCTTCTCCGCGACCAAGGGGGTAGAGTAGCGACCAGGCGGGAATCTACTGCACTCCCGCGATGGCCGCAGCGATGGCATTCACGTCGGCCCCAAGATCCTTGCCGTCGGTGCCTGCCTGGGCATAAGGACTCGAGGACTGGAGCTGGTAGCGAGCCAACGCCTGCTTGGCGGCCGCAAACTTGACTTCCGCGACACTAGCCGGCGAGAAGTTACCATCCGGCCATTTTCCGCTGAATCCGACCATCGCGTTGTGATTGAACTCAAAATCCTTGAAGCAGTTCTTCAGTAGGACCGCGGCCGTGCTCGCGCGGTAGGCGCAGTTGATCGCGCCGCCGCCGGTGGTGGCTACGCTGCCCGTGCCGCTGAAGATGTTGTTCGTCCAGGTGAAGCCATACATCTCAGGGAACGACTTGTTGTTGCCGACAACCAGCATCGCCGCACCCGCGTCCTTGTTGAACGCCGTGACATGGGTGATGGAGATGTCATGGAGAACGGAAACGTGGTTCTCGCTGGACTCCTGGAAGAGATGGCCCCCTCCGAGGTAACTCTTGCCGCTGATGTCATCCATCACAACGTCGTGGATGCTTACATTCCACAACCCCATGGAGAGACCGCCTGCAACCGAGGCGACATTGGCGATCTGAAATCCATTTCCTGCGTGGGTGATGGTGTTGTAGCGGATGGTCACGTCGTGCACGACACAAATCGGACAGGCATTGCTCTGATTCTTGGGCGTGAGCAGGATCGAGAATCCGGCCTGGCTGAACCCGCCCCAGGAATTTTCCATCACGTTGCCTTCGAACAATACGCGCACGCCATTTTTCAGCTCGAAGTGATTTTTGACGATGAAGGGATGGCCATCGCGTCCGCCGACGTAGCCCGGCTGTCCGCGCATCCAGGTCATCGGTTTGAAGAAGTAATTCCGCCGGACCTCAATGTCTTCGGGATTCTTCTCAGCCCCGCCGCCCCCGAATAGCACGTTCTCGCCCGCGGCTTCCAGGAAATTGTTGACGATCTTATAGGGACCCATGGGGTTCGACCCCATGCCGCCTGCGATGGCTTGCGAGTCTCCGCATGCACCCGTAAGCGCGATGCAGTGAAAGTCGGAGAAAAACGAATCCACCACGGCGACATTGGTGCCGGAATTGAGCATCATGCCGCGGTTAGTTTCGTCGTGCGCAGTTCCGTGGAACCAGGAGCGATCGACGATGACGTGATCGAACGTTCCGTTTTTCTCGACGGCGAACAGGTTATAGACCAGGGTCTTACGGTTGTCTCGGGTGACTTCTAGCCCCACCAGGCGGTAGTGATTCGCGCCCTTCCCCATGACCAGCGGCCCGCTGCCGGTTCCGGAGAAAGAGACTTTCGCGAGAACGTTGCTGGCCTTGGTGCAGCCGAATGAAGGGCGTCCTGGAAGAGCGGCTACCCCGGCATAGCAGGGAGTCGCACGCGTTCCCTCTGGGGGCAACACGCTATCGGGAGCGCTGGTGCGAACGATGATCCAGTGGGCGTCGTCGCAATTCTTCGCCGGAAACACGAACTGACCACTAAAGGTGGCGCCGGCCTGCAGCGAAACCGTATCGCCGCATTTTGCAGAGTTCAACGCCGACTGGAAAGCGGCGCTGGTCTTGACTACCTGCGCAGCTCCAGGGGCTGGGGTGTCTGCCAGGGAACTCTTGATGTAGACGCGCGGAAGTTCGGCTGGACCGTCAGTCTTTGAATCATTGGCGAGTGCCACATTCAAGCTGAGCTTGCGCGACACGCTTTGGCCAGCAGCATCACTGGCTTCGACCGTGAACGGATAAGCGCCGTTCTGGCTCGTGATACCGCCGATCGAACCGTCCGTCGCATCGAGCAGCAGACCGGAGGGCAAGGCGCCCGACGCAATCTTCCAGCGATAAGGGGCGGTTCCTCCCGATACTCTGAGACCTGCCGAGTAAGGTGTGCCTTCGATGGCTTCTGGAAGGCTCGTGTTCGCCATGCTCAAAGCTGTAGGCTGCACAGCCGCCGCACTGACGCTCACCGTGGCAATCGCTCGCTTGCTGGGGTCAGCCTTGCTGGTGGCTACCAACTGCACGGTGGTGGTCGTGTTCACACTCGGAGCGGTAAAGAGTCCCGCGCCGCTGATTGCACCCGCGGACGCAGTCCACGCGACATCGGCATTGCTCGCATTCAGGACTTGCGCAGCAAACTGGTGGCTGGCTCCGGAAGCCAGGCTGAAACTCGCGGGAGAAATCGCCACGCTCACCTGCTGCGCGGGAGGAGCAGGCTTGGCCACGGCCATCGCAAAGAAACGAAGGCCTTCGGATGCATGCGATTTGTCCGTGACGGAAATCGAGAATGGGAAGGAGCCGTTGCGTGTCGGCATCCCCGTGATGGATCCGGAACTCCGGTTCAAACTCAGCCCGGGAGGGAGCAGTCCGGCACGCACGGCGAAGGTGTAGGGGGCCGTGCCGCCGCTGACGGAAAGAACCGCGCTATACGCAGTGCCAACCGTGGCCGCAGGCAAGTGGGCTGCGATGACGATCGGCGCCGCTGGCTTGGCCGCGGTGCTGGACCCGGCTCCTCCGGCATCCAGAGAAGCGCAGCCGGTTCCAATGATTGTGACGGCCAGGATGAATAGAAGGAAAAGTCCGACTTGACGATTGATTGCGGGAAGGTTCTCAGCAGCGCTGGATCCGGGGGGCACCAGGGGCATCACATCGACCTCAAAACTAATGTGGGGGACGCGCCGCGTTTGCGAGTCCTCCGCCACTGTAATGACCTCTTTGTTGAATACATAGGTAACCTTAGGGCACTGGACCCTTGCGACACACAAGTACATTTTCGTCTTTGGGTTACCCGCGCGAAACGAGTGTGGCAAGTAACTTGTGACGTCGCGAAATTCGCTACACAGTTCTGCGTGAAATTGGGCGATTTCGAAAGCGGAGACCTTCCGCAGAATGTCGTTACAAGTGGCGCGGGAGCTTGGGAAGGATTTCTGAAACGGATCCCGAAGAGATTTTTGCGTACTTGCACTAGAAGTACAGGTACTTCCGATTAACACCCGGGGACTAGAGACTACTTTGTAACGAAGCGAAGGAAGTCTTATGCGCTGTTGGGCAGCCTGGAAGTCTGCGGAACCTGGCTTTGCGCCGCGTCGATCGTCTTTTGCAGGACCTCGACGAACTTCTCCGTGATAACAGACCAATCGTATTTGCGTGCCGTAGCGGCAGCGCCCGCCTCAAGACGGCGACGAGCGTCTTCCCTCTGCAACAGAGTGATAATCGCGTCCGCGAAGCCAGCGGGTGTGTCTTCGAGCAGGATGTCGCGCTGGTGCTGGACGTCGAGGCCCTCAGCGCCGACCGTAGTTGAGACTGTGGCCTTCCCCATGGCCATGCCTTCGTAGATCTTGATGCGGGTGCCGCCTCCGATTCTCAACGGCACCACGATCGCTGTGGCCTCGCGCAGGTGGTCAACGATCGAGGGAACAGTCCCGGTGACTTCGACGGAGGCCGAAGCCAGCTTTTTCACGCGTGGGTGCGGATCACGTCCGACGATGCGGAAGCGCGCCTCCGGAACTTTCTTGAGCACCAGGGGCCAGATCTCGCCGCAGAAATATTCCACGCCATCGATGTTCGGCTGCCAGTCCATAGAGCCGGTGAAGATCACCAGCGACCCTTCCGGTCGCAATTCGGGATCGTAGCGGTATTTGCCAAGGTCCACGCCGGTTGGGACGACGCTGATGTGCGAAGGATCGACCATATCGCTCATTGCGGTGCGGTCGGCTTCAGAAACGGCGATCACGTGATGAAAGCGGCGGGTTTGTTCCGGCTCGAAGGTCTGCATCTTGGCCGACTCGAGCTTGAACACCAGTCGATCTAGGAAGCGCTGTTCAACGGCTGCCTTGCGCTTCCACAGGATGCTCTCGACGTTGTGCTGAAACAGCGCGGTCGGCGTTGCGAGGTCGCGAGGGAAATTCAGCGTGCTGGAGAGAAAGTCGCAAACCGCTACATCGAAGCGCCGTTGGGGGATCCATTCCTCGAGAAGGTGCTTCACTTGAGGGTCCGAAAACCGGCTGACGGCGTAGGGAGCGCGTCCGGCGATCTGGAGAAAATAGTCCAGGTGCCGGCGGATGCCCTTGAGGTCTTGCGAGGGCTTGTGCACGCACAACGTTCCAGGGATATGCGATGGAACTTCCAGCTCGTACGCTTGGTCGCATTCTCCCTCGTAGTAGGAAAGATACGTAAGCTCGTGCTTGGCGGCTAGGTGACGAAGGATGTTGTAGGTGCGCAGCCTGCCGCCGGTATCGAGGGGAAGGATCTTTCCCGGTTTCACCCAGAGAATTCTCATCTCTGCGCTACCAGCAGATTCCTTCGTAGGAACCGTTGTGTTCAAGGCGGCGTGACTTCTCGAGATTCACTAGGTCAATGACAATTTGACCAGGCCGGATCTGCTTAATCAAGACGCCGCGATCGATGCCACGGGTCCCGATTACCACAACTTCGGCCTGGGCCAGCGCACTTTCAAGGTCGGGGCAGAGCAGTGAGCCGACGTGCGGTATCACCTCATCGATGTACTGGCGATTGGAGCCAATCAGGTGGCCGAGGGAAACGTTGTCGTCCCAGATCTTGAGCTCGCGGCCCTCGCCGAGCAGGCGCTTGGCGAGTTGCACTTGCGGGCTCTCGCGCAAATCGTCGGTGGCGGCCTTGAAGCTCAAGCCAAGCAAGGCCACCTTCTTTTTGCCGGTGGCGAGCACCATTTCGACGGCCCGTTCGAGATGCTCGTCGTTGCTCGGCATGATGGACTGGAACAGCGGCAGTTCGAGGTCAAGTTCCTTGGCGCGGTAGTTCATCGCGCGAACATCTTTTGGAAGGCAAGACCCTCCGAAAGCGAAGCCGGGCTTCAGATAGGTTGGCGAAATGTTCAGCTTGGTGTCGGCTGTGAAGATTTCCACGACGGCTTCGGCATCGACGCCGAGTTCCTTCGCTAGCGTGCCTATCTCGTTCGCGAACGAGACCTTCACGGCGTGCCAAGCATTGCAAACGTATTTCGTCATCTCCGCGGCCCGGAACGAAGTTTCGAAGATGCGGCCGGGAGCCCACTTGTAGATCTCGCGCAGCATGCCGCCGTGATAGGCGTCAGCCGCGCCGATGATGGTCATGGCGGGTTCAAGGAAGTCGGCCACCGCCGTGCCTTCCCGCATGAATTCCGGATTCACGCAAACTCCGAAATCCTTGCCCATTTTCTTCCCGCTGGCTTTCTCGAGAGCGGGGACCACGATGGTTTCCGCCGTGCCCGGCAACACGGTGCTGCGCAGGACGACCAGATGAAATGCAGATTTCGTTTTGAGAACTTCACCGATCTCGCGACAGACCGGTTCGATGTGTCCGAGATCGAGCTTGCCGTTCTTGAGGCTAGGCGTGCCAACGCATAGGAAAGAAATCTCGGAATTCATCACGGCCGAGGCCGAGTCGGAAGTTGCCTTAAGCCGGCCCGCGGCATGCGCTTCCGAGATCAGGGTGCCAACTCGCGGCTCCACGATGGGGCTTCGGCCCGCGGACATCGCTTCCACTTTGGTTGAGCTCAGGTCGACTCCGATCACGTTGTGTCCCATGTGCGCGAGACACGCCGCCGTGACTGTGCCGACGTAGCCAAGTCCGAAAACGCTGATTGAACGACCCATATGAGTTCGAGTTTTCCTTCGGTGCAGCCGGGATAAATTGATCCCGCATCACTGGATTATGGCTGGCGTAAGGCCATTAAAATCAATTATATATAGGCATTGTGAATCAGTTGTCGCAATTACCCACGCCCCTCCACCCTGAACATCGAGGAGCCTTCTGCATGGTTTGTCTGATGCGTTCGGCCGACCTCGCCTGCCACAATCTATTAAAACGCACACGCCCTTCTTTGGAAAGCTGATTGCTTCACTCTTTAGTAACTAAGTCGAAGCGTTTCAATATGATGACACCATTACAATGGGTGAGATGCAGGGCGTCCCAGTGACGGATTCGTTTTTGCAGGCAGAGCCCGTTGGTGCCGGGGCGCGTCCGCGGCGGAAGGTTTTTTACTTTCTCGACTCGCTCGAGGTGGGTGGTACCGAGACGCAGGCAGTCGAACTGGCATTGCGCCTGCCCATCAACGTGTACGACGTAACGCTTGGGTGTCTGCGCGTAAAAGGCCCTTTGCTTGAAAAACTCAAGGGATCGGCAGTGGCGATCCGTGAGTTTCATCCTACTGGAGGCCTGGATAGCCCGAGAGGTTTGTATCAGCTGGCAAGGCTCGCGGCCTACCTGCGACGGGAGAAGTTTGATGTCGTGCACACGCACGATCTCTGGACGAACCTGATGGGGGTGGTTGCAGCGCGGATGGCGGGAGTTCCCGCCATTGTGTCGAGCCGGCGCGATCTGGCGCACTTCGACTGGTACCAGGGCAGAAGGCGCAACTGGCTTCGCAGAATTCAGAACTTGTCGGGTGTCGTGTTGGCCAATGCGACTCCGATTCGCGACGCGCTGATCGCGGACGATGGATTCGCACCTGAAAAGCTGCGCGTGATTCACAACGGAGTAGACACAGCGAAGTTTCAGCGGGGCCGGCGGGATCGCGAACGGTTGTTTCCTGGCTTGCAGAATCAGAAGCTGGTGGTGTTGGTCGGGAACATGCACACCGATGTGAAAGGGCATCCGTGGCTGATTGAGGCCGCGCCGGCCGTGCTGAAGGAGTTTCCGCAGACGCGCTTTGTGTTCGCGGGAGACGGCGATTCGAGGCCGGCGTTCGAGCAGCAGGCGGCGAAGCTCGGGCTGCAGTCGAACTTCATGTTTCTGGGACGGCGCAGCGACATTCCTGACGTGCTCGCCAGTTGCGACATCGCGGTGCTGCCGTCGCGCGCGGAGGGCCTGCCAAACGCTGTGCTTGAGTACATGGCGGCCGGGCTACCGGCCATCGCGAGCCGTGTGGGAGGGAATGCGGAACTTGTGGAAGATGGTGTGACAGGGCTGCTGGTGCCTCCAGAAGATTCATCCGCGATCGCAGCGGCGTTGTTGCGCCTGCTGCGCGATCCGGAGTTGTCGCGGAAAATGGCCGAGAACGGAAGAAAAGTCGCGGTGGAGAACTACAGTTTCGAGCGCCTGATCCGGGAAGTGGATGCCCTGTACACGGAATTGCTGCGCCGACGCGGGAGAGAGAATTAGGCAGTGAGCACGCAATCCAAATGGGCGTCGCGGATGGCCCGGCTCCGCTCCATGAGCAAAGACGAGCTTGTGGATCGCGTATCGCAGCAGGTCAACGCGCGCCTGGATGCCTATCGGGCGCGGCGCGGGCACGACTTCACACAGGTCGTGCTGAACGAAGTCCCTGGCAATCAGAAGGGAAAATTCTTTTTCTCGGCGGCTGAAGCGCCCGCGATCGCGGAGTTCCTGAAGGCGCGGTATCCGTCGATGGCTGCAAACATCGTGGCGGGCGCGGAGAAAATACTTCAGCACCGCTTCGATTTGCTTGGCTTTGAAGGTCTCGATTACGGCCCCGAGATCGACTGGCACCTCGATCTGATTCATCAGAAGCGCGGTCCGAACAAGCCGGCGTTTCGGGTGAAGTACCTCGACTTCGCGGAAGTTGGCGATTCGAAGATCACCTGGGAACTGAACCGGCACCAGCATCTGGTGACGCTGGCGAAGGCATATCGGCTGACCGGGGATGCCCGCTTTGCGCGCAAGATTGTGGCGCAGTGGAAGTCGTGGCATGCGTCCAATCCGTATCCGATGGGCATGAATTGGGCGAGCAGCCTGGAAGTCGCCTTTCGCAGCCTCTCGTGGATATGGGTCTACTTTCTGATGCAGGACTCGGCGGAGATGACGGCCGAACTGCGAGCGGAGTGGGTGAAGGCGCTGGCCCTATCGGGGCGGCACATTGCGACGTATCTCTCGACCTACTTTTCTCCCAACACGCATCTGCTTGGGGAAGCGGTGGCCTTGTTTTTCCTGGGCACATTGTTTCCAGAGCTGCCCAAGGCCCGGCGATGGAAGGAGCGGGGGTGGGCGATCGTACTGGACGCGGCGAAAAAGCAGGTCCGGCAGGACGGCTTCTACTTCGAGCAGTCAACGTACTACCACGTCTATGCCCTGGACTTCTTTCTGCATGCGCGGGTGCTGGCTTCATTGAACGGCGTCCAGATCCCGCCGGAGTTCGATTCGACGCTCGTTAAAATGCTCGACGCTCTGTGCCTGCTTGGGCGCGCCGGAGCGGTGCCGAGCGCGGGCGACGACGACGGTGGCCGGCTCTTCGATCCTCGGCGTAATCGCGCACAGCACCTGCTGGATCCTCTGAGCACGGGAGCGATTCTTTATCAGCGTGGTGATTTCAAATTTCTTGCCGGCAATCCGCGGGAAGAGACTGTCTGGTTGCTAGGCCCCGCAGGCGTGGCGAAATTTGAGGAAGTGCGAAGCTACGAGCCTTCGGAAGCATCGACTGCGCTACGGGAGAGCGGGCTTTACCTGATGGCAGACCCCGCTACCGGTCAGCAACTGCTAATTGATGCGGGGCCGCAAGGTCCGGGCACGGCCGGGCACGGGCATGCCGACGCTTTGAGCATTCATCTGGCTAGCGAAGGCGAAACATTTCTCATGGATCCGGGTACGCTCGAATACGTCGGGGAGACATTTACCGACCGGAGTTTCTTCCGCGGAACTGCCGCGCACAATACCTTGCGTGTGGATGAGTGCGATCAGGCAGAGAGCGTCCCTCCCTTTGCATGGCGCGAACTACCCAATGTCGCCGTGGACCTTTGGACCATTGGGCAACGGTTTAGTTTGTTTGTCGGACACCATGATGGATATCGGCGGCTGGCTTCGCCGGTGCGGCATGAGCGCTGGGTGTTTCATCACAAGGGACAGTTCTGGGTGGTTCGCGACGTTGCCAAGGGCGAAGGGGAACATCAACTGGAACTCTCGTGGCATTTAGGACCGAGCCTGTCGCCGACCTCCGCGAAAGACTATGTGTTTGGTGTCGGGCAGGAAACTCTGGGCCTGATCACGCCCGAAGGCCATGGATGGTCGCAGAGCGCGCAGCGAGGCATCTGGTCTCCGGTCTACGGGCGGCAGGAGCGGACAATGGTGGTCACGTTCGGCAAGGCGGCCAATTTGCCGGCGGAGTTCGTGACCATGTTACTGCCGAATGCGGGTGAGCGTATCGGTCGGCTGGAAAGAATCGAAAGCGAAGCGCGCGTACGCGTCTACCGCTGCACCCGCGACGGGGAAGAGCATTGGTTCTTCTTTTCTGAGCCGGGCTGTGCGTGGCGGGCTGGGGATTGGGCAAGCGACGCTTACTTTCTATACTGGTCATACAACCGACGCGATGAGCAGCGAACTCTGATCCTGTGCGGCGGAAGCCGGGTTGACCTGCGTGGTCGCCGCGTCGTTTCATGCGAGGCGATTTTGGAGTTTGTTGAAGTCAGCGAAGCGGGTGGGAAAATCGAGCTTTCAGCATCCGATCCTGAGCGCGTTCATGTCGAGTCGACGTTGGATGTACCCGACCCAAAATTGAGCGAGAACGATCCCAAAAAGATAGGCGTCTAGACCATGTGCGGAATTTGCGGAATTTTCTATAACGATCGTTCACGCAGGGTGGAGCGGGAAACGCTCGCGGACATGAACCGGCAGATTGTTCATCGCGGCCCCGATGACGACGGTTTCTTCGTGGAGGGCAACGTTGGTCTCGCGATGCGCCGCCTGAGCATCATCGACATCAAGACCGGCCATCAGCCCATCAGCAACGAGTCGAACGATATCTGGATCGTCTACAACGGAGAACTCTATAACCATCAGGAACTCCGCAAGGATCTCGAAGCTCGCGGGCACCGCTATCGCACGCATAGCGATACTGAGACCATCGTCCACCTGTACGAAGAGTACGGGCACGACTGCGTGAAGCACTTGCGCGGCATGTACGCTTTTGCGATCTGGGACCGGCCGAAGGGGTGCCTATTCATTGCGCGCGACCGGTTGGGCATCAAGCCGCTGTACTACCGCTTTGACGGGAAGTCCCTTCTCTTCGCTTCGGAGATCAAGGCGATCCTTGCGCACCCCGGGGTGACGCCCGAGTTTAACCGTTCCACGCTCGCGGAGTACCTGGCCTTCGGCTACATTCCCGAGGCCGAGACGATGTACGCCGGGATCAAGAAGTTGCTGCCGGGACACACGCTGGAGATATCGACAGGCGGTGAACCACAGATTTCCCAGTACTGGGATCTGGACGTGAAGGCCGACGATGACGTGCGGCCTCGCGAATACTACGTCCAGAAATATCGCGAGCTTCTGGAAGGCTGCGTCGCCAGCCATCTGATGAGCGACGTGCCGCTGGGAGTATTCCTAAGCGGCGGGCTGGATTCGAGCGCTGTCGCAGCCCTGACCACGAAGATCCGCCGCGGGCCGATTGAGACGTTCGCGGTCGGTTATGGGGAAGAAGCGTTCAGCGAACTGCCATTCGCGCGCACGGTCGCGCAGCACATCGGTTCGCAGCACCATGAAGTGCGCCTGAGCCGGGAGGAGTTCTTTCACTCTCTACCGCACCTGATCTGGCACGAGGACGAGCCCATCGTGTGGCCTTCCAGCGTGTCGCTTTATTTCGTGGCTCGTCTGGCACGGGAGCGGGTGACGGTCGTTCTGACGGGCGAGGGAAGTGATGAGACTTTAGCGGGCTACACGCGTTACCCGTGGACGCTAGTGAATTCGCGCATGGATTCCGTCTATCGGGCTGCGGTTCCGGGAATGCTTCGGCGGTGGGTGCGCGATGCGCTGCAGTCGGGGCGCATCTCAAAAGACCTGCACCGCAAGCTGGAACACACGTTTCTCGTCCGAGGCGGTGAGTCGTGGCAGTCCTTCTACTTTGACAATTTCTACTCAGCCTTCTCGGCGGCCGATCAAGCAGCGTTGCTTACTCCTGAAGCCAGGGCGATCGCGGGCGATGCCTACGCTGGGTCGATGAACTACTGGAATGCCTCCTCGGGCGATTTGCTGCACCGTCTTCTGTACACCGACATCAAGACCTACCTGGTCGAACTGCTGATGAAGCAAGACCAGATGAGCATGGCTGCCTCGATCGAGAGCCGCGTGCCTTTCCTCGATCATGAGTTGGTGGAATTTACCGCCCGCATTCCGGCGAAATACGACACCCAGGGCATGGCCGGGAAGTTCATCCTGAAGGCTGCCGTGGAGGATCTGCTGCCGCGAGACATCGTCTACCGGCAAAAGATGGGATTCCCGACACCGTGGGCATACTGGCTGGCAGGACCGCAACTCGACCAGCTCGAGCAGCTATTGCTCGAGCCACGCACTTTAGAAAGAAACTACTTCCAACCCGAGGCCGTGAAGAAGATGTTCGCGGAACATCGAGCCGCCGCGCGCGATCATGGCAACCGCATCTGGCGGTTCTTGAACCTGGAACTGTGGGAGCGGGTTTGCGTGGAGAAAGACCCGGTGGAGGAAGTTACGCAGCCGCAGGGCGCGGCGCTGGCCTGAACTGCGGAGCTATTTTTCGACTCTCTGCACCGCCGCAGCTTGCAAATGCGGTTCCAGCAATTTGAGCAAGGCTTCCCGCAGGTTGGGACCGCTGGCGACCAGGCCCGAGAGTAGCGGGTCACGGTTGTTAGCGCGAAACGAGGATCCGTTCAACGTAGCCAGAAAGCCTCCACTGCTCGAAACCAGCGCGGCTCCGGCCGCGACGTCCCATTCATTCTTTGGCGTGAGCGTGAAAGTGATATCGGCTAGCCCCGCCGAGACCAGTGCCAGCTTGTAAGCAACCGATCCCATCGCGCGCACCGCGAGCGGGCCATTCTCGAAGGGCTTCCATTCTCCGCGCTTTACTTCGCTTCGACTGGCGAGCGTGACCGCGCCTTGCAGATCTTTGCGCGGACTCACGCTCGCGGGCTTTCCGTTATAGAGCAAGCCGGTATCAATCGCGCCCACGAACGTTTCGTTAGTGGCCGGGTTGTGAATTCCGCCGGCCACAGGGCGACCATTCTCGACGTAGCCAATCGAGACACAGAACTCCGGAATGCCCTTTACAAATTCACGCGTTCCATCGAGAGGATCGACGACCCAGACGTTCGATTTCTCAAGACGCGAAAAGTCGTCCACGCTCTCTTCCGAGAGCCAGCCCTCGCCGTCACGCAAAAGATTCTGGCGGAGCACTGCGTCGACCGCCCGATCCGCTTCGGTGACGGGATCGTGCCCGGCTTTAAACTCGGCGTCGATGGCGCCGGGAGTGAACCGGGCGAAGATGGCGCGGGCATCGCCGATGGCGGCTTCAATGCGTTTGAGGATTTCGGAATACGCGGAAGTCATCAGGTCCTTAAGGTTGAATGAGGATCAGGCCCAGATCATGCGAGCGCCTGTGATGAATAGGATCGCGCAGAGAATGCGCCGCAACCAGACTACCGGAACGCGCGTACTGAGATAAGAGCCCACCAGACCACCCGGGATCGATCCGATCAGCAAGGCGGAGACGAGCCCGGGATCCACATTCCCGAGCCGGAAATGCAGAAAGCCGGTGACGCCGGTCAGCACGACGGCGTGAACGATGTCGGTTCCCACATTGACCTTGGGCGGGTAGCTATAGAACAGCAGGAGCATCATCATAATGATGCTGCCCGATCCCACCGACGTCATGCCGACCAGGAATCCGGAAAACAATCCGATGATCGTCATCCCGACGAAGGACTTGAGCGTAGGCGAACGGTTCACCATGCGCTCTTCGATGCGCGTCTGAAACATCAGCAGAATCGGGATGCAAACCAGCAAGATGCCAATGGCCAGTTTAATAACTGCATTGACCCCATCGCCGTACATATGGCGAAGGTGCGTGAGATAAACGACACCGGTTGCCGAGCCCGGCACGCTGCCCACCGCCAGCGCGAGCACAACCTTGCGCCGCACCGTCCCTTTCTTGAGATGAACGATGCTGGCAGGAATCTTGGTGAAGAAATTGAAGAGTGCGTCTGACCCCACGGCAATAATGGCCGGCACACGTAGACCGAAAATCAGGATGGGCAGCAGCAACACGCCGCCGCCCAGCCCAGTCAGGCCGATCAAGGTGCCTACGCAAAAGCCCACCAGTATTTTGGCGGCTATCAGAGGCATGGAGTTTCCAGGTCCGTTCGCACTCGATTCGTCGCCTACTCGGCTCCGTTCACTCCGATGAAGCCCTGCTGCTCCAGGTGCAAGATGATTTCCTGGGCCGCTTCTTCCGGAGAGAGTTCAGCCGTGTTGATCACAACTTCCGCCTTCTGCGGAACCTCGTAAGGATCAGAGATGCCGGTGAACTCCTTTACGATTCCGGCACGTGCTTTAGCGTACAAACCCTTGCGGTCGCGCTGCTCGCAAATCTCGATGGGCGTGGCCACGTGCACCAGCACGAAACCTCCGACGGGTTCAATCATGTCGCGCACCGCCTTGCGGGTTGCTTCGTATGGGGCAATGGGCGCACAGATAGCGATGCCGCCATTCTTCGTGATCTCCGATGCAACATAGCCGATGCGGCGAATATTGATGTCGCGATGCTCCTTGGAAAATCCTAGCTCGGAGGAGAGATGCTTTCGGACAAGATCTCCGTCAAGAATAGTTACGGGCCGCCCGCCGGTTTCGAGGAACTTCGTAAGAAGAACGTTGGCGATAGTCGATTTCCCGGACCCGGAAAGGCCCGTAAAGAAGATTGTGACGCCCTGCTTGTGGCGAGGCGGATAGCTGCGGCGCAATTCCTGTACGACTTCCGGATAAGTGAACCACGCGGGAATATCACGGCCCTCGTTCAAGCGGTGGCGAAGTTCGGTGCCCGAAATATTTAGAACACGCGAATCCTTCGGGACCTCGTTGTCGGGAACGTATTTGTCCTGATCTTCGAGGTAGACCATCATGTTGAAGGGAACCATGGTCACGCCGATGTCGGATTCATACTTCTTGAAGAGCTGCTGGGCGTCGTACGGGCCGTAGAACGGCTTACCATCGGTGTCGCTACCTGGGCCAGCATGGTCGCGGCCCACGATGAAGTGCGTGCAGCCGTGATTCTTGCGGATGAGGCCGTGCCAGATCGCTTCGCGCGGTCCGCCCATGCGCATTGCCAGGGGCAGCATCGAGAGCTTCACAGTGCCCTGAGGGTACTTGTTGAGCAGGAGTTGATAGCAGCGAACGCGCGTGAAGTAGTCCACGTCGCCGGGCTTCGTCATTCCAACTGACGGATGGATCAGCAGGTTGGCTTCCACCTGCTTGGCAGCGCGGAACGTGAGCTCCTGGTGTGCGCGGTGCATGGGATTCCGTGTCTGGAAAGCAACGACGCGGCGCCAGCCGAGACGCGAGAATTCAGCGCGCAGTTCCGCCGGGGTGAGGCGGAGGGAACGAAAATCGTAGTGCGAGGGAAGCTGCAGACCTTCGAGCGTGCCGCCGACATACCAGGGATTCGCTTTGTTCATTGCGTAGTCGGCGCCGGGATGCGCCTTGCTGGTCGTGCCGAAAACGCTTTTGGCCTCCGCTCCGCGATCGGGCTGCCATACATCGTGAACGTTCAGGACGGCGAGCATAACGCCTTCGCCGTCGCGCAGTGCGACCTTGCTGCTGCCCGGCTTCAGAGACTTGGCAAACTCTTCTGTGACGTCAAGCGTGATGGGCATGGGCCAGAGCACGCCGCTCTTTAACCGCATGTTGTTGCAGACGCCTTCATAGTCTTCGCGGTTCATGAAACCGCGCAGGGGAGAGAAGCCGCTACTCAGCAGCAACTCGACATCGCAGACCTGTCTGGCCGTGAGATCCCACGATGGCCACTCCTTGGAATGTGTCTTGAGGTCCGCGGCGCGAGCCGAATCCACAACCAGGTTGACCAGTTCTCCGCCGTGCGGAGCAATAAGATGGCTAGTAGTCAAATCCGTGAACCTCCTCAGGTTCTTGTCGCTGTTTGGAATGCGCCGGAACTACGCCGGCAAAACAACTCGCTCACGATTCTTGCCGCTCCGGGGAATCCGGAGGCGGATCCTGTGCTGGCCGTGAGCCCCACCAATCACGAAGTCGTCGCGTTTATTGTTACACACTGCCCATTTATCGATATTGACCTTCCCGCTTCGCAGTTCGATTCGTTTTTTTGTGCAGTTCCCCGCGGCCCTCACGGCTCCTGCTGATAGGTTTCGACGAGCGCGATCGCTACTTCGTCGGGCGGCTGGATCTCCAGATCGCTCACCTGCCAGGCGCGTTTTTTCCGGATCGCCCACAGCAGGCCTAGTCCGTAGGGGACAAAGCCGAGAGCAGCCTGGAATACGACCTCGAAAACTGTTCGCGCAACGAACCACTGCCTTACCAAGAGCAGAGTCGCGGCCAGGGGCAACGTCAGCAGTACCGGGAGTGTGTATGCCTCGCGCAAATACGTTCCGATGCGAACTCCCATCAAGCGGCACATATGCCGTGGCATGAACAAAATTGAGGTGAGCATCAGCGGGATAGCCGTCCCGAACGCGTCGCCAACAATGCCAAAAGGACGAATCAGCACGATGCTGAGAATCAGATTCGCGATGCTTTCCATCAAGGTCACAATGGCGAGCGGGCGATGCTTCGCCATGCCATACAGAATTCGCGTGGACGCTCCCTGCGCCAAGGTGAACATCATGGGCACAGCCAGAACCACGAGAACGGGGTAGCTCTGGGCAACGTATTTGGCTCCGACCCAAGCCGTGATGACCGACTTGCCCAGAATCAGGAGGAGGGCGGTGATCGGGAAAATGATCATGGCGCACGCGCGGTTGCCGGCGATCCAGATCGTGCGCAGCCGGTTCGTATCCCCCTTGGCATGGGACTGCCCGGCCATGGGAACAAAGATCTGCGCGAGGCTGCTTACAAGTTCGGCGGCGTAGTCGAGCAGCCGGTCGCCAATCGAGAAATAGGTAATCGCCGTGACCGATAGAAACGTGCCGATCACGATCTCGTCGGTCTTGTAGCGCAGCTTGTAGCCGATCATCAGGATGAAACTGACCGCGCTGTAGTTCGCGATTTCTCGAAAGGCCGAGCGATCGACGTATCGCCAGCCGAATCGAATCGGCAGCACTCGCAGAGCAATCACGGCGCGCGCCATCGAGCTGATAAGAGGCAGAACGACAGTGATCAGCGCGATCGTCAACAAGCCGTAGCCACGCTGCAAAGCGAAGACGATGAGAGCGGCGCGCAGAAGGGTAGAGACAACGTTGGTGAGGTTGACGAAGTAAAAACGCTGCAGGCCTTCGAGAATCCCGCCAAAGACTCCGGTGGGGAATCCGAGCGCGACGGCCGTTCCGACCATCAGAAAGAGCAGCCGGGCGGTGGGGAGAAAATCCGCGGGGATTCGGAAGATTCGATCCACGAAAACACTGCAACTAAGGGTCACCACCATGGCCACGGCACCGATGGTTGCGTAAGTTGCCAGACTGGTGTTGATCAGTTTTGCGAGGCCGTCCTGATCGTCGGTCGCGGTGTAAGTGGAGACGTAACGGACGACCGAGGACCGGATGCCAAGGTCGAACAGTCCGTAGTACCCAGTGACAGAAAAGATCAGAATCCAGATGCCGTACGCCGTGTCGCCCAAGCGGTGGAGGATGAAGGGCGACAGAAATATCCCAACCAGGATGTTGACGCCCAGGCCGAACCAGCTGGAACTCACATTCTTGAGAATCTCGCTTCTGCGCATCAGGAAGCCAGTCCTTGCGCCTTGGGCGTCACCGCGGTCGGCGGGCCTTCCTGGTAAGCAGGATCGATAGGATGTTGGCAGGAACGCATCTCAGTCGCGTCGGGCATGAAGAGCGCCAGTGTCACCGAACGGGCTCGGCCACGGTCGTTGTCCCAAGTTCGTATCCGAGGGGCGTCATCAAACCTCCCCAGGCGTTCTCGATCTGTTGGACACAACCTGCAGGCAGCGCCGTGTGCCAGCCGCCGGACTTGGCCACCCGAACGAACGGGATGTCTTTGCGGCGATTCTTGGTGGCTACCCAATTATCTTCCTCGAGCTTTTCCAGAGCGCGCATGCGATCGGCGGAACTACTCTCCACAGCATGTCGGAGACGCTTCGGATCCGCGGGAATGTCAAGGAATTCAGAGATGCGCTTGAGTTCTCGCTCGGTGTCCTTCATCATGTCTTCATAGCGCATCAGCAGGAAGTTGTTCCGCTTTCCCCGGGTGTAGATCCAACTGGCAACGTTTTCTCCCCACGTGCCCCAGCCTATCGAAATCAGCTTACCGTTCACGAAGTCGTCCACGTACTGCTCGAGTGGATAGGCATCGTCGATCTGCATGTATTTTCGCTGAAAATCGTAGTAGGAAAGCACGACATCGCGCGGATCACGAACGATATAGATGGTTTTTGGGTAACGATGGTCGAAGTATTCGTGCGTCTTGATGATTCGCGGCCGAGGCGTTGTTTTGAGGGCGTGATTCGATTGCGAAGAGGTGTCAGGAATCAGCTTCTCGATGTTGGCGAAACTCACGTCCTTGTCCGGGTGCACGAGGTTGGCGATCAGAAAACGAGTCCATGTGTTCCCGGAACGCGGGTAGGAGACGACGAAGGTGTCATCGGGATAGACGGCGAAATTGCGTCCCGCGATATCGATTCCCAGGGCGTACTTCACCACGGTTTTGATTCCGTAGATCATCGTTCACCAGAGTCCAGGACCAATTGCTCCTGGCTTGATATTGTTTACCCTCACTTCCCCTGCAGGGATTGTAAGATCCGTCACGTAAGCGTGGGGTCCGTGAGCACCTTCGTGTCCGGAGCCAGTCCTGCAAAGCCCGCCTTCCTCAATGCTTGTGTGCTGCGCTCGCGATATTGTCGCTCCATACGGCGGAGGTGCATACGATAAATCGCCTGCGACGCATGCGGAAATCGCTGCAGTCCGATACGCAGGATCTCCAGCTTCCAACTCGGGTCCGAGGCCTGCACGCTGCGCACGCTCGCGAGAGCCTTCGGAAAATCGCCTTCCAGTAGAGCCCGCTTGGCTTGCCGGAACTCGATCGCCGAGGAAATACCCTTGATCTTGTTGCGCACGAAACGCGCTTGCTCAGCACTCAGAGTTCCTAGCGCGAGGTGTTTCTCGTAAACCCGGATCAGCGCTTGCCGCATTAGCTCCCAATTGGCGGCCAGGCCATTCGATTGCCGATGGCGGATTTGAATTTCCCGCGTGAACGATATCGTTGCCCCGGACTGCGCCAGGCGCAACCACAGGTCATAATCTTCACAACGGCGCAGCTGTTCATCGAAAAGCCCTGCCTTCAAGAGCGCTGCGCGCCACACGACCGCAGACGACGTGATGACTGTGGAACGTTCGTGCAGCAAGCCGTCGAGATCCACCGGGAGAGCCTGCGGTGAGTTGTCGAACAAAATGCCGACGGGAGTTTCACCCCGCAGGTAGATGCCGTTGGCGTAGACCATGTGCAACTTCGGATTTGTCTCGAGCGTGGCGACTTGCTTGGCAAGATGCTGCGGCAACCAGAGGTCGTCGCTATCGAGAAACGCGACATATTTCCCCGTTGCTGCTTGAATGCCTGCATTGCGCGCGCTGCTTGGTCCTCGATTTTCCTGCCGAAGGTACCGAATCCTCTGATATGGCCGAAGAGCAAGCTCCAGCGCTGGCGTGTCGGGCGATCCATCGTTGACAACTACAACTTCGAAATCGGTGAACGCTTGTTTAAAGACCGAGTTGAGGGTCGCACCGATGTAGGGCGCTGCATTGTAGGCAGGGATGATGACCGTCACCAGCGGTGCTGATGGCGATGCCCCGATATTCCGAGCCGGGATGTCGTTCCCTTGATCCACGTTCGCGACACTCTCCTCTGATTTAATGACTTGCGCGGCGTGGTTGCGCAAGTCACCGAGGTCGATTCTCTGCCGTTTACTAAATACTACGTGAGCAGAAGGTGGTTGCCTGCTGGTTTCCGATGCCTGATGGTTGAAAGCTAGGTACGCTGGTAATCGAGGATTAACAGGTATCCCCTTGCTAATGTGTCGATTACGAGCCACGGAGACAGCAGATCCGCGGCTTTTTTGTTGTGAGATGCGATTTGAGAGTCGCAAGCTCAAAATTCGTTTGGTTGAGGTCGCATCCTGGTGGCCGGAATCGGCGCTCTTGGATGAAGGTTGCAAAAGCTCACCACTCAGCTTCCCATTTGAAAGTGGCGTCCGTCTTGGCATTTGGCCAATTGTAAACGCGTGTAAATGGTTCCACTCGGCTTACAGGCACGTGCACTTTTATCCTAGGGTCTAGACCTTACAGTCACGATCCTAGGAAAGAACCCAAAGAAAAGTTAAAGAAAAGTTTTGGAGTACTGGAAAAGGCTGATGTCGTACGGGCTACAGTGTTGGCCGGGGGACACATCTCCGGATCGCGGCGTTTTTCCGCTGCACCACATCGTAGAAGCACCTTAAAGTCATAGCTTTGTGCCGAACTCCTCATGTGTTGACGAGACATGTTTTTTCCCGTCAGCTGGACAACCTTCGCTTCGATGAGCTGGTTACGATGGGTTTTCCACAACAAAGAGACGGTTCTCTGGCGGCCAATAGCGGCACTGGATTTTGCCACAGTGAGCCGGACTGCAAAAGTTGGCAAAGTGTGTGCTATGAATTTCCGTAAGAAGCTCACTAAAAACTCACAGTGCTCGTTCTGGTTGTTTCGGCGCCCGGACTATGACGTCGGAGCTACTGTGCGGTCACCAAAGCACATTTGAGGGGGATCTCAATGAGCGAAAGGCCCATACGTCTGGGGCAGCGAGAGCAGCAGATTGTCGAGCTGCTGCTGCAAGGCTGCGATAACGACGAAATCGCTCGGCAACTCAACATGGCCCGTCGAACCGTAAAGGCACACTTTAACCGGTTGTTCCTGCGATTTGGCATCACCAGCGGTATAAAGCGAGTAAAACTCGCAACACTCTTGTATCGGAGGCAGTTATGTTTGGAGGCGAACGTTACGGAAAGCGAATCCCAAGCGAGCGAGAGAATCGCGTCATTGAGCTTGTTGCCCAGGGACTCAAGAACAAAGAGGTTGCTGACGAGATCGGAACCACCGAACACGTCGTTAAAAACTACCTCCGAGTCATCTATGACAAGCTTGGACTCTGGAATCGAGTCGAACTCGCTCTCTGGTACGAAGCTAGAAGATTCGAAAACGTCGCCCGAGCATGACCAACCCGAAGCCTGGGAGCACAGCATCCTGGGATTGGGAGCCGCCACGGCTCACCACAACTGAAGACGCAGTTTGATCGTGTGAAATGGGGGCTGCCCGTTATTTCGGGCAGCCAGACCTCAAAAGATCGCCCAGTTTCGCAGCGGCTTGAGGCACACCTTTCTTAGCCGCAGCGCTCAAAAGCAACCTAGCCTGGTCGCAACTCTTCGGAACGCCGTCCCCAGCCTGATACATATCTGAGAGCAACAAAATCGCAGTCGGGTTTTCTTTGCCAACCGCTCGCCACAGATACTTAGCCGCCTCTTCGCTGTTGCGCGGATGCGTTTTTCCGCTCAGGAAATCCTCGGCCATGGCAAGTTCTGCCGTGCCGTTTGCTGGATTAAGTGCAGCCGTAGGCTGGGTCGCGATTTCGGACGGGGCGTTGCCGGCAGGCGGCATTCGATTCTCTTTGGCCGCGGGCGCGGCGGATGGAGTCGAAACTGAGGTTTGGTTTTGAGCAGGGACCGAGCCTGCCGGTTCACGGACAGGAGCACTTGGCGCCGCTAATGTTTCGGTGGGCGCTGATTCGGCCGCCTTGGGCGCCGGAGCTGACATCGGAGGCTTTGCACTCTCTGCATTGGTTTGCGATAACTTCGAAGACTGCTGTCCCGGTGCTTTCTGCGGACGCGATTGCGCGTAAAAAAGAATTCCAATCGCTAGCACGGCAAGCACAGCGGGAGCGTAGCGCGCGCGTCTCCACGATGAACCGGAATCGGAAAGGCTTTTCTCGCGAAGCCACCGAATGTCGGAGTAGTCGTCGGGCTGATTCACCGAATCATCGACAGGGGACAGGCTCGGCAAATCCGCATGCATGAAAAGCGGCTCAACCGGTCGTCCCAAGTGGGGCTGCGGAACTGTTTCCGTGGCGGGGGTGCGTTCTGCTTCCAGCGCCGCTCCGCACATCCCACAAAATCTCTGCGGAAAAGTATACAGATGCCCGCACTCGGCACACTGCAAAGAAAGCGGTGCGGACCCAGCCTCACCGATACGAATCGTTTCGGGCGAAGCTGCTTCCGCAGGGGGTTGCTCGGCGGGTAGGGTTGCGACTTCTTCCTCTCGAGGGAACGAAGGCTGGCCCTGTAGTTCACGTAGTAGCTCTTCGACCGCCTCTTCGCGTTTCTCTGGCGGGCTGGTGAAGTAAACCTGCGCCCACCGGCCCAGATGACGGCCCAAGGTGGGGTTCAGCAGAGGATTCAACTCCGGATTGGGCAACTCTGTTGTCTGTTCCGGGGTCTTTTCCTGCGATTGTGGCACCGATGGTTCTCCCGAAGCGCTCTTCAAATCAATTCCACTCCGGTGGGCGTCAGTTGTCAATTCTTAGCCTGAGGAAAACCCTGTAGGTCTTTAAGAAAGATCATGGTCCGCGGGGCTATTCGCAGACCTTGCGGGATGCCGGCTCGAACTGATCCTGCTGGGCATCACGCTGGCTTGCGATTTTGCCTTGCGGAGTCTTGCCGTACAAATCAGAGCCCGGACAATAGTACAGAGCGGTGTGCACGTCAACCCAAACGGGGACATTCGGATTTCCGCTGTACGAAGGGGCAGGGGGCGCCTCGGCCAGACCCATCTCCACCAGAAGTCCCTCAAAGAAGCCAAGCTTGGGAGGCGGAGGAGGCTGCTTGCGCTTTGGCTTCGCGGGAGCGCCGCTCGCTGCAGTTGTGGAAGTTCCTGTGTCCGCCGAAGTCGTGGAATGGGTTGAGCTCACAGCCCAAATGATCGTGATCAGGAACAAGACCAGCGAAGCTCCCAGGGCCAGGTCCCCGCGGTGTGTACGCGCAAAGACCCTTGTCTTTTGCCAGAATCCGCGAAGCTGCACGGCCGGCGGCGACACAGCAATCGAGCGTAGCCAAACGCGGGCTTCCGGAGGCTTGACTGGGGGCGCGGGAACGAGCTTGTCATCGGCGGCGTCTGCCGATGCGTCGGGCGCGGGCGGCGCAGTTTTGTTTTCGGACAGCGCCAAAGCGTTGCTACCATCAGCCTGTCCGGGCGATTCCGAAAGCTCGCTGGGCAACGAGGCGCTCGTTTCGGCGGTGCTGGTGGATTCCTGGGGTTCTGCTTCGGACGATTGCCCGAATAATGATTCAGTCAATTCGCTGTCGGCAGTCGGAGCGGGGAAGCCGGTCTCACCCGCTTTTTTTAGATTCCACAGCGTTGCCCACTTGCTCTGCAGGTCTTTTCCCGGCGTAGCCGACCGAGACGTACCGCACGATCCGCAGAAGGCTTCGCCCGGAGCCAGCTGGTTTCCGCAGTTCGTGCATTGCGCTTCTTCGAGCGCGGAATCGGCGATTGCAGATTCGCCGTTGGCAAGTCCAAGGGCTGCGTCGGGATTGTTGGCGAGCCGCGCAAGCTGCGGCTTGATCTTCTCGAGAACCTCCAGCATCGACGCGCGCTCAGCCGCTACCCCCTTACGCCATTCTTCTTCAGCGGTATGGGTCAAGGTTTCCGTCACCAATCCCGCCATCAACTGGCAGGTTCGTACATCCTGATCGTGAAACGCGTCGGCCTTTGCAAATGCAAGTTCCAGAGCCCCTCCGGTTTTTCCGTTGTGAAGAACCGGAACGGAAATAAATGACACGATACCCAGGCGCTTAGCGATCTCGGGATTGACGCGGAAATCGTTGCTCGCGTTCGGACAACGCAAAATCATGTCGTGCAACAGAGTCGAAGAGGACAGCGCGGCTTCGGGGCGCACCGACTTGCCCACCTGACCAATCAGAACTCCACGAGCCGAACGATAGCGAAGCATGCCGTCTTCGAGAATGCCGATCGCCGCCCCCTGCGCGCCCGTGATTTTGACGATCCGTTCCATCACGAGGCTCGTGGTGCCGTCGAGGTCGAGATGATTCGCCTGAATCTCGTGCTGAGTTTCGACAATTTGCGCGAGGATGCTGGTGTCGGAGTCAGTATCGTGATTGTCGGATTTTGCTCCGGCGGGAGGCGTTGGCTTGGTGCTGTCGTGATGCTCCTGCAAGACGTACGCGGCCGCCAGCAACTTTTGAAAAGTCGCTTCGTCGAGCACGGGACCGCCGCTCTTGGAGGATGATGTCATCACGATCGCAGTGTGTGCCCCCCTTTTTGAGGGGGCAAAAAGGGCATTCAGCGCCCATTGTAGTGCAATTTCCACTCCAAACGGAATGCAACGGACGTGCCGCAACCAGTTGAGAACGGGGCTGGTACCAGCGGGCTTTGATGAGCGAAACCCGCATGGAACCTAACGTTGAAGGGGTAGGCGGTTCCCCACGGATTTGACCTGAAGCCACGATCTCAAACCCCCGCGGCGATGGCGGCCCGATGCGCAGTCGGTACTCGCTCGAGATGCGACTCATATCATGGGTGGTCGACGAATTCGGTGCCCCGTCCCGCCAAACGCTCGACGGGAGGGTTAGCGGAGTCTCAGACATCCTGCTGGCGAGCGGCAGACGAGTCGTCGTTAATGTTCGGCGTTCAGATTCGGGCCGGAGAGTGCCCTGCACCCACCCGAAATGGGCGCCCAGGAAATTCGCCGTCGGTCATGGATTCTCTGAAATGCCCGTAAACATTGGTTCTAGTCCGAACGGTTCAGGTGGCGAACATTTGGCGAAGTACGTGCATTACGTTGTGGCGTTGGTGGTGACCCAACAATACGAGGTAGGCAATGATCAATTTGGATGCCGTCAAGATAACGCCGCGGGACGAAGAGGTGTTGCGCCTCCTTGCCCAGGGATGCAGTAACAAGGAAATCGCCGGAAGTCTCAACATCAGTCCGCGCACAGTGAAACAGCACCTGCGAACACTGTTTCTGCGCGCCGGAATCACCGAGGGCCGCAAGCGCGTGAAGTTGGCGACCGCTGTATTTGCGAAGGAGCAGATGGAATCATGCAGCCAAGGGATCAGCTAACGACGAAAGAAATTCAGGTTACGACTCTGGTCTGGGAAGGGGTCACGAACCGGGAAATCGCGAAAATTGTGGGCACCACCGAGCAAGTTATCAAGAACTACCTGCGCACCGCATTTGACAAGCTCGGTGTATGGAGCCGACTCGAGTTGGCGCTGTACGTGGCGAGCCATGGCGGGGCCGATTGGGCCGCCCAGCGGACCGCAGCGATGGAGGCGGAGATGGTTTCATCGGCTGACGAGAACAGAATGGCATTGGCTCGCTAGGATGTTTGCAAGCCAGCTCGGTCGGGGCACTCGAGCGGGCAGCCTCGGCGATTTCTTCGGGCCATATCCACATGGGCATTGTTCCCAAGGGGATCGCCGACGCCTATCGAGACGGGTCCCGGTAAGCCTTCAGGCGGCGCGCAGGTCGCGGGCGACGGCCCAGCGGCGAAGGGTTTCAGCGCTCGAATTCCTGCCCCTCAGAGGTCTCGTTTCCGCCGCGGTGTACCGAAACTGACCCAAAACTGAGGCATCTTCGGCACCTTCCTGGGGACCAGATTGGAAGTTCACACAGTCGGATTTGCGACCTTGTCTGCAAATTATTGCATTTGCATGGGGTTCCGAGGGGAAGTTCATTTCTGAAAGTCGCTGCACATGCAAAGCGTTACCTTACAAGCCTATCGGCACGAGAATTGCACTTGGGGGAGTGACTTCTTGGACCGTGGGAGTCATAGTCCCAAACTACGACGCTCGGGCGAGGCTGGCATGGCTTACAAAGAGACTTTCTGGATGGCTTGCGACTCTACAGATCAGTTGCGGGCCGAATATGGGCCATTCCACACGCGCATCGAGGCCGAGGCCGAAGCCCGCAAACTGGGGTTCGGATACCTGCTGCGGTACGAACACATGATTGGGCCGAACGAGGAAATCGAAGAAGTCCGCTGCATCTTCCTCGAGCTGCCGGAGGGACCCGTCGCAGTGCCAACCGCGACCGCCAACCCGCAGGTGCGGTTGCACACCCGTTGCGCGACGTGCGGCGAGACTGCGGTCCACGATCAGGGATGGCAGGCGGAAGTCTGGGCTGATATCCACGAGTTTGAGCACTCGCGGCACATGGTGAGGTTGTTTGCTCACACCGTGGGAGACGGACTGAAAGAAATCGCCGACTGGCGCAGCGCCGCCTAGGCGGCTGGAGCCAGTTGCGCGGCTGCCGCGCGATCAACCATCCAAATCAGTTCGCCATCCACGAGCTGAATGAGCTTGGACGGATAAAGCTCTCCGGATTCCTTACCTTCTATAACCTGCTTCAGGGGCGACGCCTTGTCTTGGCCACTGACGAGGAACATCACGACTGCCGCATTGTTGAGAACAGGTAATGTCAGCGTGATGCGATCGGTCTTGAACTTATCTACCCAGTTGGAAACCACCCAGCGCGAACCTTCCTGCAGAGCCGAAGTTCCCGGGAACAACGATGCGGTATGCCCATCGGGTCCCATGCCCAGCAGAACCAGGTCGAAGCGCGGGAATTCCTTGGCAGGCATGTTGAAGAATTGCTTCAGAGTTTGCTCGTAGGCTTTTGCCGCTTCGCTCGCGTCCGGATTTTCGGCGGGAATCCGGAACACATTCGCGGCCGGGCTGGGGACTTTCGAAAGCAGGGACTCACGCACCATCCGGTAGTTGCTTTCGGGACTGTCGGGTGGTACGTGGCGCTCATCGCCGAAAAAGAAATAGATCTTGTCCCACGGGAGAGAACGGTTCTGTGCCAGGAGGCTATACAGGCTCCTGGGAGTCGAACCTCCCGACAACGCGACCGTGAATCGGCCTCGCGAGCGCACGGCCGCGGTTGCCTGGCTCGCGAATTCCTCGGCCGCGCCCTGAAACAGTTTCTGAGGATCGTCGAAGATTCGAATGTCGTGCGCTGCGCTCATTGCTTCCCCTCAGTTCTGTGATTTTCCTTTGGCCACGGCGTAGCGCGCGGCTCCGTAGAGAGCGATCTTGTCATTGGTAATGACTTTGACGGGGATGGACTCGAGCAGGGACTGCATACGCCCCTTGCCGACGAAGGCCTGAAGGAACAGGGACCCGGAGAGCTTGGCGACGATCTTGGGAGCAATTCCTCCCCCCAGGTAGATGCCCCCGGTGGCCATGAGTTTCAGCGCTAGATTCCCCGCCTCGGCGCCGTAGATCGAAATCCAAAGATCTAGCGCATGCTCTGCCATGGCGCTCTTACCTGTAATGGCGTTGCGCGAGATCGTTGCTGCGGGATCGCTATGGACCAACTCGTCGGTGAGCCACTGGGGTTCCTCGCCGCGGCCTGTATCGCGGAGAAATCGGTAGACATTCACGAGGCCCGGGCCGGAAACGATGCGCTCGAAGCTCACATGACCGAAGCGCGCCGCGAGATAGCGCAGCAATTCAATTTCGAGTTCGGTGCGCGGGGCGAAGTCACAGTGTCCACCTTCGCAGGCGAAGACGTCGTAGCCCTTTCCATCCCAATAAAGACCCGCTTCGCCTAACCCGGTTCCTGCTGAGATCACACCCTGATTTCCAACCGGCGTACCTCTTCACCCGGTTCAGCGAAACGAGATCGTTTTCGCCCAAGCTGGGGATTCCCCAGGCATTCGCTTCCAAATCGTTGATGAGCATTGCATTCGGCAGTTGGAGTTCGCCGGCTAGACGCGAGCAGCGTCGACGGTCCACGGCAGGTTTGAAGTTTCGACCTTGCCGTTGCGGACCGGACCAGCAATGCCGAAGCAGGCGACATCCGGCCGGCACTCTGGCCTTCAACAAACTTGGCCACAATTTCATCAAGCCCGCGATGCTCGCGACTGGGGAAGACCCCTTCCGTGGCGAGGGAAAGATGACCGTTCTGTGATTGGAAATATGCGAGGCGTGCGTTGGTGCCGCCAATATCGCCGGCCAGAATCATTTCTCGAAATTTCTCCAGCGACGGCCATCGCGTTCGAGCAGGTCGTCGGCGTCCTTCGGGCCCCAGGTTCCCGAGGCGTAGTTCGGGAAATTTCGCGGCGGCAGGGCGCGCCATACATCCAGCACCGGACTCACCACGCACCATCCCGCTTCGACCATGTCGGCGCGCTGAAATAGCGTCTGGTCCCCGATCATGCAATCGTGCAGAAGACGTTCGTACCCCGTGCTGGACTGCACGCCGAAATAGTCCGCAGTACTCGAAATTCATGTCGACCGTGCCCAGGCGCATTTGCGCACCGGGAGCCTTTGCCGCGAAACGCAGCGAGATGCCTTCTTCAGGCTGAATGTGCAGGACGAGTTGGTTGGGCACCAGATTCTCAACTGGCGTGTCGCGGAACAGTACGAAGGGCGCGCGGCGGAACTGGATCACGATGTGCGTATTTCGCACCGGCATGCGCTTGCCGGTACGGAGGTAAAACGGAACGTCGGCCCAGCGCCAGTTATCGATGGCCAGTTTCATCGCGACGAAGGTTTCCGTTTTTGAATCCGGCGGTACGCCCTGCTCGGTGCGATACGCAGGCACCTGCTGTCCGGCAATCACCCCTTCGCCGTATTGGCCCCGCACGGTGCGGGTCAGGACATCCTCCGAGCTGAGTGGCTGGATCGCGTGCAGGATCTTCGACTGCTCATCGCGCACGGCATCGGCGCGGAAGGAAACTGGCGGTTCCATCGCGGTCAGCGTGATGAGCTGCATGATGTGGTTCGGGACCATGTCACGCAGTGCGCCAGCGGTGTCGTAGTAGCCGCCGCGCTTTTCTACGCCGACCGTTTCAGCGACCGAAATCTGGATGTGATCGATATAGCGGCGATTCCAGATGGGCTCGAAGATTCCATTGGCGAAGCGCAGAGGCCAAGATGTTCTGGACGGTCTCTTTGCCGAGGTAGTGATCGATGCGATAGATCTGTTTTTCGTCGGCGACTTTGAGCAACTGCTTGTTCAGGGCGCGAGCGCTCTCGAGATCGTGGCCGAAGGGTTTTTCGATGATGACGCGACGCCAGTGAGAGCCGTCCTGCTGCATGAGGCCGGTTTCAGACGAGACTCTCCACGATCGGCCCAAAAGCGTCCGGTGTCGGTTGCAAGGTAGTAGAAGTAGTTTCCCTGCGTAGAGAGTTCCTTGTCGATCTTTTCCAGCTGCTCCTTGATCCGACCGTAGGTTGCCTTATCGTCGAAGTTTCCCGACAGATAAAAGATCCGGCGCACGAACCATTCCCACAGGTCGGGATCGACGTCGCCGGTCGCAAATTTCTTCATGTCCTCCGTGACTTTCTTGCGGTAGTCCTCGGAGGACATCGGGCTGCGAGCAATGCCAATGACGGCAAACTCGTGCGGCAGAAGTTGCGCCTTGGCCAGGTTATAGAGCGCAGGGATCAGCTTGCGCCGCGTCAAATCGCCCGAGGCGCCGAAGATCACCATCACGCAAGGGTCGGCAACTTTTCCAACGGGCTGTCCCGTCGTGGCGGGCGCAATTTCGGTCTGAGCCATAATTCCTTCGTGTCTTATTCCCGATATGCTGGTTCGACCGGGCTAGGCTGGTTTCTTGACCGCTTTGGGCTCCACGTGTCCACCGAACTTCTGGCGCATCGCGGAAAGCATCTTTTCCGCAAACGTGTGTTCCTGACGGGAACGGAAGCGCACGAACAGCGCCGCCGAAAGGACATCCACAGGGACGGCTTCGTCGATCGCGGCCTGAATTGTCCAGCGACCTTCGCCTGAATCCTGGACGAAGCCGCTGTATTCGGCGAGCGTCGGATTCTCCGCGAGCGCCATCGCAGTTAGATCGAGCAGCCAGGAACTCACCACGCTGCCGCGCCGCCAGACCTCGGCGATGTCGGGCAGGTTGAGATCGAAGCGCAATTCCTCCGGCAGTTCCTTGCTGGTGGCGTTTTTGAAAATGTCGAAGCCTTCCGCGTAGGCCTGCATGATGCCGTATTCGATTCCGTTGTGAACCATCTTCACGAAGTGGCCGGAACCGGAAGGGCCGCAGTGAATGTAGCCATGTTCGGCAGTGCCGCCCAGTTTTTCGCGGCCGGGCGTGCGCGGGATGTCGCCGATTCCGGGCGCCAGCGTTTTGAAGATCGGGTCAAGCCGCTGAACCGCTTCGTTCGGGCCGCCGATCATCATGCAATAGCCGCGATCGAGTCCCCAGACGCCGCCGCTGGTGCCAACGTCAACGTAGTGCAATGCCTTTTTCTTGAAGACCCTGTGCGCGCCGCACGTCGTCTTTGAAATAGGAATTTCCGCCGTCGATGATGGTGTCGCCAGCCTGCATGTACTGGGCGAGAGTTCTGGACGGTCTGCTCCGTCGGAGCGCCGGCAGGAACCATGATCCAGACTGCGCGGGGAGCTTTGAGTTTGCTTACCAGATCTTGCAGTGACGCTGAAGCCACGGCGCCTTCGCCGGCGAGACCCTTGACGGCATCGGCGCTCAGGTCGGAAACCACGACCTGGTGGCCGCCACGCATGAGGCGGCGCGTCATGTTGGCGCCCATCTTGCCCAACCCAACCATTCCCAGTTGCATGCCAGTTCTCCTTAGAAAGACGTGCCCGCGCCCGCAGCGCTTGACACGTCTGCAGTGCGGGCGGGGTTGATGCGATTGTGAAAAGCTAGCCTAGTGCTTCCTTGATTGCGTTCTGAAGTGTACGGAGTCCCGCGGCCAGATCGGCCCCGAGATGCACGCGCAGCGCACGGCGCCCGCGTTCGGCTAGCACCTGGAAATCTCCGCGTGCCTGCGCCGCCTTCACGATCGCCGAAGGTGTACTTCTGTCCGGGCACAGGAAGGTCTTTCGCGTCGTCGCAGGTCAATTGCAGGAACACGCCCGAGTTCGGACCGCCCTTGTACGCCTGCCCGGTTGAGTGCAGGAACCGCGGACCGAATCCGAGGCAAGTCGCCACGTGCTTCTTGTCGCGAACCGCGTGCCGGATAGCTTGCAACTGCTTTTCGTGCTCTTCGTTCATCTGGATGTAGGCCAACAGCGCGAAATAGTCGCCTGCCTTGATCCGTCCGAGATGCGCCTTGAGATAGGCGACCAGCGATTTTTCGAATCCCGCAGCCTTCGCAAGTTCGGCGGCATTCCTGTCGTCGCGTGAAGAGCTTCACGCCCTTGTCATCAAGGATCGGCTTCTCGGACGGCAGGGAGCCGTTCTTTTCGTATTCGTTAGTCAGATTGCGGGTCACAATCTTGCTAGCTTCGACGTCCGGCTGATTGAAGGGGTTGATGCCGATGATCGAGCCTGCGACAGCCGTGGCAATTTCCCAACGGAAGAATTCCTGTCCCAGATCGTAGGTATCGGTGAGAGAGATGCGCACCACCGGATGGCCGGCTTTTTCGAGCGCCGAAACTTTCGCATCCTGCTCTTTATCTGGCTCGGATTCCAAGCGCAGGTATGCGAAGACCCGGTCGTTGCCATAGATGTCAGGAGTGCCGATGGCCTCGCGGTCCACCGGGATGATTCCCTTGCCCTGCTTGCCCGTGGATTCTGCGATTAACTGCTCAAGCCATGCACCCAGATCGTGAATTCCAGGCGATGTAATGATGGTTACCTTATCGCGGCCAGCTTTCGCTGCGCAGCCAAGAATCAGGCCCAGCACCACGCCCGGATTTTCTTCCACCGGAACACAGGAGGCGCAGGCCTGCACCATCTCCTCGGTGCGCTCCAGAAACTTCTTCGAGTCGATTCCCATGACTGCGCCCGGCACCATGCCAAAGTTCGACAAGGCGGAGTAGCGCCCTCCGATACTGGGTAGCCCGATAGAAGATGTGCCGGAACTTATCGGCCTCCGCGACCTTTTGCATTTTGGACCCTGGATCAGTGATGGCAATGAAGCGACTACCGGCCTGGTCTTCGCCCAATCGCCTGCTTCACGCGCTCGAAGAAGTATTGTTTGAAGATGTTGGGTTCGAGCGTGCTTCCCGATTTGCTGGAGACGATGAACAAGGTTTTCGCGACGTCGATCTTGTCCTCAAAGGATTTGATCTGCGCTGGATCAGTGGAATCGAGAACATGAAGGTCCGGATAGCCAGCAATCTTGCCGTAGGTCAAGCGAAGAACTTCCGGACACAGACTTGAGCCGCCCATGCCAAGCAGCAGAATGCTTGAGAAGCCTCCGCTCTTCGCGTCTTCTGCAACTTTGCGGAGGTTCTCATGCTGCGCCAGTTGGTCCTCGGTAATCCCGAGCCAGCCTAGCCAATCGGCTTCGTCGGTACCTGTCCACAGTGCGGCGTCGCGTTGCCACAGCCGACGAACTTTGCCATTGGCCCGCCAGTCATCCTTGGCCGTTTTCACACTGGCCGCGAGATCCTGGGGTAGCGCGTAGGTTTGACGGCTCACGCGTGGCGCGACCGGATTGCTGCTCGATTTCTCAACCGCCGCCAGCAGCTGGTCGAAGGCGTCTGCAAACAGCTTCACGCCGTCTTTGGTGAGCTTGTCGGTAACGTCCTTCATATTGATCCCGGCCTTGGGCAGCGCCTCCATGGTTTCGTGTGCTGCTTCAATATTTTCGGTGAGACTCTCGCGCAGCTTGCCGTGATCGCGGAAGGCGTCGAAGGTCGCAGGAGGAATGGTGTTCACGGTGTCTTTGCCGATCAATTCTTCGACGTAGAGGACATCGCGATAATTAGGATTCTTCGTGCTGGTGCTGGCCCACAGAACGCGCTGCGTCTGCGCGCCTTTCTTGGCCAGCGCCTCCCAGCGCGGTCCGCTGAAAATTTTCAGGTACTTCTGGTAGGTCAGCTTTCCGTTGGCAATGGCAACCTTGCCGAGAACGCTCTTCAACAGGGCTTGCTGTGCGGGATCATTCGTAGCCTTCAGCTTGTCATTGATGATGGAGTCGACCAGCGTGTCGATGCGGCTGATGAAGAAGCTCGCCACGCTGGCGACACGGCTTAAATCTCCACCGCTGGCAGCGTACTTCTCGAGGCCGGCGATATAGGCTTCCGCCACCTGCTCGTAGACCTCCTGCGCGAACAGCAAGGTCACGTTGATGTTCATGCCTTCGCTGACGAGTTGCTCGATCGCAGGCAATCCTTCCGGAGTGCCCGGAACTTTGATCATGACGTTGTCGCGGCCCACCGCCTTCCACAAACGACGGGCCTCGGCAATGGTTCCCTGCGTATCGTTGGCGAGATAAGGGGACACTTCGAGGCTCACGAATCCGTCTTTGCGATTGGCGCTGTCGTAGACCGGGCGCATGAGGTCGGTCGCATCCTGAATGTCGCGGATCGCCAACAGCTCGTAGCGCGCTTTCGCATCGAGATCGGTCTTGCCCTTCAGGGAATTGAGGAAGTCGGTGTAGTCAGTGCTGCCGGCGATGGCTTTTTCGAAGATCGAGGGATTCGACGTCATCCCGCGGAGGCCATCCTCGTCAATCAGTCGTTTCAACTCGCCGGTCGTGATCAGGTTGCGCCGGATGTAGTCCAGCCAAACGGACTGGCCATACTTCCGGAGCTCTTTGAGGGGATTAACAGCCTTGCCGGTTTCGAGTGTTTCGACTGGATTCATGATGATCCTCCATGGAGAAAAACTTTGCTGGACGCGCAGCGCTGACTAGTGGGCCAACTATCACTGATAGAGACGCGAGGGCGGAGATCTCGCAACCTGTCCGCGTATTCGTTGTCCTTCCGAACGGTGTCTATTTAGCAGATGCGATCGCTTTGCGGGCGGCCGCAACCACCACGTCCGGCGTAAATCCAAAATGCTCTTGCAGATCCTTCCAGGGCGCCGACGCGCCGAAGCTGTGCATGCCGACCATCTGGCCCTTCAGACCCACGTAGCGTTCCCATCCCAACGGGGTCGACATTTCGACTGAAACGCGAGCCGTCACGCTCGGCGGCAGAACGCTGTCCTTGTAGGCTTGATCCTGCTTCTCAAACAACTCCCATGACGGCATGCTGACCACGCGCGCCTGCACTCCTTCGCCCTTCAATTTCTCGGCGGCATCCACGCACCAGGAGACTTCACTCCCGGTTCCGATCAGGATGACGTCGGGCTTACCCCTGGGCGCGTCTGACAGGACATAAGCGCCCTTCGCAACTCCCGACGCAGCTCCGAACTTAGTGCGATCGAACGTGGGCACGGCCTGGCGCGACAGCACGAGCAACACCGGGCCGTGAGTAATCTGCATGGCCACTTTCCATGCCTCGACCACCTCGTTGGCATCACCCGGGCGCAGAACAATAGTGTTCGGCACAGCGCGCAACGCGGGCAACTGCTCGATCGGCTGGTGCGTGGGCCCGTCTTCACCCAAGCCAATCGAATCGTGAGTGAACACGTAGGTGACCGGAGTCTCCATCAATGCGGCCAGCCTTATCGTGGGACGAAGGTAGTCGCTGAAATTGAAGAACGTCCCGCCAAAGGGGCGCAGCTTTGACACCGACATGCCGTTCATCGCGGAACCCATGCCGTGTTCGCGAACACCAAAATGAATGTTGCGGCCTCCCCAGGAATTGGGTCCAAAGTTTCCGGCGCCCTCGAACTTCAAAGTCGTCTTGTTGGAATTGCCCAGGTCTGCCGAGCCGCCCACCAGCCACGGAATGTTTTGTGCCAGGGCATTCAGCGCCTTGCCGCCGCTTTCGCGGGTGGCGATCCCCTTTGGATCGGCAGGGAAGACCGGAAGGTTTTTATCCCATCCCGCGGGCAATTCTCGGCGTTGCATAAGCTGCAACTGATCATCGAGTTGCGGATATTGCTTCGCGTAGTCCGCGTACATCTTCTTCCACTGCGCTTGTAGGTCGTGCCCTCGCTTGCCGATGCCCTCGCGGAAGTGTTCTTTCACGCCCTCCGGCACGAGGAACTTGGCGTCTTCGGGCCAGCCGTAGTTGCGCTTCGTAAGACGAACTTCTTCTTCGCCGAGGGGTTCGCCGTGCGCGTCGCTGCTGTCATGCTTGTGTGGGGAACCGTAACCGATGTGGCTGTCAACAACGATGAGAGTGGGCTTGTCTTTCGTGTCGAGGAATGTTTGGTAAGCACGACCCAGCATGTCCAGGTCGTTGGCGTCGCTGACCCGCGTAACGTTCCAGCCGTATCCCACGAAGCGGGTCATCACATCTTCGCTGAACGACCATGACGCCGGGCCATCGAGTGTTACTTTGTTGTTGTCGTATATCCAACACAAATTGCTGAGTTTAAGGTGTCCGGCGAGGGAGGCTGCTTCGGCAGCCACGCCTTCCATTAGGTCGCCGTCGCCGCAAATCGTGTAGATGTTGTAGTTGAAGATTTCGAAATTCGGTCGATTGTAGGTGGCCGCCAGCCAGCGCTCGGCAATCGCCATTCCCACGCTGTTTCCGCAACCCTGACCTAGCGGACCAGTCGTGGTCTCGACCCCAGTAGTGATGTGGGACTCCGGATGACCAGGAGTGCGGCTGCCGAGTTGGCGGAAGTGTTTGATCTCATCCAGGGAGACAGACAACTCGTCCGTGACTTCGGTATCGTTCTTGACCTTGCGCACGCCCGCGAGATACAGCAGGGCGTAGAGCAGCATGGATGCGTGTCCTGCAGAGAGCACAAAACGGTCGCGGTTCGGCCAAATCGGGTTCTCGGGATCGTAGCGCAGGACGTTTTGCCACAGCGCATACGCCACCGGCGCGAGGCCCATCGGTGCCCCGGGATGTCCGGAATTCGCCTGCTGCACTGCGTCGATCGCGAGGGTGCGGATCGTGTTGATGCTAAGCGTGTCCAGTTGGGCCCCGGTCACAACCGTTTGTTCACTCGCCACCATGTAGATTCCTTCCCCAGGCGAAGTCACACATCGCCACCAAATAGAAATGGCTTTAACTCATTGGATTGCCAATGACGGACTGAGGTTTCAACCCAAGTGAGGGTAAGAGTGTACCAATTTCTCGACCCCCTGTGCGTCAGGCGATTCCAGGGTACAGAGAAATCTGGAGTTGTAGTGGCTGGGCGAGCGCGCGGGAACCAGGCTATTTCTCGAGCTTTTGCAGGTAGCTGTGCTCGCTTTTCTGGGCCTTGGTGCTGCTCTCGACGAATTTGAGGAATTGCTTCATGCTCTCGCGAACGGAAGGTTCCAATTCGAATTTGACGCGTACGCCAAAGCACGGATTGCTCTTGATGACGATTCCGTTCAGCACGAAGCCCTTCACCCAGACTTTTCCGTTGGCGACCCAGAGGCCGATCTGAACGTCAGCCCCGCTCTTCACGGGCGTGACGGTCTCAACGTAGCAGCCACCCATACTGGTGTTCGAAAGATTTCCCCAGATCGGTGTTTCGGATCCTTCGACCTTCAGTTCGACAGCCACGAAACACTTGATCCTCGGAAAGCGCCGGCGATCATCCACCCACGATGGATTGAAAGAGTTGGGCTCGAACGGTGGTGTGTCGGCAGCTGTCACCGGCGTTGGCGGTTCAACCGGTGCCGCCGGAATAGTGGTTGCGGTCGGCGTGGGTTGACTTTTGATTTCGCGCATCGCTGCGAGTAACGCATCTTCCCGTTTATCAGCCGGAGCTTCGCGATAGGTTTGCAGGAGCTGGCCGAGATGGCCCACCAAATCCGGGTCCGTCAACAGCCGGGTCCAATCAGTACCCGGAGCGGCTTTCGTGTTGGAATCGCTCATAAAATTTGCAGACGTCCAGCAAGCCCATCTCGAGTGTGGGTCAGCCTATAGGTTGAAGCAGGAACAATTTCGATACAAGATGACCGAGGTTACGGTCGTAAGTAACGTCTAGTAACCGTCCCTGACGGCAATTTAAGCGGAAGGTGTCAATTGGTTGCAAAACGCGTCTATCGCCTCTTGCTGTTCGTCGGTGAGGCCAAGAAACTCCAAGCCATGCAAAAAGCCTCGGTGATATCGCACGATCGAGCGAACGCTTAAGATTTCAGCCGCGAGCGGCAAACTGAACTCAAGAGAGAGGACCTCGCCCTTCACACATTCCGCGTTGAAGACGACTCCCATGCCGCCGTGTCCGATGTCCCCGCAGCGTCCCGCCAAACCCTCGTATCCGCTGTCTCTGAGCACGGTGGCCTTAACCGGAAAATCTGTCCGGTATCTCTCGTGGCGACGCTTCCAGCCTCGCTGCTTGGCTTGAAGCGCTTTTTCCAGGGAAGACGTGCTCATGAATGACCCCGATTTCTGGATGTGAAAGAATTTTGCACTCGGTGCGGCCTTCGGGGACTCCACGCCTCGAATATCCAGCATATCGACGGGTCACTATTGACAGGAAGTATCGAAGGTAATGACACTCATGCCGTTGCTTACTAGTCCTTCGGACTGCATTGCACAACATTGGCCGAGACGGCCTGGGAAAAATTTTGTGCCGGAATACCCGAATCGTTTGCATCGAAGAGAAGCTCGCGGGAATCAAGATCGAATGTGATGAGCATGACGAGCGCCGGTGTGGCGGCATTTGAATGTTGTTTCTGAACTCCCCATCATGCACCTTAATTCTCTCAGAAGCCTGTCCTTAACATTGTCTTTCTCAACCTTCCTGTCTTCATCGGTGGTTTACGCGCAGACAGGAACGTCCTCGGGGCAATCCGTCAGCGTGACTATTCCGCCTTCGGTTTCGCAAAATGGATTCACTGGCAGCGTTCCGGCGTCGGGTCTGTCACCGGCTCCCGTTTCCATTTCTTTTTTGGATGCCATCGACCGTGGACTCAAACAGAATCTCGGCCTTCTGCTTTCTGGCGATAACACTCTGAACGCGCGCGGCGCCAAGTGGAAAGAGTTGAGCAACCTCCTCCCGAACGTCGTGGCCAAAGGGCAGGAGAACGTGCAACAAACGAATCTGGCATCGCTCGGATTGCGCATCCCGGGACTTCCGCGAGTGATCGGCCCTTTCAATTACCTGGATGCCCGGGCGTTTCTGAATCAGTCGGTTTTCAACTGGAACTACATTCAGAAGGAGCGAGCTGCCGCGCAAAGTCTCAAAGCCGCGGAGTATTCGTACAAGGACGCCCGCGAGTTGGTCGTTCTTGTCACCGGGAACGCGTACCTGCAAGCGATCGCGGGAGCCGCCAGAATCGAGACCGCGGAGGCCCAGGTCAAGACGTCGCAGACTCTATTTACTCGTGCGTCGGATCAGCAGAAAGCAGGAGTCATCCCGGCGATCGACGCGTTGCGCGCGCAGGTCGAACTGCAGAGCAGGCAGCAACAGCTCATCGTCGCGCGTAACGAATTTGCGAAACAGAAGCTGGCTCTGGCGCGAATCATTGGATTGCCGCTAGGGCAGGAGTTTGTGATCTCCGACAAGGCTCCCTACGAGCAATACACGCCGCCGACACTGGAAGACGCGCTTCGTCGAGCGTATGCTTCGCGCCCGGACTACCAGTCGGCTCAGGCGCAGGTGAGAGCGGCCCAGCTTTCCCGACACGCCGCAAGCGCGGAGCGCTATCCGACTTTTGACTTGGAAGGTGACTACGGGGATATTGGCGTAAACCCGGGAAATTCTACCGGCACGTTCCATGTTGCGGGGACCATAACGGTTCCGGTGTTCCAAGGCGGAAAGGCTCATGCCGACGTCCTCCAGGAAGAGGCAACTCTTCGGCAGGCCAAAGCGCGACTCGACGATCTTCGTGGACAGATTGACAACGATGTCCGAACCGCCTTGCTGGATCTGAATGCCGCGGCCGACCAAGTGGAGGTGGCGAGGAGTTCGGTGGATCTGGCGGAACAGACGCTGACGCAGGCCCAAGACCGGTTCTTGGCGGGAGTGACCGATAATCTCGAGGTCGTGCAGGCGCAGGAATCGGTCGCAAACGCACATGAAAACTATATCTCCAGCCTGTACGCACACAATCTCGCGAAGGTGGAACTCGCCCGTGCGATCGGCGATGCCGAACAAGGTGTGAAGCAATACCTGCAGAAAAGTTCGACGAAGGTTCAGCCCTAAGATGCCTGAAAATCAAGGTGCCGCGCCCACACCCAATCCTGCGCCATCGCCGGCTGCAACTCCTGCCGTGAGCGACCTGCGCAGCCATCTCCGCCGTCGCAACGATCCGCGCTTCCGGATGTTTGTGATTATCGGCGTGATTGTGCTCGTGATCGCAGGGATTTTGCTTTGGCGCTATTTCGGGAGTTACGAATCTACCGACGATGCGCAGATCGATGGGCACGTGAACTCGATCAGCCCCCGCGTTTCGGGCCACGTGATCAAGCTGAATGTTCAGGACAACCAGTACGTCGAGGCAGGAACCGTGCTGGTAGAGATTGACCCTACCGACTATCAAGTGGCGGTTGCGCGCGCCCAAGCAGACTACAACGATGCGAAAGCGACGGCAGATGCGGCTGCGGTGAACATTCCAGTCACCTCAATCAGTACTTCGAGCCAGTTGTCATCGGCCGACGCAGACGTGATCAACGCCCAGGCTGGCATCAAAGCGGCACAGCAACAGTTCGACGCGGCCAAGGCGAACTTGCAACAGTCCGAAGCGAACAACGTCAAGGCCCAGAACGATCTCGCCCGCTACAAGCAACTCGTCGAGAAGCAGGAAATTTCGCAGCAGCAGTACGATCAGGCGGTGGCCGCTGCGAAAGCTGGTGCGGCTGGAGTCGAAGGCTCAAGGGCGAGCGCCGATGCCGCGAATGCCCAGGTCACGCAGGCGGAAGGAAAGCTGGCACAGTCGATGGCGAACCAGCGCAACGCCGGCACGGCTCCGAAACAAGTGCAGATTATCCGGGCGCGGGCCGCGTCCGCCTTGGCTGCTGCAGCACGCAAGAAAGCGGACCTTGACCAGGCGGAGCTAAACCTTTCCTACACGAAGATAATCGCGCCGGTCGCGGGCGCCGTCAGCAATCGCACGGTAGAAATTGGGCAGAACGTTCAGCCGGGGCAGGAACTTCTAAAGCTGATCCCACTCGAAGATATCTGGGTGACCGCCAACTTCAAGGAGACCCAGTTGCGTGACATGAAACCGGGACAGAAGACCACGATCTACGTGGATGCCACGGGCAAGAAATACAAAGGCCACGTCGATAGTGTCGCCGGAGCAAGCGGAGCGCGTTTCAGCTTGCTTCCGCCCGAGAATGCCACCGGCAACTACGTGAAAGTCGTGCAGCGCATCCCCGTGAAGCTCGTCTTCGAACAAGGGGAAACCAAGGGACATGAGTTGCGTCCGGGCATGTCGGTCGAGCCTAAGGTCTGGACTCGGGAATGAGTACTGCGGCCCTCACCATGAATCCGGCGGAGGAATGGCGGCCTGCCGTCAATCCCTGGATCATCGCCATCGCGGTGACCCTCGCCACGTTCATGGAAGTGCTCGACACCAGCATCGCCAACGTGGCGCTGCCCCACATCGCCGGCAGCCTTTCCGCCGGGCAGGATGAGAGCACCTGGGTTCTCACCTCGTATCTGGTGTCGAACGCCATTGTGCTCCCGCTCAGCGGGTGGCTTTCGTCGATTGTGGGCCGCAAGCGCTTCTACATGGGGTGCGTGGCCCTGTTCACGGTGAGTTCCTTCCTGTGCGGCTTCGCACCAAACCTGCCGGCATTGATCATCTTTCGAATTTTGCAGGGCGCGGGCGGAGGAGGTCTCCAGCCAAGTGAACAGGCAATCTTGGCCGACACATTCCCGCCGGCCAAACGGGGCATGGCTTTCGCAGTCTATGGCATCGCGGTGGTCATGGCGCCGGCGATTGGGCCCACTCTGGGCGGGTGGATCACCGACAACTACAGCTGGCGCTGGATTTTCTTCGTGAATATCCCGGTCGGCATTCTTTCCCTGATCCTGACGTCGCGTCTGATTCAAGACCCGCCTTACTTCAAGCGCCGCAAACTGGGCGAAACGAAGATCGACTACGTCGGCCTCGGATTCGTAGCGCTGGGACTGGGAGCCCTGCAGATCGTGCTCGACAAAGGTCAGCGCGACGATTGGTTCGAGTCGAATTTCATCCTCATACTCGCCATCACCTCGGCAGCCTCGCTGTTGTTCGTGATCTGGTGGGAGTGGCGTCACAAAGACCCGATCATCGACCTTCATCTTTTCCGCGAGCGCACCTTCGCAGTTTCGAACTTGCTGATGTTCATGCTCGGCTTTGCACTGCTGGGGAGCACTCTGCTGCTTCCCTTGTTCTTACAGACATTGATGGGCTATACGGCCGAGCTCTCAGGCATGGCGCTGTCCCCCGGAGGCTTTGCCATCATGATCTGCATGCCGGTCGTCGGATGGCTGCTCTCCCGCTACGACGCGCGTTACTTGCTGGTATTCGGCTTGTCCATGCTGTCTTTTTCTCTGTTTCACATGACGAACTTCGACTTGAGTATCGACTTCAAGACCGCTGTGTATGCCCGTGTCTTACAGGCAATCGGCTTGGCTTTCTTGTTCGTGCCCATTAACACGTCGGCTTATGCGTACCTCCCGAGAGAGAAAAACAACGCAGCCTCAGGACTCATGAACCTGGCACGCAACATTGGAGGGAGTGTCGGGATTTCGTTCGTAACCACCATGTTGGACCGCCGAACGCAAAAGCACTTGAGTGATTTGATGGGTCACCTGAGCGGCACCAATACGCAGTTCCAATCGACGCTGCGGGGCTTGAGCCAACAGTTTATTGCGCACGGGGCCAGTGCCCCGGATGCACAACGGCAGGCTTACGCGCTCGTGCAAAACACTGTGCAACGCCAGGCGACCATGCTCTCGTACCTCGACAACTTTCACATCCTTGGGTACGCGATACTCGCGATGATTCCGATGGTCTTCCTCATGAAGCGGACGCGCTCCACCGGCGGGATGGCGGTACACTAGGATCGGGAGGATGGACATGTTCCGGATCATCACACTGGAGCGTGAATATGGCTGCGGCTGCGCTGGGATTGCCTGCGAACTGGCCCGCCGCCTGCAGTGGAAACTCTGGGATCAGTCGCTTACCGAGGAAATCGCAAAACAAGCTAACGTAGATTGCGGAACCGTAGAACGCCGCGAGGAAAGGGTCGACGGCGCTTTCTACCGGCTCGCGAAAACCTTCTGGCGGGGAAGTTACGAACGCCAAATGCCACTCGACAGCCAACAAACTTTTGACGCCGACTGCATGGTGCGCATGATGCAGAGCATCACCGAGAGAATCGCCGAGGAAGGCAATGCGGTTGTAGTTGGACGCGGGGCCCCATATTTCCTGCGCGAGCGCAGCGACACCTTTCGTGTGTTTCTGTATGCGCCCCGGGATGAAAAACTGCGGCGCATCGTCGCCGGCGGGATCAGCGCAAAAGAGGCCGAGGAGTTGGTCGACACGGTCGACCGCGAACGGATGGCGTTTATCAAGCACTACTTCAACGCCGACTGGCCGACTCGTTCTCTATATCACCTGATGGTCAACACAGTGGTCGGCGACGAGCAGGTCATCGCAACCATTCTGAACACCATCCGCCAACTTCAGGAGAGTTCTGAGGCGAACGACCCTGGCCTCCGCGGCGTTGCCCTGAAGTAGTTTCCGAGGCGCTACCGAATGGCGACCGGTCGCTGAGGGGCAGGGCAGCAGTCCTCGGGGCATATGTCGTGGCTCGGCCCCATCGTCCCAATCGCCACGCGGTCACTCCCGCCGTTCATCCGTTCAACAATCAGATCGCGAATCATGCTCACGAATTTCGGATGAGTCCCCACTGTGCCCGCGCGGACCATGGGCAGCTTGATTTCCGCGCACAGGTCGGCTGCTTCGGTATCGAGGTCGTAAAGGACTTCCATGTGATCGGAGATAAATCCGATCGGGGCGATCACGACTGCAGCAGCGGTATTCCGTTTCTTGATCACCCGCAGAACATCGAGAATGTCCGGTTCGAGCCAGGTCTGAGTCGGCGGACCGCTCCGGCTCTGATAAGCCAACCGATCATCCCGTCGACCCAGAGCAGAGGAAACCAGCCGGCAGGACTCCTGCAGTTGCGGAACATATTTCGACGATTGCGCCATCGACATCGGAATGCTGTGCGCGGTGTAGATCACGATAGCATCGCGCCGCACATTGTCTGGCAGAGCCTTGAGAGCACTCTGCACGCGCTCGGTCATCGCATCAACGAACCCCGGGTGGTTATAAAAGACGCGCAGTTTGTCGATTTCCGGCGAGCCAATCCCAACCTTGGCCTGCGCCTCGGCAACGTTCTCGCGATACTGACGGCAGCCCGAATAAGAGCTGAATGCGGAAGTCATAAAAGCCAGAGCGCGCCGGATGCCGTCCTGCTTCATCTGCTCCAGCGTGTCGGGGAGTAGCGGATGCCAGTTCCTGTTTCCCCAATAGATCGGCATTCTGGGGCCGCGCTGATCGAGTTCGGTTTGCAGTGCCGCGATCAGCTGTCGGTTTTGTTCGTTGATCGGACTCTTGCCGCCGAAGTGATAGTAGTGTTCGGCAACGGCAAGCATGCGTTCTCGCGGGACGTTCTTTCCGCGCAAGACGTTTTCTAGAAAGGGGATGACTTCTTCGTTCGACTCGGGACCGCCGAACGACACCACTAGCAGAGCGTCGTAGTGCATACCGTTTGATTGTGCTTGGAATCTCAGACAGAAAACAAGCGATGGGCCAATTTCGAGCAACAGAATTTCGACGGAAGAAAACGCGACGGACGAAATGTCCGTGGAGGAAAAAGAAGGGGCCATGCGCCCAGTACGCTCGATTGTGAAGAGGAAACATGGCGCGCCCGGAGAGATTCGAACTCCCGACCTACAGCTCCGGAGGCTGCCGCTCTATCCAGCTGAGCTACGGGCGCGTCCCATTCAGTTTACATGCGGGATCAGGCTCCATCAAATACGCAGGACGCGGCAACCCCACGTTGCCAAACGCGATTGGTTTCCGAGGGAGAGATTTACCAGCGATTGCGGCCGCCACCACCGCCGCTTCGTTCCCGTCCACGGCCACCACCGCCGCCACCGCCGCCAGTGCGTTCGGGCTTCGGTCGCGCCTCGTTCACGTTCAGTGTGCGTCCGCCGACTTGCGAGCCATTGAGAGCCGCGATCGCCTTATCTCCCTCCTCGGCGTTCGCCATCTCGACAAAGCCGAAACCACGCGAGCGGCCCGTGTCGCGGTCGGTCATGATGCTGACCCGATCCACCTGTCCGTGTGATTCAAAGAGCTGGCGCAGTTCTTCTTCGGACGTGTTGAAATCCAGGTTTCCAACAAAGATGTTCTTCAAGCGGTTGCCTCGGGGGTGAGCTATTTGAGTGTGGCGACTTCGGCAGGGAGTCAGGTGGCGCCTGTGCCCTTCCTGGAATCGAGGCCGGAGTTGACTGACAGTCAAATGCGGGGGGAAGTATAGCAGGATTTATTCCGGACAAGAGCATGTGCTTGTTTGTAAACTCCGATTACAAAGTTCGGCGACCTTTTCGACAGGCTTACGGTTTACTTAGCATTTATCAACTCTCCAGTAACCTGCCTTCTGATAACCGAGTTGCAGTAATCGATTCTTCGGATCATGTCGCTTCCCGCAATTCGGACACGAGAGATAGCGACTCCACTGCGTTCCCTGACGATCGTAGTTCTCAGCCACTGCAAAGCTCGTTCCACAACTACACGGCACTAGAAACATATTCAGAGGAGCCTCGGGTTCCGTTTCTCGACCTTTGCGACGCTTGGCCACTACTGCGTTTCCTCGACCATGACGCTTGAACTTTTCTTTCTCTTGTTCGACTGGAGGGTCTTCTTGCGCAGGCGTAGAGCTTTCGGGGTCACCTCAACGAACTCGTCGTCCGCGATGAATTCAATGGCCTGTTCAAGATTGAGCTGGCGGAATGGTACCAGTCGAATTGCCTCATCAGACGTCGATGCGCGCATGTTGGTGAGCTTCTTCTCACGAACAACGTTCACGTCGAGATCATTGTCTTTCGCATTCTCGCCGATGATCATGCCTTCATAAACTTCGACACCCGGCCCAATGAACAGCTCTCCTCTTTCTTGAAGGTTGTAAAGAGCGTGGGAGGTAGACAGGCCAGGACGGTCGGCCACCAGTACACCCGTAGGCCGGTGGGGAATCTCGCCCTGCCACTCCGTGTATCCGTGGAAAAGCGAATTCATCACGATCGTTCCGCGCGTATCGGTCAGGAGCTGGCTGCGGAGCCCGATAAGTCCGCGGCTGGGTACGTTGAACTCGATGCGCACGCGGCCGTAGCCGTGATTGTGCATGTTGGCGACTTCGCCCTTGCGCGTACCCAGTTGCTCCATAACGACGCCGACGAATTCTTCAGGAACATCCACCGTTAAGTGCTCGACCGGCTCCATCAGCTTGCCATCAATGCGCTTGGTGACGATCTCGGGTTTCCCGACCATCAACTCGAAGCTTTCGCGGCGCATCATTTCAATCAGGATCGAAAGCTGCAGCTCTCCACGTCCCAGCACCTTGAAAGAATCGGTGCTGCCGGAGTCCTCGACGCGGAGAGAAACGTTGGTCAGCAATTCTTTAGTCAGGCGATCGCGGAGATTGCGCGACGTGACGTAATTGCCTTCGCGTCCGGAGAAGGGCGATGTGTTGATCGTGAACATCATCGCAATGGTGGGCTCGTCGATAACGATCGGAGGCAGAGGTGCGGGATTCTCGGCGTTGGTAATGGTCTCGCCGATCGTGATCCCCTCTACGCCCGCCACAGCCACAATGTCTCCGAGTTCGGTTTCGGTAATATCCACGCGCTTCAATCCGGAAAATGAAAAGAGCTTGGTGATCTTGGTCTTCTGGAACGAGCCGTCGCGCTTGGCGATGCTGACTTCTTCTCCCGTCCACATCTTGCCGTTGAATACGCGTGCAATGGCAAGGCGTCCGAGGTAGTCGCTGTAGTCCAGGTTGGCCACGAGAATCTGCAACGGGCCCGAGATATCACCCTGTGGTGGCGGGATCGTCTTCACGATCGCATCAAACAGTGGCTCGAGGTCCTGACCTCCACCCTTAATGTTCGTTGTGGCTGTGCCCGCCTTCGCGTTCGTATAGAGGACCGGAAACTCGAGCTGATCTTCCTTCGCGTCGAGATCGATGAACAGGTCGTAGATTTCGTTGAGAACTTCCTGTGGCCGGGCGTCGGGACGGTCGATCTTGTTGATGACCACGATGGGTGGCAGTTTGGCCTCGAGCGCTTTGCCCAGCACGTAGCGCGTCTGAGGAAGGGGCCCTTCGCTGGCGTCGACAAGCAGCATCACGCCGTCAACCATTTTCAGGGCACGTTCGACTTCTCCGCCAAAGTCGCTGTGTCCGGGAGTGTCAACAATGTTGATCTTTACGCCAGCATGAAACACAGACGTGTTCTTCGCGAGAATGGTGATGCCCCGTTCGCGCTCCAGCTCATTCGAGTCCATGATGCGATCGACATGGGTTTCGTTGGAGCGGAATGTGCCGCTCTGTTGCAGCAGGGCGTCGACTAGGGTCGTTTTGCCGTGATCGACGTGCGCGATGATTGCGATATTGCGAATGCTTGCACTCAAAGTTGGACAGTCCTTCTTGAAAGATCTTGCTTGGGTGGAGGAAATGTGTTCACTACTACTGTACTATGCCGCTCCGAGGTTTCAGCTGCGATTGACTAGCAGGGCATGGGAAGACGTTGAGAGTAAAGGCGCTAGTAGACCCATGCGCCGAGCGGAATTCGACTCGGGCAAGTTCGGGAGATCAGCTGTCCGCTATCGCGATCAAGGCTTGGGCCCGTTCTTGGGCCGCAACCCTTGGGACTATCCCATCGCCGGGGGCGCCTCATGAAACCGAGGAGCGCGTCCACCGGCCAGCTTTTGCTCAACTTCTTTCGCGACCCGCCGTGCCCCGGTGATCGCTTGCGTTGTGCTGGAAACCGGACCCTCGGCGTCGGTGTTCGCGAAGAAGATCCGCTCAAACGGCGTACGCAAGAGAGGTTGCACCTTTGTGTAAAGCCCCGGAGTTGTCATGTACATGGGGTGGCCGCGCCGGAAGAGATGAACTTCGATAGGATCGACATTCGTGCTCGGTAGAAGTTTTTGAAAGTCCTTCAAAACGGTGCCGGCCAGTTTCTGCGCGCTTTCGTCCTTAAGCAGGACTTTCCGTTCCTCTTCGTGGAGCGGAGTGTAGCAACTGAGAATGTTGTACTTGGGCTTGTAGCCAGGCTGATTGCGAACTACCCAGTCGGCAACGATGAAATCCGTGAAGGAATTGCCGGGGCACCAGTTGTCGTATCCCTTGCGGTAAATCTCTTTGTCGAAGATCAGATTCACCAGCGCATACGGGATGTAGCGCATCTGCTGCATGGCGTCGTCTTGCTTCTCCGGAATCCCTTCAACGATACGCCGGGTGATGAATTTCGGAGTTGCCATGATGACAGCCTTCGCCGAAACGGTCTTCAACTCCGTGCCCTGCATGTAAGTGATGTTCACCGCGTTCTTTTCATTCGAGACGGCTACAATTGTCGTGCCAGTCAGCATTCGTTCAGAGTGCTTGGGCTGAAGTTGTTTCTCAGCGAGATGTTTGCTCAGGGCGCCCAATCCGCCGGGCCAGGTGTAGCGATCATCTTTGCGGGTCTCGCCCGCCATCCAGCGCATTTCCGCAACCCCGATCGCAGCTGGAGAGTCTTCCGAGCGCGATCCCCAACTTGATGCACCGAAACCATCCCACCAAAGCCTGATTTCCGGCGGATATCCTTTCATCAGATCGGTCAGCGGAACATTCGACAGCTCCTCTTTTCGTTTCTCAAAATCAATCGCCAACCATTCCTTCTTGAGGCGCTTAAAGGCGTCCTTCACCGGCGTGGGGTAAGGCAGCTTATCGAGCCCCTCACCCCACGTGTCGGGAACGAACTCACCGTTGGCGATGGTGGGATCAAAATTATTCACGGGCAGCGGCTCCAACCCAATTTCCTTCGCGAAGGAGACCACCACCTCGTTGTCCCCGAAGGCCGACCCGGTTGCGTACGCCTGTCCCTCATACTCCATCAAGTAGGCATTGCCGCCGAAGTGAGGCTCTTTTTCCAGGAGTAGAAAATCCTTGTTCTGTAACAAGTATGCGGAAGTGAGCCCGCTCACGCCGCCGCCCACGATCACCACATCGTGATTTGCCGTGACCGGAGGCCGCGTGAACACCTTGCCGTCGCGCACCTGATGGCAAATCTTGTTTTCTTCACCTTCAACCGTGGGAGTGGCTCCGGCGGGAGCGGCGAACAGAGCCTGATCGACCGGGCAGCCCGATGCCACAGCACCTGCAACGACAAACTTGATGAAGTCCCTGCGATTGGAGCTCACTTTGAATTCTCCTTAAACTGCGGTATCGATCAGTTCTGCGGCCACCTCGGTCGTGCCCTCAGCCTTGCGCAAGCGGTACCAGAGCGTGATTGCCGCCAATGAAAAAATAAAGATGATGGTTGAGATGGCGTTAATTTCCGGAGTGATGCCTCGCCGCAATCTTCCCCAGATCTCGAGCGGCAAAGTATTGTTGCGACCGATCAGGAAGAAGCTCACGGCGATCTCGTCCATCGAGAGAGTGAAAATCAAGAGCGCAGCGCCGATGATCGAAAGCTTTACAGTTGGGCAGCGTTACGCGCAAGAACGTCTGCCAGTAGTTCGCCCCCAGATCGAGCGATGCCTCTTCCTGCGCCCGGTCCAGTTTCTGAAGGCCAGCAAAGACTTCGGTAGTTGCCACGGAAATCAGCGCAGTACCGTGGCCAAGCACTATGCTCAGCAGACTGAGCTTGATGTGCGCTTCGTTGAAGAGCATTAAGAGCGAAAGGCCCGTGATGATGCCGGGCAGGATCAACGGCAACAGCACCAGGCGGCGGAAGACGGCTTTGCCGGGGAACTGCGCTCGGTCCAGAGCGAGCGCAGCGGGAATTCCGAGACCGAGCGCGATCGCAACCGCGCACCCAGCTACCAGCAGGCTGTTCCCAACCGATTCCCAGATCGCGCCGTCCGCAAACAGCGTGCGATACCAATCGAGTGTCAGATCACGCGGCGGAAATCCCCCGACCCCGGCTCCGTTAAACGAATAGACAATCAGCACCGCAATCGGCAGGTACAGGAATGCGAACACCACGATGGCATGTGCCGTCAGCCAACGCGATCCTTTCATTCCCCCGTCACTCACGAAAAGCTCCATTTCTTCTCCAGTCGTTCAGAAACGAAGAGAAGGACTACAACGAGGAGGAGCATGCAGAAGGAAATCGCCGCGCCCAGCGGCCAGTTGTAAGCCGCGCCGAACAAGCTGACAACGATATTGGAAATCATGATGCCGCTAGGTCCACCCAGCAACAGCGGAGCTAGAAAATCTCCAAGGCTGAGTACAAAAGCGAAAGTGGCACCAGCCAGAACGCCCGGAATCGACAACGGCAAAATCACTCGCCAGAACGTTTGCCCGGGGGAAGCCCCGAGGTCGTGCGAAGCTTCGACCAGATTGCGTGGGATGTGCTCGAGTGAGGCGTAAATTGGCAGGAAAGTGAAAGGCGTGTAGATATGAGTGAGCGTCAGCACAACGGCGAACGGACTGTAAAGCAGAAAGTCGAGCGGGTGCGACGTGAGATGAGCATATTGCAGAAGCGTATTCAGAACCCCGTCACTGCCAAGGATCGTCTTCCACGCGTAGGCGCGCACCAGATAGCTCACCCACAAAGGAATGATGACGAGTTGGTAGAAGAGGTCCTTGCGGGCGCCGGCCCGAAACGACAGGAAGTAGGCAAGCGGATACCCGAGCAGAAGCGAAAATAGCATCACCCGCGTCGCGATCCACATGGAGCGCAAGAGGGTTTGCCAGTACACGTCTACGCTGAGCAGTCGGTGATAGTTCTCCAGACTCCAGGAGTGAACGATGGTCTGCGCCGGAGACACCGACCAGAAGCTATAGCAGAACATCAGACAGGTAGGGCACAAGCAAAAAAGCGCTGACCCACAACAGCGGAGGCACGGTGATCACCGTTTTGTAGGCGCGCGAAAACATGGTCAGGTTCTTTCCGCCGATTCGCGGACTGGTATCGCGTCTGCCGGATCAAACTCGAATTCGAGTTCGCCCTGCCAGTCGCTGCGTGCCGGCGCTCGCACCGAAAACGACAGCCCGTCCGCACATTCGATCTGCAGCAACTCTGTGGAACCATGGAAAGCCCTATGCCGTAGTTTCCCGCGAAACCGCACGGCGCCTTGGGAACCTGACGTTCCGGCAACGCGGATGTTTTCGGGCCGCAGAGACAGGAGAGCGGGACCATCCGGAAGCGGTGCCGGCCAGCAAAGGGAATTGCAGCGAACGATTCCACCCAGCACAACGGTACGCAGTAGGTTGGTATGACCGATGAACTGGGCCGTGTAAGCGGTTGCCGGGCGGCTGTAGATTTCGCGCGGGCTGGCTACCTGTTCCAGCTCTCCCATGCGGAGTAGCGCAATCCGGTCCGACATCACCATGGCTTCTTCCTGGTCGTGCGTGACAAAGACGAACGCGATACCGACTTCGCGCTGCAGTGACTTCAACTCCACCTGCATCTGGCGGCGCAGGTTCGCGTCGAGTGCCGACAGCGGTTCGTCGAGCAGCAACAACTGAGGACGCTTCACCAGGGCCCTGGCCAGCGCAACACGCTGCTGCTGACCACCGCTGATTTTCGACGGCTTGGCTTTCGCGTGCGCCGTCATCTTTACTCTCGTCAGCGCTTGTTCCACGCGCGCCGTGATTTCCGAGTCGCTGTGTTTTTCCACGCGCAACCCGTAGCCAACGTTCTGCTCGACCGTGAGGTGGGGGAACAGAGCATAGTGCTGAAAGACAGTGTTGACGCGCCTCTTATAAGGAGGCAGCACATCGAGCCGCTCGCCCTTCATCCAGACTTCGCCCGACGTCGCGCTCTCAAATCCCGCGATGATGCGCAGCAGTGTTGTCTTGCCGGAGCCGCTTTCTCCGAGAATCGTAAGGAACTCGCCTTCCGCGACTTTCAGCGAAATGTCGCGCAGCACCACGCTCTTGCCGAAAGTCTTCGCAACCTTGCGAATGTCGAGGAGCATAGCCGGGCCGAGTGTTCCCGAAGGGGTGCGCTCGGACTGTTCCTTGGGCAGCATGATTTGGCAATGCTCTTCTTCGGCGGCATCGGCCGGTTCGGTCGATGCTACTGCTGCTCGTCCATCGTCTACTGCGCAGCTTTCACTTCGTTCCAGATTTCGTTGTACTTCGGACGGCGTGGCACGTCCTGCCAGAAGTAGATACGTTTCTGGTAACTGTCGACATCGTCCAGATGCAAGCCTTGCCGTTGCTCGGCGGTCATGAGTTGTCCGGCCTGCGGATTGGCGGGCACATAATTCGTGACATCGGCCACCAGTTTCTGCGTTTTCGCTTGCACCATGTACTCGAGGAAGCGATAGGCCAGTTCTTTGTTATCGCTCGCAGCCGTGATCATCAGGTGATCGATCCACCCGGTGGTGTTCTCTTTAGGAATGGTCTCCCCGACCGGAAAGTTCTTCTTCTTAAGTTCCACCGTGTTCAGCGGCCAGCCCATCGCAGCGATGACTTCATGATTTTGAAAAAGGTTTGTAAGCTCGCCACCCGAGGACCACATCTTGCGAACGTTCGGTTTCAGCTCGAGCAGTTTCTTCTTCACCACGTCAAGTTGCGTATCGCTCAAGCTGTAAAGCTGACTAGGATCGGGCTTGTCGTACCCAAGAAGCTGCGCGGCCATGAACACTGTCGAAAGATCGTCCCACACAGAAATCTTGCCGCGATATTTTGGATCCCACAGAACACTCCAGCTCTCTGGGGGTTTTGCAAAGGCTGTCGTGTCGTAGATGAGGGGGTTGGGTCCCCATGTAAAAGGCACGCCATATACACCGCCTTTGATCTGGACTAGCGGCATGGACGTCAGTTTCGGCGTGAGCTGGCTATAAGTCGGAATCTTCGACAAATCGAGCGGCGCCGCCAAGCCGGCCGAGGCGATCATAGTGGCCACATCGCTCGACGGAGAGATCACGTCATAGTTGCTGGCGCTGCCGCCGCGCAACTTGGCCACCAGTTCGTCGCTCGACCCCATGTAAGACGCTGAGACTTTGCACTGACACTGTTCCTCGAAACCCTTTATGAAGAGTGGATCAGCGTAACCTTCCCATACCAATAGGTTGAGCGTAGGCGTCTTTTTCGCACAGGAGCCGAGAGCGAGTGTTGCGACGACCAGACCAATGATTGCCGATAGCCTGCGCATGGACTACTTTGCCTCCGCTTTGTGCTGAGAACTCCCCGATTTCCAGGCGGGAGATTCATAAACAACTCTTCCGCCGACCATCGTAAGCAGGACTTCTGTTTTTCCAATTGCCGTTGGCTCGATCTCAAACAAGTTCCGGTCGATCACGATCAGGTCTGCGAGCTTTCCTTTTTCCAGCGAGCCTTCTCTTTGCTCGCGATGTCCGGCTAGTGCTGCGCCCATCGTGTAACCGCGAATCGCGTCTGCTACGCTGATTCGCTCCTGCGGAATAAAGCCTTCCGGAGGATTTCCTTCGACAGTCTGGCGAGTCACAGCATTCTGCATCCCTTCCCATGGATTGAGCGTCACGATGGGCCAGTCGCTGCCGAATGCGAGAACTCCACCTTCGGCCTGAACGCTGCGCCATGCCCATGCGCGCTTTCCTCTCTCGGGTCCGACGTTGCGAAGCCACACCAACAACGTGTCGTCATCGGGATAGGCATGCAGCGGCTGAAAGCTGGCGATGACTCCCAGTTTGCCAAAGCGAGGTATATCTTCCGCGGACGCGTCTTCAATGTGCTCGATCCGGTGGCGCCGATCCTTCGTACCGTTCTGCTGAGCGGCGTTTTCGTAAGCATCCAGCGTCACGCGAATGGCGCGGTCGCCAATTGCATGCGTAAAGATCTGGATGCCGCGCTTATCGAGGTCGGCAACGATACTCCTATATGTCTCGAGATCCCACAGCAGGCTGCCGGAGAGCTTCGGGTCGTCGCTGTACGGAGCGAGCATGGCTGCCGTGTGCGATTCGATCACGCCATCCATGAAAAACTTCACAGCGCCCGCGGAGATCCACTCGTCGTGATACTTGCTGCGCGCGTCCTCGACTTCCTGCATCTGCTTTGGCGTCAGGGTAGGCGGCTCGGCACGGTAGGCCATATACATCCGCACCGTCAGTTCGCCAGACTTGCGCATCCCCTCCAGCAGATCTGCATTCATCAGGTCGCTCATGCCGACGCCCACTCCTCCGGCGGCGTGAACGCGCACCAATCCGACGCGGTTCGCTTCCTTGAATCCTGCCTTGTAAGCAGCGAGTTTCTGTTCTCGTGAGGGCAACGGCAGGACGTGAATCATCAGCGCATCGGCGGAGTCTTCTTTCAGCGCTCCCGTGGGCTCTCCTGTTACCGAATCACGCACAATTTCGCCACCCGCAGGATTCGGCGTGTCACGCGTGATCCCCGCTAATTTCAGAGCTTTGCTGTTTGCCCACCAGGTGTGTCCGTCGAATGCCTCGAGGTAAACGGGACGGTCGGGAATGATCGCGTCGAGATCCTTCTTGTTGGGAAGATTCGTTGGCCCCATCGCCGGGTAAGTCCAGCCGCGTCCGCGCACCCACGCCTGGTCAGGATGTGCGTCGGCATAGGCTTTTACTCGTCGCAGGACCTCTGGAAGATCCTTGGCGTCATCGAGGTGCACACGATCCAGGCTCAGAGCCCCATCAAGAAAGTGCGTATGACAATCGGTGAGGCCTGGCAGAACCAACCGGCCTCCCGCGTCTATGACTCTCGTCTTGCTGCCGCGGTAGGCTTCGACGTCCTTCGCACTCCCGACCGCGAGGATCTCGTCTCCACGTACAGCAATCGCCTCCGCCCACGCCTGCTTTGGGTTCATCGTGTAAACGCGGGCATTGAGAACAACAATGTCGGCAGTGGGATCGTTATTGTCCTTGGCGTGACTTCGAGTCATCACCGCAACAAAGACGAGGACAAACTGAATGACAAGCCACGCACAGGATCGGGGATTCGCTCTCAAGCTTTCCTCAGTGAATTACTGGGAACTGACTGCTAGCCACTCTTCTAAAACGTCGGCGGAGTATTTACCCACAGCACCCACGTTTCGGAGCGTCCGGGGTTCTTCCACCGATGAGGCGTCGCGCTTTCAAAATAGAAGCTGTCACCGGACTTCAATCGGAATTCCTGGCTGTCGAGAGCAAGATGCAATTCGCCTCGCAAAACCATTAAAAACTCCTCGCCTTCGTGGGTATATGACTCGCCGCTGCCGGCCTTCGGCGCAATCCGAAACAGATGCGGTTCCATGACAGTGTTGCCCCAGGCGAGCAACTCCATGCGCACGCCCGGTCCAGCTTCCAGCACTTTGCGCTCAGCCGGTCGCACTAATCTTCGATTGGTCTCGGCAGGATCAAAAAAGTCGAGGATGTTCGTTTTGTAGAAGCGCGCCAGGCGTCGAAGAGTGGCGATGGAAGCGCTCATCTGGGAACGCTCAATGGCGCTGAGAAAGCCCACGGAAATTGCTACCGCCTTCGCCACCTGTGCTAAAGACAGCTTGCGGCGCAAGCGTAGTTGACGCAGATGAGCACCGATGGCCCCGACAGCCCCGTCTGTTGTGGGCCGCAACAAACCTTCACGCTTGAGGAGTTCCACAATAGCCGGTGCATTCAGACCGCGAACTCGCCGCAGAAACCGCGCGCGCTTGAGTAATTTCACATCTTCGGCTGTATACAAACGATACTTGCTCTCGGTGCGTTGCGGACGCGTCAAACCCAGGCTCTCCCAGGTACGAATTACTGACGGAGAAACTCCCACCATGCGCGCCACATCGCCGATTTTCAAGTAAGGTTTGGCGCCATTCGCCTTCATCGTAAGCAGCCTGTTTTCGCGGTTTTACTTCTGCTCGAGATCGGTATTTTTCGCTTGACAGTGCGCGGCAGGTTCTCTAACCTTGCGCGATTATAGCAAGGTTTCTTGTTGGCGCAAGCGAATCTGCTGACCAAAAAATCGATTGAAAAATTCCCCCGCCTCCCGGAGGTCTTATGCGGTCGTTGAAAGCGACGCGAGTCCTGTTCGTCCTCTTCTTCTGCCTCGTTTGTTCCACCCTGCTGATCGCACAAAGCACCGGCGGCCGAATTCTGGGACGCGTGTCCGACCCGAGCGGAGCCGTGTGGCGGGCGTGAAAGTTACGCTGAGTAATGAAGCGACTGGGGTTGACCCGGGAGCCAACACCAATGACAGTGGCGACTACGTTTTTCTCGAGGTAGTCGTCGGGCACTTATCAGTGTCGAATTCGAGCAGCTGGGTTTCAGAAGAACCTGCGCAAGGGCGTCACTGTCGAGGTGAACCAGGTTGTACGCTCAACATGACATGCAGGTTGGGCGAACCAAGGAGATCGTGGAAGTCACTTCGGAAGCGCCTCTGGTGGACACGACGAGCACGCAATTGGGCGCGGTCATGGACGACCGCATCGGTGTCAATCTGCCACTCAACGCACGGGACACCTATCAATTTCTGCAACTGCAGCCGGGCGTAAAGGCCACAGGTGGGTCGCGACTCTCTTTTACGGAAGCAATCAGGCTGGCGCTGTTTCTGTCAATGGCGGTCGCGGTCGTTCCAACAACTTCAATGTGAACGGCGGAGATGGAACGATCTGTTTGTGAATGCACCTGCCATACAGCCAACTCCCGACAGCATCGAAGAGTTTCGCGTCTCATCAACACTTTCGATGCAGAGTATGGCCGCAATTCCGGCGCTGTTGTCAATGTCGTTACCAAGTCGGGAACCAATGTTTTCACGGAAACATTTACGAGTTCTTGCGCAATCAAGCTTTAATGCTAAAGGCTATCTTGATCTTCGACGCGCCGATTAAACAGAACCAGTTTGGCGGAACTTTTGGCGGGCCGATCAAGAAAGACCGGACTTTCTTTTTCGCTTCTTACGAAGGCCGGCGCGTGGTTCAAGGGATCTCTTCGGACCCAGTCGTTGTGCCGACCGCAGCCGAGAGAGCGGGAAACTTTTCAGCCACGCCATTTGATCCCTGCAGGCCGTTATTGGAACTCAGACCTTGGCTGATATCTTGAACGCGCGTCCCGGCTGTCTGAGTGGTGCGGCGCATGTCGGAGACGACTTCGAACGCTTTTTCCCAACAGCCAAATTCCAACCGGGTGTTTCGATCCGGTAGCTTCAGACATTCTTCAAAAGTATGTGCCTTGTCCTAATGCTGATCCCGGTTGCGCTAACCTGGCTCGCAGGCGGGGACAACATCTTTCGCTCCATTCCGAACGAAGACTCACATGCCAATCAGTTCACCTTGAAGCTGGATCACCGGATCAACGACAAGCAGAGCCTTCAGCATACTACTACTTCAACGACTCACTTCGATGCTCAGCCCTTTACACGCTTTCAGGCCGCCACTCCAACTTTGTGCAAGGTTTCGGCAACAACAATGCTTTTCGCTCGCAACAGTTGAACATACGCACAACTGGACCATCACAACGAGCACGGTCAATGAATTGAGGCTTCGTACTTCCGGGAGTCGCAGGGCACCTTCCTGCATCCGCAGCACACCAATCTGGTTACAGATTCTTGTACTCCTGCGGTGGCGAGCGTTTGTTTCACTGGAACCAGCGACACTCCCAGCGTGATTCCGACCAATCCAAAATTCGGAATCACTCCCGCGTCTGGGTGCGAACCGTGAAGGCCTTCCGTTCATCACCGTTTCGGGAGGCTTCACCATCGGTAATAACTATGAAGGAGAGCTCCCCCAGACAGGCAACACCTATCAGATCAGCGACAACCTGACTAAAGTGAAGGGCACGCATACCTTGAAATTCGGGGCTGACTTCCGGGAGCAGCGCTTTTGCCAGACTTTGTTTTTCGACGTGAACGGCGACTATAGCTACTTCGGCGGCGGCCCGAACGATCCGATCGCCCTTGATTCGAATGGAAATCAGAATCTGTTTCCGAACTACCTGCTTGGTCTGCCCGACACCTACCTTCAAGGGTCCGCTCAAACCGAGGATGTTCGTGGCAAGTCGATCTATCTGTTATGCGCAGGACAGCTGGAAGATCAAGCCCAACCTGACGCTGAACTACGGGCTACGCTGGGAATTCAACCAGCCGCTTATGACAAGCGCGGCCGCTATCAGACCTTCCGCCCGGGCAAGCCACGACCACCTATCCTTGCCAGTTGAGTGCTGACAGCGCGTTATCTCTTGGGTACAGTACGGATGTTACCGGCTGTAATCCGGGAGGCTCGGCGCCGCCGTTTCCCGCTCGGCCTGGTCGTGCCGGGAGACAAAGGTGTTCCGACGGGGACTGACTTCGAGCTACTACAAAGCCTTTGCCCCGCGAATTGGGGCATGCATGGGACCCTGGAAGAATCGGGAAGACTACGCATTCGCGGCGGCTTCGGTCTTTTCTACAACCCGATCGAACAGTTGGTGCTCGAGCAATTCAGGCCGAGCCTCCCTTCGGCGGCAGCACTACGATCGTCAGAAGACCTCTTTAACACCCCGTTTGTCAGTCAGAGCGGAGGAACGTTACGCCCAATCCCGTTCAATGGTGTTCTAACTCCGCCTCGCGGGTACCCTTACGGACTGGTCTGCCTTCCGTCCCATCTTCTTGTACGGCGAACTCGAGCCGCATTTGCGTGCGCAATATACGGCGCAATACAACTTCGGCATCAGCGCGAAATTACCAGAGATATGGTGCTCTCGATGGGCTATGTGGGCTCTCAGGGACATCGGCTTCTCGCCACCCGAGACATCAACTACGGAAATGCCCAAACTTGTCTCGATCTGCAATACATCGCCGATCTGCACCGGCGATGGCAGATTTGGCGTGCGGTCCGTACTACGCTGACAGTTCGTTCACTATTGCGGCCGGCGAGATTCCTTCCGGGGAACCCTGCACTTGCCATATGGTCCCAGGCCACCGTGACCGGCTCCGAATCCCACGCGCCATTACGCTTGTCGGACTTGCGGCAAGTATTCTTCACCGAGTTGCGATCCGTTTACCGGGAACGGTTGCCCTTCCGATGGCGTCCCGGTATTTTCCAGCATCTTCGCGCAGGATACCGATTGCTAATTCGAATTACAACTCTCTGCAGGCTTCGCTGGAAAAGAGCTTCACGCATGGATTGCAGTTCCAGATGGCTTACACCTTGAGCAAGTCCTTCGACAAGCTTCCAGCTTCGAGGACATCTTGAATCCGACTTGCGATCCCTGTAACCGCTCCTCTCGCTGTTCGACGCGCGGCATCGTTTTGTTTTCAGCTACTCTGTGGCAGCTGCCCATTCCGCAATACCAGGGAGCGAAGGGCAAGTGCTGAATGGCTGGGCGGTTTCCGGCATCACCAGCTTCCAGACGGCTTTCCGATTCGCATTCAATCAGCGACGACAACGAGTTGAAATATAGCTTCGACTTCGAACTGCCGGGAGAACCCAATCAAATCGCGCCCTTCCACACGCAGGATCCCAAGTACAACGGCGGCTATGGATTTGACCCCAATCGTTCGCGCTTCCCGAACAAACCGATACATCGACCCCTCGCTCAGCTGCTGGGCAACGCGCCGCGCACCATCTGCTGCGGGCCGGGCATCAACAACTTGACTTCTCTGTCTGAAAATCGATCCGGTCGGCGAAGGCAAGCACTTCGAATTCCGTGCCGAGTTCTTCAATCTGTTTAACCACACGCAGTTCCTTAATCCCGATGGAAACATCACCGATGGTACCGATTTCGGCCGGGTCAGCCCACTCGCGACCCGCGCATGATACAATTTGCGGTGAAATTTGCTTTCTAGCCACCAAGTCCCGGGCGGCCTTCCGCCGCCCGGGCACAATCTAATGGCCGCCATCTCGGCCTGAGCATTCCTGGAGACTCCCGATGTACCCCGAACTGCAAAAGGAGCTCGAAACATTCGAGCGCCGCACGCCGAAATCCGCCGAAGCCCATAAGCGCAACCTGAAGCGCCTGCCTCTAGGCGTCGCCAGCAACTACCGCGCTTACGATCCCTATCCGATCTTCGTGAAAGAAGGGCAGGGCTCGCACTTCCGCGATCTCGACGGCAACGACTACGTCGATCACAACCTGTGCTTCGGCGCTCTGATGGCGGGACACTGCCATCCCGCGGTGATGAAGGCCGTCGAGAAGCGGCTCTCCACCGGCACCATGTTCGGCATGCCGCACGACATGGAATGGCAACTTGCGGAAGAAATCTGCAAGCGCTTCCCGGTCGAGATGGTGCGCTTCGGTTCCAGCGGGACCGAAGCCACGATGCACGCCGTTCGCCTGGCGCGCGCCGCAACCGGCCGCGACAAGATCCTCAAGTTCGAAGGCGGTTATCACGGCCTGCACGACACCGCTCTGGTGAGCGTGAAGCCGCACGAGCCAGACTTCGGCGACATCAAGAATCCGATTTCTGTTCCAGGTGGACTGGGCGTCCCGAAGGCTTCCATCGCGAACGTGCCGATTGCGACCTTCAATGATCTCGGCACGGTCGAGCGCCGCTTCCAGGAAAATCCCGGGCAGATCGCCGCGATCATCCTCGAGCCGATCCTGATGAACGTCGGCCTGTGCATGCCGCAACCCGGCTTCCTGCAGGGCCTGCGCGAAATTGCGACGAAGAACGGCGCGCTCCTGATCTTCGACGAAGTGAAGACCGGCGCGAAACTCGGTTGGGGCGGCGCCTCGGAATATTACGGCGTCACGCCCGACATGATCTGCCTCGCGAAGTCGATCGGCGGCGGATTCCCGCTGGCCGCCTTCGGCACGCACAAGTCCGTCATGGACCTGATCTCGCAGCACAAGGTCTTCCATGGCGGAACCTACAACACGAATCCGGTTTCGATGGCCGCGGGCCTGGCGACCTTCGCGGAAGTTCTGACGCGCGAAAACTACGCGCACGTCGAGAAGCTCAGCAAGAAGCTGGTCGATGGCTACAAGAAGATCATCGCCAAGGTCGGCCTGCAGGCTTACATCGCGCAAGCCGGAGCGAACGGCGCCCTCATGCTCTACCCGCAGGAGATCCGCAACTATCGCGACTGGCTGACGGTCGACGTAGACCTGTGGCGGCATTACTGGTTCGGCATGGTCAATCGCGGCGTGATGGCGCAACCCTACTGGCAAGACGAGCAGTGGACGATGTCGGTGCAGCACACCGAAGCCGATATCGACAAGCACATCGCCGCCTTCGATGACATTGCCGCGTCGCTAGCGAAAGCGCAGCAGGAACGCGCCGGGAAAACCCCAGCTCTGGCCGCGCACTAGCAGTGGTCGTGTGGGGCGGACACTCCTGCCCGCCTCACGCGTCACGCGCAACAAACGTCGCGGAGATCCCCAGCCGCCTGCAAGCCAGAAACTCAGAATCGATAACCGCGCAGCGGAGTTCCAGATTTGCCTGATCACAACCACGAACCGAACAGCCGCACCTGAAACGAGTCCTCGGACGCTGGGACCTGGTGCTGCTCTTCGTGGTCGCGGTCTTCAATCTGAATGTCGTTCCGTCCATCGCCGCCAACGGCGGAGTCACGGTCTGGCTCTGGCTCATCTCGCTGCTCCTTTTCTTCTGGCCGCAAGGCATCGCCGTCATCGAACTCGCACAGCGCTATCCCGGCGAGGGCGGCGTCTACCTGTGGGCCAAAGAAGTCTTCGGCGACTTCCACGGATTCCTCTCCGGCTGGTGCTACTGGACCAACAACATGCTCTACGTGCCGACGGTCATGCTGTACTTCGTCGGCGTATCGGTGTTCGCCATGGGCCCGGGTCACGCCGGCTCTGGCCGACAACAAGACTTTCGCGATGATGACGTCGCTTGCCTTGCTGGCCTTTCTCACCGTGCTCAACATCGTGGGACTCGGCGTCGGCAAGTGGCTGAACAACGTGGGCGCGATCGGAACATTTGTTGCCGCGGCGGTACTGATCGTTCTAGGACTCACCATCTATCTTCGCTTCGGAACCACAGTGACTGCGAGCGATTTCCGCATTCCCGCAGACCCGCGCTTCGTCTTGAACTCGTTTGGCGTGATCTGCTTTGGATTGGTGGGCCTGGAACTCGCCTCGATCATGGGCGACGAGATCCGTGACCCGCAACGCACTCTGCCGGGCGCAGTCGCCTGGGGAGGAGTGCTATCCGGCGCGCTCTACATCGGCGCAACTCTGACCCTGCTGGTTTCGGTCCGCAAAGACGAAATCAGCGTTCTGCAGGGAATTGTGCAGTCGGTGAGCCACATGGCGGCCAAGGTCGGCGTGGGGTGGATCATCGCGCCCTTCGCGGTCATGCTGAGCCTGTCGATCGCAGGCATCGGATCCGCGTGGATGGGAGGCTCGGCGCGCATCCCGTTCGTGGCGGGACTCGATTCCTACATGCCCTCGTGGCTCGGGAAGATTCATCCACGGTATGCGACGCCATACGCAGCGCTGATCGTGCAGGCAATCGTTTCGGCGATTCTCGTCGTAATTAATTTTTATGCTTCCGGAGGGGTCCAGGAAGCGTTTCAAAGGATGCTGTCTCTGGCCGTCGTACTGCAGTTGGTGCCGTTCCTGTATGTGTTCGCTGCATTGCTCAAATTCGCATTCCGCAGGCAATGCGAAGGCGGTCGCTATGGTCGAGGCACGCTGATGTTTGCGGGCGGCGCCGGATTCGTCACCACCAGTCTCGGCATGGCGCTGGCTTTCTTCCCGGCCAAGCAGATCACTTCGGTCTGGAAGTACGAAGTGACGATGATTGGAATCACGCTGGCCTTCTTGCTGCTGGCGGTGTTTTTCTTCTTCGTCTATGGCCGACTGAAATCGCCGCGAACTGCCGCAGTTGAGCAGGCGGAAGTCGTGAGATCCGCCTGAAACGACGCGCGAGAATTGCTCGACGCACTCGAGCTGATGCAGTCGGTCGCGAGCAATGAACGGTTCGCGTGACTAAGCTCAAGTTCTTGGAGAACTTATATGCCCAGTGGAGTTCAAACCGAAGTTAAGACCTACCAGATGTACATCAACGGCGAATGGGTCGCCAGCAAATCGGCGAAAACTTTTCCGGTCTACGATCCGTCCTCGGAAGAAATCATTGCGCAAGTTCCCGACGCCAATGCCGACGACGTGAATCGCGCCGTCGCCGCGGCGAAAGCCGCCTTTGAAGACGGCCCGTGGGCCACGACCACCGCGCAGGAGCGGGGTCGCGTTCTCTTTCGCTTGGCCGACAAGATCCGCCAGAACCTGCCCATGCTGGCCGAACTCGAATGCCGCAACACAGGCAAACCGATCGTCGAAGCCGAGTACGACATGAACGACACGGCCACCTGTTTTGAATACTACGGCGGCCTCGCGACCAAGATTCTCGGCTTCGTCAATCCAGTGCCCGACAATGCGGTTAGCCTTACGCTGAAAGAACCAATCGGCATCGCCGGGCAGATTATTCCGTGGAACTATCCGCTGTTGATGGCTGCCTGGAAGCTAGCGCCGGCTCTCGCCGCGGGATGCACATGTGTTCTTAAGCCCGCCGAGCAGACCCCGCTGACCGCCCTTGAATTCGCGAATTGGTTCGCCGACGCTGGACTTCCCCCGGGCGTAGTCAACATCATCTACCGGCTTTGGCGAGACGGCCGGCGCGCCGCTCGTGCAACATCCGGACGTCAACAAGATCGCCTTCACGGGCAGCGCCGCCGTGGGCAAGATCATCGTGAAGCAGGCCGCCGACACCGTGAAGCGCGTGACGCTGGAACTCGGCGGCAAGTCCCCGAACATCTTCTTCGCCGACGCTGATTTCGAAGCCGCCATCGACGGCGCTCTCTTCGGGGTGTTCATCAATCAGGGAGAAGTCTGCTCGGCCGGCAGCCGCATTCTGGTGCAGAAGTCGATCTATAAGAAGTTCGTCGACGCGATGGCCGAAAAAGCGAAGAAGATCAAGCTGGGTGCTCCGCTCGACCGCGACACCAAGATGGGGCCACTGGTGAGCAAGGATCAATACGACCGCGTTCGCTCTTATCTCGAAATCGGCAAGAAAGAAGCGAAGGTGGCTTTCGGAGGGAATCGGGCCGAGCAGTTCGCCAAGGGCTACTACGTGCAGCCGACGATCTTCTACGACGTCGATAATTCTGCTCGCATCGCGCGTGAAGAGATTTTCGGCCCCGTTGCAGCGGTCATTCCTTTTGAAGACGAAAAAGACGCCGTCAAGATCGCAAACGATTCTCCCTACGGCTTGGCCGCCGCCGTCTGGACGAGAGATATCTACAAAGCATTTCGTGCAGTCAAGGCTCTGCGCGCGGGCATCGTGTGGGTCAACCACATGCAGCCCACTTACGTCGAAGCGCCCTGGGGTGGCTACAAGCAATCAGGCTTTGGTCGCGAACTCGGGCCTTGGGGCATTGAAGAGTATCTCGAAACCAAGCAGGTCCACATCAATCTGAACGAAGCTCCAATCGGATGGTACTGAGATGGCAACGATTCAACTGAAGACGCAGATTCCCGGCCCGAAATCAAAAGCACTCTCAGAGCGTCGCTCCCAAGCTGTGCCGCGCGGGCTCTCTCATGCCACGCCCATCTACGTCGCCAAGACCGAAGGCGCGATTCTCGAAGACGTCGACGGCAATCGCTATATTGATTTTGCCGGAGGCATTGGCTGCCTGAACACCGGCCATCGCGCTCCGGGCGTCCTCACAGCGATCGAGCGCCAGCTCGACAAGTTTCTCCACACCTGCGTGCAGGTCACGCCTTACGAAAGCTACATACGGCTGGCCGAGCGCCTGAACCAGATCACGCCCGGAAACTTCCCGAAGAAGACTTTGTTCGTGAACAGCGGCGCGGAAGCGGTCGAGAACGCCGTGAAGATTGCGCGAGCCGCCACCGGACGCCCGGGCATCATCGCCTTCGAAGATGCCTTCCACGGACGCACCATGATGGCGCTCTCGCTCACCAGCAAGACGCATCCTTATAAAGCAGGATTCCAGCCGTTCCCCGGCGAGGTGTACCGCATCCCGTATGCGTATTGCTATCGCTGCTCCTATTCGTTGAAGTATCCGTCCTGCGAACTCTATTGCGCGCGTCATCTGGAAGACACATTCAAGCGCGTGGTCGCGCAGGAAGGCGTGGCCGCAGTCATCGCAGAGCCGGTTTTAGGCGAAGGCGGCTTCGTCGCTCCACCGCTCGACTATTTCCGCACACTGATCGACATCTGCCACAAACACGGTGTGCTCTTTATCGCCGACGAAGTGCAAACTGGTTTCGGCCGCACCGGAGCGCTTTTCGCGTGCGAACGCTACGGCATCGAGCCCGACATCATCATCACCGCCAAGTCCATCGGCGGAGGGCTTCCGCTCGCCGCCATCACCGGCCGCGCGGAAATCATGGATGCGCCCGGTCCCGGCGGCCTCGGCGGACGTTTGCCGGCAATCCGGTTGCCTGCGAAGCGGCCCTGGCTGTCCTCGACATGTTCGAGCAGCAAGACTTGAACGCGCGCGCCAACGAACTTGGCGACCAGTTCCAGAAGCGAGCCCGGGAGTGGCAGAAACGCTGGCCGATGATCGGCGAAGTACGCGGACTGGGCGCGATGCAAGCGCTCGAACTTGTGCAATCGCAAGACAAGCGCGAGCCGGCTACGGAAGAGACAAAGGCCATCACGCAGTATTGCTACGAACACGGTGTGATCACGATCTCCGCGGGAACTTACGGCAACATCATTCGTCTGCTGATGCCGCTGGTGATCACCGATACTCAAATGGACGAAGCGCTCGACGTGCTGGAGGGCGCGCTGAAGACCGTTTACGAAAAGAAACACGAAGCGGCCGCGCAGCCGGTGTAATCTAAGAGTCAACCGAAAAGCGCCGGCAAGCCAGGTCCTGTCCTGTCGCGGCCCGACATTCTTCACGATAGCTGAGGCAAACCTACCATGAGTACTGCCATCATTACGGAAGCAAAAGTTCCGCACTACATCGACGGTCAGTGGGTCGAGTCGAACGCCCGCGAGTGGTCCGACGATCATTAATCCCGCGACCGGCGAAAGTCTCGGCAAGGTTCCTATCTCAGACGCGGCCGAAGTTACCAAGGCGATCGATGCCGCGGCCGCTGCCTATCCCGCATGGCGCCGCACGCCGCCGGAAGACCGCATCCAGCCGCTCTTCAAACTGAAGAATCTGCTCGAAGAGCACGTCGACGACATCAGCCGGCTGATCACCCAGGAAAACGGCAAGACCTTTACCGAAGCCAAAGCCGAGATGCGCCGCGCAATCGAGAACGTCGAAGTCGCCTGCGGCATCCCGACCATGATGCAAGGCTACAACCTTGAAGATGTCGCGCGCGGCATCGACGAGATGATGATCCGTCAGCCGCTGGGCGTGACCGCAGCCATCGTGCCTTTCAACTTCCCAGGCATGATCGCTTTCTGGTTCTTGCCCTATGCGATTGCGACCGGAAACACTTTCATCCTCAAGCCCTCCGAGCGTGTGCCGCTAACGATGCGCTATGTATATGAGCTACTCGAGAAGACCGGGCTGCCCAAAGGCGTTGTCAATCTCGTGAACGGCGGTAAGGCCGCGGTTGATACGCTCATCGATGATCCACGCGTGCGTGCCATCAGCTTTGTTGGATCTACTCCGGTCGCGCGCTACATCTACGCGCGTTCTGGAGAGAAAGGGAAGCGTGCCCAGTGCCAGGGTGGCGCCAAGAATCCCGTGATCGTGCTCCCCGACGCCGACATGCAGATGGCCACGCAGATCATCAGTGACAGCGCCTTCGGCTGTGCAGGCCAGCGTTGTCTCGCAGTATCGGTCGCGGTCACCATCGGCGAGGCGCAGAAGACTTTCCGCGACGCCATCGCCGACTCGGCCTCGAATTTGCGAGTAGGCAACGGGCTCGACGAGGGTGTGCAAATGGGGCCGGTCATCACCAGGCAGAGTAAAGACCGCATCGAATCGCTGATTGGCGTGGGCGAGAAACAGGGTGCCAAGATTCTGGTCGACGGACGTAATCCCAAGATTCCGCGCCACGAGAAGGGGAACTTCGTGAAGCCCACCATTCTCGATTCTGTGCCCGCGACCAGCGACCTCTCGCATACGGAAATCTTCGGACCGGTCCTGAGCCTGGTTCACGCGAACGACATGGATGAGGCGCTGGCGTTTCTAGAGCGCAATCCGTACGGCAATCAGGCATCGCTGTTCACATCGAGCGGAGCCGCCGCGCGCCGCTTCCGCTACGAAGCGCCTGCCGGAAATATCGGCATCAACATCGGCGTAGCCGCCCCGATGGCGTACTTCCCGTTCAGCGGCTGGAAAGACAGCTTTTTCGGCATCATGCACGGCCAGGGCCGCGACTCGGTGGAGTTCTACACCGAAAAGAAAGTCGTGGTCGAACGCTGGGCTAAAGAACACTCACGAAAGTTCTAAACGTTTGTCGATGGAGCGACGAGCGTCCTCTGCCCGTCGAACTCCCGGGAGTTCTCGAAGACATCATGACTACTGCCACCGCCACACCCCCACCATGACCGGCCAGGAAATCGTCGACCTTACCAAAAAACACACGCTCTTCGAGTGGTCTGCACAATCGAAGGTCGACCCTATTCCCGTGGCCCGCGCGAAGGGTATCTACTTTTGGACGCCGGAAGGGAAGCGCTTCATCGACTTCAACAGCCAGTTGATGAGCGTCAACATCGGACACGGCGACGAGCGGGTGATCCAAGCGATCAACGAACAAGTCGCCACCCTTGCCTACGCGAATCCTTTTATGGCGACCGAGCCGCGTGCGCGCCTGGGCGCGAAGCTCGCCGAAATCACACCCGGTGACATCGACACCTTTTTCTTCACCAACGGCGGCGCCGAAGCCAATGAGAACGCGATCAAGTTGGCGCGCTTCTTTACAGGGCGGCACAAAATCATGGCGCGTTACCGGTCCTACCACGGTGCGACCGCAGGTGCGATCTCATTAACGGGCGATCCGCGGCGTTGGGCTGCGGAACCAGGGATCCCGGGTGTAGTTCGCGTGCTAGATCCTTATCACGGCATCGAGCGGGGTTGGGAGTCAGCCGAAACTTCCCTGGCGATGATCGAAGAAACGATGCAACTGGAAGGCCCACACACCATCGCCGCCTTCATTCTTGAGACCGTCGTCGGTACCAATGGCATCCTTATTCCACCCGACGGCTATATGCAGGGTGTGCGCAAGCTGTGCGACAAATACGGCATCCTGATGATCGCCGACGAAGTGATGGCTGGCTTTGGCCGCACGGGCGAGTGGTTCGCCATCGACCACTGGAAAGTTGTTCCGGACCTGATTTGCATGGCCAAAGGCTTGACCTCAAGCTACCTCCCTCTCGGTGCCGTCGGCATGCGCCATCACATCGCCCAGCATTTTCAGGACAAAGTCTTCTACGGAGGACTGACGTACAACAGCCACCCAATGGGCTGCGCAGCAGCTCTCGCCACCATTCGGGTATACGAAGAAGACAAGCTGATCGAAAACACGCGCAAGATGGGCGCGGTTCTCAAGGCGCTGGGTGCAGAAATGCAGAAGAAGCATCCATCGGTAGGCGCAGTGCGCTCGATAGGACTGTTCGGTATCTTCGAGCTGATTCGCAACCGGAAGACCAAACAGCCGATGGCGCCGTTCAACGGAGCATCCGAAGAGATGGCCGCACTCGGAAAGTTCTTCCGCGAAAACGGACTCTATACGCTGGTTCGCTGGAACACTTTTTACACGAATCCGCCGCTCTGCATTAACGAGCAGCAACTCCGCGAAGCCTTCGCGATCATTGACAAGGGGCTAGACATCACCGACAAAGCTGTGACGGATTAAACTATCGTTCAAATCCACGGGCTGAGTCTTCCACACCATCCAACTCGGCCTGTGATGCAAGTCACATGCACGTGTGACAAATGGAATTGCCGCACACCTCCTCCCGGGCAATACTCCCAGTCAATGCAGACAGAGAGGTCCACTTTCGGGGTTCTCTGGCGCGTTCAAGGAGTGATCAAGTGGAAAGACTGAGAGTGATCTGGAGAAACCCCAAGCCCGCTCCTCGAAAGCGCCGCTGGCACGAACTAGCTGCCAACTTGGGCCGCCGCCTGTTTGTTGTGGAAGAGTTGGTGAAAGGGCAGGACAATCGCTGGGCTCGCACCATTGCCCTTGAGCTGATCACCTGCAGGCGGAACGTAGCTTGACGAGTTAAGGGCCGGTTTGGACGGGCTCCGCCGGCTGATAGAGCTCGGGAATTCCGGCAACCGCTTTTGCTTCCGGCGGTTTCACTCTCAGTTGTTCGCACAAAAACGCGATTCGGTCGCGGGTTGCCTCCGCATTCAGGGCATGCGGCGCATCATAGATTTTCAATTTCTTCGGTTCACTCACGATTGCCGCATAGGCCCGCGCTCGATCAGGATTCAGAAACTTCTCCTGTCCGCCATATTGCAGAAAGACAGTTGCCGGCGCGGCATGGGCAACAAACAGTCCTGGATCGAGCCATCCGTTCTTTGCGATGAACGCGTCAAATTTCTCCGGACCCACTTTTAGTCGGTACTTCTGAAGGTCCTCGCTCTGCAAGTCCAAAGCATCCGACAACCCGCCAGCCATCAGCACGAATGCTTTGAAACGCTTGTCCACCCCGCTCAGAGTTCCCCCGACACCGGCGTTGTAGCTATGCCCGACAAACGCCAAGCGTGCGGGATCGACATCGGTGCGTGCCAGGAGCAGATCTGCGCCTCGCCGCATGTCCACAATGGCCTGAATCAGTTCTGGCGTTTCCGCGTCGTTGAGAGGTGCTTTGTTCTCAGCGTGGCCGGGCCTGGCAATTGGACCATCGGGGAGCAGCGAAACGACGCCCGAGTGGGCCAGGACGATGGCCTCCTCGAGAAACTCGGATCGGTTGCGCATCGACGAATTCGACCAGTACCAGTGTCCCCAAAGCACGGCCGCGAACGGACCTTTGCCCTCCGGCACGACCAAGTAAGCGGGTACACGACCGCCTTTCGGGCTCGCATACGAGATGTCATGAACCGACACCTTGCCCCACTTTTCGACTGACACTTCTTTCACGTCGAGCGGGGCATTGTGGTCGTAGTCCAGGCGTTTGGCCGACTCGGGGTCCTGCGCAAGCAATTGCAGGGCGATCAGAAGGAACACTCCCAACAGGGATCGCATGATGGAACTCCGTCCAATGCGGGCGAAGGCGCCCGCACCACGAACCTACTATTTTGTCAGACGATTGTACTTCTTGAGCACTTCGCGCAGACGATCGTGTGGCAACGCAATGACCTCGAAATCGTTGATCCCCTTCATCGTCTCCGCGGCCACCATCGCATTGATGACAGCCTCTTCCGTCGCCTGCACAGTCGCCAGGAAAAGTGGATTGAGTTCTTCGTTCGGTAGCATGCTGATCTGCCGCATTCCTTTCGAAGATGCGGCTTGCGGATTTGCCGTCGAGAAGGCGACAAAAATGTCGCCCGACCCATCTCCGGAAAAGCTTCCGTCCCGTCCTAACCCCAGCGAGACGCGCCGGACCAGCCGCTTTAACTGGGTTGGTATCAAAGGCGCGTCGGTGCCGACCACGACGATGATGGATCCCACATCGTTGTCGCGAACTTTGTGATCCTGGATCTCGCGCCCCACAGGCACGCCTGCAATTCGCAACTGGCTTCTCCAACCATAGTTGCATTGCACCACCACGCCCACGGTGTAGCCGCCATACTTTGCCTCGAGTACGCGCGACGCGGTTCCAATCCCTCCCTTGAATTCGTTGCACACCATGCCGGTGCCGCCGCCCACATTGCCTTCCTCGACGGGACCGCTGTGCGCTGTGTCAAGTGCGTTCCACGCGTGCTCCGGCTTCACGTGGAATCCGTTGATGTCGTTGAGATCCCCGTCATAGGTTTCGGCCACCACCGGCAGCGACCAGTCATAGCCATTCTGATCAGGCGGAGCTTTTTTTACTCGCCACGCAATCACCGCGTCGCGCACAACTCCGACGCTGTGCGTGTTCGTGATCATTACCGGCCCGTCCAGAAAGCCGGAATCCTCCAGCCAGGTCGTGCCCGTCATTTCCCCATTTCCGTTAAGCGTGAACCATGCGCCGAAGACAGGGTCCGTCGAATCCTTGCCGCGTGGGAGCACCGCCGTCACCCCTGTCCGCACAGGGCCTTGGCCGACCACCAGCTTTCCAGATCCTGAGATCAGGGTGGTATGTCCCACTTCGACGCCTTTCACGTCAGTGATCGCGTTATACGGTCCGGGCGTTCCATCAAAAGGCACACCGAGGTCCCGAGCCCGAGGCTTGGCTTGCGCCATCGATTTCGCAGTACAGAAGCCCAAAAGGAATACACCAGCAAACGCGACCACCGACATCAAACGGACGACAGGATAGGGCCTCGCGAACATTGATCTCTCCAGAATCCTGGATGGTGAATGCATTAGCTCGCGAAGTATAAAGCACAGACCCGAAGCCCGGTTTAGAATCATGGTTCGGGGGGGCTGCATGGAAGCGTGGAAGAAAGCAGTCGTAGCAGGATCAGTAGGAACTTCAGCGGTCTGTTTCCTTAAGAAGAAATGGCCCGCAGGCGTACTCACCGCGGGCATCGCCTTGGCTGTTCTGGCGTCCGAATATCCGGAGAAATTCGAGGGTGTCCAGAAATCGCTTCCGGATTATTTCGATCGCGGAATGCGCCTGCTCGAAATGACCTCGCGAGTGGGTCAGAAAATAGCGCAGTTTGCCGAGCAAGGTGGACGGGGAATCTGGGACGAACTCTCTTCCTGAAAATGTCTACTCGATACCAAGCTGCTTGCGCGCATCCACGCTGAGCCGCTCTGGTGTCCAGGCCGGACTCCAAACGATGTTTACGTGCGCAGTGCGAATGCCTGGCAGTTGTTCCAGCCTCGAGCGTACCTGATCGCTGATCTGAACGTGTGCCGGACAGCCCTGGGCCGTTAACGTCATATCAACGGTCACGTCCTGCTTGTCCTCGGGCACTGCCTCGAAGCGTACCTCGTAGATCAGTCCCAGATCGACGATGTTCACCGGAATTTCCGGGTCATAGCATTGCTTTAGCGCGCTGAGGACTTCCTCTTGCGTAACGGGCATCCACACTCCTGATGAAATAAAGCCTATCGGACAAACCCCAGGTTCTAATTCCATTTTACCGCAGGAAAAGCGGGCTTCGCCGACGCATCTTGATCCCCAGCAGCCGGCACCCACCAACGTTCTTAACCTGGTCTAACGCACCGCCCGATTCGGGGGAGGAACCTTTTGCCTCTTAATGCAACGTCCGTCTCAGAGGAACGCAGCCGCCAGCCAACTCGTGATGTCCGCACAACTGTCCGAGGCGCCAAACGATCTAAGCGTCGGCGAACAAATAGGTGTGGAGTCTCCGAGTATTACCTTCGGTTGCCGGACAACTCGGAGTCCTCCCAGTCGAGCGCGGTTCAGAATTGTCTGATCCGCAATGCCTTTACGAAGAGGTTTTGCGATAATCGCAGCCCAGAAATCACTTCGATACTGAAAAGATACAGATGACTCCAGAAGCAAAAACGAAAATCCAACTTGCCCTGGCCCTCGCGATCGCAATCGCTGCGATTCGCACTGGCTACATCCTGTACGAACGTCATGAAGCAAATAAGGTCGAAGCGAAGAAGGAGGGCACGACCGCCACGGCCCTGAACCCGGACTACTACGTCACGCCCAAAAAGCTCTACCCGTTCGACCTGAAATCTGCGAAGGAATTAACAAAGCAGCCCGTTTGGGTGAAAGAGGGTTACCGCTACTTCTATTATCCTTACAATCCCACCGCCCATCACGCCGACTTCGAGCACGACGCCGGAATGCTGCTCCCCATCCAGCGCCTTGAGATCAAAGACGTCGTCACCGATTCGGCTCCGAACGGCGGCGGCCAGAAGCAAGTGATGGCCGTCTTCGAACAAGAGGGAAAACCGTTCGCCTTCCAGATCGGAGTATTCAAAGACGGTGAGTACAAAATCTACTCAGACCAGATGCTCTTCGTGCAGGATCCGCGTGAGCTCTACAAGCATTGGTCTGCCGACGTGTGGCATTCGGTTGAACAGCACGAAGTCAAACAGGGCATGAACGAACTGCAAGCAGATTTTGCAATTGGCATGGGACGTCCCGATCGACAGGACGATCCTTCATGGAAGACGGTGCACTATCCCAATGGCGGAAAGCCTGTCACCATTACCTATCACGAAGGCAAAGCCACCGAAATCAAGCCCGACAAGCCTTCCTAGAGCCCAGAGCCTAGAGCTCAGAGCCTAGAGCTCAGAGCCTCACTTCACCTTCGGCGATGATGCATCTGCAGCCTTCGTCTCGTCTCCGTGGATCACGCCGTCTTCATCGGCGTAAAACGAGCGATGCTCCGCGTCAATGTTCTTCGGCGTCATGGTGAGAACGTAGCTGTCCTTCTTACCTTTGAAGGCAACGGTGTAGTCGCCGCGTTCCGTCGTCTTCGCCATCCTGCGCGTAAACGAGCCCGTGTTCACAAGGTCGGCCAGTGAAGTCGCGTACTCGTTGTGCTTCTTGTTGTAGAGTTTTTGCGCGCGGACCACGACGCGCATGTAGCCTAACGCCCCCGACTCGGAATCGGAGCGCGCCGGATCGCCCGGAAATTTCGGCGTGTACTGGCCCTGCGGCGTAGGAGCCTGCGTGTTGGGCGGAGGATCCTGCCCCAGTGCCAACATCGTCAATACCACCAGAAGTGTCGAGGCCAAGTAGGCCAAATTCCGAATTTTCATGTTCTCCTGCCGTCTTTTCGGGCGTGTACTCATGTTACTCCCGTAATTTCCCTTTTGTTACGGACCCTTTGCAGGGCGCATCATTCCGTCTATTCTGAGTGCAGTTTCATGCTACCAAGGACCTGTCAATGAAAGCTGCAATGGCGAAAAAGCCTCTCATCCGTATTGCCGTAGTCGAGAGCGACCCGCTGCGGTTCGTGGGCTTCCGGGCCCTGTTTGATTCCGAATCGGACTTCGAACTCGTGTCCGCCACCCTGCCCGACATTAGCGCCCTCCAGGGGATCGATTTGGTCCTGCTGGGTAGCCGTGCCGGCCAGAACCTGTTTGATGTCATGGCCAGCCTGAAAGCGGCTCGGCCGGACCTTCGCATCATCGTCACCGGCTCAGGCATTGACGAGGAAACGATACTCAAGGCCATTGCTTCCGGCGCTAAGGGCTATGTTGACGAAGCCGCCACTCCCGCCGAATTCGTACAGGCCATTCGCATCGTGAATCAGGGCTCCGTTTGGGCTCCGCGCCGCGTTTTGTCCATGTTCATCGAGCGGGTGAGCTCCTCGCCAGGCCGCATTTTTCCGGCCGGGCGCGTGACCTTTACCGATCGTGAGAAAGAAGTCCTTGAGATGCTGGTGGCCGGCCGATCGAACAAGGAAATTGGCGCCGCCCTGGGCATCGAAGAACGCACCGTTAAGGCCCACGTCGCGAAATTGATGCGTAAAGTCGGCGTCCAGAACCGCATTGCGTTGTCCGTCCACGCGATTACGCACTCGCTGGTCACGGCCAAATAGACATTCCGACAGTTACCAGGGGACAGTGCCCGCGGTAATCTTGTCGGTCAGGTGGATGTACCGCATACTCGGTCCACCTACCACAGAACCTGGGAGACGGGGTTGGGAGTGGAGATTAGGGTCGCCACTGTCAGCCCCGATTTTTTTGTCTGCCCCAGCATCTTCATCCCCTCATAGCAGCGTTCGGAACCCTAAGCCTCACCCTCGCCCACAAATACACTTCTTCCTGTTAAACTCCCGTGGAACACCAACTCCCTGGAGAATTGAAATAGCTAATGAAAAAGACCCTCGTGGTTCTGCTGGTTCTGGCCATGTCGGCCTTCGCTTTCGGCGACGACAAGAAGGACGAAAAGGACGCTAGCAAGGCCGAAGACCGCGTCCAGGCTGCCGCGACCGTTCTTGACGAAATCGAATCGGCGCCCGACACGGGCATTCCCGAAGAAGTGCTGGCCTCCGCCGAGTGCGTCGCAGTCGTTCCCTCGCTACTAAAAGGTGGATTTATAGTGGCTGCCCGCTACGGCCGCGGAGTGGCAAGCTGCCGCACACCGACAGGCTGGAGCGCCCCGGCCTTTATCTTCACCAGTGGCGGAAGTTTCGGATTTCAAATAGGCGGCCAAGCCATCGATCTGGTCATGCTGATCATGAATAAAGATGGTTTGAAGAACCTCCTCTCCAGCAAGTTCCAGCTGGGCGCGGACGCCTCCGTCGCCGCCGGACCGGTAGGACGCCACGCCGCCGCTGACACCGATTGGAAATTGCGCGCGCAAGTGCTGACCTACTCGCGTTCTCGTGGAGCCTTTGCCGGCATCAGTCTGGCCGGCGCCGTGATCAAACAGGACAAAGACGCCACTCGCGAATTCTACGGCCGCATGGTTCCATTCCGGACGTCGCTGACTGGCAAGGTGGAAGCCCCGAAGGGCGCCTACCCGTTCCTGAGTGTCTTGGCGAAGTGGGCGCAGAAAGCGGCCGACCGCGATAAACCCGCAGAAGCTCCCAAACCGACCGACACCACCAAGCCGGCCGAGAAACAGAACTAAATCCTCAATGCACGATGGAGCGGCGGGCGTCCCCGCACGCCGGACGGGCGTCTCGCCCGTCCCTCCATCGATTCATTGACAGTGAAAAATCCCCGGTGATACGGTCACGCTTCGCCTGATGCGGCACCGACTCGAATACGCGCTGGCGTGGTGTGTAGTAAAGACGATCGGGGCACTTCCGCGTTCCTTGGCGCGTTTGGTCGGCGTTACCCTGGGACAACTCATCTACCTCCTGCACGGAAAACTTCGTCGCGTGGGCATGCGTAATCTCGCCATTGCATTTCCCGAGAAAACCGCCGCGGAGCGCCGAAAAATCGTGCGTAAGGTGTTTACTTCTCTCGGGCGTCAATTCGCGGAAGTCTGTCTTTTCCCGTCGTACACCAGCGAGAATGTCAGCCGGATTGTTGCCTACGATGGCTACGAAAATTTCGATCGCGCATCGCAACGCGGCAAAGGCGTCCTTTTCCTGACCGGACATATCGGAGGCTGGGAACTGTCAGCCTTTGCTCACTCGCTTTACGGACATCCCCTGCACTTCGTGATGCGACCACTCGACAACCCCTATCTCGATGATCTCGTCCGCCGCTATCGCACCATGCACGGCAATACGCCCATCCTCAAAGACAACCCGGTCCGCGAACTCCTCCGCGCCATGAAAGCTGGGGCAACCGTGGGCATTCTGATGGACACCAACATGACCCCGCCCGAAGGCGTGTTCGTCGATTTCTTCGGAGTTCCCGCCTGCACCGCCAGCGGCCTCGCCCGTATCGCACTGCGTACCGACGCGGCGGTTGTGCCCGGCTTCACGGTCTGGGACCCGGTTCTGCGCAAATACCGGCTGCGATTCGAGCCGCCGGTTGCGCTCATTCGCACCGGCAACAACGACGCCGACATCGTAGCCAACACCGCCCTGTTCACGAAGGTGATCGAAGACGTAGTCAGGCGCTATCCGGATCAGTGGCTGTGGGTGCATCGTCGCTGGAAGACGCGCCCGTCCGGCCAGCCTTCCCTCTATTCAAACCAATCGCTGCGATAGGCCACCCACCAGGCGATCCACACGATCGGGACAATCGCGAATACCTGATACCAGAAGGGCAGCCAGAACGCCGCGAGCTCGAGCACCGTCACAATCAGCCAGAAGATCTTGCGTTGCATGCTGGGATTGTATGGATGCCGCCCGTCCAGCGGAAAACTTTCCTTCCACGCTTCCGGCTGCTATACAAGAGCCATGAAGCGCGCGCTGAAAGATTTGGCCGATTTCCTGGATGCACCCCTTATTGGGGACGGTCAGACGGAAGTCTCCGGAATCGCCAGCCTGTCCTCAGCGACCCATGGCGATTTGGTTTTCGTCGAGAGTGCCAAGTATCTGACGCACGCGATGAACTCAAGAGCCAGTGCGGTGATCGCGGGAGACTTCGCAAGAAACGGCACGCACGCAAAGCCGGTCCTGATTGCTGTGCAACCGCGCCTGGCATTCGCGCGCGCAGCGCAATGGCTCGATATCTCGCACCAACCACCGGCAGGAATTCACGCCACCGCTGTGATCGATCCAAAAGCAAAGTTTGCAAAGGACGTTGCGATCGAAGAACGAGCCGTAGTTCGTGCAAACGTCGAAATAGGCGAAGGCTCACGCATCGGAGCAAACTGCATTGTGGGCCCTGACGTAACCATCGGTAAGAACTGTCGCCTTTTCCCGAACGTCACCATCTACCCGCAGGTGCGACTGGGCGATCGCGTCGTGATTCACGCCGGCGCCGTGTTGGGCAGCGACGGATTTGGCTACGTGCCCGACGCAAAAACCGGCCGCTACGAAAAATTCCCGCAGATTGGCCGCCTCGAAATTGAAGACGATGTCGAGATCGGCGCCAACTCCACAATCGACCGCGGCGCGCTGGACGTCACCCGCATCCGCCGCGGCACGAAAATCGATAACCTGGTGCACGTCGGCCACAACGTAGACATTGGCGAAGACGTGGTCGTTGCGGCGCAAACCGGTGTCTCCGGAAGCTCGGTCATAGAAAATGGCGTGATCATCGGAGGCCAGGTAGGGATCGCCGATCACGTGCACATTGAAGCGGGCGCAATCCTCGGCGCGCAAAGCGGCATCCCGAGCAACAAAGTGATCCGCGGGAAGGGGATCGTATTCTGGGGAACGCCGGCACGCCCAATCAAGGAGTACCTGAAAGACCTGGCAATCCTGGCCCGCTTGCGAAAGAAGGAAAAATAGTCCTGCAAAATGATGTTGCCATCAGCCAACGACCACAGCCATCAGCGAATGGCTAGAGACTAGTGGCTGACGACTAGCGACTGCCCCATGTCCATCATCGTAATCGGCGGCCATTCCCGCAGCGTCGGCAAGACCAGTGTAGTTGCTGGCCTGATCTCCGAGTTCGCCGAATTCCAGTGGACCGCTTTCAAAATCACGCAGTACGGGCACGGCATCTGCTCCGCCAACGGCGAAGCGTGCAACTGCGCGACCGGCGATCATTCCTGGGCGATCTCGCAAGAGAAGAACCGCACGGGAGACTCCGACACATCGCGCTTCCTCGCAGCCGGAGCCGAGCGCGTCTGGTGGGTCCGTACCGAGCAGGGAAGACTCGCCGAAGCCATGCCCGCGCTGCGCGAACGCCTGAAAGACTCGCCGCACATCATCATCGAGTCCAACAGCATCCTGAAGTTCTTGCGTCCGGATTTGTATATAACGGTGCTCGACCCTGCGACAGCCGACTTCAAGACTTCAGCACGTGAGTTCCTCGATCGCGCCGATGCCGCGATCCTCCACGAACCAAGAACCGGCGATCTTGCATGGAAAGATGTCTCACTGAAGCCGGTAGCCGGCAAGCCCGTGTTTCGCGTTACCCCACCCCCGTACGTCACGCCAGAGATCGTCGAGTTCACCCGCGCGACCTTGTTTCGCGCTCAGCAAAAACAGAGGAGCTTTTAACCGCAAAGTTCGCCAAAAATCGCAAAGGTCACGAAGTAATCTCCTAAGTTTTTCTTAGCGGCCTTCGCGATTCTTCTTCGCGCTCTTTGCGGTTAAAGGCTTTAGACCAGCACCAATTTGCTATCCTTCCACCGTGCGAAAAATTCGCAAGCAAGCCTGGCTGCTGGTGCTGCTCTCCGCCGCATTCCAAATTCTGAGTTTCCCGCTCCCAGGTGTATACGTTCTTTCTTGGATCTCAATTGCTCCGCTCTTGGTCGCACTGTTTCACGCCAACAATCCGGAAACCCTGCAACTCGATGAGTCCCGAAAATTGCTCCCGGCCCGCCCGTGGCAAGGATTCGTACTCGCCTACACATGCGGTGTCCTCTGGTACATGGGCACCTGCTACTGGGTGTTCGACACGATGCATCAATACGGTGGCCTGAGCGTCCCGGTCGCACTGTTCGTGCTCCTGCTCTTCGCACTGTATCTAGGTCTTTACCACGGATTGTTCGGACTGCTAGTCAGCACGCTCGCCCGCAAGGACTCCGGAAACCGCCTCGCACTCCTCTCCGCGCCGTTTCTCTGGGTGGCGATCGAACTCGCGCGCACCCGTGTCAGTGGCTTCCCTTGGGATCTGTTTGGCATCACCCAGGTCGATAACATCCCGCTCACCCGCATCGCCACCGCGACCGGCGTCTACGGCCTCAGCTTCGAGATCCTGCTGGTGAACGTAGCCGTTGCCTCAGCCTTTCTCGTGCATCGCAGCCGGCGAAAGCCGCTGATATTCGCGTCTATCGGGGCGATCGTCCTGCTGCAAGCTGGCCGCTGGCTGACGTTGCCGCCCGCCGCAGCGGACCACACCGCGGTATTGCTGCAGCAAAACCTTCCCTCGGGCGGTTCCGATGCTTGGACCGACGATCAGACGCGGAGCCGCGATCGCCGATTTCTCCGCTCTTAGCCTGAGTTCGAAACAGCAACCCGACCTGATCATCTGGCCCGAATCCCCTGCGCCTTTTCTGACCAATGACCCCGCCTTTCGCGAGCCCATCAGCAACCTCGCGCGTCAGGCGAATGCCTGGCTGGTAATCGGGTCCATCGGTATCGATAGTCCCCACGCGATGTTTAATTCGGCTTCGCTCATCAGTCCAACAGGTGCGTGGACGTCTCGCTACAGCAAGATGCACCTGGTACCGTTCGGAGAATACGTCCCCTTCGCGTCGGTGTTTTCCTTCGCCAGTGGTTTGACGCAAGCGGTTGGAAACTTCACGCCTGGCACGCTGCACGAACCGCTACAGGCAGGCGACCCTAAGCTCGGCATCTTCATCTGTTACGAATCGATCTTCCCCAACGAAGTCCGCCAGCTGGTGGATCAAGGTGCAGACGTGCTCGTCAACATATCGAACGACGGCTGGTACGGTGACTCGGGTGCCTGGGCGCAACACCTCAACCAGGCGCGCATGCGGGCCGTCGAGAACAATCGCTGGCTGCTGCGCGATACCAACACTGGCCTCACGTCGTCGATCGATCCCTACGGTCGAATTGTCAGTCGTCTGGAACGGCATACACGCGCCGCGTTGCCGGCTCCCTATGCCCTCTCCAAGGTAACTACCTTCTACTCTCGCCACGGCGACTGGTTCGCCCTCCTGTGTGCGATAATTTCCATAGGAGCGCTGATCGTGCGCTTCACACCCCAGCGAAGGACAGAGTCATAGTTCATGGTCGAAGAACTCGAACAGCAGTACACCGCGCTGAAAGAGAAAGTCCACACCCTTCAGGAGTACCTTTGACGCGGGCAAACTCCGCCTCCAGCTAGTCGACATCGAGAAGCAGGCTTCCGACCCAAATCTTTGGTCGAATCCCGAACGCTCTCAACAGGTGATGCGCGAGAAGAAGCGCATCGAAGACGCCCTCGCGACCGACGCCGAACTGGTGCGCCGTAAGGACGACATCGCGGCATATCTCGAGCTGGCGCATGAGGGCGAGAAGGTTGACGCTGATCTTCAGCGCGAGATCGGAGCGCTGCAGCAACTCGTCGATCGCCTCGAAGCCAAGACTCTCCTCTCCGGCGACAATGATGCTCTCAACGCCATCGTCACAATTCACGCCGGCGCCGGCGGCGTCGACTCACAAGACTGGGCCGACATGCTCCTGCGCATGTATCTTCGCTGGGCGGAGCGTCAGGGCTTTCCAACGGTGCTCTACGACTACCAACCGGCCGAAGAAGCCGGGATCAAGTCCGCTACCTTCGGCGTCAACGGCCAGTATGCCTTTGGCCTGCTCACCAGCGAGATCGGCGTTCACCGTCTCGTGCGGATTTCTCCCTTCGATCAGGCCAAGCGACGCCACACTTCATTCGCCAGTGTTTACGTATCTCCGGAAATCGACGACAGCATCGAAGTCGTCATCAAGCCCGAAGACCTCCGTGTCGACACGTATCGCTCAAGCGGCAAGGGCGGTCAGCACGTCAACACGACCGACTCCGCCGTACGCATCACGCACATCCCTACAGGACTGGTTGCCAGCTGCCAGAACGAGCGCTCGCAACACAAGAATCGCGATCGCGCAATGAGCATGCTCCGCTCCAAGCTGTACGAACTCGAACTGGAGAAGAAGCGCGAAGCCACCAGGAAAATAGAAGACACCAAGCTCGACATCGATTTCGGATCGCAGATTCGTTCCTACGTCCTGCAGCCCTATCGCATGGTGAAGGACCATCGCACCAAGGAAGAAGTCGGCGACGTCGATCGCATCCTCGACGGCGATCTGCAGCCCTTCATCCAGGCTTACTTGAAAATGCGGCGCGGAGAAAAGTCATGAGTGTTCCCCAAAGTGCCGCGCAGCTTGGCCCGCGCTTTAACGAAGCGTTCCTCTACGCGGCCGAAAAGCACGCTACCCAGAAGCGCAAGAAGACCGATGTTCCCTACATCTCACATCTGATGAGTGTCGCCGCGCTCGTGCTCGAAGCCGGTGGGGGCGAAGACGAGGCCATCGCCGCTCTCCTGCACGACGTCGTCGAAGATTGCGGAGGCCATCCCGTCCTGGAAGAAATCCGGGGCCGCTTTGGCGATCGGGTCGCGTACATCGTCGACGGCTGCACCGACGCCTACACGATTCCCAAGCCACCGTGGAAGGCCCGCAAGCTGGAATATCTCGACCACCTGCGCGAAGCACCCGATGACGTTCGCCTCGTCAGCGCGGCCGACAAACTCCACAATGTGCGGACGATTCTCGCTGACTTTAGGAAAGACGGCGACTCCGTTTGGGATCGCTTCAGCGGACATCGCGATGGCACGCTCTGGTATTACCGCGCTGTTCTCGAGGTGCTGCGCGAAGGCCGTCCCAACCGCCTGGTGGAGGAGTTGCACCGCGTAGTGACTGAGCTGGAAACTCTGGCAACGAATGGCTCGGCAAGATCCCATTCGCTGCCATAATTAGGACTCTCTTTCATGCGACGCATGCTCGACATGATTCGCTCCTCTTCGGTGTCCGCCACCGTGATGCAGGCCGCCGCTCGCGGCGCGTTGGCAGTTCCCGGCGCCGAAATGATCGAGATCCTCGTCTACATTACAGATCACAACAAGGTCTTCGGCCAGCAGGCCCGCATGACCTTGGCAGGCTGGGAACTCAAGTCGTCGCTCGAAGCAGCTTCGAATCCTGCCACGCCCCCCGAAGTGCTCGACTACCTCATCGCTCCCGAAAATCTTCGGCCACCCCTTCTCCCCGCCCTCCTTGAGAACACCAGTGTGAAGCAGGAAGCTTTGCTTCGCATGGCGGCGAATGGTTCCCGCGAAGTGGTCGACGCGATGCGCAAGAGTTCTCGCGTACAAAACTCGCCCGAGATTCTGCGTGCGCTCGTCGCGAATCCGAACTCGACCCCGCTCGAAGTCGCGAAATTCCAGGAAGCTGCAGTGATTCCCGAAGAGTTACCTCAGGCGGAATTGCCCGAAGAGCTTCCCCACCCACCAGACGGATCAGCCATTCACCTGGAGACATCCGACGAGAATGTGCTGGAAGAAAATGTCGCCGTAGATGCTTTTCTGACCGAGCATGCCCGCGACCTTTCTTTGGAAGGCGAAAAGCCATTCCAGCCGCTGGGGGGATTTCAAGAATTTGAAGTTGTATCGCTCGAAACGTCTGTCCCGGTCGAAGAAGCCCAAGCCGAGCCGGTAGCGCCTATCGATGCTGGGCCGTCGCCAGCCGTCGCCGAAGTTGCCAAGGCTACGGGTGCAGGGACCGCCACGGCCACGCGCACGTCGCCAGCCGCCAAGAAAGCGCATTCCAGCCAGGAGACCGAGCGGGGCAGTGCTCTGCAGAAGATTTCTCGGCTCGACATCAAGGGCCGGATCCAACTGGCCATGAAGGGTACCAAGGAGGATCGCTCCATCCTCATTCGCGACAGCACGAAGCTGGTCGCGCTCGCGGTGCTGGAATCCCCGAAAGTCACCGATGGAGAAGTGGAGAAGTTTGCCAACCAGAAAAACGTGCTTGAGGCCGTGCTGCGTCAGATTCCCATGAAGCGGCGCTTTGTAAAGAACTACGGAGTCGTACGGAATCTGGTGGCCAACCCGCGAACGCCGCTCGACGTTTCCCTCGGCCTCATGAAGAACTTGCTGACTGCGGATTTGAAAAACCTGGCCAGCAACAAGGAAGTCTCTGACACCATCCGCAAACTCGCAACCAAAATGTTCAAACAGAAAATGGACACAACCAAGAAGTAATCATTCCCCTCTGGAGAAAAGGGTCCATGGCATCTCCGGTTCATTCTGATCCCATCTTTGAATTTCTGCGGACAGCCCGCACCATCGCAGTAGTCGGCCTCTCCGACAATCCTCTGCGGCCGAGCCACGGCGTGGCCGCTTACCTGCAAAGCCAGGGATATCGCATCATCCCGGTGAATCCCGAAATCAAAGCGTCGTTGGGAGAAAAGGCATACCCGTCTCTGCTTGATGTTCCCGAGAAGATCGACATCGTTGACATTTTTCGCAGGCCTGAATTCGTGGAAGAAGTTGTTGATCAGGCGATCCAGCTGAAAGTTCCCACCGTCTGGATGCAGGAAGAAATTGTCCACGAAAAAGCCGCACAGAAAGCCCGTGCGGCCGGAATCTTTGTCGTGATGGATCGCTGTATCCTGGTCGAGCACCGGGCGCGTTTCCGCTAATGCAGCGTGGGCGCCCTCGCCGCGGCTCTTACTGTCGGCGCAGCATAATGACGGTCGCGTCGTCGTGCAGCCCCTCGCCGTTCGCAAAAGCCCGCACATCCTCCACCAGCATTTCCGGACACGAGCCGCCGGTCAGCACATGCGCCGCCAGTTTCGTGGGTCCGTATTCCTCATCTTTCTGATTTGTAGCTTCAGTAATGCCGTCGCTGTAGAGGACGATCTTGGCTTTGTCGCCCAACGGAACTGTTGTTTCCGAGAACGAGCCCGCCCGAATCCCCAACGGCAGGCCCATCTCTGTTTCCAGGAACCGAGCGCCCGTGGCATCAACCATCAATGGCGGCAAGTGCCCGGCATTTGCGTAGGTGAGCGTCCCCTTGCTCGAATCGAGCACCGCGTAGACCATCGTCACGAATCGTCCGGAAGGAAAGTCCTCTACCAAAAGACGGTTCAACTTGGTAAGCACTTCCGACGGAGTGCACGAGGTCTCTGCCAGAGATCGCAGCATCGCGCGGGTAGCGGACATCAGCAACGCCGCCGCAGTTCCTTTTCCCGAAACGTCTGCCAACACCAATCCCCAGCGACCGTCGCCCAGATCGAGGAAGTCGTACCAGTCGCCGCCGATCGCGCCGGCTGGGATGGACATTCCCGACACCGCGAATCCAGGAATGAAGGGTGAGCTCCTGGGCAGCAGCGCCTGCTGAATTGAGCGTGCCTCCTGCGCCTCGCGGTTCATCTTTTCGCGCTCACTCCGCTCCTGCTTGAAGCGCAACGCGTTCTGCACTGCCACTGCGATGTGGCTCGACAAGCCCTGCAGCATCCATAGCTGCTCGGGGTCAAATCCGTCTGCCTCGTTGTGCGAAGCCGTGAACACACCAATCAATTTCCCATCCACGTGCAGAGGGATCGCCACCTCGCTACGGATCTGGTCGCCGCATGCAATGTAGTAAGGGTCGACGCTGACATCCGGTGCGTAGCGCATCTGACCGGTGGCCGCAACATAACCCACCAGTCCTTCCTTTCCGACCTTCAACCGGTGACCTCTTTCATGCACCGGGCAGTCTTCCACTCCGGCCAGCACTAGTTCGTTATTTTCCGCTTCGTGCAGATACACGCTGATGTCGATGCATCCGAATGAGCACGCAATGTCGTTCACGATCTTGTCGACCAGTTGATCCAGGTCGAGAATCGAATTGATCTTATGCGCCGCCTTCTGCAGCTTGAGAAGTTGCTGTACCCGATCCGGCGCGAGCGTCGCCAACAGATCGTTGCCGGCTTCCACAGCGGCTGCGCTGGTGATTTCCATCGGTTGAGCCCCCAAGTAACCTGTAAGCCCTTGCAAAAAGGTAGCTTACCACTCCCTATGGGATGATGATCACGGCCTCTAGGACTCTTTTTTCGGAGAGTTCTTGGAACGGGAAGATGGTTCTTGCTCGCGCGCAGGGCGGCCTGTCCGCAACTTCTGTATCTCTTCCAGGCGCTCCCGGATGCGCTTCTCGATGCCTTCGTTCGTAGGGAAGTAGTACTGCCGCTCGCGCAAATTGTCGGGCAGGCATTGCATCTCGGCGACCTTAGCCTCGAGTTCGTGCGCGTACTTGTACCCCTGCCCGTACCCGGTATTCCTCATCAGCGATGTCGGAGCATTTCTCAAGTGCAAGGGAACGGGTTCGGCCGTCGTGCGCTCCACATCGATTTGCACATCGGTGTAAGCGGTGTAGAGGGCATTCGACTTCGGCGCAACCGACAGATAAACCACTGCCTGGGCCAGCGCGAGATTTCCCTCAGGCATCCCGATGAAGTCCACCGCATCCCGCGCCGCCATGCACAAAGCGAGCGCATTGGGATCAGCCAGCCCGATGTCCTCCACCGACATCCGTACCACCCGCCGCGCGATGTACAGCGGATCCTCCCCCGCCTCCAGCATACGCCCCAGCCAGTACAAAGCTGCATCCGGATCGCTGTTACGGACAGATTTATGTAGAGCCGAAATCAGGTTGTAGTGCTCTTCACCCGCCTTGTCGTACAACAGGATGCGTTTCTGCAACGCATCCTGCACGATCTCATCGGTGATCTCGGCGCCTGTCTCCTTGCCGGAATTCTGCTTGGCAATCGCGGCCGCGACTTCCAATACGTTATAAGCGCTGCGCGCATCGCCACTGGAATAGCTGGCAATCTTCTTCAAGACGTCTTCGGAAACACGCAGCTTCGTCTTGCCGAGTCCACGCTCTTCGTCCGCGAGAGCGTTCCGCAAGAGCAGCACAATCTGTTCCTCGGTCAGCGGCTTGAGCACATACACGCGTGTCCGCGACAGCAGCGCCGAATTGATTTCGAACGAGGGATTCTCGGTGGTCGCCCCGATCAGCCGGATGTTCCCCTTCTCCACGTGCGGGAGAAATGCATCCTGCTGCGCCTTGTTGAAGCGGTGAATCTCATCGATGAAGACGATTGTCCGCGTGCCGTATTGCTTGGCGCGCTCGGCATCGGCCATGACCTGCTTGATTTCCTTGATCCCAGCCAGCACCGCCGAGAACTCGATGAAGTCGGCCTTGGTCATTCTCGCGATAATTTTCGCGAGCGTGGTCTTCCCGGTTCCGGGCGGCCCCCAGAAAATCAAAGACCCAGGATCATCGCGCTCAATCTGCGTGCGCAGCGGCTTCCCAGGCCCAAGCAGATGTTCCTGTCCAACGTACTCATCGAGCGTGCGAGGACGCATGCGGTCCGCTAACGGCCGAGTCTTGTCAGCAGGGTTATTGCCACCAGGAATGGTTTGAAACAAGCTCATGAAAGATGCCGGTGCCCCACCCTTGCGCGTTCGATGCGCAGGGGTGGGATTCCACTACTGCGAGCAGCGTGGGCTTTCGTTCTCTGCCGTTCACGACTTTCCCCAGCGCGATCTCGTACGACACGACCCAGGCCGCCGGGTGCCCCATCCTTGCGCGTTCTATGCGCAAGGGTGGGATTCCACTACTGCGGGCAGCGTGGGACTTTCGTCCTCTATCGCTACGATTTCCCCCGCGCAATCTCATACAACACGATACTGGCCGCCACCCCCGCATTCAACGACTCGACCTGCGCGGCATGCGGAATGGCAATCAGTTCGTCGGCCTTAGCGATCCAATCTCGCGGCACCCCGGCCCCTTCCCCACCGATCAGGACAGCAACCGGCCCGGCAAGGTTGGCTTGAGGTAAAGAAACTCCTTTATGCGACGAAGTCGCCACCAGCCGCACACCTTTCTCCCGGAGCTTGGGGAGAACATCCGCCAGCTTCGTGCGCAGCACAGGCAGCCGGAAAATAGATCCCGCCGATCCTCGCACAACTTTCGAATTAAACGGGCTTACGGTGCCCTCGCCCAGAATCACCCCAGCCGCCCCAAACGCCTCCGCCGATCGCAAAATAGTCCCCAGATTCCCAGGATCTTGTAGCCCCGCAACCACGACCAACGGGCCCACCGACACTTTCTCTATCAGATCCTCAAAGGAACTCTGCTTGTATCGAACTAGACCCGCTACGCCTTGCGGCGTCTCGCTGGGCACCACGCTGGCGAAGAGTTTGTCGGGGAGCACCGCCGTTTCCACGTGGGCGCCTATCTGCGGCAGAAGCCGTTTCGCGTGCCCTTCCGCTGATTCGCTGAAGAACACCGCATGGAACCGAAGCCCGCTGCGAATGGCTTCCTCCAGAATGCGCACCCCTTCAATCGCGCAGTCCCCAGCCTCGGTTAACTCCGCGCGCGAAAACGCCCGCCGCATCTCCTTCACCAGGGCGTTGTGGCGTCCCTCGACGCGACGCAGGCGATCCTGCGCGGGTTTGTTTGCTCGGGAAGAGGAGTGAGAAGTGCGCATGGTGGGCGTGTCTGGCAGCATCATACGCCGTTTGTTCGGCTTGCGACGGCTCGCCGTGTTATGTTAGCTTTCGCCGTCTCAACTGGAAAAACTGGGGAAACGCTGTGCTCGCGGAGATCATCAAGATCCATCACGACAGTCCCGAAGCTTCGCTCGTGAAATACGCGGCCGAACAAATCAGGGCAGGACAAGTCCTGGGAATGCCCACCGATACGTTCTACGGCCTCGCCGCCGACCCCTTGAACCTGCGCGCCGTGGAACGCGTGTACGAGATCAAGTCGCGCTCCCGCCACAAGCCGCTTTCCCTGCTGATCGAGAGCGTCGATCAGGCGGAAGATCTGGCTCGTCCGCTCCCGAAAGAGTTTTATGACCTGGCACGCCGTTTCTGGCCCGGTCCGCTCACCATCATCGTGCGCGCCGCTTCCGGCCTGCCCTTGAAAGTCACGGCGAACACCGGCAACGTCGCGCTGCGCATCCCTTCAGCAAAAATTCCCTTGGCCGTCATCCAGGCTGCCGGCATTCCCATCACCGCCACCTCGGCGAACCTCAGCGGCGCCTCCGAATGCACGACTGCCGAGCAAGTGCGTGATCAACTACAGGACCGCATCAATATCATCGTTGACGGTGGCACTTCGCCCCGCGAGGTCGCCTCCACCATCGTCGATCTCAGCAATGGCGACGACCGCTGGCGCGTGATTCGCGAAGGCGCCATTCCCGCCTCGGAAATCTCTACCTTTTTCGCGCAGGGATGAAGCTCTCCACCGCAATCCAGCCCTTACGCAGAAATCGGCCTCTGTGGACGCTGGCGGCAGTGGCTCTGTTCTTCGCTCTTATCGTGGCGATCACCAGCCTTCGCATCGTCCACGAAGCCGGCAAGCAGGCCCTTCATCCGGCCGATGCGATTGTCGTCTTTGGAGCGGCTGAGTATGCGGGCAGGCCGTCTCCCGTTCTGCGCGCGCGCCTCGATCACGCCTACGACCTTTACGCGAAGCATCTCGCCCCCGTGATCATTACCACCGGCGGCGCAGCCGAAGACCCGAGTTACAGCGAAGGCGGCGTCGGCCACGATTACCTCATGCGCCGCGGCGTTCCCGAACGCAATCTCATCGCTGAGACGCTCGGCACCGATACCGCTCATTCTGCAGAACGGCTGGGAGTGATCATGCGCGCCAACGGCATGAAGAGCTGTTTAGCTGTAAGCGACGAATACCACGTCTTCCGGATCAAAAAACTCCTCGAGCACGAAGGCATGACCGTCTACGTAGCCCCTCGCACCGGCTCGCGCCCAAAAGGCATATTCCAACGAATGCTCGCCGTACTCCGCGAGGCCATGAGTTATCTAGCGTGGAAAGTGAGCTAGCGGGAAGGAGTTTCCAGTTTCAGGTTTCGAATTCAAGTACTCGATGTTCCGATCGTGCTTCGTTTCGGTGAGCCGTTCCGGAAACTCGAAACCGGGAACTAGAAACTCGAAACTCGAAACCGCCCCTACCACCCCATCCTCTCCCGCAACCCCGTAACATGCGCGACGTGATGCTTTCCATGCCAAGCATACAGTGCCAGATTTTTCTCCAGAGTCATCAGTCCGATCTCCGGATGCCGAAATGTCCGCTTCCAATCCGCAGGTTGCAGGGCGCGCAGCATCAGCATCCAGCGTTTATGCAATGACGACAGCAATTCCAGCGAGAGCCCGATCGGCGCAGTCTTCGCCTCCGGCAGTTCCGCCCAACGATCCTCCATGTATGGCCGGATCATCGGTTCATCTTCAGTCAGTGCGAGCTTGAAGCGCATGTAGGAATTGAGATGGCTGTCGGGCACGTGATGCACGACCTGCCGGACAGTCCACCCTCCCTCGCGATACGGCGTATCCAGTTGCTTGTCGGACAGCCCGCGCACCGACGCCTCTAACCGCGCAGGAGTCTGCTCAATGTCATCCAGGAATTTTGCCTTTTGCTCTTGGGTGAGTGTGCCGTCAAAAGAAAATTTGCCGATGGGATACCGCGCATCTGCCATGCCCGCCTCCTCGCCAAATTAGATCACGCAAGCCGGCAATGGTTGTCAAAAGGTAAGGGAAGGCTGTCACAGCCTTCCCTTGTTGTGTCAGATTATTGTCAGTTATCTCACGGCCACCGATACATTGGCTGTATGCGATGTTGTTCCGTCGCTGCCTGTGACGCTCACTACGTAGCTTCCGACGTGCGTGCCATTTCCTCCTCCGCTCGAATTGCTGCTACCGCCGCAGCCCACAGCCGCGAGGATCAGGGCAACCGTGATAAGGGTGAGCGCGATGGTCAATCTCCGGCGCCTCGCAGGAATTCCAAATAGCAGGATGCCCGCAAATACCGCGCCGCTTCCGCCCAGCCACAACGGTGTGCTACCTGGAGCCAGTCCTGCGGTGGTCGTAATGTTGACCGTCACGGTGCCGCTGGGGGTTCCGTTATTGAGCGTGAGTGGGCCTCCGGTCACCGTACAGCCGATTTTCGCGGACGTTGGTGCCATGCACGTGAAGTTAATGGTTCCGCTATAGCCGTTGCGCGCGTCCACCGTGATGGTCGACGTGCCCCCGCCTCCTGGTGCCGCAATCCCCACGACATGACCGAACATCGAGAAATCAGCAGTAGTCGAATTCGCCCTGTTCCAGTTATTGACCAGAACCGCCGCATCAATCGATCCGAGGCCCGTCACCTGGTCATACCCCGGTCCCGCGCTGAATCCGTATTGCGCGGTTCCTGACGTCGGGCAGTCCACCGTAGCCGGATCGCACGGCACAATATTGTTGCCGGTGGTGATGTCGTGAAACGCGCCCACGTTCGCCGCCGAGAGTGCGTATAGCGCAGGATTGATGTTGCCCTGCCGCGATCCAGTTTTCTGATTCAGGATGGCGACGATTCCAGAGAAGGTGGGTGATCCAAAGGATGTTCCCCCGGCCACGTCCGGCACTCCGGTGGAATCTAAGAAGCCGCTCGAGCAGGGAAGCTGTGCTTGTCCTGGATCAGTTACGCATAGCATGTAGCCATCATGGTTCGGACCAGCGGCCAGCGCGATGTCAGGAACATCGCGGGCACCGTCGTTGGGTACGCCCGCGCCTGTCTGCCAGCTGGGCTTCGAAAAAAGTACGCTGGCGCCGCCGCCGCCCGCCGACAGCGCGGTCACCAGAACCGTGTCGTTCCACGTGGTCTCGCCGATATAGGATTTGGCCGATCCGTTCACGCCGTTGTTCGCAGCATTCCAAAAATTTGCAGGGTTGCTGCTATCGCCGTTAAACCCCGATCCGCCCACCGACGTCACGTATGGCAGGGCTCCGGGAATGTCGACGCCCAATCCGCCCTGTGCCGGAAGTCCGGGCGCGGTATCACAGTCAGCCGCTCCGAAATCGCCGCTGGCAGCCGCGATGGTCTGACCCTGCATCGCCGCTCGCTGCGTGAGCTGTTGAGCTGAAGTCAGAAATGAGGACGGCAGATTCTGCTCGCAATTCCCGTAACTCATGCTGAGGATGGGCGCGAAATTCTGGTCGATTGCGTACGTGAAAGCGTCGAACACGTTGAGGGTCCCGCCGTTCCCTGTATATACAAACATTATGTTGGCGCCCTTGGCTACCGCATGCGACCACTCCAGATCGATGCTCGACTCTCCGATATCTCCCGAGACCACCGTTGCCGTGCCGCTGTTCGGCACGAGTTTCCTGACAAAATTGCTCGCCGTGCGTGCCGGCAATCCGGACGCCGTCCGGAACGCATCAAGGTCCACATTGTTGACTTCAGATTGCCCGGCGACGGCGATGGCCTGACCGGCACCATCGAAGCCCGCACTGTAAAGCGCCTTCACGTCGTAGATGGTGGTCCAGTCATCCGGACTCATGAAGTGAGAGCCGTTGCCAAAGTTGAAATTTGGCTTGATCGTTTCAGCGACTGCCCGGTTCATCCGCACCCGTGGCTTCGGCCGAAAATTGCTCAACCCGTGCACCCCCAGCACCACCTCTCCCAGCGCGCTCGGCACCGAAGGCTCGACGCTATTCGCGAAGTGCGCTTCGCCATTCACGTCGAAGCGATGCATCTCCGTGCGAAATACCGTCTCAATCTGTCCGACCGTTCCGCTGAACCACAGCTGCGTGCGGCCGCGCGCTGCCCGATTCACGGTGAAGCCCTGCGACTGCAGCCACGCGCTGACTTCACTTAGATCAGTGGTGCTCAGTCCGAACCGATCGGCATACTGTTCCGGTGTCAGCCATTTGTGGTAGCTCGGTGACTTCGGATTCTGCAGGTCCTCGAGGAATTTCTCCGCCGCCGCATCCTGCGCGGCTGTCCGCTTGAACACCAGCGATACGCCTTCCAGTCGGGTCGCCCCGTCCATGCGCCCCTGGTCGGTCGCTTTCTGCAGCAGCGGATGCACGCTGCCGCGCAGCTGAACTGTGTCTCGGTCATCGATCGCCTGCGTAATGCGGCTAGTCGCTTTGCTCTGCGAAAAAACGCTGAGCGCGATGCCCAGCGTCAGAAAAAACGCGAATGCCTTCAGAATTAAGCGCACTGGCGACTCCACTGGACTCTTGATTTAGATTTTGTGGCGTTGCTATCTCGGAATGGATTCATACCAGAAGGCGAAGGATGCCTCGTACCGCATTGCGATTGTTAACGATGCCTTGATTTTATGCTCCGAGGCGTAACCTTGAAACTCACCAATAGGACATTACTGTACTAACGGCGTGTCAAGGCAAGAATGCGGACCGGGCCGTCAACTTCACCCTCTAACTTCATCGGAGCCACCACAACCACCGCGCCCGCGTCAGGCACGCGTTCGAGGTTGGCAACATTTTCCAGGTGATAAACGCTGTGGGCCAGCGTGTACTCATGCACGGCCAGCGTGCGCGACGATCCCGGATCCACACTCAAGGTATCAATCCCCAGAGCCAGCGCCTGCCGTCCCTCAACCAGAAACTGTGCTGCATCTCGCGAATATCCAGGGAAGTGCATTACGCCATTCTTGTCGGTGTTTCGGTAATCCTTGGGCGAAGCCCAACGGACTCCCCATCCCGTCCGCGCAACAACCACGGCACCTGCGGGAATCTCCCCGTGAATCTGCTCCCACTGCGCAATGTCCTCAACTGAGACTTCGTAGTCAGGATTGCGTTGCGCCTGCGACGTTACATCCAGCACGGTCAGCGGAGCAATCAGGCGCTCCGGAGGAATCTGGTCCACAGTCCACATCCCGCGAACTAGCCTGGCGGGCGAATCGATATTCGTAGTGTTCGCAGTCGACGCTGAAACGCGGCGCAATCCATCCTTCTGCACCAGCCCGGCAGCGCGAACCGGGGCGTTCTCGTGAATGCTGGGTACTTTTCCGCGTCCCACCGGATGAGTCAGATCGACCACGCCAGTAAAGTTGGTTGCTGGTATGGAATCCGGCCGCCGCTGTGCGAACAGCAGCAAAGCCAAAGCCAGCGCGTATCCGATCACTAACGTCTTAGTCCGCATCGCTTCCTTACTGCCAAGTTCGTGACAGAACCGACAAGTCCCTAATAAAAACGCGTTCTCACTGACAATACCGCCTGCAAATGGCGACGGCTTTTCGCCATTCGCGAAACGCCTGAAATTTGGGAGAGGTACCTTGAAATTGTCGCCTGACAGTAACCAACTCCTCAAGGTACCGACGGACATGACCACCCGGGAAGAGGGAAGGAGTGTGACTGCGTGCGCAACAGACTGACAGGCCGTCGCCAAACACGCTATTTTTAGTCCGAGGGTTCGTATCAAGGCATCGCTTTAGCCATGCCGTAAAGGCTGCGTCTGGAAAGCCCCTTCAGGGGCTGTCGATCCGGGACCACGTCCCTACAAACCCGCGACCGCCGCGGCCCCAACCGCCGCCACCACCGTGCTGATGAAATTCACGCTATCGTTCCCAATCCACCCGCGCCGCTCAAATAACGCGCCCAGAAAACTATCCACCACCATGCCGAAAACTCCCGCCGCAACGGCAATCCACATCCATCGCATCGGCAGCAACGCGGCCCACACCCCCACCAAACTCACTAGCCCGGCCGCCACCGCCCCAGCCGCGGTCCCGCCCAACGTAACCCCGCCATCGGTCCCCGCGGGCACGCGCTCGAAGGTCGTAATCAGCCGGGCCTCGCGGCGCAAAGCCTGCCCGCACTCGCTCGACACCGTGTCTGCCGCCGCGACTGTCAAAGCCGCTGCCATTCCCAACAGCATCAGAGGCACTTGCAGCCCCGAGTAGCACAGTGCACAGGCCGCGGCCATCCCCGTATTGGCCAGAACCTGAGACGCGCTCCGCCCCTCCTTGCGCTCTGCAACTCCCAAGCCCTGCTTCCGCAGCCGTCCAAAGCGCGTAGCGATCCACGTGACCCCAAACACTGCCAGCAGCATTGCAAACGCCCCAGCTCCCACGCTGGCAAGCAGGGCGAAGCAAACCACACCTCCCGCCACTGCCCCCGACCGCGACACCCCCCGAACTGCGTGTCCTAAGGCGGCAAATGCCACCGTTATGGCCACAATCAGAGCGAAACGGTGCACCGAATTCGCCCACCACACTGCCGAATTGGGACTTAAGTTCAATGCGCTCAAGTGCATAGCAAGCGAATCACAGTTCTACCATAGCCTGGCCAGGGTGGAATCGAACTGATAACTACCAGCCATAGGGGCGCTGCCAGCGGCTGTCCCTCTGGTCGTGCTTTTTCTCTCGGTTACCCCGCCAAGTTGATGCATCAAAAACCGAAGTCGTGCGCTAAACTTTCGAACGCTGGGCGCGGCTCTGGCGCCTTTTCTGAGTGTTCGGGGAGAACTTATGGCGGCCTCCGTTTGGTCTGGATATCTTACGTTCGGCTTGATCTCGATGCCGGTGCGCCTCTTTTCCGGCGCGCGCAGCAGCGGTATTTCCTTCAACATGCTTCATCGCCCAGACTTGCAGCGCGTGAAGCAGCAGTACATCTGCCCGGCCGAGAACAAGGTCGTCGAGCGCAGCGAAATCGTGAAGGGCTACGAATTTCGCAAAGACGAGTACATCGTCATCGAGCCCGAAGAAATCAAGAAGATCGAGCCGCAGACCGCTAAGACGATGGAGATCCTCGAATTCGTGCATGCGGACGACGTCGACCCGGTCTACTTCGAATCTTCCTACTACATGATGCCTGACGAAGCCGGACGGCGTCCCTATGCGCTCCTGACCAAGGCCCTCGAAGAGAGCAATTATGTCGCGATCGCCAAGCTCACCATGCACAATCGCGAATACACGGTCTTTCTGCGGCCGCACTCCGGCGGCATGATGCTGCACACCATGTACTACGCCGAAGAAGTCCGCCAGGTCGAAGGCTTTGGCGCACCCGATGTCGAACTCAAAGAAGCAGAATTGAAGGTCGCTCGTCAGTTGATCGAAGCACTCGCTGGAGATTGGGACCCCGAGAAGTATCACGACTCCTTCCAGGAAAACTTGAAGAAACTGATCGAGACCAAACTCGAAGGCGGCAAGGTGGTCGAGATCGACCGCCCCAAGAAACTCGCGCCCGTTGTGGACCTGATGGCAGCCCTGAAGCAAAGCCTCGCCGAAATGGAAGGCAAAAAGAAGCCGGCCGCCACCACAAAGTCTGCACCGGAAGCGGCAGTCGCAGGGAGCAAACCGCGCCGCGGCCGTTAAGCGTCCTGTTTCGGACGTCTCACAAAGTTGATTCGATGGAGCAACGGGCGTCCCCGCCCGTCGACATCCGTGCGCTGAGCAAATCCATTCAGGCAACCCGCCCGTCCCACCCGGCCACTAAACCTAGAGGCCCAACTAGCTCGAAACGCCATTCCCCGATTACAATGTTCAATTCTCCTAGCGCATGATTACTCACCACGGGGTACCGATGAGTTTGGTGTCGAAGGGCAAACTGGCTGGCCTTATTTTCCTGTTCCTGATCTGCATTGCCTGTGGCGATACCTACCGGCCCACCATCATTCCTCAACCGGTCCCGACGCCCGATCCGAAGAACGCCCATTCCACCTTTACCGTCAATCAAAACGGCACGTTCAATGCCGGAACAGGTATGCAGGTGAACGTCTCGGGAGACTCAGACGCGGGTGTGACCAAAGTCGCGATCATGCCGGTGCACGCAACCTTGCTCGGCAGCCGAGTTTGGGTGGCAAATCAGGGTGCCGACTCGGTGAGTGCTTTCGGTGTGGCCGCGGGCAACAATCCCATAGGGACATCGGTCGACATCAATCTCGCCCAAGGTGCCGCTCCAAATTTTGTAGAGAGCAGCGAACCCTCGACAATGTACGTGGCCAATTCTGGCAACGGCACGGTGAACGCCATCAATAGCATCACCAACGCCATCATCGACACGATTCCGGTGGGTACCCATCCCATCGCCATGGTCGAGACGCCGAACAATTCCTCGACCACCGGCCTGCTTAAGAAGCTGTACGTGGTGAATCGCGACTCGAGCACCGTCTCCGTCATCAGCAGCGCCGACAAAAGCATCGTCACTACTCTGGCGGTGGGCGCTTCGCCCCGCTGGGCGGCCGTGCGCAGCGACGGCGCGCGCATTTACGTTCTAAGCCACGACGCTGGAAACATCACAGTCATTAACGGATTGCTCGCGACCGACGCCGTCGTGGGCACCGTCTCGGTCGGCCCAGGCGCAGATTTCTTCTACTACGACAGTCGCCGCAACCGCCTTTACGTGCCGAATCCGACCAACGCCACGGTCGGGATCTTTGACGCAAGCACCGACGCCCTAACGAAACTCGCCACCATCGATCTGAAGGCTGCCATTCCGGGCAGAGGCGCTGCCCCCTGTCCGCCCAGTGGCTGTGTCCCAGTCTCCGTGGCCGCGTTGCCCGACGGCACGCGCGCCTACATCGCGAGCTACTATCTCGACACAACCTCGGTCAATTGTCAGCAGACATCCTGCGTTCAGGCGCAGGCCGCGGTCGTCGATGCGTTGACCAACCAGGTCACCAAAGCCATTCCTCTTCCCGAGGTCTCCGTTTCCTCGGTGGCTGATTGCGCGGGCGCCCGCTTCAGGATTTCCGCCGCGACCGCCATCGACAGTTCGCGCGTCTACGTCTCGAGTTGCGATGCCTCCGGCGTCTGGAGCATTAACACTTCCGGCGACACGTATTTCGCCTCCATTCCGGCCCCCGGCAGCGCATACTCTCCAACTCTGCTCAACATCTCCGCCGCCACGCAGAGCGGCACCGACACCACTTACACCTATACGTACGACCCGAACTCAGGCACGCCCATCTTCCTTGGTCTAGTGGTGACGATTACCAGGATGTCAGCGCAGGCGGATAACGGCACCTTCACCGTGACCGGCATCGGCAATGGCACGTTCACCGTCAGCAACCCTGCAGGCACTTCCACCACGGGCGAAGCTGCAACCGGGGTCGGCGAGCCCCCGAGGCAAAATCCAGTCTTCATCCTGACCGGTTCCTAGTCATTTCAACGCGCCATTTCACATCCAGGCCAATCGTCTTGCGTCGACCCGAACGGATGCATTCCGAATACAGGTTCGTATCAGGGCACGCCTTCAGGCGTGCCGGCAAGTAGCGTTTCCCGTTAAGGCCCCTTTAGGGGCGGTCTGGCTGAGATGTAAGGAGAAACCTATCGATACGCACAAGCCAGAGGGGCTCGTGTCAGGATTTTCAAGCAATCTTTTATCGTCCGGCCGAAGCCGCCATGTCGGCATGCCGCTTCCGGTTATAGCGCAGCGCAATATTCATGAACACGCTGCCCACCGGAGTCTCGAAGCACATCACCAGCGCCTCGGTGTCCTCGCTGCTCTTGATGCCTTCCGCGGACTCATGCATCACCGGCGGATGCACCCGGAAGTGGAATCCCTGGTCATTCAATGCCGTGATCGCATTTCCGATGATCTGGTTTGCCAGTTCGCACGCCGTCTCTTTCACGAGCAAATCGGATTCAGGCAAATCCGCCCCCGCCATCTTGCCCGCCACGCGCACCGCGGTTTCCGGATCGAGGTCAATGATGATGCGCCCCTCGATATCTCCGGTGACCCAAACCATGGCCGCCACACCTTTCCGGCGATAGGCTTCCTCTTCCATACTGAGGCTGCCGATGGCCGTGGTGCATTGCAGGCCCTGCGCCAGCACCGCGTCCGCCGAATTGATGAACGGCTGGATCAACTCCATCTTCATCGAGTTAGACTCCCGCTCCGGCCGCGTTCGCGACCGCGCCGTCTTCGCCCAGCACGTACTTGATCACTTCGTAAAGCACTTCCGGTTTCACCGGTTTTTGCACGAAGTGCCGCGCACCCCGCTGCAATGCGGCAACAATATTTTCCTGGTAGCCGACCGAAGACACCATCACGATGCGCGCTTCCGGATGCGCTTGCACGATCCGTTCTGCCGCCTCGATCCCTTCCATCTGCGGCATCGTGATATCCATCAGCACGATGTCGGGATGCGTCCGGTCATATTCGGTGATGGCGGTCAGGCCATCGCCCGCCTCGCCGGCCAAGTGCCCACCAAAGGACTCGACCATGCGGGCCAGGTTCTTGCGCGCAAAGACCGAGTCGTCCACGATCAAGTAGCGGACTGGCTGGCCGTCCTTGCTGCGTTTTACTGGCGCAAACTGCTCCATAACAGCCTCCTGTTGCTTACCTTCGTACCATGCGGCGCTTCCGCCGGCTAGATAACCCTAGTTTTGCCCGGCGCTCGCATGCTTGCCTGCGCCGTTCCCTGACTGTCCGTCTCCGCGCCCGGTATCCGAGCACAGGGCCACCAGCGTGTTCGCCATGGCCTCCAAACCTACAACCCGCGAAGCGTAACCACGGTCCACCGCAGCCTTGGGCATGCCATACACCACGCACGACTCTTCGCTCTGCGCGATGGTAATGCCCCCCGCGGCCTTGACCGTTCCCAGACCCTCAGCCCCGTCATCCCCCATGCCGGTCATGATTACCGCGACCGTCTGGGGGCCGAATTCCTCGGCGGCACTACGGAACAACACATCCGCCGATGGACGATGTCCACGAATTCGCGGATCGTCGTTCAGCAGAGCCACGTTCCCCAGAGGCAGTTTCTTGACCTTCAAATGCCGGCTGCCCGGGCAAATCAAAACTCTGCCTGGCATCAGCAGGTCGCCCGACTGCGCTTCCTTCACCCGCAATGCGCACGTCTCATCGAGCCTGCGCGCGAACATCTCCGTAAAGTTTTCCGGCATGTGCTGCACCACAACGATGGCTCCCGGAAAATCCGCCGGCAGTTGCGAAAACATGTACTGCAGCGCATGCGGACCGCCAGTCGACACACCGATCGCCACAATCTTGGTTGGCGCCTTGGTCGAAGCCATGGGCGCCTTGCCGTATTGCATCGTGTTGGCTAGCGGTTTCATCGTGACGCTCTTGCTGCTGGCCGCTGCCTTGATCTTTGAAATCAGCTCGGCTGCAATCTCCGGCATGCGCGTCGAAACATCGCGCGGCTTGGCCACGAAGTCGAATGCGCCAAAGCCTAGGGCCTTCAACGTGATCGATGCGCCTTCTGTGCTGTGCGAACTGACCACGATCACCGGCACCGGATACAGCTTGCGCATCACCTGCCGCAGCATGTCGATCCCGTTCATGCCCGGCATTTCCAGATCGAGCGTGACCACCTGCGGCTTCAGTTCTTCGATCTTCTTGAGGCCGAAGTTGCCGTCCATGGCCGTGCCCACCACCTCGATCGAGCTGTCCTTCTCGAGGATCTGCGGGATCAGCTTGCGCATGAGCGCAGAATCATCGACCACCAGTACGCGTACCCGGGGTCCGCTCATGCCTGCCCTCCCGCAGCCTGGCTGAACCGGATCCGGTCGGCGTGCGAAAGCAACAATCCTGAGCTGATCGCCCCGGCTTCTGCCGGCCGCGAGCGCCCAAAATGATCCACCACTGCAGATAAGTTCAGTATGAGTACGACTCGTCCATCTCCCAGGATCGATGCTCCGCTTACCAGATCGGTTGAGACCGCATGGTCGTCCAACGCTTTGATGACCAACTCTTCCTCACCTTCCAGCTCATCCACAATGAGCCCGAACTTCCTCTCCCCCACGCTGATAACCAGCACAAAAAGCTTGGTATTCGCCCAATCGGCGCCGCTCGCCCGTGGCCGTCCCAGCCGCACCAACGGCAGTACCTGGTTCCGCAACTGCAGAACTTCGTAGTGATCCACCTGATGGACCTCGCCCTCGCGCGTTCGCGCAATCTCGACCACGGCGTTCAACGGAACCGCGTACAGCCTGTGCTGCACCTCGAACAGCAGCGCCTTGATGATCGCGAGCGTCAGCGGCAGCTTCAGTCGGAACGTCGTGCCTTGTCCGGGATGCGTCTCGATGTGAATGCTGCCCTTCAGCCGGTGCAGCACGCTCTGCACCACGTCCATGCCGACGCCGCGTCCCGATACTTCCGTGACCTGCTCGGCTGTGCTGAACCCGGGACGAAACACAAAATCGAAAATCTCCGCTTCGGTCAGCCGGGCCGCGTCTTCTTTCGAAGTCAGACCCATGTCGATGGCTTTTGCCCGGATGCGTTGCACATCCATACCCCGCCCATCGTCGCGTACTTCCACAATCACCTGGTTGCCCTGGTGATACGCGCTGAGGTGCAGCGTGCCCTGCTCCGATTTGCCGGTCTTCTTTCGTTCCTCGGCCGTCTCCAGCCCGTGGCCGATGGCGTTGCGCACCAGGTGCGTCAGAGGCTCGGCGATCGCGTCCAGGATCGATTTGTCGAGATCGGTGTCCTGTCCGCTTACCACCAGCTCGACGTCCTTTCCACACTGTCGCGCTACGTCCCGGACCATGCGCGGGAAGCGCCGGAACAGTTGTTCCACCGGTACCATGCGGATCTTCATCACCGAGCGTTGCAGATCGTTGAGAACGCGCGCCTGGAAAGCCATGGCGTCGGAAAATCGTCCGCGGAGCGCGTCTTTCGGATAGGTCTTGGCGAACTCGTTGAGTGCTTGCTGCAGCATCGACTTGCCGATGATCAGCTCACCCACCAGGTTCAGCACGCTGTCGATGCGCTCTGAATCCACCCGCAGGATGTTTTCAGCTAGCGTCGCGTGCGATTGCGGTCCGTGCTCAGTGGCCGGCTCGTGGATGTCGCTCGACACTTCAGGCTCATGCGAGAGTGAAGTCTCAGAAGCGGCAGATGCCTCGGCAGCTTCAGTTTTCGGAATCCGTTTCGTCGCGGCTTCCGCAGGCTGGGTTACTTCGCCCGGCAGCAGATCCGTCTTCACGCCGGCCACAATGGTTGGAATCTGGCACTTGCCCACGACCTCTTCCGCTGTCTTCGTCGTGGCTACCAGAAATTCCACCTGCTTCGTCGCCGCGGGTGCTCCAGCCTCCGGCCGCGCCGCCAGAATTTCTCCCAACGTGGCGAGCGCGTTTTGCACCAGTTGCCGCCCTGCAATCGGCATGGCGCAATGCGGATCGATCTGCGCCTGCACGTGGTACACGAAATTTCCTGTTTCCTGCGCTTTCTGAACCGCCAGCTTCTCGTACTCCGTCCAGCCCAGTGCCTGCGCGCTGACCGCCGCCTTCTTCTTCGTGCCGCGCTTGCTACCGGGCTCATCGGAGAGCTTTTTCACCATCTTGCGCAGTGGATCGCGGCTGGGCAGCTTGGCACGCTTCCGGTACGCCGCCAGCATAGCCGCGAACAGGTCTGCCGCAGTAAACGCCACTTCCGCCAAGGTTGCATTTGCGGCCGCCGACTCCAGCGCCAGCGCATCTTCGAGTTCGTGCGCGACTTCACTCAATTCGCGGTAGCCGCAGGCTGCGGCATCGCCTTTCAGCGTATGCACGATCCGCCGCAGGCTGCGCACGATTTCCGAGTCGCCCGGATGCTTCTCGAGCTTCAGCGCCTGGTCGTTCAACGCTTGCAGAAGTTCCTGCGCGGTCTCGAAAAACAGTTCGCGGAGTTCGGCCATGCGCTCGTCAGGTTGTGTCATAAGACTCCCTCAACGCGCTGGTAGGCCGTTCCGCTGTTGCGGTGAACCATCTGGAATTTTTCGGTGAGCCCGAGCAGGCTTTCGGCGTGACCCACGAACAAGTATCCGTCCGGATTTAGGCAGCGGTAGAACTTGTTGATCAGCCGCTTCTGCTCCGCTTCGTCGAAATACATCATGACGTTTCGGCAGAAGATCACATCGTTGCGCTGCGGCAGATACTCGGTCTTCAGATTGTGGAAGTCGAAGTGAACCACTTCCTTCAGCGCCTTCTTGACCGAATAACGATCGCCCGTCTTGTCGAAGTAGCGCAGCCGGTAGTTGTAGTCCACGGACGCCATCTGGTGTTCGTTGTAAGTGCCTTCCTGCCCGGCGCGCAGCACCGAGTAGCTGATGTCGCTGGCCAGGATCTCCACTTTCCACGGTGTGGGAATCAGCGGCTTCGGCGTGGGTGTTTCTACCTGCATCGGATTGCGCATGTAGTAATACGCCAGCGCGTCGGCCACCTGCATCGCCATGGTGTACGCTTCCTGCCCGGTCGAGCAGCCAGCGCTCCAGAAACGCAGCGAGAAGTCCCGCCGCTCCTGCTTTTTCCGCAGCAGATCTTCCAGCACGTACTTGTGAAACAGGTCCAGCTGCGCGCGGTTGCGGAAGAAGCTGGTTTCGTTGACTGTGAGATTTTCGAGCAATTGCGCGAGTTCGCCGCGCCCGGCATCGCTGATCAGCAGCCGGTAATAGCTGTAAAAGGAATCGACGCCGCATTCCCTCAGGCGCCGCATCAGCCGGTCTTGCAGAAAGTGCGTGCGGCGCTCGTCGAAGTGCATGCCGCACTCCTGATACACGAGGGCCTGCAGAAGTTTCAGTTCCGCTTCAGTGAGCGCGGGTGCCGGTGCTGCGCCTGATGTGCCCATGGAGTATCGGTTCAGTCCTGCCTAACGGGCAGCCGCGCCGCGAACCTCCGCCTTGGTAGTGGCTGCCGGCTTGGCTTCCGCCGCCGCTTTCTGTGCCTTGCTGCTGCCGAATTCCAGAATCTTGCTCGTGTCCAGCAGCATGATCAGCCGCCCCTTATACTTGCCGAGCCCGGTCACGCAGCCCATTCCGCCTTCCTGTAAAACCGCCGGAGGCGGCTCAATGTCGCTCGCCGCAATCTTCAGAACCTCCGACGCGGAATCCACGATCAGCCCCGACAAGCGTCCGTTGAACTCGACCACCAGGATCCGGTTTCTCCGGTGGGCTGCTGTTTCCTTCACGCCAAAGCGCTTGCGCAAGTCGATCACCGACACGATCTTCCCGCGCAGATTGATGACGCCTTCCATATATTCCGGAGCGTCCGGCACCGCCGTGATTTCCGGCACGCGCACGATCTCGTGCAGCGCCGTGATGGGCACGCCGTACGTCTCGTTGCCCACTTGGAAGCCGACGATCTGCAACTCGCGGTTGCTGTGCCGCTCTATGCTCATGGCCTAGACCCCTGCGGTCGCTCGGCGCGCGATCTTGCCGGAACTCTTGTCGTTGCTGCGCGCGTGGTCCACGTCTCCCGTGCGGCCCGCCACCCGCTCCAATGCATCGAGCAGTTCGCGCGACATCTTCGACATCTGCTCCGCCGACGCCGCCAGTTCCGTCGAGCCCGACGTAGACTGCTGGATCAGTTCGCGCATTCGCTCCATGGCCTTCACAACGGCCTGCGCCCCTGAGGCCTGCTCTTCCACCGCCGAGTTGATCTCGTGCGTGATTTCATTCAGCCGCGTGGTTGCCCGCGCGATCTGTGACGAGCCGTGCGACTGTTCGTTGGTCGCCGCGCCGATTTCCTGCGCGAACTTGTAGACCTCGGTGACCACATTCGAGATCTTGCGCAGCGCGCCGTTCAACTCTCCGCCCAGCTCCAGGCCCTCGTTGACGATCGACGTGCTCTCGTCCATGTTCTCGACCGCCTTGCGGGCTTCTTTCTGAATGCTCTGGATCAGTTCGGAAATTTCCTTGGTCGACTGCGCCGACTTCTCGGCCAGCTTGCGGACTTCGTCCGCTACCACCGCGAATCCGAGTCCGTGTTCGCCGGCGCGCGCCGCTTCGATCGCGGCGTTCAGAGCGAGCAGGTTGGTTTGCTCGGCCAGATCGTCGATAACTTCGATGATCTTGCCGATATCGTCCGCCCGCTGTCCGAGCGCGTCGATGATCGAGCCCGATGACCGGATGGTGTTGTTGATCTTGGTCAGGCCTTCCGTGGCCTTGTCCATGGTGGTAATGCCGCTATGGACCTCTTCCCGCGACCGGTTCGAGATATCGAGCAGCACCTTGGCCGTATCGGCCACGCGCTGAATCGACGCGACCATCTGGTCGATCGATGCCGACGTCTCGCTCACGCTCGATGCCTGCGTCTGCGTGCTCTTCACCATGTTCTGCACGTTCACGCTCATCTCGTGCATCGTGCTGGTGACTTCATCAATCGCCGAAGAACCCTGCAGGCTGATCTTGGCCGACTCATCCGAAGCTCCCGCCACCTGGCTCGAAGCGCTCGCTACCTGGGAAGCCAGGTCGCGCACGCTGCGCACCAGCCCGCGCAAGCTCTCCACCATCTGCTGGAACGCGTGTCCCAGCGTGTCCTGCTTCGAACGCGGCTCGACTTCCACCATCAGGTCGCCGTTGGCGATGGCTTCAGAAACCGCCGCCATCTCCTTCAGATAAGTGACCATGTTGGCGAAAGTTCTCGCCAGTTCACCAATCTCATCCTGTCGCTGCGTGTCGACCTCAACGTTGTGCTCCAAGTCGCCGGTGTTGCCGATCTTGTGTGCCACCGTCATCAGTTTGGAGAGTGGTTCGGTGATCGAAGCTGCAGTGCGAATGGCGATTCCGATCCCGATCGCAAGTGCAATCAGCATGCTTGCAAGCGAGGCGAAGATGGTCCATTTCTCCGCACTATCGTCTGAGTCGCGCCGCTCCTTGACCATCTTGTTGTTCTCGTTGTCGGCGGCGTCGAGGAATTCCGTTGTGTTCTTCACCCACGAAGAAGCGTCCTTCTGCAAATAGAAAATTTGCAGCTCCGCTACCGTGGCATTGCCGCTGTCCACATCCTTACGCTTATCAACCAGGGGCTGGGCAAATTCCTTGGCCCAGTTCTGTTCGAGCTGTTGTACCTTTTCAAGGGCGCTCTTTTCCTGGTCGGAGTTCGCCAGCGCCTGGGTCTTCTCCAGCTTGTCGTTCAGGTGCCGGATGCCCTCATTCATCCGGTCCACCTCGCGTGTGTCGCCGCTCAGGAGGTAGTTGCTCAGGTAGAGACGGTTCTGCATCATCTGGAACCGTACCGCATCGGTTGCGTCCTTCAGGTCCAGCGACGCCTGCGCCGCCTTCTTGGCCTCGTGCTCCCGGCTGACGGCTCTCCAGTTGACCGCGAACATGACCAGGACCATGAACAAAACGGCCCCAAACGCCATGTAAAGTCTGTTGCGCAGCGTCATCGCTGTCCCTCCCTAACGAACCTCGAACCTGCCTGCGCGCCCTTGGCCCGCAGACCCTCACTCCTCGGCCTATTGTGTGGCAACGTTCGGATCGAACTTGAACTCCACCACGCCTGTCGTCTCTTCCGAAGCGGCATCGAAGCGCCACTTCTTCACCGCGTCCACCGCCGCATTCACCAGCAGCGGATGCCCGCCCACGACCTTCGTGCTCTTCACCGATCCGTTCGGCGCTACGACGACCTGAACCTTCACCACTCCCGAAATCGACATCCTGCGCGCCAACTCCGGATATGTCGGAGACACTTTGGACTTCACTTTGCGCGAGATCTCTTCCTGCTGGGCATGACCCGGCAGCGGGTACAAAAGACAAAAGGCGGCGACCCCTGAAATTACGGCCCCCGTCAGCCAGCGTTGCAATTGTTGTCGAGACACAAGTCCTCCCGTGCAAAAATCCTACCCCGGGAACTGCAAAGCCCGTGCCAGCTAAATCGTTGGGAACATTACTTTGGTGACCAGCATAAGTCGCTGTGCCAGAAGGGAATGTACCGTTGGTGACCCCTATCAACCTCTCCCTGACAAATTGGAAACGTCTCATCTTTTACCGCCGCCCAACCTCAAATTCTCAGGGTGAGACTTCGAGACACTACCCAAACGTGGGATTTCACAGGAAGACACCTGCGCCCTTATTCGCTTGACTCAAAATGAGATTGCAGAGTACTTTCCCCTTATATTCAAATAACTTGTGAACATCCGGGAAAGGTCCAGGCGGTGTTTTTCTAACCATGCGCGCGGGAGACACGACGCTCATCCAGGGGCCAAACCCCAGGTCTGACGAGGCTTTTCAGAAGCTCCTCCTGCGTTTTTCCGCCGCCGCCGCGCAAGGCACCGACGTTGCGTCCCTCATTCGCCTCTTCTGCCGTGAGACGCGCGAGTTCTTCCAGGTCAGCGGTGTCTATTTCTGGCAATGTCTCTCACCCGACGAAATGGTGGGTGCTGAAGCCGACGGCATCCGGGCCGAGAGCTTCCGTGGACTGCGTCTGAGGGCCTCCGAAAGCGCGGTTTCAGGGGAGGCGGTCCGCCGTCGCCGCACCATCTTCGTGAATTTCCTGGACTCCGCGCGCTACCCCCGCGCCTTCGAATTCAACGCCCGCGCCATCATGGCCGCTCCCCTGGTCGTATCCAACGAAGTGCTGGGAGCCGTTGCCTTTATCCATGATTCCGACCCCGGCTATTTCAGCGAAGACCTGGCCGCCAAGGCCACCATCGTTGCCGGGCAGCTCGGCAGTCTCCTTGAGGCCCGCCGCCTCACCGAGGCTTCGCGTGAAGACCATCGCCGCGCCGAAATCCTTGCCGAAGTCGCCCACGCCCTGCACGGCAATCCCGACGTCGCCGCCGTCATCGAAGCCTTGGCCGACCGCATCCGCGTTCTGTTGCGCGCGCGCCTCGTCTGCGTTTTCATGCGGCAAGATGGACCTTTTGAGTTGCGCGGCGTGGCCGCCGAAACCGCCCAGCTGGGCAATTCAGCCCGCGCTCGCCACGATCGAACCGCCCTTCGGTTCGCCGCCGACGTCGCTGGCCGAGCCGTTTCCGCCGGAGAGCCGATCACCGTATCGATCGACCCGGCCTCCCATTCTCTCGGCGACCTCGTGCCCTCCGGAATGCTCCTCGCTGCGCCCTTCCGGACTTCCCGCACGCAAGGCGCGATTCTTGTCTACCCGCGCGCCGATGGCATTTTCACCAACGATGAAAGATCGCTGGTCTCGGCGGTGGCAGGCTTCGGCGCCGTCGCCGTCGCCAACGCCGAACTCTATTCCACCGCCCGCAATCAGGCTCACGAACTTCACCAGCTGCTTGAAATCTCCACCGAACTGCGCTCCGTCGGCAACCTGGATCGCTTCCTGGAAGCCTTCGTCGTGCGTGCCTCCGACTTCCTGGGCTTCGGACGTTGCTTCATTGGCCTGCTCGAGGAAGGGAAGTTTCGCGTGCGCCTGGGAGCGGAAAAAGGTCAGGCTCGCCACGTCGATCTCATTTTTCCCGACGGCATCGCCACCAAGGCTCTGATCGCGAAAGAAGTTTTCTGGACCGACGATGCCAGCCAGCTTCCCGGCTCCAATGCCAAGGCCATTCTGGAGTTCGCCATCAAGCAACTCCTGGCCGTGCCCCTTCTTGGTTCCGATGGCGAAGTCATGGGCATGTTCGGTGTGCTCGATCGCCTCGATCTGGCCGGGATTTCCGAGGAAGACATCCGCCGTGCCCGTGCGCTCGCCGCGCAGGTATCAGTCGCGCTCGAAGTAATGCGAAACCTTCATTCCTCCGAGCAGCACCGCAAACACGCCGAAGCCTTGATGGGCTTGTCGTTCGAGCTCAGCAGTCTGGTACATCTGCCCGATTTCAATCGCCGCTTCGTCTATCGCGCCGCCGAGCTTTCCGGCGCAAAGTCAGCCGCTCTGGCTCTCTTTGAAGGCTCCGCACTGACGTCCACCGTCCTCTACGACGTCTCGCGGCCCGAGCCCTCCGATCGCAGTCTTGAGCGCCGCCTCACTCATTCCTTGACGGAATCTCTGGCGCAGCATGCCGAGCGCCTGTATTCCGGGCAAGCCGCCGACTTGCTGGGCTCCGCGCTCTCCGCTGCCCTAGGCTGGAAAGATTGCACCATCCTCCGCCTAACTGGTGCCGGGGACGAAGCGGTCGGCGTCTTGTGCCTCGCCGATCGCGGCAAGCCTGTGGCGCCCGCCGACGAGCAACTCCTGCACGCTATCGCCAGCCACGCCTCGGTCGCCCTTGAAAATGCGCGCCTCTTCACGCGCATGGATAAGGCCAACCGTCACTGGATGGAGATTTTCGACGCCATCACCGACTACATCGTCGTCCATGACGAGAGCCCAGCAAGTTCTGCGCGTCAACCGCTCGCTCGCGGAATTCATCGGCGTTCCTCCCAGCGAATTAATCGGCGTCAATATGCGCGCACTCGTGGCTTTGGCCAGCGACGCGCCGGTTCCCGGTTGCCCCTTCTGTCGCAACGCCACGGACGGCCCCGACGAATACGTGCATCAGGTGCTCGAGCGCATGTACCTGGTCTCGACTTCGCGCATTCACGCCTCGGCGGGGGAAGGCGAGCACACCATCCATGTCCTCAAGGACATCACCGACCGCCGCGAGGCCGAGCGCCGGTACCGCGAGCTGTTCGACAACATCCAGGAAGGCTTGTTCTTCGCCGTGCCCGACGGCCACTTCATCGAAGTCAACGACGCGCTGGTCCGCATGCTGGGCTATTCCGACCGCGAAGAACTCCTCAAGATCGACATCCCGACCCAGCTCTACACTTCGCCCGAACGGCTACAGCACTTGAATCAGGTCATGCAGCAACATGGCGTACTGCGCAATCACGAGGAAGTTCTGCGCCGCAAAGATGGAGGCGCGATCCACGTCCTCATCAACGCGTTCGCCGTTCCCGATGCTCACGGCCAAGTGCTGCAATATCGCGGCCTCATGCTCGACATCACTGGACTTAAGACTTACCAGTCCGAACTGCAGCGCGCCCGCGATTTCTCCGAGAAGATTCTCAACAACACCCAAAGCATGATCCTCGTCGTCGACACGGCCGGACTCATCAGCTACGCCAACCGCCGTTGGTACGACGCTGGCTATGAGCAGGGCCAACTGATTGGCCGTCCGCTCGCCGATCTCGTCTCGCCGCCGCGCCGCCCGGTACTCTCCGATGCTCTCAACTCCACGCTCTCCGGGCACCCCGTCGATAACCTTGACCTGCAAGTCTTGCGTGGCGACGGCCGGGTCGGCCAGTTTTCCGTAAATCTCAGTCCCATGCGCGATGAACAGGGCATCGTTACCAGCATCGTGGTTGTGATGACCGACATCACCGACTCCGCCATGCTGCAGTCCAAACTCATTCACGCGGAAAAGATGGCCGCCGTCGGACAACTTGTCTCCGGCGTCGCCCACGAAGTCAACAATCCGCTAACCGCCATCCTCGGCTTTGCCGATCTGCTCATCGAAAATCCGGACACGCCCGAATCCGCCCGCAAAGATCTGCGAGTCATTCTTCAGGAAGCGCAGCGCACCAAGCAGATCGTGCAGAACCTGCTCAGCTTCGCGCGTCAGATGCCTCCGCAGCGCAAGCCCGTGCAACTCAACGGCATCCTGCGCCGCACCATCCAGTTGCGCGCCTACGACTTCAACAGCCACGGCGTCGAGATCGTCGAGCACCTCGATGAAAGCCTGCCCCAGGTGGTAGGAGACTCCCACCAGCTGCAGCAGGTTTTTCTCAACATCATGAACAACGCCTACGATGCCGTGCGGGAGACTGGCCGCCCCGCGCGTATCGAAATCATGACCGCCAGCCTGGGCAACCATGTCGAGGTGTCGTTCCGCGACAACGGTCATGGCATCTCCCATCCCGATCGCATCTTCGATCCATTCTTCACCACCAAAGAAGTGGGGAAGGGAACCGGCCTGGGCCTGAGCATCTGCTACGGCATCGTGCGCGAACATGGCGGCGAAATCCTGTGCCACAACAATTCTGGAACCCAGGGAGCGACTTTCATAGTTCGCTTGCCCGGCCTTTCTGAGTCGGCCTCCAAAGGTGTGGCCGCGGGAGTTCTACAACGATGAGTCTGCCTGCCATGAAGCCTGAACCCTTGCCCATCCTTCTTATCGAAGACGAGCCGGCCGTCATGGCATACGTCTCGGCCACGCTCGAGCGCAGCGGCTACCAGGTCGTGAGCGCAAAATCGGGCGCGGAGGGCCTGCAAATGCTTGAGTCGGGAGAATTTCTCGGAGTCGTCTCTGACATGGTGACGCCCGGCGGCGTCAATGGTGCCGATGTACATGCGTGGATCGCGACCCATCGGCCCGAACTAGCCTCAAGGCTCGTGTTCATCACCGGCGACATCGCCAACGAGCAAACCGTCGAAACGCTGCGCCGTACCGGCGCTCCTTGCGTGGAGAAGCCGTTCCGAGTGCAGCAATTTATTTCGGTCGTAGAAAAGACCATGGGGAAAGCGCTGTGAGTGATGACCTTCGGATCCGGTTGTTGATTGTCGATGACGAGCAAAGCATTCGCCGCTTGTGCGTCACCGTGGGAGAGGCCCTGGGATTTATCTGTCTGGAGGCGGCCAGCGGCGAAACCGCCCTCGCCCTGCTCGAAGAGCAACCCGCCCACATGATCCTCACCGATATGGTGATGCCACACATGTCGGGCCTGGAATTTCTGGAGAAAGTGAAGAAGCTTCTGCCCCGCACTGAAATCGCCGTCATGACCGGCCACGGCTCGGTCGAAACCGCCGTCCAGGCCATGAAGCTGGGAGCCTACGACTACATCGCAAAACCCTTCTCCCCGCTGGAAGAATTGCGCCTGTTCCTTCGCCGCATGGCGGAAAAAGTCCGCCTGGTCGAGGAGAACCAGTTCCTCCGCGACCGCATGGACACTGAAACCCAGCTACACGGCATCGTCGGCTCATCCGCGAAAATCCAGGACGTCCTGCGCATGGTCTCGCGCCTGAAAGACACGCGCACGCCGGTGCTGATCACGGGCGAAAGCGGCACCGGAAAAGAACTGGTCGCCCGCGCTATCCACTTCCGCGGATCATTCGCCAACCGCCCCTTTGTCGCCGTCGATTGTGGCTCGCTGGTCCCCACGCTGATCGAAAGCGAACTCTTTGGCTACGAAAAAGGCGCCTTTACCGGAGCCCTGAAGGCGAGAACGGGCCTGTTCCAGTCCGCCGATGGCGGCACCATCTTCCTCGACGAAATCGGCGAACTGCCGCTCGAAATGCAGGCCAAACTACTCCGCGTCCTGCAGGAGAAAGAAGTTCGCCCCGTCGGCAGCAATCAGCGTACCCGAGTCGATGTGCGCGTCATCGCCGCCACCAACCGCGATCTCGAACAGGAATATCGCGCCGGCACTTTCCGCAAAGACCTCTACTTCCGCTTGAACGTTGTAACCGTCCACGTTCCGCCGCTGCGCGAGCGCCGCTCCGACATCCCCATGCTCGCGCACTGGTTCCTCGAGCGTTGCGTCCCCGGACGCAGCGTGCAAGTCACCAACGCCGCCATGAAGTCCTTGCTGCAATACGACTGGCCCGGCAACGTTCGCGAACTGGAAAACTGCGTCGAGCGCGCCGTAGCCCTCGGCAGACCAGCAGACCCTTGACGTCGACGACCTGCCTCCGGCAATTGCCTCGACCTCGCAGATCCAGGAACGTGACGCCGCACCCGGACCCAGCTTCTCCACCACCGACCTCGAGGATATCGAGCGCACCACCATCGAACGCGTCTTCGAACAAGTAAAAGGAGACAAAGCGCTCGCCGGAAAAATGCTAGGCATCAGCCGCGCCACGCTCTACCGCAAACTGAAACGCTATAATATCGGCGCCCGTACCCACGCCATCTCAAGCCAAGCTCTTCAGTAGTAAGAAGTAAAGACGATGGAGCGACGGGCGTCCTAGCTCGTCGCGCGCGAATCGCGTTCGGACGGTGTTCTCTGATTATCCGCTGGGTATTCCCACGACTCCGGCAGTTGCGACCTTAGAGAATTATGAGACAAGGGTCTCATCCTGAGACAAAATTCGGCTGAGTTTGCGTCCCTAGGACCCCGATTCCTGCATCGCTTCTCCAACACCTTATTTTCAGCCATTTAAGCGACAGGTAGTTTCGGTTTTTGCTTTGGTTTTCCGCCGTGCATATAGAGATATCGTAGCAAGCGGACCCGATAGGCTCCCACGAAAACTCTTTCAAACCGGGAAGAGGGGAGCCCGTGACCGCCCTTCGAGGTTGACCTTGGGAAAACGAGCCCTTGTTGTCGAATCTTCCACGCTGTTTGTCGTGGTGGCGCGCCCGGCCCGATACGCTGCATCACAGTCGCCCCCCGTCGATCGCATTTGATCCCGACCTCCCCCGCTCGACCGGATTCAAAACCATGACTGATCTGCAGCCAACTCACTGCCGAGTGGAACGCCGCTCGCATCCTCTATCCGACTTACTCCGCGCTGGCGCGTGAGTTTGTCATCGACCTGACTTCGTGTAACGATCTAGAAACCGGCGTGGACCAGCCGCCGCAGGAGTCGGTCGAGCAGGCCCGGCAATGGCTGAATGATATGGATGAACGCATCCAGATTCACCAGCTCCGCCAGTTCCTGCAGACTACGACCCTGGTCACGCCGCAATTGCTGCAGACTATGCTCTTGCACCATCTGCACAAGGACGAGAAGTCACCTTCGGATCGTGACAAGATCGATTTCCTGATCGTCCAGCTGTTCTCCCTGGCTGCGCCTTCGCGCCTGGAAGACAGTTCGGTCACGATCGCATACGTCGCCAAGACCTTGCAACCCGTGCTTGGTGCGGTCGATACCGGAATACCAGTCTGGCTGCAGCCGATCGAGAACGTCCTGCAATCGGCGCAGAAAGCGCGCACTCTCAATGAACTTCTGCACAGCGGAATTCTCGAGCAGGGCCGCAAGTTCAAGGTACAAAGCGGCGAGAATTACTTTCTGTCCGGTCGCCATGATCGCCTTCGCCCGCTTCAGTTTCCTGATGCGCCGCGTGTTCTTCCGCCTGATGCATCAGGACCTGAACGCCATTTTCGACGGCCTGCGCGAACTCGAACAGCAGGGAGTCACCACCATCGACTGCCGCCGCGCCCAATTTTCCGCCGAAGAGCCCATCCTTCGACTGCGCATGATTTGCCAGTCGTGGAAAGTAATGTTCCAGGCCGAATATTCCTCTGGGCAGCCGCTTGCGGATGCTGGTCGATTTGCGCGCCGCGATTGACGATGCTCTCGGACGAGGTACCCGCTCTCCCGCCAAGGCCAAGCCCGCGGCCGCCCCGGCAAAAAAGGCGGTTGCTGCCGCCGCCACCGCGGGCGCCACCAAGGCACCGCCTGCGAAATTAAAAATGGCCGCCGACGCGACTCCGGAATTTGAAGTTTCCGGCGGCGCCGACGAGTGGAATCCCAACGGGGACAACGGAAACTGAGCGAGAGCCGAGCGATGCTTAACGTGAACCAGCGAAAGATTGTCATCTTCTCCGACGACGCCAGTTTCTCCTCGCAGCTTTGCGAGCACTGGCAGAATGAGCGCCAGGTTCCCGCGTTCACCATCCTGCAGGGCGAGGGGGCGCGCGCGCTGTCTCCCGAGAACATGGAGCTCGCCGTCATCGACGTTCCACGCGTGGATGCGCATCGCGCCGCGCGCCGCGTATGCGACCTTAGCGGCAAGCCCGTCATCCTGGTCTGCGGGGATTCCGAGACCATGCAGTCGGTGCGCAGGAATCGCCACGGTCTCTGGTCGTGATGCGCAGCGGCAACTGGCCCGACTTTGTCGTGGTCCTGGCGCACGAGGCTCTGCGCCGCGTGGATGCCATTCATCGAGCCGACCACGCCGAACAGGTCAGCGCGCTGCTGAAATGTCATGCCACTCTCGGCCAATATGTGATCGAGATGCGGCACTCATTAAACAACGCCCTCACTTCCGTGCTGGGCAACTCCGAATTACTCCTGCTCGAACCGGGAGCGTTCTCGGCTGGAGTACGTTCGCAGATCGACACGATTCGAAACATGGCGCTGCGCATGCACGAAATCCTGCAGCGCTTCTCATCACTCGAAAAACAATTGACGTTCGTCGAACAACAGGCAGTCAAGGAGCAGCAGCGGAAACCGCAAGCGGCAGTGGCCGGCTCGTAAGCCAGCCTTGTCGAATCAGAACTGGAATCGCGGCCACCCACGCCCTCCCTCAAGCCGCGTCAACCGCGGAGGACCAGTTCCAGCAACGCGCAGAGATCAACCCGAATGAACACCGGCTTCCATCTCGGACGATCGAATCGCGGACCTAAGAGTCCGGTGAACTTCGTTCTCGATCACGAGTTGTCGGAACTGCGCCTGCTGCTCGAGCGGCAGTCAGGAGTCCTGCTGAACAGTCCGCAGGATGTGCTCGTTGCCAAGGTGGCCGACTATCTCGAAGCACGCCGCTTCAGTTCGATCGCCGATCTTATGGGACGATTGCAATCGTCGGATACCGAGTGCGAGCGCCTGCTCGAGCAGTTGCTTGACGGAGAAACCGGTTTTTTCCGCCACCCGGCGGCATTTGCGGCACTCGAGAAGGAAGTGCTTCCCGCCCTGCGCGCCCGCAAGGGTAACGAGAGCGGACAGAGCCTGCGCATTCTGAGCGCGGGATGTTCTACGGGAGAAGAGGCGTACTCGATCGGACTCACCGTCTGCAATGACGTCAACGAATTCGGCAGCGCGTGGACCATTCACATCCTGGCCTGCGACATCCGCCAAAGCGCGCTGACCTTTGCCGAGCGCGGCCTGTATTCTCAGAGAGAACTCGCAGCCCTCCCGCCGGCCCTGCTGCACAACTATTTCGCGCGAGTCGATCAGCATTTCCTCGCGAAGCCGCGCCTGCGCAACCTCATCACTTTTACGCAGATGAATCTCGCCCGCCCTGCTTATCTGGGCCGCTTCGATTGCATCTTCTGTATGGACGTCCTCCCCCAATTCTCCACCGCGCAAAGAATCGCGCTCGCCCAGCGCCTGCACCTGTACCTCGAACCGGGTGGCTACCTCCTGCTAGGTGACGGCGAGAAACTTCCCACAGCCGATCTCCCTTTCCAAGCCGAACTCCGCAAAGGCTGCACGCTCTACCGAAAGCCACTAGCCTCCGCCGCCAGAGCAGGCCGCCTGAGTTAGTCCGTGGTTGGTCGTCCTGCAGCAAAGAGGGGAGCCGCAAGGCTCCCCTCTTTCATTGTCTGGTGGATGCCGCCTGTGACTTGCTGGCAGCCGGCAAATTCGCCCACTACGGCGAACGTCCCCCCGCGAATCCCTTTCCTTGTTCTGGAACTCCCGAGGACGTTCCGCTGGATTCTACCGTCCCCGCGCCATGCGTTGCCACTTGCACGTGCGTTCGGAGAATCTCCAGATTCTGTCTCGCCTCCGCCAGACCATGATCGGCGGCCAAGCGATACCACCGGGTGGCCTGTTCATAGTTCTGCGCGACACCTTGGCCATGCTCGTAAGCGAACCCGATTTCATTTTCGGCCGCTGCTGATCCGTGCTCCGCTGCTTTCGACAACCAGCGCAGCCCCTCAGAGATATCCTGCGCGATAACCTTGCCTTCGTAGTAAAGCAGTCCCAGCTTGTACTCCGCAGGAGCATATTTCTGCGCGACCGCCTTCTGATACCACAACACCGCTGCGCTCCCATCCAACGACACGCCCCGCCCCGCCGAGTACATGAAGCCGAGATTCGCCTGCGCCGGAGCGTAACCCTTCTCTGCCGCCCGCCGGTACCAGCGCACCGCGTCTTCATCATCGGCCTGCGTGCCGCGTCCCGCGGCCTTCATGAACCCGACATTATTTTGCGCCGGCAGATAACCTTCTCCGGCCGCGCGCGAATACCAGCGCAGAGCCTCGCGGTCGTCCTGGGCCACACCGAGCCCCCGCAGGTACATCCCGCCGAGATTATTTTGCGCAGCTGCGCTTCCCGCAGTCGGCCGCACGGCGATACCATTTCACGGCCGCCGCGTAGTCCTGCGCCGTGCCCTCGCCGGTTTCAAACGCAACGGCCGCTTGAAACTGCGCAGTCTGATCGCCGTCCTCAGCGCGCGCTAGAATTTGTTCGAAATGATGGGTGTGCTTGGGCGCATGTTGGAAAACAACATCCACCCTGCACCCGGCTGAAGCCGAACCAGCGACCGCGCACAACAGACATACCCGTAGAAGTGAAGCCCCGAACATTCGCATGGACACCCCGACCACTGCGAAACGTTTCACAATTGCGCGCAACAATATCGCAGTGGTAGGTCGCGGTCAAAGAAAATGCGCGTGCGGAACTTCCTATTCTTCTTCGCCAGTTGAAAAGCGCTACACCAACAAAGTCAAGACAAATGTCTCCAGCTTTTGAAGTCGCAAACTCCGGCAACAACAGTATTCAGATTCGCATCATCCGTAACTCGGGATTTCGCATCGCCCGGCACTCCCGGCCTTCCTTATCGTTACCAGGGGCGGTATTCTTAAGGGATTGCAGGAGGGGCCGAACATGCACATCCGAGATTTCTGGAAGCACCTCAAGACGCCAGAACTTCGCCTGGCCTGGATCATCGCCATGGCCGCCGACGCCCTCCAGATCGCCGTGATGCCCATGTTCGTGGCTGGCGGCATCTCGCCAGCCGACACCGTCCTCGACGTGGTCGTCGCCGCGCTCCTGATCCGCCTGCTCGGCTGGCACTGGGCTTTCCTGCCCACCTTCGCCGCCGAACTCCTCCCCGGCTTCGACCTGTTTCCCACCTGGACGGCCGCCGTCTTCTTCGTAACCCGCCGCGAAGTCACCAGCGGCGAGCCCGAAATCCTCCCGCCCGGCCCCGCCCCAGCCGCGCGGCGCTAGCGCTTCGCCGAAAAACGCGCCTTCGGTTGACAAAGATCTCTGGTCTGCGTCAACTCATTTCTGTCATTTTGGATAGAGCCCTCCATGCTAACTTTCCTTCGATTCCGCCACTACGCGTGCAGGTGCGCTCTAGCCCTGTCAGTACTTTTCCTTCTGAACCTCGCCGGTGCGCAATCAGCGCCCGACCAACTAACCCCCGCGCAGCTTCAAACCATCCGCGCCCTGATCGACAAAACAATGGCGGCGCACAAGGTTCCGGGCGCCACCTTTGCTATCGGCCTCAACGCCCAGATCGCATGGTCAGAAGGTTTCGGATTCGCCGATGTCGAGAATCACCTCAAGGCCTCGCACGACACCGCCTACCGCACAGCTTCCATCGGCAAGGCAATGACGGCCACGGCCGCGCTCCAACTGGCCGAGCAACACAAGCTTGATCTCGACGTCCCCATCCAGAAGTATTGTCCCCGCTATCCCGAGAAGAAATATCCCGTGACAGCCCGTGACCTGATCTCGCATACGAGCGGCGTCCGCCATTACGAAGGTCCCAACGTCGATGCAGAGCTCTTCAACACGCTCCACTACGAGCACGTCTCCGACTCCATCGACCTCATCAAAGACGATCCCCTCAAGCAACAACCGGGCGAAGACATGCTCTACACGACTTGGGGATACGTTGTTCTCGGCTGTGTGTTGGAGGGCGCATCGCAGCAGGAATACCGCACACTCATGCGCCAAGCCATCTTCGATCCCGCAGGCATGTCAAGCACGCGCGACGACGACCCACGCGCCATCATTCCGAATCGCGCCCGCGGCTACATGTTCGAAAACGGCGAACTCAAGAATTCGCGTTGGTCCGACATGAGCAGCAAGATGGCGGCAGGCGGCTGGGTGAGCACGGCGCCCGACTTGGTGCGCTTCATGAACGCATGGATGGAAGGCCGCCTAGTCTCTCAGCCCAGCATGAAACAAATGCTCGAGCCTTACAAACTGCGGAAGGGAACGATCGACAACTTCGGCCTGGGCCTGTTCATCGACGACTATCACGGAATGAAGTCCGGCCTGTATGGAGGCGGCACCGCGCAGGTTTCCGCGCTCATCTTCTTCGTGCCAGAAAAGCGCCTCGCAGTCGCCGGCATGTTCAACCTCGAAGGCATTCCGGGCCCAGAGCGGATCGCCTTGGGCGAAGCAATCGCCGACGCCGTCCTAGGCGAAACCACGCGGAACCCAGATCACTTCAGCCCACCGAAAAAGTAGATGCGTGGGGTGCCCCTGCGCGCGGGTGACACCAGGTCCTTCGCTAGCCGACGTCCGTTGCGCTAAGGTTCGGCCAGATTTCCCGGGCGACCATGGATCGTGACGTGAGCCCTCTAGCGGGTGCCCCAGGTCGCGCGCTTTTGCGCTAGATGTGGGATCTTCCACGTGGCCAGTTGAGCCCGCGATGATGCGACAATTCTGTCGCTCAAGCCCTCAATCATGCCTGCGTCAGCCATAGTCAACATCTCCGACTTCCGCCCGCTGGCCCAGCGCCGTCTCCCAAAAGCAGTCTTCGACTATCTCGACGGTGGGGCCGACGCCGAAATCACCCTGCGGGAAAACTGCCGCGCCTTCGACGACATCACGTTCCGCCCTCGCTGCGCCGTCGCCTTCTCCGACTGCGGACTAAAAACGTCAGTCCTCGGGCACGAGCTCTCCTTTCCCGCGATGCTCGCGCCGATCGGCTACAGCCGTCTGATGCATCCGGGCGGGGAGGTCGCCGCTGCCAGCGCCGCCGGCAAAGCTGGCACTGCATACATTCTCTCTACCATCTCTGCGCACCCACTGGAGAAGGTCAAAGCAGCCACTGCCGGCCCTGCGTTCTACCAGCTCTACCTGCTCGGCGGCAGGTCCGCTGCTGAAGCCGCCATCGATCGAGCTCGTAACGCTGGCTTCTCTGCGCTGGTCGTCACCATCGATACTCCGGTCGCTGGACTGCGCGAACGTGACCTGCGTAACGGCATCAAGGAATTACTCGGCCTCAATCCCGTCGCGATGGTCCCATTCCTTCCCAACATCCTCGCCCATCCTCGCTGGCTGGTTCAGTTCCTGCTCGACGGCGGAGTGCCGACACTTGCGAACGTAGTCGTTCCCGGCAAACGCCCCATGCAGATGCTCGACGTAGGCGCCGCGCTGGCCGCAGCGGCCGTCACCTGGAACGATCTAGGCTGGATTCGCGAACACTGGCGTGGCCCCATCGTAGTGAAAGGCGTGCTGACAGCAGAAGACGCAAAGCGCGCAGTCGACGAGGGCGCCGCCGCAATAAGCGTCTCGAATCACGGTGGCCGCCAACTCGACGGTGTTCGTCCCTCCATCCGCGCCCTGTCGGAAGTCGTCGCCGCAGTAAAAGGTCAGGCCGAAGTCTGGATGGACGGCGGCATCCGTCGCGGATCCGACATCGTAAAAGCCCTATGCCTGGGAGCCCGCGCAGTCCTCTGCGGACGAGCCTACGCCTACGCCCTCTCCGCCGCCGGCGAAGCAGGCGTAACCCAAGCCCTAAAAATCCTCCGCGCCGACGTAGAACGTACGACCCGATTGTTAGGTTGTCCCTCAGTTCAGCAGCTAGACGAGTCGTTCATTGAAGTCCCGGCAGGTTGGAAGAAGTGATTTCGGACTGTCATTTCACATTGTCAACCTGAGCGCAGTGAGGCGCCACCCGAACGGAGTCGAAGGCCCCCTGCACACCCATGCACCACCACCGCCGCCGCAAACGTTTTCTAAACGAATCCAGGAGGTCGCATGCCACAAAAAATAAACCGCCGGGAACACCGTGCGGCGCCCAGATAAAGCTTTGTACTCTCGGCGCACTCGGCGATCTCGGCGGTTAAGCCTTGCCTTCCTCTGCGTCTCTGTGACTCTGTGGTGAAGGAACTAGGCGAACAAAAACTCCTTAGTCCGCAATTCCTTAATCGTATCCCTCAACTTCGCCGCCTTCTCAAACTCAAACTTCTTAGCCGCCTCGCGCATATCGCTCTCCAGCTTCGTGATAAACGAATCCAGCTCTTCCTGCGACTTGAAATCGGGCACGCCGCTCTCCTCGACCGAAGTCAGATCGGCATAGTCCGCCGCCACAATCGACGCCAGCGACATGTCCAACGGCCGCACGATCGACTCCGGCGTGATACCGTGCTCTTCGTTGTACGCTGTCTGGATCGCCCGCCGCCGGTTCGTCTCGTCCATCGCGCGCTTCATCGAATCGGTCATCCGGTCGGCATATAGAAGTGCCCGCCCGTTCAGATTGCGCGCGCACGCGTCCGATCGTCTGGATCAGCGATCCGCTCGACCGCAGAAACCCTTCCTTGTCCGCATCGAGAATCGCCACCAGCGACACTTCCGGCAGATCCAGCCCTTCGCGCAGCAAATTGATGCCGATCAGCACGTCGAACTCGCCCTTGCGCAAATCGCGCAGGATCTTCACCCGCTCCAGCGTCTCGATTTCTGAGTGCATGTAGCGGCAGCGCACGCCGACCTCGCTGTAATATTCGGCCAGATCCTCGGCCATGCGTTTCGTCAGCGTCGTCACCAGCACGCGCTCGTGCTTCGCCACGCGCTCGCGAATCTCGTGCAGCAGATCGTCGATCTGCCCTTTCACCGGACGCACTTCCACCGGCGGATCGATCAACCCGGTCGGCCGGATGATCTGCTCCACCACCACGCCGCGCGGATTTGGTCAGCTCGTACGGCCCGGGCGTCGCCGAAACGTAAACCATCTGGTTCATGCGGTGCTCGAATTCCTCGAACGTCAGCGGCCGGTTGTCGAGCGCCGACGGCAGCCGGAATCCGTATTCCACCAGAACCTCCTTGCGCGACCGGTCGCCGGCATACATGCCGCGCAACTGCGGCACGGTCTGGTGCGATTCGTCGATGAACATCAGGAAGTCGCGCGGGAAATAATCGAGCAGCGTCGGCGGCGGCTCGCCCGGCAGCCGTCCGGTCAAATGCCGCGAGTAGTTCTCGATGCCGTGGCAGAAGCCCATCGACTTGATCATCTCGAGATCGAACATCGTCCGCTGATGCACGCGCTGCGCTTCCACCAGCTGTCCCTGCTTCTCGAGTTCGACTTCCCACCACGCCAGTTCCTGCTTTGATCGACTGCGACCGCCGACGCCTTGGTCTCTTCCTTCATCACGTAGTGCGTCTTCGGATAAATCGGCAGGCGCGACATATTTCTGCTTGACCGTGCCAAACAGCGGATCGATCTGCGAGAGCGCCGAAATCTCATCGCCCCACAGCTCGACGCGATAAGCCATGTCCTCGTAGGTGGGATAAATCTCGATCACGTCGCCGCGCACGCGAAACGTTCCGCGCCGGAAGTCGCCGTCGGTGCGTTCGTAAAGAATCTCCACCAGCTTGCGCGTGATGTCCTGCCGCTTGATCTTCTGCCCTTTCTCCAGAAACAGCAGCATGCCGTAGTACGCCTCCGGCGAGCCCAGACCGTAAATGCAACTCACCGACGCCACGATCAGCGCATCGCGCCGCTCGAACAGCGACTTGGTCGCCGACAGCCGCAGCTTGTCGAGTTCATCGTTGATCGTCGCTTCCTTCTCAATGTAAAGGTCGGCGGCCGGAACGTAGGCCTCGGGCTGGTAGTAGTCGTAATAGGAAACGAAGTATTCCACCGCGTTGTGCGGGAAGAAGCTTTTGAACTCGTGATAAAGCTGCGCAGCGAGTGTCTTGTTGTGCGCCATCACGATCGCCGGCCGGTTGCACGTCCTCGATCACCTTGGCCATGGTGTAAGTCTTGCCCGAGCCCGTAACGCCCAACAGCACCTGGTGCTGCTCGCGATCGAACACTCCCGCGGAGCAGCGACTTGATCGCGGACCCCTGGTCCCCTTGCGGCTTGTAATCACTGACGAGTTTGAAATCCATAAAAATGCGGTCGTTGGTCCTTGGTCGTTGGTCAAAGCCTCAGCTTCGGGCGAGCCGACCAGATGGTTGAGAGTGTCCAGGCGCTCCACAGAGCGCAATTTCGACGCTAGAGAATCTTTTTATTATAACGCGAGATGTCCGCAGATCCGCGCGATCGAGCGACGGGCGTCCTCGCCCGTCGTGCACCAGTTCACCTCACCGCGTGACACTCGATCTTCCTGCGCATTCACAGCCTGCCACCGCCCATCACGATAGACAAAAACATCCGTAAACACGCTCCGATCGAGTTCTTGCCCGACTCGTCGCTGGAGATCACCATCCCGTTCACCACCGCCGTATCTCCATAGAGGCGCACCTGCAAGCGATCGAACCGTGTCTTGCGAGTGGGCGGCGGAAGATGCTTCACATACCAGTCGATATGTTCCGCCTTGCTGAGAAAAACGCCCTGCGCCACAGGATGAACGAAATCATCTGCCAGAATCCGCCCTAGAGTCGCCGCATCCCGCGCGTGTAGCCACTCGTCCTCAATCGATAAAAGAGCCTTTCGGTCGCTTTCTGGTGACCGCGAAGTCTGAAATGCGTGGGAGGGCTGACCAGCCATCAGCGAGGCAAGCAGAAGCAAGAGCCTGAACCAGCGCACAGGAAAACCTCGGACGGGAAGATCTACTCAGATTCTAGAAGAGCAAACAAAACTTCGCAGACTCAACGAGACCTGTCATCCGGGAGCGCCGGAAGCCGGCGACTGACGGCCAAACCAAAAGCCAAAAGCCAAAAGCCAAGAGCCAAAGCCCAAAGTCAAAACTTGTCCCCACCCTACTTCACTTCCTCCATCCCCGTAATCCGCGAAGCCGCATGAAACTTCCTGTAATCCTTATAAACAATGTCCTCTTCCACGTTAAAGTTCTTCAAAAGAGCCACGCGCACATCCACATGCACGGCCACGTGCCGGGGAAGCCACACCTCATCGTTCACCCGGGTCGTGTCGATCACGATGCGCGACCCCTTGTGAATTCTCGCCAGGAACAAGCCAAACGAAACCGTGTCGATACACTGCGCGTCCAGCTTCACCCACTGATTCTCAGCCCGGTCGATCCACACCCGAAACCGGAACTTCGGTAAAACTTTGGCCTCTTTCCGCTTCGGCTCGAACCCCGGACGAGGCTCCCCATCGATCGCGTACGTCTCCCGCCCATCCAGCGTCTCAATCCCCGCCAGTTTGAAGTCGTAGGCATCGGCAATCTCTTGCACGAATTCCCGGTCTTCCTGCCGCTGTTTTTCCTCTTCTTTAAGGCGCTTCTCGCGCTGCGAGTCCGACTCGTTCTTGCGCTTGTCGATGATCTTCTGAATCTTTTCCTCTTCTTTGGCAGCGTCTTTCGCCGAAAGCGGCTTATCGTCCTTGGCCGTCAATCTGCGGACCTGCTCGTTGTAGATCTGCATGACCTCGTAGGTGTGCGTCTCGGTCGACGACACTTCGCCCTTCCCGTTCAGCTTATGTTGTTCTTCGCGCTCGACATAGGTGTAGTCGCGCTGGCGTTTGTCGTTCTCCATGTCCTTCTCAGCCGACAGCCGGATCATCTCCTGGATCTGTTCGCGCGAAAGCGTCGGCGGCGGAGGGGAAGGCGAGGGATTTGTACGATCGGGTACAGGGTCGGCGGTGTCGGTCTGTCCAAATACCCCGGCACTTAGAAGCAGAATGAGAGCGAGACTAAGACGTCGCATTACCATGATCTACGTTGTCGGCCACCCTCTGGTTCGCACAAAACCCGCCCGCCCGTCGAATGTTTCGAACCATCGCCCGAAATCCCGCGCGGAGCACGATTTCCGGCGAGGCAAAGGAAACAACACATTTTTAATCCTCACGCATCTAACTTGACGATTCTTTACAAGGTTTTAACAAAAAATCGAGTAAGTTGTTCTAAGCTGTGCATTCCAGGAGGGCCTTCCACTGGAAGGAGTGTATCTCCATGACCCACCCGGCACACCGCATTCTGTGCGTCGACAGTTCGCCCCGGCGCCTGCACGATCTCACCATTACGCTGCAAAAAGCGGGGTTCGACGTGTGGACGGCGCGCGGCGCAAGCGACGCCGTGTGTCTGGCCTCGTCGCTGGACTTTGATGTAATGGTGCTCGACCAGGCCTCATCGCTCGCGCGTCCCGAAGTCTGGAATTGCTTGTCCGACTCCAAGCCGACCTTGCCGATTCTGGTGCACTCCGGCGCAGCCCGGGGAACTGAACTCTGTCGCCACCTGCGGCTGGTGCCTTCTGCGGAACCCCCGCAGAATCCGGAAGTCGTTCTTGCTCTGCTCTTGCTTTTGCTCGGCGACGGAACCGGATCCAAGCCAAAGCCCCGCGAATGGGCCGCCGCCTGATTTTGAATCGAAGCTGCATACATCGTGCGTGCCGTGCGCCCACGGGAAGTGTGCACCCAACAGCGTAGCCCAGCAATCGTTCGAACTCGAAACCCAGATAGTAGCCACATCTTTCGCCGAACAATACACCTCGGCACAAGGCGCGATCCAATGTTCGAACGAACCCGGACGCAACGTGCGGCACGATCCGCGCCGCCACAGCGGCGACATAAGTTAACCCAGCGCGTAAGCGCTGGGTAAGCATCGAAAACTGAGCGAGCCCCGCAGGGGCGGCACCCCCACGATGCGGGCGTAAGCCCGCGAGTCTCAACGAGACTTTTTGTAAGCCTTCCCCAACGTCTCCGCCCGGAACACCCGCTCATCCACCCGATGCAACCGCCGCACCACGCGCCGGGGAAACAAACTGGTGTGCGAAATCTCCAACAGGTAATACACAATGAACCAAATCGGCTTCTCCGTCGTCATCCACTCCAACCGATCAAAACGCGCCAGATTCACCGGACGCGAAAACCGCCGCAACGTCCGCTCCCGCCGCAAATTGAAATAAATATTGAAATAACTCAACGCCAATTCGCGCAACGTCCGATACACCGGCTCACGATACCGGCACCCGGTGTAATTCGACTTCGCCACCGCCCCCCATAGCCCATCTACCTGATACACCGCGATCACATGATCCGTATCGTGCTCCGCCTCCAGATCAATAATCAGCGGGGGAAATCCGTTCGCCCGCAACGCCGCCGCCGCAAAAATTGCCCCCTCCAGACAATGCGACGTGTTCTCCGCCAGCACCTGCCGTGGAGACCAAGCCGTGTCCGCCAAGTGATACGGCATCGCGTCGAGCAGTTTCTGAATTCCGTGTGGATCTTTCAGGCTGCGCAGCTTGCGCAACTCCTTGGGAGAGAAGCCAAAGTGGTCGCTATTCATCAATCCTTCGAGTGTAGCCCAGCAAGCGCAGAGTCACGATTAGCGGACAAGGTGCCAACCCCGAAGACAACCCAATTGACGATGCGGGAGCAACAAACGACGTTGCCCCACGTTCGCGCGTCCTTTGCGCTAACGTGGGTTTCCCGCAACGCCCTACCGAAACGCCTCTGCCAATTCCCCAGGAGTATCCACCACCACATCCGGCGGCGCCAACTCCAAGGTCTGCGGCGCAAATCCATAAGTGACTCCGCAAGTCCACAGCCCGGCGTTCCGCCCGGTAAGCACATCATTCGACGAATCCCCCACGATCACGGTCTCTTTCGGCCCGCACCCAGTCTCCTTAAGCAGCGCCTGGGCCCCGAGCGGATCGGGCTTCTTCGTCGAAAAACTATTTCCCCCGTACACTTGCGCGAAGAACTCTCCAAGCCCCAGCGCCTCTACGATCGCCCGCGATGGCCCGACCGGCTTATTCGACAGCACTGCCATTTTGCGCGTACACCCATTTCCGCCATCGCGAATCGAAGCTAGCGCCCGGTGGATCCCCGCATACACATGCGTATGGTCGAGTTTGTGTTCCCGATAATAGGAAAGAAAAAACTCGAGCGCCCGCTGCACAGACACTTCGTCATCCGGATCGCCGAGCGCCCTCCGCACAAGCATCGGCGCTCCATCCCCGACATAGTTGGCGATCACATCTCCGGGCAGTTCAGTCCGCCCGCAATGCCGAAGCATGGCATTAATCGAATGAATCAGATCCAGCCGCGAATCGATCAATGTTCCATCCAGATCGAAAATAAGGAACTTGATCGAGCGGGGATCAAAGTGGCGGTTGGTGCGGATCATGGGTCGAGTTCAAGAATAAATGATGCAACGTCGGCATTTAGCATTTGGCACTTGGCATTTAGCCAAGGCGAGCTTCTTGCGGGCATCGGCACGACCTGCAATTGGCCAAATGCCAAGTGCTAAGTGCAAAGTGCTGCCTCCGCCACCGACCAGTCGGTACCCCCAATCGCTAATCCCGTATTCCCCAGATCCGCCCCACCGTTTACAATGCACCAAGCATATCCCCCCAGCCCATAGGGTATTGAATGGCGACTACGAAAACCGACCCCAAGCTGAATGCGTCCGCCGCCGAAGACAAGAAGTCCAAAACCTATTCGGGCCTGACCCGCCAGCAACTCATTGATGCGTATAGGACGATGTACACGTCCCGCCGTGTGGACGACCGCGAAATCCTGCTCAAACGCCAGCAGAAGATCTTTTTCCAGATCTCGGGCGCCGGCCACGAGGCCATCGGCGTTGCTGCCGGCTTCTGCCTCAAGCCCGGATATGACTGGTTCTATCCTTATTATCGGGACCGCGCCCTCGTCCTTGCCCTGGGCGCCACCCCCTACGAAATGTTGCTGCAGGCCGTGGGCGCCGCCGACGATCCGAGTTCCGGCGGCCGACAGATGCCGTCTCACTGGGCCTACAACCGGCTGAACATCGTCACGCAGTCCTCGCCCACTGGCACGCAAATTCTGCAAGCAGTCGGCTGCGCCGAGGCCGGCGTCTACCTGCGCAACCATCCGAATTCAACCAAGAAAGCGCAGGGCGACTACCGCGAATTCAAGGACGTCACCTTCCGCGGCGACGAAGTCACCTACGTTTCCCTCGGCGACGGCACCACCAGCGAAGGTGAATTCTGGGAAGCCCTGAACACCGCCGCCAACAAGAAACTGCCCATCGTCTTCGTGATCGAAGACAACGAGTACGCCATCTCGGTTCCCATCGAAGTCCAAACCGCGGGCGGAAATATCTCGCGCCTGGTTTCAGGATTCCCGAATTTCCACTTTGAAGAAGTCGACGGCACCGACCCCGTCGTCAGTTACGCCGCGATGAAGCGTGCAGTCGACTATTGCCGCGCAGGCAAGGGCCCCGCATTCGTGCACGCCCACGTGATCCGTCCGTACTCGCACTCGCTCTCCGACGACGAGCGCCTCTATCGCCCCGACGCCGAGCGGCAGCGCGACGCGGCGCGCGATCCCATCACCCGCATGCAGATGTTCCTCATCCGCGAAGGCATTCTCGACGAGAACGGCATCAACAAGCTCGAGAAGCAGGTCGAGGACGAGATGCAGGTAGCGGTCGACCGCGCCCTCGAAGCCAAGTTCCCGACACCCGACTCGATTACTGACTTTATTTATTCACCGAACCTCGACCCGACCTCGGCACAGTTCGACGGCCCGGCCGTCTTCGCCCAGCCCGTCGAACAGCCCGCTGCGGCCGACGGCAAGAAGCCCGCGGCGCCGCTACCCAAGACAATGGCCGAGCTCATCAACGCGACGCTGCGCGACGAGATGAAGCGCGACGAGCGCATCGTCATCTTCGGCGAAGATGTGGCCGACTGCAGCCGCGAGGATTATCTCTGCAAAAAGCTGGTGAAAGGGAAGGGCGGCGTCTTCAAGCTGACCGCCGGCCTCCAGACAGCTTTCGGATCCGATCGCGTTTTCAACTCGCCCATCGCGGAAGCAAATATAGTCGGTCGCGCCACCGGTATGGCCACCCGCGGAATCAAGCCAGTAGTAGAGATCCAGTTCTTCGACTACATCTGGCCCGCAATGATGCAACTGCGCGACGAACTCCCTGTTATTCGCTGGCGCTCGAACAACGCCTTCTCATCGCCGCTGGTCATTCGCGTCGCGATCGGTGGCTACCTCACCGGCGGCGCCCTCTATCACTCGCAATGCGGCGAAAGTATCTTCACCCACATTCCGGGACTGCGCGTGGTGTTCCCGTCGAACGCCCTCGATGCGGCTGGTCTGCTGCGCACAGCCATACGCTGCGACGACCCTGTTCTCTTCCTCGAGCACAAGCGCCTCTATCGCGAAACCTACGGCCGCTCCCACTATCCCGGCTCGGATTTCTCGATTCCATTCGGCAAAGCACGCATCGTGCAGCCCGGCACAGACCTCACCGTGATCACGTATGGCGCGGTAGTTCCGCGCGCACTACAAGCCGCGCAGAAACTCGAGCGCGAGCAGGGAGTGAAGGTCGAGTTGATCGACCTGCGCACCCTGAACCCATTCGACTGGGACACGATCGCTGCGTCCGTACAAAAAACCAATCGTGCTCTCGTGGCCTACGAAGACTCATTGAGCTGGGGCTATGGCGCGGAGATCGCCGCGCGCATCGCCGACAAACTTTTCCCGCACCTCGATGCCCCAGTTCGCCGAGTAGCCGCCATGGACGTCTACGTGGCTTACCAGCCAATTCTCGAAGACGCCATCCTGCCGCAAGCAAACGATTTGTATCGCGGAATGAAAGAGTTGGCGGAGTACTAGGGCGGCTCGTTGGCCGAGTTCATTGCCTCCACATCTGCCATGTCTGCCGCGAGCCTATCGCGACCCCCTGGCTGCGGAGCACTATACGGGCGTCAGCGGATTTTTACAGCGGACTCGGAGTCTCTTTCGGTGTCCAATGTCCAAATAGAGCTAACACTCTGTCGCACTCCCAACAAAAAGCCGATTAAATCCCCGTGAGTTTTGTTGTTGATGACACAACAAAAGCATTCTGTAACGGTTATGAAAATTTGAAATTTGTTGCAAATGTTGCAAAAGTTTTCCTCCTGCCGAGATTCGCCTCAGAAATCAACAGATCCCAAAACCCGCGACCAGTACGCCTTTCCCCAGTATCATTTTTCGTCACAAGGACGAAACTATCCTTGACAGCACTATCACACTAGTAGGACCATTCCCTCCGCCTTCCCCAAGGTCTATTCCCGGGCCTTTATTTCATTTTGACGTTGGAGATGCTGGATGAGCAGACTCAAGAATGCGCGGACAAGTGTGTGGGTACCGATGGTCGGCATCGCAGCTCTGATGCTGGCCGCTGCAGCAACAATCACATTCGTTCCCGCCGGGAACGCGCGAATCGATCGCGCCCGGACGGATGCTTTACTTGCCCCTAAGGGAGACTTCGACGAAACCAAGATTGGAGAAAAAAAGATTGGCGAGAACGTAGAAGAGCGGATCGGCGCTAATGAAGTGCGCAATCCGAACTTGACGCCCGACGTGCAGGCTTATCTGCTGCGCGCCTATCCCGAAAAAAATATTCCCACGGACGCTTCGTTTGCGGCACAAACCGGATGGGCCGCGCTGAACGGCGAATCTCATTCAGGTGGAAACTGGCACTTGATTGGTCCAAGCAAGGCCACTTTTCCCGGAGTTCTGAACGCACTGGGCGACGGCGCGCAAGTCGTGGTCGCAGGCCGCGTAACGGCGATGGCCATCGCGCCCTCCTGCTCCGAGCGCAATTGCACAATCTATGTTGCCGCTGCGGGTGGCGGCGTGTGGCGCACCAGGAATGCCTTGGCGGGTCAGCCGAACTGGACCTTCGTATCGGGCAGCTTCGGCACGAACGCCATGGGATCCCTGCTCATCGACCCAAGTGATTCGAGTGGCAACACCATTTATGCAGGGACAGGCGAGCCCAATGCTTCCGCGGATTCCGAAGCCGGCGTTGGCGTCTATAAATCCACCGACGGTGGTGATAGCTGGGCCTTGGTTCCGGGCAGCGACATCTTCTTCCAGCGCTCAATCGGCCAGATGGCAATCGACAACGATGGCAATCTGCTGGTCCCCGTAGCTAGCGGCGTGCGCGGTGTCGACTCGACCGACGGTGGCCCGCTGTCGAGCGGATCAACCGATCATCCGCTCGTCACCCGGGGCCTCTATCGCCAAACCGGCAGCACGTTCACGCGTATCTTTACGGCCCCTGCTCCGACCCGCGGTTCCACCAACGTGAAGGTTGATCCCACGCACCCGGGATACATCTATGTGAACGCCTTCCAGCAAGGCATCTGGCGCTCCATCGACAACGGCACAACCTTTGCTCAGATATTCGCTCCCCAGGACGCGACCGTCGCGCCCAGCGCGCTCGATCGCTCTGAGTTCGCCATCACCACCCTACATGGCGGCGCAACCCGCATGTACGTGGGTGAAGGCCAGGGCGGCGGTGCTGGTCAACATTCGAATTTCTTCCGCAGCGACAACGCCGACAGCGCGGCTACCTTCACTTCGCTGGGCGGAATTCAAGTGGATAACTACTGCGGCGGGCAGTGCTGGTACGACAACCTTGTGGTCACCCCGGCACACCATCCCGATGTCGTCTATCTCATGGGCTCGTTCGACTACGGCCTGTTCGGATTCAATAATGGTCGCGCGGTGCTGCTCTCGACCGATGGCGGCAACACCTGGAGCGATTTAACCCAGGACAGCAAGCCGAACCAGGCCAATGCTACTCACCCCGACCAGCACGCGATGGTTATCAATCCGAATAACCCCTACCAGTACTGGGAAGGTTCGGACGGTGGCGTGGTGCGTACAGATGGTCGGTTTGCGGATGTCTCTTACAAGTGCGACAACCGCGGTCTGACCGGCGCCGCGAATGTGTATTGCAAGAGCCTGCTCTGGCGTGTGCCGAGATCGCTGGGCAGCGTAAACAACGGTTTTTCAACTCTGCAGTTCCAGAGCTTGTCCGTCAGCCGGCAGAATCCGCTGACCAACCTTCAGGGCGGAACGCAGGACAACGGTACCTGGCAGTACAGCGGCTCGTCCGTGGTCTGGAATGGGGAAATGTACGGAGACGGTGGCCAGTCGGGATTCGGTCCGGCCAACGACCACCTGCGTTTCAACACCTTCACCGGACAGGCCAACGACGTGAACTTCCGGAATGGCGATCCCACCAAGTGGGTCATTGGGTCGGGACCGATCATCACCAGCCCGGAAGCTTCCTACTTCTATCCGCCCGTTGTTGCGGATCCGAATCCAAAGAACTGGGGAACGATTTTCCAGGGCTCGTTCAGCATCTGGCGTACGCAGGACTGGGCCGGCAACCAGGCGTTCTTGGAAGCGAATTGTCCGGAATTTACGACCGCGGCGGCGACACCGACTTGCGGTGACTTCGTAGTGATCGGGCCGCCAGGCCAAACGGACCTAGTCGACTCCGGCACCTACGGACCCCCAGTGTACGGGGCGGACCGCATCGGCGGAGCGGTCTCGGTGATTCAGCGTTCCACCAACTCAAAAGACACGGGCACGCTGTGGGCTGCCACAGGCGCCGGCCGCATTTTCATTACAAAGAATGCGGACGACGCAGCCAGTTCGGTAACCTGGACTCGCATCGACGGCACCTCGGCTGTTTCACCAAGCCGTTTCCCAAGCGGGATCTACGTTGATCCAAGAAACAAGAATCACGCGTGGGTTTCCTACTCGGGATACAACGTCAATACGCCAGCCACACCGGGCCACGTTTTCGAAGTGACCTGGAATGGCGCGGCCGCAACCTTCACCGACATAAGCTACAACTTGCCTGATTTCCCGATCACCAGCGTCGTGCAGGATGATGCGACAGGCGATCTGTATGCTTCGTCGGATTTCGGCGTCATGCGCCTGGGCCGGCATTCGACGACCTGGTCGGTTGCCGGAGGCGGGCTGCCCATGGTGGAAGTGACCAAGCTGTCGATCGTGCCCAGTGAGCGCGTGCTCTACGCCTCAACCCACGGACGCAGCGCCTGGGTACTGCGCCTGCGGGAAGGAGACTAGTCCGCAGCTGTTGTTGACGAAACAACTTGAGGGCCGTCCACGCGACGGCCCTCTTTCTTTTGCAAGCTACCTCTTTTGTTGCGCAAAACTTCGGAAGCCAAACGTTCCTTTGATACAGGAGCACCAACCAATACCGCCGCAGGGAAACTCGCATATATAGAGGAGGCGACATGACGCGTGCATGGATCTCTCTGGTGTTAATGCTAGGTCTGCCGCTTGCAATGCAACTGCAGGGAAAGCATGCCGGCGCCTGCGACCACGCCGCGCCCCCGCCCGGCATGCGCTGGGTATGCGCGGATAACAGCGCCTGCGACTGCCGGCTGATAGCAAACGGATCCGCCGGGGAAGAGGACGCAGGCAAGATTGTGACAAAGCCGGGCTCCTACTCGAGCCAACCATGCCTAGCTTGTCGCGTGCGTTTCTTCGCGATTCCAGCTTATCCAGAGGCAGCCCGCATAGCGAAGAAGCAGGGCATGGTCTCCGCAACCTTGGTGCTGACGCCCAAGGGCGAAGTGAAGAACGTGCGCATCGAATCCAGCGACGCCCAGCTAGCCGCCGCTGCAACCGCCGCGCTCCGCACTTGGCGATTCACGGGCGCAGGCAGGGAAGAAAGTATCCCGGTGTCGGTAGAGTTCGTTCTCTCAGAGAATACCGATGTAGGAGTAAGTGGCGCCTCATTGCTGAATGCAATAGTGGTGGCGCGTCCCTAGGCGTTATCTGTGCCTGTCACCTCTAATTCGCCGAACTAGATACACAGTAGGGTGCCCCATTCAATCGCGCACGTTGCGATTGAGTGGGGTCAAGATGGTGCCGACCGCTCCTCAAAGCTCTCCCGTTTCCGAGCCCTGATCTTCAACTCCCATTGCTGAAAGTTGACCCGTACCGGCCCCTTCTCCCGATAGGCGTACGCGCGAAAGCTACTCCACGGCCACTGCTCCGGCTTCGCCACCAATCCCCGTTTCACCGGGTTCCGGTGGATATATCTCAACTTCTCCACCCGCTTCTCCTCGTTCCATGCATTGAAGTCATAGAAGCGCTTCTGCCAGACATGCTCCGGCTTGTCCTCTGCCCACAGATCCATCTGCCCAGCACACCGCTTCTTCCGAACCAGGCGCGAAAATCTTTGCTTCACCACCTTCATGACCACCGACGGATTGCCTTTCTCCGGTTCGCTGATCAGTAAATGAAAGTGTTCGGGCATGACCACATATCCGACCACCACGAACTGATAGCGCTGCCGCGTTTGCTCGAGTATCTTAAGAAACAAATCGCGCCGCCGCGCCGCGCCCAGCAGTCGTCGCCGCTCCTACGGAGCGGGGTGGCCCAGACAACGCGAGGGTGCCCCATCAATCGCGTTCTGAAGATGCTGTCGAGATCGTGAAAATTCCCCAATCGGCATAGGGGGGAGAGTCACCTCTCCTCCCCTGCCACACCACCGTACATGCGGGTCCGCATACGGCGGTTCGATAGGTTAGTCCCACCAATGGAACGGGCAGGCTGAGCGTTCGTAGTTTGGGAACGCCGTGTGGGTTTCACTTCTCGGGTCAGCATCCGTGGCGGCTTCACCGCGCCCTGCCTACCCAAGCCCCGCCGTAGAGCGAGATGGCTAGTGCAATACCCTCCTCGAGACCCAAGCACTACTGACTCTTCCTATCGTTCGCGCCTTCACCGCTTCCGCGACTACTACGCCCTCTGCTGACTTCTGCTGTCCGGTCAGAACACCTTACGATGTCCTCCGTCACCGAATCCGTGACGCACCGCAGATCTCCCGCGATAAGCTCGACCGCTTTCCACGCACCCCCGCCGGATTTACCACCAGTGTCCTTGATGGATATGGGCTTCGCCATCAGTTGCTTGCTCGCCCGGCACCGTAGGCCTCATCATCCGGTTCTTGTTCATCGGCTCGCGTGTTTGCTCCACGCTTCCTTCAGACCCCACCTCGCGGTGACGCCCTTGCGCTTCGCTACCCTTCACCTCCATCAGGTTGGGAGAGGACTTTCACCCCCAAGCTGTCGAACATGCACGGCGTACAACAAAAAAGCCCCGCTCCTTGAGGAGCGGGGCTTTCGCTTTCACTGACCACTGAAAGCTTACAGCCGACCCTAGTACATATCTCCCATGCCGCCGCCGTGTCCGCCGCCGCCGGCCGGAGCCTTCTTCTCTTCCGGTATCTCGGCCACCAGCGCTTCCGTGGTCAGCATCAGCGACGCGATCGAGCCCGCGTTGGTCAGCGCCGTCCGCACTACTTTCGTCGGATCCAGCACGCCCGCCTTCACGAGATCTTCATAGTCACCAGTCAGCGCGTTGTACCCGAAGTTGTTGTCCTTCGAGTCGTTGATCTTGCCCAGCACAATCGCGCCTTCTTCGCCGGCGTTCTCGGCGATCATGCGCAGCGGCTCGGTAATCGCCTTCTTCACGATGTTCACGCCGATCTGCTCGTCGCCGTCCACCTTCAGCTTCTCCAGAGCCGGCACGCAGCGCGCCAGCGCCACGCCTCCGCCCGGGACGATGCCTTCTTCCACCGCCGCCCGCGTCGCGTGCATGGCGTCTTCCACCCGAGCCTTCTTCTCTTTCATCTCGGTTTCAGTCGCCGCGCCCACTTTGATCACGGCCACGCCGCCCACCAGCTTGGCCAGCCGCTCCTGCAGCTTCTCGCGATCGTAGTCGGACGTGGTCTTGTCCACCTGGCCGCGGATTTCCTTCACCCGGCCTTCGATCTCGGCATGCTTGCCCTTGCCCTCGACGATGGTGGTGTTGTCCTTGTCGACGGTGATCTTCTTGGCCTGGCCCAGGTCGCCCACCTGCACGTTCTCGAGCTTGATGCCGAGATCTTCGGTGATGGCCTTGCCCCCGGTCAGAATGGCGATGTCCTGCAGCATGGCCTTGCGGCGATCGCCGAAGCCCGGCGCCTTCACCGCGCACACCTGCAGAGTACCGCGCAGCTTGTTGACGACGAGGGTAGCGAGCGCTTCGCCTTCCACGTCCTCAGCAATGATGATGAGCGGCTTGCCGCTCTTGGCGATCTGCTCGAGCAGCGGGAGCAGGTCCTTCATCGAGCTGATCTTCTTTTCGTGGATCAGGATGTAAGCATTCTCGAGCGCCGCTTCCATCCTCTCCGGATCGGTCACAAAGTACGGAGACAGGTAGCCGCGGTCGAACTGCATGCCCTCGACCACTTCCAGCTGGGTCTCGAGCGTCTTCGACTCTTCCACCGTGATGACGCCGTCCTTGCCGACCTTCTTCATCGCTTCCGCAATGATCTTGCCGATGGTCTCATCGTTGTTCGCCGAGATCGTTCCCACCTGCGCAATCATGTCACCGGTGACGGGCTTCGAGAACTTGTCGAGCTCGCCCTTCTCGCGGTTGCCTTCTTTGTCGAACTTGCCGCAGATGACCGAAACGGCGCGCTCGATGCCGCGCTTCATCGCCATCGGGTTCGCACCGGCAGCCACGGTCTTGACGCCTTCGCGATAAATCGCCTGCGCCAGAACGGTAGCAGTGGTGGTGCCGTCGCCCGCGACGTCCGACGTCTTGGAAGCAACTTCGCGCACCATCTGTGCGCCCATGTTCTCGAGCGCATCCTTCAACTCGATTTCCTTCGCCACGGTGACGCCGTCCTTGGTAATGGTCGGCGAACCGAACTTCTTCTCGATGACTACGTTCCGTCCCTTGGGACCGAGCGTAACTTTCACCGCGTCCGCAAGTAAGTTAACGCCGCGCAGAATCGCCTGTCGCGACTCCTCGCCATGCACAATCTGCTTTGCCATTGCTTCGTCTCCTGAATTTACGAGTGTTTCGATCTCTAAAAATTAGGTCTCAGGTCACAGGTGTCAGGTCTCAGGAAATTCCGCTGCGACGCTAACCCGGCCCGATCCACATTTAGCCAACGGCGCTATGCCACTAGCCATCAGCCAACGACCATCAGCCAAGTCTTACTTCCGCGAGCCGGCGAGCTCTTTCTTGCTCGCACCCGAGGTCGCTCCCGACAGAATGCCGAGCACTTCCTCTTCCCGCATGATGATGAAGTCCTCTCCATCAATCTTGATCTCGGTGCCGGAATACTTGCCGAACAGGATCCGGTCTCCATCTTTCACAGCCAGAGGAAACACCTTGCCTTCGTCATTGCTCTTGCCCCGCCCGACGGCGATGATTTCGCCCTCCTGCGGCTTGTCCTTTGCCGAATCGGGAATAATGATGCCACCCCGGGTGGTATCGGCTTCTTCTACCCGACGGACCAGGATTCGGTCGTGCAGGGGAGTAAATTTCGTAGCCATTCGCTGACTCCTTTCATCTATGTGCTGTTAATTGTGTGGTTTAGATAGCTGGCAGGGACTTGTTAGCACTCGTCCCTTACGAGTGCTAATTTTAGGGTTTCGGGCGATGCCTTGTCAAGTCGGGGTGCGGGGCGCTTTTCCTTATCATGGACGGATTCCCCTCGACGCGGGAGTGACAGGTTTCCGCGCTCTGCTTAGAATGGCGGCACGATGAATCGATTCTCTCGGGTTGCAGTGGCGGCAGTCTTCGTTTCCGGCGTGGTTCTCGCGACGGGCGCGGCTTGGGCGAGCGAACCCACGGCCGCATTGAGTTTTATTATTCTCAAAGACGACAGTGGCAAGCCCGTCCGGAACGCGGCGGTGGTGCTGCATCCGGTGAACATAAAGGGGAAGCAGGGACGCGGCGGGTTCGAGTTGAAAACGGACAACGACGGAAAGACTCATTTCGAAGGCGTGCCTTACGGGAAGCTGCGGGTGCAGGTGCTGGCGCCTGGTTTCCAGACTTTCGGGGAAGATTACGAAATTGGCGAGGCCGAAAAGGAAATCACTGTGCGCTTGAAGCGTCCGCAGAGCCAGTATTCGATTTACGACGAGCATCCGGAGCAGAAGAAGGATGCGCCTGCGCCGGAGAGCAAGCCTAATACTCCTCCGCAATGATCTTGGGGCCGGGAGCCCTTCCGTCTCCGCATCAAGTCCGATCCACGTAGAGGAACCATGAACTACCTTTTGAAAACAGAACCGTCGGTATATTCATTCGAGAATCTGGTGCGCGACAAGTCCACGATCTGGGATGGCGTAACCAATCCGGTCGCGGTGAAGAATCTGCGCGGCATGAAGTCGGGCGACCAGCTCATCATCTATCACACGGGCGGCGACAAGAGCGCAGTGGGGACGGCCGAGGTGGTTTCTTTGGACATCTCTGACCCCAAGACACCGCTGGTGAAAATCAAGGCAGGGAAACCCATCGCGACGCCGAAGACCCTGGCCGAGATCAAGACGCAAAAGCTGTTTGCCGACTCGCCTCTGGTGAGGCAAGGAAGGCTGTCGGTAGTGCCCTTGACCGACGCACAGTACGACTATCTGGTTCGAGGGTAACGGCCGCCCGTCGCAACCCATCCCGACACGCGCAATCAATCGGACGATCTCCCGCTGGCTTCCAATCCCTCCTATATATAGGTCACCTTCTTGAGGCAGGTCCCCAACCGGGCTATATCCGGAAAAGGCGCGGCACAGTAGAATATTGCGGTGATGCCAAAAATTCAAACATACTGCGCCAAGCCGTTGCTGCTCGCCATCTTCGTTGCCGGCAGCATTGTACTTAGTTACGGACAAGCCTCCACCGCTGCTCCCGCAGCCAAACCCGCGGCCAAGAAGCCTGCGACCAGCGCCGCCTCGAAAACGGCCGGAACCAAGCCGGCTACGGCTCCTCCCGCGCTGAATACCAAGAAGGAAAAAGTCAGTTACGCAATTGGCGCAGACCTGGGCGGCAAGTTGAAGTCGTCGTCGATCGACGTGGATCCGACGATCCTGACGCGCGCGCTCAAGGATTCGCTGACGGGCGCAAAGTCTGCCATGACCGACGACGAGATTCGCGCGACCCTGGCGGAACTGACCAAAGATCTGCAGGCCAAGCAAGCGGTCGTCACCAAGGAAAAATCCGACAAGAACAAGAAAGACGGCGAAGCCTTCCTGGCCGCGAACAAAACCAAAGAGGGCGTGGTCACTCTGCCCAGCGGCTTGCAGTACAAGATCATCAAGACGGGAACCGGCCCGAAGCCGACGGCCGCCGACACCGTAGTCTGCAACTACAAGGGCACGCTGATCGACGGCAAAGAATTCGACAGCTCCTACAAGCGCGGCCAGCCGGCCACGTTCCCGGTAGGCGGAGTCATCAAGGGCTGGACCGAAGCGCTGCAGATAATGCCGGCCGGATCGACCTGGCAACTGTTCATTCCTCCCGACCTGGCCTACGGCGATCGTCAAGCCGGTCCCGACATCACGCCCGGCTCGACGCTGGTTTTTGAAGTGGAGCTAGTATCCATCCAGCCCAAGGCCGACACCAAGGCAGACGCCCCAGCCGACAAGCCAGCCGATCAAGGTGACAAGAGCAAGCCAGCCGATCAGGGCGACAAGAGCACCACGCCGCCACCTTCGGAGAAAAAGAACTAGCAAGCCGTCAGCTGTCAGCCGTAAGCTCTCAGTAAGCAAGAGGCCTCGCCGGATAGGCGGGGCTTTTGCTTGGGAAGCTTTCCAAAAACTGGCTGCCCCACCCTACGCGATTTTCGTTGGGTGGGAAGCACTGGCGCTGCGTTCTCATCGGATCGAGTTCTCTAAGACGCACCGCCTACCGTTGCATGGCTCGCCGCTCGATCTCCATCAGCAAGTCTTTCCCCACGTAGCCGTCCTGTCGCAACCCATCCACCACGCGCTGTACCAGCTCCGTATTCGCAATCAGAAAGTCCTCGAACAGCACGGATACCACCGACAAATGTTCCCGATCCTGCAGCATGTTCGCAGACTCAATCCCCGAAAACCTTTGCCAGAGATTCCACAGCAACTGGCGCGTCTTAGAACGCGCGTCGCGGTCGAGATCGCGCGTCTCACCTCGCAAAATTCCGAACGTGAAACCGTACCCTCGTCCCCCCTCGGACACCTTCGTCACCACCGGCTCCCACACGTGGGCGACGCCCGTCTCCTCCACCATGCGCTGCGCAAACGCATTCGGATCGAATCCCCAAAGCTCATCGCCCGGAATCTGGTACTCGATGCTCTGGTGTTCGTGCAGCGGAAAGCTGGCGGCCAGGCGGAACACGGCGTCATCGAGCGTGTCCTCGCGTGTCCACGGCACAAGCAGTTCGATGGTGACCAGCGTATTGATCATGTGCCGCCGCCACGCCACGGCTGTCACATCCGCGCCCGGACGGTAGGCGTCTTTATACGAGTCCCCTGTCCACGGAGGCTTCACGTTCCACACGCGCTTCAGGTCTTCGGGATCGACGGCCGGTACCAGCGGGACATCTTTATAGGTTCGCGGAGGGGGAAAGTCGGGGGAGTTCATGCCGGGAAGATAGCACGAGGAGTGCGTCATTGGTGTATGACGGGCGGATGTTCCACCTTGCCAAGCATGGCTTCACGAATTCAAAAAAGTGGCTGCCCCACCCTACGCGCTTTTCGTAGGGTGGGAAGCATGGTACCTCGATCTCATCGGACCGAGTTCTTTCGCGATTGCCGGGTGCCCAGTCCAAGCTCGGCTTGGCGGGGGTTTTCGTCGCGATCTGCACAAGGCAGGTGCCCCATTCTTTGGACGCTAACCTGGGATCCGGCAGGTAGAATTTCTCCAAGCGTCCGTGAGGAGGAGTTCATGCTGGAGCGAATTGCGGAAGGGCGTACCGACTTGGTGTTCGAATATGTTGCCCAGGGACATCCGGCGAGTGCGAGAACAAGCGATGGCGGGTCTCTGCTGCAATGGTGTGCCTACTACGGCGATGTTTCCGCGATACGATTCTTGCTGAGCAAGGGCGAGAATCTGAAAACGCTGGGCGACGATTTGGGGCTGAATGGCGCTGCGTTTCATGGGCACTGGCGTCTTTGTGAGTTTCTCCTCGAGAACGGCGCCGACGTGAATTTCGGCGAGTGCGAGACCGGGGAGACGGCATTGCATGCGGCCTTGTCGTCGCATCGGCCGAGTCAGCATCTGGTCGTGAAGGTTTTGCTGGACGCGGGTGCGGATCCGAATGTCGCGACGAACGCAGGAGTTGAAACCGGCGCGTTCATGCGCGATTCCCGCACGCGACAAGAGACGGCCTTGCATCGTGCCGCCGCGTTCGCGAGCGAAGAGACCATCCAGTTGCTGCTGGATGCCGGGGCGCGGATTGATGCCAAAGACGCGAACGGCGATTCGCCTTTGAGTTGGGCGAGTTGGCACCTGCGTCCGGATGCGATTTTGCGGAAGCTTTGTTATGACGGATTTTCGGTGCGTCCGGACCGGCGCACGATGGAGGACTGTTTGATGGGAACGCCGTTGCGGGATCGCGGGGCGGCGTAGCGGGGGGCGACGACGACTAACGCTCGTATCGGATGTTTTGGTACCCTCTCGCAAATGATGACATTCCGAAAATCCTTGATGGTTGTTGTAGCAATGTGCGCAGGCCTGCCGTGTGCAGGGCAAGATGCCGGGCGGCGCATGGAACTGCAAGAGAGCCTGGAATCGCGCTATCACCTGACCGTTCTCGGCGGGGGGCCGATGGGCATTCGTGGGGACAACGCCATCCGCAAGGCGGGGGGGACGGTGGTGGTGATGCGCGACGGCTTGTTCGGAGCGCTCGACCGCAAGCGCATCACGGCCAACGCTGTGCAAGATTCAAAGGTCACGGTCGTGTCGGGTGACAAAGATGTTGAGTTAGGGCGCGGTGAGAAATTCTATGTGACGGCGGTTTACGTTGGCTCCGACGTGGTGACGCTCGGATTGTTAAGCACGCGCAATCTTTCAGGCGAGTCGAAGGCCGCGCAGGCATGGTGCACGGTCAACTTCTTTCTTCCCCAGGACGCGTTGGCACAAGGCGACATCGGCAAGATCGACGCCGCGCTGGATCAGTGGATTCTGCCGGAAGGAGCGCCTGCGGCTCCAGCGCCTGCGAGTGCAGTGGCGCCACCTCCGGCGAGTGCAGCGCCATCGACGAAGGCCGTGGATTTGAATGCGGGGATGACCCGGGAAGAAGTAGTAGCCGCGTTAGGGACACCGGTGCAGGAAGCCACCTTCGACGAGCAGCGATGGCTGACGTATCCGGGAATGACCGTGGTTTTGCACCAGGGCAAGTTGACGTCGGTGGACAGGAATGCGCAGGCGCTAGCAGCCGTATCGGTTTCATCGGAGCCAGCGGGGGCGGATGTTTTTTTGGATGGCAGCTTTGTCAGTTCGACCCCCGCAGTGCTGCGCTTGCAGGGCGGAACTTTTAAGGTGGTGGTGAAGATGTCGGGCTATGCGGGTTGGGAGCGAGAGGTGAAGATCTTGCCCGGCGCAGAAGTTCGCCTGGACGCGAAGTTAGATAAGTAGCGCTCGCGGGCTCCCGCCCGCGCCGCCGGAATGCCGTCCCTACGGGACGGGCGGATTAAATTTGAAATGCCTACCCCGGACTTACCTCCGGGGCTTTCCTATGCCGCCGCTGCGCGGCTTTTGATCGAATCACTCCGCCTATCACTGTTTCTCTCGACAAGCGTCTAAGGTCGTGTGGAGGGATTCGATCGTGATCCAGCGGAATCGTGGGCTCGTTGTCGTAGTGATCGGGTTGTGTGTGTTCTGCTGCGGGCTGTTTGCGCAGTCGTCGACCAGCATATCGCTCCAGGATCGCGTGATGATGGCGTCGCGCATTTACCACGTCGTCAGCACATTCTTTCCAGGGCTGTCGCAGGAGAAGTTCGATGTCGCTTACGAGCATTATCTATCCACCATTTTGCGCACGGAAGATCGACGGGCGTTCGATCTTGCGAGCATGGAGTTTGTCGCGGACCTGCACGACGGCCACACCTGGTTCTATGACAAGTGGTTGGACCAGAACTACGGTGCGCCCATCGGGATTCTGGCGTATCCAGTAGCAGGGAAGTGGACGGTGGTGCGCAGCCAACTCGCTTCGATTCGCGTGGGAGACGTGATTGCTTCGGTTGACGACGCTAGCACGGATGAATGGTTCGCGCGCAGCCGCCGCTACCTTTCGGCTTCGAGCGATCGCGATGCAGGCGTGAGCTTCTTTGACACCCCAGCGCTGTTTCCGGAGAAGTTCACAATCACGCTCGGGGATGCACGCAAGGTTCCGATTGATCGCGAGAGTGACAAGAAGCAACCGCGGCCAGCTGCGAAGACCGAAGGGAAATGGCTGGTCCCGAACTCAGTGGCGTATGTGAAGTTGCCGACGTTTCATGGCATCGAGACGCAAGCGCAGGCGTTGGGGTTTCTGAAGGAGTTTCACGATGCGAAAGCTTTGATCCTCGATGTGAGGGGAAACCCGGGGACCGGAGCTCCCGGTGTGTTGCAGCGCGCGTTGATGGTGAAGGCATACCAGGACTGGAACGAGGCTAGTTCCGAGCATGGCGGAGCGCTTCTGCGTAATTACTCGCCGGCGTATCCCGGGCACTCGACGCTTGTGATTACCGACACGTTCATTGAGCCGCGCGAGACGGCGTACTCGGGGCGGCTGATCCTGCTGACGGATCGGGTGTGCTCGTGCGCTTGCGAAGACTTCGTGATGCCGTTCAAGTTCGCGAAGCGGGCTACGCTGGTGGGTGAGACTACCGCTGGGACTTACTCGATGACGCGTCATCTGGATCTTGCGAATGGAATGATGATGAACATTTCCGCGGTGCGCCATACGTTTCCGGATGGGTCGCAGTTTGAAGGAGTGGGGATCGCCCCGGATATCGCGGTGGAGAACAGCGCGGAAGATTTGTGGGCCGGGCGGGATGTGGTGTTGAAGAGGGCGCTGGAGATTGCGGAGAAACCCTAGATGGAATCGTGGGTGATTGTTCCCTAGCTCGGGAAACCTTTTCACCACAGAGCGCACACAGGAGCACAGAGGAATATTTGTTGGTGAAGATCCCTTCGCGGGTTCGTGGCGCTTGCCAGAAACTCGGGGTCCCCTGCGACTAGGTTGAGGGCGGCTTTCGACTGCGATCGGCTGGCGCCTCAGTTCGCTCAGACAAAAGCTACAAGTGTTGGAGGTCGCTCGTTCCGCGGAAGTTAGGTTTTTAGTACCCGTTGCGTGCAGCCGGGTTCGGTGCAGCCGTAGGTGATGCGATTGTGCTGGCGGTCGAGGCTCAGGATGAACATGGGGCGGCCGTGCATGTCGCAACGAGGCTGGTCGGGAGTGATCTCGGGAGCGATGTCGCGTTTCGGGTTGACGTAGCCGACGCGTTCGCCGAAGCAGCGTCCGCAGAATTTGTCGGTGCAGCGGAAAAAGTGGATGGAGTAGTCGGCGTTATAGGGGGCGATGCAGGCTTCCATGGTGCGGAAATGTTTGTCACAGAGAGGGAGAATGTCCGTCCGCATGCCTGAGGGAGTTTAGCATTTGAGGGCAGGGCCAGGTGGCAGTGAAAGGTCACAGGTCGCAGGTGACAGGTCACAGGAAAAGCATTTAACAGCAAAGTGCGCTAAGAAACTTGCGCTTGTTACTACCAACATCCGCAATCGCCCCCACGAGCGGCAGAGAACGGCGACTGCACCATTTCAGCTGAAGTTCTTGCGGAGTTCGCGGCGGAGAATTTTGCCTGACGGCGTGCGGGGGACGGCTTCGACGAAGTGGATCTCGCGCGGTTGTTTGTAGTGGGTGAGGCGGTCGGCTACGAATCCGCACAGCGACTTCTTCATTGCGTCGTCGGAGAGTTCGCCTTCGCGGAGGACTACGAAGGCGCAGGGAATTTCGCCGGCATCGAGATTAGGACGAGCGACCACGCCGCAGTCGCGCACGGCTGGATGCTCCATCAGGACGGCTTCGACTTCGGCGGGCGCGACCGGGAAGCCCTTGTACTTGATCATCTCTTTGCGGCGGTCGAGGACGTAGAAGAAGTTGTCGTCGTCGCGATTGACGATGTCGCCAGACCAATACCATCCGTCGCGGAGCACGGCGGCGGTGGCCTGCGGTTCCTTCCAATAGCCCAGCATGAATTGCGGCCCGCGCATGACGAGTTCTCCGGGTTCGGAGAGCGCGACTTCGCAATCGTTGGCGTCGAGCACACGGCATTCGGTTTTTGCCAGCGGTTGGCCGATCGATGTTGGACGGTTCATCGACGGCGGAGCGACGTAGCCGAGGTGTGTGACCGGGGAAGCCTCGGTCATGCCGTATCCCTGATTGACGATGATACCGGTGAGTTCGGTGAAACGGCGCGCGAGTTCCGGCGCAAGCGGCGCGGCTCCCGATTTCACCCAGGCAACGTGGTGGTTGGCAGGAAACCGCCCGGCTTCGGCGGCCTGGTTGAGTGCGTTCAGAGCGGGCGGGACGACCGGCATCATGGTGACGCTCTCGGAAGTCAGCAGTCCCAGAAGCTGCGGCACGTTGAAGCGTGGCATCAGGACTAGCGTTGCGCCGAGAACGAGCATCGGGTTGAGGGCGACGTTGAGTCCGTAGATGTGATAGAGCGGCAGGAAACAGAGCATGGTGTCGGCCGGCGAGAGTTGCGTCGCGTTCGGCGCGAGGAGTTGGTAAACGTTGGCGATCAGGTTGTAGTGCGAGAGCATCACGCCTTTGGGCAGGCCCGTAGTTCCGCTGGAGTAGGGAAGTGCGGCGATGGTTTCTCTGGAAGATTGGGCCACAGCTGGAAGTTTGGCCGTGACTGCTTTCAACAGGTCGGAGAAGTCTTCTGTCCCTGAGGCGTGCTGACGCGTGCTGTAGACGCGATGCAGGTTTGAGAGGCCGGCTAGATTGATGCTGCCGAGCGTGGCGCCGTCGGTGATCAGGATTGTGGCACCGGAGCTTTCGAGTTGGTAGCGAACTTCTCGCTCGCGGTACGTCGGATTCAGGAGCGTGGGGAATCCTCCGGCGAGCGTGGTGGCGTGGTAGGCGGCTGCGAATTCCCAGGAGTTCGGGAGGAAGATGGCGACGACTTCGCCGGGTTTGAGTCCGGCGGTGATGAGGCCGCGCGCGAGACGCTCGATGGTGTCGCCGTACTCGGCATAAGTGAAACGGCGGTTGATGGAGGCGTCGAGCAGGGCGGTCTTGTTGGAGAATCTGCGGCAGGACTCGAGGACGAGGTCGTGGAGGAAGAGGTTGCCGGGATCGGCGTAGAGCTGGGTGCGCAGCATGGGCCGGGGAGATTGTAGCGGAATTGGGGCGAACGCCCTAACCGCGGAGGCTCACCGGGTAACGGGCGAATAGCCGTAGTACCACTAGCGCGAATATACGAGAACAGAAAGCGGGGAGCAGGGTCATGCGGCTGCCCCTATTTGTCTACGCGTTGTTCGGGAGGGGCGGAGAGATGCGACGGGCTAGTCTCTCAGACCAACGGATGCGCCCGGTGGCTTGCATCACGACGAAGAGAGTCACGATCGAGATTACGGTAATCGCGAGGCCGGTGAAGCCCTTCCAGAAAAACGCGTACGAAAAAAGAACCAAGTAGATGAGCTGCGCGATGCCAGCCTCGAGCGCGGCAAAACGTATGCCGACGACCAGGCGAAGGTAACTCACAACCAACGTGATGGAGACGAGCGATGAGATCACCATGGCGGCGTGGATGGAGATGTGGTCGACCAGATACGCGAGCAGCAGGTGGAAGGCGAAGAACGCGCAAGCGAGAAAGAAGTAATTGAGGGGATGGAGATCGATGTTGCGGAGCGTGCTGATGATGAACATCAGAAAGAAGAAAAAGAAGAGGGAGATGGGCGCGAAATAGCTAATTTGTCCGGCGAGCGGGCCGGGTTGAAGTTTTTCAGGCATAGTCATGCCGATTTGAAATCCGGATAGCAAATTGGAGTATTGCCAGGTGAGCTGCCAGCCATCGGAGGTAGGTTGCTTCTTGGTCGGGGAAAGGGTGTCGTCGGCGAAGTCGATGTCCTTGAAGTTGGTGTTCATGGTAAGGACGAAGTTGTTGACCTGAGCGATTCCGGAGCCGAGCTTGTAACGCCAGCTGGTCAAACCTTGGGATCGGTACGCGGTGTGGAGAACCACGGTGTGGCCGGGAGCGACCTCGGCTTGGACGTCGGCGCCTTGATCATTGGCGGATATCGGGAGTGATTGGCCGTCGACCTCCATGACGAGGCCGTCGTAAACGGCACGCTGTGCAGGGAACGCGAGATGGAAGTCGACTGTTTGGGGTTCTCCCGTGTCATTGCGGAATTTGTAGTCGCTGCTGAAGGCGACGGCGTAAGTGCTGTACCAGAGCAGACCCTTCTGGCGGTGGTCGAGGTCGAGCTTTACGTTAACGGTGCTGGCCTCCAGAGGGAGCGGGAAGTAACGCTCGACCTTGTCGTTGCGGGTGGTGGTTTTGCCCGGGAGTTGTTCCGTGACCGGAGTGATTTCGATTTTCTTATAGCAAGCAGTGGGCGGGGATTGTTCCTGGGGTGATCCCCACGTGGATACAACGCGGCCTTCCAGTTGCTGGTTAGTGGAATAGGTGCGGGAGAAAATAGTCGCACCGAGAATCATCCAAGCGACGGTGGTGCAAACGAAGATGAACACAAGAGCTGCGATCTGACGTATCACGGGAGCGGCCTCCTTCAGTTGTGTCAGGCTTGAGACAGCAGGTGAGCCACCGAAGGCAGAGCGGCCGAAAAGTCAGGGGTTTTGGAGGTACAGGTCACGGTGGGCGTGTCACGGAAGACACGTGTGTGTGCGCAGCGACACGCCAAATCTGCAGCAGAACCCAAGACTTTATGACTGTTGAAGCAGCGCGACGAGGGTGGTGGGGGACTGCGGCGTTCTCAGAAATGCGGAATACGCCTCGCTAGCTGGCAAGCTTGCGGAGGAATTCTCGTTCATCCATGCGGTACTTGAAGGCTTTGCGGCCGTCGATGAAGACGACCGGGACTTCGTCGGTGAATTGGCGACGGAGTTGTTCGTCGGTGTCGACGTCGACTTCCTGCCAGCGGAACAGGCCTCGGCGTTCGAGTTTGACCAGGCTTTCCTTGACGATCTCGCAGAGATGGCAGCCTTTGCGGGTGTAGACAAGGACTTGGCGAGCGTCAGCCATGGGCGGAGTTTAGCATTTTCGGCGTTAATTTCAATTGGCTGGTGTGTAAAGAAGTCTATACATCGGGCGGGGTAATTCTGTGTTTGTGTTAAATGGATTTAGTTGGGGATTGTGTGCTGGCTGCGTCGGTAAGCGAGTAATAGGCGGAAGTTAACTGTTAGAAAGTCCGATGGGCACGCGACCCAGGTCTGTCGAATTGCGCTGCAGTAGCGACTGGATCGCAAGGCTCGTGGCTCGCGCCCACTTCGCGGTGTGCCGCCCCTCCGGGGCTCGCTCGGTTATCGATGCTTACCCAGCGCTTACGCGCTGGGCTAGCCTATGCGGCCGCTCTGCGGCTTGAGGGTGGGGTTGGCGAGTGGCATCTCGAATTGGAGCCTGGGGACGGTTTCGTGGAGGGTGTATCGTCCCTGCTAGCTCGTCCGGTTGTTGTTCACCACAGCATCTACCTTTCGCGTTTTGTCACGTTATTCCACACATCATGAATTGAGCCGCCTGGTGTGCCAATCGCCAGTTGTCATCCTCAGATCAGCCGTAAGCTTTAAAACGGTACAATTCCGGTCCATGAAGAAGAATGTGGATCTGCCTCTGCTTGGCAAGGCCGTGCTGATCACTGGGGGCGCGAAGCGCTTGGGTCGTGCGTCGGCGATAGCGCTGGCTCGGGCTGGGGCCGATGTCGCCATTACTTTCAACCGTTCGGCTCGCGAGGCGCAGCATACGGTAATCGATCTCGCGAGTCTTGGAGTGCGGGCGGTTGCTTTGCAGTGCGATGTCACCAGCGAGAAGAGTGTGAAGCACGCGATAAAGGAGGTAGTGAAGGAGTTCGGAGGGATCGACATTCTGGTGAACAACGCCGCTAATTACGAGACGGTGGAGTTCGAGAAGATAACACTGGCGCAGTGGGATGCGATTTTTGCTTCGAACACGCGCGGGCCGTTTCTGGTAACGCGCGAGGCGTTGCGGCATCTGCGAGAGCGGCGCGGGAAGGTGATCAACATGGGGTCGCTGGGCGGATTGGTGCCGTGGCCTTCGCACGCGCACTACTGTTCTTCAAAAGCGGCGCTCCATATGTTGACGAAGGTCATGGCCAAGGCGCTGGCTCCTGAGATTGCCGTGAATGCGGTTGCTCCTGGCATGATCGATCTGGGAGAGAAGGCGGCGAAGGCTTTCATGCGGAAGATGGTGCGAGTGACGCCCATGAAGCGCAACGGCAGCGGGGACGAGGTGGCCGCTGCCGTGCGCTTTTTCGCCGAGGCTCCATCCTTTATTACTGGGCAGATCCTGGCTGTGGACGGAGGATTGGGGTTGGGGTGATGCGGCTCCTGGGTCCTATCGGTGGTCGTGATCGTGATCGCGGTCCGGATGGTTGTGCCGCCAGTTCCAGTATTCCTTCTGCTCGTCTTGGTTGAGCTTGCGGTAATCGCGGTGAGGATCGCAGTGCGTTTCAACTACGTGGTTGTTAATAGACCCGCTCGTGATCGTCCCAGCGATGGTAGTCGTTGTAGTAGGGATCGTAGGTGCGGTCGCGGTGCCCGCCGCAGCCAACGGTGGCGAGGGGAAGCGAGATCGCCAGAAGCAAAAGACAAGTGAGTCGCATAGTGCCGGTTTTCTCCTTGCGAATTCCCGGCACGCCCAGCACATAGTGTAGCCGGAAATTCCCCGCGTTGGGGATGAGGGAAAGTTTGTAGTTTGTGCAGACCCCAGCATTGCGTGCCCTGACTCGCGAATCGGCGTTTTGTGCCGACGTCCGCCGCGGCTTTGGTTGCGCCTGAGTTTCTGAGTCTTTCGTTTTTTGAGATGCAACATTCTTTTGCGTGACCAAATGCGAATCGAGGGGCGCACGTTGCTGAGGCGATTCGCTTCCTGTATCGTGCTGTCACCTACGACTATGCAGATGTGTTCCCGCTGGTGGATCATTGCGTTCGCTCTGGTCGGAAGTTTTGCCGGTCGCTCGTACGCTCAACAGCTTCCTGAGGAAGGCGGGCGCGAGGTTCAGCTTTGGACGGGCGGCGGACACACGGTGCCCGGTGGGACGAAGAATACGAGTGTGTGGAATCTCGGGTTGCGATATGGATGGATCCTGACGCGGCCGCACGGGCCGGGATTTCTGAAGGGGCGGTTCGAGTACGCAGTGGATGCGGTGCCGGTGTTTCTTGTGTTTCAGCCGGCGAACACGAGTTATGGAGCGGGATTCAATCCGATTGATCTGAAGTGGAATTTCGCGACCCGGAGTTCAGTCGTGCCTTACCTCGAGATCGATGGCGGCACTTTGTTCACCAATCACACGGTGCCCACGGGAACGAACGCGGTGAATTTTACGACCAGCGGGGTGTTTGGGTTTCATTTCCTTGGTGAGCGGCACGCGTGGAGCATTGAGGCGAGGTACATGCATATTTCGAATGCCGGTCTGGCGACGCTGAATCCGGGGATTAATACGTTTCAGGTGCGGTTGGGGATCGGGAAGTTTTTGGCTAGGAAGTAAGGATCGTTGTCGCGTAGCTGGCGGGCTTACGCCCGCGTCGCGTGGGTGCCGCCCTTCCGGGGCTCGCGTCTTTTTTGGCCGCTTACCCAGCGCTTACGCGCTGGGCTATTTCTATGCCGCCGCTCCACGGCTGGTTTCCCTCACCCCGCGGCGGTCGGGTTCTTCCGGCGGCTTCGGATTGGAGAGGAGGCCAAACTTTCGAGGAAGCCAACGTTCTCCAGCGGAGTCTCTCGCCTATCCGGCACTGCAGTAACGCAATTTGCGTTTCTTTAGCCTTCGGCGGTCGTGGGATCGATGCCGCTGCGGACTTGGGAGATTTTGTTGGCAGGGAAGCCTCCCTGGCGCGCGTGCTCGCGGACCATCTCTTCATTCGGCGCGATATAGATGCAGTAGATTTTGTCGTCGGTGACGTAGCTGTTGACCCACTGAATTTCAGAGCCGAGTTTGCGGAGCACACCGCAGGAAGTTTGCGAGATGGCGGTGAGTTGATCGGGCGTCATTTTGCCTGCGCCGGGGACTTCGCGTTCAATCACGTATTTGGGCATGAAAGCCTCCGAAGATAGGGTGAGTAAGGGTCTACGAAAGCGGAGGTTGGTGTCAAGATGCGTTGTTGGTGGACTTCGTAACTGGGCATTTGAGTAATTGGGTAATTAAGGAAATCGGCGAAGCTCATATTCGAATTCGGAAGACACAAGGTCTCTCCACTACGCTCGGCTGGCGCCTCACTTCGGTCGAGATGAAAGGATTTAAAGTGCGGCTGATCGGATCTTGACGCTCGCGCTTCCCATCTATGATTTCGATCCTTTACGATTGGATTCCGTACTCCGATGAACGATAGCGCGCCCAAGCCGTTGGCTCGGCGTACACCGCTGGTACTGGCGGTGCTGATTTTGATTGCGATTGTGGGATTCGCTATTGTTTCGAGGCTGGTGACTCGGCTGAAGGCGAACGAAAAGGGCATCGCGCGACATGCTTACCAGGCCGGGCTCATGGAAGTCAGGGCAGGACGTCCGGTGCAGGCGCTGGACGACTTTCGCGCGGCGCTGGTGTACGACGCGGACAATCCTGAATACCAGCTGAACCTGGCGCGCGCGCTGCGGGAGACCGGGCGACTCGACGAGTCGGAAGCGTATTTGCTGCGTTTGTGGAATGCGGCTCCGCAGGACAGCACGATCAATCTGGCATTGGCGCGGCTGGCGGCACGGCGCGGATCGATTGATGATGCGATTCGCTATTACCATAACGCGATTTATGGGGCGTGGACGAGCGACCCTGATTCGAATCGCCGCAAAACGCGTTTCGAGTTGATTGATTTTCTTTTGCAGCAGAGGGCTTGGCCGCAGGCGCAGGCCGAGTTGCTTTCGCTGGCGCAGGTGATGCCTCCCGATCCCGAACAACGCGGGAAGCTGGCTGGGATGTTTGCCCACGCCGGCGCTTACGGGGATGCACTGAGGCAATACGAATCGGTGTTGAAATTGAATAGTAAGGATGCGGTCGCGCTGGCCGGGGCGGGAGAAGCGGCCTTTGAACTGGGGCACTATCGCACGGCGGTGCGGTATCTGGAGGAAAGCACGAAAGCGAATCCCGACGATGCGCACATGCGCGAGCGTCTGCAAATGGCGTCGCTGGTTTTGGAGACGGATCCTTTTTTGCGGCGCATTCCGGACGTGGAACGGAATCGTCGCATCACGAGCGCGTTTGCGCAGGCGGGCGAGCGATTGCAGAGTTGTGCAGCGTCCAAGGGCATTGAACTGAGCGTCGGCGGCAGTGCGAATCAGTTCCCGCTGAACACGGATTTGCCGTCGCTGTGGACTCGATGGCAGGCGGCGCGTCCGGACATTCGTCGCATCGGCGCGCCCAGCAACGGCGATCTCCCCGACACGTTGATGGACCTGATTTTCGGGATTGAGCAGCAGACGGCCGCGGTGTGTGGCGAACCGGAGGGCGCGGACCTGGCGCTGCTGCTGATCTCACGCAACCGGGAAGCGGTAGACCGGTGAGCGGCGCCGCGGAAGTGACGCCGAACCTCGAGACGAATCCACCCGTAGTTGAGCGTGGGACCGACTCGCTGGCCCGCCGCTTGGCACGGCTCACCTTTCACACGGACTTTAAAGAAGAGCGCTTCTTCCTAATCCTCTCGATTTTTATTGGAATTTTTTCCGGGCTGGCGGTGGTGTCGTTCCGCGTAGCGATCGACTGGTGCCGCATCGCGTTGATGGGACCGCTGCCGCATCCTTCGGCGCTGCGGATTATCGGGGCCCCGACTGCTGTCGGGTTGCTGGTCGCGTTTCTCGTCATCCGTTTCTTCCCGGCGATTCGGGGAAGTGGCGTCAACCAGACCAAGGCCGCGCTTTATATCTACAACGGATACATTCCGTTCAAAAACGCGATTGGAAAATTCATTTGTTCGGGGCTGGCGATTGGGTCCGGACAGTCGTTGGGGCCGGAAGATCCGTCGCTGCAGATCGGGGCATCGCTGGCTTCGGCGTTAGGGCGGCGGCTGGAGCTGTCGCGCGAGAATTTGCGGTTGCTCGCGCCAGTCGGGGCGGCGGCCGGATTGGCAGCGGCGTTCAATGCGCCGATTTCGGCGGTGCTGTTCGTGATTGAGGAAGTGATCGGGCGCTGGAGCGCGGGCATTCTGGGATCAGTGGTGTTGTCGGCGATCTCGAGCGTAGTGGTGATGCGCTGGTTCCTCGGAGCGGATGCGTTGTTCCGAATTCCGGTGACGGCGTTCACGCGTCCTGCGGAGTTGATTGCATACGCGGGGCTGGGGATTGCGGGCGCATTTGCGGCGGTAATCTTCTCGAAGGCGATCGGATTTTTCCGGCCGCGCCTGCGCGCGTTGCCGCGCTGGACGCAGTATGTGCAGCCGGCGGCGGCTGGGTTTTTGATCGGACTGATTGGGTGGAGTGGATTTCCGCAGGTGATGGGCGCGGGCTACGAGTTCATGGATCAGGCCATGCACGACCAGTTCACGTGGAAGATGCTGGCGGCGCTGGCGGGGCTGAAGATTCTGGCGACCACGCTTTCGTTTGTGAGCGGTGCGCCAGGAGGAATGTTCGCCCCGACATTATTTGTGGGTGCGATGCTGGGTGGCGCGATTGGCGGAATCGAGCGGCATTTCTTTCCGCTGCTCTCGGTCTCCACCGGGACATACGCGCTCATCGGCATGGGCGTGCTGTTTGCGGCGTTCCTGCGTGCTCCGATGACGTCGGTGTTCATGGTGCTCGAGACCAGCGGCAACTACTCGATCATCGTTCCCGTGATTGTGGCGAACACTGTGGCCTATCTCATCTCACGCAGCCTGCAACCGGTGCCGATCTTTGACGTTCTGACGCGGCAGGATGGTCTTGTGCTGCCATCACTGGAGGAGCAGCGCGACGAGGAGATCTTGCGGGTTGAAGATGCGATGAAGGAGGTGCCGGAAATTGTGTTGGATGGTGCTGACCCGATTGAGCGGGTGGAGATTCGTACGCGCGATGCTGAGGAGAAGACTTTTCTTGTGCGGCTGGCCCCCAGCGGGTGGACGGCAGTGTCGCGTGATCTGATCGAACGCATGATGAAGGAAGGGAAGGGAGCGTTGACCCTGGCGTCGGTGTTGCCGGCGCAGAAGCTGCCGTATCTTTATCCCGATCTCGCGATGGATGCGGCGTTGCGATGTGTGACGCAGTCGGATTTGATTCCGGTGGTGAATCGCGCGGATTTGCGGGAGTTGGAGGGAGTGGTGACGCGGGAAGATGTGTTGAGCCGGTATCAGGCCGATGCAGTGGCGGATTGAAGCTTACCTACGCGCTCAATATTTTCCTTGGGAAGACGCCCCGCCTGCATCGAAGGCTACGGTAACCTGAACTTGTCGAACGCCGATCTCACATCGATGTTGTTCGTGCTACTGATGCTGGTCTCACTGGCCCAGTTGCTGGGTTATGTCTTTGTGAAACTGCACCAGCCGAAGGTGGTTGGGGAAATTCTGGCTGGAGTGGTGCTGGGCCCGGCGCTGCTTGGGCGCGTGCCTTGGATTCTGAATGCCACGATCACCCAGTCCACCATTTTGAGTTTTGTGTACTGGCTGGGGCTGTTGCTGCTGATGTTCTTGTCGGGGGCTGAGGCGCAACGGCTTTTCACGCGCGAGGAGCGGCGCGAGGTGAGCTGGCTCGCGATCGTGGGCACGGGAATTCCGTTTGTGCTGGCGCTGGTGTTCGGGCCTTGGCTCATTCGTCCTTCCCTGGCGGGACCAACGGGAACCGAATTTCGCTCATCATCATTCTGGCGGTGGGCGTTACGGTCACGTCGGTGCCGGTGGTCTCGAAGATTTTTGCGGATTTGAAAATTCTGCACACACGGTTTGCGCGGCTGGTGCTGGGGGTCGCGGTGCTGGAAGATATTGTGCTCTGGCTGGCGCTGGCGGTAGCCACGGCCCTGGCCGGAAAGACTGCGCTCGATCCGTGGGAGTTGTCGTATCACCTGCTCGTCACCATCGGATTTTTCGGGCTCGGCCTGACGCTCGTGCCCCGACTGATCAAGCGACTCAACAAGTCGTCGTTCAATGTGTTCGCGAAGCAGTCGCCGGTGGCGGTATGCGATCGCGGTGCTGCTGGGGTATTGCGTCGTGGCTGGCGCCTTGAACGTGAGCCTGGTGTTCGCCGCTTTCCTGGCTGGGTTCGCCGTGGTGCACAAGAGACGCCGCCTGTTCGCCGACGCCTTGGAGGCAATTGGGAAGGTGGCCTTCGCGTTCTTCATCCCGGTGTACTTTGCGATCGTCGGGCTCAAACTGGATCTGATCCACGGTTTTTCATTGGGGATGCTGGTCGCGTTTCTATTTGGAAGTTGTGGTGTGAAGATTCTGTCGGTGGCTCTGGCTGGACGCGGCGCGGGCTTTCGCGGGCTCGATCTGCTCAACCTTGCAATCACCACGAATGCTCGGGGCGGACCAGGCATCGTGCTGGCCAGCGTAGCTTTCGAGGCCGGGATTATCAGCCCCAAGTTCTACACGACACTGGTCGTGGTGGCGGTGCTCACTTCGCAGATGGCCGGTGCGTGGCTGGATTACGTACTGGCGCAAGGCTGGCCGCTGTTGACGTCGGTGACGGATCTTCAGCAGGCGAAGAATCCGGGCATCGAAACTCCACTGGCTCCTTAGAACGCTCCTGGACCCAGGCAGCCGTGCTCCATTCCACTAAGGCCGGCGGTCCGCGCTGAATTGTTTTGGGTCGAATAGGGCTGCGTCAAGTTTTGGGTTTGCTTTGATGTCGGAATAGTCTTCGCTGAAAACCAGCTTGCCTTGATTCCAGATTTCTACTCGTGCGGCGATCCAGGTTCCGGACAGGGGTTGATAGTTCACGAAGCGGATGTCGTCGGTGTTGGCGGGGTTGGCGCGGGCCGGTTCGAACAGGCGGACGAAGAGCAGGCGTTCTTTGTTGACCCAGAACTGCGGGGATTTGGTGTCGCCTTTTTCTGCACCGACCACGTAGACCGGGCGGCCTTCCCAGGTTTCTTCGTGAAACTTGCTTGTGTCGATCTTCTGGGACTGAACGATTTTCAGTGTCGTTTCCGGGGATTGCTTGTAGACATCGAAGCCGAGAACGAGCAGCAAGTTGACGAGCGGACGGGAGCGCGGGTCTTTGCCCCTCTCGAAGATGGTAGCGTTGCCATCGACCATGAGATAGGCGTGACCGTCGGCGGGCGGGCCGATGTCGATACGGAGTTTGCCCGGGAGAAGGGCGGCTTCGTACCAGGTTTCCACTTTGGTAGTGCCGTCGGGATTGTAGGTGGTGCTCTTCTGGGTGAAGGTCAGCGTGTCGTACCAGGTGGCGGAGTAGCGGTCGTGCATGGCGCGGAGGAGGGCGTCGGCAGTGGTGATGTCGGCTGCGTAAGTAAAGGCTTGCAGCAGGAACATCGTGATCAGGCTGATGGTTACCCGCTGGAAAGATGTCGTCATTTTGTTCTCCGGGACTTTTCGTTCTGAGTGAGCCGACAGTTTAGACGGGCGACGAAGCTTTTAACCGCTAAGGGCGCTAAGAAAATCCGCGAAGGTCGCTAAGGAGGGGCAGACTGATTGAGGCGGTTGAAGTCTGTTTGTGGAGATGCGGAGGATGTGGGACTTGGAGATTTGAACAATGATTCGGTTGAAAAGTCTAGCGGGCCGGTGGCAGTGCTCACTTGCATGGGGTCCTACGACTGCGTTCGACTTGCGCCTCACTCCGCTCAGGATGACATAGCTTATAGGGCACCACTTTGAATCGCTTCGATGACAAGGCTTCACTGATGCTTCACGCTGGCGAACATGGCGTCACACTGGTTCGTGATAAGGCCTCTTCTTTTCAATGCTTTACCCTCGAAATTCATGTTCCATTCAATGCACGATTCCGCCACTGGACCTCGATTTTGCGCGTTTTGTTGCCTTTCAGGGGCCTATAGGCTTTCCCCCTCAATAGGATAGGTGGCGAAGTAGTGTTGGCCGGAACGGGTCTCCGGCGCTCCAAGGTTCATCCCAGGGAATTCCGACGCAGGCACGATGCTTGCGGTATTTCGGCCCTTGAAACCGGAAGAGCGCGGGCGAAAACCGAAACGGCAGGGACCAAAAGCTAGCGCCTAGTGCCCAAAGCCTAGAGCCTGCATTTCGAAAGCGAGAGCATGATGCATAAACCTGTGAAGTACTTGGAAAAGGCAGTCACCGTCGCCGCGACGGGAGTCTGGGCAGTTTTCGAACGCCTGAACCGCATCAAGCCGAATCCGTCTCCCACGCCGAAGTGGTCCGATAAGCCCCTGCTCAAGTCTTACGAGAAATCCAAGCCGCCGCTGGGCTGGCCGCGCACCACGGACTCGCTCTGTCCGAAGTGTGTGCCGGAAATTCGCCAGCAGATTCTGGATGGCGAGCTGCCCCACGAAATTCTGCTCAACGAAAAGGTCGGCGAGATCAAGGCCACCATCATTGAGCGCGACGGCAAGATACTGATGGTGAAGGATTGCCCGAAGCACGGTCACTTCGAAGACGTGATGTCGATTGACCCTGAGTTCTCGCAGCATCTGGAAGAGGTATTCCCGGGCCGCGACATCAAGGCTCACAACGACGAGAAGCTGCACAACCACGGTTCGTCGACGGTGAAGTACGGTCGCGGATCGGTGCTGACGGTGGACCTCACGAACCGCTGCAACATGATGTGCGATCCCTGCTTCATGGACGCGAACCAGGTTGGGTTCGTCCATGAATTGACCTGGGAAGACATCAAGACCGTGCTCGATAACGCCGTAACGATCAAGCCGCGCCGCCAGATGTCGGTGCAGTTCTCAGGCGGCGAGCCGACGTTGTCCCCGTACTTCCTGGATGCGGTTCGCTATGCGCGCAAGGTTGGCTACAACTCGGTACAGGCTGCGACCAACGGCATCGAGTTCGCGAAGAGCCTCGAGTTCGCGCAGCAAGCCGTCGAAGCCGGATTGCGTTATGCGTACTTGCAGTTTGATGGCATCGGCAACGCAGCGAACTCGCATCGTGCGGTCGGCAACCTGTTTGATGTGAAGCTCAAGGCGATCGACAATTTGCACGCGGCCGGTTGCGAGATCGTTCCGGTCGTCACGATCGTGAACGGAATTAATAACGAGCAGGTCGGTAACATCATCAAGTTCGCGCTCGACAATCCGAAGAAGATCGGCTTCCTGTCGTTCCAACCCGTCAGCTTTACGGGACGCGACGAAGCAGTTACCGATGAGCGGCGCCAGGCGCAGCGCTATACGCTGAGCCATCTGGCGCACGACGTGAAGAATCAGACCGGCCTCGGCGAGCCTACCCGCGACTGGTTCCCGATCAGCTTTATGGGAACCTTCAGCGACTGGGCCGACGTGATGCACGCCAACGATGCCAATAACGATTGGGGCCAGCTCTCTTGCGGCTGTCACCCGAATTGCGGCACCGGCATGGCCGTCATGATCGATAAGGAAACCAAGGAGGCCGTGCCGGTTACGGCGTTCCTGAAGGGCGATCAGCTCGCGAAGGACATCGCCAAGGTCAACGATGCGGCCCGCAGCAAGTTCTGGAGCGGTATCGGCATGGCGCTGTGCCTGATGAAGAACTACGATCCGTTCCAGTCGCCGACGCACTTCAAGCTGATGGACCTGCTGCAGAAGTTCGACAAGAACTACAACGTGACTGGAAAGAACTACGGCAAGGTCGGTCCCGACCGCACGATTGACGATGTCATGAAGCGCCGCAAGGATCGCTGGAACTTCCTGTTTATTGCAGGCATGTGGTTCCAGGACCTGTTCAACTACGACTTCCGGCGCACCGAGCAGTGCATTATTCCGTATGCGACGCAGGAAGGCGAGATTTCCTTCTGCGCTTACAACACGGGCGTGGGCTGGCGGAACATCATCGAGAAGATGCACATGACGGCTACCCTCACCAAGTGGTACGAGGAGCACGGGCGGCATGAGATCTTCGCGGGCGGCAAGAAAGTGAAGCTCGAGAGCACCGATCACTCACTGGTGCTGCAGGATGAGATGGTGACCAAGGAAGTGCAGCACGATCTCGACAACCTGGGCATTGCGAAGACCGCGAGAGAAGAAAAGCTCCGGGCGCGCGATCAGAAGCAGAAAGAAGATCCCGCTTACAACGCCCGCATGGCGGCGATGTATCGCGAAGTCGTTCTGAAGGAGAAGACGCCGACGTCGGAAGGTGGATTCATCCCGCTGACCGCGCTGAAGAACAATGGCGGGATTGCTTCTGCGCCAGCAACGCCAGCGAAGCCGGAAGTCGGGGAACTGGTTTCGGGAGACTAGCGAGGCAGGTCATAGGTGACAGGTCACAGGTGACAGGTCAGGTGACAGGTCACAGGTGACAGGCTAGGGAGATAAAGAAAGTTTGTAGTCAGGGAAGGGCCGCCGAGAGGCGGCCCATTTTTTTCGAAAGAAGAATCCGGACTGGCACTGCAAACGTTTCTTCGCGTGGAGACCACGACTGGTTAATAGACACCCTATTGGCGCTGAGAGTAGGGTTCCACGGAACGCGTTTCCATTCCAAAGCCAAGGATCAGCATGGATCTCCGCAGTATTGTTCTCGCAATTGTGGTGTGTCTGGCGACTCAGGTCGCGTCGGCTCAGGACCCGACCAAAATAGAGCCTACCCACTACAGACTGGATTTTGAAAACGAGCGCGTCCAGGTCGTCGCGGTTCACTACGGTTCCCACGAGAAGTCCGGCATGCACGAGCATCCCGGAGGCGTGGTTGTGGTAATTACCGCGGGCCATCTTAAGTTCACTGACGACAAAGGCAAAGTAACTGAAGTATTCGCCAAGCCCGGCGAAGCCCGTTGGTTTGCGCCTTTCAAGCACCGTGTCGAAAACGTGGGCGACACTGCTTATAACGCCGTGTACGTCGGTATCAAGGGCAAGAAAGACGTGATCTCGCTGCAGGATCTCGTCCCGCTTGATCCAGAAACAGGAGATATTGTTTTGGGATTTTTATCATCCGCGGGATCGGTCCCGCGGTAGCCATGGGGTGGGCGGAAAGTGAAGCTGAAGTTAATTCGCTGAACGCCGAAGCCTGAGACCCAAGGCCGCAAGCCCCAAATCTGCGTTTTTAGGCCCAGGCCCTGACGGTTCCCGCCGCCTTCCGCTTGTATTCTTTATAGCCGCGCGGGGTCAGGCGAATTACGCCACGGATTTCTTCTTCGACCAGGCCTTCGTTGCGGAGTTCGGAGACGGTTTGGCGGGCGAAAGACGAAGCGACCGTGGGTGGTGGCAATTGCGTGAATTCGGTCGGGTCTTCTTCATAACGCTCGGCCAGGCGATGAATCAGTTCGTCGGAAAATGTGCTCTCGATCATCAGCGTACCCATGCGAGTCATCCTATTTGGATCTATGGGCTGGGGGTATGGCCCATCCGTGGTAAGTAGGACATTACCGAGGTTCATCAGGTCCGTGTCCGGTGGGACGGCGTGGGGTCGGTTACGGCGGCCGCCCCTAAAGGGGCACAATAGAGCGGCGCGGTTCGGCGTCTGAAGGCGCGCCCTGATACGAACCTCCGACGACCGGAAGGACGCAAGCTTCCGGCACGTTATACTTCTGTCATACCCCAGACATCGCATCCCGAGAGGAAGTTCATGAATTTTGCTCGTCCAGGAATTCTGATGCTCCTGATTGCCCTTGCTACGCTTGCCTTTGCCATGACGCTGTTTGCCGCCAGCAACGATGCTCCGCCCAGTTTGACCTATCCCAAGGCCAAGACGGTCGACCAGGTTGACGATTATCACGGGACCAAGGTCGCCGATCCGTATCGCGGTCTGGAGGACACAGATTCGGCCGATACGCGTGCTTGGATCGAGGAAGAGAACAAGGTTACGTTCCATTATCTCGAACAGATTCCGTACCGGCAGGCGATCCATGATCGTTTGAAGAAGCTGTGGAACTATGAACGCTATGGAGTTCCGGAGCAACAGGGCGGGCGGTATTTCTATCAGCACAACACTGGTTTGCAGAATCAGAGCGTGCTGCTGGTGGCTGAGTCGGTGACCGCGGAGCCGCGCTTGCTGCTCGATCCGAATACGCTTTCGGCCGACGGCACGGTTGCGTTGGTCGGGCACGCTGTTACGGACGACGGCAAACTGCTGGCGTACGGAACTTCGGCTTCGGGCTCGGACTGGATGGAGTGGCGGGTTCGCGATGTGGATACTGGCAAGGATCTTCCCGACCTGGTGAGGTGGGTGAAGTTTTCCGGAGCCTCGTGGACGAAAGACGGCAAGGGATTTTTCTACAGCCGTTACGACGAGCCCAAGCAGGGCACGATGTTGCGCGATGCCAACTACTTTCACAAGCTGTATTACCACAAGCTGGGCATGCCGCAGTCGGAAGACAAGTTGATCTACGACCGTCCGGACAATAAGGAACTCGGGTTCGGCGGAAGCGTTACCGACGACGGGCGCTACCTCGTGATCGCCGTGTGGCAAGGCACGTCGCCGAAGAACCGGCTGTATTACAAAGACCTGACCAAGCCGGACTCGGAAGTGGTCAAGCTGCTCGACGATTTCGACGCCGAATACCAGTTCCTTGACAACGACGGGCCGGTGTTCTGGATCAAGACGGATCTGGATGCGCCGCGTGGACGCGTGATCGCGATTGATACTCGCCATCCGGAACGCGCTGCGTGGAAGACGATCGTTCCGCAAGGGGTGGACAAACTCGATCACGCCAACGTCATCAACGATGCGTTTGTGCTTTCGTATCTCAAGGACGCGCAAACCGAAGTTCGTATTTACGATCTTGCAGGCAAGCTTCAGCGAACCGTGGATCTGCCCGGGATCGGAACGGCGGAAGGATTCGGGGGCAAGCGCAAGGACAAGGAGACTTTCTACGCCTTCACCAGTTTTATCTCGCCGACCACGATTTATCGCTACGACCTTGCGGCGGGGAAGTCGTCTGTTTTCCGACAGCCCAAGGTCGATTTCGATGCCGCAAAGTACGAGACGAAGCAGGTCTTCTACAAGAGCAAAGACGGCACGCGCGTACCGATGTTCATCACGGCGAAGAAGGGGCTGAAGCTCGATGGACAAAATCCTGTACTGCTGTACGCGTACGGTGGCTTCAACATCTCGATGACGCCGGCGTTTTCGGTGGGCACGGCGGTGTGGCTGGAGATGGGCGGGGTCTACGCGCAGCCGAACCTGCGGGGAGGCGGGGAATACGGCGAGGAATGGCACCAAGCAGGAACCTTGTTACGAAAACAGAACGTGTTTGATGATTTCATCGCGGCAGGGGAATTTTTGATTGCAAACAAGTACACCTCACCGGCCAAGCTGGCTATTCGAGGGGGCAGCAACGGCGGGCTGCTGGTGGGTGCCTGCCTGACACAGCGCCCTGATCTGTTTGGAGCCACGTTGCCGGCGGTTGGGGTGATGGATATGCTCCGCTTCCATAAATTTACGATTGGCTGGGCCTGGACGTCGGATTACGGGTCGTCGGATGATCCAGCGATGTTCAAAGCTCTGTACGCGTATTCGCCGCTACACAATCTGAAGCCGGGGACGAAGTATCCGGCAACCATGGTTACGACTGCGGATCATGATGACCGCGTCGTTCCGGGGCACAGCTTCAAATTTGCGGCGACCTTGCAGGCGGATCAGGCGGGAGCGGCGCCGGTTTTGATTCGCATTGAGACCAAAGCTGGGCACGGGGCAGGGAAGCCGATTTCGAAGACGATTGAAGAGACGGCGGACTCGTGGGCGTTTCTAGCGCGGAATTTGAATATGGATGTGCAGTTGAAGTAAGGCTGAACAAAGACGATTTGTTATGTAGCGCCGGCGTCCCGCCGGCAGTGGTGATTGCAAGTTGAGCGAGGGCGAGGACGCCCTCGCAAGATGCCGGCGCTACGTTTCTTTATTGCGTCGCTCACAAACGGTGCGCACCTTCGTCTCAGTTGCGTGCACGACCATCTTCTGGAGGTGACTGCATGCGGCCACTGTTCCGGTTATTCCTTGGGATCACGGTATTGCTGCTCTTCGCGTTTGCGCTGGCGCGCGATGCGAAAGAAACTCGTTTTCGTCTCGATAGCGCGAAAGATCTGACGGCGGTCGGCGGCAAGGCCGAGCCGGTTACCTACAAGGGCCGTGGCGCGGTGCATCTGGTGCCGAGTGCCGGTTCTGAGAACGGGGACGAGGACATGATGGCCATCCTCACTGGTCCTGACTTTAAGGATGGGACTATTGAAGTCGATGTTGCTGGAGCGCCGCGCAATGGCGCGCCGGCGGACTCGCGTGGCTTTATTGGAGTTGCTTTCCGCGTGCAGGAGAAAGGACAGAAGGGCGAATATTTCTACCTGCGGCCGACCAATGCGCGTTGCGACGATCAGTTGCGGCGCAACCACACGACGCAGTATGTGTCGGCGCCTGACTATCCCTGGCAGCGTCTGCGCAAGGAGAATCCGGGCGTGTATGAGTCTTATGCCGACATGGATACCGGTGCTTGGACGAAGATGAAGATTGTCGTAAATGGGACGAAGGCGCAATTGTTTGTGAATGGCGCTACGCAGCCGGCCCTGGTTGTCAACGATCTGAAATTGGGAGACGGTCATGGGCAGATCGGGCTGTGGGCACACAGCACGACCGATGCCTATTTCTCGAATCTTGTAGTGAAGTAGAGTTCGCCGGTTCGAGACTCTAGGAACAAAAAAGCCGCATTTACGGGCGGCTTTCTTCATGCTTGATGGGGTTTGCTCAGAACGCACGTCCCTGCGAGAGGTCCCAACATCCTTTGCTGCCGGTACCGTTGTCGGCTACGCAGATCTTCTCGTAGCTGAAGCCGATGGTTTCGGCAGGAACTTCGTCGGAGTGGTTGCCGCCTAGCTGGTAGCTGGAGATGATGACGTCTTGCAAGGTCACGGTGAAGGTGTCGTCCTTCTGGACGTCTTGCTGAACGATGGTGACTGACTTGAAGACCTTGCCGGACACTGAGGCCGCAAACAGCAGCGGCGTGCAGCCATCGGCGCGGCGAGTGACGCTCAGATCGCTCAAATTTGCCTTACCTGAAACGCCTCCCCCGCCGGTGTTGACTTGCGTGGGAGTCGTGACGCCGAAGCTCCAGGACAGCGCGGGGATGACTCCCTGGTTATTGTTGCAGGTGAATCCGTCGACCGTGACGTTGATGGCGGAGCGGCCGTCGAGGTGCCCTCGCCCGTTCTGAGCTAGAGCGGCCATGGTTCCCAGCAGCATGAACACGAACATCATCGAAATCTTTTTCAGCATGCAATCTCTCCGGAATTGGTTTTGCGGGGAGTGTATTCCCTGGCCTTCCGCGACGTTCGCAGGAAGGGAAGTGTGTTCTGACGTGCTCTGGGACACCCCGCGCGAGAGCGGTTGGACGGTGGGGATTGCTGTCCGGAACGCGTTCTCGACGGCCCTGAGTGTCGCCGAGGAAGCCGGGATGCGGCTAGTTACGGACGTCCAGAAGGCAGGTGTCCGCTTTCTCCTGCAAGGTACTGTGAGAAAGGGGGATCTGGGGATTGGGCAAATCTTGTTCGGAAAATGGAACAAGACCGTATGGTTTGTTCGTTTATGCCGATTGTCGGGAAGAATTCGGGGTACGGAGGAGACTGCCCTGGTGAACATCCGAACGATTCTGGCCGAACTCAAAGCAGAACGCAGCCGTCTAAACCGCGCCATTGCCGCATTGGAGAGACTTGCGGCCGCCAACCAAAAGGCAAAGAAATCCCGCCGCGCGCCTGCGCCACGCCGGAGAGATGCGCTCTCGTCTGCGCCCGGAGTGAAGCGCGGTCAATTGTTGATGTTTCGAAAGCCAAGAAGCAGCACTCCCGCGAAGCCGTCAAAGGCCGAAGAGGCCTGATGCGCGTAAGGGAACTTCTGGTTCCCGTGGCCGGCCATCTGAGCCGCGCTCGTCTCATCATGTGTCACCTTAGTTCCTGCTGCGCAGAGAAGGAGCCGAGGTGTGGCCGCCCGTAGGCGTATACTCTCTGCCCGAAGGCAGCCGACCCGGGGAATGTTCCTTGGTTCGCGCTGACCTCGATGTGTCCCGGACAACAAGACCTCAATTCTCTCCAGGAGGCTTCTCATGTCACCTCGGCGCCACATTTCCTTGCTGGTTATTCTTGCTACCTTCATGATCACGACCACCGCTTGTGGGCGGCACGATAGCGATGAGAAGTATTTTCTGGTGACCGCGAACGTTCAGTTGCCTTACTGGCAAGAAGCCAAGGCCGGCTTCATGCAGGCCTCCGAGCAACTGAGGGTGCAGGCCAAGGTAGTTGGTCCGGACTCATACGATCCGAAGGCCGAGCTGGCGGCGTTTGATGATGCCGTCAAGAAGAAGCCAGCGGGAATTCTGATCAGCGTTGCCGATCCAGCTGTGCTTATGTACAGCATCAATAATGCGATCGCTGCGGGCATTCCAGTGATCACCATCGACGCGGATGCGCCGGTGAGCAAGCGGCTGTTTTTTGTCGGCACCAACAACTACCAGGCGGGATTGCTGGGAGGCAAGCGACTGGCGGAAGAGCTGAAGGACAAGGGCAACGTAGTATTCTTCACGATCCCCGAGCAGGCGAATCTAGCGGAGCGGCTGCGCGGGTATCGCGAAGCCTTGGGGCGTTTTCCTGACATTCACGTGGTGCGCGTGGTGGATATTGCAGGCGATCCGCGGGTTGCGTTCGACACGGCGACTGAGATTCTCGGAAAAGAGTCTGACAAGGTGAATGCCTTCGTTTGCCTCGAGGCCCAGGCCGGACGGGAAGTCGCAACCGTCCTGAACAACCGTAGCGTCAAGGATAAGGTTGTGATTGCGATGGACACGGATGCCGACACGCTCGATTGGATCGATAAGGGCGTGATTGCCGCGACGATCTCGCAGAAGCCGTACACCATGAGCCTGGTAGGCCTGCATATGCTCGACGACCTGTATCACAACAAACTTCCTAAGCTGGACAACGACTGGTCGAAAGACAGTTTTGCTCCTATTCCAGCTTTCGTCGATACCGGTACGGCAGTGATCGACAAGAGCAATATCAAGGCGTTCCGCGACGCGAAAGAGGCGGCGACCAAAGCGGGCAAATAGCGCTGTCGGGCAGACTCTCCGCATGGGTGGTATAGACTTTTCGGTCGTAGGACTGGCGCGAAAAGCGCGTCGGTCACGGCTTTGCGCGCGGAGGGTATGAATGAAGAAATCGAAGCACTTGGTTAGGCCGTTTCGGATCGAGCACGGCAAAGACTTTCGCCTCAAAGATCATGATCCGGGGCACACGGCCGGAGTGCACAGCAAGGCCGAAGCCGAGAAGCTGCTCAAGGACGGGATCGAGAAACTCGCCGATCTGCAGGACAAGCTCTACGCGCAAGACAGTTACGCCCTGCTTCTGGTTATTCAGGCGATGGATGCCGCCGGGAAAGACGGCGTCATCAAGCACGTAATGTCGGGTATCAATCCACAGGGCTGCCAGGTTTTTTCCTTCAAAGCGCCTTCCGCCGAAGAACTTGATCACGACTACATGTGGCGGACGATGACGCGCATGCCGGAACGCGGGCGGATTGGAATTTTTAATCGCTCGTACTATGAGGAAGTGCTGGTCGTGCGAGTGCATCCTGAAATATTGGCAGCTGAGCGCATTCCGAAGGAACTGGTGACCAAGGATATCTGGAAGGAACGCTTCGAAGATATCAACTGCTTCGAACGCTATCTCTCTCGAAACGGCGTGGTGGTCCGCAAGTTTTTTCTGAATGTTTCCAAGAAAGAACAGAAGCGACGTTTTCTGGCGCGCTTGGACGAGCCGGAGAAGAACTGGAAGTTTTCCGCAGCGGACATCAAGGAGCGGGCGTGCTGGGATGATTACATGGAAGCTTTTGAGGACATGATCCAGCACACGGCGACTCCGGACGCACCCTGGCATGTAATCCCTGCGGACAATAAATGGTTCAGCCGGATCGCAGTAGCCGAGGCGGTGATCGATACGCTCGAAAGCTTGAATCTCTCCTACCCGAAGGTCGATGATGCCAAAGCCAAAGAGCTTGCGGCCGCAAGAAAACTGCTCGAGCAGAAGAAATAGCTCGATCGCGGCATGGACGATTCGCCGCCCCCGTGGTTTATGTCCTTGAGTCAGCGGCTCGGTTGTATTCCCGACATTTGCCACGCACTCGTCTCTTTCCGTCTGACCATACAACGAGTTAGGATACGCAGTTCAATGACTTCCCCTGGAGAGCGAGCACCCATGCTGACCCGAGATCGTCTGCCGCAGTTTGCTGCATTCGTCCTAGCCTGCGCGCTTATGGTTCTGCCTCTGACCGCGACGGCTCAGAAAAAATCGCCCGAGACGAAAGGCACCGAACCGACTGCCGCGGTCGCCGCGAAACCGGAGACGCCGGACACCACCGATCACGAAGACCCGATGTTCAAGGGCTTGAAGTATCGGCTGGTGGGTCCATTCCGCGGTGGGCGGTCGCTGACTGCTTCCGGCATCCCAGGTGACCCGACGACCTATTACTTTGGCTCGACCGGCGGCGGGGTGTGGAAGTCCGTCGATGGGGCACTCACGTGGAAACCGGTGTTCGACAAGGAAACTTCTCTTGGCATCGGCAGCCTGGCAGTTTCGGTTTCAAATCCCAACGTCGTTTATGTGGGCACCGGAGAAGCTTGCCTGCGGGGCAATATTTCGCAGGGCGATGGGGTCTACAAGACTCTCGATGGCGGCAAGACCTGGAAGAACGTCGGCCTGCGCGATTCCCGCGCGATCGGGAAAGTCATCGTCAATCCCACGAATCCGGATATCGCTTTTGTCGCCGCGCTCGGACACCCTTACGGCCCAAACACCGAGCGCGGCATTTTTCGCACTATGGATGGCGGCAAGACGTGGGAGAAAGTTCTCTACAAGGACGAGAACACAGGGGCGGTAGACGTCGCGTTTGATCCGCACAATCCGAATATTCTCTTCGCCGCGCTGTGGCAGGTGCGACGCGTGCCGTGGAACATGGCAAGCGGGGGACCAGGCAGCGGTTTGTACCGGTCCAATGATGGCGGCACGACGTGGAAGCGTCTTGAGGAGAAGGGCCTGCCCAAGGGGCCGTACGGAAGAATCGGCGTGTCGGTGGCAGCGAACTCCGATCGCGTCTTCGCGCTGATTGAGGCGGCTGAGGGGGGTCTCTATCGTTCGGATGACGGTGGCGATACCTGGCAGCTCGTGAATGGGAGCCATAGTCTGGTGCAGCGTCCCTGGTATTACATGCACGTGATTGCCGACCCACAGAATCGCGACACGCTGTACATCATGGATGTGGACGCGTATCGCTCGACCGACGGGGGTCGCTCGTTCAACAAATTCAAACTCCCCCACGGCGACAATCACGGGTTGTGGATCGACCCGAGGAACACGAACCGGATGATCGCGTCGAATGACGGCGGGGTGACTGTCACGATCGATGGCGGTAAAACCTGGACGCGGCAGGACAACCAGCCGACGGCGCAGTTCTATCACGTGATCGCCGACAACCGCACGCCCTACTACATCTATGGCGCGCAGCAGGACAACAGCACGGTCGCGATCGCAACGCGCAGCGACGATGGATTGATTGATCGTTCGGATTGGTATCCGGTAGGGGGAGGGGAAGCGGGCTACATCGCGCCGTATCCGCCGGAGCCGACCGTCGTGTACGCGGCCGATTACGAAGGCCTGATCACGCGCTACGACAAGCGCACCGGTCAGCTTCGCAACATCACCAACCAGACCCATCTTACCGACGCGGGAGGCGCGGGCATTCTGGAGCATCGCTTCCAGTGGACTTCTCCTGTGATGATTTCGCCGAACGATCCCGAGACGCTGTATCACGCGGGCGAGAAGCTGTTTAAGACCACCGACGCGGGTGTGCATTGGGAAGCGATCAGTCCCGACCTTACGCGTAACGACAAATCGAAGCAGCAGCCTTCCGGTGGGTCAATCACCCTCGATGACACTGGGACGGAGTACTACGACACGATTTTTGCGGTGGCCGAGTCGACGGTAACGAAGGGTGTGATCTGGGCGGGCACGGACGACGGCCTGGTGCAGTTGACGCAAGACGGCGGCAAGAACTGGACGAACGTTACGCCCAAGGATCTGCCAGAGTGGAGCAAGATCAGCCAGATCGAGGCTTCGCCCATCGATGCGGGGACAGCCTACGTAGCCGTGGATCGCCATCAGAATGATGATTTGCGTCCCTACATTTTCAAGACCACGGACTTCGGCAAAACGTGGACGAGTGGCGCAAAAGGCATTCCCGATACTTATTTCGTGCGAGCAGTGCGGGAGGATCCTAAGAAGCGTGGGCTGCTTTACGCGGGCACCGAGAATGGGGTGTACGTTTCTTTTAATGCCGGCGGAGACTGGCGGCCGCTGCAACTGAACTTGCCGCGAGTTCCTATCCACGACCTGATCGTGAAGAACGACGACCTGGTGCTGGCGACGCACGGGCGCGCGTTCTGGGTGCTTGACGATCTCAGCCCGGTTCGCCAGTTTGCTCTGGAGGTTGGGAACCAGGCGGTGCATTTGTATACGCCAGCTGTGGCTTATCGGATTCACAATCCCGAGGATGCTCCCCATCATGCGGAACTGGTGGGAACGAATCCGCCGTCCGGCGCGATCGTTGACTTCTACGTGAAGACAGCGCCGAAGGGTGTCAGCACAATCGAGATCCTGGACGCGCAGGGCAAGACAATCCGTAAGTACGCGAGCGACAAGACGGAGACTCCGGATGAGCCGCTTGATCCGGATGACAAGAAGCCGGAGAAGGAATTGAAAGTGGAAGCCGGCCTGAATCGGTTTGTCTGGGACCTGCACTACGAGAATGCGAATCGCGTTCCAGGATATTACTTGTGGGAGTACAACTCAGGCGCGCGGGGACCGCTGGCGCTACCGGGTAAATATCAGGTGCGGCTAACCGTCGATGGACAATCGCAGACGGCACCTTTGGAACTGAAGCTGGACCCGCGAGTCCAGGTTTCGCAGGGTGAGTTGGAGGGACAGTTCAACCTGCTGATGGAGATTCGCGAGCAGTTGAATCGCGTGTACGCCGCTGCGAACCAGATTGAAGATGTGCGTGCGCAGACCGAGGGGCTGAAACGGCGACTGCCCGATGACGATGCCTCGCGTGCGGTGGCGACTTCCGCCGACGGCCTGGCAGCGAAACTGGTGTCGGCGCGCGAGCCGCTCGTCAATCTGAAGATCAGCGCGAACGAAGACTCGCTGGCTTACCGCCCGGGCGTGGACGGGCAGCTGGCGTTTCTTTCGATGATCGTGGGCAGCGGGTGCGATTGCGGTCCGACCGAAGCGGCTCGTCAGCGGTTCGACGAGTTAAAGAAGCAAACGGATGAGGCCATCGCGAAGTGGAATGAGCTGCAGAAGAACGATGTCGCGGCCTTTCAGAAATTGGCTGCCGACCGCGGCATGCAGCCTGTGGCCATTCCCGCGCCCAACAGCCGGGTCAGTTCGGGGGAAAACGAACCGTAGTCACCGGGAAGGGCGCTTCGGCACCGTTCCGAACATCCGAGGCCGTCTTCGTGCCGAGTGCGTGCGCTAAACGTATCGTTACGACCTTTCGACTCTGCGATTCGATCACTGTCTCGCAGACGCAGGATCCGTGGTCGTCCGTCCCCGTCGGCGATCAGTTTGTTATCAGGGAAACACCTGATGATGACGGAATCGCAATTGAGAAAATTTGACTTATTTCTTGCGGCCCGTGCAGCGGAGTTGGTAACCTCCGGGAAATACTGCTAAAGGTGCCTGCTTCCCAACATGTTCCGCGAATCATCTCTTTTCCAATTCAAAAACGGCGACCACACCTGCGTGTTTTATCGGACCGATCGGGAATTGATGGAAGTGCTGACGCCATACGTGGCCGACGGCCTTCGGCGCGGGGAGCGTGTGTTCTGCGCGCAGCGACGCGAGATTCTGAAGCGGCTGACGAACGACCTGATCTTTCTGGGCCTCAATCCGGATTACGAGCGCGAACGCGGAGCACTTGATCTGCGCACTGAGAACGATGTCTATTTTCCGCAGCATCGTTTCGAATCCGAGGCGATGATGGAGATGCTGATTCGTTCCATTGGCGAGGCACGCGCTGGAGGTTTCACGTCGTTTCGTTCTGCGGGCGAGATGTCATGGGCAGTGCGTGGTCGCAACGAGTGCGATCAGGTAGTGGGCTACGAGAAGCTGGTCGAAGAGTACTATCCCGGCAAGCCTGCGATCGCACTCTGCCAGTATGCGATGGAGGAATTCGAGCCGGAGGTGCTGAAGTCTGTGCTCGCGGCGCATCAGATGCTGATCGCGGAAACGTCGCCAGGTTCGCATCACTGCAGCATACATTTCCGCAACGAAGGCTGGACCGCGGAAGTGGTAGCGGAGAAGTTAGGGGAAAGTCCTCGCTACTACTATGTGGTGCAGCACAGTTGGCCACATCAAATTGCTGGCTGGGGCGTGGCTAACGATTTCGATGCTGCTTCTGCAAGCATCGGCGAGCTGGCCCTGCACGCGTAGTTTGCATTCCCATCCTGCTTCGCACCTATCGCAATGTCGGCTTGGGCGGACGCCTCGCAGCGACTGCGACAGTACCTTCAAATGAATGTATTGACGGAGATACCCCCTTCTTTGTGCCCGTGTCATGGCTGAAAACACTCCGAGTCCGTGCGGAATGCGGGGACTGCCGCCCCTGCGGAGTGGATCGGGATGCTAAAATTCTTACCAATCCCTGTTGAAAACAAGGCAGTTAGTTTTCGATTTCTTGCATCCAAGAAACAGACCGCCGGATCGGTAGTGGGGTGTCAGTACACCGATTTCGCAAAGCGCTGCGAAGTGGGCTGAGATCAGTTCGCGGATCACAAAAACCGTTCCCACGTGCGTTTTCTGGCATCGCAATTACTCTCGGACACTGGGGCGAACCGAGTTACTGCGGCAGGCGCGAAGTCTGTGCGCGAACGGACGAGTTTGTCAGCGAGAACGTTGACGATCGTCGGGCTCGCGTCGTTGCTCGCGCGGCTGTTTGTTTAACGTTACGGGTTGAACCATTGAAGGAGTGACGAGCATGAGATATCTCTGGGCTGTCCTCATTCTGGGATTGCTACCACTCAATGTTTTTGGACAGCAGACTGCAACCACTCCTCCGGCGAACTCGGCCGACTCAGCACTCGAGCAGCATGTGCGCGACCTGGAAGAGCGCATCATCGCGCTCGAGGGCCAGGTGCGAATGTTGAAAGCCTCGGCCGCGCAGCCAGCCGCGGCTCAACCCGCCGTTGCGGCGCAAGCCCCGGGGGCGCAGGAGTCAGAGGCGCAAGCGGCTTCTGTTCCGCAGCCGGTTGCAACGCCCGCCGCCCCCGCGACTCAAGCTGAGGCGATCGCGGCCTCCACGCAGGGCCCGAATCTTGGAGGCGCAGGCGGTTCGGCTGCCAAAGCACTCAATCCTGACATCAGCGTAATCGGAGATTTCATCGGAGCGCTAGGCGGCAATTCGCAGCAGAATACCGTCTCGCTGCAGCCGATTCCTGCATTCCAGATGCATGAGTCCGAGATCGGATTGCAGTCCATCATCGACCCATACGCGCGCGGAGATTTCTTCATCTCGTTTGGCGAAGAGGGGGTCAATCTCGAAGAGGGATACATCACGTTCACGGCGTTGCCGGGCAGCTTTGTGGCGAAGGTGGGCAAGATGCGCTCGGCATTCGGTAAGGTCAATACGATGCATAACCACGTGCTGCCGTGGGTGGATCGTCCGCTGGTGACCAACAACCTGGTGGGTGGAGAAGACGGCATCGATGACGCGGGTGTTTCAGTGGAGCGTATCTTGCCTGCGCCCAAGGGCATCTTTCTGGAAGCAACCGGGCAGGTGTTCCGTGGAGATTCCGGCGACGTGTTCCAGTCATCGCAGCGGAGCGACGTCAGTGCTGTGGCGCACCTGCGCGGTTATCATGACCTGAATGAATCAACGAATCTGGACCTCGGGGTCTCCTACGCGCGCGGGCACAACGATCTGGGCACGGACTTCCTGACGCATCTGTATGGCGTGGATGCGACCCTCCGTTGGAAACCCTTGCGCCGCTCGATCTATCACTCGTTCGTTGGCCGCAGCGAGTTCATCTGGAGCGATCGGCAACAGCTCCCGGCATCCCAGAAGTCTTTCGGGTACTATGCCTCTGCCGACTACCAACTGGCGCGGCGGTGGTTTGTGGGCGGGCGCTTTGACCACTCGGACCGCAGCCGCAACGATTCCTTGACCGATAAAGGTGGATCGGTCACGCTAACCTACTGGCCGAGCGAATTCAGCCAGTTGCGCGGGCAGTATCGCTTTACGCATTATGCGAATAACATCGATGCGAGCGAATTTTTCATGCAATTGATCTTTTCTCTGGGCGCGCATGGGGCGCACCCTTTCTAAACATGGAAGGACAGGAATGCTGAATCGCTGCAAAACCTTGCTGTTGATCTTTTCTTTGGCGGCTCTGCTTTTGCCCAACTGGGCAGAAGCCAAGAAGTTGAATGTCATCACGGCCACCACCGATCTCGCTGCGCTGGCGCAGGAAGTCGGCGGCGACAAGATCCAGGTCGAATCGATTGCGAAGGGCTACCAGGATCCGCACTTCGTCGAGGCCAAGCCGAGCTTTCTCTTGAAGCTGCGGCAAGCCGATCTGCTGATCGTGGTCGGCCTGCAACTCGAGATCGGGTGGCTGCCCCCACTCATCAACCAGAGCGGCAACGCACGCATTCAAGTCGGCTCCGCCGGATACCTGGACGCGTCGCAGTTTGCAGAAATTCTTGATATCCCGACCGGCACCGTCACCCGCGCGATGGGAGACGTCCATCCTCTCGGCAATCCGCACTACTGGCTTGATCCGGACAACGGACGGCGTATCGCCAAGGGATTCGCGGGCAAGTTGGGCGAACTGGATCCGTCAAACTCAGCGTACTACCAGCAGCGCTTCCAGGACTTCGACAAGCGGCTGACTGCGGCAGAACAGAAGTGGGATGCGGACATGAAGCCCTTTCGCGGCCGCAAAGTCGTGACGTATCACAATTCTTTTCCCAACTTTGCGAAGCATTTTGGGCTGAATGTGATCGGGTACGTGGAGCCGCGTCCGGGGATTCCGCCTACACCGAGCCATACCATTGAGTTGATTGGGCTGATGAAGCGGGAGAATTGCAAGCTGATCCTGGTGGAGCCTTATTTCGACCTGAAAACTCCGCAGGCCATTGCTCGCGAAACGGGTGGGCAGGTCGTCCAATACCTGCCGTCGGTGGGCGGCGAAAAAGATGTGACGGACTACTTCAAATTGTTTGATTACGATATTGGATTGCTGAGCAAGGCATTCCAAGCGACGCAATAGGGGTTCGAGGAGACCGATGGAGATTCTTCCTTTTCTGATCTGGCCGTTTGTAGCCAGCCTGATTCTCACTGGAATACATGCGTATCTGGGAGTGCATGTAGTCGAGCGCGGCGTGATCTTTGTCGATCTGGCGCTCGCGCAGATTGCCGCGCTAGGCGCGACCATTGCGATCCTGGTGGGCATGGATCCGCACGGACGTGGCGCCTATTTCCTGAGTTTGGGCTTCACGTTTCTGGGCGCTGCGATTTTTGCCATGGCGCGCTCGCGCCGCGGGCATATTCCGCAAGAAGCCTTTATTGGAATCGCATATGCGGTCGCATCGGCTGCTGCCATTCTCGCGATGAGCAAGGCCACCGGCGAGACCGAGCACCTCAAGGACATGCTGGTCGGGAACATCCTTTCGGTGTCGCGTGGCGAAGTTGCCAAGACCGCGATTCTGTACGGCGTCGTGGGCTTGTTCCATTACATCTTCCGGCACAAGTTTTTGCTGATTTCCACGAACACGGCGGAGGCGGAGCGGCAGGGACTGAATGTGCGGCTGTGGGACTTTCTGTTCTATGCATCGTTTGGATTTGTGGTGACGTCATCTGTGGCGATTGCTGGTGTTCTGTTGGTGTTCTGCTACCTGATCGTTCCGTCAGTGGGAGCGATGTTGTTTGCGGATCGGGTTGGTCCACGACTGGCGATCGGATGGACGATGGGGACCCTTGTATCCGCGCTAGGCGTGTATTTTTCCGTGAGTATGGATACGCCGACTGGGGCGACCATCGTGTGCACGTTCGGGGCGGTTTTGATTTTGATGTTTTTAGTGCATTTGTTGTTCTTCCACGGGCAGAAGGCGCATGTTTTGCACGGGGCCGCTTCGTCCGAAGGGGCGCAGGAACCCGCGTTGCCCGGCCGGCGGTAGGGCTCGGGGGCTTACGTCCACAGCGCTTGGTGTCGCCCCTACGGGGCTCGCGTGCGCCTCGCAAGCTTACCCCGCACTTACGTGCGGGGCTATCCTATGCCGCCGCTTCGCGGCTTCTGCTTCATCCGCCAGGTTTCGCCCCTCCTGTCCCTGTTCGCCGCTGGTGACCTCGTATTACTTCAGTGCTACTCGATAGCACTTTTGGTGCATTGCACCATTGGTGTCCCGTTGCTAAGTTGTGGGTGTACGAGGCTCCTCCCCTTCGGTACGAGGCCGCATGACCGCTTTCGGGGGGATGCTATGCGAATGATGCATGTTTGTTACGCGGCGTTGGGATTTGCGGTGGCCCGCTGGATTTTTAAACGTCAGCCGGTGGTAGATCCTGTTTCGCGTTTCCGTACATCCGGTCTCCTGTAACACCCACTGAACGTTGAGGGCGCCTGGCCCGTTGTACGCCACTTCTGGACAGGCGCCCTCTTATTTTTCCTGCCAAGGTTCTAGCACCTACGTTCGTTTTCTCCCGGCCCAGACTCGCTACAATTTCCATGTAAGTTGCGTGTGCCTGGCGGCCATCGACGCGCCTCCTCCTGTCATCGCTGCCCGGCCAGAGAACCGAATTTCGAATGACCGAACCTGGGACCTTGGGCCAAGTAGCTTGTCGTGGGGTGCTCCGGCCTCGAAGCCGTCGAGCGACCACCTGCCGCATTCTGATCGCGGCGGCCTGCGGACTCTTTGTTGTGACAGCGGCTTGGTGCCAGTCGGAAGATGCCCCCGTTCCTCTGGGCGACGTTGCTCGGTCGATTCGCATGAAGAAAGAACAACCCGCGGCGCCCAATCCAACTCCAGCACCCGCGCCATCGCATACGATCATCGACAATGACAATCTGACCCAGGTTGTGGAGGAAGCGGAAAGCCGTCACCTCGCGAATACCAGCATGACGTACTCGTTCGAGGGTGCGGCCAAGATGTTCCAGATTTCTTCGCCTGACGTCACTTGCAGCCTATCCTTCAACGGACGCATGAGCTCTTTGCTGATTCGCCCTGCGACGCCTATCGACGTTCCGGAAGAGGAAGTGCGGAAGCTGGAAGGTCCGGCGGCGATCAACCAAGAGGGATTGCAGGTCTCGGTTTTCAATGGAACCCGCTGGCGGATCGAAGAGATTACTGTAGGTGTCACGGTGGTGCGGCACGCGAATTCGATGACTGCGAGTCGCGGAATGGCGAGGCTGGTGACTGCAGCCTCGGAAACCACGGTCTCTGCAGAGAAGAGTGCCGACGTGACCACGCTCTATCACTTGAAGGCAGAATCGTTGCCTTCGAGCACCACTGTATTCAAGGGGCCACTGACGGCAGTGCTCGGTCCCGACGAAGAGTGGCACTGGGCTATTGTGCAAGCGCGGGGAATTCCGCCGCGGCCGGAAGACTCGGCACTCAATCAGCCGTTAGCGCCTTCGAATAATGTGGTGATTCCGTAGGGCGCGTCCTGACGTTCTGGTCGCGATCTCCTGAAGTTCGGAATTTGAACCATTCTGCTTATCAAGCGAGTGGCGCTTTTGGCACTTCCTCGAAGTGACCGCTCTTCAGACTGCGCAGTGCCGCGTCGAGAATCTCCTGATTTTGCCATCCTTCTTCGCCGGGAACGGGGAACGCGGCCTCCCCGCGAACGGCTGCCGCGAACATGTCTACCTGCCGGGCGTACGCGTACTGGTTCGAGATCGCTTCACTTTCTACGACCACGCCATTGCGCTTGAGGTTCACCTGGATCGGCCGATCGACGGTTAGACCATCGTCGGCCCTGAGCACGCCGCCTTCCCCAACGAACTCCATCGGCGTTCGATACTCGGCGCGCGTCGAGACTAGTACGGTACCCAGCGTTCCGCGCGTGAATTGCAGACTCAAGTTCGCTGCAGCTTCAACGTCTTTGGAATCGGCGTCCCATATGCCGCGCGCGAACACGCGAACCACTTCATCCTGCAGGATGTAGCGGAGTGCGTCGATGCAGTGCACGCCGACGTCGCCGATGGGGCCGCTGCCGGCAATCTTGGCGTCGTTCAGCCATGTGCGCGCGTGGTTCTTGCCGGGATAGGAGAATTCGGAGCGCGCAAAGATAGGGCGGCCAATCTGACCGCCTGCAATACGCTCTCTCAAGCGCGCCGTACTGTCTTCGAAACGGAAAACCTGTGCTACGCCGAGCGGCACTTTCGCGGCACGAGCGCTTTCGACCATCTGCTTGCATTCGCCGGCATTCATGCCCATCGGCTTTTCGCACAGGACTGGTTTGCCTGCGGCAAGCGCTGTGAGTACGTCGGAGAGATGAAGGGAATTTGGTGTTGTGACCAGCACCGCGTCGACTTCGGACGAGCGACACAATTCTGCTGTGGAAGAGAAGACGTGAGGGATCTTGTACTCCTCCGAGGCCGCCTGGGCCTTAGCCATATCGCGGCGGGAGAGAGCAGTGACCTTGCAATCGCGCGCCAGTTTGAAGCCTGGCATGAGGCGGCGCACGGCGTGCAAACCGAATCCAACAATTCCAAAACGGATCATAGATGTATGGCGAAACGGAGCCCGGGACGACTGTGGCCTGGAGAACTTGCGAGAGCGAGGACGCCCTCGCGACTGCCGGCGACACCCTTCGGCTCCGCTCAGGGCAGGCGGCCGACGCTACCACTATTTTTCCGCCATCGCTCCCACCAACGACTGAAAAACCTTATAGCCATCTGTACCACCCAACTCGGGCTCTGCCGAACGCTCGGGGTGGGGCATCATGCCCAGTACATTGCGGCCGGGACTACAGATACCCGCAATGTTGTCGAGCGATCCGTTGGGATTGGCTTGGGGTGTGATCTGGCCGTCAGGCGTCGAATACCGGAACACGATGCGCTTGTCGCGCTGGAGCTCTGCGAGGGTCGCTTCATCGCAGAAGTAGTTGCCTTCCATGTGGCCGATGGGGATGGTCAGGACCTCGCCCTCGCGGCACGCTTGCGTGAATATTGTGTCGGTGCTTTCGACGCGCACCTGGACAGGCTTGCAAATGTATTTCAGGCCGACATTGCGCATGAGCGCTCCGGGCAACAACCCGGATTCGCAAAGGATCTGGAAGCCGTTGCAGATACCCAGCACGATCCCGCCGCCGTTAGCGAAGTTCTTCACCGAGTTCATCACCGGCGAGAACTTGGCAATCGCACCGGTGCGTAGGTAATCGCCAAAGGCGAAGCCTCCCGGGACGATGATGGCGTCGCAATTTTCCAGGTCATGCGACTCATGCCACAGGAATGTTACAGGCTGCTTGGCAACTTGCTGAATCGTCCAGTAGGCATCGTGGTCGCAATTGGAACCGGGGAAAATGAGGACGCCAAATTTCATGCCGAGGCCCCTGCGGGTGGAATACGTCGAGTCTACCACGGCAAAAATCAAAGCCGCCCGGCTCTTGGGGATGTGCCAGGCGGCCTGAACAACGCCGGTTACGGCCGATCTAGTCGAAGCCCGGAGGTGGGGGCGGCGGCAGCGGTGGCATTTCATCCGGCCCTGCCGGTCTGCCCGGCCCCCCTGGCATGAGTTTCTGTTTGTAGAAGAACATGTGGTCACCCGGCATAGCTTCGCCGCCGCGCATGGTTTTCAGCTGTCGCCATTGTTCGAGCGACAGCTGTTTGCGGAGATCGAGATTCATGGCGGTGAATTCTCGCTCGAGCTTTCCGCGCGCGGAAAGCACCTGATCGACCTGTGAGTTGACTTGACCTTCGTCGGGCTGATCGCCGTCGAGCAAGGTCTGCAGCTTGAGATCCTGCTTTTCCATGTCGGCTCCATAGTCGATCAGCTTCAGCTTGTGGTTATAGAAAACCTGGTTCAGTTGCGTGACCTGTGCGTCGCTCAAGGCCAGCTTGGATACGACATCGGGGTTCTGCCACCACTTGCCCATCTCGCGTTTGAACATCATGTTGTGGGGGCCTTTGCCGGTATGGCGAGGCCCGGTCACCACGCCGCCAGTCGCTGTTCCCGTTTCCTGTGCCCAGCATGCGCCCGCGAGGGCAAGAGTTCCTAACGCGATTACGAATCTAGTTCTCATGAGAACGGGTCTCCTTGTTTTGTAACGCGGGATCGAGCGGCGGATTGCCGTCGCTTTCATCCACCATCAAAGTTGCGGGTTCGAGCGCTCGAGGAGTATCGGAGTGAATGGCACGCTCCACCTCGAGCAGTAATTCGTGATCGGAATCGACTTGGGCGACGGGTGCTGCAGGCTGGGGGTGGACGCGGGGGCCGCGCCCCAGCATCGCGAAGGCGGCCAGCAGTAGGACGACCACGCTTGGGATCAGCGTGGTTGTCAGCCGTGATTTCGACTCAGATTCGTGGCGCGCTGCGCGAATGCGGGCGGCTTGCAACTCCCAGAAATCCTCAGGACGCTTAGCATATTCGCGATTGGCCACCGCGAATTGACGTAAAGCGTCTTCAACCTGGTCTCGTTCCACCTGGCATGGCCGGCATTCCGCAATGTGATGCTCGGCTGCCAGGTCAAAGCCTGCCAGCGCGCGTTCCACCAGCGGATCATGCGAGTTGTTGTTGGAATTCATCGTAAGTCCCTCAGCTTGCCGCGCACCGTCTGCAGGGCGCGGAACAAGTGCGTTTTCACACTGCCGACCTGGAGATCCAGCGCGGATGCGATCTCACTCAATTCCATCTCCTCTACAAAGCGCAGAAGAAATACGGCGCGCTGTTGTTGGGACAACTGATTCGCCGCGTTCCACACTGCGCGCACGTCTTCACGCGCCAGCAGAGCCTGCTCGGGAGATGCGCCATCGGACGGCAACTGCGCGGCGACGCCATCGTCGGCGTCATCACCCAGTCCGAGCAATCGCTTCCAGAATCCTGCCTTGCGGCTGCGGGCGTGATCGCGTGCTAAATTGGCCGCGATCCGCAGGAGCCAGGTTTCCAGGCTCGACTCTGCGCGGAAACTGGTCCGGTTCAGATACGCGCGCAGGAAGCACTCCTGTGTAAGGTTGTCAGCTTCCTCGGGGTCGCGGAGTAGCATCAGCAGGAAGCGGTGCACGCGGCGTTGATGGCGCAGTACGATCGCATCGAATTCCTCAGCCGTGATACTTTGAGCCCGGGCGCCTAGCGCGGTGCGCAGTGCTGTCTCCATGAATTAAGTTCTCGATGCTACTAGTATGGACGAAATTGGCATGCCGAAGGTTGACACGCCAACATCGATTTCCTGAAATAGTTGTGGAGCGTCCAACTACTGTGACCTTTGCCGAGCACGCCCGCATTACCGGGCACGCACTAAAAAACTGGGCGATTGCCCAATTGCAGGATTCGATCGCAGTCGCGCTGCTGTGGTGGGTGGGGCTGACGATTCTGAAAGTGCCGTGGGCGCCGTTCTGGGCGATCCTGGCGGCATTCCTGCAAATCGTGCCGCATATCGGTCCGGTATTGAGCCTGCTCGGTCCTGTGCTCGCGGCTTGGATTCATTGGGGCAGCGCGGTGCATTCGCTATACGTGCTCATCCTGTACGCCGGAATCGTGATCGTCGATGGTTTTCTGCTGCAACCTTACATCATGAAGCGTGCCGCGCGCGTGCCGATCTGGGCCTCGATCCTCACGCCGATTGTTTTGGGCGTGCTGATTCCGTTCTGGGGCGTGTTGATTTCTGCGCCTCTGCTGGCGGTGGTATACGCCTACAAGGAGCGGCAGGCCGAGCCGGGCGCGAGCGGACAAACCAACTTGCCTTCACCCATGTAAGCGCAATGTTTTACCGTGGCTCGCCGTATCGGCTGAATGGCGCTTTGGGCGCGGCTTTTCGCCGAATGGCCCGTAATCCACTGAAAACAAGCATGGAAGATAGATCGTTGCGTTTTTGGCGAAAACCCTGCCGCGTTGCGTTTCCGACAATCGTGGGGATTCGGCGCGTGTTGATGTGCTTTTCGTTGACGCGCCTTGTTCCGGCTCCTATACTCGCGCCGCCTTTGTTTAGGGGGAGCGTATGAAGATTTCCAGCTGGTTTGCTCTTGCTGCGGTAGCGCTTAGCTTCTCGGCAGCGGACGCTCAGACGTCTTCGAATGTCTCAGTCTTCGCAACCGGATTTTCCAACCCGCGTGGTCTGAAGTGGGGCCCGGACGGCCACCTCTACGTGGCTGAAGGGGGGACGGGAGGGAAGACACCTCCGAGCAGCACGTGCGATCAGGTGCCTCCTCCAGTCGGTCCGTACACGGGTGGCTTTAACGCAAGGATTTCGAAAGTGACACCGGATGGGACGCGAACGACGTTGGTCGGTGGCTTGCCTTCCACGAGTGCGGCAATCGGCGATGTGGACGGTGTGGCCGACGTCGCGTTCATCGGCGACCAGATGTATGCCTTGCTCGCCGGAGCCGGTTGCTCGCATGGCCATCCCAATTTCCCGAACTCAATTCTGAAGGTGAATGGTGACGGTAGCTGGTCGCGGATTGCGAACCTCAGTGCCTATCAGAAGCTGCATCCGACCAAGAATCCGGAGCCAGATGACTTCGAACCCGACGGGACTTGGTATTCGCTGATCGCGGCTGATGGAGTGCTGTACGCGGTCGAGCCGAATCATGGTGAGATCGATTCCATAACGCCGAGCGGCGTGGTGACGCGACTGGTGGACGTTTCCGAGACGCAAGGACACGTTGTGCCTACGAGCGTCGCTCGCACGGCGAACGGGTTCCTGGTCGGCAACCTAAGTACATTTCCGATCGCGCCGGGGAGCGCGTCGCGGTACACCATCAATACTCTAGGGGGCATCACGAGGGTCGTTCCCGGCTTAACAACCGTGGTTGCCGTGGTAGTCAGCGGCGGCGACACGTACTTCCTGGAACTCAATGACGCTCCCGGCTTTCCGGGGCCGAACAACGGGAAGGTCGTTCGGCTGCGTTCGGGAACGCTGCTGACGATTGCGAGCGGGCTGACGGTGCCGACGGGTATGACCATGGGGCCGGATGGCAACCTCTATGTGTCGAATTTCGGAGCCGTGCCAGCCCCTGCCGGCGTCGGACAGATTGTGAAGATCACCGTACCGGGACCGCTATAGAAATCGCACGGGCTGCCTTGCCACTTGGGGTCAGGCAGCCCCTTTCAGACAGCCCATCCGCTTCTCGCGCGCGGTCTTTCGAGTGCTGCCAAGGTCAACCCCTGCCGTTCCGAGCCTCAAAAGCCCCATGCTATAATTCCAGTTCGCCTGCTTCAGTTTCCGAGGCTATCCTGTGATTTCCTCCAAGGGCGAATCCTTCGTAATTCCAGTTCTTTAGAGACGAGGTATCCCTATGTCTGGCCATTCAAAATGGGCCACAATTAAGCATAAAAAGGGCGCGCTCGACGCCAAGCGCGGCAAGATCTTCACGCGCCTGATTAAGGAAATCGGCATTGCTGCCAAGAACGGCGGCGGTGATCCAGATACCAATCCTCGCCTGCGCACGGCGATCCTTGCGGCCAAGGCTGAGAACATGCCAGCCGACAATATCAAGCGCGCCATCCAGCGTGGTACCGGCGAACTTCCGGGCGCAACGTACGAAGAGTTCACGCTCGAAGGCTACGGCCCAGGCGGGGTTGCCATTCTCGCCGAGATCAATACCGACAATCGCAACCGCACCGTAAGCGAAATCCGCCACTGCTTTGGGAAAAATAACGGAAACATGGCTGAAGCGGGCGCCGTCTCATGGATGTTTCACAAGAAAGGCGACATCGTGATTCCAAAGTCAGCGGCCAAGGAAGATGACCTGATGGCCATCGTGCTCGAAGCTGGTGGAGAAGACCTCCGGGACGACGGCGACAACTGGGAAATTCTCACGGAACCCTCCGCCTACGAAGGGGTGCTCGACGCCGTGAAGAAGGCCGGTATTACTCCCACTTCTTCCAGCGTGTCGATGATTCCGCAAAACTACATCAAGCTCGAAGGAGCGGCAGCGGCCCAGATGATCCGATTGCTCGAAGCTCTGGAAGATCAGGATGACGTGCAGAACGTGCACGCAAATTTCGACATCGATCAGAAGTTGCTCGAAGAAGTCGCCGGTTAGTCTTCACCAAAAAGAACTTAAGAGCCGCCCATTGTCGGGCGGCCTTTCTTTTTGTTCACCTGGATTACAGACATTCCTGTAGTTTTCAACACTCCGGTGGATAATTCTGTGGATAACGAGGAAAGTTTTAGTTCAAGTTGTTGTGCGACAGTCGGTTTAACATTCTGCACATTCAACGATGCTGGCACGTTCGGGGTAGAACTTCTCTGCCATATGGCGAATTTTTCGAATTCGACGAAATGAAATCGCGACTGGACAAATTGCTGGTCGACCGCGGGCTGGTGCCCTCCCGGGAGAGGGCGCAAGCTGTGATTCTTGCGGGAAAAGTTCTGGTCAATGAGCAGAAGATCGTGAAGTCGGGGGCGTCGGTTGAATCGGACGTCGCGGTGCGCATACTCGGCGACGATATCAAGTACGTCAGCCGGGGCGGCCTGAAGCTCGAACGGGCCCTTGAGCACTGGCAAATTGATGTGCGTGGTCTGGTCGGCATGGATGTGGGCGCCTCAACGGGCGGGTTTACGGATTGTTTATTGCAGCATGGCGCTGTGCGCGTGATTGCGATCGACACAGGCTATGGGCAACTCGATTTCCGATTACGCCAGGATCCGCGCGTGAGTCTGCTGGAGAAAACCAATGCGCGCTACCTCACTCATGAGGCTCTTGGCGAGTACGTCTCGATTGTTGTGATGGATGTTTCATTCATCTCTGCGACGTTAGTGTTGCCCGCGGTTGTGGCTGCAGCATTCCCGCCCTCCGATCGACGAGAGGGGCCTTGCCGGTTGATCGTGCTGGTTAAGCCTCAATTCGAAGCCGGGCGCGGCCAAGTGGGGAAGGGGGGCATCGTGCGAGATGAGTCGGTGCAGCAAGGCGCGGTCAAGAAGGTGCGTCGATGCGTAGTTGAATTGGGCGGACAGCAGACGGATGCGATTGAGTCTCCGATTCTGGGTGGAGAGGGCAATCGGGAGTTTCTGCTGTATGCGGAGTTCTGAGAAAGCGCTGGCGAGTCATCGCAAAAGATGACACCTGCGACGAGGGCGAGGACGCCCTCGCGACTGCCGGCGAGCCGCCGGCGCTACATTTTTGAGATCTAAGAACTGACACCTGACACCTGAAGCATTACAATCCTCCCTTCATCATGCCCACTGGCGCGACGAACCCTTCCAGCCGCACGAAGTCTGTCGGCATCATTTCCAAGCCCGCCAAGCCGGAACTTGCGCAGATCCTTCCTGAGTTGTTTTCGTGGTTCGAGAAGCATGGTTATCGGGTTGTAATTGACCGCGAAACCGCCGCCTACAGCTCTGGGCCGGAATCTATCGATCGCAAGCAGATGGCGACTCTGCCGCTGGACTTCGTGGTCGTGCTGGGCGGGGATGGCACGCTGCTTTCTACGTCGCGGGCGGTAGCGCAGGCCGGCATTCCGGTGCTCGGGGTGAATCTCGGGTCTTTGGGCTTTCTGACCGAAGTACCGCTGCCGGAGCTTTATCAGGCGCTCGACGACGTCGACCAAAAGCGTGCGACGGTGGAATCCAGATCGCTTGTGCATTGCGAACTGTTGCGCGACGGCAAATCCATCATGAGCTACTCGGCGCTCAACGACGTCATCGTCAACAAGAGCGCCCTGGCCCGCCTCAACACGTACGATCTATTCATCGACCAGGCGTTCGTCACAACCTACAAGGCTGATGGCTTGATCATTTCCACCCCGACGGGCTCGACCGCCTACTCGATGGCGGCTGGGGGGCCGATCCTCACGCCTTCGGTGGACGCGTTCGTGATCACGCCCGTGTCTCCACATTCGCTGACCCATCGACCCTTGGTGGTGCGGGACTCTGCACAGATTGAAATCATCGTGAAGACCGGCGACGAAGAGGCTTATCTCAGCGTGGACGGCCAGGTCGGGATGCCGGTTCGAGATGAAGACAGAGTCGTCTGCCGCAAAGCTGAGTATAAAGTGCAGCTGCTACGAATCCGGAGGGCCTTCTTTGAGGTGCTGCGGACTAAGTTGAAGTGGGGACAGAGGTAGGGAGGCAGCACTCAGCAGTTGGCATTTAGCATTCAGCGTTGAGCACTCAGTCACACGGTTTCCGAATGAAGACGCGCATACGAATATTTCCGCTTGCTTTTGCGTTCGCGATTCTGGGGAGTGGCGTTTGGGGGTTTGCTCAGGCTGCCCCCGCTGCCGATCTCATCATCAGTCACGCCAGGATTTGGACCGTGGACTCCAGTTATCCGGAGGCGCAAGCTGTCGCAATACTGCGCGACCGCATTGTTGCCGTCGGAACGGACGCTGAGGTCGCCGGCTGGCGCGGGCCGGCGACGAAGACGATCGATGCCGGCGGCAAGCTTCTCCTGCCGGGATTCAATGACTCGCACACGCATTTCGTGACCGGTGGGGCGCAGCTTGACAACGTGCAGCTCAACGACGCTACCAGCGCAAAAGAGTTTGCACGCAGGATCGCAGAGCGCGCCAAGACGACGCCGACGGGATCTTGGATTCTCGGCGGCGATTGGGATGAGACCAAGTGGACGCCGGCTGAGTATCCAACAAAGGAGCTGATCGATCCAGTCACGGGCGACACGCCCGTTTTTGTCAGTCGATACGACGGACACATGGGGCTGGCGAACACGACGGCGTTACGCGCTGCGGGAATTACCGCGCAGACGCCTGATCCGCCCGGGGGCGCGATCGTCCGCGACGCGCAGGGAAATCCGACAGGTGCTCTGAAAGACGCGGCTCAGGACATGCTTTACCAGCGCGTGCCGCCGCTCACGCACGATGAGCGTCTGCATGCAGTGAAACGCGCCTTGGCACATGCAGCCTCACTCGGGGTCACTAGCGTTCAGCACATGAGCGCCGACTATGCCGACATCGCGGTTTACGCCGAGCTGCGCGACCGCGGCGAACTGACGACTCGCATTTACGCTGCTCCGCTGATCACCGAGTTCGAGGCCCTGGCCAAAATTGGCGTGCGCCGCGCGTTTGGCGACTCGTATTTGCGAATTGGCGCAGTGAAAGGCTTCGCGGATGGATCCCTCGGTTCGCGCACAGCTTATTTCTTTGAACCGTTCAGCGACACTCCCAACAATCGGGGACTCCTCTCTGACGAGATGCAGCCTCCGGCTGCGATGCGTGACCGCATGCTCAAGGCAGATACGGCCGGTCTTCAGCTCTGCACGCACGCCATTGGGGACCAGGCAATCTCGATCATTCTCGACTTCTATGGCGACATCGTGAAGGAACATGGTCCCTTCGACCGTCGCTTCCGCATCGAACATGCGCAGCACATGGCTGCGAAAGACTTCGACCGATTTGCGCAACTGGGGGTGATTGCGTCGATGCAGCCGTATCACGCGATCGACGACGGCCGCTGGGCGGAGGGACGAATTGGCCGGGATCGCGCGAGCCGCACCTACGCCTTCCGCACTTTTCTCGACCATCACGTGCGTTTGGCGTTCGGCACTGACTGGGACGTGGCTCCTCTGAACCCGATGCTTGGGCTCTACGCCGCGGTTACGCGGGCTACACTCGATGGCAAGAATCCGAGTGGATGGTTTCCTGAGCAGAGGTTGACTGTGGCCGAAGCTGTCGAGGCGTACACGATAGGCTCGGCGTATGCGGAATTTCAGGACAAGGAGAAGGGCTCGATCAGCGTAGGCAGGCTTGCTGACATGGTGATTCTTAGTGACGACATCTTCAAGATTGATCCTGTGAAGATTCGCGATGTGAGGGTGCTGAAGACGTTTGTGGGCGGGAAAGTTACGTGGGACGCTGACCGCCAGCAGAAATGATCAATGAGTGGCCTGGAGCCGCTCCCTACTCTCCGCGCATCAAGTCTTTGGGCGTTTCCCGGCGGCGGATGACCTTCGCCGACTTTCCCTCGACCAGAACTTCCGCCGGATGCGGTCGTGTGTTGTAGTGCGACGCGAGTGCGAGCCCGTAGGCGCCGGTATCGAGAATAGCGAGCCAGTCTCCTTCGTCGACGCGAGGCAATTCGCGGTCGCGTGCGAAGAAATCACCCGTTTCGCAAACCGGTCCGACGACATCGACAACTTCACTGGTGAAGTCTTTGTGGAGTTCCACGGCTACGATTTCGTGGAAAGCGTTGTACAGCGATGGCCGAAGCAGATCATTCATGCCGGCATCGGTGATCAGAAATCTCTTGTTGTGATTCGTCTTGCGGTAGAGCACGGCGGTGATCAGCGATCCGGCTGGGCCCACAATCGATCGGCCTGGCTCGAGTAGTAGATGTAGGTTCAAACCGCGAAGCGGCTTGAGCAGCGCCTCGGCGTAGCGTGACACGTACTCGAAAAACAATTCGGTCGTGGGCGGGGAAGACCGCTCGACCTTTGAAGGCTCTCGCCCATTGCCGCGATCCGCCACGCCTGGACCTTTTCCAGACGGATCGTAGGCGATGCCGAGACCGCCGCCGGCATCCACGAAGTTGATCTCGTGACCATCGTCGCGAAGTTGCTCGATCAGATCGGCCACGCGCTCCATGGCGGCGGCGAAGGGATCCATGTCGGTGATCTGCGAGCCGATGTGCACGCTTACTCCGGCCACTTTCAGGTGACGCGTGCTCGATGCTTTCGCATACAGGGCGCGAGCGTCTCCGATGGGCACGCCAAATTTGTGCTTGTGCAGCCCGGTCGAAATGTAGGGATGGGTGTTCGCAGGCACGTCGGGGTTCACGCGAAACGCGATGCGCGCCCGGGTGCGCATCTGGCCGGCGCACTCCGCCAACGTCCACATCTCTGATTCGCTTTCGATGTTGAAAAGCAGAATCCCCACCTTTAGCGCCAGGCGCATCTCCTCACGGGTTTTTCCCACGCCAGAGAACACGACTTTCCGCGTGGCGTGTTTGTCGACGCGGAGCACCCGTTCCAGTTCGCCTCCGGAAACGACGTCGAAGCCGCAATCCATCTCGGCTAGCAAGCGAAGGATCGAGAGGTTGGAATTGGCTTTTACGGAGTAGCAGATGGTGTGTGCGGCGCGGCGGAAGGCGTGCTGGAAAATTCGCATGCGCTCGCGAATCGTGGACGCAGAGTAAATGTACAGGGGCGTGCCAAAACGCTCCGCCAGTCGCGGCACGGGGATTTCTTCGCAGCAAAGAACGGCGCCCGCTCTTCGGCGAAGCAATCCATGCCGCACTTCGCGGTACGTGAACGCCGGCGGACGCGCTTCGAGAGTCGGGGCAGGGCGGCTCACTTGCGTTTGGAGGGACTCCCTTTGACCTTAATGGCCACGACGGTCTGATCGTCGAAGACTTCCTCGCCGGACGCATGGTCTGCGACTGCCTGGAACAGGGAAGTCACCACGCACTCAGGAGACTGGTCAGGACAGCTTGCGATGACACGCTCAACACCGGAGCGTCCGAACATTTCGCCGGCGCGATTGCGTGCGTCGAGGATTCCGTCGCTGAAGAACACAAACATGTCTCCGGGCTTGGTCTTAAAGGACAACTCTTCATAGTCGGCGTCGTCGAACAGGCCCGGGGGAAGGCCAGTGGCTTCGATGATTTCAATTTTTCCGTCGTGCACGTAAAGGGGACGGGGCAAGCCGGAGTTGGCGATCTGCAGCGTTCGCTTCTCGTCGTCCCAAACGGCGTACAGCAGGCAGATGTACTGGGCTTCGATTCGCCGCTCGCTCAGGGAGAAGTTGACCGCCGAGAGCATTTCCGCCGGAGCTGGTTCGATGGGCGCATGCGAGCGCAGAATCCCGCTGACCAAGGCGGCGTAGATCGCTGCCGGGGCTCCCTTGCCGCTCACGTCGCCGACGATGATGCCCAGGCGCGAGAGCGAGTAGTGCACGAAATCGTACATGTCGCCGCCGATGGCACGCGCCGGGGCGAAGCGCGCGGCTACATCCAGATGCGCGACTTTTGGCATGGACTGCGGAAGAAGGCGGAACTGCAATTCGCGCGCGAGCGATAAGTCGCGCTCCAGGCGGCGCTCCTGGCGCGCGATCTGCTCATACAGGCGAGCGTTTTCGAGCGCAATCGCAACCTGCGCCGCGAGCGTGGTGATCGTACGCTTGTGGTCTTCGGAGAAAAATCCGCGGCGCGTGTGTTCGAGATCGAGCACGCCAATGACCTTGTCTTTGTAGATCAGCGGAACCGCCAGCTCCGACTTGGTCTCGGGATTGGCCATCACGTAGCGCGGATCTTTGCTGACGTCGGGCACGAGCACAGCTGCCTTTTCGGTCGCGGCCGCACCTACGAGTCCTTTCCCGAGTGGGATGTCGTGCTTCAGATGAATGCTTTCCTGGAAGCGCAAGGAGAAGCGGTGCACCAACTTCTCGCCGCTTTCATCGATGAGCAGGATGCTGAACATCTGGTAATCGATGATGCGGTTCAGGAGCTCGGCAATGCGCTTCAGCAGTTCATCGACGTTCAGAATCGAGGTCAGTTCGCGCGCGATCTCGTTCAGCAGCAACAGGGTTCGCGCCTGCCGGGTGGTGCGCGTGTAGAGCTGCGCGTTTTCAATTCCCACCGCCATGCGCGAGCCAATCAAGGTCAGCAGACGCTTGTGCTCTTCGGTGAAGTATCCAGGGACGCGCCCTTCCAGATCGATCACCCCGATTACGCGATTCTTGACGATCAGCGGAATAGCCAGCTCTGAGCGGACGTTGGGGATGGCCTCGATGTAGTCGGATTCCTTGGTTACGTCTTCCACGAGAACGGCCTGCCGGGTCTGCGCGGCGCGCCCGGTCACGCCCTGCCCGACCTTGATGCGGGCGCGGTCTGCATACTCGCGCGGATAGCCGACCTGGAAGCGGAAGCGCAGCTCCTGCGTGCGCTCGTTCAGCAAAAGGATGGCGAAGATTTCGTAATCGATGACCTTGCGAACCAGTTCGGCGACCCGGCGCAGGGTCGTGTCGAGGTCGAGCGTGGTGTTGACCACGTCGGCGACTTCGAGGAGCAGGGGATCGATCTTAACCTGCTGATGGGTTGAGAGGGCATCCACCGTGGATATGATAGCAGCCGGGAAGACCGAAGTTGTTGAGGGTTCCGAGTCCTGGCCGTGGGCGCCTTGCTAGTCGTATATGTCCCGCTACTCCCGTGGCACCACGCACACATCCGGCAGATTCCGGTACTTTTCCGCGTAGTCCAAGCCATACCCCACTACGAATTCATCCGGAATTTTGAAACCTACGTAGTCGCCTTCGATGGGCATTCTGCGGCGGGAAGGCTTGTCGAGCAGGGCCGCGATTTTAAGAGCTTTCGGCTTGTGTGCCAGAAGAAACTTTTTCAGGAACGTCAGCGTCAATCCAGTATCGAGGATGTCTTCGACGAGGATTACGTTCTTTCCCTCCATCGACTGGTCGACATCCTTGGTCAGTTTCACTTCTCCGGTGGAATCCCAGCCATGCTGCAGTTCGTGCGCAGGTTCAGGGCGGTTGCCGTAGCTCGAGACGCCGATGAAGTCGAAGGTGGAGTCGAGATTGACCTGGCGCGCCAGGTCGCTCAGGAAGATTGCGGCGCCTTTCAGCACGCCGACGAAGATGACGGCTTGCCCGGCGAAGTCGCGGGTGATTTCTGCGCCCAGTTCCTTGACTCGTGCATCGATCTGTTGACGGGTGAGGAGGACTTTCAGGTCTGACACGGGACACATATTAAACAGAATTCCGGCGCGGGCGACAGAAAAATCATAAAATCAGTCGGTAGTCGCTGGTCGCCAGTCGTCAGTTCACACCTGGCGACCCGCGGCTTTGCTGAAGACTGGCGACTGATGACTGGCGACTGATCATGAATTTAAAAGGTATCAAGCTCACCTGGCTCGGCCATGCGACGTTTCGCTTTCAAACGCCCAGCGGCAAAATCATCCTTATCGATCCCTGGGTCATGAACAATCCCATGTGCCCGGAAAAAGAGAAGACCATCAAGCGCCTGGATGCGATGCTGGTGACCCATGCGCACGGCGACCACATCGGAGACGCGGTCGAGATCGGCATGAAGCATCAGCCGCCGGTGGTTGCGATCCCCGAGTTGGCGCGCTGGCTTGGCAAGAAGGGGCTGAAGAATCTGGTTGAGATGAATAAGGGCGGCACCGTTAAAGTCGCCGATATTAAGGTGACCATGGTTCACGCCGATCATTCCTGCGGGATTCAGGACGGGGATCAGATCCTCTACGGCGGCGAGGCCGTGGGTTTCATGATTGAATTTGAGAATGGCGTGAAGGTGTATCACGCGGGCGACACCAACGTCTTCGGCGACATGAAAATCATTCGTGACTTGTACGCGCCTGACATTGCTATGTTGCCCATTGGCGATCACTATACGATGTCACCCCGCGAAGCCGCCTATGCGTGCAATCTGTTGCAGTCGAAGACCGTTATCCCGATGCACTTTGGGACGTTTCCGGTATTGACGGGGCGCCCCAGCGAACTGCAGAAGTTGGTCTCGAACGTGGAAATCGTGGAGATGAAGCCGGGCGAGACACGTGGCTGAAGCATCGCAGATTTCAGATTTGTGATTTCAGATTGAAAAGCGCGACGAACGAGAGATGGCGGGCCGCGTTTAAAGATCGTGAATCTAAGTTCTGAGATCTGAGATCTGAGATCTGAAATCTTGAATCTTCAATCTGAATTGCACAGGAGTTCGCCTTGTCTACTGCTCCAAACATCGCTACCTGGCGTCATCACGGATTCGTAACTCAGCCAGACGTCGACAATTATCTTTATTCGCTGCTTCCACCGCGGGATGAAGTGCTTGCCGAGATGGAGGCGGAGGCCGCGACGCACAAGATTCCGATTGTCGGGCCGGTGGTTGCAACCTTCTTCCAGCAACTGGTCCGGATGACCGGAGCCAAGACGGTTTTTGAGATGGGATCGGCGATCGGCTATTCGACGATCTGGTGGGCACGCGCCGTGGGCGAGGGCGGTCGCGTGCACTACACCGACAGCGACACCAAAAACGCCGACAAGGCGCGTCGCTATTTTCAGCGGGCCGGGGTCGCCGACCGGATCAAGATTCACATTGGCGACGCGATCGAGTTGCTTTCGGAGCAGAAACAGGAATTCGATATCGTCTTCAACGACATCGACAAGGAAGATTATCCGCGCGTTCTGCGACTGGTTCCGCCTCGGGTGAAGAAGGGCGGCTTGTTTGTGACCGACAATGTGTTGTGGAGCGGGCGCGTGACGGAAAGCAAGCCCGCCGAGGCCAGCACCAAAGCGATCCAGGAGTTCAATCGCCAGCTTTACGCGTCGAAGGATTTCTTTACTACGATCATGCCGGTGCGGGATGGGGTCGCGGTGGCAGTGAGGGTTTAGCGGATGGCTGGTGGTCGTTGGCTGGTAGCAAGGGCCGGCGATAAGGTCTGCCGGTCATTGCATGTCGGGCCACTAGCCATCAGCCAACTTCAAATCGACTTGATCGGAATCATTAGCAGGTCATCCACTAGCCCCACCTCCTTCTGCAGGAATGGCTCTGCGTACTCCACGCCGCCGAGCATTCCGTAGAAGCGTGCCATCGCTTCGATGCGCGTGCGAATTTCTTTTTGGGCAGGGAAGAGGTCTTTGCCGGCTTCCTGGTCGGAGAACTGTGTTTTGTAGGCCATGAGCGACCGGAAGCGCGCCTCGAACTGATCGGTGATGTCGACTACGAAGGTGGGGCGTACGTCGTAGTAGAGCGTGGCGTAGATGATCTTGAACGGGCGATGGGGAGTCGCGCTCGCATCTTTAGAGCTTTCCGCTTTCGGTGTGGCGGGCGGGACGCCCGCCACTACTGCCGCCGGGACGGCGGCGCTACAGTCGAGTTTCTTCAGGCCTGACAGGAAGCAAGCTTCGTAGCCCAGCGTTGACGCTGTGTAGTGATCGGGGTGGCGGCCTTTCCAGTAAGGAAGAATGACCACGCGGGGGCGCTGCTCGCGCAGCATGCGAGCTACTTTCAGCTTGTTCTCCCAGGTGTTCTCTACGCGGCCGTCCGGAATGTCTAGCGCGCCGCGCCATGTGGTTCTCAGGATGCGTGCAGCTTCGGCCGCTTCGCGTTCGCGGTCTTCCGCAGATCCGCGCGTGCCCATCTCGCCGCGCGTCAGGTCGAGAATGCCCGTACGATAGCCGCGCTCGGCCATCTTGAGCAACGTGCCACCGCAGGTCTGCTCCACGTCGTCGCGGTGGGCGGCGATGGCCAGGATGTCGAGGGGCGGACTGCCTGAGGGAGAGGAGCCGGTTGGCGCGGGCATGGTTAGTCGAGGTTCCCCTGTTCGATCACGACGTTTTCGCGGACGATCAGCCGGTTTGCCGCCATCTCTTTCAACGTTGGGAGAACGCGGTTCACGTGGTCGTCGGTGTCGACGAATGTGACAATCACGGGAAGCTTGCCGCCGGCATCGACGAGGTGCGACGTCTCCACTTTGTGGCGGCCAAGGAATCCGGCCACAGCATGCGATGCCGTGGCGGCATAGACGCCTTCCTTGCGCAGGTAGTTCAGAACCTCCAGGTGCAGAGGCCGGCGATGCCACTGATCGCCTTCGTTGAGATACATCGTGACTTGCACGGCCATTGCGCTTGGCATTCTACAGTACCCGCGCCAGCGCCATTCCTGACAGTACGGCTAGGCAGGCGAGGACGTTATTGGCCATGAAATTGATCGCCATCAACGACCAGTGGCCCTGCTCGAAGAAAACGACGGTTTCGTAAGCATAGCTGGAAAAGGTGGTGTAGCCGCCGCAGAAGCCGACCGCGATCAGCAGCCGCCAACGCGGGTCAACGATCGCGCGTTCCGTCGTCCAGGCCAGGAAAAAGCCCAGTACAAAGCTTCCGATCACATTGATGGCGAGCGTGCTGTAAGGGAAGACCGGGCCGAGCCAGCGGACCATCGAGCGGCTCATCCAGTAACGCAGGTTGGCGCCCAGCACGGCTCCCAGGGAAATGGAGAGAAAATCGAGCACGACGGAGTCCTCCGGAACAGATGTTCTGGTAGGAGTTATCAGCCCGAAGGGCGGTTATGGCGAACTCCATCGCCTCGGGAAATTTGTATCACAAGGGTGGCGTATTGGGCTAGACGCGGGCCTGCCTTGAAAGCCGACGGGCGGGGACGCCCGTTCGGTCGATCGAGTCAGGCCGATTGCGAAAACGGATAGGGTGTCTATTCCAGCTATGGTATAGTTGCAACGCTGTTGCAAGTACGAACTTCATTTGTAAACTTGTAAAAAGTCAGATACGCATGCCATTCCCACAGACCGAAGCTCCGGGGCGGTTGCAGGCCGAATTGATGTCGCGGGGGCTACGTATGACCCGCCAGCGCCGCACGATTCTCAGCGTGGTTGAGACCGCCAAGCAACATCTGGACGCCAGCCAGATTTTGCGTAAAGCGCGCAAGCTTGATCCCCAAATTGACCGTGTTACGGTCTACCGAACGCTGAACCTGCTCAAGAGACACGGACTTGTGGACGAGTTAGATCTCATGCATTTGCAGGGAGAGAAGCATTACTATGAGCGCCGACCGCAGCGCGACCACATCCACATGGCCTGCCTGCGTTGCGGGAAGATCACGGAGTTTGAAAGCGATCTGTTCGACCGCCTGAAAGGCCAGATCCAGCGGGACTGCCGGTTCCACATCGTCGTCAGCCGCCTGGAAGTCGGGGGCTACTGCGGAGAGTGCCGAGCGGCGGCTGCCTGACGCTGTTGCATCTGGTTGCAAACATCCTGAAACAGAAAATGCGGCGAGAGGATTGACCCAAGACGAACGTCTGCTAGGATCAGAGGCATTACTAAATGCAACCGAGTTGCATTTAGATTTGAGGAAGTGCCCACTTGAGAAAAGCACTCGTCATCTTTTTCATCACCGCGGCTTTCTGTTCGGCCCGAGCTCAGGAGAGTCCGTACTTCGTTACCTACGATCATCACCTGGAGGAACCGGGCAATCTGGAACTCGAGGTTTACACCACGTCGGGCATTCCGCGATCAGGGCAAGTTGCCTACGTGGCTCCGTACATGGAAATTGAGTACGGGGTTACGGGTCGCTGGACTACGGAACTTTACCTTGAGGGCCAGGGGACGGTGGGCGACAGCGGCGTGTTCACCGGGTGGCGGTTGGAAAATCGGTTCCGGCCCCTAAGAAGGGAGCACTGGATCAATCCCGTTCTGTATCTCGAGTACGAACGGACCAGTGAGGCTACACGCATTCAGAAGGAAGTTGTTGGGGGAGGCCCAGACGTGACGTCTCCTAACGTCGACCTTCAAGCGACGAAGAACAACGAACTGGAAGCCAAGCTGATCCTGTCGGGCACGACTCACGACTGGAATATCGCCGGGAACTTCATTACCGAGAAAAACCTGTCACAGAGCGAAGGCTTTGAGTTTGGATACGCCTTCGGAGTAGCGCGACCGCTGGCGAGTCTGGCATCTGGAAATCCGTGTCGCTTTTGTCGGGAGAACTTTCTGGCTGGGGTCGAGGTGTACGGTGGACTGGGGAGTACAGAAGAGGGTTTCAGTCCGCACAACACCGTCCACTACGTTGCCCCAGTAGTCTCATGGCAAATAAGCGACAACGGTTCGCTGCGCTTTTCTCCCTCATTTGCGCTTACGCACGAAGGCAGCCCTGTGTTGCTTCGGTTCGGCTACAGCTACGAGGTGCGGGGCTTCGGTAGCAAATTCGCGCAACTGTTCGGAGGCAAGCATTGATACGATCGTTTTTGTGGGCGGTCATAATGCTCACTCTACTGACGGATGGACTGGTCGCGCAGAACGCTGGGTACCATCAGGATCACAACTGGCGCGCGCCCGCGGATGCGATGTCGCGGGCGAATCCACTGGCACGGAAACCGGAAGCGGCCGCGGGCGGAGAAAAGCTCTTTAAGAGAAACTGCGTCGAGTGTCATGGAGAAGACGGCAGCGGCGTCGCCAAGAAAAATGCTGCAGACTTGCTACTGCCGGAAGTTCAATCGCAGAGCGATGGAACCCTTTTCTGGAAACTCACGAATGGAAATACCGATCACGGTATGCCTTCATTCAGCCGATTGCCGGAACTGCAGCGCTGGCAACTGGTACTGTATCTGCGAACTCTGCACGCTACTCAAAGCGCTGCGCCAAAGAATTCTTCACAGTAGTTACACGATCGGTTCACGATGCTGGTCTGCCCACCACGCCCAGGGCACGACGATCCACATGCTTAAAGCTCCCCAGGCCATTGACCGCTCGTTGGGAGGCGCGCCGGCGGCCAGGCTGGCTACCCATCCGAAGAACAGGAAAACCAGCAACGCCCACAACGCGTAGCGGCCAACGTTGTCGCGAGGGCGAGTGACGGAGAAGTAGAGCCAGCAGCCGATCGCGAAGATGGAGACCTCGATCACGGTCTCCAACCCCCAAAAATTCCAAAGTCCGAGTCCGACCTTGGGACCACTCGGCCAAAGCGGGAGGTCGGGACGGTGCACCAGAAGATCGAGCACCCAGTGGCTGATCACCGCTACTCCCATAACCCAGGCAGCGCGTCCGCTCCGGCGCAAAAGATAGTATGCGCCGCCCACGGCGACGGACCAGACTGCTGCCGTCAGCAGGCTGTGCGTGATTGGGTAGTCATAGAAATCAAACGGAGACATCCGAGTGATTCCGGGAGCGATGCGCACATGCTCCAGTCCTGCCAACAGGAAGATGGGCCAGAGGAGATCCAGAAATTGTGCGGCAAAGAATAGCGATCCCAGCGAAGTGCGCGGCGTCAGTTTCTTGGCGGCCAAGGCTACGCCGAAGTGCCCGATGAACATGACCTGTACGTTAACACGGAGCTTTCTTCAGCCCGCGCAGACGTAAAAAACGCCATCCCTGGGGATGGCGTTCGGTTCGCAGTGGGGAGGGCCTAGTCCGCAGCGGCATGTGCTGCAGCTTTTTGTTCGATTTTTTCCGAGCCGATTCGCATTCCATAAAACGACCGATACACGAATGACACGGAAATGAGAAAGAATACGAGCGCCAGCCCATGAGTGAGGGCGGTGCCTTTTTCGGCGAGTGAAACTGCCAGTTCCACCGCCAAGAGTCCAAAGAGAGTGGTGAACTTGATGACGGGGTTCAAAGCGACCGAGGACGTGTCCTTAAAGGGATCGCCTACGGTGTCGCAGATGACGGTAGCCGCGTGCAGTTCCGTACCTTTCTGCTTCAGTTCGACTTCGACGATTTTCTTGGCGTTATCCCATGCGCCCCCAGCGTTGGCCATGAAGATTGCCTGGTAGAGGCCGAAGATCGCAATCGAAATCAGGTAGCCGATGAAGAAGAAGGGCTCCACGAACGCAAAGGCGAGCGTGCCGAAGAAAACGGCCAGGAAGATGTTGAACATTCCTTTTTGCGCGTACTGCGTGCAGATTTCCACGACACGTTTACTGTCGCTCACGGAAGCCTTCTCCACGCCCTCCAGCCGAATGTTGGCCTTGATGAATTCGACGGCGCGATAAGCTCCAGTGGAAACCGCCTGGGTGGAGGCGCCGGTGAACCAATAAATCATGGCGCCGCCGGTGATCAGGCCGAGCACAAAGGGAGCGTGCAATAAAGAAAGGTTGTTCACGTTCGAAGTCAGTCCATTGGTGAGCGCCATGATGATCGAGAAGATCATGGTGGTAGCGCCCACGACCGCAGTACCGATCAGGACTGGCTTGGCGGTGGCTTTGAATGTATTGCCCGCGCCGTCGTTTTCTTCCAACATGTCTTTCGCGCGCGCGAAATTCACGTCGAATCCGAAGTTCTTGCGGATGTCCTGCTCGACGTTGGGCACCTGCTCGATCAGCGATAGTTCGTAAACTGACTGGGCATTGTCGGTAACTGGGCCATACGAGTCGACCGCGATGGTGACAGGCCCCATGCCGAGGAATCCGAACGCCACCAGGCCGAAGGCAAACACCGCCGGAGCCAGCATCAAGGCCACGGGGAACATGGTGCTGAAGTAGTACGCAACCGACATGAGCGAGACCATGGCGAGCCCAAGCCAGTACGCGGAGAAATTGCCAGCCACGAATCCGGAGAGAATTCCGAGCGAAGCCCCGCCTTCCTGCGAAGACGTGACCACCTCGCGCACGTGGCGAGATTCGGTAGAGGTGAACGCTTTGACGAGTTCCGGGATCACGGCTCCCGCCAGGGTTCCGCAGGAGATGATCGAGGCCAGCTTCCACCAGAGCGTGGAATCGCCGCTGAGGTCCGGGATAATTACGGCCGATACGACGTAAGTCAGCGCGATCGAAACGATTGACGTGATCCACACCAGCGAGGTCAGGGGCGCCTCGAAGTTCATGCGGTCGACATTGCCAAAGCGCGCCTTGGCGATAGCGCCGTTGATGAAGTAGGCGGCCGCACTCGATACCAGCATCATGATGCGCATCACGAAGATCCAGACCAGCAGCTGCACCTGAATGGTCGGGCTCTTCACGGCAAGAAGAATGAACGTGATGAGCGCGACGCCCGTCACGCCATAGGTTTCGAAGCCATCGGCCGACGGTCCAACCGAATCGCCGGCATTGTCACCCGTGCAATCCGCGATGACACCGGGATTGCGGGCGTCGTCTTCCTTGATCTTGAAGACGATCTTCATCAGGTCGGAACCGATGTCGGCGATTTTGGTGAAGATTCCGCCCGCGATACGGAGCGCCGCAGCTCCCAATGACTCGCCGATGGCGAAGCCGATGAAGCAGGGGCCGGCATAGTCGCCGGGAATGAAGAGCAGGATGAACAGCATGATCAGCAGTTCAACGCTGATCAGCATCATGCCGATGCTCATTCCGGCTTCCAGCGGAATGTGAGAGATCGGGTAGGGCTTGCCTCTCAGACCGGCGAACGCGGTCCGCGAGTTCGCGAAGGTGTTGACGCGGATACCAAACCAGGCAACGCCATAGCTGCCTGCGATTCCGATCAGGCTGAACAGCAGGATGATGGGCAGGGTCACGCCGATCGATTTGCCCGGGACCGGGGAGAGCCATCCGAAATAGACCGCGATGATGACCGCAATAAAGGTCCAAAGGAGAAGGATGAATTTTCCCTGGGTGAACAGGTAGGTCTTGCAGGTCTCGTAGATCAGTTCCGAGATCTCGAGCATCGCTTTGTGCACAGGCAGGTTTTTAAGTTTGGTGTAGATGGCCATCCCGAACAGAAGGCCAAACACGCAGAATAAGAGTCCGATCATGAGAAGCTTGTGGCCGTCCATTCCGCCCACGAAGGTGACCTGCGAGAGATCAGGAAGCTTGAGCGAAGCTTCGCCGCCGGCAGTTTCGCCGGTTGCTTGTGCAAGGGCGGCGGTAGACGACAGGAAAAATGCCAGAACCCAGGTGGAAGTCTTGCGAATTCGGCAACCTACGGACGTAGCGGTAGCTATCCAGGTGCGCATCGAGGAGTCCTCCGAGATGAAAAGCGTCGACGGGATTAAAAGGTGTCTAGTGCCTCTTTACCGGGGATGCGAACTGTCTCTGACGCAGTTTTTGACAGCGTTGACATTCGCATGGCCGGGGTTCCGAACACGCTTCCACTGCAAGACATGAAATAGGAGTGCTGAGCTTGGCCGCGTCGGATTTCCGTTTGCCGCGGGCAGCATTCAGGAAGAGGTAAAAGGTCCCGAGGCAGCCCTTTGCGCAAACGGATTTTTATAGCATGCCCGCAGAGGCGGGTCAAACCCTCGAAGGGAGACCGAACTATCGTATTCACGCTTGCGGGCAGGTCAAAATCGAAGGGAAAGTTGGAATTCAACCGAAGGTAATGCGCATCAGTATTCTCAGAAGGCAACTGCTTTGGTATGATGAGGATGTTCGCAAACAACAAGACTGCATTACGACACTCCTCAGTAGCTCAATGGCAGAGCATCCGGCTGTTAACCGGAGGGTTGTAGGTTCGAGTCCTACCTGAGGAGCCATTTCTTTATTCTTACCGAGTGCAGCCTCTGCTCGGTCCATCCTCGGCTTTGGCAAAAATCCGCTCCACGTACAGGTTTCTCCGTACTCCCTTTTTGACGTTTTTGGGGTAAGAGATGCCTGGGTTTCGAGAGGCTCACGGGAGCGCGAAATCATACGTTTGTATGGTGGACTTGGATTGATCCGAGACCACGCCAAACCCGTGAAGAGCAAAAATTTACATAGTTGAAGCATTGAGGCCGAGAAAAGGCTTGGACAAGTGCCAAGGATGATTTATTTTCTCGGGCATCAGATTTTTGGGGATCACGGGGCGCACGCACTGGAGTGGCCAGTTAGCTTAAATCCGGCAGGCGACGCGGTGTTTCAGGGTTCACGCCGATTCGCCCATCCAAGCCCAACGACACACTCTCTCCCCTTGAGCGATCCGGTACTCCGACCGCGCAGCCTCGAGGTCCCAGAGGGTTCCAGCCGTGAAATCACCTTTCTGTCTCCGGCTTCTGGTGGTGGTCTACCTTGTTGTGTCTTGCGGAACTCTTCCCGCGCTGACACCTCAGACCGCTGACGATTCTCACAGCTCTGCCCCGAGCGCCAAGAATGAAATAGTCGGGAATGTAACTGAACTCGGCGTGCCCGGGCCTCTGCGTTCTTTTCTGCGAATGGCGGGGATCAGCCAGAAGATTACGGTCATCGACGTCATGCCGCTGCTGGCCCGCAATATTTATATGCAGGGCTATGAAGGCGGAAATCGTCCCACAGAGTTTCTTGTTCTTCTGAATCGCTATGTGCAGCAGGCCAGGGAATTAGCTACGTTAGCATCCAACGGCGGTGTGATACGGGTTGCGAATTGCGAGGACGCCAGGCCGCTGCTGAAGATTCTTGGCTACCGCGTGCGCGAAGAGTGCGGGAAAAACGACACGACGCTGGAGACAGCGGAACCTGAGCGCGCCTTCGTCACCATCGACTCCGGATTTCCGTTGGCTGCCCTGGAACAAACACTGCAGGGCGGAAAGACCTTTGAATATCCGTATCCGATGACGCGGGTGCCGATTTTCTTTTCGGATGCGGATTGGCTCTCGGCGGGAAACAAGAAAGACCAGCGTTACAGCAAGGATCTGATCGACACTCTGCTGCACGATCCCGAGATGGCGCGACTGTACTGGGCGTTCTCCCGACTCGATCCGGAGACTCGCGATGCCCTGCAACGCACCGTTGGGCTCAAGGACCTTCTGCCGAATGCGGCGGTTCTGGATTTCTACGGAAGTTATATTTGCCTCCGCTCTGGTCACGTGCTCGTGCCAGGTGGCGAAAGCGCGGTTCCGGCCTGGAAGAGCCTGGTGGGAGCGAATCCCGATTCTCCAAAGGAATTCGTGCGCGCGCTTCTCTCGAAGGATATGGGTTGGATGGCGGCTTACTTTGACGTGTTGTCGCGGACCAGCCGCACCCAGCAGGTGCGGTTCGCGGAAGGGAAGAGGCTGCGAACTTTCTATGATGCTTTGCGCGCGGCCGACCCCAACGCCAGCGCAACCAAGGGTGCGTTCCGTCCAGCGCCGGGGTTGCTTTTGCTCGTGACGCGGCAACAATGGGATGCTGATGGGGAACCGCACGTTCCCGGTGGAGTGGCGGTCTGGAAAGACATCCTTCGGCAGAAGAGCGATTCGAAGTTGGTGCGCGATTGGGGCAAGCGTGCCAACCGGCTGAGTACGCCCGAGCAACTTCTGCAGGCGATGTTCGCTCTTACGCGCGCGACAACTGACAGCGGCCCGTTGCAGGCGTACCTGATGCTGAGCGAACTGGACATGCGACGTCCCGAACAGCGCCGCTTGGCGCCCGAGACGGTGAAACTGCTGGCCCGCAAATTCGAATTGTTCAGCGACCAGTACCGGGTGTTTGCGGAGTTTCCCGAACTGACGGATGCCTCGCTGGAAACCTTTTTGGACGTCGCGAACAGCGTGGATCACATCGACAACACTGCGCTGCGTGGCAATGCATTGGGGACGCTGCAGGCCAACCTGGGAATCTGGCAGATCCTGGCTCGCCAAAGCCAGATTCCGGCAGCGCGTCTGAACGAATCGTGGCAGGGAGCGATCAAGCCCTTTGTCAGGATTCGCAATGAGGCGCAAGTGTATGAGGCCGGTTATGCCTCAATCGGCGAAGTGTTGCGCGTGGCGACGGGCAAACCGCGAACGTCTCAGAGTGAACTCATCGAACTGCTGGCCAGCCCGCGGCAGACCAATCCCGATGCCAAGAAGGCGCATGACGATGTCGCGAACGCGATGCGGACAGTGCTGGACAGTCAGCGCCTGGTATCGCTTGACGTGATTCACGGGCTTGGCCAAGGACTGCAGGAAAAACTCCAAGGTAAGCCAGTCGACCCATCGCTGCAGGCTTTCGCGGAGCAGCTTCGCGAATTCGAAATGCCGCGGCCGATATTCAAGGGCAGCGAGCGCAGCGAGTGGGCGGCGGGAATATACAACAACAGCCACACCGATGCCGAAATGCGCGCGGACGTGGGGAAGGTTCTTTTGTCCAACGGGTCCCACGGACAAATTGAGGAGGCTCTCGGCCAACTAGCGTCCTTCCAGCGCGACACGCTCGTTGGTTTGAACTACGCATACTACGCGCCCCCCGGGGCGCAAGCGCTGCACAACAATCCGCTGCTGGTGCGTTCCCATGATTTCTCGGCAGAGACTGTAGGCGGCATCAAGGCCGTGTGGCAGTCGTCGCATTTGTTCGGAGAGGGATCACCCGCCGGCGGAGGTGCGCACCTGGTCGGATCACTGGCGGATCTCCCGTATGTCCTGGCCGAGATCGAACAGGACTTTATCGTTCCTGAAAACGTGCAGGCGTTGATCTGGCGCGAGCTAGTGCCGGGGCTAATGACGAGTGCTGTTCTGCCTCGCTGGTGGGGAGTGGGTGGGAGCGAATTGCACGCGATCACCTTGTATCAGAAGTCCGGTGAAGAGTTGCTCACCACGGCAGCGCAAAAACCAGAAGTACGGGAAAAGGTCATGGTGATTCTGGCCGACCGGATGACGCCGCAACGCTCTGAGCGCGTGGAGCGCGCGCTACGCAATGGGCACGTGGACGAAGCGATGACCCAGGTGACGCCCGCCGACACCTTATACCTGGCAGCGGAATTCCGGCGGCGCTCACCGGACGTGAAGGATGCCTGGGGCGAAGCGGGCAAGGAACTGGACTCGCTCTCCCAGGATCACGCCGATGAGATTGACTGGTCGCGGTTGTCTAGGGATTTTGGAGTTCCACATCCGACGCTCGCGCAGACCTATACTCGCGAGCTGTTGAACATGGCGCCAGTGCCTGCATTCGCCGGGTATTCAAGCCGGCTGCTGGCCGAATCGTGGGATTCGGGCAACTTGTACTGGGCTCGGTTGGCGGACGAAACGGGGGCTTCTCCGGAAGCTTTGAACCGTTTGGTGCCGGAACTGACTCGGCGCATGGTGGAAAAAGTGTTTGCCACCGACTTTGAGGATTGGCCCGCCTTGGTGCGAGCTTTGCGTGAGACAGGCGACGAGTTTCGGCACAGTAAGGTCGCCGTGGTGAATGCGGGCGGAAATTCTTCCGCTCGTTGAGTTGTTGTTGAGGAAGTGGAGAGTTCCGATGACGCAAGATCAGGAAAAACGGGTCCTTCGATTCAAGCTGCCGGCACGCGTGGCGTTGCTGAGTGCAACTCTTCTGCTGTTGCTTTCCGGCGCGGGCGATCGCATCGCCGCGCAGGACAGTCCTCACATTCACGTCGTCGTGAACATGGTGCAGCTGAACGTGGCTGTGACCGACAAGAACGGAAACTACATCACAGGTCTCCGACCTGAGAATTTCACGATTACGGAAGATGGAATCCCTGAAAAACTTGCGACGTTTGCCGAAGGCAACGGTCCGACGCGAGCGTTATTTGAGCTGGCGCAAGGGGACAAGCCGGGCAAGGGATCGGAAAGCGGAGATCCTCCCAGCCCGAACGAAGCGGCGGGCGGTCCGATCACACTGGACTCGCTGGTGGCGGGGGCGAACGTCTTCATTCTGTTTGATACGAGCAACTACATGTATCGCGGTTTTGTCTTCGCGCAAGACGCGATCGCAGATTTTGTCCGCTCGCTCGACACCGCCGACAAGATTGCGCTGTATTCCTATAGTCGCGACCTCTCGCGTGTCGCGACGCTTACGCCCGATCGCGGTCAGGTTCTACGTGCCGTGCGTACCACCGTGGCTGGCGACGAGGCAGCGCTCTACAACACTCTGCTTTTAACGCTGCGCGATGCTTCGCAGTACAAAGGCCGGAAAGTCGTGGTGGTCTTCTCTAATGGGCCTGACAATTCCAGCGTGATACCTCCGGAAGACGTGGCTGAGTTGGCGCAATCGGCGGGTATTTCTGTCTACATGATTAGCACGCAACAGGCAAAGCTGGAGCCGGTCTCGACGGCCGTGTTTGAACGCATGACAGCGGCCACCGGCGGAAAGGCGTATTTTGCGAAGAACTGGAAAGACGAGAAACGTGCCTTTGCGTCGATTCGCGATGACCTCGCCCATCTCTATTCGCTGAGCTACTACCCTCGCGCGAATCCCAATCGCGGGTGGCGTGCGATCACGGTGCGCCTGGTTGGCGATGAAAACAAGAAGTACCACGTGCGAACTCGAACCGGTTACCGGCTTGCTCCGACGCGGTTTGCATCCGACACGGCGAGCGCCGAGTCCCGGCCGGACGCGGCGCCACCAGCACAGCCGTAGGGTTTTCCGGTCCGACACCCGGAAGTCTCTGCTCTTTCCGTATGTGCGAGCGTTTCGGCGCGTTCAGGCAGCGCCGCGCCCATGCTATGCTCAGGGTTACTCCCCTCTGGACCTGGTAGCTCCATTCCATCAATCAGGAGAACAGAATGTTTCGTGTAGCAATCGTGCCTAGCCTATGTTTGGGACTGCTTTGCGGGGCCGCTTCGCTGGCCATCGCGCAGGATTTTTCGGCAGACGTGTTCAACGTCACCGCCAAAGACGCAACCAAATCGGGCAAGGTGTACGTGAAAGACGCGAAGATGCGGATCGATCGCGGAGATGCGAGTCCGGAACAGTCGACTCCGCTCGTGCTGATCGACTCCGAGAACCACTCGGCGACGATCATTGATGCGGCGAATCATGCCTACATGAAGGCCGAGGTCGGTCCCGAGCAGGAACTTTCATTTTTTCGTTTGAAGGATCCGAACAATGCTTGCGCCGATTTCGAGAAGATGGCCAGCATGGGCGGTTGCAAGAAAGCAGGGAACGAGTCGATCAATGGACGGCAGACGGTGAAATACGCCGGCAAGTCCGATGACGGAAAGCCGGTGGCGATGTGGGTCGACCCCGAGGTGAACTTCGTCGTGAAGTGGCAGACCAAATCCGGGGAAATCGGCGAACTCAGAAATATCAAGGTTGCGCCCCAGGCCGACAGCCTCTTCCAACTGCCCTCTGGATTTCACAATGCGGTGAAGGGATCCGAGGGCGACGAAGGTAAAGAGGATACAAAGGGCGATAGCAACAAAGACGAGGCGCCAGCTACGAAAGAAGAGCCTCCGTCAACGCCTCAGTAAGCTGAGGGACCTAGAGAGCCCAGCGACTTACGGCGAGGTTACTTTTGCGTGGTGACTTCGCCGGAGTCGATGAAGCTGATCCACCGTGTGATGGCCAAGGGCATCGGAATCACTCTTGTCCGATGACGTTTAGCCTCGAAAACAGGCCATTTTGCTTGACAAGCCAAGCCATGCATGGTGTAGTTTTTAAGCCTCCCGCTAACCGTAATTAGTCTGGATTAGCCGGGCTCTAGAAATTAGAAACGAACCGCTCCCCCTGCGGTCGGTACAGAAAACTCCCCATCTTGAAGTGCAGGACGAGGACGCTGAGCCTTTGGACGTCAGCATCTCTGGAGCTTTGCATCGATGGCAATGTCGCGCGGTTTGCCGAACCTTGCAGTGAGGATGCCAGTGCTACGGGACTCGCGCATAGCGGCGCGGGCCTCTCAGTCGCTTGGGGCCGATCCAAATCAAGCTTCCACCACTCCATCGGAACGCAGACCTTTCCATCTGCTAATTGCAGGCTTTGAAGCGCTGGACCTCGTGAATGTGGGTTTGGTCGTAACCAGCGCAGCCGGGCAGTTGCTGCTTGCCAATCGCACGGCCGAAGAGATTCTGAAACTGCGCGACGGAATTGAACTCGGACCCACCGGCCTGGTTCGGACTTCCCTGAAATGTACGCCCAGTTTGAATTCATTGATGGATACCGTGATTAAAGCGGGCGGCGGCTCGCGGGATTCCGTGCTTCCGGTGCGGCGGCCCTCAGGAAAACGTCCCTTTACCGCGGTAGTGCGCGCGGTGGCAGGCGCGGCTACCGACTCCGATCCGCTGTCGCCCGCGACCTTGCTGTTCATTCTCGATCCCGAATTCTCAGTCGAGACTGTCGAAGCAGAGTTGCGACAGCTTTATGGCCTGACGTCGACGGAGGCGAGCCTGGCGAATCTGTTGATGGAAGGCAAAGCGCTCGATGAATGTTGCAAAATTCTCGACATTCGCCGTTCCACGGCACGTACTCACCTGCAGCATCTGTTCGAAAAAGTTGGCGTTCAACGGCAAAGCGAACTCGTTTCGCTGCTTTTGAAGAGCATCGGCTTGGTAGGTTCCGCCGGTCGAGCCGCCACCCGCAACTCCCATCGCAAAACCAACTTCTAGCATTCCCTCGGATTTTGTTCACCGGAAGAAGTCAAAATTATGCCGTTATGAGCCACACCATGGTCCCCGGAGACTGCAAATGATTACTCCTCAGGTCCGGCCAGTGCGCATAAGTTATTGATTGTAAAGATGCTAAAGGATGTGCAAAGAGATTCAGGATCACAAAAGACTCGTGCTAGAATAACTGCTCAAGTATCCTCCTCCCCCGAGACCGACGAGGAGCGATCCAATCGATGTTTCGTAAAACCTTTCTGCTTTCACTAGCCCTTTCACTCACATCCTTCTCGACTCTGCCCGCGGCGGCTCAAGCGAAGCTGACGGCTGCGCAGGTGGTGGAGAAAAACATTGCAGCTCGCGGTGGCGCCCAAGCGTGGCACGGCGTGCAGACCATGTCCTGGTCTGGAAAGATGGATGCCGGCGCCGGAGATTCCGTCGAGCGTAGTCGCCGTTACGCCCAGAATCAGGGCCACCTGAACCGCATGACTCACGAGAACGTGGCTGGGGACAATGCGGACAATCAGGTCCAGCTCCCTTTCAAGCATGAGATGAAGCGGCCCAACAAATCGCGCACCGAAATCGAATTTGCCGGCAAGACTGCAGTGCAGGTATTTGATGGATCCAGCGGCTGGAAGTATCGTCCCTTCCTGAATCGAAATGATGTTGAGCCTTTCTCTGCCGATGAGGCAAAAATGGAGAGCCAGGAGCCCGGCATCGGTGGCTATCTGGTCGACTATGCTGCAAAGGGCTCGAAAGTGGACCTCGACGGCATGGAGAAGGTCGAAGGCCGCGACGCCTATAAGCTGAAGGTCACCACGAAGACAGGTAACGTCAAGTACGTGTGGGTCGATGCGCAGAACTTCCTGGACGTGAAGGTTTCGGGCGAGCCGCGCCGTATGGACAGCAAGATGCACAATGTCTACGTGTATCAGCGTGATTTCCGGGTCGTACAGGGTGTCAAAGTGCCTTTCGTTCTGGAGACCGCAGTCGACGGGTATCGTGAGACTCATAAGACGGTGCTCGAGACGGTGGCTGTAAATCCGAAGCTTGATGATTCGCGCTTCGTCAAGCCTCAATCGAAGTAGCCAAGTTCGACTGGATGAAGGCGCTCGATATTGAGCGCCTTCGCCGAAACTGCAGGACAATGTGCAATCTTCGCGGCGGCGTCCATCCCGCTCCCCCCGACAGCACGCCCGTTGTGATCAAAATTGCTCCCCCTCATTCCCTGCTGGTTGGCGGTAGTGCAAATCCCAGGCAAGGTTCGTCGCAGGGAGTAAGCTCTTCCTGTCGATATATCTGGTAGTCCGTAATTTGCGGGGCAGAAATCATGAATAAACCGGCTGTCGTCGGTTCCTTGGTCGTCATCGCTGTGGGCGCCTTCGTTGCAGGACGCTTTACAGGTAGATCCAGCTCGAACAATCAACCTACCGCCAAACGAATTCTGTATTACGTCGACCCTATGCACCCGGGGTATAAGTCCGACAAGCCAGGGACGGCGCCGGATTGCGGCATGGCACTCGAGCCTGTGTACGAGGGAGACAATCTCGCGGCCAAGATTACGTTGCCGGCTGGCGCGGTCGCCATCACGCCCGAACAGCAGCAACTGATCGGGGTACGCGTCGAGAAGGTTGAAAAGAATTCGGGCTCCCGAGTGATTCGCACGACCGGAAGGGTGGCACCCGACGACAATCGAGTGTTCCGTCTCATGGCCGGAACCGACGGATGGATTCGCGATCTCCAGGACAATCCCGCCGGAACGGTGGTGAAGAAAGACCAAATGCTGGCGACGTTCTTCAGCCGCGAGTTCCGTAACGCCGAGCAGGCTTACCTGGGATCGCTGGCCAGCATTGACCGCGTGAAGGGAACGCGGGACGGTGAAGACACGCGGTTGAGCGATTCGAGCGTTCGCGTCAACGAAGAGCAGCTTCGTACGCTGGGCATGGGCGAACCGCAGATTCGTGAGCTGGCGAAAACCCGCCAAGTGACCGGCGATATCGCACTCGTTGCACCGGTCGACGGCATTGTTCTCGCGCGATCAATCACTCCACAGCAGCGCTTCGAGAAGGGAACAGAGTTTTACCGGATCGCGGACCTTAGCAGAGTTTGGATCTTTGCGGACGTGTTCAGCGACGAAACGGCGACCTTGCGGCCGGGATCGAAGGCGACGGTTCTGATTCGAGAACTCGGAAAAACAGTTACTGCCACCGTCAGTGACAGCCCGCCGCTTTTTGATGCGGCCTCACGCACTTTGAAACTGCGCCTGGAAACCGACAATCCCGGGATGTTCCTGCGTCCGGATATGTATGTCGATATCGAATTCCGCGCGCCGGCCCCGAACGGGATATCTGTTCCGGCGGAGGCGATCCTTGACAGCGGGATGCAGAAGATTGTTTACCTCGAAACCAGCGACGGCGTGTTTGAGCCGCGCCCAGTGGAACTTGGCGGCTCGTTTGGAAAGCGCGTGACGGTGAAGCGCGGCCTCGCTGAGGGCGATCGCGTAGTCACTTCGGGCAACTTCCTGATCGACTCTGAGAGTCGCATGAAGCCCGACGCCCTGCGCAGCGTGAATGAAAAGCGGGACGCTTCTGGGCACGGCTCGCAGGTCAATCAATCGAGCTTGACCGATCCCGTGTGCGGCATGTCCATTGATCGCGAGAAAGCTGTTGCCGGTGGACACAAGGAAGCCTTCCGCGGGGAAACGTATTATTTCTGCTCCGATAAGTGTCACAAGCAATTCATGGAAGATCCTGCGAAGTACATCGATGATCGGTTGAGGAGCGCCGCAGATTCCGGAACGGGGCGCGCGAATGATTAACCGGCTCATCACCTTTTCGGTCAAAAACAAATTTCTGATTTTTGCATTCGTGGCAGCGGCCTGCATCTGGGGCACCTGGTCCATGATGCACCTGCCGCTCGACGCTACGCCTGACCTGAGCGAAACCCAAGTCATCATTTTGTCCCGCTGGGACCGCAGTCCCGACATTATCGAAGATCAGGTCACGTATCCCATAATCAGCGCGATGACTGGCGCGCCCAAGGTCAAGACGGTTCGCGGCATTTCTGATTTCGGGTTCTCTTACGTTTATGTGGTGTTCGAGGAAGGCACGGATATCTACTGGGCGCGCTCGCGGACGCTCGAGTACCTCTCCTCTGTAAATTCACGGTTGCCGCAAGGCGTGAAAACGGAGCTCGGTCCGGACGCGACCGGCTTGGGATGGGTTTTTCAGTACGTATTAAAGGATCAGTCTGGCAAGCACAGCCTTGCGGAGCTGCGCTCCTATCAGGACTGGTATCTGAAGTACTACTTGAAGGCCGTACCGGGAGTTGCAGAAGTCGCTTCTCTGGGCGGATTCACGCAGCAGTATCAGGTCAACGTCGACCCCAATCGGCTGCGTTCGTATGGGATTCCGATCTCGCGGGTGGCTGATGCCGTGCGCAACGGCAACAGTGAAACCGGCGCACGCCTTCTGGAGTTCGGCGGCGCGGAGTACATGATCCGTGGGCGCGGATACGTCAAATCTCCCCAGGACATCGAAGACATTGTTTTGACGGACCAGCGAGGAACGCCGATCCGCATTAAGGATATCGGCGAAGTCGTTTTGGGGCCTGACATCCGGCGGGGTGCCGCCGACCTTGATGGTACGGGCGAGGTCGTGTCGGGCATCGTGATCATGCGCGAGGGCAGCAACGCTCTAGACGTGATCGATCGCGTAAAGGCCCGCCTGAAAGAAATCGAGCCCGGAATGCCGTCTGGCGTGAAGGTCGTTCCGATTTACGACCGGTCGGAACTGATCCGCCGAGCAATCTCGAATGCGCGATTCACGCTGATCGAGGTCGTAATCACAGTCGTCATCATCATCCTCATCTTCTTGTGGCATTTCCCCAGCGCGATCATCCCGGTGGTCACCATCCCCGTGGCGATTTTGCTCACGTTCATACCGCTGCAATACGCAGGCGTGAGTATCAACATCATGTCGCTCGCGGGATTGGCCATCGCCTGCGGAGAACTGGTGGATGCGGCCATTGTTGTAGTTGAGCAAACCCACAAGAAGCTGGAAATCTACGAACGCTCCGGACAGCCGTTCAAGTACGAAGAAGTCATTCTTGAAGCGGTCAAGGAAGTTGCCGGACCAACATTCTTTGCCCTGCTCGTAATTGCCGTCGCGTTCTTGCCGGTGCTGGTGCTGGAGGGTCAGGAAGGGAAGTTGTTCCGGCCGCTGGCCTACACCAAGAACTTTGCCATGCTAGTGGCAGCCGTGCTTGCCCTGACGCTCGATCCTGCCCTTCGCTTGCTTCATGGTGCGCAAGCCACGCCCGCTGGGCCTTGAGCAGAGCTGGTGGCAGAAATTCACTGGCGTTCTTCTAGGCGGCAAGATTCGTCCCGAAGAGAAGCATCCGATCACTGGTCCGCTGATGCGCATATACGATCCGGTCGTTCGCTGGACGCTGCGCTGGAAGACGCAAGTGATCGCTGGTGCGGTCGTGATCGTGCTGCTGACGGTTCCGCTCTTCTGGAAGATCGGCTCCGAGTTCATGCCGCCGCTTGAAGAAGGTTCATTCCTCTACATGCCGACCACCATGCCGGGCATCTCGATCGCCGAGTCTCAGCGACTGCTGCAGGTGACGGACGGCATCCTGAAGCGGTTCCCGGAAGTGGACCACGTTCTCGGAAAGACAGGTCGCGCGGACAGCGCTACCGATCCTGCTCCACTCTCGATGCTGGAGACGGTCATTGTGCTGAAGCCGCACTCGCAGTGGCGGCGAACGCACACCTGGTATTCGTCGTGGGCGCCTAACTGGACGCTGCCCGCGCTTCGCCACATCACACCCGACAACATTTCGGATGCTCAATTAGTGTCGGAAATGAACGAGGCGTTAAAGATCCCCGGGCTCTCCAACTCGTGGACGATGCCGATCCGCGGACGCATTGAGATGCTCACGACCGGAATCCGCACTCCGGTAGGGCTGAAGATTCAGGGTGCCGACGTCAACCAAATTCAGGAAATCGGCCGGCAAGTCGAAGCCGTTTTATCTGGCGTTCCCGGAACGCGGAGCGTCTTCTCGGAGCGCACGGGCGACGGCTACTTCCTCGACGTAACCTGGGATCGCAAAGCGCTGGCAAGCAATGGCCTGTCGATTGATGACGCGCAGAATGCGTTGTCGACCGCCGTTGGCGGAGAAAACATCAGCACCACGATTGAAGGGCGCGAACGATATCCGATTAACGTCCGCTACAAGCGTGACTTCCGCTCCGATATTGAGGCCCTGGGCCGCGTGCTGGTGACGGCGAACGGTGAGAAGCAGATTCCATTGTCGGAACTGGCGACGATTCGCATGCTGAATGGCCCCTCGATGATTCGCAACGAAGACGGTCTGCTCACCGGCTATGTCTATGTCGATCTGGCTGACCGCGCGCCGGGCGACTACGTTGAGCAAGGCCGGCTGGAGTTGCAGAAGAAGCTGCAATTGCCGGCGGGTTACAGCGTGCTTTGGAGCGGTCAGTATGAATCTTCTGAGCGTGTGCGGCAGCGACTGATGCTGGTAGTTCCCGTGACGCTGGGGATCATCCTGTTCCTGCTTTATTTCAATACGCGGTCGATGGTGAAGACCGCGATCATCATTCTCGCGGTGCCGTTCTCCGCCGTGGGCGCCCTGTGGATGGTTTATCTGCTCGGCTACAACATGAGCATTGCGGTCTGGGTTGGCATTATCGCCCTGCTGGGTATCGACGCCGAGACGGGCGTGTTCATGCTGTTGTATCTCGATCTCGCGTATGAAAAAGCGAAGCGAGAGCATGCACGCCTGACCCGTACCCAACTCTATGAGGCGATCGTTGAAGGAGCAGCCAAGCGCCTGCGTCCAAAGTTCATGACCTTCGCCACCATGAGCATTGGCTTGGTGCCGATCCTGTGGGCTACGGGAGCGGGTTCCGCGATCATGAAGCGCATTGCCGCGCCCATGGTTGGCGGGATCGTCACCTCGTTCCTTCTTGAGTTGCTGGTGTATCCCGCGATTTACGCTTTCTGGCGCGAGCGCGAGCTTTATCCCGAGGCCGATAGCGAGTTGGCTGGGGGATCGAAGAGCCACCACTTCGTACCTCGAGTTGGGCACCATCAAGAACCGGGCCGTCGTTCCGGTTTCTTCTAGCGAGTAGCGCGCCGTCGGCGCGTAGCGTTAGCTGGGGTACCAAGCGCCCGGCGATGCCCGCAGTGCAATCCGCGAATTCCAGTTCACAACTTGCAATAGTCGTCGTCAAACATGGCATTGACACCGTGACGGTCGGCCCTTAGCATCCCCAAATCGGCGGCTGTCGTGCTTTGCAGCATGCTCGCCCGGGAGTTTGTTCAGCTATGAGCCTGCGAGACTTTCTATCCAAACAGTTTATCGATGTTATTGAGTGGGTTGAGCCCGCGGATGGAGTTTTGGCCTACCGCTATCCGATGCAGGATCGCGAGATTCAGAACGGCGGCAAACTCACAGTGCGCGATTCGCAGATGGCGGTCTTCGTAAACGAAGGGCGCGTCGCCGACGTGTTTGGGCCCGGCCTCTACACGCTGAATACGCATACGCTACCCATCCTGACTAACCTGATGAACTGGGACAAAGCATTCAAGTCCCCATTCAAGTCGGATGTGTATTTCTTCATCACGCGCCTGCAGACGAACCAGCACTGGGGCACGCAGAATCCGATCACGATTCGCGACAAGGAATTTGGCGCCATCCGTCTGCGAGCATTTGGCATTTACACGTACCACCTGGCTGACCCCAAAGTTTTCTACACAAAGATCAGCGGAACGCGAGACGCGTACGGAGTGGCTGATCTCGAAGGCCAGCTTCGCAACACGATCGTCGGCCGAATCACGGACACGTTTGCTGGAAGCCAGGTCCCATTTCTCGACATGGCGGCGAACCAGGTGGCGCTTTCGGAGAAAATCGCCGGCCAGTTGAAGCCTGCCTTCACCGACCTGGGCCTTGTGCTCGACAGTTTCGTGGTCGAGAATCTGTCGCTGCCCGACGAGCTGCAGAAGATTCTCGATCAACGCATCGGTATGAACATGGTTGGCGACCTGGGCCGCTATACGCAGTACCAGGTTGCGCAATCGATTCCCATAGCGGCGGCGAACGAGGGCGGCGGCGCTGCGGGAGTTGGCGCTGGGTTAGGCGCTGGTATGGCCATGGGCCAAGCCATGATGGATGCGATTAAGAAGGGAAGTGCTAGCGTCGGCAGTGAAGGCGGTGCAGCGGCTGCCGGAGGTACGGTCGCTGCTGGAACGGAAGCCAAATTCTGTTTGAACTGCGGCAAGTCGATCCCGAGGGTCAGCAAGTTTTGTCCGAATTGCGGTCAAGCTCAGCCGTAAGCGCATTTACGCATGAACGGAATCGAGTGGATCGTTGAAGCTCATGGTTGCTCGGCCGCATCCCTCGCCGACTTGTCTTTGCTGCGGGTCCTGTTCGAGCGGATCATTGTCGACCTCAACCTTCGGCCTGTAGGCGAGATACAGTGGCATCAGTTTCCTCAGACTGGGGGCATCACTGGTCTGTGTCTGCTCGCTGAGTCCCATCTTGCGTGTCATACCTTTCCGGAGTTCGGGTCGCTCTGCCTGAACCTTTTCTGCTGTGTTCCACGCGCTGAATGGGATTTCAGTGTTCACCTGCGAGAGATTCTTGGCGCTACATCGGTGACCGTCCGAAGTGTAGTGCGGCCGTATAGTGAAGCGATCAATCAGGCCGATGGCCGACCGCCTGTTCACACGACGCAACCTCCAACGGGGAGAGTTGCAGGATGACCCAACCAACAGCGACGTGCCCGAATTGTGGCGCGCAGGTTGTCTTTCGTTGGTCAAGCAGCGTGCAGACCGTCTGCGAGTATTGCAAGTCCATCCTGGTGCGGACAGACGTTGACTTGAAAAAAGTCGGCGAAGTGGCCGACCTGCCTCCGGATAGCTCTCCCATTCAGATCGGTACTGAGGGAAGCTACAACCACAAAGCATTCACGGCGATCGGGCGGATCATTTACGAATACGAGCAGGGCAACTGGAACGAGTGGCATTTGATGTTGAACGACGGCACGAGCGGATGGCTCTCAGATGCGCAGGATGAGTACGCGATCTCGTTTGCGGCGCCTGGCCGCAAGCTTCCCGACCAGTGCCGCGTGGGCGATCGCTTTGTGTGGGACAACGAGGGTTACGAAGTCACGACGATCACCAAAGCGCACTATCGTGGAGTGCAGGGCGAATTGCCTTTTCAGTACTGGGACAAGACGGACGTAATCTTCGCCGATCTGCGCTCGCTGACAGGGAAGTTCGCCACCATCGATTACAGCGACGAGACGCCCGCGCTTTACCTCGGCGAGATGGTCGAGTTTGATGCCTTAGGCCTCAAGAATCTGCGCACGTTCGAGGGTTGGTCGTGAGCACGGGCGGCCCGACCCCACCCGGCAAGCCGCAAACGCGTGCGCTGAATTGTCCGAACTGCGGAGCCGCACTGACGCTGCGCTCGTTCAACAACGCCGTCACGATCGTTTGCGAAGGCTGTCACTCGATCCTCGACGCGAAAGCATCCCAATCTCCAGATCCTGCAGCAATTCAAGGCCGCGACCGACAAAGACCGCCCGCTGATTCCGCTTGGTACGCGGGGAAAGATTCGCGGTACCGACTACGAAGTGATCGGCTTTGAGCGGCGGACTATAAATGTGGATGGGGTGGCCTACAGTTGGCACGAGTACGTCCTGTTCAACCCCTTCAAAGGCTTTCGTTACCTTACCGAGTACGACGGCCATTGGAACGATTGCAGCACGCTGAAGTCGCTGCCGGACGTCGTTTCGTTCTCGAGTCCTCCGAAGGTCAAATACCTGGGAGAGACCTACAAGCATTTTCAGACGGCGCGGGCCAGCACGTCGTTCGTTCTGGGAGAGTTTCCCTGGCAAGTGCGGGTAGGAGAATCGGTCGAAGTCACCGACTACGTCTCCCCCCCGCGGGTTCTCTCGAGCGAGCAGACAGGCAACGAAGTCACCTGGTCGATGGGTGAGTACATGCTCGGGAAAGACGTATGGAAGGCGTTCCGGCTTCCCGGGTCTCCTCCCGAAGCGCAGGGCGTCTACGAAAATCAGCCCTCTCCCATGAGCGGAGAGGTCAAGAGCATCTGGCTCACGTTTGCTTTTCTTCTGCTGGCACTGGTTGTGCTGATGATCGGCTTTGATCTGTCGGCCCAAAACAAAGAAGTGTTCACGGGCTACTACAAGTACGATTCGAACCAGCGCGGCGAAGCTTCGTTCGTCACGGACGACTTCGAGGTGAAGGGGCACACGTCCAACGTAGAGTTGAAGACCAGCACTGACCTGAACAACCGTTGGATCTACCTGAATTACGCGCTGATCAATGAAGCGACCGGGCAGGCTTTCGATTTCGGCAGGGAAGTGAGCTTCTATCACGGCTACGATTCTGACGGTTCGTGGTCAGAGGGCAGCGCTAACGACACGGTCGCCGTGCCTAGCGTGCCACCGGGACGCTACTACTTGCGTGTGGAACCGGAAGGTGATCCCGGCTATGGGATGACCTACTACACGGTCACGGTCAAGCGCGATGTTCCCCAATACAGCTTCTATGCGATTGCGCTGGGTGCGCTGTTGCTGCCGGCTATCCTGCTTTCCTGGAGAGCCCTCAGCTTCGAGCACCTGCGTTGGGCGGAAAGCGATCACCCGATGATCACCTCATCCGGAGACGACGAATGATGCGGATCTTGTACATCCTTTACGGGTCGGCGGTTCTGGTGGGGCTCAGCATTGCGCAATACGAGGGCTGGAGCCTGGCCCGCATCAACGAAGTCAAAAACGTTCCGCGCTCGGTGCGCGACAATCCCGGTTCTTACCGCTCGGTCTACAGTTCTTATCACCACTACACGGGAGGCAAATGAGATGAGCCCTACGCTGGTGAGTAGTGTCGTGAATGCGGTGGTTTTCGCATTTCTCGGAATCGTTGTCTTCACCGTGGCTTTTCTGGTGATGGACAAGCTCACTCCATATCACTTGTGGAAAGAAATTGTGCAGGAGCACAACATGGCGTTGGCGATCCTGGTGGGCGCCATGTCGATTGGGATCTGCATCATCATCGCGGCTGCGGTTCACTAAGTCGTGGGAATCCTGCTCTTCATCACGGTATTGCTCATTGCGGCCTGCGGGCTCATCTACGAGCTGATCGCGGGCACGCTAGCCAGCTACTTGCTGGGCGACAGCGTCCTGCAGTTTTCGACCATCATCGGCTGCTATCTCTTTGCGATGGGGATCGGCAGCGCGCTCTCGCGGTACATCCATCGCGGGCTGGCCTACCGCTTCGTGTGGATTGAGCTGATGCTGGGCGTGATCGGCGGATTCTCGTCGGCGCTGCTTTTCCTGGCCTTCGCGTACACGCAGGGATTCCAATTGCTCATGTACGCGCTCGTCGTGGTGATCGGCATTCTCGTGGGGCTCGAAATTCCTATCCTGATGCGCATGGTGCGCGAGCGCTACCACTTCCGCGACGTGGTGGCGCATGTGCTGACGTTTGACTACCTGGGTGCGCTGGGAGCCTCGCTCTTGTTTCCAATCCTGCTCGTGCCGCGATTGGGACTGGTGCGTTCGGCCATGCTGTTTGGGTTGATTAATGTCGGCGTTGCGCTATGGAGCACGTTCCTGTTTGCTCGGCAGTTGCCCTCGACCCGAGTGCTCCGCGTCCTGTGCTTGCTGGTGATCTGCGGACTTGGTATCGGATTGGCCCAGGCGACGCGTATTACTGCTGCGGCCGAAGACAATATCTATGCCGACGAAATTATTCTCGCGCGTGACACGCGCTATCAGCACATCGTGCTGACCCGATTTAAGGACGACATCCGTCTGTTCCTGAACAGCCATCTGCAGTTTAGTTCCCGCGATGAGTATCGCTATCACGAGGCGCTGATTCATCCGGGACTTTCGGCGGTACCCGCTCCGCGGCGCGTGCTGGTCATGGGGGGCGGCGATGGACTGGCGGTGCGCGAGATCCTCAAGTATCCGCAGGTAGAGAGCGTCACGTTGGTTGATCTCGATCCAGAAATGACGCGCTTGTTCTCGACCCATCCGATGCTTACCGGTTTGAACCAGAAATCTTTCCTGTCACCCAAGGTGCATGTCATTAATGCCGATGCGTTCCCGTGGGTGGATACCAGTCCTGACAGCTACGACTTCATCGTGATCGATTTTCCCGACCCAACCAGCTACTCGCTGGGCAAGCTCTACACGACGGCCTTTTACAAGGCTGCTGCGCGGCACCTGAGCACCCAGGGTCTGTTAGTGGTGCAGAGCACCTCGCCGATGTTTGCGCGCGACTCGTACTGGTGCATCGTCGAGACCCTGAAGCAAGCTGGACTGAAGACCTATCCCTATCACGTGTACGTACCGTCGTTTGGGGAATGGGGATTCGTGATCGCCTCGTCGCACGAATACTCACCGCCCACTCTTCTGCCCGCTGGGCTGCGCTTTGTTTCTGTCGACGGCTTGCCCACGATGTTCCAGTTCCCGCCTGACATGTCGCCGATGCCGATGCCGCCGAATCGTCTGAACGATCAGGTGCTTGTGCGTGCTTACGATCAGGATTGGAAGGACATCAGCCATTGAAGGTCACGCGTCGACAGTTTCTGCACGCCGGTAGCGCCGCGCTTGTGGGACTCTCCGTGAAGGGCGATCGCCAGATCGCCGGCGGCTTCGTCAACGACTCCTTCCAACTCGGGCATTTGTTGCGCGACCGCGCATCTTTTTCGCCGCCTCGAAGAACCGACAAACACGCCGTGGTTATTGTGGGAGGAGGGATCGCGGGCCTCAGCGCGGCGTGGTGGCTCAACAAGCGTGGATTCAAAGACTTCGTCCTGCTCGAGATGAACCAGCAACCGGGAGGCAATTCCCGTTGGGGCGAGAACGAAGTCACGGCTTATCCTTGGGCCGCGCATTATGTCCCGGTGCCGGGTCCGAAAGCTACCTACGTTCGCGAACTGTTTGAAGAACTCGGCGTGCTGAAGGATGGGGTGTGGGACGAACGGGCTCTGTGCTTCTCGCCGCAAGAACGCTTGTTCTTATATGGTCGTTGGCAGGAAGGGATCGAGCCAGCGGTTGGGTTGAGTGAGAAAGATCGCGAGCAGTTCCGTAGGCTGGAAGACCGGATTCACCGCTTCCGCACCTCAGGCGGATTCACTATTCCAATGGAGCGCGGGCTCTCGCGCGGACAGGCAGATTTGGATCGCATGCCATTCAGCGACTGGCTGCGCGCTCAAAGTCTGGATTCGCGAATTGTGACCTGGTACATGAATTACTGCTGCCGTGATGATTACGGGGCGCTGGCCGGAGAAACTTCAGCGTGGGCGGGGATTCACTACTTCGCATCGCGCGAGCCGGAGGACAAGGGGCCATTGACGTGGCCTGAGGGGAATGGCTGGATCGTTCGACGATTGCTGGAGCGGGTGGGGTCGTATGTGCGATCGGATCAGATGGTTCATCGGATCGCAAAGAAGGGAAGGAGCTACAGCGTTCTGGTCGGAGACACCGAACATCTGGCCGAGTTCGTGATTTTCGCCGCACCCACGTTTTTGGCTCCTTACATCGTCGACGGTTTTGCACCGCTCCACGACTTCCAATATTCTCCCTGGTTGACGGCAAACCTGACGCTGGAGCGTTTGCCGGCGACTTACGGAAGTGATGCCACCTGGGACAACGTCGTGATGAATTCCCCCACCCTAGGCTATGTGGATGCTATGCATCAGACCGTCCGCAGCCACATTGACCGCACGGTGTGGACGTTCTATTGGGCTCTCGCAGAAGGAGCGCCGGCTGCCAACCGAAAACTACTTCTTGAACGGGACTGGTCTTATTGGAAGGAGGCCATCCTGGGGGATCTTGAGCGCGTGCACCCGGACATCCGAAGCTGCGTGTCGCGAATTGATATCATGCGCTTCGGCCACGCCATGGCTCGGCCCACCCCGGGCGCGATCTTCTCTCAAGAGCGCCGCAGTCTGGCCGACCTTGATGGCCGGTTACTGTTCGCGAACTCTGATCTGAGCGGATTCTCGATTTTCGAGGAAGCGCAGTACCGTGGTGTGCGCGCGGCAGAAAAGGTCCTTCGTCATCTAGGCGGCAGTGCCTAACTAATCGCGCAACGCAAATGCGATGATCGTTTGGCCGCGAACTCCAGTCCTGGCCTCAACCTTCTCCAAGAGTCTTCCTTCGAGGTCGTCGGGATCGACTTCCATCTCGCAGGCTGCAATCTCCTCATCGCTCACGCCGTGATAACACAGATCGCACACGCCCAGACCATCTTCCGATTGCACGGGGGGACCGAAAGTCCGGCAGGTCAGCGGGCGGGATTCGTAAAGGTCACACATCCCAGTCGATGGGTCGAGCACCGGGCAGATTTCGTCATTGGCGAAGTCTTCGAAGCGCGCTTCGGATGCGGCGTCTTCAGCGAGGATGCCGGTGCGCGGATCGCCCGGAAAGTCGCCGCTCAGCCGGGCTGCCACTTCACGGGATCGCCCACGCACAGATGCTGCCCGCGCCGAATCTCGCTTCTCCAGTTTGGCGAGGCCATTCTTCAGTCGAGCCGCATCGAGTTGATTGATCGCGAACACGCCGACGCAACACTGGGTGCATCCGGGACGACACACTAACCATGGGCCGCTGCGGCGCGTGGCATCGGCCAAGGCCGCATCCATGATCTGAACTAGCTTTCGGTCACCGGAAGGTAAGGGCAGCTCCCGCATGATGAAAGGATAGCGCAGACACAGGTGGGGCGTGACGTGGGGCTAGTGACCGCCGCCGCTTGTCAATTCCCGGACGATGCTCCCGACAAATGCCTTCGCATCGCCAAAGAGCATCAGGTTGTTGTCGAGGTAATACAAGGGATTGTCGATTCCAGCGAAGCCGGGACTCATGCCGCGCTTGATCACCATCACCGTGTGCGCCTTGTCGACATCAAGGATCGGCATTCCATAAATTGGGCTGGTGGAATCAGTGCGGGCGGCAGGGTTTGTCACGTCGTTTGCCCCGATCACCAGGGCAACATCCGTCTGCGGAAAGTCTCCGTTGATGTCGTCCATATCCATCAAGCGGTCGTAGGGAATGTCGGCCTCGGCGAGCAGAACGTTCATGTGTCCCGGCATGCGGCCCGCGACCGGGTGGATGGCGAACCTCACGTCCACTCCGCGCTTGGTGAGGGCGTCATAAAGTTCGCGAACCTTGTGCTGGGCCTGTGCGACCGCCATGCCGTACCCGGGAACAATGACGACTTTGTTGGCAGCTGACAGAATCGCCGCCGCTTCTTCGGCCGTTGCGCTCTTGACGGCCTTTGCTTCCTGCGAGCCTGCCGCTGCCGCCTGCACTTGGCCAAATGCGCCGAACAGCACGTTGGTGAACGAACGGTTCATCGCCTTCGACATGATGACCGAAAGAATCAGGCCGGAAGATCCATCCAGCGCGCCTGCGACGATGAGTAACTTGTTGTTGAGCACAAAGCCCATCGCCGCTGCTGACAATCCGGCGTAGGCATTCAAGAGCGAGATGACGGTCGGCATGTCGGCGCCGCCGATCGGGATCACCAACAGGACGCCGAACGCAAGTGCGATCAGCAACATGAACGGATAAAGCTGCTTCGCTTCCGGATGCAGCACCAGGTAGACGGCCAGCACGACGGCAATCAGGAGCAGAAGAAAGTTGACGAGATTCTGGCCCTTATAAGTTAGGGGCCGCTGCGGTAAAACCTCCTGCAGTTTGCCCGCGGCCATCAGGCTTCCCGTAAAAGTCAGCGATCCGAGGATGACCTCCATCGAAAGCACGGCCATCATGAAGCGCGAAATGTCAGGAGTGCGCAGGTAGAACTCGGCGGTGCCGACCAGCGTGACGCAGAGAGCGCCGAATGCATGGCTCAGCGCGGTCCGCTGGGGGACGGCCGTCATCTGCACGCGGCCCAGCGGGACGCCGATGATCGTCCCGAGCACCAACGCAATGGCGATCCACTGGTAGTCGACAATGCCGTGATGCAGCAGTGTGCCGCCGATGGCCAGCAGCATGCCCAGTTCGCCTGCCCACACCCCATGGCGCGCGGTGGTGGGCGAACTCATCCATTTGAGCGAGAGGATGAACAGCGCGCTCGCGAGGAGATAAATGATTTCGATGATCAACTGATTGCCGGCGAATTCGTTCATGATTTGGCTGCCGGACGGCTGGACTTGAACATCTTGAGCATGCGGTCCGTGATCAGGAACCCGCCGACGATGTTGCTGGTGGCGGCCACGACCGCGATGGTGCCTAATACAGCCGACAGCGTGCTCTTATGCTCACCGACCAACACAATCGCGCCCACCACGGCGATGGCGTCGAGGGCGTTCGTGAGCGACATGAGGGGCGTATGGAGTAGCGGAGACACTCGGCGGATCACTTCGAAACCGATGAAGCCCGCCAGCATGAAAATAAAAAGACCATTAATCAGGATGGAACCACTCATCTGTCCTCCCCGAAATTCTTCAACCTTGTGTGACCGGAGCCGGTGTACTAAAAAATTCGCGGACGCGCGCATTCACAACCTCACCGCCGCGCGTGACGAGAGTTTCACGCACAATCTCATCGTCCATATTCAGCTGTAGCTTTTGTTCCTTGATGAGGTGGGTCAGGAATGAAGTGATATTGCGGGCATACATCTGGCTCGCGTGATAGGGCACGCCGCTGGCAACGTTAATCGCGCCAATGATGGTCACGCCGTGCTGAACGATGGTTTCGCCCGCCTTCGTCAACTCACAATTGCCGCCTCGCTCGGAGGCGAGATCGACAATGACCGAACCTGGCGCCATCCCTTTCACCATCTCTTCCGTGACCAGCACGGGCGATGTCTTGCCCGGGATCACGGCCGCTGTGATGACCACATCGCTTTCTTTGACAACGCGTCCCAGAAGTTCGCGCTGCTGCTTGTAGAAGCTCTCATCCTGGGCGCGGGCATACCCGCGAGCGTCCTGCGCATCTTTCGCTTCTATCGGAAGCTCAACAAAGCGCCCACCCAGGCTTTGCACTTGTTCCTTCGCAGCGGGCCGAAGATCGTAAGCAGAGGTCACCGCTCCCAGACGGCGGGAGGTCGCGATCGCCTGTAGTCCGGCGACTCCCGCGCCGATCACCAATACGCGCGCTGGCGTGATGGTTCCGGCGGCTGTCGTCAGCATGGGGAAAATGCGCGGATGGCTGTCGGCAGCGATGAGAACCGATTTGTATCCGCAGATCGTGCCCATCGACGAAAGTGCGTCCATGCTCTGCGCGCGGGTAGTGCGTGGCATCAGTTCCACCGAGAACGCGGTAACCCCTCGCCCCGCAATGTCCTGAATGACTTCGCGCGAGCCAAAAGGGCGCAGAAAGCCGATCAACAACTGGTCGCGCTTCATAAGCGGCAAGTCATCTTTACCGGTGACGTCGTTGGAGCCATAGCACAGAACCTGGATCACGATGTCCGCTTTCGCAAACAACGCTGCCCGGTCCGTCACAATTTGAGCGCCCTTTTCCACGTACTGGCTGTCGGGATAGCCCGCCTGCATGCCGGCGCCGCTTTGAACCAACACTTCAAAGCCGGTCTTCGCCAGGATTGGAATGACCATCGGAACCAGCGCAACGCGCTGTTCTCCGGGATACGTCTCTTTCGGAACGCCGATGATCACGTGCGCTGTCCTCCCCCGCGGATCGCTGCGGCAAACGCACTATTGTATCGGGGGATGGCGCAGTCGAGAAAGTAATCGCTTGAAGACGTCAATCGCGACGGCGGCGAATCCAGGCTTTTGGTGTGGAAACCCCCGCGTCCGAATCCTTATTTCCAACCTCCGCGCTGGATGCGCACGGCGCCCTCAGTCCGCCGATCACCGAGAGTGGTGATTCTCATCACTGCTTTGGTGCGCCAATTGCAGCGATAAAGATGCTCGTTGACGGCCGCGTTCCGGCAACGGGCGCGGAATTATTGACGCAGAGTGAACGACCGGCGGAAGGAGGATTGGTGCGCTGAACTCAAGGGGACTCGGAGACCCGGCTTATTCCTTTATAGATTTTGCTTGTGGCAGATGTTCATACCCTAAAGAGTCGCGCACGCACATCCTTCTTCCATAGCTCGTCCGCCTGAAAGTTCCTCTCGTCTGTAAATCTCAGTACGGCGTGACGCAGGTCACCACCCTACCGTACGACGCGGCAGCCAACCAACACTCGGGTTCGTGCGCGGCGTGCACTCGCCCAGCGAACCGGAGCGATCCGAGACTGAGGAAGGCTGCATGCCCAACCAGACTGGAACTCCGAAGCCCACCATCGAGCAGCATCTGAAAGCCTGCGGCGTTTCACGCCGCAGTTTCCTCCAACTCTGTTCCGCCATCATGGTGACTGCTCCCATGGGAATGGCGCTCACGGAAAAGGCTGGCCTCTTGCAGGTTGCCGATGCGATTGGGAAAGCCAAGCGTCCTTCGGTGATCTGGCTGCATTTCCAGGACTGCACCGGCTGTACGGAAACCCTGCTGCGCACTTCGCGCCCCGACGTAGCCGACCTGATCTTGAACGTCATCTCCCTGGACTATCACGAGACGTTGATGGCAGCTTCGGGCGCGCAAGCGGAAGCTGCGCTGCGCAGCGCGATGGAAGAGAACGCCGGAAAGTACGTTCTGGTGGTAGAAGGCTCGATCCCGGCCAAAGACGATGGCGTCTACATGGAACTCGGCGGCCGTCCTGCGATTCAGGTGCTTCGTGAAGTCTCGGCCAAGGCCGCCGCCATCATTGCAATGGGCTCGTGCGCTTCCTGGGGCGGTATCCCTTCAGCGGATCCGAATCCCACTGGAGCGGTTGGTGTGGATGCGGTGGTCTCTGGCAAGCCGATCGTGAATTTGCCCGGCTGTCCGCCCAATCCCTACAACCTGCTCGCCGTCGTACTCGAGTACGTGACCATGGGCAAACTGCCCGCGCTTGATGAGTACGGGCGTCCGAAGTTTGCCTACGACCGTGTGATTCATGAGAACTGTCCCCGTCGCGCCCACTTCGATGCCGGCCGTTTCGCCGCGGCCTTTGGCGATGAAGGCCACCGCAAAGGGTGGTGCCTCTACAAACTCGGCTGCAAAGGCCCCGTAACCCATGCCGCCTGCGCCAGCCGGCACTTCAACGAGATTCCCGGCGTATGGCCCATCGGAACAGGCACTCCCTGCGTGGGCTGTACCGAAAAAGGCGTCGTCTGGCAGATGGGAACGTTTGAAACCGTGCCCATCCACCTAGCCACTCCTCCCGATACATATCCTCCGGTGTTCAGCACGGCGGGCAAACTTGAAGTCGGGGCCGCTGCCCTGGTGGGCGTAATCACAGGCGCCGTGGGAAGCGCAGCGTGGGTCGCATCGCAGCGTTTCCAGAGCAGTGCGGAAGCCGGGGTCGCCCGCGTGGCCGCCGACATCGCACATGCGGAAAAGTTGAAAGGCAAGCCGGCTGACAAGAAAGAGGACTGACGTGGCCATTACTCGTCGTGAACTCATCACGGGCGTCGCCAAAGCCAGCGTGCCGGCTGTCGTCGTGGTCACAGTCGGTAAAGAGGCGCTCAGGTCCGAGACCATCCCGGTGCCGAACGCTGCGGTCGGATTGCTCTACGACGCTACCATCTGCATCGGTTGCAAGGCTTGCGTTTCCGCATGCGCGGAAGCCAACAACACTCCGCCGGATACGCGCGGCGACGCGCTGCACCAGGCGCCCTCCGACCTGAACGACGTCACCCGCAACATCATCAAGCTGTACAAGCCGGAGGACGGCTCGGCGTTCTCCTTCGTGAAGCGGCAGTGTATGCACTGCCTTGATCCAGCATGTGCGGCCGGGTGCCCGTTCCAGGCGCTGCACAAAGATCCTAAGACGGGCGTGGTCACGTGGACGGCTGAGAAGTGTATCGGCTGCCGTTATTGCACGATTACCTGTCCTTACCACATTCCGCGCTTTCAGTGGGTGGGATTCAATCCTCGGGTTACGAAGTGCGAGCTGTGCGATCACCGGCTTGACGCTGGTCTCAAACCGGGATGCACCCAAGTGTGCCCGACCGGAGCGGTGATCTTCGGGCCGCGGCCCGTGCTGCTGCTCGAAGCCAAGCGCCGCATCCAGAACAATCCGAACCGCTACTACGAAAGCCGCGTTTATGGGGAATTCGACAACGGCGGAACGCAATCGCTGTATCTCTCTCGCGTGCCTTTCGCCAAGCTCGGATTGCCCGAGATCGGGCCAGAATCCGTTCCCGCAAAAACGCTGCGTTGGCAACGGCGCTTCTATCAGTACTTCGCGCTGCCCGCCCTGCTCTATGCGGGCCTGGTACAGGTCATCCGCAAGCGTCTCAAGGGACACGAGCACGAAGCACACGAACTCGAGAAGAAGACTGGATTGAGGGCACAACTATGAGCACTGTGGCAATAGGCATCGAACGTGTCCCCGACAGTGATCGCTGGGAACGAGCCGTCCCTGTTTACGGCTTTCCGCTGGTCAACGGTTTCTTCCTGGGACTTCTTGCTCTGGTCTTCATCGCGTTGGGTTTGACGGCGTATCGCGAACTCGCTGGACTCGGGCCCGTTAGCGGCATGAATGACGCTTACGGCTGGGGAATCTGGAAGACGTTCAACGTGATGGTGCTCACCGCTCTCGGATCTGGCGCCTTCGCGGTAGGAATAGGCGCCTGGGTTTTTCGCCGGAAACGCCTCCATGCTCTGATGCGCATGGCCCTGCTCACCAGCTTCCTGGCATATGCCTGCGGACTCCTCTTGCTGGGCATCGATGCCGGTCGCCCGTGGAACTTCTACTGGATCGTCTTTCCGTGGAAGTGGAACATGCATTCGCCGCTCGCGGAGGTCGCGATCTGCATGTCGATCTACGCCATGATCCCGCTGGCTATCGAAAACATCCCGCCGGTGCTGGAGCGGTTGTGGTATTTCGACTCTCGCTTGCGGCCGGGTGTGGAGCGCATTGAGAAGCGCCTGTACTCCGTTTTCCCTTACGTCATCGCCGCGGCGTACCTGCTGCCCGGCATGCACCAGTCGTCGCTGGGCGCGTTGATGCTGCTCGCCGGTGGGCGCGTGCATCCGCTATGGCAGTCGCCCTGGCTTCCCGTTCTCTATCTCGGAGCCGCGACTTTCATGTCGTTCGGGTGCGTGGCGGGCACCACCATGCTGTGCTGCCTGGTGTGGAAACGCGCTATGGACATGGACGTTCTCGACGAAGCCGCCCGCATCACCGCGGGGCTGATCTTCGGATGGATGGGACTACGCCTTCTCGACATACTTGTCCGGGGAGCGCTGTTCACGGCATTTCATTTCGACCGCTTTGCCGGAGTCTTTTGGCTCGAAATGGCGCTCGTCGCCGCCGGCGGCTACCTGCTGCGCCAGTCGTTGCAGGATCACAATCGCCAGAAGATGTTCCTCGGCTACATCCTCAGTTCGGCGGGTGGCATGATCTATCGCTTCAGTCCCACCACCCTGGCGTTCCGTCCGAATCCCGAAGCCCTGTATTTCCCGGTCACCATCGAAGTTCTGGTTTCACTCGGATTCATCGCTCTGGGAATTGTGGGATTTCTGATCGCAGTGAAACGGCTGGCCATTCTGCCCGCTCCGCTGCACGAGTGGCATGACATGGCGAGCTACTTCCGGTTCCGCCGGCCGTACATCCGCTGGACCGGTTACTTCAAGTTCGGATATTTCGGCGACGACGAGCCCGCGCAACAACAAAATCCTGATTGAACGGCAAACACCATGGCAAAACGAATCACGATCGATCCCATCACCCGAATCGAAGGCCATCTCCGCGTTGATGTCGAGGTGGAGAACAACGCGGTCAGCAACGCATGGGCATCCTGCACCATGTGGCGCGGCATCGAGAAGATCCTGCGCGGCCGCGATCCGCGTGACGCATGGTTGTTCACGCAGCGTTTTTGCGGAGTCTGTACCACGGTGCATGCCATGGCCAGCGTGCGTTCGGTGGAAGATGCCCTGAAGCTGGAAGTGCCGCTCAACGCCCAATACATCAGGAACCTGATTCTCATCGCGCACGCGCTGCACGATCACATCGTGCACTTTTATCAGCTGTCGGCGCTCGATTGGGTCGATGTGCTCCAGATTCCGAAAGCCGATCCGGCCGCCGCTTCCAAGCTGGCGGAGAGCCTGTCGCCCTGGACACGGAACTCGCGCAACGAATTGAAAGCTGCCCAGGACAAGGTGAAGGCCGTGGCCGCCAGCGGCCAACTGGGCATCTTTGCCAATGGGTATTGGGGACATCCGGCGATGCAGCTCTCGCCCGAGGTCAACCTCCTGGCCTTCTCGCACTATCTGCAAGCCCTCGAGTTTCAGCGGAAGGCTTTGCAGGTCGTAGGCATCCTGGGTTCCAAGACTCCGCATGTGCAGACTCTGACGGTCGGTGGAGTCACGAACGCCATCGATCTCGACAGCCAGTCGGCGCTCGGAATGGACAAGCTCGAGATGATCCGCTCCCTGCTGGCAGAGGTCAACCAGTTTGTGCAGCAGGTCTACCTGGTTGATGTCTGCGCGGTGGCGGCGATGTATCCCGAGTGGTTCAAGATCGGCAGCGGCGTCCGTAACTACCTCGCCGTGCCCGACCTGCCACTCGATAGCCATGGATCGGCTTACGATCTCCCTGGCGGTTACATCATGAACGGGAATGTCGCCGGCATGCATCCCTTCAAGACCGCTGCGGATCCTGAATTTCGTCAGGCCGTGACGGAAGATGTGACGCACTCGTACTACCAGGGAACCAAGCCACTGCACCCGTGGAGCGGAGAAACTGAACCAGAATTCACGGGCTGGAACGGCGAGCAGAAATACTCTTGGGTGAAGTCGCCGCGTTTCCAGGGACACCCCATGCAAGTTGGTCCGCTTTCCCAGGTCCTCGTCGGATACGCGCAAGACCATCCACTGACCAAGAAGTATGCTGAGCTCGCGCTGAACAAGGTCTCAGCAATCGCCGGTGTGCACGCCACTCCTGACATGCTGCACTCCACGCTCGGGCGCCATGCCGCGCGCGCCATTCGCGCCGGGATGCTGTCGGAATTGGCCGACAAGCACTGGCAACTGCTCGTGAATAACATCGCCAAGGGCGACTACACGGTGCACAACGCACCCGTGTTCGGTTCGAGTGAAGTGGAGGGTGTCGGCACGCACGAGGCACCGCGTGGAACGTTGTCGCACTGGGTCGTGATCAAGGACCAGAAGATCAAGAACTACCAGGCCGTAGTCCCATCCACCTGGAACGCGAGCCCGCGGGATAACAACGGAGCGTCAGGACCTTACGAGGCATCACTGAGGCACAACCCGATCGCCGATCCCGAGCGGCCCCTGGAAGTCCTGCGCACGATTCACTCCTTTGATCCCTGCATGGCATGCGCTTGCCACACCTTCGATCCGGAAGGAAAGCACATTGCCGAAGTGAAGGTCTTATGAAACGCGTACTGATCGCCGGCATCGGCAACGTTCTGCTCGGGGATGATGGGGTCGGACCCTATGTGCTGCATCAGCTCGAGAATTCGTGCAGCTTCGAGGCTGGAGTCACTCTGGAAGACCTGGGAACGCCGGCGCTGGATTTCATCGATCACATCGCAGGCCTTGATGCGCTCATCGTCGTCGACTCCGTCGACAACGGAAAGGTGCCCGGCACGATCACGTTCTATCGCAAGGATGACCTCGCCCGTTGTCCGTCCGCCATACGGATGGACACCCATTCACCCGCCATCACGTCGTCCCTTGCGGCCGCGGATATCTTCTACGGTGCCTCGCCTGCGGATATTTTGCTCATCGGAATCAGCGCGCAGAGTTATGAGGCAGGCTGTGGGCTGAGCGATCCTGTGAAGGCGTCAGTCGAACCCGCTGTCCAGGCTGTCCTGGACGAACTGGAACGACTCGGCGTCACGGTCGAGCGAAAGTCGAATGCGGACGTGCGCGCGTGGTGGTCGGAAGCCCAGCCCGCCTGAAAACCAATCCTTGTACATGTGTGACGGCGGTCACTGCAGGGCGTTCGCTTCCAACGAATAATCCCGTTGTGTCCCCGGAGGGAACATGGCCAGAGAAGCCCTCACAGGTAGTTACACGGCGCCGATTCTGGTGCTGTCGCTTGGACAGTCCGGTCGCGACGGCGAAGGGTTCGGTCCCGCGGTGCTCTCCGAGTTGGAACAGCGCTATCCCTACGCCGGCGGCTTTGTGGAGTTTGTGGACGGCGGTGCGGACGGCCTGGAACTTCTGCACCTGTTTACCGGGCGGCAGACCATCGTGGTTCTGGATGCGATCTCCGGCGGGCAGGCACCCGGTGCTGTTGAAGTCCTCGAAGGATGTGAAGTGTTGCGCTACGCCAATGGAAACTCGGCGGCGACCCACCCCGGTGACGCCCATGAGTTGCTCTCTACCGCGGCTTTTCTTGGGGAACTACCCGAGCATTTCTACATTGTCGGCTTGGAACCCGTCTGCTACAGCGGCATCCCCTCCAAGGCACCGCAGCAAGAATTGCAGAGCGCGATTGAGCAGACACAAGGAATCATTGACCATTGGCTGGTCGAGCTATCCGAACCAGTTACGGCTTAAAGGAACGCTTCATGTGTCTAGCGATCCCGGGCAAGATTCTCACGAAGGAAAACATCGCCGGTGTTGACGTCGGACAGGTGCAGTTCGGCGCGATTACCCGCCAGGTTGCCTTGGGGTTCGTGCCCGAGGCTGAGGTGGGCGACTACGTCATGGTCCACGTCGGCTTCGCCCTCAGCCGGATCGACGCCGAGGAGGCGCAGCGCACCTACGAAATTCTCGAGCAATTGGGCGCCGTAGAAGAGGAATTGGGGCCCGCCGACATCGCACCGCTGCTTTCCTGAAGCTTCAAATCCGTCGAAACCCACGTCAACATTGGGCCATCCGCGACCCCGCGTCGCCCGCGTCACTTGAGCGTGTGATGTACGTCACCGATGCCATGTTCATCGCGGGCTACAGTCTTTCCAGCCCGCTGATGCGGCGCCATGAAATACCTCGACGAATATCGTGACGGACGAATCGCGCGCGCGCTCGCGGGCCAGATTGCCGATTGCTGCACTCGTCCCTGGGTGCTTATGGAGATCTGCGGCGGACAGACCCACACGATCATGCGCTACGGCATCGACGACCTGCTGCCTAAGGGGCTGGAACTCGTTCATGGTCCGGGCTGTCCGGTCTGCGTCACGCCTCTCGAGACGATCGACCGGGCTATTGCCTTGGCCATGCGCCCCGACGTGACCTTGGTCTCCTATGGCGACATGCTGCGCGTTCCGGGCTCGTCGTCCGATCTGCTGCGCGCGAAGGCGCAGGGTGCCGACGTTCGCATTGCCTATTCCCCAGCCGAGGCGGTGAAGATTGCCACGAGTAATCCGGATCGCAAGGTCGTCTTTCTCGCGATTGGCTTCGAGACCACGGCACCTGCCAACGCCATGGCGGCGTGGGTGGCAAAGCGCCAGGGGCTGCGCAATTTGTCGCTGCTTGTATCTCACGTACTTGTTCCACCTGCGATTCGTGCTTTGCTCGCGTCTCCTGAAAATCGCGTGCAAGGATTTATCGCGCCCGGGCACGTGTGCACGGTGATGGGTTGTAGCGAATACGAGATCCTGGTTCGCGAATTTCGGGTGCCGATCGTCGTCGGAGGATTTGAGCCGGTCGACATCCTGCAGGCTGTGCTGATGCTGGTAAAGCAGTTGGAAGCTGGCGCTGCGCTGCTTGAAAACCAGTATGTGCGCTCCGTCAGCTACGAAGGAAACGAAATTGCCCGGAAAGTGGTGGCGGAGGTCTTCGAAGTTGCAGATCAGAAGTGGCGCGGCATCGGAAGCATTCCGCAGAGCGGCTTGCGCCTGCGCGAAGAGTATGCCGCGTTCGACGCGAATCGGGTTTTCGATCTTCAACTGATTACGCCCGACGAACCCGCGGAGTGCATCAGCGCCCGCGTGCTGCAAGGATTGAGCAAGCCCACCGATTGTCTTGCATTTGGATTTCGCTGTACGCCCGACAACCCGCTGGGCGCTCCCATGGTTTCGTCGGAAGGCGCGTGTGCTGCCTATTACCGCTATCGTCGCCACGCAACTGCGGTGTAGCGAAGGAAGGAACGAGCAATGGCTGAAGCCATCAAGTCGATCGCAACCCTAGCTTGTCCTTCCCCCTTGCCTGCGAAAGACACCGTTCTGCTCGGCCACGGTAGCGGCGGTACGTTGAGCGGCGACCTGATCCGCGACGTTTTTCTCGCTGCTTTCCAGAATCCCGTTCTTGACCGCCTCGATGACCAGGCCATCGTGACCATCAATGGGTCACGACTCGCGTTCACCACCGATTCGTTCGTGGTGAAGCCGCTGTTCTTTCCAGGTGGAGACATTGGCTCGCTCGCGGTGCATGGGACCATCAACGACCTCGCCATGGGGGGCGCCAAGCCGCTTTTCCTGAGCGCCGCTTTCATCCTCGAGGAAGGCCTCTCTATCGATGTCCTGCGGCGAGTCGTGCTCTCCATGCGCGACGCGGCCGCGGCGGCCGGCGTCTCCATCGTCACGGGCGACACCAAAGTCGTCGAGAAGGGAAGCGGGGACCAGTTGTTCATCAACACCACCGGCATCGGCGTGGTTCCGGAAGGTGTGAACTTCTCTGCTAACCGAGCGCGCCCTGGTGATGTCGTTTTGTTGAGCGGCCCTATTGGCGACCACGGCATCGCGATTCTCGCGCAACGAGCCGGACTTGAGTTCGAGTCGTGTATCGCAAGCGACAGCGCTGCGCTACATGGTCTTGTATCGGAAATGCTCGCTGTGTCGGCTGAAATTCGCTGTATGCGCGATCCGACCCGTGGCGGTATATCCAGCTCCCTCAATGAGATAGCAGCAGCCTCGAAAGTTGGAATTGAACTCATCGAAGAGCGAATCCCGATTCACGATGAGGTCCGGGGTGCCTGCGAGATGCTCGGGCTCGATCCGCTCTACGTGGCGAACGAAGGAAAGCTGATCGCAATCGTCGCTCCTGACCGCGCGGAGGATCTGCTGTCCGCGATGCATCGCCATCCTCTCGGTCGCGAAGCCTGCATGATCGGCAGAGTTCTGCGAAGCGCACCCGGGCCTGGTTACGATGCGCACCGCGCTCGGCACGCACCGCATCGTTGACATGCTCTCCGGAGACCAGCTCCCGAGGATCTGCTGAAATGCACGAGATGGGCATCGCCAACTCGATCCTCGAAGCGGTGGCCACGGAGCTTCGACGCCACCCGGGATCGCGCGCCTCAAAGGTTGGCGTGCGCATCGGCGAACTGGCCGCCATCGATGCCGACTCGCTGCGTTTCTGCTTCGATGCTCTCGCGCGCGACACCGAGCTCGAAGGCTTGCAGCTGCAAATCGAAGTCTGTCCTCGGCGCCACCGTTGCGATCCATGCAGCGAGACGTTCGATGTCCACGACTATGAGTTTGCTTGTCCGAAATGCGGCAGCATGCAGACAAAATTTGTCAGCGGAGACGAGTTGGAACTGGCGTACCTGGAGGTTGAAGAGCATGAACCAAGTGCCCTTGCAGAAAAAAGTTCTTAGTGAGAACGATCGCGTGGCAGCGTCGCTTGCGCGAGCGCTTTCGGCAGAACGGCGTGCTGTGCGTGAACCTGATCAGTTCCCCGGGCTCCGGAAAGACCACGCTTCTCGAACGCACCCTCGAGATCCTGCCGCGTGATGCGCGCGTTGCCGTGCTCACCGGAGACATTCAGACCGAAAACGACGCCAACCGCCTGAAGCGCTTTGGATTTCCGGTAAAGCAAATCACTACCGGAGGCACCTGCCATCTCGACGCCCGGATGATCGAGAAGCACCTCGAAGACTGGGACCTTTCGAAGCTGGATATTCTGTTTATCGAGAACGTCGGCAACCTGGTGTGTCCCTCGTCTTATGACCTGGGCGAAGCCGCGAAGATCGTGATTCTCAGCGTCACGGAAGGCGAAGACAAGCCACTCAAGTATCCCTCGATCTTCTTCAAATCTGAACTCCTGATCCTCAGTAAAACCGATCTGCTTCCCCACGTGCCTTTCGATGCGGAGCTTGCCGAGCAGAATGCCCGCCGCGTGCATCCTGGCATGGAGGTCCTTCGTGTTTCCTGCCTGACCCGTGTCGGCATGGGCGCCTGGATTCGCTGGATTGAGCAGAAACGTGCTGCGCAGGTCGAATCGAAAGCTCAGCCGGTGGCATAGGTGCATCGTGGAGGTCAGGCGCCAGATCGAAGTTGCCGGCATCGTGCAAGGCGTAGGCTTCCGCCCCTACATCTATCGCCTCGCGATCGAACGGCACCTTAGCGGGAATGTCTCGAACAACTCCTCCGGCGTGATCATCGAGGTGCAGGGTCCGCTGGAGGCCGTCGAGGAGTTCGTCCAGCGTCTTCCCGCAAGAAGCTCCGCCTCTATCGCAAATCACTGAGGTACGGGTCGTCGAACTCACCTGCAATGGCGACCGCGATTTCCGCATCGTGCCGAGCAAGCGGGGCGAGCCCGTGCGCACTCTGATTTCGCCTGACGTGGCGATCTGCGACGACTGTCTGCGTGAGCTACTCGACCCGAAGGACCGCCGCCATCGTTATCCGTTCATCAACTGCACCAACTGTGGTCCGCGTTTCACCATCGTGCGCGACATTCCGTACGACCGGCCCTACACGTCGATGGCGCAGTTCCGCATGTGCCCCGCGTGCCAGGCGGAATACGACGACCCGCTGAATCGGCGCTTTCACGCCCAACCCAACGCCTGCTGGGATTGCGGTCCGAAGGTCGAGCTTTGGGATCGCCTGGGAAGCAACACGTTTTCAAGAGATCCGATCGCCGAAGCAGCCGCGGGACTGGCGGCAGGAATGGTCGTCGCTATCAAAGGCCTGGGTGGTTTCCACCTGGCAGTCGACGCCACCAACTCCGCAGCGGTTGCGCTCCTTCGCGAACGCAAGCGCCGCGTTGAAAAACCACTAGCCATCATGGTGCCTTCCCCTGAAGCGGCTGGAGCGTATTGTGAGCTCACTGCTTCAGCGATGGAAACGCTCTGTTCGATACAACGTCCGATTGTGGTCTTGCCGAAACGGACCGTCTGCGAGATCGCTGACAACGTAGCTCCTCGCAATCGCGAACTGGGCGTCTTTCTGCCCTACACGCCTCTTCATCATCTGCTTTTTGCTGAAGGCGGCTTTCGCGCTCTTGTGATGACGAGCGGCAACCTGAGCGAGGAACCGATTGCCATTGACAATCGTGAAGCTGTCGATCGCTTGCAGGCGTTGGCGGACTGCTTCCTCGTCCACGACCGGCCTATTCTCTTGCGCTGCGACGACTCGGTGGTGCGCGTGACGGTTGGCAAACCGCGACAATTGCGGCGCTCGCGCGGTTTTGTTCCCGTCCCGGTTTTTCTGAAGGAGGAAGTTCCCTCCATTCTTGCCGTGGGCGGAGAACTCAAGAACACCATCTGCCTGACCAAGGGCAAGCACGCTTTCCTCAGCCAGCATATCGGCGATCTTGAAAATCTCGAGAGCTACGGATTCTTCGAAGAGGCTGTGGAACATCTGGGGAGAATCCTCGAGATCGAGCCTCAGATCATTGCCTACGACCTCCATCCCGGATACTTCTCGACGAAGTGGGCGCTGTTCCGGAAGGGCGTTCGACTCGTCGGCGTCCAGCATCATCACGCGCACATCGCCAGTTGCATGGCTGAAAATCATCTCGAAGGAGAAGTCATTGGCATTGCGCTCGACGGCACCGGCTACGGGACCGACGGCCACATCTGGGGCGGGGAAGTGCTGATCGCCGGATATGAAGGTTTCCGCCGTGCGGCGCATTTTGACTACGTTCCCATGCCCGGAGGCGACCAGGCCATTCGCGAGCCATGGCGCATGGCAGTCTCGTATCTTTATCACCACTTCGGGCGTGAGTTCTTAAAGCGCAAACTCCCCTTCGCAGTCACCCTTGAACCGGCACAGCTTGAGGTGATTTTGCGGATGATGGATCAGAATCTGAATTCGCCGAAGACCTCCAGCTGTGGACGTCTCTTCGACGCAGTCTCCGCTCTGGTCGGAATTCGCTCCCACGTGAACTACGAAGCTCAGGCCGCTATCGAACTCGAGATGGCGATCGCGAACGACGGCGATGAGACTTCCTATCCAATCGACCTCGTGGTCCAGAATGGGGACCACGTCATCGATACCCGCCGTATGTTCGAGCAGATGCTAACCGATCTTGACCGCGGGCTTCCGGTCGCAACCATCAGCCGAAGATTCCACAACGCGTTAATCGCAGTATTCGCCGGACTGGCGGAGTCAATCCGTACCGAATCGACCCTCGCTCGTGTTTGTCTGAGCGGAGGAACATTTCATAACGCTTACCTGCTGACGGGTCTGCAAAACCGACTCACGAAGTCTGGATTCGAAGTCTTCCTGCACAGTCAGGTTCCTGCCGGAGACGGAGGACTCAGCCTCGGTCAGGCGATGATCGCCGCTCACCAAAGCAAAGGGTAGGAACAATTCGCCAGGCAAGATGGCCCCCTCGCCGGATCGCTGTGTCCTTTTGTGTCATCCCTGCGTGACCACCGTCACATACCAATTTTTGTCCACCCCCTAGTCTTGATATGTTAAGACAGGCAACGCCGCACCTACCGTGCGGCGCGTGACAACCACCGTTCCCACGGAGCCACGGATGATCACGGATTTCTCGAAACCGACGCCCCCAAGTCTCGACAAGCGCTGGCGTTTGGTGGATGCCACCATGCGCCGTCTCGGCAACCATTCGCGCGGCCTGATTGAAACCCTGCACACCGTCCAGGAAACTTTCGGATACCTCGATGAGGGTGCCTTGCGTTATGTAGCTATCTCGCTGCGCGTGCCACTGAGCCGGGCCTTTGGTGTGGCGACCTTCTATCAGTTCTTCACGTTGAAGCCAGCCGGAGAGCATACCTGCGTGGTGTGCATGGGGACGGCGTGCTACATCAAGGGTGCTCCGCTATTGTTATCGGCGATACAGCGCGACCTCGAAATCAAGCCCGGAGAGACGACCGCCGACGGCAAGGTTTCCCTGCTCACGGCGCGCTGCCTCGGTTCTTGTGGACTCGCGCCCGCCGTTGTCTACGATCACGACGTGGCGGGCAAGGTCTCGCCGGCCGATCTGCGCGATCGCGTGAAGAAATGGACCCGCAATGACTCCTGAAGAACTTGAGCAGATTGCCGAGGAAGAACGCACTGCACAAGCGCAGGTGCCGCATCGCATCAACGTGTGCGTCGCCGCCGGCTGCATCTCCTGCCAAAGCTCGTCCGTCAAGGAAGCCATTGATAAGGAAATCGTGAGCCGCGGTTGGGAGAGGAAGTGCAAGTCGAAGGGCGTTGGCTGTATGGGCTTGTGCGCTGAAGGGCCGCTGGTCTCGACGGAAACCGGGACGCTTTATCAGCACGTCGCGCCCGCCGACGCCGGAGAAATCCTCGACTCTCTGGAGGCCTCACCGGTCGATCGGCTCATATGCCGCACCGACGTTCCTTTCTTCCAGCGCCAGAAGAAAATCGTTCTGGAGAATTCCGGCATCGTTGATCCCGAACGAGTGGAAGAGTATGTGGGCGCATCCGGATACGGCGCACTGATCAACGTACTGACGGAGATGACGCCCTCCGAAGTCGTCCAGGAGGTCGTCAAGAGCGGTCTGCGAGGACGAGGCGGAGCTGGCTATCCCACCGGGTTGAAGTGGAGCACGGTGGCGAAGGCCGCCGGCCAGCAGAAGTATGTCATCTGCAATGCCGACGAGGGCGACCCCGGCGCTTTCATGGACCGCAGCGTGCTCGAGAGCGATCCGCATCGCGTACTGGAAGGCATGGTGATCGCCGCTTATGCCGTGGGCGCGTCCGAGGGGTACATCTACGTGCGCGCTGAATATCCGCTGGCCATCAAGCGTCTGCGCACTGCCATCCGCCAGGCCGAGCGAATTGGCCTGCTCGGGTCCAACATCTGCGGAACACGCTTCAGCTTCCGCATCGATTTGCGCCTGGGCGCCGGCGCTTTTGTTTGCGGCGAAGAGACCGCGCTCATCGCGTCGGTGGAAGGCAGCCGCGGACACGCCTCGCCCGCGCCCGCCTTATCCGGCGCAGGAAGGCCTGTTGGGCTGCCCCACCCTGATCAACAACGTCGAAACCTTCGCCAACATCGCTCCCATCATCCGCAACGGCGGCGAGTGGTACTCGCAGATCGGCACCGAGAAGAGCAAAGGCACCAAGGTCTTCGCCCTCGCCGGCAGCGTGGTGAATACCGGACTGGTCGAAGTGCCCATGGGCATCACGCTGCGCGAGATCGTCTTCGACATCGGCGGCGGCATCCCTGACGGCCGGGCGTTCAAAGCGGTGCAGACCGGCGGCCCCTCCGGCGGCTGCCTGCCCGCGCAGTTTCTCGACATGCCGGTCGACTACGAATCCCTGGCCAAAGCCGGGTCGATCATGGGCTCGGGCGGCATGATCGTGATGGACGAATCCTCCTGCATGGTCGACGTGGCCAAGTACTTCATGGATTTCTGCATGACCGAGTCCTGCGGCAAGTGCGTGCCCTGCCGCGTCGGCACCTACCAGATGAACGAACTCCTCGCCCGCATCACCGGCCGCACCGCGACCACGCAGGAGGTCACCCTGCTCGAAGAACTCTGCGACCTGCTGCGTAACACCAGCCTGTGCGGGCTCGGCCAATCGGCGCCCAATCCGGTGGTGAGCACGCTGCGCTACTTCGCCGACGAGTACAAGGCCCACGTCGAACAGAAGACTTGCCCCGCCGGAGTTTGCGGACACGAAGGGAAGGAAGCGTCATGAACCCGGGCACGAACATCAAGACGCTCAAAATTGACGGCAACGACTTCAGCGCCCGCCAGGACGAAACCATTCTCGCCGTCGCCCGCCAGAACAAGATCTTCATTCCGACCCTGTGCGATCTGCGCGGCCTGTCGACTGTCGGCGCCTGCCGTCTCTGTCTGGTCGAGGTCAAGGGCTCCAACAAGCTTCTTCCGGCCTGCGTGACGCGTGTGGAAGAAGGCATGGAGGTCACGACCACCTCGGAGCGCCTGGACCACTACCGCCGCTCGATTCTGGAACTGCTCTTCACGGAGCGCAACCACATCTGCTCGGTCTGCGTCTCCAACGGCCATTGCGAACTGCAGACCCTGGCGCAGCGTTTGCAGATCACGCATGTGCACTTCCCCTATCGTTATCCCAAGGTGCAGGTGGATGGCTCGCACGACCGCTTCATCGTCGACCACAACCGCTGCATCCTGTGCACCCGCTGCGTGCGCGTGTGCGAGGAGATCGAAGGCGCGCATACCTGGGACGTGATGGGCCGCGGCATTGACGCCAAGGTGATCACCGATCTGAACCAGCCCTGGGGATCATCGGAAACCTGCACCGGCTGCGGCAAATGCGTGCACGTCTGCCCCACCGGCGCTCTGTTCGAGAAGGGCAGGTCGGTCGCCGAGATGCTGAAGCGCCGGCAGTTCCTACCTTACCTGACCCTGATGCGGGAGGAGCACGAGTGAGCAAGATCCGCCTGGCAACGGTTTGGCTCGATGGCTGCTCGGGATGTCACATGTCGTTTCTCGACATGGACGAGGCCCTGATCTCCCTCGCCGAGAAAGTCGAACTGGTCTACAGCCCGCTGGTGGACGCCAAGATTTTTCCCGACGACGTCGACATCACGCTGGTCGAAGGGCGCGGTCAGCAGCGAAGAGGATCTTCACAAGATCCGTCACATCCGCCAGCGCACGAAGACCCTCGTCTCGCTGGGCGACTGCGCCGTCACCGCCAATGTGCCGTCGATGCGCAATCCTTTCGGCGTGAAAGCGATTTGCGATCGCGCCTATCGCGAGAACACAACCCTGGACGCCGGGGTGCCCGATCAGGTCGTGCCCAAGCTGCTTGCCGCGTGCCGTCCCGGTGCACGAAGTCGTGACGGTCGACGTCTTCGTTCCCGGGTTGTCCGCCGCGCGCCGACGTCATCTTCTATTTGCTCAGCGAACTGCTCGAGGGGCGTACCCCGGAATTGAGCGCGAAAACGCGCTTTGGAGCCTAGTCACGTGCCAGATGCTGCCCACAAGACGATTCTGATCGACCCAGTGACCCGCATCGAAGGGCACGCCAAGATCACCTTGCACCTGGACGATCATGGCCGCGTTGAGGACGCCCGTTTTCACGTGACCCAGTTCCGCGGTTTTGAAAAATTCTGCGAAGGCCGCCCCTTCTCCGAGATGCCCGCCCTGATGGCTCGCATTTGTGGCATCTGCCCGGTCAGCCACCTGATGGCTTCCGCCAAGGCGTGTGACGCACTGCTGGCGGTCCGCATTCCGCCCACCGCTGACAAATTGCGCCGCATCTTCGGTCTTGCCCAGGTCGTGCAATCCCACGCCTTGAGCTTCTTTTATCTTTCCTCGCCCGACCTGCTGCTGGGCATGGATACGGATCCCGCTCGCTCGAACATCTTCGGCGTATATGAGAAGAAGCCCGAAGTTGCGCGCGATGGCATCCGTCTACGCCAGTTCGGGCAGCAGATCATCGAGCGCTTAGGCGGCAAGCGAATTCACCCGGCGTGGGTTGTCCCCGGGGGAGTCAGCGAGCCTCTTACCGAATTGAATCGCGACGCGATCCTCTCCGGAATTCCCGAAGCGCTCGCCATTGCTGAACGCACGCTCGAGTGGTTCAAGGGCATTACCGAGGGATTCCGGGAAGAAATCGCCAGTTTCGGAAATTTCCCCACGTTGTTCATGGGCATCGTGAAGAAGGATGGCGGCTTGACGTTCTACGATGGTGGCATTCGGATTGTGAATTCCGCCGGCGAAGTCATAGCGAATGGCCTCGATCCTGCCGACTACCAGGAATACATCGGCGAGAAGAACGAGTCGTGGACGTACTTGAAGTCGCCCTACTACATGCCCAAAGGTTATCCCGATGGCATCTATCGTGTTGGCCCGCTCGCCCGTATGAACGTCGCCGACCGCTGCGGCACGCCCCGCGCTGACCAGGAACTCGCGGAGTTCCACGAACTGCAGCGCACGGCCGTGCTCAGCAGCTTTCACTATCATCATGCGCGGCTCATTGAGATCCTTTACTGTGTCGAGCGCATGGAACAACTGCTCACCGATCCAGAGATTCTTTCCAAGCATGTGCGCGCGGTGGCCGGTCCGAACTGCGAAGAGGGAGTCGGCTGCTGCGAAGCACCACGCGGCACGCTGATGCACCATTACAAGATCGACGAGCAGGGACTGGTCCGTTGGGCGAACATGATCATTGCGACCGGGCACAACAACATGGCGATGAACCGTGGAATCCTGCAGGTCGCCAAACACTTCGTGCGCGGGGAGCGGCTGACTCCGGGAATGCTCAACCGCGTCGAAGCGCTCATCCGCGCCTACGATCCCTGCCTCAGCTGCTCGACCCACGCTTTCGGCGAGATGCCGCTGGTCGCCGAGCTCTACAACTCGGCGGGCGAATTGCTCGACCAGGCTCGCAAGCCCGCATAAAGGAGACAACATGGCCCGCATTCTCGTGGTCGGCTACGGCAATCCCATGCGGTCTGACGATGGCCTGGGCTGGCAGCTTGCGGTTGAACTGTTTCGTACGAACCGGTCCCCCGACGTCGAGGTTTTGCCTTGTCACCAGCTCACACCGGAACTGGCTCCCGTAGTTAGTCGGGCCGACGCGGTGATTTTTGTTGACTGCGAGCAGGGAGGCAGTCCGGGAGAGATCTGCTGCCGGGAAGTGCGATCCGAGTCGATACCCGTTTCCTTCACTCACCACTTGACCCCGGGAGCGCTGCTGGCGCTCAGCTCTGAATTATTTGGGGCGTGCCCGCGCGCCTGGCTGCTGTCGATTCAGGGGCAAGAATATTCTCCTGGGGAAAGTTTTTCCCCAGAGGTTGCCGCCCACATCTCCGACCTCAAAGCGCGGCTGCAGGGGTTGATACAGAAGAGCCTGGCTTCCACTCCGGTGGCCTGCTAGTCGACCTGGAGATCGATTTGCCAAACTGCCGGCACTCCTCCGCGGACACCTGTCTGTGCAAACGGTGGAAATCTAATCTAATTCTTTGAAAGCCGCGCCCAGTAAGGCATTCGGCGTAGCACCTTCGTGGGGGATGGAGTGGCACGGAAGTGCTATTTGCAGCCGCCCACCTTAGATTTATTTTTTTCGGCGAGCAGTTCTGGGGGAGGGCTGCCCGGGCGCCTGTGACTCGAAAGAGTCCAGGCGCTCGTTATTTCAGTCGATTTTCCGGGCATCGTCAGGCAACAATAAAAAAGCGGCGCGTGATGCGCCGCTTTCTCTTTCCTTCCGATTCCGTTAGTGCGTGCTGATCATGAAATCAACCGTAACCTTGGCCTGCGTTTCGATGGGCACGCCATTCTGCAGGTACGGTTTGAATCGCCACTGCTTGACTGCTTCGCGCGCCGCATCCGCAAGAATCGCGGGTCCGCTCAGGATCTGCAGCGCCTGAATACTTCCATCCTTGTCGATATCCACCAGCAGGATGACCGCGCCCTGAACCTTCATCTGGCGCGCCAACAGCGGGTACGCTGGGCGCACGGGACGAGTCAGCGCCTGGCGGGTATCGGTCGACATCTGAACGCTTTCGCCGGTCGTGGTCACTGGAGCAGAGTCGGGCACCGGGATCGGGGCATGCGGAGCCTGCGAAGCGATTTGCCCCGGGGCGCCGTTTTGCAGTTCAACCTTTACCGACGGGCTTCCCGGACGCACCAGTTGGCGTTGGTCGCCGGCTACGACTTCCACGCGCAGCGGGGGAAGCACGGCGCGCGAAACTACCGCGGGCGGTGGCGGAGGTGCGGTCTCAGTGACTTTCCCGCCCTGCGGAGGCGCTGGGTGCTTTTTCCTGGCCGTGGGCATCACGGGCGCGGCCGTCGTGTTGGCGGGAGCTGCGGGCTGGGCCGTTTCTTCGGCTGCCGCGGGCGCGGAATCGTCAATTACTTCGGAATCAGCAGCTTCCGGGGCAGGGAACCAGAAGTCGCGGTCTTTGATCAGCACCAGGCCCAAGGCTACCAAAAGCATGACCAAGGCGATCACCATGCGCCGGCGCTGGCGCTGGTCGTTCTCGACCAGTACTGGGGCTGGAGGGGCAATTTCCAGCCTGGGGACAACCAACTGCTCCTGGATCGTTTCCTGTTGTTCGAGTTCCTCTAACATGCAGGCAGCCACCTTCCTGGCGCGCTGGGGAAGGGCTTCGCCCGCATAGTATGCCCTGAAATCGCGCGCAATGCCACAAAAACTAAGCAGGCCCGGAATTTGTGGGCCACAACAAACGCGGACGTTCCGACCCCCCTGTGAGCTGCGTCACATCTACTGGTGCCTAATGTCACCGCACCCGGTTAGGGTCGGACGGACACTGATGTAGTGACGCTGGTCACAGCGGTCTGGTAGTGGGCCAGCGCCACGGCGCAGAACGCCTTTTGTTCCGACTCTACGGCGCTCTCCTTGGAGGACTTGTGCTCTCACCTTACGGACTCGACATCATCGAAAGCTGTCTGACCTGCAAAATGCGTTCGGACCGCATCTTTTGCGACCTGCCGACAGCGTCCCTCCAGTCTTTCGAGGCCATCAAGTACGCCACTGCCTACCCGAAGGGCGCGGTACTGTTCGTCGAAGGGCAGGCTCCCCGCGGAATCTTCGTCCTGTGCAAGGGACGCGTAAAGCTCTCCATCTGCGCCACCGATGGCAAGACTCTGATCCTGAAAATCGCGGAGCCTGGCGAAGTTCTCGGCCTGAGCGCCACTGTCTCGGGCAAGCCGTACGAGTTGACCGCCGAAACCATCGATCCCTGCCAGGTAAATTTCGTGAAGCGCGAAGACTTCCTGCGCTTTCTGAAAGACAACTCCGATGCGTGTTTCAAAGTAGCAGAGCAGCTCAGTGAAAAATACAACAATGCCTGCCACGAAGTTCGTTCGCTAGGGCTTGTCCCATTCCGCTTCTGAAAAACTGGCCAAGCTCCTGCTCGAGTGGAGTTCCAAAAATGGCGAAGCCGCCAAGCAGGAGCCTCGCCTCAAGTTGGCCCTGACCCACGAAGAGATCGCGCAGATGATCGGCACGTCGCGCGAAACCGTGACCCGTTTATTCGCCGACCTCAAGAAGCGCCAGATTGTCCAAGCCAAGGGATCCACGCTCATCATTCGCAATAAGGTCGCTTTGAAAGCGATGGCCACCAACAACTAGGTCACCCTTCTCCACTCCCTGTGTGAGGGGTCACCCATACGGGTGACTGCAGTCACTGTGCTTTTTGCGCCCAAGCGATATCAACCACCTATGGACAGCGCGATACAGCAAAACTGCCTCGAATGCGCCTTGCGCCCGGACCGGGTTTTTTGCGATCTGCCGACCACTGTGCTGGCCGCGCTCGATCAAGTGAAATCCAAAATCGCTTGTCCGCGGAACACGGTATTGTTCCGCGAAGGGCAGCCGGCTCGCGGTGTATTCGTTCTGTGCGAAGGGCGCGCCAAACTCACGGTCTGTTCCGAATCAGGCCAGCGCCTCACGCTGCATGTGGCCGTTCCCGGCGAAGTCCTCGGCCTCAGCGCCGCCTTGTCCGGAACCAATCACGAGGTTACCGCTGAACTCCTGGACAACGCTCACGTGGCCATGGTGAAGCGCAAGGAGCTTCTGAATTTTCTGCGGGAGCACCGCGAGGCTTGCCTGCATGTGGTCGACCTGCTCAGCCAGGATCTGCACATTGCCTACGACAAAGTGCGGTCGGTTGGACTTGGACGCACTCGCCGGCCTCGTGCCGTGAGCGCCTAGGAGTCCATTCGTTAGCTAAGGTCGTGCGGTTCCGTCGCAGCGCCCACTCAACGAAAGCCTTATGAAAATCCCTGTTTTCATTCGCATCTTCGCAATGTTGTCATCGGGCCTCGCGTTCGTCTGCGGCAATTCGTTCGCGCAGGATTCGCCATCCAACCCCGACCAGAATTCCAAATATGTTGGCGTCGAGGTCTGCCAGGGATGTCATGAGGATGTATACAAATCCTTCACCAAATCTGCCCACGCGGAGACGTTGAAAAGCAAGAATCCGGCGACTCGCGGTTGCGAAGGTTGCCACGGCCCGGGCGCGGAACATGCCAACGCCGGCGATCCCGAACTCATTGCACGCTATACCGGCGTGCAACCTGCAGTGATTCTGGCCCGTTGCGGACATTGTCACGAATCGGAAATCAGCCAGGCCCACATCCGTGCTCATCCCAGTTGCTTGACGTGCCACTCTGTCCATCACGCTTTGCAAGCCAAGGCTCTGCTCGTCAAGCCGTCACAGGAACTCTGCCGCGGTTGCCATCACACCAAATAAACGGGCCTCAGCCTGGAATGACGCGAACTCCCCTTGTGACGCACGTCACGTCCGCCGGTGAGACGACTCACTGCCGCTTCGCCCATCGCCCGCCAACAATAGACCTGCCATTGCTTGGCGATTGGGGAGGAGGCAGCGGGAATGCCGACAGCTCACAAGGGTTTGCGCACCCGCACCGCGGTGCGCGTCCTGCAATTCGGACTCCTGGGTCTGGTATTCACGGGCGCTGCGTTCGCGGCCGGCAAGAAAGTCGATCCCCCGAAGCCCACCAACGAAGAGTGCCTGGCCTGCCATGGCGATCCCACCATGACCAAGGATGTCGGCGGCAAGCCGGTCAGCATCTCGGTGAATCCCGACGCTTTCAAAGCATCCATTCACGGGGGCATGTTCGCCTGCGTCGACTGCCACACCGACGTGAAGACTTCTCCGCACGAGAACACGCCAGCCAAGATTTCCTGCGCCACTTGCCATGCCGATCAGCAGGCGGCTTACGAGCGCAGCTATCACGCCAAGGCCATCAAGGCTGGCGACGCGCAGGCGGCCACCTGCGTTTCCTGTCACGGCAGTCCCCACGAACTGTTACCGGCCAGCGATCCGAAGTCACGCGTGAGTCACGTGAATATTCCGGCGACTTGCGGCTCCTGTCACGGGCAGAAATATGTCATGGAGGCAAGCGGCCATAGCTCCCAGCCGTTCTCGTCCTACCTGCAGAGTGTCCACGGAAAAGCCGTGGCGGCAGGCTCGGAGAAGGCGGCGGTCTGCACCGACTGTCACGGCTCGCACGAAATTCTCGCGGCCACCGACGAGCACTCGTCCATTTTTCGCTTCAACGTGCCCGCCACCTGTGCCAAGTGCCACGAGTCGGTGAAGCAGGAGTTCACGCAGAGCATTCACGGACAGGCGATCGCCCGTGGAAACAGCCAGGCGCCGGTGTGCACCGACTGCCACGGAATTCATTCCATCAAGGCGCATCTGGATCCGAATTCCTCGGTTAGCGCAGTGAACCTCGCCAGCGTTACCTGCGCCCGCTGCCACGAAGGCGTGCGCCTCAATGAAGAATTCGGAGTGGAAGGCCGTCGCTCTACCACCTATCTGGCAAGCTATCACGGCCTCGCGTCGAAACTCGGTTCCCAGGTCGTGGCCAATTGCGCGAGTTGCCACGGTGTACACAACATCCTGCCTTCCAGTGACGCGCGTTCCACCATCAACCACGCGAATCTGGTCAGAACCTGCGGCCAGTGCCATCCGGGCGTGACTGAAAAATTTGCTCTCAGCAAGGTCCATGTCGACGCGCCTCTCTCCGCCGACACCGGCAGCGTAGCCGTACGCTGGATTCGCAAGCTCTATCTCGGCATGATTTTTGCCGTCATTGGCGCCATGCTGCTGCACAACCTGATCATCTGGAGACGCAAGGCGCTGCAGCGGCGCCAGCACGAACACCTGCTGGTCGAGCGGATGTCACTCCACCAGCGCTGGCAGCATGTCATTCTCTTCACAAGCTTCATCACGCTCGTGATCACGGGCTTCGCGCTCAAGTTCCCCGACTCCTGGTTCGCAAATTTGTTAGGGATGAGCGAGAAAGTTCGCGGGATCACGCATCGCGTTGCCGGCGTCCTGCTCATCGGAGTGGGTCTCTATCACATGTTCTACGTTGCGTTCCGCAAAGACGGACGCCGCCTGTTGCTCGACTTCCTGCCCACACCCAAAGACGCGACCGACGCCATCGGCACGATGCTGTACCATCTGGGGCTGCGTCGAGAGAAGCCCGAATTTCGCCGCTTCAACTATGCGGAGAAAGCCGAATACTGGGCCCTGGTCTGGGGTCTGTTCGTCATGGCGGGCACCGGCATCATGCTTTGGGCGAAGGTATCCGTAGGCCATCTGCTGGCTCGCTGGTGGCTCGATATCGCCACCGCCATTCACTTGTATGAAGCGATTCTGGCCACACTCGCGATCGTCGTGTGGCACTTCTACCAGGTCTTCTTCGATCCAGATGTCTATCCCATGAACTGGGCGTGGTGGGACGGCAAGATGTCGTACGAACACTATCGCGAGGAGCATGGTCTGGATTCTGAGACTCTGCTGGCTGCGGCTCGCATCGAGGTCGCTGCGGAAGCCGCGGCTCATGTCGATCACAAGGGCGAGCCCGCCGCCGCACCTTGCGATGGCTCGGTCGATGAGGTGGTGGAAACGCGCAAGTGATCTGCGGGGTACTGTGCGCGGGCTCCTTTGTGACGTAGCCTGAAGCTTAATATGGACCACAGAGTCCAAATTAAAAGAGAACGGGTGGTGTTGCATGAGCAATGACATGCCAGATGCCAATGCAGTACCGGCCAGCGGTTTTGCCCGGCTGCGCCAGTGGGTGCGCAACCCGATCTCTCTTATCGGACTGGCCCTTGCGCTCGTCGCCTTCGGCAACTTCCTCTTCTTGTTTTTTCTCGATCTTACCTCCGATCACCCGAGCCCCTACGTAGGCATCTTGGCCTACATGATCGCGCCTGCCTTCTTGGTCGCCGGACTGGCGCTGGTGCCGTTCGGGGCGTGGTATGACCGCCGGAAACGCAAGCAGCAACCCGAAGGCGAGATCCGCTACCTGCGCCTGGATTTCAACGACCCCAGCCAGCGTGGCGCCCTGACTTTCGTGCTTACCTTCATCGTCGCGTTTATCGGACTCAGCGTGGTTGGCAGCTACAAAGCGTATGAGTTCACCGATTCCGTGCAATTCTGCGGACAGCTTTGCCACACTGTGATGGCGCCTGAATTCACGGCGTATCAGTTGTCGCCGCACGCTAGCGTTGCCTGCGTCGATTGCCACGTCGGCGCGGGGGCCACATGGTATGTGAAATCCAAACTCTCAGGTGCGCGCCAGGTTTTTGCGACCGCGTTCAAAACCTATCCGCGCCCCATCCCCACGCCCGTTCACAATCTGCGCCCCGCTGCTCAGACCTGCGAGCAGTGCCACTGGCCGAAGAAGTTTTACGGAGCGCAGTTGAAAGTCTTCACCCACTACGCCAGCGACGAGAAGAACACGCCGCGACAGCTTCGCATGCTGATCAACGTCGGCGGCGGTGATCCGGCCACCGGCGCTGTCGACGGCATCCACTGGCACATGAACATCGCAAACGAAATCACCTACGTCGCCACCGATGAGAAGCGCCAGACCATTCCCTATATTCACGTGAAAGACATGCAAGGCCGCGAGACCGACTACTTTGCGAAGGATTCTCCGCTGACCAAGGAGCAGATCGCGAAAGCGGAAAGACACCGCATGGATTGTGTCGATTGCCATAACCGTCCGACGCACATCTACGTGCCGCCGGACCTTTCCGTCGACAATTCACTGCTGGCCAAGCGCCTGGATGTTTCGCTGCCTTTCCTGAAACAGCAGGCGGTGGCAGCACTCACTGCGAAATACGACACCACCGATGCCGCCATGAAAGGCATCGCCAAGATCGATTGAAAGCTTCTACGAAACCAAGTATCCCGCGGTCACCCATGACAAGCAGCTGGAAATTCGCGCGGCCGTCGATGAATTGCAGAGAATCTATCGCAATACGATCTTTCCTGAGATGAGGGTGAACTGGCAGACGCACCCCAACAACATCGGCCACTACTACTTCACCGGATGCTTCCGCTGCCACGATGGCCAGCACGTCAGCGCCGACGGTAAAGTCGTCACCAAGGATTGCCAGACCTGCCACAGCGTGCTCAGCCAGCAGGAAGGCGGCGTCAGCACGGCATCGGTTCAGAACGTGCCCTTCCAGCACCCCATTGACCTGGGCGACTTGACCCAGGTGAACTGCAGCGACTGCCATGCCAGCGGAGGAACCCAATAACCCCCATTTCGCCAGTCACTTGCGAGTGTGATGTGCTCACAACCGCTCGTGACAGCAATCACGGCCCCCATGTTCATAGTTTTCTATCGTTACCTGCGAGGGTGGCAGCAGGTTCCGCCACATGGGAGGGGTCGATGGATTCGGCGAAAGGCAACGGTACATCAACGGCGAAAACAAGGCGCGTCTGGTTTTCTGGGAAGTCACCAAGGGCTGCAATCTGCGCTGCATCCATTGCCGCGCCACCGCCACCGAACTGAGTTCTCCCACCGATCTTGCCACCAAGCGCCGCGCTCGGCATCATTGACCAGATCGCTGCCGCCGCCAATCCCGATTCTCGTATTGAGCGGCGGAGAACCGCTCTACCGTTCCGACATTTTCCAACTCGCTCGCTACGCCACCGACAAAGGGCTGCGCGTCGCCCTGGCCACCAACGGCACGCTCGTGACCAAAGATGTTGCGCGCATGATCGTCGATGCCGGCGTGCGCCGCGTTTCGATCAGTCTGGATGGCGCCGACGCTCCAACTCACGACGCCTTCCGCGGAATTCCCGGAGCGTTCGATGCTGCCGTTCACGGGCTTGCGCAATCTGAAGGCGCTCGGCATGTCGGTGCAGATCAATATGACCATCGCGCGTCACAACGCGCATCAACTGCCCGATGTTCTTCAGTTGGCCCGCAATCTGGGCGCCGACGCTCTGCACACCTTCCTGCTGGTCCCGTGGGCTGCGGTGTCGACATCGCAGCCGAGCAGATGGTGCCGCCGGAAGAATACGAGCGCATGCTGAACTGGTTCTACGATCAATCGCTCACAGGCGGAATCGAACTGAAAGCCACCTGCGCGCCCCACTACTTCCGCGTAGCGCGGCAACGTCGCGCCGCCGACCGCCGCGCGGCCGCAGCAACTGACCGACATCTCACCCAGACGCCCTGAGCCCTCCCCCACGCCCTCCTCCATCGGCCCCACTGATATGACGATGCCGGGCTCCACCGGCATGGCCATCAAGCCGCACGGCATCGGCCACGCCGTCGGACATCCGGGCGGCACATCCCTCCGATCTCAACGCCATGACCAAGGGCTGCCTGGCGGGGACCGGCGTTTGCTTCATCTCGCATGAAGGCGAAGTCTATCCCTGCGGATATTTGCCGGTGATTGCCGGCGATCTGCGCAAGCAGACCTTCTCCGACATCTGGGAGAACTCAGAGGTTTTCCACGAACTGCGCGACACCGACAACTTGAAAGGGAAGTGCGGCTGCTGCGAGTTCCGCAACGTTTGCATGGGATGCCGCGCGCGCGCCTACGCCGCCACCGGCGATTTCATGGACGAGGAACCGTTCTGCGTGTACGAGCCGCGCACCAAAAGTCTGTGCGCCGAGAAGCCGGAAACCGTCGGCCCTCGTCGCTGAATCATTTCCTGCCCCCAACGCGACAACGCCCGGTCTCACGCATCTCGTGAGCCGGGCGTTGTTCTTGTGCCGCCGCGCGTTCAGGCCGTCTTCTTGACGGGTTCCGGAAACGCGAGCACTTTTCCGCGCTGTTCGGGCGGCACCCATTTCACCTTCTTGCGAAAACGATCAGGCACGTAAAACTCGATCACCTTTGCCATAGCCATCCTCCGATCCAACATCCCGTCAGTCTCGGATTCTCGTTCTGGTCACCATGGCCGAGGCTGTCGGCTCTTACTTCGTTAGATGCATCAACCCGGAATCTCGTGATGAGTTGCGATGTCGCTTTCTCAACGCCTTACCGTCAGCAAACCGTGACTCCCCGTGAAAAACTGTCGCAAATGCTGTAACTTTCCCTTGTGCGACGAATCCCACCACTGCGAGTGTCTCGCGTCGCACTGTCAGGAGCCTGCTGAATGGACGAGCGCAAATTCAAGAAAATGAATCGCCGCGAGCTGCTGAAGCTCACGCCCTTAGTTGCGCTCGGCGCGTTTGCGATTCCGAAACTTCGCGAGCCTTTGCTCAAAGAAGGTCTGACCTTCAGCGACTGGGCCTCGGGCAAACTATTCCGGCCGGGCCATCTGGCGACGACTTTCACGGACTCCGAACTGACGCCCTTCCCGAAATTTCCCATCAACGGCTACGACGTCGACGACCCCGGCGTCATCTTTGAAAACTGGAGTCTCACCGTCAGCGGCGCCGTGCAGAAGCCGGGAGACTATAAACTCTCCGACATTCAGGCTCTTCCCAAAAAACGTCAGAATACGCGCCACATCTGCGTGGAAGGTTGGGACGTCATTGGCCGCTTCGGCGGGACGCCGCTTTCCGAGTTCCTCAAGTTCGTGGGCGCTGATCCAACCGCGCGCTTCATCACGGTTCAGTGCGCCGATGACTACTACGAGTCGCTCGACATAGCCACCGCCATGCATCCGCAAACTCTGCTCTGTTACGAAATGTACGACCAGCCTCTGACCCGCGAGCATGGTGCGCCGCTCCGACTCACTGTACCTACGAAGATCGGTTACAAGCAGGCCAAGTACCTCACCGATCTGAGAGTGGGTCACGTTCTGGAGAAAGTTGGCTACTGGGAAGACCAGGGCTACTCGTGGTTCTACGGACTCTGAGGTCTGAACATGCCAGCGGAAGTCATCGAAATCGAATCCCCCAAAGCCGAGGAACCTCTTCAGGCCGTCTACGAACATTCTTGGGTCGTGCGCTTCACGCACTGGGCGAATGCGATCGCTTTGTTTGTGATGGTCGGCAGCGGTCTCCAGATCTTCCGCGCCTTTCCCAGCTTCGGCGCGAAGATTCCGCAGAAGGATCTCTTGAACTGGCCGAAGGCGTTCGCCATCGGTGGATGGCTCGGCGGCGCTCTCCAGTGGCACCTTACGTTCATGTGGATCTACATCGTCACCGGCGTCTTTTATCTGGGTTATCAGATTTTTTCCGGAAACTATCGCCAGGTTTTGTTTTCGCGCCGTGACGTACGCGGAGTGTGGCCGATGGCGCGCCATTACTTTTTCTTCGGCCCAAAGCCGCCCGCGACCGAGGCTTACAACCCTCTGCAGAAGCTGGCTTACACCTCCGCCATCGGACTGGGCGTGTTGACCGTTCTCACCGGCGTCGCCGTCTGGAAGCCCGTGCAGTTTTCCTGGCTCGCCTGGCTCATGGGAGGGTTTCATCTCGCACGGGTCTGGCACTTCCTCACCATGTGGGCGATTTTGTCTTTCGTGCTCGGCCATCTCGTAATGGTCGTTCTGCATGGTTGGAATAATTTCGTTTCCATGCTCACGGGATGGAAGGTCGACCCGGAATATCCGCCGCGCTAGCCGCGCGTCTGCAGGGGACATGCAATGGGCAGTGCGCCCGAAGGAATGACCATTCAGCCTGAGCCCTACCGACCCCGCAGCCTTGCGCGAGCAGGATCTGCTGCGGCGCGTCCAGGCCGGGCAAAAAGAGTATTTCTACGACCTCGTCAAGCCCTACCAGCGCCGCGTATATTCCGCCGCTCTTTCTATCTTGCGGAATGAGGCGGAAGCCGAAGACGCCGCCCAGGAAGCCTTCCTCAAAGCGCTTACCCACATCCAGCAGTTCCGTGCGGAAGCTCGCTTCAGCACGTGGCTCATTCAGATCGCCGTCAACGAGGCTCTCATGCGAAAACGCAAAGCGCACGCCGAGATCATGGAGCCCATCGGAGAACGCGAAGAAGAAGACGGCTCCTACACCCCGCGCGATTTCGCCGACTGGCGCGAGATTCCTTCCGAATCTTTGGAGCGCAAGGAAATTCGCAACAAGCTGGCGGGTGCCGTCGCCGCTCTGGCCGAAAAATATCGCCAGGTCTTCGTACTGCGCGACGTGCAGCACATGAGCATTCAAGAAACGGCGGAAGCCCTCGGCATCTCGCAGGCCTCCGTAAAAACTCGCCTCCTGCGAGCTCGTCTCATGCTGAGAGACATGCTTGCTCCGGGCCTGGGCAGCCCCTGGTTCGGCCGGTTGCCTTTCGAAAAAGGGAGTAAGCCATGGTAGTCAACTGCGAACATGTCTGGAGGGAGGTCTCCAACTATCTCGACGGAGAGGTTGACGCAGAGTTACGTGTCGCGATGGAGACTCATTTCGTGCAATGCAAGCACTGCACCGCTGTGCTCGACGGCGCCCGCAATGTTGTCCAGTTGTACGGAGACGATCGCCTGTTCGAATTGCCTGTCGGGTTCAGTCACCGCCTGCAACGACGCCTTGCCGAGGAATCCAGTTCGTCCTGGTTTGCAGGTTTGCACTCGTTCTGGATGCTGGCCGTCGCGGCCGTCGCTCTGATCGCGGGCGCGGTAGTGCTGGGCAACTCGAGCGTCTTCGTGCGCACTGACGCACGCTCCCGCCTCGCCCAGCCCGCCTACAAAATCCCTCCAGAACTGAAGGTTGTAGCTTCCAGCGAAGGTCGATTATTTCACGTACCCGGTTGCCGCTATCTGCACAACAAAGTCGGCGAAAGTCCCGAGACCATGACCGCAGCGCAAGCCATGCGCGAAGGCTATGCCCCTTGTCCGCGCTGCCTGCGGCAATATCTAAGTGCAACCGTGGAGTGCCCGCGCCCTCCTACCAGGTCCGAAGCCTCCGCGGAGCTGCTGGACGCACGCATGGAATACGCATCCACACATCACATCCCCGAGCAAGGTTCATATCCCGGTATCGTTTTAGCGATGCCGGCCCGTCCCCGTTAAATCCCGACCCCTTTAGGGAAGGGGAGTCTTCATGGGGTAGTCCCGCCCGAAATCGGACCCGAGCCTTACGGCCTACAAAGGTTGCGGTATTGACGCACGGGCAGCTCATTGTTTACCGTACGCTAGAGAACCATACAAAGTCCGCTAGCTAGCAGTTACCGCCTTTGCCCGTTGCCGACCGTTAACCGGTTCGGCCAGCAACCCATCAAGGCAGAACGGGTTGTCATATGTGTAAGATTCTGATCGCCGATGACTCGGCACCTTTTCGCCGCTCCCTGCGCTCGTGTCTGGAGCAGAACCCTAAATTGAGCGTGTGTGGCGAGGCCGAGGACGGTCGCACTGCCATCGACAAATTTAAGGAACTCAATCCTGACGTCGTAATCCTCGACTGGCAAATGCCGGTCATGGATGGCATAGAGGCGGCTCGTCACATCACTCGCATCGCGCCCGAAGCCACGGTGGCTCTGCTTACGCTACACAGCGGCCCTCAAATCGCCCAAAAGGCCCAGGCGATAGGCATTCAACGTGTCTTTTCCAAGGCCGACCGTCTGGAGCACTTAAGCGAGTGGCTGCTGCAAGTGTGCGAGCGGACAATAACCTAGGAGAGCGCCCGATCGGCGCTTATCTCTGTCGGGGTCTGTGTGGGAAAAAAGATTAGGGTGCGCCAGGAATCGATCCGAGGCTTACTCCAGCCCGCAGGTCACTCGGAATCCTTTTCCCACCGCTGTCTCTGCCGCAGCATCATTCCGTAGCACTCGCAGGAGACTTGCTCCAGTTTTTCTCGATCGGTAATCGTCACACTTCCCCGGTTTTGGGCAATGAATCCAGCCTTCTGCAAAATGCCGGCAGCAATCGTAACGCTCGCGCGTCTCGTACCTAGCATCTGTGACAGCAATTCCTGCGTCAATGGTAACGATTTGGTGCCGAGGCGATCCGAGCACAGCAACAGCCATCGTGCCAGCCTCTGCTCAACCGCATGGAGCCGGTTGCAGGCAGCCAGTTGAGTTGCTTCCATGGCCATCATCTGCGAACACTGCTGCAGTTGTCGCTCCAGGACCAGACACTGCCGGAGGAAGCCGGACAAAGCTTCAGCGTCGATGCGCAACGCCGTGGCCTCGACTTGCACTACCGCGCGGGTGGAAGCGCTGCGAAAACCGGCCACCAAAGGAATTCCGACAAAGCCTTCTTTGCCGATCAGTCCCGCCTCAATGCTCTTCCCGTCGGAGAATACGGTCAGTATCGAGATCATTCCCGTATTGCAGAAATAGGCCGACTTCAAAGTATCGCCCACCTCGTGCAGCATCTGGCGACCTTTCAGGCGCACCAGTTCCAGCTTTGGAAACACTATGTCCCGCTCGGCTGCAGGCAGGCGTAAAAGTATCTGATTGTGAATGTGGTTCCCGTCGCCATCAGATTGGCGCAAAGGAGCGGTAGCGCGCGATATTGGCACGCGAGAAGATTTTTCGGCCATGTCGTCGGCTTCTAAACGGAACTGCAACTATCTTTGGCTTCGCAAGAGACCGTTACTCAGGGAAGGCAGCTGGGTCACATTGCTCGAGGAGACGCATAGAGCGTACACACTTGCCAACCTCGCGTCTGTACGCTATGCGTCCGATGATTGAATTTGAGCGTACGGTGAACGGAGTTTCGCATTTCCATGTTCGAGATTTGAAACTGAATTCTCGCAGGATCCACCATCACTCCGAGCCGTTCGCGTCGGCTTTGGCTGCGTCGATTTTGGATTGCGCATGCCGGCCAGCACTTCATCCCAGAACGAGGAATTCGGCGTGAGGGCGTCACGTATCACGGCACCGCTTCAGCGGTGCCTGGAAGAGCCAAGACAAAGCTCGTTTAGGGGATGGTCTAAATCGTCTTCAATTGATCGTGAATTCAACCGACGAAACATTGGGTGCTGAAAACGTCACTCGATCGAGGACGCGCCTTACCGCTTCTAACACGCCAACTGATCTCGCGAAATCTTTAATCCATCCAAGTTGCCCAGCGCCGTCACCGCGATCGAATCGGTCTTAAAGAAGTCGTTCGCCATTTCATGCAGATCCTCGGCCGTAACCGCCTCGATCTTCTCGATCACCGCGTCCATTCCGTAGAACTTTTCGAAGTACATATCCTGCCGCGCCAGGTTCGACATGCGCGAGGTCGACGACTCCAGCGAGAGCATCAGGCTGCCCTTTAACTGATCCTTCGCCCGCCGCACTTCTTCCGCCGGCAGTTTGTCCGACTTCAACTTCTTGAATTCCGACACCACGGACTGCACCACCTTCGCCGCCGATTGCCGCGATGTTCCCGCGTACACCGACAGGCATCCGGTATCGAGATAAGGATTCAGGTCGCTGTAGATCGAATACGCCAGGCCTTGCCGCTCGCGAATATTCTGGAACAGCCGCGAACTCATGCCGCCCCCCAGCAGGGTGTTGAGCACGTAGGAGGCGAACCGCTTCTCGTGCGCGATGGGATGCGACGGAACGCCCATGCAAATCTGCACTTGCTCGAGTGATTTCTTGGTACGCAGCGTGATGCGCGGGACAATCTTCGGCACCAAGCGGTGGAATCCGTTCTTCAACGGCTTCATGTGCTCGAAATGTTTAATCACCAACTCGACGAAGCGTTCGTGCTTAAGATTCCCAGCCGCCGAAATGATGAAATTCCCGGGCGTGAAACGCTTGCTGTACAGATCTCGAACCGCGGGCTGCTCGAATCCCTTAACCGTCTCCTTTGTTCCCAGGATCGGCTTGCCCAGTGGATGATCCTTCCAGAAATTCTGCGTGAAGATTTCATGTACCAGATATTCCGGGCTGTCCTCGTCCATCTTGATTTCTTCAAGAATCACCCGTCGCTCGCGCGCGATGTCTTCCACCGCGAACACCGGATTCAGTACCAGGTCGGAAAGTACTTCGAAAGCGACGGGCAAATGCTCGTCGAGCACCTTGATGTTGAAACACACACACTCCTTCGCAGTGAAGGCGTCTAGGTTGCCGCCGATCGAATCCACTTGCCGGGCAATGGCCTCTGCCGAACGGTTCTTCGTGCCCTTGAACACCATGTGCTCGATGAAGTGCGACAGCCCATTTAGCTGAGGGTCTTCGTCGCGCGATCCGGCCTTGATCCAGATCCCGATCGAAATCGACCGGATGTGCTTCATCTCTTCCGAGATGACGGTCAGCCCGTTGGGAAGCACCTGCCGGTGAATGTTGCGCAGTTCTGCGACCATAAAAGTATCGTCCGCCAGTCCGGTCGCTTACCGGTCCGGCGGGTTCTACCTATTTTCACACAGCCGACGAGTTAAGTGCCGAGCGGAAAAAATCACTCAAAAGAATCAATGCCTTGCAGCCAATCATTCGTGACTTTCATGTTAGTTGTCACTGAGCCGCGGGCAGACCCCGATAATTCTCGCCATCTGAGCAAAAGCGATGGACCCTTTACGTTGTCATCCTGAGCGCAGCGAAGGACCTATGCACCTTCTGCCAGCCCTCAAAGCGATAAATTGGTAGGTCGCCTTTCCGAAATTAGAACGCCTACCCAAAATATTTCCGAAAAGTTGGCATTTTCCACAGATGTTCCATGTGGAAGATTACGCAAAACCGTCCACTTCGCCCTCGGATACAATCAAGTTAACTCGCTACCGCATGACCAGCTCTGCTCACAAACCTCTGCTCGGCCTCGACCGAAAAGATCTCGCCGCCCTCGTCGACGAACTGAACGAGCCAACCTATCGTGCCCAGCAATTTTTTGAGGCACTTTATCGGCAGCGCGTCGATTCTCTCGATCAAATTTCGACCCTGCCCGCGAGCCTGCGAAGCGAACTCAGTGCACGGGACGTCACCATCGGTGCGCCGTGCATCGAAAGCAAATTCCAATCGGTCGATGGAACCATGCGCTATCTCATCGCCTGCGAGGATGGGCAGACGGTCGAGACCGTGTGGATGCCTGAAGGTGATGGCGGTGAGACCGGCGACGGCACCGACGCGGGAGACGAACCGTCGCGCCGTTGGGATCGCGCGACCATCTGCGTCTCGAGCCAGATCGGATGCGCGGTCGATTGCCAGTTCTGTCTGACCGCCTTGCTCGGCGTGAAGCGCAACCTCAGCGCAGGTGAAATCGTGGGACAAGTTTGCGCCGTGCTGCGCGATCAAGAAGTATCGCCGCCGGAAGATCGCATCAACCTGGTCTTCATGGGCATGGGCGAGCCCTTCCTCAATTTCGACAACTGCATGAAGGCGGTGCGACTGCTGGTCGAGGGCGTGGGCATTCCTGAGTCGCGTATGACGTTGTCGACCGCTGGCATCGTGCCGCGCATTTATGACTTCGGCGCCGAGGCTGTGCGGCCGAAGCTTGCGATTTCATTGAACGCTTCGAACGACGAGCTGCGCACGCAGCTCATGCCGATCAATAAGAAATGGAACCTCGCGGCGCTGCTCGATGCTGCGCGCGCTTTTCCGTTGCGAGCGCGCGAGCGGATGACGTTTGAGTACGTGTTGCTGGCGGACGTGAATGACTCTCCGCAGAACGCGCGCGAAGTTGCCGAGTTGGTGCGTGGAGTTCGCGCCAAGGTGAACCTGATCGCATTCAACCCTGGACCAGGCATTGCCTTCGGCACGCCCGCAGCCGAGCGCGTGCTGGCGTTTCAGAAGGCTCTCGTGGGAGCCGGCCTGCCGGCGTTCATTCGACGTCCACGCGGTCGCGATATCTATGCGGCGTGCGGGCAACTCAAGCGCACGCTCGAGATCTCTGCCGCCGAATCGGGGATGGTGCAGCTGGGCTAGTTGACAGCGGGTGGAACCGCCGGTGGGGCTTCCGAAAGACTTGCCACCGGTTCAGTCGCCTCGGGCGGTGGCACCATGATGGATTCGGTCCCGGCTACTGGAAGCTCGATGCAAATGGTCATGCCACCTTCCACGCGGTTCGTGCAGAGGATGCGGCCGTGATGGTCCTGGATGATCCCATAGCATGCGCTCAGGCCCAGGCCCGCGCCTTTGCCAAGCGAGCGTGTGGTGTAGAAGGGATCGAAGACGCGCTCCGGCTCGCGAGCTCCCGGGCCGTTATCGGAAAGTTCCAGCATCACCGTGTCATTCTTCTGACGCGTGCGCACTGAAAAGATTCCGCCGCCAACTTCTTCGAGCGCCTGCTGCGAGTTGCTCGCAATATGCAGGACGACCTGCAGCAACTGGTTGGGATCGCCGGAGACCTGCTTCAGACCATCCGCGAGATTGACTTGCACCTCGACGCGCCGGGAACTGAATTGTGGCTGGTTGTGCTTGAGAGCAGTGCGCACCACCGAGTTGAGGTCGACCAGAACTTTTTCGCCCGGAACCTGCCGGGCGAAATTCAACAGGCTGGAGATCAGAACGCGCGTTCGCCGAACTTGCTGCGCGATCTTGGAAGCGAGGGTGCGCTGCTCTTCGGTGAGTCCGGAGGACGCCAACAATTCCGAATAACCCAGCATTGCTGTCAGGGGATTGTTCAGCTCGTGCGCGGCGCCGCCCACCAGCTGTCCGAGGGAAGCCAGTTTTTCCGACTGGATAAGCTGGGTCTGCAGCCGCTTAAGGTTGTTGAAAGATTCTTCCGAACTGCGCAACAGCCGAATGAGTTCGCGATCGAGCAGATGCTGGCGCAGGAAAACAATGCCGCCCATGATCATCATGGTGACGAGCGTGAGCACAAGCCGGAAATTGCGCACGCGCGCCGGAGCGCTGGAGTTGAACACGGACCAGGCCGCGAGAATCGGCAGCGACAGGATTACCATCATGCCCAGACGCGCCACCCATACCCCGTGGCGGCCGGTCGCCGGAGTCTTCTCTTCCTGCGGGTGGATATCCTGGCCGATGACGCCCACCACGCTAACCCATCCCATGGACGCGGCCAGCGGAAGATCGTAAAGGCTCCCCGTGAAATACACGTTGCGCAGGATGGCCCAATTCGCAATGTAGGAGCTGAGTGCGTAGACCAGACTTGCTCCAAACCAGTGCGCGTAGATCGTGCGCCATCCTTTGTGGCTCCGCAGGCCGATGGCGGCGAGCGCCACCAGGAACACGAGTTTCTCGGTCAAGTAGAGCGCGTTTAGACTTCGACCGTAAGCGACTTCGTCGCGTTGCGCGTATTGCCACGGAATGACGGCAAACGCATAGAGGTACACCCACCAGGTGAGCAAGAGAACGAAGTCGAGGTGGCCGAGCCGCGCTTCATGTTCGTTCTGCTGCGCCTGAGGCTGTATCGCGAGCGCAGCCATCATTGGCACCAGGTGCAAGAAGATGACAATGTCGCCGACGAAAGGCTGGGGCACATCCTGGCGGAGGACGACCTCGATGTACGTCCACAGCAACTGGTAGGTCAGCCAGAAGAAAATGCCGACCGTCATCAAGGTCCAGAACAAACGGACGCGCCCATGATTCTTTCTGATGTTAGGGAGGAGGGCTGCCGTTCCCGAGAGCAGCAGGATGCACTGGGTGACGTCGCTGAAAACATTGAGAGCGAAGCCAGGCGCGATCAGCAGGGAAGCGCAGCCTTGCGCAAACACCAGGCAAGCCGCTGCCAAGATCCAGAGTTTGGAGCTTTCAGACAAAGAAGAAGTCCTTCGGCGTCATTCTAGACGGTGGACAAATGTTACGGAGGTTACTTAGGTAACACGAGGAAGCGACGGGCCGCGAGCTGCGAGCCGCGAGCAAGCCGAGGCCGAGTGCCCATCAGATCCGGAGGTCCGTACCCACCCGTCGAAAATCGCGAAGGGTGGGGCAGCCACTTTGTGTCGCTGCGCGCATGTGTGGTTTTTTTTGTACATTGCGGGGGCTTGCACTACGGCGAACTTTGACTTGCTATCCGGGTGTTGAATCAATAATATCCGTGTTCATCCCACGAGAACCCATTGGGGAGTTGTGAGCCGGGCACCGTTTTCTCCCAACACATATCGTCTATTTTCTCGCTTGCGGGCACCCATCGACATGGGAGAGGTGCGGCGGATCGAGCGGTGGCTTGCGTCGGCCCGCGTATTCCTGGCCATCTCTGCGCTGGTAGCGCTCTGGATGGATCCGGGCGAACTGGGCTATTCGCCCTGGGCGTATTGGATCCTTGGTGTCTACATCGTGCATGGCGTCGTGGTCATGCTGTTGTTGCGATTCCGGAAGGAATCGACCTCGGCGTTCCGCATGCTCGTGCACGCCGGAGACGTTCTGTGGCCGGTGCTCATGGTTTTGTTTGCCACCAGCCAAGGCGGCCCGTTTCTGTTGTTCTTCGTTTTCGTGCTGGCAGCGGCAGCGTACCGATGGGGTCTGTGGGAGACGTTCGGCACGGCGCTGGCGACTGTGTTGCTCTTGTGGGTTGAGAGCCTGTTCATCAATCGAGGCGGGCTGGCATGGCTTGACGGTGTGATGACCAGCCACGGCCTGCTGCCGCTGGGAGTCCAGAGCTGGCAGTTCGAGCCAAAGCATTTGTTTATGCTTTCGGCGTATCTGCTGGTGATGGGACTGTTGCTGGGCTATCTGGCGGAGCAACAGAAGCGTCTGCGCGCGGAGCGCGCCATCATCACCAGGGTTCTGGGGCGGGCGCGGGTGGAAGCGGGTCTCACGGTTACGTTGCAGGAGATCCTAGCGGAGTTGCTGGCGATGTACGGGGCGCGCCGCGCGTTGATCGCCTCGCAGGAGACGAACAAGTATCGCGTGTTCGTAGGCGACGTGCAGGCCGTGAATTCAGGTCCTCCGCAATTGAGTTGGCTGGAGTCGTTGCCTACGGACCGCGAGGTGTACTTGTACGAGGTCGAGGCAGACGCCTCCTTGATCATTCGCAAAGGCGAGACCTCGCAGATTGTCTCGTTGGATCGCGATGGAGTACGGCTGCGCAACCCTAGCGATAAGCCGTTGGCGACGCTGGCGAAGACTTATCCGTTCGAATCGCTGATGGCGGTCTCGTTCCTGTTTGGGCAGGAATGGTGGGGACGCATATTTCTTATCGACCCGATATTGGGCGGCGACCGCGAAGAGGAGCTGCGCTTTTTGCAGGAACTGGTGCGGCAGGTGGGACCGGCCGTGTACAACGTCTACCTGTTGCGGCGGCTCCGGCAGCGGGCGGGAGCGGTGGAACGCGCTCGCGTCGCACGCGAATTGCACGACGGCGCGGTGCAGTCCCTGATCGCGATGGAGATGCAGGTGGACGTGGTTCGGCGACAGGCAGAGGCGCAATCGAGCCCGATTGCCGGAGAGCTGGCGAGGATCCAGGGTTTGCTGCGCGAGGAAGTGCTCAAGCTGCGCGAACTGATGCAGCAGATGAAATCACTGGAAGTGGATTCGTCGAATTTTGTGCGGTTCCTGGTCGACACGGTAGAGAGATTCCAGAGAGAGACGGGAATCGGCGCGCGCTTTGTTTCCGAGGTAGAGCATCCGCACATGCCTCCAAGAGTTTGCCGGGAGCTGGCCCGCATCGTTCAAGAAGGACTGGTCAACGTGCGGAAGCACTCGAAGGCGACGGAAAGCCTCGCGCGCTTTTCGGAGAACCCCACGCACTGGGTGCTGACCTTGGAAGACAACGGGAAGGGCTTTCCATTCACAGGGACGTTGAAACCAGTGGAGTCGCAGGAGCTGGGTAAGGGTCCGACGGTGATCATGGAGCGGGTGCGTTTGATTGATGGAGAACTCAGGATAGAATCGAACCCTGGCCGTGGGGCGCGGCTCGAAATCCGGGTGCCGAAACACCGAGATGCCGAATATGGACATTAAGAGATCGCAGCAGACTATACGCATCGTGATCGCCGACGATCACCCGATCTTCCGCGACGGGTTACGCCGCCTGCTGGAGGCAGAGCCGGGGTTGAAGGTTATTGGAGAAGCCTCTGACGGCAACGACGCCGTTAAGCTGGCTCGGCAGCTGAAGCCAGACGTTATGTTGCTGGACCTTGCCATGCCGCGGCAACCTGGGCTGGAAGCCTTGCGCGACCTGAGCATCGGCGGCGCGAATGGAGTGAAAGTCATTCTGCTGACCGCCGCCGCCGAAAAGCACCAGATCGTCGAAGCCCTGCAGCTGGGAGCGCGGGGCGTGGTTCTGAAGGATTCTGCGACGCAGTTGCTGCTCAAGAGCATTCACACCGTCATGGCGGGAGAGTACTGGGTGGGACGGGAAGCGGTTTCGAACCTGGTGCAATACCTGCGCATGCAAATGCAGGCCTCGAACGAGGAGTCGCGGCAGAAGAAGTTCGGCCTCACGCCGCGCGAACTGGAGATCGTTTCGGCCGTGGTTGCCGGCTACTCCAACAAAGAAATCGCTGAATATTTCAAAATCAGCGAAGATACCGTGAAGCATCACTTGAGCAACATCTTCGATAAGCTGGGGGTGTCGACGCGACTGGAGCTGGCGTTGTTTGCGGTGAATCAGGGGCTCCCGATAAAAGGCATTCCGTGATGATCTATGTAAGTTATTGTCATAAAAAGATATAGACTCCGCATGGCACGAAAGTGCCATATCCAGCCACTTCGGTGCCATTGGTTCTACTAGCGCGAAAAACTAGCATTATGGCAAGCTACGCTTAGGCAAAAGTTTGCGCTTTTGGGTCTGAGCGGTTCGACGTTTAAAAGTTCGGCCCGTAGATGAGAGGGGGAGGAGCCCGTTATGAAGTTCTTGAAGCAGTTATGGTCAGAAGAATCTGGACAGGACATCGCTGAGTACGCGGTGATGCTGGCTGTGATTCTGGTAATCGTCGTGGGCACGATCCGGTTGATTGGATCGAACGCCAACACGGTGTTTTCTCAAGTCGGAAGCGCGATCCAGTAGGTCCCCCGAATTCCGCTTTCACGCGATCCTTGCCCTGTGGGGTCGCGAACACCCGTGCTTCGTTCTGAAGCGCGGGCATCCCCGGTTAATTGGAAGACTTGAGGTTTGTCGCGCGCGTTATTTGGCGGCGGGTGCAGGAGCCGTCGAGGCCACTCTTTCCGCGCCTGAATTCGGGATCCGAGTCAGGTAAGGAAAAACGGGCGTGACTTCGAAGGGCATCTTCTCGCGCGCCGACAGGAGCGCCACTGGCTTGGTCTTGGCCAACGTGGCCTGGTTGCTCCATGGATCGACTTTGATACGGCCGCCCAAAGGCAGGGCCGCGATCTGATCTTTCTTGCGCTCGTCCAGTTGCGGGGCGCTGCCCAAGAGTGCCGACATGCGCAGCGTCTTGCCGCTCACCAGTCCGTCGCCCAGACGCGCTCGAATCAGGTTCTTCAAGTCGGGAGCATGATCCTGCAGCGCTCGCAAGAAGAGTCCGGCGTTGCCCAGCTTGTCTTTGTAGGGCGAATTCGTAAGAAACTCCAGCGCTTTCTTGTCGGCCTCGTCTTCCTCAAGACGGTTACGCTGAAAACCAATCGCCGAGAAGGTGTCTTCATCCGCGAAGAACAGGCGATCGTTGAAGGCGAACTTAGTGTCCATCTGATGGCCGAGAGCAATGTGGCCCAGTTCGCGCGCCAGAACCATGGCGAGCGAGGCTTCATCCGGAAGCACATCGAGCAGGCCACGGCTGACGACGATGGTATGACCGATGGTGAACGACTCCAGCGGCGAGGTCAGCAGGACGCGCGCGCGGATCTCGGGCTGGATATCGAGGTTGTTCGTGACGATGAGGTTGTTGACGACCGTGGTCAAAACCTTATCGACATCTCCGGGAGGCGCAAGCAAGCCAATCTTCTGGAGTCGCTCAACGGCGTTTTCTTCGGCCTGGTGCTGCCACATGCGCTCGGCTTCAACCGGGGTGGCATCTTGTCCCGCTTCGCTCTGGTCTTTCACGGATTGCGGCGAGTCGATCTGAATGGAAGTGAACTCATCTGTGCGGCCGAGGTTTTTAAGATCGTATCCCCACAAGCGGGTCTGCGCCTTGAAGTGAAGGTTCTGCGACATGCGGTACTTGAGGTCTGATTCTTCGCTATAGACATACGCGGGGAGCCAGACGCCCGGGCGCATGTTGAGCCGCCAGCTGTCAAAGTGCAGATAGAGTGCCGTGCTGGCGTGAGGCGAGTAAGTGCCGTTGAAGCGGACGATGTTGTAGTCCTGATCTTCGACCCAGATGCGGCCGAGGAAGCGACCTTTGCCGGACTTACCCTTGGGTTGCACGTCGATAACGAGGCAACGGGTCTCGCCCAGAAACTCGCGGCGCACGAAGGCCAGCGTGTAGGCCTTTTTTTGGAAATCGTCATCGAGCATCACCATCTGGGCGAATCCCAGAGGCAGGAAATGCATGGAATAAACGCTGGTGAGGCTATTGAGCATGCGGCGACCGAACCCGGGACGACCAACGAAGCTGCGGTCATCGGTACCGTTGCTCATGTCGAGTCGACCCAGGAAATAGTGATCGCCGACTGGGATCGTGCCCATTTCCTTGTCGGCCTTCATGTTCTGGATGTAGGTCTCGACGAGAGGATGCATGTGCCGCATCTGCGCGACAAAGAAGTGTTCGCGTTCGACGACGCGGTCAATGACCTGGTCGAAAGACGAAGGGGCAGCCTGAGCGGAGGCGGCGGGTAACTGGGTGACGGTTGCCGGCGTCGTGGTGTCGGGATCCGATCCTTGCGAGGTGGCGTTCTGAGCCGCCAACCCCGAAACCAGAGCGAACACCGAGAAAAGTGGGAACCAGACCGCTTTCAAACTACGCATTCGACCCCTTCATAGCGAGCAGCTTCAGGCCAACTGGAAAATGATATGTAACACGGCCGTGGAATCCGAGGGCTGGCCATCCCGCAGAGCCGGCTTGAAATTGATTTGCTCAGCCGCGCGGACTGCAGATTCATCGAGACCGTGACCCAATCCGCGGACGACGCGCAGCACGCGAACTTTTCCGGAGGCTTCGAGCACAACTTCAAGAAGAACTTCGCCTTCGACGCGAGCCTTGCGAGCTTCATCGGTGTATGCCGGAGTAGGTTTGGAAACAATTTCAGCAGGCGTGACGCGAGGAGCGGTCTCGGCCACCTTCGGGCGAACGGTTTGCACGGCAGCTGCGTCAGCATCTCCGAAACCCGCTTGCCGGACGACTCCGTTGCCCCGTGACGTGTTGATCCGACCGCTACCATCTCCGGTAGCAACCCCGTTTCCAAATCCCGTGCTAGCCACTATACCGCGCGCGCCTTTCGCGCCCCCGGTGCCGTTGCCGTATCCGGGACCGGCCGGAAGATCGAAAGATCCGAGCTGCGCGATGTTGGCCGGCTTGCCGTTACTGTTGGCCTGCGCGGGCACGCCGTTGGGATCGCCAAAGCCGCCAGTCTGCACTTTTTGCGGGGCCGCGGCCATGGTAGGCGTGGCGGAGCTGCCGGTGGAGAACACGTTGGTCTGCACCAGGCGCTTGGGAATCGCGGGAGCGGCCGTCGGCAGGTCAGGCTTGGAAGCGGCCATCTGAACGTTCGGCGCCTGGGTCTCCTCGACGTTGACTTTGGGCTTAGGAGTGGGCGAGGGCAGACGGAGATTCTCTGGGATAGGTGTGTTGAGTTGCGCCACGGGCTCGGGTACTTTGAACTCACGAACCGGAGCCGGCTTGTGGTTGACGGGCGGGGGCGTACTCACCAGCGCCATCTCGATGTAGTTATGCTGCGGAGCAGGCAGGATTTGAGCGCGCAGGCCGACGATCCACAGGATCAGAACGATCGCAGCTCCCTGGGTCACCATGCTGAAAGTGAACTCTTTCCATGGGGGCCTGCGATCTGGCAGCAATGCGAAAGGCGTCTTCAACGGGTCGGAAGCCATAAGGGTCTCAGATGTCCGGCAACTCGGCAGAGCTGCCCTCCAACGAAATTCTCCTGCATTGCAGGCGGCCGATCCGATGGGGTGGTGAACCTGGAGACGGACCGGGACCCGCTAAGTGTACAACTCCGGAGCTCCTTTACTGCAACCAGAAGGCCAATTCTTCCACAGGATAAATCCTCTAACCGCTTACCCCGTCACGGGTTAGATGCAAAACACGTTTTCTGCCCTTCTGTGCTTTCGAAAGGGGCAAAACTTTACAGCTTGTGGGTAGGTTTTCATGCCGCGCAACCATTGGGATAAAAATTCGAACATGGCGTTCCTCATCCGCTAACAGTGGACGATTTTGTCGCTTTGAATGCCCTTGGTGGCGTTGCGAGAGTCGACGACCAGTTGCGACTCCTGCACGATCTTGGCGTAGTCGTAATCGGAATGGTCCGTGACGATCAGGACGCAGTCGTACTGGCCCAGATTGTCGAGCGACGAGCGCTTCATTTGCAGGTCGTAGCGGCGGCCCTTGCCGATGGTGGGGAAGTAGGGATCGTTGTAGCTGACCTGCGCGCCTTCTTTTTGCAGAAGCTCGATGATGGTGAGGGAAGGCGATTCGCGGAGGTCGTCGATGTCGCGCTTGTAGGCCACGCCCAAGCACGAGTACGCGCGCGCCATTGAGCGATTTCTTGTGGCGATTGAGAGCGCCGACCACGGACGCGATAACGTGATAAGGCATGCCTGAGTTGATCTCGCCGGCCAGTTCGATGAAGCGAGTGTGGAAGTCGAACTCCTTAGCCTTCCAGGAGAGGTAGAAGGGATCGACGGGAATGCAATGCCCGCCGAGTCCGGGCCCGGGATAAAACGGCTGGAAGCCAAAGGGCTTGGTGGAGGCGGCTTCGATGACTTCCCAGATGTCGAGGCCCATGCGCAGGCTGAGCAGCTTGAGTTCATTGACCAGCGCGATGTTCACGCAGCGGTAGATATTTTCGAGAAGCTTGGTCATCTCGGCGGCAGCCGGAGATGACACGCGGACGACGCGTTGGAAGATCTTGCCGTAGAGCGCGGCGGCGAGATCAGCGGCCTGCGGGTCAAGTCCGCCGACGACTTTCGGGATGTCGCGGCGGGCGACTGTCGTGTTGCCGGGATCTTCGCGCTCGGGAGAAAAGGCCACGAAAAAATCGGACTCGGCACTCTGTCCAACGCGCGCCGCTTTCAAGCCGGCCTTGTTTTCTTTTTCGAGAATCGGCACGAGCACTTCTTCGGTGGTGCCGGGATAAGTGGTGCTTTCAAGAATGACCAACTGTCCGGCGCGTAGGTGCGGAGCGATCGCATGGCCGGTGTTCGTGATGTAGCTGAGATCAGGCTCGTGATATTCGTTGAGCGGAGTGGGAACGCAGATGATGATCGCGTCCATCTCGGTGAGACGGGCGTAGTCCGCTGTGGCCGTAAGGCCGCCGGATCGAGCCGAGGAAATTTCTTCCGGCGTAATGCGGAAGATGTAGGAACCGCCGGCGTTAAGCGTATCGACTTTGCGCTGGTCGATATCGAACCCGGTGACGCGCAGTTTCTGCTCGGTGTAGAGCAGCGCCAAAGGGAGCCCAACGTAACCCATGCCAATGATGGCGACCTGGGCTTGGCGGTTTTCGATCCTGGTCTTGAGTTCGGTAGAAAGAGAAGATACAGTGCGCATCGTCATGATTTGGTGGGGAATCTCCCAGATTTTAACATGCTGAAAAAGGCTGCTCAGTGAGGGTTTAGGCTACAGGGTCCTCAGTCAGCCTTGGCCGTATGTTTGATTGGTCACGGCGGTAACGGACGTGAGATGCAATCTTTCGAAGGCGAGGCGGGTCGTTGAAATTTTCGCGCAGGCTGCGTGTGGTCGTCCTGATCCTCGCTGGGCTCTGGCTGGTCGCGGGTTCGGCAACCTTCCTGATTGTTGACAATCCCGTGAAGTCGGATGTGATTCTGGTTTTGGCGGGGGAAACAGAGCGGAGGCCGGCACGCGCTCTGGAGTTGCTGCAGCAGGGATTCGGGTCGCGGGTGGTGTTCGATGTTCCTGCAGATCCGAAGGTCTACGGCTCGACTTACGTGCAACTGGCGGAGAAGTGGGCAGCGGAGCAGTCGCAGGCTCCGGCGCTGTCGATCTGCCCGACCCACGGACTTTCGACCAAGGCGGAATCACTGGAGGCAGCAGAGTGTCTGCGGAAGTTAGGAGCGCGGTCGGTGCTGCTGGTGACCTCGGATTTCCACACGCGGCGCGCCCTGAGCATATTCCGGAATGAAGATCTGGACTGGACGTTCAGCGTGGCGGCTGCCTACGACGACGCGCAGTTTGGCGCGCCCTGGTGGAAGCATCGACAATGGGCCAAGACGAACGTGGATGAGTGGCTGCGGATGTTCTGGTGGCAGGCCGTGGACCGGTGGACGAAGTAAGAGGAAGTGGCAAGCGTTGCTGTCCGTCAGAGAGATTGACTCTCAACAAGTTACGGGCTAACATAGCGCACAAATTCCCGAGCTGGCAGTTGGAGAAGCAATGCGAACTTTGACGTTTCGCGGGATCCTGACTTGGCTGCTGATCATGCTGATGGGAACGCCTTCGTTCGCGGCGGATTCCGCGGCGGCGATGCTGTACACCAACGGCACGGCGTGGATCAACGGCGGGACAATTCCCAAGTCATCGGCGATTTTCGCAGGCGACCTGGTGGAAACGAAGTCCGATTCCGTTGCCAACATCAAGTCCAGCGGTACCAGCGTACTGGTGCTTTCCGACTCATTTATTCAGTACCAGGGCAGCGCCGTGAAGCTGGAACACGGCAGCATGAATGTCGCTACGTCCAAGGGAATGGCAGCGCAGATTGGCGGGCTGAAGGTCGTACCGGCCGCAGCCTCGTGGACGGAATTTGAAGTTCACGACACAGACGGGGCAGTGCGCATCGTCGCTCGCAAAGGCGATGTGAAGTTGATCGATGCCAGCGGCGCCACCTCCACGTTGGCGGAGGGGCAGGAAACTACGCGCGACGAGACGACCGAGAAGGGCAAGAAGAAAATCGGCGCGGGCGGCGCAGTGCCTGGTGCGACGGGTGGCGTGCTGGATTCTCCGACAGCGATCGGCATTGGCATCGGCGTGGCGGGTGGGATTGCAGCCTGGTCGCTGCTGCACGACGATGAACCCGTCAGCCCGAAATGCCCGGGGAATAAGTGCCAGTAAGCTTTTTGTGAATTTACCTGCCGGTCGGGTTTGAACTACTCAGACATCGATGCGGGCAGGATTCGACTCCCCTTCGCGTGCATCCGCGTCCAACACCTCGCGCATCTTCCGAACCAGCATCTCCGTTGAAAAAGGCTTATTGAGCAAGACTGCATCCTTGCCGATGTTCGCGTTTTCGAGCACGGCGGCCTCGGTGTACCCGGACATGAAGATCACGTGGAAGTTGGGGCGCTTCCGACGCAGCTTCTCGACCAGTTCCGGCCCTCCCATACGGGGCATGACGATATCGGTAACGACGATGTCGATGTTGCCGTCGTGCTGATCGGCGGCGACTAACGCCTCCAGTCCATTGCCTGCGGGTAGCACGTGATAGCCGAGCCGATTCAGAGTCTCGGCCGCGAGGGTGCGCAGGGGAGCTTCGTCCTCGGCGAGCAGAACCGTGCCGTGTCCTTTAGGAAGGACTTCGTCGGGCTGGCTCTGGGTGGCCGTGGCGGGTTTGTCGACGGCCGGGATATAGACCTTGAACGTGGTGCCTACGCCGATTTCGCTGTACACCGTGATGTGACCGCGGCTTTGCTTCACGATGCCGTAGACGGTCGAGAGTCCGAGGCCGGTGCCCTTGCCCGGTTCCTTGGTGGTGAAGAACGGCTCGAAGATCTGTGCGGCGGTTTCGCTGTTCATGCCGCAGCCATTGTCGGTGACGGCGAGCAGCACGTAGTCTCCCGGCGCAACTTCGTTGTGGGTGGCGGCGTAGGAGTCGTCCAAGCTGCAGAACTGGGTCTCGATAATGACCTTGCCCCGTCCGGGAATCGCGTCGCGCGCGTTTACCGCGAGGTTCATGATGACCTGTTCGATCTGGCTGGGATCGGCTTTCACGCGCCCGATCTGTTCGGAGAGACTGGTGAGCAGTTCGATATCCTCGCCGAGCAGCAAGCGGAGCATCTTCAACATGCCGCGCACAGTGTGGTTGAGATCGAGCACTTGCGGCTCGAGCACCTGCTTGCGGCTGAAGGCCAGCAACTGGCGGGTGAGCCCGCTGGCGCGATCGCCGGCGCGCTTGATTTCTTCGATGTGGGGGCGAGTCTCTTCGCACGCGGACTCGAGAACGAGATCACTGTAGCCCTTGATGATCATTACCAGGTTGTTGAAGTCGTGAGCGATGCCGCCTGCCAGCCTGCCTACCGCTTCCAGCCTGGCGGAGCGGAGCATGCCTTCGCGCGAGAGGCGCAGGCTTTTCCGCATCTGCGCAAAGGCGCGGGTCAGTTCGGCAACTTCGTCTTCGCCGTGCGCGATGATCGGGAATTCGAAGTCGCCCTTTTCCATCTGGCGGCTGGCCTGGACGAGATCTTCGAGAGGGCGCGTAATTTGACGCGACAAAGCGAAGCCGAACAAAGAGCCGGTGAGAACCGCCACCAGGCCCATGGTGAGCAGCGCACGATTCAGGGAGTCAAGGAAACTGGTGGCCTGGTCGTAAGACTTCAGGCAGAAGAGACGCACCGGGTGGTCGCCCGAGAGTTCGATGGAACTGCCGAGGTAGCGTTCGCCGCCCAGGTCGATTTCGTGAATTGAACCCGAGGAGAGCGGCGAGCCGACGAGCCACCTCTGGAAATCATTCCATAGCGTGGCGTCCAGAGAGCTGAGCAACACCCGTCCATCACGCTCGAAGATGACCGGCCCGCTTTTCAGGCCATCCGGACCGGCGATTCCTTGAGGCGTAACTTCACGGCCGAGGGCTACCAATCCGAGGGAGCGTCTTTCCGTCCCGGATCCCGCAGTAATGGGGGCGAATGTCAGATCGTACAAGTGGCCGTTGACGAACCACCAGTCATGCTTCTCGGAATTGTGAAACAGCAGCATGCGCTGGCTGGAGGTTGCTACCTTCTGCGATTTGGCGTGCAGGGCGAGGGTTGCGCCGGAGGGATCCTGCAGGATCAAGACATCGGCACCGCTATTTTCGAGAATCGATTCGGATGCGTCTTGAATGGTGAGTCCGTCGTGCACCGACATCATTGCCTTGAGACCGGGCATGTTCGCGATGAGGGCCGCGCTCTGCTCGGTTTGCTGGCGGCGAGCCTGCTGAACTTTGGTGTAGACCGCCGCTTCCATTCGCAAAGCGGACGCGAGATCCTCGGCAACGTGGGCGCGCATTCGAATCTGCACGAACGCCAGCACCGAGGCTGTCAGCAGGAATACTACCGCCAACATAGCCGCGAGCAGTTTTGTTCGCAGATGTTCGAAGGCTTTCGGGAACATGCGCAGAGAGAAGCTTAACGATCATTTTTTTTTAGTGCTAAACACTTTAGTAACCCCGCCAAACACGAGTAACGTTGCGCTGAGTACTTTCGGGTTTGTCAGTTGTTTCGCGCACGTTTCCGCGCGTTTCCGCGCGTTTCGGAGAGGCATTCCTAGCGTGGCCACCCGGAACTGGCGCGGCCGCGGGATGCTGAGTTGAACTATTTATACAGAAAGGCGAGGGCGGGAAGGAAGAAGGCACGCCGAGTGCGAGCGTGCCTTCGGTGAAGTCGGTCTTGCTGGTTATTGCACCGTGCTCCACACCATGGATTCACGGGTCAGGTCATAGTCCCAACGCTGCAGGCCGTCGAGGATTTCGATCGAACCGAAGCCCATCTGTCGGGCGTTGTCAGCGACGCTGGAGTTCACGAAAGAGTAGATGTCAGTGTGGCGGGCGCTCGTCCATTCCACTTGTAGAACGTCGCGAGCATCGCCAGCCAGTTGGACGCGCGCATCGACGCCGCGCTGCCGGAGTTGATTTTCAATGTCGGTGGCATAGGCAGAGCGGGAGTCCATCGAGGCCACCGCGCTGCTCATGAGCCAGGCATGGCTCTGCGACTGCGCTACCGACACAAGGGCGAGGGTGGCCAGGAGCAGGCAGCCGCCCAAGGTTGCGAGATTGTTTTTGGAGAGTTTCATAGGGGTAAACCGAAGTTCAAACTATCGCGTTCCCCATGCAACACCTAGATGACCGTGGTAACAAAGCGGCAGAATTTACAAACTGCCCGGCGAAGCGAATGAACCATCGAGGTGAAAAATCGATCGCGAGAAAAGTATCGCAAGCCGGAAGCGGAGTCAACGCAAGGGGTCGGTGCCGAACCAAGTTTGACGGGTGACAGTTGTTATGGACAGACGTCCAACCACGAGATTTTGCAGATATGCGTCCCTTGCTGGAGGCTGGCGATGCGTTTCTCTCAGGTCTGCCTGGTGTTTTGCGTTGCGGCGATAGGGGCGACTCCGGCTTTATCGGCGCCTGCCGCCCGCCCGCCATACGATGTTGGCCCAACCGCTGCTCCACAATTATTCGCCGAGAACGTTGTCTCCACGGAAGATGACGAGGTGGGGGCCACGTTCAGCCCCGATGGCACGGAATTCTATTTCGCGAAGCAGGATCAATACACGAACTTCCCTCATCGGGGACTGATCTGCGTGGCGCGCTTTCGCGATGGAAACTGGTCTAAGCCGGAGGTCGTTCCGTTCTCCGGGCAGTATCTGGATGCGACGCCGCGCCTGTCGCCCGATGGCAAGGCGATGTATTTCTCTTCGAACCGCCCGGTGCCGGATTCGAAGTTTCGCCCGTGGCGCATCTGGATGGTCGAACGACAAGGACAAGGTTGGGGCGAGCCGAAGCCGCTGCCGGCCCCGGTGAATGCTCCAGAGCGGGCTTGGAACTTCGGAGCATCGGTGACGAATGACGGAACCATCTACTTCAGTTCGAGCCGCGCTACTGACGGGCATCTTCACATTTATCGCTCGCGGCGCGTGGACGGGAAGTATGCGGAACCGGAGATGCTGGGGCCAGAGATAAATTCCGCCTTCTTCGAGACCGATCCGTACGTTTCGCCAGATGAGCATCTTCTTGTGTTTGCGTCCGCGGGCGAGGGTCCGCCCGGCAACGGGGACCGCAAGGAGACCGTGATGGGAGGCGGGGTGCTTTATTCGCGGGGCGATCTGTACGTGAGCGTCAACGAACAGGGGAAGTGGAGTGCCACGAAGCATCTGGAACACGGAATCAATACTTTTGGCGACGAGAGCGCTCCCAGTCTTACCCCTGACGGCAAGTATCTTTTCTTTACGAGTGAGCGGAGCACATTCACGATCCCAATGCGACCGAGATTGACCTACGCGAAGATGGAGGAGATGTTGCACTCGACGCTGAACGGACACGGCAACGTGTACTTCATCAGTGTCGACGCGCTTGAACTGGCCAACAAAGGAGGCCGGCCATGAGCGAAAAATTTTGGAGAAGGAAGATCCTGTTGAGCGCCGTGTTCTGTGGACTGGCTGCTTGCGCATACGCTGCGCCGAAACCAGGATTCGCGGGCGAGATGATTGGTGAAGGTGTGATCTCGACGCCGGATGACGAGTTGGGCGGATCGATCACTGCGGACGGATCGACACTCTATTTCGATAAGAGCGTGCCTCCACACTATCTGTACATCATGTGCGAGTCGCACTGGCAGGACGGCAAATGGGGTGCGCCGACGGTACTGCCGTTCTCGGGCGAGTATCGGGACACGGATCCGGTGCTTACGCCGGATGGAAACGCGATGTTGTTTGCGTCGGACCGTCCGGTGGATGGATTCGATCGGCATCACTTCTTTATCTGGGAGGCAAAGAGGACGGACAAGGGTTGGGGAGAACCGGAGTTTGTGCACAATCCGGTGAATGACGGGTTTGACCAGGTGTTTGCATCGCGCGCGAGCAACGGGAACATGTACTTCACTTCCAGCCGGAAGAGCGGGAAGTATGACGTGTTCCGGACGCGGCTCGTGAACGGGAAATATCAGGAGGCGGAGGATCTGGGAGCGGACTTCAACGGGCCGACCACCTTTACGTTCGAGGCATTTGTGGCGCCCGACGAAAGCTTCCTGCTGCTGGGCGCTTTTGGACGCGAAGACAGCCTGGGAAGTTCGGATCTTTGCATCAGCTATAACGTGGACGGAAAGTGGACGAAACCACGGAATCTGGGGCCGACCGTGAACACGCCTGCGCGCGATTATAGCCCACGAATTTCAGGAGACGGCAAATGGCTGCTGTTCACCAGTGAAACTGGAACGACTACGGAGCCGCGCCCCACGCCCATTACCTATGACGAGTTCGTGAAAGCTTCTCGCGGGTTGTACAACGGTCTGGGAAATTTGTACCGGGTGCCGCTGGCGGATGTTCTGAGCGATACCAAGCCTTAGCGAGGCAGCGCTGATCAGTCGGTTATGATGTAAGTCCGGGGCGCGAGAATTGCGTTCGGGACTTATTCTATTTCTGAGGCCTTGCTTCCAGTGATCACTGTTGTGTCGGGCTTGCCGCGATCGGGCACCTCATTGATGATGCAGATGCTGGTGGCGGGTGGGCTTCCTGCCCTCACCGATGGCTTGCGTTCCGCGGATGAAAACAATCCGAAGGGTTATTTTGAGTGGGAACCGGCGAAGGTGCTGAAGCAGGAACCTGAGACGATCGCCGCGGGCGAAGGCAAAGTCGTGAAGATCATTTCGGCGCTGCTGGCACATTTGCCGGGGACGCATCAATATCGTGTCGTGTTCATGATGCGTCCGCTGGAAGAAGTGGTGGCGTCGCAAAACCGCATGCTGGAACGCATGGGGAAAGATGTTCCACGCACGCCGACCGGCGCCGTGATCACAGCCTTCCAAAAGCATTTAAAAGAGGTAGACGGATGGCTCGCGAACAAGCCCTGCCTGAGAGTGCTTCGTGTGAACCATGCTGACGTGGTGGCGCGGCCGCGCGAGGCGGCCGTGGGAATTGCGGAGTTCGTCGGAGCGCCCTTATCGATCGACAAGATGGCGGCGCAAGTGGAACGGTCGCTCTATCGCGAAAGAGCCGGGTCCATGTCGCCGGCTGCCTCTTAGAAATTCTTCTAAATCAGCTGAACTGCGGGGAAGGCTGTTCCGGAGAGGCAGGAGTAGTGTCTGCGGAATCGCGAGGATGCCGCGAGCGGGCTCGCCGCATTCGCTGGCGTGACTCTAATGTGTAGGGAGACGCAGCAATCGCGCAAAGCACGTAGAACCAGGAGGCGTTTGCGGGAATTTGCAAGTTGAAGTCGACAAAGCTGTGGACGAGAATTCCGGTGCAGCCGAGGAGACAGGCCAGAGTGACGGCACTGCTGATATCGTCGGGCCAGTCGCGAAGTTTTTTCAGCGCGCTGCGATAGAAAGCCACCACAAACCAGATCACCACAGCGAAGCCTACGGCGCCGGTTTCCACTAGAAACTGGAGATAGTCGTTGTGCGCGTCGTTGATGAAGAAGGTGGTGTAGAAAGTGCGGAACTGGGGGTAGGCAACCGGAAAGGTGCCGAGCCCCCAGCCCAGAATGGGCTTGTGAGCAAACATGCGGACGCCATCTTTATCGATTGTCCAACGCAACCCTCCAGCCAGTTCCTGCTTGGTCTCAGTGCCGATCGTACCCACGCGCCGGGTGAGTTCAACGCCGCCGATCCACAAAAGCAAGGCGATCATTACGACCGCGAAAACGCCAACGCCTGCGGCGACCTTGGGACCCTTCTGCATGCGGATGAGCACAACAGCGAAGAGAATCATCTCAGCCACGAAGGAAATCATGCCGCCGCGCGAGCCAGAGAGAAAAATCGTTCCCGCCATCAAGGCGGCGCCGGCGGCGATCACCGTGCGCATGTGCCCCTGGGCGTAGCGGGTGAGGGAGAAGATGAGCGGGATTGGGACCAGCAGCTCCATCAGCCCGGCGTAGTTGTTGTGGCTGACGTAGGGTCCGTAGATCCAGCCGCCCATGCGCGGGGTGCGTAGCCAGTAAAGCTTGCCGTTCGGCGAGAGACCCTGAAGGAGAGCGAAGCTGGCGAGGGCGACTCCGTAAACGGTGATGGCCACTGCCATATTCTTTGCCTGCGAGCTTCTGCGCAGAGTCTGAATCGTCAGGAACGCCAGCAACCCGTACGTCAAATAGAGCAGGGCGTGCGAGAAGGTGTCGTGCCGGTAGGCCGTCGATCCGACGATGAGTTGGGTGAGGACAACTGCGCCAAATACCGCCATCGGCTTGAAAAGCGGATTCTCGCGGATGCGCCACTCCTCTTCGGCGGATTGCCTCCAAATCCAGAGTGCGAACAGGAGAATCGTGCTGGCTTCCAGAACGAAAACCGACCAGCTCTCGGTGGTGCCAAACGCCAGGGGGGCGAAGAAGAGAAGCGCAAAGATTCCGGCCAGCAACAGGGAGTCAGGCGAAACGCCTTGGCTGGACGGGGCGCGGAGTGCGGGCGCAGATGGAGCGAGAGTCGAGGCCATCAAGAGTGGTCCTCGGCCTGGGATTTTTCGACGAGACGAAAGTCGTCGATCCAAAGCTTGCCGCGGATCGGGCTCCCGGCGGGCACGCGGGCTACGCGTAGAACGAGCATTCTGGTGTCGGCGTCGGTCGTGAACGCGCCCGATACCTGGCGCCAGGCAGAGCCGAATTTCAGGTCGTCGCTCTGGAAGAAGACTTTATTGGAATAAATGTCCTGCAGGACGAAATGGGGCGCACCCGCGCCGTCGATCTCGCCATTCCTGTAGTAGCCGGTGAAGTCGTAGGCTGTGTTTGGTTCGACGGAGACGAGTTGAAAGATGCCCGCTTCATCCACTCCGGGGCCGTCGAATCCGATCGCAAGGGAGCGAGGGCCCGAGTGGAATTCAGTGGTGTCGAGCGTGAGAGAAACGCTGGACTGCTTGCGATACTGCCAATCGAATCCACCGTTCAGCACATCAAGATGGAAATCGCCGTTGACGATCAGGTTATTGGACGAGGGCAGGTAAGCATTCAAACCGAGCAGGGAAGTTGCTTGCCGCCACACGACGCTGGCTTCGTCGGGTTGCTTCTGCAGCAACAAGTACTGGATGTATTCGAAGACCGGCTGCGTTCCGATGGGCTGATGCAGGCGGATGAGAGCATCCCAGACCTTGGAAGCAGCTTCGGTATCTTTCTTGGCGGCCAGCAACCGGAGGAAGGAAAGATACGCGCCGGGAGTCGCCGGCAGAACGTCGCGTAACAAGACGTCGGCGTCGGGCCGAACGCGCCAGCAGTATCGCAAGGCCAGCGTACCCATGTTGGGTGTTCCTTCCATCACGACGTGAAACTCGCGTAGCGCGTCGTCAATTCGGCCCTGCACAAGATAAAGGTTGGCAGCCTGCCAGGCGACGTCGGGTCCAGTCGGTTCGTAGTGGATGGCCTGCTCAACGGCCTGCGCTTGACTGTTGGTGTCTTCCGTCATCTGGTAGGCGTCGGCCAGTTTCAGCCAGTACTTGGAATAATGCGGATTGAGGCGAGTCGCCGCCTGATATTCGGAAATCGAGGCCTGGTAGTTTCGCGCCAGATCGTAATAAAGGCCGAGTTGATTGCGGTAGTCGGCGTTGCCCGGATCGAGTTTGATGGCGGCGCGCAGGCTGCGGGGATCGGAACGAGAGCCGAGCCAGTCGCTCACGAACTGGAGAGTCACCACGAGCAGGTAGATCGCCGACAGGGAGAGCAATCCCCAGCGCAGGGCGCGTTTTTTGGCAGGTGACTCGGAGACAATCTGCATGGACTTCCGAAACGTTGCGACTCAAGGTCGCGCGCGATTGTAGTGCGTCTTGCGCGCAGATGCTAGTCGCCCGCTGAGCGATCAGCGGCAGCCTCTTCCGGATCGCCATCTTCCCGGTAGTAGCTGTCGTGATATTTTCCCTGGTATTCATAGTAGTAATAGTAATCGGGAGAGGTCAGGTCGACCGCGTTGAGCAATACTCCGGTGATACGCGCGTTCACTTGCATCAGGATATCGCGCGAACGGCGCAGGGCCTGCTTGGTGGTCTTGCTCGAGCGGATGACGAGAATGATGGCATCGACGCGCTGCGACAGGACGACAGCGTCGGTGACCGAGAGTGTCGGAGGTGTGTCGATGACGATGTGGTCGTAGTGCTCGCGCAGATCAGCGAGCAGGTCGCGCATGTTGGAGGATGCCAGTAGTTCGGCTGGATTCGGCGGAGGTGTTCCGGCCGGCAAAACGAACAAGTTCGAGAGGATCGGCGAGCGGGTGATGGCGTGCTCGAGCGTGATGCTGCCGGTGAGCACGTTGCTGAGTCCGCTGCGCGGCCCCATGCCGAGGGTTTTATGAACACTCGGGCGCCGGAGGTCGGCGTCGATCAGCAGCACGCGGACGCCTTTCTGGGCCAGCACAATTGCGGTATTAATGCTGGTCGTGGTCTTGCCTTCCTGCGGCCGAGCGCTGGTGATCATGATGATCTTCGGCGGCGTGCCCAGATTCGACAGTAGAAGGGAAGTGCGCAGCGCTCGGTAGGATTCGGCCATCTGCGATTGCGGCCGCGCCTGCGTGACCAGTTCAACCGCCTCGCGTGACGACGATAGCGTCAACAATTTCTTGCCGGTGGAGTCGATCCCATTCTTCGAACCCATGGGAATCATGCCCAGGGCTGGAAGTCCGGAAATCACTTGTGCCTGCTCGGTGGTGCGCACCGTGTTGTCCATGTTCTCGAGCAGGAAGGCGAGCCCGATCCCAGATGTCAGGCCGAGCACCAAAGCGAAGGCCAGGTTGCGAGGAATGTTGGGCTCGGTCGGATAAGTCGGCGTGCGGGCAACATCTACGACGCGAATGTTGTTGGACTTCAGTCCGGCAGTGACACCGGCTTCCTTTAGTTTCTCGAGCAGGCCCTCGTACAGCTGGCGATTCACGTCGACGTCGCGCTTGAGCAATTGGTATTCAATCGCGCTCTCATTCAGCTTGTTGGCTTCCTGCTTCTGCTTTTCGAACTCCTCGCGCAACATGATTTCCTGTTGCTGAGCGGCGAGAAACTGGCCACGTACGCGATCGGCGACTTTCTTGAGTTCCAGTTGAATCTGCGCGTCGACTTCTTTCAGCTGGTTGTTGAGCTGTGCGACTTTCGGATAGGACGGACCGAACTGCGTACCCAACTCGGCGATCTGGATCTTTGTGTCAGCCTCTTTGCCGCGAAGGCTCGCAATCAGCGGCGCGAGGCCGCCAGTACCGCCGGCTCCGCCCGTTTCCAAGGCTCCCGCAGTAGAGGCCACCACGTCGGGGTCTGCGGACTGCACCAGGCGATAGAGCGACTCCTTCTCCATGCGGGCGGCTTCTGCGGCGGTCAGCTCTTTGTTGAGCTCGCCCAGCTTTTCGGTGATGATGTTCTGCTTTTCGTCGGCACCGAGGATCTCGTGTTCTTTCTGAAATCGGACCAGCTTTTCCTGTGAAGTCTCCACTTTCATCTGGAGGTCAACGAGCTGCTTCGATAGCCAATCCGAGGCCTGCATGGTGGATTCGAATTTCGTCTTGAAGTTCTGCTCGGTGTAAGTCTCCGCCAGCTTGTTAACGATAGCAGCGGCGAGTTGGGGATTCGTGCTGACGTAGCGGATCTCTACGATGCGTGTATTCGGCTTTAACGCTACGCGCAATCCACCCTTGAAGCCGCCCAACAAGCCCGAGGTTCGCGCGGAATCGGCCTGCAAAGGATCGGGCGCAAGGTTGTCGACGGGGCCGCTGGAAGGTTTGCCGCCGTACTCAGGAAGCTTGTCGAGATTCAGGGCCTTGATCACCTGCAGAGCTAGCAGGTCACTTTGCAGGATCGTGACCTCGGTATCCATGTCGGTGGGGTCGGAGTAGTCGGCGCCGCCGTTTTGAGAATCTTTGAAATTGACGAGATTGGAGTCGGGCTTGTTGATGGCGATACGCCCCACCGCTTCGTAGATGGGCGTCATTTTGAAGCTGGCAATCGCTACCAGACTGAAGATGGTGACGAGGCATCCGATGACGATCCACTTGCGCTTGATGAGAACGCGAAAATACTCACGCAGTGCCGACTCTTGTGACGGGAGCCAAGGTTGCAAAGGAGGCCCAAATTCAAAGGAACCGGCGGGCGGAACCTCGCGAATTGTTGAGGTCGTCCCCCTCACCAAGTGGCCTGAATCCATCAAAACTCCTAGTTGAAGAATCGCGCGAGATGCGTCGAGCGCGTGGGCTACACCCGGACGCCGATCACCTTGTTGCAAGTGGTGGTCGCATCGAGGGTTCGCTCGAGGCCACGCGGTCTTGTAACGATTTGCGCCATTCTAGCATTGGTTTGGGAGCGCACTCGTTCTATTTTCAGGGCGTTCCATAGAAGGTGAGGCAAGACGAAGCGAACAAGGAGCACACGACGCGATTCAATTTCCGCGATGGGAATCATCCCCAGGCCGGGAAGTTTTCTGATGCGAGAGAAATGGATACTGGTCCGGACACACTCCACCATCAGGAAGGCGCAGGGACGTGGCTTGGACGATCGACTGGCGCGTTCTCTACGGATTCGTATTGTTCAATCCCTGATAGATAAACATGCCCGCAAGGACAAGGAACATGAGACCAGACGCGGCCCCCAGAACCTTCACGAAGGGGTTGATCTTATTCACCTTCTTCATGAGTTCGGCCTGTTCCTGCTCCATCGCAGACTTGGTGTCGTCGAGGAACAGTTGCTCGTCCTCTTGCATTGTGAGTGTGCTGCGGTAGATCAGCAGGATTACCAGAACACCGGTGAGAACGCCCCACACAGTAGCCATCCAGCCCATAGGAGACATATGCCACCTCGGCACTGATATCGAGCCAGCCCCGCGGGTCCTGCTGTCAGGCGAACGGTCTTGAAAATCCCCACAGCCAGCATCGGGGAAGGGCCCATCGAGCGGAATTATAGCGCCGTTTGCATGCCGCGGGGAGAAGGCTTTTTTGGCGGTAGAAGGGGTTGCGTCCTTTTCCTAGGGAGCGCATCTAAGTGATTGAAGGGATTGCCTGAGGTGGCACATCCCGCGGGAGGATTTCAAGGGCTTCGGCGGTTGTCGATGCTATAATCGCTGAAATCGCTCAAGGAGAGTGGAATGGCAACGACTACAACACCAGCGACCGGAACACCGACGACGGAAGTGAAGAAGGCGCCGATCACGCTGACGCCGAACGCCACGGCGAAGGTCAAAGAGATTATGGCGCAACAGAATCCGGCTCCCGCAGGCCTGCGGGTGGGTGTGGTGGGCGGAGGTTGCTCTGGATTCTCCTACTCCATGCAATTCGAAAACAGCGCCGGCATGATGGACAAGGTGTTTAACTTTGACGGACTGAAGGTGTTCGTGGATGCGACTTCAGTGATGTATCTGAACGGCTGCATCGTGGATTATGTGGAGACGCTGGAAGGCGCGGGCTTCAAGTTTGAGAATCCCAACGTGAAGAGCACCTGCGGTTGCGGATCATCGTTCAGCGTGTAAAACAGTTTCGAACAGAAATTGAGCCTCGCCTTTTCGGCGAGGCTTTTTGTTGTACGCCGTGCATGTTCGACAGCTTGGGGGTGAAAGTCCTCTCCCAACCTGATGGAGGTGAAGGGTTAGCGAAGCGCAAGGGCGTCACCGCGAGGTGGGGTCTGAAGGAAGCGTGGAGCAAACACGCGAGCCGATGAACAAGAACCGGATGATGAGGCCTACGGTGCCGGGCGAGCAAGCCAACGATCGCGAAGCCCATATCCATCAAGGACACTGGTGGTAAATCCGGCGGTGGTGCGTGGAAAGCGGTCGAACTTATCACGGGAGATCTGCTATGCGTCACGGATTCGGTGACTGAAGGCATCGTGAGGTGTCTTGACCGTGACAGCAGAAGTCAGCAGAGGGCGTAGTAGTCGCGCGAAGCGGGAAGGCCCGAACGATAGGAAGAGTCAGTAGTGCTTGGGTCTCGATGAGGGTATTGCACTAGCCATCCCGCTTCGGCGGGGCTTGGGTAGGCACGGCGCGGTGAAACCGCAACGGATGCTAATCCGAGAAGTGAAACCCACACGGCGTCCCCAAACTGCGAACGCTCAGCCTGCCACTTTCCTTGGTGGGATTAACTTATCGAACCGCCGTATGCGGACCCGCATGTACGGTGGTGTGGCAGGGGAGGCGGGGCGACCCGTCCCCCTATGCCGATTATGCCGTGCATGTTCGACAGCTTAGGGGTGAAAGTCCTCTCCCAACCTGATGGAGGTGAAGGGTAGCGAAGCGCAAGGGCGTCACCGCGAGGTGGGGTCTGAAGGAAGCGTGGAGCAAACACGCGAGCCGATGAACAAGAACCGGATGATGAGGCCTACGGTGCCGGGCGAGCAAGCAACTGATGGCGAAGCCCATATCCATCAAGGACACTGGTGGTAAATCCGGCGGGGGTGCGTGGAAAGCGGTCGAGCTTATCGCGGGAGATCTGCGGTGCGTCACGGATTCGGTGACGGAGGACATCGTAAGGTGTTCTGACCGGACAGCAGAAGTCAGCAGAGGGCGTAGTAGTCGCGGAAGCGGTGAAGGCGCGAACGATAGGAAGAGTCAGTAGTGCTTGGGTCTCGAGGCGGGTATTGCACTAGCCATCTCGCTCTACGGCGGGGCTTGGGTAGGCAGGGCGCGGTGAAGCCGCAACGGATGCTGACCCGAGAAGTGAAACCCACACGGCGTTCCCAAACTACGAACGCTCAGCCTGCCCGTTCCATTGGTGGGACTAACCTATCGAACCGCCGTATGCGGACCCGCATGTACGGTGGTGTGGCAGGGGAGGAGAGGTGACTCTCCCCCCTATGCCGATTTGTTGTGCAGGCTGGTCGAGGTAGGGGAGTGTCGCGGCCAGAGTTGTCCTTCATTTGGAACGCGTATAAGATGCCCAATCGTTTCCCGGAAGCTCTCCAACGCATGCGGTTCAACTCGTGCGACGCCGATATGGCAGCGCACTTCAACTTCATAAATCGGAGGACTTATGAACAGGAAGCTGTTCGTTACCGCTCTAGCCGTGCTATTCGTCATTCCCCTACTCGGCGAAGACAAAGCTGAAAAAGAAAAAAAGGAAGTGGACCGGTTGAATGAGTCCGCCGTGGTATTGAAGGAAATCTTCGGCATGCCCGAGGGCATCCCGAAGGATCTGCTCAACAAGGCAGTTTGCGTGGTGGTGTATCCGTCGGTGAAGAAGGCAGCCTTCATTGTCGGTGGAAGCTATGGCCGCGGAGTGATCACGTGCCGGTCGGGAAAGGAATTCGGCGGGCCGTGGAGTGCACCGGCGATGTTCGCACTAGAGGGCGGTAGCTTCGGGTTGCAGATCGGAGCACAAGCAACCGACTTTGTGCTGCTAATCATGAATGAGAGCGGTGCGAACTCCGTGATGACGAGCAAAGTGAAACTGGGCGCGGACGCCTCGGCCACCGCGGGACCGGTGGGAAGAAACGCGTCGGCGGAAACTGATGTCGTGTTGAAAGCCGAGATCCTTTCTTACTCGCGTGCCAAGGGACTATTTGCCGGAATTTCACTGGCAGGTTCGACCCTGCGGTCTGATGATGGTGGGAACAAATTGCTGTATGGCCGAGAGATCAGCGCCAAGGGGATTGTGCGGGAAGGGAAGGTTCCCGTCCCCGCCGCTGCGCGACGGCTGCTGGCCACTCTGAGCAAGGCTTCGCCCAAGCACATCGAAAAGAAGTAGCAGTTGCAGCGGCGTCGCGAGGCGCCGCTTTCTCCTTACAAACGCAAAACCCGATCCTGGTTGCTCTCTCGCCCCGCTGGCTGGTTCGCGCAGCCGCGTCTTCACCGTCGCCAGTCACCACCGATATACTCATTTTCCTGTTTTATTCCGGAGATGCCATGAAGTTGCGTTCCTACCTGTGTGTCAGTCTCGTCTTGTTTGCCGGTGCAATTGCCAGTTGGACTCAGGAACAGCATGAACCGCAACCGGATACCAGCGTTCCGACACCTGCGGCGGTGCAAGCCCCGAAGCGGGCTTCGATCGCTCTGGTTTTGGAAGGCGGAGGAGCGCTAGGGCTGGCGCACGTCGGCGTGTTGAAGTGGTTTGAGGAACACCACATCCCGGTCGACTACGTCGCGGGAACGAGCATGGGCGGACTGGTGGGCGGGTTGTACGCCACGGGCATGTCAGGCAGCGAAATTCAGGACTTCGTGGAGAACATCAACTGGAATCGTTCCTTCCGCAACGAGCTTCCGTACGGGGCGCGCTCCTTCCGGCGCAAGGAAGATAAGCAGGAGTATCCCAACGATCTCGAATTCGGGCTGAAGGGCGGGATCGCTTTTCCGAGCGGTTTCAACTCGGGACACCAGGTGGGCCTGATTCTGGACCGCATTGCGTTGCCCTATTCGAACCTGAAAACTTTCGATGAATTGCCGACGCCGTTCCGCTGCGTAGCGACGGATCTGGTGAGCGGGCAAGCCACGGTGTTCGGACAAGGTTCGCTCTCCGAGGCGCTTCGGGCAACGATGTCGTTGCCGGCGATTTTCAGTCCGGTGCGGCTTGACGGCCATGTGTATGTCGATGGCGGGATTGTGGAAAACCTTCCGGTGGATGCAGCGCGCAACATGGGCGCACAGATCGTGATTGCCGTCCACCTGGAAGTGCCTCCCCTGAAAGCGGACCAGAGCCTTTCGGCGTTCAGTGTGCTCCAGCGCTCGGTGGGTGTGATCATCGGCGCGAACGAACTGGCCAGCATCCAGAAGGCCGACATTCTGATTCCGGTACACACGCAGGACTACAACATGACCGACTATCAGCAGGCGGAAAAGCTGATTCAGGTCGGCTACGTCGGGGCACAGGAGCGGGCTGCACTGCTGCAGAAATTGGCACTGAACGACCATGACTGGGCTGAGTACGTCGAGCTGCGCAAAGGGCGGCGGCGAGATGTGCCAGTTCCGCAATTCGTCGAGGTCACGGGAACGGTACCCGTGATCGCGGAAGGGATTCAGAAAAGTCTTGCGGACAATGTCGGCAAGCCCGTGGACTTCAAGCGTCTGGATGGCGATCTGACCGACGTGACCGGCCTGGGACGTTTCGCGCGTGCGGGGTTTCAGTTGACGCGCAAGAGCGGCCAGGACGGCTTGCTGGTTCGCGCCGACGAGAAAGATTATGCGCCCCCGACGGTGAACCCATTGTTCGTGATCGATGGCTCCGATTACACCGATGTGCGCTTTTCGCTGGGCGCGCGCGTGACCTTCCATGATATCGGCGGATTCGGATCAGAATTTCGCAACGACTTCATCATCGGCTCGAGTTATGGAGCGGCGTCGGAGTACTACCATCCCTTGAACTGGTTCAGTCATTTTTTTGCGGCGCCCCGGTTGTTTGCGACTTCGAAGCCGTTTGATCTGTACTTTAATGACAGTCGCATCGCGACCTTTCGTCAGCATGACGCTGGCGGAGGCTTGGACTTCGGCGTTGCTTTCAACCGATTTTCAGAGCTGCGCTTCGGCTATCAGATTGAGCACCTGTCGTTGACGCGAACTATCGGGATTCCCGGGCTGTTGAGCGATGTAAGCGGACGGCAAGGTTTCTCGCGCGTGCGCTACGTTGTGGACCACACCGATGACCCGACGCTTCCGCGTAAAGGCTACCTCGTGCAATCGCGGCTGGAGTTTTATGACGCGAACCCCGACGCAACCGAGCATTTCCCGCTGGCTGAAGCGCGGCTGGGATATTTTCATCCCATCCTGAAGACGAATTCGATTTTTCTGATAGGGTCCGGCGGTTCGACCATGGGTTACCGCAACACCGGGCTGCCCATGTTCGGCCTGGGCGGACCGCAACGGCTGGCGGCCTACGGAACAAACGAACTACTCACCAACCAGTATTTTCTGTTCCAACCGGGATACATTCGGCGTCTGAAAGAGCTATCTCCGCTGCTGGGAAACAATGTCTACCTTATCGCCAACTATGAAATCGGAAAGGCCTATGGGGCAGTGAACGCCACCGACTCGAAATTGCCGAATGACTTCAATGCCGCGGTGCTCGTGCAGTCGTTCATTGGACCGGTTGTGTTCGGCGGCAGCGTGGGCGATCGTGGTCACCACAAGTTTTACTTCCAGCTCGGGCGATATTTCTAGGGGCACGTGCTCGACGCAGAGGTATTCACGCCTCTATGATGGTGCGATCCCGTCATACATTCCGAATCTGAAGAGGTCTTATGGCTGAACCGAGTTACGACGAACTTAAAGCCCGCCTGCAGGAGCTGGAGAAGCAGGTGGAAACGAAGAAGCGCAGCGGCGCAATGGAGTTTCGCGTGTCGGAAAAGGGCGGAGTGAGCGTGTACGGGCTGGGACGTTTTCCCGTGACCCTGTACTACGAACAATGGACGCGCCTGCTCGATGCGGCGGAAAATCTGCGTCAGTTCCTCGAAGAGAACAAGGACAAGCTGAAACTCAAGGGGCAGTAACATCGGCCAGGACCAATATCTCTACCTCACGACGCGCGGCAGAAAGACCGGCCGGGCTCGGGAAATCGAGATCTGGTTCACGGAGCGCGATGGCTGCTTCTACGTCATCGCGGAATTCGATACTTCCCACTGGCTGCAGAACCTGCGAGCCAATCCGGCAGTGCAAGTGCGGGTTGGCGAGCGCAACTTTAATGCGCACGCCCGCGTGCTGACGGCGGAAAATGACGCCACGGTCCTGGGCGAAATTCGTTCATTCTCGAGCCGCAAGTATGGCTGGGGCGAAGGGACGGTTGTCGAGTTGCGGCCGGATCAGAGCTGAGAGAATTGTTCTGAGTTCCTGCGTTTCGCAGGCTAGCAATTCTGGACAATGGGCCGCAGTCAGTGACTGCGGCCCGTGTTATGTGTAGCTGGATTGTTCGCGCCAATTCTACGGAACTGCCGCCGTCGATACGCTGACCTGCGGGCCGACGAGGGCGATGGCAGTCCCCGGACCGGCGTTGACGATTGCACTTCCGGAGAAGGTGTGCGTAGTCCAGTTGGACGAACCGGCGAGCCGAGTCGAGACGGTTGTGCCGGACGCGACGAATGTCCCGGCGGGGGTAGCCGCGACGGGCAGTCCGGAACTCAATTGCACTTTCGTCTGCCAGGTTCCGTTGACCGGGCGATACGTGGCGTAGGTGCCGGGACTGATTGTCACCTGCGTGAAGATGGCGACTGCGTTTCCGCTGCCATCCACGGCCACGCCAGTGAGCCCGCCGGCCTGACCCACAAGAACCGGTAGACCTGCTGCAGCGCTCCACGTTCCTCCCGAGCGTACGGAGTAGGAGACGCCCGAACGCGTGCGCCATACCGCGACCGCTGTGCCATTGTTTCCCAGTCCTACGGTTGCGTCGTTCTGGCGGTACGCGGAGGCGACCACCGTAACTGGCGTTCCCCACGTGCCGGTGAGGCTGCGACTGATGGCGATGACCGCGCCACTCAGGATACCAGTCGCTCCTTCCAAGGCGACCGCTTCTCCGCCTGAATTCACGGCGAGCTTCGCGGAGCCGTAACAGGTTGTTGCATTCGAGATGGTTTGCGCAGAACCGAAACCGCTGGCGGCACTCCCGGTCTCTGCACGGAGAGCGCACGCAACTGGAGAGGGACTTGTGATCTCCTCCCAGATCAAAGTCGCCTGACTGTGACTGTCGAAGCCGATGCCGGGAAGCCCGAAGCTGTTGACGTTGCCATACACGTTGTTCGAGATCGTGATGGTGCTGCCCCAATGTCCTCCGGAAAAGAACGCGGCTTGTGCTTCATTCGGGATGTAGGTGTTGGTTGTCCGAAAACTCCAGACGGCGAGAACGTCGCCGTTGGGTGCGACCATGATATTGCCGGTTCCACCCCCGAAGCTGCCCAGAGAGGTTAAAGTAAATGGAGCGCTCCAGGAACTTCCTGTTTTTACCAAAGCCTGCAGACCCCCAGAGGGCGGCATGAAGAGGACCGCGGAAGTTGTTCCATTGGTGGACACAGCGATGCCGCCGCCATTGGCCACAAATTGAGGTGCGCTCCAGGTTTGTGCGACTACCGGAATGGCAGCAGTGGCGGCGAGCGCGACCATTAAGACGCAAGTGCGAAAACTAAACATTTAGCTCCTCCTGAGTGTGATTCTTAATCCATGGGAATTCGATACCCGACCGAGCTACGCAGCGCTGGTCGGTATCGCTGGTCGAGGGGGAACAGATCGGGGCCTAATTCCGCCGGCATGAGACCTTTACGACAGAGGGGAGCGTCCCGGGCATGAAGCTGTCGTCTATATTTATTCTTTATTCCTGTGACGAAGCGATGCCCGATCTTCTTGCAGTCGCCGCTACTAAGCTCGTACGGAGAAAAACGATTTGCCGGCGAGCGCCGCGACTTTATAACCTCAACGGATGCAAGTCAAGCCTTCAAAAGTAAAAGTTTGTATCTGAGATACAGGTTATAGGAAGAATAGCCCTTGATGAGTGAAGACATACTAAGTCTTACGCCTCCACCGGCCGATCACAGCCTTCCGTATGGAACGGATCCCAATCAGTTTGGCGACTTGCGGATTCCGAAAGCGAGTGGGCCGTTCCCGGTGGTCATGAATATCCACGGCGGATTCTGGCGCGCGAAGTATGGCCTTGCGCATGCCGGCCACCTATGTGCTGCGCTCACGAAAAAAGGAATTGCCACCTGGAATCTGGAATATCGGCGTGTGGGCAATGCGGGCGGAGGATGGCCGGGCAGTTTTGAAGACGTCGCTAACGGATTTCGTTTTCTGCCGCAAATTGCGAAGGAATACAAATTGGATGTGGCGCGCGTGCTGGCGATGGGACACTCCGCGGGCGGGCAACTTGCTTTATGTCTGGCCGCGCACGAGCCTGCTCTTATGCGGGCGGTATCGTTGGCTGGCGTAGTTGATTTGCAGCGGGCCTTCGAACTTCATTTGAGCAACGACGCGGTCGTGGAGTTTATGGGCGGTAAGCCTGCGGAGGTTGCCGAGCACTACCAGGAAGCGGATCCAATGCAGTTGTCGATCCGCAAGGCGCGGCAAGTGTTGATCTATGGAACCAAGGATGACGTGGTCCCGCCTGATTTCAGTCGAAAGTACGCTGAGGCAAAACGTGCGAAGGGCGAGAATGTGAAGCTGGTGGAGATCGCGAATGCGGATCATTACGAGGTTATCGATCCGCGGTCGGAGGCTTGGAAGCGTGTTGAGGACGCCGTTACTGAGTTGCTTGGATAGCCGGCACGAACCTTTTAACCGCTAAGGACGCTAAGAGGACCGGCAAAGGACGCGAAGAACGGCGAAACCTTCGTGACTGTTTCGTCGGACTCTTACCTTGAGAAGTTCGCGGTCAGTTTGATCAATCACTTCTTCAGCAACGCGAACTGCAAGTAGGTCATTTCCCCAACGTGCAAATGAAAATGCGTGGCGCAGCGCAGGAAGACATTGAACCGATTTTCCGGCATCTTCCTCGCCGGCGGCCTGGTAAAACTTGCTCCAGTCGTTCTCGGCCTGAGATCGCGCCGTTCGAGCGACCATGCCCACCGCGTCTGACAGATTCTTCAAAGCTTCGTTCTTTGAGGGCAGCGCTGTCTCGGTAAATTCGCGAGGGCGATCGCGAACGTAACCGGAGTTGTTGATCTCGGTGCCGAAGTAGTAGTTGAGGTTTCCGGTCAGATGAAGAACGAGGTGCCCGAAGCTGTTGCCGAAGGAAAACGGCTTGCTCCAGAACTGTTCGTCGCTCAAAGGTGCGGCCAGATCCTGAAGCTTCTTCATCAATTCTTCGAAACGGGCGGCGAAGCCGGAACCCACGATTTCATTCAGCACGTTTCAAGCCTCACACTTCCTATCCCGCATTGCGCAGCACGAGTGCGGAGTTTTTCGATCCGAATGCGATGCAGTTGCAGACGGCATGCTCAATTACCGCTTTCCGTCCCGCTGTGGGTACGTAGTCCAGATCGCATTCCGGATCTGGCGTGTCGAGGTTGATCGTCGGAGGAATTTGCGCGTGTTGCATTGCGACGATGGTGGCGGCGACGCCGGCAGCGCCGCACGCGCCCTGTGGATGCCCAATCTGCGACTTCAGCGCCGACATGGGAACATTGCGCGCATGCTCTCCAAGAGCCAGCTTCAATGCCTGCGTTTCGATGCGGTCATTCAGTTGGGTGGAAGTGCCATGCAGATTCACGTAGTGCACGTCGGTGGCAGCGATGCCGGCCTGCTTCATCGCTAACCCAATCGCCCGGGCCGGTTCCTCCCCACATTCTTTTAGGCGCACACGATGGAACGCTTCGCACGTGGACCCGTAGCCTGCGATCTCGGCCAGGATGTGGGCGCCGCGGGCTCGCGCGTGCTCATATTCCTCGAGAACAAACATCCACGCACCTTCGGCCAGCACAAAGCCGTCGCGGTCCACAGAGAAGGGCCGCGAACCTTTCTCCGGCATTGCGTTCCATGAGTCGGTAAGAATCTTCATCAGGATGAAGCCCTTCACAATGCCCAGCGCAATCGGTGCATCAGCTCCCCCAGTGAGAACTCGGTCCGCGCGGCCGCCCTGGATCAGGCGCATCGAGTAGCCAATTGCATCCGTCGAGGAAGTGCATCCGGTAGTGATGACCTGGCTCGGTCCGCGCAGTCCGAAGCGAATGCTGAGGTCACTGGAGAAAGTTCCCATTACGCCGGTGGGCACGCAAAACAGGCTCATGTGCCGGTAGTCTTCATGGAAGAAGAGGCGATACTGTTCTTCGGTAAATTCCTGGGATCCGCCGCCCGAACCAACTATGACCGCGAATCGCTGGCGCCCTGCGAGAGGCAGCGTGGCTGGATTGACTCCCGACTGATCCAGCGCTTCGCTTGCAGCGGCAATCGCCAGGGGCAGAACGCGGGACACGTGTTTTCGCTCGCGTTTTTCCACCCACGCCAGTTCGTCGAAATTGGGAACCTCACCCGCGATCTGCACCGGAATTTCGCTGGAATCGAAATGCGAAATCCGGCGCACGCCGGACTTGCCGGCCAGGGCTCCTGCGCAGAAGGCTTCCCGTCCCACACCATTCGGGCTGACCGCACCCATTCCTGTCACCACGACTCGTCGCAAATGCACCCCCACAAGTTTCGGCAGGACACTATACGTGAAAGATGCGCAATTGTGATGCTGCGATGGATAGGAAACGCGGATTCGACAAAAGATTTGCAGTTTTCACCCCAGTATGCCATTGAAACCATGCGATCAATTTATGTTCGAACTCCTCGGGCGCAACCCTGACAGCTCCACAATGGTCTGCGCCGGGAACTTCCCAAAGAGTGAGGGAAGGGTTTTGTGCAGCGATCGCGCGGGAGTGCCGGACTGGAATATTGCGGTCTTGCTGGCCGTGGATCAGGAAGACTGGAACGTGGCTCGACGCTGCCGCATTCAAAGGTGAAATTCCGGCAAGATCGATGTGATCATGCCATCGCGCATAGGCGAAAGCGGTTTCGACGAGCGGGAAGAGAAGCGTACGCCCGAGCCAAGGTCCTGTATGGAAGAATTGTCCGACGCGATCGTAGGCTATCTCGCGAAAGGTGGAAAACGGCGATTCCACAGCCACCGCGCAGAAGTCAGGCTCGGTACGCAGGGCAGGCAGCAATTGCGCGGCGCCCATTGACTCGCCGAATCCGAAAATGCAATTCGGATGCTCGTGGAAGTAGAGCCACTTGTACCAGCGGCTTATGTCGTCAGATTCGAGAAGGCCATAAGTCGCAATGGCCCCTCCGCTTGCGCCGTGTGCGCGGGCGTCGGGGAGCAGAACTGTAAAGCCGTGGTTTACGAGCAGTTCAGCGTAACCAATCATGCCGATGCGGTTGTCGCTCAATCCGTGGGGGAAACTACCGCGTCACCATTTCCACGGTGCGGCCGGATCCACCAGGCTTGTAACGCAATGCCATCGTTCGCTGCGACGGTGGCATTCTCGATCCGCGCGTCGTGGCGACCCGACATCTCGCGCGCTGGGGCTTCGTCCGCCGAGGTAAGTGAACGGCGGCCGGGATGCAATGTAATGTCTGCGAGAAAGACGGCTGCAACGCAGCACAGAGCCACATAGCTCAAAACCGCGACGATCAGGAATCGACGAAGAAAGCACCGCATGCAGAGGTAGAAACGGCATTCTTGCATGAACGGTTCCCCGCTGAACAATCCCGGCGGCCAATGCCACCGCGACCGGATCGTCGACGCCTCCCGTATAATCGTGTGTTTTCTTGCGGAGTCTGACTTGGCCTATAACGATCTTCGTGAGTGGATTGCAGCGCTTGACCGAGCCGGGGAGTTGCGAAAGATTCGCACAGAAGCGGACCCCATCCTGGAAATCGCGGAGATCGCCGATCGGGTGAGCAAAAGTTCACCTCAAAAATACGGGACGGGTGGTCCAGCGCTCCTTTTCCAGAACATTAAGGGCCATCCGGGATCGCAATTATTTATCAACCAGTTTGGTTCCGAGCGGCGCATGCGTCTGGCGTTGGAAGTCGACGCTCTGGACCAGATTGCGGATCGCATTCGCGCGTTCATGGATGTGAAGTCGCCGCAGGGCTTCCTCGACAAAGTGAAAATGCTTCCCATGCTGGCAGAGATGGGAAAGTTCTTCCCGAAAACAGTCCAGTCGGGCGCTTGCAAGGAAGTCATCCAGCGAGAAAAGTTCTCACTTCTCGATTTTCCGATTCTGCAGTGCTGGCCCAAAGATGCCGGCCGCTTTATCACCTTGCCCTGCGTAATCACTCGCGATCCAAAGACCGGCAAGCGCAACGTCGGCATGTACCGCATGCAGGTTTACGACGAGCGTACTACCGGCATGCACTGGCAGCGTCAGAAGGTTGCCGCTGAACACTACCGCGATGCCCTGCGGGGAGCCGTGTCTTCGCGAGCGGGCGCGGCGTCGAAGTCGGCGAGCGTCGATATCATGGCGCGGTCGTCGGGCGGATCCGTGCTCGCTGATGGGGAACGGCCATCGGGAAGGATGGACGTAGCCGTCGCGATCGGAACGGACCCGGCACTCACATTTTCGGCGATTGTTCCCGCGCCGCCGGATGTCGAAGAATTCATCATCGCCGGATTCTTACGGCAGAAGCCGGTCGAACTCGTGAAATGCGAGACCGTGGATCTCGAAGTCCCGGCCGATGCGGAGATTGTTCTCGAAGGCTATGTCAACCTCGACGAGCTTCGGACGGAAGGGCCCTTCGGCGATCACACGGGCTTCTATTCGCTGGAAGATTCGTATCCCGTTTTTCACGTCACATGCGTGACCCATCGCAAGGATCCAATCTATGTCACCACGATCGTGGGTAAGCCACCCATGGAAGATGGCTGGATGGGGAAGGCGGTCGAACGTATTTTTCTGCCGCTGATGAAGCTGACGATTCCTGAGTTAGTGGACGTCAACCTTCCGCTCGAAGGCGTTTTTCATAACCTGATGATCGTCTCGATTCGCAAGTCCTATCCGGGGCAGGCGCGGAAGGTGATGAACGCAATCTGGTCGCTGGGGCAGGCGATGTTCACCAAGTGCATCCTTGTGGTGGATGAAGATGTCAACGTTCACGACATCGGCGAAGTCACGCTAAAGGTGCTCAACAATATCGATCCCGAGCGCGACATCCAGTTCACGCTCGGCCCCGTCGATTCGCTGGACCACGCTTCCCGTCTGCCGAACTATGGGTCAAAGATGGGTGTGGATGCGACACGCAAGTGGGCGAGCGAAGGTTTCGCCCGGCCCTGGCCTGACGAAATAACAATGGATGTCAAGACCAAGTCGCTCGTGGATTCCAAGTGGAAGGCGTTGGCGAAAGAACTTGGAATCGAGTAAACTCAGATCACCGCTAAACTAGGTGAGTGAAGATGCGCATCATTACACCCTTCGCTAAGCCGTTCTTCTCGGCCCGCTGAAACTTCGTGAGGGACGCTCTCTTTGCGTCCTGACTTCGACGGACGTTTCGCGATCTCTGTAGGGCAACAGATTTGTAGAACCAGCGCTTTCGGCGCCACGCCGTACGCGCAGAATTTGGCAGGATTCAATGGACGCCGCTACCGCCGTACCCAATCTCCCTGAGCAGGGATTGTGGCCATCCATTCGCGAAGCACTTCGCGGGTCGCACCAGGACTACACCTCAGGCAATCTCAATCGCGCGATCCTGCTGCTGGCCATCCCCATGGTGCTGGAGATGGTCCTCGAGTCGTTGTTTGCGGTGGTGGACGTCTTTTTTGTGGGGCGTCTGGGCGCTGATGCGGTGGCAACCGTTGGCTTAACGGAGTCATTGCTGAGCCTCATCTTCGCCGTAGCCATCGGGCTCAGCATGTCGACGACTGCGATGGTCGCCCGCCGCATTGGGGAAAAAGATCCGGAAGACGCGTCCGTGGCTGGCGTACAGGCAATCGTTCTAGGGCTGAGCGTGTCCCTGCTGGTGGGAGTGCCGTGCTTCATTTTCGCGCCCAAGCTGCTGCAACTCATGGGAGCGACGCCGGACATCGTCGCCACCGGATCAGGATACGCGCGCATTGCGTTGGGTGGGTCAGGCGCAATCCTGATGCTGTTTCTGAACAACGCCATTTTTCGCGGAGCGGGGGATGCCGCGATCGCGATGCGCCTGTTGTGGGTGTCGAACGTCATCAACCTCGTGCTCGATCCCTGCCTGATTTTTGGACTGGGACCGTTCCCACGGATGGGCGTGACGGGTGCGGCTCTGGCTACCTTTACAGGGCGCAGCATTGGAGTTCTCTACCAGTTTTACAGACTGGGGAAGGGCACGGAGCGTTTGCCGAGCCTGGTGCGGCATTTGCGAGTGAATCTGGCGGTGCTCTGGCGATTGCTGCGTGTGTCCATCACGGGGATTTTGCAGTTCGCGATTGCGCACACCAGCTGGATCGGTCTGGTACGCATTGTGAGCACGTTTGGGGCGGCGGCATTGGCGGGGTACACCATCGCCATACGCATCATCATTTTCGTAATTCTGCCCTCCTGGGGCCTGAGCAATGCGGCGGCGACGCTGGTAGGGCAGAACCTCGGTGCCAAGAAGCCAGAGCGCGCTGAGAGTTCGGTCTGGCGAACCGGCTTCTACAACATGGTGTTTCTCGGCGCCGTGGGCGTCGTGCTCATCGTGTTTGCGGAACCGGTGGTGCGATTGTTCACGCAAGATCCGGAAGTCGTGCCGCTGGCCGCGTCGTGCTTGAGAATCTTGAGCTACGGAAACATCGGCTACGCGTACGGCATGGTTATGCTGCAGGCCTTCAACGGGGCAGGCGATACGATCACACCGACCTGGGTGAACCTATTTGGCTTCTGGTTCCTGGAGATTCCGTTGGCCTATTGGCTCGCCATCCCCATGAATCTGCGATCCAGGGGAGTGTTCTTTTCCATTGTGATCGCGGAAGGTTGCATCGCGGCGGCTGGCATTTTGCTGTTCCGGCGCGGCCGCTGGAAAGAGCAAAAGATTTGAATTGCGAGTTGAATTGCTCAACGCAAAAGGGGCGCCGTCTTGTCGATGGCTCGATCGGGTGAACACTGTATATCGTTGTCTCCGGGCGCTGGGTATATATGGAGGGTTAGAAGGCTCGGGTACGAGAGTCCCTCCCGCTTGTGAACTCTCCATTCCGGTGCGGCGCACGCCTTGCGACGAGTGCCTAAAGTCGTTCTGAGCGAGAGAAGGGTCTCCCGCGGAATCGATATGGGATTGCAAATTCTCCTGGTGGACGATCAGCCCTCCATTCGAAACGGTATCCGCTCTCTTTTAGGTTCAAGGCCCGATTGGACAATCTGCGGAGAAGCCTCGGACGGACTAGAGGGCATTGAGAAGGCCCGGGCGCTTCGTCCTGACGTTGTGCTCATGGACGTCTCCATGCCTCGCATGAATGGCCTGGACGCGACTCGCATCCTTCGCAAAGAACTCCCCGGATCCAAGATTGTAATCGTCAGCCAGAACGATCCCATGGTCGTGGGAATCCAGGCGCGAGAAGTGAACGCGTCGGCTCACGTTGCCAAACAAGAGCTGTTCGGAACTTTGCTGCCCGTGCTCGACAAGCTTGTAGGTGGACCGCGCGTCGAAACTGCAGGAACTTCGTTTTCTTCTTCCTCAGCAGTGGTGGTTCCTGATTGGCTCGCCCGAAGCGGCGAGCTGGGCTTACTGATCGGCAGATATGACTGGTCGAAGACCCCGTTGGGTGCGATTAGTACTTGGCCGCAGAGTCTCAAAACCTCTGTCAGCCTGATGCTGAGTTCGCAACATCCGATGTGGATCGGATGGGGACCGCAGGCGCACTTCCTTTACAACGATGCCTACATTCAGGTGCTAGGCAGCGCCAAGCATCCGTGGGCGCTCGGCAGGCCCGCGGCGGAAGTGTGGTCGGAAATCTGGGAGATCTGCGGACCACTTGCCGACAAGGTTTTCAAACAGGGCGAGTCCTGTTTCGTCGACGAAGTCCGGCTGTTCATGAACCGTGGAGACTTTTTCGAGGAGACTTACTATTCGTATTCATACAGTCCCATTCGCGACGAGGCGGGAAACGTCGGTGGTCTGTTTTGCGTATCGACGGAAGTCACGCCGAAGGTCATCAACGCGCGTCGGTTGCGCACGCTCTCGGAACTGTCTGCGAATGCGCTCGTACAGAAGACAACGGACGCCGCCTGCGCTTGGGCGGCCGCAACGTTGGCGAAGAATCCAGACGACGTCCCCTTCGCGTTGCTGTACCTGATGGACGGCGGAGACAAGCTGCGCCTGCAGCAGGCTTGTGGCTTGAATAACGCAAGTGGAAGCCTGATGCCGAAGGCAGTCGACTTGGCCAGCGGAAGCGGGCGCCGTTCACTATGGCCATTTGCGGACGTCGTCAAGCGAGGCCGCTCGCGGGTTGTGCCGATCGCGCAGATCGAGGGATTTCCCTTGGGAGCCGCGGAGCAGCGCTTGTCGCAGGCGATAGTGCTTCCCATCACGTCTCGCGGTGAGGGTTTGCCCCTGGGTGTACTCATTGCCGGGATCAATCCGACGCGGCGTCTGGACGCGGAGTATCAGACATTTGCCGATCTGTTGGTAGATCAGGTTGCGGCGGCAATCCAGAACGCGCGCGCCGCCGAAGAAGAAAAACAACGGCTCGATGCACTATCCGAACTTGATCGCGCGAAAACGGCCTTCTTCAGCAACGTCAGCCACGAATTTCGCACGCCGCTCACGCTCATGCTGGGCCCGATCGAGGAATTGCTGGCGAAGGCCCACACAGAGCTGTCGCCTTCTGCTAAAAGTCAGCTGGAATTGGTCAATCGCAGCGGCAGCCGCTTGCTGCGCCTGGTGAATACCCTGCTGGACTTCTCACGCCTGGAGGCGGGAAGAATGCAGGCGATGTATCAACCGACCGACCTTGCGTCATTTACCGCGGAACTGGCAAGTGTGTTCCGGTCGGCCACGCAAAAAGCCGGGCTCGAACTGGATCTGGATTGTCCGAAAATCGCGGATCCCGTCTACGTCGATCGGGGGATGTGGGAAAAGATCGTCCTGAATCTGGTGTCGAACGCCTTCAAGTTCACGTTTGAAGGGAAGATCACGGTAGCCCTGACAGATGCCGGACGGAACGTGGAACTCCGCGTGAGTGACACCGGAGTGGGCATCCCGCAGGAAGAACTGCCCCGAGTTTTCGAACGCTTCCATCGTATCGAGAACACGCGCAGCCGCACCCACGAAGGCAGCGGGATTGGACTCGCACTCGTGCAGGAACTGGTCAAACTGCACGGGGGGACGATTCGGGTTGAGAGTGTCGTCGGCCAAGGCACCACGTTTGTCGTGACCATCCCGCGGGGATTAGAACATCTCCCTCCCGACCGGATCACGGGGCCGCGGACGGAAGGTCAGAACGTCAGAGGCACAGCAGCTTTCGTGGAGGAAGCGCTGCGGTGGCTGCCCGATGGATCGCACGACTCGGCACTGGTTGAGGTTGAAGCGAATTCCGCTGCCCCAACGACGGGAATTGCCGTTTCACAAAGAAGTGGGCGCCCCGTGGTTCTGGTGGTGGACGACAACTCCGACATGCGCCAATACCTGACCCAGATGCTCGTGCAGCGGTACGAGGTCCGCTCGGCGCCCGACGGCGAAGCGGCGCTGGCAGCCATTCGCAAGCAAGCTCCGGATATTGTGCTCACCGATGTCATGATGCCGCGACTGGACGGCTTTGGCTTAATTCGTGAACTGCGCGCGGATCCAAACACCCGAACTATTCCAGTCGTCGTGCTCTCGGCACGCGCCGGCGAAGAAGCCAAAGTCGAGGGGATTGAGCACGGAGCTGACGACTATCTAATCAAGCCGTTCAGTGCGCGGGAACTTCTGGCCCGCGTCCAGACGCACATCGATATGGCGCGCATGCGGAACGAATCGGAAGAGGCGGTTTCGCAGAAGCAACAGCAATTGAATGTTGCGCTGGAGGCTTCCGATACGGGCACGTTCCGGTGGGACCCGCGCACGGGCGATTTTCTAGCGCTCGACGAAAACTTTAAGCGACTGTTCGGCTTTTCCCGGGAAGACACGTTGCAATACTTTTCCGACGCCATGTCGCGGGTGCATCCGGAAGATGTTGCTGCGGTGAAGGCAGCCGTGGAAGCCTGTCAGCAGGGAGCCAGCTTCGACATGGAACATCGGGTGGTGTCGAGCGACGGGGAAATCCGCTGGCTGTACGGTCGGGCGCGGCCATTGATGGACGAGCATGGCGAGATGCTGTCCATGGTGGGAGCGTGCACCGACGTGACCCGGCGCAAACAGTCGGAGCACGAGGCGCTTGCGGCGAATGCGAAATTCCGCGCCGTGTTTGACCAGACCACGGTGTTCTCAGGCGTGCTGAGCGTTGACGGTACCGTCATGGATGCGAATCGCCTTTGCCTCGATGCCTGCGGTTACAAGGCGAAAGAAGTTCTGGGCAGGCCGTTCTGGCTGGCCGGATGGTGGCGAGGCTCGCCGGAGGTACAGGAAAAGATTCGGATCGCTTGCCTGCAGGGTGCGCAAGGCACACCCTACCGAGCAGAACTGCCGTATCACTGGGCGGACGGTACGGAGCGCCTGATGGAGTTCGAACTTCACCCAATCCGCGATGAGAAGGAGCGAGTGATCTTCCTGCATCCGACTGGCGTCGACATTACCGACGTCAAACGGACGCAGGAAAACTATCGCACGCTGGCCGACAATATTTCACAGTTTGCGTGGATGGCAAATAGTTCCGGCTGGATGTACTGGTTTAACCAACGCTGGTTTGACTACACCGGTACCACGCTGGATGCGGTGCAGGGTGCGGGTTGGCAGACAGTGTTGCACCCGGAACATGTCGACCGTGTTGTCGAAAAAATAAAGGATTGCTTCGGAACGGGCAAGGTGTGGGAAGACACTTTCCCATTACGCGGGAAAGATGGCGAGTATCGTTGGTTCCTTTCGCGCGCTGTTCCCATCAAGAATGCGCACGGCAAAATTACGCAGTGGTTCGGCACGAATACCGACATCACGGAACTCCGCAACACGCAGGATGCATTGCGCAAAAGCAAGGAGTTCACGGAAGAGCAGGTACGGATCCGCACCAGAGAACTGGAAGCGCGCAACACGAAGGTGCTCCAGCAATCGGAACAGCTCCGCGACTTGTCACACAAAATGCTGCAAATGCAGGACGACGAGCGCAGACACGTGGCGCGCGAGTTGCACGATAGCGCGGGGCAGATCCTTGCAGCCCTGGGTATGAACCTGGCCCACGTAGCACAGGTTGCTCGCGACAGCTCTCCCGAAGTGGTGAAGGGCCTGAACGAAACGCAGGAATATGTGGATCAGTTAAGCAAGGAAATCAGAACGATGTCATATCTCCTTCATCCTCCACTGCTCGACGAAAGCGGCTTGCCGGTTGCGCTGCGTTGGTATGCGGAAGGTCTAGCCGAACGCAGCGGGATGAGTATCTCGGTGAATATCCCAGACAACCTTGGAAGATTCGGACGCGACATGGAGTTGATGATGTTCCGCCTGGTGCAGGAGTGTCTCACCAACATTCATCGGCATTCCGGAAGCAAGACAGCTGAAATTGCCGTGTGGTCCAACAGCCGGGAAGTGGGTCTGGATGTTCGCGACCACGGCAAGGGAATTCCGCCGGAACGACTTGCCTCGATCCAGGCACAAGGCGGCGGCGTGGGCATCCGCGGGATGCGCGAACGGATACATCCATTTCATGGGGTAATGGAAATCGAATCAAACAGCAGTGGTACGAGGATCTCGTTCCGTATTCCGATTCACGAGCCTGGGACGTCCCCCCGCCAGACGGCATCTCCGACAGTGCAGGCCTCCGCCTGACGCCCTGGTTGTCGGCTCTCAATGGGAACCGTCCCGGTGATTCCAGCCTGTCGCTAGAAGGGGTTTCCATTTATTCTCTTCGCTCACGCCCGCGGAGGGACGATGCTCTTCTATCTTCCAGTCATCTTGATGATCGTCGGGACAACGACGTACCACATTGCGCAGAAATCGGTGCCCGGGTCGGTTAATCCCGTCTTCTCGCTGGTCATCAATTACCTGACCGCATTGGCAGGAACGTTCTTGTTGATTCCTCTGTATCCCGTGCGGACGGCGGGTTCCTGGAGTCTAAGGAGTGTGAATTGGGCGAGCGCCGCGGTTGGGGTGTCGATCGTCGGGGTAGAACTGGCGGTCCTGCTAGCGTACCGCAGCGGATGGCGCGTGAGTCTACTGTCGGTGATTGGAAATAGCGCGAGTGCACTGCTGCTCGTTGGGATAGGATTAGCCTTCTTTCACGAGCACCTTTCGTTGCGAAATGTGAGCGGCGTGATTCTTTGCCTGATCGGGCTGGCTCTGATCAGCCAGCCTTGAAGTGGCATCCGACAAGGGCACGATTCACAGCTTCAGTTCCCAAACTTCTGAAATCAGATTTCCCCGGCCCCAGCTTTTGTGACGCTGCTTACCGGCGAGGTGGAAGCCGGCTTCTTTGTACAGGTGGCGGGCCGCGCCCAATTCGCTTTGCGTCCACAGAATCATTTTCTTGTATCCGGCTTCGCGCCCGAAGCGAAGACATTCCCCGACCAGGCGTCGCCCGATTCCAAGTCCGCGGGCTGCAGGCTCGACCAGCAGAAGCCGTAGCTTGCACACGGTCTTGGATTTCTTTACCAGGAAGACTGTTCCCAGGATTTCGCCATCCCTTTCTGCGATCCAGCAACGCTCGCGTTTCGAATCGAAGTGCTGAACAAAATCCGCGACGATGCGGGCCACCAGAGCCTCAAAGCGCTCATCGTAACCGTATTCGCGCCAGTACAAGTCACCGTGCCGGTGCACGACCCAACCCATGTCCCCTGGTCGATGCGTGCGCAAGGTGTATGTAGTCGAGCGGGCATCGGGCTGGTGATTTTTATCCAAACGCTCCTCAATCGCATGCATGGCGGAGAGCAACTGGTTCTGCTGCCCCGAGGTCAGTCGGCTCAGCATCGCGGCCACCTGCCGATTGGAACGAGTTTCGAGCGGCCGGAACGTGCTCTGCCCTTTGGGTGTTAGGGTGAGGAAGCTCTGGCGCCCATCCGCGGCCGATCGCTCCCGCCTGAGGAGTCGCTGTTGTTCGAGTTTGCTCAGGGAGCGGCTGAGGTATCCCGGGTCGAGTCCGAGTTCTTCGATCAGATCTGAGGCCGTGGGATTCCGACGATGAGCGACCTCGTAGAGAATACGCACCTCGGTGAGGGAAAACGGGCTGCTCAGCATGTGATCCTGAAGCAGTCCGATTTGCTTCGTGTAGAAACGGTTGAAGCGCCGGACATCGCGGATGGCTTGCCGGGTGGCGTCGGTGCCAGACATCGAACACCTCCGAGATCCTTCCATTCAAGTATCAAGCAAGATAGTTGACAAAAGCAAGTATTGGCTCACCCGCCCGCTGTTTCTTGAGGCTTGACTTGCAGAGTCAGGAACCAGACTGCGGCGGCGACGGATGCGTCGCCCGATCTCTTTGAGCTAATTGTGCTAGGCTGCCCTCTGTATGCATCGCAGAGTGTTCATCCGAACCTGCGCAATCGGCGCCGCAACGTTGGCGGCCGGCGGATGGAGGGCCGGCGCTATTCCTACCGACTCCGGCCAGAAGATTTGGATGTGGGTGCCGCTCGCCCCCGCCCGCTCCGCAGATGAATGGAAACGCCTGTTCGCGACCGCGCGGGAAAGCGGAATTCGCGCAATTCTGCCGGAGATTTACGACGGGCGAAACGCGTACTTTCCGAGCAAACATCTGCCCGTGAAGATCGACGTGCTAAGCAAAATCCTTCCGCTTGCTCGAGGCGCCGATCTGGAAGTCCACGCCTGGATGTGGTCGATGCCCTGCATGGTGCCGGAAATCGTGCAGAAGCATCCCGACTGGTACAACGTGAACGCGAAGGGCGAGTCGGCCGTCGATAAGCCAGCCTACGTGGAGTACTACAAATTCCTCGACCCTGGCCGGCCAGAAGTCCGCGAATGGGTGCAGCAGACTGTCAAGGAGTTGGCAGCAGTCCCGGAGTTGACGGGAGTGCATCTGGACTACATTCGGCATCCGGATGCGATCCTGCCGAAAGGCTTGTGGTCGAAGTACAACATCGTGCAAGACAAGGTCTACCCGCCGTATGACTACGGATACAGCGCGTACGAGCGCGATCAATTCAAGAAGAAGTCTGGCATCGATCCCATCCGGATCGGCAACGGCGAAGTGAAAGATCAGGACATGGTCAACGCGTGGCTCAAGTTTCGCTGGGATATGGTCGTGGACCTCGTGAACGACTACCTGGTTCCGGCCGTGCACGCCAAGAACAAGATGATTACCGCCGCTGTTTTTCCGGGACCCTCCCGGGCGCGCGAGATGGTGCGCCAGGATTGGGGACGCTTCCAACTGGATGCATTTCTGCCCATGCTCTATCACGTCTTCTACGAGGCTGGTCCGGAGTGGGTTCGCGACCAGACGAAGGAAGGAGTGGCCGCTGTCCATCGGCCTCTCTACAGCGGGATTTTCATTCACAACATGAAAGTGGACGAAATGACCCGAACGATCCGGATGGCGCGGGAAGGCGGCGCTTCGGGAGTGTCCTTGTTCTCAGCCGACGGCATGGATCCAGCCAAGTGGCAGGCCTTACGAAGCGCCTGAAATGCCACGATGCTAGTCTCGAATCGACTACAATTTCAGCATCTCGATGAAAGGAAATAATCAATTTCATGATGCAGGCAGGCAGTCCCTTCCCGAATTTTTCTCTTCCCAATCAGGACGGCAAGATCACGAACCTTAGCGATTACGCGGGTCATTGGCTGGTCGTATATTTCTATCCGAAAGACGACACTCCGGGTTGCACTATCCAGGGGAAGTCGTTTTCCGCAGGCAAAGCCGACTTCGATGCGGCTGGCATCAAGATCGTCGGCATCAGCGCCGATGATGTCAGCTCGCACAAAGATTTCTGCACCAAGTTCGCGTTCACCATCGATCTGCTGGCCGACACCAACTCCCAACTGATGAAGACGCTGGGCCTTGGACAATCCGAATGGAAGGGAATGAAATTCTGGGAACGCACGACGTTCATGGTTGATCCGAAAGGCGTAATCCGGAAGGTCTACGAAAAGGTAAACCCCGAGGGCCATGAACGAGTTTTATTGAATGACATCAAGGCCCTGAGCGCCGCGGCTGCCTGACCGGCCCACGATCGTAACGCACTGTTCAGCCAGCGAGTTGGCAGGGAACAGCCGAGCGGTGGAATCCCCGTTCGGCTGTTCCGCGTTCCGCTGATTATCCTGTCTTTCCTCATACTGCTTTGAAACGCTGACCCTCTCCTCAACACTATCCATCGAATACTTCTCCCGACTGCCCATTAGAAGGAATTGCGTGCAGAAGGAGATCGCCATGCCTACAGCAAAGGAGAGACCGAGAAAGACTGTTGCAACCTCGATCCGGTTGACCTTGCCAATCTCCGTAGCCCGCGATCTCGAAAAGTTTCAACAGGCCCTCGCAAACGTTGCAGTGATTGTGGGGGCCGTTCATCTCGCCGGCGGCGACAAATCTCTTCGGTCGCGCACGCGCGAGTTTGTTATCGACGCAGCCTCTCTTAAGGTGAAAGAAGCTGTGGCCGAACAATGAGGCCCCATGAATCTCCCCGAACTTGGAGTTGGACTGAATTGGTTCCCCGAACTTGAACCGGTGGTGAAGGAGAACAAAGAACTGGTGGACCTGCTGGAGGTGGAGCCCCAGTCCCTGTGGCGGCGTGAGAAGGACTCGAGCGGTTTGGTGCTGGACCACGCGTCGCTGGCAGCGCTGCATCGATACCAGGTCCCTCTGCTGGCGCATAGCGTGGCTCTTCCCGTGGGCGGCACGCTGCCGCCTTCAGGAGAGGAAGCCACGCAGTTATCGATGGTATCGGAAAAACTTTCGTCCCCTTGGGTGAGCGAGCATCTCAGCTTCAACCGTGTCGCCGACGAATCTGGACAATGGCAGTCGGGATTTCTGCTGCCCCCTCGCCAGACTACCTCAGGGGTAGAAGCGGCGGTTGCCTCAGTGCGCGCGCTGGCAACTCGTCTGCCGGTCCCGCTTGCCATTGAGACTGGGGTGAATTACCTGCGACCGCGGACCGAGGAATTGCCCGACGGCGAGTTTGTAGCGCTCGTTGCCGACCAAGCCGATTGCGGCATCCTGCTCGACCTGCATAACGTCTGGACGAACGAACGCAATGGCCGACAGCCGCTCGCTGACTATATTGACCAGATACCGCTCGAGCGCGTGTGGGAGATCCATCTGGCTGGAGGCCATGGGCATCGCGGCTTTTGGCTCGATGCGCATTCCGGCGCAGTCCCGCCGGAGTTGATGGAACTGGCTACCCGGATCGTTCCCCGACTACCCAATTTGAAAGCAATCGTCTTTGAGTTATTTCCGTCCTATTTGCCGAGAATCTCGTTCTCGGTATTTCGTGCGCAACTCGAAACGTTGCACCGCCTGTGGGCGCGTCGAAACACGGCTTGCTCAATGAGGACTGCCAAACCATGCAGACTTCCACCTGCTGATGCACAGCCATCGCCGTCGGAATGGGAGGGCACGCTGGCCAAGCTCACCGTGCACAGGCCATGCTCGTCGCCCTTGGCGGATGAAATACGGAAGGATCCTGGCTTGGCCATCATGCGCGAAATGGTCGAGAAGTTTCGAGGATCGATGGTCGTCCGCACATTGCGGCTCTCCTCGCGGCTGATCATGTTGGAGCGCGGCCCCGCCTATCTCGAGCAGTTGCTGGCGGAGTTCTGGAAGACTCATCCACCTCAGCCGTTCGCCTTGGATGAAGCCAGCGCGTTCGCCAGCTTTCTTCGGGAGCACAAACCCTACGTGCCTTTTCTGCCGGAGGTTTTGGCATACGACTGTGCGGTGCTGGCAGTAGCACTCGACGGAGAAGAGCGATGCGTTCCGTTCGGCGCGGATCCGCTGCCGCTATTGCGCGCGCTGGGTGCGGGCAGACGTCCCGCGGAAGTCGCGAAGGGCACCTATGAGATACGTCTTACGCCCGATCTGGTGGAGGCTGAAACGCGCGCGCTCTCTGTGATGGACGTGATTCACTAGCGCGATCAACGAAGATTTTCCACCAGCGTAATCTCGCTTTCGTTGGCATTGTTGACCGCGACGCGGCGCCCGTCGGCGGTCGCACCCATCCAGCGTGGCGAACTGGGCAGGGTTAGCAGTTCGTGAAGCTTTCCTGTCGATGGATCGTACAGGCTTAATTGCGGACGCTTGCCGTCTGCTTCAGAGCTGAAGAGAATCCCTTTCTGGGTCACCGTCCAACTGGACCACGTATCAGGCCTGACCTTGCTCGACACGAGTGACTCTTCGCCGCCCGCAATCGGAGTTCGCCAAATCTCAGGTTTCCATCCCGACTTCGCGTAGTAGACATAACCATCGGATGATTCCAGAGCTGCGAAGCCGCCTCTTCTGGTGACCAGCACTGCACTGCCACCGCGTCTGCGAATCTTCCAGACCTGCCAGTCATCGTGACGGTCAGAGGCAAAGTAGATCCATTTGCCGTCCCGCGAGAAGCTGGGCACTCGCCCTTCGTCGAGTTGACGCGACGGCCCGGAACGCTCAATCGGTGCGATAAAGACGCAAGTTCCTTGATCGCACGGCGCATCAAAAACGATTTGCTTGCCGTCCGGCGCCCAGCGAGGTGTCCCAGCGCTCTCGGTAGAGCTGATCTGCACAGGATGCGATCCGTCTACTGAGCTGACCCAGATCTGCCATGCTCCGCTTCGGTTCGACATGAAAGCGATGTGTTTTCCGTCAGGGGAAAATTGCGGAGCAGCGCTGCCGCTGCCGGAGACCACTGTACGCAGCGTCGGGTCCTTGCGTGCTGCCTCCGAGGAAGGGCTTCGCAGAACCGCAGCTCGCGCGAGTGCACCACTAACTCGGATTGAATGGGTGCTGGGCAATTTCGACACCGCTCGATCCTGAGTCGTGCGCTGCTTGGCTTCGGCCTCCGCCACTTCGTGATGGGTTGCGGGCGCCGCAACCACCTGCGGACCATTGCCGGTTCGGAAGTGTGACGTCAGTCCGATGCCGCCCATAATCCCGGTGACCAAAGCGGCAGAAGCCACCAGGGCGATCGGCCAGCGACGCCGTGGAAAATATGTCGCCCGGAGATTTTCCTGCGGTTGCGACGGCGCGGAGACACTGCCAGAAACAGGCGACGCAATCACGGGAACGATGGAAGCGGCTTCCTCAGAAGTCCGCTCACGAACATCCCCGATGAAGCGGTATCCGCGTCGCGGCAGGGTCTCGACGAACTGCGGCGTGATGGCCGAGTCACCCAGCGCCTCGCGTAGCTTGTTGATCGCTGCATTCAGACCGTGGGTGCAGTCGAACAGGGAAGCGCCCGGCCAGAGGCGCTGCTGCAATTCGTCACGCGTCACGAGTTCGCCGGGGCGTGCCAGCAACATTTCCAGAATCTGAAAAGGCTGTCCCGACAGCCGCACGACCGTCCCGTGGCGGCGAATCTCTTGTGTACGAAGACTGACTTCGAACGGCCCGAAAGACACCACCGATTTCGACTCGCTGCTATCCATGAGCAGACCCCACACTGACACACTATGCATACGCATTTCAGATGCGAGTGGTTCGCCAATGTTTTGGACGGCCCAGAGTGTGTCCGCGTGAGCAGAACGAACTTGGCTTTGGCCGATCGATTTGCGCGGTGACGCCGGGAGGATGCCCCCTGGGGTCTTCTTCTGCGCGGAGCAGCTGATTCTTAAAACCTTGGTATTGAATGATTTCCGCCGCATCGTTTAACTCTTAGATCGCATCGGGCCGGTTTCCGGACTGCTCGAGCGATGTGCTAGATTCGAAACCCAATGCAGGAAGATGCTCAGTTCGCCGCAAGCTCGGCTCCTACCAAGGTTCTGGCGATCTCCACCGCAAATCTGACGCGTCGCTTCGGAGAGTTGGTCGCGGTCAACGATGTGAATCTATGCGTCGCTCCCGGACAGTTTTTTGGTTTTCTCGGTCCTAACGGTGCAGGGAAGTCCACCACCATCAAGATGCTTACGGGACTTCTGGCGCCAACGTCGGGTCGCATTGAGATTCTTGGTCTCGACTTTGCCGAACGAACCAGCGAAGTGAAACGCCAGATCGGAGTCGTCCCGGAAGGTCTCGCCTTGTTCGGCCGGTTGACGGGAGCCGAGTACCTGACGTTCGTCGGCCGCATGTACGGTCTCGATCGCGAAACGACTGCCAAACGGTCAGCGGAGTTGCTAGAGTTTATGCAACTCGCCAACGAACCCCGCAAACTGGTCACCGACTACTCCCACGGCATGCAGAAAAAACTGGCTCTGGCAGCGGCCGTCATTCACGGTCCCAAAATTCTCTTTCTCGATGAGCCCTTCGAAGGCGTGGACGCCATCGCCGCGGGGACGCTCAAGTCGATGTTGCAGCGCATGATCGCGCGCGGCGCCACAATCTTTCTGACGTCCCATGTTCTCGAAATCGTTGAGCGGCTTTGCAGTCACGTGGCCATCATCGACCGCGGTGTATTGGTCGCGCAGGGTTCGCTGGAAGAATTGCGCGCGGGCGTCGAGTCGCAAGCGCCGGGAACTTTGGAAGCACAGCCCATCAGGAAATTGACGCTTGAAGAAATTTTTCTTCACACCGTCGGTGGCGTCCGTTCAGCGGAACAGGAGCTTTCTTGGCTGGGATAGCCGCGTCGAGCCAATCGCGAGGGCAGCTTGCAGCGATTGCGAGCGTGCGCTGGCAGATTTTTCTCCATTCGCTACGCTCGAAACGCGGCGCCCTGGAATTGTTCTCCCGCATCGTGATTGGCGCCGTCATCACCGGTGGCGGACTTGGCGGCGCAATCCTGCTCGGTGGACTCGCGTGGTATTTCGTTTCACAAGGTAAACCGGATGGACTCGCCCTGCTGTTGTGGCCAGTCTTTCTGTTCTGGCAGATGTTTCCCTTGATGGCTACCGCGCTCAGCGAATCCATCGACTCGACCAACCTTCTGCGCTTTCCCCTCAGCTACCGGACGTACGTGATGGTGCGTCTCGTGTACGGAGCGCTGGACCCTGCCACGGTGCTTGGCACGTTCTGGCTGGTCGGAATCACGCTTGGGATCGGATGGGGCCGCCCCGGCCTGATGCCCTGGGCCTTCGTTGTCCTGCTGGTCTTTGCGGCCGTCAACGTGATGCTCACGCAGATGATTTTTGCCTGGGTCGAGCGTTGGCTGGGGCAACGACGCACTCGGGAAATCTTCGCCGTACTGTTTTTCCTGGCGATGATCAGTTTGCAACTCATCGGGCCGATGTTGAGCCGCTACGGCGACCGTTCGAATGCCGCTTTCCACTGGGCCGGGCGCTTCGCGAATCCGATACAAACTGTCCTGCCTCCGGGTATTGCGGCTGGCGCACTGGCGAGCAAAGCGGCTTCGCACACCGCGCTGGCTTTCGGACTGCTCGGTGCGCTCGTTCTGTATGCGGCCGTGATCCTGCGCATCCTAAGCGTCAGACTGCATGCGCAATTTCGTGGCGAGAACCTGAGCGAGGTATTCGGTCGCGGTAAGGGTGAGGTATCGCGTCCGGGCGTTCGCCTCGCCTGGAACATTCCCGGTTTGTCCCAGGAAGCCGCGGCGGTCGTCGAGAAAGAATTCCGGTATCTCTCGCGCAGCGGGCCCGTTCTTTTGACCTTCGTGACCCCCATCGTAATGCTTTTTGTATTCGGCTTGGGAGGTCGCTCGGGCAGCGGTGCTGGATTTCTGCAGAACTGGCCGGAATTGGGCCTGCCGGTGGGCGCTGCCTACGCTCTGTTGCTGCTGACCAATCTGATCTACAACAACTTCGGACCGGACGCTGGCGGTATCCAGTTCTTTCTAGTTTCGCCCGCCAGTTTTCGAAGCGTGATGCTCGGCAAGAACGTAGCGCACATGGGTGTTCTGGCCGTGGAGCTAATGGCATTGTGGATCGGCGTCTGCCTGCTGTTCCGTCCGCCGACCGCCACCGCGGTGCTTATCACGCTGAGCGGTCTGTTATTCGCGGCACCCGTGAATCTCGCAGCCGGAAACTTGCTCTCGCTGTATTCTCCGAAGAAAACCGAATTTGGAACATTCGGGCGGCAACGCGCCTCTCAAACCACCGTGCTGGCGAGCTTCGCGATCCAGGGTTTGGTGTTCGGCATCGCCGCAGTCACTTTGTTAACGGCTCAGCATTATCAGCGGCAATGGCTGGCCGTGGTTGCGTTTTTTATTTTGGCAGCATTGGCTTTTGCAGTTTATTTCTTCGTGCTCACGCGCGTCGACCGTGTGGCGCGTCGTCGCCGCGAAGTGCTGACAACGGAGTTGTGCAAGTGAGGGTTTCGGTAAGTGTACGGTTCCGAGGAGGCGCGAGCCGTTTTGAACCGAACGTTGACCGAGATCCTGACCCTTAGTACGGGTATCCATGCATGAGAGTGATCATTGCATTTGCGCTTGGCATTGGTCTGGCAGTCCTGGTGGGCGGATTCCCGCTTGCCAGAAAATTTGTAACGAGATTGTTCACCGGCAACGAGGTGTACGTGATTCTCACAAGGAACGGTCAAATGGAAGTCTACAAAAATCCAAATGCGCCTTACGTTCACGAAGACACGCCGCTCTTGATGATCCCGTACGACATTCTCGAGTCGAAGGAATACGACACGTACTACAACATATGTTGGTTTGACGCTGGCATTCTCCTGCGTTGTCAACATAGCTTTCATCGCAAGCCTGAGAACGCGATGTACTGCGACAAGGTCGACACTCCCGGATCCATGATTGGAAAGGTCCTCGAGAAACTGTAAAGAGATAGTGCTGAGTCGAAGATTGTCTCCGACCCCCAGCCTCTAGCACTTTCGTGCCATCTGCCAAATAATCGCTTTACAAGTGACGCAACGCGGCGAATCGGAGGCCATCCAAACCACTCCCGCCGCCTTAGGGCGTCGCATAGACTAGGCCTCGGCGCCGGTAAGCCTCACAAAACCAACCACCTATCCAAAAGTAATCGAAGGTAAGTCCCGGTTTGGAACCGATGGAACATTACCTGCGAATACTCCAGTAACGAAGGGCAAAAAACCAAATCTGCCCTACGAAGAAAGGAAATTCAGATGTGGATGGACATTAGTCGCGGCATGGCCGTACTGAAAGCCGCATGGAGCTTTGATTCCGCGGAGACCGCGGTTGAAACCACGCCCGTGGCCGAGATAGCCGGCACCGAGCTTACTGGGGAATTTCTTGCCGAAGCGCAGGCTTATCTGAATATGGGACGTCATCAGAGTGCAGCCATTATGGCGGGCGATGCGTTGGAAGAAGCGTTGCGTCGTTTGTGCTCCGACCACAGCATGGAGATGTCGACAGTAGATGAAATGATCTCGGAGCTGGCGCGCAAGGGAGTCTATGACAGCCTGGTCGAGCAACAGCTTGCGGAGTGCACCACGCTTCACGAAAAAGCGATGACCGGCTTGTGGTCGGAAGTTTCGAAAAATGATGTGGAATCGATGCTGCGCGACCTGCGCGCCTTCGTAGTGGATCACGTAGCCAGCAACTAGAGCGGTACTTCCCCCCGCTTCCCCCTTTCCCCCTAAAGTATCCGCGAAGAAAAATCCTGCGGGAGCAGTGTCGGTCGAACTCTGCATTCAGCGCAGCTCGAAGATCATCAGGAAAGCCCACGCCGAAAAAAGCAATACTCCAATGGCGAAGAAGACGTGCAGAGCCATGGATGCAAGGTCGAGCCGGGGCATGCGCACTTCCATGTGATCGGTTTTCTTGCATAGGTCGTAGCTGTAGATCACGCCGGCGAGAATCGAAATCAGAAACGACAGCACTGCAAGAGCAGGCAGGATCAGCCACGTCCGGGCGAAGGGTGGCAGCGTTTCGGCTCCGGTCGCGTCTTTTCGGAACAACAGTCCGAACACGCCGACAATAGCCGGCACCGCGGCGCTCGAAAGCGTGAGCACACCGCGCACATGCTCGGAGAAAAACTTCAGCTTTTCAGCCGCCGCAATGTTGTTGGCGTCGGATCCGCGCGCAAGCTCATCCGACATAGCTTACCGCCGTTCCTTGGACGCGCTCGCAGCAGCATTCTGTTGCCAGTGACGCTTCTTGAGCTTGCTCAGCGTCAGCCAGATATTTTTGGCAGCGTGCGTGGGTATGGACGCGCCGTGCACGTAGCGGTAGAGCGTGGCGTAGGGAATTCCGGTGAGGATCGCAAGCCGTCTCACGGAGATGCTTTTCTCTTCCATCGCTTTCTTTAATTGAGCAGGCTCCAGGCGGCGCAAGACGCTCTCCACCTGTCGGGCTTCGTCCTGCGGAAGGCCCTGCTTTGCCGCCGCGGCAGGCATCGTCTCCATCCCCCGGCCAACACGCGCGGATTCACGCAAATTGACTTCCGCCGACAGCAAGCGCGACTCCAGGTTTTCCACGTACTCGGTCAGCGCCACAAAGCGCTTCATCGGCAATTGCACAAACTTTCCGTCCACTAACCTCACGTCCTTTTCGGTCAGGTCGAATTTCATTGGCTCCTCATGGTTGAAACTTGGGCAGTTTGTACTTGAAGGGAAGATCCAGATCCTCCAGGTACACCAGCTGACCGTATTCGCGAATTGTGTAACTCACGACAAACCCGTTTTTCAGAATCTGCAGCCGGAGCACGGTTACCATCAGCTGAAGAGGCTCCGGTTCGTCGCTCGACTCCGGCGGCGACAGCAGCTTGTACGATGTCTTCGGCTCGGGCTGATAGGGCGCGCGCGCGATGGCTTCTTCGGCTGCCTTGATGTCGTCCACGACCGCCGAGTCTTCCAGCCGCGCCAGTTCCTCCGCGTACCGCGGTTGCGGGATCGATTTGTAGATGTTGCCATCCGCTGGCACGGGTCCTCCCGCCGCGGGGCATCACAGCCCCAAGCATGATCCATAAATGGATCACTGTCAATCGATATTATTCAGTAGTGGATAGACTATTGTAACCTGTTGACACGTGCCTTCCCGCTGGCCTCTACGAGTTGCTTCACCGACGGCACAATCATGAGCAGAAGATCAGCGTGGGGGGCCATCGCCGCGTCGAGGGCCGTGAGCTGCTGGGTTCTCCAGGCTTCGGGCGAGATCACCCCTTTCTCGAGATAATCGAGAGCGAAGAGACCGGCAAAACCCGCGCTCGAAAGATCAGCTGAGAGCGGCGCCAATTCTTCCATAAGAAACGTTCTTTCGAGCATTGTGTGGAGTCGTGGGTCATTGTCACGCCAGGCAGTCAGCCACGCCCGGATGCTCTCTTCGGCAGCGCGATCGTTGTAGTAGCTCGATATGTACGCTTGCACCGCATCCTGAAATTGCCGCGCCTCGTCGCTCTCCGGCCGCGCCGTGTCCACCAGCCGGTTCAAGGGTGCGCGGAAGTCGAGCGGTCCTTTCATGTTGTCCATGCGCGTGTAGTCCTTCACCGGCTCAACCACATCGGCCAGAGTGCGCAACGGAGTTACGTCGCCCGGTCCCGCGATCCGATCAAGCGCCGGTGCCAGGGAAGTGCGATGAGTCAGGCCGAGCATCTCGAGACGCTCGCTTACTCGTCCGAGCCGCTCGTACAGCGAGGCTGGATCCTGCACGCTGGCGGGAGACCATAGCCGCTCGGCAATCGCCGCATTGCGTGGCCAGATTCTCGAGTCGATGTTCTCAGGAGTGATGAACTCCGACCACATGCACGACTCGCCGCCCAGGATCCGCGCCTTTTCATCCGCGTTCAGCGAAGCGCCCTGGCCGCTCAACGGTTCGACCGCATAGTGCCGCGAGGCGGGCCACATCAGATCGAGGTAGTAGCCAAAAGACAGCAGGCCGCGGTAGCCCTGCTGGGAAGCCGTCGCGAGCGATTCCTGTCCGCGCCAGGATTGCACCACAACGCTTTTCGGAAGATCGGGATGAAGAACTTCATCCCATCCCACCATGATCTTGTGGTGCTTGGCGACGATCTTTTGCAGGCGCTGGTTGAAGTAAGCCTGCAGGTCCTGCTTGTTCTTCATGCCGTGCTCGCGCATGAAAGCCTGAATCTTCGGGTTGACTTCCCATTCCTTGCCTGCAACTTCGTCTCCGCCGATATGGAAATATTCGTCGGGGAAGATTCCGGCCATCTCTTCCATGAACTTGTCGATGAACTTGTACGTCTCTTCGCGCGTCGGATCCATCTCCGCATCGGGTGCGCCCGGCTCCATCTTGTATGGGCCTGGACCGCTGGCGAGTTCGGGATAGCCCACGTACATGGAGCGGCTGTGCCCCGGCATTTCAAACTCGGGCATGATGCGCACGCCGCGATCGTGTGCATAGGCAATGAAGTCGCGAATCTCTTCCTGCGTGTAGTAACGGCCGTCTGATCCATCTTCCTGCAACTTGGGGAAGCGCTTGCTCTCGATGCGGAACCCCTCGCTATCGTAGAGGTGCCAATGCAGCACGTTCAGCTTGACCGCCGCCATGCCATCGATATTGCGCTTGAGGACATCGATGGGAATGAAGTGCCGGCCAACGTCGATCAGCGTGCCCCGCCACACGAAGCGAGGCTGATCGTGAATCGTGACCGCGGGCACCGAAAAGCCGCTCGGCGTAATGGTGATGAGCTGCAGAAAGGTCTCGAGCCCGCGCAGAATCCCAAGCGGATTGGGTGCGTTGAGCTTGGCGCCTGATTCCGTAACGATCAGGTCATAAGACTCGTCGTCCCCGACCTTTTGCACCTTCTGACTGCCGTGATCGGCGTGGATGCTGAGCGTCGTGTGCGCAGGGTTCGTGGGCTTTTGCAGCAGCAGGGCGGTGCGCCGCGTGAATTGGTCTTTGAAGCGATCCACGGCGCGATCCACCATCTCGTCATGCGTGCCCGATGTAGAGACAGAGAAGGAGCGATCGATTGGGAGTTGCCCCGATCCCAACTGCACCGAGGCCGGCATCGGCATCACATGAAGCTGGGGCTGCGGCTGGGCAGAGGCTAGACCGCAAAGCACCCCGATCGTCAGCAGGGAAGGAATGAATGTACGAAGCCGAATACCGAATGTGGGCATTGTTTCTCTCGACAAGATGAATTTGAACAGCGACCAGCGCGATCGAGTCATGGTGTGGAACACGTGCAGTTTTGTTAGAGCCGTAAGTTTGCCACAAGAGTGCGTTTCGTGCAGTGATCGGATCTTCTCCTGGGCGGCCTTGCTTCCTGACGACTCTGGAGCGCGATCAATCCAAAGGTCCGTACAAAATCGAACCGCAGGGGCTGACCTGCTCGATTCCAGTGCGGCAGCTTCGGCCCTGGAAATCTCAGAGCGGTGACTGATTCCGCCAACCCTACTTCAAGTGGCCAAAGTTCTCGAAGGCAAGGCGTTGGAACGGGCGGCGGACGGCCTATTTGCCCACTGCCGGGACCCCACGGTACTACGACTAATGTGTAATTCACAGGTACCTGGGGCTGCTACAATCGCGCACAAAGTAGGTTACGCAATGAACCTCCTCCCCAAGGTCGTCTGGATCTCTCTCCTGGTAGCGGGCTTCTTCCTCTCCCTAACCCCGGCAAGTACCGCGCAAAAGGCCCAAATTCGCCATGTTGCGGTCGTGAAGTCGGGCGATGGTCTGCAAATTGAAATCCAAACCAGTCAGCGCGTCATGCCGCTGACCCAGGTGGTCACCGACCCCGATCGTCTGATCATCGATTTTTCCGACGCCGTGCCCGGCCCGGACCTCCGCGCGTTAACCGTGAATAGGGGCCTCGTAAAAGGCGTGCGCATCGGTCGCGTGACCATCAATCCGCCGGTGACGCGGGTGGTGGTGGACTTAAAGGCGCCGCTGCCGTTCCAGCTTTTTCCGTCGACCAAGTCGGTCATCGTGAAACTTGGGGAGGCGAGCACGGTCGTCGCGGCGGACCCGGCGGCTGAGCCCATGTCGGCGCCGACACCCGCAGTCCCGCCTGCGCCAGCGGCACCTGAGCCGACTTTGTCGGTGCGTCCCGCGGCGGCCGCTCCCGTATCCGCGATCCGGCCGGTTTCCGTGAAAACGACCACGTCCGCGCAGAGTCCGGTTCCCGCTCCTGCAGCCGTGGCGGGGATCACCGTCTCGCGCTGGCCCGCTGGTTCGGGCAATGCGCAAGTCAAGAAAGTTGCCGTTTTGAAATCTGGCGACGCAACTGAGATCGAGATTGAAACCAGCCAGCGCATCGAGCCTGCGGTGCAGACCGTGACCGGGCCCGACCGCCTGGTCATCGACTTTCCGCAAGCGTCGCCCGGCCCGCAGTTGCGGGCGATGGCGGTCAATCAGGGAGAAGTGAAGGGTGTGCGGGTGAGCCTGCTGAGCGCGAAGCCGCCCGTAACTCGCGTCGTGCTCGATCTAAAGTCCGCGCAGGTGTACCAGGTATTCCCGTCGGCCAAGTCGGTGATCGTGAAATTACCAGTAGCTGCGGGAGGCACTCTGCCACCCTCAGCACAGAGCATTACGGCATCCGGCGCCGCCGCGCCTCCTCCGCCTGTCAGGAAAGTGGAGGTCACTCTCCAGGACGACAAGCTGAGGCTAGTTTCGAACAAGGCTTCGCTGGCGGAGGTGTTGAACGAACTGCGCACGCAGCTGAACGCCGACATTGGTGTGCCCGTCGGTGCGGACCAGGAAGTCGTCGCCGTCATGCTGGGACCCGGGACGCAGCGCGAAGTGATTTCGAAATTGCTGGAAGGCTCGCGCTACAACTTCATCATTGTCGGTACCGATGCCGACGCCAATAAAGTCGAGCGCGTGATTCTCAGTCCCAAGACGCCGGGGGGCGTGGTTTCCTCGGGCTCGGGTTCCGACGAAGAGATCACTCCGGTGGCCCAGATGCAGACGCCTCCCCAACGCAGCGTAGGTGTCCCGCCCCCACCTCCGGCGCCGGTGGTCGACGATGATTCGCAGCCGCAAGGCGACTCGATGCCGCCCGACACGACTCCGCAGCCCGGAGATCCTCCGGCGCCTCCGAACTAAACAAGACGCTACCGACTATTGATGGATCAAGCGGACTGGTATGGCTGAGCTGGCGGATACAGGTGCGGCCGTGGCATTGCTTCCGCAGCCCGCCACGTTGACCACCGTTACTTGGAATTCGCCGGCCTTGGGCCCGCCACCTGCGAACGACTGGTTGATGAAGACCTGCAGAAAGCCAATGATGGTCACCGCGCCTGGGGCGGGGGGACCTCCTGGGACCGTCTGATCGTACACAGGGACCGTCACCAGTGAATCGCTAGTGGTCACTAGATCGTTGGCTGAAAGTACTGTTCCGGCCAAGGGATGATTGTTCCCGACTTCAATCTGCAGCGGATAGGTCAGGGGTGGACCTGCAATCAGGTTATCCATCCCATTGCCCGGCCTTTGGTGAATCAGGCATTCGACGCCACTCTGCGCCGGGCCGCTGGGGCTATCCGGGAACACAGTCGTATCCACCGACAATTGGTTAACGGCGGGCAGGGTCGCAGTGGCCCCGCACGAGATCGGAGTCGGATTGCAGCATTCAATATTCCGTTCGAAGTCAGTGGCGCCTCCGCATGAGGAAGGACAGGAGTTGCCGACAGTCGACATCAGCGCCGGATAGTACTGCACAGTGGGGCCGCTGAAGCCTGGACTAATGGAAGGTGGCCCAGGAGTGCATGAGCCCGGACCCGCTCCACAATTCGAAAACATGTGGAATGTTTCGCCGATTATGCCGGCTGGCGCCGCTCCCGGACTAGTCAGCACGCCGGTTGCGGGATCGAAGAAGGTAGCTGCGGCAGATGCCCCGCATCCTGCCCCTGCGTGCTGGGGATCGCAGTTCGGAATGATAAACGGCTTCACGCAGCGCGCAATCACCGGAATACCCGCCCCGCCGCCCACAGAGGACGAGTTTGACGGATTGAATCCTTCCGCACTAGCGGTGGCGCGCACTGTCAACGCAGCCCGGCTCCATATGCGCGAAAAAAATGTAGGCAGGTTTGCGTTCTGAACCGTCACGCTGACTTGTGGATTAATGGCAAAGCTCGCGGCACCAGAATTCGGGAATGTCACTGTCACATCGGCGGCTTGGATCGGGCGTCCGGCGATCACGCTCTGCCGCGCAACGTCTTTCGCTGCCGTGGTGGCAATCGTTTGTGCGGTGGCTTGCAGGGCCGCATTGCCAGGGTCGCCGGTCACGCCCGCATCCACCAGCATCTTGGCGGCGACCAGCGCGGCAGAGTCGGCGGCGCGTTGCGTCTCGCTGCGTGCGGAATAGAGCGTTATCACGTCGATCGCGAGGGCAACGATGCCTAGCATGCTCAGCATAGCCAGCACGACCAGGATCATCGTGACTCCGCGTTCGCCGTGTTTTGGAGGTCGGTTCGCTGCGCGTCGGATCATGGGCATCCTCACATCTGGTTCGCCATCATGGATGCAACAGAAATCTGGGTGGTGCCGGGGTATATTGCGGTTGGCAGCATTACCGTGATGATGCGGTTGAACTGCCACTGATACGGGTACAGCAGCGTCACCTGCGTGTTGATCATCTTGATTGAGTTACCGCCGGCGGTCAGTGTGCTGGTGAAGACGTATCCCGCGATCCACGGAGAGAACGAGGTTCCCCGCGCTGCCACAGGACGTCGTGAACGTCCACTTCCACGGAGTGGCTGCGCCCGCGGGCTGCGGCAGCCGTTGTTCCCAGTCCGCAATCGGGCAACTTGCTGCTCAGCAAAGCGCTGGAGACCGTGTCACGAATCGCCGAGAATGGATGCTGGCGGCGGATTGGTCAGGTCCGCGGTCGGCTGGCTGGCTCCCATGCGCGCCGCCTCGCGCGCAATGTTCGTCACTTTCTGCTTGATGTTGTAGGCGTTTCCGAAATCGAAGATGCCCACCACCATGATCAGCAGCAGGGGCAAGGCCACGGCGAACTCGGCAATCTGCGAGCCATTTGTCTCGCGACAGACCGAGGCTGCTTCTCTTAGGACCAGTCGCGAGTTTGCCGAGTACGCCGCATTACTGGTTCTCGACGCGCATCTGTGCGGTTGCCTTCATCTGCAAAGTGAAGGACTGGAATGGCAAGTTGAATCCGTAGGGATACTGGAACGCGACCGAAGTCCCGCACTGCGAAGCGCCACCGCTGGTGCGAGAATATTACGTTCTGCTGCACGCAGATCGAAGGCGTCGCCGAAACGCCTGCGGGATCGCAAGCCACCGGCGTTCCGCAAGCCACCGATCCGCATGCGCACGCCGCCGGAGTTAACACCTGGACCCTGCGCAGGATCAAGATGCGAAGCCTGCAGAACCGGCGCCACATATGTTGGTGGCGATCTGATCGGCCGTCAGGGCTGTATTGCTGCACGTGGCGCAAGTGGGGGCCACCGCCGCGCGCGCTCCTTGCATGGCGGCCTGCGTGATCGTGCCGTAGATATTGTAGGCGCGACCGAAGAAGAAAATTCGCCAGGAGCACCGTGAACAGGAGCGGCAGCACCACGGCGGTCTCGGCGATTTCCGCACCCGCCGTCCCGATCAGAATTCGCTTTACCAGTTTCATGTCTTCCTACACTGCGCCAAACGCGCGCCGTACTCCGAAAAGCAACACTGTGAACGCCACGGCCACGCCGAAAGGAATTTTCACGGCGTCGGGATTGTCGAGCGAAACCTCCGCGCCGGGCAGATGAAGCGTGACGAAGGCTCGCAACATGCGTCCCATGTTTCCGACCGCCTGCCGTAGCCGTCCCTTGTAAATGATCAGTACCAGGGCCATTACGCCGGCGACCAGCATCGAGCCGATCAACACTGCCACCAGTCGCGTTGGACCCAGGCAAGCGCCGATGGCCCCGATCAATTTCCAGTCACCCGCGCCCAGTGCCTTGATCACCACAAAGGGCAGAAGGACCAGCAATCCTAGTCCCGCACCCAGCAGGGAAGACTTCGCTCCCGGCCAGCCGCTGGCGACTGCATTCACTGCGATCCCGGCCACCAGTCCCGGGGACCGTCAGCCAGTTCGGGATCCGGCGATAGCGCCAATCCATCACGCCCGCCCACGCAGCCAGAAATACGGCGAGGATCCACCCGCTTTCGAGCATCATGCCGAGCCTTGGGACGCCAGTTGATCTTGTGATTCGGAAAATACGTCACGAGGCTCCTGAAGACGGGAAGCCGAGCCATGCGGCGCAAAAGGCCCGCTGATGGGCGGATTCTCACATAGTGGGGATAGGCAAGTCAATGCGGCGGAAGGACAGGGGGTAACCATCTTTTAGAGCGAATGCCAAAAGCAATTACCGCCGAGATCGCCCGAGTCACGCTCGACGAGAACAAATGGAAGTCCTCGGCGCTCTCGGCGTGCTCGGCGGTAAAGAGTCCGGTTGCGTTCACCGGCAACAACGAAAGCCGCTGTTACTGGGAGACCGCCTTCGGGGCGTTGTGCTCGGCGATCACCTGTTTGGCGTGATCTTCGAGGCGCGGGCCTGCGGAAGCAGGTCGAGCGCCTTGATGATCTGCGGATCGTTTTCCGCGCGAATCTTCAGGCCTTCGTCCTGGCCGAACTGGTCGACGAACACTTCGCTCTTGATGCTGTAGCGGAGCCAGTCATTGTTCTCGACCAGGTCCTGCTCGGTGTAGGGAATCTTCTCTTCGTCGAGGAACTTGCGGAACTCCTGCATCAATGCATCGTCGACCGTGAAGGTCTTGGCGACGTTGTTCTTGACCACGTAGCGCTTCGCGAAATTGAAGAACGCGTAGTGCTGCAGCAGTGTGTCCTGGAAGTGATTGCTCTTCACCGGGGGCACATTGACGTCGGGCGTGATGCCGCCGCCGCCGTACACCGTGCGTCCGCCATCGGTGAGCTTTACTTCCTTGTTGCGCGCCGTTCGCGTCAGGATCGCGGTTGTAGTAGTAGTCGTAGAGCGAGATGTTCGAGTAGTCGCGCTGAATCAGGCGGCCGCTGGGCGTGTAGTAACGCGCGGTGGTCAGGGCGAGGCCGGTATTTTCGGCCAACGGATAAACCGTCTGCACCAGACCTTTGCCGAACGTGGTTTCGCCCACGATCAGGCCGCGATCGTGATCCTGGATCGCGCCGGCAACGATCTCCGCTGCCGAAGCCGTGCCCTTGTTCACCAGCACGACCATCGGATATTCCTTGCCGCCGTTGCCGTGCGTCGCGGTGTAGCGCTTCTCGGGTGAGGAGCGGCCGTGGTGCGAAACGATCAGCTGACCCTTCTTCAGGAACTTGTCGGCGACGCCCACGCCTTCGCTCAGCAGTCCGCCGGGATTCTGGCGCAGATCGAGCACCAGGCCCTTGAGGTCGCCAAACTTGTCGAGCGCGTCGGCCACTTCATGTTCGGTGGTTTCCTGGAAGCCGGTGATGTGGATGTAACCGATGCCGGGCTTGATCAGGAAGGCGAGATCGACGCTGTTGCGCGGAATCTCGTCGCGCACCAGGCTGAACTCCATCGGCTTCTCGACCGCTTCGCGCAGGATCGTGATGTGAACTGTCGTGCCCTTGGGGCCCTTCAGCAAGTCGGCCACGTCGGAGGTGCTCATGTTGTCGGTGGACTTGCCGTCGACGGCAATGATCACGTCGCCCGGGTGAATGCCGGCTTTGTAGGCGGGCGTCCCGACAAACGGGAAGATCACGATGACTTTGTTGTTGCGCGGGCCGACCGTCATGCCGACGCCGTAATACTTGCCGCGCTGCTCTTCGCGCAGCAGCGAGTAGGACTTGGGATCGAAGAAATTGGAGTGCGGATCGAGCGCGTGCAGCATGCCCGGGATCGCGCCGTTGTAGATGGCCTTATCGGCGTTCACGGGCTCGGCGTAGTTGTCCTCGACAACCTGATACACCTGCGTGAACTGCTTCAGGCTGTCCTTGACGTCAGAGTCGGCGCTGGGCGGAACCATTGGGCTGCGCTGCGCAAACAGCATGCCCAGACAACCGCAAGCGACCAAAATGACGGCCACTAGGAAAAGAGAACGACGGGAACTACCTGCCATCTTGAAAGTCCTTCATTTGGGGAGAAAACCCCGGAAATCCCGCACAATTTGCGCAGTATAGCACGCAACACCAGCAACTTATGTGACCGATTCACTCTCGTCACGTTACCAAAGCGACTATCCCACACCGTACCAGTTGAGATGAGAAAATCGCTCGCCGAGATGCGGGGAACATCAAGAAAAAAGAGCCATTAAGGCCAGTTTGGAACACGTGGTGTTGGATTGCTTAGAACCGCGTTGGGTGTTCTCAGCGGGAAAGAGCGTGGGACATCAGCCGAAGGGCGAACCTTCTCCCCTAATTTACTCCGACGACAAGACTTACGGCATTGATGCGCGTGGCTTCACCCCAACGACGGACTGGGCGAGCCGGGTTCGGACGGCATGGGCGTAGTTGCGATGGGCATTGGTTCCGGACGAAATGGCCAGATTCGACCAGGAATTTGGTGCGGTCCGAGCACTTGTCCAACGTGGCTGGCCAGATGGGAGTCAAGAACCTCCAGTTCGATTCGGGCATTCTGCATTTCCGCCGGAGTCAGGTTCTCGGCTCGCAGGTGTAGCCACCCTTCCCGCGAGGATCCGCCCTCGAGAGGATCTTCCCCGCGGAGCTCAGCCATCGGCTCTTGCGCGGCCTGCAGGTAACGCACGCCCCACGAATCCAGTTCATCGCGCAGGCGGCCGAGCTTCCAGTTTCCCAGATCGCCATCAACGCGCTCGAGTAGAACGGGCTTGCCTCCTGGCTTGGTCAGGGTCAACCGAGTCGTGGTGATGCCCATGCGCTCATCGGTGTCGTTCACTAACCAGCAGTGAACGAAAATTTCGAATTCCAGACCAGTCTGATGGGGACCAGTGATCTCCTGAAATTTGCCAGCGCGATGCGGGCGCGCGTGCACTTCCTTCAGTAAGACGAGCAGATGGGTGGGAGACTCGGTAGATGTTTTGGGATCCGCTGATTTGCGCCTGGTGCCCAGCGCTTCCGAGGCAACCAGGAGAACAAGTCCGACGACCAGGCAGACGCAGGCGAACGCCACGCCGAACGCGCCGCCCAGCAGAAAGCCGAACAAGGCGCCGCAACCCAACAGGGCGAATCCGAACCACTCAGGCTTTGACATCGCGACCCCAACCGCGCGAAATCGAGATCAGGCAGCAGGTATCAAGGAGGCTGCCGCTGTGTATCCAGCATTGTATGAAGAATCAGTGCGATTGCACTGTTTTCTTTGGTTGTATGCGCGGAATTTACCAGGGGCGTGCGTTAAGGAACCGTTACGGTTACGGTTGCCTGCGCCCGATCGTATTGGTTCGTTGCGTACAAAATGTAGGTCGTCGTGGCTGCGGGCTTTACGGTCACGCTCGTGCCACGCACCGCACCCGGTGCCGGGCTGATGATGATGTAAGTCGCGTTGCTGACGGACCAGGAAAGCGTAACGCTGCTGCCTGCTCCCGAACTCGTGCTGGCTGTGAAACTGGAGATGGTGGGCGCTGTCCCTGTCGGAACGTTTGACGCAGTATAGATCGGGCTCATCTGCACGACTTCGAACGCGGTGGCCGGCACAGTCTTCAGCGAGTCGAGGTCGCTGCCCCATCGATTGTCAGACGCACCCGTGACGTACAGCGAACTGCCGTTGTCGGCGAGAATCAGCCCGTACTTCTTCATCGCCGTCAGGATGGTCTGCATTTGGGTGCTGAATCCCGAAATGTCGTAGCTGGTTTTCAAGCGGAGCCGCATGCCCATGGGCGGCGCGTTCACGTCGCTGGTATTCGCGGCCCAGTGCGAGGCGGGTGGGATGAACGCAGCGCGCGTGTGCGGTAGCGTGAATCGGAAAGCGTGCTTGATGTTGCCGGAGGCCGCTTCGTCGTAGCGAATCAGTCCGGGAAAGATCGGCAAGCCCGCGGCATCGGCCGACGTCCAGGTGTAAGGCCGCGTTTCGTTGCCGAGAAGATCCCAGACCGCGGTGGAATCGGCGCTCCAGCTTCCGCCAGAACCCGGTGCTGCGTTGTAGAGTTCGTACAGAAAGCAATTCGCGTTGTCGAGCACAAGGACGTGACGATCGCCCGAGCTCGACGATCCGCCTTCCACCGGCGCATTGGCGGGGACCGGCATCGGGCCGGGATCGCTGTCGCCTGCGTAGGCGCCGAGATGAATAGTGGCCAGCGCTTGACTCCCGTCCACAACCACATAAGGAATGCCGTAAGTCGGATCGTTCCCGAAGTCGGGGTGCATGTGCGTGTTCGATCCGACGTAATTGCTGATGATGGAATTGGAATTCGCATCGACTGGCGCCGTCGAGATGTCGGTGTTCCAGAGACTGTTTGACGAGAAGGGAAGGAATCCACTGAGGCTCGCATTCTGGCCGAGAACCATCTGCTGGCACGAAGTTGTCGTGCCGCCCGTACCTCCTGATCCGCCGGAACCGCCTGATCCGCCCGAGCCTCCTGAACCGGATCCGTTTCCTCCTCCACCGCCAGCGACAGACGTGCCACCACTGCAGCCAAGCAGGGAAATTAGTGTGAGGACAACGACCCACAAGGCAAGCTGACGCAGAGACGACCGGGACCCGTTCAGCATACTTCTATTCTTTCGGATAAAAGCCCCTGCCGGAAGAGCCCATATGACTGAGCCTCGTTCTTCGGAAGGTCAGACACTAAGGTAATCGCGGAATCGCTAGCGGCAACCACACGCCCGCCGCCCCTTAATACGTGTACTGGTGACCTCGTCGCAACAGAGGCTTCTCAAAGTACTTATAGGACACGGAAGCGATCGCCAGCGTCAGCAGCATTCCGAGAATGCCGCCGCACAGCCATGCCGCGACCGGATATTGCGGAAAGTGCACCTTGAGGGGATGTCGTATCGCATTCATCATGGCAACGTGGATGAGATAGCTGCAGTAAGCCAGCGTTCCGAGCCACATCAGGGATTTGTTCTGAAGGATGCGCACGACAATCCCTCGGCCCGGCAGGATCGCGATTAGCAGAATGCAGGTATAGAACGCGGCCAGCCAGGAGAATCCCCAGGTCGTCATCGGCAAGGACAGCGCATCGTAGCCCTGCCATGTCATGTAGCACGTGCCCGCAAACAACCAGAGCGTGACGGACCACAGAAGCGTGCGATGTGATTTTAGCCACTCCCAGAAGACGACATTGCGCACCAGCAACGCGGCCAGGACGCCCAGGCTCAAGGCATCGGCGCGCGCGGGTGTCAACACGTAGCTGGCCAGCCCGGCGAAACGCATGCTGGAGTGCAAGAGCACGCGCAGCCACGGCGCACAGAAAATCACCATCAACAATACGATCAGGAGATTCCGCGGACGCACCTTGCGAATGAGCAGCGGAATGGTCAGATAGAACTGTTCTTCGATAGCCAGCGACCAGGTGATGCCGATTCCGCTGGGGCCGAACGTTCCCAGCACAGCCATCCAAAAGTTTTGGATGAACAGCGCATAAGCCCACCACGGAATCGGGAGTGGGGAAGTGCGGGAGGCACGCGCCGCTGAAAACTCCGCCAGCAGATGGGGCAGCAGCGAGAGTCCGATGACCACAAAATAGAGGGGAAGGATTCGGAAGACGCGGCGCAGGTAGAACGTCTGGAAATAGCGGGGCGAAGGGCGTGCATCGAGCAGAATTCCGCCGATCAGAAATCCGGAGAGCACAAAAAACAGATCCACGCCGCTCCAGGTCAATTGCCCGGCGGCCAGAAAGAGAAACGTTGCAGGCGAATGAGTTTCGATGCCCTGTACGGAACTCACGCCGAATACTGCGTGCCGCAGGAGTACTAGCAGAATCGCGACGCCGCGCAGACCATCGAGCGCGGGAATACGCGCGGACCAGTTGGGGATGGTAGTCGGCTGTGGGAAGGGTGAGTCGGCGGCCATCGGGTCGCGCAAGGATACCGTGAAATGAGGGGGATCAGTCACGAGAAAATGATTGCAGGTGATCTGGATCACATTGCTGCCGATCAGAGTCCGGCAGTATCATGTGTGGGTATGAATCTTGGCTTTCCAGAAATGGTGTTTCTTTTCCTGCTGGCCCTCATTATTTTTGGGCCAAAGAAGATGCCGGAGATCGGCCGGCAGATTGGCAAGGCTTTGAACGAGTTCAAGCGCGCCTCCAACGAATTCAAAACGCAGATCGAGACCGAAATTGCCAACATCGAGCGGGAAACCAAGCCCGAGATCCTGCCTCCGAGTGACCCCCCGCGGGCTCGGTGGCGACCGGGACGCTGATCGATGTCCCTCCCGTTGAGCACGTGCCCGCGCAGTTGACGCCCAGCGAAGCCGGTAACAAGGCTGCTCCCGATGCCTGAGACGCTCTCCGAGGCGCCCGAAACAGAAAAAGACCGCTTGCCAGCGATGGGATTTCTCGAACACCTCGAGGAATTGCGCCGGCGTATTATCTATTCGCTCATCGCCATGGTGGTTGGCTTCTTCGCATGTTGGGGTTATGCGGAGAAAATCTACGACTTCGTGCAGCAGCCCATCATGCAGGCGCTGCGCAAGAACGGCCTGGAGCAGAAGCTTGTCTACCTGAATCCCACCGACGGCTTCAATCTGTATCTGAAGACCGCTTTCGTTGCGGGGCTCTTCCTTACCTCGCCCTTTGTGCTCTACCAGGTATGGGCTTTCATCGCTCCCGGCCTTTATCGGCGCGAGAAGAGATACGTTTTCCCCTTCGTATTCCTGACCGTAATTCTGTTTTGCAGCGGCGGGGCCTTCGGCTACAAGGTCGTCTTCCCGGCTGCTCTGGACTTCCTGATCAGCTACTCCAAGCAATTTCAGCCCATGATCACGATCGGTGAGTACACCGACCTGTTCCTCGCCATCATCGTCGGCATGGGCGTGATTTTCGAGATGCCCATCCTCGTCTTCTTCTTGTCGTTGATGGGGATCGTGACGGCCGGCTGGATGTGGCGCAATCTGCGTTACTCGATTCTGGTGATCTTTATCATTGCCGCGATTTTGACGCCCACCACCGACATTCTGAACATGTGCCTGTTCGCGGCCCCGATGGTGGGGCTGTACGTTTTGTCCATCGGTATCGCGTGGTTAGTGCATCCCAAACAGCGTCGAGCTCGGCGCGAGCGACAAGAAAAGGGTTGAGGCGCGTCGTGGAGAGTGAAGGAACAATGACGATGCTTCTGGCACTCGCCCTGTTGGGCGCCGTTTCGTGCAAGCCGGCGAAAACGGAAGCGCAGTCTCCGCCCAGCGCTCCAATCCAGGAGACGAGAAACGCTGCCGCACCCGCGCCTCCGCCGGCCCAAACTGGGCCGGTTGGCCAAGCCCCGAAAGTCAACGCCGCACGCGCCATGCAGTATACGAAGGAAGTGACGGCATTTGGTGCGCGGCCGATCGGCAGCGAGAATCATCGTAAGCTCGAGAACTACATCGTGTCCCATCTCAAAGGTGACGAGGTGGAAAGCGATACCTTCACCGCCGACACCGTCGAGGGCAAGTTTCCGGTGCGCAACATCATCGCGAAATTTCCCGGGACCAAAGACGGCATCATCGTGATCGCCGGGCATTACGACACGAACTATCCGCTGCGCGATACTAAGTACGTGGGCGCGAATGATGGCGGTTCTTCGACTGCGATTCTCCTGGAAATCGCCAACCAGATTCGCGGCAAGAAGCGCGAAGGCTATAGCGTATGGCTAGTGTGGACCGACGCCGAAGAGGCCATGCGTAAATGGTCCGACGCGGACAGCCTCTATGGCACAAAACATCTGGCCGAGCGCTGGCAAAAGGACGGCACGGCAAAGAAGATCAAAGCTCTGCTGCTGGCCGACATGATCGGAGACGCTGACCTGAACATCGAGCAGGAAACCTTTTCAACGCCCTGGCTCGAGGATCTGATCTACCAGGCGGCCACGCAACTCGGCTATCAGTCGCATTTTTTCGAACGCAAGATTCCAGTCGATGACGACCACCTTCCGTTCCTGAAAATCGGCGTCCCCAGCGCCGACTTGATCGACCTCGACTACGGCTACGAGGACGTCTTCCACCATACGCCGCAAGACACGATGGACAAGCTCAGTCCCAAGAGCCTGCAGATCGTGGGCGACGTGATCCTGCAAACGGTCTGGATGCTGGACGCGCGCTAGGGACGAGAATTTCATATTTTAGATTGCAGATTTCAGACCTGAAGGCCAACACCTAACACCTAAGACCTGACACCTGACCTGCCCTCCCGCCTTTCCGTTTTCCCGCATTTGATTTCTAATGACGGCTCCTATGAAAAACTCCCGGTTGCTTAGGGTTCTCTGCCCAGCCTGCCTGCTCTTCGCCGTGGCGCTCGCGGGCGCGCAAGCGAAGTCGGACGCCGACCTTCTCATCCAGGACGCGCTTAAGCCTTCGCCCATCGAGCACAACCTGCGCCGCCTCACCGACGAAATCGGCGGCCGCGTTCCCGGAACGCCTGCCATGGAGCGCGCCGTTGCGTGGGGCGTGGCTGCGTTCAAGGAAGCAGGTGCCGATCGCGTACAGACCGAAGACTTCAAGCTTCCGCACTCGTGGGCTGAAGGCGCGACCGTCGTGACGGTCTCTACGACCGGGACCGCCACCGACACCAAGCTGGCGTCCGTTCCCGCCGTCGAGTTCCGGCTGCGCGCCGTTTCGGTTGCGCTCGCTCCGGCCCTCGCCGCCAAGCACGTTCCCGTCGTCGACGTGGGCAAGGGCACCGCTGCCGATTTCAAGAAAGCCGGCGATATTTCCGGAAAGCTTCTGCTCGTTCACTCCGATGTGCTCAAGAAATGGGATGACCTCTTCAACGAGTACATGGACCCACCGCCGGTCATCGATGCGGCCGTAAAAGGCAAGGCCACGGCGATCGCGTTCATCGCCACCCGCGAGCACGACATTTTGTATCGCCACACCAACGCGGCGGCCGGCGAGATTGATAAGTTGCCCATGATCGTCGTGGCACGTGAAGACGGCGAGCGCATCGGCAGGCTCTTAGGTTCGGGGCACCCGGTTTGGGCCGACCTCGCGATCCCCAACAAGATCGGCGGTCCGATTACGGCGTCAAACGTCATCGCGGAACTTCGCGGAAACGAAAAGCCCGATGAGTTCGTGATCCTGGGAGCGCACCTGGATTCGTGGGAACTAGGCACAGGCGCACTCGATAACGGGTGCAACGCCGCTCTGGTGATCGACGCGCTGCGCACGTTGAAAGCCTCAGGCCTCAGACCGAAGCGCACGATCCGATTCATTCTGTTCTCGGGCGAAGAAGAGGGAATGATGGGCTCGCGAGCTTACGCGACCGCACATCGCAACGAGCTCGATAAGGCTGCGGGAGTTGTTGTGATCGACGCCGGCACCGGGCGCGTGACCGGTTTCTCCACCGGTGGGCGCAAGGACATGGCCGAGGCCCTGCAACCCATGATCGCTCCTCTCAAGCAATTCGGCGTTGAGGAATTGAAGACCGACGACGTGGAGTGGGGAACGGACCACTACGATTTTCTGCTCGAAGGCGTGCCGACGCTGGTCGCCGAGCAGGCCGAAGCCAACTACCTCGAAAACTATCACGCCACTTCCGATACCTACGACAAGGTCGACATCCCGCAATTGAAAAAGCATGTGGCGGAGATGACCGTCGTGGCCTACGGACTTGCGAACGCTCGGGAGCGGATCGGCCCGCGTCTCACGCGACCGCAAATCGACAAGATCCTCCGCGACACCCACTCCGACGAACAAATGAGGCTGCTTGGGATCTGGGCGGAATGGGAGAACGGCAAGCGGGGAAGGGCGAAATAAAAGTCACACTCTCCTAGTACGAATGGAGCGAAGGGCGTCCTCGCCCGTCGGCTTGTTAAACGACAGCGATACTTTGGAAACCGCGTACTCTCGAGTCTTACATTGCTACTCTTCTGGATCCTTTTTAACGTCTTCGTGTTGGTCATGCTGGCGCTCGACCTGGGCGTGTTCAATCGCCGTGTGCACACGGTCACGTTCCGCGAGGCACTCGGCTGGAGCGCGATGTGGATCGCTCTGGCCTCAGCATTCGCCGTCCTCGTTTACATCTGGCACGGTCGCACGGAGAGTCTTGAGTTCGCGACTGGCTATCTGATCGAACTCTCTCTGAGCATCGACAATCTTTTTGTCTTTCTGGTTATCTTCCGATTCTTCCGCGTTCCCAGCGAACTGCAGCACCGCGTTCTGTTCTGGGGCATCCTGGGAGCACTGATCACGCGCGGAATTTTCATTCTGGCCGGCGTCAGCCTGATTCAGCGCTTTCACTGGCTCATCTACGTATTCGGTGCGTTACTGGTTTACAGCGGGCTCAAGCTGTTACGGCAAGGCGACGAGGAAGTCGATCCGGAACGTAATCCGCTGCTCAAGTTATTTCGGAAGTGGATCCCGGTTACGGAGGACTATGAAGGCGAAAAGTTTTGGGTGCGCCGCCCGGGCCTCTATGCGACTCCGCTGGTCGTGGTTCTGCTCGTGGTGGAGACCACGGACATCGTGTTTGCTGTTGATTCGATCCCGGCGGTGCTGGCCATCACGCTGAACGCATTCATCGTGTACACCTCGAACGTGTTCGCGATTCTGGGCCTGCGCTCCATGTACTTCGCCGTGGCCGGCATGATGGACCTGTTCGAGTACCTGCACTACGGGCTGTCGCTGGTGCTCATCCTGATCGGCGCGAAGATGTTGGCGTCGCACTACTACGCGGTGCCGACGCACGTGGCGCTGGGCACAGTGGCCGGGGTGATCGCGATCTCGGTAGTGGCATCGGTCGTGTTCCCGGGAAAGAAGAAGGTCTAGCCTTCTCGCCCAGGCGTTTTCACGCCCTACGCTATGATGGATATTCCACATGATCACTATCCCCGTAGACGTGAAGCCGCGCTCCTACGCGGCGATGATTGAAACCGGCCTGCTAGCCAAGGCCGGCGGACTCCTGCGCGACCTGTTGCCGGCCGGAAGCCGTTTGTTCGTCGTGACGGTCGCCCCGGTCCGTCGTAAATGGGGAAAAAAACTAATGGCGTCTCTGGCCGACGCCGGCTTGGATGCGAAGATTCTCGAAATGCCTGAGGGGGAGCAGCACAAGCGCCTGGCGACCGTGGAAGGGTTGTCAGAGAAGCTCAGTTCACTGGGGGCCGATCGCAACGCGGTCGTGATTGCGTTTGGCGGCGGAGTGGCCGGGGACGTGGCGGGCTTCCTGGCTTCGATGTACATGCGCGGCGTCGAATTTGTGCAGATTCCCACCACCGTCCTTGCGCAGGTGGACGCTTCGGTCGGCGGCAAGACGGGTGTCAATCTGAAAGCAGGGAAGAACCTGATCGGAGCTTTCTGGCAGCCGCGTGCTGTGCTGATCGATCCCGCCGTCCTGTCGTCGCTGCCGGAGCGCGAGTATCGAGCCGGCCTCTACGAAGCGCTGAAGTGCGGCGTGATCGGCAATCCAGATCTGTTTCGCGAGTTCGAACAAAACCGCGCGGCCATCGCGAAGCGCGATCCGGCGACCGTCGAGAAGTTGATTGCGGAGTCCGTTCGGCTGAAAGCGTATGTGGTTTCGGTGGACGAGAAGGAAAATGGCCTGCGCCGCGTGCTGAATTTCGGACACACCATCGGGCACGCGCTCGAGGCCGAGACTAACTACCGCTCCCTGCTGCATGGCGAAGCCGTGGCTTGGGGCATGATCGCTGCTGCTCGGGTGGCGGCCGGCGTCGGCAAGCTTAGCGAGAATGATGCCCAGCGCATCCGCGATGCCACGCGCGAAGTCGGCAAGCTGCCAAAACTCGAGGTGCGTGCGCCCAGCATTCTGCGCCGGCTGCAGTCCGACAAGAAAACGCGCAATGGCAAGGTGCATTTCGTTCTGCCCACCGAAATCGGGAAGGTGGAAATCGTGAATGACGTGCCGGGCGAAGTCGTGCTGTTGGCCGTGAAGGAAATTCAAGAACTATCGCGGGCATAGTGGTAGCGCAGCCGTCCCGGCGGCAGTCCGGTGGGCGTCTCGTCCGCCGCGCGCGAGGCCAAGATACCCTCGCGACTGCCGGCAAGATGCGGGCGTTACAAAATGCGGTTGAGCCGCGAAGGTCAACAGAAGTCCAGTCGAATGGTTGAAGCTAATAAAACATCGGTCATCGGCACTGCGCCTGAAGGTGCGACTGACCGCGCCTCTGCCGCGCAGGCCGTGCGCGAAATGTTTTCCGCCATCGCGCCCCGCTACGACTTGCTGAACCACGTTCTCTCGTTCAACATCGATCGCTGGTGGTGGTGGCGGACAGCGCGTGCGTTCTCCGCAATCCTGAGTCGAGCCGATGCGCGTGTGCTGGATTTGTGCTGTGGAACCGGCGACATGACGTTCGCGCTGAAAAGGCAAGCTGGGCACGACGGCGCCCTGATCGCTGGCCTCGATTTCTCACACGCTATGCTCGAGCGCGCGGTGCGCAAGTCGAACGGCAACTCGCCGCGCTGGATCGAAGCCGACGCGCTGAACCTGCCCTTTGCCAATGCCTCGCTCGATCTGGTCACTTCCGCATTCGGTTTCCGCAACCTCGCCGACTACGATGCCGGTTTGCGCGAGATCGTCCGCGTGCTGCGCCCCAGTGGTGAAATGGGAATTCTGGAATGCGCCAAGCCCGATGGCATCATCGGCAAGATGTATGGCGTCTACTTCCATCGCGTGCTGCCGAAAGTGGGCACCGCCATCTCAGGGGTAAAGGGCGCTTATGCCTACTTGCCCGCATCCGTGGAGCGATTTCCGCGGCCCGACGAAATGATCGCCCGCATGCGCGCTGCGGGCTTCAGGGAAGCTTCGTGGACGCCTTATACATTTGGAACTGCCGGGCTATATCGAGGACTGAAGTAGCCCACAGCGTCTGTGCTTGTGGTGCAGAAAAAAGCAGGTCCTTCGCTGCGCTCAGGCTGACAATTCTTAAATGACGACTACAGAATTCTGGATGTGAAAGTTGATTGTGAGTTCGCCCGTCAGCGGGCGACGAGCTTCTGGGCTTCGCTCACAGGCGCGGGCGTTTTGAATGAGTCGGCGTAGGCGTCGACCACTGAGTAGCGGATCACCTTCTCGTAGTCGTCTCCCAGAAATTTCTTCAGCCGGTCGGTGTTCATGATGTATTGCCCGCTCATGTAGGGCACGGCCGCGGGTGGGATCGCCGAGATCCCCATTTTCCAGAGAAATTGCAGCACCAGTCGCATCGACCACTGTCCCGGCACGCGAATCAGCTTGGCGCGCGCCATTTCGATGCAGCGGCCGAACGTGAGTGGTTCGCCGCGCCCGGTCACGTTGAGAATAGTCAAACGCCGGGCTTCCGGTTCGCGCTTCAGGATCCAGGCAATCAGGCGCGCCATGTCATCCACGTGGACAAACTGGATCTGGTTGTCCACAAAACGCTGGCCATAGGGCAGCATGCAGGGAAGCCGCTTGCCCTCCTTGCGCATCTGCGCGGCGCGCTTGCCCTTGCCGTTGGGCGATCCGCGGAACGCTCCGAGCATGTAGTTGTCGACGCTAGCCCCCGCGAAGATATGCGGGCGAAGTATGTAGACGCTGCATCCCCGCAAAGAAGGCGCGCGTTGCTGCACCACTTCATCACTTTCGCGCTTGTGAATCGCGTAGGGCAGGGTGTGCGCGTCGAAGGCAAAGTCTTCAGTTACAGGGCCGGGCACGTCAGGGCCGTACACCGCCACGCTGCTTGGAAAGACCAACTGGCGAATGCCCGTGTCTTCGTTGCGATTGGCTTCCGTGATGGCTTCCATCACGCGCGCCGTGCCGGCCACGTTGATGTGCCACATCCGATCCACGTCAATCACGCCTGCACGCTGCTGGTCGAGCACGAACGCGAGATGGACCACCGAGAAAGGACGGGTTTCGCGAAACAGGTTGTAGAGCGCGCGGCACGACTCCTCGAGTCCCAGATCCATGCGCACGAAGCGGATCGGCAGGTCCGTCTTCGGAGGAGCCACGTCGATACCAATCACCGAAAAATCGCCTAGTTGGGGCAGGAGGCGGAGCCCGAGATTTCCCGAGACGCCGGTAACGACTACAGTTGGCTTGCCGGAGTTCATTCCTTGGTTGGTGCTGATCGTAACACACGAATTCCTGTGAACTCTGTGATGCGAACCTCGCTAGTTCATGGAAACAAGTTGGACGCCAGCGCCACGCAACAGAGATAATCACGGCATATGTCGGATTCGCCCATGCCGTATTCGTCCGCCTCCATGCGAGCAGAAAAACGCTCGGTGGCGGGCAATTCGGTTCTGGCTGCGATCGCGATTACCAGCCTCAAGATCGTGGTCGGGTTCACCACGGGCAGCTTGGGCATTCTTTCCGAGGCGGCACACTCGGGGCTCGACCTGGTAGCCGCGATTATCACGTTCTTTTCCGTGCAGGTCTCCGACAAGCCTGCCGATGCCGATCACCAGTACGGCCACGGCAAGGTGGAAAACTTCTCCGCCTTCATCGAAACCGGTCTCCTGCTGCTGACCTGCGTCTGGATCATCTACGAAGCCATCGAACGGTTGTTTTTCCGGAGAGTCGAGATCGAGCCGTCGGTGTGGGCGTTTGTGGTTATGCTGATCTCGATCGGCGTGGACGTGTGGCGCTCGCGCTTGCTGGGCCGCATCGCTCAAAAGTACGACAGCCAGGCGCTGGAAGCCGACGCACTCCACTTTTCCACCGATGTCTGGTCGAGCAGCGTCGTGATCCTCGGGCTCCTGCTGGTTCTCGCAGGCCGCGCGTACCACATCGACTGGCTGCGGGACGCCGATCCGATCGCTGCCCTGGTGGTTGCCGGCATCGTCGTGCAAGTGAGTTGGAGGCTGGCGCGCAAGACTGTGGACGCCCTGCTCGATGCCGCTCCGGCCGGGGTACGTTCCAAGATCATCGATGCCATGCGCCGTGTAGATGGGGTGCTCGAGGTCGACCGTGTTCGCATCCGCAGGGCGGGGAATCGCTATTTCGCCGACGTCGCCGTGGCCCTGGCGCGTACCGTGACTTTCCAGCACTCGGAGAGAGTCGCAGAGATGGTGAGGACTGCAGTGCGTAACGTGCTGCCCGATGCCGACGTGACCGTGAACTCGGTTCCCCGCGCCGATCGCAAAGAAAACATCTTTGATCAGATTCGAGCGGTGGCGACTCGGCATAACCTGAACGTGCATGATGTGAGTGTTCAGGATCTGCATGGCCGTATTCTGGTGGAACAGCACCTGGAACTCGACGAGCGACTCGCTTTGAAAGAAGCGCATGATCGGGTGACCGCGCTCGAAGCGGAAATGCGCGAAGAAGTGCCAGAAATTTCTTCGATTCTGACGCACATCGAAAGCGAGCCCGCAACCATCGAGCCCGGAGATGAAATCGTCCGCGACCCTGCGCTCGAACGCCGCCTGAAGGCAACCGCCGCGGAGTTTCCAGACGTGCTCGACATGCACGAGATCCAGATCAAGCGGGTGCGTGGCCGGTTGTACGTTTCCTGCCACTGCACGCTGCCAGATGATCTGCCGCTGTCGCGGGTGCACGATATTCAAACCGATCTGGAAATCCGCTTCAAGCAGGACGCGCCGGAATTGTTCCGCGTGCTGATTCACCCCGAGCCGATGACGGACAACCGACGGTAAACCGAAGCGGGAAGGGCACGACTTCGGTCGTGCCGTTAGGAGCGCGATATTCGAGCGGCTTCAGCCGCTGAGGTGAATTGATACTGCTATGACCGAAGCCAAAGCCGTATGGTTAGACAATCAACGCTTCGCGGCCGAATCAAGCAGCAGCCACGCCATCATCGTTGACGGGGATAAGAAAACCGCCAACAGTCCCATGGAACTCGTACTCATCGGCTTATGCGGTTGCACGGGCTATGACGTTGCCAGCATCCTGCGCAAGAAGCGCGAGCCCTTCACCAGCCTCGAAGTGCGCGCCTCGGCCGAACGCGCGCCCGAGCCGCCGACGGTTTACACATCGATCAAACTGACGTACGTTGTTGGCGGCAAGGTCGCCCGCAAGTCGGTGGAAGACGCGGTGCGCCTGTCGAAAGAGAAGTACTGTTCGGTTTCGGCCATGCTTGAAAAGACGGCGAAAATCACTTCCGAGATCGAACTGCTCGAGCCTTAAGAAAACATTCGGACCGCGAAGGCGTGTGGCCGCATCTCTATCGTGGCGATGAAACCGAAAATCGTGCTGTTCACCCAACCCGATTGCCCGCCCTGCCAGGTGCTGAAAATGTTGCTCACCGAGAAGGGCGCGGCCTTTGAGGAACGCGACATCACCCGCGACCCCGAGGCCGTTCGCGACCTGACCGAAAAGTACAAGAGTCACTCCACCCCCACGCTCGTGATCGGTGACGAAGTATTGATCGGCTTCGATCCTGACCGCATCGACAAACTCCTTGACGAATAAGACGCACCCGGTCCGTGGATACGTCTTCATCGCCGCTGCAACTTTGCTGTGGGGAGTGGCCGCGACGCTGGGGCGAGCCGCTTTCACGGGCAGACTGTTGCCATCTGGGCAGGCTTTGCAACCGATCGATCCGCTGATTCTTTCGCAGAGCCGCACTACGATTTCATTTCTCGTGTTGCTGCCGGTGCTTCTCTGGCGGCGTGGCTGGCGAACTCTCAAATTGCCTGCCTCGGACTTCGGGCGCACCCTGGCGTTGGGGATTCTGGGCGTGGCGGCGTCGAACTATCTCTACTACCTCTCGATTCAGAAAACGAATGTGGCGACAGCCATCGTCCTTCAATACACGGCGCCTGTATTGGTATTGCTCTACATGGTGGTTCGCGGATTGCAGCGAGCGACCGCGCAACGGGTGGCGGCGGTTGGGCTGGCCGTGCTCGGCAGCGCGCTTGCGATTGGAATAGTCGGCGCGGGTGGCTTCCGCCTAGACCCGATCGGGGTGCTGGCCGCGCTGCTGGCGGCAGTGTCGTTTGCGTTCTATAACATCGCCGGCCACCGCCTGCTTACGCGCTACGACCGCTGGATCGTACTGCTTTACACAACGTTCAGCGCCGCGGCTTTCTGGATATTCGTGAATCCCCCGTGGAAGCTCGCAGCGGCCCACTACTCCGCAGAGCAGTTAGCCTTCCTGGCCGTTTTCGCGGTGGTCTCGATGCTGGCACCTTTCTCTCTTTACTTTGCCGGACTGCAATACCTCGAGCCGACACGTGCCATTGTTGTGAGTTGTCTCGAGCCGGTATTCTCGATTGTGCTGGCAGCGTTATTGCTCGGTGAAGCCCTTCGCCCCATGCAAGCGCTGGGCATCGTCATCGTGCTCGTTGCTATCGTGATCGTACAACTGCCAGAGCGCGCCGGAGAGGAATGTGCGGTCGTCGAGCCGATTGAGTGAGCGGGGAGTTCACAGGCCTTCTTACTCCAACACCTTCCCGCGCGTCTCAGGCAACTGCGTTGCCGTCAGCATTGAAAGGAAGAATGCTGCCGAGCACAAGAAGAACGCCCAGCTCAACCCTTTAGCCTGACCGACGCGTCCGATCACGTATGGCGCGATCGAACTCAGGGTACGCGCGCCGTTGTAGGTGAAGCCAAGGGCGCGGGCGCGAACGCGCGTTGGAAAGATTTCGCTGCCAATGATTCCTGAGCCTGAAAAGAATCCCGTCCCGAAAAATGCAGTGAGCATGCCGAGAATCAGGATCACCCAGGGTTGGCGCGCCATGGCATATAGGGGGACGAGAATCGCAGCGGTCAGCGTGTACAGCAGGAACGACCGCCGCCGGCCGAGCCGATCGGCGATCCATCCGAAACTCGCGTAGCCGGGAAACATCCCGAACAGATTCAGCGTGACGAGCAGGGTCGTTGTTCCCACGACACCAAATCCACGTCCACCCTGGCTCACCGGCAGCGACAAATATGGCGGCAGCCACGTGAACAGACCCCACCACGCAAACATCCCGAAAAAGTTGGCGAACAACAGCGCCAGCGTATAGCGCATGTAAGGCGGCTGGAAGATCCCGATGAAGCTCGCGTGCTCATGCGCAGCCTGCTGGCTGGCAAGGAGTGTCGAATCCTGCACTCGCCGTTGCTGCTCCTGCCACATCCCTGATTCCGGCACGCTGCTCTGAATCCACAGGGTCACAATTGCTGGCAGAACTCCGACGAAGAACACCATGCGCCAGTTGGCGTAATGCAGAACGATGCCCGCCACCAGCGCAGCCAGCGCGTATCCGATCGCCCACGAACTTTGCACGATCGAGATCGCCTTCGCGCGCAACTCGGTGGGCCATGTTTCTGCGACCAGGGTCGCGCCGGTGTTCCACTCTCCGCCCATGCCGAGCCCGAGTATGAAGCGGAAAACCGCCAGCATGAGAATCGAGGTTGACAGCCCCGAGGCGAACGAGCAAAGCGAGTAGGTCAGGATGCTCAGCATCAGGGCGCGCTTGCGCCCGATGCGATCGGCGAGAAAGCCAAACATCACGCCGCCAATGCCTGAGGCCAGAAGGGTAAGCGTCGCCAGAAAGCCCGACGTGGCCTTGCTCATCCCCAGGTCGCTCATGATGTGGGCGAGCACCAGGGCATAGAGCATCGCGTCGAACGCATCGAGCATCCAGCCGAGAGAAGCGGCTAACAGCGTTCGGCGCTGCGCAGGAGTTGTTTGGGAAAAGGTCGCAGGCGCGGCGGACATTCGGAAGATTGTGGGGGTTGGCCGCAGGCTTTGCAACGGCGAAATGGGAGGCGGAGCGATGAATCGGAGCGTCGGACTTCATCGACCGACGCTCCGCATCAGCTTCTACTACTTGCCCCTCTCCGGAACCAGTCCGCGGAACTTCATCATGGGCTCAACCGACGGGCTGGCGCCACGCCACGCGTCGTACATCTTTTCGAGATCCTCGGTGTTCCCGCGAGACAAAATCATCTTGCGGAAGCGATCGCCGTTCGCGCGCGTCAGTCCGCCGTGATCCTCGAACCACTGGAACGCATCGTGGTCGAGCATTTCCGCCCACAGGTAGGCATAGTAGCCCGCTGAATAGCCTCCACCCCAGATGTGCGCGAAGTAGCTGGAACGGTAGCGGGACGGTACGTAGCTGAGAGCAAGATGCGTCTTTTCGAGCGCTTGTTTTTCAAACTCGTCCGGATTCTGCAATCGAGTGCCCGCCGGAAGCGTGTGCCACTGCATATCCAGTTGCGCGGCCGCGACCACCTCGGTGAAGGCGTACCCCTGGTTGAACTTGAGCGATTTCTTGATCTTCGCCATCAGCTCGGGAGGCATGGCCTCGCCAGTCTGGTAATGCTTCGCGTAGTGATGGAACACAGCCGGATATGTCGCCCAGTTCTCGTTGAATTGCGACGGGAACTCCACGAAGTCGCGAGCCACGGAGGTTCCGGAAAGCGTCGGGTACATTGTGTCGGCGAACATTCCGTGCAGGGCGTGGCCGAATTCGTGGAACATGGTGGTTACATCACGGAAATTCAATAGCGCCGGTTGTCCCTCGACGGGCTTCGCAAAGTTCGCGACGTTGATGACCACCGGCAGCGTGCCCTGCAGCTTCGACTGGTTGACCAGGTTGTCCATCCAGGCGCCGCCGTTCTTGTTGTCGCGCTTGAAGTAGTCGCAGTACCAGAGCGCCAGGGGCTTGCCATCGGCGTCGCTCACCTCGAACACACGGACATCCGACTGCCACACGGGAATGTCCTTGCGCTCTTTGAACGTGATGCCGTACAGCTGGGTCGCGGCATAGAACACGCCGTTTTCCAGCACGTTATTCAGCTCGAAGTAAGGTTTGATCTGCGATTCGTCGAGGTCGTACTTCGCCTTGCGCACCTGCTCGGAGTAAAAGTCCCAGTCCCATGGCTCGACTTGGAAGTCGCCCTTCTGCTGCTCGATGAGCGCCTGGATATCGTGCGCCTCGTTATGCGCCGCGGCGGTCGTGCCGGGCACGAGCGAGTCCATGAATTTAAGCGCGGCCGCCGGATTCTTGGCCATCTGGTCTTCGAGTTTCCAGCTGGCGTAGTTTGGGAACCCGAGCAGCTTCGCCTTCTGCGTACGCAGTTCTGCGAGACGCGCCACCGTGTCGCGAGTGTCGTTCGTGCCGCCGCGTTCGGCGCGGTTCCAGGAATTCTCAAACAACGTCTGCCGAGTGGCGCGCTGCTGCAGCACCGCGAGATCGGGCTGCTGCGTCGTGTTCTGCAGCGGGATGACGTATCCCTCGACCTTGCGTCCTTTGGCGGCTTCGGCCGCGGCGGCAATTTGCGCGTCGGTCAACCCGGCGAGCGCAGCCTTGTCCGTGGTCACGAATGCCGCGTCTTTCGTGGCGGCCAGCAGCTTTCTGGTGAATGCTTGCGTGAGGGTGGATTCCTCTTCGTTCAGCTTCTTGAGTTGAACCTTGTCGGCATCCGAGAGATTGGCGCCCGAGTGGATGAACTTCTTGTAGTACCAGTCGACCAGCCGCATCGATTCCGGATCCAGCTTCAGGGAAGCGCGTTTGTCGTACATGGTCTTCACGCGCTGGAACAGCTTCGCATCGAGAAAAATCGCGTCGGAGTGCGCGGCCAGCTTGGGCGCTTCGATCTCCTGCACCTTCTGCAGCGTGAGGTTGAGGTTCGCACCCGTCACCGCGTTGAACGCCAGCATCGCGCGGTCAAAGAGGTGTCCGGTCTTCTCCATCGCAACGATTGTGTTCTCGAAGGTCGGCGCAGCGGGATCATTCGCAATCTTGTCGACCTCTTCGCGCTGCTGCGCCATGCCGGCTTCGATGGCGGGCTGATAGTCCGTGTCTTTGATCTTGTCGAAAGGCGGCGCGTGAAAGGGAAGGGTGCTCTCCGCGTAAAACGGATTGCTCGGGCCGAACTCAGTATCGGCAGCGTAAACGGGCGTTTGTGTTGTTGCGATAGCCATAATTCCAGTAACGATCAGTGTAACAACTTGCGACAGCTTCTTTGTGGAAGGGCGCAGCGTTTTCTTACTCATAAAGTTATATGTCTTACCTCGCATCAAGATATATGCGGATTGTAACGGACCCCGTTGTCTCCCGCGACGGACATCGCGGTCCGTTGAGCCACGCTGCTACCGTTTCGGGAGAGCAGCCAGGTGGAAGTACCGGCGCGCCTTGTGAACGTCCCTTGCAATTTGTTCGCGCAACGCCTCCACCGAGGGAAACTTGATCTCATCCCGCAGGCGCTCGAGGAAAAAGATCTCCACCTCGGTATCCGCCTGCAATTCGATGGGATGAAAGTTGAGCAGGTGGGTCTCGATGGCAAATGAATCCGCGCCAAACGTGGGCCGGTTGCCGACGTTTGTGACCGACTCGAAACATTCCTTGCCCACGCGGCTGTGCGTGATGTAGACGCCATCCTGCGGCACCAGTTCCTCGTACCTATTCAAGTTGATGGTAGGGACGGTGTACTTGCTGCCATAGCCGCGACCGCGGCCGGGCGGCGACAGAATCGCGAAGGGACGCCCCAGCAGGTGGCGCGCGCGGCTTACGTGGCCGTCGCGCAGCAGCTTGCGAATCTGGCTGCTCGAGACCGATTCGCCGCGCATCACCACCTCGTCGAACACTCTCACTACGAAGCCCATCTCGCGGCCGAACTCTTTCAGCGCCTCGACGTTGCCCGCTGCCTTGTGGCCGAAATGGAAGTTGTAGCCTTCGTGGACCTCGCAGGCATGCAGCGAGTCGCGCAGAATGCGTTCGGCGAACTCCCGCGGCGTGAGCAGTGAAAGATCACGGCTGAAGGGCAGCAGCAACACGGCGTCCAGTCCCGTCGCTTCCAGCAGGTGCAGCTTCTCGGGTGTTGGCGTCAACAGCTCCAGGCCAGAGTCTGGACGCAGAATCCGCATCGGGTGCGGCTCGAACGTGATGGCAACGGACTTCGCATTCTGCTGGCGAGCGCGTTGCACAATGTCCTTGAGCACATGCTGGTGGGCCCGATGCACGCCGTCGAAGTTGCCCACGCTGACCACGGTCGGGCCGAAGTTCGCGGGAACGTCTTCGAGTTGGTGGAAGACTTGCATATGGAACGCGTGGGCGGAGTCGCCCGGAACGATCTAGATCTCGAACTCCAGTTTCATGCCGTCGTACGACAGGCGCACGTGCGGCGGTAAGGCTGCGTTGGTTTCCGCGTGCGGCAGATCGTGACAAATATGCGTGAAGAACACACGCCTTGCCTTCACTTGATCGCCAATGCGCATCGAATTCTCCACGGTCGAGTGCGTCGGATGGGGCTTGTGCCGCAAGCCATCGAGAAAGAGCACATCCAGTCCTTCGAGCAGCGGCATCGATGATTCGGGAATCGTGCTGAAGTCGGTGAGGTACGCGGCGTTGCCGAAGCGATATCCGAAAATCTCGGTGTCTCCATGCATGACCGGCACGGGCTGAATGCGGTTGCCGAACAATTCAAAAGGCCCGTCGATCGGGTTCAGTTCCAGCCGCGCCAGCCCGCCGAACTTATAATCTGCGTCGAAAATGTAGCTGAACATTTTCCGCAGGAAGTCGGCTGCCTCGGGGCGCGCATACAGTGGAATCTTGCCCTCGCGGTGATAGCTCAGGGGGCGCAAATCGTCGATGCCGAGAATGTGATCGGCATGGGCGTGGGTGTAAATCACCGCGTCAATCTTGCGGATACCTTCACGAATCGCCTGCTCGCGGAAATCAGGGGTGGTGTCGATCAGGACGTGCTTCCCACTAAATTCGATCAGTATCGACGGTCGAGTGCGCCGGTCATGCGGATCGCTCGAATGGCACACGGCGCAGTCGCAGCCGATGGTAGGCACCCCCATCGAAGTACCGCTGCCGAGCACCGTTAGTGTTGCCTTCATCGTGTCTTGCCGCCCGCGGCCGGGCTGGGAGCCTGCGGGGGACGGGCGAGCGCGTTCGTCACCTCAACGTATGCCATGCGCAACTCGTAGAGACAGTTCTGCAGAAAATGTTCTTCGGTCGAGGTGAGATTGCCCTTGGTCTTCGTTTGCAACAGGGCCAGCGTATCGATGGTCTGGCGCGCCCCGATCAGGTCGATGCGCGGTTCTGCGCCCTCTTCGGCCATCATCCCCATTTGCATCATCGCGCTCATGTAAAGCGAGGCCATGAAACGCTCGAGCGTGATTTCAAACTCCTTGGCGGAGTGGCCGCTCAGCTCGACCCGCGCGTCGAGATCTTTTGAAGACTGCTTGTAGGCGTCATCGCTGGCTTTCTGTTCAGCGGCGCTGGGCGGAGGAGGAACCTTGGAGTCCGCGAGATCGGAGGGCGCAGCCTCCGGCGTAGCGACAGCCGTGGCCGCCGGGGATGCCGCGGGCGCTTCCGGTTTGGTCTCTTCGATGCGCTTTTCTTCCGGGAGATCGGAGCGCAGGTCGCCATCGGTGGTGAAGAGCCTGCGATCAGTCACAGTGAAGCCGGTGTCCTGCTTTTTGTCAGCCATATTGATTTCCTTTTAATTCTTCAGCAACTCGCGAAAGGGAAGTTCGCAGACGGTTACGCGGCTTCCGGCGATGTCCAACTCTTTACCTGGCCCGGCGAGTTCGCGGCGCAGATAGCCGAGCGCCACAGCTTGCTCGCCAGCAGGCCCGGGGACGAGCACGGAACTCGTAATCTCGCCCACATCTTTGCCTTGGAACTGAATCTTTGTACCGACGGCAGGAGGCGCCCCATCGACCTTGAACCCCGTGAACTTGCGGTGAACGTTGCCGCGCGAACGGATGCGCTCCACGATCTCCTGCCCCACGTAGCAGCCCTTGCTGAAGTTCAACGCGTGCTGCTGCTCGGTTTCCTGCGGCAGATCGCGCTCCCGGATGTCCTTCCCGTAGAGCGGGATGCCCAGGGCGACACGGTAGAGTTCTAGCGCGTCTTGACCGATGAGCGTTGCCCCGGCGTTCTGCAAGGCCTCGCGGAGATGCGCAACCTGCTGCGGCGCGACCCAGATTTCAAACGACGGGAAGACGGCATCTCCTCCGCGCACCACACTGATCGGAACGTCCTGCCACATCAGATCAGCTACTTGAAGTGGCTTCATTGGCTGAAGTCCGATCCCGGCCGCCGCGAGCACCGCGCCGCTTTTCGGTCCAGTCACGCCGATCGACGCCAGGCTGCCGGACACATCCGCCACCTCGACGTCATCCATGATGATGTAGTGGTCAAACGTGGCCAGAATCTTCGCCAACTGCGCCTGATCCGACTCCACCAGCAGGCTCTCGCCCCGGTGAAAGGCGATCAGGTCGCCCAGAATGTGCCCTTGCGGGTTCAACAAAAACGCGTACACACCGTGATTCTGCGCCAAGTCCCGGATGTTGTTGGTCACCATGCCGTTTAGCCAGCGCACCCGGTCGCTCCCCGTCAGCCGGATTTTCACGCGCTGCGGCAGTTCGTAGACCCCGCAGGTTGACCGAAGCGCGGCAAATTCGTCTGTAACCTTGCCGAAGCGCCCTGACCACTGTTTTTCAGCAGAAGCCGATGTGGGAGCGTCGTTATGTGAGGTAGTAAGCGACATCAGCGTATCCCTTGATTATAGCGGACAGATGAAGCCACGGCTTGCGAGCCTGAAGGTTGGAAAACGTGGCGATGCTCAAGGTTTGAGAAACAGATTTCCGTACGCGTTGTCATCCTCGAGCGCAGCGAAGGACCTATGCAATCCCTCTGCAATATCGATGCTGTTCGATCCAAATGGGGTGCACGCAAGGACTCAGACAAACAGTGACCGGCACGAAGAAGACATTCAAATCACATCCCGTCGAGGACATCCGTATGAGACTTCTCAAGGCCGCAACCCTCCTGCTGCTAACAACCACCACTGCCTTCGCCCAGTCCGACGCACAAAAAGCGCTCGACCGCTTCAAAGCGATGGAGGGCACCTGGGTCGGCAAGGGCGCACACGGTGAGACGGCCGAAGTAACTTACCGTCCGATCGCGGGTGGCACCTCGGTCATGGCCGATATCAAGATGGGCGATGAGGCCATGACCAGCCTGTATTACGTCGACGGCCAGAAGTTGATGATGACGCACTTCTGCCCAAGCAACAATCAACCGCGCATGCAGGCCGTCATCTCGCCAGACGGCAAAACCGTGACGTTCGATTTTCTGGACGCCACCAATCTGGCTTCTCCGCAGGCCGGCCATATGCACAAAGCGGTCTACAGCTTCGCCGACGCGGACCACTACAGCGAGGATTGGACGTGGAGGCACGAAGGCAAGGACGCGCACATGCAATTCGAAATGCAGCGCAAGAAGTGACTCGACTTGTGCCGGATGCGGACCTTACGCCGTCGCCCAAGTCGATCCGTATCAAGCGGGAGGATTGGGCGGCTTTAGCCACTGAAGGTCGAGACCGCGAATGGCAAACACGCTCATCACTTGATACTCTCTGCACGTGACTAAGAAGATTGCAGTCCTTGCCGGCGACGGCATCGGGCAGGAGGTAATCCCGCAAGCCATCAACGTTCTCCAGGCTTCGGGCGCGGACGTCGCAATCCAGCCGTTCGACTGGGGCGCCACGCGGTATCTCGCCGACGGGCGTCACAGTTCCACCCGACGGCTTTGCGACGCTGGGCCGCGAGTTCGACGCCATCCTGGTTGGGGCCTTCGGCGATCCGCGCGTCCCGACCAACCTCCACGCGAAGGAAATCCTGCTCGGCATGCGCTTCCAGATGGACCTCTACGCGAACGTTCGCCCGGTTCGCCTGCTGGACGCCGCGCTCTGCCCACTGAAAGGCGTCGAACCCAAGGACATCGATTTCGTCGTAATTCGAGAAAACACGGAAGGTGTTTACGGAGATATTGGCGGCGTCTTCAAGAAGGGCACCGCTGACGAAGTTGCGATTCAGGAAGACATCAACACACGCAAGGGAGTGGAACGAATCATTCGGTATGCCTTCGACTATTGCGAGAAGAATCCCAAGCTGGACGGCATCAAGCGCAGCCGCGTCCTCATGTGCGACAAATCGAACGCCATGACCCACGCCGGCGGCTTGTGGCAAAGGGTCCTCAAGGAAGTTGCGCACGAGCATCCTCAAATCAAGCCCGAGCACATGTACGTCGACGCGCTCTGCATGCAGATGGTACGGGATCCCCGGCAGTTCGACGTGATCGTCACCAACAATATGTTCGGAGACATCATCACCGACCTGGCTGCCGGACTGCAGGGCGGCTTAGGCGTGGCCGCGAGCGGAAACATCCACCCGGGAAAAACGTCAATGTTCGAACCCGTGCACGGCTCGGCCCCTCCCATCGCCGGGAAAAACGTTGCGAACCCAATCGGAGCGATTCTGACCGTGGCCATGATGTTGCGGCACCTCGGGATGGAAACCAACGCCACGAAGATCGAAAACGCCGTGCTCGCCGCCGTTCAAGCCAAGAAGACCACGCAGGATGTGGGTGGAACGCTCGGCACGAAAGAGGCCGGGCAATGGATTGCCGAAAGGGTGGGACAACAATGATCCATTGCAGCCGAGTGCGTCGCCGAGCAAGGCTGACGAACATTGCTTCGACGTTTTTGCACTGCGCCGTCTGCGCGATCGCCTTACAGGGCGTCGTGCTCGGAAATGCGGCGGCTCAAATCTCCAGCGTACCTGCGCGCGTGTGGATCATCCAAGACGCAGGACAGGCGCAGAATCCGCCTGCCGCATCGCAGCCGCAGCAACCCGAAGCTCCCGCCGCGGATAAGAGCGGTCGGGACAACCAGGCCACTGCCGATGAGCCCGAGAAGAAAATCTCCCCCAAGGAAGCCGAGGAACTCTTCCGCTCCGTCGATCAGATCCTGAAATTTGTCAGCAAAGACACGTCCTTACAGATCAAGGAAGACGTAAAGCGCAAGCTGGTGAACCGCGACGAGGTGGTCGCTTTCATCCGCAAGCACATGGACGAAGACGAAGACTCGCAGCGCCTGCGCCGCTCGGAACTAGTGTTGAAGAAGTTCGGCCTTCTGCCGCGCAATTTCGATTTGCAGACATTCCTCCTGGCCTTGCTGCGCGAGCAGGTGGCTGGCTATTACGATCCCAAAACCAAAACCGTGAACCTGCTCGACTGGATCGAGGCCGAGCAGCAGAAGCCAGTGCTCGCCCATGAGTTGACGCACGCGCTGCAGGACCAATCTTTCGGTCTGGAGAAGTACATGAAGGCGGGCGACACCGATCTCGGCGCAAGTCGGAAAGAGCCCACCGTGGCCGACATCGAGAACGACGAGGCCACGACCGCGCACCAGGCGGTCGTCGAAGGGCAGGCGATGGTCGTGCTCATCGACTACGAACTCGCGCCCACTGGGCAATCGGTAGTCGATTCACCACAGATCGTTGAGGCTCTGAAGGCCGGCATGCTGGTGGGCACGCCCGATTCGGTCGAGTTTCATAACGCGCCGCTCTACATCAAGGAAGCCCTCACGTTTCCGTATCGCTATGGGCTGGATTTTGAGTCGGAACTACTCACCAAGATCGGCAAGGAGAAGGCCTACGCCGGAGTTTTCAAAAATCCGCCGCGGTCCACGCGCGAGATCATGGAGCCCGGGGTCTATCTCTCCGGAGAGAAGCTTCCCCCATGCCGCTGCTGGACTTCAAGAAAGATTTCAAGGCTTACGATAAGTTCGATGTGGGCGCGGTCGGCGAGTTTGATGCCGCGCTGCTGATCGATCAATACGCCGGCCCGGAAACTTCCAAGCGGCTCTATCCCCACTGGCGCGGCGGTTATTACTACGCGGTCCGTCCCAAAGGCGATAAATCAGCCCCGCTCGGATTGATGTATCTGTCCCGCTGGGCGAATCCGGAAAAGGCTTCTGAATTCGCCTACGTGTACGCGAAGGGTTTGAAGAGCCGCTACACCCGCGCGCACGAGACCGGGGACGAAGCCAAGTCAGATAAGCCTGCACAAGTCATAGTCGAGACGCTGACCGGCAAGCACAGCTACCTGACGGAAGAGGGGCCAGTCGTCATCGAGATGAAGGGCGACACGGTGCTGATCAGCGAGAGCCTCGACCAGGACACGACCGAGAAGATCGAGCACGAAGTCTTTCCGGCCGCCGCCTCACATTGATCAGACGGTTCGAGGTCTTGTTCGGGGATTCATTCGCTACAAGCTAAGTTATTGAAAACAGGCCTGGGTAAGTTTTACGGACAAAATAGCGGTCCGGGCATCGCACTGGATGCCCATGGCGAGCGTTCCTGAGCCCGTAGAGCGTACTTTGGGAGTGGAGTGATGGCTGTAGGTTGTTCGAGTACTTGCTGCCCATCTGAGGGCCTAGAAACGCAAAATATTATCCATTAGCTAACGAAGGTTCAAGCATCCCGTTTCGGGATGTCGAGCCGCGATCTTCGATACAGTTACCCAGTTCTCCGTGCGTTGGAGTGGAAAGGTCTTGCCAACTAATTGTGCCGGTGCGGATTCCGGCGCGGACTTTTCACAGGCGTCTCGTTCTTCAGTGCAAGGAATCGGCGCACAGGCGCGTTGACGGTAAATACTCTTCCGTCGCGCTCCAAGGTCAATGCACGAGACTGTCCGGGCGTACCACTAAGCAGGGACCATGCCTGCCCCAGCGTTGCGCCTGTGAGCGGCGCGCCATCAACTCCGACCAGAACGTCTCCTGATTTCACATCAGGAACCGTGGTCTTTCCGTCGATGCTGAGAACGGCCGACACCGTAAAGTGTCCATCGACCGTCGGACGCAGCGTGAGGCCGACGACATCCATGTCGGGCGCCGCGTTGTGGCTTACGACATCGATGTATACCGTCTGATGCGCGTAGTCGATGCCAACGCGGCAATTGCGCAAGGCTTCTCCGCCCAGGAGGCCGTTGGTGTCGGCGCCCACGCGCTCGTTGAGTTTCGTGAGAGCGGCGGGCGGCAGGCTGGCGAAGGCAATTCCTGAGAGAGCCGCAGTCCCGACGTGAAAGTCCGGGATGCGCAGTAGTTCGCGCTCCGCCTCGTCGGGCGAACCCGTCACATTGGCGGCGCCGACGGCGCCCTTCAAGTACGGCCACGCGGGATGAGCGATGTGCAACTTTGCTAGTCGCTCGCTGTCAAGGAAGCTGATGGGCAATCCGGTGTCGAGAGCGAACCTCAGAGACTCGCCCTGAAGCTGGCCTGTGATGTCGATCAGTCCCGTCGGATTCACTCTGGCCTTGGTCGGGGTGCCCTGAAACTTGACCGAACCCGATGCGCCAATCGTGAATTGCCGGGTGGCGTAGTCTACGACGACATCGTAGTTGCGCAGGATCGCGGCTGGCAGTGTGATCTCCGGACTCATGCCGGCGACCATGACGTCCTTGGGAACTCCTGCGGGGGCGTGGGCTGTTTGCATTCTCTCCAGAGAAATCTTCATGCCACCGATCTGGATTTCCGGCGGAAGCGTCGTTTCGCACGTTTGCGCATCGCACTTGATGGGTCCGAAGATCTCGCCCACTCTCTGGCTGGCCGTCATCTCTGTTGCGCCCGTATCGACCAGGGCGCGCACTCGCTTCGTGTTTCCATCGGGTAAGGGAAGATAGACGTCGATCACGATACGGTTGTGGTCGAGCGTGATGGGAACCGTGACCGACTTGGGCTCCTGCGCGAAGGCCGCGGTCCATAGGAAGAATGCGGCAAAGATCGTCCGGACAAACTTCATGCGCTCGATTGTAGTCGAGCGTCCGGAAACCTTTTAATGCCAAGCTCGCCAGCACCCCAGTGGGAGAGGAGTGTCCGACCCACATGGGCTTGAACTGTGGGGGCGGACACTCTTGTCCGCCAGCCTGCCCGCTACAAACGTTGTGCTTGGCGAATGCATCGATCCGCTTTTGTATAATCATGCGTTTGCTTCGTAGTGGCGGAGTTCACCGGGAGGTCGTTTGGCGCAGGCGGAGATTGGAATCATCGGAGGCAGCGGGCTGTATACGATGCCCGGCCTGAGTGATGTGCGGGAAGTCCGGCAGGAGACGCCGTTCGGTGAGCCGTCGGACCCCTACGTTCTCGGAACACTCGAAGGGCGAAAGGTCGCGTTCCTCGCCCGTCATGGCCGCGGACACCGTATTCTTCCCACCGAACTGAATTTCCGCGCGAATATCTATGGCTTCAAACAACTGGGCGTGGAGCGAATCGTTTCTGTCTCTGCGGTCGGCTCGCTCAAGGAAGAGCACAAGCCGCTCGACTTCGTGATTCCCGACCAGTTCTTCGATCGCACGCGGCACCGCGTCGACACGTTCTTCGGGAACGGCATCGTCGCCCACATCGCCTTCGCCGATCCCATATGTCCGCAGCTCTCAACCGTGGTGGAAGGCGCCTGCAAGAAAGCAGGTGTCACCGGCAAGCGCGGCGGGACTTACCTCAACATGGAAGGGCCGCAGTTCTCCACCAAGGCCGAGTCGAACATTTACCGCAGTTGGGGCATGGACGTGATCGGCATGACCAACTTGCAGGAAGCCAAGCTCGCGCGCGAGGCCGAGATCTGCTACGTGACGGTTGCCATGGTGACCGATTACGACTGCTGGCATCCGCATCATGATTCGGTGACGGTCGACCAGATTGTGGCTGTGCTGGTGAAGAATGCGGAGAACGCAGCCCATGTGGTGCGTGAAACGGTCGCTGCCATGCCTGCGGACCGCACCTGCAAGTGCGGGTCGGCGCTGGCGCATGCGATTCTGACCGACCGCGACAAGATTCCCGCGGCCACGCGCAACAACCTGAGCCTGATTCTGGATAAATATCTTTCCCCGGGGAAGTAACTTCACTCCTAACCCATGAGCATACTCGTCGTTGGTTCGGTTGCATTCGACAACATCGCCACGCCTTCGGGGCGCGTGGAAAACGTGCTGGGTGGCGCTGCTACGCACTTTGCGCTGGCCGCCAGCTTTTTTACCAAGGTGCGAGTGGTGGCCGTGGTAGGCGACGACTTTGGTGCCGAGCACGAAGACGTGTTGAAAAAGCGTGGCATCGACACGCGCGGCATCGAACGTGCGCCTGGCAAGACCTTCCGCTGGGGCGGCCACTACACCGACAACCTGAACGAGGCGAAAACCGACTTCACGGCGCTCAACGTATTCGAGAAGTTCCAGCCGAAAATTCCTAAAGAGTATGCCGATACGGACTTTCTGTTTCTGGCGAACATTCACCCGTCGCTGCAAACGGCGGTGCGGCAGGAGATGAACGGCGTCCGGCTCACGGGCGGCGACACCATGAATTTCTGGATCAACGGCACGCCCCGCGAACTGGCCGAGATGCTCAGGCTGGTCGACGTGCTGCTGATCAACGACACCGAAGCCAAGATGATCGCGAACGAGACGAACCTCCCGCGCGCTGCGCAGAAGGTTCTGTCGATGGGCCCGCGCGCGCTGGTCATCAAGCACGGTGAGTATGGCGCGACCATTTTCTTCGGCGAAGGCGCCTTCGGTATCGGACATCACCCATTCCGCGCTCCGGCGTTGCCGATTGAACAGGTGCAGGACCCCACGGGCGCGGGAGATTCGTTCGCCGGCGGATTCATGGGATACATCGCGTCGCAGGGCGAAGTGAACCGCGAGGTGCTGAAGCGGGCATTGTTCTATGGCGGAGTGCTGGGATCGTTCACTGTGGAGCGCTTCGGCACCGAGCGGCTGCAGTCGCTGACGCGCGACGAGATTGAAGAGCGCTTCCAGGTTTTCCGCGAACTAACCCACCTCGAATGAATCCTCCTTCGCAGCGCTGGGATCGCCAAACTGCATCGGTCGCGGCGCTGGCTGCGTGCGTTTCGGTTGTTGCCTTCCTGATTACCTATCGCAATGGCGCGGTTCTTCTCTATGGCGACGCGGTCGCCCACATCAACATCGCACGGCGCGTGTTTGATTCGCAGACGCCAGGCCTTCTGCAACTCGGCACGGTCTGGCTGCCGCTGCCGCATCTGCTGATGATGCCGCTGGTGGCGTCGAACTGGGCATGGCAGACGGGCGTTGGTGGTTCGCTGCCTTCGATGGCTGCGTATGTGTTCGGAGTGGTCGGCCTGTTTCGACTGGTACGCGGGGCGGTGGCGAACTCGACTCGCGGGCCGTCGCATGCCAACGCTGTTGCAATATTGGCGGCTGCGATGTACGGGCTTAATCCCAATCTTCTTTACCTGCAGTCCACCGCCATGACCGAGCCACTGTATCTCGCGCTGTTCATCTGGACCGTCGTTCACTTCGCCGAGTTCGTGCAGGAACTGAGAGCGAACGGCTGGACGACTTTGGCGAAGCGATCGCTGTGGAAGTGCGGCGCGGTGCTCGCGACGGCGTGCCTCACGCGCTATGACGGATGGTTCCTGTCTGCCGCGGTAGGGGCTTTGGTGCTCTCGATCGCGTGGCGCGCGGACGGTGCGCGCGCTGGGCGGACGATCGTTGTTTTCTTGTTCTTGGCGGGCACTGCGCCGGTGCTCTGGTTCACCTACAACGCGATCGTCTACGGGAATGCGCTGGAGTTTGCCAACGGACCGTACTCGGCGCAGGCGATCGAGAAAAAGACGGCCGTTCCCGGATTTCCGCCGCACCCGGGCACGCACAATCTTCCGGCGGCAGGCTTGTACTTTCTGAAGGCGGCGGAGTTCAGCGTTGCGGAAGGGAACTGGGAGCGCCTGTGGGTACTGCTCGCGCTTCTGGGTGCGGGATTTGTCGCGTTCGTTGATCGCCACCTGGCGCCGCTACTGCTGCTGCTGATTCCCATTCCGTTTTACATGCTTTCGGTGGCATACGGCGGCGTGCCCATCTTCACGCCGTCGTGGTGGCCGTTTTCGCTACTACAACATCCGCTATGGAACTCAGCTGCTGCCGGCGCTGGCCGCGTTTGTCGCGCTGGCCGCGTTCTACTGCGTTTCGTTCATCAAGCAACCGGCCGGGAAGTTAGCGATCGCAGTGGCCGCAGTCGCCTTGGTGATCGCAAGCTATGCGGACGTATGGCGCGCGCAGCCCGTGTGCTTCCGCGAGGCTTGGATCAATTCGCGAACGCGTCTCCAGTTGGAGAGCTCACTCGCCGAGCAATTGCAGCGCCTGCCTCCGAATTCGACACTGCTCATGTACCTGGGCGAGCATGTCGGCGCGCTGCAGGACGCGGGAATTCCACTAAAGCGCACGATCAATGAAGGCAATCACCGGGTGTGGAAGCAGCCTTCCGATCCCGAGGGCTTGTGGGAGCAGGCACTGAAAGATCCGTCAAAACTTGCAGACTACGTGGTGGCTTTCGAAGGCGATCCCGTGTGGGAGGCGGTTGCCGGTCACGACTTGCACGCGGTTGCGATCATTGCGGTGAACGGGCAGCGCAAGGCGACTATTTTTCAGACCCGCACGATCTTTTCCCGGCCAAGCTTGGTAACCACGCGCGTTAATGGCGGCCCCTGGACCGGAGCCGGGCAGCCGATTTTCCGGTGATAAAATCCACTCGCCCGCGCAATCTCCACAGCCATGCCTGAACTTCACAGCTCTCTAGGTTCGATCGGCGCGCAGATGGAGACGGTGCTTTCCAGCACCATGGTTCGGCTGATCGTTGCCGCGATTCTGGGCGGGGTGATCGGCCTCGAGCGACAGTTGCGCCGCAAGCCGGCCGGATTGCGAACGAACATGTTCATCTGTTTCGGCGCTGCCATGTTTACCGTACTCTCCGACAAATTGGCCGGCAGCCTGGGCGGCGATCACACGCGGGTGGCCGCGCAGATTATTCCGGGCATCGGCTTTATCGGTGCGGGATCGATCCTGCACGCGCGCGGCTCAGTGGTCGGCCTAACGACTGCTGCAACCTTGTTCGTCGTGGCCTCGGTGGGAATGGCGGCGGGCGGTGGACTCTACATCACCGCGATGTTTGCCACAGTCGTGATTCTGCTCGCGCTCGCTGTTCTGGGAAGGTTGGAACGTCGATTCGCCATCCACTCGACATCCGTCACGTACGAAGTTACAGGCAAGAGCGCGGAAGCGATTCTGGTCGAGGCAAACCGCACGCTCGACCAAGCGCGCACTGTCATGCAAAACGTACGTGTCGCGGGCGATCCAGGACACGTGCGCGTGATGTTCACCGTAGACGGCCCGCCGGAAGATCAACAGCAAATCAACCTGTTGCTCCACCAGTCGACCGTGTTCTCCACGGTGGGATCGCTCGGCGCTGTCGAGCACGAGTGACCCCGCGCCCATGGATATCCCATTCACCAAGGCCAGCGCGTGCGGAAATGATTTTCTGATCATCGACGGTACACTGGCTCCCGATCGCCTCCATGAAGTGACCCGGCAGATCTGCGACCGCCACAACGGCGTCGGCGCTGACGGTGTGGAGTGGCTTTTCACGGACAGCGACGCCGATGTGGAAGCGCGCCTGATTAATGCCGACGGCTCTGATGCGGAGATCTCAGGCAACGGCACGCGTTGCGTCGCGGCCTTCCTGTGCGCCGAATCGAAGAAAGAGTCGGTGACGATCCGAACTGGCGCAGGCGTGAAGAAATGCACGCTGATGGCGCGCAACGGAAACACATCGGAGTTTGAAGCGGCCATGGGCGCGCCCCAGTGTGGACGCCGAGATGTCGATCGCAACTTCGTTTGGGGAAGTGAAGGGTATTCCGGTCTCGATGGGGAACCCGCATTTTGTTGTGTATGTCGAGAAAGCTTGGCCGGACTGGCAAACGCGCGCGGCGGAAATGCAGCGTAATCGAATCTTCAAGCAAGGGATTAACATCGAACTGGTTCACGTTCAGGACAAGTCCAATATCGATGTCCGTTTCTTTGAGCGGGGAGTCGGAGAAACGCAGTCTTCCGGTACCGGTTCGAGCGCGGCCGCTGTGGCTTCAATCGCGAGTGGGAGAGCGCAGTCGCCGGTGATTGTGCACGCGCCGGGCGGTACGCAGACCGTGCGCTTCGAGCAAGAAGTCTTTCTGCGAGGTCCGGCAACCCTGATCTGTGACGGACGATTCTTTGTGTAGGATGACCCCTTGAGCATTTCCGCCGCGCTGCAAATTCCGCGAACGAAACCAAAGGCTCTCCAGCCTGGCGACACAGTTGGCATCGTCGCTCCGGCCAGCAACATCAAGCGCGACCTTCTGGAGCAGGGATGCGACGCGCTGCGCCGGCTTGGCTACAAGCCGTTCTATCTGGACTCCATTCTCGAACAGGATTTGTATTTTGCAGGCTCGCCCGAGCGCCGCGTCCGTGAACTGGAAGAGATGTTCGCCCGCGACGATGTGCGCGCGATCGTGTGCGCGCGCGGCGGGTACGGTGCGAATTACCTGCTGGGGGAACTCGATCCGGCGAAGATCGCGGGTCATCCAAAAATCTTCGTTGGATACAGCGACATCACCACGCTGCTGACCTGCTTTTGTGATGCGGCCCGGTTTATTACTTTTCACGGCCCGATGGTGACGAAGGATTTTGCCCACGCCGATGGCGTTGACCTGGCCTCATGGCAGGCCGTATTGACGGGGCTGGCTGGCTGGGAAATTTCGTCTGCTGCCGACTCGGGCGCTGCAGGATTGGTGGATGGCACGGCGGAGGGTGTTCTCTACGGAGGCTGCCTGTCCATTCTGGTGGCATCGCTCGGCACGCCGCACGAGATTCGCACCAACGGCACCATCCTGTTTCTTGAAGATGTGAATGCCAAGCCCTATCAAGTGGACCGCATGCTCATGCATCTCAAACTCGCTGGGAAGCTGACGGGCGTGCAGGGCATTGTGTTCGGCGAAATGCTAGATTGCGCCCAGAGCAAAGACCAGCCCTACACGTTGCAACAGGTCATTCTGCGGATTGTGGGCGACCTGGGCATCCCGATTGCGTATGGGTTGCGATCGGGACACGTTACCCGGAAGAACATTACCCTTCCGTTTGGCGTGGGCGCGAGTCTCCGCGTGAACAGCGGCGAGGTGATGCTTAAGATAATGGAAGCGGCAACTCAGCTTTGATTTCGGAACGGGAGACGATGGCAGATAAGAAACACATTCATTTGATCGGTATCTGCGGCACGGCGATGGCGTCGCTCGCCGGGATGCTGAACGAGCGCGGATTTCGAGTGACGGGTTCGGATGCGGCGGCCTATCCGCCGATGTCGGATTTTCTCGCGTCTCTGAGCATTCCGGTGGCGCAGCCCTTTGACGCGGCGAACCTGCAGCCGCATCCTGATCTCGTAGTCGTGGGCAACGCGATGTCGCGCGGGAATCCGGAACTGGAATATCGTGCTCGACGAAAGAATCCCGTTCTGCTCGTTGCCGCAAATTCTGCACGACGAATTTCTGCGCGGGAAAGAAGTAATTGTGGTCGCCGGAACGCACGGCAAAACCACGACCACTTCGATGCTGTCGTGGATTTTTCATTCCGCGGGGAAACAGCCTTCGTTTCTTGATTGGCGGCATTGCGGAGAATTTCGGGTCGAGCTTCGCGCTAGGTGGCGGGGAACACTTCATCCTCGAAGGCGACGAATACGACACGGCGTTCTTCGATAAGGGACCGAAGTTCCTGCACTACTTTCCCGATGCCGTCGTGCTGACTTCCGTGGAATTCGACCACGCCGACATCTACAAAGACCTGGACGCGGTGGAGACATCGTTCAAGCGGCTGGTCAACCTGGTCCCGCGACGTGGGCGCATTGTGGCCTTCGATACGGGGGCAAGCGTCGAGCGCTGTGTTGCGAAGGCTTTCTGCCCAGTAGAGCGCTATGGATTGCAGCGCAAAGTCCGAGTGGCAGATCGCCGACTCTGCGCTTTGAGCCGACGCGAACTTCGTGGACTGTGTTGCACGATGGCAAGCGCTGGGCCGACTTCGAATTTCAGCCTGGCGGGCGAATACAACGTGTGCAACGCGACGGCCGCGGCGGCGATGGCTTCGGGATGCGGCATTCCGAGTGCAAGAATCCAACATGCTCTGCGCACCTTCAGCAGCGTGAAGCGCCGGCTGGAGGTGAAGGCGCAGGTCAACGGCATCACGATCATCGATGATTTCGCGCACCATCCGACGGCGATTGCAGGAACGCTTGACGGCACTGCGCTCGCGCTTTCCGGGATCGCGCTTGTGGGTGATCCTCGAACCGCGCTCGAACACACTGCGCCGGAACGTCTTTCAGCACGAGCTCGCCAACAGCCTCGCACTTGGCCGATGAGGTCGTAGTCGCCGGACGTGTTCAAATCGGATTCCATTCCGCAGGCCGAGCGCCTGGACCTGATGGCGGTGGGCGCGGAGTTGCAAGCAGCGCGGCAAACGCGCGCGGATTATCTCCGGTGCTGATGGCATCGTGCAGGTGATTGCGCCGGAATTGCGTCGGGCGACGTGGTCGCGATTCTCTCCAATGGCGGCTTCGAGGACATCTATGAGAAACTTCCAGCCCGACTGAAGTCGCTGGGCAGCAAGAATCCTCTGGAGGCATCCGCCAAAGCATGAGCAAGCAGCCGGGGAGCTGGTGCGTGCTGGTTCTCCTGGTGTGGATGTGTGCAAGCGGCGCGACGCTTGCTGCGCAGGGGCCTAATCCCGCCGAACTCCGCTACACGGTGTCGCTCGCGGCCTACCAGGATCGTCTGGTGCACGTGCAGATGGAGTTGCCGCCCGGCGCGCCGACTCGGCGTATTGAACTTCCCGTCTGGAATGCGCTTTACCAGGTCCGCGACTTCGCGCAATACATCACTTGGGTGCGCGCGAAAGGGAAGTCTGGAGCGCTCGAGATAAAGTCGCTCGACAAATCGTCCTGGGAAGTCGAGGGGACTCAGGACGGCGCTACCGTGGAGTACGAAATCGCCGCCGCGCTTCCTGGGCCCTATGGCGCGCATCTCAGCGCGAGCCACGCGTTTTTTAACTTCGCCGAAATTCTGATGTACCTGCCCGAGGCGCGCGACGCAAAGACTCGCGTGCGCTTCGTGAATGTTCCTGCCGGATGGAAATTCGCGACGGCGCTCGCGGCCGAGGGAGATTCGTTCACTGCCGAGAACTATGACCGCCTGGTGGACTCTCCGGTGGAGATTGGAACGTTCAAGGAAGTGGACTTTGACGAAGGCGGCGGGCACTACCGCGTGATCGTGCGACGCCGACCCGGCCGACTACGACATGCAGAGGATCGTGGCGAACCTGCAGAAAATCGTGGCCGCGGCGACCGGCTGGATGAATGACCGGCCGTTCCAGACTTACCTCTTCCTCTATCACTTCCCGCGAGGTCCCGGCGGCGGTGGGATGGAGCACGCCTACTGTACCGCGATCGATATCAACGCCCAGAGCGTGAAGGACAATCCGCGACGCACTGAACGGTGTGACGGCGCACGAATTCTTCCATCTCTGGAACGTGAAGCGCATCCGCCCGCAGTCGCTCGAGCCCATCGACTACACGAAAGAGAACTACACGCGTGCGCTGTGGTTCAGCGAGGGCGTCACCAGCACGGTGGAGAACATCATTCTGTTTCGCGCTGGGCTGCTGGACGAACCGGGCTTTCTCCGCAAGCTGGGGGAGCAGATCACTGAATTGGAATCGCGGCCGGCCCATCTCACCCAGTCGGCGGAAGTCTCGAGTCTCGATGCCTGGCTGGAGAAGTATCCGTTCTACCGCGAACCCGAGCGCAGCATTTCCTATTACAACAAGGGGGAATTGCTGGGCGATGATGCTGGATCTCGAGGTCCGGGATGCCAGCCACGGCAAGGCATCACTGCGCGACGTGTTTCAGTGGATGAACAAGAACTATCGCGAAGCAGGGCAAGTTCTTCCCGGACTCGGATGGAGTGCGCGGAGCGGCTGAAGAAGTTTCCCACGCTGAGCTGTCTGCGTTCTTTGAAAAGTACGTCGCGGGTTTCGGACGAAATTCCCTGGGACGATTTTCTCAAAACAGCTGGCCTGCGCGCCATCCCCCGCCGCCGCACGATCGCCGATACAGGCTTCGTTTCCGTCCATAATTTCGACGCCGCGCCCTCGATCATTCGCGTACGCTCGGGCAGCGAAGCCGAGCGTGCCGGGTTAATTACAGGTGACGATGTCCTGACCTTCAACGGCCACGCCGTCGCTGCCGACTTCGAACGCCGGATCGGCGAACTGCGGCCCGGAGACATGATCCGCCTGCGCATTCGCCGCCATGGCGTTGAGCACGAGATCCAGTGGAAGGTTGGGTCGCAAGAGCAAGTTGAGTTTGATGTGAAGGATGTGGACAATGTGACCACTCAGCAGAAGGCTCGCCGCGCTGCCTGGCTGAGAGGAGAAGCGCAGCTCACGGGAGACTAGCGACCTTGATTCGCACGGTCCTGATGCTGACATTCTGGTCTCTCGCCTTGCCGGTGGCGGCGCTGACCGGATTTCCCTGGACGTTCCTCACGCGCGACATCGGCTTCCTTTATCGCATCAGCATGTGGGGCGCGTGGACGGGCGTGAAGCTGGCGGGCGTGAAGGTGGAGACCTCGGGGCTCGAGAAACTCGATCCCGCACGCACCTATATCTTCATGTCGAACCACACCTCGAATCTCGATCCGCCCATCTTGTTGCCGCTCATTCCACGGCGTACCTCGGTCATGGCGAAGAAAGAATTGTTCAGCTACCCCATTCTCGGGGAGACCATGCGCATGGGCTCGCTGGTGCCCGTCGACCGTGGCAATCGCGATGCCGGCATTGCTGCCGTGAACGCTGCGGCCGACGTGGTGCGGCAGGGTATCAACATGACGATCTACGTGGAAGGGAAGCGCTCGTTCGACGGCAAGCTGCTTCCGTTCAAGAAGGGTCCGTTTTATCTGGCGGCAGAGTGCGGTGTCCCGGTCGTGCCCGTTACCATCGTTGGCACACATGAGCTCATGCCGAAAAAGCGCTTCCAGATTTCTCCAGGAACGGTGAAAGTCATCTTTCATGATCCGATTCCGCCTGCGGAATTTGGCGACCGCGATTGTTTGATGGCGCGGGTGCGCTCAGCCATCAACAGCGGTCTCCCCAGCGAATATCAGAGTTAATTTCATGCAGTGCCTGCGGCCCGTCGTCGTGCTGGTGATTTGCGGAACGATTGCCGCGATTGCCGCTCCCTCGGTTGCTCCCGACGCTGATTTCCGCAAGGACCTGCGCCGCCGCTACGAAGGCAAACTCCTGCTGCTGAGTGTGCCCACCAACTTTGACGTGGTTCACTTTGATGGAAGCGGATCGCCGACGCGTCCACCGGCTGGCGAGCCTTGGACCACCGCCGGCTTGATTCGCGTCGACAAGGTCGACCTGCAGAATAATCAGGTGGTGATCGACGGCCGCCGCGAGATTGTCGCGCTCCTGGCCAACACGTCTTCGAAGAAACTCGTTCCCGTCACGACCGATCGTACTGTGCACGTCGGCATCGACCTGCCGCGCGAATCAACCGATCCTGCGGTGCGTCACGAATTTCTTCGTCACGTAGTTTCGATCGAGGAAGTCGGGAGCAAGATCGAAAGCGCCTGGCACGCAGACGTCGACCTAACCCGCGGATCGGGCAGCGGAACCGCCTTTCCATCCGACGGAAAAGTTGGCACGCTCGCGGGCGGCCGCGCCGTTTACGCGTGGGAGAGCGGCGTGGTCAGCAAGCCGAAAGCAGTCTACAAGCCCAGCCCGCGTTACGCATCGAATGCGCTCCTCAAAAAAATCTCCGGAACCATTCGGGTGCGGGTGATCGTGAACGAAAAGGGATTCCCGGAGATTATGGAGATCGTCGAGCACTTGCGGGAAGGACTTGACACTAACGCTCTGTCGGCCGTGTCGCAGTGGCGATTCGAACCCGGGTTGCGAAACGGCGTCGCGGCGGCCAGCGTGGTGGTGGTCGAACTGAAATTCAACTTGGCGAAGCGAAAATCCTGAGTTCGCGCCCGACTGCGAAGCCGATCTAGCTCTTTTGCCGCATCGCTTTCATCAACTCCGGCAAGCGATGAAAAACCGCCGAGCAGCGCAGCCACAGTTTGTTGTCGATGGCGGGATATCCGCTGACGACCGCGCCCGCTGGAACATCGTTGGGGATGCCCGTTTGGGCGGTGGCGATGGCGCCGTCGCCGATCTTGCAGTGCCCGGCGACGCCGACCTGCCCGGCAAGAATGACGTTCTTGCCCACATCGGTTGAGCCCGCAAGTCCCGCCTGCGCGCACAGCAGCGTGTCTTCTCCCACCCGCGAGCCGTGGCCCACTTGCACAAGGTTATCGATCTTCGCGCCGCTGGCAATGTGAGTTTCGCCCACGCTGGCGCGGTCGATACAGGCATTGGCCTGGACTTCCACATTGTCCTCAAGCACGGCGGGACCCGACTGCATGATTTTGTGCCAGTGCCCCTGGTCATCCTTCGCGAAGCCGAAGCCGTCGGCCCCGATGACCGCACCGTTTTGCAGGACGACGTTGTTGCCGAGCCGGCAGTGTTCGCGCACGACCGAGTGGGCGTGCGCAAAAAAATTGTCGCCAATGCACGCGCCCGGATAGATCACGACTTGCGCGAGCAGCGTCGCATTCGCGCCGATGGTCACGTCGCGTTCTACGACGGCATACGGTCCGATGTGCGCGTTGGCACCGATCTTGGCGGTCGGATGGACCACGGCAGTCTTGTGGATGCCCGGGGCGTAAGCAGGTGGCTGATAAAAGAGTTCCACCGCGCGCGCAAACGCGAAGTAGGGATTCTTCGAACGCAGCATGGCCGTCGAGATGGCAGGGAAGTTTTCGGACACGATGACGGCCGAGGCACGCGTAGTGCGGGCGGCCGCGGCGTACTTCGGATTCGAGACGAAACTGACGTGCCCGGCGACGGCTTCTTCGATGCCTGCAACGCCAGTGATTTCGATTTCGGGCGAGCCATTGTCGATGGTGGCCTGCAATGCCTTGGCAACTTTGGAGAGTTTCATAGAGATGTGACCATTCAGGTGTGGCGGGTGATGAATCAAAACTACTGAACAATTTGCTCGTAGAGTTAAATATACCGCCCGTAGCGGAGGATGACTCTTGTCTGTCGGACACTCTTGTCCGACAGACTCCAAAATCGGCACCAGCTTTGTCGGACAAGAGTGTCCGACCCACACCGGGGTTACTCGCCGAACATCGGGACCTGTAACTGATCTTCGGGCTGGCGCCGCTTGCGGTGTGTGCCTCCGATCACGGCCAGCACCGTCAGTGAATCGAGTGCACTGCGGGGAACGAAAATGCGCTGGGTGTTTGAGCGCAAGTCAGGCGGGTTCAGCAGAAAGCCTTCCGCAGGCTGCTGCGAAAGATCGTTCGGCATCAATCCCTCGACGATCTCGCTGTCTTTGAACTTCAGTCGCACCCACAGGCCCTCGGTGCGCGGACGGCTGGTGAAAGTCTTGCGCAGCAGCGACTCCGAGTCGCCAAACTCGCGCACGAAGTACACACCCTTGATCTCTTTCAGGTCGATGCCCACTACGTTGCCAGCCGTGTTCAGTAATTCGAGCTTGCCGTCGCGCACAAAGCTGGTCGGCGCGACGTAGCCGGAGACGGAGTCGCGGTCGATCTTGCGGACGATTACTTTCTTGTGAGTCGAGGGCATGGCTGTCGTTCGTGCGCGCACTTGTTCACGCCCGCACGGCGGGTTGGCCTTTGAATTCTCGCATCTTTTCTGAATTCACAGGCAGAATGCGCCTTGCCAGTAGCCAAAATATTAACCTTGTGTTATTTTCTGTTGTTCGCTGCGGTCCGTCTCAGGGAATCTAAGCCCATTGTATAGAGTCACTTACATTGAGGTGGCACGACCCACCCGCACCCCGAATTGTGACCCTGTGGAAATCCTGTGCAAATCCACGGTGCGGCCGGTTGCAGCGCGGCTTTCATAGGAAGGCATGGCCGATTACATATACACGATGGAAACCCGGCTGACCCCGGACCAGCAAAAGGGGGTCAGCTTGGTGCAGGATGTCGCGCGAGCTGCCGGAATGAATCTGTATCTGACCGGCGGCGCGGTGCGCGACATCATCAGCGGATTCGCCATTCGCGATCTGGACTTCACCGTTCAAGGCAATCCCCTGAAGCTGCACAAGGAACTGGAGCGCGCCGGTGCCGTCATGGCTTCGGCCGATGAAGACACTAAAACTTTGTTCTTACAGCTGCCGGGAAATGTGCGCGCGGAAATCAGCATGGCGCGCACCGAGCGCTACGACAAGATTGGCAAGCCCCCGGTTGTAACTCCCGCCACGATTATCGAAGACCTCCGGCGACGCGACTTCACGGCGAACGCGATGGCGCTGTCTTTGAATGAGGGATCGCGCGGACTCCTGATGGACCCATCGAACGGCGCGGCCGACATCGAAGCCAAGCTGATCCGCGTGCTGCACAACTACGCGTTCGTGGAAGATCCTTCGCGGCTGATTCGCGCCACGCGGTTCGCGGCGCGCTTCCACTGGCCGCTCGAGGAAAAGACGCAGGCGCGTTTTGACTCCGCCCGCGAAAATAATTACATCGAGTACATCACCCATAAAGCGATCGGGCACGAGATCGAGCAGTTGGCTTACGAGGATGATCCGCTGCACATCGTGCGGGTGCTCGAAAAAGAAGGCTGGCTCAAGATATTGAGCGAACACTGGACGACCGCGAAGGTCGACACCAACGGCCTGAGCCAGTTGATGAAGACGCGCCAGCAGATGAACGAGCTGGGATACCAGCCGGATCCGGCACCCGCGGTGATGTTCTTCCTGACCTCGCGTCTCAGCGACAAGGAAATCGCGGACATGCGCAAGCTGATTGCGCGCAAAACGCTGGTGGAGTCATGGAAGGACCTGGAAGATCACGCCAAGGACCTTTCGAAGAAACTGACAGGGAAAGAATCGGCGACGCCCTCGCGAACCTGGCAAGTGCTGTCGAGCGCGCGGCCGGAAATGATCCTGTTCCTTGCCGTCACGGCACGGCACCAGGCTGTGATCCAGAAGATCAAGAATTTCTTTACCAAGTGGCGCCAGGTGCAGCAGAAGATTCCGTTGCCTGAAATGACCGAGTTGCACATCACGCCGCAGCTGCCCGAGTACCCGAAGATCGCACACGATGTTTTTCTGCTTTTGCTGGATGGCAAGCTACGGTCGCGCACGGAGACTTTGAAATTCCTGAAGCCACTGGCTCCGCCACCACCGCCACCGCCGCCCCCTCCGCCGCCGAAGCGGGGACGGGCTGCGAAAACGGCCGCGGCAGCTGCCGCGCCTCCAGCAGCGGTTGATGCCGGCAAAAAGGACTCGGGTAAGAAGAAGGGAAAAGGCGTTGCTCCCGTGGCCGCCGCTCCGACTCCGCCTCCCGCGGCCTCCAAGGCCGAGGCAAAAGGAAAACTGCCAGTTCCTCCGAAGCCGAGCCCGAGCAAGGCGGCTGCGCCGAAGCCTGCACCGAAAGCTGCCCCGAAGCTTGCGCCCAAAACGGCGGCGAAGCCCAGCAAACCGGCCAAGCCTGCGAAGAAGAAACGCTAGGATTCTTTACAGTCCGCTCGCGCAAACGGCGCTATAATCGGGGCATGCGGCGCCTTCTCTTCCTCCGCGCGTTGCTGGTAGTTTTGATCTCGGCCGTCTGCTGGGCGCAGCGCGGCGGAGGCCACATGGGAGGCGGCGGTGCCTTCCATGGGGGCATGAGGAGTGCCGGCGGAGTTCATCTTTCAGGCGCGCACCATCCCGGGTTTCACAATTCAGGCTTTCACAATCCAAGTTTCGTACATTCGCCCCATCACGGTCCCATCATCGTAACGCGCGGTCACTTCGGCGGGCATCGCCGCTTCTATCCGTACAACCCGCTTTACAGCTGGTACGGATACGGATATTCGTCGTGGGATTACGACGATGCCGAGTACGATGCACGTTTCGGCAACAATAACTACGACTACCAGACCGCTTCGGAGATCAATCGCCTGTCGAATGAAGTTGCGCAGTTAAGGGAAGAACAGGATTACGCGCAAGCGCCCGCGCGACCCGCCCCTGCGCCCGCACCTCAGCCTCCCGTACAGGCGAAAGCACAGGAAGACTTGCCCGTGGTCGTAGTCTTCCTCGACAAGCACATCCGGGAAGTGAAAAGCTACGCAGTCGCCAATGAGATGCTGGTGGTGCTCGACGGCAACAAGCGGACGAAATTTCCGCTGGCCGATATCGACCTGGCCGCGACCATGAAGCTGAACGACGAGCGCGGCGTGGATTTCCAAATTCCCAATCCCGTGATGAGTCAGTGACACGGGCGCTGAACTGATCCGAGCCGTACTGCAGCACAATTCACTCGTTCCCGCGATTCCTACCAGCCCAGCGAATCGGCAGAACTGAAAAAAGGCCGTCACCCAACTCATGTCGCAATTCGTTCATCTTCACCTGCACACGGACTATTCCATGCTCGACGGCGCCTGCGACGTCGAGAAGCTGGTGCACCGCGTAAAAGAGCTGGGCATGCCCGCGGTGGCCATGACCGATCACGGCAACATTTTTGGAGCCGTACATTTCGTAAACGCGGCCAAGGCGGCGGGCGTCAAGCCCATCGTGGGCTGCGAACTTTACGTCTGCAAGAAAGACGACCACAACATTCAGCGCACGCCGCCCGAGGGTGACACCTACAACCACCTGCTCGTGCTGGCCGAAAACGAGGAAGGCTACCGCAACCTCACCAAGATCACGTCCGAGGCTTCGCTGCACGGCTTCTATTACAAGCCCCGCATCAGCAAGAAATTCCTCGCCGAACATTCCAAGGGACTAATCGGCCTGTCGGGCTGCCTGAAAGGCGAAGTTGCCGAGCGCCTGGTGGAAGGGAAGTACGACGCCGCCCGTGACGCGGCCTCTACCTATCGTGACATCTTTGGCGAGAAGAATTTCTACCTCGAAATCCAGGATCAGGGTCTGGAGATGGAACACCGCATTCACGCGGGCCTGTTCCAACTGGAAAAAGATCTCGGCCTGCCCATGGTGGCCACCAACGACAGCCACTACCTGTGCGAAGACGACGCCCACGCGCAGGATGTGATGGTTTGTATCCAGACCGGCAAGTCGATCCAGGACACGAACCGCATGAAGTTCGATGGCAACCAGTTCTTCGTGAAGAGCTTTACCGAAATGGAGCGCGTGTTCAAAGACGCGCCCGCGGTTCTGACGCGCACGCTCGACATCGCCGAGCGCTGCAACATGAAGCTCGAGAAAGTCAGCAGCCCGTTCCCGCACTTCGATGTGCCGCCGGGCTTCACGCTCGACAGCTACTTCGAGCATGTCACGCGCGAAGGCTTCGCGCGGCGGTTTCCTCCTCTGCTCAATCTTGAGCAGCAAGGCAAGCTGAAACACAGCCTCGCCGATTACGAACAACGGCTGGCGCGTGAGTTGGCCATCATTCAGCAGATGAAGTTCTCGGGATACTTCCTGATCGTGTGGGACTTCATCCGCTATGCGAAAGAACACGATATCCCGGTGGGGCCGGGCCGCGGATCGGCCGCCGGCGCACTGGTCGCGTATTCGCTGGGCATCACCGATATCGATCCGCTGCAGCACGAATTGCTGTTCGAGCGCTTCCTCAATCCGGAACGCATTTCGATGCCCGATATCGATATCGACTTCTGCATGAACCGGCGCGGGGAAGTCATCGACTACGTGACGCGCAAGTACGGCCGCGACAACGTGGCGCAGATCATCACCTTCGGCACCATGGCGGCGAAAGCCGCGATCAAAGACGTGGGCCGCGCGATGGACGTGCCCTACAGCGATGTCGACCGCATCGCCAAGATGGTCCCCACCCAGCTCAACATCACGCTGGAAACTGCCATCGCCGAATCACCTCAGCTGAAAGAGGCCTACGAGAAAGATCCGCAGGTGCGCGAGTTGCTCGAAACCGCGAAGAAGCTCGAAGGCCTCGTGCGCAACGCGGGCGTGCATGCCGCAGGCGTGGTGATTTCGCCGCGGCCACTAAACGAGTTGGTGCCCCTGCACAAGACCAAGAACGATGAAATCGTCACTGCTTTTGACATGGTGGCGATCGAGAAGCTCGGCCTGTTGAAGATGGACTTTCTCGGGCTCACGACGCTCACCATCCTTGACGACACCATCAAGCTGATCGCGCAGACCAGAAATCTGAAACTCGATCTGGCCGCCCTCCCGCTCAGCGACGACGAGACCTACCAGAAAGTCTTCTACAAGGGATTGACGTCGGGCGTGTTCCAGTTTGAATCGCACGGTATGCGCGACGTGTTGCGGCGCTATCAGCCGAATTCGATCGAAGACCTGACCGCTCTGAACGCACTGTATCGTCCTGGCCCGATCCAGGGTGGCATGATCGATGACTTCATCGATCGCAAGCATGGGCGAAAGAAGATCGAGTATGAACTGCCTGAGTTGAAGGAAGTCCTGGAAGAGACGCTGGGCGTGATCGTCTATCAGGAACAGGTCATGCAGATCGCAAACAAGCTGGCCGGCTATTCGCTCGGGGAGGCCGACCTGCTGCGCCGCGCCATGGGCAAGAAGAAAGCCGAAGAGATGGCGCAGCAGCGTGAGCGCTTCGTGCAGGGCGCGACCCAGCGCAGCTATCCACCGAAGAAGATCGAAAAGATTTTCGACCTGATGGCGCAATTCGCTGGATACGGCTTCAACAAATCGCATTCAGCAGCCTACGCTCTGCTCGCCTATCAGACGGCCTATCTCAAAACCCACTACCCGGTGGAGTTCATGGCGGCGTTGCTCACCTCGGTTACCGGCAGCACCGACGACGTCGTGAAGTACATCAACGAATGCCGCGAAATGGGAATTTCGGTGGAACCGCCCGACATCAACGTTTCCGACGCCAACTTCACCCCGCACGGCAGCGCGATTCGCTTTGGGCTGGCGGCTGTGAAGAACGTCGGGCACAATGCCATCGAATCAATCGTTGCCGGACGCAAGAAGCTCGGCAAATATCACGACATTTTTGAATTCGCCGAAAACGTTGACCTGCGGCTGCTGAACAAGCGCGTGCTCGAATCGCTGATCAAAAGCGGCGCCATGGATTCCATGGGCCGACGCGCGCAACTCATGGCCGTCATCGATCGCGCCATCGATCGCGCTCAGAAAGCGCAGCGCGATGCCGAGTCGGGCCAGCACGGATTATTCGGTGTCTTTCAGCAGGAAGACACGCAATCCCCGCATGAGCAGCTTCCCAACGTCCCCGACTGGGACGAGCATCAGCGCCTGGCCGCTGAAAAGGAAATTCTCGGATTCTTCATTACCGGTCACCCGCTCGAGAAATATCGCGACAAGCTTGAAGGATTGAACGCGCTCGGAGTCTCGGAGATTGCCGCCATGAAGGCTTCGACCGGCAAAGACGAGACCATCACGACCGCAGGAATGATCTGCAACGTGCGAGTGCTGAAATCGAAGAAAGGCGACTTTTACGCGCAGACCACGCTGGAAGACACCTCGGGCTCGATCGACATGATCGTATTTCCGGAAGCCTATCGGCGGCTCTCGGAAAAAGTGAAGCTCGAGGTCCCTGTGCTGGTGAAGGCTGGTGTGCGCGTAGAAGAAGGATCAAATCCGAAACTCACTGCTTCGGAAATTATCCCGCTGGAAGACGCTAAAGTCCCGCTGCCGCGTTCGCTGCGCATCCGTATTCCGGTCGATGGCTGCAGCGAGACAACGGTCGATGACTTGCATGTTTTGTTTAGCGAGCGCCGGGGCGAGGCGCGGGTATTGTTCGACGTGGAACGCGCAGGTGATTTCATGGTGGTCATGGAAGCGGAAGGCTATAATGTGCAACCGGACCGCAACTTCATTGCGCGCGTGGAAGAACTGTGCGGACGCGGCAGCGTTCGCGTCATCAACTGAGATCGATGGCGGATGAAAGTCCCAAGAGTCAGAAAAGCGAGCTCCGGCAAGCCGTCGCCACCACCCCCCATGCCCGCCGATGGAGGGCAAGTGGTGTCGGGAGCAGAATTCCTGCTCTCCATGGTGGAGACGCACTGGTACTCGAGGAACGGGGACGCCCGAAAAATGGAAGTTCGACTGAAAGCTGAGCAGGAACTGGCCCGCATCGAGGAGCAGATCGAGCATCTGCAAGCCGTTCCAGGGCAGAACGAAGAGACCAAGCGGCAGATCGATCAATTGCACGAACGCGTGGAATCCTTGCGCCGGCAGATTCACTCCAGCTATGGCGCCTGGGAAAAGACAGAATTGGCGCGCCATCCGCAGCGTCCTTACACGCTGGATTACGTCGAGCGCATCTTCACCGACTGGAGCGAGATTCACGGAGACCGCGGCTTTGCCGACGATCCTGCGATCGTGGCCGGCATGGCCCGCTTCCACGGAGAAGAAGTCGTTGTCATCGGCCAGCAGAAGGCGCGCGACGCCAAGCAGCGCGTGTACCGCAATTTCGGCATGCCGCATCCTGAGGGCTACCGCAAGGCGCTGCGCGTGATGCACTTTGCGGAAAAGTTTGGTCGGCCCATCTTCACCTTTGTCGACACGGACGGCGCTCATCCCGGCCTGGGAGCCGAAGAGCGCGGACAGGGAGAAGCCATTGCGGTCAACCTGCGAGAGATGGCTCGCCTCAAGGTTCCGGTGATCGCTACCGTGATTGGCGTTGGAGGAAGCGGCGGCGCTTTAGCGATCGCGGTCGCCGACCGGGTGCTCATGATGGAGAACGCCGTTTACTCGGTGATTTCGCCCGAGGGCTGCGCGTCGATCATGTGGCGCGATGCCACGAAGAAAGCACTGGCCGCCGAAGCCATGAAGATCACTGCACCTGACCTCAGCGAACTGGGTTGCATTGACGGCATCGTTCCCGAACCCGAAGGCGGGGCCCACTCCGACCACGAGGCTGCGGCTACATTACTCGACCAGAGCCTGCAGGGGCACTTCGAGGCTATCAAGAAGATGCCCATCCAGGAATTGGTCGTGTCACGATATAATAAGTTCCGCAATATGGCGCAATTTTTCCGCGCGGAAACCTAGTTTTATACTCGGGTACGCCCATTCCCGGAAGGCCCTTCCGGATGTGGGCAGCCGCCGCTCTTGCCGTATAATTAAGGGTTTTCCCCCTCACGCACACTCCGGCACTCGGGCGGTCCACAGGCTTGTTCGTGCCAAAGGAAGGATTGGGATGGCTACTACCGATGTGACGCTGCAGGACGCCAGCGGGCGACTGGAGCGCAAAGCGATCGTCAACGACATGAGCATCCAGGTCGGGACGGTTAACGGCTCCGGTTCGCAAAGCTCCAACACCGTGCTTCTGCGCAGCATTTTCCAGATGGGTGTGCCTGTCTCGGGCAAGAATCTGTTTCCGTCGAATATCGCGGGATTGCCGACCTGGTACACGATCCGCGCGAACAAGGACGGATACATCGCGCGCAAGAAAGAGATCGATTTCCTGGTAGCCATGAACGCCGAGACCGCGCACGAAGACGTGATGTCGCTGGCGGCGGGAGCGTCAGTCCTCTACGACGAGCCGCTCAAGCTGAACGAACTGCGCCAGGATTTGACGTTCTACGCCGTTCCGTACGACAAACTGGTCGCGGCCGTGTGTCCTGAGGCCAAGCTGCGCAAGCTCGTGAAGAACATGATCTATGTTGGCGTCGTGGCGCAGTTGCTCGACATCGATATGGGCGAGATCGAGAAGGCGATCCGCAAACAGTTCGCCAAGAAGGTAAAGGCCGCGAACCTGAACCTGGGCGCGGCGCAAGCGGGATTTGATTATGCCAAGGCGAACCTGAAGAAGCAGGATCCGTTCCACATCGCCCGCATGGACAAGACCGCGGGAAAGATCATCATCGATGGCAACTCAGCGGCGGCGCTGGGCTGCATGTTCGCCGGTGTCACGGTCGTGACCTGGTATCCCATCACGCCGTCGTCGTCGCTGGTCGAGACGCTGATCGATTACATGAAGGAGCACCGCATCGGTCCCGACGGCAAGGCGACATTCGCCATTGTCCAAGCGGAAGACGAACTGGCTGCCATCGGAATGGTGCTGGGCGCCGGATGGGCGGGCGCGCGCTCTATGACCGCGACCGCTGGCCCGGGCATCTCGCTCATGGCGGAATTTGCGGGCCTCGCGTACTACACCGAGATTCCGGGCGTGATCTGGGATATTCAGCGAGTAGGCCCTTCCACTGGCCTGCCGACCCGCACATCGCAGGGCGACATCCTCTCCACCGCATTCCTCAGCCACGGCGATACCAAGAACATTCTGCTGCTGCCGTGTTCGGTTGCAGAGTGCTTCGATATGGCGCAGGATGCCTTCAACCTCGCCGAGCAGTTTCAGACGCTCGTGTTCGTCATGTCGGATCTCGACCTCGGCATGAACAACTGGATGTCTGATCCCTTCAAGTATCCGGAAACTCCGATCAACCGCGGCAAGGTGCTCAGTAAGGCGGATCTCGACAAGCTGGGTAGCTTTGCGCGCTACAAAGACGTTGACGGCGATGGCATCGGCTATCGTACCTTGCCCGGAACCGAGCATCCCGCGGCCGCCTACTTCGCCCGCGGCAGCGGCCACAACGAGAAGTCGCAGTACAGCGAGCGGCCCGACGACTTCGAACGCAACATGGAGCGCATCAACCGTAAGTTCGAGACGGCCCGCTCGTTTGTCCCGCGCCCCGAAGTCGTCTCTAAGGGCTCGAAGATCGGCATCATCGCTTACGGAACCTCGCACTGGGCGCTGGTCGAAAGCCTTGACCAACTTCACAAGGAATACAAGTTTGACGCCGACTACCTCCGCCTGCGCGCTTATCCGTTCACGCGCGAAGTGCACGAGTTCATCGAGAAACACGACCGCGTGTACGTGGTGGAGCAGAATCGCGACGCGCAGATGCTCAGCATGCTGAAGCTTGACGTGCGGCCAGAGCTGATCACGCGCCTGCGCAGCATCGCCCACATCCACGGATTGCCGCTCGATGCGCGCTCCGTCACCGACGAAATCATGACCATGGAGGGCAAGTAGCATGGCCACCACTCCCACCACCCCGGCACCGAAGACCAACCGCATCGGCCTGGCTGTAATCGACTACAAAGGCGGCAAGACCACGCTGTGCGCCGGTTGCGGGCACAACGCGATCTCGGAACGCATCATCGATGCGATGTACGAAATGGGCGTGCAGCCCGAGCGCGTCGCCAAGATGAGCGGTATCGGCTGCTCTTCGAAGAGCCCGGCCTATTTCATGAGCCGCTCGCACAGCTTCAACTCAGTCCACGGCCGCATGCCGTCGGTCGCTACCGGAGCGATCCTGGCCAATCGCAACCTGCTTACGCTTGGCGTAAGCGGAGACGGCGATTCCGCTTCGATTGGTATCGGCCAGTTCGTGCACCTGATGCGCCGCAATCTTCCGATGATCTACATCATCGAAGACAACGGCGTCTATGGCCTCACCAAGGGCCAGTTCTCCGCGACCGCTGACCTTGGATCGAAGCTGAAGACGGGTGTGGTCAACGACCTTCCGGCCATCGACACTTGCGCGCTCGCGATCGAACTGGGTGCGACCTTCGTGGGCCGTTCGTTCTCGGGCGATAAGCGCCAGTTGCACTCGATGCTGAAGGCCGCGATTGCGCACAATGGAACCGTGATGCTTGACGTCATCTCACCTTGCGTGACGTTCAACGACCACGAGGGCTCGACCAAATCTTACAAATACATGAAGGACCACGAGGAGCCGCTGCAGGAAATCAACTTCGTGCCGCATTTTGAAGAGATCGACGTGGAGTACGATGCGGGCACTACGGTGGAAGTCACCATGCACGACGGCTCGCGTCTGCGTCTGCACAAGCTGGAAGCGGAATATGACGCTACTGACCGTATTGAAGCCGTCCGGCGGCTGATGGTGGCGCACGAGAAACAGGAAGTCCTGACGGGCGTTCTGTATGTGAACCCCAAGGCGCCGACGTTTATCGACATGCTGAACATGACCGAACAGCCACTGGCCACGCTGCCGGAATCGGTGACCCGTCCGGGACGTCAAGTGCTGGAGCAGTGCATGGAAGAACTGCGATAAGGCGGTTTCGTAGCGCTGGCGTCCCGCCGGCAGTCGCGAGGGCATCCTGCCCTCACAGGTAGCGAGGAACAAAAAGCCCTCCGAAAGCGGAGGGCTCTTTCTTTATTAGGAATGCAAGTACGTCAGGCCACGTCGTCGACCACTGCTTCTTCGCCACCGGAATGCTCCGGGTTCTCGCCGGGCTCGGGGAAATCCGTGTCCGCCGACTTGAGCATCGGATCCTGGTCCCGATGCCCGAGCTGGCCGTTCATCGAAGTGTTTCCGGATTGGGTGCGCTCGTCCTGTTCGACGGCGCCTTTTTCGCGGTCCTGATCCTTTTCTTTTGGATGTTCCATAAGATAAATGCTCCTGGATTCAGTGGGCGGGGTACCTATTTCGTCCACAGAGCGTAGCCTAACCTGAAACACTTCGTTGGGGAAAGGATTTATTCTTTTCCGGCTGCATCTCAGGCCAGTTTGAAGGAGATCTACATGCGCTGTCTGGTAATCGCTACAGTGGCTCTGGCAACCCTGACCCCCAGCTTGCGGGCTCAGTCGAGCGCTCCACTACAAACTCCAACGACCACTGCCCCAGGCCCTGCCGCGCCAGAAAGGAAATCCTCGCAAGGGAAGAGCGGGAAGCACCATCATCATCACAAGCACCATCACAAGAAAGCGGCAACGCAATAACCCATCGCCTCAGGTCGACAGTTGGCAATCTCGAAAGCGCCTCCCAACAAATGGCGAGGCGCTTTTTTTGCACGTCGGAAGCCGACACCATGCGGGTAGAAAATTTCAGGTGGGAGATCGGGAGGACTTGCAGGACGGGCGCCGCATCGTCAGGCTGGGAGTTCTACCCGTCCTTTTTGTTCGACAAGAGACTGCTAGATGCCCGGCTTGCTGGCTGCACCCGTACTTAGTTTGCGCAAGCGTTCCTTGGCCTGGATCGCTTCGTTCGTCTTCGGATAGCGCTGGATCAAGTGCCGCAACTCCTGCACTCCATCGTCCTTCTGCCCCATCTCGATCAGCGCGAAGCCCTTTTTCAACTGCGCCGAAGCCGCCTTGCTTCCGCTGGGGAAATTCTGCAGCACCTGGTCGTAGTTGGCCACCGCCTCTTTATAGTTGCCCGCGCGGAACTGAAGCTCAGCCATGTAGAAGTACGAATTCCCGGCCAGATCGGTGTTGGGATAGAACTTGATGTAGTCGGAGAATTCCTGCGCCGCGATGTCGTTCTTGCCGCCGTTATAGTCGCGCAGCGCGTTTGCGTATAGCACATCGGGCGGGGGAGCCTGCGCCTGGGCCTGAGCTTGAGCCTGCGTCGCCTGTTGCTGCGCGGCAATGCTCTGTTGCGACGACTGCATGTCCTCAAGCTGCTTGCTGACCTTTGCGAGGCGGACCTTGAGCTCATCGAGCGTGTCGTTCAGCGATTGGATCTGGCCCGAAAGCTGATCTACCTTGCCAGCGGAATCTCCCTGCTGCTTCTGCAACGTCTGCTGCAGCGTGTTGATGGCAGCAGTCGTCTTGTTGGACGCGTCTGTGTTCTGCTCGACAAGATTCTTCATCACACCCATGCGTTCGTCGAAACTCGTCTTCATGGCCGTCATCTGTTCCTGCAGCTGTTGCACCTGTGTCTGCAGTTGGACCATGTCTTTGTTAGCCGCATGTGCCGGGAACGGCGGCGCGGCCAGTGTGATCGCAACAATAGGGACGATCCACAGATATCTCGAAAGTCTGGAAATGCTCATAAACCCTTCCTGTTTCATGTCACCAGTATCCCATAGGGTGACCGGACTCTTGCCGGAAGCCGCTAACCTTCATTGTATGGAACACGTCAGCAAAGAAAATAACTCGAAGGTTTCTCGGGTCATTCTTCCGGCAACAAGAAAAAGGCGCGGGAACTGATGCCTTGATCCGGCCAGCGTCCCGCGCGCGATCCCTTGCTTACTTGCTGTACGCGAAGTGTCCGCGGCGATTCTGCTGCCAGCAGGTTTCGTTCGACTCGGTGCAGAACGGCTTCTCCTTGCCGTAGCTGATGGTCTTGATCCGGCTGGCATTCACGCCCGCCGAGGTCAAGGCATTCCGCACCGCATTCGCGCGCCGGTCGCCCAGCGCCAGGTTGTATTCCGTGGACCCGCGCTCGTCGCAGTGACCCTCAATCGTGAACTGAATATTCGAATGCTGATTGAGGAAGGTCGCGTCGCCCTGGATCGCAGACTGTTGGTCGGGACGAACCGCTTCCGAATCGTAGTCGAAGTAGACGTCCTTGACGTTCTGAGCGAACATCTCCTCTTCCGTCAGAGTCGCCTGCGGCGGAGGCGGCGGAGGCGGTGCATTCACCGTCACTCGGGCCGTAGCCTCCTGGGTTCCGCCGGAGCCTTTCGCGACCAGGTGATAGGTGGTCGAATCGGCCGGCGTCACCTGTTGCGAACCATTCGGCTGAACGGCGCCGATCCCGTCAATGCTGACATCCGTTGCGTTCGTCGTCTGCCAGGTCAGCGTGGTCGACATTCCTTTGTCCACGCTGTTCGGGCTAGCTGAGATCGACGCAGTGGGTGCCGGCGGCGGCGGCGGCGGTGGCGGTGGGGGTAGCGGCTGCTTCTTCTTGCAGGCGCCCAGAAACATTATCGCGCCAAGGATGAATAACAGAGTAGTCCACTTCACATTCCTAATTTTCACGTTCTCCCTCCCAGCAAAGTCATGCGCACACGTCCGCGCACGGTATAGACCGGTTACGCGGGCCAACATTTCCGCCATAACCGGGGATGATAACAGTGGTAAGAGCATCTTCATGTTTACACTTTAGCCGCCTACTTCCAACTCCAATTTGGTTGGGAGTTCCGGCCACTGAACGTTAACTGTTGCACTTTGGTACCGTCGGCCAGCATTGTCCAGATCTGCTCGCTGCCCGAGCGGCTCGATTGAAAGACAATATGTCGTCCATCCGGGGACCAAGATGGGAAATCATTGCGCCCGCCGTCATGGGTCAGTTGCACCCACTGCTTGCTGGCGATGTCCATCAGGTAGATGTCGTTGGCTCCCGGAGCCCCCGGTCCATATTTGCGAAACCACGAGAACGAAAGAAATTGCCCGTTGGGCGACCATGACGGCGACACGGCATAACCTTGGTCGGTGACGCGTTGGGCGTTCGTGCCGTCGGCTTCCATGGTGTAAATCTGCGGGAGTCCCGTGCGTCCGCTGACGAAAGCGATTTGTGCCCCGGTCTTGCGGTTGAAGGTCGGTCCCACATCGGGACCGCGATCGCTGGTCAGCCGCCGAGGATTCGCTCCGGAGGGGTCCGACACGTAGATATTCGGCTCGCCACCGCGTGACGACGAGAACGCGAGCTTGGTTCCGTCGGGCGCCCAACTGGGAGACAGATTCGTTCCACCGAAGCGCGCGAATGAAACGCCACGGTTCAACTCGAGCGAGTACATCATGATTTCCCATCCGGTCTTGGTCAGGGAACTGAAAGCTAGCCGCGAACCGTCTGGCGAGATGCGCGGCGAAAGAGAAATGGTTCCCTGGTGCGTGATCTGGTGCTGGTTCGAGCCATCGTAGTCCATGGCCCAGATTTCTTTGTGCCCGCCGCGATCGCTCACAAAATAGATCTTGCTCTCCGCGATGCCGGCCACGCCGCCGCCCAGGCGAAAGATGATTTCGTTCGCGAACTTGTGCGCGATGGCGCGGGCTGCATCCATCGTGGCCGCGTCCGTGTACTGCTTCCCCAACACCTGGGGCGAGCTGACGTTCTTCACGTCATACAGCCACCCGTGCACCAACAAATTGTTGCCAGTGGCGCCGAAGTCGCCGAAGGCGAGCATCGACGCGTTCGGTGGCGGAGCATTCCATTGCTCGAAGCGCACTTCATTCGGGCTGCCGGGAACGTCGGTCGGATAAAAACTCTTCGAAACCATGTCGAAGATTCCGGCATTGTCGAGATCGTTCCACAGCGTGTCGTTAAAAGTCTTCAGGAGGGCGGCAGTATTCGGATCTTGCGTGCTTGGCTTGAAGTCGGCCGCCGCCAGCCGGATTTTGTCCACACCCAAACCAGTGCCGGTGCGCACCCAGTCCTGTGCGGAGCAGACGCCTGCAAAAACCAGCGCTACGAGACACACGAAGGCTGTTTTGCCAGCGAATTGATTGAGGAATGAACGGCAAGACACCATCTTGAAAAACGAAGCGCGGGATGAAGAATGAATCGTAGTCCGGTGGGATTGGGCCTTCAAGTGACGATAGTCCATGCTCGCGACCAACTCCTAAATGTCCAAAAGATAGATTTGAAATCGTGTGACGGTCATTACTGTTCAATGTGACGCTTTAATGCTTGTAGTCGAACCAGAACTCTACCGACACTTTGCTGCCGGAATATTCGGGAGGCAGAGACCCAAACGAATCGACGCGTTGAACGGTCCGCAGCGCCGAGTTATCCAGAGAGGGAACTCCGCTGGACTGCTCGATTTGCACATTCGACGGCTGGCCTGACCGACTGATGTCGAACGTGACATAGACCCGATTCGCCTGCCGGATCGTCGGGTCAATTTCGTAACGCAACCAGTTTTCCGTAATCCGCCGCTGAATCCCCTGCACGTAGTAAGCGTAACGCGACCCGAAATCGCCGCCGCCCCCCTGCACGCCGAAACCGCCCTTGGCACCGTTCGCGCTGAATGTCCCGTACGGACCGCTCACCGGTCCGCCCTGCCCGAAGGGCACTTCGTTGCTCGGTTCCTCGGCCTGCGGTTGCGGCTTGGCTTTGCTCGCGCTCGTGACGGGCTTCGGTTTGACCTTCGTGCTCTTATCGGGAATCGGGATCGCGTCAGGCTCTTCCACCTTCTCGATGGGCTGTGACTTCGACAGACCCTTAGACTCGTTGGCGACGACGTTCTGCGTCGGAACCTGGCTAGCCGGCAGGGGAATGTTGCTGACCAACGATACGCCGATCGCCTCCCCGCCGCCGCCCGCTCCCCACACGTCGCCTCGCCGCCCCGGCAAGATCACGCCGAACAGGATCATCAGTCCCACGAACGAGACGTGCAGCCCGACGGACCATGCCAGCGGTTTGCCCAATCGTCCGTGTTCGAAAAATATCTCAGTGGCGGCTTGCATTCGAATCCAGCGGTTGCGTCACGATGCTCACGTTGGTGATGCCCGCGCCCTTCACGGCGTCCATCACCGTGGCGAACGCGCCGAAGGGCACATCCTCGTCCGCGCGAATGAAGACCGACTGGTTCTGCGGGTCGCGGATTCTCTGCCGAAGGCGCGCCTTGATGTCGTTGATGTTGATGGGATCGTTGCCCAGAAAAACGCGCTGCTGCTTATTAATGCTGATCACCATGCGTTCCTCGGTGATCTCTTTGACTGTGCGTGTCTTGGGAACGCTCACTTCGATGCCTGACTGCAGCACCGGCGCGGTGACCATGAAAATGATCAGCAGCACCAGCACCACATCGACCAGCGGTGTGACGTTGATATCGGAGATCGAGGTCTGCGTTCGACCGTTGGCGCCTGTGAAAGCCATCAGCGTCGAGCTCCGGCCGGGTCGGCTTGCACCGGCAACGATGCTCGCTCCACGGCATTCAGCATCTCGAGCGCGAAGTCATCGCCGCGCGACGCGAACTCGCGGATCGAGCTGCCGATGAGGTTGTAGGCGATCACGGCTGGGATCGCCGCGGCCAGGCCGGCGGCGGTCGTGATCAGTGCTTCGGAAATGCCCGGCGCCACTGCCCGCAGCGTCGCCGCTCCGGCAGTGCCCAGTCCGTGAAAGGCGTCGATGATGCCCCACACCGTGCCGAATAGTCCGACAAAAGGCGTGACCGCGCCCGTGATGGCCAGCCATGGGACGTTGCGTTCCAGCCGCGTCAGTTCCTCGGAGTTTGCGATCTGCATGGCACGCTGCACGGGCAGCAGGCTGCGGCCTCCGGTACGCTTGTACTCTTCGAATCCCATTTCGAAGACGCCGACCAGAGGGCTGGGACGAAACTGGTCCGCGACCGCGGCCACGTCCGTCAGACGCTGCGCCTTGCGGAACGCGCGCACGAAACGTCCGCTTTGCACGCGGGCGCGCCGAAGCAGGCTCCATTTGGAAAGAATGATGGCCCAGGAGAGCACGCTGAAAGCCAGCAGAAGAAGGAGGACAAACTTAGCGACGAATCCGGTCTGGCTCACCAGATCCAGAACTTCGCCGCCGACTGCGAAGGCTAACCAGTATGCATTCAGCATCTTGAATATGAAGACGCGCGAGGCGCCGCGTGACCTCCAGAATAGTTTGTGTCTGCGAAGCGGAGCGTCCAGTAATTATAGTCCCTGTGATGAGCAGCTTAACGACAGCAAGACCGAGTTTTTCCGTCGAACCAAGGTGGGCAACGCACCTGGACAGTAGAGAAAGTGAAGTTGCGAGGTGGAAAAGTGTCCGGTTGCCGCAATAGCAGAGAGCAGCAGGGACGAGGCGACGAGGATGAACCGCCAGCGGCGAGATCGGCAAACCGAAACATTGCCAGCAGCCAACACCCGACAAACGAAACAGAAAATGCGCAACTGAACTTCAGATGGCAGTCCTGACACCTGACGACTGAGACCCGAAAGCCCAAAGCCTTAAGACCCGCACTCCACCCGTGCCTTCCTCGTGACCTGTCACCTGTAACCTGTGCCTGCTTCATGCTATTCTGCGCTCACCTCAGCACGCCCAGGATCCTCGGTGCTCGTCGAACTGCGCCTCGAGAACTACGCGGTCATCGATAACGTAGCGGTGGCCTTCGCCTCCGGACTCAACCTGCTGACCGGCGAAACGGGCGCCGGCAAATCCATCCTGATCGACGCACTCACGCTGTTGCTCGGCGAGAAAGCTTCCACCGACGTCATTCGCTCAGGCGCCGACCGCGCGGTCATCTCTGCCGTCTTCGAAATCGAGAGCAGCGCATCGAAAACGATCGCCCGTATCCTCGAGGAAAACGGCCTTGACTCGGAAAGCGACTCCGTTATTCTGCGCCGCGAGATTGCCCAGGGCGGTAAGGGACGGGTGTTCGTGAATAACCAGCCAGCCACGGTTGCAGTGCTGAAGCTGATCGGCCCGTATCTCGCCACCGTGCATGCGCAAAACGAAACGCTGGCCGCGTTCGACGGCCCGGCGCGCCTCGCTCTGCTCGACGCGTACGCCTGCGCGCAAGTCAGCGGCGTGCAGGACGCGTATCACAAATGGATCGGCATCCGTTCCCGCATCGAGGAACTGGAGCGCGACGAGAAAGACCGGCTTCGCCTGCTCGATCTTTGGACTTTTCAAAAACGCGAGATCGAGGACGCGAAGTTGCAGGCGGGCGAAGACGAGCGCCTCGAAAACGAGAAGCGCGTCCTGGCCAACGCCGAGAAGATCTACAACGCGGCCATGAATGCTTTCGATCTGCTCTACGAAGGCGATTCGTCGACGGCGTCGTCGCTGCGTTCGGCGCGCAAGCAGGTAGAGGAACTGGCCCGCTACGAGCCGAAATTTCAGGAAGCGCTGGCCGCGCTCGAATCCGCGTTGATCAGCGTGGAGGACGTCGGCGCGACATTGCGCGACTATGCGGGCGGCATTCACGCCTCGCCCGAACATCTGGCCGAAGTCGAAGACCGCCTCGCTTCCATCGACCGCCTGAAACGCAAGTATGGCGCCACCCTCGACGACGTGATCGCCTTCGGCACCGAAGCTGCCCGCAAACTCTCCGAGATGGAGAACAAAGACGAAGTCCTCCGCCAGTTGCGCAGCGAGCTGGCCGTGGCTGCCCAGGAATATCTGACCGCGGCGCGTGGGCTTTCGAAGAAGCGCTACGAGGCCGCCCGCAAACTCGAGAAGCTGGTGGAAGCCGCCATCAACGATCTCGCCATGAAGTCGAACTTTCACATCGAAGTCACCGGATCCGATGAGGAGCAGAACTGGTCCGCGTCGGGCTTCGACCAGGTGGCGTACATGATTTCCACCAACCCCGGCGAGCCCCTGCGCCGCCTCGAACACATTGCCTCGGGCGGGGAACTGTCGCGCGTCATGCTGGCCCTGAAGGCAAGCGTCGAAGCAACTGCCGTGTCCGCAGGGAAGAAGAAAGGCCCGGGCGTTCCGCGCACACTTGTATTCGACGAAATCGATACCGGCATCGGCGGCCGCGCCGCCGACTCCGTCGGCAAGAAGCTCAAAGAACTCTCACGCACCAGCCAGGTGCTGTGCGTCACCCACCTTCCGCAGATCGCCACCTTCGCCGACCACCACTACCGCATCGAGAAGAAGGAATCAGCCGGGCGCACCAAAACCACCGTGCGCAACATCACCGGCGACGAGCGCACTGAGGAAGTTGCCCGAATGCTAAGCGGCGCGAAGGTGACCGAGAGCTCGCTCAAGCACGCCGAGCAGATGATCAAGGCGAATGCATGAGCGCGAGACGGTAGGAACTTGAGTTGGCGGGCCGTTCGGCTAGAATCCGGTACAGAATGAAATATACAGTTCAGCAAGCGAAGACCAATCTTTCTCGCCTTCTTAAGGAAGCAGCGGCCGGCCAGGAAGTGATCATCGTACGCGGGAAGCGGCCGGTGGCTCAATTGGTCGCGATTGGCAAGGCGCGCAAGAAGCGTCAGCCCGGGCGCATGGCAGGACAGATCACATACACTGCGGACGCCTTTGACGCGCTTACCGATCAGGAATTGACTGACTTGGGCTTCGCGTAGCCGACTATGAAGGTGAAACTCGTTGCCCATGTGCTCGAGCGGTGGTCAAGCGGAGTCAATAGTGATGAATCAACACATCAGACTCCATCTTGATCGTTCCGCAGCCGGGGCGAGCATTAACTCTCCACCTGCCGATGCTCTCGAGCGCGTGCGTGTCACGATGCGAAATCCCCGAGCTGCGCTTGACCCGTGCCTTTTGAACCTCTCGTATCTCGAAGGCAATTACCGGGGAATACCCCGTCGCCTTTTCTCCGTTTCGGACATGAAATGTCTTGGGCGGCAGGAATGGTCGCTTACTAACCAACTTGGGAGTACACCTCTTGACATCATAGGTCGCAGCAGATTGCTGGCGTGCTTGAGCAGTAGGGGTAGGCAAGATCATCAGCAGCAACGATAAAACGACAAGCGACGACCTCTGAGAGTTTAGACACCAGGACTTAGAGCTGTAGATTTGCATCCGCATCATCATGGGAAAAGGCGATCCCCGTTCAACCGGCAATCTCCGCCGTTCGCTGCTAATCCTTGCCCTTTCTAGAGCTTACGTTGACCAAAAGGGTTCCATCAGATAGTCTAAGATTAACATTTCTGGGGAAAAGTGTACCCTTAATACAAAGCCGGGGACGGCAAGGAATTCATTACGTGTCTACATCTGAAACCAAGACATTATTGCTTTTGAAGCCCCGTGGTTTTTGCGCCGGGGTGGTCCGCGCCATCGATATCGTTCGGATCGCGCTCGAGGCTTTCGGGCCGCCAATCTACGTCCGCAAGGAAATCGTTCACAACCGGTTTGTGGTCGAGGAGCTCCAGGAGAAGGGCGCCATCTTCGTCGACAGCGTTGATGAAGTGCCTGAAGGGGAGCGCGTAATCTACAGCGCCCATGGGGTTTCTCCCGAGGTGCGCGAGGCCAGCGAAGAGCGGAATCTGCGCGTCATCGACGCGACCTGTCCGCTCGTCACCAAGGTGCACGTTGAGGCCGTCAAGTTCGCCAAGGAAGGCTACTCGCTGGTTCTTGATCGGCCATCGCGATCACGATGAAGTCATCGGCACCCTGGGCGAGGCCCCGGCCGTCACGCAAGTCGTTGGATCGCCGGCCCAGGTCGAATCTCTCACCGTGCCCGACCCGAACCGCGTGGCGTACCTGACGCAGACGACCCTGAGTCTCGACGAGACCAAGGACATCATCGCCGCCCTCAAGAAAAAGTTTCCGAACATTCAGGGCCCGCACGCGCAGGACATCTGTTACGCGACCGAAAACCGGCAAGTGGCTGTAAAAGAAGTAGCTTCCGAGGCGGACCTGTTGCTGGTGGTCGGCTCGGAAAACAGCTCGAACTCCAACCGCCTGGTCGAGGTGGCGCGCAACCTCGGCACGAACGCGCATCTAATCGACAGCTACAAGAACATCCAGCCTGACTGGCTCGAAGGTGTGAAGACGATTTCGCTAACCGCGGGAGCGTCGGCGCCGGAATGCCTGGTTGAAGAAGTGGTCAAGTACCTCGCGACCAAGGGCTTCGACAATGTGCAGGAACTGGAAGTGATGCCTGAAAACGTGCGTTTTGGCCTGCCTCCCGAAATCGTCGAGGCTATCGCCAGCGCCCCCGCGAGCGTCAGCGCGGATTGATGGAGTCCAAATCTCGTATGGATGAACACTCCCCCCAGCTTTCCACCAAGTCAGCACCTCAACTTCGTTTCGGCAAAATTGACGATCTGAGCAGCCGGGTGGCAGCGGCGACCGATGCCGCGCGCCGGTTGCTGTTCGCGGAGCAGCATGAGGACGGCTACTGGTGCGGCGAACTTGAGGCCGACGCCACGCTCGAAGCCGATTACCTCATCCTGCACACGATGCTGGGTACAGTCGACGAGCAGCGCTTCGCCAAGGCCGCGCGCTACATGGTCGAGCAGCAGAACGAAGACGGGGGCTGGAGCATTTATCGCGGCGGACCTTCCAACGTCAGCGTATCGGTCAAGGTCTACTTTGGATTGAAGCTGGCGGGTTTGCGCTCGGACCATCCGGCGCTCCAGCGGGCGCGGACGAAGATTCTCGAACTTGGCGGCGTCACCGAGGTCAACACTTTCACCAAGCTCTACCTGTGTTTCTTCGGGCAGTACGATTACGACGCGATCCCGGCGATTCCCCCCGAGATCGTGCTGTTTCCGAACTGGTTCTGGTTCAACATCTACGAGATTTCCTCCTGGTCGCGAGCTATGCTCGTACCGCTTTCCATCTGCTACGCGAAGAAGCCTTTCAAAAAGCTTCCTGACGAGATGGGCATTGGCGAACTCTTTGTTGGCGGACGCGACAAGTCGCGCATGCACTTGCACTGGGACAAGAAGCTTGTTTCCTGGCGCAACTTCTTCCTCGTGCTCGATCGCATTACACACTGGGCCGAGCGCGTGCACATCCGCCCGCTGCGCTCGCTCGCACTGAAGCGCGCTGAGAAATGGATGCTCGAGCGCTTCGAGATGAGCGACGGCCTGGCTGCGATTTTCCCCTCCATTATGAATTCGGTGATCGCCATGCGCTGCCTGGGGTATTCGGCTGATGATCCCCAGGTGATTCGCGCGCTCGACGAATTTGAGAAGCTCGGCATCGAGGAAGGTGGCACCTTCCGCATGCAGCCCTGCGTTTCCCCCGTGTGGGACACGGCCTACGCGCTGTTTGCGCTGGGCGAGGCGGGCGTTCCGGCCAGCGATCCCCGCATGGTGAAGTGCGCCGACTGGCTGTTGCAGAAGCAGGTCCGCACGGTGGGCGACTGGAAGGTGAAAAATCCGCAAGGTGAGCCCGGCGGCTGGTACTTCGAGTTCAACAACGAGTTCTATCCTGATGTCGACGACAGCGCGCAGGTTTGCCTGGGCCTGAGCCGGGTGGAACATCCGAATGGCCGCTACCAGCACGAATCGGTACAGCGCGCCATCGATTGGATTCTTTCCATGCAGTGCCGCAACGGCGGCTGGGCGTCGTTCGACAAGGACAACGACCGCATGGTCTTCCAGTACGTTCCGTTCGCTGACCACAACGCGATGCTCGATCCGGCGACGGTCGACATCACGGGGCGCATCCTCGAAATGCTGGCTACCTACGGCTATGACAAGAACCACAAGGCCGTGAAGAAAGCGATCGACTTCATCCGCAAGGAGCAGGAATCCGACGGGGCATGGTTCGGACGTTGGGGCGTGAACTACATTTACGGGACGATGCTAGTCCTCCGCGGGCTGGAAGCCGTCGGTGTCGATCATCACGAGCCTTACGTGCAGCAGGCTGCGGAGTGGCTGCGCATGGTGCAGAATCCCGACGGCGGCTGGGGTGAAAGCTGTGAGTCGTACGACGATGCGAACAAGAAAGGCATCGGCCCAAGCACCGCGTCGCAAACTGCCTGGGCTGTGCTCGGCCTGATGGCGGCCAACGACATGCGCAGCGATTCGGTGGCGCGCGGGATCGCTTACCTTCTGCGCACGCAACTGAAGGACGGTTCGTGGGACGAGCCACAGTACACGGGAACCGGTTTCCCGCGCGTGTTCTACCTGAAGTACCACATGTACCGGCAATATTTCCCTCTGCTCGCGCTGACGACGTACGCGAAGATGGTGGCGGGAGAGCCGGTTGGTTCCTTTCGAAACGGTCACTGAGATCTGGAACTGCAAACGCGTCATCCCGTCGATGGATGACGCGCAGTTGTGCGTTCAAAAATGATTGACCATTGGAATTCTTCAGCTGACGACGGGCGACTAGCGACTGGTGACTGCTCTTGAAGGCATTTGTCACAGGCGCGACGGGATTTCTGGGTGCTCATGTCGCGCGGGTTCTGGCAGAGCAGGGAGCGGAGCTGCGGTTGCTGGTGCGCTCTACCAGCGATCTGCGCAATATCGAAGGACTGAAGGCCGATCGCGTGACCGGCGACCTGCGTTCCGCGGCATCGCTGGAAAAAGCGATCGCTGGCTGCGACACGGTGTTTCACGTGGCTGCGGATTACCGGCTCTGGGTGCGGGATCCGGAGCAGATGTATCGCTCGAACGTCGAGGGCACGCGCGCGCTACTGGAAGCGTCCCGGAAAAACGGCGTCCGGCGCGTCGTCTACACGTCGAGCGTGGCGACCATGGGCTTCAGCACGAACGGAACCGTTGCGGATGAGGATTCGCCCGTGGCCCTGGACGACATGATCGGCCATTACAAGCGGTCGAAGTTCATGGCCGAGCAGATCGCGATGGAAGCGGGTGGCGCAGGCCAGCACGTGGTGGTCGTCAATCCATCCACACCGGTCGGGGAAATGGATATCAAGCCGACGCCCTCGGGCCGCATCGTGGTGGACTTCCTGAAGAAGAAGTTTCCCGCGTACGTGGACACCGGCTTGAACCTGGTCGATGCCACGGAGTGCGCACGCGGACACGTGATGGCGCTTGAGAAGGGAAGAAGCGGCCAGCGGTATGTGTTGGGCGGCGAGAACCTGACTTTGAAGCAGATCCTCGACAAACTCGCCGCGATCACTGGGCTGCCGTCGCCGAAAGTGAAAGTGCCGTACGTGATGGCATTGGCCACCGGCGTGGTCGACGAAGTCTTCACCGGGTGGATTCGCGGCCGCGAGCCGCGAGCGACCATAGACGCTGTCCGCATGGGGCGGAAGAAGATGTTCGTCTCTTCGGCGAAGGCGGAGCGAGAACTGGGTTGGGAGACAGTGCCGGTCGACGGCGCACTACGCCGTGCCGTCTCGTGGTTTCGGGCAAAGGGATATGCCTGAAGTGGCCGTCGTCGCAGCGCTCGAACGCGAAGTCGCACCGCTGGTTCGTCACTGGCGCGTCGCCGATCAGCAATACGGCGATAGAAAGTTTCGATTTTTCGAGTTGGACAACGCAGTCGTTGTATGCGGCGGCATGGGATTCGAAGCGGCGCGTCGGGCAACCGAGGCCATCATCGCGCTGTACCAGCCGTCGGTGGTTCTGTCGGCGGGGTTCGCGGGAGCGCTCGACGAGAAGTTGCGAGTCGGTGATTTGCTCCAGCCGCGTTACGTGGTGGACGCAAGAGATGGAAGCCGCACCGACACGGGATCAGGCAGCGGCGTTCTCGTCAGTTCACCAGCGGTAGCGGGAGCCGAGCAGAAGGCCAAGCTGGCGAAGTCTTATGGCGCGCAGGCGGTGGACATGGAAGCCGCGGCAGTGGCCAAGGGCGCCGAGGCGCGCGGTCTGCGCTTTGCTGCAGTCAAGGCAATCTCGGATGAAGTTGGATTCGCCATGCCGCCCATGGATCGCTTCATCGCCACGGATGGCAGTTTTCGCGCGAGAAGCTTTGCGCTCTATGCGGCCAGTCGGCCGTTCATCTGGCCCGACGTTTTGCGTCTGGCGCAGAACAGCGCAAAAGCTGCGCGGGCGTTGAGCGCGATGTTGCAAGCGCAGTACGCAGTACCGGCACCGGAAAAAGTTGTTTGATGAAGAATCGCCACCAATTCGCAGTCGTTGCGGCCGGCGCGATCGTCGTTGTCCTTGCGCTTGTGTGTGGGGCGCTCGCCCAGACCGAAGCCACCTTCGCCTACCTGGAGAGCTTCCGCAAAGGTCCGACGCGCATCACCGAGCAGTCCATGCAAGTGGACCTCGATCCGCACAATGCGACTTGCGACATTCGCGTGAAAGATCAAAGCGGCAAGGATCGCTATAGGTTTGGCTGCGTCCCGCAGCGCGCCGCCGTGGGTGACGACCGAATCACAGGCTGGCAGGTGAAGCTCGCCGACCTGCATCACAAGATTTATCCCAACGTCTTCCTGGGATCGCCGGATCCGAGCGAGGACCACGTGCAGATCGGTTGGCTCGATCCAGGAAAATTCGCCAAGATCGCGCTGAATACCGAGCGGGTCGTGAAGGTCGACAACTTTTACTGCGTGTTCCGGGTGACGGATTCGCACTTCATCGCTCCCGGCCAGCCGTATCTCGATCACCTGACACTGGACATTCGTTTCACCAATACAATGCCGCACAGTGAAATTCGGACCAAACAGGAGAAGGCGCCCTCGTAATGTCGATCGCCGGACAAATCGCGGTGGAAGAACCGCAGCAGGTGATTCCCTCGACCATGCTGGCCGCCGTATATCGCGGCACGAATGACGTCCGCATGGAGACCGTGCCCGTCCCTGCGATTGGCGCTGGCGAACTTCTGGTACGCGTTCACACTTGCGGCATCTGCGGCACCGATCTGAAGAAGATCTCGACTGGCTCCCACTCTGCGCCGCGCATCTTCGGACACGAAACCTCCGGCGTGGTGGCCGCGGTGGGCCCTGGCGTCACGAGGTATCAGCCCGGCGATCGTGTAATGGTCTTCCACCACATTCCCTGCCGAAACTGTTACTACTGCCGGCACCACACCTTCGCGCAGTGCGAGACGTACAAGAAAGTCGGGTGCACGGCCGGCTTTGATCCAAGCGGCGGAGGGTTTGCCGAGTACGTCCGGGTAATGGACTGGATCGTCGAGCACGGCACCGTGCGCATTCCGGACGGTGTCTCGTTCGAGCAAGCCTGCTTCGTCGAGCCCGTGAATACCTGCATGAAGGGCGTGGTCAGCCTGCGTCTGGTACCGGACGAAACTGTGCTGGTTATCGGACAAGGCCCGATCGGTCTCATTCTGAGCGTGTTGGCGAAGCGGACCGGGGCACGGGTAATTACTTCCGATTTGTATTCCCAGAGGCTTACAATATCTGAAAGCTTCGGTTTAGGCCTGACCATTGATGCCTCGCGCGCAGACGTGACCCAGCGAGTGCGCGAGTTAACGGAAGGCCGGGGTGCCGACGCCGTGATTTTGGCGGTGGGCGGCAACGGCCTGATCCGGCCTGCCATGGATGCGACGCGTCCAGGCGGCCGGGTGTTGCTGTTTGCTCAGACAGTGCACGGCGAAGCGGTGGTTGATCCGGCGGCCATTTGTGTGGACGAAAAGGCCCTGCTCGGGTCGTACAGCGCTTCGGTGGAACTGCAGGAGGAATCGGTGCAATTCGTGATGGGACAGGAAATGGAGTTGGAGCGTCTCATCAGCCACCGGTTTCCGTTGTCCCGCGGACTCGAAGCACTGGAACTGGCTGCCCATCCTCAACCGGACTCCATGAAAGTCGTGATTCAACCGGGCAGCGCTTGGGAAGGACACTTGAAGTGAATGGAAAAATGACGGCTGCCGTCCTGTACGGCAAGGAAGACATCAAGATCGAGCAGGTGCCGATCCCGCGCGTTGGGGAAGGCGAAGTCCTGATCAAGGTGCAGGTCGCGCTGACCTGCGGGACCGATCTGAAGGTGTACCAGCGAGGCTACCACGCCCGCATGATTGTGCCGCCGGCCCTGTTCGGGCACGAGCTGGCTGGAGTGGTAGAAGAGGTCGGCCCGGGTGTCCGCGGTTTCAAGAAAGGCATGCGCGTGGTCGCGCTGAATTCCGCGCCCTGCGGCATGTGCTTCTTCTGTTCCAAGCACCAGGAAAATCTTTGCGAAGACCTGCTCTTCAATAACGGCGCTTACGCCGAATACATTCGCGTGCCGCGGCGGATTGTCGAGAGCAACATGCTGGCGATCCCGCAGGACGTTTCGTTCGAAGACGCAGCCATGACCGAGCCGCTCGCGTGCGTTCTCCGCGGGTTGCATGAGACGCGTGTTGAAATCGGCGACACCGTGGCCGTGATCGGCGGCGGTCCCATCGGCCTGATGTTCGTGCAGGTTGCGAAGGCGATCGGCTGCAATGTGATTGCCGTCGTAAAACGTGATTCGCAGGTAACGCTGGCCAAGCGCAAAGGCGCGCACGAAGTCGTGCAGATCACGCAAGTGAAGGATCCCATCGAAGCCGTCCGCGAACTGACCCGCGAGAAGCGCGGCGCAGACGTGGTGGTGGAAGCGGTTGGCCGTCCCGAAGCGTGGGAGTGGGCTGTGCAGATGGTGCGCAAGGGTGGCACCGTGAATTTCTTTGGTGGATGCGCCAGCGGCAGTAAGGTGCAGCTTGATACCAACCGGCTGCATTATTCCGAAATCTCATTGAAGGCTACGTTCCATCACACCCCCGAAACGGTGCGCCGCGCGTTTGCGCTGATCGCGGAAAAGAAGGTCCGGGGCACCGATTACATTACCGGCGAAGCGCCACTGTCGCGCCTGCATGACGTGCTGCGGCACATGCTCAACCGCAACGGCGACATCAAAACCGCCATCATTCCAGGACACTGAGCGCAGAAGATCGACCGGGATAAAGACTCGCTATGACTTTCATCGCCACCAGCGAATCCCGGCCTGTGCCCGCGTCTTCCCCGCTGGCCGGCTGGAGCAAGCTTCCGCCCGAGTACGCCATTCCGGCGACGGCGCCGTCGCTCGCGGAAGCGCAGACCTACTGCCAGCGGCTGGCGCGCTCGCACTACGAAAATTTCTCGGTGGCAACCTGGTTTCTTCCGGAACGCCTGCGGCAGCATTTCTACAACGTTTACGCCTATTGTCGGATTTCAGACGACCTGGGTGATGAAGTCGGCGATCCCGCTGCGTCGCTCTTGCTGCTCGACCAGTGGCAGATCGAACTGGCGGCGTGTTATGCAGGGAAGCCACGCCATCCCGTGTTCGTCGCGCTGGCCGACACCGTGCGCCAATTTGAAATTCCGCAGCACGAGTTCTCTGACCTGCTGACGGCTTTCCGCCAGGATCAGACCGTCACCCGCTACGAGACTTTCAACGACCTGCTCGGCTACTGTTTGAACTCGGCGAATCCCGTCGGACACCTGGTGCTCTACCTTTGCGGATACCGCGACGCGGAGCGGCAGAAGCTTTCCGACTTTACATGCACCGCGCTGCAGCTCGCGAATTTCTGGCAGGATGTGTCCGTCGACTACGCCAAGGGCCGCATTTACCTCCCGCTCGAGAGTCTGCGCAAGTTCGGCGTAGCGGAAGACGACCTGGCAAACAACCGCAACACGCCGGCCTTCTGCGAAATGATGCGCTTTGAAGTGGAGCGGGCGCGCGACTGGTTCCGGCAAGGTCAGCCGCTGGTCGGCAAAGTGAATAAAGAGTTGGCCATCGATCTGGATCTCTTCAGTCGCGGCGGCCTCGAAATTCTGAACGCGATCGAGAAGCAGGGCTTCGCCGTGCTTGGCAAGCGGCCATCCATCTCCAAGCCTCGCAAGCTCGCGCTGGTCGCCCGTGCGGCGCTGAGGAAGCTGTTATGAGCACCGCCGTGCAACAGGCCCAGTCGCAGTTCACGCCCACCCATTCGCAGCTGGCGATGGCGTATTCGGTGTGCAGCGGCATCGCGCGCACCAATGCCCGTAACTTCTACTACGCCTTCCTCGTACTGCCGCATCCTAAGCGCAACGCGCTGTGCGCGATCTATGCCTACATGCGGCGCTGCGATGATCTTTCCGACGACGCGACCCTCCCGCTGCGTGAACGGCGCGCCAAACTTGAAGCCTGGCTCGACTCGTTCCATCGCGCGCAAGCCGGCGAACCCACTGACGACGCCATCCTGCTGGCCCTTACCGACACGCAGCGCCGCTATCAGATTCCGGCAGAGCTACTCGATCAGCTGGCTTTCGGTACGTTGATGGATGTTCCGGAAGGTGAGGAACCAACCGAACAAGCGGCTGCGTCAGAGCAGGAACTCGTCATCCAGTACCGTACCTTCAAGGATCTTTATCTCTACTGCTACCACGTCGCGTCGGTGGTCGGCCTGGTGTGCATCAAGATTTTCGGATATCGCGATCCTAACGCTGAGCATCTCGCCGAGCGCTGCGGTATCGCGTTCCAGCTCACCAACATCATTCGCGACGTGAAGGAAGACGCGCACATGGGCCGCGTCTATCTGCCGCTTGAGGACCTGCAGCGCTTCGAACTCACGCCCGACGACTTGAAAAGCTCTCCCGATCGCGGACGTCTGCGATCGCTGCTCACCATGGAAGCCGAGCGCGCGCGCGATTTCTACAAGTCCGGACACGAGTTGATCCCGCTCGTAAATGAAGACAGCCAGCCTGCCCTGTGGGTGCTAGTGACCATTTATCAGCGACTGCTCGAAAAGATTGCGCAGAAGCAGTACGACGTGTACGCGGGCAAGATTCGACTCACCACTTTCGAAAAAGTCTCCGTCCTCGGGAAGGGATTCCTGAAGCGGTTGACGTGATGCCCACTCCCTGGACACAACCTCCCAGCGTCGCCGTCGTCGGCGGCGGACTCGCCGGACTCGCCGCAGGCTGCGCCCTTTCTTCAGCGGGATTCCGCGTGAGCTTGTTTGAACGCCGACCATTCCTGGGCGGCCGCGCATCGTCGTATGAGCATCCCGGCACCGGCGAGGTCATCGACAACTGCCAGCACGTGCTCCTTGGCTGCTGCACCAATCTCATCGACTTCTACCAACGCACCGGTGTCGAGGGCAACATCCGCTGGTTTGACCGCCTGACGTTTCTTGAGCCGGGAGGCCGCGCCTCGGAGATCGGTCCCTCGAACCTGCCGGCGCCGCTGCATACGACGCCCGCATTTCTGCGCGCCGAGTGTCTTCGCCTGCCCGACAAGGTGGCCATCGCACGAGCCATGATGGCGCTTGCGCCCATGACTCCACGCGATAACGGAGAATCTTTCCTGACCTGGCTCCACGGGCACGGTCAGACCGAAGCCGCCATTGAGCGCTTCTGGAAGCCGGTGCTGGTCAGCGCGCTGAATGAAGACGTGGACCGCGTTTCGGTGCCCTACGCCGCGCAAGTGATCCGCGAATCGTTTCTCAAGTCGGCCGGAGCCGGACGCATGGGCGTGCCCGCCGTCCCGCTGACGCAGTTGTACAACGCTGCGGGCGATTACATTCGCGCACGACAGGGGAATGTCGAGTTTCGCGCTTCGGTGGATTCGTTTCGCGCGGAACTGTCGCACGTCATGCTGAATGTTGGGGGCAGGGAACAGAAGTTTGACTTCGTGGTATTCGCGGTTCCGTTCGACGTGCTGGGGAAAATCCTGCCCAATTCGTCGGCTTCGGAACCGCTGCGCAACACGCTCGGCCGTTTTGAAACCTCACCGATCACCGGCATTCATCTCTGGTTCGATCGCAACGTTTCCGATCTAGAACACGCTGTGCTGCTCGATCGCACCATCCAGTGGATGTTCCATAAGTCGAAACTCCAGAAGCGCGACAACAATGGCCACGGCAGTTACGTTGAACTGGTGGTCAGCGCCTCGAATTCTCTGATCGACAAGTCGCGGCAGGAGATCGTCGACCTGGCGCTGAGCGAATTCCGCGAATTCTTCCCAGCGGCCCGCGAAGCTAATCTGCTGAAGGCGACAGTCATCAAGGAAATGCACGCCACCTATTCCCCACGACCGGGCATTGAAGCGGACAGGCCGCGTCCCGAAACAGTCTGGCCGCGCGTATTCCTCGCCGGCGACTGGACTGCCACGGGGTGGCCCGCAACCATGGAAGGGGCCGTGCGCAGCGGATACCTGGCTGCCCAGTCGCTAGCGAAAGTCGCAGGTCTGCGGGACGCGAGCTTTCTCGTGCCGGATCTACCGGCACGGGGATTCATGCGGTTGTTCGGGTAGACGCCAGTCCGCCGGCCGTTCGTGATCTGACTCGGTTGCGGACGCGTGACTAGTCATCGCCGTTACTCGCCATCCAACCAGAAAAACCAGCCTCACAAAAAGGGAGTTCGCCACACGGCGCGAAATAGCCAACAAGTCACTGTTCAACGTAGTCCTGCACGAGTTGCTGCCCTTCTAATTTCAAAAGAAACCAGTTTGGCAACTAGCTCTGCTGAAATCGAGCCGACGTTCCAAATCAACTTGGCTGGCGAGTGCCAGATTGGGAAGTGAACGGCTGTCCGCGGGCGTGGTTGAGCAATTTTGAACTGTTTCCTGAGTCGGATGTGTTGAAAATGGTTGACGGTGAACTACGCGCGTGGCGTTTTATCCGGCACGCCAAAAAGCAGCCTTGGAAAGATGAGCTGATCGCAAGTGAATATGAATAGACAGCATTTCTCCCTCTTTCTCTTAAGTTTTGTACTGCTTGGCATCATCCCCGCCCTCGGGACCGAACGGTTATGCGATGTGTCTTTCGAAGATTGCCGAGTCCCGCTTCTCAAACTCATTCAGAACGAGACTGTGGGAATCGACGCCGCTTTCTGGTTTATGGATGACACCACGATTTCTGGTGCCCTAATTAAGAAATTTCAGTCTGGCGTTCCCGTCCGCATTCTCATGGACCCACGAGCCGAGGAGGGGCACCCCACGAATACGCAGATACTGACACAATTTGCTTCCGCGGGTTTCCCCATGCGAAACCGCACCGCCGACGGAATTCTGCATTGGAAGATGATGCTGTTCTCAGGTCAGGAAACGGTGGAATTCAGCGGCGCGAACTACACTCGATCGGAAATGGTTCCCTACACACCGTATGTGAACTACACCGACGAAGCGATTTACTACACCGATGATCCTACGGTGGTGAGCAGCTTCCGGACAAAATACGATGATTGGTGGACTGACACCACCAGTTATCAGAATTACGCGAACATCCACGCACCGCTCCAGCGGCTCTATCCTACTTATCCGATCAATCCAGAGTTGGACTTCCTGCCGTCGGCAACCTTGAGCCAGGACTATGGCACTAAAACCATGGCCGCCATGACTGCGGAAAAAGTCAAGCTCGATATCGATATGTTTCGCATCACGAACGCGCAAATTGCTGATGCAACGATCAAGGCTTTCAATCACGGGATTCCCATCCGCATGATTGTGGATTCTTCGGAGTATCGCAATCCCGCCCGCCCGTGGGATTCCTATAACGTCGATCGTATGTTCGCGGCAGGTGTCCCGCTTAAAATTACGGCACACCTGGGCCAGAATCACGAAAAATCACTGATTCTTTACGGACAGAGCATGACGGTATGGGGATCGTCGAACTGGACGTGGCCTTCGTTCAACTATCAGCAGGAACACAATTATTTCACCAAGAAGCCGTTGTTTTTTCAGTGGTTTCAGAACCAGTTCGAGCGTCGGTGGAATTCAGAAACGGAATATAAAGCTTTCGTCCCCATCGGGCCGGGCGGACCGAAAATCAAATCGCCCGTCAGCGGAGCCACCACTCAGCCCACGAGTGTCACTCTGACTTGGGAAGGCGGTCCGTGGGGTCAGCAGTATGACGTCTATTTTGGCACCACTGCGAATCCCCCATTGGTGGCCCAGAAGCTCGTCACCGGAGCACCCGAAGATCCCACCGGCCCGCTTACCTACGAAACGTATAAAGTCTCAGGACTCGCCCCAGCGAAACAGTATTACTGGAAGATTGCCACAAAAACCATGGCGAATCTGACCGTCATCGGCCCCGTCTGGACGTTCACTACCGGCGGCACTGCTCCGACCAGCGGAGGCGCAACGGTAACGGGCATTTCCCCTGCAACGGGTCCCAGCTCGGGGGCTACTGCAGTGACAATCACCGGCACGAAGTTTTTGACCGGCGCAATTGTGAGCTTTGGTCAGTCCACCGCGAGCTCGATTAAGATCATCAACGGCACCACGATTACTGCGGTTGCGCCTCGGCATGTCGGTGGCGCAGTAGGCATAACCGTCACCAATAAGGCAGGCGATACAGGAACGCTGCCGGCCGCTTACGTGTATACGTCCACCAGTCCTTCGACAGCTCCCAAATTAAACGTCATTCACCCAACTTCCGGATCTCCGAGCGGTGGCGATGCGGTCATTATCTCGGGAAGCAATCTGGTGAAGGGGATGATCGTCACGATCGGGGGCACCCCTGCAACGATCACCACTTTCAATACGGTTTCAATCCATGCGACGACTCCAAATGGAACTGGCGTCGCCGATGTGGTGGTCAGGACTCCCCAGGGGCTGAGCGCTACCCTAAAGGGCGTCTTCACCTTTGCCGAGACGCCGGATCAACCCAGTGTGACTTCGACGACGCCCAACAGCGGTTCTGTCAATGGCGGCAATACGATCACCATCCAAGGAGATGACTTCATTAAGGGCGCGGTCGTCCGTATAGGGGGTACGCTCTGTACCACAATCATCGTCTTGAACGAAAGTACCATCACTGCCACCGCCCCGGCCCACGCTTTGGGATCCGCCGATGTAGTGGTCACCAACCCCGACGGCCAGAGCAGCTCCGCCGGTACTTACACGTACCAATAGTAAGCCTCAGCATCCTGACAACGAACTCACCAAGGCCTCGCTTTCCACGGGGGCTTTTGTGCTTCTGTGGGACATTCCTCGCTTGTTGCACAGCGCGCACGGTCTCACCGCCGTGAGGGCAGAACGCTGGAAGGTGCTCATACCGACCATGCTGACACTGTCGCACAAGTTTTAGTCGGGCTTTGAGGGAATTTCCTTCCCGTTTTCGCATATCTCAATAGCGGGCGAGACCGGAGGTACAGGACTGCCCTGGCGGTACGAGATCTCCAGTTCGCAACCCGGAGGCCACTGAGCATGTCCAATCGGCCGTTATCTCATGAGTTAAGACGGAACGCGATGCGCTGCGCGACGAGATTTGCACTCGTCGTTCTTGGGTTCGCTCTGTTTTCACTCCGAAGCTGGGGTCAGTCGCCAGTTCAAATTCCAGTGCGGGGTGACCCTGCGTGGGACTTCAGCCCGCCAAACGACACCGGCCAAGCGGCTCCTTCTGGGTATGAGGGCCGGACCGACAGCTCCACCCAGACTGCTACCGGTAAGACGCCGGCGACCGCCGGCAAAAGAATCGTTTCGCACTTTACCTTGGGCAATCAAGTGCAAACCTGTCCGGACGCCGATGGGAAGGTCGAGGGGTCTGGCGTGTTCAATTTTTTCGTCGATTACACCAACGCGCAAGCCACCCAAACCACGACAACTCACATAGAACTGAACGTTAAAGCTAAATACAAAGGCCAGGTAGGCGATAACGCGATGTTGGAGGGCCCGGTCAACGCGGAGATTGACTACACCTACATTTCGTCGGGCCGAACTCGCCAAAGCAACGGCGCGCTTACAAATACAGCACCAACGAATAACCAGCAGCACATCACAATGCCTATTATGGTTTCCCCTAAAGCGATGGCCCCTCCAGATATCGGGACCTTTTCAGGGGGTGATCCCACCAAGGGTCATTATGCAGAAGCAGCTGCGACGGGACTGATGCTTTCCTATTGGGCCGGCGTCTACTATTCGATCGCACAGATAAAGTGGTACGGAGGAGAAAGTGGTGGGCCAGGAGGCGGTGGAAAGCAAGGAATTTGCGTCGATGTCGCGTTCGATCCTCCCAGTAATACTGTGCAGCCACCGCTCGGAACCGAAACAAAGGTTAAGGCGGTTGTGAAAACCAAGGCTGGAGAGAGAACGAAGGCGCACTACTTCGACGCGCATACCTACACAGAAGTGGGAAGCAACTCAAACATAGGCTTTGTCTCCCCGTCGGGGGGCTATTCGGATGTTGGACCGCCGATGGAGTTTATCTACACCGCACCCAATCGGAAAATTAAAAATCCCGGTTTCGTCGTCGGCGCGACCTCCCGCGCCGGCGCGGCCATTGGTGAGTGGCACACAGGTCTGGGCACCGGCTGGAGCGGCCAGATCAGTTGTTCAGTCGCGCACACGGGAGATGCCGGCAGTAATGAGGCTGCGAGTTGGTCCAATTCCGATGTAAGCCGGTTCATCGTTACTGTGAAAGACGGCGTCGGAACCGGCTCCGGGTTTCACCAGATCAAGAATGTTGCGAGCAACCGGCGGCCGGTGGCTAACTACGCCGATCCCAGACACCCTAACTATATTGATGACGGCAGCCGGAGCATGGAAGGAACCGCCTCGGAGGAATCGAAGGCCACGGTGAACGTCACCCTCAATAAAGCGAGCGGGACATATTCGATCACCGTGGGCACTGCTCCAAGTCCGCCGACCGGGAAGCTGCACAGCTCCACCTGCATACCCAATCACGGCTGCACAGAGTCCGACCAGCCGATGGGCGCAGGCGGTTGTTTTCCGGGAGAAATGGGCGGGAAGTTAACGGACACCAACCAATTGCATGGAGAGATGTACGACGCAAAAGACGGCATCGGCAACATGCATAACGGGAAATATGTTTACACCGTAAGATGGGACTTGGCACGGTCTGGTTCTAACTGAGAGGACTCTATGCGGAGCGGAACACTTGCCGTTTTGATTTTTGTGCTCTCTTGCGGCTTGCATGCCGAGAACCTGGAGAAAGCTCAAAAAAAGGAATTGGAATCTCAGGCCAAGGCGGTCATTGCAGAGGCGAAGTCGCTGGAGAACTCGGGCCAGCTGGCAGAGGCGCGCATCAAATACGCCGAGTCGCAGGCCATGATCGAAATGAAAGAGGCCTCTGAAGCCATCAAGCACCTGGATGATGAGATTCACAAGCGGGTGAAAGATGCGTTGAGCCAATCGCGCAAACTATACGAGGCGCGCAAATACAAAGAAGCCGTCGCCGCCCTGGAAGAGAGCACGAAGCTGGGAAGCTTTGAAGCGGTGCTGTCCTCGAACCTGGCGCTCTGCTATTACCAACTCGGAGATCGCAATAAGGCGTTGGAAAATCTCGATAAGGCGATCACCGACACGCCTGATCCCAAACAAAAAGTGAAATTGCAAGAGTTGCTTACGTTACTTACCACCGGTGAGAACGGCACGGCCTCCACCGAAGATGAAAAGAGAAGGATCGCCGAGTTCAATCATCTAGCGCAAAGCGTGGGCTTCGAGGCTTCGCTGGAAGATGATCAGGGTGCCGAGGAAGAAACCTCGTTCTCCAGCCCTGACCCACCCGCTCCCCAATTGGTCTCACAATTGGTGGCTTCCGGTAGCACGCCCGCACCAAGTGCCAGCCATTCCGCTGTGACCCACAGATCAAGCATGTGCTCTGCATTGGAGCAGATTACCGGGAGCGCAGCTGCAAGCGCGTCCGCCGCGTACGATCGAGCGAATTGTGCTGAGATTAATGGACGCCCGACGGAAGCGATCCGGCTCTTGCAGAAGTATCTGGAGCTTTCACCGCAGGCGCTCGACACCGATGCGGTCCATGCGAGGATCGCGGAATTGCAGTCATTGGTGGCCCTTCCGGAACAGAAGGGAAGCGAGATTCGGCGGCTATACGGATCGGCGTACGGCTATCTGGCGGAACGGAAGTATGATCGCGCACTAGCAGCCTTTACCAAAGCAAAAGAACTGGCCCCCGATTTCCTGCTCACTTACTGGAGGCTGGGACTGATCTATGAAGCGATGGGAGACCTGGCCCAGGCACGCGATAACTTTTCTCATTACCGGGCACTGAGCGCCGATGACGCTGCCAAGTCCGAAACCGACCTGCACCTGACCACGCTCGACGAAAAGAAGTCGAAGTACGACGACGAAGTCGGAGATGCGGAGGAGATTCTCTCCGATCTGTTCAACCGTGGGATGAATTTGAGTTTTAATCTGGACAACAACCGCAGTGCCATGCGCGTGCGTCGCGCGCGAGTCAAGAACAAGAAACAACAGAAAGGGAGCCTCGTGGGCGGCTTTGCCGTTCCTTATCCTTATGCGCAGCAGCAATTGGCCCGTGCAGCTGAGCACCTGCAAGTCGCTTTGGCGTTATTCCCGTTGGGTGCGGAGGCAAACGAACTGATGGGTCTGGTCTTCCTCCAAGCGAACGACGGCCGGGCAGCTGTCAAGAATTTCGACGCGGTTGCGAGCCAGGGATTGCCCGTAGGTTTCTATGCGGAAATGCGCGGACGCAAATCGGATCAAGCCGTAAAAGTCGAGTTGACCCGTGATCGTGTACGTTTTATCTTCCTTTCTTCCTACGACAAAAAGGGCGCTCCGGCTCCGCCCAGCAAAGCGGCCGGTGAGGATGGGCTAGGCGATATGACTCTCGCCCCCGAGGACAAGCGTCAGGATTTCGATTCGTTTGACCTGAGCTTGAGCGACATCAAGAAAGTCGAAACCCACAGCGGACTTCTGGGGATCAAGCTTGCCAAGCAGCAATTCGCGCTATCGCCAATTTATCTGCCGTCGTACACGCCGGTTCAGGGACCGCAAGCACGGCGCTTCGCAAATAACTACACGCGTCTCTTTATTCGCTACCCGGGCTTGGAAGACTCCAAGCTGGGCGCTGAAAATATGACCGGCGGTGAGAAGTTCAAGATGGGAGTCAACATAGCCAACGACAGCCTGAACATTGCCACCAATTTGAACCCAATTGGTTCCATCCAGGCGACCATGAGCGCCATCTCGATTGCGCGAACTATTCATTCAGCGATGGCTTCGCTCAGCGTGAGTTTTGCCGCATGGGAGAGAACCGTGGACGACCAGCAGCATCTTCTTTCTGGCCCGTCGTTCAAGACGATCCCAACCGAGCCGGTACGCTTGGAGGCTTTTCGGCAATAGGAAGCTTTCGCGCTCTGGCGAGCATGGAGTTCGCCCCCTCAGGCCCTGCTCTTCCTATTCCACGGCCATGAACTTCAGGCACACGGGTGCGGCGACTTCGACTGTCTGTTTCGTGGCGGTCAACCGGCCGGTACTGGGCGTGATCTGAAACACCACGATGTTGTTTGTCTCCTGATTGGCTACAAACAGGAATTTTCCACTGGGGTCGATCTCGAAATTGCGAGGGGTCTTGCCCTGGGTAGGGAAGTGATCTACCAGAGTGAGAGCGCCGGTCTTGCTGTTGATCGAGAACAGGGCGATCGTGTCGTGTCCGCGATTGGAGGCGAATAGAAACTTGCCGCTGGGATGCACCTTGATTTCAGCAGTGTCGTTATTTCCCGAGAAGTCCTTGGGAAGAGTCGACACCGTCTTGAGCTTTTGCAGTTCGCCCTTCCTGGCATCGTATGCAAATGCAGTGATCGTGGACTGTAATTCATTCACCACATACGCGAACTTGCCATTGGGGGAGAAGGCGAGATGTCGCGGACCTGCGCCTGGATCGAGTTTCGCGTACGGAGGATTGTTCGGGGTGAGCGATCCTTTCCTGGCATCGAATCGATAGACCAGCAGTTCGTCCAGGCCAAGATCCACTGCGATGGCGAAACGATTGTCAGGCGTGGTCTCGATCCAGTGCGCGTGCGGACCTTCCTGGCGCTCGCGGTTGACGCCCGACCCCACGTGTTGAACGAAAGCTGAGGCTTCGCCGACGTGGCCGTCGGGCTGCACGGGAAACACCGTGACGCTTCCTCCCGTATAGTTGGCCACCAGCGCGTATTTTCCCGTCTTGTCGAACGCGATATAGCAGGGGTCAGCTCCGCGCGATGCGACTTCGTTCAGGAGTTGCAGTTTGCCGGTTGCGCCGGACGCTTTTTCAGAATCGATGGCAAAGGCACTTACCCCTCCGCTGCTGGCGTCTTCGTATTTTTGGATTTCATTCACCGCATACAAGAAGTGGCGGGTCGGATCGGTCGCCAGGAATGAGGGGTTGGTGGTCTCAGCCGCCAGGCCCAGCGGAGCTAGTTCCGTAGATGCGGGATCGAAGCGGAAGGCGTAAATGCCCTTGCTTTGCTGCTTCTCGGTGTAGGTGCCGACAAAGACAAGATATTTGCCCTTCGGGGCGTCAGTGGCTGCGGTTACGGTGACTAGCGAGAAGAGGAGGAAGCACAGCAGGCAGCGGCGGAAAATGGTCATGCGGTTTATGAAAGCGTATTCGGGGATTTCGCGCAAGGCGGATGCAGTGGGTGTTTATATTTTGCTAGTGGGTTGGGGGTGAAGCCTTAAACGACTACCGACAAAGCCCTAGTACAGAAGCTGGATTGCTGTAATCAACAAACCATGCCATCAACGCCACCATCTTTGATTCACCCAATCGGCGGGCGTCCAAAATGCCCTTCGGCCGGAGGGAGGTAGAGATGTGGCAAAAAGTATCATTACCATTGTTGCCTTTGCCCTTGCTGCTGCTGTTTGTAGCGTACAAGCAATGGGACAAGCACCGGCAGATTCACACCCTGATTTCAGGGCTTCGTTCCTCGGGAGCACTCTGACCTGTTCGTCACAAGACAAGCAGCCGGAGCGGGTCTCGGTGCCGCAACCTTTCGTGAAACGAGCAAAACTCAAGGCCCGGCTGCTGAATCTCTTGCACCAAAGCCTCTATGACGATTCCAAGGGAATCGTGAACGTGACGCGAGAAAAAGAGATTGTGGATCTTGCGAAAAAGCTGAAGGACGAGAAGGGAGATTGAGGAAGTTATACCCTCGCCGTAAGAGAGTGGAAAACTCGATCGCTGGTGCCACGTCCCACTGACACGACTGCGTCCCTTAGGCGCTCAAGCCACTCGGCCGATCCTTGGGCCCTCTGGGTAGTGGACGATGCAATTCCACGGGTAAATCGCTCAGGTGATCCAAGCGGTGCTTCGTCCCGCCTGGGTAGCTGACGCTGACAGCATGCACCGATGGAACGTTCGCCTCGCCTTTCTTGAGCCTTCCCGCGGAGATCAGGACGGTGGCGGCGCGGCCGTCCTTGAGACCGACGTCAGCCCGCACGCATATTGCGGAATCTGGTTTGTGATACACCAGTTTATCCACGGATTCGCCGCAGTCGGTCACCTGCCATTTGACCGCACCGCCCTCACCTTCGTAGTTCAGGAAAAATTCCAAGCTTACCTTCGGCAGCCCGTGATCCAGGGAGGAAACAAGCAGGGTCTTTACACGTTGGATGGCAGCTTCCCGCTCGTCGGCAGGTGGTCCTTGCGCCGGCACGCAGGAAGTGACCAGCAGGATTAAGAGACTAAGACTCGTCCCCCGCATGTGTCTATTAGACACCCGCTTCATCCCGGCTGGCTGATCAGAACAGGTGATTGGTCCGGTCTGACTCAAGCAGAGATCTTGTGCGCGTAGTAATACCTTTTCTCCTTGCCCCAGCTCAGGACTCTCGCCTGATACAAGACTCTCCGCTCCTGCGCTTCTGCTTGATAGACCTTCTCCCAGTCGGCCATCGCAACCTTGCGCGTCCGATCGGTGTGCCCGCGGCGCGCCAATCGGTCTTGCAGAATTCGCGCATGATGCCGGTACAGGTGCTCACACTCTTCGCGTTCAGCGCGGGGATCAAAGCGGTTTTGCGGCCGGTAGATTGCCCAATCCATCGGGGACACCCACTGAAACAGGTTAGCTATGCTCGTTGCAGATTCCTGGGATTTTCCAATGGTAGCTCAAGGAACTGCGGTGGGAAAAGAGATTACTTCAGGATTTCACTTAGGATGGCCAAGAGTTGTTCCCTTCGCCAGGGCCTGTTCAAATCTCGCGCTAGCTCGGGACTTTGCCGTGACTGGGCGAGTCGCTTGAGCATGGCTGCCGCCTGTCGATTCGGCCGCTGATCTGAAAGATGAGTGACCAGCCAATCCGCTGCGTCATCTCTGGTTTTAACGTGCTGGGCGCCGTCCACGGGTAAGACCACGCCAAACACTTCCTAGAAAACCATAACGATCTCGACTGTGTCGAGGCTATCGCTTGATGTGGATGACATCAGCCCTCTTCATGCCGGTTGTTCGGGGAACGGGTTCGTCCCTTTTTCCGACGGAAGGCAATGCCGATTAACCCCATTCCGACCAATGACAGCGTTGCAGGCTCGGGGGCTTCGACGAAGGAGTTGGGGTAGTAGAATCCATTGGAAAAGGTTAACGAAACCGAGCCGTGTGCGCCCCCGCCTACGTTGATCGTCTGGCCGGTATCAAAGTTGAAGCCGCTGGCGAAGAACGTGATGTCGACCAGCGCCCGGAAGTCTCTTCCGTCGGTGGGAAGCGTAAAGGAAGTCATCGAGATTGTGCCGGGATTGAAAAAGAACTCGAGCGGAGTGCCGTCAATCACAAAGACGGCGCTGTCGAGAAACAAGGCTCCGTCTCCTCCCAGCCTCAAGCCCGTCGGATAGCCCACATTCCCGAAGAAGAAATAGTCAGTCCCACCGCTAAGGATGAGCTGGTGACCGTTGTCGTGAGTAAAGTAGGCAAAGTTTCCTCCGGCGCCGCCATTCGGGTCTAGGACAAGGTGATCTGCAAATGCCGTGGCAGACATCAGGAAAACGAAAAAGAGAGAGAGGGAGAGAACACATCTCATACGCACCTCGGGTTCGAAAGCGAGGCGGATGCTACACCCACGTTTGCCAATTTTCCAGCGATTTATTCGGGAGTATCGCGCAGTCGTTTGCGGACTAAGCTGCCAGACGAGCTACCCCATTCAGAGGATCGGTCCGTTCAGAACCAGGCTACCGCTATATCCACCTGCTCGAGCGCGATCGACTTTTCGCCCTGGAAGAACACGCGCCACAGAGGTCCGCTGCGGTCGATGTCGCCCACGACCTGAAAACCCCCCGGACATCCATAGTTGATGCGCATGCCTGCGACCGGCGGCATCGCGCCCGTCATCAGCGTGCAGCGTTGGCCGTTGGCCAGTTCGAGCGCCCAGGGTAGGGTATCGGCGCGGCTGATCTCCTTGCGCGGCTCTGTCGGGAGCGGCTGCGTCAAGGTCAACAGCACCACGTTCGCGGGCCACGGCCCTCCCACTGGGCAGGCAGTTTGTTTCTCGTCACCGAGAATTCTCTGGTAGCACGGGTCGAGAATTCCGTTGCCCGACGAACATCTCCACGCATCCGGCCGGCTCGCGGAGGTGCTCGACGACGTAAAGCAACTGCCGTTTGCTTTTTCCGTAACTGCCATGCCAATGCTCAGGCCCGCGGGGCCGAATGGAGTCAGCAGTTTGATTTGCGTGCGGGTGGGAGCGGCGAGTTGCTCCGCAGCGACTGCGGTTGTCCTACTCATCACAACGACGAACATCAAACAGATTCCCAGCAAAGATTTCCACGACATACGCGTCTCCAAAAAAACTGCGCACCCGGAACGCTTCCGGATGCGCGTCAAGAATGCCATGCGCGGCAGGGAACTTGGCTGCGTGCGGCCACCGTCGTTCCCTAGAGCTTCTGGAAAAAGTGCACGACTTTTCCGCCCTCTTCCTCCGTGTAGTGAACGGCTACCTTGTCGCCTTCCTTGGCGAGGTAGCGGGTGCCGAGCACCACGCCGTGATCCGTCTCCACCACAGCTGCCGAGCCCAGCTTGTAGGTTGCCTCAGCGCCGCCCTCGGTCTTGACTGACACGGTTCGGGCGGCTCGATCGACGTGCGTCACGGTGCCCTTTCCGATTTTCAGCGAATCTTTGCCGAAGTCCTCAACCACAGTGGCGGTCTTATCGACACCCTTGCCCATGTAGCGCACCACGACTTTGGTTCCTTCCTTGCCTGCAAAGTACGTATCGAGCGCGCCCGTCTTGGCGCCCTTCTCGGCTTCGACGCTGGTGCGGATCGCGGTGCGCTCTGTGAACTTGAAGACCTGCTCCGATCCGTCAGTGGCTTTGATGGCGATGGTCTTTCCGGCCTTGTCGACATGGGTGACGGCTCCGGCCACGGCGTGGACGACATCCTGCGCGAGCGCTGAACTTGCCAGGGCAAAGGCACACATCAGAAGAAGTGCTTTTGAAATTGTCTTAAAACGGGTCATGATTCTCTCCAGATTGGATTCGTTAAAACTCTTTTCACATTTCACCTACTTGAGGGCGATGAGCTGGTTGTCCACGCTGAACACGCCCGGCACGCCGCTGGCTTGCGTTCCCGCGATCTGCTTGTCCATCGCGTTGTCAACCACGCCGTAAAGCGTAACGTGGCCATTCTCGACCACGATGCGGATCGGCTTCTGCGGGTCCACCTCGTAGCGCTGCAGGGTGGGTGCGCCGTAGATCGCTCGGTACAGCTTGACGCGTAGCTGGTCGTCAAACATCGAGCTGGGGGCCACTTCGATGTTGTCCACGACGTCCTTCACACCCGGCGTAGTTTCGGCGATCCCGATCGCCGAATCCTTGCTGGGATAGTCGTGCACCGTGCCGCCCAGGGTGACCACGCCGTCTTTCACGTCCAGCGTGATCACGTTGAACGCAATGCCGTAGCCGACGCGGTCATAACGCAGGCGATCGGCCAGCGACTGCCGCAGTTGCTCGTCGGGCACGTTGCTCTGGATCTGAACGTGGTTGCGGATGCCGTCCACGTTCTTCATTTTCTTGACTTTCTTTTCCAGGCTTTCTCGGTCGATGTACAGGTTGACCGTGCCCTCGAGCGTGACGATCTGGTCTTCGACCGAGGCCTTTATCCCTTGAAATTCTTTTTTGCTCTGGATGTATTTGTCTACATCCTGCAGGATCTGCTGATCGTACTTGGGGGCCGTCCTTTGCGCAGCCGCCGTGGCTGACAGGAAACTGGCGCAGATAGCCAGAAAGAGAACCGCGGTCGTTCGGCGCATCTCAATCCCCACAATTCAAATTTGAAGTGACCTGCTGGAAGAACTCGGGCCCAGAATAGAGCTACGAGAATAACGAAAATGTTTCGGCTTGGCTAGTTCGCGCGATGCTCGAACAAACACTTGAACCGCAAAGAACGAAAAGACAAGCCGCGAAGCCCGCAAAGATAAAGATTCTCTTCGCGAACTTCGCGATTCCTTAGCGGCCTTCGCGGTTAAAAGCTTTTCAGCCGTCTAAAACTCATCCCGCGAGAAACGCCACTCCACACGCCACCAGAGCAGCCGCCACCCACCGCCGGCGATCCACTCGTTCATGCAAAAAAAACTTCGCCGCAGCTGCATTGCCTACAAACGTCAGCGAGGCGGAAGCCGGAGCCACCAGGCTCACGTCTCCCCAGGAGAGCGCGAACAGGAGGCTGAAGAACGCCACCGCCATCGCCCCGATCCCGAGCAGGAAATGAGAATTCTGCAGAACGCGGCCGATGACCGCGAACAGCCCCGAGCGTTTGCGTAATTCATCGACATCGCCCACCTGCTTCATGGCTCGCGACAGCAGCACGTCGCCGGTGACTGAAGCGATCACGATTACGAGGATTGCGCCCCAGGTATAGGCGTGCCTCATCGCTCCTCCTGCAAGGCGGCCAGTTCCGGTTCAGGTTCGGGTCGCGCACGCGAAGTGAGTTCCGGGCCGGAAGCCACCGCGCTCACTCCCACAGCAATCAGAAAAATCCCCATCCAGCGCAGCATGGTGACCTGCTCGTGCAAGACGAACTTCGCGATGAGATGCGAGCAGCACGTAGCCGAGCGAAGTGGCCGGCAGACCACGTAAGTGAGGTCCGCCCAGGAGAGCGCCGTCATGTAGGCGGCGAAGAACGCGAGGAGAAAAAGAATGCCGCCCACAATCCAGGGATCGCGCAGGGCGGCTAGCAGAGTGTGCAGGCGGGAAAGCGAAACCTCGCCCATATCTTTCATGCCGCGGGAAAGCATCGAGTCGCCGATGGAGGCAAACACCGAGACTCCCGCCAGCACCAGATATTTTCGAAACGTCACGGTTCAGCCTAAGCTTTGGCCGGTGCGGCTGCTGCGGGCGACTCTTGTTTCTCGCGTACCCACTTGTTACGCATGGCGCGCGTCTTCAGGAAAGCCTTGGCTTCCTTGTAGAGCCGCTTGCGGTCACCACTATCGAAGGCGGCCTTGCGCAGGATGCGGAACGCGGCTTTGGGACGGAAATAGTACTCGTCATAGAACCGATGCACCATTTCCATGATGTACTCGGCGGGCAGATCGGGATATTGGATCTGCACCATCTGGTGACCGCCCTCGTCGACCATCTTGGTGTCGGCTGCAAGGAATCCGTTCTGCACGACGTGGTCGTAGAGTTCCGTGCCCGGATAAGCGTGCGCCACAGACACCTGAATCGTTTCGACGTCGAGTTCCTTTGCGAAGTTGATGGTATTGCGAATGGTGTCGCGCGTTTCGCCGGGTAGTCCCAAAATGAAGTCGCCGTGGATGACCAGGCCGAGCTTGTGGCAATCCTTGGTGAACTGCCGCGCGCGTTCGACGGTCGCGCCCTTCTTGATGTTCTTGAGAATCTGCGGGTCGCCCGATTCGTAGCCGACAATCAGCAGGCGGCAACCGGCTTCCTTCATCGCCTTCAGCGTCTCGAAATCGGTGGTGACGCGCGAAGTGCAGGACCAGGTTAGGCCCAGCGGCTTCAGTTTGGCGCAGAGTTCGACCGTTCGGACTTTCTGGATGTTAAAGGTGTCGTCGTCGAAGAAGAACTCCTTCACATCGGGCCACAGGCGCTTGACTTCTGCCATCTCGGCGGCCACGTCGTCGGTGGAGCGCTTGCGCCAGGGATGCCCGCTCAACGTCTGCGGCCACAAACAGAACGTGCACTGCGCTGGACATCCGCGGGTCGTATAGAGAGAGACGTAGGGATGCAGCAGAAAAGGAACGTTATAGCGCGTGACATCCAAATCGCGCTTATAGATTTTGGTGACGTGCGGGAGTCGATCCAGATCCTCGATCTGCGGCCGGTCGGGATTGTGCACGATCTGGCCGTCTTTCAAATAGGAAATTCCCGCGATTTCTTCCAGCGGCTTGCCCTGCGCGTACTCGACCACCGTGTAGTCGAATTCCTTGCGGGCGACGAAGTCGATAGACGGGCAATCCCGCATCGACTTCTCCGGTTGCACCGTGACGTGCGGCCCAACAAAACAGATCTTGATGTTGGGATTCGCCTCTTTGATCGCCTTGGCCAGACGCATGTCGCCAGGGAAGCCCGGTGTGCTGGTGAAAAGTACCAGGAATTCGTAGTCCTTGGCGATCTGGATGGTTTCCTCGCCCGAAATATGGTGGGGCGGTGCATCGAGCAAGCGCGCTCCCTCCAGCAGTCCTGTCGGGTAGGCTAACCAAACCGGATACCAGTAAGACTCGATCTCGCGCGTGGCGGGCCAGCGGGATCCGGCCCCACCATCGAAGTTCTCAAACGAAGGTGGATTCAAAAACAATGTTTTCAAAGGCATATGTGTGGATGATTAATACTAACATCCTCTCTTCAGTTTCACGGGTGTTTCCCTGGATTCGCCCCGGAGTCTGCGCCCGCGCTTGCCGGATCGGTGAGTCTTTACCTTAAGTGTAATTTTATCAACCGCCTAGGGCATACCCAATGGGTTTCGGTCGAATGGTAATTGGATGCATTGAGAGGAGCAAAGGGATCGTCGGATGTGAGAGTCAGGATCTGGCAGAAATGCCTGAGAGGGCAGGAGTTGCCGAGTCAACCCCATTCACCACAGAGGGCACGAAGGAATGAGGGCACGAAGGAATACGGGGGATTCATCTGTATTTCTCCATGTCCTCTGTGGTGAAAAGCCTTTTCCGAAATGAAAATGAATTTCATTCTCTTAAAGCTTAGTTTGGCGATACGGAGCGCCAGGATCGATGATCGGGCCCTGGATGACCTTTTGGGTGCCACTCCAGCCCTAGAAGGCTCTTATAGAGCCCGCAAACGCCGTCAATGGGCATCCTGGGGTCGGTCGCGAGATGCTCTTGGCAGCCGGTGCGCCAGAAGCTTGGCCAGGAAGACAATAGCCATAAGCTAAGTTGTTGATCTCACCGCGCCAAGCGTACTTAGTTGGTCCCGTTGATCCATTTTTCGAGTTCCCCGGTCGAGCGCAGCAGGCCGATGTGGGCGCGCTGCAGTTCGAAAGTCGTGTCCTGCAGCGTGATGTAGCGCTCGGTGACTTGGCCCCGGGAGTCAGCCACATCTTTGAGGGTGGCAGTGCCGGCGTCCATGCGGGTTTGTACGGACTCCAGATTCGATTCGGCTACCTCGTACTCCAACTGTGCCACCTCCTGGGCAGCTTCCATCTGGCGGACGGCCCGCTGCTGCTTCAAGGTTTCCTCGGAGACTTGGTTCTTTGCGGCTTCGGCTTGGCGTCTTGCCTTCACCGCTTCTGCGTCGGCCGCTTGCGCGTGGGCGCGCTGCACGGAACTAAATATCGGAAATCGCATTACGACTCCTACCGTTGCGTTATTGGCCTCGAAGGTCTTGAAGAACAAGTCGTAGTTGTTGTACTGAGCCAGTCGCGCGTATTGCGCGGCGAAATCCACGCTGGGTAACAGCGCTCGATGTTCTCCGCGCGCGCGTAAATATTGCGCGCGGGCACGTTCCTCGGCGGCTTGAACGGCTGGATTGTTCTTCACAGCCCGGTCCACGGGATCATCGTCCTGCGCCAGTGGAGCGATTGCCGGAATGGAATCCTGCACAGTTTCGATGGTCGTTGCGTTCAGTCCGGTGAGCTTCGCCAGATGTTCCCGAAGGACATCAACCGATCCCTGCGCCTCCGCGGCGCGCAGTCGCACACGGGCCGCTGCGAGCCGCGCCTTGGTTTGTTCGAGCGGGCTCTCGACACCCTCTTTCACGCGCTCCGCCATCGCCTGCTCCAACTTCGAGGCTGCCACTTGCTCGTCACGCAATTTACCGATGCGCTGCTCCCATTTGTTCAGCTCGGCATAACTCAGCACGGTGTCCTGCATCACCTGGGCGCGCTGATCCTTGTTCTGGATCGTCGCTGCCACCCATTCGGTTTTTGCCGCACGCACGAACTGCTGAAGCGCCGGATTGAAAATCGCCGATTGTGCAGTCACATTGATGATGGACGGCGCGGAACCTTCCAGGCTCAGCGGAAATCCCCACGACTTGCCCAGTCCGGATCCGACTACCAGTTGCGGGATATAGTTGTTGTGGCTCTCCCGGTAGGCAGAGAACGCGTGTTGTGCATCGGCCGAGGCGATCCCCGTTGCGGTCGCATGGGTGAGCGCAAGTTCCACCGCGCGCTTCAGTGGAAGCGGTTCGGCTGCCGCGCTCACGGCTATCAAGAAGCACAACCCGGAAACGAGGAGGCCTGGGCGCAGGCCAATACGAGTGCGAGGCGTCATTGCGTCACCTTGGAAGGAAGGGATTCAGAAATATCAGAGCAAGAGAAGCGCACCATGTCCGCTAAGGATAGCAGTGGCAAAGTTGGAAGGCTCTAGTCGCCAGGCTCTGGGTGGTTAGTCGGTCGCTTCCCCTGGGGTTGCCTTCTTCTTTGACCCTAAAGCGCAGAGCCCTAAAGTCCGTCTTCCAAACATAGACCGCACAGCCCACTGTCTACTGACTCACCCGATTCAGCGCTTCGCGAGCGCGGCCGAAGTCCTTGGCCATGGTCAGGGCGGCCTGATATTCCTTGGCGGCGCCTTGCTTGTCACCCTGCTTTTCGAGGATGTTGCCGAGCAGGTAGTGCGCTTTGAATTGCGGCGCCTGCTCGACGGTGCTCGAGGAGAGGTATCGCCGTACGAGTTGGGTGGCGAAAGGCAAATCGCGATTGGCGCGCAGCAATGTTGAGGCCGCATCGACAAGGACTTCGGGCTGATCCATCGGGGCGGCTGCGGCTTTTTTCAGCGCGTCTTGCATCTCGTCGAGCCGATTATTTTTGCGATAGAAGAGCGCGAGGTTCAGCCAGGCGTTCGCGCCTCCCTGGCTGGTGTCGATGGCCGCGCGATATTCCTTTTCGGCGCTGGTCAGGTCTTTGTTCTTTTCCGCGAGCCGGCCCTGAATCCAGTGTGCCTTGGCGGGATTCAACTTGGCAACCTGATCGGCCTGGGCACGCGCCTTGTCTTGCCCGCCGCCCACAATGCCCGGCGCTTCCAAATAGAACTCGGCGAGGTCGGTGCGGGCCATCACGTTTCCGGGATCAAGTTGGACGGCGTGCTCAAACTCCGTGCGGACTTTCTTGGCGAGGCCAGCGGCGGTCAGAAAATTCGAGGAATCAGCTTTCTCACCGTAGGTGCGCCCGAGCCACAGGTGGTACTCGCCGTTGTTGGGCTCGATAGACACGGCCTTCTCGCATTCCGAGATGGCGTTGTCCCACTTCCCGACCGCGAAGTAGGCGCGGCACAGCAGGTTGTGCGAGGCAGCGTCGTTCGGCGAAGAGCTGATCTTTCCGCTCAATGTGGAGATTGCGTCGTCGACCCGACCCGCGGCCAGCAGGTCGTTTGGAGAATCCGCGGCCGCGGCGATCGCCGGCAACACGAGCGCCGCCAGAGTAAATACTTTCGTAGCCCACTTCATGATCTACTGCACCACCTTCACGGGAATGCCGTCGCGCAGGGATTTGTTCACGGCCGTGGTATTGAGCGCGATCTGGTTTTTGTCGGTGAGCCCCTGGCTCACTTCGACCTTGGTGAGATTGGAGGTGGCCACGGCCACATTCTGCTTGTGTAGCCTGTCGTCGACAATCTGGTAGACGTAGGGCTTGGAATCATCGAGCCGCAGCGCTTCGCGGGGGATGATCAGCACGTTGTCGTGTTGCGCCATCACGATGGTGACGTTCACGTTGGTGTTGGGCAGCAGCTTGAAGTCGTGGTTGTCGAGCTGGCTGACCATCTCACCCACGTTGCGCGTGCCGCGCAGTTTCACTGTCGAGGGAAGATTGGTCACGGTGCCATCCCAGATGCGGCCGGGCATCGCGTCCCAGGTCACTTCGGTCTTCTGTCCGGGAACGAGGCGACCGATGTCGGGTTCGTCCACGTAAGCGCGCACCAAAACTTTTGATAGATCGGCCACTTGCAGCAGAAGGTCGCCGGCCTGCACGTACGCTCCCTGCTTCAAGGGCAGCACATACACGACGCCGTCGAAGGGAGCGGTGATGTTCGACTTGTGAAGAATGTCTTCAGCGGCCTCGTAGGCAGCCTGCGCATCGGACTGTTGCGCGGTCACGTGCTCGACTTCTGGCTTCGAGTAGCGTTCTTTCTGTTTCTGCGTGAGCAGGTCGAAGTCGGCCTGCGCGCGCTGCAGCGCGTTCTCAGCCTCTTTTACTTCGCCGGCCGAGGCGGCGCCCTTTTCCTGCAGACGCTTGAACGCGTCGAGATTGCGCTGCGCGGTGTCTCGGTCGGTACGCGCCTTGATGATTTGCGTTTGCAGGGTGAGAACTTCTTCCTGCGATCCGCCGTGCGCGATGTTCTGCACGCCCGCTTGCGCGCCCTTGAGCTCAGCTTGCGCATGCGCGGCCTGGCTGCGGACGCTGGCGTCGTCGAGTTGAAGCAGGAGCTGCCCCTTCCGAACGTGATCGCCTTCCTTCACGAGCAGGCGGCGTACCGTGGTGTTGGTAGGGGCGTGAGCCTCGAAATTCTGCGCCGGCTCGATTTTGCCGTTAGTCGAGATGACGCTGCGGATGGATCCGCGTTCAACCGTGGCGGCGCGGATGGGAATGATCTCATCGCGCATGGAGGCGAACGACGCCAGCAGCACGACGGCAAGAATGGCGCCCACTGTGATCACCAGCCAACGGTGACGCACGTAAAAGCTCCGATCTTCCTTTGCGCCCAATGTCATGACAAGGGTTTTGCAAGCAACAATTTACCACCTGCCCCCGTTTCAGGGCAGAGCAATCCAAACCTGGTCGAATGATTCATTTAGATGCACGAAGCCCGCGCCGGGCTGACCCAAGCTGCCTGATTTTGATGACCTTCGCCGTCGCGCCGTTACAATATCGTGCATGCCGAATCAGCCTCGTTACACGCAGGAACACGCCGAAGCCGGACTTGACGCGAAATTTCCCGAAATTGAGACCTGGGCCAACCAGTTTCCCGGATACGAGATTGTGATTGACGATCCGGAGTTTACTTCCGTGTGTCCAAAAACCGGGCTACCGGATTTCGGCACCATCACGATCCGCTACATGCCGAAGAAGTCGTGCCTGGAATTGAAGTCGCTGAAGGAATATTTGCAGAGCTACCGCAACCTGGGGATTTTTCAGGAGAACATCGTGAATCAGGTGCTCGAGGACGTGGTGAGGTGGGCGAAGCCGGTGTGGGCCGAGGTGAAGGGAGATTTCCGGCCGCGGGGTGGAATTTCGACGGTGGTTGTGGCACGATGGCCGCGTTCGACTGCTCGTCCCGGGCGGTGATTTGTGAAATTGCGCAAGCGCTGGTTATTCCTTGGCGGAGCCATTCTAATTGTTGCTGGCGCCTTGGTCCTTGCTCGTCAGCATCAGCTTGTGTACGCGACCCCGGAAACGGAAAGCGCTTTTTTCCAGCGATACGAGCTCGAGCCAATTGCCAAACCTTTCTTTTCCGAAAAACACGTCTCAACCTTGGCGGGTGGCGAGAGCGCAGGTGCGGGTGAGCGGTCGGCAACGCACGATAAGAACTTTGATTACCACTTCGTTATCCAGACAGCGAACTGGATGCCTTTGATGAACGCGGTAGCTGCGAATATGACCGACGAACTTCGCCGGGCGGGCGCTGATCTCATCAGCGTCTCCGGTGATGAGCGTCAGGGATTTCGCTACCAGTACATCTGCGGCAACACGATGGGCACTGCGGAAATCCGACCGTTGGAGATTCCGGATCTCCAGCAGCAGCGTCTGAAATGCATGCGAGGCAATGAGGCAACGGCCAGGCTGCAGGTCACGATTCGCGAAGAGTGGTTTAAGGAAAAGCCCGGGCTGATGAGAGTTAGTGTTCAGTCAGATGTGCGGTAGCGATGGTTTGCGCGAAACAGAAGCGCCAAATTTGGAGATTCGACAACCTGTGACGAATATCCCGAGCGACGCTGAGATCCTCAGATACTGTCATTACGTTGGGTTGTAGTCCGGCGCAGTTGATGTCTCGAGAGGCCGTACGAGAAGTGGCATGTCCATCCTGCCGGTCGCAGCCAGGTTTCGCTTGCGTGGGCGTCTCTGGTACTCGACTATCAAACCACCTTTCTAGGTGCTACGAGAGTGTGCGCTTGTACCTCATGATGCGGAAGGAGTTGAAAGAAAGGGTACCGAGACGTTAGTTTTCCTCGGGGCCGACCCACCCTTCCCGGCATTCGGGAATTACTGTGTTAGGCAATAGTGCGAAAAAGTACCGCGAGGGCGCCACCTTGGCCCGATCGATGCAAGTAGCTCTTCTCCCACCGGGCATGTTAGATTCCTCAGACCCGTGCCCGACAAAAAGCTCTACCCCAAAACTGCGCTGGCGCTGCTGACTGCGCTGAACCTGCTGAACTACATCGACCGCTCCGTGCTGTTTGCAGTGCAGGATTCGATCAAGGCAGAGTTTGGCCGCAGTGATTTTCAGATCGGGCTTCTGACCACGGTCTTTTTTGTTTTCTACATGTGCGCTGCGCCATTCATGGGGCCGCTGTCGATGCGCTACTCGCGCAAGGCGGTGATCATCGTCGGGGCGCTGATCTGGAGCGTCGCGACGCTGCTGACCGCCATCACGAAGAATTTCGACGAGTTGCTCATTCGACACACCATCGTAGGCGTGGGCGAAGCCAGCTTCGTGGTGCTGTCGCCAACCTTCATCGCCGACATGTTTCCCGATCGCATGCGCGGGCGCGTGATGGGCATCTTCTATCTTGCGATTCCCGTGGGCACGGGGTTGGGCTACATGATCGGCTCGCTCATGGAACCGCACTACGGGTGGAGAGCGCCGTTCTATGTCGGGGCCGCACCGGGTATTCTGCTCGCGTTGCTGTTGCTGCTGATTCCGGAGCCGGAACTGGGGCGGTATGACAGCGCAGACCGCAGCACACCCGAGCGCGACACGTTGAAGGGGTTGGTCCACAACCCGGCATTCCTGACCGCCACGTTCGGCATGGCCATGATGACCTTCGCGCTCGGCGGCCTGCAGGTGTGGATGCCGAGCTTTCTGCATCGCGTACACGGGTACACGCTGGGGCAGGCGGGAGTTCTGTTTGGCATCAGCACCATGATCAATGGCCTGGTGGCGTCGGTGCTGGGCGGTTGGATTTCCGACAAGCTCTTGCAACGAACGAAGTCGGCGCACTACCTGGTGTCGGCGGTTAGCCTTGGATTGGGAATTCCGGCTATGTGCATGGCGCTGTTCACTAGCGGCCGGGTCATGATCGCCGGAATCTTTCTGGCGGAGTTTCTCCTACTTTTGAATACGGGTCCCCTGAACGCTGCTGTCATCAACGCAGTGGGACCGCACGTGCGCGCCATGGCGCTGGCTGTGAACATTTTCATATTCCATCTGTTTGGGGACGTGCCCTCGGCGGCGCTGATCGGATTCCTCTCGGACCGCTACTCGCTGCAACTGGCCTTCGTTGCGCCAGTCATTACGATCTTCCTCTCCTCTGCCATACTGTTCTACGGGATGAGATACGCTCCGCCGGTTAGCCCGGGGAGTTCGTCGCAGCCCGTAGGAGCCCATTAGGGATGCATTATGCGCTGTTGATCGGTGGCTGGGTCCTGGCGCTCGCATGGTTTTCGCGTATCGTGGAAGCTGCGCTGGGCGTGCCCGGCATCGCCGATATTTCGAAGCCACTGTGGGATCGCCGCCCTGCCGTTCCTCCGCGCGTCAGCATCATCGTACCCGCCCGCAATGAGGAAGAAGACATTGAACAGTGTCTCCGCGGGCTGCTGGCTCTTGACTACGACAACTACGAAGTGATCGCCGTGAACGATCGCTCGACCGATCGCACGGGCGAGATCATGGATCGCGTGGCGGCGAGTCCGGCGGCCCACGGTTGCCTGAAGATTGTTCACGTCAGCGAGTTGCCATCCGGTTGGCTCGGCAAGACGCACGCCATGTGGAGCGCCGGCTTGCGGGCGACCGGGGACTGGCTGCTGTTCACCGACGCCGATGTGCTTTTCAAGCCGGACGTGCTGCGGCGCGCTCTGAGTTACGCCGAGTCGGAACAAGCCGACCACTTGGTTGTGTTTCCGCTGATCATCATGAAGCGTCCGGGCGAGAAGATGATGATTGCCTTCTTTCAGACACTCTTCACCTTTGGACATCGGCCGTGGCGCGTAGCCGATCCCAACACAGACGATCACATGGGTGTGGGCGCCTTCAACATGGTGCGGCGCACGGCGTATGAGACTGTCGGGACATACAAGGCGCTGCGTATGGAAGTGCTGGACGACATGAAGCTGGGCAAGGTCATCAAGAAAGCCGGGCTGCGCCAGCGGAATGTTTTCGGGGAAGACTTGATCTCGGTTCGCTGGGCCAAGGGCGCGATGGGCGTGGTCGATAACCTGACCAAGAATTTTTTTGCCGTGCTGTCGTTTCAGTGGTGGAGGACGGTGGCCTCGGCGGTCGCATTGTTCTTTCTGAATATGTGGCCGTTTATTGGCTTGTGGCTGGCGCACGGCTGGGTTCGGCTGCCGTACGCGATTGCGCTGGGATCGATGTTTCTGATCTATCTCGGGATGTCGGTGCGTTCGTCGATTCCTCCATATTATTTCGTGCTGCATCCGGTGAGCACGGTGCTGTTTGAATACACGCTGCTGCGGTCGATGTTTCTGACATTGCGGAATGATGGCGTGACCTGGCGAGGGACAAAGTATCCGCTGGAAGAGTTGCGGAAGGGGATGGTGTAAGGGCTACGCGGCTGGCTACGCCGTGTGTCCGGCTTTCAAGACCCGACCGTTGCTCTGCTTAATGTCGGCCATGGCTGATCCCCCCGCGCAGGGAACGGATGCTTCAGTTCCGTGCTGCTGGCCGCAATTTACGCTCCCGACGACATGCCAAATGCCGTTCGTTAGCGTTGCTGTGAATGGTCTCTCCGACTCCATTACCTTCCTGCCATAGATTCTCGTCAGCGCTTTCTCGGCGATTTGCACTGCGGTTGATTCGTCAGGAACGGCGACCGGCCGAGTGGTAGATTGTTGCGCTGAACATCCTGCAACAAGCAACAGTAGCCACAGGATTTGTTTCATTCGACGGAGTCTACCTCATCTTTACTCACGTCAATTTACAGATCTCTACAAATTGCAAAGCCGATTGCTGTGCAGAGATCAAATCGAGTCGTGTGTCTGTGATGATCGCGCTACATCGCTATTGCATTCGTTGACCCGAATTTTGGCGACGCGATATTGGCGAACAGATGGCGCAAGCTGGTGCGAACGGCCTGATTTCAATAGTTATGATGCCTCGTCGTTATGAGGAGGAAGCATGGGCCTGTTTCACACAGACTCGGTGGCCCTCAGTTACTCGAACCTTGAGGCTGCGAAACAGCGTTGCAGCGAAACGTTCGGTTGCAAGGTCAACCGAGTTCCGCGGGACTGGGACAATCCCCTGCCCTCAGACGTGGCCCTGGCGCTTTCGGGTGACAGGGACCCGACTATCCTGCAGAGTGCTGAATAGGAACGGGAACGAGCTGGCTTCAACAGGTTTTCGCCGGTCGCGACGGTCATCTTCTGTGACAAGCTAAAGAACATCTCTGTAGTCGTGGTGTGCTTGCTGGACCATCCAGGATGGGGGCGATATGCAATTCTTTGAAATCCACGACACCGAAGGGCATTTGATCGAGATTTGCAGAGAACCGTAACGGAGGACGGGTCAATGAGTGTAACTGCCTGGTTACAACATCTCTAACGACGTCGGCGATGTCAATGGGACATGGAACTTATTTTTGTAACTCTGGAGCACACCTTTCCCGTCAGCGCGTGTGCACTGGTTTGTTCGACCGTGCCGATCTTTCTTCGATGATTCCTGTATCCAACCGCATAGCTCGGGCCCACTGCTTCATCATTCTGGTGGAGTAGCCCACCAGACATCTCTTCGGTCACCTTCGATCATGATGTGTTATGCAAACTCCCCTCCTTGTGGGGAGGCGGGTAGCCTATTCAGTTGACCCGGTCACTGCTCGCGCAGGACCACTGTTGTAATCAGGCATTCCCGCATGGGCTTTCCCCTTCTGCCGCAACTTTCCACGCCGGCAGAACTCTTCGTAATCAATGTCATCGCGCATCATGATCCACAAACGAATGCCCAGCTTGCGTGCTGCCGCAACCCTGGCCTTGCCCATTCCTTTCTGGATGAGCTTGCGCCGATAGAAGCGTTTTAGTTCTGCGTCCTTGATCACGGCATGCAGCGTCGCTTCGACCCATAGGTAACGGAGCAGTGAATTGCCTTCTTTGGTCAGCTTCCCCAGTCGCTGCTTCTTGCCGCTGCTGTGCTCGCACGGGATCATCCCGATATAGCTGGCCACCTGATTGGCGGTTGCGAAGCGAGTCGGGTCTCCCAGAAACACCTCGGTCGCCAAGGCCGTGACCGGACCCACGCCCGGATGGGTAAGCAGCCGGCGTGCGCGGGGCCTTTGTTGGGCTTCGCTCTCCACCTGCTTGTCCAGTTGCTGGATCCGCTTTTCTAATTGTGTGTACAGAGCGAGCAACTCATCTCGTCTTTGATCGGTGTAGGGGGGCAGGGCCAAATCCTGCAGCGCCCTCCGCCCCGCCGCGGTCCAGAGCGCGCGGCCTTCTCGCAGGGCGTGATTGAGGGCGATTGCCTGTAACGTGTGCTGCAATCGCGCTCGCATCTTCACCCATTGGTGTCGGTCGCGCAATAAGGTTCGCAGGTCCCGTTGCTCGGTCGAGGGCATCCAAATGTCGGGGAAACGGTCCTTCATCACCAGCAAATCCAGGATCACTTCCGCATCCCGCCGATCATGTTTTTGTTTGCGGGTCTCGGCGGCACGGATCTTGGCCGGATGCCCCACCCGGCACTCGATGCCTAACTCTTCCAGCAGCTCCAAGAACCACTGCATTTATGAATCAGTTACGCGGCTACAATTCCCTCAGGGCACTGTTTACCGTTCTTTTGGAGTTCAAGCGCGGCACGCATATACCGCAACTTCGTGCCGCGTCCGCGCACTGATTAGCAGCGGACAACCCGCCGGCGATGTGTTTTATCGCGTGCTGATCTGCTGGAAAGACGCCTCCACCAGCGCGCGAAGGTTCACGTCGAAGAAGTTGCGGTCCCTGGAATCGGAGCCGACAAATTTATTGCGCCAAGCATCCACATCGATGACCTTGGGAAGCCCCTGTTGCACCTCATCGGAGGTCTTCGCTCCCGCGTTCAGTTCCTTTTCGACTTCGGTGTTCACGGCGGTGAGAAGATCCATCACTTGATAGAGATAGCGCTTTCCCTGCAGGACCTCGCCATGTCCAGGAACGATGGTGTCGAAATCGAGCTGAGCTATGGCGCTCAGGGTATTCACGTGCTCGACAGGAATGTCGCCGAAGAAATAGGGAACAGGATGGTCCAACAGGTCGCCGGCGGCGAGTATTTTTTCGACAGGGAGGTAGATAACGGTGTCCCCGGAGGTATTGCCGCGCCCAAGGAACCGGATCTGCACCGGGCGGTGCCCGAGATCGATGTCGAGTTCTCGGTCGAAGGCGACATTCGGGACGAATTCGACAACTTTCTTGAGTTCTGCCAAGGTCGGCTCCAGGCCTGCCAGCCTCAGCTCATAGCGTTTGCGCTCCCCTTCGGTCAGTGGCGTACCGTCTATCTTCTTACCGGTCTTCAGAGCCAGTTCGGTAACGTCCCTGCGATGCGGGTAGCGGCTCAATGCACCCGGGTTCACATCTCGGATCAGTTTCTGGCTCTCCTTTTGCGCCACCACCTGCACCGAAGGAAATGCCTCGACGTACAAGCCATTGCCCATGGTGTGGTCGAAGTGCCAATGAGTGTTCACGAGATAGGTAACGGGTTTGTCGGTCCATTTACGGATTTGATCGATGTCCAATCGGGTACTCGAGGGCAGGAACCCGGAGTCAACCACCAGGGCACTGCGATCACCGATGACGACCAGGGTGTTGCCCTGGGGGAACCCGTCGGGAGCGTCGGGATGGCGTATCTCATAGACGCCCTCCGCCAACTTCGTGATGCTCCGCTCCGAGTTGACGATAGAGTCGGCGAATAGCGATGAGGCAGTGACGATTACCAGCAATGCAGCAAGGCAGGGAACGACTCGGACCCTCGGCACATCTCAGCTCCTTGAATGGATCTAGCAGCAACAAAAATAAGTGGTATGCCTCCGGTTGTCTTGTAAGTTCTTGCGAAAACGCTGATATTGCGCGGGGGTCATGCGCTCGGAGCGCTTGAAGTGGTGGGTGAAATGGCTTTGGTCAAAGAAGCCGGCCATGCATGCGGCCTCGGTGGCCGATCGTCCTTCGCCGAGGAAAGCTTTGGCGCGCTTGAGGCGCAGCTGCAGTTGGTAGGCGTGGGGCGGCATGCCGACCTTCCGGGCGAAGCAGCGGCTCAGGTGGAAGGGACTAAGCCCGGTCAGGCGTGCCAGCTCGCCGAGAGACACGGGGTCGGCATAACGTTCGACCAGAAAGCGCTTGGCGCGCAGCACAGCGCTGTCTTCCGAAGCTGCCTTCGGGATGGCGACTGCGGCAGCGCCATGGTGACTGACGAACTCTTGAAGGAAGCCAAACAGCGACGCATCTCGTTCCAGCTCGGAAGAAGGGTTCTCCAGGACGCAGTGCGACTCCAGGAACCGGTGGGCGGCCTGCACATCTGCGACGACTCCAGAGCGGAATTCCGGAGCGGGAATCGACCGTTCGAGGAATTGTTCGATGGCGGAACGTAGCAAATCAGGAGCGATAAAGAGGCAGCGAAATGTGCAGCCGGTCTTCTGGTTCGCGTGCACCTCGCCGGCAGGTACGATGCCGAGCGTATGGGTCGTCGCAGTCAGCGAGGCCCCTCGGACATGGAGCTGGCTGGTCCCCCTGGTCACGACACAGATGTAGACCGTGTCGTGCCAGTGGCGCGGATAGTCCAAGGTGACGTCGGTTCCACGATGAAGCTCGACTTGGTCGAGGCCGCGCGGACGCCAGATGTCTACTCGAGCAGCCTGGGATGACATACGGGTCAGACGCAGAAGTGGGGAAAGGGTTATTGCTCTCTACAGCCTTTCTGTGGCCGGATACACCTTACGGCGGCAAAAGCCGCCAATCTTAGCTTCGTCTTTTTGGCGCGGCTGAGGCCGCCCGGATACGAATCCCTCCAGATCCACTCTCTCCACTCCCACTAGCTCCGCTTCCAGGTTAGTCGGTTGGCGACTCGGCCAGGCTTGGGTCTTGCAGGCCCACTGGGGGCGACTGTTTCTTGCGGGATGCGCTCTTGGCTTGCTTGGGATAGCGAAACGTTCCGGCGCTGTATTTGCTGTGGCGTTCCACGTCGTAGTCTTTGGGCAAGGGCGGGATGTGGGCTGCGTCGCCGCGTAATTGGCTTGGTCGGCTCAGGATGATTTCTGCGCGGCCGTCGTAGCTTTTGATCTCGCCGTCGATCTCGATCTGGCGTCCTTCCAGGCGACGCACGTCGCCGATTTGTTTCAGATCGCTTGCGAACACGACGACCGTGAAGGGGCAGCTGCGAAAGTCCTCGCAGAAGTCGAAGAAGTGTGCGCCCTTGCTGCCTTGCTTTACGCGATCGACTTTGCCGCTTACGCACTTGGCGGAGCCGATATCTTTCGCGGCGTCATGAATGGAGAGGCACGCTGGGGAGGCAGCCGACGGCAGGGAAGTTGCGAACGCGATTAGCGCGAACCTCCAAAGAGAACGGCCATTCATGCGGGACGCCCGTTTCTCATTATAGGGAGCGCGGAGCGGCTGCGGGCGACCGGATTGCAGACATTTGTGGCGTGTGTCCCCGATTCGGGAATCGAGTGTCCACAACATTTGGGCGAGCGAACGAGGCCGGTTGGTGTGCCCGGCCTCTTCGAGAGAGCTTGGTCGAAGCTGTTTGCTGAACGACTACTTGCTGAACGACTTCACGGCGGCCGCTTCGTCGTCTTTCACGTCGAAAACGGTGTAGAGCTTGGTTATCTGCAGCAGGTCGTGGACTTTCTTGGTGAGGTTGAGCAGCTTCAGTTCGCCGCCCTGGTTTTTCACGGTGGTGTAGGCGCTGACCAGTTCGCCGATGCCTGAGCTGTCGATGTAGTTGACGTCGCCCAGGTTGAGAAGGATCTTCTTGTTGCCTTTGCTGAGCAGGTCGCGCACGGTATCGCGCAGGATCACGCTGCCTTCACCGAGGGTGATGCGGCCGCTGCAATCCACGATGGTCACGCCATCGACCTGACGAGTGCTGGTCTTCATGCTCACTGGGAAGCCTCCTTGCCGTCCGCGGCAGTGCCTTGGACGTGCTTGATGAGTTTGATTTCGGTGCCCGATGTGGAGGGGTTGATTTCAACCTCGTCCATGAACGAGCGGATAAGAAAAATGCCTCGACCTGAAGTTTTTAACAGATTCTCAGGGGCCAGCGGGTCTGGCACTTTGGCCAGGTCCAGGCCTTTGCCCTGGTCGCGAATGGTGATGACCAGGTCGCTGGCGGTGGTCTCGAAGTCTACCGTGACCTTCTTGCCAGGATCATAGGCATTGCCATGCAGTACGGCGTTTACTGCAGCTTCGCGCACGGCCATAGCGATCTTCATGACCTCTTCATCGGCGAACCCGGCCTCGGTGGCGATCTGGCTGGCCGCTTCTTCGGCGCTGTTGACGGTATCCAGCGTCGAATCGAGCGTGTAAGACACCCGTTGTGCGCTCATGGTGGCGGCCCAGCAAGACGACCGGAGGACCCGAACTCCTTTACCGGCCCGCCCTTGGATGCACGAAGAGAAGCGTCCGGTTTAACGAATCCGGTAGTTTGCCTTTAGTACCGGTAATTGTCAACGCAGCGTGTGAACGGCATTGCGTACGGGATCAGCTGGAGGCGCGCGATGCAGAAACGGTTCCGTACAAAAAATAAGTGCGATGCGCATCTGGATTTCTTGCGCGCGGGTTGGGTATTCTCGCAGGGATGACTGCGCTTGCGCTCACGGAACTGTTAGGCGCGCCGGTCCGCGATGCCGCGGGCTTGGCTTGCGGACGTGTGCGCGAAGTGGCCTTGGCACCCCAGGAAGACCGAATCCGCATTTCTGTGCTCATCGTGAAGACCAAGAGCGGCGACCGGGTGTTGCCGCTGCAGGCGGTCGCTTCGATCAATGGCGGCGTGCGGGCGTCGACGAATTCTGCGGACTGGGGCGCGGTTAACGGGACGGAAGGGCTGTTTCTGCTGGAGCGCGATCTGCTGGATCAGCAGGTGATTGACGTGCATGGGCGAAAGGTCGTGCGCGTTAACGACGTCGACTTGCAGCAGGAGTCGATGGGGGCGCGCGCCGTTCTCAAGGTTTCTTCGGTGGATGTGGGAGCGCGGGGAGCCGTCCGGCGCTTGCTAAAAGGAGTCGTGCCTCTGGGCGCCCTTCATTTGCTTCTGAGTCAAATTCCCCCCCGCAGCATCCCCTGGGATTTCGTGGACCTGATCGAGACCGATCCGGCTCGACGCGTGAAACTAAAGATTTCCCACGACCGATTGGCCAAGCTCCATCCTGCCGATATTGCAGATATCGTGGAAGATTTGGCTCCAGACGAGCGTGAAGCGGTCTTCGAGACACTGGACGAGCAGGTGGCGGCCGGTGCGCTAGAAGAAGTCGAGCCCAAGGTGCAAAAGGCGATTCTCGAGTCGCTCGACTCCGATCGCGCGGCGGAGATTGTCGAAGAAATGCAGCCCGACGCTGCGGCCGACCTGTTGGGCGACCTGCCCGAGGAAAAGACGGAACGCATTCTGGAAGAAATGGGGGCCGAGGAGGCCGAGGAAGTCTCCGGCCTGCTCGAGTTCAAGCACGATTCGGCCGCCGGCCGGATGACGACCGAGTATATTGCGCTGCCCGTGAATGCCAGCGCGCACGATGCAGTGGAAGCGCTGCGGCATTATGAGGGTGGTGTGGAGACGGTGAGCACGATTTTCCTGGTCGATTCGCGGCATACTTTGTCGGGGATGGTGCCGCTGTCGAAGTTGGTCTTGGCCGCTCCCACCACGCCCATGTTGTCGTTGACGCAGGAACCGCTGATTTCGTGCCATGAGAATGCGTCGGATCAGGAAGTGACGGAATTGTTCGATAAGTACAATTTGCTGACGTTGCCCGTAGTGGACGATCAGACGAAATTGACGGGCGTGATTACGTCGGATGACGTCATCAGTTTGTTGCGCGAAAAGTTGTAGAGGCTCGCGGGCTTTCGCCCGCATCGCCGTTGTGCCGCCCCTTCGCTCTTTCCCCCATCGCTCTACTTCCCTACCAAAGGGAAGGGCCCGACTTCAGTCGCGCCGTGACATCGTAATTCTGAGACGACTTTAGCCGCCGGGATGAGCCGCCGGGCGGCGTCGGTCTGTTTGGCAACCAGGAGCTCACCTCAGGCGCTGAAGCGCAAATTGAGAATCGCTGTCGGCACGACTGAAGTCGTGCCCTTTCCGTTCACGTGCCTTTCCGTTCATTGTTCTCGAAACAAAAATTGATTTGAGCTATCCAGAATTGATGATCCACGTTTATTCTGTCTGGTCCCTGCTTCCTTCTATGTTTGTGAAATGTGCCCATGAAGTTCCTGAGACGCTGGAAGACCCAGATCCTGCTGTTCCTTGCAGTAGTCGGTCCGGGGTTTATTACCGCGAACGTCGATAATGATGCCGGCGGCATCTGGACGTACTCGTCTGCGGGCGCTCAGTTTGGACACACCCTCCTCTGGACGATGATCCCCATCACCCTGGCCCTGATCGTGGTCCAGGAAATGACAGCGCGCATGGGGGCCGTGACCGGTAAAGGCCTCAGCGACCTGATTCGCGAGGAATTCGGTTTTCGCATCACCTTCTTCATGATGATCGGGATTCTGATCACAAATTTTGGAAACGTGATCGCAGAATTTGCCGGCATCGCGGGCAGCCTGGAGTTGTTCGGGTTGTCGAAATACATCACGGTACCGATCAGCTGCGTCATTGTGTGGCTGATCGTCGTGAAGGGACAGTACAAGACGGTCGAGAAGGTCTTCCTTACAGCTTCGTTCTTTTACATCACCTACATCGTGGCTGGAGTCCTGGCCAAACCGGCTTGGGGTGAGGCGATGCTGGCGACCATCAAGCCGCCACCGCGGTCGGCGTGGCTCCAGCAGGGGTACGTGTACATGGTCATTGGGCTGGTGGGTACGACCATCGCGCCCTGGATGCAGTTTTACCTGCAGTCGTCGGTGGTGGAGAAGGGCGTGACCCGACGCCAGTACAAGGCGTCGCAGATTGACGTAATCACGGGTTGCATTTTCACCGATGTGGTGGCGTGGTTCATCATCGTGGCCTGCGCGGCGACGCTGTACGCGCACGGGTATCGCAACGTGCAGGACGCCAAGGACGCGGCGCAGGCGTTGCGGCCGCTTGCGGGCGACTATGCCTACATTCTGTTCGCGGCCGGTTTATTCAATGCCTCGATTTTTGCCGCGTCGATTCTGCCCCTCTCCACCGCCTATACAGTTTGTGAAGGCTTGGGTTTTGAATCCGGGGTGGGGAGGAAGTTCAGCGAGGCTCCGGTGTTCTACTGGCTTTACACGATACTGATCGTGGCTGGGGGAGCCGTGATTCTGGTGCCCAATCTCCCCTTGGTGAAGATCACGATCCTGTCGCAGGTGGTGAATGGCGTGGTCCTGCCCTTCGTGCTGATCTTCATGCTTTTGTTGATCAACAAGAAGGAACTGATGGGCGAATACGTGAATTCTGGGCTTTTTAACGTGATTGCGTGGGCGACGACCATCCTGGTCATTGGCCTGACATTGGCCCTGATGTGGCAAAGCCTGCATGGTTCCGGCGGCGTTTTGTCGTTGCTGGATATCGGCCACAAAACCAGCGTAAACTGAAGGAAAGCAATGTGGTGGAGGGAAACCTTCCTCACTCCCGCCGCGTCTAATAGAAGGCGGTATTGTGTCCGTCAGGGAGAATCCCATGAAAAGGTTGATTGGAAGTGGGCTGGCAATCGTATTGGCTTTCGGCAGCATGGCGATGGCCGCCCCTGGGGACGATCCGCCAGCGCCGGACCCGAAGGATCTGAAGCACAACGGTGGCATAAACGACTTGGATGCGATTGGCAATCGGAACGTGGGTTGCGGCCGGGGTATCGGGAACTGGTACAGCGTCGAAGGTCAGATCAACATGGGCCGCCAGTACGCCGAGCAGGTGGATAGCAGTTCCAAGCTGATCAAGGATCCGGTTATTACCGAGTACGTCAACCGCGTCGGGCAGAACCTGGTGCGGAATTCGGATTCGAAGGTTCCGTTCACCATCAAGGTGGTGGATGCGGATGTAATCAATGCGTTCGCGTTGCCGGGTGGGTTTTTCTACGTCAACAGCGGCCTGATTCTGGCGGCCGACAATGAAGCCGAACTGGCGGGCGTGATGGCCCACGAGATCGCGCACGTGGCCGCTTGCCATATTGCCCGGCAGAATACGCGCGGAACGCTGGCGCAGCTGGCGACGATTCCGCTGATCTTTACGACCGGAGGACTGGGAGGCTTGGCCGTGCAAGAGGCCGCCGGTCTCGCGCTGCCTACGGCAATGCTTAAGTTCAGCCGCGGCTTCGAAGCGGAGGCCGACTACCTGGGCGTGGAATACATGTACAAGAGCGGGTACGATCCGCAGGCATTTACAGCCTTCTTCGAGAAGATTCAGGCGCAGGAAAAGAAGAAGCCGGGAGCGCTGTCGAAGGCATTTGAGTCGCATCCGCCGACGCCCGACCGCATTGAGAAATCACAGGAAGAGATCGAAAGACTACTGCCTGCGCGGCCGAGTTACAAGGTGGACACTTCGGAGTTTCAGGAAGTGAAGAACCGGCTGGCGAAGTTGGAGAATCGGCGGAAGCTGGATGACAAGAAGGACAGCTCGCCGGAGTTGCGGCGTGCTTCGGCGCCTGGAGATAGTGGGGATAGCGAAGACGATCATCCGGTGCTGAAGCGGGATGGATCGCAGAATTAGATTTTTGTGCGGCTTGTTTCAAGGGAGCGCGGTTTTTCGCCGCGCTTTTTTCTTATAGAGCGGACACTCTTGTCCGCTGCTTCTGACCTTCTCATCACGTGCATCGAGAGTCGCCACGCACGGTGACGGAACGTTTCGTCGAGAAGAAATCAAAGGCGACGGACGGGAGTGTCCGTCCCACACGGGCTGTCAGAGCTTGAGTTTTCCGTTGGCCAGGTCGGCTACTAGTTTCAGGTCGGCTTCCAGGAAGTCGAAGGTGGAGAGGTCTTCGGGGCTGGCCCACTGCATATCGCGGAAGATTCGGTTTTCCAGTTGGCCTTTGTACTCCCGGACCACGAAGAAGCCTAGCTCGACGGAGCTGCCGCTTTTGTATGTGTGGTGGATGCGGGCTGCTTCTTCACCGATCGTCGCATGGATTCCGAGTTCTTCTTCCAACTCGCGTTCCAGGGCCGCGCGGGGCTGTTCGCCTTCTTCGATCTTGCCGCCTGGGAATTCCCATTTTAACGGCATGGTTTGATGACGCGTCCTCTGGCAGACGAGAATTTTGCCGTCGTGGACGATCAGGGCCGCGACTACGCGTTTCATCATCGGGAGGACTCGACTGCCGCGTCCGCGACGCCGTTCGAATCGATGCAGCTGGTGAAGGTGAACGCGAAGGCCGCCAATCCCGCGGGACAGCGCAACTCCAGAACGTGCTGTCCGAAGTTGTGGTCGTTGACCAGAGCATACATGCGGGCCTGTTGCACCGCGATGTAGCTTTCTTCGCCGCCGCTGCTTGTGCGGAAACGGGTGTCGGAAGTTTTGTGCGAGCGTCCGAGGGGTTTGCCGTCCTGCAGGATGACCACCTCGCATACGCCGCCACGGGGCGCGGCCATCACGAGGTTCACTCCGCCGGCTTCGTAGCGCAGCTTGATGCTGTGAACACCAACCTCGGCAGCTTCGACGTATTCCGCCGTTGCGGCCCAGCGGCCGCCGAGATAGAAGACGTTTTCCTGTAACGCTTCCGGGAGGCTGTACTCGGCGATGGAGTCCTCCTGGAAGCCGCCATCGTTGCCGATGCGTCCACGCGATTGGCCCAGATAAAGCTCGGGGCTGGGGCGGTAACAGACCGCGCCTTCACGATCCTCGGCACGGACCGGTTCCATCAAAGGCGGGAAGGCAAGGGTGGAGTTCGCCTCGAGCAACAACTCGCGGATAACCTCTTCTGTCTCGCGATAGGCGCCTTCGCCGAAGTGGGCGTAGCGCAGGTAGCCGTCTTTATCGAGCAGGTACTTGGTCGGCCAGTATCGGTTGGCGAAGGCTTTCCAGATTTCGCGATCGTTATCGACAACGATGGGGTAGGTCAGTCCGAACTCGCGGACGCCTCGTTCCACGTTCGACTCGTATTGCGCAAACGTGAATTCGGGCGTGTGCACACCGATCACCGTCAGACCCTTGCCCACGTAGCGTTCGTGCCACGCCTGCACGTAGGGCAGCGTGCGAATGCAGTTGACGCAGGTGTAGTCCCAGAAGTCGACCAGCACGACTCGGCCGCGCAGCTGGTGAAAACTCAGGGGAGGCGAATTGAGCCACAGGCGCCCGATTTCGGGTGCGCGGACTTTGCCCTTTTCCACTCTCATGCGGGGGAGCTTTCGAGTTTCTTGCCGACCAGGGCGGCGCAGTACTCGACGAACTCGCGGTCTTGCGGCGAGAAGGCTGCCGGGAAGTGGCTGTCGATGTCGAGTTCACCGGCGACTTTGCCTTTCCGAAAAACGGGCGCGACGATTTCAGATTTGGTCTCGAGCGAGCAGGCCAGGTAGCGCGGATCCTTGGCGACGTCGTCAACGATCACAGTCTTGCCTGTGGAGGCGGCGGCCCCGCAAATGCCTTGATGCAGAGGAATGCGCGTATGCGGCGTCATGGCGCCTTGAAACGGCCCGAGCACGAGAACTGGAGGCTGCGCGGCCTCGTCGAGCATGTAGAAGCCGACCCAGTTGTACTTGAGCATCTGCTCGTGGAGCAGTGCGACCATCTTCGCCATGAGCTCGTGCGCGGATTTCGCGTGGGTCGCCAGACGCGCAACTTCGTCGCGTACGGTATCGATGGTTGGAGATTTGGGCATGACGACAATCTTAAACTACAGCCTCGCCCGGAGATCGTGTCTCGCGCGATACATCGGCAATCGATCGCAATCCACTCACTCGCGGAAAAAGTTCGGGATGAATGGCGGCGGCGAGAGCGCGAAGCCCTTGGATCAATGTCGGTGCCGGAGTGTTCAGCAATTCGTCGCGCAGGCAGTACACACGTCTGCTTCGCACCGCGGCAAGGTCGGTCCACTGGCGATCGCGAACTATTTTTTCAAGCGGGACGCGGTCACCCGCGCCGCACCAGGCTGCAACGATCACGTCGGGGTTAGCCTCGAAGACGGACTCTGCCGACGTCTGCTGGCCGGGCGCGCCAATGAACTCTCCACCCGCAGCTTCCACTAATTCAGCCACCCACGCTTGCGAAGAAATGAGGGGCTTTCCCCACTCTTCGCAAAATACCTGAAGGCGCGGCAACGATGACGTCTGCTTGCGTACCTCATCGATCAAGGAGGCCATCTGATCGCAGACCTGCTGTCCGCGGTCGGGAACTCCGACGATCCCGGCGATGCAAGCGATATCGGTGTAGATGTCAGCCAGAGTCTTGGGAGCGAAGCCTAGGAAACGCGCGCCCGTCTTCAGAATTTCGCTGACGGACACCTCGCGGTACGGAACGGCGGCAATGACGAGGTCGGGCTTGGCGGCGCGGATCTGCTCGGCGTCGGCACTCCAGGAGTCGTCGACGACGATGCGGCCTGAGGCCGCTTCTGGGCAGACGTCCACGCAATAGCGCGTGCATGCGACCAGGCGATCCAGTTGGCCGATCGCTTGCAGGATCACCGTAGCGCTGGGCTGAAGGCTGACGATCCGGCGGGGCGTATGAAGCAGGGGCACGACGCTGATCTTAAACCGTTCGTGGGGACGTTGCGAGGAGCGTGCAGGACTTGCGGCACTCGGCTGGTTACAATGTGAGTGAATGTACTCCCCCCAGGTACTCGACCACTTTCAGAATCCGCGCAATCCCGGAGTGGTTCCGGACGCCCATGCGCGCGTGGAAATTGAAAACCCGGCCTGTGGCGACGTACTAGAACTCACCGCCAAATTCGCAGACGGACGAGTCGACGATATCCGCTTTCGCGCGAAGGGTTGCGTGGCCGCGATGGCATGCGCATCCGCGCTGACAGAAATTGTTTCTGGCATCCTGGTGAGCGACGCGCGGCAGATTCAGAGGGAAGAAGTGTTGCAGAAGGTGGGCGGCTTGCCGGAGGCGTCGGGACATGCGGGTTACCTGGCGATTGATGCGCTGAAAGAATTGTTGAAGAAGGCGTGAAGTTGGCGGGGCGCCAGCGACAAGATCCTGCGTCGTGATTATGCGAACAGCGGGTGCGGCTTAAAATTCGGCTGCGAGCCCATCTGAAAGCGGAGCAGATCGGCGGGATCGTAGGTATATTCCTCGCCGCACTCATCACAGCGGATGGTCAGATTGAAGTCGATTTCCGGAGGCGGAGCGAACGCGTCGGTTTCGCCCAAGGGAATCTTGTGCCCGCTGAACATGTTCTGATGGCGATGGAATTTCTGGTTCTTGCAGATCACCACCCACCAGTAAGGCTCGTCCTCACCCCAACTGTTCCATGTGGTCATGAATCCGTTCCTCGTGTTTCCCCTGGCTCGAACTGGCACGGGATTGCGACGTGCTTTTGGGGGAAGATATGTCAGTTTCTTGGGGAGGGTCAAGTAACCACTCCGGAAGGGCAAGGGATTCTTACAATTCCATTACAACTTCAGTGACCAATCGCTGACTTTTGTATCTATTTTCGAACGGCGGTCGGGTAGTACAAGCCCCACCCACGCTCCTCGGCCAACTTCTCGAGGTCGGGATTCGGGTTGATCGCGTAGGGGTGACTGGCTAGTTTCAGCATGTCCACGTCCCATCGGGAGTTCCCGAAGGCCGCGTCCGGCTTCTTCTTGACCACATCCAGGATCGCCTGCGGCTTGCCCGGGCCGCTGGGAATCCGGACCAGGCGGTCTGAAATCCTCATGTTTTCAATTTCGACGGAGGCGGCCAGCACGTGATCACGGGGGATGCCGAAGTGCCGCATGCCCGCGCGGATGACCCAGTCGTTGGTGGAAGAAACGACCCAGACGTCGCAATCTTGCGCGATGAGTTGCCGAACCAGCAACCGCATTTCGGGGAAAATCTGTTCCACGAAATAGAGATCAAAAAATCTCGTGGCCGCGCGCTGCACGTCGGCTTCGATCATGCCGCGGTGCATGGTGACCATTTCGCCGCACATCACATCTTCAGGAACTTTGCCGTCCTTGTACTCCGCGTAGCGAGCGGTCATGGCCCGGGCTACGTCGTCCGGAACCAGTTTTTCTTCCAGTTCCCACGCGAAGAAGCGCTCGCCGCCGTCACCGCTCCAGAGCGTGCCGTCGCAGTCGAAGGCAGCGACGCGGGGTTCAAGACGCAAGATGGACTCGACAAAGGCCTGCGAGCGGTCAGTCACCGGAGTTGCGGTCAAGTGTGCTCTCTTAGTGGGATTTGTCGCGCAAGCGGGAGCCTGGGTAATTCCGCAGCGCGAGACCTAAATTGTAACGGATGATTTCAGAGTCCGAAGACAAACGGCGTGGTGGCGTTCAGCGCGGCATACTCTTCAGGAGTATTGACGTTGATTGCGATGGCCGGATCCTCGACCGGCACGTATTCGATGTGCTCGACGTACTGATGCTCGATGTCGCGGGCAGTTGCGGTGGTGGGCGCCTTGAGAAATACCTCCATCATTTCGCGGCCAAGGACGATGGGGTGTCCGTGCCTGCCGTGCATTTCGGGGATCACCGCCCACTTCGAGGACTCGAGGGCCGTTGAAAAGGACCGGTACAGGTGAGCGATCGTTTTCGAATGTACGGGGGGCCGGTCGACCAGCGTGACCATCGCCGCGTCGCGCCCGTGGTTGAGAACTTCGTGCAGGCCGATCTGCAGGGAACTGAATTGCCCGCGCTCGGGTTCCTGATTCTCCGCCAGTGATGCGCCTGCGGCATAAACAAAGGGCGCGATGCGCGATGCGTTTCTGCCGCCCACCACGATTACCATTTCACTGACGGCTCCCAGAGACTCAATCGCTGCCGAAAGGAATGTTCCTCGCGGAGGCTGGCCGGAGGGAACCGGGGGCCAGGGAAGCAGAGCCTTGTCGGTGCCCATGCGCGTGGACTCACCCGCTGCCAGAATCACGCCACACAGACTGGGAGCCCGACTCATGACGCGAAGATAGCAGAAAGAAGTTGGGAAGTCAGTGCAAGGCTGAACTCGCGCAGCCCAGCGCCAGCGGTGGACTAAGCGGAGGTGTCGTCGCCCTGGGCGGTGACCTCATTTTCGGCCTCGGTGGTGTTGCGGCCGGGGCGATGGAACCAACTCATGTGCGGCAGGTCACGTTCGGATTTCCGGCGGACGGCGATCAGCTCTGCCGTGATCGAGATGGCGATCTCGTCCGGAGTGACCGCTCCGATATCGAGGCCGATGGGGGCATGCACGCGATCGAAGAGCTCGGGGCGCAAACCTTCTTGCTGAAGCTCGCGGAAGATGGTGATGGTCTTGCGCTTCGACCCGATCATGCCGATATATCGTGCCGGAGTCTGCACGGCCCAGCGCAGCACGCGCATATCATCACGATGACCGCGCGTGACGATGACAATGTACGCGGCCTCACTCGGCGTCAGGCGTGACATCGCCTTGTCGAAATCTTCGGCGATCACCTCGCGGGCCTGCGGGAAGCGCTCGCGGTTGGCATAGGATTCGCGATCATCGATAACAGTGACATCGAAGCCGGCAGGGATCGCTGCCTTGTAAAGCGCTGTGGATACGTGGCCTGCGCCGAAAATATAAAGTAATGCTGGAGGCAGGATGGGCTCGATGAAAACGTCGAGCGTTCCGCCGCAAACCAGACCCGTGTCGTACTTCGGATTCTGGTTCAGATCGAACGTGAGGGTGCGGGGCTTTTCTTCTTCCATCACTTCGCGGGCCGCACGCCACACATCTGCCTCGACGCAGCCGCCGCCGATGGTCCCGAAAATGGAGCCGTCATCGCGCACCAGCATTTTGGCGGTTTCGAACGAAGGAATCGAGCCGCGCACGTTGACGATGGTGGCCACCGCGCCATGCCGGCCAGCCTGGCGAAGCTTGACGATCTCCTCGTAGATGTCCATGCCTGGATGATTATTCGACCTGCGCGAGGGCAAGTCAAACGCGACGTTTCTGGGCCTCGAGGTATGGAACAGCCGAAGGCCTCTTGTGCTAGGGTCTATGGTTCCGATTTGCAGATTGCTTCTGGAGAGTCGTCATGAAGGCCGCGGTCATTCACGAATTCGGTGGTCCTGAAGTACTTCGTTACGAAGACGTTCCCGATCCTCAGCCGCGGAAGGATCAGGTGTTGGTCCGGGTAAAGGCGTGCGCGTTGAACCATCTGGACCTGTGGGTACGCCAGAGGCTTCCAGGCGTGAAGTTGCCGCACATTCTGGGAAGCGACGTCGCCGGCGAGATTGTCGAGGTCGGGGAATACATCACCGGGTTCCAACCCGGCCAGCGCGTGTTGCTGGCGCCCATGCACTTCTGCAACCGCTGTGAGCAGTGCGTTTCGGGGCGTCAGAACCTGTGTCCAGAATTCACGGTGCTCGGCAACGGCGTCGATGGCGGCAATTGCGAGCTGATTGCGGTGCCGGCAGTGAATGTGATTCCGATTCCGGACAGCATGACCTTCATCGACGCGGCGAGCGTGCCGTTGGTGTTCCTCACGGCATTTCACATGCTGACGGGTAGGGCGGCGATCCGGCCCGGACAAACCGTGCTGGTGCTGGGCGCGAATTCGGGGGTGGGGATCGCGGCGATCCAGTTGGCAAAGCTTTACCAGGCTACGGTGATCGCTACCGCTGGAGATGATCGCAAGGCCGAGCTGGCGAAAAAGCTGGGTGCAGACTACGTGGTGAATCACTACCAGCAGAAGATTGGCGAAGAAGCGCGCAAGATCACGGGGCGTGTCGGAGTCGATATCGTCGTGGAACACGTGGGAGCGGCGACCTGGAACGAAAGCATGAAAGCGCTGCGACCGGGAGGAACGCTGGTGACGTGCGGGGCGACGTCCGGGCCGGAAGCGAGCTTTGATTTACGGTTCCTGTTTGCGCGGCATCTGGCCCTGCTCGGGTCGTATATGGGGACGATGGGGGAACTGCACGAAGTCTTGCGGCTGGTGTTCAGTGGGAAATTGAAGCCGGTGGTGGATCGGACGTTTCCGCTGAGCGAAGTGCGGGCGGCGCATGAGTATCTGGCAGAGAGCAAGATGTTTGGGAAGGTTGTGCTGGTTCCGTGAGAGAGTCGTCTCGATGGACGCTGGTTGAAGAAATCCCAAGATCGATGCGGGTGGGAATCCCACCCTAGCGCAAGAGGCGCGCTAGGATGGGGCACCCTCGGCTGGTGGTGCTCCACGGAAATGAGCTCAATAGTTTAAAATGGCCTCATGAGCGGCGAGTTGAATTTCGGGCCTTACGTCACCCTCGAAGACGGCAAGCGGGTCGTGAAAGATCTGACCTACGGGAATCCCACGCCGGAGGGCGTGGTTCTGACCACGCTGGATTCTGCCGTCAACTGGATGCGCAAGAATTCCATCTGGCCGATGACGTTCGGGCTGGCTTGCTGCGCGATCGAGATGATGTCCATGGGCGCGTCGCGCTTCGATATCGCGCGCTTCGGCGCTGAGGTGTTCCGGCCTTCGCCCCGCCAGTCAGATTTGATCATCATTGCGGGACGCGTCTCGAACAAGATGGCGCCCGTCATCCGGCTGCTGTGGGAGCAGATGCCCGAACCCAAGTGGGTGATCTCGATGGGAGCGTGCGCGACCTCGGGCGGCGTGTTCAACAACTACGCGCTGGTGCAGAGCGTGAACCAGGTGATCCCGGTCGACGTCTATGTGCCTGGCTGCCCGCCGCGACCCGAGCAGCTGATCTATGCCATCACGCTGTTGCAGGAGAAGATCCAGAAGTCGCGCGGTACGGTGCGCCAGGTGTTGAATCTCGCCTGACGCCGGTTTTCTCTACGGCAACTTGAACTGAATCGTAATCTGGTTGTGCATGGATACCGGTCGTCCATTGAGTTGGAAGGGCTGATAGCGCCATTGCTTCACGGCCAGCGCGGCTGCCTTGGCAAGCAGCGGCGGACCGCTTGTGACCGTCACCTCGTGCACGTTCCCGTCTTCCCCAACCAAAGCATCGAGTTTGACGGCGCCCTCAATGTGCTGAGAGCGCGCTTCCACCGGATAGGTGGGATCGACCTTGCGGGTGAGGCGTCCGCCCGTTACTCCCTGAGAAACCGGGACCGCAACTAACGGAAAGATCGGCGTGGGATTCGCAACCGCCTGGGGAACCGGTGCGGTGCCGTTTTTCAGGGCCTCGGCGGGGTCAGGAGCGGCGAGGTCGGCTTCGGCGACGGTGGTGGGGCGAGGTGCATCCTTCGCGACCGGAACCGCCACATTCTTTACGGCACTGGCTGCGCCACGCTCAGTGACCGTCGAGCGCGACGCGCGTTGCACTAGATCCTTCGCTGCGTCGCTCGTGACTTTGGGAGCCAAGGTGAGATTGATTGTGCTGGAACTCTTCGCGCCGTTGCCGGTGGAATCTGCTTTTGTTCCGTCCGGCGGAGTTGCGCTGGCGGCCATCACTGCCGGGAGGGTTTGCGCTGACGCAGCATGCACGGGTTGACCGGAGCGTGAGCTGCGCGAGCGGGTGATAGCCCATCCGGCGACAGCCAGCAGAAGCAGTAACGCAGCGGCCGCGGCCAGACGCAAGGGCTGACCTTCTTCGCCCCGCATGCGGGCAGGCAAGAACGCAAGCCAATCGCGCGTGGCGAGCTGGGCGACGGGAACCAGAATTTTCCGCTCAGCGGGTTCGGGCGCGGTTTCAAATGGCCGGCTTGCCGGAAGAGTTACGGACTGTTCGCGTCCGGCGGCAGCGATCTTGGCGAGTGTTTTCAGCAGCGTGATGTGCGCATCGGAGAAGGCGTTTGGCTTGTCGGAAAAAACTTCGAGAATGCCGATGACTCCCTGCGCACCGCGCATGGGCACGGCCGCCAGCGAGCGGATATCCATTTCCTTGCACACTTCTGCATTCACGCGCGGATCGGTGAGGGAATCATTGCAGCGCTGGGAGCGGCCGCTGCGCAGACACTCGCCCGAAATGCCGGCATCGACATCGAGCTTGGCGCCAAGTGGAGGCGCGGTGTCGCCCGAGCGGGCGCGGCAAATCACCACGCCCTGGCTCCAGAGAGCGAGGGCGGCTCCGCTTGCGTCTGTGAAATAACGCGCTGCGTGCGTAGCTTCCGAGAGGATGCTGCTCAGGTCCATCCGTCCGGACGCCGCGTCTTCGCGTAGACGGTCGATGAGCAAGTAGTCGTCGGGTCCCTGGGTTCGTTCCAATGCAACCTTCGAATCGTTTTCAGGCCGAGAGGGAACTCCAGAATCCGGGGGACCTGGGGAGGTAGGCCTAACCCATGAATCTGCCATGCGCAAACTCCTAGCGAACGGCCAGAGTGGAATGTGGAATCATTTGGAAACTGCCGTCAGAAACTCTCTTTCGCGAATATCCGACAAATGTTGGGTGTTGTCAACGGAAGATCGCAGCCTCGCCCTCGAAAAAGTGTTTCACGCAAGGTTCTTGCCATCGCTCTCCTCACGATTTAGTTGAGCATCGCACGCACCGCGATGTTATTGAGATGGTACCCACGGTAACCTGGTTACTCGAATCCAGCGAAGCGCATGGTGCGGCGTGGTACAACCTCTGACATGGAAGCGTCCTGGACTTCGTCACGAACGGCAACCATCATTGCACAGGCGCCGTGCCGCGCGGATCTTGCCGGCGGCACAATCGACCTATGGCCCCTCTACCTGTTTCACCCCGGCGCTCTGACTCTGAACTTCGCTGTGAATATCCTCACGACTTGTCGAATCACGCGGATGAAGGGAAGACGCATCCATCTGCGGTCGCTCGATACGAAGAAAGAAGAAATCTTTGCGAGCTTCGACGAGCTACGGCGGGCTAACCGGTTTCGCCTGCCGCTGGCCGCGCGGTTGCTGCAGTTCTTCGCGCCCAAGGAAGGCCTGCTGATGGAAACTGACTCGGAGTCGCCAGCAGGCGCAGGAATTTCAGGATCCTCGGCGCTGATGGTGGCGACTTCGGCGGCGCTGGCGCGTTTTACGGATCGTCACCTGACGGCAGAGCAGATCCGCGTGATCGCGCAGAATATCGAGGCGCAGGTGATCAACGTGCCTACCGGATGCCAGGATTACTATCCGGCGCTTTACGGCGGCGTGAGCGCGATCCATCTGAATGCCGATGGAATTCATCGCGAGTCGGTGCCGGTGCTGCCGGAGGAAATCGAGTCGCGCTTCGTGCTGGCATACACCGGAGCACCGCGGCAATCGGGAATCAATAACTGGGAAGTGTTCAAGGCGCACATCAACGGCGACAAGCGCGTCTTCCGGAATTTCGAGCGGATCGCCGAGATCGCCCGTCACATGTACCAGGGACTGTCGCGCGCCGATTGGGATGAAGTGGCCCGCCTGCTGCGCGAGGAGTGGAAGCTTCGGCGGACGAACGCTCCGGGAATCACGACGCCGCTGATCGATAAGTTGATCGCTGTGGCGGGAAAGAATGGTGGGAAAGCTGCCAAGGTCTGCGGAGCCGGCGGCGGCGGATGCGTAATTTTTCTCGTCGAAAAAGGCGCGGCCAGCCGCGTCGCCACGGCGATTGGCGACACTGGCGGCAGGGTGTTGCCGCTGCAGGTCGCGCGGGACGGGCTGCGGATGGTGGGGTAGGAGAACCAGCAGTCAGCGTTCGACCTTTGGCATTTAACAATTGGCATTTGGCACGTAGCCATTACGGGTTCTGCTGCCAGAGCGACTTCTTACGACGTCATTTAAGAAAAGAGGTCATGACATGGGTCAAGAGGAGGCTTCGGGGCTAAATGCTGAGTGCCAAGTGCTAGATGCCGAGCATCCAAAATGCTGAATCTCTGAATCCCGAGCGCGGAATGATAAGTGCTGGTTTCCGGCCCTTCCTACGCGTTTTCCCCGGTATCGTCGCCGCCAAGGCGGGCTATAATAGGCGTCAGATCGGCCCTCGGGGTGTTCCATGAAGTACCGTCGTCTGCCAGCCTTGTTCTCATTGTTTGCTCTTCTTGCGGTTGCATCCGCAGCCGGCCAGGAGCCCGCCGCGAGCTCGCAAAACGCGAAGCCTCCCAGGATTTCAAAACAGACGCGCATGGAGTTGGTCCGGCTGGTCAATGCCGAGCTTGTGTACGTGCGTTCGCCGTTCCCCATGGGCAAGGACGGATTGAAGTTGCGGAACGGTGTGGTGACGCCCAGCGGTGCAGAACTCGCGCAGAAGGTTGCCATGTGGGGCCCCGCGGCAAAGAACGGGGACGCCGTGCGTATCACGAACGTAATCTTCAAAGACAACATGGTCCACGTGGAGATCAATGGCGGGCCCGTGAAGAAGACGAAGTGGTACCAGCGCATCAGTGTGGGCGGTGCGGGTGGCGAGACTCCGGTGGCTCCTTCGGATTCGAATGCGAACGCGCGCGGGTCGTTCGTGGATGTTTATTTTGATCCCTACATCCCGGAGATGACCGGACAGGATTTCAAGAAGGTGCTGCGCCCTGTTCTTGATTTCGATTCGAAGTCCACGGAAGAAGCGTATCTGGAGACGATTCCTCCCAAGGCCAAAGAGGCGATTGAGAACCACAAGGTGCTGGTGGGAATGAATCGGGAGATGGTGACGTATTCGAAGGGACGGCCGCCGAAGAAGGTTCGCGAGCACGAAGAGGATGTTGAATACGAAGAATGGATCTACGGCGAGCCGCCGCAAGACGTGGAGTTTGTGCGCTTCGTGGGGGACGAGGTGGTGAAGCTCGAGACCATGAAAGTCGACGGCACAAAGCTTGTGAAGGTCGATAAGGAAATCAGCCTCGAGCCTGTTACCAAAACTGCCAAGGACGAAGACACCGGCAAGCCGCCGAACGCACCGACCCTGCGCCGCGCGGGCGAAGAGACCGACGACAGCCTGCCGGGAACCTCGAAGCAGGGAACGGCGCCGCGCGATAACCGTCCGACCAACGTGCCGGATCCAGGGACAACTTCACCGCCGAACTTCCGCCCGTACCTGTCCCAAAACTTGGCGACTTCCGGCACGCGGCTTTAGACTGGAAGGGTGAAGATCGCCCTGGGCCAGATCAATCCCACGGTTGGGGACTTCTCCGGAAACGCGAACAAGATGATCGACTTTGCGCGCCGCGCGAAAACGGCGGGCGCCGGTCTGATTCTGTTTCCGGAGCTGGCCGTGTGCGGCTATCCGCCCCGCGACCTGGTGGAGCGGCCGACATTCGTCGCGAAGAACCGCGAGTCGGTGGAGCGCATCGCCGCCGAGACCAAGGGCATCAGCGTGATTTGTGGGCTGGTCACGCCTGCGCTCGCCGAGACCGGCAAGTCGGTGATGAATTCCGCCGTCCTTCTGCAGGACGGCAAGCAAGCCTTTCTCCAGTCAAAAATGCTGTTGCCCACCTACGACGTCTTTGACGAGATGCGTAATTTCGCTCCGTCGCGACACCAGGAGTTGTTTGACTTCTGCGGTAACCGCATGGCGCTGACGATCTGCGAGGACGCCTGGAACGACAAGCATTTCTGGAACAAGCGGCTGTACGGGTTTGATCCGGTGGATGCGCTGATTCATGCAGGCGGAAATTTTGTGCTGAACATTTCGGCCTCGCCCTTCTGGCTGCGCAAACGGGAACTTCGGCGGGATATGCTGGCCACCATCGCGCGGACCGACAAAGTTCCGGTAGTGATGGTGAACCAGGTTGGTGGCAACGACAGCCTGTTGTTCGACGGCTCCAGTCTGGTGTTGAATCGAGAGGGCAAGGTCATCGCGCAGGGGAAGTCGTTTGAGGAAGACATCGTCTACTTCGACTCGGCCACACTCGAAGGTGAGATGCACGAGCAAGTGGAAGGCGACGATGCCAGCGCCTACTGGGCACTCGTGCTGGGGACGCGCGACTACGTTCGCAAATGCGGCTTCGGGAAAGTCATCATCGGCTTGAGTGGCGGGATCGACTCGGCATTGACCGCAGCGATTGCGGCCGAAGCGCTTGGCTCCGGAGAACGTGATTGGCGTCGGCATGCCGGGACCGTACTCTTCGTCGGGATCGATTGAAGATGCGCGTGCGCTGGCCAAAAATCTCGGCATGCGTTTCGAGTTGCTGCCCATCGGGGACATTTGCAAGAGCGTGCAGACCACGCTGCACGATGTCTTTCGCGGCCTGCCCGAGGACGTCACGGAAGAGAACATCCAGTCGCGCGCCCGTGGCTCGTTGCTGATGGCGATGTCGAACAAGCTGAATGCCATCGTGCTCTCCACCGGCAACAAGAGCGAGATCGCTGTGGGGTACTGTACCTTGTACGGGGACATGGTGGGCGGTCTGGCCGTGATTTCTGACGTGCCCAAAACCATGGTGTACCGCATCAGCCGCTATGTGAATTCGCTGCGCCCCGTGATTCCCGAGGCCACTCTGGAGAAGCCGCCATCGGCGGAGTTGCGTCCGGATCAGAAAGACAGCGATACGCTGCCGCCCTACGATGTGCTCGATACGATTCTTGAAGACTACGTGGAGGAGTTGCATTCGGCGGAACAGATTGCGAAGGAGCGCGGCTTCGACCTCGGCTTGGTTCGGCGTGTGCTGCGCATGGTGGATCGCGCGGAGTACAAAAGGCAACAGGCCGCGCCCGGCATCAAGATCTCCGAAAAAGCTTTTGGATACGGCAGGCGCTTTCCGATTGCAGCAAAGTCGGAGGCCTGACGGCATCCCGCCCGTGGGATGTTTGCATCTCAACCCATTTGAAAGGAACGCATGCACCGTAGATCGCTACTTGTTGCCATTGTTCTTTTTGCCGGAATGGCTCTCTCGGCCCAGGAGAAGGCAGCCAATCTGCCTTCGGAGGAGACCGTCAACGCATTTCTGCAGCAGACGTTTGGATACGACTCGACAGTAACGTGGAAAATCACGGCCATCAAGCCGTCGATTGCTGAAGGTCTGGCCGAAGTGAACGTCACGCTGAGCAATGCGCAGGGCCAGAGCGGGACCACGTTGTATGTCACGCCCGACGGCAAGCATGCGCTGACGGGCGAGATCATGCCTTTCGGAGCCAAGCCCTATGAGCCGGCCAAGGAAGCACTGCTGAAGGGAATCAATGGTCCGGCGCGCGGTCCGGAAAAATCGGCAGTGACAATTGTGGAGTTCAGCGATCTGCAATGCCCGCATTGCAAAGATGCGCAGCCGGTGATCGATAAGTTGCTGGCAGAGGAGCCGAACGCCAAGTTCGTGTTTCAAAATTACCCTCTGCCGATGCATAACTGGGCCGCAAAGGCGGCGTATTACGCCGACTGCGTGGGCCGCAGCTCGAACGATGCATTCTGGAAGTTTGTACAGGGAACTTTCGATCAACAGGCGAATCTGACGGAATCGAATGCGGACGAGAAGCTGACGGCGATTGCCGATGCCGCTGGCGTCAAGGGCGCGGATATGGCGGTGTGCGCAGCCAAGCCGGACACCAAGAGCCGCGTGGACAAGTCGGTGGCTCTGGGAACGGCTGTTGGAGTTACGGGGACGCCGACGGTTTACGTGAACGGGCGCCGCATCGGCAACGTGGTGGGCGTGCCTCCTGAGGTCCTGAAGGGACTGGTGGAGTTTGCAGGCAAGCAGTAGTCCGGGATGAACCCAGGTTAGCGCCAAAGGGTGGACGCGAACCTCGGGCATGTCCATCCCGTTATTCGTGAGTCGATGGAGCGACGGCGACGGGCGTCCCCGTCCCTCGTCTGCTGGCGAGGACGCCCGCAGTCAATCAGTTGAGTTCCTGCGGCCTACTTCACACCGGTCATCCAGATCTCTGAGCTGCTTTGGCCTTCGGCCATGCTGATGATGTGCGGCGTGACGATGATCAACATCTCGCTCTCATCTTTTTCGTTTGAGTTCGATGCGGCGGCACGACTGAGCACCGGGAATTGTCCGATTCCCGGAATCCCGCTAAGGCTGTGTTGCTCGGTACTGGTGATCTGACCGGCGACGACAGCAGCCTGGTCGTTTCTGACGTTGATGCTGCCCGTGTATTCGCGGTTTCCGATCACCGGCACGCCGTTGGTGCTGGCGCCCGTCAGCGATCTCACCTTTATTTCCATATTCATGCTGACATCCGAATCGCCGTGCACGGCAGGCTTGACCTTGAGGTTCAGGCCGATGTCTTCGTAGGTGAAAGAAGGGATCGGTGCGATGTAAGAGCCGTTGCCGATGGCTTGCGAAATGGCCGAGGAGTTGAAGATGGGAGCAAAACTTGCGTTGATGATCGGGATGCGTGAGCCCAGGTTGACGGTGGCATCTTTACCCTGAGCGGCGCGTAGCGTGACGTGCTCTAGAGATCGAAGCATGCCTTCGTTCATCGAAAATTCCGCAGTGAGTGTTCCCAGGGAAACGCCGAACAACGTGATGCCGCCGCCGAACGTGGCCAGGGGCTGGCTGAGGATGGAAGAAGCGTTGCCGCCAAGAAGCTGACCGAGCAGCCCGGCCAGGGCGGAAGAGTTGCCCTGGTTGATCGCGCCGCTGGCTATAAGCTGGTTGATTGCGTCCTGAATACTCTGGCCGCCGGCAAGCGTCAGCCCCAGGGCGCCAATCGGAATGTTGAACAGGTTGAATTGATTGGGGATCTGCAATCCGAACTTGTGCATCAGCGTTTTGCTGATTTCAAAGACGTGCACATCGAGCATCACTTCCGGATGGGAGGATCCCAACCCTTCTAGAAAACGGCTGGCGGGATCGAGCACGTTGATGGGAGCGCGAACGGTGATCGTGCTTTTCTGGGTGTTCGACGAAACGAACTTTATCTCGAACACCGTGCGCAGTACGTTGACGATGTCCTGGAGTTCCTGCTGGGTGCCGGCGTCGGGAACGTAAAACGTGCGCAGTCCCATGCGGTCATAGAGCCGGCGGTTTTCCGCGGAATCGGCCGCAACGATGACTTGTTTTTCCTGCAACGGCGCCCAGAAGGTCTTGGTGACCGCTCCGGCCAGCTGCATGGCCTGATAGAAGCCGACGTCGTCCACATTGAAGCGCACCTGGCGACTGACCACGGAGTCGTCCATGGTCACCGTGACCCCGTAGGCATTCGCTACTTGTGTCAGCAGTTGGCGAGAATCTCCACGATAGTGGAAGCTTTGCGCCAGGTCTTTCGGGATCACGCGGATCTCGTCGGACTGGTCAATCAGCCGCGGACTGCTGGCTGGAGTCGTGCGGCGGACGGCGTCGTTCAAGCGTTCCTGCGCGAAGTCATTGTGTGGGTCGAAATGCAGGGCATTGCGGAACTCGCCCAGTGCTTCGACCTCACGGCCATCGGCCAATGCGGTGTTACCTCGCTTGAGGTGATCGCTGACTACCATTTGACGAGTTAACTCGCGGAGCGTGGCGTACTGCAGATCCTGGGGAACCAGGTTCGCGGCAGTTTCGAATTCGAGGAACGCATCTTCGAGCCGGTTCTGTTTCTGCAACTTCAAGCCGTGTTCGAAAGCCTTGTGTGCGTCTTGGTGGGCCTGTGGGCTGGCGATGCAGGCGGGCGCGCCCGGCACTCCGTTGGCGCACAGAGTCGTTGGTGGAGGAGTCGGTGGCTGTTCGGCTGCCCACGTGAGGGACGCCACCAGGCACACCGCTACCAGGAATCGCCAACGCTGCATGGGCACGATTGTATCCGGGAAGGGAACGATCGGAACTGGGATTCTTGCAGGAGTAGCACTTTGGTGTGGGAATTTGGCAGCGATTTGGGTAGGCGGCAAAAGAGCTGATGGTGCCGCACGTTCGCGCGCCCTTTGCGCTAACGTGGGTCTCTGGATCACCTTTGATCCCAGGTTAGCGCCCCAAGAACGGGCGCGAGCCTGGGGCACCAATGGGGTCGAATTTATAAAGTCAAAAGTTCGGCGCACGTGAGGATGGCAGCGTCGGGACCATGCGCGGCCAGGTCCTCAACCTTAAAAATGCCAGTGCCGACGGCGATGATGCGGCCGCCTGCACCGTGGGCCGCGCGAACGTCCTCGGGCGTATCTCCGATAAAACAAACCTTGGCCGCGGGCCCGAGACGCTTTGCGACTTCCTGCATTCCTTTGCGGAAGACATCGACGCGCAATTCGCACTCGTCGGCGAAGCATCCGAACTCGAAATAGTCGTCGAGTTCGGCGGCTTTCAGCTTCAGCCATGCCACGACCTCCAGATTGCCAGAGCAAATGCCGAGGAGCTTTCCAGAATCTTTCAACAAGGTCACCAAGTCGCGAATGCCTGGTAGCACGTTGGGGCGAAAGCGGTGGGCCTTTTCGGCAGCATCCCTCCGCACCACGTCGAGAGCAGCAGGCATTTTTTGATCGATACAATCCGCGGAAATGTTTAATCGCTCGAGTGCCGCGCGCAGAATTCCTGGATCGGTCTTGCCGTGGTAGGGAATGCCGTCGATGGTGGTCTCGACCCCATACACATCGAGCAGGGCGCGATGCAGTGCATACCGATGGGTCCGGTCGGGCGAGAGCATCAGCGTACCATCGATGTCGAACAGGTAGGCATCGGCCTCGCGCCAGCGAAAGCAGTCGGTCTGCGTGGTTGGCTTGTTCGAAGGTTGCTGCGTGGTCTCTTCCATGTCGCTGCTACGTCACCATCAGCCTTTCGATGCTGCGAGCGTGGCCGGTCGAGTCATCGGCGTCCACGACCACGGCGCAGAGCCGCACATCGCCGGTGGCCGCTTCGAAGCGGACGGGCATGTTATTGAGGAATTTCGAGACGACGAGTTCCTTCTTTACGCCAATCACGCCGTCGAAAGGGCCGGTCATGCCTACATCGGTGATGTAGCCGGTGCCACCGGGGAGCACCCGTTCGTCGGCGGTGGGAACGTGCGTATGGGTTCCCACGACAGCCGTGACGCGCCCGTCGAGATACCAGCCCAGCGAGATTTTTTCCGAAGTTGCTTCGGCGTGCATGTCGACGAAGATGACCTTCGCTTCGACTTCTTTCAAGAGCTGATCGGCGGTACGAAACGGATCTTCGTTCGACGCCATGAACACGCGTCCCTGCAGATTGATGACGGCGTACGGGACTTTGCCTTTGCATCCCACGTAAAGTCCGTGGCCGGGCAGGTCGGGTGCGAAGTTCGCGGGACGAAGCAGCCGGTGCGAAGGACTGTGGGCGTTGCCGTCAGCCATCTTGAAGAAGTCGACGATCTCGCGCTTGTCCCAGACATGGTTTCCGGTGGTGATGACGTCGATGCCGAAATCAAAAAGCTCCTCCGCCAGCTGCGGAGTGATGCCAAATCCCGCGGCGGAATTTTCGCCGTTCGCGATGATGAGGTCGATAGAGTGATCTTTGACCAGCGCCGGCAAATTTTCCTTCACGATGGTTCGGCCCGGTCGCCCAAAGATGTCGCCGATGAACAGTATTCGCAATGATGGCCCCAGAGAGAACTTTCGAGGATAACACGCACGCAGTGACGCTCCGGCGCGACGCGTTACTCAGTTGGACGCGATCTGGGCGGTGCGCAGAAAGTCGTAGTTGCCGGGCGGATTGAGCGACAGGTTCGTGACGCGTTGCGAGTGCACAAGAACATTGTCGAGATACCAGAGATTGATGGACGGCAAGTCCTCGGCGAGAATGCCCTGGAGTTGCGCGTAAAGCTGCTTGCGTTTTTCTTGGTCGAGTTCAGACCGCGCCTGATCGATGAGGGCATCGACCTTCGGATTGGAATAGAAGCTGCGGTTGGCGCCGTTGGGCGTGAACTTGCTCGAGTGGAACGCGTACTCGAAGATGTCGGGATCTTCGTTAGCCGCCAATCCAGCGCAGCGAATAAAACTGAAAGGCTCCGCGGCTGACGTCGGCGAAGAAGGTGCCGAACTCGTAGGTGCGTACGTCGAGTTGAATCTCCACCTGCCGTAACTGTTGCTGCAAGACCGCGACCATCAGACGAGTGTTTTCGTCGGTGGAAGTCTTCATCATCAAATGGAAGCGCACACCGCCGGTCGCAGGATAGCCCGCAGAGTCCAAGAGTCGGCGTGCGCGCTCGGGATCGTAGTTGTAAATCGGCACGTCGGCCGAGTACGCCCAACTCTGCGGCGGCAAGATGCTGGCGGCCGGTTGCGCAAATCCGCGCCATAGATATTCGAGCATGGGGCGGCGATCTATCGCATAAGCAAGCGCCTGGCGGACGCGGACGTCTTTCAGGATCGGATCGCGATAATTGAATGCCATGTACTGCAATACCGTGCCGGGTCCGCGCAGGATGACGAGGCGAGGCTCCTGCTCGAGCGTCACGACCATGTCGGGGGTGAGCGAGTTGATGGCGATGTCAGCGCTGCCTTTTCGCAGTTCGAGGGCGCGCGTGGTCATGTCAGGTACGACCGCAAAGCGGACGCGGTCAAGTCGAGCTTTCGCACCCCGGTAGTTGTCATTGCGTTCGAGAACGACTTCCTGGTCGGCCTCGGCGCTGACGAAGCGAAACGGGCCTGATCCGATCGGATGGTCGCTCATCTCGCTGAGCGTTCCGTAGGGAACGATTCCGATCGCGCCGTCGGACAGGTTCCATAGCAAGGTGGCGAACGGCTGCTTCAGATGGAAGACGATAGTCAAGTCGTCGGGCGCGTCGATGTGGTCGACCAGTCGGTACGCTGCCGATTTCGTGCTGCGAATCTTGCCCCCCAGCAATGAGTCGAATGTCCACTTCACGTCGCGCGAAGTGAGCTCCGCGCCGTTGTGAAACTTGACGCCCGGATGCAGGTGAAAAACGTAGGTGAGGGGATCAGGGATTTCCCACTTGTCGGCAAGGCCCGGCTTGACGTTCAGGTGTTCGTCTCGCTCGAGCAGGTCGTCGAAAATCAGGTTATCGATGCGTTCCGACTGGCCGTCGAGACCGACCCGAGGATCGAGATTCGTTGGGCTGCTCTCGATGAGCATGACCAGTGTTTTGGCGTCAGGATGCGAGGAGCATGATGTGGAGAGAGTCAGGACGAACATCAATGCCGCTAGCTCGAATTTCCGCCAGAGGATGACGCTACGCATAGGAAATCTTCCCGAGAATGGCGGGATGCCGAGCTCCCGTAGCTGAGGGAACGTTCGACGGCCGCCGATGCCACGTCTCGTACGCGAGCAGCGCGAAGGCAGCGGCTTCTTTCGCTGCGGCTGGCAGGCCGAACTCGTCCGAGAGGCGCAGGCTCAGCCCGAGTGGTTTGACTTCATTGGCGAGCATGGCGAGCAGAGTGGAGTTTTTCGCGCCGCCGCCGGAGACGACCAGTTCGCGATAACTCTTGCTAGTCGGGAGAGCGAATTCACGAATGGCTCTGGCAATCGAACGCGCCGTGAGCGCGGTAGCCGTGGCGACGATATCTGGTTTCGCGGTGCGTCCGCAGAGCTTAATGAAGGCTTGCGAGAATTCCCGGCCGAATTCTTCGCGGCCTGCTGTCTTGGGAGGCTTCTTCTGGAAGAAGCGCTCACGTAGCACGCGCGTGAGCACGCCTTCGAGAACCACGCCCGAACTGGCTACCTGGCCATCGCGGTCGAAGGGCTTCCTATACAGGCGCTCCATGACGGCATCCATCACCATGTTGCCCGGACCCGTATCGAACGCAGTGACTTGATGGAGGCTGCCTCCTGCGGGAATGGCCGTCAGGTTCGCAATTCCGCCGATGTTCTGTACGATGCGGCCGATGCGTGGATCGCGATAAAGCATGTAGTCGAGATAGGGAACCAGCGGAGCGCCTTTTCCGCCAGCCGCCATGTCCGCCGGACGGAAGTCCGAAACCATCGGTACCCCGACACGCGCGGCGATCACTGAGCCTTCTCCAGTCTGCCAAGTGACGGCGATGTTCCGGCCGAGATAGCGCTGAGGTTCTCCCTGATGAAACAGAGTCTGCCCATGACAACCCACAAGTTCGGCGCGAGTGCGGAACTTGCGTTGCGTTGCCAGCACGGCATCGGCATACAACTCGGCCAGAACAAAGTTGAGACGGGCCAGATCGGCGACGCTCGCCGCCGGTGCGTTCATGAACGACAAGACAGCCTCGCGCACGCGCTTGGGATAAGCGAAGGACGCGTGCCCCAGAAGTCTGAATTGCCGAGCGGAACTACCCGGCGATTTCGCGCGCGCGCGGGTGCTGGAGGAAACAGGCTCCGAGATCCGCACGAGCGCGACCTCGATGCCGTCGGCGGAGGTTCCGCTCATGATGCCCGCGACGATCAAGCCGTCTCCTGGTTGTGAATGGTGTCGAGGCGAACCTGCTCGCTGAATTCCCAGAGCCGGCGGGAAAGAGCTTGCACCTTCTCGTTGGTTGGTGGCGGCGCCCAGCGCGCTAGTTGCGGATTTTTTTTCTTGAACGCGAGGACCAGCTCGATGGATTCGTTAGCGCGGCGCGCGAACGATCGATCCGTTTCGACCGTTCGGATGAGTTCTTCGTAAGCGCGGGTGACGAACTCTTCCTTGTGGCAGATCAGGCACAAATCTCCACCGGCGCGAATGTGGCCGACCGCGGCCTGCTCGATCGGCGCGGCCGACAGCACGCCGCCCATCTCCAAATCGTCAGACGCGATCAGGCCGCGATAGCCGATCTTCTTGCGCAGGACATCGGTGATCCACTTCTTCGACAACGATGCCGGAGTTGCTTCCTTGGTGACCGCGGGATAGGCGGCGTGAGAAACCATTACGAAGGGAAGGTGCGAGCGAAGAGTCCGGTAGGGAACCAGATCTTCCTCCCACAATCTCTTCCAGGACTTTTCAATAACAGGCAAGTCGTGATGGCTGTCGAGCTTGCCCTCGCCGAGGCCGGGGAAGTGCTTGCCGTTGCCGAGGACGCCTGCCGAGCCTAGTCCGGTGAGAAATTCACGAACATAGACAATCGTCTCTTTAGGATCGTCGGACACCAGCCTCGACTCCATCACTGTGCGTGATGCTTCGAACGCTAAGTCGAGCGCGGGAGCGAAATCGACGTTGAAACCCAGTGCGCGGCAATTTGCGCCGATCACGCGCCCGTGCAGCCGGAACAATTTGCTGGTACCTGACGCATACACGTCTGCCGCCGAAGGAGCCGGGCCGATCACTTTGCGCAAGCGGTCGACCTTGCCACCTTCGAGATCGACGCACCGGAACAGCGGAGTCGACACGTGCTGCTGACAGTCCTTGAGGAGTTTGTAGGTCTGCTCGGCGCTCACGACATTGCGCGCGAACAGAATCACGCCGGCTGGTTGAACGCATTCGAGCAGGGAAGCAAGGTCTCGGGACATTTCGGTCCCCTCGAAGCCGATGATCAGCAGTTGGCCGACGCGCTCGCGAATTGACGACTCGACTCTACGGCTGGATGTTTTGCGGCTTGCGATCGCGGTCTCCCGTGTTCTTCCGTAATAGCGACTAGATTTGCGATTTCAATTCCGCCAGCAGATTCAAGGCTTCGAGCGGTGTAAGGCGATTTAGATCGACGTCACGGAGCTTTTCCAGAACGGGCTGCGAAATCGGCGTGAAGATGGTCAACTGCGCTGCCGGGGCCGGACGCGACTGGTCGTTGGCCAGTTGCCCGGTGAGTTGATGCTCGGCGCTCTCGTGCTCGACCAGCACCTCGCGGGCGCGCTCGATCACTTCATTCGGCAATCCAGCGAGCTTGGCGACCTCGATACCATAGCTGCGATCGGCCGCGCCGGGGTCCACTTTCCTCAGAAAGACAATCCCGCCGCCGGTTTCTTTCACCGAGACGTGATAGTTCTTCACGCCCGACAGCTGTCCAGCAAGTTCGGTCAGTTCAAAATAGTGCGTTGCGAATAAGGTCTTCGCCCGCGTGCGCGCGTGCAGGTATTCGATGGCTGCCCACGCGATGGCGAGGCCGTCGTAGGTTGAGGTGCCACGGCCCACTTCATCCAGCAGAACAAGAGATTTCGGGGTCGCCGTGTGCAGAATCGCCGCCGTTTCGGTCATCTCGACCATGAAGGTCGATCGGCCGCGCGCCAAGTTGTCGCTGGCGCCGATGCGCGTGAAGACGCGATCAACCAGGCCCATCCGCACCGAACGCGCGGGCACGAACGATCCCATTTGCGCCAGGATGACGATCAGCGCCGCCTGACGAAGATACGTAGATTTGCCGCCCATGTTCGGCCCGGTCAGCATGAGAATGGTGTGCGTGGTGGAGTTCAGGTAGAGATCGTTGGGAACGAAGCGTTCACCGCCGCGCGGCGGTTTCCTGCTCTTCGATTACGGGATGGCGCCCGCCGACGATCTCCAGGTCCCCGGAATCCTCCAGGCAGGGCCTACAGTAATTTCGCTGCGCGGCAATGTGCGCCAAGCCTGCCAGCACATCCACTTCGGCGAGTGCCAACGCAGTCTGGCGGATGCGCTTGGCTTCAGCGGCAATCGAAGAACGGAGTTCGGCAAAGAGTCGTCGCTCGATGTCGACGATCTTTTCCTGCGCGTCGAGAATCTTGGCTTCGTATTCCTTCAGCTCAGGCGTGGTGAACCGCTCGGCGTTGACGAGGGTCTGCTTGCGCTCGTAATCGGCAGGAACCAGGTGCAGATTGGGCTTCGAGACTTCAAGGTAGTACCCGAAAATGGAATTGAATTTAACCTTGAGCGAGTTGATCCCGGTGCGCTGGCGTTCGCGCTGCTCGATTTGCGCCAGGTACTGCTTGCTGTTGCGGCTCAGGTCGCGGAGTTCGTCGAGTTCGCCGTCAATGCTCGCCGCGATAACTCCACCGTCGCTGAGCGAGAGGGGTGGCTCGGTAATGATGGTCTTCTCGATCCGCTCCCGCAGATCCGCGAGTTCGTCGACGGAATCGAGCAGAGTCCGGAACCTTGCGCTGGAAAAATGCGACATCGCCTCGCGCACGGCCGGAATGTGGCCGAGCGACGAAGCGAGAGCCAGCACATCGCGCGGGTTGGCCGTTTCGAGCGTGACCCGGCTCAGCAATCGTTCCAGATCGAGAATGCCTTCGAGCGCGCGGCGCAGCTCTTCGCGAGCCATCAGGTTCGAAACCTGCGCACCAACCGCTTCTTGCCGCGCTTCGATTTCGTTTCGATCAATGGATGGCCGCAGCATCCAGGCTCGCAGAAGTCGTTTGCCCATGGGCGTGACGGTGGCGTCGATCGCGCGGAACAAAGTTATCCCCGCGTCACTTCCGGCGAACAGCGGTTCAATCAACTCGAGGTTGCGGACGGTCACCACGTCGAGCACCAGGCAGTTCTGGCGCTCGTAGACGCCGATGCGGTCTACGTGGTCGAGGGTCCCGCGCTGCGTGGAACGCACATAGTGCAGGATGGCTCCGGCGGCCGATGCAGCCGCAGGCTTGCCGGCCAGGCCGAAGCCTTCAAGCGACAACACGCCAAAGTGATTTTCGAGCAGAGGAATGGCGTGGTCGGGAGCGAAGATCCAGTCGTCAAGCGCGGTCTCGGCATAACCCTGCTTGATCGACGGTCGCGCATCCGCAGTTTTCGGACGGGGTGCCGCCTCGCCCGATGTCGTCGCCGCTTCAAACAAAGGAGCCGCCGAGGCGTACAGCAATTCCTTCGGTCGCAGCTGCGACAGTTCTTCTTGAATGCGTCGGGCCGCGTCGGTTCCCTGAAATTCGGTGGCGCGAAATTCTCCCGTCGACAGATCGAGGGCCGCGAAGCCAACCCGATCACCGATCTGAGCCAGGGCGCCAAGAAAGTTATTTTCTTCTGAACTCAGCGAAGAATCGGCCGAGGTCCCGGGAGTAACCACGCGCGTCACTTCGCGGCGCACTAGCTTTTTCGCGACCCGCGGATCTTCCACCTGCTCGCAGATGGCGACCTTGAATCCCTTGCGAATGAGCTTGGCGATGTAGCCTTCGGCGGCGTGGTAGGGAACTCCGCACATCGGGACCGCGATGCCTTTTTCCTTGTTGCGCGAGGTCAGCGTGATTTGAAGTTCGCGCGCTGCGACCACCGCATCATCGAAGAAAAGCTCGTAGAAGTCGCCCAGCCGGAAGAACAGCAGAGCGTTGGGATGCTCTTTCTTGATGGCGGCGTACTGCCGCATCAACGGCGTGGACGTCTCGGTCATGTCGTGCGAGTTCGTGCGCGGATTATAACAAAGCGCGTTACAACGCCCGGCAGTGGAAATCGCAGTTGACGCATGCGCGAAGCGGATGTTTTCCTTACGCATGGAACTTCGCAAAGATCCGATTACGCGTTCCTGGGTTATCACCGGGGACGACGTTCAAGAACCTACGCCGCGCGCCACGGGTTGTCCGTTCTGTGCCGACTCCACGCAACCCGTTCAGGTGGTCGCCACGCGCACCGAATCCGAGGGCCGGCCCTGGTCGGCGCGCTCGGTGGTTCATCCCACGCCGTTGTATCGCATTGAAGGCGACCCGTCGCGCCGCGCCGACGGGCTGTACGATCGGATGCGCTCCATCGGCGCGCACGAAGTTCTGGTGGAAAACGCTCGCCACGACCGCGAGTTGTGGGATGCCAGCGACGGCGAGATCGAGCAGTTCCTTCGCCTGGCAGCGCAGAGGATTTCCGATCTCAAGGGTGATGCCCGTATCAAGTACATCAGCATTTTTAAGAACTACGGGACAAATGCCGGGCAAGAGTTCGAACATCCCAATGCGCAGCTGACAGCGACCACGTTTGTTCCGCGCCGGGTACTGTACGAACTGCGCGCCGGTCGCGACTATTACAAACAGAAAGAGCGCTGTGTGTTCTGCGACATTATTGGGCAGGAAGAGCGGCAGGGCCAGCGAGTGGTGGAGTTGCGGGGGGATTACATCGCGTTGTGCCCATACGCGCCGCGGGTTCCGTACGAAATCTGGATACTGCCACGCGTCCACGAGTCGTCATTCGAGCGATCGGGCCTCTCTAAAACCGGCGGTATTCGCGACCTGGCTAGCCTGCTCCGTCGCACCCTGCAGCGCATTCGCACTATCACCAAAGAATTCCACATGGTGCTGCATACTTCGCCGAATACGCTGCACGGGTCCAGCAGTCTCGGCTATTGGAAAACCCTCGACGACGACTACCACTGGCACTTCGAGATCCTCCCCATCCTCGGCTCAAAGGCGAAGTCGTACACCTTCAAAGAGGTGTATTACTCACCCGTAACTTCAGAGACCGCCGTCAAACGACTGCGCGACGCCAAAATCGATTCCTGATCGAAAGAATCGCTCTCTCGGTACAACGGCCGGACTCTTTCCTTGGTTGCGAAACAGAAACAGCTGCGCCGATGGTTTCGGGCGCCTCAGAAATGTCGTCGTGCTATGCTATAAAATCGATTTTGCTTCTCCATTGCTGAAGGGAAACCATGAAAAGATCCTCGTCGTCAAAGACCTCTGCCGGAAGACCGGCGGTGTGGATTCTGGCCGTGCTTTGCGCGTGTTCATCTGCATTCGCGCAGACCGCTCCTGGCAGCATGCCTGCGCAGCATCCCTGGATGAACACCAGCCTCTCTCCCGATGAACGCGCAAGTCTGGTTGTTAAGGAGATGACGCTCGACGAGAAGATCTCGCTTCTGCACGGTACCGGCATGGTCGGGCTCAGCCCGATGAGCCCGTTGTCTATTCATGCGAATGGCGGAGCTGGTTACGTGGTCGGAGTTCCCCGGCTCGGTATTCCCGATATCCAGATGTCGGATGCCGCCTACGGTGTACGGGCGAGCGGCGAGAACGGACGATACTCCACGGCGCTGCCCTCCGATGTGGCGGGCGCCGCGAGTTGGGATACGAAAGCGGCTTACGAGTATGGCGCTCTGATTGGGCGCGAGTTACGGGCGCAGGGCTTCGGCATGTCGCTTGGTGGAGGCGTGAACTTGACGCGCGAGCCGCGCAATGGCCGCAACTTCGAGTACATGGGAGAAGACCCGGTTCTCGCGGGCACGATGGTGGGCCACGTCATGAAGGGCTTGCAAGCGCAGCACGTGATCGGAGATATCAAGCACTACGCCATGAACGATCAGGAAAGCGGGCGCAACGCCGTGAACGTGAATGTCGGCGAGCGGGCCATGCGCGAGACGGATCTACTGGCTTTTGAGATCGGCCTGCGCACCGGAGACGTGTCGGCGGTGATGTGCGCGTACAACCGCGTCAACGGCGACTATTCTTGCGAGAACAAGCACCTGCTTACCGATGTTCTGAAAAAAGACTGGAAGTTTCCCGGCTTCGTTCTCTCGGATTGGCAGGGCACGCACAGCACGGAGAAAGCCTCGGCTGCTGGACTGGATCATGAAGAACCCGGCGAGATTTTCTATGGTGCCGCGTTCAAGAAAGCAGTGGAAGCCGGGAAAATCTCCAAGGCTGAACTTGACGATCACGTTCAGCGCATTCTGCGTTCGATGTTGGCCAGCGGCGTGGTCGACGATCCACCCCAGAAGAGCGTGGTCGATGTGCAGAACGGATTTGACGTCGCGCAGACGATTGCAGAGCAAAGCATGGTGCTCCTGCGGAATGAAGGCAACCTGCTGCCGCTCGACGCTTCGAAGCTCAAGGCCATTGCCGTGATCGGCGCGCACGCCGATGTGGGGATGATCTCCGGTGGCGGATCCGCGCAGGTCGATCCGCCCGTCGGCAACGCGATCCTCCCGCCCGGCAAGGGCCAGACCCGTTGGCTGGAGCCGATGTGGTTTCCAACCGCGCCTCTGAAGACGATTCGCGCCAAGGCTCCCCACGCCAACGTGCAGTACGACGCGGGCAGCGATCCTGCGAAGGCCGCGGCCCTGGCTCAACAGGCCGACGTCGCAATCGTGTTTGCTTACTGCTGGGAAAGCGAAGGCATGGATCTCGAAAGCCTGACACTGCCCGAGCATCAAGACGAACTCATCGCGAAAGTGGCTGCGGCCAATCCGCACACAGTTGTCGTGCTCGAGACGGGAGGCCCGGCGACCATGCCGTGGTCTCAGCAGGTCGGCGGAATTCTGGAAGCATGGTATGCGGGATCTCGCGGCGCCGATGCCGTTGCCAACGTGCTCTTTGGCGAGGTGAATCCGAGTGCCAAGCTTCCACAGACGTTCCCGTTGAAAGACGCTGACATCCCCCATCCAAATCTGGTCAAGCCGCCCGAGGCGTCAACGACGAAGGACGACGACAAGGATGCGTGGAAGAAAATTGCGGCCGGTTTGCCGCCATTTCAAATCTCCTACGACGAAGGGTTGAAGGTCGGCTACAAGTGGTACGACGCCGAGAAGAAGCCGGTGCTGTTCCCGTTTGGCTTCGGCCTTTCCTACACAACCTATGCGTACTCGGATCTCAAGCTCGATCCGGGTCAACCGATGCACGTGACCTTTACGGTGAAAAACAGCGGAACGCGCGATGGTGCCGAGGTTGCGCAGGTGTATGCATCCTTGCCTGCGAGCGCTGGGGAGCCGCCCAAGCGCCTGGTGGGTTTTAGCAAAATCAACCTGGCCGCCGGCGAAAGTAAAGCCGTGAGGGTCGAGGTTCCGGCGCAATATCTGTCCATTTTCGATGAGAAAAAGAACGGCTGGCAATTGGTGCCGGGCGACTACACGATCATGGTTGGCGGATCGTCGCAGGATCTGCCACTGCATCAATCCGCCACGCTGCCCTAGCGACTGCGGGGAACGGCTCCTGTTAGAGTAGGCAGGATCTATGACCGTTCGGCGCATGAAGTCGTACACCGGAGGGCAGGGGTATGTCTACCAGTACTACTTTGTCGGCAACCGCCCTGCCGTTGAGCCCGGCACTCCCGCGACCGAGTACATCTTCGACGTCACTTCCGACCGAAAAGTGACCTACGCGGTCAGCGTTCTGGTCGAATCTGCAGCCTTGGAAGCCTGGGCCGAAGCTCACGGGCGCACCCCTACCGAAGCCGAGGAATATGGTGCCGCCAAGATGCGGCTTTTCCGCGCATTCGACGAAATCGAGGACATGATGACCTCCGGCCGCCAGCTTCGCGTGGGTCTCGCCGAGCTGGAAGAGGCCTTCGGGACGCTCGGCGTCGAGTAAATCCGCGTACGGTTCCATTCCGTATTCCAAGGTTGTAAGACCTTGTGACCTAAGTCACAAGCACCTGTGATCTGCCCAACTGTCTTCTGCCCCGCGAGCAGGGCAGACTATAATCACGTTGGCGCGGAGGGTGGGGTTCGAGCCTACGGCTAAACTACGCTATGTCAATCTTTTGGCTTCGAGTTGCGTTGGGTCTGTACGGGGTGGGTCTGCTGTACGCCCTGGTGGCATTGACCCGCACGAGCGATCTGCTCAACAAGGTCGCTTTGCACGCCGCCTATCTTGGCATGGTGTTTCATTTCGTTTCGCTGACGGAGGGTCTGTTCATCAGCGGGCACGTGACCCAAGCGATGGTGCACAACTCCGAATCGCTGCTGGCCTTCCTGATCATGGCGGTGTTCATGATCACGTACCTCATCTACAAGACAACGTCGCCGGGCATCATCGTGTTTCCGCTGGTCTTTCTGCTTACGTTCATGGCGGCCACGCGCCAGCAGCCGTTCATTACGATGTCGGGCAGCTTGCGGACGAGTTGGTTGTTCGCGCATATCGGGCTCATCTTCATCGGATATGCGGCACTGGTCCTGAGTTTTTGCGCGAGCGTGCTCTACCTGATCCAGCAACATTCCTTGAAGGCAAAACGCGCCAGCGGAATTCTGGCTCGGCTGCCGGCGCTCGAAGATATCGATCAAATCGGCTACCGTTCGCTGCTGATGGGTTTTCCATTCATGACGCTCGGCTTGATCGCAGGCTCAGTTGTGGCGCAGAGCACATATGGGCGCATTGACTTTCGGGATCCTAAGATTTTGCTGTCGCTATTGATGTGGGCGGTCTACCTGTTGATGGTGTACACCCGTTGGATTGCAGGCTGGCGCGGGCGGAAAGCCGCCGTCATGGCGAGCGTGGCATTTGCCGCCGCCGTGGTGGCCTGGGCGGCCAACTACTTCAGCTCGATTCACAGGTTCGTAGCCTCATGAGATTCCAGCTCATCGGTGTGAACCACAACACGGCTCCGGTCGAGGTCCGCGAAAGGCTGGCGATTCCGGAATCGCGTCTACCCGAAGCTTGCAAGAAACTCACCGAGTTTCCTGGAATCGACGAAGGCATGATTTTGTCCACCTGCAACCGGGTGGAAATCCTGGCCAATACAAAAAACGGGTCGGGGGCCGACCTGCGCGGATTTATTCAGAACTTTTTCCAGCTCGATGGCTTAGACCTCGATAAGCACCTGTACGAGTATCACGAGCAGGAAGCCGTGCGGCACGTGTTTCGCGTGGCCTCAAGCCTGGACTCGATGGTCGTGGGCGAGCCGCAGATTCTCGGTCAGGTGAAAGAAGCGTATGCAACGGCTCGGGCGGTAGGGTCGATCCGGGCCCAGCTTGACCAGCTTGTGACGCGCGCCTTCGCCGTCGCCAAGCGTGTGCGCACCGAGACCGCGGTTGGATCATCGTCAGTATCCATCGCATCAGTGGCGGTCGACCTGGCGAAGAAGATTTTCGGCAATCTGCATGGCAAGCATGTCTTCCTGGTGGGCGCGGGAAAAATGAGCGAACTGGCCGCGCGCCATCTGATGGCACACGGATGCGCCTCGATCTTCGTGGCCAATCGCACCTACGAACGCGCCGTGAGCCTGGCGTACAAGTTCAAAGGACAGGCGATCCATTTCGAAGATTTGCACAATACCTGTGACCGCGCCGACATCGTGATCACCTCCACCGGAGCGCCGCACGCGATCTTCCGCCGCGAACATGGCGAACTGTTCCTGAGCCGTCGCAAGAACCGGCCGATGTTCTTTATCGATATTGCCGTACCGCGCGATGTCGACGCGGCCATGAACAAGCTCGACGGAATCTTCGTGTATGACATTGATGACCTGCAGCAGGCCGTTGCCTCGCATGTTGCAGACCGCCGCAAGGAAGCCGAGCGCGCGGAAGCCATCGTCTCCAGCGAAGTCGATCGCTTCCAAGCCCGGCTGCAGACACTCGACGTGGTGCCGACCATTGTTTCATTGCAGGATCATCTGGAGACCATCCGGCAGGCTGAGATCGACCGAGTGCGCGGCAGGTTGGGCCCGTTGAGTCCAGACCAGGAACTGGCCGTGGAAGCGCTGACTCGCGGCATCGTGAACAAAATCATGCATACGCCGATCAGCACGTTGAAATCAGCCGCTCGCGACCCAGAGGCGACCACCGTCATCGACCTGGTGCGGCGCCTCTTTAATTTGCAGGAGCGGCGCACGAAATCGGACTCGGGAGAGAACGACTGATGGCGCGTCTGCGCATCGGTTCCCGCGGCTCGCAACTGGCGCTCTGGCAGGCACACCACATTGCCGACCTGCTGCGCGCACAAGGCCACGAGATCGAGCTGGAGATCATCAAGACCACCGGCGACAAGATTCTCGACGTCGCCCTGGCCAAAGTCGGCACCAAGGGGATGTTCACCAAGGAGATTGAAGAGGCGCTGGCCGAAGGCCGTGTCGATCTCGCGGTACACAGCCTGAAGGATCTCCCCACCGAGCTGTCGCCTGGATTTGAGATCGCTGCCATCACCAAGCGCGAGAATTCGCAGGATGTCTTCTGCTCGAGCAAGTACGCAAGCATCGAAGCACTTCCGCGCAATGCCCGCGTAGGCACCAGCAGCTTACGCCGGCAGGCGCAGATCAAGGCAATACGCCCCGATCTCGAGATCATCCCCTTGCGGGGAAATGTCGATACGCGGCTGCGCAAACTGGCCGAGGGAGAATACGACGCTATCATTCTGGCAGCTGCAGGTTTGAACCGTCTCGGCAAGACCGAACTGGTGAAGCAGGTGATTCCGAAAGACGTGATGTGTCCCGCCGCCGGCCAAGGCGCGCTGGGAATCGAGATTCGCGCGGGCGATTCGGGCACGCTCAAGCACCTTGTCTTCCTGGATGATGCAGCTGCCCGTGCCTCCACGACCTGCGAGCGAGCGCTTCTGAACAAGCTGGGCGGGGGCTGTCAGGTGCCGATCGGCGCCGCCGCCGAAATGCGGAATGGCCGCCTGCATCTCGACGCGATTGTTGCGAACCCTGACGGCTCGAAAATCCTCCGCGAATCGCGCGATGGCGATGATCCCGAAAAACTGGGCAGTGAAGTGGGTGAGACATTACTGCGGCGCGGCGGGGATGCAATTCTGGAAGAAGTGTATGGAAGCGGGATCGCCGTCCCGCAACAACCGTGAAACGTGTGGGGCGGACACTCCTGTCCGCCAAATCGCGGGGAGCTAGCAATTCCGCCAAGCCACTTGCAGGCACCCGTGTCCTCGTAGGCCGCGCACGGCATCAGGCCGGGTCGCTCTCGGCGGAACTTCGCAAACTCGGCGCCGATGTTCTGGAAATCCCCTTCATTGAAATTCGCAAGCCGCGTTCCTTTCATCCGCTCGATACCGCTCTGAAAAATCTCGCGTCGTACGACTGGCTGATCCTCACCAGCGTGAATGGCGTTGAGGCCATGTGGGAACGCTTTGGGAAGCTGCGGCTCACGAAGAAAAGCCTGGCGAACTTAGAGATCGCTGCCATCGGGCCGGCCACCCGGAAAGCCATTGAAAAACGCGGGGGCCGCGTGAACGTCGTTCCGAAAGAGTATGTGGCCGAATCTGTGGTCAAAAGTCTGCGGCGGCGGGTGAAGGGAAAGCGGATCCTGCTGGTGCGGGCGAAAGTGGCCCGCGACGTGATTCCCAATGAGCTTCGCGAGGCCGGAGCGCACGTGGATGTCGTGGAAGCTTACGAGACGATCGTGCCGAAATCTTCGCGCACGCGCTTGCGGACTGCGCTCAAGAATCGAAAGCGCCGTCCCGATGTCATCACGTTCACCAGTTCGTCGACGGTAAAGAACTTCGTCGCTTTACTGGGCACGCGTGCAAAACGTCCGGCATCGCTGGAAAGAACGACCCTGGCCTCGATCGGGCCGGTAACGTCGGCTACGTTGCGGGAACTTGGCCTAGGGGTCGATGTGGAAGCCAAGCAATACACGATCCCGGGATTGGTGAACGCGATCGTGGTCCGCCGAACGTAGCTCCATTCCTGGCTACATCGGTTTGATCTCACAGCTGCAGTCAGCCGGCGGCACGTGCGCTTTCAGGAAGTCTGACACGCGCTTGAATGCGTCGATCTGGTTGTCAACCCGCGAGAAACCGTGGCCTTCGTTTTCATAGACCTTGTAGTCCACTACTCCGTTGCGCTTCTTGATGGCGTCGACTACCTGCTGTGCTTCTGACTTCGGGCAGCGCGGGTCGTTTCCGCCTGCAAGCAACAGCAGGGGGGCCCTGATCTGGTCAACGAAGAAAATCGGCGACCGGTCTTTGTAGAGGTCTTTGTTCTTCTCGGGATCGCCCATCTGGGCCAGGTCGATTTCGCGGAGGACAGGGTCTTCGTTCTCGATCTCGGTGAAGTAATTGACGAAGGGCACGATGGGCACTCCGGCTGCCCACAACTCCGGCGCCTTGGTCACGGCCATCATGCTCATGTAGCCGCCGTAGCTTCCGCCCATCACAATCAGCTTTTTCGGATCGACGTATCCCGACTGCTTGATCCAGTCCGCGGCACCCAGGACGTCCTGCAGATCACCGCCGCCCATGTCGAACAAGTTCGCCTGCTCAAACTCCTTGCCATAGCCCGTAGAACCGCGATAATTCGGCGCAATCACGATGTAGCCCTGGTTGGCCATGTGCTGAACGAAGCGGTTGAAGGCATTAACCGTTTGCGAAGCCGGACCGCCGTGTACAAACACGATGGCCGGGTGCTGTCCGTTGCGCGGCAGGTTGTAGGGCATGTACACAAACGCCGAGATGGTCCATTTGCCGTCTTTGCTCGGGTAGTGCACCAGGAACGGCTCGACCATGTCCTCGGGGCGCATTCCTGCTACCAGTGAGTGCGTCACCTGGTGCGATTTTCCGGTGGCCGTTGAGTGCACCCACAAATCATTCGGGGCCGTTGGGCCATTGTGGTAGTAAAGCAGGCGCGATCCATCTTTGGTGAAGCTGGAAGACCGTCCGGCAAGATCATTGACCCCTTTGGGCAACGGGAGGGAAGCGGTCTTTCCCGTGACCAGATCGTGGACATAGATGTCCGTATTGCCGTCGACATTCGCGGTCCAGGTGATGTGCTTGCCGTCAGGAGCGAACCCACCGCCCTGGATTTCCCACTTGTCTTTGGTTAGCCAGGTGATCTTCTTGCCCGGGACATCAATCAATCCTACATTCTGATACCCGTTGTCGGCGTTGGAGGTGATCAGTACTTTCTTGCCATCAGGAGAAAGATCGTCGGCGGTGTACAGATGTTCGCCCTCATGTGGCGTCAGTACCGAGCTCTTGCCGGTCGTGGCTTCTGCCATCAGGACATTCGAATCCGTCCCCTTGGCTTGCGACTGGGTGTAGACGATCCACTTGCCGTCTTTGCACCAGATCGGCCGGCTGTTCCGTTTGTCCTTTGGGGTGTCGCTGGTGATGTGTTGCACCTTGCGCAACACCATGTCGTAAACGTCAATCTCGACAGCCGACGAAGTCTTGGGCTTCACCGTGTACGCGAGGTAGCGGCTGTCGGGCGACCACGTCGGTCCCATTTCCGCGATTTCGCGCGTATTGGTCAGGTTGACGACCTGGCCGGTCTTCGGCGACACCATCGAGATGTCCCACTGCTCGTCGCCGTCATAGTCCGATTGATAGGCGATCCATTTGCCGTCGGGCGACCAGGCCGGCGACGTCTGCCGTTGATCGCTCACAGTGAGCTGTGTCGGCCAACCGCTCTCGGCTGCGACCAGCCAAAGATTGTTCTTGCCGCTGATGTTCGACACGAAGACGATCTGCTTGGCATCGGGGGACCAGTCGGCCGCGCCGACTTGCTTGGTCATGTAGAGCTTTTCAATGGAGAGGTTTTTCTCCACCTGCGCGTTCGGTTTGCTCGCGATCTGCTTGGGATCGGTGATGACCTGTGGAGTGGGGAGCGTTTGAGAGACAGCAAGAATGCTGGTGATCATAACGCTCGCAAATGCGTTCAAGGCGCGCATGGAACTCCTTGCCAAGAAAGATCGAAAACTCATCTCTAAGAAGTCGCCGTTATGGTCGAAGAATTCTCCCACATATCTGGCGGCTATGCCTTCGCACCCTTGTGCACTTCCACGGTTGTCCAGGTCTTGTCCTCAGCGTGACACAGCGGCTCGATCGGGCAATCCGCGCATTTCGGTTTTCGAGCTATACATAAGCTCCGGCCGTGGTGGATGACCTGGTGTGAATATGGAATCCAGCGATCTTGCGGAATGATCTTCATCAAGTCCTGCTCGATCCTCTGCGGATCGTTGTTCTTCGTGAACTCCCAGCGGCGTGAGATGCGGTGCACGTGCGTGTCAACCACGACGCCGATCGCTTTCTTGAACCACGATCCGAGCACCACGTTGGCGGTCTTACGGGCAACCCCTGGCAACGTCAGCAATTGATCCATTTCCTGCGGAACTTCGCCGCCAAAGTCGGCCACGATTTTCTTGGCCGCTCCCACCACGGATCTGGATTTATTCCGGAAGAATCCGGTCGAGCGCACGTCGGGCTCAAGTTGCTCGGGATTCAACGCGGCGAACGCCTGTACGGTAGGATATTTCGCGAACAACCCGGGAGTGACGCGATTCACGTTCGCGTCGGTGGATTGCGCAGAGAGAATCGTCGCGACCAGCAGCTCCCATGCACTGTTGTGGTGCAGGGCGCACACCACGCCTGGATAAAGAGTATCCAGGTGTTTGAGAATTGCCTGTACGCGTTCCGGTGCGATGGGGTTGTAGCCCTTAGCAATCGTGCTCTTGGAGCGCGCGGGTTTTGCCTTGGTCGCAACCTTCTTTTTTGCGGGCTTTGGCGCAACTCGCTTATCATCCGAGCGTTTCCGCGCTGGAATCTGTGCCGCGCGACCGCGAACCACGCGAGTTCCTTCTTGCTTCCCTGATTTCGCGGGTTGCCGCGGACTTACCCCTCGTGCCATCGCCATGCTCCTGGAAGGTAGATGGTAGCAAAAGCTTCGGGTGACTGGGCGGACTTGGGAAAGGTCGCGAAAGGAAAAAGCGTCTAACCGCAAAGAACGCGAAGAAAGGCCGCAAAGTTCGCGAAGAAGAGCAAATGCGTTCTTCTTTGCGACCTTCGCGCCAACTTTGCGATCTTGGCGGTTAAAAGCCTTTCGAATCCTGCCCGTGCCGATTCCGGGACATGTCTGTTCGTTCCATTGACGCGCGCATGGGTGGTGGGTAGTCTGACAGCATCTCGCACAGATAGGAAATCCAGTGGCCGTCAAATCCATTCAACTCGGGCAAGTGTGGCGTCAGGATACGAGCGGCCAGGATTATCTGGTCACCAAGGTGTACAGCGAAGTGTTCGCGCAGTTCGCGGTTCTGCGCCCCGCGGAAGTCACCGCGCCCGATGCACCCACCGTCAAAGTAAAAGTCGCCAAGTCTTCCAACGGAGCATCACTGCCGGGCTTCACCTTCACGCAGGAAGGCTCGTTCTAGAGATTCGTTCGAGAGGTTTCCGCTACACTGGTGGAGTGATGGAGCGACGGGCGTCCTCCCCCGTCGTTTTCGCACGTACGCCAATCTGATTTCCCGTTCCTTCTTCATGACCGAACACATCCTTGCCATTCTTTTCACGTTTATCCACGGAACGATCACCAGTACTGGCTACGTCGGCATCGTTTTGCTCATGGCGATCGAATCGGCATGTATTCCACTGCCGTCGGAACTGATCATGCCGTTCGCGGGCTACCTCGTCTACGAAGGCTCGATGAGCCTGCTGTGGGTGGCGACGGCGGGCGCTATTGGCTGCAATCTCGGATCGCTGGTTGCCTACGAGATCGGCCGCTACGGAGGGCGTCCATTGGTCGAACGCTACGGCCGTTGGATCCTGATGGGGCGCCGCGAACTCGACTGGGCCGACCGTTTCTTTTCGCGTTGGGGACAGGCCGCTGTGCTGGTGGGACGCCTGCTCCCTGTGATCCGAACCTTCATCGCGCTGCCCGCAGGCGTGGCCCGCATGCCGCGGGGCAAATTCCACATCTACACGTTTCTCGGTTCTTGGCCCTGGTGCTTCGTGCTCGCCTACCTCGGCATGAAGCTGGGCGAAAACTGGCGCAGCCTTGGGAAGTACTTCCATCAGTTCGACGCCGTCATCGGAGTTCTCCTGGTCGCGGGCGTGGGTTGGTTTCTGTGGTCGCACTGGCAGGGTCGGATGCGGGAGAGCGAGTAAATCAAAAGCTTTAACCACAGAGGACACAGAGCGGCACAGGGTTTCCTCTGTGTGACCCTGTGTCCTCTGTGGTAAAGAATTTCTGCGGAAATATACTCCCGGCTCAGCTTAGTCCGCCTCCGCCTTCGCCAGCAGCGATCCCACAATCTGCCATCGTCCATTCCGCTTCGTGACAACATCCATATAGAGATAGCGCGCAGGGAAGCGGCGCCCGTCGGCCTCCACGATGTCATCTTCCGATCCGTGCACGATAGCGAAGTCACCAAAAAGCCGAATACTTCGTCCCGTGGACATAATCGAAGGATAACGCACGGAGTTGGTACGCAGACTCTCAAGTACCTGCTGCTTTGTGAACGGACGCCCTGTCGGATCGTACTGCACATAGTCGTCAGCGAAAATCTGCCCCAGGGCATTGAGGTCGGCGGTCATCAGCGCGCAATCCCCGGCGTCGAACAGTGCGTGAATCTGTTTCTCGTCGATGCTCGGGTCTGACAAACGCCCTCCAGCGGTTCTTTGACGATCGCGCCGCAACAGTGTACAAGCATGAAATTCCACTTGCCCAGGAGGCACCTGTGTCCCGCGTACTTGCCGCACTGATTCTCGCCGCCGTGCTCGCACCGATTGCAGCCTCAGCGCAGACCGCCTCGGCCTCTGCAGACAAGCCCTTCGTGGTCGAGTACTACTACAAAGCCAAGTGGGGATATGCCGAAGAATTCCTGAAGCTGTTCAAGAAGAACCACTATCCGCTGCTGAAGAAAGAAGTCGAGATGGGCCGAATGGTGAAGGTCTGGATGGATCAGCCGCGCTATCACTCGACCGAAGACGGCCGATGGGACTACCGCGTCACCATCGTCTTCAAGAACGCGACCGTTGCCAACGAAGCCTTCGATGAAGAGGCGCTCAAGAAGCAGATCTTTCCTGACCAGGATGCCTACCAGCACGAGGAACAGCGGCGGTTCTCCATCCTTGAAGCTCACTGGGACGTGCCGATCAAAACGGTGGAGTTAGAGAAGTAGGCGGAAGTGAATCAAAGACCCTCTTAAGTCCGGCCCTGCGAACGGGTCAAAGAAGCAATGGCCAGAAGCCCCGCCGCGATAGGCAGGGCTAGTACGAATCTCCATCTCAGGCAGAAGAACGCCGTTGCGAGAATGAGTTGCTCGTACCACGGAATAGGGTCGGAAAGATTCGGAAGAAAAGCTGCCATAACAACAGCAGGTAGGAGGAATACCCCTCCAATCAACAATGCGGAGATGATGCCAGCGGTTCCAATCAACAATGCGGAGATGATGCCAGCGGTTCGGTATCGCACAACTTCTCCGTAGAGACGAGTCTATCGCTCAATGATGGAGCAGCTCGGTGGGACGAAAGCACTCGAAGCTGCGATCCGGCTTACGACGGAAACTCCCGTTATTTGGAACAAATCCTCCGAGAGAAGGACCTAATACTGGCGTGCAGAACCAGCTCCCAACCACCGTTCAGTGCGCGCACTTCAATCCCCAGAATCCGCTCATCAACCCTCTCCCGTGCCCGCTCAGGTTCGGAATATTGCCAAACCCTGCCGCAATGCGAGAACATATCCGTTTGCCTTACATCACTTAGACAAATAAGGAAGTAGCCACATTATGGCGAAACGGTCGAAGTCCGCGAAGCCGCGGGTTGAAGTGAAGGAAGCAGTCAACGAAGCACGCAGCCCGAAGAAAGCCTCCTACGGCAACCTTGAGGCAGCCAAAGGAAAACTGGGCGTCATGATCCCCGGCATGGGCGCCGTGGCCACGACGTTCGTGGCCGGCGTGGAAGCCATCCGCAAAGGTATCTCGAAGCCGATCGGGTCGGTCACGCAGATGGGCACCATCCGCCTGGGCAAGCGCACCGATGGCCGCTCGCCGAAGATCAAGGAATTCGTACCCCTGGCCAACCTCGACGATCTGGTATTCACCGGCTGGGACATCTTCGAAGACAATATGTTCGACGCCGCTACCAACGCGGGCGTCCTCGACCGCTACCTGCTGGAGCAGATCAAGCCCTTCCTGCAGAAGATCACGCCGCGCAAGGCCGTGTTCGATCACAACTACGTGAAGAAGATCGACGGACCGAACGTGAAGAAGGGCAAGAACAAGATGGACCTGGCCGAGCAGGTGCGCGACGACATTCGGCAGTTCCGCAAATCGTCGGGCGCGTCGCGGCTCATCACCATCTGGTGCGGATCGACCGAGAGCTTTATCCAGCCTACGGCCGTCCATCAGTCGGTGAAGGCTCTGGAAAAGGCATTTCAGCAAAACGACGAGAACATCCCGCCCTCGATGATCTACGCCTACGCCTCGCTGATGGAAGGCGTACCCTTCGCCAACGGGGCGCCGAACCTCACGGTCGATGTCCCCGCGCTGCACGAATTATCACGCGAGCATGAAGCGCCGATCTGCGGAAAGGATTTCAAGACGGGGCAGACCCTGATCAAGACCATCCTCGCTCCCGGATTCAAGGCCCGCATGCTGGGACTCGCGGGATGGTTCTCAACCAACATCCTCGGCAACCGCGACGGGGAAGTGCTGGAAGATCCCGGCTCCTTCAAAACCAAGGAAGAGTCCAAGCTGTCGGTGCTCGAGCACATCCTGCAGCCGGAGCTCTACCCCGACCTGTACGGTGATTTTACCCACAAGGTTCGCATCAACTATTACCCGCCTCGCGGTGATAACAAAGAAGGTTGGGACAACATCGACATCTTTGGCTGGCTTGGCTATCCGATGCAGATTAAGGTCGATTTCCTGTGCCGCGATTCGATTCTGGCGGCGCCGATCGTGCTCGATCTCGTCTTGTTCCTCGACCTGGCGCAGCGCACTCCTGAACTGAAGGGACTCGGCATCCAGGAGTGGCTGAGCTTTTATTTCAAGAGTCCGATGACCGCGCCCGGGCTGTATCCCGAGCACGATCTATTCATCCAGTTGATGAAATTGAAGAACACGTTGCGGCATTTGCGAGGTGAGGAATTGATCACCCACCTCGGGCTGGAGTATTACGACTGAGGCTCGCGGGCTCACGCCCGCATCGCGGAGTGTCGTCCCTCCGGGACTCGCGTTTTTGGCCGCCTAAGCCCAGGGCTTACGCCCTGGGCTTTCCTGTGCCGCCGCTTCGCGGCTCGCGCACGATGTGCCACCGCCAGCTCTAATTGCGTGGCGATCTCAAGGGGTGGTTACTCAAGTTGCATTGACAGCCCCGGAAACCCATGGCTATGCTCACTTTTTGAGGAAGGAGCAAGATGCAATTCTCCCGGTTTGCCTTGATTGTTCTGGCCGTATCTTTTGTCCTGAACCTGAGCGCGCAGGAAAAACCTGCCGCTCCCAAAGAACCTGCCAAGACCCAGGCCGCATCTGAGGTGTCGGCGAAGCCTTCCGGCCCGGCGGTCGACGAAGTCAAAGTGACGGACTCGACCATTGAGTCGCCCTATTTCAAATTTACGTACGATTTGCCGACGGGCTGGAAAACGCTCGACGACGCGACGCGCAAGGCTGCCAATGATCTGGCGATGCGGGAAGATATGGAACGGGCCAGAGCCACGTTCGCAACTCCGAAGAAGGCCGCCGCCAAGACCCCGACGAATCCCCGGCCTCAACCACAAGCAAACCCGGTCGTTCCTGAACGGTACAGTCTGATGGCGGCCTCGCCCGACGGTCTCGATTCCCTCGCCAGCCCGGTATTGCCACGCATCAACATATGGGCGCATCGTCGACTGCCGCCACTCGACAAGCCCCTGGACCATGCACAGCTGCTGATGTCGGGAAAGCACAATGAAATTCTGGTTCGGCCGCAAGAACTCATTGTTGCCGGACGTCAGTTCGCGAGGATCGAACTGATCAACGCTGCGGGAAATTACCAGGCACGCTATGTCACCGTGGTTGGCGATTATCTGATCGGTTTCGATTTCCTCACAAAATCAGAACGAGAGATGGCTGAATTCTCGAACTCGATCAAGAGCGTCAAGTTCGAATAGGCCTCCGACTCATGTTTCGGATCTCACGCGCCGCTCTTCAGATCCGCAGTGGGCAGGAACCTGGGCGCCTTCCGGGCCTTGGTTGCCTGCTCAAATGCGTAGGCGATCTTCAACAATGTCGGCTCGCTCCACGCCCGCCCGAAGAACGAGATTCCGACCGGCAACCCGAATAAATTGCCGGCGGTGACGTTGATATTCGGATATCCGGCGACGGCCGCTGCGTTCGAACTGCCCCCGCCAAAATGATCGCCGGTGATCAGATCGGTCACCCATGCCGGGCCACCGGTAGGCGCAATAATCGCGTCGAGCTTGTTTTTGTCCATCACAGCGTCAATGCCATCGGCGCGCGTGAGCCGGTGATTCTTCTCGAGTGCATCAATGTATTCGCGTGATGAGAGTGGGCCTCGCTTCTGGGCACGCAGGAAAATATCCTGACCGAAGTACGGCATTTCTTTCGCGGCATTCTGGTTGTTGAAGTCGATCAGGTCTTGGAGGGTCTTCATCGGTGAGGCGGGGCCGCGGCGCGCCAGGTATTTCTCCATGTCGGCTTTCAATTCGTAGTCGAGTACTAGCGATTCGCTCTCGTCGAATTTGCCGAAGGTCTCGATGTCAGCGGGATCGACGATGGTCGCGCCTTCTCTCTTCATGATGTCGATGGCCTCGGCCATGATGGCATCCACGCCTTCGCTGAAGCCGAAATACTTACGGCCAACGCCAATGCGCGAGCCTTTCAGACCCTTGGGGTCGAGGAACGCCGTGTAGTCGGTGTGCGACTTGCCCTGGCTCTCGTTCGTCGCCGCGTCCTCGGGATCGATCCCGGTTAGCCCTCCCAGCATGATGGCGGCATCGCGCAGCGTGCGGCACATCGGGCCGGCCGTGTCCTGGCTGTGCGAGATGGGGACGATACCTGCTCGGCTTACGAGCCCGACGGTTGGCTTGATCCCGGCCAGTCCATTGGACGACGACGGGCAAACGATCGAGCCATCGGTCTCGGTGCCAATCCCGCCGGCAGCGAAGTTCGCGGAAACGCCCGCGCCCGTGCCCGAACTCGAGCCGCAAGGATTCCGATCGAGCACGTAGGGATTGCGCGTCAGCCCGCCGCGTCCGCTCCATCCACTGGAAGAGTGGCTGGATCGGATGTTTGCCCACTCGCTAAGATTCGTTTTCCCGAAGATTACCGCTCCGGCCTTGCGCAGTTGTGCGGCCACGAAAGAATCGCGGGGAGGCTTGGGCGCGTCGACCAACCCCAGCGACCCGGCGGTTGTCATCATCTTGTCGGCGGTATCGATGTTGTCCTTGATCAGGACTGGAATTCCATGGAGGGGGCCGCGCGCACCTTTATCCTTGCGCTCACGATCGAGCGCTTCTGCGATCTCAGCTGCGTCGGGATTGACTTCGATCACGCTGTTGACGGCCGGGCCGCTTTTGTCGACGGCCTCGATACGGGCGAGATACTTCTCGGTCAGTGCGCGGGCCGTGTACTTGCCCGACTTCATTCCTTCCTGCAAATCGTCGATCGTCGCCTCTTCGAGTTCGAACGATCGGACCTCGGCAGGCGGTAGTGCTGGGAGAACTTCGCGCGCCGCGCCCAGCGCAGGGTACATCGCCGTGGCAACCCCACCAACCAAGCTGCCCTTCAGGAAATTCCGGCGAGTCCCGCCCGGCAAGGAAAGATTGCGATCTTTTCTCAAGACAAGTCTCCTATTCTCTAGCGCGACTGTATTTCAAGTTTTCTCTGCAGCCTCTGCGGAAGTTCTCTGCGCCCTCTGCGGTTTAAGATTTGTTCACCGTAAGGCCGCGAGCAACGCACTTTTCCAACGGTCAGCATCGAGCGTCCAGCAAACGCGAGCCTTTCTGCCTTTGGCAATGACGTCGGCCCACTCCGAGCGGTTGCGAGCATCCTCGGCAACGTTCAGCCGGTCAACCACGGTCATGCCGCGCGTGATTTCGCTTTGCGTTTCAACGTCGAGATAGTGCGAACTCCAAGAGGTCCCCACAGTAGGATCCAACGCCAGGCACATCGCTATCGGGTCAGGTAGCGAAATCCCATCTTCGCCGGTCTGCACCTTATAAGCAGCGCGCGCGTGGCTGTTGCACTCGATAGCGAAATGCGCCAGCGGAGTCCTCAACTCTTCGACCGCCGCAATATCGCGATCGTTGAGCACCGATTCGCCACGCGACAAATGCCAGCCAATTAATTCCACGGGAATCCCGCTGCGCACGACCATGCGCGCGGCTTCCGGATCGACCCAAATGTTGTACTCCGCTGCTGGCGTCACGTTGCCTTCGCAACAGGGTGCACCGCCCATGATCACGCAACGGCCGACCTTCCCTGCGATCGACGGCTTTCTCGCAAGGGCCAGAGCCAGGTTGGTGAGCGGCGCCAGCGTGACGATCGTCAGCCCCGGATGCGCTTCGCTCTCTGCAGTGATGGCATCGGCCGCGTGCCAGCGTTCCATGGATCTTTTTGGAGGCGGGTACCCGTGCTCGCCGAGACCGTCCGCCCCGTGGAACCACGTCGCATTCTGATAAGTACGCAGCAAGGGCTTCTCGGCACCCGCATGGACAGGAACGTCGCTTCCGCATAGCTCGGCGACATACAGTGCGTTGCGGGTCGACTGTTCTACTGGCACATTGCCCGCCACCGTGGTGATCGCGACCACCTCAACGTCAGGCGCGCGCAACGCCATGATGAGCGCAACCGCGTCGTCGGAAGCAGTGTCAGTATCAATGAGGAAGGGGCGCGGCACGCCGCGTATGATAGCAAACGGCAGAGTGCTATATTGTCACTCCTCGGAGGTGCTGTATGTCCCGCGTCGTGCGTTGCGGCCTGATCCAGGCAAAGACTCCACTGGACGGTAGACAGCCGTTGTCTACCATCAAGAAGGCCATGATCGACAAGCACCTCAAGATGATCGAGCAGGCCGCCAAGAAGAAAGTCAAAATCCTCTGCCTGCAGGAACTTTTCTACGGACCATACTTCTGCGCCGAGCAGAACCCGCGCTGGTACGAGCTTACGGAGCGCGTGCCCGACGGCCCGACGACGAAGCTCATGCAGAAGATCGCCGCCAAGCATCGCATGGTGATCGTGGTGCCCGTGTATGAAGAACAGATGCCGGGCTTGTACTTCAATACCGCGGCGGTGATTGATGCGGATGGAAAGTATCTGGGCAAGTATCGCAAGCACCACATCCCGCACGTGCATCCGGGATTCTGGGAGAAGTTCTACTTCACGCCGGGAGACCTGGGCTACAGCGTGTTTGAGACGAAGTACGCGCGCGTCGGCGTCTACATTTGCTACGACCGCCATTTTCCGGAGGGCGCTCGCATTCTGGGATTGAATGGTGCGGAGATTGTTTTTAATCCGTCGGCGACGGTGGCGGGATTGTCGGAATATCTGTGGGAACTCGAGCAGCCGGCACATGCAGTAGCCAACGGATATTTCGTGGGCGCAGTCAATCGCGTCGGCACCGAGAAGCCCTGGAGTATCGGCGAGTTCTACGGCAAAAGTTACTTCTGCAACCCGCGCGGCAAGATCATTGCGCAGGCCAGCCGCGACAAAGAAGAAGTCGTCGTAGCGGATCTCGATCTCGACATGATCACGGAAGTCCGCCGCACCTGGCAGTTCTTCCGCGACCGCAGGCCCGAGACCTACGAACCGCTGACGGAGCAGACGGGAAGAGCAGCCGCAGCGGATTGAGAAAAGCAGTTCTCAGTAGTCAGTTCTCAGTTCTCAGTCGGAGAATCTATCTTTTTGCTGGCAACTGAGAACTGGGAACGGAGAACTAGTCCCCAACACTATGGATCTTTCCCGCATACAGTCCTCCCCTCTCTACAACCCCGACCTCGCCCCCACCACTCCCGCCCAGCGCCATTGGGGTACCTACAACTACGCCGCGCTTTGGATATCGATGTCGGTCAATATCCTGACCTATATGCTGGCGGCCAGCCTGATCCAGGGCGGCATGAACTGGAAGCAGGCAGTGTTCACGGTCTTTCTAGGCAACACGATCGTGCTGGTGCCCATGCTGCTGAACTCCCATCCCGGCGCGCGTTACGGAGTGCCGTTCCCGGTGCTGGCCCGAGCGTCGTTCGGAGTGTTAGGGGCGAATGTCGCCGCGGTTCTACGGGCGCTGGTGGCCTGCGGGTGGTTCGGCATTCAGACCTGGGTGGGCGGGGAAGCAGTGAGCAGTCTGCTGACTATTTTGTTTCCCGGATGGGCGCACGTCGAGCACGGGACGGCCATCTGTTTCTTCGTCTTCTGGCTCATCAACCTGGGCGTCATTCTGAAAGGCATCGAGTACATCCGCTTCCTGCAGGGTATCAGCGCGCCGGTTCTGCTCGCGGTGGGATTGCTGCTGTTGGGCTGGGCATATAAGACCGCAGGCGGATTCGGCCCGATGCTGTCGGCGCCTTCACGGTTCGCAAGCTTTCCGGATTTCCTGAAGTTCCTGGTGCCCGCGTTGAATGCGACAGTCGGCTTCTGGGCGACGGTTTCCCTCAACATTCCCGACTTCACGCGCTTCGCGCGCAGCCAGCGCCAGCAGGTCATTGGACAGGCCCTCGCCCTGCCCACCACCATGACGCTGTACTCGTTGATCGGTATTCTGGTCACCTCGGCGACTGTCGTCATCTATGGCACAGCCATCTGGGACCCGGTGCAGCTGATTGCGCGATTTCACTCGCCACTCGCGGTGGTGATTTCAATGGTCGCGATCCTGCTCGCCACACTGAACGTGAATATCGGGGCGAACGTCGTCTCGCCCGCCAACGACTTCTCGAATCTCTGGCCGCGCGGCATCAGCTTCCGCACTGGGGGCGTGATCACGTGCTTCATGGGAATTGTTCTGATGCCGTGGAAACTGCTGGCCAACTACAAGACCTTCATCCTGGGCTGGCTGGGCGGATACGCAGCGTTCCTGGGCCCGGTCGCTGGCATCATGATCTGCGACTACTTCGTGATTCGCCGGCGCGAGCTGGAGGTCGATGATCTCTATCTGCGCGGGGGCGTGTATGAGTACCGGCACGGCTTCAACTGGAGCGCGCTGGCCGCGCTGGCGGTGGGGGCTGGCACGGCGCTGGTGGGATTGGTCGTGACCTCGCTGCGAGTGCTGTATGACTACTCGTGGTTCGTGGGATTCGCGGTGTCGTTCGTGACGTACTACGGATTGATGAGACTCCAGCGAATGCCGGACACTGCGTCGGAGGTGCTCTGATCCACACTGGAACAGCCTCTCCGGCATTTTCGGAGTAGCAGGGATGAGATACAGGACAGGGTATCGCGCCAAACGAATCGATCGACTCTCGCTGGCAGTGGGCTTCTTGTTGTTCGTCTCGCTGCTTACAGCGCAAAACACCCGCAAGATCAACGAGCCTCTACAACTGCAAATTGTTCCGCCTGCCGTCTATAAGGTTGACGATCCAGGACATGGGGACACTGAAAGCTGGATATTCAATCTGGTTGCACTTTGCGGCACTAATGATTGTCGGCTGAAGCCGGTTGCCGCAACTATCGAACTTTATAGCGGCAGTTCGTTGGTCGACAAACAAGAGCTCGTCACTCCCGAGCTCGAAAAAACAACGCAGACCAGCTACCGCGTTCTCCCCGAAACGCCTGTAGTTTCAGCGCGACGCAACTTCCTGCTGGATGAGGCCTTTGATCTCAGAATGTCTTTTACGCGGCCCAAGAAACTAGCTGTCGATCGCACTAGGGTGAAGCTTACGGTTGCCAACTCTACTGGTGGAACACAAGAAACGAGCGTGGACGTGCCGGTCGCCGTCTACCAGCAGAAAACGGCTCTGATCTTCCCATTTCGTGGACCCGGACTGGTGATGCAAGGTTGGATCAATGATGGCGGCCATGCGGGATACGCGAACCAGTTTGCGATCGATGTGCTGGCCTTGGACGCTAATTATGCTCCGCAAGTCAATGACAAGGACGAAAATGCGTCCTACGCAGGATGGGACCGGGAAATCGTTGCCCCGGGGGCGGGTACGGTGGTCTATGTCCGCAACGACGTTCCCAACAATCCCAACGCGAATGGACCGGACGAAAAGTTACTGGCGGCGCAACACGACCCGGTCCTGGCAGTAGCTGGAAATTGTGTCATCGTCGATCACGGCAATAAAGAGTTCAGCGTGATGATGCACATGCGCCAGGGCTCGGTGGTCGCGAAGGTTGGGGATCGCGTGCAACAGGGCGAGGTGATCGGACATCTGGGCAACTCAGGAGATTCGTTCGGACCGCATCTGCACTACCAACTGCAGTCCGGCCCTGAGTTATTTCGCGACCCGTCGATTCCGTTCAACTTCCAGAATGTAAACCGGTCGCATTTGTTCCGGGGAACCTACTTTCACACGAAGTAATCGATGCTCTACCTTGTGGCGCCCTGGAATGACGGCAGGATTTCTTTCTTATACCCTTCCAGCGTCGCCTCTTCCTCACCGCACATCAGGTAAACATTGAACTGCGTCACCCCGAGCTTCGCCAGCCGCCGCAGTTTCTCGCGATGCGCCTCCGCCGTGCCAACCACGCAGAATCGATCCACCACGTCATCGGAAACAAATTTCGAATTGCTGCTGTCGACCTCGCAATGCTGCCGGTAGTCGTATCCGCCCCGATTGCTGACGTACGACGTCAGGGCCGGCGGCAACTCCTCGGGCTTGTAGCGTGACAGCAAGTCGACGACGTGATTCGACACCAGGGCAGGGAACCAGCGCACCTGTTTGCGCGCATGTTCGAGATCGTCGCTTATCCACACAGGTGCGGCCGCCATGATTTCAATCTTTTTGTAATCGCGGCCTGCCGCCTCTGCGCCTTGCTTCACGAAGCCCAAGCACCATTCGATCAGGTCAGGATCAGCAAATTGCAGAATCACTCCGTCGCCGATGCGTCCAGCCATGTCGAGGACCTTGGGGCCGTAGCCCGCGATCCACACCGGCGGAGGAACCTTCGCCCAGGTGAGCTTTGTCGGCTGGCCTTCGTATTCAACTTCCTTGCCTGACATCAATTCGCGGAGAGTCTTCACCGCGCGTTCCAAATCGCCTGCGCCGACCGGCTTCTTTCCCAGTACACGCCGGGAACTGTCGCCGCGCCCGATACCCAACTGCATGCGGCCGCCGGAGATCAAATTCAGCGTGGCGAACAAACTCGCCGTCACGGTGAGATCCCGCACCGCGGGATTCGTGACGCAGGGGCCGAGCTTCATCTTCTTGGTGTTTGCAGCCATCAGCGTGAGCATGGGATACGGCTCGAGCCAGAGCACATGAGAATCGAAAATCCATCCGTACCCGAAGCCGGCCTCCTCCGCCTGGCGCGTCAAAGCAACAATCCGCTCCACCGTGATGTCGGGCTTGATTGTGATGCCGAACTCCATATGCACTCCTGATTTGTCTACACACTCGGTATTTCTTTGCGTTCCTCGCGGACGTTCTTAGCGCCCTTGGCGGTTAAAAGCTTCTCTCAGCGATCTCGGCATCCTCTGCATTCTAAGATTACACTTCTGCCGCAGCAGACCCACCCGAAGGTGGGGCAGTTTAACATACAATGCCGACTCGGCTTTTTATCGGGAGGACGTCTGCAATGGGCTTCGATACGCTCGTCGTCAACGGCCGCGTGGTTACCGCGACCGATACCTACCCCAGCGACATCGCCATCAACGGTGGCAAAATCGAAGCCATCGGAAACAATCTGTCGCGCGAGAACGCAAAGAAGATCATCGACGCGAAAGGGAAATACGTTCTGCCGGGCGGTATTGATGTGCACACCCACCTCGACATGCCCTTCGGCGGCACCACCAGCGCCGACGATTTCGAGACTGGCACGCGCGCAGCCGCATTCGGCGGCACGACCACGCTCATCGACTTCGCTATTCAGTACAAGGGGCAGACTCTTCGCACAGCCTTCGATACTTGGATGCAGAAGGCTTCCGGAAAGGCGGTCAGCGATTACGCTTTTCACTGCATCATCACCGACCTGGGCTCGGCGCAACTGGAAGAGATGAACGCGCTCGTGCGCGAAGGCGTCACCAGCTTCAAGCTCTTCATGGCATATCCGGGCGTGTTCATGCTCGACGATGCCAGCATCTTCAAGGCCTTCCGCGCCACGGCAAAGAATGGCGGCCTGGTCTGCATGCATGCCGAGAATGGCAGTGCTATCGACGTGATCGTGCAACAGGCACTGGCGGAAGGGAAGAAGGCTCCCAAATATCACGCGCTCACTCGTCCGACAACCGCCGAAGCCGAGGCGACGGGTCGGGCGATCGCGCTCGCCGAGATGGCCGGAGCGCCGGTCTACATCGTGCATTTAAGCTGCAATGACGCGCTGGAAAAAATCCGCGAAGCCCGCGACCGCGGGCTGCCCGTGTACGCCGAAACTTGCCCCCAGTATCTTTATCTCTCGCTCGAAAACATGGATGCCCCCGGCTTCGAAGGCGCCAAGTATGTCTTCACACCGCCGTTGCGCGAAAAGTGGCACCAGGAAAAACTCTGGAACGGGCTCAAGCAGGATCACCTGCAAGTCGTCTCCACCGATCACTGCCCCTTCTGCTTTAAAGAACAAAAAGAACTCGGCCAAGACGACTTCACCAAAATTCCTAACGGCGGTCCCGGCATCGAGCACCGCATGAGCCTCATCTACTCGGGCGGCGTCGCCAAAGGACGCTTCAGCGTGAACCGCTTCGTCGAACTTGTGTCGACCACGCCGGCAAAACTCTTTGGCCTGTATCCGCGCAAAGGCACCATTGCCGTTGGCAGCGACGCGGACGTTGTGATATTCGATCCCGACCGCAAACACACCATCAGCGCCAAGACGCACCACATGCGCGTCGATTACTCGATGTTTGAAGGAATTGAAGTCACCGGAATGCCCGACGCCGTCCTATCACGCGGGCAGGTGATCGTGGAAGGAGATAAGTTCCTGGGGCGCGCTGGGGCCGGAGAGTTTGTGCGGCGCGCGACCTACACGCAGCAGTGAAAGGCTTCCTCCGATTACTCAATTCCTCTCCAATTCAATCTTGCATGTCCCATGCGAGTCGTCCTGCGCGTAAGCGGAGTAGCTACCGCCCTTTGTGAAGTCCACGTTCCTGAACTCGCAGGTTGCGGCGAAACCTCCACTATTCAGATGAATGCCGGATAGGCTTTCCCCGCTCGGACCTGTACCCTCCTGGTCCCACTTCAAGGCGTCACCGTGAATCGTCATCTGAATAACACCCGACTGAGGATCATCTCCTCCGCACTTGAATTCCGCCACCACTGCGCCAGTTTTTGTGAAACGGCTTGAGTGTTTTGTCTTATCTACATGCATTTCCCCCTGCTCCTGTATGGAGCCCGACCCGTCACCCGTCAAAAAACCGAACTCGTTCGGATTCAGCGAGAACTTGCCTTGGGCCGTCCGCGTCTCGTTATGAAAACTGCATCCTCCCTGGGATTCCTCGTGCAAGCAGACCTTGTCGTCGAGGTTGTACTTGTATTCGAAACCTCCCTTCATCGGACGAAACGCTCCCGCGGTCAGTTCGATCGGCTTGTCGCAAGGTACCACCAGTTTCTCCGCATCGTGAATGCGCTCTTCGTTGATTGAATTGATGGCGTCGTCATTCATGCTGAGGAATGGGCCTAGCAGAAAGCCCGACCCGAAGGGTAAAAAGTGAGTTAAATAGCCCGCCCCTACGTTGGCCGCCCTAGGAAGCCAGGACGATCCCACGTTCCCCTTCGCATCGCTCAAGGGGTCGAGTACGTCGTGCTCATAGTTTGGATCGTGCGAGGCCTTTTGCGTCAAAGGATTGGTGGGATTCTTCGCGCAGTCCTGCAAGTCCCCGATCTGGCTCAGCTGACCACCCAGTTCCTTCATCGATAAGATCAAGTCGAGCATTGCCAGAGGGACGTCGGCTCCCAGGCTTTTCAGGGTCTCGAATTCCTCCAGTTCGCCGTTGATGACTTTCCAATCCTTCCAGTGTTCCGCCAGCATGTTTGCGAACAGACCGAGAGTCGGTTCGCCGATTGCTCGTACTTGTCCCCAGGCGGGGGGCACCAGATTGAAAAAACCAGCGCTGTTGGGTGGTGCGGGCGCGCCGATCCTCTCCAGAACTTCCTTCGGCAACGAACTGTAGGGCACGTTATATTCCAGCGTGGCTTGCACACTGTCCGGGCCATTTTCCTTGAGCCTCAGCCGAGGATTGTAGATGCGAGACCTCGTGCGGGCAGCACGTTCCAAGTCCTTCGCAGTCGGCGTGTAGGGCTGATTCGGCACGATACCAATGGTCTCATCGATCGTGCCCCCGTCCGGAAACGACATCAGAAAATGAAGAGAAGTCTTGCTCTCCTCAATCAGCTGGATCTTGGACTTCATCAAGTACACAGCAGCACGCGCGCTCAGATGCCGCTCGGCCATCAGTTTGTACATCGCCACCTGATCGACGCCCTCGAGCAATGCCGGCGAGATCGCCATGCTGGGCGGCATGCCCATGCCTGTTGGCATCTTCATGCCCGGCGGCAGAGTCATACCGGCGGGCAACTGCACGCCGTTCGGCAGAGCGGTGGCGTATGGATTTTGTCCTTGCGGATTTTTTGCCGAGTGCCCGAACAGCGACTTCAACCCCCAGCCCGCGAGCAGGATGACGACGAGCAACGCGCTTCCAAGAACTGCGAACGTGCGGGTGCTTGAGCCCATGGCGAAACTCCGTATCAGAGGTGGTGCGCTCCATCTTGAGCGACCAGTTGCGCGAGAAGGGTTGGAAAGGGCGGAACTTCCCCAAGAGATCCCGCCCTCCGCCTTACTACTTCTTCGTACTGACTTGCGTGAGTACAGTGTTCGCCGTCTGTTGCAACAGCGGTGTCAGCACGTCTTCGCCGTCAGACTTCGCTTTACCCTGGAGTGCATTCTGCAAAAGCGGTGCGCCTTGCCCAGTTTGGGTCAGCTGATACTGCACAGTCACGTCGTCTTTCTGCTTGATCTGCCCGTTGAACCCGGAGAGCTGGCTCATGACCTGGTTCATGGCTTGCTGTTGTGCAGCCTGCGCTGCCGCCGACGCTGCTGCCGAAGCCGCGCTCGCCGCCATCGCACCGCCCATGCCATGTGCCATTGCGCCCATGGGCGTCATCTGTGCCATGGTGCCGCCCATCTTCATGAACTTGCCAAAACCGCTGCTCTGCGGATGCTTCACGGCCACGCTCGAGAACAGAACGTAGTCGCACTGTTTCTGCTGCGCTTCCGCCTGTACTTGCATCGCGACGCGAGAATCCAAAGCTGCGATCTCCACGGCTGGGCCGTTCATCAACAGGATCATCGCATTGCGAATGGGAGTGCTGTAGTCCGCCTGAGCATTGCTGCCCTGGCCGACTTGCGCTTCGGGGGGCGCCACACCAATGCGAATCTTTCCGGGCGCTTTCGGCCCGAGCGCTTGCGGGATCGCGATCGGCGCACCCGTCGGCTGGTTGGCTCCTCCCGGATGCATCATCGCGGCCATGTTGCCCATGGCACCTGCTCCACCTATTTGCGACATCATCTGCTGGGTCATGGCGCCCGCTGCTGCCTGGTTGGCGAATCCTGCGCCGGGTTGTCCTTGCTGGGCGAAGTTTTGCCCCTGTGCCATTTGCTGAGGGGCGGCCTGCGCCACTTGGGGTAGTCCTTGCAGTTCCGCGAACGAGTTCACCTGTTTGTAGCTCGCGGGCACATCGAACAACGCGGCATCAAGCGGCGCCTTGCTGACTTCGGTGACGTTGATGTTCACCGTCATGGTGCTGCCGTCGGGATTGTGCATGGTAACGTTCTGCACCAGCGGATATCCGGGCTTGCCGCTGCCGCTGTGATGCTCGACGACCGCGTCCTGGCACCCCTGCCCCTGCCGGACGGGCGGAGCCATCGACGAGGCGCAGCTGGCTACATCTTTGCCAAGGTCCGCGTACCATCCGTCGACTTCGAATGTCTGGTCAACCTTCGTGCACGCGTCGTCAGAGGACTTTTCGGTCACCTTGGTTTTCAGGTGACGCGCGTTTAGTCCGAATATCTGCTTGCGCTCGCCAGTATCGGTAATAGCGGAGGTTACTTCGACGTGTCCTCCAGCTTTCTTCTCTTCCGGAACGGGTGCGCCGGTCACCATGGCCGCCGCACGCGCGGCTGCGGCGTCCTGCGCATCGTTAACGACCATATACGTCTGCGCCTGATCGTTGAGCGTTACCGTGCGCTTCAGGTCGCACTGCCGCAACGACACCGTTGCGCCGGCAGGGCTCTGTGTGACATCACGCGTGCGCTGGCCCTTGATCGAAGTTTCACTGCTCGAAACTACATTGCCGCCGACCGAAATGTTCTTCTTCAAATGCAGGTCTTCGGACTGCGCCGCCATCGCGGCCAGCAGCAGCGCGAGCATGCAGGAGAGCTGTCGCAACCACTTGCAATTCATAGGAACTCCTTTGGAAATGGCTTGGCTTGAGGGAAAGCAGCTTCATCTGAGCCCCCCGGCCGACCTCCCCTCAAAGCAGGCCTGGCCGGGGAAACGACTGCTCTCCTGAGTGATAATGCGAAAAGGGTCGCTAAATCTCCTCAAGAGCCAGCAAGAATTTTGAAACAAATTCCTGCACTGACTGCTGCGGCGGGGACATCACTTATCGTCTCAACCGATAAGCCGACTGCAAAAAAGCGCTTACAAATTGCGTAACCCACGTCTTTTCAGTTGATTGACAGGCTCGCAAAAACACGCTATGCTTCGCCCCAACATCGCGCCACCCCCATGGCGCTCGGGGCGGCCTCCTTGCACGACTCCTCAGAACAGGTGACCCAACTTCTCGTGCGCTGGCGGGACGGGGACCGAAAAGCCCTCGATTCGCTGATGCCGATTGTTTACAGCGAACTGCGCGGTATGGCGCACCGCTACCTGCAGCGCGAGCGCTCCGACCACACTTTGCAAAGCACCGCTCTGGTTCACGAAGCGTACGTGCGCCTGATCGGGCAAAAGCTGCCCGAGTGGCAAAACCGCGCACACTTCTTCGGAGTCGCTGCCCGTCTCATGAGACAGATTCTGGTCGAATATGCGCGCGGCCATCAGGCCGCCAAGCGCGGCGGGAACGCCTGCAAGGTCACGATCGAAGAAGGCTCCCTGATGGCGCAGCAGGCGGATCTCGACGTCGTCATCCTTGACGAGGCCCTGCAGGACCTCGCGAAGCTCGACGAACAACAAAGCCGGATCGTTGAGCTGCGGTTCTTCGGCGGCCTCTCGATCGACGACACTTCGGAGGTTTTGGGGATCTCACCCGCGACCGTATCGCGCGAATGGTCCACCGCGAGGATCTGGCTGCACCGCGAAATCTCGCGCCGGGCGCCGGCATGAACCCCGAGAGATGGCAGCAGATTAAACACGCGCTCGACAGCGTTCTGGCGCTGCAATCTGCGCAGCGTCCGCCGTACCTCCAAAAGCTCTCCTCCACCGACCCAGAATTGCACCGCGAAGTGGAATCCTTGTTGCGCTCCCACGAGCAGGCAGATAGTAGCTTTTTACGCGATCCAGCCGTGGCGGTCTTGCCCGGTTTTGAAGCCCCGCGAACAGCGCGCACCGGCCGGCGTATTGGCGCCTACGACATCCTCGAGGAAATCGGCCACGGCGGCATGGGCGAGGTCTATCGCGCGGTTCGGGCCGATGGCGAATTTGATCGGGAAGTTGCGGTCAAGGTGGTGCGTAGTGGATTCGATTCGCAGTTCATTCTTGAGCGCTTTCGCCATGAACGGCAGATCCTTGCCGGTCTCGATCATCCCAACATCGCGCGCTTGCTCGATGGCGGCACCACCGATGACGGCATTCCCTATCTCGTAATGGAGCTTGTCGAGGGGACGCCCATCGATGCCCACTGCAACAGCCATTCGCTCTCCATTACTCGCCGCCTTGAATTGTTTCTGCCCGTCTGCGCGGCGGTTCACTACGCGCACCAGCATCTGGTGATTCATCGCGATCTCAAGCCCAGGAACATCCTGGTCTCGCCGGAAGGGGGGGCCAAGTTGCTCGACTTCGGCATCGCGAAAATCCTGAACCCCACGGGTGGTTTGGAAACGACGCTGATGCATGCCCTTACTCCCGAGTACGCGAGCCCCGAGCAGATTCGCGGTCAGGCTGTATCGACAGCCAGCGATGTTTATTCTCTCGGTGTCGTTCTCTACCAGTTGCTGACCGGACAAACTCCGTACGGAGGATCTTCCAAGCGTGCGCCCGATCTCGCCCGGGCCATCTGCGAGGTCGAACCCGCGCGCCCGAGTACGGCCGCGAGCAAGCCGGTCGGGAACGGCGGCAAAGAACTGGACTCATTCGCGCAAACCGGGGAAGGCTCTCTTCAGAAATTGCAGCGCCGCCTGCGCGGCGACTTGGACAACATCGTTCTTAAGGCGATGCGCAAGGAACCGGAGCGCCGTTACGCGTCCGCCGAGCAGTTCGCCGAAGATATACGCCGCCATCTGCAAGGGCTGCCGGTCAATGCCCGGCAAGATTCATGGTCCTACCGCACCGGCAAATTTATCCGCCGGCATACCGCCATCGTGGCTGCCACCATGGTGGTTATCCTGACTCTGGCCGTCGGCATGGCAATGACGCTCCGCGAAAAGCGCATCGCCGAGCGTCGCTTCAACGATGTCCGCAAGTTGGCCAACTCGCTCATCTTCGAAATCGACAACTCCATCGCCGACATTCCTGGCTCCACGGCCGCTCGCAAACTGCTGGTGGGGCGCGCGCTCGAATACCTCGACAATCTGAGCAGGGAAGCGAAAGGCGACAAGTCGTTGCAGACCGAACTGGCCACGGCATATGAAAAAGTCGGCGATGTTCTGGGATATCCCTACGCGCCCAACCTGGGAGATAGCGCGGGCGCGCTCGCAAGTTATCGAAAAGCGCTTCGGATTCGCGAGGCGCTAGCGGCTTCTTCCCCCAAAGACGAAAAGCTGCAGCGTCAACTCGCTGGAAGTGACTTCCGCATCGCCAACGCCATGGAGTCTACCGGCGACCTCCACGGCGCACTCGACGCTCTACGCAAGACGCTACCAATCACCGAAAAGCTGGCTGCCGGCAAGTCCGACCCTGAACTGACCGACCATTTTGCGGGCAGTCATTACTTCATCGCCGTCCTGCTTTCCAAGACCGGCGATCCCGCAGGGGCATTCGAGAATTACCGCCAGGCGGCTGCCATCCGCCAACCCGTGCTGCAGAGCAATCCGTCCAACGTCAACTTGCGTGCTCACCTTGCTGCCGACTACATCGGCATGGCCGTCTGCATGCAGTCGCTTGGGAATCTTGCGCAGGCCATCGTTATGCAAACCCAAGCCATCGAGATTCTCCGCGAACTGGTGCACAACGAGCCGAACAGCGTCTCGCTCCGTGAATATCTCGGCGAGGCTATCAACAAGCTGGGCGGTTTCCAACGCGGCCAGGGAAAGTTCGCGGATTCATTCGCCACGGAGCGCGAAGCCAAACAAATCTTCAAATCATTGCTCGCCGCCGACCCCAACAATTCACTAGCCAAAGCGAACGTCGCCTTCGCCGACAATGGCATCGCCGATGGTCTGGTGCGATCCGGCCAGCCCGCGGCCGCGATTGAGGTGCTGCAGGAAGCGCTCGCCACTTTTCAGGCGCTGTCGCCCGAGACGGCCAGCAACCGCTACGTGCGCAGCGGATTCGCTTCCGCGAACTACCTGATGGGCAACGTCTATGCTGCGTTGGCTGCCTCGCGTCGGCCTTCACGAGCACAGGCGTCAGCCGAATGGCGGGAGGCGCGCTCGTGGTATCAGAAGAGCCTTGCCATGTGGGTCGTCAAAGAGAAACGAGGCGAACTGGAGAGCGATGAGCGCAGTGAGCAGCAGCAGGTTCTAACCCAGATCACCCGTTGCGATGCTGAGCTTCACGAGGCAACAAATGCGCGTTGACCTAAGGCCCCTGCTCGTTGCAGCAGGCCAATCATCAGTGGTAGTCTCGCTGCAGTATCCCCGGCGAGCGGGAGTAGTTCAGCGGTAGAACGCCAGCTTCCCAAGCTGGATGTCGCCGGTTCGATCCCGGTCTCCCGCTCCACTGTTTCGAACCCTCCTCGAGTTCTCAGGCTTCAGAAAGAGTGCTATGAAGGCGGCGTAATACACTTCGGTAACCACGCCCGCATCGTTGAGAGGTGCTAGGCTTTTCGGCATGGCGTGCGAACACTGTCACGGTGGTGATGCACAGTGCCCCGCGTGTTACCCGAATCAAGGGCCATGCAAACATCCTAGTCTTGATGCATCGGGCACGTGCCGCGACTGTGGCCAGTGCAACCTCTACGACGACCCTGACAGCATCGAGTACTACTTGCTGAAACGCCGGGAGGCTAAACGGTCTGCCTAGCGGTGCCTGCTAGTCGTTCTTGCGTCGGGCACGTTAGAGGCGTAACGAGAGAAGAAGAGGACGCCAAAGGCGTCCCCTTTTCACCTGTGACCTGTTTTCTACGCCGTTGCCTGCGAATGCAGAAACGACGCGCTGCGCTCGGCCGACATAGCAATCCCCTGCGTGTCGAAGGAGGGACACATGTCGCTGGCTCCGGCGGTCAGCGCGGCCGTCCACATTTCTTCGTCGGCCACACGGTGCGTGCAGACGATCGAGACGCCCGGATACTCGCGGTGCAAACGCGCCACTTCCATCAGGCTGGTGGCTTCAACATCGAGCACCGCGACTTCCGCGCGGTAACGGGCAACGTCCACACGCAATTCCTCCACGGAATTGGCGACGTGAACTGCGTGGTAGTGATGGCTGAGGGTGGAAGCGAGAGCTTGCGCCAGTCGCGGATCGCGCTGGAACACGATGATAGTCAGGGCCTGCATACTACCCCCTGATTCAACCGTATCGTGACACGGTGGGAGAGGCTGCGCTCCGTGCGCTTGTGCTGGAATAACGCACTCGCCGCAGACATTAAAAACGGACAACCAGTTGAGCCCCACTTCCCCTTATCGTCGCGAGGGAACCTTTTCGTTCTCAGGCTCGAAAGCAACCGGCTGAAGTTTGCCGTTCTGCTTTAAGAGGATTTCCACTTTTCCTTCGGCTTGCTCGAGTTCTTTGCGGCAGGTCGCGGAAAGCTGCATCCCTTCTTCGAACAAGGTCAGCGACTTCTCCAACGGCGCATCGCCTTTCTCCAGTTCCTGGACAATTTTTTCCAGGCGCTGCAGACACTCCTCAAACTTTGCCAAAGGGAACTCCTAACCCAATTGTAATGCAACTTCCCAAGACAAATGCTCGTAAATTTGTTGTAAGGCTAGATGCGAGCGATGTCTGGTAACCTGCTCAACGGAATTACTTCTATGACAATTCACAAAATCGTTTCAACGATCAACGCCTTGATCGTTTTGCTGGTCTTCAGCATGTTTTCTGCCGCCCAGTCGTCACTACCTTCCGCTGATACCGCGCATTCGACGACCGGACTGCCCTATCGTCCCAGCCTCGATGTCAGCGCAATAGACAAGTCGGTCGATCCTTGCGTCGATTTCTATGAATACTCGTGCGGCGGCTGGAAGAAGGCGAATCCAGTTCCGCCCGATCGCACTTCCTGGGGACGATACGGGCAGCTATACGAAGACAACCTCACGCTGTTGCGTTCGATCCTGGAACGCGCCGCCGCCGCGAAAAATCGCGATGCCGTAGATCAGAAAATCGGCGACTTCTACGGGTCGTGCGTGGACGAAGCAGCCGTGAACCGAGGAGGCTTCACGCCCATCAAGCCGCAACTCGACTCCATCGCCACGATCAAGTCCAAGGCGGACCTTGCGACGGTGGTAGCTCATCTGCAGTTCGAGGATCTCGGTGGCGAGATCCTGTTCGGCCCCGGTTCCTTCCAGGATCCCGACAACTCCGACCAGCAAATCGCCGCCGTCGATCAGGGCGGGCTCGGCCTTCCCGACCGCGACTACTACACCAACGATGATGCGAAGTCGAAAGAAAATCGGGAACGCTATGTACGACACGTCGAGAAAATCTTTGCTTTGCTGGGCGACCCCGCTGCGCAGGCGAAAACAAATGCCGAAACCGTCATGCGCATCGAGATGGCGCTCGCGAAAGCATCTCAGACGCGCACGGAGCGGCGTGATCCGTACAAGATCGTGCACAAGATGTCGCCCGGTCAACAGGCGGCTTTGACTCCCAACTGGGATTGGACGGCCTATTGGAAGGCCTTAAACCCGCCGCCGTTCCAGGTTGTGAACGTCCTGTCCCCCGACTTTATGAAGCAATTGAACGCGACGCTGGCGGCGGAATCCGTGGACAACTGGAAAAATTATCTGCGCTTCCATATCGCGAATATCAACGCACCTTACTTGTCCGACGAATTCTCGACTGCGAATTTTGACTTCTACCAGAAGTATCTGCGCGGGGCGCAAGAGCAGGAGCCGCGCTGGAAACGGTGCGTCGAATTCGTCGATCGAGGACTCGGCGAAGCTCTGGGACAGGCCTATGTGCGCGCGGTGTTTTCTCCGGAACTGAAGGCCAGCACGCTGAAGATGGTGGAAGAGATCGAGAAAGCGATGGAGTTGCGCATCAATCAACTCGACTGGATGAGTCCAACCACCAAGCAGCAGGCACTCACCAAGCTGCATTCGATCCGCAACAAAATCGGCTACCCCGACAAATGGCGCGATTACAGCTCCGTCGACATCAAGCCCGACAACTTCGCCGCGAACGTTCGCAACGCCACAGTCTTCGAGGCGAGAAGACAGCTCAACAAAATCGGCACACCTACCGATCGCGGCGAGTGGCAGATCACGCCGCCCACGGTTGATGCTTACTACAATCCGCAAGTGAACGACATCAATTTCCCGGCAGGCGTGCTCCAGTCGCCGCTTTATGACGCAAAAATGGACGACGCACCCAACTATGGCGACACCGGCGGGACCATCGGCCACGAACTCACCCACGCTTTCGACGATGAAGGCAGTCAGTTCGATGCCAAAGGAAATCTGAAAAACTGGTGGACGCCTGACGATCAGAAGAAGTTCGAAGAACGCACCAAGTGCGTGGCCGATCAGTACTCGCAATACGTCGCGGTCGACGACATCCACCTCAACGGCAAGCTGACGCTGGGCGAAAACGTAGCGGACCTGGGCGGAGAGATTCTGGCCTATATCGCATGGAAGGACGCCACCAAGGACATTAAGCTTGAAACGAAAGACGAGCTCACACCGGAGCAACGTTTCTTCGTCGGCTTTGCGCAATGGGATTGCGCCAACGAACGTCCGGAGCAACTACGCGAGTGGGCGATGACGAATCCCCACTCCCCGGCGAAATACAGAATCAACGGCGTCGTCGTGAACATGCCGGAGTTCGCGGAAACCTTTTCGTGCAAGAAGGGCGAGCCTATGGTGGGGGCGAAGGTGTGCAAGGTGTGGTGAGTTAGTCGCTGGTCGTCAGTAGGAACCAGACTATGGAGCGACGGGCGTCCCCGCCCGTCGAGTAGCCGGGTTACAATTCTCTAGAAAGATTTTATGCAAAGGACAAGGACGGGTGAGGATGCCCGTCCCTCCACCGTCTTGCTCTTGCTAGCGACTAGCGACCGGCGACTGACGACTAGCCCCCAGCGTCTCCAGCACATCCACCGCCGCCGCGTACTTTCCATTGGGCGCGCTGATCTGGGCGCCTTGCACCATCTCGCGAACTGCGATCAGCATCTCGCGCGCGATGGCCACGCCTTCCTGACGTGCCGTTTCCGGTGTGGACGCTTTGGCCATGCGCTCGACGATCGTATCGGGCACCGAGACGCGCAGTTCGTTCTTCATGAATTCGGCATTGCGTACGCTCACCAGCGGCCAGATACCGGCGACCACCGGCACGCGGCAATGCTCGATGCGTTTCAGGAACTTCTCCAGCAATGCCAGGTCGAAGACCGGCTGCGTCACGGCGTATTCGGCGCCCGCCTCGACCTTGTATTCGAAGCGCCGGATTTCCTCGTCGATGTTGGGCAGTCCGGGATTCGCGCCGACTCCGATCACGAATCCAGTCCCTGACCCGATCGCATTGCCGCCGATGTCGAGGCCGCGATTCAAGTTGTGCACGATGTTCACGAGGCCAATGGCGTCTACGTCGAACACGGCGGTCGCGTCGGGATAATTGCCCATCTTCGGCGGATCGCCCGTAATGCAAATCAGGTTGCGGATGTCCATCGCTGCCGCGCCCAGCAAATCCGACTGCATACTAAGCACGTTCCGATCGCGACAGGTGTAGTGCAGGATCGCTTCGATCCCAATTTCGCGCTGCACGATCAGCGACAGGGCCTGGTTTGAGATGCGGGCCGAAGCGCGGGGACTGTCAGGAATGTTGATCGCATCCACGCCCACGGACTTCAGAAACCGCGCGCCTTCGACTTCCTTCCCAACATCGGTGCCCTTGGGGGGAACAATCTCCACCATGGTCACGAATTCCCCGGCCACCAGTTTCTTGCCAAGACGCGAACGCTCCTCCAGCGGCGTCACGGTCGCCGCCGACGGCACCGGATGCGGCGCCGATACCTGCACTCGCGCCGCACGCGCTTCGCCTGCGCGCAGGGCTGACTTCATCGAGCGAATATGTTCCGGCGTCGTCCCGCAGCATCCACCCACCAGTCGCACTCCCGCCGCGACGAACTTCCGCGCGTAGCTCGCCATGTATTCCGGCGAGCACAGGTAGATATTTCGTCCTTCCACCGAACGCGGCATGCCAGCGTTCGGCTGTGCCGCTAACGGCAGGGTAGTGACAGCGCGCACGCGCTCGATCGCGTCGAGCATGGCAACCGGACCGATACTGCAATTGCAGCCGATAACATCGGCGCCCCAGTCGGCAAGCTTTGCGGCAAAAGTCTCCGGATCGGAGCCGTCAAGACAGTTGGAGTCTTCGTCCACCGTTACCGAGGCGACCACGGGCAGTTTCGGATTGACGTCGCGAGCCGCCAGCATCGCCTGGTGCAGTTCCTCAACGGTGCCGAACGTCTCGAGGATCAATAAATCGACGCCGCCCTCGGCAAGCGCTTCGATTTGCTCGCGAAATGCTGCGCGCGCTTCCTCGAACGAAGTTTTGCCCAGCGGTTCGATTCGAATCCCCAGCGGGCCAACCGAACCTGCAACCCAGACATCGAAACTCTTGGCGGCTTCGCGGGCAAGACGCGCGCCGGCCAGGTTCACCTCGCGCACTTTGTCCGCCAGACTATGTCGGCCAAGGCGGAAGCTGTTGGCTCCAAAAGTATTGGTTTCAATAATTTCTGCGCCAGCCTGCAGGTAGCCCTGATGCACGGAGTGGATCAGGTCGGGCTGTGACAAATTGAGTTCGTCGTACGAGCGGTTGATGAAAATGCCGCTCGCGTACAGCAGGGTACCCATCGCTCCATCGCACAAAACAGGCGACTTGCTCAGCCGGGAGAGAAAATCCGATGCCATCGTACTTCGAGAATACAAGATGACTGCAGGTTTTGCATCTAAGGTGAGGCAGCATTGAAACAGAGATTCGTGGCCACCGAGTGCGGCCGAGACGCTCTGTTATAATCCGGAGTTTCGCGTCCAAATCTTTCTCTATCATGCTCTTGGGAGTGGCCTGTTTGAAGAAAACCGTCCTCGTTCTGGTGGTCTGCGCCTTGACCAGTTTGACTCTGTCGTGCGGTGGCTACAACGGATCGTCGTCGTCCTCGACGGGAACTTCAGGATTGAAGTTCCGCGCCGTAGTATCGCAGGACGTGCAAAGCATAATCTCCTCAGGCTTGATCATCATTGACGCGAGTAAGGACCTTCGTGCGCCTGTGCCGCCGATCGGGGGCACCCTCTTACTACCGACCATGATGGTCGAATCCAACGACCGGAAGCTCACGCTCGCGATCAGCAGTTCCGGGAGCTCTTTCGGCGTGATGGATAACGTGAAGGAGTCGATGACCGTTAGCAACGTCTCGCTCCCAGGGACTACCGAGAGCGCGGTCATCGCGGTCGACAACACCAAGGCTTACTTCGCAGTGCCGACGGCGCCGGTGCCCGGCGACGGGACCGCAGGTGGCATATTCATCTCGAGCCTGAGTGCCGCGGATACCTCGATCCTGCCCATTCCCGCGGCGCATTACCTAGCGCAAAGCGGCGACGGCAGCCGCCTGCTGGCCTTCAGTGACAATTCTGATTCGGTGACCGTGGTCTCGCCTTTCAATATCCAGCCCGGACAGAAGAATGCGATCTGCAATCCGACGCCGCCCGCTCCGTCCGTATGTCAAACGGTGTCCGGCTTCGATCGTCCGGTCGCGGGATTTTTCAGCACCGACAACACGCAGGCCTGGATTTTGAACTGTGGCCCTGAGTGCGGTGGCGTTCAGGCTAGCGTGCAGACCCTCGATCTGCACAATCCTGCAAACCCGGTCGCAGGAGTTGCAACGCCCATACCTGGCGGAGCGACTGTTGCCTTCATCAAAGGGCAGACGATGTACGTCGCGGGGAATCCGCCCCTTGGCTCGAACAACTGCACAGGCGGACTAACGACGGCAGCTACGACGTGCGGGCGACTGACGATTGTCGATCTGATGTCGTTATCAACGACGCCCGTGCAACCGGTCGCAGTGATTCCCGACGGTTACCACAACAAGATCGATATCAGCGGCGATGGCCAGTTGTTCGTTGGCTCGCGCACCTGCACCAACATTGTTCCCGTCAATACCGGAGACGAGCAACGCGGCTGCCTCGCCATCTACAACACGAACAACGGAAACCTAATCATCCCGCCCGACAACGGTGACGTCACCGGCCTGCAACCTGTCACGAACCGCACAGTCTTCTACGTGGTCGAGGGAGGCCAGTTCCGGATCTACGACACAACCACCGACAAGATCTATACGGTGGCCTCGATTAATATTTTGGGGAACGCGGTGGATGTGAAGTTGATTGACTTCTAGGTCTCAGGTCTGGATGCTAGTGGGTCGGAGCGGGTTGTTTGAAGTAGTCGAGCGTCGCATTTAGCAATCGGCCAACTTCTGACGAACGATGAGTTAACTCCTCCGTGTGGTTGTCCGTCAGATATGACAACGCTCGCGCGATCTCGATTTGAGTTTCCAACTCTAAGAGCGAACCTCGAGCGTTCAGCAAAAATTGGCTTAGTTCCTTGCGTGAGTATCGGCCCTTGCCTTCGGCAATGTTGCTCGGGATCGACACTGCCGCGCACCGCATCTGCGAGATCAGGCCGTACGTTTCCTCGCGGGGAAATGCTTTCGTGAATCGATACACGTCCAATACCAGCTGCATGGCTCGTTGCCACACAATCAGATCCTTGTGATTGCTGCTCATTAGGATCGTCTCCTCGCACGAGAATAGGATCTAGCCGCGCATCAAAAAGGTGACGATCGTCACAACTATCAGTGTGAACCTAGCGGGAGCATGACTAAAAAGATTTGCCTGAGACCTAACACCTGAGACCCGGCACCTATCTACCGGACTCCAACACCAAGCGATGCCCCGCCGTCTTCTCTACCGCCGACGTCGAGAACGGCAACGCGAACGTCGTTCCTTCATCCCAGGCGTTCCATTGGTCCATGTAGTACGGGCTGAGGAAATTTCCACCTTGGCCTGTCACCGTGTTGAGCGTCGACTGATCGAGGTCCGCGAGGTCGGCGGTATAGCGTTCGGAGGGGCCGAACGTGCGGCCGACTTGTTTGATCGTCAGGCTGCCGCCGGATTGTTCATGCAGGCCCGGTCCGGTCCAGTGGCCGATCAGCGGTAGTCGATTTAAGACGGGGTGTTCAATATCGATGGGCGCGAATGTCCCCCAACGCCACTGGGCCAGATCTTTTGGCGCTTCCGGTTCGTTGACGGCCGCATCCACGGCTGCGGCCAGGAGCGACTCGTAGTTGGGATAACCATTGGGTAGCCAGCGGGCAGGCTGCTTGGACAAGACGTTCTCCAGCCAGATCGACGAACTGAACCAGCGGTAACTCTTCCAGCTGAAAATCTGCGATGCGACATGGCCGGCATTATCGGACGCTTGTTTGGGCGCGGGCCCAAGCTTCGGTTCGAGCAGCAGGCGCCGCAATTCGTACTGTGCGCGGTTTTCGATGGTGGCGGCGGCAGAATTGATCGAGAGCCGGCCGTCCCAGTCGCGCATCAGGTCGCGCGCCTGCTGGGCGCGAGGAGACAGGTTTTTCACATGATCGAGCGCATACACGAAGCGCTCGGCGCAGAAGCGGTCGAAGGCCGAATAGACATCGGTCTGCAACGAGAGCATGTCGGCCGCGGCGAACTTCCGTCCTGACTCGAGTACCTGGTAGATGCGATCCGTCCGCCACGGCGGATCCCATTCCGTGCTGATGCTGTAGGGGTACTTGTCAGGAGAGATCCGCGAATTCGCTGTCGCCAGGATGCCTGACGGCGGATCGAATACGCTGGGCAACTTGTCGAACGGGATGTAGCCCTTCCACTCGTGCTGGTCGTCGGCCCCGCTGACGGGCAGACTGCCGTCGCCCGCGGCGCGGATCGGAATGTGGCCCGTGGTGTGGTAGCCAATATGCCCGTCGACGTCGGCGTAAACGACGTTTTGTCCGGGCGCGGGCAATTGCGCGAATGCTTTCTGAAATTCGTCCCAGTTTTGGGCCGAGTTGATGTCGAAAAACGGATTGTGCAGCGAATCGTAGAGCGTCCAGCGTAGCGCGATCTTGCGCGTCTCGCCCGGAATGAGGTCGGTGATGATCGGACCATGGCGCGTGAGGGCGACATCGACCGTCACGTCGGCTTGTCCCTTGACGTGAATGACTTCCTTGCGGTGTTCAAGCGGTTGCCAGCCTTTCGGCGTCTGGTATGCGCCCTGATCATTAACGATCTCGATGTATAGGTCTTCGACGGTGGGGCCGACGTTAGTGAATCCCCACGCAACGCGCTGGTTGTGCCCGACGATCACGAAGGGGACGCCCGGCAGCGTGACACCGATGACGTCGTAGTCCCCCGCATGCAGGTGCGCCTCGTACCAAAGATTGGGCATCTGGTGGCCGAGATGCATATCGTTCGAGAGCAGCGGCTTGCCCGTCACCGTGTGCTCGCCCGACACAACCCAGTTGTTGGATCCGGGAATGAGTTCAGGACGTGGCACAGATTGTGCGATGAAGTGACGAGCGTCCCCAACCGTCGACAGCGTGAAAGCGTTTATGGCCGCATACGCTTCTGAACGCGGGGTTGCGGATGAATGAAGTCGCGCGATGTTGCTGTCCGAGCCGGAATCCATCTCGTCGTCATCATCGTCGTCGTCCTTCTGCTTGCGCGAAGGACGGTCTTCGTCATCGAGACGGCGGCCGGATCCGGTGGGGGGCCGGTCGCGCCACGAAGTGTTCACGAAAAGATCGCTGGTAAGGTCGGGACCGAGGCGAGCGAGAATTTTTTCCCGCACCAATGCGCTCTGATACGTGCCGTGGTTCAGGTCCTGCACCATGCGGGCGCCCATCAGCAGCGAGTCCTCTACCTGCCACGGCTTTGGTTCGTAACCAATCAGGCGGAATTCAATGGGCAGGTGCTTGAGGTGAGAGTTCAGAAACGCATTCACACCACGCGCATAGGCGTCGAAATAGGGACGGTCGCGCGGAGACAACGCGTCCGCCGCCTTGCGGGCCGCATCACGCAAGCCGAGGATGCGCTGCTCGCGATCGTGTTCCAGCAGGGACGGGCCCAGCAACTCCGACATCTCCCCCGCTGCGAACCGCCGCATGACATCCATCTGCCATAGGCGGTCCTGGGCCGTGACGTAGCCTTGCGCGAAGAAAAGGTCTTCGAGCGTAGCGGCCTCGATGTCCGGAACTCCGTGCGCATCGCGGGTGACGTGAACTGGCGCTGTCAGGCCGGCGAGGTGAATGGTGCCATCGAGTTGCGGCAAGGCGGAATGCGCGACGTAGTATAGATAGCCGACGGCACCCATCAGCAGCAGGAGCAGCGCCAGCACGACGCCCGCGAAAATACGGTGTCGAGGGCGGGGAGGTGCCGCCGTTTCCGTTGCAGCAGGAGTCCAGGTAGCCATGGGTGTGCTAACGATTGTAGGGTGTAGCGGATCGATACCACAAACGCGGAGGATCAGCGATCGCCGCGCTAGCGAATGTAGCCGTTCGCCAACTCCAAAACAATAATCAGGCCGATGACCACCCCGACGCATCCGAGGACGCGCCCCTTATTGAGTTGGCTGGGCAACAGGCTCGGCCGCGTGCCCAGTGAGGCAAACTTCACGAAAGCATTGGGGGAAATCAGCAGCCACAATCCTCCGCCCAAAAACCAGACCAGAGCAAGGAAGCTGACAAAGCGCTCGAAGCTCATATGGACGTAGAGTATCAGTCGCTGGTCGCTAGTCGCTAGGAGCTTCCACCTGGCCTCTCTGCGGTTTTCGAAGGAGGGAGTTAGCACTTGGCACTTGGCATTTGGTTAGATCCCTGACGTGGGGTCGGCCAAATGCCAGTGGTAGCGATTTTGAATTTCATTTTCAAGATCGCCCGATGTTATCCTGATGACCGAGAGACCCGAGATTCGCGATTTGGCTGGTCCCGTCAGCCAGCGCCCCGTACCCCAGCCATGCTGCAGAAACGCATCGATGACCAGCCTTCCATCTCCGCCGAAATGGTGCGGGAAGCGCAGGGCATTCTTCACCAGCATCTGAAGAGCGTCGGTTTGAAGCAGACCGCGCAGCGGGACACGATTCTGCGAACATTCCTGGAAACTCGCGAGCATCTCTCGACCGATGAGCTGTATCGGCTGGTGAAAAAGAAAGATCCGAGAATTGGGTACACCACCGTCTACCGCACACTGAAACTGCTGGCTGAATGCCGCCTGGCGAGCGAAGTCGCTTTTCACGACGGGATTGCCCGCTACGAGCATCAATATAATCGGCGCAGTCATCATCATATGGTGTGCACCGGATGCGGCAGTTCGGTCGAATTCTTCTCGAACGAGGTCGACAAACTGGAGCGCGACATCGGCCGCAAGTATCACTACATGACCACGCGGCACTCGTTCCAGATCTACGGTGTCTGCGAGGATTGCCGGAAGAAGAAGAATGGCGCGGAGCGGGTGGTGTAGGAGTTCAGTCGTCGGTCGCTCGTCTTCAGCAACGGCTCTCCATTCGAACAATAGTCTTGTGGAGAGGTCGAAGCGTTTGTCAGTCGGCTTTTTTAAACTCTTAAGGATTCTTGATGCCGATTTCTTGTGGATATTGCGGAGCCTCGATGCCGGATGTGGCCGAGTTCTGTCCGGCGTGCGGCCGACCCCTGAAGGAAGGGAACTTTTTCGCCCCTGAGCCGCCGGTGCCGGGACAGCCTCCGATCAACGAACCGGTGCCTGCCGGACCGCCGGTGGACTGGAACGATCGCTGGGTGGGCGCCCTCGCGTATTTCACTTTCATTCCGGCCGTGGTGTTTCTGTTCGTGAAGCAGTTTCAGCGTCGAAAATTCGTACGGTTCCACGCTTTCCAAAGCGTTTTCTTCTGGGCAGTCGTCATCGTGATGGCCTTGCTCGGGCTGCTCGCTTCCATGTTCGGATGGTTGTTTATGTGGATGCTGATCGGGACACTAGTCAGCCTGGCGCTGTTCTTCACTTGGCTCCTGCTCTCGATCAAGGCCTTGCAAGGGGAATGGTTTGCGTTGCCTTGGGTGGGGCCGTTTGCCGAAGAGCACGTCGAGCGCTAACCCCGTCCTGTTAACTTAAAGATACATTTCACGCCAGGATGACTTATAGGCGGCGTTGCAGAAGCCAACCCAGCCTTCAACCCTACTCCAGCCCCCGAACGAGGCTCCACGGGCTTCTAATCGCGCGCAATAGGCATTCTGCAGAGTCTTGATCGGGCGATTGTCAATCACTTTCGCGGCTTCTACGTGCTTTCAGTAAGTTAGCTACAAGTGAATCAATCTGAGACGCGGCCGACGCTCGTGCTTGTGGCCAGCCCCGTTGGACCACCGTAGCTGGCGACAAACTACTACGGAGTGGCGCATCCCAGCCAACCCAACTACGTGGCGGCCACTTCCGGCGCGCTCAACGGGGTGGTCGACGACAACGATATCACTATTGATGTGCCCAACATCGTCGACCAACTCGAACATCACCATAAGACCTGGAAGGCGTACATGCAGTCGTATTCACTGTGTGCGACGCCGCTGGACCATGCCTGCGGCAACCAGCTCTACGAGCGCAAGCACAATCCGTTTATCTCCTACGCCGATGTGCAGAACAACGCGGCACGTGTGGCGAACATCGTGGACTTCAGCCAGTTCGCTACCGACCTCGCCAGTAACACAGTTGCGGACTACGTGTGGATCAGCCCTGACCAGTGCAACGACATGCATGGACGCGGCGGGACTCCAGCCGATCCGTGCGACTTCTCGCAGGTGCCCACGCTGATTCGGGCCGGCGACACGTTCCTGCTGAACACGGTCAACGCCATCATGACCTCGAAGGCATGGACCGGAAACTCGGTCATCTTCATCGGATGGGATGAAAGTGACTTCACTGGGACTGGGCCGGATGGCTTCGGCGACACCAGCGGATGCTGCAACGCGAACCCTGGAGGCGGCCACGTGGTGGGGCTGGTGATCTCGAACCGGCTGCGTTTCGCGCGCATGTCCGATACAGCGTTCAATCACTACTCCATGCTGGCGACGATCCAGGACAGCTGGCATTTGGGATGCCTTGGGAATACGTGCGATCGGAGGCATGTGAAGCCCATGCGAGCGCTGGCAGGGCGGCCGGGGTTGTAGGGCGAATTTCTCTACAGAAAATATAAAGGCCACAGCTAATCGATGGAGCGGCGGGCGTCTCGCCCGTCACTCCATAGGCTGTGGCCATCTTCTTAAACCTCTTACCCAATCATCAGGCAGCTACTTCGAAGCGATCCGCGTTCATCACTTTGGTCCACGCCGCCACGAAGTCTTTCACGAACTTTTCTTTCGCGTCGGAGCCTCCATAGACTTCCGCGAGCGCGCGCAACTGGGAGTGCGAACCGAAGATAAGGTCGACACGCGTGCCGGTCCACTTCTTCTCCCCGGTCTTACGGTCGCGCCCTTCGTACACGGTTCCGGAGCCATTGGATTCGTTCGACGGCTTCCATTCCGTGCTCATGTCGAGCAGGTTGACGAAGAAGTCGTTGGTCAGCGTTTCGGGCTTGTTCGTGAACACGCCGTGCTTGGAGTTCCCGGCATTCGCTCCCAGCACGCGCAGGCCGCCGACCAGGACGGTCATCTCCGGAGCCGTCAGCCTCAGCAGCTGCGCGCGATCGATCAGCAGTTCCTCAGGCGCGAGCCGTTGCTTGCCGTTGAGGTAGTTGCGGAAACCATCCGCCTTTGGTTCGAGCGGTTCGAAGGCTTCGACGTCGGTGTGTTCTTGCGACGCGTCCATGCGTCCCGGTGTGAACGGGATTTTCACGTCGTAGCCCGCAGCCTTGGCGGCTTTCTCGATCGCCGCATCGCCAGCGAGAACGATCAGGTCGGCCAGCGAAACCTTCTTTCCCTTGTTGCCGTTGGTCTGCGCGCTGTTGAACTCCTTCTGGATTCCCTCCAGCGTCTGCAGCACCTTCGCGAGCTGAGCCGGCTGGTTGACCGCCCAGTCCTTTTGTGGCGCGAGGCGGACGCGCGCGCCGTTGGCTCCGCCGCGCTTGTCGGAACCGCGAAACGTCGAAGCCGACGCCCAAGCTGCTGAGACCAACTGGGAGACGGTCAGGCCGGAGGCGAGGATCTTCGCCTTCAGAGCGGCGGCGTCCTGATCCGAGACCAGCGGATGGTCCACAGCGGGAATCGGATCTTGCCACGGCAGGATCTCTTTGGGAACGAGCGGTCCGAGATAGCGTGCGATCGGTCCCATGTCGCGGTGGGTCAGCTTGTACCAGGCACGCGCAAACGCATCGGCAAACTGGTCCGGATGCTCAAGGAAGCGCCGCGAAATCTTTTCGTAGGCCGGGTCGAAACGCAGGGAGAGATCCGTGGTCAGCATGGATGGTGCGCGACGCTTGGATGGATCGTGCGGATCAGGCACGGTGCCGTCGCCCGCACCATTCTTCGGTCGCCACTGGTTCGCACCTGCCGGGCTCTTGGTCAGTTCCCAGTCGTAATTGAAAAGATTCTCGAAGTAGTTGTTGCTCCACTTGGTCGGGGTCGTGGTCCAGATCACTTCCAGGCCGCTGGTGATCGCGTCCCCGGCTTTGCCAGAATTGAACTTGCTCTTCCAGCCGAAGCCTTGCTCTTCGAGGGTGGCTCCTTCGGGCTCAGGACCCACATTGTCGGCAGGGCCGGCGCCGTGAGTCTTGCCGAAGCTATGTCCGCCAGCGATCAGCGCAACGGTTTCTTCGTCGTTCATCGCCATGCGGCGGAAGGTCTCGCGAATGTCACGGGCAGCCGCGAGCGGATCCGGGTTGCCGTTCGGCCCTTCGGGATTCACGTAAATCAAACCCATCTGCACGGCGCCGAGCGGGCTCAGCAGATCGCGGTCGCCTTGGTAGCGATCGTCCGCTAGCCATTTGCCTTCAGGACCCCAGTAGACGTCCGTTTCAGGTTCCCAGGTATCGGCGCGGCCACCGCCGAAACCAAAAGTCTTGAAGCCCATCGATTCCAGGGCCACGTTGCCGGCGAGGACCATGAGGTCCGCCCATGAAATCTTTCGGCCGTATTTTTGCTTGATCGGCCAGAGCAAGCGGCGCGCTTTATCGAGGTTCACGTTGTCGGGCCAGCTATTGAGTGGCGCGAAGCGCTGCTGCCCGGCTCCGGCGCCGCCGCGGCCGTCGCCGATGCGGTACGTGCCGGCGCTGTGCCACGCCATGCGAATGAAAAGGCCGCCGTAGTGACCGAAGTCAGCCGGCCACCATTCCTGCGAGTCGGTCATCAAGGCGTGGAGATCTTTAACGACCGCATTCAGATCGAGAGTCTTGAATTCCTTGGCGTAGTCGAATTCTTCGCCCATCGGATCGGAGAGGGGAGAGTGCTGGTGGAGGACTTGAACGTTCAGTTGGTTCGGCCACCAGTCGCGGTTCGTGTGGCCCGAAGAGGCGCCCGTAAACGGGCATTTGCTTTCGACATTTTGTTGGGTTGCCTGGGTATGCGCGTCAACAGTGCCTGTAGCTTTATTTTCCATGTGTGTATCTTCCTTCGAATTAGTCAAAATAGCTGTGACGACCTACGAATCTCGGGGTGATGGCGTGATCGCACGCCGGTTGGTGTTTATATGAGGCTCGGCGAAACGCCTATCGGGACGCGTGACGTGGAGCGCACTTCGTGCAGAGGCCGCGAAAAATCAGTTCACACTCGCGAAGAACCCGCTTCCCCAGCGAGCCCGAAGCCGGCCTGGGGACTTTGTACCACTCGATATCTTCAACATTGCCGCAGCGATCGCAAATGAAATGATGATGGCGTATGCCTTTCACATCGAAGCGCGCGGCCCGGCCCTCCACCGCCACTTCGCGTACTAAACCTGCCTGGACCAGGTCCCGCAAATTGTTATACGTGGTGGCCTTGGAGGAGCACGGATCGATCCGATTCACGGCTTCAAAAATCTCCGCTGCGGTCGGATGCCGACGGCATCCCCTCAGGAATTCCATCACGGCATAGCGTTGCGGCGTACACCGCAACCCACAGTCCTCCAGAGACTGTCTTATCGCCTCGGTTTGCATGAAGAGTTAGAATAAATCTAAGGTGATATTTTATCAAGAGTCACTTGGTTCGAGCGCCGCCCAATATTTCCAAATCCCAGGTGGGAGAGGTCCTTGGAGTCCCACCCCTTCGACTGCTCAGGCAGGCACTTGCGCAAACGACGCGCTAGGCAGGGCAACCGGCCGGCTCTTGCGCGACTGGGAGATCAGTGCTCGTTCTGCGTAACAGTCGGAGATGCGTCCGCACTGCCCGAGCGCCGCGCATCGGTGACCCGATAGTTAGTGTACTCGATGGTCAGCGTGGCGCGTCCTCCAAGACGGATGTAACTGATCGACTCGTTGCGTGCGGGGAGCCAGAAGCCTGCAACCTTCTTGTATTCGTGATGAATTTCGCTTTTCTTCGTCCAGAACGACGGGTTCTGGGCTGGTTCGGCTTCAATACGGGTAACGGCGAAATCGACGCCGTCTACCCATATCTTGCCACGATAGACGTAAGTGTTGCGGGCTTTCGGGCTGACCTGCAATACATACTGTCCACCAGTTTGTGAAGGCTCGTAGCCCACGAGTTCAAAGTTGTAATTTGCGCGATTCAATTGGGTACGCGCGCTCATGGCGGGTTGGGCGGCTTCTTTCTCGCTATCCAGCAGTTTCTTGAAGACACGATCCTGAACCAGCTTTGATCCACTTTTCGAAACGATAGTGAACTCTTTAGAAGATGGACTGTTGTAGGTCGCCTCGACCGTCATCGTGGCTTCGCGGTCGCCGGGGAAGCCGCGGTAGACCAGGTGGTACACCCGCGTGGCCTCGGAGTGCAGCAGGGCCTGTGCGCGTTCCTGATTCATCCGGACAAGGTTGTCAACTACCTGGTCTACCGGAAGAAGCGAGTTCACAACCGAATTCGACGGCGCCTCCTGCCCGTCAAGGCATTTCGCAGCACACACCAGAACTACTAGTGTGACTATGGCGGTCACGGTACGGATAACGGGAAAGACGGTCATGTCGAGAGGCTTTCAGTGTACCCCCAGGGAGTTCAAAAGTGGACACTGAGGGCAAGCCTTAGGCGGCCACCTGGTACTCGCTCTGCACCAGTCCGCTCGGATAGTGCCGCGTGGCTACGTGATTTAGCCGGACGTCGTGGGGCAGGGCGCCGAAGAGGGAGATCCCTTCTCCGATGAGCACGGGCACACGCGTGATCACGAGGCGCTGGACCAATCCCGCGCGAAGGAAGCCTTGCAGGGTGATTCCTCCGTCGACATAGAGATGGTGAGCGCCACTCGCGGCCAGCTTCGCAACAATTTCCTCCGGAGTGCCGCCCAACTGCTCGACAACGCCGCCCGCCTTGGATAGATCGACGGAGCGGCTGCTCAGGACCACTACTCGTTTGTCACCGTAGGGCCAGCTCTCCATAGCCAGCACGGTTTCAAAAGTCTTACGGCCGATCACGATCGCGTCGACGGTAGCAATGAACTCCTCGTAGCCGTGCGGTTCCCCGCCACCGGGTGGCAGAAAGTCGAGTGCGCCGTCAGGTCGCGCGATGAAGCCGTCGACGCTGGTGCCGACAAAGACAGAGACTGGCATGGTGGACTCCTTAGCCGTGGGCGCGTTGAAGGCGACTGTTCACGATACTCCAAAAATCCCAAGTTTGATGGGTCCGCGGAATCCCACCCTAGCGCAAAGTGCGCGCTAGGATGGGGCAACCCGCTTTCATTCGTCGATTATCCCTCATCTTGTGTAAGCTAGGTCACCACTCGGACCCCATAAAATCGAAAACGCCGGTGAGAGCCGAAACGCCTTCAGGAGATGAGCATGAGTTCTGTACTGATTACCGGAACGAGCAAGGGGATTGGCCTGGAGGCGGCTCTGGCATTCGGCCGTGCCGGATACAAAGTCTACGCCACCATGCGCAATCCATCACAAGCGCCGGCGCTCGCGGAAAAGGCGGCGCGCGAGAAACTGCCGATCTTCGTCTCGACCATGGACGTGGACTCGGACGAATCTGTGAGTCGAGCCATCGCCGCCATCCACAAAGACTATGGTCCGATTGACGTGCTCGTGAACAACGCCGGCGTGGAACGGGCGGGCTCGGTGGAAGAACTTCCGCTGGCCGATTTCAGGGCAGTGATGGAGACCAACTATTTCGGCGCGATCCGTTGCATTCAGGCACTGGTGCCACATATGCGAAAACACCGGAGCGGCTGCATTATTAACATCACGTCGGTAGCCGGTCGTATTTCCAGTGCACCGCTTGCGCCCTACACATCGTCGAAGTGGGCGCTGGAAGCGCTGAGCGAGGCGCTGGCCGGGGAAATGAAGACGTTCAATGTGCGGGTGGCCATTGTTGAGCCGGGCATTATCGATACGGCGATGGCACGACGCATCGGAGATCAAGGGGTCGAGTCGCCGTATCGTCAGCGCGCGCGTTTCACTTCTCTTTTCGCGGCCGCGCTCGAGCATCCGGCTCCGCCTTCTCTGGTCGCACAGAAGATTCTGGAAATTGCTGAAAGCGGGACTTGGCAATTACGCCACCCGGTAGGACCCGACGCCGTCCCCTTCCTCGAGTGGCGCCGCAAGATGAGCGACGAGGAGTGGGTCACCCTGAACGGCGGTGACGACGAGACGTGGTATCGCAGCCTGGAACGCGATTTCGGACTCGATGCTCGGGCGAAGAACTAGCCTTTGGTTATTGGCTGGACGACGATTGCCGCGCGTACGCGCCGGAGCCAACACCTTCTGCAATGGAGAAAACTTTGAGAGTTGATTGGGACCGGGAAGATTGATGTCTTCGGGACTTCGAGCCATAGTTCATCGGAAGAGAATGCACACTCGAAGTTCAGGAGTCCGGTCATGGTTGCAGTCGACGCGGAGAAGTCACTGGTGGGCACATGGAAGCTGTTGTCGCGTGAGGACGTGACTTCTGACGGACAGCAGCGAACAGAGCCGATACTCGGAGCCGATCCGCTGGCGTATCTCATGTATGACGCGGCCGGCCATTTTGCAGTGCAGTTCATGCGGCGTGATCGCACCGCTTGCGCAAGCACTGCTGAGCAGTTGCGGGTCGGACACGCCAATAACAACGGCGCCGTCAATGGATATGACGCGTATTTCGGCCGGTACACAGTTGCCGACGATCGCACGGTCACCCAGGAACTGATCGGAGCATTGTCGCCAGGGGATGTTGGAAAGATCGTGACCCGTCGCTTTCAGATCAAGGGCGCGGAACTTGTCATCGCTCTTGAAACGACTGCTAGTGATGGATCGGTTGTCACGAGAACCCTGCGGTGGCAGCGTGTGGGGTAGGGACGGGCTCAAATCATCAATACGAGCTTTTGCGTGCACTTCCAAAACCCCAAGTTTGATAAGTCCGTGGAATCCCACCCTAGCGCAATGGCGCGCTAGGATGGGGCACCCGGCCATCTCTGCTATCGGCCAGTATTAAAGAAACCGGGCATCAGAAATCGATGCTTTGGGGACAGGAGTGTCCGCCCCACACACGCTTAGAAGCCTGGCGGACGCTGGTCGACTACCCCGAAGCTTTTTTCCAGTGCGATACCGACTGTGCCGATCGTGCCTTCATCGAACAGGCGGCCGATCAGAGTGACGCCGTGCGGAACGCGGCGTGGCTTCTCAAAGGTTGCAACCGGATTATTTGGATCGGGAGCCCAGTCGCTGCGGGCTTTTTTTACTTCGATGAATCCGGCCCGCAATGTTAGCGATGGATGCCCAGTGAAGTTCGTGATGGTGAGCATTTCGTCGCGCAGCGACGGAACCAGCAGAAGGTCCACTCGCGAAAAAAGCTTCTCCATTTCCTGAGCGACTTTGCGGCGCATGCGATCGGCCTGCACGAAGTCAACTGCTGACAGGAAGCGCGCTTCGCGGAAGACGTTCGGCCACGCGTCGGGAACCTGCGCCTTAAGCTTATTCATCCCTCCACTCAGAGTGAGTTCTTCGAAAGCGGCCGCTCCCTCGGCGAACAGGATCAGGTTCATGCAGTCGTACGGCCAGTTCGGGATTTGTACCTCGACGGGCGTCATGCCGAGTTTCTTCACGTGCTCGACGGCGTCTTTGTCGACTTGAGTCGCGGGATTCTGATCGAGCCACTGCGGGAAGTAGCCGACGCGCAGGCCCTTGATGGGCGTGGCAGCGTCGAAGTCGAGATGACTGGGAACGCTCGCGAGATCGGCGGGATCCGGTCCCGAGATCGCGTGCAGCACCAACATGGCGTCTTCGACGTGGCGAGTCATGGGGCCGAGTTTGTCGAGTGTCCAGCAGAGAGTCATTGCGCCGGTGCGCGGCACGCGACCATAGGTCGGACGAAGTCCTGTCACGCCACAACGCATGCTGGGGCCGATGATGCTGCCTCCTGTTTCACTGCCGATGGAGAATCCGACCAGACCCGCGGTCGTCGCTGCCCCCGGGCCGGCACTCGATCCGCCCGAACCTTCAGCGTCCGGAATCCACGGGTTCATGGTTTGTCCGCCGAACCAGATGTCATTGAGGGCGAGTGCGCCCAGGCTGAGTTTGGCGACCAGAACGGCTCCGGCGCGATGGAGGCGCTGCACGACTGCAGCATCTTCGGTGGGAACCCGATCGCGGAACGGCTCAGCCCCGTAGGTGGTCGGAATGCCCGCGGTGTCGAGCAGGTCTTTGCCTCCCCAGGGGATTCCGTGGAGTGGGCCGCGATAGTGGCCGGCGGCGATTTCTGCGTCGGCTTGCTTCGCTTGCTTGAGCGCCAAATCGCGTGTCAGCGTGATCACGCAGTGCAGCTTGGGATCGAACTGCTCGAGACGATCGAGATAGATGGTGGTGAGGCGCTCGGAGGTGAGCTTGCGGTGCTCGATCCACTGCGAAAGCTGCGTGACCGAGGAAAACGCGAGGTCTTCATCTTTCGCGGGAGGCGGGCCGGGATCGGTGTGGCTGCGGATGAATCTGTCCTGGGTCGCGTGAATTTTGATGCCGGGCAGGACGGGATCCCAGCGCGTGGCTGGGGCAAGGGTCGATTCGAGCGCGAGCTTACGGGGGCCGGTACGGCGTTCATAAAGCGAGGCCATGGTGCGACGCCAACTGGTGGCGGACATCGATCGCTCGGCGTCGGTCAGTTGCACCTGCACGAGTTTCTCGGCTTCCGCGAATGTCGTTGTCGAGACTTCAGGGCCGACCTCTGGTCCAGTGCCGAAGGCCGGTGGTTCGCCGGGAGGGAGATTGCTGGCGGACTGGGCCTGGCTGCGGAGAGTCGCGGCCGCTCCCAGCAGTCCCAGCGACGAGGTTTTTAGAAATCGCCTGCGCGATTTTGACATGAAGCCTCCAAGCGAAATTAGACGCGGCCCGTGCAGTTGGGTTATGGCCGGGAGGTGAAGTTATCACGCTGACCCCTCAAAAAGCGTTTTACGACAGTCGGAGGTTAGCAGGATTGCAGAAGACCTCTTAACCGCGAAGGGCGATAAGGACAGCCGCTAGGGTCGCAAAGAAAGCCGCAACGGGAATTTGCGATTGCAGCTGGGCGACAGTGCCAGTCGAGTGAGATTACAGCCTCAACCGCGGTCGATTCTCTTTGCTTGACAGAAAGGAATTGGGACGTAATCCTATACGCTTTTCGTTTCAACGGAATTGCGCAGCGGGTTGCAGGCATTCGTTGGTTGATTCAGGAAGGAATCGAATTTGAGAGTCCGCGTTTTTTATCACGACAAGTGCTTTGACGGAGCCTCTTCGGCCGCGCTGTTCTCACGCTTCTACCGGGAGCGGATTCGTAACGACGTGCAGTTCGAATTTACGGGGCTGTTACACCGGGCGGGCGCGCTCTTCGACGAGCGGGACTTTGACGGAGACGAAAACGCGATCGTCGACTTCAAATATTCGAGTTCGCCCAAAATTACGTGGTGGTTCGATCATCACGAGAGCGCGTTCCTGAGTCCGGAAGATGCCGCGCATTTTGAGCAGGATCAGGGGAATCGGAAATTTTACGATCCGGACTTCAAGTCGTGCACCAGTTTTATCGCGATGGTGGCTGAGCAACGCTTCGGATTTAATCCGGCGTCCGTCGCCGACCTGGTGCATTGGACCGACATCATCGACGGCGCGCTTTACGAGGACGCGAAGACTGCCGTCGAGATGAAGGCTCCGGCCATGAAGTTGACCATGGTGATTGAATCGGCGCCAGACTCGAACTTCGTGCCGCAGCTGATTCCGCTGCTGGCCACCAAGTCTCTGGCGGAGATTCTGGAAGCGCCTTTTGTGGCACCGCTGCTTCCGCCGCTTTTGAAGCGGCACGAGCTGTCCATTGGCATCCTGAAGGAACGCACCGAGTGCAGGGATGCGACCATCTTTTTCGACGTTACCGATCAGGAGCTCGAGGGCTATAACAAGTTCGTTCCTTATTATTTACATCCGGAAAGCATCTACAGCGTAGGTTTGAGCAAGAGCAGCTTTCGTGTGAAGGTGTCGGTGGGGTCGAACCCGTGGGCGCCGAACGAGCCCACGGTGAATCTGGCGCGTGTCTGCGAGCGCTACGGAGGGGGAGGCCATGCGCGGGTGGGGGCGATCTCATTCGACGTGACCAAGCACGAAGAGGCGCGGCGGGCGGCGTTCGAGATTGTGGAGGAGTTGCGCGCCAGCGTGCGTAGCGGTTCTAAGTAACTAGGGCAGCGGTTCTCCTTCGGTAAGACATGTGGCGGCCTTGCCATCCTCAGAGAAACGGATCGCGGCGTTTTCGTCGGAGCAGAACGCGCGCAAGCCAATCTGCGGATTGTCGGGGACGGCCGAGACGGAAAAGTGATCTACCGGATTGCCGGAGCAATTTTCGATTGAAAACGTATAACCGTCCAACGTTCCGCTCGACAAGCTCGCATCAAGCAATCCGGCAGAACCGGAAGTAGGCTCTTCCACGCCGGTGCCACCCATGTACGCCATCGAGCAGGCAAATCCCAAGTCTGGAAACGTAGCGGCATAGGAGACTTCTGCCGTGTTGACCATGCGGAGGTGGTTCAGAGCAGACGCCTCCAACTCCTCTACTTCCGGCGGATGGCGATCCGGGGTTAACCTATCGAGGAAGGCGTCGTCACCTAGCGGAACGTGGAGATTGAGCGCAACATCGTCCAAGCACCATTTACCGCGCTCGGATTTCATGGTGAAAGTAGCAGCCGGCACGAAGGGCAAAGGCTCCAGCTTGCCGTTTCGATATAGACGCAGGGAGAGTTGCAGCTGGTCTTCATCAACGCCGTCGGTCTCGCTTTCTACCGAGACTTCTACCGTCCTACGAGAATACGGCTCTTCGGAGCGAAGCAGGATAGGGCCGGTTTCGAATGTTTCCAGCTCTCGTCCGGGCCACCGCAACTGCGTGACAGCTTGCCGAAAGTCTTGCAAAGGCAAAATGTTAACGTCTGCTTTCATGAGCTGTTGAGCGTGTTTTGGCAAATGGCTGAAAAACTGTGACGGCTCAACTGCGAAAACCATTTCGAGCAGAGCTTGCCGCGCGGACTGCGGCGCAGCATTGCTGGGAATGGCGACCGGGAGTTGCGCGGAGGTAATTCGAGAAACGGACAGAAACATCAGTAAGGCAAGGTTGAGTCGGCGGTCCATTGGGCATTCTCCTGGCTGCGCACTTGGGTCGATCTGATCGGCTCCCTCATATGCTCAGACACAGGAGATTGCCCGCAGGTTCCCGAACTCCGCCGTCGGTCGCTTGGTCAACTTCCGACGCGCTCTCCCAGAAACTTCGCCAACGGCTCCCAGTAGTTGATCTTCCACCCGATTGCAAGATGGTCGCCGGCGCCCGACGGGAAGCCGGTGTGGTCGAAGATGAGCTTTGTGCCAGTTCCAGCCTCGTGCAGCTCGAACCTTGCGATCGAGTAGTCGCCGGACTCCCAAGTTTTTTCGTGCCAAGCCTGAACGATGCGCTGGTTCGGCATAAGTTCGATGTGCCTGCCTGAAATGTAGCCACCGAAGATCACGAAGGGCCCGCCCGGCTCGCGACTAATCTCGGCGGGCTTTGTGGTGACATCGATCTGGGTCTTGGCGGTGCTCAGCAGGATCACCTTCTGAAACTGGTCCGCGTTCGTCAGGGTTTCGTAGATCCGTTTCGGGCTCGATGAGAAATTGACCTCCTGGTGAATGGCCTCGGCGCTATGGGAGAGACCGTTGTCGCTATCGGTCGACGCAGTGCGCGGCCGAGATGCGAGCACTCCAACGGCCAAGGTCGCTCGCTTGAGCCAGTCGCGGCGGTTGTGGCTTGTCTCCATCCCGTTCAATGCTTGCATGCTTCCTCCATCATTCCGTGCCCGAAGCTCGTCCCAGCCTCGGTGGCGTAGAGGATCAGAACAGCGGAACAAAAGATGTTCAAGATAATATTGTGGCTCGCCACAACGTGATATTCCTTGATGGCAGTTCGACGGTCTGTCTGGGAGCGACTCGATGCCGTATCCGCCAACTCATCGCAAGGAAGTGAAAAGAAAGATCATCGATAGTGCGCGCCGCTTGTTCAATCGCCGCGGCTTCGAGGACGTGTCGATTGCGGAGATTATGAAGGGCGCGGGCCTGACGCACGGCGGCTTCTACAAGTACTTCAGGAGCAAGAGCGACCTGTACGCCGAAGTCATGGACTGCTTCTTTACGAATCCCGAATGGAAGAATTGCTGGGAGGGTGTGCACGTGGACCTTTCGGCGACCGATGTGGGCGGACAAGTGGTGAGCGCCTATTTGTCGCGGCAGCACTACGAGGACGTTGAGAACTCCTGTCCGATGGTGGCCTTGCCCACGGATGTGGCGCGCAGCGGGGTGGCGGCAAGGCGCGCGTTCGAGACGGTTTTCCGGGCGATGGTGAGCGTGCTGGAGCGCAGTCTGCTGGATAAGAGGCGGAACGGGCGCGCTACGGCCCAGGTGATCGCCGCGCTGAGTATCGGTGGGATGGTCGTGGCGCGGACGCTGGTGGATCGTACACACGCCGATGAGTTGCGCAATGTCTGTTTGGCGGCAGCTCTTGAACTTGGAGGATGGGATCAGAAAAGGTCGTCTGCTCGTAGTGGGCTGCGAAGCGCGCGCGCGGATATGGGGATCGCTAAACAACGCGACCTGCGACCGGCGCCAAGAGCGGGGAAAGTTTCTTAACGATGCTTTTGCGGGCGGGCAAACTGGGGCGGAGTGCGCCGGGCAAGGTTCTTGTCACGGAAGCCACGTTCGACGTGCGCAAAGCGGAGATCCTGGCGATTGTGGGTCCGAGCGGGTCAGGCAAGTCGTCGCTGTTGCGGTTGCTGAACCGGCTGGATGAACCAACAGAGGGGAACGTGTATCTCGACGAAGTGGACTACCGGCAGATTGCGCCCCGCGAATTGCGACGACGCGTGGGGATGGTGATGCAGAGGCCATACCTGTTTGCAGGAACAGTTCTCGACAACCTTCGCTTTGGGCCGCGGCAGCGGGGAGAGGATCTGAGCCTGGAGGCGGTGGAAGAATTGCTGGCTGGCGTCGGACTTTCGGGATTTGCATCACGCGACGTTTCTAATCTGTCGGGTGGGGAAGCGCAGCGAGTTTCGTTTGCGCGAGCGCTGGCGAATTCTCCGGAAGTTTTGTTGCTGGATGAACCGACCTCTGCGCTGGACGAAGATGCGAAGAGGGAAGTGGAAGCAGTGATTCAGCGCATTGGTCACGAACAGGGGGTCGCGTGCGTGCTCGTGACGCACGACGCTGCGCAGGCGGCGCGCCTGGCGGAGCGAGTGTTGGTTCTGGAAAGCGGCCGCGTCGTGCGCATCGGTTTGGCCGCGGAGGTGCTTCGTGCTTAAGGTTCTATTTCACGGGCAATTGCAACTAGGACTGGCGCAGGCTGCGGCAGCGGCGCTCGCCGCCTTAACCGTGGTCATTCTTGCTGGACGCCGCGGCATTCATCTGGAGAAGGATCTTGCTATCGCCATGGTGCGAGGTTTGGCGCAAATTGTCGCCGTCGGTTCGATCCTGCTGCTTCTGCTGAAGGCGCCCAGCTGGACCAGCATATTTCTTCTGAGCGCGATGATTGTCGCTGCGGGAGCGACGTCGGCGAAGCGCGCCAAGGGAATGCCGGGCGCGTTCGAAGTGTCGACGTGGGCAATTGGAGGCGGCGCCGGACTGATGATTGCGATCATGACCTTGCTGGGCGTGATCGATACGCCGATCACCGCGCTCGTGCCCATAGGGAGCATGATGATCGCCAATGCGATGAACACGAACGGGCTGGCGTTGAATCGATTCCGATCGGACGTACTGGCGCATGTCGGCGAGATCGAGACGGCCTTGGCGCTCGGCGCCGACGGAAAGACCAGCGTTGCGCCCTATGTGCAGGTATCGTTCGAAGCGAGCCTGATTCCGGCGATTGACTCTCTTCGGTCGCTGGGGATCGTGTGGATTCCGGGACTGATGGCCGGCATGTTGTTGTCGGGGGCGCGCCCCATTTACGCGGCGATCTATCAATTTGTGTTGCTGGCGATGATTTTCGCTTCGTCAGGGCTGACGTCGCTGGTCAGCACACTGCTGATCCGGTCGCGGGTAATGACGCCGGCGGATCAGTTGATTCTGCGGGCCGGGCAATGAGAGAGAGAATCGCATCAGAGAGTCTCGCGCAGGGTCTTGGCGAACTGTTTAATGGTGCGTTCGTTGCGTTGATACCATCTCCAGTGGCCTTCTTTCTGTGCTTCAACGAGGCCGGCCTTTTGCAGGATCGCCATGTGGTGCGAGATGGTGGGTTGGGACAGATGGATGCGCTCTTCGATGTCGCAGGCGCAGAGACCGACTTCCTTGCCAAGCGAGCAGGCGTTCTTGATTTTGAGAGCCTGTAGAATCTTGCGGCGCGTCGGGTCGGCGATGGCGTGCAGCAGGCGCTGGAAGCCCTGGTCCTGGGTGGTCATGGATTAGGAATAGAACGGAAATTGATGGAAGTCAATGTCGAGAATCAATTTCAGATTGTTGCGCGATGGAGCGGTAGTCCGGGGAGCGGAGGAAATCGTAGTAGCGATTGTGAGGAGTCAGCGGGTTGCTATTTGAAGGAAACGAGCGCAAGGTTCTCGAGCAGAAGATGAAAGCCGAGGGGCGACTGCCGCCCGGCCAATCGCTTACGCTGAAGTGGCCCGTGCTGCACTATGGCTCCGTGCCGCGGTTCGATCCGGAGCGCTGGGACTTCCGTGTGTACGGAATGGTGGAGGCTCCCGTGCGCTGGAGTTGGGCAGAGTTCAATAAGCTGCCCAAGGTGAAACGGCATTCCGACTTTCATTGTGTCACGCGCTGGAGCCGGTTCGACAACGATTGGGAGGGCGTGAGTTTTCGTGAAGTGTTGGCGCACGTGAAGTTGAAGTCAGGCGTGAGCCACGTGCTGGTGCATGCCGAGCAAGGATACACCGCCAACGTTCCTCTGGCTGACCTGGATCGCGGAGAAGTGCTGTTTGCCACGCACCACGACGGAGAACCGCTCAGCGCAGATCATGGCTACCCGCTGCGGTTGATCGTGCCGCATTTGTATGCGTGGAAGTCAGTGAAGTGGGTGCGAGGGATTGAGTTTCTGGGTCATGACGAGGCCGGCTTCTGGGAACGGAATGGATATCACATGTACGGAGATCCGTTTGAGGAGCAGAGGTTCGATACGGATTAAGGACGCGGGCGCGTCTGGCCCGATCGTCTAGGGTGTTAGCTTTCTTACTCTCATTGGAAATGTTCGGAGGAAGCGAATGAGTTTTTCCCGCCGTGATTTTCTGGCTACGACTGCAATGGGATCTCTCGCGCTGGGACTTGAGGCCCAGGGTCTGGAATCAGCGAAGAAGGTGTTGACCGTTCCCGACGCCACCCCGCAGGCGAAGGCTGCTCCCGGCAAGCGGCCCATAATTGTCAGCGCGAACAACGGGTTTGCTTACCTAGATCGGGCCTACGAGCATTTGAGCAAGGGCGGCGACACGCTGGACTCCGCGATCCTGGTGGTGACCGGGCCGGAGGATGATCCGCTGGATGACAGTGTCGGACTGGGTGGCTTGCCGAACGAAGACGGCGTGGTCGAACTCGACGCCTGCTGCATGCACGGGCCGACAAGGCGCGCCGGGTCGGTGGGCGGCGTGCGCAACATCAAGAACGTTTCTAAGGTTTCGAAAGCCGTGATGGATCACACCGGGCACGTGATGCTCGTCGGCGAAGGCGCGGAGCGGTTTGCGGTGGCCATGGGCTTTCCGCGCGAGAACCTGCTGACCGAGCGCTCGCGTAAGGTCTGGATGCTGTGGAAGGAATATCACTCGACCGGTGATTGGTGGGGACCGGGGCTGGCGGATCCGAAGTGGCAGGCGCCCGATGCGAAGGATTTCGAACGGAAGCCGCAGTCGGAGTTGCTTCAGGATCACGTCGAGCGATTGGTCGCGCGGGCCGAGCACTTGGGGATTGAGCCCGAGTTTCGCTTGTTGGCAGCGCAACGCGTACTGTTCCCGCCCACGGGGACGATCCATTGTTCGGCTCTCAATGAGAAGGGCGAGATGTCGGGCATTACCACCACCAGCGGTCTTGCCTTCAAACTGCCCGGACGCTGCGGCGATTCGCCGGTGATTGGCGCCGGTTGTTACACGGATCAGGACGTGGGCTCGGCAGGCGCGACCGGGAGCGGGGAAGAGAACATCAAGGTGGCGGGTGCGCATACCATCGTCGAGAACATGCGACACGGTGTGTCGCCCCAGGAAGCTGGCATGGACGCGTTGAAGCGCATCGTGCGCAATTACAACGGCGACATGACACGGCTGCGCTTTCTGGATATGACCTATTACATCTTGCGAAAAGACGGAGCCTACGCTGGAGTATCGCTGTGGGAAGGGTACTCGGAGGGGAATCCTCACAAGATTGCGGTGCACGATGGGACGCGGCGCTCAGAAGAGTGCGCTCATCTGCTGAAGGGATTCTCGCAGGAGTTCCCGCCGTTCCCGAAAATACCTGAGGAGTTGAAGAAGGATTCGGTGTACTTGAAGTAGTGTGGATGGACGGGCGTTCCGCCGTACTCTAGGTGATTCCCCCAATCTGGATCTGTGGCCGAAATACAGATCGGGAGCTGTAGTACCGCAAGCGAACGCGGGGTCCTTCGACTGCGTTCGGCTTCCGCCTCACTCCACTCAGGATGACAAGTTTGTTAGAGAGCCCAAGTGTTTTCACGCACTGTCGAATCTCCTAACGACTAGATGAATCTCACCTTCACGTCCGCGCCTTTCTCAAGATGAATGCTGTCGATGAAGCGGACCCGTCCTGTATTCAGCGTCATGATCACCGACGAGGTGCGGATGCCTTCGCCGAAGAAGCGGACGCCCTTCATCAGTGCCCCGTCGGTGACGCCCGTGGCCGCGAAGATCATCTGCTTGCCGGGCGCCAGGTCCTGCGCTTCATAAACCCGGTTCTTGTCTTTGATTCCCATCTTTGCGATGCGCTCTTCGAGTTCGGGCTTGTTGATCACGAGCCGGCCGAGCATGTAGCCGTTCAGGCAGCGAATGGCGGCGGCGGTGATCACGCCTTCCGGGGCGCCACCTGATCCCATCACGCAATGCACGCCGGTGCCGATGACCGCCGCCGCGATTCCCGCCGACAGATCGCCGTCGCCGATCAACTTTATGCGCGCGCCGGCTTTGCGAATGTCGGCGATCAACTTCTCGTGGCGAGGTCGATCAAGCACAATGACGACCAGGTCATCGACTCCACGTTGTAGGCGGCGGGCAATGTTCTTCAGGTTCTCCGCGACGGGCGCGTCAAGATCGACGGCGTGTTTGCAGGACGGGCCGACGACGATTTTCTCCATATAGCAGTCGGGCGCGTTGAGCAGGCCGCCCTTTTCGGAGGCGGCTAGAACGGTAATGGCGCCCGGAGCACCCGTGGCGCACAGGTTAGTGCCTTCGAGCGGATCGACGGCGATATCGACTTCGGGGACCTGCCGACCGTCGGGGAATTCAGCGCCGACTTTTTCGCCGATATAAAGCATGGGAGCTTCGTCGCGCTCCCCTTCGCCGATGACGATGTTGCCCCGCATGGGTACGGTGTCCATGGTCTGGCGCATGGCTTCAGTGGCGACCTGGTCGGCGAGCGGACGATCACCGGTGCCCATGGTGCGCGCCGACGCGATGGCGGCTTTTTCGACGACGCGCAGGAACTCGAGCGCCAGATCACTTTCCAGATTGACGCCGAAGCTTTTGACCTTCGCTTCGGCACGGGTATCGATAGCCATGAATTGCCTCCGGAAGATGAAACCGGGTTGAGACTATATCGCTAAGAGGGTAAGGAGGGAAAGGAAGTGGTATCAGACTGGACATCACTGACGGTAGTGTCGCGATTTTTGCTACGCTGTTCAGCCATGAGCATCGAGCGTAAAGAACCTACGTTTCTCTTCACCGATAAGCAGGTTGCCGAGAAAAGCGAGATCGCGCGGCGGTTTCTGGATACGCGCACGCGGCTGAATGCGAACGTCGACAATGCCGATAATTTTCTGGTCAAGCGCTTTTATAATATCGATCACAACACTTATCTCGAAGGGGCGATTCCCGCGAAGTACAAAGAGTTGATGGGACTTGTCGTTTCGACCGGCCTGCGTTGCGATGATTGCATCAACTATCACATCATTCAATCCTATCGGCTGGGAGCGACGCGGCCGGAGCAGGAAGAGTCGCTCAATGTGGCATTGGTTGTGGGCGGGAGCATCGTGATTCCGCATCTGCGGCGGGCTTATGAGTTGTTGAGCGAGTTGTATGGATGAGTACACGCGGATTTTAGCCACTCTAGACGCTGAGGTGACCTTGAAGGCGAAACGAAAAGCTTTAAGAGACCGACGGTTGTGGAATCCCACCCTAGCGCAAAAGGCGCGCTAGGATGGGGCACCCCGCGAAGAAGAACTCGCGAAGAGCGCAAAGGAAAGCTCGTATCTTTCGCGGCACTCGCAGTGCTGTCGGAAGCTTGCTGGTTGCCTCGGGTCCAAAACCTCAGGGAATCGTTATAGACTAGCGCGCCATGGAGTGGCTTCGGGGGCGTGCGCGTTGGTGGGTAGTTCTCCCTTGCGGGTTGGGGCTCGCGGCCTCTTTTCATGGAGCACAGAATCCTTCCGAGCCCGTCGCCACTCTGACATCCCGCGCGGAACTTGTGTCTGTCCCCGTCATCGTCACCGACAACTTTGGATCTCACGTCCGGGGTCTGAAGAAGGAAGACTTCACGGTGTACGAAGAGGGAGTCGAGCAGCCGGTTTCTGTTTTCGAGGAGGTACAGCCGGCAAACGGTGCGCAGCCGCCAAACACTTTGCCGACCGATCAGTTCACCAACGTTCGTGACGATGCGAACAATCGCCAATTGACGATCGTTCTGCTCGACATGCTGAATACGCCGGTCCCCGATCAGGTTTTTGCTAAGGATCAGGTCGTGAAGTATCTAACCGATCCAGCCAATGCCGGACATCCGGTATCTCTGCTCGCTCTCAACCGCACGGGAATGAAGTTGATTCATCACTTCACGCGCGACCCGCGAGAGCTTAGCAAGGCATTGAACAGCGTACAACGCAGCCAGACTCCGGTTACGGAAGGCCCCTCGGAAGCGTTCCTGACCGATGGAACCGACAAGCTGTCGAAGATTATGCAGAGCTTTGGGGAATTTCAGGTTGCCGGAGAACAGGCAGCGCTTTCGTTTGAGCGCAGGCAGGTGGTCACGTTGACGCTGCAGTCGATGGAGCAGGTGGCGCAGGCGTTCGCGGGATATCCCGGGCGAAAAACGCTGGTCTGGGCTAGTGCCGGATTTCCTTTTGCGTTGAATGAAGAGACGATGGCGTTGAAAGAAGGATTAGCGCCCGTCGATACGCCAGTCAATATGCGGCCTCTTTATGAGAAGACGTGGGCGTCATTGAATCGCGCACAGATCAGCGTGTACCCGGTCGACGTTCACGGCCTGGGAGACCTGCCCGGACCTGCGACTGGGCCTGTGAAGAAGCCGCTGCCTGATCCGTTCACGCACGGGCAGTGGCTGCACGCCGAGACCAACGCTACCTTGGAGGCATTTGCGAAGGCGACGGCGGGAAGGGCATACCTCAATCGGAATGGCTTGGCGAGCGCGATGCATCAGGCGGTGGAGGACAGTTCCAGCTACTACCTGTTGGGCTACTATCTGCACGGCGAAAACAAAAACGAAGGCTGGAGGAAGCTGCGCGTCAACGTGCACCGCGATGGAGTGCACGTGCTGACCCGGACCGGTTTCTTTGTAAAGTTGCCGTCCACGGAGATAGAGGATAAGTCTCCCGACTCGATGCAGGCCGCGCTCGATTCTCCACTGGAGTTCACCGCGATCCCTATCAGAGCTAAATGGCAGGAGACACAGCCCTCGGCGGAAGCAGGGAAGAAAAAGGCGATCTTTACGCTGACCATGCCGGCCGGATTTGCTCAGGTCGACGAGCCGGATCGCAACCGTTTCGCCATTGACTTCTGGGCAACGGCGCGAACTGCCGCCGGCGTGCCGGCCGGCGATGTTGAGCAAACCATGGAGGGTCACTTCAAGCCGGAAACCTACGAGCGCTTCCGCAACAAGGGGACCGATTATCGCGGAGCGCTCACGGTCGCTCCCGGCGAGTACACGGTGCGCTTCGTGGTGCGCGATCGCTTGAGCGGAAAAATTGGAACTGTGTCTGCGCCGTTGAAGGTGAGTCCGTAGCGGCTATCGCGGGTCGGTCTTCAACATCCCATAACAGTCCAGGTCGTGGAATTCTCCCCATTTGCAGATGTGGCTTCGCATCAGTCCTTCATGGCGCATGCCGATTTTCTGCAGAACGCGACCGGATGCGACGTTGTGTGGGACGTAGGAAGCGTAGATGCGATGGAGGCCGAGTGTTTCGAATCCGTACTGGATGACGGCGCGGGCGGCCTCGGTGGCGTAGCCTTGTCCCCAGTAGCAAACTCCTAGCCAATAGCCGAGTTCGGCGTGCTGATGCGGCTCGTCCATGCGAAGACCAATACCGCCGCACAACTGACCATCCGAGGACAGAGTGATCGCGAAACGCGTTTCCGGAGCGGTTTTCGCCGCGTAGGCTGCGATGAAGTCTTGGGCGTCCTGTTCGGTGTAGGGATGAGGAATGCGCAGAGTGGTGGCCGCGACTTCACGGGCGCCTGCGAGGCGGACCAGGTCGGGGATATCAGCTGAAGTATAGGAACGCAGTGTGAGGCGAGCGGTTTGAATTGGGTACGGAGTCATGAGGCTTTCGACGATGATAAAGCGTCAGGGCTTCATGTTCATGGCGATTCTTATGAGCGCCTGCACTCCGTTCCAGGAAATTTGCACTCCGATGCAGAGAAGGACGAAGGCGATGATGCGCAAGATTCCGTGGGCGGTCTGGGGAGAAATTCGCTCCGTAATTCTTGGAGCATACGCGTAGCTCACGAACACGATCAGGCTCAACACAACCACAGATGCCAGGATGGCGATGTGCGAGGTGATGTTGTCGTTCAGGTTCTTCACGGAAGCATGCGCGCTCAGCGTCAGCATGACCACGATGCAACCGGGATCGACGGTGACCGGGAATGTCAGGGGATAGAAAACTTTTTCTTCGAGCGATCCGTAGCCAGCTTCGGAGACAACGGCCGCATTCGGGTTCGGCCGAGCGGCCTGCTGGTTCAGCAAACTCCAGCCCATAGACGCCAGCACGAGGCCCCCGGCAACTTGCACGACCGGTAGAGAAATCCCGAAGAAGGTGAGCAGTGCCGTCCCCACCAATTCGACTACCAGGAAGAACAGGACGGTCCGAATCGCGACCTGGCGGGCGAGTTTGCGGTAGATCTCGTCGGGTGCCGCGCCGACCAATCCAAGGAAGACGAGCGCCGAGCCGAGGGGATTTACGACGGGAAGCAAGGCGCTGAATGCTAGGCCGAAGAATTTTGCAAATTCCGAGAAGTCGCGCATGGAGCGCAACAGCATAGCACTGCGGCAAAAAGCCCGGATTAAAGGCCATCCACCGATTGAGTTGCGTGCGGAAATCTTGGAAGGATTAATTTTTGGGCCGTTGAATTTTGCCCAAAAAGACGAAACGCCCCGAACTCAAAGAGTTCTAGGACGCTCGCCCAAACAGCCCTCCCCCAAGTGCTGCTCGAAGGGGAATGTAAATCGGTCGATCAAAAGTTGGAATGGCACGAACGTGCTATCCGAGAAGATGCCGACCGCCCGGTCAAAGAAGGGTTCGAGGCGCTAATCAAAGCGAGTACTCGGGAATCTCAACTATTGACAGTCGTAGACAACCTCCACAATAATGCTCGGGCCAAAAATGCCGACCCTACAGGATGCGCGAAAACTGGCGTCTGACAGGCAGTTTGGCGATATCCCTCCCAACGATCCCAGTTCCATAACAGCAAGACAACCGGTGTGTCTAACAGGAGTGTTATGAAACGAGTTGTGGTAGCGCTGAGCGTTCTTACGCTTGTGGTGGTCGCGTTTGGATTAATGATCGCGACGCGAGAAGCAGTTTCCATCAATCCCCTCGCGAGTGGCTCGCACGCCGTCAACAGCGATCGAAATAGTGCGATCGACGAAGACGCAATGGAAGCCGCCGGTTCACAGCAGGGAGGCGATTCGGATGCAGCTGAGAATCTGCCGCCGGCATTGCGTAACCATCTGGAGAAACTGATGCAGACCGTGCCGGGCGAAGGGCCCGCTGGATCGGCCGCCGACTGGCGTTTCATGGCGAGGGCATATCCGGCAACGGACATCTCGATCGACAAGATCGAGGGCGCTCGCGCCGCACACGCCCAGCACGTGGCGAGTTTTGCTGCCGCATCCGGCCAAGCAGGCGCAGCGGTGCGGGGAGCAGCCGCAGTCGCTTCCGCCACCTGGGTCTCGCTAGGCCCGACACGAGCGGTGTATCCCCTAACACCTTATCGCGGGTTCTTCAATTACGTTCCCAACCAATACGAGGCGGGGGGGCGCACCACCGCGCTGGCGATTTCTCCTGTGTGCGTGCCCGGCAACTGCCGTCTCTGGGCAACGCCCGCCGGTGGCGGAGTCTGGCGAACCGACGACGCTCTGAAACCGTACCCGACCTGGAAGTATCTGTCGGGGTCATTCGGCATTAACGCCGTGAGTTCCATTGCGCTCGATCCCAACGATCCCAATACGGTTTGGGTAGGAACAGGCGAGGCGAACGCTTCGGCGGACAGTGAAGCGGGCGTCGGAATTTACAAGTCGATCGACGGCGGAGACACCTGGACAGGTCCCCTCGGCAAGCCGCATTTCAATGCACGTTCCATCGGCACGATCGCGATTGATCCCAGCAATTCGAACACGATTTACGCTGGCACAACGCGCGGGGTACGCGGAATCTCGTCAGTGTTGAGTGGTGGAGCAGTGTCGCTCGCGCCGGGTGCGCCGATTTTCGGGCTCTGGAAGTCGGTTGATGGCGGCGCCAACTGGACGTTCCTCTTCAATGGCGCGCAAACTACGACGGGCTGCAAGAGTTCGACCCCAGTTGCCCGCAATCTGACGCCCTGCTCGCCTCGCGGCGTGCGCCGAGTGGTGCTGGACCCGTCGCATCCGAATATCGTGTATGCGTCCGCGTACGCCCGTGGCGTATGGCGGTCAAACGATGGCGGAACGACCTGGGCCCAGATTTTCGCGCCCATCGCGGATGGTCCCTCGACCAGCTTCACGGAACGGGCCGAGATCGCTGTGACTCGATTGGCAGGTGGCAATACGCGGATGTACCTGACTATTGGGCAGGTGGGGGCGCCGCCGGCACAGACCTTCAAGAGCAACCTGGTGCAAACCGGGACGCCGAGTTTCGCTTTGCTCTCGAATTCGAGTCTGTCGAGTCCGGGATACGCGACCTACAACAGTTGTACCGGCCAATGCTGGTACGACAATTTCGTGTATACACCGGCGGGACATCCGGACGTGGTTTACGTCGGAGGCTCTTACGCCTACGGCGAAGCGGGCGCCGGCATCTCCAACAATCGGGCCGTGGTTCTCTCTACCGATGCCGGGAAAACATTCACGGACATGACCTACGATGCGACCGATGCCTTGCATCCGAATGGTCTGCATCCCGATCAGCACACGCTGGTAACGAATCCGAACAATCCGCTGCAGTTCTTCGAAGGGAATGATGGCGGAATCATGCGGTCAAGCGGCACGCTGGCGGACGACTCCGCGCAGTGTGCCGCCCGTGGAGCCACCGGTGCGGCGCTCACTCGCTGTCAGCAGTTGCTGTCGGCGGTACCGAGCGAACTGCGCGGCATCAATCGCGGACTGACTACGCTTCAGTTCCAGAGCTTGTCGGTGAGCCCGTTTGATTCGACACTACTGCAGGGTGGCACGCAGGACAACGGAACGTGGCAGTCGACTACCTTAGCCGGGATGTTCAAGAACACAATCTTCGGCGACGGTGGTCAGTCGGGATTTGATGTGGCGGATCCCAACTTCCGCTTCCACACCTACTACGCGCCGCAGGTGGATGTGAACTTCAAGGCGGGAGCAACAGCGGATTGGAACTGGATTGCGGATCCGATCGTGGGAACGCCGGGCCAGTTCTACATTCCGATCATCAGCGACCCGGCGGTGAGTGGCACGATGTACGCCGGCACCGACACCGTGTACCGCACAAAGACTCATGGCATGGGAACGATGTCCCTTAGCCAGTTCCGTTATCAGTGCAACGAGTTCTTTGGGCATTTCCAGGTGCAGTGCGGCGACTGGGTGCCGATCGGTGCAACGTCCCTAACGGATGCGAGCCTAGGCACTCGCGCTGGTGGCAATGTGGCGGCCGTTCGCCGTACTGCTTCCGACAGTTCGACGCTGTGGGTTGCGACGACGACTGGGCGCGTGTTCATCTCGCAGAATGCCAATGCTGATCCGGAAGGCTCGGTGACATTCACGCGCATCGACACAACTTCGGCGGCGGCCCCGAACCGCTTCATCAGTGGGATCGCAATTGATCCTGCCAATGCAAACCATGCCTGGATCAGTTACAGCGGATACAACGCGACCACTCCGACTACCCCGGGTCACGTATTCGAAGTGACATACGATCCGACATCACAGACGGCGACCTTTGTGGATCGCAGCGCGAACTTGAAAGATCTTCCGGTGACAGATGTTGCGTTTGATCCGGCGACCGGCGATCTGTATTCGTCGAGCGACTTCGGCGTTTACAAGTTCAAAGCGGGCGGCACGCAGTGGTTGCTGGCGGCCAAGGGAATGCCGAACGTGGAAGTGGCGGGCCTAACGCTGGTTCCGGGTGCGCGCGTGCTGTATGCAGCGACTCACGGGCTGGGGGCCTGGTCGCTCCAATTGCCGTAAAACAGGGAAGACTGAAACCAACGCCCTGTCCTTCGCGAGAAGGGCAGGGCGTTGGTTTTGGGGAGTCGAATGGCAGCAGTGTCGAGGGCGAGGGCTCAAGCGCAAGTACCGAATGCAATGAGACATCCAGGAGAATGCTGTTTAGGGCGGAGGTGCGGTATGGAAACGCGGGGTCCCTCGACTGCGTTCGGCTTGCGCCTCACTCCGCTCGGGATGACAGATTTCAGAAGGGCTCCGGCGGCGATCAAGAATTCGCAGATTCAGTGCGTCATACGAATCGCTTGCTTACGTTCTTCAGCCGTCATCTGTTTCCAGACTCGTTCGGTATTTTGACGGAGGGCGGCGTTCTCGGGATCGCCGCGCAGGGCCAGCGCGAAAAAGCGGTAAGCAGTGGGAAGGTCGCGTGAGAGGCAGTGTCCCGTGGCGTAGAGTGCGCCCATGGTGATCATCGCCTTGGGATTCGAATGGTCGGCGGCGGGTTTCACGTAGTGCAATCCTCGTTCACAGTTCTGCGGGAATCCCTGGCTTCCGTAAAGATAGTGCTCGCCAATGACGACCGGGTCGGTCGGTTTCGACGCAGGCTTGGGAGCAGGCTTCGCGACGGGCTTCGGCTTTGTCGGTGCAGGAGACGGCGCGGCCGCCTCCGCTGCTGGTGCTGGGGTCTTGTCAGGAGTGTCTTCGCTGGTTGAGTCGTGGGTTGCCGGCGTAGCAACAGTGTTTGGATCGGTCGAGGGAGTGGAGGCGGGCGCAGTACCCGTTGCGCTTGTGGGTGAACTGGCTGCCGGTGTTGTCGCTTCAGCGGCTGGCGGATTTGCCGGTGTAGCCGAAGGCTGAGACGCTGCGTCACTCGCAGGAGCTGGAGGCTGCGGGCTCGCACTCGCCGCCGGATTCGGTTGTTCGGCATTTGCATGAGGTTCGGCCGAAGAATCTGTCGGCGGAGTTGGCTTCGGTTGCGAACTGGACGTGAGGGACTTCAGGTAAGGGAAGCCTCCATTACGCCAGCGGACCCATCCCAGGCCTACGACCAGGGCCAATGCGATAATGGTCAGGAGAATCAATCCCGTATTCGATTTGTGTTCTTCGTCATCTTCGAGAAGATAATCCAGGTCGCGAGCCTTGTCAGAGGGCGCGCCCAGGTTGAACATCCCGCCCGTGTAAGCCGGCGCGGGATTAGGGGCGTCGGATTCCCGGGCGACTTGGGTAGCTGATGGTTCGGGCCGGGTCTCGACCAGCGGACGGCCGCACATTCCGCAGAAGCGGTGGTCGCCGGGGTTTTCATTTCCGCAATAAGGGCAGCGCAAGTCTTCCTCAGAAGTCGACGAGTTTTCTCGAAAGCGGCGGGCCAGCGCGTGCCGCTCCAGCACTTCTAGATTACGATAACGCGGGAAGGCGTTGTGCGGCCAGTGGTTTGGGGGATGCGCGCTGCTTTACACTTTTGTCGCTAACGTGTTACTCTCAATGGCGTTACAAAGAAAAATCGAAACTGAGAAGACAGGAGTGCACCAGGTTAAGTGCTAGCCAGAGAGCAAAAGAAATCCCTCATTGACGCCTATGCGACGCATGCCACGGATACCGGCAGCCCGGAAGTTCAGATCGCGCTGCTGAGTGAGCGCATTGGTCACCTGACGGAGCACTTCAAGATGCATAAAAAGGACCACGGCTCACGCCGCGGACTGCTCATGCTCGTCAGCAAGCGTCGTCGCCTGCTCGACTACTTGAAAGCATACGATTCAGAGCGCTACAAGGGCGTCATTACGAAACTCGGCATCCGCAAGTAACGTGTGCTGAACTCTGCCCGGGGACGTGGATCCCCGAGGCGCCTCGCCTACTTTTCCGCCGCCTGGGGGCCGCGGAACTGAGATCAAGGAATTCTTGGAAAGTGCGTTCCGGCCACGGCTGCAACTTTATTGGCATTGGCTTACCCTGCGCGCAACGTCCTGTTACGCGACCGTTGCCCTCCTGCCTAGAAGGAATGAATCATGAAACCAGAAGCTACAGAAATTAGTGTTCAACTCTCCGGCGGTAAAACCCTTAAATTTGAAACCGGCAAGATTGCCAAACAGGCCCATGGCTCGGCCGTTGTTCGCGTGGGCGACAACGTCGTTCTGGCCACGGCGACCTCCAACGCGGATCCCCGGGAAGGCATCGACTTTTTCCCGCTGACGGTCGACTACCGCGAATACACCTATGCCGGCGGAAGGATTCCCGGCGGATTCATCAAGCGCGAAGGGCGTCCCAGTGAGCGCGAAATTCTCACCAGTCGCATGATCGATCGTCCAGTGCGTCCGTTATTCGCGGAAGGCTTCAAGTGCGAGACGCAGGTGATTGCGTTCGTGCTGTCGGCGGACACGGAAAACGATCCGGATGTCGCCGCGATCAATGCAGCCTCAGCGGCGCTGACGATTTCCGATATTCCGTTCCTGGGCCCCATTGGCGCGGTGCGCGTGGGTTATGTAGACGGAAAATTCATCACCAATCCCACTTACTCAGAGATGCGCGACAGCCTCGTGAACATCATGGTGGTGGGTTCGGCCGACGCGATCGTGATGATCGAGTCGGGTGCGAAGGAAGTGCCCGAAGAGACGGTGGTCGAAGCCATCGAGTATGCGCACAGCGAGATCAAGAAAATCTGCTCAGCCATCAACGAACTCCGCAACAAGGTGGGCAAGCCGAAACGGACAGTAACGCCTCCGGAGTTCGATCAGAAGTACTTCGACGATTTGAAGAAGAAAGTGGGCGCCCGCCTGGTGGATGCCTTGGATACCGAGAAGCACCCCAAGGCCGAGAGCTACGCGCTCGTCAAAGAGATCAAGAAGGAATTGGAAGCGGCGCTTCCGGAAGATGACGAAGACGCGAAGAAGAAGCTGAAGGAATACTACGAAGCCCTGCGCGAGCGGATTTTCCGCGAGCAGGTCATCGAGCAGAAGCGGCGTCCCGACGCGCGCGAGTTTGATCAGATCCGCGACATCTGGATTGAAGTCGGTGTGCTGCCCCGTACGCACGGTTCGGCGATCTTCACGCGCGGCGAAACCCAGGCGCTGGTCACGACCACGCTGGGCACAAGCGACGACAAGCAGCGACTGGAAGCGTTCGAAGGCGAAGCCAAGAAACGCTTCATGTTGCACTATAACTTTCCTCCGTTCTCCGTTGGAGAGGTTCAGTTTCTGCGTGGAGCTGGGCGACGTGAAATCGGGCACGGGGCTCTCGCCGAGCGCGCGATTTCGGCCGTGCTTCCGACGGAAGAGAAGTGGCCTTACGCCATGCGCGTGGTCTCGGACATCCTGGAATCGAATGGATCGTCGTCGATGGCCACGGTTTGCGGAGCCGCTCTGTCGCTGATGGACGCTGGCGTTCCGCTGGCGGCACCGGTTGCCGGAGTGGCGATGGGGCTCGTTAAGGAAGGCGAGAAATACGCCATCCTGAGCGACATCGCGGGCGCGGAAGATCACTACGGCGACATGGACTTCAAGGTTGCCGGCACCCGCAAGGGAATCACCGCCCTGCAGATGGATATCAAGGTGGCCGGGATTACGCCGCAGATTATGCGTGAGGCTCTTGCGCAAGCCCAGCGCGGGCGCATGCACATCCTCGGGAAGATGGAGGAAGTGCTGTCAGAGCATCGCGAAGCAGTTTCTGCCTTTGCTCCTCGCTTCTACACGCTGCAGATTCCGGTCGACAAGATTCGCGACCTGATCGGGCCGGGCGGCAAGATGATCCGGAGCATCATCGAGCAGACGGGCGTGAAGATCGACGTGGAAGATTCTGGCAAGGTCAATGTTTCGTCGAACGACCAGACTTCGGCGGCCAAGGCGCTCCAGATCATCGGAGACCTCACGGCGACGGCGGAAGTCGGCAAGACGTACCTGGGAACAGTCTCGCGGCTGGCGGATTTTGGTGCCTTCGTCGAGATCATTCCCGGAACAGATGGCTTACTGCACATCAGCGAAGTCGCTGAGCATCGCATCAAGGATGTGCGCGACGAACTGAAGGAAGGCGACCAGGTGCTGGTGAAGGTGCTGGCAGTGGAAGGCAACCGGATCCGGCTCTCGCGCAAGGCGATTCTCAAGGAACAGCGCGCGAAAATGGGCGGTGCCGCACCCGAGGCTCCGGTGGAGGACGCTCCGGCGCCGGCTGGCGCGTCCATGACAATTGAGGGTGGCGCGGACTTTGAAGAGGGCGACGAGCCGAACTTCAACCGCGACGATGCGGCGCACAACACCGTGGCTGTGACCGAACCGCGAGGAGATCGCGGACCTCGTCCGGCTGGTGGGGGAGGCGGCGGAGGCCGTCGGCGCGGTGGTGGAGGCCGAAGCGGTGGAGGCGGCCGTGGGCACAACGGACGCGGCGGCGGACATGGCGGCGGTCACGGAGGCCGGCGGTAGTTAAGCCCCTACGTCGGCAAAAACAACAACGTGGGTTCAAAGCCGCGGCTGATGCCGCGGCTTTTTGTTGGTACGCCGTGCATGTTCGACAGCCTGGAGGTGAAAGTCCTCTACCCAACCTGATGGAGGTGAAGGGTTAGCGAAGCGCAAGGGCGTCACCGCGAGGTGGGGTCTGAAGGAAGCGTGGAGCAAACACGCGAGCCGATGAACAAGAACCGGATGATGAGGCCTACGGTGCCGGGCGAGCGAGCCAATGATCGCGAAGCCTGTATCCATCAAGGACACTGGTGGTAAATCCGGCGGTTGTGCGTGGAAGGCGGTCGAACTTATCACGGGAGATCTGCTATGCGTCACGGATTCGTGACTGAAGGCATCGTGAGGTGTCTTGATCGTGTGGCAGAAGTCAGCAGAGGGCGTAGTACTCACGCGAGTGAGGAAGGCCCGAACGATAGGAAGGGTCAGTAGTGCTTGGGTCTCGATGAGGGTATTGCACTAGCCAACCCGCTTCGGTGGGGCTTGGATAGGCACGGCGCGGTGAAACCGCAACGAATGCTCATCCGAGCAGTGAAACCCGCACGGCGTTCCCAAACTGCGAACGCTCAGCCTGCCACTTTTTGGTGGGATGAACTTATCGAACCGCCGTATGCGGACCCGCATGTACGGTGGTGTGGCAGGGGAGGCGGGGCGACCCGTCCCCCTATGCCGATTGATTTTTTAGCGAAAGGTAAAGGTTGTAACTGTAGTGCCAAGGGAACCTTACGTCTTTTTTACACTGCCCTCCGCGTAGATCGGCTCTAATCGCATGTCGGCATCCCCCGCCGATACGTCCACTCCCCTCCCAGAAGGGACGGATCTATGAGTACAAGCAGCGAGGAGTCTTTCAATCTCACGCGCATTTTGCAACGCTGGAAGTGGCCGCGGACAGCCAAGCCTGCCTTTGACGACAGTCAGTACACAGACCTGCTGCGGTATGTGTTGCAATTGGCAGCGGAAAGAGAGATCGCGGCGGGTGTGCTTGCGGAGCTGTCGGCGCTGCTCGAAAGGAATGCGCCCCCCTGGTATGCCGACGAGCAGCAGGAGCGAGTGGAATCTGCGTTAGAACTATTGCAGAGACTATGATCGCAAGGCCCGTAGTGCGATAATCCCATCCATTGTGCGGCGTCGTGATTGCGACACTGCCGGGGTTTCCGAGCTTGTTCCGGGTCGTCCCCGAAGCGACCCTCCCTTGCGGGCCGCTCAATGCGCGGCCCTTGATGCATCCAGGCCTGGACAGCACGTGAGTAACTTGCTCCCGAAGTCCTCCCCCAGCCAAGCTTTAGTACCGATTTGGTTGCGATCGCCGCGTCCGCATACGCAGGCGACCGGAAAGTAACCGCACGACACTGAACCCAGATGCGACAGGGGGATTCAGACTCAGGCGGAGATGTCTCACGGAGGTTGCCATGAAGTCCCACACAATTGCGCCGGCGGAATGCAAATTGAGCCGCGTCGGCCCAGGCTGGACCAAACGATTGCTTCCGCTGGCGCTTGCTGTTTTAGCGAGCCCAACGTGTCTGCTGGCGCAGGGCGAGGCGCCGGCGGCAGATGCTGACAAGCAGACGATCCAGCTGCTGCTGCAGAGGATTGAAAAGCTCGAGGCGCGGGTGTCGCGATTGGAAGGGACTCAGGGCACGACGGCCAAAGCGCAGACTGTGAGCGCGAAGATCCAGGAAGTGCCGCGTCCCTTGTCGGGACCGGCTGCGAGTCCGGCGGAGGAACCCGCCACTTCAACCACGGCGCAGGCGCAGTCGTCGGACCCTGAGCAGGAGATGGAGCACCTCGAACCGGAACGCATGGACATGAGCAAGACTCTGCTCCGGATCCGCGGCTTCGGGGATATCAACTTTCGGGGGAGCAACCAGACAGGAAGTACCAACTCGTTTGCGCTGGGACAGCTGAACCTGTTTGTCACGTCCGATATCTCAGAGCGGTTCAAGTTCCTCAGCGAGATCGTTTTTGAATCAGGGCCCGACAACTTTTACAACGTTCCCGGGGGGAAGAGAAATGAGTTCGGCGTAGATGTAGAACGCTACCTGGTGCAGTACTCCTACAACGACTACTTCAACCTTGCGGCTGGCCGTTATCACACGGCGATCGGGTTCTACAACACCGCGTATCACCACAGCACGTGGTTCCAGACAACGACGGGAAGACCTCTCTTATTCGAGTTCGAGGACAGCGGTGGAATTCTGCCGATTCATAATGTTGGGTTGTCGGCGTCCGGGCGTATACCTTCCGGGCCGCTGGGCTTGCACTATGTCGCTGAGATCGGCAATGGACGGCAATCGCGTTCACCCTTGACGGAGGAGCCAGTCCAGAACGAGGTCGACGAGAACAATTTCAAAGCGGTGAACCTGGCATTGTTCGCGCGTCCGGAATCCATCCGCGGGCTGCAGGTGGGATTCTCGGGCTATCACGACAAACTGATGCCATTGTCGTCGCCGAGGATCGACGAACTCATCTTGGCGGCACACGCGGTTTATATGGTGCCGAAATTCGAGTGGCTGAACGAAGTCGTTCTGGTGCGGCACGCACCGGAAGGAACTTCGCAGGTGTTCAACACTCCGGGCTTCTACTCGCAGATAGCGAAACGGTTCGGCTCCTATCAGCCGTATTTCCGCTATCAGTACATTAATGCACCCGATCGCGAGCCGATCTTCCCGAACGTGGGACGAATGGACGGACCGTCGCTGGGTCTGAGATACGATGCCAGCGAGTCGGTGGCGCTCAAGGTGCAGTATGACTACAACATGGCGCGCCATCAACAGAATTACAGCGGACTCAATCTGCAACTGGGCTTTACGTTCTAGCGGACAAAGAATGCGCCGACTGCTGGGAGTACTGACGATCGTGGCGGCTGCAGTGCTGCTGCTGGAGGTGTCTCCAGGCAGTGCTGCCGGAGGTGGGCCTCCCGCATCTTCGGCGCCCGACGATACGCTCGCCATTATCGTGAACCAATCGAACACGATTGACGACTTGTCGCTGAAAGATCTCAGGACGGTGTTCCTCGGAGAGCGCAGCCACTGGCCGAACGGACGACGCATCACGCTGGTCATGATGGATCCGGGGCTCTCTGAAAGGAAAGCTGTCCTCCGCGATGTCTGCCACATGAACGAGACGGAATTCAGCCGGCACTTCCTGCAGGGGCTGTTCACGGGCGAAGTATTCGTATCTCCCAAGACGCTTTCGACCTCGGTGGGCGTCAGAAAGTTTGTATTCAACGTGCCGGGCGCGATCGGGTATCTGCGCGCGTCAGACGTGGACGGTTCGGTGAAGGTGATTAAGGTGAACGGACATCGGTCGGATGAATCCGATTACCCCTTAAGGATCGAAGTCCGGGCGTCAAAGTAGGCATGAGGGAAGAAGGCCAGAACGCTGCGAGTATCGAAAAGAGCGTCTTTGTGCGCTCGTGGACCGTGGTGTGGAGACTGGTGTCGCGCCACAGTTCCAGCCTTCTTCTCTTCATGGTGTTTTGCGTGGTTGTGGGAGTCGGCATCTTCATGATGGGTGATCTGCATACGGCCACGGAACAGGTGCAACGGATGTACGCGGGTTCGGTACAGGGTTTGCGCAGGATTGGCGAATTACAGTACGAGGCCCAGGAAACACGTCGCGCGACGTTGTACGCGTTGACCACGAACGACAGCAATCTGCAGGTGGAGTATGCCGACCAATCCCGTGGAGCGGATCGTTTGGTGACGGAGGGAATCGCGCAGTACCTCGTGGAAGCGCGTTCTCCGAGTGAAGTGGAAGTTGGCAAACGGTTGCAGCGAGACTGGGCCGCGTACCTGCGTGTGCGCGACGAGGTGCTGGCGGAGATTCTGGAAGGCAGCATTAAGGAGGCCGTGGATCTCGACCTGACGGGCGGTGTGCCGTCATTCGATCGTGTCCGACAGGACCTGGAAGAAGTGAAGAGGCTCTACGATCAGCAGGCTTCGGAACAGTTGACGGTCGTCGACACGTCATCCCGGAAATCCGTGATCCGACTGATGGGCGTGCTGTGTTTCACGCTGCTGTTTGCCAGCGCATCCGTGTGGGCAATCCAGCGCAGCAAGATGATGAGCGCGATGAAACTGGCAAAGATGCAGATGGACTTCGTCGCGTCGGTTTCGCACGAATTGCGCACGCCGTTGGCGGTCATCTGCGCCTCGGCGCAGAACATTGCCGATGGCGTCGTGGAAGAGAAAGAGCAGCTGGCGAAGTACGGTTCCGTGATCCGGCATCACAGCACCCAGCTTACGGAACTGGTAAACCAGATTCTCTTGTTTGCATCGACACATGAAGGACGAAACAGGTACGTGGTGAGGGCCCTGAGGGTGCCAGAGATCGTTTCGGCAGTCATGATGAATACCCGGGCGGTGGCAGACCAAGCCGGGTTCGTCGTCGAAGAACATCTAGGAGCAGACCTTCCGCCCGTGAATGGAGACTTTTCGGCGGTGTGCCAGTGCCTGCAGAACCTGGTGGTCAATGCCGTGAAGTACGGCGGAAACCACCGGCGTATCACCATCCGGGCCTTTGCCGGGCCACGCGAAGGCGATCATGCAGAAGAGATGCGCATCAGCGTGGAGGATCATGGGATCGGCATCGACAGCTCGGAACTACAACAGATCTTCGAGCCGTTTTATCGAAGTCCGGCGGTCGCAGCAGCGCAGATTCATGGCACGGGTTTGGGGTTGCCGCTGGCGAAAGGCATCGCGGAAGCGATGGGCGGCAAGATCACGGTAGTGAGCAAGGTGGGGGTAGGCAGTCGATTTACTTTGCATCTCCCGTTGGCGAAGGCTTTGGAAACAGAGACTATAGGAGCACAGAGAGTCGCACAGGTATGAAAGAAAACATTCTGTTGGTAGAGGATGAAGAAGCGTTGTGCATGGCATTGAGTGACCGCATGCGCAAAGAGGGCTACGCCGTGGATTTTGTCACGGACGGGGAAAAGGGCTACGAGAAGGCAACCTCCCTACCGTTTGATCTGATCGTTCTCGACATCATGCTGCCCGGGGCGCAGCGGGCTGGATTTGACCCGAGACATTCGGACGGCCGGCCTGGGAACGCCGATCCTCCTGTTGACGGCGCGCAGCGAGACCGTGGACAAGATCATCGGGCTGAAACTGGGTGCGGACGACTACGTGACCAAGCCGTTCGATATGCAGGAACTGATGGCGCGCATCGAGGCCTTGCTCAGGCGGGCGCCGATTCGTACCGGACAAGTGGTGCGACAGTTCGGAGCCATCCGAATCGAGACCCGAGGAATGTCGGACCACCGCGACGTGAAAGTGACGCGTGGGGGTGCCCCGATCTATCTGTCGGCCAGGGAATTCGAATTGCTGCGGTACTTCGTCGAACACGCGGGCACGGTTTTGTCCCGCGAAGAACTGCTGCGGGCAGTGTGGGGCTATGAGGCCGGGACCTTCACCCGTACGGTAGACGTGCATGTGGCCAGTCTGCGGCAGAAACTGGAAAAAGATCCCAAGAGGCCAGAGTTGATCGTGACCGTGCACAAATCGGGGTACCGGTTCGTGGGCGGCGGGGATTTTTAGAGAAGGATGGACCGTTGCAAAAGTCAGGCGGGCGAAGTCCGTCGCCTACTTTCTTGATGAAGCAGCGTGCGCATATGGCGAGCTCTCGTGAAGGGTCGATCAGGCTGTTTGCATGTGGCCGGAGTGGACGTATTTCTACATTGGTCCTGGTTTCTGGTGGCGATCTATGAAATCCAGACCGGGAATAAGCGGTATTCCTCAGTCGGCTGGAACATTGCGGAGTATCTTGCCCTATTCCTGATCGTGACCCTGCATGAGTTTGGTCACGCCATGGCCTGCCGGCAGGTCGGAGGGACCGCCAACCAGATTGTGCTCTGGCCACTCGGGGGCACCGCGTACGTGGATCCGCCTCCTCGACCAGGCGCAACCTTATGGAGCATTGCTGCGGGACCTCTGGTCAATGTGGCGCTGTTCCCGCTCCTTTACGGCGCACTGCTATTGGGCCGATCGGCCGGCTGGCCTTCTGGCCATGCCCGATTTGTACAGGCTCGTGCGGTCGGTTCTGTTTCTCGACGTCGTCCTGCTGGTGTTCAACATGCTGCCCATTTATCCGTTGGACGGCGGGCAGATTCTCCGGTCACTTCTCTGGTTTGTCATCGGGCGAGGCAGGAGTTTGCTAGTCGCAACCAGTCTTGGCTTTCTTGGAGTCGCTGGTTTCATCGGCTTGGCGGTCTGGCGTCATTCGCTCTGGTACGCTGCCCTCGCTTTTTTCATGCTGATGAATTGCTGGAGCGGATTGCAGCACGCGCGTGCACTGCTGCAACTCGCGAAATTGCCACGCCGGAGCGGGTATCAATGTCCTAACTGCCGGACTGCTCCTCCAGTCGGAATCTTTCTGGAAATGCGGCCACTGCGGTCAAGCCTTTGACACATTTCAGAGTGGAGCAAGTTGCCCGAACTGCCGGGCACAATACGGCGAGACGAAGTGTCTGGATTGTGGCAAGGCGTACCCGATGTATGCGTGGGCGAGCGCGACGCTAGCACCGACGAGTGTGTAACCACACGGGACAGCCGGCAATGGCTGTCCCGACGGGAGCTGGGATGCAGGTTGTGCGCGGTGCAGACTACTTCACGCGCTCGGCCATCGTGACCGTCCAGCCTTGCGGGTCCATGAAGGCGAACTCCCGCATGCCGTAGAACTGAGTTTTTAACTGCATCACGATGCGCGCTCCGGACTTCTCCACGGCACGCAACACTTCTTCGATTCCTTCACATTCCAGAAACAGGGTCATGGTTCCGCCTAAGGGGTCCTGGGCGAGGGGCGGATAGTCAGCGGCGACCGCCTTCTGGTCATTGAAGAAGATCTCGACATTGCCCGCAGTGACCGAAGCAAACACGTACGGAGCAGCGTCGGGGACCGTGATGCTTTGCTGGAAGCCGAGAACGGTTGTGTAGAAGTGAATGGCAGCCTGAACATCGTGAACGACGAGATTGGGCGTCAGTTTCGTGTATTTCATGGTGTCTCCTCTTTTGGCTGAGGTGGGCGCGGACGCGGAGTCGGCACACCTCGGGTGTGCTCGCAACTCCTCCATCCACGTCCCATGCGAGGAGGAACGTAGGTAGGGTCCCTGATTGAACGACGGAAAGCAGGCGGGACCCGCGAGGTACGGGCAAGAGTGTAGCACGGAAAAAAGCGGAGGGGATGGGGGAAGAAACCGTTCCGGCGTCGCAGCCCTGAATCGAAGCAGCTACGACGCGAACGGCGGACAACGGCTTAACTGGCTTTCGCCAGATGAACGGCCTGGGGACCACTGCAGGCCGGGCAAGCACCGGCGCCGGTGAACATGACCGGCACGTCGAAGTGCGTGTTGTAGGTTAAGGGTTGATCCTCGGACCAGCGCCACTCACACAGGGCGCACTGGTAAACGAGGGGGAGGGTGCAAATTTCGTTTGCCATACTGACATTCGATGCTGAAAGCGGGAAGAAGGTGAAGTTACGGAAGTACAACGATGAGGCTGTTACTGGGACATCAAGGGTTTCGTGTAGAGCGCTTTACAGGGCCCCCAAGTATGCCAGAGGTGCTCCGAATCCGCGATTTTACTGCTCAAACTTCTTTCCATCCCGCGCTTCACGGTAGGCGTTCTCGATCATGCCTTTCGCGAACCTACGAAATTTCTTGTCCAAGTCAGGATCGTTGTTGGTGAATTTCGGGCGCAGGTCCTCGACATTCACTTCCTTCTGCACGTCCTCGACAGTGACTAGCCCCTTCTGCAAGGCCTGCGTCACCGGATCGATGATGCGGTCGAACAGACTCAGTTCGAAATTCAGGAAGCTGTGGTCGTGCCATGCGGGACCATGACCGGGAATGATCGTTCCTGCGTCGAACTGCGCGGGCGTTCGCAGGCTGTGCGCATGTTGACTTAGTGGAGGCGTGTAGTCGGGAACCGGGTAGGAGATGATGTCGCCGGTCGCCAGGATCTTCTCCTTTGGCAGGTACATCGCCGTGGTGCCGGCAGCGTCTCCGGTCATGCTGAAGAACCGGAATTCGCGTCCGCCACGGTAAAGAACGAACTGATCGGCGTACGTAAGAGTCGGATAGGTGCGATGAACCTTGAGTGCCTCGCCGACGTATTCGCGATCGCGCTGCTGGAGCGCTTCATCCTGGGCGTGCTGTTCCGGTGTCAATGCAATGGTGTACCGTCGAATTGTTGATTAGTCGAAAATTCCTTCGCGAACTCCGCCTCATCTTTCTGCAAGTTCGATTTGTACATCGATGGCCACGCATTCGCGATGTTGAGCATGAAGCGGCGAGTCTCTTCGCTGGCGATGATTTCAAGATCGGGAAACTCGGCGGCAAAGATTTCGTTGCCGGACCAGTGATCGGGACGCCAGTGGGATTGACTACATAACGCACGGGCTTCGGAGTGAGCTTCTTGATTTCTGCGAGGACCTTTCTCGCGGAGGACGGGCGGCTGAACGTATCAAAGACCAGGACGTCGCTGTCATTAATGACGACGACGGAGTTGCCATTCGGCACGTAGCCGTCGGCAGAAGTAATGAACTGACAAATTCCCTCGGCGATTTGAACTTTCTCAACGGTTGCTTCCGCAGTAGATAGGCGCGGAATGGATATGCAGACGAGCAGGCAGAACCACCAGCCTGGCGCAATGGTTCTGAGCACCGATCCTTCTCCTGCGATGGACCGCGAGTTTGAAAAACGGACGAAACTTAGACTCTGGTGGTCGCTATCGGATAGCGGGATGCAAGAGGCTCAGTTTTGTGGGTATCAAACTCTACCGTCTGGGCATGAGGGGAAAAAGTCGTGCTACGTACCCGATTCAAGGTATCCAGCAGGCGAGTGTCGCGCGCTACGCTTCCAGTAGTGGGTGCTCGGGGCTGTGGCCGCAAAGCCACTCTTACGTTTGCACCTGAACAGAGCTTTCAGGAGGCGTATGCGACATCTTTCCCTCACCAAGTTGTTGTCAAAATCCACTGTGGTTGCGGGTGTGATCGCTGGATTTCTAACCTTCGGCGGCATACCGCAGTTGCGGGCGGACGATAACGATTGCCAGCGCCGGATCGAGCGGGCGGACCATCGCCTGCATGAAGCGGTTGAACATCACGGCCCGCAAAGCAAACAGGCAGACCGGGCTCGCCACGATCTGCACGAGGCGCGCGAGCACTGCTGGAACAATGGACACCGCTGGTGGGACGAACACGAAAAAAAGTGGCGGACCGAGCGGGACTGGGATGATCGCGACCATGACCGCGATGACCGCCGGTAGCTGACTAGAAAAGCCGCGCTCGAGAGGGCGCGGCTCCAAACTTGCTTTCTACTTTTCTTCCTCGCCCATCTGCATAGTCAGGTAGCGTTCGTACCCCACTTCCTTGATCTGGTGCATTTGGGCCTCGAGCCAGTCCACGTGGTCTTCCTCGTCTTTGAGCAGGGTGACCAACAAGTCGCGGCTACCATTATCTTTCTCGTCGGTCGCAACTTGCACAGCCGCGTTGTATTGCTTGACGGCCGAGACCTCGAGCGCGAGGTCGCTTTCGAGCATGCCTTTCACGTTCCCGCCAACGTTCAGTTCAAGTGGTTGCATTGAAGGAGAGCCGTCAAGAAAGAGGATTCGTTCGATCAGCACTTCAGCGTGCTTCATCTCGTCAATCGACTGCTTCTTGATGTAGTCGGAAAGTTTCTTGTATCCCCAGTTTTCGCACATCTCGGCGTGAAGAAAATATTGGTTGATGGCTGTCAGTTCTTCCTGCAGCGCAGAATTGAGTTCCTTGAGTACTTTTGCGTTTCCCTTCATAGAGCACAGAGTATTCCAGAGGGTTGTGGCCGGTGCAAATGCTTTTAGAGGCCGTTGGACTGCCGACAGGCTGTCAGCTTCCACTAGCGGGTCCGTTTTCGGGTGATAGTTAGCTCGACGCCCCTTTGCGCTTGGGGAAGATCTCGCCGATCCTGCGGATTTCGGCGCCGATGCCTTTCAGTTTCTCCTCGATGTGTTCATATCCGCGGTCGATGTGGTAAACGCGATCGATGATGGTCTCGCCGTCAGCAACCAGCGCGGCTAGCACCAGGGAGGCAGATGCGCGTAAGTCCGAGGCGAGCACAGCGGCGGCACTGAGCTGCGTTTTCCCTCGCACGATTGCCCGGCGGCCTTCAATGCGGATGTTCGCCCCCATGCGGACCAGTTCTTGCGCATGCATGAAGCGATTCTCGAAAATATTCTCTGTGATGATGGAAGTTCCCTCGGCCTGGGTAGCGACGACCATGTATTGCGCCTGCATGTCGGTGGGGAAGCCGGGGTACTCCTCGGTGTTCACATCAGCGCCTTTGAGTGGGTTGTCGCCCATCACGCGGATGGAGTCCGAGGTCTGCGTGATTTTTACCCCTGCCTCCTGGAGCTTTTGCAGCACAGCCACCAGGTGGGCGGGATCGCAATGGGTGATGTTCACGTCACCGCCGGTGAGGGCGGCCGCGGTGAGAAAAGTTCCAGCTTCAATGCGGTCGGGGATGATGCGGTGCTTGGCGCCCCGCAGTTTGCTGACGCCTTTGACGTGGATGGTGGATGAGCCGGCCCCTTTGATATGGGCGCCCATTTTGTTCAGCAGATCGGCGAGATCGGCAACCTCGGGCTCGCACGCGCAGTTCTGCATGATGGTCTCGCCTTCGGCGAGCGTAGCCGCCATCAGAAGGTCCTCGGTGCCGGTGACGGTGATCTTGTCGAAGACAATTTCAGCCCCGCGGAGGCGGTCTGCGGAGGCTTCAACATAGCCATGATCCTGAACGATTTTTGCCCCCAGGCGCTCCAGTCCCTTAATGTGCAGATCGATTGGGCGGGCGCCGATGGCGCAGCCTCCAGGCAGGGAAACACGAGCACGGCCGCAACGCGCGACCAGCGGACCTAAGACAAGCGTGGAAGCGCGCATGGTCTTGACGAGTTCGTAGGAAGCCTCCGGCGAAGCGAGTTTGGCGGCCTGGATGGTAGTGCGGTGCTGGGCGCGGCCGTATCCGAGCTCGACTTCAGCGCCCATGGCGGATAGCAACCTGCGGGTGGTCTCGATGTCGCGGACCTGAGGGATATTTTCGAGGATGACAGTTTCGTCGGTGAGGAGAGCAGCTGCCATGCATGGAAGCGCCGCGTTCTTGGCGCCGCTGGTGCGGACTGTCCCGAGCAAAGGGGTGCCGCCTCGGATGACTAGCTTGTCCATATCGTTTCAGGTCTCTAAAACATTTGAGCCGCAAACGTCGCCAGGGAACGCGAAGGGCGCTGAGAAAGCCTTCTGGAGCCCTGCACAGTTGCCCTGTGCTGCACATGTAATTTACAGGAGAGTCCGCTACGGCCGTTTACTCTTTTGGGCTAGAGCGATCGCTTTGCGGACATGTCCTGCAGTGGCTTGCAGGGCGCGCGTGGCTTGCGCACGAGGCACCTCCGCTTTCAACATGACGAGAGCCAGAGGCACGTCATGGCCGGCCGACTGCAGCGTGTTGTGTGCATTCTCTCGATCGACGTGCGCGGCACGCTGCAGAATGGTGATGCCGCGTTCGGACAGCTTGCTGTTCTTCAAACGCAGGTTGACCATCAGATTGCCGTACACGTAGCCCAGGCGCGTCATGGCTCCCGTGGTGATCATGTTCAGCACCATTTTCTGCGCGGTGCCGGCCTTCATACGGCTCGATCCCGTCAGAACTTCGGGGCCCACGTCGGTGACGATCGCGAAATGAGCAGTGCGCTCCAGGGGAGACTTTGGATTGCAGGTGACGGCGATGGTCTCCGCACCTCGGCTGCGGGCGTACTCCACGGCCGCGATCGTGAACGGTGTGCGCCCGCTGGCGGCGATTCCGATGACGACGTCTTTCTTGCTAGGCTTGCGCTTGACCATCTCGGTGCGTCCGAGTTCGCGCGAGTCTTCGCTGGCCTCGGCTTCGGCGCCAAGTGCCTTGGGCCCTCCGGCGATGATGAATTGCACCAGGTCGGGTGAGGTTGCGAAAGTTGGTGGAATTTCGGAAGCGTCCAGCGCGCCCATACGCCCACTGGTGCCCGTGCCGACGTAGAGCAAACGACCTCCCTTGCGGAAGTGGGCGGCGACCAGGTCGATGGCGCGTGCGATTTGAGGAAGGGCGCGGTGCACGGCAGGGGCGACTTTCGCATCTTCGGCGTTGATGATGCGCGCGATTTCCAGCGCAGATTTCAGATCGAGGTCGGCGGAGACTGGATTAGGGCTTTCGGTGGTCAGGTCTTGCAGCGAGCGCGGCTTCATGCGGTCTTAACATTGTACGGTAGATCAGGAAGGCAGTTACGGCGTGGCTGCCAGGACTTCCAACACGGCGTCATGGAATTTCGGCCGAACCTGCTTGATGGCTTGATTCGCGCAGTCAGGCCAGGTGCGATTGGTCAGCAGCGTCACGGAGAGTTCGCGCTCGGGATCGATCCAGAGCGACGTGCCGGTGTATCCCAAGTGACCGAAGGAGCGTGCGGAGAAGAAACGCCCCGATTGTGATGGCGCTGACGGTGTGTCCCAACCCAGCGCGCGGGACGTTCCTTCGGGCGAGGTTTCGCGTGTGGTGAACACGGAGATAGTCTCCGGTCGAAATAAGGGACTCACAGGATTTGAACCAGGTTCGTGTTGTCGACGGGCGAGGACGCCCGTCGCTCTATCGTCGATTCGAAGCATGGCGTGGGCGAAGGTGGCGACATCCTTGGCCGTGGCAAAAAGTCCCGCGTGGCCGGCTACTCCGCCCATGACGCTGGCATTCTCGTCCTGAACTTCCCCTTGGATAATGCGATGGCGAAATGTTTGGTCGTCTGCGGTCGGCGGGATGCCGGGGCGCAATGCTGCTGCGGGAGTGAAGGTGGTGTGGGTCAAGGCGAGAGGTCCTAGGATCTCTCGCTGGCAGAAGCGGTCCAATGATTCATCGGCGAGTCGCTCCAAGGCGACGCCCAAGAGAATGAATCCGATGTCGCTGTACTCCGCGTGCGAGCCGGGATCATTTGCCAATTGCGTTGTGAAAGCCGCTTCTAGCAACTGTTCGCGCGTGTGAGCACGAAGAAAGAGCTTTTCATACGCGGGCAGGCCCGAACTGTGCGCCAGCAGCATGCGCATGGTGACTTCGTCGCGCCGCGGGTCTTCGCCCGAGAATTCGCCTACGATTGAAATCAGTGCCGTATCCAGATCGAGCAGGCCACGTTCGTACAGGATCATGGCCATGGTTGTGGTGGCGAGAACCTTGGTGACGGATGCGAGATCGAAAAGCGTTGCCGTGCTTGGCTGTGGCGCCCCGACGTCGTACGTGAAGTGACCGAAGGCACGAAGGATGACAAGTTTGCCCTGGTGGGCCACGCCGACCGAGGCTGCCGGAAAGGCGTGCGCTGCGATTGCATCTTCCAGGATGCGAAAGGCGGCTGCGAAGCGTTGGTCCTGATTGTCGAAGGCAGCGACCGGAGCGGGTTTGGACAAGTGCAAATTCAGAAGAATGGTCCGCGTTTGCGGTTATAGCAAAGAGTCACGGTCCGGTAAAGCGAACGGACGGTGGCGGATATGGCACCTCCGGGTGCCGAGTTCCATTGAGGCAGTTCAGCTAGTTGTGTAGAGTCGAAGTATTGAATTCCGTCAGGGTGGAGAAGGTTCGGGTGAACGTGAGCGCGCGGGTGTGGTTGCGGGCGTCCTCTAGAAGGCGCCTTGCGGGGGCATACGAGAATTCTTTGCGCTTACGCGCCAGGGTCATGAGTTTCCCGGCGGGTCGGCCGGGATCGGCACTCGTCGCAGGCGCTTTTGTCGGCCTTTGTCTACTCCTATCGGCACCCGCTTTTGCCACCAGCCAGAAACCAGTCACCTCGCTCGGGCGTCTGAGCGTGGTCGATTCGATTGTGCAGCACGCCATCGACGAGCACCAGATTCCCGGAGCCGTAGTGCTGATCGGCCATGACGGGAAGGTGGTTTATCGAAAGGCTTTTGGAAATCGCTCGCTCGAGCCACGCCGGGAATTGATGACGGTCGATACGATCTTCGACCTGGCTTCGCTGACCAAGGTCATTGCGACCACAACCTCGGTGATGCAGTTGGTCGAGCGCGGGAAGGTGCGCATCAGCGACACGGTTGTGAAGTATTTGCCTGATTTCGGGCAGAACGGCAAGGACGACATCACGGTTCGGCAGTTGCTTACGCACTATTCCGGGCTCGCGCCCGATCTCGACTTGCAAACCCTCTGGGAAGGGAAAGACACCGCCTACAAGATGGCGTTTGCGGAGAAGCCCGACAATCCCGCGGGTTCCGGCTTCGTGTACAGCGACATCAACTTCATTGTGCTCGGGGCGCTGGTGGAGAAGGTTTCCGGCGAGAGCCTAGACCACTATACCGCGGAGCATGTCTTCGCGCCGCTGAAGATGACGCATACCCGTTATCTTCCGCCGAACGCCTGGCGTCCCGAAGATCGCGCCCACACAATTCGACGATCATGACCACATGCTACGCGGGGAAGTACATGATCCAACTGCCTTTCGCATGGGCGGTGTCGCAGGACACGCAGGGCTGTTCTCTACCGCGGACGACCTGAGCATGTTTGCGCAGACTTTGCTGAATGGCGGCAGCCCGATTCTTTCCCCGCTCACGGTCGAAAAGATGAGCATCGCCGAACAACCTCCGACCGCGACCGCCGTGCGGGGCTTCGGGTGGGACGTCGATACTCCGTTTTCCACGAATCGGGGCGAACTGTTGCCGGTCGGATCGTTCGGACATACCGGTTTCACAGGGACATCGATCTGGATCGATCCCACCACCAAGAGTTACATCATCCTGCTTACGAATTCCGTCCACCCGCGCGGGAAGGGCAATGCGATTGGATTGCGGACCAAGGTGGCGACAGCCGTGGCGGCGGCCTTGCCCCTCACGGTCGAGGAGAAAGAAAAGCTGCGCTGGGAAAGTGTCACGGGATACAGCGAGGCGCAGAGCGGCGGGCGCAGGCTTGCCGCGCGGAACGGCGTTGTGAAGACCGGCATCGATGTTCTTGAGGAGCATGGGTTCGATGCTCTGAAATCGGGCGAAGCGAAGCGCAAGGTCGGGTTGGTGACCAATCAGACCGGAGTGGATTCCGAAGGGCGTCGCACAATTGATGTGCTGGCGAGCGCGCCCGGAGTTTCGCTGGAGGCCATATTCAGCCCGGAGCACGGCGTCACCGGCACGCTCGACACGACCGATGTCGGAAACTCGAAAGATGCCGCGACGGGTGCGCCTGTGTACAGCGTTTACGGAGCCACTGATGCGGCTCGGCGTCCCGCGATCGATGTTTTGAAGGGGCTCGATGCCGTCGTGTTCGATATTCAGGATGCCGGCGTTCGTTTCTATACGTACGAGACGACGCTGGGCTACTTTCTGGAAGGCGCCGCCAAAGCGGGCATCGAGATTATTGTGCTTGATCGTCCGAATCCGATCACCGGGTCGTTCGTGCAGGGTCCGGTTGCCGATCCTGGGCAGGAGCGTTTTACCAACTACTTCTCAGTTCCTGTGCGTCACGGCATGACGATGGGCGAGCTGGCGCAGATGTTCAACACCGAACGGAACATCGGCGCAAAGCTCAAGGTGATTCCCATGGACGGCTGGATGCGTGGGGACTGGTACGACTCGACCGGGCTGACCTGGATCAATCCGTCGCCGAATCTGCGAAGTCTACGCGAGGCCGAGTTGTATCCGGGAGTGGCGCTCATCGAGGGAACGAATATCTCGGTCGGGCGCGGGACCGACACTCCGTTTGAGTGGATCGGGGCGCCCTGGATCAAGGCTCGGGAGTTGGCGGAGTATTTGAATGCGCGCGCGTTGTCGGGCCTGCGCTTTGTGCCGGTGAGCTTTACGCCGACGTCCAGCGTGTATTCGGGACAGCTGTGCCAGGGCGTGAACATCGTCGTGCTGGACCGGAATACGATCGACGCTCCCGAGTTGGGAGTGGAATTGGCGGCTGCGTTGCGCAAACTCTATCCCAAGGATTTCAAGATCGAGCGGATGGCGGATCTGTTGGTGAACCAGGCGGCGTTCGACGCCCTCGTAGCCGGGCAGGATCCGCGAAGGATTGCCGAAGGTTGGCGGGAATCTTTGGAGAGGTTTGGCGAGATGCGGGCGAAGTATTTGCTTTACAAGTAGCCGGCGTGTCGTTCCCTGAAGGGGACTTTGGCTTTCGGGCTGCCTACCCCGCACGTACGTGCGGGCTAGCCTCTGACATCGCTGCGCGACTCTTGCCTTGGGATCTCTCTTCCAATCGTTCACCAGTACCCGTTAGCCTATGGCCGCATGGGCCGGATTCTAAGGAACTTCCGCGGCGTGTCGGCGGGCTTGGGTTTCGCTAGAATGGGTTCGGCAGATCCGGCTTCAGGAGCGAAGGTTTGACGAACGGTACACCCAAAGGTCCGACGAACCCCTTTTATCGCTGTGCCGGTCCCAACTGCGGCACGCTCAAGGGCTCGAGCGACCGCTGGTGGCTGATGTGGACGTCGTTTGCCGACCTCAGTATTCCCGTCCTTTACCTTTGTCCCTGGGACGAGGAGATCGCGCAAAAAGAAGGCACGCTACACGTCTGCGGCGAGCTATGCGCCCAGAAGCTCCAGTCGCAGTTCATGGGGAATGTGCGCGAGAACTTGATGCGGCGGGGCGGCTAATGGCCTGCGTTATCCCGCCATACTGTGAGTCATAGCGTTCTCGGTTGGGAATCCCACCTCGGTTCGGAGCCCTGTCCAGTCAACTCGGCAAACGCAGGTTGCATCCTAGGAAGCAGTTACAGCGCCCCCCTTCGAAAAAATCATGGGGGGACGGTGCGAATTGGGGCTACCATGTCTGGCTCGGGAGATGACTTTATGCGTTGGATGACAGCTTCAATTGTGCCCTTGGCACTTGCGGCAGCTACTTTTGCGCAGACAGCCGACAGCAAGCCCGCCGTAAGCTCTGCAAGAGTTACGACCGTGGAGATTCCGGCCGGCACCAAGGTGGCGCTGCGCCTGAAGCAGGCCATCTCGACTAAGACCGCGCGCGAGGGCGACGCTGTATACGCAGAGACCACGTTTCCCATTGCCATCGACGACAGGATTCTGATCCCGGTGGGAACGTACGTGCAGGGCAAGATCAGCCACATTCAGCGGGGCGGGCACGTCAAGGGTCGCGCCGAATTGCTGATTCATTTCACATCGCTGATCTATCCCAGCGGCTATACGGTCATGCTGCCGGGCGCACTGGAGAATGTTCCGGGCGCAGAGCACGCCACGATGAAGGACTCGGAAGGCACGATCCGGCAGGACAGCGACACTGGCAAGAAGTTGGAGACGGTGGCCAAGACCGCCGGTACTGGAGCGGCGATCGGCGGATTGAGCTCAGGCGGTTGGAAGGGTGCGGGGATCGGCGGCGGGATCGGCGCAGGTGTAGGGGCGGCGATCGGCATGCTGTCGCGCGGCGGAGATGTTCGGCTGGAGCCAGGGACGTCCGTGGAGATGGTGATTCAGCGGTCGGTGCCCTTGGATGGGAGCCGGCTCCCGCGGTCGTAGTGCAAGATTAGCTGGAGTTTTCGTTCCAAGGGCGTCGAACCCTGCGCCCATCAAGACCCAAGTAATTCCCCGGCGGCGGGGCGGCCCCTAAGATTGCGAAAAGGGATGGCCATGAAACTTCTGACTGAACTCCCTAGCCGGTTGTTTCTGATGGTGTTCCTAGGATGCGGCGTTGCCCTTTCCCAACACGACGACGGCGTGAGGGGAGCGGCAGGAACCATTCGAAATGGCGTGGCCGTGTCTGAGAGCTTTCTGGTCGCTGGTCCTGGGCTGGAAAGAGTGCTGGTCACCGGACAGCCGTACTCAGCGGACCAGGTTTCGGAGCATCGCCAGACGCTGACGAACGGCGCGCACATCGATCAAAAACGCGAGGTATCGCGGATGTATCGCGACTCGGAAGGGCGGACTCGGACAGAGCGATCCGTGTTTTTGGGATTGCCTGGGCAGAGCGGTTCAAAGGATACGGCTCCGAAGCTGATTCACATTTACGATCCGGTGTCAGGGTATTCGTACTCGTTGGAGACGCAGAAGCGCATCGCGCATCGCTTCACAGTTTCCGTGCAGGAGTCATCCAAGCCGGGGCCATCGGTCGGGACTCTTGCTGTGCCGCGTTCTCAACCAGTGGCGGGTGGCGCGCCTGCCAGAAACAGCGTCCTCGCGCGTCGCCAAATGAAACGGGAACCGCTGGGAACCAGTGTGATCGACGGAGTCCAGGTAGAGGGAACGCGGGTAACCGTGACGACGCCGACGGGGGTGGAAGGCAACGACCGTCCACTGAACCGGGTCTGCGAAATATGGCGCTCCGAGGAGTTGAAGATCACGATGTTGTCGAAATGCTCGGACCCACGTTCCGGAAGTACAACGTTTCGCACTGAGAATCTCGAACGCTCTGAGCCGGACGCTGAGTTGTTCCAAGTGCCGGCGGACTACACCATCGTCGAGGAGTCTGGTCCTTTCACCGTAGGCTTTGTCCGACGGTAAGTACGCGGATGGCGCGGTCCGAAACTGCATCTCCCCGTGAAACGGGCGCCGGAAATTCACACGTTGGGTGTCCATGAACCTTCTGACTGCAATCTCTTCTCGTCTGTTTCTGTTAACGTTTTTGCTATCAGGCATGGTACTCGCCCAGCAGCAGGATGACGGGATTGGAATGGAGGGGCACATTCGCAACGGTAGCCTCATTTTCGAAACCGCGGTTGTAGCGGGTCCCGGGACGTCGGACGCCGTTGTGACCGGGCAGCCGTATTCCGCAACCGAGGTTTCGGAGCATACTCAGCAACTGGCCAACGGAACCAATATTCACCAGAAGTGGGACGAAGCCAGATTGTACCGAGACTTACAGGGCAGGACGCGCACGGAGCGGTTCACATATGCGGGAGCTCTCCCGGTCCATACCGTAGAGCCTGGGCGCAGCATCGTCCGCATCTGCGACCCGGTGGCAGGCTATGTGTACGTGCTCGATACAAATAGGCGCATCGCACATCGTCTCAAGATCCTGACGGCAGCGGAGGCCTCGAGGCGTGTTCGGAGTGAAGGAAGTGCAGACACCACTCGCCCGGCGCAAAGGCTTGCCACAAATCCGAATTTGAACGAATCATCCCAGCAACCTGAAATAAAGCAAGAGGCATTGGGGAAACATATGACCGACGACGGAGTCGAGGTCGCAGTAAGACAAGTTACGATGACTACCCCGGAAGGTCTTGACGGCAACGATCAACCTTTGGTCCGGGTTTGCGAAAATCAATACTCCGAAGAACTGAAGCTCACGACTCTTTCCAAATGCTCCGACCCACGCGCTGGAGACTCCGCCACCCACTTGGAGAATCTAGAGCGCACGGAACCCGATCCAGCGCTGTTCCAGGTGCCAGCAGACTACACAGTGGTCGACGAAAAAGATCAATTTCGGATTGATCTCGGAACCAACGATCCCCCCAAGGAACCTTAGAAGCGGTGTCCCTCCAGGGTGGGCGGTGGTTTGCCTCGACCGCATCACCCGCTTTATTTCAAATTGAACAGCGCATTGACGTGCGCCGTTACGGTCACCGTCTGAGGGGAGAATTCTTCGGTCGGCGCAGGTGCCGCAGCTGCATCCTTCATGGCCATGACGCGCGGCATCGGCGCAATGGGGCGTATGTTCTCAAACGTGTCGACCGAGGCGTATGACAATTCTCCGAGGGAGCGTCCGGCCGCCTTTGCGAGGGCCGTGGCTGAGTCGTGGGCTCGGCGGTAGGCGTCGGCGATCGCCTTGGTTTTAGCGTCGTCCATGTTGTCGAGCGTGTAGGTGATGGACTGGCTCTCGCTGACAGCGGCGTCAGCGAGTTGTTGGGTGATAGGACCAATCTTGGCGAAGTCTTTAAGTTTCAAAGTCACGCTGGTGCTGGCGCGATAACCGATGAGCTTGCGCTTCGCAGTTTTCCAGTCGTACACGGGTTCGATCGAATAGGAATTGATCTGCGCGGTTTTCGGATCGATGCCGTTGTCGCGCATGATCTGGCGTACTTGCTCGGTTTGTTTCGAGGCTTGATCGTAGGCGGCCTTCGCGTTGTCGGCTTGGGCGGAAACGTTGAACTGTACGACGGCCGTATCGGGTGCGCTTTCAAACTTGCCCTCTGCGCCAGTGAAGAGCGTATTCGCGGAGGCATTCACCGTGGGAGCTTGCGCGAATACCAGCGAAGAAAGGAACAAGAGTGCAACCAGCAAAGAAGTGAGTTTCATACGTGCGTCTCCGTAATCCGTAAAAAGTGTCGCGTGAGAGTGTATATGGTCGGAGGGCTCCCGGTGCACTCCTGGGAACGTCTAAGAGGCAGTTTGTACAAAAGGCAATGGCCGCCCGACTCGCCGGCGGCCATTGCTGTCAAATATGAGATTCTTAAAGTAACCCTTTAACGCCAGGGAATCTGCAGCGGATGGTCCAGGCGCACTTCCAACACGGTGCCCTTCTCCAGCCGCAAATCGTGGTCAGTGAGCAACCCGGCGATCGCGCCCACACCTGCCCCCGCGCCCGCGCCGATGCCGGCGCCCTTGCCTCCGCCCTTCACAGCGCCAGCGGCCGCACCGACGCCTGCGCCCACGGCAACCGCTTCGATCTCATGTTCCTTGCTCATACCCTTGCGCTGCAGTTCACCTTCTTCGCCAGGCTCTTTCACGGCGTGGTCACCCGGCACACCAGTGACCGTGGCGATCAGCGGCATTGAACCGTGGCCGGTATCGATCTCGTCGAAGCTGAGCATCATGCGCGCATGCAAGCCTTGCTCGATAGAACTCACGTGTCCTTTGACGGTCTTTCCGCGCGGGATCACAGCGCCATTGCCGGCGACCAGGTCCTCAGAGAGCTTCGCTTTGAAATGCTTGCCCGGCTTCAGGTCGCGGGTGTCGAGCTTGTCGTTGAGGCGAATCAGGAAGCGTGTACCCTCCGGAATTGCGTTGGGAGGCGCTTGGGGAGCCACCGCCGGATCTTGCGCAAATAACGGGGAGGCGATCAGGCCGGCGAAAAGAGACAACAGCGTTCGGGACCGAAAGCTGAACATAGCGGACCTCGGTGAGAAAGAGTCGGGGATGGCTCAGCAATTTGGATGTGAGGAAGGCGCAAAGGGCTGCCTGCGAGGGTCAGGTTACAGGTGACAGGTCAGGGGTGACAGGGAACAGGGACTAGGCCTGGGGTAGGTAGGCTATTTGTGGCGAATTCAGACGGGAACGAGGCTTACAGGCCGCCCTTGGCGCCACTCGCGTAGGAAGGGAAGTTGTGGATCTGGGCGTCGATCTGGCGGCGAAGATCGGCCCAGAGCTTGTCGGGGATTTCGTTGTAGACCTTCACAATTTCGGGATCGAATTGCCGTCCCGACCAATCCTGAATTTCTTTCTTTGCAGCCTGGAATGGGCGGGCGGGGCGGTACGGACGATCCGACGTGATGGCATCGAGGGTGTCGGCGATCGAGAAGATACGCGCGCCGAGAGGAATCTGGTCGCCCTTCAACCCGCGCGGGTAACCCGAACCGTCGTACTTTTCTTGATGCGAGTAAACGATCTCCGACGCTTCCTGCAGGAACGGAATCTTCAGCAACATCTTGTACCCCAGGAAGGCGTGCTCCTTCATGATGGTGACTTCGTCGGCCGACAGAGCGCCGGGCTTTCGCAGAATCGCATCGGGGATGGCCATCTTGCCGATGTCGTGCAGGAAAGCGCCGCGCGCGATCACGGCGATGTGCTCTTTAGGAATCTGCATGGCGCGCGCAATGGCGATGGTGTATGCCGTCACGCGCTTGGAGTGGCCTTCGGTTTCCGCATCGCGGAGATCAAGCGCGTCGCCCAAGGCCTCGAGCGTAATGTCGTAGGACTTCTCCAACTCGCCCAAAGCTTGCCGCAACTGCTCCGTGCGCTGCGCGACCAGTGCTTCCAGATTCGTCTGGTACGCGCGGTTCTCCAGCTTCAGGCGCCGGTTTTCGAGAGCACGCCGCACCGTGTTCAGCAGTTGCTCGCGTTCGAACGGCTTCAGGAGATAGTCGTAAGCGCCGTTGCGAATGGCGGTGAGCGCGACGGAAATGTCGTGCACCGCGGTAACCATCACGACCGGCATATCGGGATAGCGTTCCTTGGTCTTCTCGAGCAGCCCGATTCCGTCCATGCCAGCCATCATCAGGTCTGACAACATCAACTCGAATTCCTCGCCGGAATCCAGCAAGGCGAGGGCTTCGAGGCCGGAAGCTGCTTGACGGCACTGGTAGTTAGCAGAAGCGAGCATGGAAGACACAATCTCACGAATTGAGTCTTCGTCGTCGACGACTAGGATGCGTTCCGAGGGCATGATTCCGAGTTTGGAGTCTACTGCATAATACCCCACTTGCTATGTTCCGAAAGTAACCAAAGGGAGGCGGAAAACCGATTGGTAACGGGTCGCCGCGTGATATTTACAAAACGAACGCTCACGCAAGCGAACTGCGATGATTCTTTCAATGTGTATGTTATTTGCGGCCGGGACGCTGGCCGTACCGAAGCTGTCAGCCCAGGAGTCGGCGGCGTTTATCATGCTGGCCGCGAGCATCCTGGTCTTCCGCACGTTCCGCGAACGTTTCCTGCTGATCTGGATTCTCGGTTGGCTGGCTTACGGACTTTCTTTGTGGTTTGGCGTGGATTCGACCGCCTTCACTGCTTCTCTTGAACTCCAGGCCGTTTCGCAGGCCGCTTTTGTTCTCGCGATCAGTCTCTTCTCAGCTTCCATTCTTATCTACACCCGCACTGAGAAATACATTTTCACGTTGTTGATGATCACCATTTCGGTGATGACTTTTTCGGTGGCGCGAGTTCTGTATTGGCCCGATGAAATTGTCGCTCGGGTGCCGCTGGAGATCGCGTATCGGATTCTGGCCATCGCAGCGGCCGTTCAGCTGTTGCGCTACCGATGGGGACGCTTTGAGATCGGCCCCTGGCTAATGGCTTGTGGATTGTTCTTTCTGCATCTGGATTGGCCGGGGGTGACGAACGTCGTTCCGTCCGGCGTTTTCCTGATGACGGACCTGCTGCTCGGTTTGGGAATGTTGTTTATGGTCTTCGATGACTCGCGGGCGCGCACGCAACGCCTGGCAGTCATCAACAGCCTGACCGGGGCGATTGCGCGTACCCAACAGCACGGCCCGATGATGCAGTCGGCTCTCGACGAATTTAAAAAAGTCATGAACGCCAAGGCGGCCTGGTTCCGGCCGGGAGAGACCGATCAGGCAGTTGCCATCACGAACTACGTTGGCGTTTCGTCTGAATTTCTGAAAGGCGCGAATCTCATCCATCTGGATGAGGCGGTCGAAAAGGCGCTTGCGGAACAAAAGCCGACATTGGTGAAAGCCAGCGCCATGATGCCTTCGGTGCAGGCTTACATGCAGGACGAAAGACTGGATCATCTTGTGCTGGTGCCTTTGCTCGGGAAGAAGGGTCCCGTCGGCACGGTTGCTCTCGGTAAGGCACACGCCTACACCTATTCGCTGGAGGAGATGGATTTTCTCCATGCCAGCGCCAGCCAGGTTGGCATCGCGGTCGAAAACCTCAGGCTGCTGGAACAAGTGCTGCGTTCACAGCGCCAGTGGATGAACACGTTCGATTCGATCCAGGACGCGATTCTGGCGCACGACTCCGAATTCGTAATCACGAAGGCGAACGAAGCCCTCTTGCAGCACCTCGGACTGGCTCCTGCTGACGTCATGGGCAACACCTGCGAGGATGCCCTGCCACATGATTTTGCGAAATGGACAAGCTGTCCCTACTGCTCGCGCGGCGATGTGGACTTTGTGGAAGGACCGGACCCCTGCTTCGGCGGGTACTCGATGGTGTCGACCTCGTCGTACTCCGAACAGGGCGGCAAGCAGAAGGGAACCATTCACGTCATTCGCGACACGACGGACCGTCGCAGCGCAGAAGAGCGTTACCGGCTCTTGTTCGACCAGGTGCAGCAGGGAGTCTTTGTTGCGACGCCCGAAGGAAAGTTGCTCGACTGTAACGATGCCTTCGTGCAGATGCTCGGCTACGAAACGCGCGAAGAGCTGATGTCACTGAACATCAACAGGGAATTGTATGTCTCGCCCGATCAGCGCGAAGGGTTCCGTAAGGAGATCGATGCGCACAACTATGTGCGTAATTTTGAAGTGACGCTGCAGCGCAAAGACGGCGCGCAGATGACAGTTTCGCAAAGCAGTTTTGCCACACGCGATGGGTCCGGGCATATCGAGCGTTACCAGGGCTTTGTCCTCGACATGACGGAAAAGAAGCGCGTGGAAGACGAGATGCGCCGGCGGAATCGCGAGTTGAACGCGCTAAACGCGATGGCTGTAATCGCTACGCAATCATTTGATCTCGATGAGATCCTGAACCTGACTCTGCGCCAGGTGATTTCGTTGTTCGGGGCGGAAACTGGCTCGATCTACCTTTCTGACTCGGATGAGACAACCTTCCGCCGCCGTGCCGGATGGGGACAGCGCAGCGAACAGCGGGCGCATTTTAACGTGGTCGAGTTCACAAATGGATTCGGCGACCTGGTGATGCGGTCGCGCACCGAGGTTCTCACGGCCGAGTTCCTGCCCCACCTTCCGCCGCTGGTGGCTGACTTCGTGAAGGCCGACGGCCCCGGGTCCTGGATCTGGGTGCTGTTGTGGAGCAAGGACAGCCCGATCGGCATCATGGGCATCAGCAGTCCGGAGGCGCGCGTCTACAGCAGCAATGACGAGAACATGATGGTCGCGGTGGGCAGGCAGCTGGCGACCACCATCGAGAAAGTCCGGCTGTACGAAGAGACTTGCCGGGCGTACGAGGACTTGCGAAAGACGCAGGAACAGTTGTTGCAGAGCGAAAAGATGTCGGCGGTCGGACAGTTGATCGCAGGCGTGGCGCACGAGTTAAACAACCCGCTAACCGCGATTCTCGGCTACGCGCAGTTGCTTGAGAGCGAAGGCCTTAACGATCGCGCTTCGGACTTCGTCCGGAAGCTGTTCAAGCAGGCGCAGCGGACGCATCGCGTCGTGCAAAACCTGCTTTCGTTTGCGCGCCAGCGCACTCCGCAGAAGCAGGAAGTCGATATCCGCAAGATTGTCGATGAGACGTTAGCTCTGCGCGAGTACGATCTTAAGGTCAACAATATCCTGCTGGAACGCGAGACGATGGTCGACGCGCCTTCGGTGACGGCGGATCCGCATCAGCTTGAGCAAGTCTTCCTCAACATCATCAATAACGCAGTGGACGCGATCCTCGAGGGTGGCAAGGGCGGTAAGTTAAAGGTTCGCATTCACGGGGTGGACGGGCAGGTGCGAGTCGAATTTCTCGACTCCGGAGTCGGCATCAAAGATGCCAACCGCATTTTCGACCCCTTTTACACTACAAAAAGCGTGGGCAAGGGAACCGGACTCGGCCTAAGCATCTGCTACGGAATCATCAAGGAGCACGGCGGTGACATCACCGCGCATAATCGACCGGAGGGCGGCGCGTCCGTAGAGATCCGGTTGCCGGCGTCGGGGCATGTGATTGAGAGCGAGCCCGTGACCGCCACGACTCGGCGAGAGATGGCGATCGAGGGTCGGGTGCTTCTCCTGGAAGACGAAGAGGCTGTGCTGGAGTTCGAGCGCGATGTGTTGGTCGGTGCCGGTGCTCAGGTTGTGGCCCTGATGAACGTGGAAGAGGCCAAGAACCGCCTTCGCGCGGAGAGCTTTGACGCGGTCATCATGAATGGAAGAATGCCCGGCGGGTGGAGCGCGCAAGACGCTCATCGCTGGATAGGAGTGGCTTGTCCCGGTCTTGAGAAGAAGATGATGTTCACATTCTCAAGCATTGCCGAGCAAGACATCCGCAATTACCTGCTGGCAAATGGAATTGCATCCCTGGTGAAACCGTTTGAAGTCGTCGATCTCATCTCTCAGGCCAGGCGGCTCTTACAGCGAAGCCAGGCAGCAGTGGCAAAATAAGAAAGCCTCGAGAAAGCAAAAGCCCACGGCGCAGGCTGTGGGTTTTTGCTGTAGTCCTGCAACTCTCCTAGCCGTCCTCGGCGTTGTCCGTGGCTTGGCGCAAACCAGCCTTCTCCAGAACGGCTTTGGAAAACGACGCGAAAAGATTCGTCGACTTAGGGGCGGGACTGGAAGCGAAGGCATTCGTGCCGCGCGCCGTGCAGGCCAGAACGGCACGGTATTGGTCGGCATCGTATCGTGCGACGTTGGCCGCGGGAATGCCGTAACCGCGTCCCTGGTCCCACGCATCTGGTGCCGCGCCTAGGAAGACGAACGTCCACGTACCCTCACTTTCCTTCTGACTGATTAGCCCTTTCACGGCATCGAGGGTCCACTCCCGCGAAGAGTTCTCCTCGCCGTCTGTCATGATCACGGTTACCACCTTGTCCACTTGCGGCTGGTCGGCGTCGATCTTCCGCACCGTGATACCAATTGCATCATTGAGGGCCGTGTTTCCTCCGGGCTCGTACGACTTTGTGTCTAGCTTATGCACCTGGGAGAGCGGAATTGCAACGTGCCGGTACGCCACTTGCGTGTCGAACAGGGTCAAGGAAAACAGGTACTCGACCTTGTCCTCTTGCGCCAGGCCGTCAAGGTAGGCGTTGAAGCCTTCGATTACATCCTTCAACTTGCTGGCCATGGAGCCGGACTTATCGAGAATCACGTTTACGAGAACGCGTTGCTTTGGATTTTGGGATTGCACTGGGCATCTCCTCTTTGGCGGCGGTCGCTGACGGGACATAGCATGTGAACACGCGGGACGTGAAACCAAGCGCGCCCGAAACGGTGTCGCTGGGGACCTTGCGGCCATTGTAGATATCGGTCAGATACTGCTTCGAGATCCCAATCTCGGCAGCGAATTGCGTGTTGGTCTTTTCTCCCTGGATCTTCTTCATCAGATCCAGGAGTTCCTGAACGGTCAGTGCCTTGTACGCCATATCAGCGTACACAGTACGCCGGAGTGGCGTACTTGTCAAGAGCGGCTGAAGTGAACGCGCTTAGGTTCCGGGGTTGCCTGTAGTACCAGTACTTGTTTCCGGGATAGCAGATTTTCTTTTGCGCTGTGCTCGATCGGGCAGGTATCATTTTCAATAGATCCATCGGGGGCCGGCTCTGCGTTCGTTTTCGTCCAAAGATTCGCACTCGCGACAATTGCGAGCCCTTCGGGCCGTTGCGTCGGTCGAATTCCTCAAAGGTTTGGTGGTGTTGCTGGCAGGATTCGGCGTTCTATCGCTGGTGCACCGCGACGCCTGGGACGTAGCCGAAAGCTTTCTGGAATGGCTGCACATCAGCCCCGACGGGCACTACGCGCAGGTCTTCCTGAATTTGGCGGATCAGGTTACTGACCGTAAGGTCTGGGCGGTGGCAATTGGCGCGCTGGCCTATTCGAGCTTGCGCTTTGCTGAGGCCTACGGACTATGGGGGGAGCGGCCCTGGGCGGAGTGGCTGGCTTTAGTTTCGGGCGCGATCTACTTGCCATTCGAAATTTACGAACTCGCTAGAAGCCCGGATTTCGTTCGCCTGGCAATCTTCCTCATCAATTTGGCAGTTGTGTTTTACATGGCATTCCTACGCACGCAGGCCCGCGAACGGACGAATGTTGCGGCCCCGGCCGCCGACAGCGCGGATTGAACTCCTTTGTCCTCAACGCCCCGAAGCGTACCCAAAGGCCATGACCTGACGGAGCCTGTCTGAAACTCGGCAGTCGTTTTACGCTACTAGGCGTGCCCCTCACGGACGGAACCCGAACTCAGCGACCGCGTCCGGCCTCAACCGCTGGTGGCGCCGTGCGGGCCGCCGTACCGCGTTCCTCAACGTCTGCTGCTTCTGGCGCTGTCGATCACTGGAGCGCCATTCTCTTCTACAGCCTGGGATTTGGCACTACGGCAGTCGGTATTTTAATGTTAGCGGTGCTGCTGGTGGTTTCACTTTATGGGCAGTTCGTGTGGACGTTTACACAATGGGACGGCGCGAGCATCCGCCTGACCCCTTTTAAGTCTCTCGCCTATTTGATCATTATCGGGACGTTCGTCGGCGGTGTATGTGTGGGCCTGTGGTGTTTCAGCGGAGCAGCCTGGCGAAACCAGAAGGCATCGCGGTCTTCGGCTCGGCGCGGAAGGTTATAGAAATACCGTCAGAAGTTGACTTCCGAATCGATCAATCTACTCGCAAGTTCTCTAAAAGTGATGCTTTTACAAGGTGTTGCTGCTCGCGGCTGAGTTTGGCACCATTCGCCGTGAGGTAGAAAACGTCAATGGCCATCTGGCCTTCGGTGTCGATCAGCGCAATCTCGATGTTGCACTTTTGATGCGCCAGGCAGGACCCAATCGTGTGCAACAGTCCCAGCCGGTCCTGAGCAATGACTTGCACGAGTGTGCTGCGCAGGGAACAGGTGTCGTCAAAATCGATCTTGGTATCCACTTTCACCTTGGCGGTTCCGGGCTTCTCTGCCCGCAAGCGCTCGCGCAACATGCGATCGAGGTCGCTTTCTCCCAACAGAACGCCAATAATGCTGCGCTTGAAACGTTCCCACTCTTGCAGGTTCAGTTCGAGCGTGCGGAATCGGTCGGTGAAGTAGAACGTATCCACGACCGTACCGGCCTGGTTCGAAAAAGCGTTGGCTTTAACGATGTTCATGCCCCACGCGGCTAAGACACCGGCAACCGATGCGAACAGAAACGGGCGGTCGCTGGTGACGAGAGTCAGTTCGAACCAGTGCCGGCCGCGCTCCAGCAGAAGCTGAACGGGGTCCTTGCCTAACCGACCGGCCATCTCTACGTGGGCGAGGACGTCAGTGGCCGAATAAGCGGCCAGGTAGCGCTTGGGCAATCCTTCGAGGAATGTCTTGAGCTTCCTGCCGGCAGTGGGCACGAGGGCGCGGATTTGCGCCAGGTGATCGTCTTCGCTGTCAGCGCGCAAACGTTCGTCAACACTGTGATTCAGGTAGTTGAAAGCTGCGATGTAGAGCTGAAAAACATTTTCTGCCTTCCAGGGGGTCAGTGCGTCGGGATTTACGGCCTTGATGTCGGCATACGTGAGCAGGGTGAGCATCTTGAGGCGTTCAGGCGTCTCCATTTTTTCGGCGAAGATGCGCACCGTCTCAGGCTCATAGATGTCGCGCCGCAGCGTAGTGGAGATCTCGAGGTGATTTCCGATGAGAAAGAGAACAGTTTCGCGCTCGGAAGGGTCGAGATCGAGACGCTCCAAGCAGCTTTCGGCCGCCTGCATGCTCGCGTCCACGTGATTGACGTTGGGGGTTCCTTTGCCTACGTCATGTAGCAGCAGCGCGAGATACAGCAACTCCGGACGTTCGAGTTCACTGAACAATTCGGCATAGCGCTGATCCCACTCTGCTTCCGACTGGCGAAGACGATGGAGGCTCTCGATCGCAACGAAGGAGTGCTCGTCGACCGTAAAACGATGATAGAAGTCGCGCACCACCAGAGCGTCGATCGCCTTGAGTTCGGGCAACAGCAAGGTAAGGAGCTTCAACGCGTGCATGGCGCGTAGAGCGTCAGCGGCGTAGGGTTGCGTCAGAATGTCGCCCAGATAAAGCCAAAGTTCCGCGCCGCGGGGCGGGGTAGCCGCCAGCGAGGGGAGCACCTGCTCGATGCGATATTCCGTGGTCGTACTCAGGCGCAGGCCGTGTGTCGCCATGAAATGAAACGTGCGCAACAGCATTTCGGGGTCGTGCAGGGTATTGGGCTGTTGCAAGTAGATGAGCCCGTCTACAACCGAGAAGTCCGCGTTCGATAATCGCGAACGCCAGTGCTGAAACTGGCGGTAGAGCGATGACCATGCCGCAGGAATTTCTTCCAGCAACTGTTCGCACACCCGGTACACGGAGCGCGCCTGGCCGAAATAGATTCGCATCCATCCCGCAGCGTCGGTACCTTCCGAATCGGGTGTTCCGATACGCCGGGCTGCCGCCTCATCCTGCGACTCCCACAGGAGAAGATTGTCGTCACGCCCCTGGCGCAGGTGAAGGAAGCAGCGCACCGACATAAGGAAGTCCAAAGCCGAATCGAGTTGCTTACGGGTGGAAAGCGGAAACAGGGTACGAGGCTCGGGCCAGTCGCGCAGCTTATCCATCGCCGAGATCACGGCCAGCCAGCAGGCCACGTTGTAATCTCGCAGACCGCCAGGTCCATCTTTCACGTTGGGCTCAAGATGGAAGACCGTGTTGCCGTACTTGGCATGTCGCGAGCGCGTAACCTCGGCCAGGCTCTGCACCAATGATTGAGCCTCCCGCATGACCAGCTTCGGAATCACCTTGTCGTGCAGGCGGTTGACCAGATCTCGATCGCCGAGCAAATAACGGCAATCCAGCAGCGAAACAGTGAATTCCACGTTGGCGGGATCGAAGCGATCACATTCGGCGAGCGTGCGCGTAGCTGGGCTGATCTTCATCCGCAGGTCCCAAAGCTCCTGCGAAAAGCGTCGGATGGAATCGCGATAGGTGGGCTCGGCGTCACTGCTGGCGTGCAGGAACAGGATATCGATGTCCGAATGGGGGAAAAGCCATCCGCGGCCGAATCCCCCGAGCGCCACCAGGGCGAATCCCGACGGACCGTGCTCTTCCGGAGAAATGATTTCCTGCCAGAGGCGCTGCAGGATGCCCTCGACCAGCCGCGTGCGTTGCTGCACGGCCGCGCGCCCGTCCCCCGTGCTCGCGAACGCTTGTTGAATCCTGGTCGATTCTTCCAAGTAAAGGTCCCGCAGTTCGCTGATCAGTACGGCTGTCGACATACCCTAACCCGTGGACTCGGACTACCTTCCATGCACCGTGCGGATCGGGGGACGTGCTTCCGCGAATGATGGTTGAAAGCTCTAAAGTGCGCTGTCACCACGCTCGTCGTTGCGAATCCGGATCGCTTCATCCACTTTCGTGAGAAAAATCTTGCCGTCACCGATCTTGCCGCTGCGCGCCGCAGTGACGATGGCCTGCACCGCCTTCTCGACGATTGCGTCGGGAAGCACGGTTTCGAGTTTAATTTTGGGAATGAGGTCGACCGTGTATTCGCGCCCGCGGTAGAACTCCGTGTGTCCTTTCTGGCGGCCGTGGCCCCGGACTTCAAGAACAGTCATGCCTTCGACGCCAATCTCATGCAGGGCATCTTTGACCGCTTCCAGCTTCGAGGTTTGAATGATGGCTTCGATTTTGATCATGGAAGTTAGACGAACCTCCGTGCAGAGGCCTTGTGAGTACTGTAGGTCAAGCGGTGACCTCCCAGGAATAGCCTTCCTCGCCGTGTTGGCTTAGGTCGAGGCCTTGCACTTCGTCATCCTCGGTAACGCGCAAGCCGATGGTGGCGTCGACGACTTTCAAGATGATCAGCGTACCTACGATCGCCAACACCCACGCAATGATCACTCCCACGGCCTGGTTGAGCAACTGCCGCGCGTTTCCGTCGAACAAACCGGATGGTAAGGGATTCCCCTGTCCATCTTTGAAGATAGGGTTGATGGCCGATGCGGCGAAAACTCCAGTTAGAAGCGCGCCCAGAGTTCCGCCGGCACCGTGAACTCCAAAGGCATCGAGGCTGTCGTCATATCCGAAGCGCGCCTTCACTGAGACCACCATCAGGAAGCAGAACACTCCCGCCAGCAGGCCAATGGCGATGGCTGCCATCGGCCCGACGAAACCCGCGGCGGGCGTAATGGCGACCAGTCCTGCAACGGCTCCCGAGATCGCGCCTAAAGCGCTGGGCTTGCCGTTGCGCATCCATTCGGCTCCGCTCCAGCCAAGTACCGCAGCGGCTGCGCCGAAGTGCGTGGCGACGAATGCGCTTGTTGCGAGACTCCCGGCGGATAGCGCGCTCCCTGCGTTGAAGCCGAACCAACCCACCCATAACAGGCAGGCACCGACGAAACTAAGCACGACGCTGTGCGGCGTCATGGCTTCCTTAGGGTAGCCGACACGCTTTCCGAGATACAGAGCGCACACCAGGGCCGAGACCCCGGAAGTGACATGAACCACGGTCCCTCCCGCGAAGTCGAGACAAGGAAACCTTCCACCGAGCGATGCGTTGAGCAGACCGCCCTTCCCCCACACCATATGCGCCATCGGACTGTAGACGATTAACGACCACAGGATCATGAAGGCCAACATCGCGCTGAACCTCATCCGCTCGGCAAAGGCGCCGGTGATCAAGGCGGGCGTGATGATGGCGAACATCAACTGGTAGACCATGAACGTCTGCAGCGGAATGGTAGCGGCATAGTCGGCGTCGGGTTGCGCGCCAACTCCACGTAAAAACAGATGGTGGAGTCCACCAATGAAACTACTACCCGATGCAAACGCCAGGCTGTAGCTCACGAGCGCCCATAGGATTGTGATGACCGCCATCATGGCGAAGCTTTGCACCATCGTGGCCAGAACATTTTTCTTGCGAACCAGTCCGCCGTAGAAAAGAGCGAGGCCAGGGCCGGTCATCATGAGCACAAGGGCGGAACTGGTGAGCATCCAGGCGTTGTCGGCTGAGCCCTTCGCGTCCGCGGTAGCCTGCTCCAGTTTGGCGACGCGGGCAGTGTCAACGCCACCCGAGGCTGTCGGGCCCTGTGCAAGCAAGAGCGGAGCAGTAAAGAGCAGAGCACAGACAAACCCAAGCACCAACCGGTTTCGCATCAGTCCCTGACTCCGGTGAAGAGGATCGACCACGCCCAAATCTACCCGTTGGGCGCGGACACCCGGAAATCGAAACTATTTATGGAGGCAATCAGGAATTGTTATGAGTGCGCGGGTAGCTGCGCTGCCTCTGGACCCAGTGTTCTGGAAACCAGTCCGCGCTGCCCAGTATCACCCTGGTAACGAAATATCGGGTTGACAGGCAAGGACTTCTGCATGCATGATTATTCATCACTATGAATAAGTATGCATTATGAGCAAAGCGACGAGACAGAAGATCATCATCGAACTCCTGCATAAAGGGCCGATCGAGAGCCAGGAGGAGTTGCAGGGATACCTCGCCAGGCGCGGATTTGACGTGGGACAGGCCACGCTATCGCGTGACATTCGCGAGTTGGGACTGGTGAAAACGTATGACGGCTATATGCAGGCTAGCGGAGTCGCGGTTGCCGAACCGGTGCTGCCGTCGGTGTCGCGCCTGGTGCGAGAGTTCGTTGTGGAGGTTCGACTGGCGCAGAACCTTCTGGTCCTGAAGACGAGCGTCGGTAGCGCGCAGCCAGTCGCTGCCGCCATGGACGCTGAGGATTGGTCGGAAGTCGTGGGGACGCTTGGAGGGGATGACACGATTCTGGTGATTTCACAGGACAACAAGACCGCGCAGCAGTTGGCTCGCCGGATCGAAGGAATGCTGGCTTGATGGCGACGAAGTTGAAAACAGCAGTACTCGGCGCGACGGGATATGCCGGCTACGAGCTCACTCGGCTCTTGGTGCGCCACGAGCGCTTGCAGAAACCAATGCTACTGAAGCGCGAGTCGGGCGGAGGGGGATCAGACTTGAGCGAGAGCTTTCCGGCCATGTGCGGCAACGGAGGCTATCCGCTCGAGCCGTTCTCGATTGAGAAGCTCAAGCACGCTGGAGTCGATTTGCTATTCCTGGCGACTCCGCATGAGCTTTCGCGCAGCCTGGTGCCCGAGATTATTCGCGCAGGCATTCGGGTAATCGATCTGAGTGGCGCTTGGCGGCTTCGCAGGGCGGAACATCGCAGCGTCTACGGATTTGACGATGCCGACGTGAAGGCCGCTCATGAGACCGCTTCGAAAGCCGTTTATGGGCTGCCAGAGTTGCATCCGTCGGAGATCGCCGGGGCGGAGTTGGTGGCCAATCCGGGTTGCTATGCGACATCAGTCATCCTGGCTCTTGCGCCGCTGGTAGCCGCGGGATTGATCGACCGCGGTCGGGGAATCATTTCGGATTCAAAGTCTGGTGTGTCGGGGGCTGGCAAGGACGCCACCGCGCGCACGCATTTTGTTTCGGTTGCCGACAACTTGTCGGCGTATGGAGTATTCAAGCATCGGCACTTGGGCGAGATGGTCGAACAATTGAATTTGACTTCGGACGAACTGACCTTTACCCCGCACCTGCTGCCGATTCCGCGGGGGATCTTGTCGACCATCTACGTACATCTTTCGCGGCCTTCTACACCCGCGGAGATCGAGGCGTGCTATCGCGACAGTTACAAGGGACGGCGGTGGGTGCGCGTGTTTTCATCCCCGCAGCTGCCGGAAATTCAGTATTCGCTGCACAGCAACCACTGTGACATCGGTTTCTGCCTGGCCGGCGACGCACGGCGATTGGTGATTGTTTCGTGTCTTGACAATCTGCTCAAAGGTGCGGCCGGACAAGCTGTGCAGAACATGAACGTGATGTACGGCTGGAACGAGGCGGAGGGATTGCAGTGAAAGTTGTCGTGAAGATCGGCGGAGCAGCGCTCGACGATACCGCTGTGCTGCGCAAATGTGCACATGCGGTGGTCGACTTGGCCGGTGATGGACATCAGGTCGCCGTTATTCACGGCGGTGGGACCGAGTTGACGCGCACCATGCAGCGATTGGGGAAGAAGAGCGAGTTCATCAACGGCCTGCGCGTGACTGACGCGGAGACTCGCGACATGGCCCTGATGGTCCTGGCCGGAATGGTGAACAAGAAGCTCGTTTCGTCTATTTGCGCGGCAGGGAAACCTGCGATTGGGTTGTGCGGCGGAGACGGGGGAACGGTCCGGGCGCGCAAGAAGGAAAGCAAGGCGGGCGATCTGGGCTATGTCGGCGAGATATGCGCCGTCGATCCGCGCTGGATGGAAGCGATCTGGAGTCAGGGTGGTATTCCCGTGCTCTCGAGCCTCGCCGTCGGCGCGATGGGCGAGTACTACAACGTGAATGCGGATCAGATGGCGGCCGCTTGCGCCGTCGGATGTCAGGCCAGCGCCTTGATCTTTCTTACCGATGTCGCGGGCGTGAAGGACGCAGACGGAGCCGTGATTCCGTGGCTCGGACTGAATCAGATTTCTACATTGGTGGCGACCTCGGTGGTAAACGGAGGCATGCTGCCGAAACTCGAGGCTTGCCGTCACGCGCTGAACAAGGGCGTAGGGCGCGTGCGGATACTGCCCGCGTCACAGGCTGATGTCTTGCCGCAATTTTATTTTTCCAAACTGCAACTGGGGACCGAAGTGAGGGTGGCGTAAGAGCAAGCGCTGTCGTGGGGTCGAAATCGCAAGGGAGAAAAAGGGATGAGGGGTCAGGTTGTCGAAAGAGCGCCGGCTGCGCCGGTGCCCGATGTCAGCAAGCCCGCAATACGGGATTTGGTGTCGACGCGGGACTTGAGTCCAAGTGAAGTGCGCTCAGTGCTGGACTTGGCTGCGGTGGTTAAGGCGCGACCGTCCGACTTTCGGCGCACGCTCGAAGGGAAGCAGCTCGTGATGTTTTTCGAGAAGCCATCCCTGCGCACTCGCTTGACGTTTGAGGCGGGCATGGCCAGTCTCGGCGGCACGGCCTTCTTCATGGACCAGACAGGCGGCCGGATGGATGCACGCGAAAGCCTGCACGACATCGCGCACAACGTCGAGCGCTGGGTGGACGTGATGGTTCTACGCACATTCGCGCACTCGACCGTCGAAGATATGGCCGCGCACGCTTCGATTCCCGTGATCAACGCGCTGAGTGACCTGGAGCATCCCTGCCAGGCGTTGGCCGACTACTCGGTGCTGCAGGAGCGTTTCGGAAATGTGAAGAACGTCACGCTGGCATATGTCGGAGATGGAAACAACGTCGCGCATTCTCTGTTGCTGACGGGCGCGCTGTTGGGGTCGCGCGTACGCGTCGCGACACCAGAAGGATATGAACCAAACGCGGAGATTCTGGGCGCGGCACAGGAGATTGCGCTGGAAACAGGCGCCAAACTTGAGGTTTTCACCGATCCCGACCGAGCCGTTGCGGGAGCGGACGCCGTGTACACGGATGCGTGGGCGAGCATGGGCCAGGAGCACGAATCCGATGCGCGAGTTCCGGTGTTTCAACCCTACCAGGTGAATGAGAAGTTGATGAGCCGCGCGGCCCCGCATGCAGTCTTCATGCACTGTTTGCCGGCGCATCGCGGGCAAGAAGTGACCAACGAGGTGATGGATTCGCCGCAGTCGGTGATCTTTGATCAGGCCGAAGGCCGCTTGCACGTTCAGAAAGCGATTCTGATGTTACTGCTCTGGGGCGGTGCGAGCCGGTTCCCGGTAAGGAGTGCTCATGCCTAAGAAAGTGGTACTCGCTTATTCCGGTGGGCTCGATACCTCGATCATCATTCCGTGGTTGAAGGAGAACTACGACTACGACGTAATCGCCATGGTCGGGGATGTCGGCCAAGGCGATGACATTGAGGCGGTGGTCAAAAAAGCCTATGACACTGGCGCCAGCAAGGTGCTGGTCGAAGACCTGCGGGAAGAATTCCTAACGGGGTACGTGTTCCCGGCGCTCAAGGCCGGCGCGGTGTACGAACATAAATATCTGCTCGGAACATCGTTGGCTCGACCTGTGATTGCCAAGCGTCAGGTGGAAGTCGCGCTGCGCGAAGGTGCGACTGCCGTCGCCCATGGATGTACTGGAAAAGGCAACGACCAGGTGCGATTCGAATTGACCTACCAGGCGCTGGCGCCCGAGTTGAAAGTGATCGCTCCCTGGCGCGAGTGGGATCTCAAGTCCCGCGAGGATTGTCTGGATTATGCGGAAGCGCACGGCATCCCGGTGGCGCAGAGCCGCGAAAAGATCCATAGCCGCGACCGCAACCTGTGGCACATCAGCCATGAGGGTGGGGAGTTGGAAGACGCGGGGAAGGCGCCCTTCCCCAGCACTTGGCAGCTAACCAAGTCGCCGCAGGAAGCTCCGGATCGTGAGGAGCAGGTTGAAATTGGTTTCGAACATGGCGTGCCAGTTTCGGTCAACGGACTGCAAATGGATCCTGTCTCCCTGGTGGAACTGCTGAACGAGATCGGTGGCCGAAACGCGATCGGACGCATTGACCTGGTGGAGAATCGTTTCGTCGGCATCAAGTCGCGCGGCTGTTACGAGACACCCGGTGGAACGCTGTTGTTGACCGCACATCGCGAACTCGAGGCGCTATGCCTCGACCGCGATTTGTTGCACTACAAGCAGCACGTGGGTCTGAAGTACGCGGAGCTGGTCTACTTTGGATTCTGGTTCACGCCTCTGCGCGAAGCATTGGATGCCTTCGTGGAGAGCACGCAGAAGAACCTGACCGGCACCGTTAACTTGTCTCTGTACAAAGGAAACAGCTCGGTCGTCAGCCGGAAATCTGAGTTTTCGCTCTACCGGACCGACCTCTCGTCGTTCACCATGGGCGATAGTTACGACCAGAAGGATGCAGCCGGATTCATCCGGATTCTCGGCCTGCCGTCGCGGTCGCGCGCGCAACTCCGGCAGGAGGTGACGAAGTGAAGATGTGGTCCGGCCGTTTTCGGCAGCCGCTTGATCCGGAATTCGAGCGGTGGCAGCGATCGTTTCCGTTCGATCGTTGCCTGCTCCCCTACGAACTAGAGGCGAGCCGAGCGCACGCGCATGCGCTCGAGCAGGCCGGAATACTGTCGTCAGAGGAGTTGTCGGACATCGAGCGCGGCCTGGTTGAAATTGGAAAAAAGGCGGAGTCTGTCCCTTCGTTTCTCGCGGATGACGAGGCGGAGGATGTTCACCATTTCGTTGAAAAACAACTGGTCGCGCTGATTGGCGACACCGGTTACAAACTCCATAGCGGGCGAAGCCGGAATGAACAGATCGCCACCGATCTGCGCCTTTATGTGCGTGCGGCGATCGACCAGATTCAGAGTCTACTCGCTGATTGGCTCAATGCACTCCTTGCGCGAGCTGAGAAAGCGGGCGATGCAGCGATGCCGGCCTACACGCACACCCAGCGAGCCGAGCCCGTGCTGATTGCGCACTGGGTTTTGGCATATGTGGAAATGTTTTTGCGTGACTCTGAGCGGCTTACGGATTGTCGTGTTCGTTTGAATCTCTGCCCACTAGGCTCGGGTGCGGTCGCAGGCGCCACGGTTGCTCTCGATCGCGGCGCAATTGCAGCCGATCTGGGCTTCGATGCTCCGACGGCAAACAGTCTCGACGCGACCAGCGATCGTGATTTTGCACTTGAGTTTGTACAGGCGCTTGCGATCCTGGCGCTGCACCTTAGCCGCTGGGCGGAGGACATGATGCTGTTTTCGACCCAGGAATACGGCTTTGTGTCGTTGCCGGAACCGTACTCCACGGGCAGCAGCGCGATGCCGCAGAAGAAGAATGCGGACCTTCTGGAACTTGCCCGGGCAAAAGTGGCGCGGGTGTTGGGCGCCTCCACTACTTTGCTCGTTACGGTGAAGGGACTTCCGCTGGCGTACAACAAAGACATGCAGGAAACGCAGGAGCCGGTATTCGATTCGGCGCGCACCGTAACCTCTCTTCTGCCGCTAGTTACAGGGTGGATGAAGCAAGTTGAGTTCGACTTCAGCCGCATGCAGCAAGCCGCGCAATCGGGCTTCATGAATGCCTGGGCTGCGGCGACGTATCTTGTTGAACGCGGCGTGCCATCCCGCCTAGCTCACGAGGCCGTGGGAAATGTGGTGAAGTTAGCGATCGAGCGCGGCTGTGAATTGCAGGACCTACCCCTCGCCGATTTGCGGTCGATTCACGCTGCTTTCGAAGAGAGTGTGTATCAATCGCTAACCCTCGATGCTGTTTTGAAGGTCCACAACGTGGAGGGTGGAACCGCGCCTGATCAAGTCAAGAGGGCGCTGCAGCGCGCCGAACATCGCATCTCACTCTTGCGAGGTGACGTTCATGCACACGCGTGAAGCCTTGCTGCGCGATGCAACACAGATTCATGACCTGATCGCGAGCTATTCGGGCGATGGCACACTCCTGCCCCGAACGCTCCCTGAGATCTGTGAGAACATCCGCGACTTCGTGGTGGTTGAGAACGAAGATCGAATCGTGGGTTGCGGCGCGTTGCATCTCTACGGGCCGCATCTCGCTGAAGTACGCTCTATCGCAGTTGTTCCAGACGCGAAGGGGAACGGGGCCGGGCGTCGCCTGATCGATGCATTGCTCGAGCAGGCCTCCCGGCAGGAAGTGACGTGCGTGTGTCTTTTCACGCGCATCCCGGAGTTTTTCTCGCGCATGGGCTTCACGGTCGCCACACGGGAAGAGATCCCCGACAAGCTTTACAAGGACTGCCATCGCTGCCCGCGCCAGAATAACTGCGACGAAGTCGCCATGGTGCGTGGCGAGTTGCCCCAGTGCGCGATTCTTCAGCCGCCTGCATCCCAGTTTGTAAAACTGCAGTGGTAGAGCACCAGCAGGAATACTCAAGCAGACACAATTAAAGCCGCCATGTTGAAGCAACGACTGGTTGCGTCCTGGCGGCTCTTGGGGAAGCGCCCGTTCGGGCACCCGAATGTTCAGTTCGGGCAGGCGCAGAATAGCACGAAAGCCCTCACGAAAAGAATCGTTTAGCGTGAGAAAATTGCGACACTCTAGAGTGTCGTCGCATTTTGCGACATGCTCTATTTAAGAACGAAAGCACCTCGCAACGGTGTGTTGTCTGACGATCCGCCAACCAGGATCGAGAACTCTCCGGGCGCGGCGGCCCAGTCTTTTTTCTCGACATCGTAATAAGAGAACGCGCGACGATCCAGAGACACCTGAACGTGGCGCGTTTCGCCCGGCTTCAGCATCACCTTCGAGAAACCCTTCAATTCTTTGACAGGCCTCGGCACACGCGCGTGAGTGTCTCCTACATAGACTTCCGCAACTTCGGCACCCTCGCGCGAGCCAGAGTTCGTCACGTCAAAAGTCACTACCACTGGACTCGAAAGGTCTGCCGACTGCGGCGTCACGGAAAGATTGCTGTACTTGAAAGTTGTGTACGAGAGTCCGTAGCCGAATGGAAATGCCGGTTTGGATTTGGCTTTGTCGTAGTGGCGATACCCGACAAATACCCCCTCGGAGTACTTCACCTTCTTGCTCTCGGGTGGATCGGCGTAGTAGCTGTGCGCCACGGCACTGTCCTCGAGACTTCGATCGAAGGTCATAGGGAGTTTTCCGGAAGGATTCACTTCTCCGAACAAGATATCGGCGAGCGCAGTTCCGGCTTCCTGTCCGGCATACCATGACTCGAGTAGAGCCGGCGTGTGATCGATCCACGCGGTCATATCGACCGCTCCACCGGATGTGATCACGACTACGGTTTTCTTGTTCGCAGCCAAAGCAGCTGCGATCAGTGCGTCCTGCGCGGGGGGTAGAGTGAATGTACGGTCTGACCCTTCGCTCTCACTCGTTCCGTCGAAGCCAACCGCTAGGACCACCGCATCGGCGTGCGATGCCAGAGTCTTCACCTCGGGCTTCACCATCGCGGCGGGATCTACGATTCCGAAGCGAAGGTTGGGATCGCCGAATGTGCGCCGGAGTTCGATAAGGATCTTGTGCGGTCCGGCTGATAGATCGAGGGGCTTGTGATTGACCAGCGCGGTAGCGCGCAGCCAATTGTCGAGCACAATTTTATCGTCGATAAAGACGTGGTAGGCGCCGTCCTCGCCCGGGCCTTGGGCGAACACGTCATACGTTCCAGCTGCTTTGGCGACATAGAAACCAGTCCATCGCACCGAGCGGAAACGTGACGGGATACTGTAAAACGACGGCCATTCGAAACCGAAATTCAAATGTTCATCGACCACGGTTTCCGCGGGGCTTCCGCTGAGATTGTCTGACATAAATCGCTCGGAGGTCAGACCGGGTTTGCCACCTGAGATGGCGGTCGTGAGGCTGGTGGCATCTGCCATCTCCGAGGTGGTTGGAATTCCGGATGAGTACGTGACCGTAACATCCTTGCCGGCGGCGTTGGCCAGTCCTTCGAGAAAACTCACCGTGTGAAACGGCGCGACGGCTGCGCTCCCGCCGCCGACCGGAGGAGTCGGGTAGGCATCAGGGCCGAAGATGGCGATAGTTTTGATGGCTGACTTGTCGAGCGGCAGGACGCCGTCATTCTTGAGAAGCACCATGCTGGAGCGGGCCGCTTCCAGCGCGACCACGCGCCCCTTTACGTTGTATGCCGGGATGGAGGGATCAGTCTGCTCTCGGTCGAGCCAGCCGAACTGTACGGCTCGTCGAAGGATGCGGCGCACGTGCTCATTGATCGTGGTTTCCGTGACTTTTCCGCTTTTCACTGCAGGCAACAATGTTTCGCGGTTCATGTGGGCGCCGGCAGGCATCTCGATGTCGAGGCCGCCATTCACAGCAGCGACGCCATCGTAAGTGGAATCCCAGTCCGACATGATCACGCCATCGAAGCCCCACTGCTTTTTGGCAACCTCGTTGTTGAGGTATCCGTTCTGCGACATGTGTTCGCCGTTGGTGAGGTTGTACGAATCCATGATGGCGCAGACATGACCTTCCTGCACGGCGGCTTCGAAGGTGGGTAGATAGATTTCGCGCATCGTGCGCTCATCAATCAGGGAATCAACATTGTGCCGATCGTATTCCTGATTGTTTCCCATGAAATGCTTGATGGTTGCGCAGACGCCTCTCGACTGCAGTCCTTTCACGTACGCAATAGCGGTGCGACCTGCGAGGAAGGGGTCCTCGCCAAGATATTCAAAGTTGCGTGAGTCCCGCGGAGAACGGTAGATGTTGGCGCCCGGTCCGAGAAGAATATGAACGCCCCGCGAGCGTGCATCGTCGCCCAGCACGGTTCCAGCCCGCTCCACGAGCTGGGGGTCCCACGTGGCCGCAAGTCCAATTCCGCTCGCGAGCGTGGTGGCCGGACCGTCGTTGCGAAGACCGATTGGTCCATCCGACATTTTGATAGCCGGAAGGCCGAGGCGAGGAATGGAACGAACGTAGAAGTCCTGAAAACCGCCGATATAGTCGATCTTCTCTGCGAGCGTCATCTTCTGAAGAATTGACTCCACACGTTTCTCAACTTCCGGTGAATCGGGCACAGGGGCCTGTCCCACCACAAACCGCGAGAGGAGCAGACAGCAGATGACACTATGAAATTTCCGCACGATTACCTCTCGGAGATGGAGTCGGAGCGAGATGACACGCTGTTGTAATGAACGACGGCCATCCTACTCACTTCCAAACGAAACTCGCAAGGGCGCCAGGCGGCAGTGAATAGCTAACGAAGTTGCCTTTGAAACGAACGCTGAAAGTACTCTGAACGGTAGCGGAGTTGAGAATCAACACAACAATCGAGCCGTCGGGATTTTGAAACGCCACATCCTCGATGCTCCCTGGGCCGAAGGTGTTGGAATCGATCCGATGGGCGCCAGGCGCCACAAACTTCGAAATGTGTCCGAGAATGTAGTACTCCACATTCAGACTTACGTTGGCTGGCGACATACTGTGATCGATCGTCACCACGCCACGGCAATTCGCGCAACTGCCATTCCTCGGGCCGGAGTCTTGGTCGAGTGCTAGGTTCCACAGGGAAATGCTGCGCGCCCAGTTGCGGGTAGCTCCGATCAGCAGATGCTCAGCGTTCCATACCAGATCGTTCGCGAAAGTTGTGCTGGTGATTCCTGAGCATTCCGTAAACCAGATGTCCTTTGCGGGAGTGTCATTCTTGACGATTGTCTGGGCGCTGGGATCGCCCGCGTAGCAATGAAACGAAGTTCCCGCCAGCAGCGGTGCGGCGCCACTCTTTAGCAACGAAGTCGCGTAGCTGGTGTTGTCCCAGTTGTGTTCGTATCCAAAGATCTTCACATCCGACAGGTTCGATTGCGCGAGAGCCGGCGACAGGAAGTTTTCGATAATGCGAGCTTCGTCTTCTGGCGCAAGGTAGGCAGTCGGATAGGCCGTGGTCGAATACAGTGGCTCGTTCTGTACAGATAGAGCGTAGATTGGGATTCCTGCTTGCTGGTACGCCTGCGCGAACTTCACAAAGTATTGCGACAGAGAAGAGTAGTACTGAGGGTCGATGTTGCCGCCATTCATCGTGCCAGTTGTCTTCATCCACGCGGGCGGACTCCATGGAAGCGCGACCACCTTAGTTCCAGGATTGATCGCCAGCGCCCGCTGCAGCAGGGGGATGATGTAGGTGTTGTCGTGAGCCACAGAGAAGTTGTTCAAGTTCGGGTCTGTCTGGCCCGCGGGCATATCGTCGTAGCTGTAGTTGCCACTGGCCGAGAAGTCGGTCGCGCCCATCGGTTGTCGCAGAAAACTCAAGCCGATGCCGTCTTCACGGCTAAACAACTGCTGCATGAGCGATGTCTGCTGCGTCGGATTCAGCTTGTTCCAGATCAGCCACGCAGAAGAATCGCTGAACGAGGCGCCGAAGCCGTCGATCTCCTGATATTGCCTGCCGGAATTCACTGTGATTGAGAGGTCGGTCCCAGATTCGCCGGCCATGAACGTGATCGGGGGTTGCGCTTGGAGCAACTTTGTGCGGTCGCCGGTCGTTTCGAATACCTGAACAGTCGGCAGAACCGATGTCATCTGCGAATTCTCGTTCGACGAAGGACAACCCGACAGGGAAGCGACCACGGCCAAGGTTGCAACCATGCGGGTGATCTTTGTAGGAGATGGGCAGTTCGCTCGGAGCTCGCGGACTGGGTGAGACCGTTCTACGCCGCGTGCCGTGCTCACGTTTCGGTCAACTCCACACTAGGGTCGTTACGGAATCGGCAGCAAGCGTCAGATTCGCGGAATGGTTGCTCAATCGCAGGGTGACCTGGCGTGCTGCTCCGGGGTTTCCCAAAACTACGACCGTATCGCCGCCCGGATTCTGACACGCGACGTGGCTGAGCGTGGAGCTGTTGCAGGTGGTTCCCACACGCTTAGCGCCCCGCCGGATCGCTTTTGAAAAATGGGCGAATGCCCAGTACTGACCACTGCGCGTGATCTCTTTCGTTTGCGAGTGGATCGTGACCAATCCACCGCAGGGGAACGGTCCAATATTTGGTCGGCCCTTCTCATCCAGCGCGAGGTTCCAGCCCGTGATGGAGCCGCACCAGTTCTGCAACGCTTCGCTGATAGTCTTCGTCCACGAGACCCAGTCGGTGAGATACGTCGGGCTGGTGTAGTCTGGGCCCCCTTCCGTCCAATGCATGCTGACATCAGAATGGGCGGCGTGTGCTTTCGACATCATGTCGGCCGTGCCCGCGTACCCGTGCCAGGCTACCGAACTGCAATACTTCCGTACCTCAGGATCATCAAGCGAACAGATCACGCGTCCCCAGAGGTTGTAGTTGTGATCCAGAAGCCAGATTTTTGTTGGAAGGCCGGCTGCTTGCAGGGCCGGCCCGAGGTGCTTCGCGATGAATTCGATTTCGTACTCCTGTCCCCAAAGACACGCCGGCATGCGGCCATCCTGATCGGTGTCGACTTCGTTTTGCGAAGTGACCGCCTGAATCTGTACGCCCTCGGTTGCATATGCCTGCAGAAACTTGACGAAGTACTGGGCGTAGGCGGGGAAGCTCTTCTTCCGCATGGAACCACCGAGCATCGAGCCGTTTGCTTTCATCCAGCCCGGCGGACTCCATGGCGTAGAAAACAGAGACAGATCGGGATTCACTTTTCGCGCCGCTCGCAACGCCGGGAGCAGATAGGGCTTGTCGTGATCGATTGAAAAGCGCTTCAACTCCGGATCGGGTTCGCCTTCATCGAAGCTATACATCTCGGTAGAGTAGTCGCTCGCGCCAATGCAGGTGCGACATACGTTGAGTCCAAGCTCTGAAGGGTCAAACAGCTCATGGAGGAGTTTCTCGCGATCGGCTTCTTCCAGCTGCTGGAACATGTAGCAGGAAGCGTCGGTGAAAGCCGCCCCGAATCCCAGGATTTCCTGAAATTGCTGTTGAGGTTGAATTTCGACCACGTCGCCCGAGGGCTGCGTATTCGAAACAGCCCACTTCACGCGCGCACCGGCCTCGTGTTTGCGCTGCGCGCTTGTGACCCACGTTGCGATATCGCCGCGCGGGGACTGCGTTTCCGCGGGTTGCGACGACGACAGCGCGGGGAGCCGAGTAGTCGCCGCCAGTCCTGCGGCGGATAGTTTCAGGAATTCCCTGCGTGTGCCTGACGTAAAACTCTCCTTGCTCACTGCGAGTCGACGATCAGAATCTCACGCGTGTCAAGCGCTCGTCGTGAGCACTAAATCTAAATCCTGATTTCGTGCTGACCTGGACGGTCCTGCGAATTTACTGCGACGGCCCGCAAACTAAACGCTGTGAGCGCAAATGGTTTTGCGAGTCACTCCCCCGCCGCCTTTCGTCAGATTGTTGTTTCAGTTACCCTTAGCGGTGCAAAGACCCACCTGCAACGCGGGATCTCGTCCATGTTGACGCGCACTTCTCACACATTCGGTAGGCTTTCACTCTCACTTTATATGCGCAGTGCAGTGAAGAAATTTGTGCCGTGTCTGATTTTTCTTGCAGCGACGGGACTTGCGCAGTCGCCAGCACCAATGCCAACGCTGACCCACGCGGAGGAAGTGCGCCGCCTCACTCCAGAAGAAGCGGCAAAGGGGTATCCCGTAAGAATCCGTGGCGTGATCACCATGGATGCCCCGGCACCAGACTTCTTCGTCCAGGATGAAACCGCTGGCATCTATGCGGAAGGCAGCGCATCCCCGCGCTATCCTCACGTTCTTGGCGAGGTTGTCGAGATCGAGGGCGTGACCGGGCCGGGAAGGTTCGCGCCCGTAATTCGCGAGCAGAAGTCGCGAGTTGTCGGGCACGGGACGCTCCCTGAGACCCGCTTATTTCCATTTGCCGAGATATCCGGCGGCCAACAAGATAGCCAATGGGTTCGGTTACGCGGCATCGTACGCGCCGCATCCATTGACCGTGCATCGTGGCGCGAGGCCGCGCTCGCTCTGCGGATCGCGTCTGCGGGCGGTGAATTCGACGTGCGCGTTCCGATTTCCCGCGAGCAGGATTTTTCTTCCTGGATCGACAACGAAGTGCTCGTCGAAGGTGTATGCGGAAGCCTGTACAACGTGAATCGCCAGCTCACGGGCATTTTGGTCTATGTGCCACGCCTCAGTTTCATCAAGGTGGAAGCAGCCGCCCGCCAAGTCCCGCTGTCGAGCTTGCTCCGATTCTCACCCGGGGAAGCGCCTCGCCACCGAGTACGTATTCAAGGAGTCGTCGAATACCAGCAATTCGGGAACGCTTTGTTTTTGCAAGACGAAGACAAAGGCCTCCGAGTACTGACCAAACAAGTCACCGCGGTCGCTGCGGGCGACGTCGTCGACGTGCTCGGATTCCCGGCGATGGGAGAATCCGCACCCATCCTGGAAGACGCAGTTTTCCACCGCATGAGCCACGTTGACGCTCCTAAGGCGGCGCCCTTAAACCTGGACCAGCCTTGGGAGCAATTCGACGGCGCTCTGGTGACGACGGATGCCCGCTTGCTGAATCGCACGGAGCAGTCCGACGGCCTGCGCCTGCTGTTACAGCGGGGAGAATTGATTTTCGACGCCACGCTGCCATCCGGCATCGCAGTTCGGACGATTCAGGCAATCCCGGTGAACAGCGATGTCCGCGTGACCGGGGTTTGCCTGGTTCGGAGCGGCGGCCTCTGGCATATTCCCCAGTCGTTCCGAATATTGCTCCGTTCTGAACAGGACATCGTCGTTCTCCGCAAGCCTTCGTGGTGGAATTTGCGCCATACGCTATGGTTGCTCGGGATCACCGCGGTGATCTTGCTGATTGCGGTGGTCTGGACCTTCGTCCTCCGGCGTCGAATTCGTGAGCAGATGGAAGTGATTCGGCAGAAGCTCCGAACCAGTGCGGTGCTCGAGGAAAGGAACCGCATTGCCCGCGAATTGCACGACACGCTCGAGCAGGAATTGGCCGGAATCACTCTGCAACTGGACTTGGCGGTCGACAGTTTCCGTGGTGCGCCGCGCATCGCCGAGCAAGCCGTCGAGACGGCTCGCAACATGAGCCGACACAGCATGGTCGAAGCGCGGCGATCCGTATGGGATTTGCGTTGCCACCTGCTCGAGACGGGAGACTTGGTGTCGGCTCTTCGCCAAATCGTAGTGCCGCTGGCGCCGCGCGATGGTCGCATCGAGGTCAATGTTGAAGGCGAACACGTTCGTCTCCCCACCGCGATGGAAATGAACCTGCTCCGCATCGGGCAAGAGGCCGTCGGCAACGCAGTGAAGCATGGCGCTGCGCGCACCGTCCGAGTCGAACTGCGTTACACGCAAGCGTTAGTCGGATTAACCGTCACCGACGATGGCAAAGGTTTCGACGCGGCTCAACCATCGCGCACCGGGCACTTTGGAGTTCTAGACATGCGCGAGCGCGCGCAGTCGATGGGCAGTGAGTTGAAGATCAGCAGCGAACCGCAGCTCGGCACCAGTATCTCCGTGGAGGTTCGCATCGATCCAGGAAGGGTTCTTGACGAGCACAAAGCCGATACGCATTCTCGTCGTTGACGATCACTTCATGGTGCGGATGGGCTTGAGCGCATCGCTCAACGCCGAACCCGACATGGAAGTCGTCGCCGAAGTAGGCAACGGACAGGCGGCGCTCGATGCCTACGGCCAGCACCATCCCAATCTTGTTCTCATGGACGTGCGTTTGCCCGGCATGAGCGGTGCGGAAGCGACCGGTGCGATCGTGCACTCGTTTCCAGACGCCCGCGTCCTGATGCTCTCCACCCATTCGGGCGAAGAGGAAATCTACCGCGCCATGCAGGCCGGCGCGCGCGGTTACATCCTAAAAAGTGTTTTGCGGGAAGATCTGCTGCGCGCGATTCGCGATGTGCATGCCGGTAAGAGGCACATGGATCCCATCGTCGCGTCCCATCTAGCGGAACGCGTATCGCATAAATCGCTGACGACGAGGGAACTGGAGGTCCTCCGCATGGTAGCCAAGGGTTGGGGCAACAAGGAAATCGCCAGCGCGCTGCACATTGCGGAAATTACCGTGAAGCTGCACGTGAGCCATGTTCTTGAGAAACTCAACGTGAAGGACCGCACCGAAGCGGCAACAGCGGCCGTGCAACGCGGCATCATCTCGCTCGATTGATCGAAACGAATCCGCAAATGCGGGTTGTGGTGGGTCGTGAACGGGCTACGGAAGTTTCTTCGAAAATCGGAGGTTGCCGCCCCGCCTCCCGGTCTCGCCTCATGGATCGATTTACAGAACCATCTTCTACCTATACAAAAGTATTAGAGAGCCACTGAGCCATTGCATAACAGACACCGCTCCTTATTCCTCATAGAATTCGCCGTTCCGGAGGACTAGTATTTTTCTGTTATTGCCTCAAGGAACGCGCGGTGGTTGGAGCGTGGGGCTCGATCACCCGATGGAAGCCGGAGATCGTGGGTGCAGACGGAGAATTCAGGCGAGATCAAAACGAAGTTGCAGTACTTGGGGGGACGTGCCATGTGGAGTGCGCGCCGATCGGGAATGAAGTTTTTCGTGGGATGCCTGTTGTTAATGCTGTCCGCATACGCCGTTGCCCAATCGGACCGCGGCACGATCGCCGGCTCGGTGGTCGACTCAACCGGCGCGGCAATCAAGGACGCAACCGTCACCCTGCGGGGCGTTGACACCGGAGTGGTCTACGCCACCAAGTCCACCGGAGACGGCGTCTACCGCATCTCCGACGTGCACATCGGCAAGTACGACGTGACGGTCGAGGCGCCGGGGTTCAAGAGTTCCGTCCAGACCGGCGTCCAGGTGCAGATCAACACGACCGCGGCGCTGAATGTCACCTTGCAGCCGGGGAGTGTGAACGAGCAGGTGACCGTGCTCGCTGATGCCCCGACGTTGCAGACGGAAAGTTCTGAAGTCGGAACCGTCGTGGGTGATCGGCAGATACACGACTTGCCTTTGGCGCTGAATTCAACTGGACAAAGCTTTGTCCGCTCTCCGGAGACGTTCATCTTCCTCACGCCGGGGGCCGTAGGGCAGGGCACAGTCGGCGATCACGGTTCCGCCGGAATTTTTGAAACGAAACTTTCCGGGGGACAGAACTTCGGCTCCGAAGTTTTGCTCGACGGCGCAAGCGTTCAGCGTTCCGATTCAGGAACCGCCTTCGATCAAACCGCACCGTCGGTTGAAGCGCTTACCGAGTTCAAAGTTACCACCGCTACACCCACGGCGCAGTATGGACACACTTCGGGCGGGGTTGAAAGCTTCACAACCAAGTCCGGAACCAACGGATTTCACGGTAGCGTCTTCGAATTGTTCCGAAATGAAGCTCTGGATGCCAATTCCTGGGACAATAACTTTTTCGGCAACAAAAAGCCCCGTGATCGGCAGAATGATTTTGGCGGCGCACTCGGTGGTCCAGTTATTATTCCGAAACTCTACAACGGTCGCGACAAGACTTTCTTCTTTTTCGCGTGGGAGCAATATCGCAATCGGCGAGGGCTCTCGAACAACGTGGAAACGCTGCCGACAGCCGCGGAACGCAACGGCGACTTTTCCGCGCTGCTCGGACCGCCCCTCACGTTTCCTGTAAACCCGAGCGATCCAAACAGCCCACGGCTGCCCGTCATTAACCCTTGTAATGGACTACAGGTTCTACAAGGACAGATTTTTGATCCTGCTACCACGCAAATCTTAGGTGGAAAGACCTGCCGGTTGCCGTTCGCGAACAATCAAATTACTAACCTGAGTACGGTCGCTCAAACCGTGCAAGGCTACCTGCCGGCAACCAACCTGCCTGGCACGTCCGCGAGCAACGGCGCGCCCGGAGTGATCCAGAATTTCCTCTTCCCGGCGGTTCTGGACCACGTCGTCACCACCCAGACCAGCTTCCGCATCGATGAAAATCTCAGCCAGAAGAACAAGATTTTCTTTACCTACCATAGCCGGGAACAGAACTTCCTAAACGGAAACAACTTCGATCTACCTGCCCCTATCACGCCCGACAATTACTACAACTACTATTTCACCCACTATCTCCGCGTCGGATGGGACTACTTGGCCACTCCCTCGATCCTGAATCACCTGACGGTCGGCTTCAATCGCGTGTACACCGCAAGCAAGTCGCCGAGTAACACGGGTGCCGACTGGCCGAGCACTCTCGGCATCTCAGGCGCAAGCGGACAGACATTCCCGATTTTTGAATTCAATGGTGGCCAGTACACAATCGGCTATGCCAAGTTCGGAAACAACGCTTACAGTCTCCAGATTCCCAACGCCTTGGTGGTTGCTGATAGCGTTTCCTGGACCCACGGCCGCCACGCTCTCCAGTTTGGTTTCGATTGGCGCTCTTACCAGTATTCGCTGGAAAGTCCAGGTGCGTCTTCACCTCACTTTTATTTTGACAACAATCAGACCCAATTCGCTCCGTCCAGCCAAGACCCAAACGCCGACCAATCGGGAGATCCATTCGCCAGTTTTCTGCTTGGCCTACCCGACCGGGAGACTCTAAGTGTCTCCTCGCATTTTTCTCGCTGGGCACAGAACTACTATGCGCTCTATGTCCAAGACGATTTCAAGGCCCGACGCAATCTCACTTTGAATCTGGGTTTGCGTTGGGACATCGAAACTCCGCGCCATGAAGCCATCGGAGCGCAGTCTGTATTTTCACCGAAGGCTGCCAATCCGCTTACTCCGGGACAGCCGGGCGCTCTGATCTACGGGAGCGGAGCCACCGGTACCAGCACATATTTCAAGAATATCGGGCCGCGTATCGGCTTTTCGTGGTCACCTTGGGACAACTCTAAAACAGTGGTCCGTGGCGGCTACAGTATTTACTACGCTCCACTCACCTACTCGGACTTCGGCGGCAATCTGAGTAGCGGAACCACAGCCGATCCTAACTTTCAGAATTCGGATAGCTTTACGCCGGTACAAAACTTGGATGTCGGGTTCCCCGCGTTTGCTCCGCCTAGCAACACTCAAGATCCAACCCTAAATACGTTCACGCAAAACACCGTGAGCTACGTGGCCCCGGAATATAGCAAGCCCGGCATGATCCAGAACTGGCAACTGGAGATCCAGCATCAACTCGCTACCGATTTGATTCTTGCTATTGGGTATGTGGGGCAGCATGGCACGCGTCTACGATCGAACCTTGCCCAGATCAATACCTTCAATCCGCAGTACAACTCTCTCGGGGCTGCGTTGGACTATCTCGTGGATGGAAGCGACGGTAAGACTGGTCCCGCTGTCCTTAATCAACTCGGAGTCACGGTGCCTTCCTGGTTCGTTCCCGGTTGGGGGTCGAATGCTACTGTCGGTCAGATCCTGCGACCGTTCCCTCAATACGGATCGATCACGACCAATTGCTGCCTGGAAAACCTCGGCCAGTCGACGTACAACGCATTGCAGACCAAGCTGGAGCGTCGTTTCCGCAACGGCCTGAACGTGCTTGCCTCGTATACCTACTCTAAAACGATCACCGACGCCGACTCTTCTTTCTCCACCCTGACTGGGTTCAACTCCAGCGTGTTTGGCGCCCAGAATCCCTACAATCTGCGGGGAGAGAAGGCCGTCAGCTATCAGGATATCCCGCACGCGTTTGTACTGAGCTATCTGTATGAACTTCCCTTTGGACCCGGCAAGAAATATCTAACCCACGGTGTCGCCAGCAAAATAGCGGGCGGATGGCAAATCAGTGGAATACACCGCTACCAGATAGGATCGCCAACAGTGATCAACCAATTCGCAACGACGCACAGATACGGAGGCGGGAACTACCGGCTCAGTTTGGTTCCGGGACAAGCCGTGTTTCCTGCGCACCCGGCTCACTGGTCGCCAGCGCTCGACAAAGGTTGGAATAGCGGTTGCACAGAATCGAATGGTTTATTCACTCCAAACGTTGCAAGTGCCCCACAAACAGCCAATTGTGGTGCTTTTGTAGATCCGAGTGCGGCTTCACTGGCGGGTGGGGGCGGATATGTCTTCGGGGATCTGCCAACTGCCGTCTCTTGGTGGCGAAGTCCGGGATACATGAACGAGGATTTCTCGATCATCAAACGAACAAGCATTCGAGAGGGGCAGAACATCCTCTTCAAAGCCGACATACCGAATGCCTTCAACCGTCACACGTTTGGCGGGATTGACGGTTGGCCGGGAGATCAGTACTTCGGAGTTCCAGGTGGGAGCGGTCATAGCGTGATCAATGGTCCGCGGCAGATCCAACTCATGCTTCGTTACGAGTTCTGAGGGCGCGCGACCGTCAACCATCCCGTGAAAGGCCGGACTCGTTCCGGCCTTTCTCATTGAACGGATGAGCGATCCTCAGCACGAGCAGGTGTAGACTTTCATGGTGTCCGGAAGATTCCCTTCACATTTCTCTTTGGTTCGCAGTGACCGTTCTTCTCTTGTGAAACCCTTGCGGCTTTTGCTGCTGGCGTTGGGTGTCTTTGCGCCGATCTCATCCTCAGCCCAAACTCCCGCCCAGGCCGCCACCTTCGCCGCCGCCACCCAGGCCATGCAGGAAGGCAACCTCGACGCGGCCGCCGAAGGCTTCGGCACGGTCGTGAAGCAAGCACCGACTTTTGCGGAAGCCCACTTCAATCTTGGTCTAGTCCGCCAGGAGCAAGGCCAGTACGACGATGCCATCGCCAGTTTTCGGAGAGCTCTCGCTCTAAAGCCCCACCTGCATGGAGCTAACCTCTTTCTTGGGATCACGGAATTTCGGGTGAACAATCTTGATGCGGCCATCTCCGCTATTAAGAAGGAGACGGTCGCGTTTCCCAAGGACGCCCATGCCTGGATGTGGCTGGGAGTGGTCAATCTCGCGCAAGATCATGCCGCCGCCGCCGCTGAGGCCCTCGACAAGGCCGATAAGCTCAAGCCCGGCGATCCTGACATTCTCTACCATCGGGGTCGCGCCCACCTGCTGGTGTCGAAAGACAGCTACAACGAGATGTTCAAGGCCGATCCGAAGTCGTGGCGGGTGCATCGCGTGCTGGCCCAAGCCAATTCGGAGGCCGAGCGCCACGTCGAAGCTATCACCGAATACGAGGCTGCGATCAAGCTGGCCCCAACCCAGCCTGGGCTTCATGAGGAATTGGGATCGGAGTACCGCAACGCCAACAAGATTCCCGAGGCCGAGCAGGCGTTTCAACGCGAGCTTGAGATTGATCCCAACAACGTTCTTGCCAGGTACAAGCTCGGGGCGCTGGCCGTTGAGCAAGGAGATGGAGCCAAGGCCAAGCAACTGATCGAGGAGTCGCTTCGGCAGAAGCCGGGGCTGATCCACTCCGACTACAACCTGGGCCGAGCCGAAATGCTTCTTGGGAATGATGCGGTCGCAGCCACTCATTTCGAGCGCGCAACGCAGACTGATTCCGATCCGGAAGTCGTCGAGCAGGCCTGGTACCAGCTGGGGACCGCATATCGGCGACTGCATCGCGTCGAGGAAGCGCGAAACGCCATGCAAATGTTTCAGAAGCTGAAGGATCAGGAAGCCGAACGGTCGCAAAATCGCTTGAAGAAGTACGAAGCGGAAGAGGGAACTGCTGCAACTCCCGCTGAGCCGACCACGCCGAATCAGTGATCCGCAGTCTTTTTGGGCTGGGAGGCGCGGTTCTGCAATTCTGCCGTGCGATCGAATTCCGCTTGCGCCTTGTCGAGGAGGTGTTTGTCTTTGTACAGCCGCCCCAGTTGATAGTGTGCCGTTGCATTGTCTGGCTCGAGCGTCGTCGCCTGGGTCAATTGCCCCTCGCTGTCCTCCAACCGTCCCAATTGCCTGTACGCCATCCCAAGCTTGAGACGGCAGAACGCATTGCGTGGCGCCATGGACACTGCCTTCTCCAGTGCCGCAACACCATCCTGCGCCTGACCCTGCTCTAATAGCAGATTTCCGAGATTGGCGTAGGGTTGCTCGGAAGGTTCTGCGCCTTTTTCCTGCCAAGCAATTGCCCTGCGATAGGACTCCATGGCAGCGTCCGTTTGTCCGCTTGTCTCCAGGATAAGCCCGATGTTTGTCTGGGCCTTCGTGTCTTGCGGATGAAGCTCCAGAACTTTCTCGAATGCAGCGCGTGCTTCCGGCATTTGGGCTTTTGAATAATAGGCGCGCCCGAGGTAGTACCAGGCGTCCTTGTTCGTAGGCTGCATCTCGACGGACTTCTTCAGCCACTTGATGGCGTCGGTATAGTCGTCGAGTAAAACGTAGTCGAGACCCACGACTTTGAGATCGTCGCTGGTTGGCGTCGCAATGGCGGCCGCGTGCGTGTAGTTTTCGAGTGATTCTTCGGGCCGGTTCCGACGGTGCAGAACGAATCCCAGAAGATAAAGGGCATCGGCAGAATCACGATGGCTGCGAATGTAAGAACGCAGCACCATCTCCGCCTGTATAAATTCTTGCAGGTGAATGAGGGCTCGGGCTTGATAGAGCGGGGAATCAGTGGTGCCCGGGGAGGCAGCCTCCACGTCCCCGAACAGATTCACAGCCGCTGCATTGTTCCCCGCCTGAAATTCCTTGAGCGCTTGAGCGTATGCGGCACAAGCCGAAGCCGAAGTTGCCGCTGTCTGGGCCGGCGCTATCGAGGCCAGATACAGCAGGCCCGAGGCAAGGCTGCGGATCATCTCGGCTCCTGCCCGGCTGGCGGATTCATAGGCTCGTTGACTTCGAGGATCTGGTCCGCGCTAACATCCTTCAGCGTTTGCCGGATTCCACTCGGCCAATGGATCTCAATCTTCTGCGCGGCTTTTTCTCTGCCGAGGCCGAAATGCACGCGCTTATCGCTCGATGACAGGTAACTGCTAGCCGTCGAAACAGTGGCGTACTGCGATCCGGAGGCGCTGGTGAGCGCGACCTCGGCGCCGATCCCGTCCCGATTGCTACGATGGCCGACAAGCTTCAGCAACAGCCAGTGATTCGTCGTGCCAGATTCGTTGTGGAGAATATGTACCGGGCCATCGTTCGTCGTGACGACAGCATCCAGCCGCCCGTCATTATCGATGTCACCAACCGCCATGCCGCGTGCGATCCACGGCTGACGAAAGATGCTTCCAGCTTGCGCGGAAATGTCAATGAAACGGCCGGCAGTATTTCGCGCCAACAGCATGGGCTCACGATATCGCAGATTCGGATAAGTCTTCTCGATGGTATCCAGATCGTGCCCCTGTGCGATGAGCAGGTCCTTCCACCCGTCGTTGTCGTAGTCAAATAAGCGCACGCCCCACCCGGAATGCGACACCGTCATTTGTCCGAGGCCGGTGGATGACGTCGCATAGGTGAACGATCCGTCTCCGGCGTTCTGGTAGAGCGCATAACGTTGATTGGCCAGGTTGGTGACCACGATGTCAGGCAAGCCGTCGTTGTTATAGTCGGCAAAATCCACGCCCATGCCCGCGTAGGTGCGGCCATCGATATCCACGGCCACCTGCGACGCCAGTCCAACTTCCTCGAACGTACCGTCGTCCTTGTTGTGGTAGAGAAATGCGGCCATGGAGTCATTCGCCACAAACAGGTCGACACGCCCGTCGCGGTCATAGTCAGCGAGCGCGATTCCCAAACTCTTTCCGGGTTCTGCCAGTCCAAGTTTCTGACTTGCCTCAGTGAACGTGCCGTCCTTATTATTGTGGTAGACAAGTGGCGCTATGGGCTTGAAGAAATCCGGGTGGCAATAGGCCCGAAACCCCTCTTTACGCTCGCCGCACCAGACGTCGTCGAAGTCCCACTCGAGATAGCGCAACACGATCAAATCGAGGAGGCCATCGTTATCGAGATCCACCCATGCGGAGCTCGTTGACCAGCCGCCGCCGGCCACTCCTGCTTTCTGCGTTACATCTGTAAACGTCCCATCGCCGTTGTTGTGATAGAGACGATTTCCGCCGTAAGCCGTGACGTAGAGATCTTCGAATCCGTCGTTATCGTAGTCGCCGACGGCAACACCCATGCCATATCCGACGCCTTGCAGACCCGCCTTCTCAGTGACGTCTTCGAAGGTTCCATCCCGCTTCTGATGGTAAAGACGGTTCCAGTACTCAGGGCCAGTTTTGGAAGGAACTGTTTTCTTGCGAGTTGGATCGCCAAGCGGCGCACCATTAACGAGAAACAGATCCAGACGCCCGTCGTTGTCGTAGTCAAACAGAGCGACGCCCGGGCCCATCGTTTCCAGCAAGTATTTTTTAGACGTATGCGACGATTTGTATTGGAAGGACACGCCGAGCTTCACTGTAACGTCGACGAAAGCGTCGGATGGGGCAGAGTTCGCTTTTGCCGGGGAAGACTGGCTTCTGGCGAGATGGGCGGAAGTTATCAAGCCTAGGCAGATCGATGCTCTGAGCCAGAACAATCCAGAGCGGTGCCGCCGAGAGCCGAGAGAGTCGATCGAGGATGTGTTCACTTCTCGACCACGCCTCGCCCTTCAACGACCTTGAAAATGCGATCAACAGCCGGCACCCGAATCTCTTCCTTCGCGCCGCTGGGCCATTGAATTTCGATTTTGTCGACCCGGGCAGAAGCACCCAATCCGAAATGCGGTCTCGTATCTGAACTGGAGGCGTAACTCCCACCGCTGAAAGCATCAGCGCGCTGCCGAACACCTCCTGCGGTCACGAAAACCTTCGCTCCTACCGCGTCGCGGGGACTCTTGGGGCCGCCGACCAATTGCAACTCCAGCCAATGATTCGAGTTCTTTACGACGTTGCGAAGAAGGACAGGCGCTCCATCGATCACATTCATCACTACATCAATCTTGCCGTCATTGAAGAGGTCTCCGAAAGCCGCTCCCCGAGCGGGTACCACAACAGCCAGCCCGCTTCCGGTTGCCGGTGGCACCTCCTCAAATTTCGCGCCCTTCACATTGCGAAACAGCAGCGGCCGTTGCGCCCAGGTGGTTCCCCAATCCTGCTTGTCGACTCCCGGGTACACGTGACCATTCGCCACGAAAATGTCGAGAAGCCCATCATTGTCGTAGTCGAGAAACCCAGTCCCCCAGCCTAGAAAGGGAACCGTAACGTTGGCCAAACCGGCCGTAAAGCTGACGTCAGAAAAGCTGGCCTCGCCATCATTGCGGTAGAGCGTGTTGTAGTCGTCTGAGAAATTCGTGATATGAAAGTCGACTTTGCCGTCCCTGTTGTAGTCACCAACCGCGATGCCCATCGCCGCTTGTTCGCGGCCTTCGTCGCTCAGGGCAAAGCCCGACAAGTAGCTGATGTCTTCGTACGTGCCGTCGTGCTTGTTGCGGTAGAGATATTTGGGGACGGAATCGTTAGCCACCAGAAGATCGATCCAGCCGTCGTCATCCACATCCACGAACACCGACGCCAGTCCGTAGTATCCGCGCGCATCCGCAACGCCTGCCTTGACGCTGACATCCGTGAACGTCCCGTTGCCGTTGTTGTGAAAGAGGTGATCGCCTTCGCCAGGCAGACCGCGAGGGCCGCACATCACGTTGATGCCGCGAAACTGACAGAATCCCGCAGGCAATCCGCCCTTGCCCGCAATCGCAGGGCTCGCCGGATCAAACTTCACGTAGCCCGGGACAAAAAGGTCCAACAGGCCATCGTGGTCGTAGTCGCCCCACGTGGCTCCCGTCGACCACCCACCTAATGCGACCCCTGCTTTCTCTGCTATGTCAGTAAACGTACCGTCATGGTTGTTGTGATAGAGCCGATTCTTCCCGAAGTTCGATACGTACAGATCGGGCCAGCCGTCGTTATCGAAGTCTCCCACGACCGCGCCGAATCCCCATCGCTCGTTGGCAACACCCGCTGCGTCAGTGACGTCGGTAAACGTGCCGTCGTGATTGTTGTGCAGCAGCATTGCCTTGGGCGCGGCTTCCTTTCCGGCCAGAGCGGGGAACGTCGATCCGTTCACGAGGTAAATATCGAGCCAGCCATCCTGATCGTAGTCGAGCAGTGCGACCCCCGAGCCGGGCGTCTCGAGGATGCTGGTTTTCTCCGGCGTCCCCGATTTGTGGTGAAAGCGATCTAGGCCTGCTGCATGACTGATGTCGGCAAAGACTATCGGCGCGCCGTCAACAAACGCGCCCGCCGTGATGGGGCGTGATTGCGCATCTTTCACCGCCGCTCGCGGGGCGCCCGTGCTCATTCCGCTCTGCTGCTGGCTTGGAGGATTCTCAGATTGTCCGTGGACGAGCGGGGTGAACGTCGTAGCGATGGCAAAGGCGCCAATTAAAATAGCTACGCGCCATGAGAGGCTTCCAGGTCGGAAATTAAGTGTGGCAAGGAATTCGGAAAGCAGGGACACGCACGCAAATTTTCTCACACAGGGACAGCGCCTTCAATTGCAGGAGTCGTTGATCGGCATCTAAGGATTACGCGTTGCGCTCTGCGGTCCTCGTTGCACCTCGCATGTTGGCGCGACTACAATCTCGGACTAGAAGCACGAGGCTGAGGTTCATACTGGCCTGATCCATGAGCGTTAACTCGGACCGCGTCATTTAAAGTGTTAGATTAGGTGCAGTCGGTAAAGATATGGCCCCGTAGCTCAGATGGATAGAGCGTCGGTTTCCTAAACCGCAGGTCGGCGGTTCGACTCCGCCCGGGGCCTCCAATTTAACCCCAATCAGGAAGGTAGTTCACGGATTCGGGCCTTTGCGCCAGAAGCCATTTCGCTGTCCCATCAAAGTCCCGAGGAATCTGCACTGCGGCTTCTTGCTCCAGTTTTCCCATCGTTGCAACCACGTTTGGGCCGTTCGGTTTGACGTAATAGCCAAGCGTGGTTGCCACGTTGCTGCGCCTCAGACTCGCCTGACAGACCTTATTCCTCGAACCCAAACGATACAAAGTTGGAGCCGAGTCCCCGCCGCCGATATGCGTGCAGACCCTGCCACTCGGGAAGGGAATGTTCACGCCCCCCGCAGAGCCTGCCAAAGTGATCAGGGTTGCCAGAGGTAAAAGAACTGCCAATTGCGAGCATCCTTTGGTTGCAGTAGGAAACTTGGCGGATTTAACCAATCAATTGATCGAGTCGGGCGGCTATTTCCGGGGCGGTCCGATCCCAATAATGGGTGTGCGCACCCAGGCCGATGCACATTTCAGTGCATGATTGTGGCGGGCCAGCTATAGCGACGTCTGGAGGTTGGGTGGTATCTCCGGTTTTATTGCGGTTCAGCCATTGCCCCACCCACAGCCAACGACCTACATAGTCGCCGGTGCGATATGCGTTGGACCAGAGAGTGACGTTCATTTCGTCAGTCCTGGGCAGCGTGGGAATCTGGAGCGTCGGGATGTCGGGACCGACCGGGTTGCCGACAGCGGCCAGGGAGTTGTCCGGAACATCAGAAACCCACCAATACAAATGCGGGAAAAAGCGATTGAGCAACTGGCGCAAAGGGCAGCCCATGGAGAAGACGTAAATGGGAAGTTTCGATTGACCACCTGGGGCGGGCTTCTTGCGGAACTCATAGCGGGCCAAACCGCGGTCCGGGCTATTGTGAGCAGAGCGTTCGAGATAGCGCAACAGGTCGGCCGTGACCATCGAGCCCAGACTGTGGGCGACGATGATGACTTTCGAATACGGGTGGTTTTGATCGTCCCGGTAGGTTGCGATATAGCGGAGCAGCGAAGTGCAGCGTTCGGCTATACGAGCGCGGGGAGCGGCGTCCTTAGGAGAGGTGCGCAAGTAGTTGTCCACGTCGAGAATCGTGTCGAGTATGGTGGTGAGATATTTCATCAGGAAGCCAAAGACGGTCGCGCCTGAAACTGCCAGCACCAATCCTGCCGGCTTGATCAGCGGCAAAGTCAACTTGCTGGCATCGTCTAGGGCATCCTTCGCAGCCGGGAAGTGGTTATGCAGTACCAGCCAATCGAGCGCGAGAAACAACAGGGGAACGGGCACGATGGAGAACCACAGCAATCGTACGAGAATTGCGATGTTGTCCAGACCTCGCGACACCCATTCTCCCAGCGAGCGGATGCGAGTGGACCCGGCGTTCTTCGTCCACTCCGGTTTCAACTCGAAAATGACCGAAGGAAGCACTGCCCACGCCAGAAGTAGCAGACTCAATACCAGGATGCCCATGATGATCGGAAGTCCTGGTGTTACGCTGACCAATAACAGACCTGTCAGGAAGTTAGACCAAAAGATTGTTCGGACGGAAGTAGCGCGGGCCGGGCACTCGCAGTCCGGCGGTTTGTAAGGCGGGCTGTTCCGTTGGATCCAATCGTGGATTGGAGCTATTTGGGGGACCACGAACGGGAGCGTTGTTGAGGGTCCCGACTGCGGGATTTCCGTGCTGACTCCATCGAAAGCCTTCAACTTATCGGACCCATACACCACGGCGGCACTCCACAAAGTACAAGTGACGATCACGAAGAGGATGGCAGGAACCGCAAACGCGAAGCGCCCGGTTCGGAAAGCTGCGATAGCCCGAGCCTTGCGAGAATCATCCTTCTTTATCCCGTAGACGCAGAACGTACTCAGCGGCCAGCCGATAAAAGCGCAGAGCAGACATAGGACCCAATAAACCAAGAGTTCACCGAAGATCCACTGCACGGCCCACAGAGAAGCGGTGGCGACCGGGTTCTGCCCGGTAACTGGAGGGCTCGCGGCGTTGGGCAGCAGATAAAACAGAAATAAGAAGAGATTAGCCACGTAGAGTGTGACGGCCAGGGGGAATGCCCCGGGACGCAAAGGGTCGAATTTCAGTGCAATCCAACCCAGGATGAGACCGGCGGCGAGCAGCCAACTCAGCAACAGCAGTGTTTCGAAGAAGGGGAGTTCGAGGTGAAAAATGCAATTGTAGAGATAAGCCAGCCCACACAAAACTAGCGTTCCCAATGCTGCCCCGATGAGTGGGATGGCCGCCCATAGAAACGGCCTGGTGGGCGATGCCGCCTGACGCACCAAGGCAAATGTGGCAATCAGACTGAGGACTGCTGCCCAGATGAGCGCAACCAAGCGCAAAAGCGACCAGCCGTGCGTCTTACCGGCAAAGGCGCTGGCGGCAATTTCGAGAAGGATCAAGTTCGACAATGGAATCCACATGGTGAGCAAGCGAACGGATGTAGCGTGCAGGGAAGACCCAATGCGCCAACGCCACCTTCGTGTCATGTCTGCTTTGGTATTTTCCGCTTCCGCCCAATAGACCGCCTGCAAACTGAGACTCGCGAGATGAAACAGGAGTTGGTAGAAGGCGAAAAAGAAAGCGAGAATGCCGTTTTCCGGCTTGGTGAGGTCCGAATAGTGGGCGTCATAGATGTGGACATTGGTGGCGGAGGACTTGACCGCCCGCTTTCCCTCCAGGCGGACGGTTTGAAAATCGCGGTCAGCGTCGCCTTGATAGCCGGCCAGCTGGGTAAGCATGAACTCGTAGGCGTAATCCCCTCGATCGGGCTCGCCTTGCCGGAGTTCCCTCTCCTCGTATCCCGGAACGTAGTCGGCCTTTTCCCTGGCAGCCGCCAGAAAACCACGCCGCTCGTTAAAGATGCCCCAAATGCGCGACAACAGGGACGGTTGGTGGCGATCGTTCGCGATTGCTGCCTCGTCCGGAGGTGACTGGACGGGCCTGAGCGGAACATCGATCGAAGCGGTAACGAAGCCTGAATATGGAGGGGCTGGCTCGGGGAGGTCAGGGGGTTGCTTCCCCCCTCCACCTCTTCCGATCGTCAACAACAACGTGGACACGGCGTCGGCGGAGGCTCCGGACAGGTGATGTCCGACTCCATGAATCGCGATCACGGCTACATTCGGGGCATCCGAATTGAGCTGTATAGCTGACTCGACTTCAGGGGAATTGGTGCTCTCCATGTTTGACACCTCCGGGGCGGAATCACTTCAGGGCCTGAGCGCTGGGTAGAATCCATGAGGAGAGGAAGTCTGTGATCGACGGAAATAAGGTTGTCAGCAAGCCCAACAGAGGGCCGGCGCCGAATGTGATCAACTGTATCCAGAACTTGCCTCCGAGCTCGCCCGGCCGGGTATTGGTCATGTAGCTCAACGTCACATCACGATGCATTTGAGCGTAGACCCATATCACAGTGCCTCCAGTCAGAGAGAACACCATTAGAAACATGCCACCCAAGACAGGCAGAGGGTCGAAGGGATAGCTGGAGACGGCGAAAGTGGATGCGATGAAAAGGAAGAGGCTGCCTAAGACGATGGTCCGGATGCGCCCCAGAATATTCTGAATGAAGCCAAGGTAAGGGAGCAAAAAAAATTCCTCGGCCGCTAACACGTAGGCTGCCACATCAGAAGCGACCGGGATGACGTATTTATGAGGGGTGTCAGTTGCTTCCTCCTTGCCAGGTCTAGTCCGGTCTAGCATGAGCGACTCGGTCTCCCGTTGCCACGCCGGCATCGGCAGCTTTGTCATGACCACGCCGGCCGTAGCGGCAATCTCTTCGTGAAATTTCCGCAATGGCTCCACAGTTTCGATCGCAACATGCCGGCGCCGCGGGTAGAAAGTCGCGTACCACTGGGTCAACTTACGCCCCTGTTTGTTGCAATCTGAAATTTTGCTCAAGACGGCAATCTTTTCTCTTGACGACAATTGACTGACTGGTTTCTTCAGGCAGTTTTCCAGATGCCTCAAGCTTTCGAACTGCCGCGAAACGAGGCGATAGCGTTCCTCCAGAGAATTGCTGGTCAGGGCCCAGATGGTGCCCCAGCAAAGTCCTTTCAATGCGCTCAACGTGCGACGCAGAGGCAGGCGATCGAGATACATCAATAACGGTCGCAGTCCCTGCCAGGTCCGCCACAGTTGCGCAGTGTCGGCCAGTATGATGGCCATGCAAAAGCTCAACCAGACGAACATCACAAGGCCGAACCGCTTTTCTCCCAGCGTCCGCAGTGCGACGCCTTGCAGCATGAGCCCGAAAATGAGAACGGTGCACAACACAGCTGGAAGCAGCATGCGCCAATAGCACTTCCCGAGAGGGAGGGCGAAAGCCTCGACCGGGTCTCCAGCTATTTCACGACTGAACATCGGCATAATCCGCTTGCGATTGGATTCCTGAGGGACGGCGGTTTGAACTGGCTCTGATAACGACGGACGGTCCTTTCCGCCCGCGCCCCGCAAATCAGGCAAAATCGGGAGGTCCTCTTCCTTTGGCAACAGCGGACGATCCTTTCCGAACAGGGCAAGTCCGCGTAGGGAGCACCAGCACCACGCATACAGACCGGCGATCAGCAGAAGTTGGGGAAGGAGTCCGGAGACTCCACTAAGCAGGTGAACGCTGCGCCAGTATGTGGGAAAGCGGTTGGCCAACGATAAACCCGGGAACAAAACGAGGTCAGAGATTTTCAAGCTGCAAACCAAGGCTAGATTGAGCAGAATAAATGTAAGGAGAAGCAGGCCGGCGATCCTGGCCGCGCGGAGTTGCCATTTCTTCGGGTAAGGACACTCTTCTTTCCGGATCGCCGCCAGCGGTGGCAACTCATAGTTGTTTCGGCAGGCAAAGTACGAGAACCCCAGGACGGCAAAAGTCCATATCGCCAAGAGAACTCCACGCCAGCAGCCCAGGCTCCAGGTGAGAAGCCCGGAGGTCGAAGCCACAGCCGTCGCGGCCAACGCGGGCATGAGGCTGCTGAAAGCAATGAGAGAAGAGTGTTCCGGCCTGAAAAGCGGTGCGAAATAGGCCAGCTTGAAAGGTGACGTTACAGGCGATATCGATCCCCGAGAGCACCAAAGCAAATGCAGACAGCTCCACACCACGCAGGCGATGAGCAGGAGCACAAATTCCGAAGGAAACCGCATGGGCTGCGGTTCGCTGCCCGCGGGGCTTGACTTAACGCTGCGTTCGAAGAAGGTGGACAAAATCGTGGGTTCGGTGGGTTGGCGTTGGCCGAGGGTATGTGAATTGAGCACGGCTAGGGGCCAGAACTGGCGTTGACCAATGACGGAGATCCATGTGGCTGGACGCTGATTGCCTTGGTCATCCTTGGCCCCAAGCGCCCAGGATGGAGGAGCGTAGTTACTGATCGGGACGTCAGGAAGCCCGTGCCTGAATCGTTCACGAGCCGCGATGTACAACCCTTCGCCGACGTCCTCTTCGAAGATGCGAAAGCTTTCTCCTGAGATGGGTGGGTTCGTGCTAAGGAGCAACGGGGTCCAATCCTGTTGCGTCGTAATCAACGGATACGTAGATAACATCATGACTCCGCGTAGGGAACTGCCTTCGGCGCCGCGTCGGAACAGCAGATCCGCTCCGTCAATCACCACCCGAGCTTGGGGATAGGCTCGTCGGAAGAATTGGCTCAGAAAAATCTGGTCCAATGAGTTTGTGCTGCGCAGCACAATGAACTCAATCTGGTTTTCGCGCAAAATGTCGACGATGCTCTGCAGAACGGACTCCTGGGCGAGCGGAGTCAACTGGCCGCCGTAGGTGCGCACCGTGTCGTGTTCGCTGCTCGCTGGTTCGCTCAGATCGCCCCGCAATGTTGTCGACGGAGTATTGTCACTTGCCGTTTTTGACTTCGAAGTGAAGATCGACTGTTGCTCATAGGCCGAGCGTAGAGTTGCGATGTCCCGAGGGTAGTACAGGTACACCGGGCCCTGCCGTTGCTGCTTAGCTCCAACATTGTTCAGAAAAGAGGAGTCTTTCTGGGGCAGGGGATCTGTCTTGGGCTGGGCACGGTAGCAGAGCGAATCGTGCGGTTGCGTCGACTTGGTTGTGGTGGCCGCAACGTTGTCTTTCTCCGCGATTGCTCCGAAGGCAGTTTCATCTTCCGACACCAATGCGATCCGGCTCCGGTCATATCCTTGATCTTGTACGTAGTCACAAAACCGATTGACCATTAGTGCGTCCCCCTCGGTGGCCGTTTGGAACGACCCGTGGCCGGAGAGGTAATTTTGAAACCATCCGTAACTCGTCTCTGAAGAGACACTTCCGCTAGAAACTAGCAGTGGTGCCTGCAGGTTGAATGCGTTGAGGTGCGGGGAGATGGCGCGGGCAAGGGAGGGGATAGAACCAGAGAAAGTGGGCCCGAGGATGCCACTGAACTTTTCGGACTTTAGGCCGCCGAGCCGCTCCATCCAGAGTACGGAATTGCTAAACTCCGTCGCGTTGATGCCGCCCGTTGGCTGCTCAGCGACCACGAACACTATTAAGCCCTGCTGGTATGGCGACGCATCTTGCTCCGAAGTCAGGCTACGCCGGAAGGTGACAATGCCTGGCTGCTGCCTCTGTTCTTCCTGGGATTCTTCTGCTGCCTGTTGGTCCTCGACTGAGAGGTTCTCTTTGGTGGAGTCATTCCATGGAAACCATGAGGACTCATAGGAGTAGCCATCGTCCTGCGCTGCCTGCTGGATAACTTCGATGGTGCGGTCGAACAAAAGGGGTAAGTGCGTCGAGACAGGGTCTGGAACCGTGGCAACTGCGAAGTAACCGCCGAACAAAGAGAGTTCTGGTGTCGGTAGACCTTTCTGTTGATCTGGTTTCGGTTGATCGGGCGCTGTGCCGCTTGCATAGCACGACCCAGGCAAGTGCTCATCTCCCAGTGTACCTTCGGCGACGAAAGGTTGAAGGCGACTCCGGATCTCTTCGCAGGCAGTGCGCGGAGTCTGTACAACTGGCTTTTTTGTGATCTTTGGCTTTGCTTTCGGCTCAATCGTCGAGTTGCCCGCGGATGGACTCTTGGGCAAGCTAGTGATTCCGAATAGCGTCAGCACCAACATCAATACGGCGATCACACCCGCATTTTGCCTCATGGAACGCCTCAGCCGCGGAAACAATTGCTGCGCCGCCGGTATGGGAGCGTCGCCAGTCAATTACCGCGAAACGAACACACTGGTCAGGAAGCGAGAAGGGAAGGGCAGCATAGTGGCATGTGCGCGGCTGTAATGCAACAGAAATTGAAGAACTCTTACGGACATCGAACATTGCACAAGACCATCGCGCCGCTGTGGTTAGACTACTATCCAAATGCGCAACCATCGCAGAGATTGCCGACCGCTGCCCGAACTTCTCCCGACGCTACTGGTGACGGTTAGTTAGGCTGAGAGATCTTCGGAGACTCGTGCAGCCGACAATTCTTTGCGTAAAACCTTCTCCTTAGTGGAGACCCCGAGCCAAGTCCGGCGATAAGTCAGCTGGGAGGGTGTTAGAGACTAGACGGGTACCACAGTCGACGGGCGTGAAATGTTACTGGTCGAAATTCCAATTTGTACAAGCAGGCTGAGTTGTATCACGTTGATGTCAAGTTCACTTTAGAGGTCGGCCCATTGCATGAGACTCTCTTATCAGCTGGAGAAAGATTGTGACGATCACAGCCAGCAATTGTGGCACGTCAAAAGATCCTCCGACTAACAGCAAACTTTCTGCTGACGCGAAACTTTTCTCTTGACTTCTTTACACGCAAGGCGGAAAATCCGCGAAGATCGCCTCTCTGAAGAAGCACTTCCAACCGAGGGGGCAGGAAACGCAAACTCCCTGAGGCGAACTGATACTTCCCTGCAACTAACCAAACTAAAACGGTACAAAGCAAGTCTCCATAGGTCAGACGGGATTCAGAGGAACGGCCAAGGCGGCACGCCGAACGTTAGCGAGCCTTGGACCTAGGCGACATGCGCGTCGAGATGACTCTCCACGAGGTTAGCCTTCGAGAGAGCGCCACGAGCTAGACAGTGATACAGCGACTCGTGTTACTGCCACGCGGCTGGCTCTGCGGACAACCGTTAGGCGTTTTTCGTTGTCCTTCTCGCCACAGCACGGCGCCTAACTGAATGGTTCGAATTGTCCATTTGTGCATCGGCCCGGCAAAGGAAGAAATAATGGAACGGTTTTGCCTGTTGAAACAAACTGGTTTGGACTATCGCCACGCAAGGACGATCTTGCTGCAGCAGTAGTGAGGCCTGAAACACAGTTGATGATTGTTGTGAAACGCTAACTGAGAGAACACTTCGACTTAGCGAAACTGCGGAATGACACGCACCTAGTGGCTGAGGCGTAGCAGCGTGATGGTTTCGAGGGGGCATCAATCTTGTAGATAAGGAGTTAGTATGACTACTCGGAGATCGTCAGGCCCACGGCCGATGAATGTTTTCGTCCGGCCAGGTTCCAAAGCTGAATTGGCGTGCCGGCGTTACGCAGCACACGAGGACGTACCACCCAAAGAACCACCGCCACGTTTTGAGGTAATTGCTCCCGGTTTCTCACGCCGCAACTCTCTAAATCTGGGTGATCATGATGGAAAAATCATCCAGGATTTGGTCTATACGAATTTCTTCGTGGGCGGAAGCGCTTGGGATCCCCATGATATCCAACGAATCGACGAGAATCTTGAGAAGGCTATGACGGATCAACATCTGAACAATGTACTGATCCAGTATTTTCGCGGTGCGGCCAATATCACGAGCACCTTTCGTCCTTCGTCCCGTCTGTCGGTTAAGCCGGATACGATTTCCCAGCCGGAGGTGGAGAGTCTCCTCACGGGACTTCACTCGGGGGGCAAGTTAACGGGGTTCGACTTTTCCAACACTGTGTTTAATTTCATGCTGCCGAAGGGTACGGTGTTGACCATCGATGACGGATCGGGCGATAGAGGTGGAAAAGGTAAGGGCAAAGTGCACTCCGCGCCGGTGGAAGAAGAAGCGAGTTCCTTGGAAGGTCTCGGCGGTTTCCATGGATCAATTCATATTGATGCAGACACCCTCTACTATGCCGTGGGAGTTTTTTCCGAAGGTGCCAATGGAATCGTCGCGTTCGATGAACCTTGGAAGAATGTGGTAGCCACGTTCTATCACGAACTTGTGGAGGCCAGGACCGACGCAGATGTTGAAGAGAACCGCGTCGCATGGGTGAACAACGAACGGCCCAGTGAGGAAATTGGCGATATTCCGATGACTCTCGCTGGAAGCAACCTGGGCAAAGTGATGAAAGAAGTGCCGCTCGCAGACGGATCGGGTACCGTGCCGATTCAATTAATGTGGTCGAACGCGGTGGGTGGACCCGAAGGACCGATTGCTACGCCGCATGCTCTCGACGCTCACGCAGTCCATTCCTGATGGGGCCTCAGTGAGTTCAGTGCGCGTGGAGCGGGAATACCGGAATGAGCGTCTGTATTTGCTTGCAATTGCAAGCGCGGACCGACCGGGGGCTCGGTCTGATTCTGGCCAATACAAAACGGAGACTCGCTGGCCGTTCGCACATGAGTGGCAGGCGTAGCAGAGACCTTTGCTGGACTGCTGACCGTCGTTTGTAAGGCGCGATCCGTGGACGCCGACAATTGGTGACAGCAAGATGTTCGGACTAAGGGAATTTGCGAAGTTTGAGATTGGAAGTGATGAACGGCCGGCGGGGGCTGTGAGAAGACAATAGCCCGACTTGATTGGTGTGAATCGATGCTTGAAGACTTCATGGCGTTGTCGCGAGTACTCACAGGCGTCGAAGATCTCGACGTCAACCTGGGCCGACAATATCTGGATCGGCTGGCGAGTAGCCCGTTCCAGCCTCAGCTAGATGAAATCCTCGAGCGATTTTGCGGGTTCAAAAAAGGAGAAAAGCTTGTCGCACAGGTGAAGGCCAAAATTGTCGAGGTGGATTTGTTTCGCCCGACGGTGTGCCAGATTGTTTTGCTTTGGTACACGTCAACGGTGCAGGACAACCTGGGCATGGATCCTCCGGCGCCTTCACTAAGTTTCCGTTACGGCACGCCGGAAGAATACTTCAGCGGGCTGGCTTGGAAGATCATCGGCGCCCATCCGCCAGGTCTTTCTGGGGGATATTTCGGCCATTGGCGATACCGGCCTGATAACGAGCCCAAATGAGTACCGGAAAGAACGATTTCGACGTGGTGATTGTCGGCGCGGGTGTTGCCGGCGCGATGGTAGCTTATCGGTTGGCCAAAGCTGGCGCTCGAGTAGTGATGCTGGAGGCAGGGATCCGGAATCCGCCTCGGCCCCAGATTGCCGGCGCCTACGCCGTAGCGCCGATCAAGAGTCCGCACAGCCCTTATGTACAGATTGAGGCAGACGCGAAGGCGCCGAGCCCAGATGGCGCGGCAGACTACGAACAAACCTCTACCGAACCTGACAAGCAATACAAGAGTGGCTACGAGCGCCGAACGGGCGGCTCCACTTGGCACTGGCTGGGGCACACGCCGCGAATGCTGCGGTCCGATTTTGAAATGAGATCGCGTTACGGCGGCGGAAAAGACTTTCCTCCCGCGATGGTGGACTGGCCGATTACATACGACGATCTAGAACCGTGGTACTGCGATGCCGAGAGGGAAATGGGTGTCGCCGGCTCCGATGAAGAGTGGAACAACCTGTTCGATTCGCCGAGAAGCAAGCCATTTCCAATGAGCATGATCTGGCCAAGCTACTCGGACATGTGGATCGCCGGGAAGATCAACGGAAAGAAGTTTGAAGGTGCGGAGTACCGGGTCCGAAGCACCCCATCGGCAAGAAACTCTTCCCTATACGATGGCCGTCCGCCTTGTGCGGGCAACTCCATCTGCGTACCCGTGTGTCCGATCGGTGCAAAGTACGACGGTTACGTGCATGTGAAAAAAGCGGTTGATGCAGGAGCTGCTCTGTGGGAGCAGTGCGTGGTTAGCGGGATCGATAAGGATGCCGACGGTTCAGTGCACACCATCCGCTTCCTGACTTACGGCAATGTCCCCCGGAAGGTCAGTGGGGACATCGTCGTCATCGCCGCGAACGCTATCGAAACGCCCAAGTTGCTTTTGATCGCCAAGCTTGCGAACCGCAGTGGTCAGGTGGGTTGCAACCTGATGGATCACTTGTCCAAGAGCACCTACGGTCTTGCGCCTGAAAAACTGTTCCCGTTCCGTGGGCCACCGTCTACTTCCGGGATCGAATCGTTCCGCGACGGAGCGTTTCGTTCCAAGTGGGCCGGATTTCGCGTTTCGCTCAACAATGACGGATGGTCGAGAAAAAGCTCGCCTCAAGCCCAGATCATTCAGCTGGTCACCGAGAAGAAGCTGATCGGCGTCGAGCTGCAAGCGGAACTCTTTGAAAGTGTCACACGACAAGTACGCTTGAGTTGCTCGGTGGAAGTGGCTCCCGATCGCAACAACAAAGTGGAATTGTCGAACAATACAGACAGCTTGAAGATCCCTAAGCCAAAGCTCACGTTCTCTCCTTCGGATTACAGCCTCAGGGGACTTGCTCACGCCACAAAGACGCTAAGAGACATCTTTCATCGCATCGGGGCCACCAGCATCATTGATCCGAATGACGCCGACCCCAAAGCTTTCGACGGAGCGGGACACATCATGGGGACATGCCGTATGGGCAAGGACCCGTCTCAATCGGTGGTCGATTCTCACTGCCGGTCTCATGACCATCGCAACCTTTTCATCGTGGGCTCCTCAGTATTCCCGACTGTAGGGAGTCCGAATCCGACTCTTACATTGGCTGCGCTGGCCCTGCGCGCCGCAGAAGATATTGGCAAACAGCTGGGCATCAAGAAACAACGGCAAACGAAACCATGAGCCCTTCCACGCGCGTCGCTACGCGGTCCGATTTGCTGAAGCTGCTCTGCGAGGCTGCGGAGCTCGAGCATGGTATTGCCTGTTCTTATCTGTACGCTGCCTTTTCGCTGAAGCGCGATATTTCCGAAGGTGGCATGACCTGGGAGGAACAGCAAAAGGTCCGACGGTGGGCAGCCCAGATTTACTTTGTGGCTTCACAAGAGATGCTGCACCTGGCGCTGGTCTGGAATCTGACGACAGCGATTGGCGGTACGCCTTATTATCTGCGTCCGAACTTTCCGCAAGATCCGACTTACTACCCATTGAAGGTACCGTTGAAATTGGAGCCCTTCGGGACCCGTTCGCTGCGGCGATTCATTCAGTATGAGCATCCGGAGACGACGCCGATTGAGGCTGAGGTCAGAGAGTTGCTAGAACGGGCGCGCGAAGACGAGGAAGAATTCAGCTTCGCCAGCATCGGAGAGCTGTATGGGTTGATCCGGTCGGGGTTTGAGCGGATCGACGGAAAAGAATTGTTCATCGGAGCGCCGACCCAGCAGATGACCCCGGAGTTCGTGCACTTTCCGGATCTGGTTTCGGTGAGAGACCGGGCGTCGGCTCTACGAGCGATCGAGGAGATCACCGAACAGGGCGAAGGACGCAAAGGCCATCGAGAAAACTCGCACTTTGTCGCCTTCGTTACGATGTTGAAGGAACTTCTGGAGTCCAGAGCGACTGGCTCCGGCTTTTCTCCGGCGAGGCCGGCGATGCACAACCCGTCCGCGGGGGCCGGACATGGCTATGCGGCAAATTCAAATCCGATCGGGAATCCACTGGCTGGCCGCGTTGCGGGACTTTTTGACTCCGTGTACAGCATGATGCTGCGGATGCTGGCGTGGAGCTTCGAATTCGATTCGGTGGGTGCGGGAGCTCAGTTGGAGAAATTCTGCAGTGTGGCGATCGATTTCATGCCGCGGGTGCTGCTGCCCTTGGGCGAAGGTCTGATGCTGATGCCTGCGGGGGAGAAATATCCGGGCAAGACAGCGGGGCCGGGATTTGGGCTTACACGACATGTGATGCTGCCTCCTCATGCGAAGAACGCAGAAACGCTTTGCCGCGAACGAATCCAGGAACTGGCTGCGATTACGGGGGAGTTGCTGAAAGAACGGCTGCCGGATCCGGTGAAGGTAGGATGCAGGCACTTACAAGCGATTGCAAAAACTTTTTAACGAGACGCCAGCATCGTTGCATTGTCGCAATCGTCGAATGAGTTCTTCTCGATATCGCTGGAGGTCGGAATGGAAGAAGCTGTTGCCATTGATCAGGTGATTCAGAAGAATTTCAGTCAGCTACAGAAGCCCGGCGTGCTGTTTGTCAGGCCGGGGTATAAGGCAACAAAGGGTAGAGTCAAGGACGAGCCGGCCATCGTCGTGACCGTGGCAGACAAACGGAAGGGAGTACCCGCGCGCGATCGTGTGCCGGCGAAGATTGGCCCATATCCGACCGATATTAGGCAGGCTAGCCCGATGCATATGCTTCGTGCCTCAAACCCTGATCTGTGGGCCGAAGTGGCCGATGCGGTTCCTCCCGCGCTGCAACGGCCGATATTTCCTTTCGAGCGCGACGCGTCCGGCCAGCTGGAGGAACCGATTCTTACAGCAGCGGCGGCAAAGGTAGCTGCGAAAAAGCCGCCGAAGCTTCATGTGCCTTACACCGCGCCGGCCACGCCGCCGCTCGCCCCGATCACAGATACGTTCACGATCAAGTGTCATGCCAGCCCGGATGCCGGCTGGACCACCTTAGAGCCGTTTTTGAAGGCCACGGAACAAGCACTGACCATAGCCATGTACGAATTCACCGCGCCACACATCGTTCAGAGCTTCCTAAAAAACCTGACCGACAAAACACTGGAGTTGGTGCTCGACGATCCGCACGATCCCACCAAGCGTGAACAGACCGAAGTCCAGACGCACGACCAACTGGAGGGGGGCTTCGGTAAATCACTGGCGTTTGCGTGGGCGCTGGAAGGGAGTGACCCGCACGTATCGGGAATGACGTTTCCGTCGGCTTATCACATTAAGGTTATCGTTCGCGACAGCGCGACTTTTTGGCTTTCCAGTGGCAACCTGAACAGCAGCAACCAACCGAACATAGACCCGATCGGCAATCTTGCGGCTGCGAAGGCGACGCTGCCGCATTGCGATCGCGATTGGCACGTGATCGTGGAGGGCAGCGCACTTGCGAAGTTATTCGAAGCGTTCATCCGACATGACTTCAATGTGGCGAGCGACCATCAACTGACGGGCACCGAAGCGAGTGACACCAAGATCGTGCAGGCGGCACTGGCGGCACAAGCCAAGTCACCCAAGGTGGCGTCAAAAATACCCGTCAAATTCTTTGCGCCAAAGTCGATCAAAGCCACGATGAAGATCGAGCCAGTGTTGACGCCGGACAACTTCGCAGCGAGCATCATTCCGCTGATTCGCAGCGCAAAGAAAACTTTCGTCATGCAGACGCAGTACATCAACCCACCAAAAACAGATGCGAGCCTGCCGACGGCGACCGGGCAGTCCGATGCGGTGCTGGAATCGCTGATCGCGGCCATCAAAGAGTTGATTGACGAAGGCGTTGACGTAAAGTTGATCATGAGCGAGTTCGAGACGAACGACAAGATCGAGGCTCTTTGCGAGCGTGGGATTAACCCGAAGTTCATCAAGACGCAGGCGGGTGTGCACAACAAGGGGATAATCGTCGATTCGTCAGTGGTCGTGGTGGGAAGCCAGAACTGGTCTTCTCAGGGCGTCGCTCAAAACCGAGATGCCAGCGTAATCATTCACAACGCGGAGGCGGCGAAGTACTGGGAGCAGATTTTCAATCACGATTGGCAGAACATGGCCGATTTTGCGAGCCTCGATTGAGTTCTTGACGCAAAACTAGCGACTACTGCCCAGTTTGCCGCGGTAACCACGGGCTGCGCACAGGTGCAAAAGCTGGATTGGTTTCGCAAAGTTCCAACACCGCAGGAGCTTTCTTCTTGGCCGCTCGACGGAACTGGTGATTTGCGACATTCTCGATGTTGGATTGCAGAGAACGCAGCGCCTGTGCACTCTGTGCGATGGAACTTCCAGTTTTAGAATCTGGGCAAAACGGTCCACCTCTAGCGATTTCTTCATGGTGGGAGGGGGTGACGGTAAACCTGCTTGTAAGGAGCTTGGAGGTAACCGGCCCTTGAAGAAGGACGACGTAGAGTTCTTCCTCGAGGTCCGCAGCCTCCAGGTGAATCTAGCGAGACGTTGTAATTTCTGCTTCAGAATATTCCAGGAGACTTTGGGCCTGCTTTCCATAACATCACAGGAGCGAAACTGATGACACCCAACGGGCAGCAACCAGTACAGGCACCTGCGCCGGCTTCACGTTACGCGGAGACCATGCGCGCAATCTTCGCCGCGTTCTCCCATCACGGCAAACCACTTCGCGGCCTCATGTCCACAGCCAAATCCCCGTCTTTCCAAGGGCGCTTCGGGCGGATGTTCCGCTCTCTCCCCCCGGCGACTTACGGCAAGACCGATGCCGAAAGCCGTGCCCGGTTAATGGAACTGGGTAAAGCAATGACCTCGTCTTTCGATCCTCCCAAGGACGGCTTCGACGCAGAAGAAAGCGGCATCCCCGCTCTTTACACTTACTTCGGCCAGTTCGTCGATCACGACATTACCTTCGACCCGATGACGACACTGATCCAGCACAGCGATCCCGACGCTCTCACGGACTTCCGGACACCCGCGTTGGATCTCGACAACGTATATGGCCGCGGTCCAGGCGACCAGCCGTACATGTACGACGGCGAACTTAAGTTTCTGCTGGGTGACCGACTCGATAGCGGGGCAAACGATCTGCCACGCAACAACGCCAACCCGCGCCGGGCGCTGATTGGTGATCCGCGCAATGACGAAAACACCATCGTTTCACAGTTACAGGGTCTCATGCTGCGTTTTCATAATCGTGTGGTCGACGATAACCCCAAGCTCGAACTTCCTGCCCTGCAGAAAATCGTTCGTTGGCATTATCAGTGGGTTGTGATCTATGACTTTCTTTCGAAGATCGTCGCCGAACCGGTCCTGAATGCACTGAAGACAAACCGCAAATACGACCGGGAAAAACTAAAATTCTTCCATTGGAAAAACGAACCGTTCATGCCCGTCGAGTTCTCCGTCGCCGCCTATCGGCTTGGCCACTCGATGATCCGGCCCGGCTATCGGCTAAATAACCATGACGCGACTCTGCTGCCAATCTTCCCCATTCCGCCGAACACAATTCCTGAGATCCCAAAGGGTATTGCGAACGGCCTGACAGGTTTTCAGGAGATGGCGAAGGACCGAGGCATTGACTGGGGCCGCTTCATTGATCTCGACGGCGATGTACGACCCTATGGCGATGACCCCGACAAAGTGAAGACGGCCAACGCGGCCATGAAGGCGCGGCTGCAGTTCGCATACCGGATCGATACGTCGGTTGTGACCCCGCTTTCCGTACTCCCCAGCAGCGTGGTCTCCGACCCGCCACCTTCACTACCACAGCGCAACCTTATCCGGAGCTTTGAACTTGGTCTCCCGACCGGTCAGAACGTCGCGAAGGCCATGGGCGTGAAGCCTCTCGAGGATAACGAAATTATCATTGGCAAAGCTGTGGATGCGCCCTCGGAAGGGGATGTTCTCGGGGCACTGTCCGACCTGCAGCAATTTTCCGCTTTCTTTGGAAAGTGCCCGCTCTGGACATACGTGCTCGCCGAAGCCGCCCGGACAAAGAAGTCACTACCAATCCCCGTCCAGGGAGGAGGAAAGGAGATCATGACTCCCCAACTAGGACCTGTCGGGGGGCGTATTGTCGCCGAAGTCTTCCTCGGCATGCTGTTTGGGGACAACGACTCGTTCCTCAGCGCCGATCCCGAGTGGATCCCGACCATTCGCAATAAAGGAGAGAAATTCGCGCTGCGCGACATCGTAGCGTACGCCCTCGGCAAGTGAAACCAATGCGACTCTTTGGTGTCCGTAGGTGTCTTGGCGAGAGCTAGGAGGAGGCTAATTCGCAGTCATCGCGGAACGAGTTTGATCGCAATGTGTCGAATCCGTCAAAAGGGTGACTCGACGCCTCTGTACCAATCGGAGTCTCACTCTGTCTACCAACGCGAGCAACTCGTTCTGGCAGACCTTCATACTGTCCGACGCAGGCCCGGACAGCAGTATCTTCACAACCGAAAGCGGATTAGGTCCAGAAGACTTTTTCTTTATTTGGCGTAGATTCGCGTGCAGTGACAGAACTGAACGGGACTTAGAACGTCGGGGTAACGCTGGCAGGGATTCGATGCCGACATACCCAAGCCGAAGGCGGTTCGACTCCGTTCCGGGGCCTCCGGTTCTCCCTCCTAAAGCAAGAAAGGCGCCGGTAGTTAGCCAGCGCCCTCGTTTGATCCGACAACTTCGATACTAGAACGAGTAGATCAAATCGAACTGCAGCCGATTGAGGTACGGTTCGACTTGTCCCGCCTTCACACCAGCTGCCAGAGCGGAGTTCAACAGATTGCTGTTGAGCGTGCGCCCTTTCCACCAGGTGAAGCCCGCCACCGTGTTCGCGCGAATCTTCCACAGGGCATAAATGCGGTGCTGCAAGATGTTCGTCGGCGCACGCTGGTCGCTTTCATTAAATGAAGCGATCACCGAATCCTGCTCCTGGCGTACCCATGCGTATCCGAATTGCACGTCGCCTTTGTTTTTCTGCTGACCCAGGCTGGCGTCGATCAGGTAAGCGTGCGATTGCTTGCCCAGGCTGGTGTTGACCGCCGGCTTGCTGCTCGTGCACGTCACGATCAGGGTCACAGGATCCTGAGTGCAACCGCTACGCGCGGAGGTGTCAAATGGGTGATCCGACGCGTTCAGGTTGTTTTCGTACTCGAGAATGATGTTGATGGGCAAGCGCGCCGATGGAGTCTTGATCTGGTTGTTGAGAATGAAATCGGCGTACAGGAAGTTCGAGAGGAAGTGCCACACCGGCGCATTCGGCTTGCTCAGGTCAACCCAGGTCGAGTTGGTCATGCCGTTGGGAGCGAACACGCAACCATTGGAGCCGGGCACGTTGATCGGAACAGTCGGCAAACCGTTGCCCGCACCCGTTACCGAAGGATTCGAGCATCCCGGACCTTCACCCGGCACCGGAATCGGACCTGTGTTTCCGGTCGCGGGCGTGGTTGTGGGATTACCGTTCAAGCCCGCGTTGTTCGCCGCCACTGCGAATGCGCTCGAATTCAGGATCGCGTCCTGATAGCGCCAGTTCTGGATTAGGAACGAGGGAGTGGTCGTCAAGAGGCCAAGTTTCAATCTTGCCGAGACCTGTCCCCCGACTGCGAACGAATCGTGGCCATGGTACAAACCGCCGGTACCGTTTGCTTCGTTAAAGAGCAACTGCATTGCCTGGAAGGTAACGTTCTGTACGCCCGGAACCTTATGAAGGTCGAACGAAAACTTTTCGTCGAAACCTTCCGGATTCAAGTCCGGATCGAAGGTCACAGACGTACGCTGCCACGGGTAGGCGAACTTGCCGCCCGTCACCGACAACCAGCGATGCGCAATCGGGTTGTAGGTGATATAGCCGCGATCCAAGCCGATCGTCTTGCGATCGAAGTTGTTGGTCAAGGTTTCGTTGGTAGTCGTCGGATCGCCGAACGAACCGGTCGCCAACGCGATGCCACCAAAGAAATCTTCATTCAGCTTGCCCTCAAAGCCAAAGCGCACGCGAATGCGCGCCCGGTTGCGATCGGCGACTCCCTTTTGAAAGAAGTCTTCGGCGCGAACCCGGACGTCACCCGTCCAGCGGAAGCGCCCGAGCGACCCTTCAATCAACGAGACTCGCTTCTGCTCATCCTGGGCAGTCAGCAGCTGGTTCTGGACCGTCGTCTTCACGTCAGTCAAATCGGAATTCAGCTTGGCGACCGAATCCTTGTCGGCGCTTGCGCTGGCCGCCGCAGCCGCTTTTTGTTCGGCGTCGGTGGCAGCGGTCTGGGCCTGCTGAGCTGCTTGTTGGGCCGCCTGTACCGCCTGGTCGCGCTGCGTCAGTGACTGCTGGAGCTGTTGGATCTGCTGCTGTTGCGCTGCCAGTGCATCTTTCAGAGCTTGCACATCGGCGGCGGTCACCGCGGGTTCAGCGGGTTTGGATGGCGCTTTCTTCCTGGGACGCGGTGTCGTCGTCTGCGCAACGAGACTCGTCATGAGCAGAGGCACAACTATCCACGCGAATGAAGATTTCATCTTTCCCTATCTCCCTGTTTTGACTGTTAGTGGTTGACATTTACAAGCACACTAGCCCAACTAGCGGCCTTGAAACTTGATTCTTTTCTTAACTTTTTACTTTTTGAATCCAGTTGGTTTTATGCGCGGAGTGTTACAGGAGGGTTACAGACTGGTGAATTTCTGATGAAACACCCGAGAGTGGACCGTCAAAAGATGGGTTGCGTTCTCATGCGTACGGTTGCTCGAAGCGCAAGCGACTAGTGCTGACGCTTGGCCTTCTGCACAGCGCGCTCGACTTTGGTGAGATCGTCGGCAGAGTTCTTCTCCACGTTGTCGATCGAGGAGAGACGCACCCAGTGGCTCATCATCGTGCCTTTTTCCGATACCAGTACAACGCTCAGGGCAGCCCGGTCATGCTCCTCGCCGGTATCAACTCCGGCAACATCGAGGGCGTAAGTGGCGGCGCGCAAATCTTCGACCGGACAGAATGTTCTCGACTTCTTGATCGCCTCCTGCAGTCCGGCAACGTAGATCTTGGAAGCGGAATCCTTGTCGCCAAAATCGGTCTGGAGAAAAATCGTGGCGACCCCGGGGTGGGCGTTGAGGTTGGGACAAGCCGCTGCCCTGGCGTAGGGAGGGGCGAGCAATAACATCGGAATCGCAACTCGACAAAGCAGGCTGCGCATGAAAAGTGCCTCGATGGTGAACGTAGATCGAACCGGGTTGCCCTAGCCTATGCAGGCTTGATTGTACCGAACACGCGCACTTTCAAGCGTCGGGACTTCGCGACAGTCACCGACAAGGCCGGACCAATGACGTATCATCATGGCAAGGCATGCGTGTGCTTTTCGAAATCTTTGGTCAGACCCTCAGCACTCTCTGGGCCAATAAACTACGCTCTTTGCTGACCATGTTCGGCATTGCCTGGGGCGTCGGGTCGCTCTTGCTCCTGGTCGGGCTTGGTGAAGGATTTCGTTCCGGCAATCGCAAACAGTTCGACTCGCTCGGCGAAAACGTAATGTTCGTTTGGGGCGGCCGTGCCCCGATGGTCAGTGGCAGCTTCACCGGACTGCGCCAGTACTACCTGACGTACAAGGACTATCAGGACGTCCTGGCCGACTGCCACAGCGTGAAGGCCGCGGTGCCTGTGATCTCGCGCCAGGACTTGCGCTCAGTCAGCGATTTCTTCCAAAGCAGCGGGCAGTTGTTGGGCGTACCTGCGGCATTCAATCAGATTCGTTATGTTCCAATTCACGACGGCCGCTGGCTGAACGATCTTGACGACACCCAGAAGCGCCACGTTGTCATACTGGGTGACGAGGCCCGCCGCATTCTGTTCCCGGACGCCCTGCCGTCGGCAGCACGATCACGATCAACAGCATTCGGTTTGAAGTGATCGGCACCTTGTTGCCCATCGGCCACGGCGATAACAACACGCTGAATCTCCGGATGTTTGTGCCGTTCCAGACGATGCAACAGGACTTCCCGCCAAAGATCGATGTGAAGAACTCAATCTCCTTTATTAACTATCAGCCGCGAACGCGCGCGTTGCATGAAGCTGCGCAGTTAGAGGTCCACAACGTGATCGGGCGGAATCATGGATTTGATCCGTCCAACCCGGACGCGTTCGATGAATGGGATACGATCCGCACGGCCGACAACGTTGGCAAGATCTTCGATGCGATGAATGCATTCCTGGGTAGTGTCGGGCTGGTCACGTTGGCACTGGGCGCCATCGGGATCATCAACATCATGCTGGTCGCGGTTGCCGACCGCACCCGCGAAATCGGCTTGCGGAAGGCCATCGGCGCCACCAACGGCAGCATCATGTTTCAGTTTTTCGTGGAAGGCGCGTTCCTCACCCTGATGAGCGGCGGCATCGGCATGGCTTTTGCCGCCGGTCTGATGGCGGCGCTGGGAACCCTGCCATCGCCTCCGGGGTTCGATCCGCCCAAGTTGGTGCCCTCAACTGCCGCTCTGGCGATCGTGGCGCTCGCAATTGCTGGCGTCGCCGCCGGTCTTTATCCCGCGCGGCGCGCGGCCATGCTCCAGCCCGTGGAGGCGCTCCGCAAGGAATAGCATGCATCGCGACCTCCTCCAACAAGCGTTCGGCGCCATGCGCCATGATCTCCGGAAGACGCTGCTCACTATGCTGGGAATGGCGTGGGGCATTGCCACCGTCGTGCTCTTGCTCGCTTATGGGGAAGGCTTCGGCCGCGCGATCAACAACATCTTCCAGAGCTTCGGTGCTAAGGCGGTTGGCATATTTCCGGGACGCACCACGCTCGAGGCCGGCGGCAACAAAGCCGGGGTCGAGATTCGTTTCACGGATGACGACATCGTGTTGCTGCAAAACGTCGTCCCGCTGATTCGCCACATCTCCCGCGGATCGGATAAGCAATCCACTGTCGTCAACAACGCCCGCACGTACACTCTTCCCGTGACGGGCGTTGATCCTCCGGCCGGCGCCATCTGGAACCTCGACATCGATCAGGGTCGCTTCCTGAACGATGAGGACAATTTGGCACATCGGCGCGTCGCTGTGCTGGGCTATGACGCCAAGAACAAGCTGTTTTCGGGGATGGATCCTTACGGAAAAGACATCCGTATCGATGGCGTCAGCTTCCAGGTGGTGGGCGTCGCCGCCGCGCGCATGCAGGAAGGCGACAACGACATCAACCGCCAGATCTATATTCCATTCAGCGTGATGAACGCCTTGCAGGACACCCATTACCTGGGAGGTATCTGGCTGGATTACGAAGGACTCGACCATGACAAGGTGACCCAGACCATACGCAGTTCGCTTGCCATGGCCCATCATTTCAAGCCTGATGACCTGCGGGCCATTCACGTCTTCGACGCACAGAAGCAACTCGCCCAGTTCAACATCATCACCATGGGCTTGAAGGTGCTTCTGGCATTCATCGGAACCATCACGCTCGGTATTGGTGGTATCGGCCTGATGAATATCATGCTGGTCTCGGTCACACAACGCACGCGCGAGATCGGCGTGGAGAAGGCACTGGGCGCACGCAAGCGGGACATCCTGTTCCAGTTCCTGGCAGAAGCGATGGTGATCACCGCAGTCGGCGGCGTCCTGGGAATTTTAATTTCTTACCTCATCTCGTTTTCCGTGGGATCCCTGACGCTCTACAGCGCCATCGCACAGCATGCCGACGCCGGAGACATCCGCTTGATCGTCGCTCCCAAGATTCTGCTGATAGCGGTGAGCATACTTGCGGTGGTGGGTGTGATCAGCGCGATGTTCCCGGCGGTGCGGGCCGCGAACCTCGATCCCATCGAGGCCTTACGCTACGAATAGCACGCTCAGAAGGCATCCTCAGGAACAGGGGTCGGAATCGCGGGCTCACCCGGCACGCCGAGGCGCTTGCGTGCATTGAACATGGGTCCCCGGGCCGGTTCATTGGGAGCGAATGCTGAGAAGCCGAATGGCCCCTGCATGTCGTCATAGATGGCTTCCATCCCGCCACGGATAAAGTACGTTTCGTGCCAGAACCCGACGCCGCCGGAATCTTTCAGAAAGTCCTTCCACCAATCCTGATGCGGCAGTGAACGAGACCAGCTTTCGAGCGAGGTGAAGTCACGCCAGTACTGGCGCATGCCCACGTGTAGCGGGTACACCGAGTAGAAAATGCTCTCGTGCAGCAAGAGGCCATCCGGCTTAGCAGAAGCGGCCGCACCGATCTTCGGGCCAAAGCTGAATACGGTCTTCAGCCCGCGGAGAGTGCGGACCTTCATCCCCAGATAGATCACCACCAGATCCGGAAACCGCGAAAGATCTACCGTGCTCCGTTGAACTGCCATGCTAGACACCCCTCAGATTTGGGTCAGCCGAGCGCGAGGTCGGCAGGACTCCTCGGAATTTGTCGAGTCCGCAAGCTAGGAGGACGCATCTCAATATGAACAGCTTGCACCGAAATTGGATGAATGGCGGGGTGCCTTTGGTTCCACTTTCTTGCCTTTTAGTGGATCAGGGATTCGCAGTAATGGTGTTATTCAATTGGTGTCCTTAGCCTTTCGTGACCGTTCGGAAATAAGAGGTTTGCGGCCAATTCCCGTATAATAAGCAGAAGTCTCCATGCCAAAGTATTCGATTGTGGTTCCCCTGCATAATGAGCAGGAAAATGTCACCGATCTCTACGACCGTTTGAAGGCGGTCATGGAGGCAAACGGCGAGACCTTTGAGATCGTGCTCGTGGACGACGGCTCTACGGACGCAACCTTCGGACTCCTGCGCGAGATCGCAGCGGTCGACAGTCGCGTCACGGTGGTCAAACTGCGCCGCAACTTCGGCCAGACGGCCGGTCTCGCAGCCGGGTTCGATCACGCCCGCGGCGAGTACATCATCGCCATGGACGGCGATCTGCAACACGATCCCTCCGACATCCCCGTGTTCCTCGAGAAAATCGGCGAGGGCTACGACATCGTTAGCGGCTGGCGCAAGCAACGCATCGACAATCTTTGGCTGCGCCGGATCCCGTCGCGCATAGCCAATTGGATGATGGCAAAGCTGAGCGGCGTGGACATCCACGACTTTGGCACGACCTTCAAGGCTTACCGTCGGGAGATCCTCGAACAAGTTCCTCTGTACGGTGAGTTGCACCGGTTCATCCCGGCGCTGGCGTCGTGGCATGGCGCCTCAATCATTGAAGTGCCCATCCGCAACGTGAACCGCGAGCGGGGAGCTTCGCACTACGGTATCTCGCGCACGTTCCGCGTCTTCTTTGACCTCATTACCATCCGTTTTCTACTTCGCTACCTGTCGCGGCCTCTCCACTTCTTCGGCACGGTAGGTATGGTTAGCATCCTGACTGGATTCTCGGTCGCGGGATGGCTGGGGGTACAGAAAGTCTTCCACGATTCGCACTTGCTGGTGCAACACGGCCCTTTGATGATCTTCGCGGCGGTGTTGTTCCTCGCCGGCTTGAATATGCTGGCGGTCGGGTTGCTGGGAGAGATGCAGGTCCGGCACTATCACGAGCCTACGCGACGCGCGCCCTATTCGGTGGATCGCGTTCTCCGCGCCCAGAGCGAAGAGCATACGGTCTCGGAATAAGGGCTAAGCCGGCTGTCACACATCACAAAGCTCGGTGACCGGCTCCGCCGACGTCTGCGCCCTCTAGCGTCATAATCTCCATGCCGGCCAAGCCAGCCGTTCGAGAGGGTATAATGCCTCCGTTTGCCACCATGGAAAATGCCACTCAGCACCAGCTCCGCCTCGCCAGCCGCATGTCGCGGCTCGGAACCGAAACCGCATTCGAAGTTCTGAACAAGGCGCGCGCCCTCGAACGCCAGGGCAAGGACATCGTGCACCTCGAGATCGGGGAGCCGGACTTCGATACCCCCGCAAACGTTGTGGAAGCCGGTGTCAGTGCTTTGCGCAAAGGCTGGACACACTATGGGCCTTCGGCCGGGCTACCGGAGCTACGTCAGGAGATTGCAAGCTACGTCGCCAGGACCCGCGGAGTGCCGGTCACGAGCGAGGAAGTGGTGGTGGTTCCCGGCGGCAAGCCCATCATCTTCTTCACGATTCTTTCGCTCATCGATGCGGGCGACGAAGTCATCTATCCGAACCCTGGCTTCCCAATCTATGAGTCGATGATCGACTACGTGGGCGGCCGGCCAATCCCCATCCAGTTGCGCGAAGATCGCGACTTTGGGCTCGACGTCAACGAACTCGCATCTCTGATCAACGACAAGACACGGCTCATCATTCTCAACTCGCCGCAGAATCCGACCGGCGGCGTCCTCAGCAAGAACGACATTCACGCCATCGCCGCTGCCATCGGCGACCGCAACGTGATGATCTTGTCGGATGAAATCTACAGCCGCCTGATCTTCGAGGGCGAGCATTTTTCCATCATGTCGATTCCCGGTTTTAAGGACCGGACCATCCTGCTCGATGGTTTCTCAAAGACGTACGCGATGACCGGGTGGCGCATGGGTTATGGAGTCATGCGGCCGGATCTGGCTGCGCACATCACGCGCCTGATGACGAATTCGAACTCCTGTACCGCCAGCTTCACGCAAATTGCCGGGGTTGAGGCCCTGCGCGGCGATCAGTCCTCGGTCGACCGGATGCGCGACGAGTTCAAGAGCCGTCGCGACGCGTTCGTCGCCGGTCTCAACAAGATCAAGGGCTTCTCCTGCCGCATGCCCAAGGGCGCGTTCTACACCTTCCCCAACATCACGAAAACGGGTTGGCCATCCAAGAAACTCGCCACCGCCATTCTGGAGGAAGCCGGTGTAGCCTGCCTCTCCGGCACTGCCTTCGGTGATTTCGGCGAAGGGTATCTGCGTTTCAGCGTTGCAAACTCCCTCGAGAATCTGAACAAGGCGCTCGACCGGATTGGCAACTGGACTTCGAAGAATCTGTAGCAGACGGCTCCGACTGAAACGAGATCCCGGCTGTGATTCGTCACATGGCCTTGTGATACCTCTCACTGTCGCTCCAGACGTTCCCGCATAAGCTCGTTTCGCTGGCGCAAGATGCGCAGGACCTGCCACGTCTGTGCGCTGGCCAAGGAGCTTCCCATGGCCCTGAAGAACTCTGTCACCGGCGAAGTTCGCCGTTCCTACAACATCACCGAACTCGAAGACGCGGCCAGACTGATGCGTGGCTATGACCTGGTGGCTCTGAACGCCGCTGGCAGCGGCCATGCGGGAGGAACGCTCTCGATCATGGACATCACTGCCGCTCTCTACTTGAGAGTCGCCAACCACGATCCGCAAAATCCGGACTGGGCGGATCGCGATCGCGTGATCTGGTCGACGGGGCACAAGGCGCCCAGCCTCTACCTTGGCCTTGCATTCGCAGGTTTCTGTCCGATTGAAGACGTGGTACTGCTGCGCAAACTCGGTTCGCCCTATCAGGGCCATCCACACTGGCTAAAGCTGGAAGGGGTCGAAGCCTCGACCGGTTCGCTTGGCCAGGGGCTCAGCATTGCCGTGGGTATCGCGCTGGCGGGCAAGCTGAACGGAAAAAACTACAAGACCTTCTGCATCATGGGCGACGGGGAGCAGCAGGAAGGGCAAGTCTGGGAAGCGGCGATGGCGGCAAGCCATCACGGGCTCGACAATGTTGTGGCCATCGTTGACTGCAACCGCCTGCAGATCGATGGGCCCGTGGCCGAGGTGATGAACGTCGAGCCGCTGGAAGACAAGTATCGTAGTTTTGGTTGGGACGTTCGTCGGATCGATGGCCACAATATGCAACAGGCGGTCGAAGCGCTCGAGGCCGCCAGAGATCATCAGGGGAAACCACTCGTGCTGCTTGCCGACACGGTGAAGGGCAAGGGCGTCAGCTTCATGGAAAACGTGGCCGGATGGCACGGCAAGACTCCGAGCAGCGACGAACTGAAAAAGGCGCTCGATGAGCTGGGTGTCGCACATCGCATTCCGGTCGAGGCGTTGCTAGACAAGGCCCGCAACTACCAGGGCGCAATCGACCGCAAGCTGCACCGCAAGATGCCCGAGTTCAATCATGACTACTGGTGGAACCGTGCCCTGAACATGAAAGTAAAAATGGAGCCGACCCGCAAAGGCTTCGGACAGGCTCTTGCCGAGCACGGCGGCGATGAGCGCGTAGTGTGCCTCGGTCTCGACATCTCCGGTTCCATCACCATCAGCGACTTCTACGCAGGGAAGCCGGAACGAAAGAATCGCTGGCTGAGTATGGGCATCGCTGAGCAATCCGCCACCTCGGTCGCAGCCGGACTCGCTCGGGAAGGGAAGCTCCCGGTATTTGGCACTTACGCCACGTTCGCCGCGGCAAGAAATCTGGATCAGATTCGCACTTCGATCTGCTACGGGGAATTCAACGTGATGATCGCGGGCGCGCACGGGGGTGTTTCCGTTGGCCCCGACGGCGCAACCCATCAGGCACTCGAGGATCTATTCGCGATGTGCGGCCTTCCGAATATGTCCGTCGTGGTCCCCTGCGACTCTGTCGAGACCCGCAAGGCGACCAGCCATCTTCTGCTCGAGCACAAAGGCCCAAAATATCTTCGCTTCGCTCGCGAAGCGACGCCGGTTGTTACCGACGATAAGACGCCATTCGTATTCGGAAGAGCGAACGTGATCCGTCTTCGAAAGCCTGGTGACAGCTTCCTCGACGCATTCGAAACGATGCTGGAAAGCAAGTACGAGGAGGAAGGGGAAGACCTCACCATCATCGCCTGTGGCCCCATGGTCCCGGAAGCAATGCGTGCAGCGTGGATTCTGAAACGCGAGTTCGGGTACGAAACCCGCGTCCTCAACATGCATACGCTGAAGCCGATCGACGAGATGGCGATCATCTGGTCAGCGAAGCAGACAGGCGTGATCCTTACTGCTGAAGAACACCAGATCGGCGCGCTTGCCTGGCGCGTCAGCAACGTCATCACCAGCAGTCCCGTGCTCTATGGACAGCCCGTAATTACCGGGGCGATCGGAGTGAAAGACCGGTTCGGCGACTCGGGCGCTCCCTGGGAACTGATCAAAGAGTTTGAAGTCAGTGCCGAGCACATCGCTCATAAGGCGGTGGAACTGGTAGACCTCAAGAAGAACCATCGAGTGACGGTTGCCGAAGATTTACTCACAGGCAGCCACCGCTCCTAGTAGAGCTTCACAAATCGGCCAGAGCTTCTGCGAGTTGGTACGCGCGGCGCGTCCCGACCACCTCCACGTACCGCAACCCCACGGCTCTTTGGGGTACACTGTCTTTTCTTTGTCCGCAAGCAGTCGCGACTTCTGAACGACCACCCCTGAGAGAACGAATGACCAAGCCATTGCGTGTGTTTGCCACCTGCGATATCGGTGAATCGATCAATCTTTTACGTGAACGCGGATACGACGTTGAGGTCTACGGAAATCCTCAAGCACCCCCCAAGAGCCTGATCGTCGCAAAGCTGAAGTCGGGAATCGACGGCCTGATCACCACCCTGCGCGACCAGGTCGATGCGGAACTGTTTGAGGCGGGCAAAGGCAGATTGCGAGTTGTTGCCCAATACGCCGTCGGCTTCGACAACATCAACCGCGCGGACGCAAATCGCTATCACATCCCGTTCACGAATACCGCCGATGTTCTCACCGAGGCAACTGCCGAGTTCGCGTTCTTCATGATGGGCGCGCTGGCCCGCAAGTTGTGGAGCGCCGAGCATCTCACGCGCGAGAACAAGTGGGGATTCTGGCACCCATATCTGCCCTTCCTGGGCGACGAAGTCACCGGCAAAACGGTCGCTATCATCGGCACCGGCCGGATAGGTCTGGCAATGATCAAAAAATGCGCCGGCTTCGACATGAATATTCTCTGCTACGACCCGGCCTATCAGAATCACGAATACATCAAGGGCATCCAGGAAACCAACGACCTGCGACATGCCCGGGGCATTTCACGGGAAAAGACCTGGATCAAATATGTGCCGCTGGACGAAGCCCTGGCGGGTGCTGATTTCGTGAGCGTGCACGTCCCTTTGCTGCGCGAAGGCGAGAGCCCGACGCCTACCTTTCATCTTTTCAATGAGCCGACGTTTCGCAAGATGAAGCCGACGGCGTACTTGGTAAACACATCCCGCGGCCCCGTCATCGATGAAGTGGCCTTGGCCAAAGCTCTCCGGGAGAATTGGATTGCGGGAGCGGCTCTCGACGTCTACGAGCGCGAGCCCCTGCCCGCGGACTCGCCGTTGCGGGATCCGGCAATAGAGGACCGCTGCCGCCTTCTTCCGCACTTTGCTAGCGCAGGGAGAATTACGCGCCTGTCCACCGATCCCGACAAGGGCATGGCCGGCAGGTGTGTGCAAGGGCTGATCGACGTGCTGGAAGGGAACTATGGTGGCGACGTAACCAAGATGCCATACGTCGTGAACAAAGAGGCATTTTCGAAGTAAGTCGAATTGTTCTACGCACGTCGAACACTACCGCATGTATTCCAAGCGCACGGACTGGAAACTCACGCCGAATTGCTTCTCGCAAGCCCAGGCGGAACTACGCGCTGCCGGGACCGAGGTGCTCGACCTGAGTGCTTCCAACCCCACGCGGGTTGGGCTGCAACTCGACCAGGACGCAATTCTTCACTCGCTCGCGCAGCCTGAAGCGCTCGACTACGATCCCCAGCCCAAGGGACTACTGAGCGCTCGCGAGGCTGTTGCTCGCTACTACAAAGAAGCACATGGGATTTATGACGTAGATCCCGAATCGCTGATCCTTACGACGAGCACCAGTGAAGGGTACTCCTACGTCTTCCGGTTGCTCTGTAATCCGGACGACGAAATCCTGGTACCGAAACCGAGCTACCCGCTGTTCGAATTCCTTGCCGACCTGCAGGACGTAAAACTCACTCCGTATCCGCTGATTTACGACGCAGGCTGGCAAATCGATTTCCCGTCGCTCTACCAGGCCGTGAACCACCGCACGCGGGCTGTGGTTGTTGTACACCCGAACAATCCGACAGGGTCGTATGCCTCCACCGCTGAAATCGAAGCTCTGAACCGCTTCTGCGCGGAGTACAACCTCGCCTTGATCGTGGACGAAGTCTTCTTGGACTACGCAATCGATGGGGCGCCGCGGAATTCTTTCGTTGCGAACAGCGCCGTTCTCACGTTCAGCCTAAGCGGCATTTCCAAGATTTCGGGCCTCCCCCAGATGAAAATTGCCTGGGTGGCCACGACCGGCACGCAAGACGCAACGCGCGAGACGCTGGCGAGGCTTGAAGTGATTGCCGACACCTATCTGTCGATGAACGCCCCGCTACAGCTGGCTACTCCGACTCTGCTTGACCAGCGCAAGAATCTTCAGCCTCTCCTGCTCGATCGCATACGGCACAACCTCCAGGAGCTTGACCATCAGCTCGCCCGGCAAAAGACGTGCGAGCGCTTGCGTGTAGATGGCGGCTGGTACGCGATACTGAGAGTGCCGGCGCTGCAGTCTGACGAAGATCTCGCCATCGATCTCCTGCGCAAGGTAGCGGTGCTGGTACATCCGGGGCACTTTTACGATTTTCCGAAAGACGGATATCTCGTACTCAGCCTGATCACACCTAGCGACAGATTCCGTGAGGGAGTCAAGCGCGTGCTGGGCGTGCTGAACGACTAGCAACTTCGTTCTAGTTTTCAATCGCATCGAGAATTGACGTCCGCACTTTCCATTCGTTAAAGTGTCTGCCACTCATCCTGATTCCGTCACTGCCCCGGCCCATCTATCGAGTTTCCGGAGGATCTTCAGATGTGGCGCAAGCAGTCCACGCTTATCTCCAGCATCTTCCTGCTCCTACTCAGCCTGCTCTCTTCCGGTTGCGGCGATAGCTCCTCCTCTGGTGGCATCCTGACCGGAATCGATATTGCACCGATCAGTCCTTCCATCGCTGTCGGCGGGACGATGCAATTCACCGCCACCGGGCATTTTTCCAATGGTCCGGATCAGAACATCACAGCTCAGTCGAACTGGTCATCCAGCAGCACTGCCACCGCCACAATTCAACAATTCGGGACGAGTCCCGGCTTGGCGACGGGGGTGGCGGCCGGAAAGACCACGATCACCGCTTCGTTCGCGCAAGGGTCCAGTTCTGTACAGGGCAGCACTGACCTCACCGTGACCAGCACGGTAGTCGTGAATCCGTTGAACCGCGGAGACGGTACGGTTGTGCTTCATGGAGTTGGCGCCGTGCTCGTCGACGGTCGCAGGGTCTCGGTGTTGGGTTCCTCCCCGCTGACGCTGGCCGCGGGCCCGCATACATTCCGCAGTGCAGACGGACGGAAAGCCTTCACAACCGAAGTAAGGGGAAGGGAATTGGCGAATATTGAGGTCGCGGACCTGACGCTAACCCGGGCGATAGAATCATCGCCTGTTAACCAATCCAAAGTCTTGCTCGCATTACATCTTTTGTAGAAACGGATTGCTCTCGCGTTCCTCACCGATCGTCGAGGTGGGGCCGTGTCCGGGAATCACGATAGTCTCGTCGGGCAACGCCAGCACCCGGTCGTGCAGCGAGCGCAGAATCTTCTCATACGAGCCGCCCGGCAGGTCCGTACGTCCGATGCTTCCTGCAAAGAGCGTGTCTCCCGCAATCAGTTTCTTCTCGACAGGAAAGTAGAGGCAGATGCTCCCCTCAGTGTGACCTGGTGTGTGGATTACCTGAGCCTCAATCAGCCCCGCTTTGACGATGTCAGACGGGCCGATGCTGTTGTCGATCTCCACCTTCCCCGGTGTTGGCATGCCGATCCATGCCGCTTGTACGTCCAGCATCTTCAGCAGCGCATAGTCATTCTGGTTCAAAAGAATCGGTGCACCCGTGGCCGCGCGCAACTTCGCCGCGCCGCCCACGTGATCGATGTGCGCGTGGGTGATAATGATCTGCTTCACCTGAAGGTTATGCTTTTTGATCAGGCCGAGAATCTGGTCGATGTCATCGCCAGGGTCGATGACGATCGCTTCACGAGTCGACTCATCGCCGATCAACGAGCAGTTGCATTGCAGCGGGCCAACGGGAAGGATTTCGTGGATCATGAGGACATTCTAGTGGAGGATCTAGTTGCGCGTTCTCGGTAGACAAGAAAAAGCCCTCCGCGCGGGAGGGCCTTGATCTTCGAATCCCGGATCAAATTACTTTGTCGGATTGGGCTGCGATGCCGGCGTCGTGGGCGGTTGCGTAGGATTTGCTGGCTGCGTATTCGTCGTGCTCGGCTTCACGCCCGACAACACAGATCCCGAAGAGGGCGTTGTCCCGCTGCGACGCACGGCAAAAATCGACAGCGTGATCGACGTTACCATGAACAGCACTGCCGACCACGTGGTGGCCTTGGAGAGTGCCGTCGCCGCGCCGCGTGGACCGAACGCGGTCTGGCTGCCCATTCCACCGAAAGCTGCCGCGATGTCGCCGCTCTTGCCGCTCTGCAGCAGCACGACGATGATCAGGAAAAAGCACACCAGAATGTGAATTGCGTAAATCAAGCCAATCAAATAAGACATGCGATGACCATTCAAGCCGGCTCAGCCGGCTCTTCCTATCTCAAATGGAATGAATACGTTGGTGCGGAAGGGGGGATTTGAACCCCCACGCCTTTCGGCGCCACCCCCTCAAGATGGTGTGTCTGCCAGTTCCACCACTTCCGCAAGAGAGCAAGCAAGATTATAGCAAACGGCCCGAAGTTCCTTGGAAGTCCGGAGAGGTAGCCGGCGACTCGGACTTTCTTTGCGTCCTTTGCGCCTCCCTTAGCGCTCTTTGCGGTTAAGAGTTCTCAGTTCTTAGGTTTTCCAAAAATCTTAAACCGCAAAGCTCGCAAAGAACAGGCCCACATCAGTACTTTACGATCGCCGCAAACGACTTGGGATCCAGGCTAGCCCCGCCGACCAGCGCCCCATCGATCTCGTTCTCGCTCATTAGGGCCTTCGCGTTGTCCGGCTTGACCGAGCCTCCGTAAAGAATTCTGAGGTTGCCGGCGAATTCTTCACCGAACGCTTTTGCCGCTTCTGTCCTGATCAAAGTATGTGCATCGGCCGCCATCTGTGGGGTCGCCGTCTTCCCGGTCCCGATTGCCCACACTGGCTCATAGGCAACGATCAGCTTGGCCGCTTTCTTGCCCGAGATCGCGTGGAAAGCGCGCAGACACTGCCGTCGCAGCACGTCCTCGGTTAACCCGGCCTCCCGCTCTTCGAGCACCTCACCGACACAGACAATCGGCGTCAATCCAGCTTCCAGCGCCGCCTTCAACTTGAGATTGACGACGTCATCCGTCTCTCCGAAATATTGCCGCCGCTCCGAGTGTCCGATGATCACATGCGTGACGCCGACCGCCTGCAGCATCGTGCAGCAGATTTCGCCGGTGTATGCACCTTCTTTCTCCCAGTGCATATCCTGGGCACCGATCGCTACTTTCGAGCCCTTCGCCGCGTCGACCGAGGTAGGGATATCCAAAAACGGTGGGCAAACCACGATCTCATCGCGGTCATGACCGGCGACCATAGGCAAAAAATCGCGAAAAAAGTCGCGGGCTTGGTCGGGCGTTTTGAACATTTTCCAATTGGCAGCAATGACTTTTTTTCTCACGGGGTATTCCTCTCAACGTTGGTCGGGGATAGGGAACCGGACTTGTGCAATTTTTCAAAAGCGCGTACGTAGGCCTTCAAAGTGGCGCCGTCGAACAACACGAACCGGGCGTGCATCACTTGACTTGCGGAATCGAGCGCCGCCGCAACCGCGGCAACGGCGACTTCAGCCGCTTCGTACACGGGGTACCCAAAGGCGCCGGTGGAAATGGAGGGGAAGGCCAGCGACTGAATCCCGTGATCGTCGGCAAGCCGTATCGACTCTCGATAACAACTGGCCAGTGTCTCTGCGGGCGATCGGGAGCCGTGATGGTAGACCGGCCCGACAGTATGGATCACATATTTCGCCGGCAGCTGCCCTCCGCCGGTCAGCACGGCCTTGCCGGCAGGAAGTTGTCCGATCTCCGCGGCGATCCTCGAGCACTCTTTCAGGATCGACGGACCGCCCGCGCGATGAATAGCGCCATCCACCCCACCCCCGCCCAAAAGGTATGAGTTTGCGGCGTTCACGATGGCTTCGGTGGTTTCTTTCGTGATGTCGGCTGGTCCGTGAAAGTCGAGGATCTTTCCCCGGGCAAACGATACCCGAAGAGCAAAGTCAGGCACGCGATTGTCCTTCGCTACTTCTTGTCGGTAAGCGCTTCCACGCCCGGCAGCGTCTTGCCTTCCAGGAATTCAAGAGACGCTCCGCCGCCGGTGGAAATATGGGTAATCTTGTCCGCGACTCCTGCGGCGCGTACGGCCGACACGGAATCGCCGCCGCCCACAATCGACAACGCACCTGGATTATCCGCGACCGCACGCGCAACCTTGAAGGTTCCCTTGGCGAACGGTGGCAACTCGAAGACGCCCATCGGTCCGTTCCACAAAATCGTGCGCGCTCGGGCAATCTCCTCTTCAAACATCTCGATGGTTTTCGGACCAATATCCAAAGCCATCAGATTAGCGGGAATCGGCTGCCCTTGATCGATCTTGGTGATGTGAGCATTCGCGTCCACTTTGTCGGCCGCGACGTGGTCCACCGGAAGCAGCAGCTTCAACTTGCGGGTCTTGGCTTCCTGCAAAAGCTGCTTGGCGAGTTCGAGCTTGTCTTCCTCCACTAGCGATTTGCCGACGTGCTCACCCAGGGCTTTCAGGAACGTATAGGCCATGCCTCCGCCGATGATGAGAGAGTCGACCTTGTCCAGCAGGTGCCTAATCACCGGAATCTTGTCGCTCACCTTGGCGCCGCCGAGAATCGCCACAAACGGCTTCTCCGGATGGTGTAACGCGCGGCCCAGGTATTCGAGTTCCTTCTGCATCAGCAATCCGGCAGCGGCCTTCTGCATGTGCTTGGTCATGCCAACGGTCGATGCGTGCGCGCGATGTGCCGTTCCAAACGCATCGTTTACGTAGAAGTCCGCCAGCCGCGCCAGTTGTTTGGAAAATTGCTCGTCGTTGGCTTCTTCTTCCGCATGGAAGCGGAGATTCTCGAGCAGGAGGGTCTGCCCCTTCTCCAGCTTGCCCGCCACCTCTTCGGCTTCGGGACCGACGCAGTCCGGACAGAATCCAACGTTCTCGCCGCGCGCGAGTTCCTTGTCGAGCAACATGCGCAAGCGTTCCGCAACCGGCTTTAGGCTCAGACGCGGGTTCGGCTTGCCCTTCGGCCGGCCCAGGTGCGAAGCCAGGATCAGGCGCGCTCCATGGCGCAGCGCATATTCAATCGTGGGCAGCGTTTCGCGAATGCGAGTGTCGTCCATCACCCGGCCGTCTTCCAACGGCACGTTGAAGTCCACCCGCATGAAGACCCGTCGATCGTTCAATGGCAGGTCACGAATCGAAAGCTTCGACATGGCTGGTCCTTCGTAGAACGTAGCACCGGCACCCTGCCGGTTGTCATGCAAAGGGGAGGTCATCACTTTTCCAGGATGACGCGCCTCCACCGCGGGGTGAAGGCGCGTCTGGTTCGTTACAGGCCCTTGGAGCCCATGTAATTGATCAGGTCACGTACGCGGCAGGAGTATCCCCACTCGTTGTCGTACCAGGAGATCACCTTCACGCAGTTGCCGCCCACTACCAGCGTCATCTTCGCGTCGACGATCGAGGAGAACGGATTGCCCTTGAAATCGGCCGACACGAGCTCCTCTTCTTCATACGCCAGGTAACCTTTGAGTGATCCGCTCTCGCTCGCCTTCTTCAAGGCAGCGTTGACTTCTTCTTTCGTGGTCTGTTTCTCAACTAGCGCGACCAGGTCGACTACCGAAACGTTCGGCGTCGGCACGCGCATCGCGAATCCATCGAGTTTGCCAGCCAGCTCGGGAATCACCAGCTTCAACGCCTTGGCAGCGCCGGTGGAGGTCGGAATCATCGACAACGCGGCGGCCCGGGCTCGCCGCAGGTCCTTGTGCGGGAAGTCGAGAATCACCTGATCATTGGTGTAGGAGTGAATGGTTGTCATCGTCCCGCTGACGATCTTGAAGTTGTCGTGAAGCACTTTCGCGATCGGCGCCAGGCAATTGGTCGTGCACGAAGCGTTGGAGATCACATGATGCTTCGTGGCATCGTACTTCTCGTGATTCACCCCCAGCACTAGCGTGATGTCTTCATTCTTCGCTGGCGCCGAGATGATGACCTTTTTCACCGGCCCGCGCAGATGCTTCTTGGCATCGTTCGCGTCCGTGAAGCGTCCGGTCGATTCGATGACAACTTGAGCGCCCACCGATTCCCACGGCAGCTTCGCAGGATCTTTCTCGGCAAACACTTTGATGTTTTTGCCATCGATCGAAATGCTGTCAGCGCCCGCGGTGATTTTGTGCGGAAGGTTTCCTAGAATCGAGTCGTACTTCAGCAGGTGGGCCAGCGTCTTCGGATCGGTCAGGTCGTTAACGGCAACGAATTCAAGGTTCGAGTCATTCAGCGCGGTGCGCAGCACGTTGCGCCCAATACGTCCAAAGCCGTTAATCCCTACTTTAATTGCCATGTTGCCTCCGTAAGATTATGAAGACACTTCCCGGCAGTCACCGGATGCCTTTAGTAAACTCTTGATGGTATCAGGCGAAGCGAGCCAGCGTAAATGATGGACCGCACACTCCACTTGTGACCGTTGAACGAAAATTGTGTGCCATGTGACGAAGATCACAGCGTAATTTCGAGATAGATGTTCTTTCTGCTCCACAACGCGCTGATGCGCGTAATCCAATATTTCGCTCGAATCACGCTGCGCGCTGGCCCCCATTCTTCCTCGGGCAGAATGCGCGCGCGCCCTGCAACTTCCGGACCAGTAATCTTGCCGCGTATCGTGCATGGTGCGACTCGCACGTCCGGGTTATTCCGAATCCGCTTGACCTTTACGGAATCGCCGCGAGTCATCACATAAATCAGGCCGCCGTCTTCCGCGAACCACACCGGGGTGGGTACCGCCGTGCCGTTCTTTCGAAACGTGGTCAGACTCGCATATTTCTCATTCTTGAGTGCGGCTGGGATCTCGCCCATCCACCTATGTTAACCCCAGGAACGCTTCACTTCTCGATCTGCGACCTTTATATTGGGCAGCCTGAACGCGAGGGACAGAAATGAACTTGTGTTGCCGAGAAGCGGTTCTAACGCTAAGTCTGCTGATTGCGACGCATCCAACTTTTGCGCAAAAGACTGACAGCTCACCGCCCGCTGGGACGCCTGCCCTTTCGCCTGCCGAACTGGCCGCGAAAGTTCCCGCTGCAAAGCCGGACGATGTGAAGTCGGCCGACGCCATCGTGAAAGCCGCCTACGACGTCATCTCCGGTCCAGCCGGGCCGCGCAACTGGGATCGCCTGCGCTCGCTCTGCCTGCCCCAGGTTCGGTTCACGCAGGTGGGTAAAGCGCAGGACGGTTCACCGTTTGTCATCTCGTGGGGAATCGACGACTTCGTCCGCGATGCAACCGACATCTTCTCGAAAGATCCGTTCTACGAAAACGGCATCGTGAACCAGGCCGAAGGTTACGGAAACATGATGCAGATCCTCAGTAGCTACGAGTCACGTCGCAGTCCAAGCGAAAAGCCCTTTCAACGCGGCATCAATTCGTTCCAGGTATTGAATGATGGCAAGCGATGGTGGATCGTCTCAATCTTCTGGGATTCCGAACGGCCGGACAATCCGCTTCCTGCGAAATTCGCCAGGAAGTAGTAAGACGGGCATGTTTTCCACCAGTTCCGCCCCAGTCTGGTGAATTGCCTGTGGCGCGGTCCGTGTGTTACAAGCCCTACATGCGTAAATGGATGAGCGACCGCCTGAAGCGTCGCAAAAAGCCCAAAGAGTCGAAGCCTGGCGAACCGGCGCAAGCTCCTCTGCAGCCCGCATACTTCGACGCGGAAGCGGCTCCCGCCGAACCCGCCAAAGCTACGGAGCCCGAACCCAGCGATGACTCCGGTGTAATCGAGGTTCCCGAACCCGAACGCGCCGCCGTGGCCGAAGACACCGCCCCAGTTGAAGCGCGCCCGGGAGGTCAGCAGCGCCCCCGTCGCCGACGCACGCGTGGCGGACGAGGTCGCAAGTCCGGTTCTCGCCCAACTCCTCAGCCATCGCCTGCGACGCCAAGTGCTCCGGAGCTGTCCGCTGCTGCAGCCACATCAGCTGCAATTCCCGTTGCGCCTCCGCGTCCACCCAAAGGAACGGTCGTACTTGCGATCGGTCTTCCGGGCTCGGGCAAGAGTTCGTGGTTCAAGCGTAACAACATCACTCCGCTCTCCAGCGACATGGTGCGCCTTCTCTTGTTTGACGACCCGCAGGAGCAGCGCTTTCAGGATCTGGTCTTCTCGAATCTGCGGTCCATGCTGAAAGCACGCCTGATCGCGCGCCGCCCTTTGAACTACGTCGACGCCACGAATCTCACGCCCCACGAGCGCAGCAACTGGATCAAGCTGGCCAAGGACTATGGCTACGAGGTGCAGGCCGTCTTCTTCGAAGTTCCACTGGAGGTCTGCCTTGAGCGCAACCGCCGCCGCGATCGCGTGGTCGACGAAGAGATCATGCGACGGATGGCGGCCAAGCTGAAGCCGCCAACCTTCGAGGAAGGTTTTTCGAAAGTGACCGTGGTCCGTGTAAAGAAGAAAGAGGGCGAAGCTGGATCGTAGGGTTTTTTGTAGCGCCGCCGTCCCGGCGGCAGTCCGGCGGGCGTCCCGCCCGCCGCGAAGGAAATTAAGAAGTAGTTTCAAAAAACGAAAGCGCCGCCCGAATCCGAGCGGCGCTTCTTGTTTCTTACGGACTAGTTAGCGATGGCCACCGTGGCCGCCGCCAGAAGAGGACCTTCCTCCTCCGCCACCACCGCTATTGCCCCCTCCGCCGCGCGATGCAGACGCCCCGCCGCCCCCACCATGGTACGAAGGTGTTCCGCCTCCACGATTACCACCGCCAGACGAAGGCGCGGAACGATACGAGGGTGACCCACCACCGTACGACGGGCCGGAGCGATAAGACGGCGACCCTCCACTATAGGAAGGCGCCGATCGATAAGACGGCGAACCGCCATCATAACGGCGAGCCTCCGCGATTGACCGATCCCGAGCCGCCATACGACGGACCGGAATTCCGGTAAGACGTCGGCGCGCTATACCGCGGAGCCTCGTCCCGCTTCGGTGAGTTGCTTCCGCCTCGATACGACGGGGAAGGATTCGATCCTCGATACTCTGGCGAGGCACTGGCTCCACGATTCGACGCCCATCCGCCGTTGCCTGACGCGCGTTCCGACTGGCTCGCCGGTCTTACCGGTCCAGTGGGTCGCGGAACTGCAGTGGTGGGCCGGTTCCCGTACGAACCCGTCCCCGGCCGTGAGTCACCGCGAGACGTCATGCTCGGCGAATGTTCGCGAGCGCCGCCACCGAAATTCGCTGGCGGACGTGGCACGGAACGTTCCCCAGAGCTCGGCGAGAATCCACCCCGGGACTGCGGTCCATTCGATGCGGGGCCACGCGACTCAGGTGTTCGCGACGGCTGCATTCCACCCACCGGCGGACGCGGCACGTTGCGCGCGATCTGCGGGTTGTTTTCCCGACCACCCTGCGGGTTGTTCATCACCGGCCGCTGAGGACTATTGGAGCGTCCGACTTCGGCGCCCTTCATCCCTGGTCGCTGCACGTTGTTCTCCGCAGGCCGAGCCACGGTTCCGCGCAGAGCGGGTGAGGGAACTCGACCCGATGCGCTTTCTGGCCCATGCGGAATCATCCGCGACGGCGTCAGTGGCTCGCTCCTGCCAGCAAACGGTTTCTGTCCGCCAACGGCAGTCCCGCCACGATTGAAGCTAGCCGGGGGAGACTTACGCGCAACTACCGGCCGCATTCCACTGCGAGTTGGCGGTGCAGCAGCACGCTGGCCTGCATGGACACCGAGCATCGCGTTGCGAGTCGGTGTTACACCAACTCTGCCCATCGGTGCGCCCGCGAAATCCCGCGCTGACATCCGCACGGCGGTTCCACGAACAGCCATTCCGTTCTGCAGATTGCGGACCGGAGCCGTTGTGATTCCCCCCGGCGCCCGCATGTTCGCGTAGTGGAAGTTTCCTCCGCCAAAGCGGTTCGGCGGATGTCCCCAATAATTGTGGATGTTCACAATGCGCGTGTTGCTGACGTTCACCCCGCGGAAATAGTTATATCCGCCGTGATACCAGGGATAGAACGGTTCGCCCCAACCGAGCGCGCACCAACCCAGTCCGCCGCCCGCGCCGAAGCCAAAGTTCACGCCCCATCCCGGCCCGCCAAACCACGCGACCAACGCGGGCGCATACACCGGTCGAGCATAGATTGGCCCCGGCGCCCAGCCCCAGTTGCCGCCCGTGTAAACCCAGCGTCCGTAGTGGAAGGGAGCGTAGCCCCAAGGCGCGTCGTCCACCCACGTCCAGCCCCACGGCTCAACCCAGATCCAGTGTCCTGCCTGATAAGGAGCCCAGCCGGGCGCGACTACTGGAACCCACACGTGGCCATACATCGGTTCTTCACGCCACACACCGTAGTCATCGAGGTCTTCATAACCAACGGTTCCCTGGGCTACGTAACGTGCCGAGAGGGAACTGTCTTCGCGCTTGTCGCGCACCGCGCACCAATCGTCGAAGCCATCATAAGGAGGCGCTTCCGCAACCGAATGCGTCAGGGAAGTGCCGTCCGTGAATCTCACTTGCTGATTGGATTTGACACGCACTGCCGGTCCCTGACCGGTGGCGTCGCCTTCACCCTTGCGCACGGTGACTACGGTCGCGTCGCCATTGGGATCGACATCCACGCGATACACGCCAGACTTCTGAATTGTGAACGCCGCATTGGGCGTGTCGATCTCGTAGATTTCGCCACCAAACAAGTGGCGGACATGAACGTCGAGCGTGCCCTGGTGCAATTCCACCTGCACCGTGCTGTCACTGACGTTGGTCAGGGTCAGGCTGGTCTCGTCGCCCATGCGCATGACGCCCGTGCCGACGTTCAACTCGGCGCGCGATTCCTTGTCCGTCCAAACGTTGTCGGCAATCGTCAACGGACGGTTCAAACTTCCCGCCACCCAATCCTCGGTGCCGCGCGGCTGAATCGAAACCGATCCCGACATGTACTGCAAACGCGCGGCCCGCCCCGGAGGATCATTCTGATCCGATTGCGCAGGTTGGCCCGCCTGCTGATTCTGTACGGGTGCCTGATCCTGCACCTGGTCCTGATCAGGAGACGGCTCCTCGTCCTGCGCCAATGCTGAAACCGCCGCCAACGACAGCATCAGAGTCATTGCCAGCATCACGCGCTTTAAACTTTTCATAACCTGCTCTCCTTACCCGCTCAACCCAACTAGCTGAGCCCCAAAATTCACATCAAGGGCGACGGCACGGGGGCGCTCGCTACTTCTGCCGCCAAAGATTCAAACCCGGCAGAAGGTCGTAAGTTGCGGTACAGGCAAGGTTTGGCGGGATGCGGAAGGACGCCTGAAGGTTGCCGGCCGGGAGAACGAAGCAGAACAGAAACAAGCTAAGATAACTACTTTAGATGCTTAAGCATATCCTTGAATGCTGAGGTGTCGGATGACCTTAGTGCTTCATAGATGACCATCTCGGTCGAGGAGATCACGGCACCCGCCGCCTCCATGCGCCGTAAGCCGATTTTCCAGTTCCATTCCGTCCGGGAACTCACAGCGTCGGAGGCAACGTGTACCAGGTATCCCTCTCGCAAGGCGGCCAGCGCTGTCTGCGCGACGCAGATGTGGCTTTCCATCCCGCACAGGATCACCGTGTTCCGATTTCCTGGCAGCCGCTTCAGGGTCGAGCAAAATACGTCGCTGCCGAAGCACGAGAAAATCTGCTTTTCAATCGCCGGCGTTTCGGGCAGCAGGGACGCTACGTCAGCCACCGTGTTCCCCAGTCCCTTCGAATATTGTGTCGTGACCAGCGTCGGAATTTTCAGGATGCCGGCGAGCTGGATCAAGAGTTGCGAGTTGCGTACCAATTGCTCCTTCTGAAAAATCGGCGGCAGCAGCTTCTCCTGGATATCGATCACCACCAGCGCGCACTGGGAAGGGTCCAGCGGACGCCGTGCAATTTCGGCGTAGTCCGTTGCTGGCGGATTCAAACTACTGGTCATGGTCATGAGCGCACCTCCGCAAAAGGGTGAGCAAGAATTCTAGCTCGTGAGCCGCCCGCGTGTACCCCGCATCCACTTCCGTCCTGCTTCGGTCCTGGGTTACACTATTTCCAGCCCCGTCGTTCAACGGTAGGACATCTGCCTCTGGAGCAGAGTATTGGGGTTCGAATCCCTACGGGGCTGCCATCTCTCCTGCTGCGCCAATTGCCCGTCTTTACTTTCCTTTACGCATTTTTTGTTCACCGGCCACTCGGCGCACGTTAGAATCATCGATTCGATCTACAGCCTGGTTCTCAACCTGCGCGGCACATCTGCGCTAAAGGGGAATAGCTTCTTTTCGTTTTCATCGATGAAGAAAACCTGCGTTGCTGTCGTCCTCCTTCTGCTATCAGCCTCCGCCTTCGCTCAGGATCGTCCCAAGTGGGAAATCTTCGGCGGCTACCAATACACCTACTCCGACTACGGACCCATACAGGACGTGGGCACATCGATTGCCAACATCTATAACCAGTCGGTGAGCCTGGACCACACCCTCAGCATGACGGGAGGCGTGTTCAGCATCCAGAAAAACGTGGGCAAACGCTGGGCCGCCGTCCTCGATATTGGCGGAATGTCGGGCACGAAGGACGCCGATCTCTCCCAATATTTCCAGCTTCTGGGTTACGTTCCCCCGGGTACCACGCAACTCTCCACGTTTCATTCGACCGTCTACAGCATCACTGGCGGGCCCCAGTTCAACCTTACGCAGATCCACGGCGCGCAAATCTTTGTGCGCGGCCTGGGTGGCGCGTCCCGCAGCGCTTTGGGCATGGACGACACCACCCGGAAAGCGCTCAACTTCCTGGTCCCGAAATTCAAAACCACTATCACAGACCCGGCAGTGCTCGCCGGAGTGGGCGTGCAGTATCGCGTCTATCATCACATCTTCGTGCGCGGGACCGGGGACTACATCCATCCGTTCTCAAACAGCACCCAAAATTACTTCCGCATCACCGGAGGCATTGGGCTCGAAAGGCTCGGCAACCTTTTCTAACCGGTCACCGCCGGAGTGGCAGGCCAGTCTCGGCAACATCATCCGGACTCGATCCGATGCGCCCGTGCTAACCTGTCCCTTTCTTTGAGGGACATTTCGACCATGACCAAGATCGACCCCGGCGACCTGCACATCCGCAGGTCCGGGATCCACGGCTGCGGTTGCTACACGACGGTCGCCATCCCGGAAGGCACGCACATCGTGGAGTACACCGGCGGCCGCCTTTCCAAAGATCAGGCCGACGAACTCTACAACGAGCGCCCCGACACCTACCTGTTCTGCATTGGCGAAGGCGACTACGTGATTGACGGCGATTCGGTCGCCGCGTTTATCAATCACTGCTGCGATTCCAATTGCGAGACTGATGAGTTTGGCGAGCACATCTGGATCATTGCCACGCGCGACATCGCACCTGGCGAGGAACTGACCTACGACTACAACCTCTACGATGGCGATGACGACGACGAGGCCATCTGCCACTGTGGCGCAAAAGAATGCCGGGGAAGCATGTACGGAGAAGAAGAGCTGGAACGCCGCGCCAAGGAAAAAGCAAAATCAACAAGTAAGTCGAAGACCTAACCGCTGAGGACACAAAGGGACTCGCGTTTCCGCCGTGTTCCTCTGTGTGCTCTGTGGTGAGAGCTTTCGACCCTACCCCCTCACCATCACATGCTGCAGGCTCTTCACGGCGCGCATGTACTGCGCGCGCTCGAAGGCACTCGGGTCCGGACAACGCATCTGACTCATGCTGCCCTGCATCTGTTTCACGGATTCGTACTCGTGCTGCTCCATCCAGTCCACAATGCCACGCTCCATATGGCGCAGTTGATTGATGCCGTTGCGCAGCAAGGACGAACACAGCATCGTCACGTTGGCCCCGACCATGAGCATTTTGATGGCGTCTTGCGGATCGTGTATACCGCCGGTGGCGGCCAGGCTGGCTTTCAATTTTCCATACAGAATCCCGATCCACGTCAGCGGCAGACGCAATGCCTGCGGCGTGCTGAGCAACACATTGGGCCGAATCTCCAGTTCTTCAAGATCGATATCGGGCTGATAGAAGCGGTTGAACAGCACTAATCCGTCGGCTCCGGCGTCATCCAGCCGTTTGGCTACATTGGCGACATTGGTGAAGAACGGGCTGATCTTGATCGCGACCGGAATTGAAATTGCCGACTTCACCGCCCACACAATATCGACGTATGTCTGTTCGATCTCTGCAGCCTTAAGCTCCGGATCGGTCGGAATGTAGTAGATGTTGCACTCCAGCGCATCGGCCCCAGCCTGCTCGATCTCCTGGGCAAATTTCGTCCAGCCTCCAACCGTCGCCCCATTCAGGCTCGCGATGATCGGAATGTCCACGGCTTCCTTGGCTTTGCGAATGTGTTCGAGATAGCCTTCTGGTCCCAGCCGAAATTCGCTGGGCTGAGGAAAGTAGGTCAATGACTCGGCAAAGCTGTCCGTCCCCGTCGACAGATGGTGGTCGAGTTCCGCCGACTCCTGCCGCAACTGCTCTTCGAAAAGCGAATAGAGCACTACCGCAGACGCTCCGGCATCCTCGAGTCGGCGAATGCTCGCAATCTCCTGCGACAAGGGAGACGCAGAGGGCACGAGGGGAGTGCGCAGGGTGAGTCCGAGATAGCGAGTTGTCAAGTCGATCATGGGTTCTCCTAAAATGCCTTCTTTACGCGGCCGTGCCGTCAGTCCGCCGCCGTCGGTTCCGGTGCCGTCTTGCGCTGCGCCAGGTATTCGTAGAGCCGGTACCGTGCTTCCACGTCGCGCTGCGCCTCCGCCCAGAGTTTCTTCGCATCTTCGGGCTTGCTCTTGGTCAGCATCTTGAAGCGAGTTTCCATGAGCATGAAATCCTGCAGTTTGCGGGTCGGTGTCCGCGAATCCAACTGCAACGGGTTCTCGCCCGCGGCCGCTCGGTCCGGATGGTAGCGATACAGCAGCCACTGTCCGCTCTCCACTGCAGCCTTCTGGTTCGACATAGCGGTCGTCATATCGATCCCATGCGCGATGCAGTGCGAATAGGCGATGATGATGCTCGGCCCGTCATAGGCCTCAGCCTCCAGAAACGCTTTCAGGGTGTGCTCGTCCTTGGCGCCCATCGCAACACTCGCGACATATACCGTCCCGTAGCTCATCGCGATGAGTCCGAGGTCTTTCTTCGGCCCAGGCTTACCTCCAGCGGCGAACTTCGCGACCGCCGCGCGCGGAGTCGACTTCGACGCCTGCCCGCCGGTGTTCGAATACACTTCGGTATCGAGCACCAGCAGGTTCACGTTCTTGCCGCTGGCGATCACGTGGTCTAGGCCACCGTAGCCGATGTCATAGGCCCATCCATCGCCGCCCACGATCCACACGCTCTTCTTCACAAGCAAGTCGGCGAGGGCGAGCAACTGTTTTGCCTCCATTGAAGTCTTGCCCTGCAGTCGCTCCTTGAGAAGACTGACGCGCTGCCGCTGCTCGTAGATGTCAGCTTCGTCTTTCTGCGAAGCCGCGAGAATGGCCGAGGCCAGCTCGTCCCCAATCTGAGTGCCCAGCTGCAGCACCAGCTCGCGCGCGAACTCGGTTTGCTTGTCGATCGAGAGCCGGAATCCCAGTCCGAACTCGGCGTTATCTTCAAACAGGGAATTGGCCCAAGCCGGCCCGCGGCCTTCGGCATTCTTCGACCAGGGCGTAGTCGGCAGGTTGCCGCCGTAGATCGACGAACAGCCGGTAGCGTTCGCGATCAACGCACGGTCGCCGAACAGCTGCGATAGCAGTTTCAGATAAGGAGTCTCGCCGCAGCCCGAACATGCGCCTGAGAATTCAAACAAGGGTTCCTGCACCTGCTGTTGGCGGATGGTGGTTGGCTTGATCTTGCGGCGATCAAGCTCCGGAATCTCCAGGAAGAAGTCCCAGTTCTCGCGTTCCGGCACGCGCAGCGGCGGTTGCGGTGCCATGTTGAGTGCCTTCAGGCGCGTTTCGCTCTTGTTCTTCGCCGGGCAGATCTCCACGCAGATCCCGCAGCCGGTGCAGTCCTCAGGCGCGACCTGGATGCTGTACTTCATGCCAGCCCATTCTTTGTCGCGAACCTCGGTTGACTTGAAAGTGGGGGGAGCTTTGTCCAACTCGCTCGAGTCGTACACCTTGATTCGAATCACAGCGTGCGGGCACACCATCGCGCATTTGCCACATTGAATGCAGGTCTTCGTATCCCATACCGGGATTTCTAGAGCGAGATTCCGTTTCTCCCACTTCGCCGTACCCGTCGGGAAAGTGCCGTCGCAGGGGAACGCGCTCACCGGCAGTTCGTCACCGCGGCCCTCGTAAATTGCTCCCAGTACTGAGCTCTCAAATTGCGGAGCGCCCGCCGGGAAAGGCGGCGGCATCTCGACGATGCTGGTGATCCTTTCGGGAATCTTCACCTCGAACAGGTGCGCCAGCGTTTCGTCTACGGCCTTCATGTTCTTCTGAACGACTTCTTCACCCTTTTTGCCATACGTGTAGCGGATGGAGTCGCGAATCGCTTCAATCGCCTCGTCGCGCGGCAATACCTTCGAGATCGCGAAGAAGCATACTTGCAGGATGGTATTCATGTGGCTGCCCATACCGCTGTCGCGGGCGACCTGGTAGGCGTCGATCACGAACAACTTCGCTTTCTTCGCGATCAGCTGCTCCTGCACGACGCGCGGCAGGTGGTCCCAGACTTCATCTTTGCCGAACGGGCTATTGAGCAGGAACGTGCCTCCCGGCACTAGAGCGCTCAACATGTCGTAGCGCTCGAGGAAGATCCATTGATGGCAGGCGATGAAGTTGGACTTGGAAACCAGGTACGTGGAATGAATCGGCTTCGGTCCGAAGCGCAGGTGCGAAACCGTCATCGCGCCTGACTTCTTCGAGTCATACACGAAGTATCCCTGCGCGTAGTTGTCAGTGTTCTCGCCGATGATCTTGATGGAATTCTTGTTCGCTCCTACCGTGCCGTCGGCCCCCAGGCCGTAGAACATGGCGCGTACCACCGTGTCCGGCTCAGTAGAAAAGTCCGCGTCGTAGTCGAGGCTGGTGTGATTCAGGTCGTCATGAATACCGACCGTGAAATGCTCTTTCGGTTTCGCGAGCGTCAGGTTGCCATAAACCGCCTTGACCATCGCCGGAGTGAATTCCTTGGACGAAAGTCCGTAACGTCCGCCGATGACAACCGGCCACAATTTCAAAGATCCGTAACCCTGCCGCTGGCCTTCCTGGATCGCATTCACAACGTCGAGGTACAACGGTTCGCCGCCCGCCCCAGCTTCCTTGGTGCGATCAAGGACAGCAACCGAGCGCACGGTGATCGGAAGAGACTCGTACAGATGCTTCACCGAGAAGGGCCGGTACAGGCGTACCTTGACCAGTCCGACTTTCTCTCCGCGCGCAACCAGCGCTTCCACCGCCTCCTCGGCCGCTTCCGCGCCGGAACCCATCATCACGATCACCCGCTCGGCGTCGGGCGCGCCGACGTAGTCGAACAGCTTGTACCTTCGCCCGACGACGTCGGCGAACTTGTCCATCGCAGCCTGCACCTTGTCGGGGCAGACATCGTAAAAGGCGTTGGCCGTTTCCCGCATCTGAAAGAAGACGTCTGGATTCTGTGCCGTACCCCGAATCACCGGATGATCTGGCGACAGGGCGCGCTGGCGATGCTCAAATACCCGATCCATGTTGATCAAGGCCCGCAGGTCATCTTCGCTGAGCATCTCAATCTTGTTGACTTCGTGCGACGTGCGGAAGCCGTCAAAAAAATGCAAGAAGGGAATCCGCGTTTCGAGCGAAGCCGCGTGCGCAATCAGCGCCAGGTCCATCGCCTCCTGCACCGAGTTGGAGCAGAGCATGGCCCATCCGGTCGCCCGGCAAAACATGACGTCGCTGTGATCGCCAAAGATCGACAGCGCATGCGTGGCCAGCGTGCGCGCCGTCACGTGAAAGGTCGCCGGCGTCAATTCGCCCGCGATCTTGTTCATATTGGGGATCATCAGCAGCAGACCTTGCGACGCCGTGAACGTAGTCGCCAGCGCCCCGGTCTGCAGAGCCCCGTGCACGGCTCCAGCCGCTCCACCTTCACTCTGCATCTCGGCCACGTGAGGAACGGTCCCCCAGATGTTGGGAACTCCCTCGGAAGCCCACTGATCGGCCCACTCTCCCATGGGGGACGACGGAGTAATCGGATAGATCGCGATGACCTCGTTCAGGCGATACGCGACGTGGGCAACTGCCTCATTCGCGTCCATGGTCTTGAATTTGCGCTTCATAGGATCCCTTCGCCTCAGCTTGCGGGGCTGCCTGTATCGGAACTGACCCCGGATCGAGTAGCCCGAAGCCACCCGTTGTCTACAGCATGAAGGGGAGGAGGCAGGGACGTCGTGTACCTGCGTCACAGAAGCTTGTGACATGTATCACATGGGATTCGACAATGAATAACGGAGCGACGGGCGTCCCCGCCCGTCCAGCATGGGATTCCCTTCCTTTCCCTGTAAATAGAGCTGCCTCGCGATAGGATGTTTCGTTCGTGTATGGCGCCATCGACCCATCCCGTTCTTCTGTACGACGGCGTCTGCGGGCTCTGTAACCGGCTTGTGCAGTTCACACTCCGCCATGATTATCGAGACACGTTCCGCTTCGCGTCTCTGCAAGGACTAACGGCGGGACGCATTCTCCAACGACAGGGACAATCGCCAGCCGATCTCGACACGTTTTACGTCGCCACGGATTTTGATCAGCCAGGGGAGCACTTGTGCGCGCGATCGGACGCCGCTCTTTTTGTCCTCCGCGAATTGGGTGGCGGCTGGCGCACGCTGGCAACGATCGGAGGCGTCCTCCCAAGATTCCTGCGCGACGCCGCTTACAATCTTGTCGCCCGCAACCGCTACCGCGTCTTCGGCAAGTTCGATGCCTGCCCTTTGCCGGATCCGAACGACCGCCACAAGTTCTTAGACTGAAAGAGGCTCCGGCTCCCCACGAGACTTTTCGGCCTCCGTCCAAGTAAAATTTCGCGAACGAACCGGTACGCAGGGCACGAGGCGCTCATGTCAGACAAGGCAACCATTCCCAATGACTCCATTGATTCCGTTCTTCACGAGGAACGAAAGTTCGAATGTCCTCCGGCGTTTGCCGAGAAGGCGCACGTTAAGACGCTCGAGGAGTACGAGCACATCTACAAAGAGTCGGTCGAACAGCCGGAGAAGTACTGGGGGCGCGTAGCCGAGGAGTTGCACTGGTTCAAGAGGTGGGATCGCGTGCTCGAGTGGAACGCGCCCTGGGCGAAGTGGTTCTCCGGCGGGCAGATCAATCTCTCGTACAACTGCCTCGACCGGCACGTGAAGACCTGGCGCAAGAACAAGGCCGCACTCATCTGGGAAAGCGAACCGGGCGAAGTCCGCACCTACACCTACCAGCAGCTTTGGAAGGAAGTTCAGAAATTCGCTAATGTCCTGAAAGGCCTGGGGGTGAAGAAGGGCGACCGCGTCGCCATATACATGGGCATGACGCCCGAATTGCCGATCGCCATGCTTGCGTGTGCTCGCATTGGAGCGCCGCATTCGATCGTCTTCGGCGGCTTCGCCTCGCACGCCCTGGTCGATCGCATCCACGACTCGCAGGCCGTCGCCGTCATCACGCAGGACGGCTCCTACCGCCGCGGCGCCGAAGTAAAGCTCTTCCCGGCCGTCGAGGAGGCGCTCAAGTCGTGCCCCAGCGTAAAGCACGTGGTCGTATACAAGCGCACCGGGACACCCATCAATCTTCAGGAAGGCCGCGATCATTGGTGGCATGAGTTGATGGCAAAGGCATCCGACGAATGCCCGGCCGAGCCGCTCGATGCCGAGCACCCGCTGTACATCCTGTACACGTCAGGCACAACGGGGAAGCCGAAAGGCGTCGTTCACACCACGGGCGGATATTCGGTGGGAACGTATCTCACCACCAAGCTGGTCTTCGATCTCAAGGAAGACGACACCTATTGGTGTACTGCCGACATCGGCTGGGTGACAGGCCACAGCTACATCGTCTACGGACCGCTGCAGAACGGCGCCACCAGCCTGATGTATGAAGGCGCGCCTAACTTCCCGGAGCCCGATCGCTTCTGGTCCATCATCGACCGCCACCAGGTCACTGTCTTCTACACCGCGCCCACCGCGATTCGCACCTTCATCAAGTGGGGTAACGAGTGGCCGAATAAGCACAAAATGGAGAGTCTCCGCCTGCTCGGAACGGTCGGTGAGCCGATCAATCCGGAAGCCTGGATGTGGTACCGCGAAGTCATCGGACACAACCGCTGCCCGATCGTCGATACGTGGTGGCAGACGGAAACCGGCCACATCATGATCTCGCCGATTCCCGGCGCCATCGCTACCAAGCCCGGGTCCGCGACGCGACCCATGCCCGGCGTCGTCCCCGAAATCGTCACCATGGACGGCAAGCCCGTGCCCGACGGTTCGGGCGGCTTCCTCATCATCAGCAAGCCCTGGCCTGGGATGCTGCGCACCATCTATGGCGATCCTGACCGGTACGTGCGCCAATACTGGTCGCAGATTCCCGGCGTCTACTTCACAGGGGATGGTGCCCGCAAAGATAAGGACGGCTATTTCTGGATCATGGGCCGCGTCGACGACGTCCTGAACGTCAGCGGTCATCGTTTGAGCACGATGGAAGTCGAAAGTGCACTGGTCGCGCACGAAGCGGTCGCAGAAGCCGCGGTGGTTGGTCGGCCAGACGAGCTCAAAGGCCAGGCGATCTCTGCCTTCGTCACACTGGAGAAAGGGCGCGAACCCACCCCGGAACTGAAAGAGGAATTGCGAAAGTGGGTGGCGAAAGAAATCGGAGCCCTCGCCAAACCCGACGACATCCGCTTCACCGACATGCTTCCGAAAACGCGCAGCGGCAAAATCATGCGCCGTCTGCTGCGCGAACTCGCCACCAGCGGAGACGTGAAGGGGGACACGACGACCCTGGAAGATTTCGGCGTGATTGCAAAGCTGAAAGAAAGCGACGAGGCCTAAGCCTGATAACTATAGACGTGGCGAAAGTTATCGGACGCCTGTGTGAAGGAGATGCGCGTTGCCCCATCCTAACGGCGCGTTCTTTGCGACGTTAGGGTGGGACTCCACTGCTGCCGAATTCGAGGGCATTGAAACGCCGCCCTGGGGTCGAACTATTTTTTCGCCTTCACCCGATCGGCAATCTGATCGAACTTCGCTTTCGACAAGATCCGCCGGCTCAACAGGTCATTCGGCGAATCGTAAGGACGTCCATCAATGATTCGGTCTGCGTCCGCAGCGCCGATTCCCGGAAGCGCAACCAGATCTTCCTTCGACGCCGCATTCAGGTCGAGCGGCTTGTCGCGGCTCCAGCCTTCTTTAATTCCGGCCGCGACGGCCTTGGCATCACGCTTCGCCGCGGCCGTAGCCTCGGCGGTGCGCTCTTTCAAGTCTTGCGAGTTGCGCGGCTGCATGCAGGCCATGCCTGCTGCGAGCAAAAAGATCACGGCGCCCAAAGAGAAGCGATTCAAATCGAGTTGGGATGGATTTTTCACGAACCTACGATGATCCTGCCCGCGCCCCCGGTTGGTCGCGACCGGACCCCGCTGGCATTTCTCTACTCGTGAGCCGGACCTCTAAACCCTGGACGGTTCGGAGCCAATCTGAAATCAGAAATCCTAAATCTGCAATACCTAAGCTCCGCCCTGCATCACGCCAGTTCCATGCGGAGCGTCATGCGGTCCAGAAGCCGACTCCAGTGTCACGGCAAACGTCTTAGCCTCTACTCCCGCCGGTAGGCCCGGAGGATTCACGATCGCCGCGTTCCCGCGAGCATCCGGCTTGAACAATCCAGCAGGAATCGGCGCAGCTCCAGGCGGAATCAGCCACAGCTCGTAAATCTTGTCGGGCGGCAACTGCGGCAGATTGTTCGCGACGAACACAAGCCCGCTTTTGTTCTTGAGATAGAAAGCTTTCCCTTGCGGCTGCGGCGGACCCTTCGCCGCCACGAGCGTCACCGCTTGCGTGTCAGACGCGGTCAGCGTATCCATCACGCGCTGCGCGTTCGCGACTTCAATCGTCTGCTGGCTCGTAAGCTGCGCGAGTTTATTCACCGACTCCCGCAGCCCGAAGTTCTCCCGACGCAACTGCACGACCACGACAAATATCAGGGCTGCCGCAGCCCACCCCAGCGCCGCCGCCCAGTTAAAGCGGAGCCGCGCCGGCACAGCATTCAGCCCTCGCGGCTCCTTCGCAATCGCATCGAGCAGGCGCTGCCGCGCACGCTGTGGAGGCTTCGGCCCTACCGTGGCCGTAGCCATTAACGCCATGTCTCCACGCAGCTGATCCAGTTCCAGCCGGCAGGCGGAGCAAGTGTCGAGGTGCTTCTCGAGCGCAGCTCGTTCCTCGCCCTGCAGGGCGCCCAACGCGTGGAGAGCCAGATGCTCGGCGAATTGTTCGTGCGCGCTCATGCTTCGAATGCCTTGCGCAGGGCAATCAATCCCGCGCGGATTCTTGTCTTGATCGTACCCAGCGGTTCGCCCGTCTTGGAAGCGATCTCCGTGTGCGTCATCCCTTCGTAATACGCCATCTCCAGCGCCGACCGTTGTGCCGCCGGCATCCCGCTCAGCACTCCACGAACTTTCTCCGCTACCCTCGACCGGTCCGCTTCTCCCGCCATGTCGGGTACCACCGACAGCACTACATCCTCGGGATCGGTCTCCGGACGCCGCTTCCGCAGTGCGTCAATCGCGCGATTCCGCGTGATCACCGCCAGCCACGCTCCCAGATTTCCACGGCTCGCGTCGAAAGCGCTCGGATTCCGCCACAACTGCATGAACACTTCTTGTTGAATGTCCTCCGCCGCGCCCGTGTCTCCCAACACCCGCAATGCCACCGAATACACCACCGAAGAGTAGCGGTCGTACAGTGACGCCATCGCGCTTGCATCGCCGGCACGGATTGACGACACCAGTGCCAGGTCGGGCGACACGACTTTGGCATCGGCGCTGGACACGCTCCTCTTCTTCCTTTCTAAGTACGGCGTATGAACACCCGGCGGATTGCCCGGCGCTCGCGCTATTTGGTAATCGGAAGTGCGTAACCTCCCGAGAGAAAAGTAGTTATACCAGAAGCATTCACGCACCCGGAAGGAGAGTGGAGAAGGTTCCCCCTTCGCAGGATCTGACCGATCAAGTCCGTTTCCGACTACCCCAGTCTTTCCGACGGTTGTAACATCGTTGGCACGTTGGGGAGATGTCCATGAAATCACTCGGACTCATTGTCTGCACACTTGGGTTGCTTTCAGTCGCCGCCTGGTGCGACGAGCAGCATCACCACCAGTTGAGTGAAAATGAAGTCGGCTCAGTGCACTTCGTGACTTCCTGTTCAAAGGCCGTCGAGCAAGACTTCAACCGCGCCGTCGCTCTGCTGCATTCCTTCCAGTACGAAGACACGCGCGTTGCTTTCGAAGACATCAGCCGCAAGGATCCGACCTGCGCCATGGCTCAGTGGGGCGTAGCGATGTCGCATTACCACGGCCTCTGGGACAGTGGCGACAACGCCGCCGGACGCCTCGCCCAGAAGAAAGCCGCCGACCTCGCCGCTACGAACTCGAAGACAACCGCCCGCGAGAAGGCCTACATCAACGCGCTCGGCGAGATTTATCGCGAGGATGGCAAAGATTCTTCCGCGCACTCCGTTGCCTTCGAGCAGAAGATGGGCGCCGCGCAGGCGGCTTATCCGGATGATACGGAAGCCGCCATCTTCCACGCCCTTACGCTCGACATTACCGCCTCCAAAACCGATAAGACGTTCGCCAACCAGCGCAAGTGCGGCGAAATCCTCGAGCCCATATTCGAGAAGCTGCCCAATCATCCCGGAGTCGCGCATTACATCATCCATTGCTACGACAATTCCGCGCTCGCGCAACAAGGACTGAAAGCGGCACGAGCCTACGCCAAAATTGCTCCCGCGTCGGCGCATGCCAACCACATGCCATCGCACATCTTCACGCGCGTCGGATTGTGGGAAGAATCCGTCCAGTCCAACAAACGCTCTGAAGCCCTGGCCGCGGCCGCCGAGCCGACCTCAAAAAATGGCGAAGCCCGTGACCAGCGCCTGCATGCCATGGACTACATGGAGTACGCCTACCTGCAGAGCGGGCGCGTCACCGACGCCCAGGCCGTCCTGACGAATATGAATGCCTTGTCACAGGTCGGCGGATTGACCCTCACAGGCGACTACGCACTGGCCGCCGTTCCTGCCCGCTACACGATAGAACTCGGCAAGTGGGAAGAAGCCAGCAAGCTAGCGGTGCGCGAGAATGCCGTTCCGTGGGCCCAGGCCATTACGTGGACGGCCGTCGGCGTGGGCGCCGCCCGCTCTGGCGACCAACAGCGAGCTGCCGAGGCCAGGCAATCTCTCCAGCGGTTGTACGACGAGACCGCAAAGCGTAACAACGCATACTGGGCCAAACAAATCCAGGTGCAGATTGGTGAGGTGGACGCCTGGATGTACCAGCAGGACGCCGACCCGGCCAAAGCTCTCACCGCGATGACCGCCGCTGCCGAACTGGAAGAAAGCATGGACAAGCACGCCGTCACGCCCGGCGCTGTTGTTCCGGCGCGCGAGATGCTTGGCCAACTGTACATCGAACAGAAGCATCCGGAGGAAGCGTTGCAAGCATTTCAGGCGGTGCTGCAGGTTGCTCCCAAACGCTTCAACGCCCTCTACGGAGCCGCCATGGCCGCTGATACCGGTGGGAGGGCACAGGATGCCACCCGGTATTTCAAGGAATTAATCGAGGTGTCCGTTGGCAACGAGCGCCCGGAACTCGCGCGAGCCCGCATGAAGTCCGCGAGCAGAACTCCCAGAGGCGTGATCCAACGCGCCTCGCGGCCGCCTCAGTAGAGACAAGTCTTGCTCGACGCCGCGGCGTGTCTCCGGAAGCCCAGGCTCGTCCACCGACTCTTACCTCCGGTGCAATCGCCTGCTAAGATTTCCGTCCACCCGGATCGCTGGGGCAGGAGGTAGTTCGTGCGCTGGAGCATCTTGCGGTTGGTCGTGCCGCTTTGCCTGACACTGTGGGCACGAGCTTCCGGCGCAGAAGCGCACTTTGATAATGCTTCCAAATCTGCCGGTGCGAACGCAGTCGACCTGCACGACCACCCTTTTCAGGGAAAGCAGCAGATCGAGGTGAGTGTCGGCCTCTACATCAGCAATCTGGCGGTTGTGGAAGAGACCCGCGAGCAGTTCGAGGTCGAAGGATACTTCACCGTCGAATGACTCTTGAGTTCCAGATCTAGCCTTTCATGCTGCGTGTCGAAGGGAAACTTGCGCAGCGAGTAGTCGGCGGAAACAACAGTGTCAGTTCGCTCGACATTGCCAGCCGCCCAGGAATTCACTTTCGCAAGCCATCCGGCCAGCCCAACCGGTAACGATTCGGCGGCTGCCGCCGGACTGGCTGCGTGGGAAATCAAGGACCTCCTTTACAAGACTCGCCAGGTCGAAGGCGAAAGCGGCATGCCCACCCGCTCCCAGGCACTGTTCCAGGTGGTGATTCGACGACATTCCGGTTTCTATATCTGGAAAATTTTCCTGCCCATGATCCTGATGGCCTCGATCCCGTGGGCCGTGTTCTGGTATGAGGTCCACGATTTCAGCGGCCAGATGAGGGTGCCCCTGGCGGTCATGCTCTCCATGGTTGCGTTTCAGCTTTCGATCGCCAAGGATCTTCCACGCGTCGGCTACACAACCTTCCTCGACGCCGTCTTCCTGACTAACTTCACCTTCGTATTCCTGTGCATTGTGGAAATTGTGTTCGTGTACGTGTTGCAGGTGAAAAAGCGTACCGCCCTGGCGGAAACCATCCGGCGTACTGCCCGTTGGGGTTTCCCGCTGGCATAGGCGGGATGTCTGGCGCTGCTGGTCCTTGTGTATCTAGGAGGAAGAGCCTGTTTGGCCCACGGGGAAGGAAAGGGAATCTTAGAGAATTCGCAATACCCGCGTCCCTCAGTTGTCAGGAACGCGGGTATCGGGGGAAGGGCAAAAAGACAGCATCGCGGATCGTAGCAAGGAAAACCTTAAGCCTGCCTTAAAAGTGATTCTTTGAGACGAAACAATGTTGAGATTGCCCGGTGGGTATGAGTAACGCGAGAAGTCTCCGCACCCAGATCAAAAAGTTATTACGCGTAGGGGGAATCCGGTAAATCTGGTACTTCAACGTTTGGACACCGTACGACAAAACTCTCTCCCACAGACGCAAAGTTACCCTGCGGCATCTCGCTAAGGAATCCCGGATCAATCACTTGCCGATTTGGACCGACTCTTGCTTCTACCACTGAGACGAAATACTCGTTCTTGGGAGGCATTATGACTCAAGAGAGAGGAAAGTGGCGCGAGATCTGCGAAGCGATAGTGAAGGAATCAGACCCTGCGAAGATGTCTGAGTTGGCTGCCCAATTAATGGCAGCCCTGGACGAGCAGGAGCTGGGCAACGCCCCGTCAGCGAAAATGATGCGGTCTGAATCGAGTGAACGCCAGTCAAACAGCGGATCTTCTGGTGCGTCCGCTCGATCGACTGGTGGGTGATGCTGCCCGATGACACAGTACTCAGCTGATCCCCGGTTTTTCCTGAGCGGGCCAAGGCGTGCGATTTATCGTCAGCAGTCGCTCCAGCTCGGTAGCGAAGGTTTTGACTTTTTGCGGATCTTTCTCCGCGTCGATCAGCGCAACCAATTCGCGAATGCGGGCTTCGTCAGACATGCACACAGGAGCATACATGAAATATCTGAAATAGCGGCAGGAGCGTTGGCACTGCCTAATTTCAGAATTGCCCCCCGCGCCAAAGCCATTCGAAAGATCCGTTAACCCAGTAGCAACCTTCGTCGCGACCTCGCTATCCAGGAGCGCATCTAATGCCAAAAATAACATCCCAAGGAGGGAGTTGTTGTGTCTAGAAAATTCATTGCGCTTTTGTCTTTCCTAGCCTTGTCATGCGTTCTGTCTTCTGTTGCAGTCGCCCAAGTCCCCAAAGGAAACATTTTCGTCGGATACTCCTACGGCAGTGCCGACCTCAACCACAACAATCGTTCGAACCTGAATGGATGGGAAGGCTCTTTGGAAGGAAAATTTCTGCCCTGGGTGGGCATCGTTGCCGACTTCAACGGCCTCTACGGCAGCAACAATTTCCCGAGCAGCACGCAGATCTTCAACGTGGACGCCCGCGAACACAACTTCCTGTTCGGTCCGCGAGTCTCGGTTTCAGTAGGAAAAATCCGCCCCTTCGCGCATGCCCTGTTCGGAGCAGGCCACGTCAGCGTCAGCACCACCGGCTACTCCGCCTCTGACACTTCGTTCGCGGAAGCCCTCGGCGGCGGCCTCGACTACAAACTCGTGCCGCTCATCTCGTGGCGCTTTCAGGGCGACTTCCTGCAAACGCGCTTCTTCGGCAACACGCAGAACAACGGCCGCTTCTCCACAGGAATCGTCCTGAACTTCTAACAGGCAGACACAGACAGCCGGCAGACCTTACCTATTGTAACCAGGCAATTGCACTCATGATCCCCTACGGCTAAGAATGCCTTGCCGATCGAGCCTGCCAGCATCTCCTCGTCTCCAGCCGAAAGCTCTCTTGCGCAGTAAACTGAGAACACCAAGCCAGAAACGAGAACCTGGACGGTGTCCTTCCACCCCGATTTCGACGCCCCCCGCAACCACATGGTGGAAACCCAGCTTCGTCAGCGCGGCATCGACAACGAGCGCGTCCTGGGCGCGATGTCCCGTGTCCCGCGCCACGAATTCGTTGACCAGCGTTACGCGGCGCAGGCTTACGACGACAACCCTCTCCCGATCGGAGAAGGACAGACCATCTCGCAGCCGTACATCGTAGCCTTGATGCTTGAGTTACTCGACCCGGCCCCCGACCACGTCATCCTGGAAATCGGCACGGGCTCCGGATATCAAACCGCCCTGCTCGCCGAACTCGCCCGGCACGTCTACGCGATTGAGCGCCACCCAACTCTAGCCGCCGCGGCGCAAGCCACGCTGCAACGTCTTGGCTACACCAACGTCAATCTGGAAATTGGCGACGGCAGCGTCGGCCTGGCTGGCTACGCTCCCTACGACTGCATCATCGTCGCGGCCGCCGCTCCAATGCTACCGCCTGCGCTCTTCCAGCAACTGAAAGAAGGCGGCCGCATGGTCATCCCCATCGGTCCGCCCGACGCGCAGGAGTTGCAACTCGTCACCAGGCTCGGAGGGAGACCGGTAGTCACCGGCCAAACGGGCTGCCGCTTCGTACCGTTAGTAGGCGCACACGGCTATCGGGACTGAGGCGCTCCGTTTGGGGCGGCCACTCCTTTCCGCCGCCGTTGAAGTAATGGTAAGGTCCGACGCCTGCTCGCTAACCGTGTCTGCTCGGTCGAAAATGTGGAAAGGAAGTCAGGAGCAGCGACGAGTGTCCGCTTTACCAACTCGAGCCCGACCCACGAACTCGCGGATCAATCCGCCAACGAACAACGAAATCGAGACCCTCCACCTAACACCCAACACCTGTCACCTGTGACCTGTCACCAACTGCTAAAATTTCCACGTGCCCCTCGTCCGCGACTTGCGCGTCACGCTGGAGATGATCAAGTGGGAGCACTCCATCTTCGCGCTCCCATTCGCTCTTTGTGGCGCAATGCTGGCTGCCGGTGGATTGCCTACGCTACGTCAGCTTCTCTGGATCATCATCGCCATGATCTCGGCGCGCTCCGCGGCCATGGCGTTTAACCGCGTTGCCGACGCAGCAATCGACGCGGCCAATCCTCGTACGAGCACACGCGCCCTGCCGGCCGGAACGCTGAGCCCCGCGTTCGTCAGCGCCTTCGTTGTAGTCTCGTGCGCAATTTTTGTTCTCGCAGCATCGCAGCTGAACCGGCTGGCGTTGGAGCTTTCGCCCGTCGCCCTGGCGGTGGTCTTGCTCTATTCGTACACGAAGCGCTTTACCCGCTGGTCGCATCTGGTCTTGGGGTTTGCGTTGGGTATCGCACCCGCGGCGGCCTGGATCGCGGTGCGCGGCTCGCTGGACCCGCGCATCCTGCTTCTGACCGCTGCCGTCACGTTCTGGGTAGGCGGCTTCGACGTCCTCTATGCCTGTCAGGATTACGACTTTGATCGCCAATCCGGCCTGCACTCAATCCCGCGCTACGTAGGTATCGGAGGCGCGCTCGCGATCGCCCGGACATTCCACGTCATCATGCTGCTTCTCTTGATCGCGCTGGTAGCAGTATTCGGATTGGGCAAACTTGCGGTGGTCGGAGTCCTATCCGTGGCTATCTTGCTGACCTACGAGCACACGTTAGTCTCGCCGCGCGATCTCTCCAAACTCAATGCCGCCTTCTTCACCATGAACGGAGTGATCTCCGTAGTCTTCTTCGCCTTCCTCGCCGCCGACCTGCTCTTGCATCGCTAAACACCAAAAGCCTTAAACCGCAAAGCGCCAAAGAGAACCCGCAAAGTCCGAAAAAACGCGAGTCGCAAGACAGCCCCCTGGAAGCTCTGGATGTTCTTAGCGACCTTGGCGGATCTTCTTAGCGTCCTTAGCGGTGAAAGGCTTTTCTCTGCGGCAGCTTTCCGCGCCTCTGCGTTTTAAGATTGCGCTCCCCCGGGAATACACCGAGGTAACTGGCACCGGGCTCTGTCTCGTAGTACCTTCCCTCAAAAATGACCCCCGAACGCAAATCCCGCGTCTGGCTGGCGAGCGTGGCCTGCGGATTGGCTTCTTCGATCGTGTTAGCCGGAGTGGCAAGGGCCGGCCTTTCCTGGTTTCCGCCGCTATGGCCTGGACTGATTCTGACTTACGCCTTCAAAGTGTGGGCAGGACGGGGCGCCGGTTCAGCTCTAATGATCTTGGCCGGCAACACCGCCTTCTACACCTTGATCTTCTCGCGCATCGTCCAGGCCGAAATCAACGCCCGTGGCCATCTCAGCCGCTACTTCCTTCGTTAAACGGTTGGTTGTAACCGGCAAAACAGCTTTGAACGGATAGGTCGCGCCTGATCCCCAGCCTTCTAACCGGCAAGACCGAGTTGGAAGGTTTCAAAAAAAGTCCAGCGGGTCCCTCCCAACCGTTAACTGACCAAATGCCAACCGCTAAATGCCAACGGCTGATTTCGTTTATCATCGATACAGCATGGTCCCGCACCCGTTCCAGACCGACGACGCGCGTCTCAATCCCATCAAGGAAAAAGTGCTTGCCGGGCAGCGCCTCAACGAGCAGGATGCCCTCGCCCTCTACCGCACCGGCGACATCCTCGCCGTCGGCTGGCTTGCCAATCACGTGCGCGAGCGCATGCACGGCGACAAGGCGTACTTCAACGTCAATCGCCACATCAATCCTACGAATGTGTGTGTAGCGGCCTGCCGCTTGTGCGCTTTTGGTCGCAAAAAGGACTCGCCTGGCGCCTACACCATGGCGCTCGAAGAAGCTTTTGAGACCGCGGCTTCCGGATACACGGAAGCCGTCACCGAGTTCCACATCGTCGGCGGCCTGCATCCGGATCTGCCGTTCCAATATTTTCTGGATCTCTGCTCAGGTCTGAAGCAGCGTTTCCCGCAAGTGCACCTCAAAGCCTTCACGATGGTGGAGGTCGCGTATCTCGCCAAGCGCGCGAAGCTTTCGATTCGCGAGACGCTCGAGCAATTGAAGGCCTCGGGCGTTGATTCACTGCCGGGTGGCGGAGCAGAAATTTTCGCGGACCGTATCCGCCACATCATCTGCGATCACAAAATTGACGGCGATCAGTGGCTCGACACCGCGCGCACCGCGCACCAGATCGGCCTGAAGTCAAACGCGACCATGCTCTACGGCCACGTCGAGAACGACGAAGACCGCGTCGACCACCTCCTCAAGTTGCGCGAACTGCAGGACGAGACGCACGGCTTCCAGACATTCATTCCGCTTGCATTCCATCCTGACAACACACCGCTCGAGCACCTGCCGAAAACCACCGGCATGCTCGACATTAAGCAGATCGCGGTCAGCCGTCTCGTGCTCGACAACTTCCCGCACATCAAGGCGTACTGGCAGATGATGACACCCAAGATCGCGCAGATCGCGCTTCGCTTCGGTGCGGATGACATCGACGGCACCGTCATCGAAGAGAAGATCTATCACGATGCCGGTGCCACCACGCCGCAAGGCATGCGCCGCAAGGATCTGGTCCGCTTGATCACCGAAGCGGGCAGGGAACCGGTCGAGCGGGATACGATGTATCGAGAAGTGACGCGCACGGAAACCTCTGTGACGGTGGCGGTGTGAAGATCAAGGGTTAGGTTTGGGTATTAGGTGTTAGGTCTCAGGTATCAGGTCTCGGGAACGCCCGGGTGCCCCATCCTAACGGTGCGTTCTTTGCGACGTTAAAGTGGGATTCCACGGAACTCGCCGCCAGGAACACAACATGACCACTCTCGGCATCATCGCGCTGATCGTGCTGGTCATCGCCGGGCTTATGGTCCTGCGCGTGAAAAGCGATCCGCGGGAGAAGAAATCGGTCCGCGCATTTCTTTCCGAAGACAAGGCAAAATCGGAAACTCCCGCTCCGCCCAAGGGCGCGAGCTAAATACCTGCCGCTTAAAATCTTCCCAGCTGAGTTCGAAAATTCTTACTGCTCGCTTATCGAACAGGATACGAAACAGTAGCCGGTCGTATGGTTGAGTCTCTTGCCCTGCAGCAACTTCCGCATTAGACTTCGCGTAATCGATGCAGCCTGTGGCCCCCAGGCATCCGGAGGCTTCTGTGAAACGCGCCGCTTCCTTAGTTCTGCTCACCATCTACGCTCTCTTCACATTCGGCTGCGGCAATGGCAGTCCCAACAGCATGCTGACCGGTCCTGCGTCGGCGCAGGTGCGCGTGGTGCAGGGCGGCGTTAACAGCGGCAGCGTCGACGTACTGGTGAACGGCGCGAAGGCACAAATCCCGAAGAGCCCCTTGATGACCCCGCCCTATTTTGCGGTGACGGGCTCAAGCATCCATGTTGAAGAAGTGCCTTCGGGAACGACCGCCTCCGCGATTCTTGACGCGACCTATCCGGTGACGGCAAGCAGCTTCAACACAGTAATGATCGTCGGGGAAGATGCGAACCAGTCCTTGGCTGCGCTCGCTCTCATCGACGACCATTCGGCGCCGCCAGCAGGCCAGATCAAACTGCGCCTCGTGAATGGCGCGAGCACGATCGGTCCGGTTGATGTTTACATTAACAACATCGGGGATGCATTTCCTGTGACGCCTACGATCGCGAGCCTGGCTTTTAAAAGCTCAACGGCGTACCTTCCGCTGACTGCAGCGAACTTCCACGTTTGCTTGATGCCGGCGGGAACAGCACCTGGGGGGTGGGGGCCATCATAGGGGGACCGCCGGAGTGCTCGTTGGATCTGACCGTGGACACCAGCAGCGGGTACCGGAATTTCACATTCGCGATTTTCGATCCACCGATTGTTAGCGGAGGCGAGAGCGGCCCCGGCCAATTCTTCGGAGGCAATCGCTTCACGTTGCTGATGGATGATCGCCAGTAGCGAACCATCTAAGCGAGAGTTTTCCAACCGCTGCGCGTTACACGAGCGAGGACAAGACGCAGGCGCTCCCAAAACCTGCGAGCTGCCAGCCCTCACCTGCCTTTCCGCAAGTGCATACGTCACAATTCACCCAACCATCGGGTACGCAAATTTCTCTCAAAACGGGCACTTGCGTTTCTCCCTGCGGGTGTAGAATCCGACTTGTAAGGGTACTGATAGCTTCACCGGATCTGCTCCCGGTCTCCGAGGCTCTCATGAACGTTCATATCGGATACAAAGTCCGCAAAACTCCCGACATCGAAAAAGAAGTGCACACGCAGGTCGAAAAACTGCGCAAGCGCCTGCAGGCGTTTCGTCCGGAACTCGTACATCTCAAAGGGCTCATTGAGGAGAATTCGCCCCGCGAAGGCGTCGTTGTGACTTTGAACCTGCGCCTGCCTACAGGCCAGATGGCAGTGCACGCGAACGCGCAGTCACCCGGATCTGCGGTAAAAGCCGCATTCGATGATTTGCTTCAGCAGATTACCCGACACAAGGATCTGTTGCGCTCCACGCACAAGTTCCCGCGCTGGCGTCGCGGCCCGGAAACGCGGCCCGAACGCCAGGTTCCGTTTGAACAGACCATGGCGGCGGTGCAGGCACCCGTGGTTTCCGGTGACGACATCCGCACCTACGTCAACGTGAACCTTGCGCGGCTGGAACGCTTCGTAGAGCGCGAACTGTATTTTCGCGAGACCTCGGAACAGATCGAAGGCGACGCCATCTCGACTGAGGAAGTCGTCGATGAAGCCATCGCGCGCGCGCTCGGCGATGGCGGCGAGAAACCCGAGCGTCTTGCGCTCGAACCGTGGCTATACCGGCTTGCCATGCGCGCCATCGACGAGATGAGCGCCGGCGCCGATCAGCACAACGGCAACGTGCATCTGGAGGACTCGGCCCGCAAGCGCAACGTCCGCGCCAGCGACGAGGCCGAACTTCAATTCCATCAGCCCGATGAAGCGATTCTGGGTGCGACCGTCATCGCCGATCGCCGGATCGAGACGCCCGAGCAAATTGCTTCGTCCGATGAAATGCTGCGCCTGGTCGAAATCGCCCTGCGCGGCACCGACCGCAGCGCCCGCGAGGCTTTCATCCTGCAGGCCATTGAAGGCTTCACCGACGACGAAATTGCCGTCATCACCGACCGCAAGGCCGACGATGTGCGCGCTTCCGTGAAGGCCGCATGCGACCACCTGCGCAAATCTCCGATGTTCGCCGCTTCGTCCAAGCAGACCCCGATCGCACGATCTAATACCGCGTAACCAATTTCCCGGCAATTAGGAGAATTCGTGATGATGACCCGCGAGGACATCCGTGAACTAGCCGCCTTTCAGGCCGATTCCGATGGCTGTGCTCTGAGCTTTTACTTTCAACCGCGCACTCCGCAAAATAAGTCCCACAAAGAAGAAGCAATCCTCGCCAAGGATCTCGTGCGCCAGGCCCTGCGTGAAAGTGAGAAGCAGGGTAAAAACGGAGGGGCGCGCGCCGATCTCGATCGCATCCTGGAAATGGCCGGCAACCTGCGCGGCAACCAGGCTCGCGCGAAAGCGGTATTCGCTTCGAGCGCCAAGAAAATCTGGCGCGAATTCGATCTTCCCCCGCAGTTGGCAGCCACGCAGTTGTTCGTGAACCGTCGTTTCCATCTGAAGCCTCTCGCCGCCCTGCTGGGTGCACAGCCCAACCTGTGCGCGCTGCTGGTCGATCGCCAGCGCGGACGCTTCTTCGACTTGCGGCTTGACGAATTGAAAGAGCGCGGCGAACTTTTTCGCACTTTGCCGCGCAGCCGCACCGACGGCTACGGCGGATACAATGCCGGCCACGTGGAGCGCCGCGCGGCCAACGAATTCATGCAGCACTACAAGCTGGTCGCTGACCGCCTGCAAGAAGAATTCGAGCGTGGAATGTGGGACCGCCTGGTTGTTGCCTGCCACGACACCAACTGGTCCGAGTTCGAATCGCACCTGCACCCTTACGTGCACCAGCGCCTGCTGGGACATTTTCCCGCTGACATCGCATCCGTGACCAACGACGAGATCCGCGAGAACGCCAACCGCCTGCTGCGCGAAGATCAAGACCGACGCCGCGACACGCTGTTGCGCGAAGCCATGAGCATGGCGAAAGGGAACAGCCGGGGCGTCACCGGCCTGCGTCGTGTCCTACGCTCGCTCGAATTAGGAGAAGTCCAGACGCTGTTTCTGGGCGACCAGTACACGGCGCGAGGGGTCGAGTGCGACAACTGCGCACACATCGACTCGCACATGGTGCCGTACTGCGTAGTCTGCGGACGAGCCACGCGTGAACTGGAAGACATCTGCGAGGCGTTAATCCCGCAGGCTATTCGCCGCGATATCGAGTTGTTCTACGTCAAGAGCGGTCCAGAATTCGACCGGGTAGGGAACATTGCGGCGTTGCTGCGCTTCCGCGCAGACCAGGGACGGACGCCGATTGCGGCCTCGGCGTAAGTTTGGGGAGGGGCAGTCGTTTCGGCTGCCCCTTATGCCGCAAGCGTCTTATTTTGCGAGCCCCGGATCGACCGTGTACACGACCTGATCCTTCGTGAGCAAGAGCAACTTCTTGCCATCTCGGGTGAAGAAGGTGCTGGAGACCGGAAAGGGAAAGGTAAGGTCGGACTTCTTGTTCGACGTGAGGTCGTAGATGGCGAGACGTCCGGGATCGTATTCGAACACCAGCGTTCCCGACAAAGAAACACTCCACGGATCTCCGAAAAACTTGGCGGTACATTTGCCGGTCTTGAGCGAATAGATAAGGGTTCGGCCAATCGAGTCATAGCCAACCAGCCAGTCTCGTGTGACCAGGTTTCTATGCAAGTCGATCGCACCGTTTGTGGTGTCGATGATGAGGGCGTTCAGGAATTTTCCGCTGCTGAGTTCGACAATCTCTATTAGGTAGTCGTCATCGCGTCCGCCGCTGTCCGGTCGCAGGACCGTGGGCAAGGTCTTCAATTCCGCCTTCGCTCCCGGCGTCGAGAGTCTCCAGCGAAAGGCCGCGACATTGGAGGTCGCGTCCGTATAAATCGCGGGGATCACTTTGCTGAAAGCCTTCGACCACAGGGGAGCGCCCGTCAGCGCGTCCCGGACTGCAAGCGTTTTGTTTGTTTCAGAGGGTTCGTATACATCGCGCCACGAAATCTTCGTGCCCTCGTAGCGATAGTCTCTCCGGTCTTCGTCCTCTGAATTGTCGTTCTGCTTGTCCTTGTCTTTTTGGGAGACGGTCTCCTCCTTTCCCTTGAGGCTTACCAGGTATTCGCACTCCTGCCACGCCCTGCCGGGATCCACCTTTTCGACAATCGACATCTGCACCTGGCGAAGGTCGGCGCGAACAAGCGACCGATCGACTTTGTCGCGCTTGGGGAAGTCCAGGTAGAGATTCCCATCCTTGGCGAAGCATGCTCCCCGGAAGCCTTTCAAGTTATAAGGCCGCGCGCCATTGGAAAGGTTCCACACCGATCCACGGGAGCGGGTGGAGACCGCCAACCAGTTCAGGTCGTCGGAGAAGTCGGCAACCTCCACAGCACCGAAATGCCCGCGAGGCAGGGCAAGTTTGGCAACCGGCGCGGGAGCGGCTCCGAAAAGCGCCAGTTCCCCTGAGGGCAGCATGCTGGCGGCGATGTCTCCGTAGACATCCATCGCAGGTGTCTTGCTGGCGCGCACGATGGTATTGCTACCCATATCCAGCACCCCGACCGCGTAATCGTGGATGGGTCGCATCAGGACGTACTCTCCCTTGGCCACCGGGAAAGGTGCCGAAGAACCCAGTTCGAAGGAATGCAGAATCGTGCCTTCCGGGAAAGTGAGCAACGCGGCACGCGATCCGTTCTTTTCGTTGCCTACCAGGGTCTTGTCGCTAATAAACGAGAAGGCACCGTGCAGAAATGGCTTGAGAGCCCCGCTGACAGGAACCTCGTGACGGGCGGGAACATCGACGGCCAATACTGAATCCGCGCTTGCCACCAGCAGGTATCGCCCGTCGAGCGAGAAGCCCATGTTCAGAAAGCGAATCTGGTAGCTGTAGCTCCCCCAGTGCGCTCCTACTGCGAGTTCACCCGACCGAATCCGCTGCTTTTCGAAGATGCGTTCGTCCTTGACAGTATCGAATAGCACGAGCGTGTCTTCGCCATTCACACAAGCGAGCGTGCTCCCATCCGGCGTCAACGCCGTTTGCATGCACCCGCGCGGCGAGTACATCTCATGCACCTCGGTTCGCTCGCCTTTCTCGAGGTCCCACGTTTCCACGCGAAGGGCCGGATCATAGAAAGTGAGGCGCTTGGAGTCTGCGGAGAAGCGGGCCGGGTAGGCGTCAGGCGCCTCAATTCGGAACTTGAAAGTCAACGGTTCGCGGGTCAGCACGTAAATGCTGCCATCATCCTGGGCAATCAGATATTTTCCGTCGTAGGAAAAGCGCAGGGTATTTACTTCGTCTTGGAGTGGAGGGTCCAGTACTTTCTTGGATAGAAGCCCAGGAATATTTTCGCGGCGCCCAGTGCCCCCGTAGCTCACCACCTTGGTTTGCCATTCCCGAAAAGCGTCCGATGAGTGCGTGAACGCGGCGGTGCATTCTGGCGGAAACCGCCGCAGAGTCTTCTGCATCTCTCGCACACGCTTGGAATTCTCAGGAGTCTTGCCGAACAAATCCGAGAACCAGTTTCCGGTCTTGCCCCGGTTGTCGGTGGCGCGATCGAAGAAATCGGCGAGTCCATCCGTTTTGTATCCGGCGAGTGCCTGCACTTCCATGCCGACCCGGTCCGCTTCCAGTTGGTGGTCTTCGCCGCTTACCGTGAAGGTCTTGCCGCTTTCCAGGAAGCGATGAAATTTTGCTTCAATATCCGCTTGGTCGATGACCTCGGTGATGCCGATGGCATGAAAGAACCGGGTGTACTCGATGGCGGACTGGTGGGTAACGATATGCCCCAGTTCGTGCGCCAATACGCCTGCCAGTTCATCTTCGGAGTGCGCAAAGCCAATGAGCTTTCGGGTGACGTAAACGCGGCCTCCGGCAATCGAAAAGGCATTGGCGGTCGGGAGGTTGGAAAGATAAAAACGATACTTCAATCCCAACGGCGGGAGATGACTGGCCAGTCGATCGCCGATCTGCTGGAGGTAGGTCGCGAGGTCCGGATCATCGAGTTCCTTGGCATTATCACGAACGATCTCGACCAGCACCTCTCCCAGGTCAACTTCCTGGGCCGGCGTGAACATGTTGGCGTCGCGGCTGGGACGGATCGGGGTGATGGAGCAAGGAGCTGACGGCACTTGGCCTGCCGCCATTGACGTCAGAAGAAGGAGAATGACCAGAACGAAGCGCGATCTGCACATATCCTTCGGGAACTTTATCAAAAGTCAATTCTTTTCCAACAACGAAGTTTGGGCTGAGTTAGCTGGGTTGAGGCGGTTTTATAACAGCGGCAACACGCAACTTAGCCAAGCGCAAAACCAGAACATCGGGTACAATAGAATTATCCGAGCCTGATCCACTAAGGAACCCATGACAAATACCAAGTTTGTCGTTAAATTGAACCGCGGCGGTGTGCGCGGGCCCCAATATGTGCAGCGCATCGACCGCGCTGCCATTCAGACGACGTCCAACCGCAAGCTGGCGCTCACCATGGGAAGATTTACTGCCGAGGATGTGATCAAGTCCATGCAGAATTCCCGCTGTAATCCTGAACTCGTGTCGGTCGCAGTCCGCAGTTAGCTGGTCAGCGTTTCGTAATTCAGAAAGACATATCACGAGATGGCGAACTGCCATCTCGACCATTGATGGGTGGCTGAGGGCACGCCCCGGCCGTCCGTCGCGCTTATTGCTGCGCCCGGAGCTATTCAGCATTCGTCGCGCCCAATCGGGCGATCCCACCTGCCAGCACCGACGTAACCACGCCCCGGGCTCAGAATCCGGCTACAATTTCCCTTCATGGAGATCAAACGTCTCGTCCAGCAATGCGTTTATCGCATCGAGCCGAAGGCCGAGGGCGGGTTCATTGCCCGCGCATCGGATCCGAACGTGCCACCGCTCGAGGCTGCCACGAGAGAAGAATTGCAGCAGAAGATTCAGGCCAAGCTGGTGGCCGCGCTCGGCGTAGCGTTCCCCGGCCTCCAGTTGCCGCAGCAGGGCGCCCAGGTCAGCGTCGCCATGCACGTCGACCGCAACCCCGGCGGTGGGTTCACAGTTCACTCTGACAATCCCGGAACGCCCGGCTTCAATCCGGCCGCACAGGAAAAATTCGATCACTACGCCGAGGAGTTGCTCGGCTTCGTCGACAAGCATTTTCCCCACCTGTCGGAACAGATCGCATCGCAAGTGACCGGACGCGAAGTCCAGGTCTTCACTTCGAAGACCGTGAGCACGTCGGGAAAGCAGAACTCGGTGTTGTCGCCTATGTTTCTGCCCACTCAGCCAATGAACTCGACGGACGTCACGGGACAGCAGGCGCCGTCGTCCATGACAGCAATGGGGAACACCGACCTCGATCCGTCGCTCTTGAGCAAAGCGCCCATCACGCCGGAGGCTACGAAGGTCAGCCCGATCGTGCGTTTTCTGCTGACCCTGCTGATCATCGCGGCCGTGATGTACTTCTTCTTCTATCGCCGCTGACGCTTGAATTCCTCCACCCTTACAACCTACGGGCGGTCAAGAAAACTCAGAACCTCGTACTGCAGTCGGCGATGGCCCTTCTCAAGAATCATCAGGTGACCGCTATCCGGCAATTGCACATAGCTTTTATCGTGTGTACTCAATTGCTCGAAAAACGGCAGAAGGTCCGCGTCGTTTGCCGCGAAATCTTTCTCTCCAAAAATAATCAAAGTAGGGACCACGATACGCTTCGGGTCGAGGATCGGTAGGGTCGCAAATTCCGCGAACACGTTGGGGCGCTGCCGGTCGTTTTGCATGCCGATCCTCACGCTCTCGTCGACCACGTCCTGCTCGAATTGGCCGGGACAAAACCGTCGCGGAAATCGGCTTCGGTGGTGGGGCGGTTACGAGGTAGCGGCTGCCCGCCGTTCTCAATCCGCTTGCGATTCATTGCCCGAGACTCTTCGCTGCCTTTCCAAAAGCCTGCCTGCAGGATCAGCCGTGCCACCCGTTCCGGATGTTCCATCGTATACAACCCGGCCCTCTGGGTTCCGGCCGAGCAGCCAAATAGATCAACCTTGCTGACTCCCCTCAGCTTGGCAATGTATTCGACTCCTGCGCTGATGTCGGCGGCGGCTGACTTGACATCGATCCAATCGTCGGTCTTGTCGGAGTGTCCATAACCATGGATGTCGATGGCCCATACGTCGTACTCATGCTGTGCGAAAAAGTCCATTAGCGAGTAATCGCGAATCTTGCACGTCGTAGAGCGAGCGTCCTGATCGCGTTCCCCCATGGACGAGCAGTACGATCTTGCCTGTTTGCGCGAAAGATCCAACCTGACCAGACAGATATTTTTCCCAGAGGTAGATTCGAATTCCATCGCGCGTGACGTAGTGTTCTTCTCCTCGAACCGCATCCTTGGGGTTATCCGTCGCGATTCCACGCGCAGCGAGCGCGATCGACAAGACTACGAACAGCGCCCGCGCCCGCAATCGGGCATTCCCTGTGGATCTCATGTGCACCCCCCCGAAAACGATAGGAATTATGGCCTTTAGAAGGATAGGCGGCAACCATTCTGTGGTAGCCTGAGCGCTGTTTTGGCGGACCAGGATCAGCCGGGCCATCCAGCCGCGCGCCTGCTGCGTTTCGGCCCTTTCGAACTCGACACCCGCGCCGGCGAACTGCGCAAACGGGGCACCAGCCTGCCGCTCAAAGGACAGCCTCTCCAGGTGCTCGAGATCCTGCTGCGGCATTCCGGCGACGTCGTCACGCGGGAAGAACTCCGCGCTCAGCTCTGGACCTCCGACACCTTCGTCGATTTCGAGCACAGCCTGCACAACGCGATCGCTCGCCTGCGCGACACGCTGGGAGACTCCGCCACCGCGCCCCGCTTTATCCAAACGCTGCCACGGCGTGGTTACCGGTTCGTGATGGAGGTGGAGTCAGTTGACGGCGAGAAGCGTGGCGCGCCCTCGTCGAGCGTAAACCCACAGTCCCGCGCGCCCGAGATTCGTGCGCTTGCCGTGTTGCCGCTGGCCGATCTTTCGGGCGATCCGGCACAAGGCTACTTCGCCGACGGGATGACCGAAGCCCTCATCACCAGCCTCGCCAAGATCGGCAAGCTGCGCGTCATCTCGCGTACGTCTGTCATGGCCTACAAAACGACTCGGAAATCACTTCCACGTATCGCGCGCGAATTGAATGTGGATGCTGTGCTCGAAGGTTCCGTCTTGCGCTCGGGCGAGCGGGTCCGCATTACGGCGCAACTGATCCATGCGCACGGCGATCAGCATCTGTGGGCGGAAAGCTATGAACGCGATCTGCGTGACATACTCGCCGTGCAATCCGACATTGCGCGTGAAGTTGCCAACCAGGTGCGCATCATGCTCACCGCGGAAGCGCGGGCGCGGCTGGAAACTCGTCCCGTCAATCCGCAAGCGCATGATCTTCTGCTGAAGGCTCGCTTCCAGCGGAACCAGCGTACCGAGGAAAGCGTGAAGAAGGCGCTGACGTACTTTCAGAGCGCGATTGAAATCGACCCGAAGTGGGCGGAAGGCTATGTCGGCATTGCCGATTGCTACAACATCCTGGCTTACTACAACGGGCTGGCGCCGAAGGAGGCATATTCCAGGTCGGAGAAGGCGGCACGGAAAGCGCTCGTGCTGGACCCATTGCTGGGCGAGGCCCATGCCGCAATCGGCGTCGTGAAGCGCGACTATGAGTGGGACTGGGCCGGGGCCGAGCAGCACTTTCAGCGGGCGATCGAGTTGAATCCCGGATGCGTCGACGCGTACCACTGGCGCGGAACGATGTTCGGCATGCTGGGGCGTCATCGCGACGCGCTGAACGAAAAGATGAAGGCGCTCGAACTGGATCCGCTGTCGCCGGTGTACCGCACCGACGTTGGCCGGATGCATTATTTTGTGCGGGAGTACGATCAAGCCATCGAAAACTACCGGGCCGCGCTGGAAGTCGATCCGAATTTCTTCCTCACCCACACATTACTTGGCCAGGCATATCTACAGAAAAGAATGTTCAAGCCGGCCCTGGCGGCGCTGGATGCTGCGATACGTCTGACTGGGGACAGCGCATTTGCCCTTTCCCGTTTGGCCCATGGACAGGCGGTTGCGGGTGATACCACGAAAGCGCGCAGCCTGCTCAAGCGGTTGCAAGCGATCGCGAAGCGAAAGTATGTCTCGGCATACGATCATGCGCTGGTTCATGCCGGGCTGAGACACGAGGAAGAGACATTCACATGGCTCAAACGCGCGCTGGAGGAGAGATCGATCTGGCTTGGATACCTGAAGGTGGAACCGGCTTTTGATGCGCTGCGCGGGTATCTACAGTTCCAAAGCTTGCTCAAACGGATCGGGATTATGTCGGCGTAGCGGCTCGCTGTGGGCGCCGGCGCAATGATCTGTGCAGGCCCACGTTAGCGCACAGAACGCGCGAACGTGGGACACCGTCAGTTCTTCTTAGGCGGCGTTTTCTTTGGTGTTGCTTAGGGCCGCGCGCGGCGCGCTTTTGGATTCTGCCTCATCTGGCTGCCGCTCGTTGGGCGGGCCCTTCGCTTCGGGCTGCGAGCTGCTCAGTGTCTTTGCGTTCAGGTGAATCGGGCTCGGGTTTTTTGCCGGCATCGGCCGACTGTTCGTCCTCGGATGATTTCGCTTTTGTCGCTTGTGCCAACTCGGCTGGTATCTCTTGTGAAGCGCCTTCCGGCTTGGCAGTTGGTGGAGCGCCTGCGGGCTCAGGGGCTGACTTCGTCTCCGCGGGTTCGCGCGTGGCTTTCGGTTTCTCTTTCGGCTCCTCCGCGGTCTTCAGGGCAGAGGAGAGCAGGCTCATCATCCGCAGCCGCGCGGCCCGCCAGCGAACGTTGCTCGCGTTTCCCGCCTGCTCGAGATAGGGAGCGAGATCTTCGTCGGAGGCATGGCCCTTGTCTTTCAAAAACTGCAAGGTGGCTCCAGCTGTGGTCTCCAAATCCTCCAGCGACGAAAGCATTTCATCGAGCAACTGCTCCACGGCAGCCCTATCCATGGCGTTCCTCCCATGCGTTCAAGCCTTGGATGCAGAAAAGCAGCACGGTGCCGGTTACAAAATTGGGGGATAGAACTAGAAGGATCGCAACTACCGAAGCAGAATGATGCATAGAGAAGAACCCGGAGGATCCACCTCCGGGTTCGTATCGCTAAGAAGAGATCTGCTGATGATCCGGGTACATCCACAACTCAGAGACTAGATGTACCGAACGTGCATTATTTCAATCAGTCGTGATCACCCCCTGGATTTCGAAGTCTCCGGTGCAGCCGTCCGCTTTGGGTATGCCGTAAGCCCCGATGCGCAGACCCTCGTGCAGACTCGCAGGGGAGTGGAATAGTCGAACCACAGCTGAACTCCGGCCCCGTTGGTGTTCAGAATGATGGGATAGATCAATGGCGGACGCGAATAGTCGGCGGGATTGCGATTGATCAGACTGGCCAGCACCGGCCCTTTGCAATCCCCATTGGTGTACCAGGATGCTGTTCCTTGAAAGCGAGTGGTTTTTCCGACCGGGATTGGCACCGGGACCGTCCGCGGATAGCAAGACGGTATTTCTCTATTCTGATCGCAACGGACATTTCGACATCTATAAGCAGGGCACAGGAGAGCGTAACGCTCAACCACTCGTGACCGGAACGGAAGAGAAGTGGGCGCCCCAACTCAGTCCCGACGGCAAATGGGTTCTGTACCTGCAAGGGCAGAGGGTGGTGGAGGGATCCGCCATTGCTCCTCCCAAGCTGATGCGCGCGCCGCTGACCGGGGGACCGTCCGAGCCGGTCATGGATGTGACGGGCACTCCCACAATTCTGATGGGAGGCGACCCGACGTTTAGCACGGGGGGCTTCCCGAGCTTCCGCTGTCCCTTGCACGGCAACACCTGCGTTCTGGCCGAGGCTGATGAAACCCAGGTCAAGTTCACGGCGTTCGATCCTGTCGCGGGAAGGAAGGGTGAACTGCTGAAGGTCCCGGCCGAGGCGGACTTCACCTCGTGGGATCTGTCGCGTGACGGGAGCCGCGTCGCGATTGCAACTTTCGACCACAAGGCGAGCGAAGTGAAAATCGTCACGCTCGCCGACAAAGCAACGACGAAACTGTCAGCGATGCCCTGGACGCAACTGGCGGCCGTTGGCTGGGCTGCCGATGGGAAGAGCCTCTTCCTCGCCAGCTACTCCTCGCGTGGGACGACGATCGTGAACATGAGTCCCGGCGGCAAACCAAATCCACTCTTCAAGCAGCCCAGTTGGGACATCTTCTCGATCATGCCATCGCCCGATGGGCACTACCTGGTTTTCGGCCCGATCACAGCTAATGCTAACGCCTGGACGATTGCCAATTTCCCGAGCAAGTGAACTTCGCTAAACACGCGCTTCCGAATGTGCTTTGAGTTGCCGGGTTCGGTCGAAGCTCGCGACATTCTCCTTATCACGAATTCGAAAGACCCCTGTTGTGAGACGGCACCTGTGGCACGCGGGGGCAGGGCAGGCATGATGCGATCGCGAAACATAACAGTTGTCTAAAGCGGAACTCGACTGGTTTCGCCGCCTATGTCGGTTTTGTGCGTTGCCGTAAATGTGAGATTCTGTCGCCTCAGGCGATTGCCCATGATGTCCCTTCGGAGGGCCTCGATGATTCGAACACTCCTCTCTGTCGCGCTGATTGTCAGCGCCGTGACGTGCGGCATCTCTGCCGCTCAATCCAAAGAAGGGAAGGACGAAACCAAGGAGGCCAAGATCGCGCGCGCGATGGCCGCCGGGCCGCCGGAGATCGCGAAGGATGCGCGCATCGTCGATCAGGACGAGCACGGCACCGAGACCGTGTTGCGCGAAGGCAGCAATGGGTTCACGTGTTTCCCCGGGCATCCGGGAGCCGTGGGCGATGATGCGCAATGCATGAATGCGGCGGCCCTGCGCTGGCAGCGCGACTTTCTTGCGCTCAAGGCGAAGCCCACCAATACCGAGCCTGGCATCGTCTACATGCTGTCGGGCGCTACCGACTGGAGTGCCAGCGATCCCAACGCGACTTCGGGTAACCCCATCAAAGAGCCGCCGCATTGGATGATCATGTGGCCGTTCGATCCCAAGACCTCGGGCTTCGCCACTGAGCCGAAGCAGACCGGCGCCTGGATCATGTACGCAAACACACCTTGGGCGCATTTGATGATTAATCAGAAACCCTAGTGCTGTGTCGGCGAACAAACCGCGCACACTGGTGAGAACGCCTGTTTACGACAGTTGACTTCCGATTTGCTCGTGATCCAGGGGTTTCTGGAATCGATTCACACAATCCGGCTTCAGTACTGATCTCCCAAGCATGCCTTCGTCGGCACTTGTCCGAGATGATGGATAGGATCGCTAAGGGACCGGAAGACGTGAAAAAATCAGTTAGGGCCGCAGATGAACTCCCATGAACGCGGATGACCTACAGTGTTTTCTATCGGCGTTCATTCGCGTTCATTGGGGCACCCACTGGATTCGCGCTGGAAGGACTACGAGATGCGGAAAGGGTTTACGAGAAAACCACAAGGGGACGAGCCCGCGACGCGAGGCAAGAACTACATAACGGGGAGCGGGCTGCAGCGCCTCAAAGATGAGCACCGGTTTCTGCTCACCAGGGAACGCCCGGCCGTAGCGGAGGTGGTCGCGTGGGCTGCCAGCAATGGCGATCGCAGTGAAAACGCCGACTATCAGTACGGCAAGCGGCGGCTACGGCAGATCGATGGGCGGATTCGCTTTCTCACGAAGCGAATCGAAGCCGCGGAAGTGGTGGACCCGGAAGCTCCGCGAGCGGGGCAGGCGGAGACGAGGGCATTCTTCGGAGCGACCGTGCGCTATGCCAATGCCGCGGGAGCGGAGCGAGTGGTAAGCATCGTGGGCACCGACGAGGTCGATCTCAACCGCAACCACATCAGTTGGGTGTCACCTCTGGGGCGCGCGTTGATGAAGTCGGCAGCGGGCGACAGCGTAGTCCTCCAAGCGCCGGGCGGCACAGAATACCTGACCGTGCTGGAAGTGTGTTACGAGCGCATTTCTGTGGAACCGTTTCGTGAACCACCTGGATCCGAGGCCTCGGCAAAGGGACTCCCTCGCCGACGCTAATCCACCTGACGAAAAAGAGACGAAACGGCACAGGTGGTGAAAGAGCCAAGACCGTAATAGCGCGCTATCGGCTCTTGGCAAGCGACAGGAGATGAGTTGAGTCCTCATAAAACGCGCTTATCGCCATCCACTTTCAGAATCGTGGGCTACCCTTACCTGGCATTACTTCCCGCTTGCCCGTCAACCAGGAGTAAGCGCGAATCGCTTCCGCTAAGCCGACTTATCGTTACTGATCGTGACTCAGAGAGTACATTGGCGATCATGCACTCACCGAGATCCGCCGATTCAGATTGCCGAGGCGAAACAGCGCGATGGGTCAGGGCCTGGGGCTCGCGGCCGTCTCGGAGGCCCGCGCCAGTGCTTGCGTGTCGATATACTCCCGGATGTTCGTCAGTTTGCCATTTCGAACGGTAATGGCGAAGACCCAATGGTCCTCGAACGTCCTATTCGTGGCTTTGATTCTCCCCGTAGCGAAGCCGACGACCAGAACCCGGTCTCCCTGCGCTATGAACTCGGGGGGCTCTGGGTACGAAGTTTCCACCGTTTCGTTAGCCTTCTGAAGTAAATTCTCCAATCCCGCGTGCCCGCGGTGCGTGCCGGCCAGCGGCCAGTCCTCGCCCGGAATGATCCACTCAATATCTTCGGCAGACAACGCCAGCAGACCTTGCTTATCGCGGCGGCCGAGTGCCGCAAGAAAATTCTTCACAATCTGGACATTCTTTTCGATGCTCATCGAAATCTCTCCTTTTCCCTTACATCAAGTGTGTCCGATCTAATCGGACGTTTCGGAACCATCCTTCTCGGGCCAAATCACGCGGTCGTAGATCGATTACTGCTGCTTCTTGAACAAATCCTGGAAGATGAGCTGACCCCAAGTGCGGCCGCGTGCGTGCACCAGCGCGCCACCCTCGTTGAGCTTTCCCAGCTTGACGGGTGCGAACCCGAGTTGTTTGGCCAAATCCGCCACGGGAGCGATCGCGTCCTCGTCGTCGCTCGACAGAAAGACGACCCGATGGCCGCCCTCGACGATCGGGTCGGTAGCCAGAGTGGCCGCAACCAGGTGATTGAAACCTTTCACGAGCTTAGCGCCGGTGAACGACTTCGCAACGAAGGCGGAGGACGGGAGACCGTCCAGCTCTTCAGGGAGAACTCCAAACGCGTTCGTCGCGTCGATGACCGTCTTGCCTTTCCAACTCGGCAGGGCCTTCGCAACCTCGCGATGTTCCCCGAACGGGACCGCCAAGATGATTGTGTCGGCCTCGAGTGCATCCCGCAGCGACTTGGCGACGACCGTGGGTCCAATCGCCCGAGCCTGCGGTGCCAACGCCTCGGGCGGCCGGCGACTCGCAACGGTCACGTCGATGTTTTTACGGGCGAAGGCGTGGGCGAGGGCCTGGCCTATCTTGCCGAATCCTACAATCGCATAGCTCATAATGCTTCTCCGATCCGTGTTGATATTGATTCCCAGCCGCCGACTTCAGATGGCCGACAAGCCGCCGTCGACATTCAACTCCACCCCGTTCACGAAGCTCGAATCGTCGGAAGCAAGAAACAGCGCGACCGTCGCGATTTCCTCAGGTTGACCCATCTTTCCCCGCGGGATCAGGGATTCGAACATCTCCTTCGCCTCCTTGGTGAGAACTTCTTCCTGCATCGGTGTGGCGATCGGCCCCGGGCCCAGCACGTTCACCCGGATATTCCTGCCCTTCAGTTCGTTGAGCCACGTGCGTGCAAAGGAGCGCAATGCCGCCTTGCTCGCCGCATACACGCCGAAACCAGGAAAACCCTTCACCGAAGCAACGGATCCGGTCATGATGATCGATCCGCCATCGTTGAACAGCGGCAACGCCTTCTGAACCGTAAACAGCGTTCCGCGCGTATTCAGGCCGAAGGCCGCATCGAAGTGCTGCTCGGTAATCTCGCCCAGTGGTAAGGCCTCGCCCCTGCCAGCGCTCGCGAACAGGACGTCGATCTTGCCCTTTTCCCGCTTGACCGTATCGAACAGACGGTCGAGGTCGTCGAGATTGGCCGCGTCACCGCGCACGCCGGTCACGTTTCGGCCAATCAGCTTGACGGCCTCATCGAGCTGCTCCTGCCTCCTACCCGTGATGAAAACGTAGGCGCCTTCTTCAACGAAGCGCTTGGCGCTCGCCAGCGCCATGCCGCTCGATCCACCTGTGATGACTGCAACCTTTCCTTCAAGCTTTCCCATAATTACTCCCTTCGGTAGATGTGTAGCATTCGGTACAGTAGAGTAGAGTTCTTTGGCGGTGGACGAGAACTGCTCAGGAGTCCTAATCTTTTGTCTATTCGTCCAAAAGAGAGAGGCTAAGTTGGATTCGATAACAGACATCTTTAGAACGATGCACGTAACCGCTTTCGGTCTGCACAGGCTCGAAGCCACAGCCCCGTGGGGCGTAAAACAGGAAAACCAGACCGAAGAAAAAGTCACGCCTTCCGACAAAAAGATGTCACCCACAGATTTGGCGCACTTCGCCATGCTTTCGCGCGGCAACTGCTGGCTGAGTGTGGAAGGGATTGCGGAGCCGATTCCCCTCACCGGTGGTGATTGCTTTTTACTGGCTAAGGGGACTTCGATTGTTTTGCGCGACAGCCCGCGAACACGTCCGAGGTGGAGCTTCCGCGAGATCGGGGCCAAGGCCAACGGCAATGTCGCTCTTTGTGGCGGCGGTGGCGCACCGACGACAATCGTCTGTGGATCCTTGAGTTTCGATCGCGCCAGCCTGAAGCCGATCACTCAGTTATTGCCGAGCTTCATTTTGATGAAGGCCGATCAGGCACGCACGCTTGCTCTTCACACCACAGTGCAGGCGCTCGCGTCAGAGATGGAAGAACAGGCGCCGGGATCTGAAGTCGTCGCGAGTCGGCTGGCCGAGGTTCTGTTTATCCAGGTACTCCGGGCGCATATCGCGTCGGGACCGGAACGCAACAAAGGATGGCTTCGTGCAATTTTCGATCCTCAAATAGGCACTGCCCTGAGTGCCATTCACGACAGAGTGAATACACCCTGGACGGTCGAATCCCTGGCCGAAGCGGCGGGCATGTCTCGCTCCGCATTCGCAGCACGTTTCAAAGAGCTACTCGGACAAACGCCGCTGGAATACGTAACCGAGTGGCGGATGCAGAAGGCGATACAGCTACTTGAACGGCGTGACAAAAAGCTCCCAGAAGTCGCTCGATTGGTCGGTTACGAGTCCGACGCCGCATTCAGTAAGGCGTTCAAGCGAGTTGTCAGGGCTAATCCTGGTGAATACCTCAGACGTGGTTTGAAGGACCCAAAATCGACCGAAGCAGACCACGATCAGTCCCGATAAAACGCGCTTGTGTTGACCAATCCGATCAACTCCCGGCTTGTCGGCAAACCTTACCTAATCGGATAAGGTAAGGTTTGCCCGTCATCCGCTCACGGAGGTCTCATTCGCTAAAATCACTGCATGACAGCTCACCTTTCCGTAGTGGTGTTCGACCTTGGCGGCGTACTAATCGATTGGAACCCACGCCATCTCTATCGAAAATTGTTCCAACATGAAGCCGAAATGGAAGATTTTCTCGCGAACATCTGCACGGCACAATGGAATCTGCAGCAAGACGCTGGGCGTAGTTTTACAGAAGCTTGCACAGCATTGAAACTCGAGCATCCCGATAAAGCCGACATGATCGACGCGTGGTTCGAGCGTTTCGATGAAATGATGGCAGGACCGATTGCGGGTACCGTCGATATTCTGGCTGAGCTCCGGGAGCGGGAAATTCCCGTCTACGCCCTGAGCAACTGGTCAGCGGAAACCTTCCCTTTTGCGCAGAGAAGATTCGAGTTCCTGCAGTGGTTCCGTGCAATCTTCCTCTCTGCCGAAGTGCGGTTGATCAAACCCGACCCGCGAATCTTTAAGTACTTCTGTGAAAAGTTTGCTCTGAGGCCGGAGCAAATCATCTACATTGATGACCTACAGCACAACGTGGAAGCGGCCCGCACGATTGGCATGCACGCGATTCGATTTAGTGATCCGGCTTCGCTGCGTCAGGAACTGGTGCAGCTTAGGTTGTTGGCGTCAAGAGCACGCATCGAACACGTTGCAGCCTGGGTTCTCGATCTTGATCGCGCTCGCAGTTTTTACGAGCACTGGTTTGACGCTGCCTCGACTCCCGAGTATTCGAGTACAAAGCGCGAGTTTCGATCCCAGTTCCTATCGCTCGACGGAGGCTCACGCCTTGAACTGATGGTCTCTCCCCAGGAAACCCCACGCCACGCTCACATCGCCATTTCGGTTGGTTCGCGCCCGGCGGTGGATCGTTTGGTCAGGGAAATGGAACAAGCGGGCGTTCAGATTGTCAGCGGACCACGAATTACGGGAGACGGATACTATGAAGCCGTGATCGCAGACTCCGAGGGGAATCTGGTGGAAATCACTGCCTAACTACTATTCGTGAATGGTCGGCAAACCTTACCTAATCGGATAAGGTAAGGTTTGCTCGTTATCCGGGCAGAGCACCGGCAGCAATTATTCGCCTCTTCATCACATCGCAGTAGCTTGGTCAAGAACCTGAAGAGACACAACTGGCGGCTGGTTTTTTGGCGTATCCCGCCCGAGTCAATGCTTTCGCGACCTCGATCAGGGCGCTCGAATCATCGATGGTTGCGGGCATTTTGTAATCGTTCCCGTCGGCAATTTTCTGCATTGTGCCACGCAGAACCTTCCCAGACCGGGTCTTGGGCAGCGCCGGCACAACCACCGCAGTCCTGAACGCCGCCACCGGGCCGATCCTCTGCCGGACCATCTGCACGATCTCGGCGACGATCTCGGCCGGGTCGCGGTCAACTCCTTTTTTCAGCACCAGGAAACCCATGGGTATCTGTCCCTTCAGTTCGTCATGCACGCCGACCACCGCGCACTCGGCGACGTCAGGATGAGAGGCGAGAACTTCCTCCATGCTGCCTGTGGACAGACGGTGCCCTGCCACGTTGATTACGTCATCCGTTCTCGACATGACATACACATAACCATCCTCGTCCACATACCCCGCGTCTGCCGTCGTGTAGTATCCGGGAATTGTGAAAGGTAGGAAGCAACGAAGCGTTCGTCAGCGTTCCACAGTGTCGGGAATGCCCCTGGCGGCAGAGGCAGCTTGATAACCAAGGCACCAATCTCGTCTGGCTTCATCTCCCGGTTGTGGGGATCGACAACACGCACATCCCACCCGGGGACAGTTTGCAGGGCGACCCAGCCTTCACCTTCAAAGGTTCAATGCCAAGACAGTTGGCACAGATCGGCCAACCTGTTTCCGTCTGCCACCAGTGGTCGATCACGGGAACCTGAAGATGGTTTTCGGCCCAGTGCAAAGTATCCGGATCGCATCGCTCACCCGCCAAAAACATCGCTTTGAAATTTGACAGATCGTAGTTCTTGATCAGCGCACCAGTGGGGTCCTCCCTCTTGATGGCGCGGAAAGCAGTAGGCGCAGTGAACATAACTTTCACTTTGTGCTGCGAAATGACGCGCCAGAATGCCCCCGCGTCAGGTGTGCCCACCGGTTTGCCTTCGTAAAGGATTGTCGTATTCCCGTGGAACAGGGGTCCGTAAACTATGTACGAGTGGCCCACAACCCAACCAACATCGGAAGCAGCCCAATACACATCGCCGGGATCGACGCCATAGATGTTATCCATGGTCCACTTCAAGGCAACAAGGTGGCCGCCGTTATCGCGAACAACCCCTTTCGGCTGCCCGGTGGTGCCGGAGGTATAGAGAATGTAGAGGGGATCAGTTGCGGCGACCGGAACACACTCGTGTGGCTTTGCCGCTTCTATGACTTCGTCCCAATCGCAATCGCGGCCCACCACAAGTTCGGCGCGTTCCGTCTCGCGCTGAAGGACAATACATTTCTGAGGTTTGTGCCTGGCGATTCGAAGGGCTTCATCGAGGAGAGGTTTGTACGGAATTATTCTCTTCACCTCCACGCCGCACGAGGCGGAAACGACCACTTTCGGCTTGGCATCGTCGATACGCGTGGCCAGTTCGTTTGCCGCAAAGCCGCCGAACACCACTGAGTGCACTGCGCCCAGGCGGGCACACGCGAGCATTGCTACAGCCGCCTCGGGGACCATCGGCATGTAGATGATCACGCGATCACCTTTGCCGACACCAAAGCCCGCCAGCACTCCCGCAAAAGCAGCTACCTTGTCGCGCAACTCGCGGTAACTGAAGCTTTTGATGGAACTGGTAACCGGGCTATCGTAGATCAGTGCGGGTTGATCGCCACGACCCTTTTCGATGTGGATGTCGAGGGCGTTGTAACAAGTGTTCACCTCGCCGCCCGCGAACCAGCGGTAAAACGGCTGGTGACTGTCGTCGAGTACCTTGTCCCACCGCTTGTGCCAGTAAACTGCTTCCGCTGCTTCGCCCCAGAAACCCGCAGGATCTTTCAACGACCGCTTAAACGTGTTTTCTAGATCTCCGGTTCCCATGTGATTCTCCGAGAGGATTATATGCCTCGGGGGAAAGGGAGAACGAGTCCGTGCCCTTCAGATGTAGCAGGGCATTCAGCGGTTTTGGATGAGTGGTCGGCAACCCTGAAGTAATCAGTAGCATTCGAAATTGGCGGAATCTCAACGGAAGTGCGGATAGGGACAGCCTCGTTCTGCCGCCGCCGATTCGGTCGTCATAGCCTACTCTAGCTGCTACTGGCGGACTTTGGATGGCAGCTCGGCCGCCCAACCCACCGTCACATTGATTTCATTAGCTGGGGCCTCGCCTTTGCTCGGTTGAGCAAATAGAAAACGCTTCCCATCGGCTGAGATATCATACGGGGGAAATCCATCAAGCCCCGGTTCGTATCTCGATGTGTGCCACACAAAGCAACGCGACTGGCGAGGGACAAGACTTCGGGAGTTTTTTCTTCGCTTGGAAAACAAGTTCGAGGCATCCCTGATGATTGTTCTTTCCCGAGTAGTGAGGGTGCAAGGCCTCAGGATCGCCTTCCTCAATTGGCAAATACCGAGTGAATCGCCCGCTGTTCATGGCTATGCCAGCAGTGTGAACGCGGCTTCCGAATTCATTTTTGGCTGCAAGATCGGCCTAAATCCAGACAGGGATCCTGCAGCCGAGCAAGGCTCTTGCCGCGTGGCAGGTTGTTCCGTTTCCTAACGCGCCCAAGAAGGCTAAGGAGAGCGCACCACTACGGGTGTTCAAGGAGAATGACATGGATAGCAGGGACGACAGACCAGTTTCTCCGAGAGGTGAGCGGCTTTATACGGAGCTTCGTCGGCTCGACTGGGCAAAAGGGCTCAGCGAGGAAACGTTTGCGGCCATCACGAGCACGGCTGAGTGGGCGGAGTTTCGCGCCGGGGACGTGGTCATTGAAGTCGCATCAGAAGTTACCCATGTGTGCTTCCTCATCACGGGCCGGATGCAGGCAACGCTCTACGATTTGCTGGGCAAGGAACTGCAGAAAGATACTTTTGTCCGAGGGTCTGTGATTGGATTGTTTGCCCTCGGCTTATCGGATCGCTCTCACTTGCAAGTCCAGGCTACATGAGCCTTCGACAGCAATACGATTGACACTATCGGACCTGCTTCAGCTGACCGCGAGGCACGCAGATTTTCAACTCGCTATGTTCCGCTTGGCAGCGAACATATTCAAACGATACGTGATGGAAGTCGATCGTTCCCTTCCCAAGCCATCCGTCGTGGGTATTATTCATCACACCGAGGCGAGCCGTCCGCTGGTCGGTCGATTGGCACGTCGACTTCGAGACTTGGACGAGTCTCCTTGTATTGCTGGCGACGACGAGCGATGGAAGCCAGAAGGAGATATCCCCTTTATGTTGCTGGTGCGGGATGACGAGCGACAAAGCATTCTTAAAGACTGGGCCTCGCATAGGCGACTTCTGGTGGATGTTCGCGCCGATCATTCGCCAGAGGCAATGATGCGGTTCTTGAGTTATGTCGACATAGCGCTTTGGTGTATTCGGCCACAAGATGCGAATGCAGCAGTACATCTCCTCAAAGGACTGGAGAAGAGCATACCCAAGTGGCGAGATAAGATCCGGATTGTGTGGCTTCTCGACGCCAACGCCCCAATCGCTCCTTATGTACCGGAGTTGTATGAACTCGCCGAACGAGATTTTAAGCTCACTTTCGACGCTCCTGGAGCAAACCAAGGCAGTTTACTGCAGCACGGATTCGAACGCATCGTTCATCATTTGCGAGGCATCCAGATCGGTTTGGCTCTCGGAGGTGGCGCAGCTCGCGGCATGGCTCATCTTGGGGTGCTCAAAGCGCTTGAGCAGCATGGCATCTATATCGACATGCTAGCGGGTACGAGCGCTGGGGCGCTGACCGGCACCGTGTACGCAGCTGGCTTAGACCCTGATTATATTATTCATTGTTTCAAGACCGATTTGCAGCCATCGTGGTTCTTTCGACAGCTGCCCGGTGGAGGCTATTGGTATTTGCTCTACAAGTACAGACGAAATCAGTTCGATCCCATGCTGCGGAAATACTTAGATCGAGCCAAGATGGAGCAACTAATTCTTCCGATGTTTGCAATCTCCGTCGATCTCGTCGAAGGAGAACCACTGGTGCGGGAGGTTGGCGATGCGGCGATCAGTGTCCTGGAAAGTATCAATCTTCCTCCCCTTTCGCTTCCTATCATTCGGTCAGGCCAAGCGTTGGTGGATGGCGGGCTGCTCAACAATATTCCGGCCAACGTGCTGGTAGCGAAGGGATGCAACTTTGTCATCGCATCGAGTGTCACAGCAAAGCTAGAGAAAGACTTTCTCGAAATCCGCTCCAAGGGGCGTCCGGGCAGAAATCGTTTCTTCCCAACCATTCAAGTGATCATGCGCCAAACCATGATTCAAGGCTATAGCATGAACTCGGTTGGAGTGCAGGCGGCAGACTTCGTGGTCGCGCCCGATGTGACCTCGTTTGATATATCGGAATTCACTCGGGCCGATGAAATGGCGCGTATTGGGGAGATGACAGCCAATGCAACCGTCGCAAAGCTGCGTAAGGTGCTTGGCAAGCTTGATTCCAAACTCTTCGCGAGTCCCGTAGGTCCATCCAGTGTGACGAGCGATGACCTTGTAAGCGGGACCCGATACCCTCAGCAAGCCGCATCATGAACATCGACGCGATTTCGCCAAAACGACGGTCCCTGGAAGAATGAAAGAAAAGCGATCGTCAGACTAATTTGTTATCGCCCAAACCTGACGTTGCGTGCCTTGCTGTCGGATGAGGTCAGACGTTTCAGGTGGTGTACGCTGTGCTCCTATCTTCCGGTTTGCTCGTCACTCGGGCCCAATCCCGAGATATTGCCGCTGACTGCCAGGGAAGACGTCACCCCGCTGCGGGCGGATTCAGCGCATTCGCCACGCCGATAACGAAAACCAATTACTGCGCGTGCTGCCAGACCGGCAAAAGGGTACCGGGCTTAGCATCGATCTGATTTTGAATATGGAATTTAAAGATGATGTTTGCAACGAAGAGGGGGTGATCCCGATAATGCAGCTCATGAAAATTCAGCCTGAAAAACGACTCGCTCTGTTCCTGCTGATAAGTGTCAGTCTGATTTGGGGACAGACCGGCACCAGCGGGCGCGCCGCCGATTCGTCCGCACCTCCTGCTTTTTTTCCCGCGCCAACGCCAGCCGCTCTCGCCACCGCAGAACACGCGATCTCGGGACACGACCCCGGCCCCTGGGGCCCGAGTCCTGTCACTGACCTGCTGAAGCTGTTGCTGGCCAACGTCAACTCGACAGAAGCCTTTACGAACATGGAGGCAATGTGGGCAACCGACCGCTATTTTGACTTTGCCAGATTTCAGGAGACCGCAAAGAATATCGCGGAGATGATGCGGCAGGCAGGACTGGAGGACGTCCAGATAGGCCAAGGGCCCGCCGACGGTGTGACGCAGAACGGCTTTTGGACGCAGCCGATGGCGTGGGACGCGCATTCTGCCATCTTGGAAATCGTCTCGCCTCCGGTCCCAGAGGATATGCGCGTTCTTGCCGACTATCAGAAAATTCCTACCTCGCTGTGCCAGTGGAGCGGTCCCACTCCACCCGGAGGCGTAGAGGGTGAGCTCGTGCTGCGGCCCCAGGACCTTCGCAATGCAGACCTGAAAGGCAAGTGGGTGCTTGGCGGCCGCATGTCCAAGACCGATTTGAAGCAGGCCGGTGCGCTGGGCATGGTTCGCGAGAGCAGGGTGAACCGGACGCTGTTGGACGAGCGGGACTGGGAGAACGATTTCGGAGATAACGGCTGGGCGTTCAACAAAAATGACACGCCTACGGTGTGTTTCTCCATTACGCCGCGACAGGAGCAATATCTAAAGGAGTTGCTGCAAAAGGGGCCAGTGAAGGTTCGCGCCAACGTTGACACCCGTTACTACGAAGGGAAGTACCCGTATGTGAGCGGCGTCATTCTCGGCACCGACGGTCCTGGCGCGGAGGAGGTGCTCTCCCTCGGACATTTATATGAAGAGGGCGCCAACGATAACTCCAGCGGCGTCGCATCCATTCTTGAAGCTACAACCACCCTCAACCGGCTAATTAAGGAAGGCACATTACCCAGGCCAAAGCGGACCATCCGTCTCCTGGCCATGGGCGAGCGCTATGGCACGCTCGCGTATCTCGATGCCCACAAGGATCGAACCAAGCGAACCGTTGCCGCCATGTGCATCGACACACCTGCCGGATGGCAGTACCTGGCAGGAACGCAGTTCATCTGGTCCATGAATCCGCAATCGGCTAGTTCTTTTGTGGATGCATTTACTGTGCGCCTTGCCGCGGAATATTTCCCCATGGTGCGCCGCCCCTATTCATGGAGCGAGTACAACAGGGGCGCTTACTACGGCGGAACAGACGATGACCTCGGAGAGTCGATGATTGGTATTCCCACGACCTCGGTGAATAGCGGCCACGGAATCCCTGCCCACCACACCAGCTTCGATACTCCCGTCCAGGTCGACCCCAAATCCCTGCGCGACCTTGCCGTCATGAACGCGGCTTACGCGTACTTTCTGGCATCGGCGGGACCGGAGCAGATGCACTGGATGGCTGAGTTGGCTGTGGAGCGCGGATACGATCAGATCAATTCGGGGACGGCAAACAGCCTGGATCTGGTGGCTGCAGCAAAGGACGCCGACAGCCTGAGACATCTGCTTTATTGGGAGAAGGCTCGCGTCGATTACAACCTGGCGCGCGAAACCAAGGCGGTCAAACAGGCCGCCGATCTTCAGCAGGAGCTGGCCGCCCTTGCCTCCTTTGCCGCTGCGCAGAAAGTGCGGATCGAAGGCGCCGTCGCGGAGCGCGCAACGGAACTGCATTTGGGAACGATACATCCGATGGCCCCAAACTTCGGTCCTGAAGCCGAAAAGATCATCGTTCGACGCAAGCGAATGGGCGCCCTCCCACTGGATGAGATCCCGGAGAGTCAGCGGGAAGGATTTCCTGACAGCGGCTTCTGGTCGCCAACTATGGCAGCACTTTACTGGTGCGATGGCAAACGCAACCTAGCCGAGGTCATCCAAAACACGGAAATGGAACTTGGCCCGCAAAATAATTTTGACTGGGTAGGCTATTTTAAATTCCTGCAGCGGCACGGTTACGTGGACTTCGTGCAGCAGTGACCTGCAACAGCGAGCGGTCACTTTACTATCTGGAAATGTCGCGCCGTAGAAGCGCGCTGCGTCCTGTGCATCCTTATCGAACCACAGGCAGATCGTATTTTTCCGGTTTTGAGGGCATAAGGTCTCCTTCATATAAAGGGGATGAGATGAGGGACTTGCAGCGCGGAAGTTGCGCCCCGCTAAACCAGTTGCGTCCTATTTATGACCATACCAATCGGAGGTGTGGGAGATAGAGGCTAACCCGAGTTCTCACAAGTTCCGCATCGGAAGTAGGATGAGTATCAGGCAAGTAATTTTTGATCGCACAGTTCAACCTGCTGGTTAAAGATATAACCACCAGGACTTATTCAGGGTTTCCATTGCCAGAATTCCAATCTGGTTGAGTTTGTGCGCGCTCGCACATGGACTCGATCATGCCTTCCGTTTCCTGCAGATCGCCTGCAAAAATCCCGTGCTGGGTCAATTGCACTGTCTTCTTCAATTCGGCGGAAGATTTTCCGGCTTTGAGCCCTTGCTTGACCTGTTTCCACATGTCAGCAATAAAGTCCCGCTGGCGATGCAGCAGATTAACATCACCGAGATCTCCGTGTGACGGAACCACGGTCTTAATGGGGAGCTGGGCAATGTTCTCGAGTGCGCGAATCCAACCGATATACCGCACATCCTGGTCGGACAGATTGTTCCCGAAGGTCCAATTGACAGCCAAATCTCCAACAAAAACAATGCCTTCTGCGGGCAGATAGGCCACCCCATCGCCTTTGGTGTGGGCCTGCCCATATTTGATTAGCTCGACACGATGTTGGCCGTCGTCAAATACGAGGTGATCGTGAAACCGAATGGACGGCAATTCCAGATGTTCCGATTTGATCTTGGTCTGCTCCTTGACATCTTCCATTCCCTTGGTGCCCAGCTCTAACGCAAGATCGTCCGTACTTACAATGGCGGCGCCGTGGGCTATGAACACCCTGTTTCCCAAGGTGTGATCTGCATGATAGTGAGTGTTGAAGACAAAACGGATCGGTTTGGGAGTGATGGTTTTTATGTCCGTAATGATTTTTTCAGCCGCCCACGGAAAATTCGCGTCGATAACCAATACGTAGTCACGAAATACAACAAAGCCCACATTGGTCTGTTCGTGCTTGTTGAGGTCACCAGACCAGTAGTAAACATCTCGAGCAAGCTGATGCACGCGATTCTGCGTGTAACTTGCCTGACTTGCCCATGAAAGCAAGAAGATTAGAAAGGACGAGCAGTATATTTTCGTCTGCATTGTTAAGAACCTCAGTTATACGCGGGTGGCCATTCAAGCCAGGTGTTGGCTTGAGTGGGGTAATTTTGATTGTTCAGCGGTGCTCATATCTCCGAGATTAAATACCTACTCATCATCCTCATGCACTGGAACGCGCGTTCGGACGGCCAAGATATAGGCCTTGGCATCCCGTTTGTCCTGGTTGTAAAACCCCACCGTGCAGTTGGGACGAAAGTAATAGGCGTCTCCGGCTGTGGCGGCATAGCGGCCTTCGACGCCGTTCTCCCCAGAGCCAGCTACGATTTCGCCTTGGCCGTCCATCACTAGATAGATTTCTTCCGCGGCCGCGTGGTGGTGAGGCCAGTTCGTGCCTCCGGGCGAAAAATCCATCCAGAAAAAGCTATCCATCACATAGGCCTCATCGACCAAGTCTCGCTTCCCGGTGTGCAGTCCGATCAGAAGTTTGTACAGAACTGATTTCGGGTGGCCGCTGACCGTCTCTTCCTTGGACTCTGCAAGGTTTGCGACTTTCGCGTGTGCCATCGGCGCTCCAATGGAAATCGATGCCGGAATTTTGAATCCCATCACCAGCACACGCAAGGGCTGGTCAGAATCGTTGGAAATCGAATGTTTCGCGCCCGGAGGCAAGTACGTGAAGTCATGCTTGCGCAGTGCGTGAGCCTGATCCTGGTAGTGCAGCACGCCCGTTCCTTCCACGACGAAATAAATTTCCTCCTGGCGCTCATAGGAGACGGTTCGGCAATCGCCCTTTCGATCCAAAGAGACTTCGCCGAAACGAGTGACGGCTTGGAGAGATCGGTTCTCTGTGTCCCCCTCGCCGAAAATAGCTCGATAGTGGCAAGTCGGAGAGGCGAGATCCGCATTGGTCTCGGAAAGGTTTGGAACATAGCGATGCAGCCATGTGGGGTCTGTCTGCCGCTCTTGCGCCCGGAGCCCAGGTACCAACAACAGCAAGAACAGCAATAATTGTTTCACGTTCGGTACTCCCGACTTGCTTTAGATTCATTTCCGGTCTGCAGGAGATTCTAGCCCAAAAGCGGTACTACCCCGTGCCTTATCAAATGCAATCATTCAGTACTTAAAACACCCTTTGCAACCGCTAGGCTCTCTCAGGCAGCTCCGCAAATGTGTGATTGGTGGTTCAGTCCATCTGCTGGAAGATTCTCTCCTAACAACCGAAATGCAACGGGTATTTTCCATAGCTCATACCAAGGATAACGGGTTAACTAAAACACGAGTGTAATTGGTGGGTGGTGGGTCTGGAACAGACCATCAAAACTATCAAAACTGAAAAACCTAACTCACTCTTTTCTGGATCGATTTCTGAAATAGCGTCGCCATCCAGCATCACAAGTTCTGAACGGGGCCATTTTAGGGTAATTCTTTCCGCGCAAATCGCCGACTGCCGACACTGGCAAATGGCGAAATGCGCGACTCATACTTCATCTCTTCATTCTTTCCTCTCTTTATCATTACTGTTCACTCTTCTCTCTTCACTCTTCATCCTCAACCTCTCACTCAAGCCCAAAGGGAAAAGAGGTGTTTTTGTGTTGATCGTATTTAGAGTAGGGCTGGGCGGCATACGACTGAGAGTATCCAGCGCCCTCCGCCTCGGTCCCACCGGATTTACGTGGGTTTGTGCATAACTTCCGGATAGCCCGTCGCTCGTCCGGAACTTCGGATTGCCACTGCAGGTTCGTTGTTAAACTGGCCGACTTATCGTTACCGATCGGGCAAGCGTTTCCGGTTTCTCTTTGCGTGCACTCGCTGAGGTAGTGTGGGGGTGGGCTAGGTAGTGTTGCCGCAGCAGGTCCTTGCCGTAGTCATTGCCATTCGGAGTTCGCACTACGCAATGGATGTGCTGCTGGGTCGGCTTCGTGGGGTCCGCAGCAAACTTCCGCAGGTTGGCGGGCTGCTGGTGATCAAATTCGATCAGGACCACTGGACTGTGCACGCGGTAATAAAACGCGCTATCCGGCTGCGTTCCACCGATCCAAGTGAACCAAGTCTGGTCGAGATAGCGGTCCACCTCGTCCATCTTCACGCGGGCGTGACCTTCGTCCATGTTCTTTATATAGAGGTGAATCAAATCGCGGAAGCGTTGTCGCGCGGGGCCTGACAGATCGTTCGTACGCAATCCCGCATAATCGATTACGACATTGTCCTTGAATGCTTCGGTCAGATTGTTGTTGCCGGTCTTCGAGAAGTTGAGAATCGCCTGTTTCCGCTGAGCCTCGGGGAGTGCGTTCAACACCGCTAGACCATCGTTCTGTTCCTTTTGCAGAATCTCGAGACCTTTGTATTTTCCGGACGGCGCTTTTACTGGTTCGGAGCCGATAAACAAGGGAGTCATCACCACTTGGCCCCCGAGGACGAAGTAATTGATGATGGCGTGATGGCCCTCGAGTTTCCAGCCCCACGGCTCGGTTGCCGACGGCTTACCGTAAATCTGGATGTAGTACAACCATTCTCCTAGGAACGCGTGATCCTCGGCCAGCTCGGCGAGCGTTTCGTTGAGGCGCATGATGTTGCGCGTCAGCTCAAAGCCTTCTGCGCTGAGGGAAGCGCGCATCAATCCGAAGGCGGCCTGCCGCTGGGCATCGGTCATCTCTGCGAAACACACTCCCTGCCGCGCGTAAAAATGCTGATTCATCCATTTGCGCCACTCGACGTCGTCCACGGGATACATGGTTCTGGCGAGTTGGAGGGGCGTGAGAGTGGCGATGAAGGCCTCCGCGGCATTGCGCACTGGTTCGGTTGAAACGCCGCTCGGCTTGATCTCGAAGAGACCCGGCACGACCTCACCGTTGGTCGTGATTCCCTTGAACGGCGTCGCCAATCCTTTGCTCTCGTATTCCTCGGACATCTGGCGAAAACGCTCCGCCATGTCGGATGCGCTCTGAGTTTGCGTCTGGCCGAGGGCCCATGGAGCAAGAACGGCAGCAGAAACCAGGGATGAAATAAAGTCGCGACGCGTGGGCTTGCCCGTCACAGGATGGGTTTGGGTGTGATGGGAATGTTGATGGTTATGATGCAGGTTATGAGCCATTCTGGCCCCCGCGCGGTTTAGTCGCGGGAGTATAGCACGAGGACGGAATCCGGCAATTACACGAGATCGGGCATAGTCGCCTGGGTATTTCGCGTTCACGAGCAAACCGGAACTTTACCGAACGAAGTCATGAATGACGGCGTGCCAAACTCCGATTGCGGGCGCCGCACGCCCGGCGCCGCCAACTCGTGAACCCAGCACGCCCGGCTACGTAAAAGCGAAGGAACTACCGGACGGAACCATCCCTTCGCCGAAGGAAGACGGGAACTTCATCATTGGCCCCACCCACAATGCCGTGTCGGAAATGGCTGCGAACGAAGGAGTGCCTAAGGGTGACGTCTTTGAATTCACGATGGAATCCAAAGACAGCAAGATCTATACCGGCATCGCGCGCGAGCCCAACACCTTCGCCGTGCCGGACCCAACGGCCCCGAACAAGGTGATCGTGAACAGCTATCCCGCTCCTTACACAAGACGGGTAGCGGTGTACGTTCCCAAACAATACGTCCCCGGCACGGAGGCACCGTTCATCGTCGGGGCGGATGGACCTGACCCGACTTTGTTCGCCGCACTCGACAATCTGATCGCCGGGCATCGCGTGCCGGTGATGATTGCGATCTCCATTGGCAACGGTAGTGGCGACGCCCAGGGCAGCGAGCGGGGACTGGAGTACGACACGATGTCCGGGCTTTATGCGGAGTTCGTGGAGAAGGAAGTGCTGCCTCTGGTGGAGAAGAAATATAACGTAAGGCTCACCAAGGATCCCGACGGGCGGGCGACCACGGGTTGCAGCTCAGGCGGAGCCGCCGCGATGGCGATGGCTTGGTATCACACCGATCTCTACCACCGAGTTCTGAGCTACTCGGGCACTTTCGTTTACCAGCAGTGGCCGTACAACCCCGAGACCCCGCACGGCGCATGGGAGTTCCATGAAATCCTCATTCCCAACAGCCCGAAGAAGCCGCTGCGCATCTGGATGGATGTCGGCGATCGAGATCTTCTTATCAACCGCGACAACTATCACGACTGGGTCCTCGCCAATGAGCGGATGGCCAAGGCTCTAGCCGACAAGGGGTATCCTTACCAGTTTGTCTTTGCGAAAAACGCTGGCCACTGCGACCGCGCCGTGAAGGCACAGACCCTGCCCCTGGCGTTGGAGTATCTATGGCAGGGGTACTGCATAGAGCCCGGTAATTATTCACTGCGCAATTGTTCAGGACCAACGAAGAGTCCGACCGCGCAGACACTTCCGTACTGCTGCCCGGCGGACCCGTGCTAAGTTCGTCGCGACTCCCCAGAAAATGAGGCTTCAGTATGTTTTTCCTCTTCGGAGTACGCACGAAAACCACGCCCATCCGGCAGATTCAGTATCCCTGCTCGAAGTGCTCGCGGCCGACTATGTTCACGGCGATGGAATCGAAACGCTGGTTCACGCTGTTCTTCATTCCGGTGATTCCGTTGGGCGGGAGTCATTTGATCCGCTGCAACCTGTGCGGGTTGACCTTGAAGTGCTCGCCGGAGTTGAAAGCACAGATTGAATCGAAGGCGATGGCGGCGGGAGCCTAACGTTAGTTCGGCAGGCCGAACGACTTGCGATTCGTTCGCGCGTTGATGTTTGACGAGATTTCAACCACTTACAAAAAGTATCAATAAGTTATAGCGATTGTCTTAGGTTTAGATCGGTCGAGGACCTCCAAAAGAGGGTCCGCGCATGTCCTACGATGCCCGTTTTTGGCGTTCTGGAGCCCTAGGCTGCGCTTTCAAAGCCGGAGTGGACCTGCGCGTCATCTCCCATCCAAAGCCGCTCCTATAAACGATTCTAGCGACTGTGTTAGCTAGTAGTAATAGAAAACAACTGTCGCCGATCGCTCATGCCAAACTATTGTCTGTTGGGAGGCTAAGTCCCCTCAACGTTTCAGAATCGGGTTGTAGCCGTCGCTCACCAGCTTCGCCTTGGTGGCTTCTGCGTCTTTCAAATCGGAGAAGGGGCCCACCTGTACGTGGAACAGTTTGTCAGAAGGCGTTGTGCTGGCGGTGAACGCGGCGTATTGCTTTTTCTTCAGCGCATCGACCAGGGCTTGCGCGTCGTCTTGCTTGCTGACGGCGGCCACTTGCACGAAGTAGCCGGGGCCGGAAGTAGCACTCATCGGATCGGGTGGCCCGGACTTGGAGGCATCGTTGTCGGAGGACTTGGAAGCGTCGGCCTTGGGATCGGATTTGGAGGAGTCGTCTTTGGGAGTGTCGGCCGCGGGCGCACTCGCGTCCTTGTTCTGGACGGCCTTGTAGAACGTCATGTCGCCGGAGTTCTGGTTCTGCGCGCCACCGGACTTCATCGCGGAAGGACGCAGAGCGGGACCGTTTGTGGTTTGCGCCGCATCGCTGGCGGCCATGGGGCGCACCGAGCCGCGGCCGAGCGAAAAGCCCAGTCCAAAGAAAAGGCCGCACAGCGCGACCAGGCCGAAGAAGAGCGCCAGCATCTTGCCGGTACCGAGCGTGATTTCCGTATCCTGTGAACCCATTTTGTCTCCAGAGGGTGTTAGCCCGTCACGAACCGAAAAGTTGCGGCTATCCGGCTTTTGCCGGAGTCACCTCGCCGTCGCCCTTCCCCAGCATTTTCTGTAGGCCCGAGAAGAAATCGACCGGCACAGGGAAGATCACCGTGGTGTTTTTCTCGACGCCGATCTCGGTCAGCGTCTGCAGGTAACGCAACTGCACGCTGACCGGTTCGGTAGCGAGCAATTTCGCGGCGTCGACCAGGCGTTGCGCCGCTGAGAACTCGCCTTCGGCGTGAATGATCTTGGAGCGCTTTTCGCGTTCCGCCTCGGCCTGCTTGGCCATGGCGCGCAGCATCGACTCCGGCATGTCGACCTGCTTGACCTCGACGTTGGTGACTTTCACGCCCCAGGGAGAGGTGTGCGTGTCGAGAATGCTTTGCAGGCGCAGGTTGATCTTTTCGCGGTGCGAGAGCAGTTCGTCGAGTTCCTGCTCGCCCAGCACGGAGCGCAGCGTGGTCTGCGCGAACTGCGAGGTCTGGTAGACGTAGTTCGAGACCTCGACCACGGCCTTGTTGGGATCAATCACGCGCAGGAAGATGACGGCGTTTACTTTCAGCGTGACGTTGTCGCGGGTGATGATGTCCTGGGGCGGGACTTCCAGAGCTTCCTGCCGCAGCGAGACGCGCACAATGCGGTCGAGGGGCGCGAACACGAGAATAACGCCGGGTCCCTTGGCTTGCGGCAACAGGTGGCCGAGGCGGAAGATCACGCCTCGTTCGTATTCCGCCAGAATCTTGATGGAGCTGAGGATGTAGATGACGACGACGAGCACGAGAATGCTTGTTAACGAAAGCATAGCGGCGCCTCCCGGCGCGGTTCAGTTGTAGACGGTGTCTAAGGCGGATTGTATCGCAGTTGAACCGGCTGTCTGTGATCCACAAACAGGCTCGGGTGTTGTCTGGATAGGTGCGGGGTTGGGCATAGAGAGGGGAGACTTGACACCCAATAAATTGGGCATGCCGATTGCGAGAAAGCTTTTGACCGCAAAGTGCGCGAAGGTAACGCTAAGTTCGCGAAGAAGAGCTTTACGGTTCGACGGAGTGCGTCGTCAGGGAACGGCCCTCATGACTTGGCTTTCACCAACAACGGGTACAGGACTGACTTCCAATTGCAGGCCTTCGACCCGGCGGACCACGACTTTCGCACCGATCGGGACGGGTGCGGAGGAAATCGCATTCCAGATTTCTCCGTGCACGAAGACTTTCCCCTCGGGGACCAGCGGGCTCTGTGCGACGCCGATCTCGCCGATCATGCCTTGCACGCCACTGACAACCTTGTTGCGGCGGGCGCGGAAGGCGATGGTCATTAGAAAGGCCGTGATCAGGCCGAGCGGAATGCTGATGGCCATGGCCGTCAGCAAGTGCACGCGCATTTCAGGGATGGGCGCGTCGACCAGCAGCAGTCCGCCGAGCGTGAGCAGCACGATGCCGCCGGTGGTCAGCACGCCGTGGCTGGCAAATTTCGCCTCGAGCACGAACAGGGCGAAGGCGACGGCAATCGCAACCAGCGCCGCAAAACGGACCGGCAACAGATTCAAGGCAAAGGCCGCGAGCAGAATGAAAACCACGCCCACCGTGCCGGGCACGACCGCGCCCGGATGGTTGAACTCCACATAGAGCGAAAGCAGTCCCACCGCGAGCAGCAGGAAGGCAACGTTGGGATCCATCAGGCGATCGAGAATTTTTTGCTTCAGCGTCATCTCGAACGGGCGGACGGTTGACCCGGACAGGTGCAGGGTGACGGTTTTTCCGTCGAAGCGCTTGATGGGCTTGGCTTCGATCTGGCGGAAGAGATCGTCTTCGCTGGTGGCGACGTAGTCGATCAGCTTCTGGGAAAGAGCTTCCTGCTCCGCGAAAGACTTGGACTGGCGGACTGCGCTTTCGGCCACATCGACGTTTCGGCCTCGGCGCGAGGCGACCGAGCGCATGAAGGCAGCGAGATCATTTTCGATCTTCTGCTTCATGACGTCGTCCATCTTGTCGCCGCCGAGAGTGACGGGGTGGGCGGCGCCGGTATTCGTGCCGGGCGCCATGGCGGCGATGTCGGCGGATTCCAGAATGAAAAATCCGGCGGATGCCGCGCGCGAACCGCTAGGTGTGACGTAGACGATGACGGGCACCGACGAGTCAACAATCTTCTCGATGATCTCGCGGGTGGAATCGACTAGCCCGCCTGGCGTGTTGATCTCGAGGAGGAGCGCATCTGCGTGAGAGTTCTTGGCCTCAGTCAGGGCGCGGCCGATGAATTCGTCGGTGATGGGCTGGATGGTGTCGTTGATGACGATCTTCAGGACTTCGGCGCGGGAGGGAACTGCGAAGGTCGGGACTGCAGGCATTGCAAGTGCGATTGCAGCGCAGACTCCGGAGAACTTTCCGACTTCGCGAAAGACCCACCCTAAACTTTCGCACAGGGCGCGAAAGTTCAGGATGGGGCACCCACTTCTGTTCTTTTCATTCTTTCCATGCGGTGTTCTCATCAGTTGGCCACCGGCGGCGCTTTCTCCGCCAGCTTGGCGGCTACGGCGCGCTTCAGAGTCTGCGCCGAGGAGTTGGCGGGATCGAGTTTCAACGCCCGGTCGATGCTCAGGGCAGCGGCGTCGGCTTTATTGTCTCTCAAATCGAGGCGCGCGAGTAACAGTAGCGGATCGACGAAAATGCGGATGGCCAGTGCTTTTTCCGCCTCGGCGCGCGCCGCTGTTATGTCGTTGGCGGCTTCGAGGGCGCGGGCCAGTCCGGCGTGCGCTTCGGCGCTGGACGCATCGAGAGCCACGGCTTCTTCGAATTGCTTCTGCGCCTGGGCTACGAATCCCTGCGCGAGCAATTCCTGGCCCCGGCCCACGTGGAAGACGGCGTGGGTGGCGGGATCGGTTTTGGCGAGCCGCTCTTCCGCTGCGGCCTGAATGCCGAGATACAGCTGTCGAAATGTGTTCTCGTCGTAGTTGGTCTTGATGCGTTCGGACGGCCGCGAAGAACGTGTGCTGTCGGGCAATGTGTCGAGAAAGGCACGAGCCTCGGTGTCTGTCGGGTTCAGCGTGAGGCATTGCTTCAATTGTTCGGCAGCCTCGCTGCGGGCGCCCGTTTGCGAGAGAACGACGGCGAGATTGAAGCGATAATCGGCGTCGTTCGAATCGGCCTGTGCGGCCTTCTGAAAATACTCGGCTGCTTCTTTTTGCTTGCCCAGGTGGATGGCGACCGCACCCATATTGCTGTAGACCTCGGGCAACGGCAGGCGCAGGGCGACAAAGTTCAGGGCGCTTTCCGCGCGCGAAAAATCTCCCACGTAATACGCAGCGACGCCCAGATAGAAATTCGCTTCACCTGCGCCCGGATCCGTGGAAGGAACATGGCTCAGCGCAGAGATCGTCTCATCGTACTGGCGCTCGTCAAAGTAAGCGCGGCCCAGGCGGAGCCAGGCCTCGGTGTACGACGGGTTCAGGCGAACAGCTTCGCGGAGGTGAGGAATTCGTTCTGCATTTGTCCCGGTAGTAATACCGCGAATGTAGTTTTCAAAAGCATCCAGCCGCACCGAAGGGACGCCGTTGATGAAGCTCTGCCGGTCGACGGGAACGGAGGGCTCGATAGCGTGTAACAGATCCCAGGCGAGAGCCGTCTGGATGTTGATCAGGTCGATGAGACCGCCCGTCTCGGTAACTTCCGGAAGCAGCTTGCGGTGCAGCATTTGGAGCGGCTGCGCGGTCGCGGTGAAGGAGCGACCGTCGAAGGTGTAGCGGCCGAGTATGACGTAGTCGACGTCCATAGCCTCGACCATGCGATACACGGTGGCGCGCGAAGGTTGAACTTCGGAGGGAATTCCAGCGCGGTCGTAGGCCCGCATGCGGTCTTCGCGGGTCAGAGGAAAAATGCTCGGGGTGGCAAGCCGTTGGCTGAGCAGGGCAGGGAACGCTTCGCTGATCCATTGCAGTCCGGGAGCGCCCGAGGCATTCGCGAACGGCATGACGATGATCGTGTCGGTAGAGTGAGCCTGGCTCTGCGCGAGCGCGCAGCAGGCGGTTCCGGCCAGTAGCGCAGAACAGTAGACGAAGAGACGTAGGGTCCGCACAACCTTTCATTATAGCTAGGGGTGCAAGTTGGCTCGCGCGGAGAGGGCGATTGGTGCACTCAACGGGCAGTTAGTGAAATGGGGAATACTTTAATAGTTACCGGTCATCCCACCGGCGATCGGCCTCCACCAAGTAGAGGGCGGCTGATTTCGCAACCTCATCGGTTGGTGTTCCATCATCAAATCGAAACCAATGACCATCTGTCCCTGGCCCCAGAGTTCCAAGCCGCGAACGTTCATTTGGGTGCATATCCCACGCCCTGATTGGCTCGGCAGAATTTTCTTGCCCCAAGAAGTTGTTACTCCCTCAGGAGCGCAACTCGAAATCTCAATCACGAAACTCCCACCGTGTCGGTTGAACTGGACAGTCAGCAGGTCGACCCGACCCTTTCCGAGTCGGCGGAAGTGCGGGCGTGAACCTTTGAATCCGCGTTCCCGCAGGGCTGGGACGAACAGCCTCTTGCGCGATGAAATCATGTCATGAGGCTTCATAGTGTCACGCCTTAGAGTTGTTCATATTAGCGCTGAAGCCCTGGTGCGTTCCATAACTTACACATTGACCCGGTCAGCTGTCGCGACCGGATATAAGGAAATGTCATCCGGTGGAGAAACCAGACAAGAAAGAAAAGACCCGGCGGTGAAGGCCACTAGAGGCTCTGCGGGGCCCTTGATCCTGGGTCGTTGCCGGCTCAACGCTTCTGGTGTGGGTGAAAGATGTAGTCCTTGGCCTTTCACCGCCGAATGGCACGCGTGACCGCAGTCTGAGGGGCTTTTAAGATCGGCCGTGAACTTGTCGGATGCGGCTTCGTAGTTGAACAGCGCGTAACCCCACCCGCCGCTTCTCGGAAATCGCTTGCTGTCTTTCTCGATAACGAAAGCCTGAGTAAAGACGTCTGGCACATCCACGTCGAAGGGGGCCTCGGCGCTCTTCTTCGGCTTCCATTGCAGCTTCACGATCATGGAGCCATCTGGAAAAGGCTGGCCATTGCCGGGAATGCCGGACTTGTACGCGTTGATCATGGTGGGATTGGCGACGATCACCTTGAGCACTTCGGTGGTGCGGGCGGAAGAGACCACCGACCAGTCTTCATATCCCTTGAAGTCGGAAAATGCGATTCCGCTGGGCGATTTGAGCGAGTACTTGTCCTGCGCGTAGAGGGTCGTGGCGATGAGGATGGCGAGCGTGGCTGTGGCTATCGCAATCGCAATCGTGAACTTGCTCTCGCACTTCATGGCTGTTCCTTTCTTAGCCAGGAATTTAATTTGTGACGGCTGAATCGGCAGAGGATAGCACACGCCAATTCTGCTCTTCAGATCGACATCCGGCGATCTGCGCACAGCCTTCGGCAACTTCACCCGGCGCGGGCGGTAGGGAACTTTTCTTCCGAAGCTTCGTCTTCCGCCGGTTGCATGCCCGACCAGCCCGGCAGCGTGCTTTTACCCGTGATCAGGCGTGCGCTGCGTTCGTAAGTCACGTACGACCAGAACCACTGAATGAAGACCAGCAGGCGATTGCGGAATCCGATGAGAAAGAAGATGTGAATGAACAGCCACGACAGCCAGGCGATGAATCCGGAGATGTGAATTTTGCCGAACTGGGCGATGGCGGCGTTGCGACCGATGGTGGCCAGCGTGCCCTTGTCCCAGTAGTCGAAGGGCTTGCGGGGCTTGCCTTGTAGATCGTGGCGGATCGTTTTCGCGACGTACTTACCCTCCTGCATTGCTGCCGGAGCAAGACCGGGAACAGGTTTGCCGTCTTTGTCCTTGATGGAAGCCAGGTCGCCAATGACGAAAACTTCCGGGTGGCCGGGAATGCTGAGGTCGGGTTGCACGAGCACGCGTCCGGCGCGATCACAGGGAACCCCGAGTCTCTTGCCCAGTGGGGAGGCGGCGACGCCAGCGGCCCACAGAACTACGGGCGCGACGATGCACGTGTCGCCGACATGCACCACGCCGGGTTCAATTAAAGTGACCATCGCGTTCGTGCGGACGTCGACGCCGAGGTGGCGCAGTTGTTCTTCCGCGCTGCGCGACAAATCTTCGGCGTAGGCGGGCAGCACGCGCGGGCCGCCTTCGAGCAGAACGATGCGGGCGCGCGATGGGTCAATCCAGCGGAATTCATGCGCCAGAACGTGACGCGCAATCTCCGCCAGTATTCCCGCGAGTTCCACGCCGGTGGGGCCTCCGCCCACAACGACAAAGTTCAGCGGTTCGTCGCCGGCGCCGGAAAGAGCCCGCCGTTCGGCCAGCTCAAACGCAAGCAGCACGCGGCGGCGGATTTCGAGTGCGTCTTCAATGGTTTTCAGGCCCGGGGCGTAGGGCTCCCAGTCGTCGTGACCGAAGTAGGCGTGCGTCGCTCCGGCGGCAACCACGAGATAGTCGTAGAAGAGCTCCTGCTCGCTGGTTTTGACGATGCGGCGGGCGAGATCGAAGTCCTGGACTTCCTCGAGCAGGGTAGCGACATTGGAGTCGCGGCGGAAGACTGCCCGGATCGGAGCGGCGATTTCGCCGGGCGAGAGTCCTCCGGTAGCGACCTGATAGAGAAGTGGCTGAAAGGTGTGGTGATTCTTGCGGTCGAGGATGGTGATTTCGACCGGGGCGCGCGCGAGCGAACGCGCGACATTGAGGCCGCCGAATCCGGCGCCGACGACCAGCACACGAGATGTTTTCTTGCTGGGCATAAACACCTACTTATAAGATTGCTGGAATGCCCGTGAGGTCGAAAAGTTTTATATCAGATGCGGAGGTGGTTTCGGCCCCGACAGAGGCGGGGCCTGCGGTGCCCGCATTGGCTGTGCAGGGGAGCACGAGCGCGGTGTGGGCGCAAATCCTGCTGGTGCTGGGCTTGCTGGAACTGGTGTTCTGGACGCCGCGCAGCCCGCTGCATACGGGGTTCATCGTTGCGCTGATCGGCAGCGTGTTGTGGTTCGGCTTGCGCGGCCGGAACCGCGAGGAACTGGGGCTTCGCTGGCCTACGCGCAGCGGAACGGTTCTTATGCTTGCGGTTGGATGCGCCGTCGCGGCAGCCATCCCGCTGGTGGTCGTAGCGAGGGGGCATCCGATTCCGGCGAATACGGATTGGCCGAAGCTGAATAATCTGTGGCCGTACGTAGTCTGGGCGGTCGGGCAGCAGTTTCTGCTGCAGTCTTATTTCTATGTGCGCTTCGAGCAACTGCTTGGGGGACGGGCTGCGGTCGCGGTCAGTTCTGTTTTGTTTGCGTTGCTGCACTTGCCGAATCTGCCCCTGACGGGCCTGACCCTCGTGGGCGGGTTATTTTTTACGGAAATGTTTCGAATGTACCGCAGCCTGTATCCTTTGGCGATTGCGCATGCGCTGATGGGGATTGCGATTGCTTACAGTTTTCCCGACAGCCTGATGCACCATATGCGCGTGGGATTGTCGTATTGGAAGTTCTAAGAGAAAGAATTTGAGGGCGAGGGCGAGACGCCCTCACGACTGCCGGCGGGACGCCGGCGCTACCTAAGGGCCTTCTTGCACAACCTTGAAGAAAAGCTGGCGCGAGACGTTGAGACGGCTGAGGCGTCGCGTGTGTCGATGGCTCGACGAACGTCGTGGCTGGGCTTTCTCGTTCCCTCTGTTAGCGATCTGGTATTTGTACTGCTCCTCGTGGCGTTGACTTCGGGGACGCTGGCTAAGGGATTGCTGGGGGATGCGGGAATTGGCTGGCATATCCGCACGGGCGAGTTGATCCGGAACACCCATGAGGTTCCGCGCGTCGATCCGTTTTCTTCCGTCATGCAGGGGAAGGCCTGGTTCGCTTGGGAGTGGCTCTACGACTACCTAGTGGGGACGCTGCATATGTGGGCCGGGCTGAATGGCGTGGTGCTGCTCACGGGCTTCGTGATCGCGCTGACCTTTGCGCTGGTGTTTCGCCGGATGATAGCGCGGGGCGCGCAGCTGCCGGTGGCGATTGTGATTCTGTTGCTGGCGCTGGCGGCGTCGACCATTCATTTTCTGGCGCGCCCGCACGTGGTGAGCTGGCTGCTGGCCGTGATTTGGTTCGACGTGCTCGAGCGGTTCGAGGCGGAAGGGAACTGGCGCCGGCTGGTGTGGCTGCCTGCGACCATGCTCGCTTGGGTGAATCTGCACGGCGGGTTTCTGGTGGGCTTCGCGTTATTAGGGATTTACTTCGTGGGCAATGCGGTGCCGGCCTGGGGTTCTCGAAACGTCGCTGAGAAGGCGGCTGCTCGTGCCCGGGCGAAAGCGATCGCGATCATCGGAGTCGTTTGTGCTTTGTTCACGCTGGCAAATCCTTACGGATATCAGCTGCACGTCCACATCTACCGGTACCTGAGCGACCGGTTCCTGATGGATCATATCGACGAATTCCTCTCGCCGAATTTTCACGGCATGGCGCAGAAGTGTTTCGCGGTGCTGGTGCTGCTGGCGGTGGTCGGGACCGCGGGCGCGCGCAAGAAGATCACGCTGAGTCAACTGCTGGTCGTGCTGTTTGCGGTCTATACCGGGATGTATGCGTCGCGGAATATTCCGATCTCGTCGATTTTGCTGGCGATGATCGTGGCCCCGCAACTCTCGGTCATCCTGAAAGAGATGGCGGGAAGCCGGGAGGTTTCGGACGGGCTGCGGCGCTCGGTGGCACGCTTCGAATTGTTCAGTGCGCGCATGGCTGCATTCGATGGTCAAATGGCCGGGACGCTTTGGCCTGGGCTAGCAGTCGTGGTGCTTCTGTGGGCCTGCGCCCATCATGGCGGGATTGGGTCTTCGCATGTGATGGACGCGCGCTTCGATGATCAGCGGTTTCCCGTGAAGGCGGTCGACTATCTCGCAGGAGTGCACACGGGTGGTGTTGCGGCTCCTCTTCCTACGCGGGCTGCTGGCGATGCGATCTTCTGCCCCGACCGGTGGGGAGGGTATTTGATTTATCGGTTGTATCCCCAGAGGCTGGTTGCAGTTGATGACCGGCACGATTTGTACGAAACGGAGTTCTTGAAGCGTTACCTGAAGATCGTGCATGGCGAGCCCGGGTGGCGGGATGTGTTGTCCGAGACACGGGCCGGGTGGGTAATGGTTCCGGCGGAGTCGGTGCCGGCAGGACTTTTGGCGTCGGATGCGAAATGGAGCGTTGCTTACCGGGATGATGTTGCTGTCTTGTTTCGCAGGATCAAGTGAGGGAGTGGAGTGTCTGAACAGGGTGCCTGACTCGCAGCCTCGGTGCTTTGTGTAATCGCCCCTGATTCAAACCGCTGGAAATATGGCCAGAGTCTGACATTGTGCAGCGTCAGGGAGTATGTCAGCCGTTCCACAACGGAGCCACTTTCGAGTGCTGTGCAACGCCGCGTCGGATCTACGAGTCCGCCCGGAACGCGTCCTGAATCACGTTAGGGACCCTCAGCTGACTCCGATCAGCTTTTGATTTAGCAGAGCCAGGTCCGCTCCCATGTCTTTTCCATCCGAGGCGGTACCGTGATACGCGCTGGAAGAGAGCAATTGGTAATTTCCGCCATTCCCACCGTTGTAACTGACAAATTGCACTGGCGTCGCGTGGCTCGGAAAACTATTCCCTGCGGGCCAAGAAGAAGGTGGCCAATTGCTGGAACAGGCAATAATCGCATTATCAGTAACTGCGTAGGGATTAAAGCAGGCCCCAAAAGTAGTCAACGGCACCTCGTAATGAGCGCAGTTAGTCGAGCCTCCCGTTGACCACACCGGATATTGACCCGAATTCACGATGCTGTTCACGAATGTGAAGCTCTGCATTTGCTGCCCGCTGGTGCTGCCTATGGAGAACAGACTTTTATCGGGAAAAGCAGTAATTGCGGTGAACACTGCTTCCCCCAAGAGCTGCTACAACTGGGGGCGAGAACGGTTTGCTAGTCATGCCTTAAGGAATACTGTACGGATTGTTGGCGAAACATCGCGATAGCAGCAATTGAGCGTTAGCCGGGTAGCGTACCTAATCCTCAGAGGGGCGCTGCAAATATCTTCCGCGAGCTTCCGTTACTGCGGCTTTCGGCGGCGTCGTCCCCGCGCTACATGGGCACTAGCGGGTGTCGATGTTAAAGCCTAGCATCACGCTGACTTCTACTGGATCGTTACCGCGCAGGGCTGGAGTGAATTTCCAGGTGGAAACGCTGGCCACTACTTTTGCCACGGGGGCGCCGGGATCGGAAAAGACGGGATGGAAGTCGTGGAGATGGCCGGACTGGTTCATCTTGCCTTCGATCATGATGCGCGCGCCTTTGAGTTGAACAGGCATCGTGGCCTGCAAAACCTCCGGCGTGGTGAGATCTTCGGTGTAGGCGTGGTCGGCAGTGAGCGGGTCGGAGAACTGCATCGAGACCGTTCCGAATCCGTTGATGGTGAAGGATGTCGAGTAGACCATTCCGGGCAGGTGACCGTAAAGGTTGAAGGCTCCGCCGGAACGCGATGTGCCCTTGGTGGTTACGCGCAGGGCGGGACGACCACTGGCGGTTGGAGATCTGCCGGGGACCGTCGGATCGCCGCCCGTCGTGCCGAAGCTTGGCAGGTTAATTATGGCTGCGGTGTTGCCTCCCGAGATGCTAACGCCCGGAGCCGGTGGAGCGCCCGTCGTGCCGTTGCCTGCACCGCCCGGTCCCGGGTAGGGCGAGATTCCTCCGTGCGAGTTCGGATCGGAGCCGCGTCCTACGCCGGCCTTCGCGGCGCCTGATCCTTCGCCGGTCATGCCGCTGCCCGGGCCTGTGCCGCGTCCGACCCCGGTGCCGTCGCCGGAACCGCCGAGTCCACTCTTGGCAGTGCCTGAAGGTGACATTGCGATTGAGCCGGGAGTACTGCCGCTCGGCACGCCTTTCGCGGATCCGGGCTCGCTCGAGACCACGACACCTTTTCCGCCGCCGTTGCCACCGGCTGCCGTTGCGGGTGGCGCTAGCACTGAGCCCGCGTCGTTCAGACCTCCCATGCCAGCCCCGCGAGTGCCGCTGCCACGACGGGTGAGGGCATCCCCGCCATTGAGGTTCGGTGGTGGTGGAACGATGTTCGCCGATCCCAGGGTTGCGCCCGAGGGTCCGTGCCCCGCACCACGTCCCGAACTGTCGGAGGACATCGACGGCGGTGGCGGCACGATGTTGTCGGCGGTGAGAACTGTGCCGAAGCCTCCGGGTGTGGAACTGTGGCCGCGGCCGCCGGCCGTCATGGAGGTACCGCCGCTCACACTGGGTGGAGGAGGCACGACCTGATTGGAGGCCGTCATGCCGAGCATGGCGCGCTTGTCGGGCGAACGTCCGCCGACTTCGACTGGAGGAGGCACGACCTTCGGATCGCCCAAGCTCGCGCCTGAGACGGTGCGGTCGTTGGTGACTTGCGAAGGCGGCGGCGCGATCACGGCTGGTGCCGGCATGTTGAGCTTCGCCGACTGCGTGCCTTCACGCATGGGCGCGCTGACCGGAGGCGGCACGATGATGGTGTTCGACGCCGCAGGACCGCGCAATGGCGGCGGATCGCGCGGCACGTCGGTCGGGGACGGCTGCACGATCGGGGACGTCATCGAGACCACGGAGCGTGATTGGTCGCGTTGGACCTCGGTGGGTGCGGGCGCAATGATGGTTGCGGCCGACATCCCCATAATTTGGCGCGTACGCTCGGCTGCGGCACTGGCCGGCGGAGCGACAACGGTCGAATTCAATCGCGGAATCGAGCGATCGAGTTCACGAATCACTTCCGGAGGCGGTGCAACGATCGCGTTCTTTGACAGGGAAGGCATCGGCGTCGCAGCCTTCAACCCTTCGGCGGGAGGTGGACCGGGATTGGTACCCACAGCGAGCAGGTTCGCGACTGGTGCTAGCGAAATCGGGAGTTTGACGTTGGGCGCGTCGACGACCTTCTCCGTGCGCGAATTGCCGCGCGCCACTTTGATGGCCTGGCTTTCGTGGTGGGCCTGCTGGCCGCCGGCAGTCCCGGAGCGTCCGGTTTCTGCGCCGCCGTAATCTTCCACCTGCGGCAGTTCGTTGCCCTGGTAGTAAATGACTTCGTGTTTGGGCGGAGTGACCGTGCGGAACACGGGCATGTCGCGCATCTTGCCGGGCAGCCAGATGGCCAGCGCGAGCAGGATGGCTTCGGCTCCCCACGAGACCAGCAGTCCGCGAAGGGGGAACAGGCCGGTCTGGGCTTCGCCCGCCAGAGCGGCTTCGGAACGGGTGAAGGCCGGACCTAGCGAGGTCCAGAATTCGTCCCAGCGCGAAGACCACTCGACCAGTAATTTGGGGCCTTCAGTCATGCGGTCTGAGCTTCTCCGGCGTTGTGCGGATCAATTTCAAGCTGATCACCAATTGTAGTGCCTGTGGGAAGAACCGTATTTTCCGGAAGTTCTAGCACGGATGCGGCCCGCATGCGGATGGGGGCGAAACGCCACGGCCGCAGTCCATATTCTAGATGGAGAACCACGTTGTCTTCAGTCAGGTAGACGACGTCGATGGGAATCCGCATGCCAACGGTGTGCACCCCCCGACAGGGAACGATCCAGAGGCCCCGGCCTTGCGGGAAAGTCGAAGCCGTTTGGCCGATCAGGCCGATGAAGCGCGACCAGTGGGTCTGGGCGACCGTGAGGCGGGTGGCAAGGTATTGACGGCGCGTGCGGTTGAACGCATAGCCGGATGCTGCAGACATCAAGACTCCCAACTTCAAATTACCGAGTTCGGTTCTAATTCCAGCGGAACCCTCACCACCGAGTCACAGAGCCACAGAGAGAATGGAAAGGTTTCTCTGTGTCTCTGTGGCTATCAAGGCCTTTGGCAGTGCCATGCGTATTTCTCAACAGCTGCCTGTGTCGCCGCTCATGCGGTCAGCGTGCGGTACAGCGAAATAATTGCCGGGCCGAGAGTCACGATGATGATGGATGGCAGCACGAATACCACCAGGGGAGGAACCATCTTGATTGTGGTCTTGGCTGCTTGTTCTTCGGCGCGTTGCCGGCGCTCGGTGCGCAGCGAGTCAGAATGCACGCGCAGGGCTTGCGCGATACTGGTGCCGAAGCGGTCGGTCTGCACGAGCGTAGTGACGAGCGCCTTAATGTCGTCGACGCCGGTGCGGTTGTAGAGGTTGCGGAGAGCCTCGGCGCGGGGTTTGCCGGCGCGGAGTTCCAGGTTCATCAGGTAAAACTCATCGGCCAGTTCGGGATGGGCGTGGCGGAGGTCTTCGCCCACGCGCATCATGGCTTGATCGAGGGAAAGGCCTGCTTCCACGCAGATCACGGTGAGGTCGAGCGCGTCGGGCATGCCGAGGCGAATACGCATTTGGCGGTCATTGATCTTGCGCTTCAGGAAGAAGCGCGGAATGAAGAATCCCAAAGCGGTGACGCCCAGCAACAGCGGGGGCGATTTGACTCCGCTGACCACGACCACGGAAAAGAAGCCCACGGCGGCGAAGAGTACGCGGATGCCCTGGTAGATCGTGATGTGGCGCTGTTCGCGGTAGCCGGCCTGGATCATCCACGCACGGGTGCGATTGCTGTCGTCTGCCGAGAGCGGGAGGGCCTTGCTCAGGGGATCGAGCGCCTGCTCGATGCGCTCCTTGATCGCGGGCTTCTCCTGCGCCTGCGGGCGGTTCCAACTAAGCGAACGCAACCGGGACCCGATGATCGACGAGGGGGCGTAGGCGGCCGCGCCGAAGGCGAAGACCGCCAGCGCGATGGTCACGAAAATCAGAATTGCCAGGGTTAACGCCATAGTGTCAGACCTGAATCCGGATGATCTTACGAATTACGAAATAGCCCATCGTTTGCAGGACGATACCGATGACCAGCATGGCGTGCCCGATCGGATCGGTGAATAGCGGCCTGATGAACAACGGGTTCATGAAATACATGCCCATGACGATGATGGGCGGCATGCCCATCAGCAGCAGCATGGTGAGGCGGCCTTGCGCGGTGTAGACACGTACCTGGCGCAGGATCTTGAAGCGCTCGCGGATGACGTAAGAGAGATTATCGAGAATCTCGGCGAGGTTGCCGCCCGTTTCGCGCTGCAGCATCACGGCCGTGACGAAGAATTTCACGTCGACGAGCGGGACGCGGTCGACCAAATTGCTGAGTGCTTCGCGCACGGGCAGGCCGAATTTCTGTTCCTCGAAGAGCTTGCGAAACTCGGTGGCCACGGGTTCGGAGACCTCGTCGGAAATCATTTCGAGCGCGGTGGTGAAGGCGTGTCCGGCGCGTACGGCGCGGGCCAGCGTGTCGATGGCTTGGGGGAACAGTTCCTCGAATTCGTTGAAACGCTTGGTGCGCTTGTAATTCGCGAAGGCGTAGGGCAGGAAGCACCCGAGCAGGAATCCGATCCAAGCGAACAACAGAACCTTGTTGGCGGCAAAGTAGACGATGAAGGCCACCACGAATCCGGAGACGCCGCAGAGGAGAATGAAGTTTCCGGCACGGGTCTTAATGTCGGCCTGAGAAAGCATTTTCTGCAGGGCCGAGACGCGATCGGACCGGCGCAGCAGGGTGTCGAAGGCCGGGATCTCGCTGAGCATCTCGTCGCGCAGCAGGGCGATGTCTTCGAGCGGCTTGGATTCCCCGGCTTCACCGGTGGAGGCGAGGCGGTCGCGGAGCACGCGGGCCTGCGACTTACGCTCGTCCAGCAGAGAAAAGACGACGAACGCACCCAGCGTGACGACTACGAAAACCAGAATAGCGATCAGAGCCATAGAGTGAACCTCTGCCTGTGCGTATCGGCCACGGGTCCGTTGCTCACAAAAGCAAACCTCAGCGGCCCAGCTATCCTGTGGCCCGGACGGCACGACTGAAGCCGTGCCCTTTCCAATCGAGAATGAATCAAAGTGCTGCCCCCACCCACCGACAATGAATCACGTCCCGCTTAGACCTCGACACGCGATTCGAATAAACCTGGGCGCAAACGGCAGCCGGCAGTCGCTAAGCGCTCGGCAAATTTCGGCCGGATTCCGGTCGCGCGGAACATGCCGCGTACCTTGCCGCTCTCATCGATGCCGAGGCGGTCGAAGACGAAAATGTCCTGCATGGAAATGATCTCGGCTTCCATGCCGGTGATTTCGGAAATGCTGATGATCTTGCGGGTGCCGTCCGACAGACGGGCGACTTGGACAACAGCGTGAACGGCGGAAGAAATCTGGTGGCGAACGGCACGCTCGGGAATGTTCAGGTTGGCCATCGAAACCATGTTTTCGATACGGGCGAGCGCGTCGCGATGCGAGTTGGCGTGCACCGTGGTCAGCGACCCCTCGTGGCCAGTGTTCATGGCCTGCAACATGTCGAAGGCTTCCTCGCCGCGCACCTCGCCCACCACGATGCGGTCGGGACGCATACGCAGGCTGTTGATGACGAGTTGCCGCTGGCGGATCGCACCCTTGCCTTCGATGTTGGGCGGGCGGGTTTCCAGACGCACCACGTGCTCTTGCTTCATCTGCAGTTCGGCGGCGTCTTCGATGGTCACTACGCGCTCGTTGTTCGGTATGTATCCGGAAAGAACATTGAGGACGGTGGTTTTACCGGCGCCGGTTCCGCCGGAGATAAGAAGATTAAGTCGGCCTTTCACCATCGCCGAGAGCAGTTCGAGCATGGGCTCGGTCAGACTCTTGTTCTCGATCATCTGGCGGGCCGTGATTGGGTCGCGTCCGAAACGGCGGATGGATAGGCAGGCTCCGTCGATGGCGAGCGGAGGGATGATGGCGTTGACGCGGGATCCGTCGGCGAGGCGGGCATCCACCATGGGCGAAGATTCATCGATTCGGCGGCCGACGCGCGAAACGATACGGTCGATGATCTGCATCAGGTGGCCGTTGTCTTTGAAGGACAGCCCGGTCGGTTCCAGCTTTCCGCCGCGCTCGATGTAGACCTTGTCGAAACGGTTGACGAGGATATCGGAGATGCTCGGATCCTTGAGCAGCGGCTCAAGCGGCCCCAGGCCGAAAATCTCGTCGAGAATCTCGCGGGCCAGACGTTCGCGTTCGGCAAAGCTGAGAGGCACCGCTTCGCTGTTGACCGAGGTGCGGATGAGGATCAGAACTTCCTCGCGCGCGGTCTCGCTGTTGGTGCGGCCGAGTTTCTCCAGGTCAAGGCGGTCGAGGATCTTGCGATGGAGGTCGGCCTTTACCTGCTGGTATTCGGCCCGCTCGAATTGCTGCAAATTTGGCATGCGAATTCCTAAACCGTTTTAAATAGCGACCAGGCGGAGCGTTTCACGTCGTCGTCATCTTTGGTTAACGCCGTGGCCAGCCCGCTGAAGGAGCGCGCGATCTCGGTGTGATTCTGCTGCATCAGCGGAATGCCGCGATCGATTGCGCTCGACACTGCGAAGTACTGATTGGGTACGCGCCATAACAAAGTCGCACCCGAAGCTGTCTCCGCATCACTCTCGTGGAAGCCGGGGATCTTGCGGAAACGGTTCAGCACCAGCTTCACACGCTCGCGTCCGGCATTTTCTCCCAGGAACTGGACGACTCGCGAAGCGCTCCACAGTGACGCAACATCGGCATGAGCGACGAGCAGCACGGCTTCCGAGAGATTCCCAACCAGCCGGGTGGCGCTGTCGAGGCGCGAAGAATTGTCGACCACCACATAGCGGAAGTGTCCTGCCATCAGATCAAACAGGCGTGCGTATTCCGCACTGCTTGGTTCGTTGACCGCAGGCGTGTTGGCTCCGGCCAGCAATTGCAGCCCGCCAGAATGTTTCGTCATGAAGCTTTCCAGCAGGGAGCTGTCCATGCGGTGCAGATTGCGGATGGCGTCGGCGACCGTGAACGGAGCTTTCAGGTTCAGATGCAGAAGTGCGTGCCCCAGGGGGGCGAGATCCACTAGCGCGACGTTGCCGTGGGCGGCCTGAAGGGCCAAAGCCAGGTTCACCGCGACCGTGGTGGCGCCGCTGCCGCCCTTGGCATTGACAACCGTGAACGTCTTGGCACGCGGGCCTTCGCGCTTCACCTTGCGCTGCGTCGAGGAAAGTCGAATGAAGGCTTCGAGGAGGTCCGTAGTGGTGGTGGGACGCTCGATGAACTCTTTGGCGCCCGCGCGCATGGCGCTCACAATGACCTGGGGCTGCGCCATGCTGCCGATAGCGAACACGGCGGTCTCGGGCAATTCGTGACGCAAAAGTTCGATCGCGTGCAATGCAGCGGAGGTGTTGTTGACCGGCACATCGACCAGGATCACGTCTGGATTCAAGCCGCGAATGCGCGGGATGAGCGGATCGCTGCCGCCAACGGGATAGCTGGGGGCAGAATGCGTGGTGCGGGCCACACTGGTGCCATCGACGAGCACCTGCAGCACGGCGCGCTGCTCGCTGTCACTTGCGACGATGACTACCGAAAGCTCTGGCATGACACGAAATTACTTTCCTTCGGGCTTCTTCTCTTCCGGCTTCTTTCCATCGAACTTGTTGTTATCGAGGAAAGGCTCCGGTGTGCTCGGGCCATCAGGAGGCTTCATGCTGGGACCGATCTTCCTCACGGTGCAGAGCACCATGAGTTCGCCCTTGCTCTTCTGAAAGCTTTTGCTCTTGAACAGATTGCCGAGGACGGGAATGTCGCCCAGGCCCGGAATCTTGTTCATGATGCTGGTGACGCGGTTGTCCATCAGGCCGGCGATGACGAAACTCTGGCCGTCCTGCAATTCGAATTCGGTGTCGGCGCGGCGAGTGCTGAGCGCCGGAATCAGGAAGCCGGAAATCTGCAGCGCGTTGGTGAAGTCGAGCGTGCTGACTTCCGGAACCACCTTCAGGTGAATGTTGCCGCTCGGCATGATCACCGGCGTGAACTTCAGCTTCACGCCGAATTCCTTGAACTGAATCGTGACCGCTGTGAAGCCCTGACTGGGCTGCACGATCGGGAAAGGAAATTCTCCACCGGCGAGGAAGCTGGCTTCCTTGCCATTCACGGCGATCAAGTTGGGCTCGGCCAGAATCTGCAGGAGATTCTTAGCCTGCAGGGCCTTGATCACCACACCGAGATTCAGGTCGGTGCGCGTAATGAATAGGTTCAGAAAGTCCGTGACGTTTACGGTGGGCGGCGTGACGACCGGCGTGGTCGTGCTGGTGTTTCCGGTAGTGCTGGTTGCGGTGCCGTTACGTGTGACGTTGACGGCTACCGAACTGTCCGGTCTGGCTGACGGCAATGGTGTTGCCGAGTCCGGGGGCGAAGATGTTCACGCCGTACTGTGTCAGCGCACTGCGGTCGACTTCGGCGAATTTCACTTCCAGCAGAACTTCCTGCGCGCCTTTTGGACCGAAAGTCAGGACATTAACGACATTCTTCGAATAGGCTTCCGCGATCTTGCCGGCGCGTTGGGCGACGGTCTCGTCAGACACGTGGCCCGAAAGCACGATGGCAGAGCGCGACGGGGTGACGGTGATCTGCTCGTCGGGGAAGACGCTCTTCTCTTCCTCGGCGGCGGCGGTGACGTCGACATCAACCCGCAAGTCGAAACTCCGGGAGCGCTCGAGTTCGTCCCAAATCAGAAGGGAGACTTCACCGGCCGAACGACCGTGGACGAGAACCTGCGTGGGCGTGACGACGTCGATGTCAGCGACGGCGGGATCGGTGACGGAAACGCGCTTGAGGCGTTCGCTGGTGTTGATGAGCAGCGACTTGCCCACCATGACGCGCAGAGGAGCGGCACCGGTGGCTTCGTTCGGGCCGGGCAGAGAGGCCTGTGACGGATGTTCGACTTGTGCGGGCGCCTGCTGATCGGGCTGTTGTTGCGCAGGTGGCGGTGCCGTGGTGGCCGGATCCTGCTGGCGAGCGTTGGCCCACCCCATGGAACTGAGCAGGAGGGCAGTGGCAAGAGCACCACCAATCGACGAAGCCGGCATCATCGTGCGATACCTCGGGGATCCGGAAGACCGTAGAGATTGTGTCGCGAGAAAGAAATCCATTTCCTAGTGGGCGCCTTGATCTGGAAACTTGGTTTCGTCTTTCTTGTTGCCGCGAATCACTTCGACTTTGTAACCCGTCGATGGTGGAAGAGTCTCGGCCTTAGGCGCCTTGACTACTTTCAGTCGAGGCACCGGAGCGGGCGCGAGCTTGTTGCCGTAAAGGGGGCCGATCCTTGCGGGATCGAGATCGTCGTTTTTGGTGTCGACCGGGTTGCGCAGCGCCAGTTGAATGTGACCTTGCGAGCTGGCGAGCGTGAGCTTCTGGGCGTCGTCGGGGGAAACGAGCAGAGTGATGACGGGTGTGGATTGCGGCTCGCCGGCCGCATTGCGTTCGAGCTTTTGGCCGGCGGCGATCACAGCGACGTTCTTGAGAACCGTGCTTGTCTGTTGCTCATTGCCGCTGCCGGGGTTGCCCGTGAGGAGAACGTCGACGCGCGTGCCGGGAACCACAAAGCCAGCGACGGCGACGACTTCGTTCACGCGCACGGAGACGGCGCGCATTCCGGATGGGATCAAAGAGGGCAGCCCGGAGCCGGCACCTGCGTCGGCGAGTTTGCTGGGGAGGATGAACTCACCCATTTTAATGGGAAGAATGACGCCGCGTCCGAGCACTTGCGACTTCAGCTTGCAAAGAGTTGGGCGGAATTACTGATGCGGGGACTTTGACCTGGCGAATATCGCCATCCTGCAATTTGGAACCAACTTGCAGATCATTGGTCGCGACGATCACGTCCGCGCCGGGTTCGTTGTTGGCGGTGGTCTTCGCGAGCATGTTCTTGTAGACCACGAAGCTGACGAACGCTCCGAGCGCCAAGGCTAGGACTCCAATGAAAAGGAGTCGTGAACGGTTCATGCCCACTCCTCAAAACAAGCCAAAAATTGCAAATGTGCGACGTCAAGCCGCACGGTCGAATTCAAAGCGCGAAATTTCTCTTGCGGGCCCAGGGCCGAAGTGACGGCGGAAACGATCGTGCCAGATCCAGCGCCGGGAAACACGGGACTGGCCACGCAAGTCACTGAATCGAGCTGGCGACCTGCGAGAAGACGGTATTCGCGTTTGATCCGATCAGCCGAACGGTTCCCACCACGATGACCAGAATGACAGCCAGCATGACTGCGTATTCCGCGATGTCCTGTCCCTGCTCGTCGTTCAGTAACCTGCGAATGGTTTCCTGCATTCTCATTTCCTCCTGTAATGCACAGGCGCAATTTCCGTGCAAAGCTCCGTCTGCGGACGGACGATACCCGGAATGCTCCTGAGACCGGAACGAGTTCCTTTTTCAATCGAATCAAGGATTTGAGGAGCCCGGCGGGCCCGCGCGCCGTCCGGTCGCGACTATCATACCGCGAGCGGTGCCGATGGGAAGCTAATTTCTTGATTCTGGGGGCTTGTCGAGCCGGGTATTGGTACATGGGGATGCGAGGTTACCCGATTTCCGGAAGGAGGGCTGGTCGTTGGATCCCGCGGTTGGGAAATGTGACTGGACTCGTCACCCGCAGCCAAGGGCTCAGTCTCCTTCATAGCGGAGGAGTTGGGGCGGGGAATTGTCGGCTTCGAGGAACCATACATCCCTGTCTTTAAAGTATTGGATGAGGGGCTGGAGATCCTGGCCAGGGATATCCCGCGCCCAGACAATCTTCGCGTGATCGATATCGGCGGCGTTGTAGACCCACTCGTGATGGACGTTGTGATTCGCTGCGTAATGGACAATCACCAGATGGCGGCCCGGGAGGGAGTCGAGCTTCTTGACCAGCAGGGCTCTGCCGGTGGCCCATCCGACCAGCGGGTGCCGCGCGGCCTGTCCCGCCTGAATGACGATCCAGTCGATTGCGAGTAGAACTACCAGACGAGTGAGAAAGATCCCGACCGGCTTGCCCTTGATTTCAGCGTGACGGAGATGACGAATCGCCTGGACCAGCAGTACGAAGATTGTCGCGGCCAGGGGAGCCGCGTAGTGGGGCTGGAACCAGACGATCGAAAGCAGGCCGACCGCGGATGCGACGAATTGGTAGAGAGGCAGGCGCATGCGCTTGTCCCTCACTAAGCGGGACAGCGTGATGAAGGGTACGGTGAGAATGGGTCCGAGAAAGACGAGCCACCAGATCCAGACAGCCTGGGAAGTTCGTTTTGTCCAACCGGACCAAGTGAGCGGGTAGTGCGCCCGCTGCCACGTGTTGAAGAAAAACTCAAATTGCGGATTGGAATAGTGCAGCGGCGACGGGGCATGTCCCCAAGCGAAAACGGGGTAGTTGAAATATTGCCGGTGATAGGCGACGTACGGGAACAGCGTCGAGTGTCCCGTGACGCGCGCGTTGTAGTACGCGAGAAAAACGATGCCCGCTAGCAGCACAGGTGCCATTGGAAGTGCGACGCGGCGGAGAAAGTCGCCGACGGTTCGCCGTTTTTTTCCCGAAAACAAAAGCCCGACCGCAACCGGGAAACAGAAGACCAGCCCTTCGACTGGGCGGCTACAGGCCAGGATCACCGCGCCTGCGCTCATCACGACCGCATCGCGGGCGCGAGTGGAATGAACGATGCGCGGGTAAGCGCCCAGGACAAGAGCGGCGCCCACTGCAGCGACCGCGCCGTTGTAATAGCTGTCGACCCAGTAGGTGAACGAACCGAGGCGCGCGCTGACGAGTACTCCGCCGAGCAACGCCCAGGGCGGAGGGAACCAGCCTTGCAGCATCCACGTCATGGCCATCACCATCGCCGCCATGCTGAGCAACACGCCCATCCAGGGATGACCGAGCCATTGTCCCAGCGCCATTGCGGCGCCGTTCGCGGGCGGATATTTTGAGGCGTAGGTCGGGTGTTGCAGGACGTGGAAGGTGTCGAAGAAAATCCACATCGGATGCGGGGCATTGCGTGAGGCGGCCATGTGCGAAAGAATCGGCCGCGAGCAGGTAGCTGAACTCATCGTGAACGGCGGGCACCGGAACCGGCAAGACGGGCAGCAGGGCGAGGCGAATCAGGATTGCTGCGGTTCCGAGAGTCGCGACGGTGAGCGTTTTGCGGCGAGAGAAGCGGGCCAGCGTAAGTTCAATAGGCTTCAGCCAGCGATCGCCAGCCCGAGGCGCAAACCATCCGAGCGCGAGCAACACGACAAGCACCAATCCGAAAACGAGAGCCACCGCGCCTCCGGTCGCTTTGATAAACTCCGATGCGAACTCAAACTACGTTTTCCCGCTGAATGGACTTCTGTTGTAGCAGAAATCGGCGCACAGGCCGCGGCCTATTCAGCGAAGACCCCAAGGAGTACTGGTGGCCGCAACACCCCGTGTGGAAGTGAAAGATGCAGCAAACACGCGACCCGAGCCGGAGGGCCTGGAACTGACGGTCGTGATGCCATGTCTCAACGAGGCCGAGACGCTGGGGACTTGCATTCGCCGCGCGCAGCAAGCGATCGCCGACGCCAAGATCGCGGGCGAAGTCCTGGTCGCCGACAACGGCAGTACCGACGGCTCTATCGAAATTGCCGAGGGATTGGGAGCGCGGTTGGTCCGGGTTGCGGCCAAAGGTTACGGCAACGCGCTGATGGGAGGAATTGCGGCGGCTGCCGGCAAATATGTGGTGATGGGCGATGCGGACGCAAGCTACGACTTCGCACATATTCCGCGCTTTCTTGGTCCGCTGCGCGAGGGCGCTGACCTGGTGATGGGCAACCGCTTCCGCGGCGGGATTGAAAAAGGCGCGATGCCGCCGACGCACCAATATTTTGGCAATCCGGCGCTGACGTGGCTGGGCAGGTTGTTCTTCCGCAATCGCGCGGTGGGAGATTTTTATTGCGGCCTGCGCGGATTCCGGAAAGACGCGTATCGAGCGCATGGGGCTGCGCACGACCGGAATGGAGTTCGCCACCGAGATGGTGGTGAAGGCGACGCTGCTGAACCTGCGGATCGCTGAAGTGCCCACCACGCTGTCGCCCGACGGGCGGAGCCGGCCGCCACACCTACGGACCTGGCGCGACGGCTGGCGCACGCTGCGTTTTTTCTTACTCTATAGTCCCCGTTGGTTGTTTTTGTATCCGGGCATCGCGCTGGTGGTGCTGGGGACCGTGTTAGGCGTGTGGTTGCTGCCCGCGCCGCGGACGGTGGGCGACGTTACGTTCGACGTACACACCCTGCTGTACGCGGCGGCATTCGTGCTGCTGGGATTCCAGAGCATCTGTTTCGCGGTGTTCACGAAACTGTTCGCGGTGTCGGAGAGACTGCACCCGCCCGATCCGACGCTTGACAGATTGTTCCGATACATCACGCTGGAAGTGGGGCTGGGAGTAGGCGCGGTGTTGATCGTGGGAGGATTGTGCGCGTCGCTGATGGCTGTCGTCGGATGGGGTCTGAAGCACTTCGGCCCGCTCGACTACTCGCACACCATGCGCGTTGTGATTCTGGCGGTGATGCTGTTGACGCTGGGTGCGCAGACCGTGTTCACGAGTTTCTTTCTAAGCGTGCTGGGAATGCCGCGGCGATGAGCGACTCCGCCGAGTTCGACCGTTTTGCCGACAACTATGACGAGTGCCTGAACGACGCGCTGTCCGCCAGCGGCGAGACGAAAGAATTCTTCGCTCGCGCCAGGGTAGAGTGGCTGGCGAAGTCACTGAAGGAAGTGGGGCGACCGGCTCGTGGCGCGCTCGACTATGGCTGCGGCACCGGAGACACGACGCAGCTTCTGCGCGAGATTTTGGGATGCGAGTCGGTGGTTGGTTTGGACGTCTCGACCCTCTCGTTGGAGCGAGCGCGGGTGCAGCACGGCAGTCATGCGCGGTTTCTGACATTTGCGGAGTATGCGCCCGAGGGGTCGATTGACATTGTCTACTGCAACGGCGTGTTCCACCACATTCCGGTCGCGGAGCGTGTCGACGCAATCCGATACATTGGCAAATGCCTGCGGCCGGGCGGGATCTTTGGGCTCTGGGAAAACAATCCGTGGAACCCCGGCACGCAGTACGTGATGCACAAATGCGAGTTCGATCACGACGCAGTGAAGATCAGTCCGCTGGAAGCAGCGAGACTTCTTCGCGCTGGGGGATTCGAAGTGCTGCGAACGGATTTCCGCTTCTTCTTTCCGCGCGTATTGAAGATAATGCGGCCCGCAGAGGCATGGCTGACGAAGTTTCCGCTCGGGGGGCAGTACCAGGTCTTGGCGCGCAAGCCACTGCAGTAGAGCGCAGGTTACCTCGCAACTGGTCTTTAAGAGTTGGTGTTGTTTTGGCTAACGGCATTCCGTGATGCATGACTTGGCGGGGAGTCAGTCCGATTTGCCGGTTGAGCGAGATGCATGGCTGCGACGGGCATCCATCATCGGAGCGGCATTTTTCTTTTTTGCGCTGATTTCCTACAACTTCGTCGATATCGACATCTGGCACCAGATGGCATTGATCCGCGAGAGTCTGCTGGCGGGACACCTGCTGCGGACGGATCCCTTTGCCTACACGCCGACACTCGCACCGTGGATCGATCACGAATGGGGTGCGGGGGCGATCGCGTATTTCGCGACACGGTGGCTCGGGGGACGCGCGCTGTTGATCCTGAAATTTCTGCTGGCGGCGGGCACCGGTGCCCTGTGCTGGCGGTGCGCGGCGAAACTGGGCGCGGATTTCCGGATCATGAGCCTGTGTGCGCCGCTGGCAGCCTTCCTGGCATACCTGGGATTTTTCGCGACCATTCGCGCGCAGGTGTATTCATTTTTCTTCACGGCGCTGCTGATCCTGTTCTGGCAGCGGGATGAGCATCGGTCGCGCGCGTGGCTCTTCGCCTGGATGCTTGCCTTTCTGCTGTGGGTGAACCTGCACGGCGGTTTCGTGGTCGCGATCGGGCTGACGGCCCTGTATTGCATCGAGAAGGCGCTGCGCGGAGAAGACTACCAGCGGTTTCTCGTTGCGTTGCTTGGCATGATGCTCCTGGTTTTCTTCACTCCTTATGGCGCTTCTTATTTCGGATATTTGCGGCGCGCGTTGTGGATGACGCGGCCATATGCGCCGGAATGGCGACCCGTGTGGGACCTCGGACTCGTTTGGGTAACCTGCTTCCTGCTGGCGGTGGGAATTGTCGTGTACGTGGTTGCGTCCGTGGGAGTGCGAGGGACGCCGGGAATTCTTCCGCTGGCTGCTTCCACCGCAGAAGCTGCCCTGCATCGCAAGCTACTCCCCGTGTTCGCAGTGGTGTGGTTGTGCTATGCGCCTGTCTATTTGCAGCAAACGCCGGTGGGGAAGTGGCTGCTGGAATTTGCGCAACGCCGCCGCCGCTTTGTACTGGCAGCCTGGTCCACTCTCGCGATCGTCAGCATTGTTGCCGCCGCCCGGCAGCGGCCCTGGGAGCTCCGCGTGCCACAGCCGATTTATCCGGTGGGCGCGGTCCAGTATCTGACGGAGCAACGATTTCAAGGCAACGTGCTGGTTCCTTTCCGGCTGGGTGCGTATGTTTCGTGGAAGCTCTATCCGGAGGTGAAGGTGTCACTGGACGGCCGATATGAGGAAGTTTATTCCGATCAGGTGATGCGCGAGATCTTCAACTTCTATGAGGCGGGACTGGGTTGGCGCGCGACTCTCGACGCCTACCCGACCGATGCTGTTCTCGCGCCGCGTGACTCTCCGGTGTGCGACAAGATGAGCGAGACACTGTGGGTGGCCGATTATCAGGACAAGGATTTTGTGCTCTACGTGAAGCCGGGACGATCGCTGAAGGTGCAGGACGATCGCACGCGCTCGTTCGCGGGAGTTTTTCCGTGAGTTTTGTGGGCTCGGCGTCTGGACCTTGGCCGAGGATGTAACATTAGGGCGCCTTAACCCTGGGACAGTCAAAACTCGGAAGATCCGTTTGCTCAGAAATCCAAAACTTGGTTTGGCACTGGCGCTGGTTTGCGCCGCGAGCATGTGGTTTTACGTGAGCCGCATTCTCGTGCCTTATCAACGCGCCGACGCTGCCGCGCACGAACGGCCGCGCGGAAATTTGTCGGACCTGTATCCGCGATGGCTGGGCGCTCGCGAGTTGTTGCTGCACGGGCGGAATCCTTATAGCCGCGAGATCACGCGCGAAATCCAAATGGGTTATTACGGCCGCGAACTGGATGCGAGCCGCCCTGGCGACCCGAAAGATCAACAGGGCTTCGCGTATCCCGTGTATGTGGCGTTTCTGCTGGCGCCGGCGATTGGTTTTCCGTTTGCTGTGGTGAGCATTGTTTTTCAATGGTTCCTGGTAATCGTAACCGCAGCCAGTGTGCCGCTATGGTTTCGCGCGATTGGCTGGCGTGCGCGGCCGATTCTGCAGGTCAGCGTCATCGTGCTGGCGCTCGGAAGTTTTCCCGTACTGCAGGCGCTCAAGCTTCAGCAACTGACGCTGATTGTTGCGGCATTGATCTCGGTGGCGATGGCGCTGCTGGTGAGCGGACACCTGTTCTCGGCTGGGACATTGTTGGCAGTCGCTTCCATCAAGCCGCAATTGGTCGTACCTATTACGGGATTCCTATTACTGTGGGCGGTGAGCGACTGGCGTCGGCGACAACGTTTTGTGTGGGGTCTAGGCCTCACGTTCGCGTGCTTGTTCGGAGGCGGGGAGATTCTGCTGCCGGGATGGTTCGGCAAATTTCTATCGGCTGCGCACGACTATCAAAACTACGCGGGCGGCATGTCGATGCTGGATGTATTGCTCACGATGTGGTGGGGGCGGATTCTGACCGTGATTCTGATTGCGGGTGTGGCTGTTGTCGGTTGGAGGCTGCGCAAGGAGCCGGCCGGATCGCGGATGTTCTCGTTGCTGATCGCGTTGGTGCTGGCGGTCACGGTGATCATCATTCCGATGTTTGCGCCTTATAACTACATCCTGGTGCTGCCGTCCCTGCTGTTGTTGGGCGAGAGCTGGTCGCGGCTGTGGACGCGTGATGTGTACGCGCGCGCGGGGTGCGTGTTGACGGCTGCGGCTGTGGCATGGCCGTGGGTAGCGGCGATCGGATTGAGTGTTGCGGCGATGGTCCTTTCGCCCGAGACGGTGCAGCAATCGTGGTGGCTTCCGCTTTACACCAGCGCGAAGATCCCGTTGCCGATCGTGTGTCTGATTCCCTTAAGCATTCTGATGGTTTCGACCTTGCAGGCCAAAGCTCCCGTGCTTGAGCCGGAGCGCCCGACAGGATTGGTGGCCTGAACTGAGGTTCGCGGGCGCGCATGCTGCATCGTCCCCGCTAGCTTGCATTGGGTGGTCGCAAGCGGTAGGCTTCTCAGGCAATTTTGGCGATTCGAGGGTGGGGAGGTGGAGATGACATTAAAGATGGATACGCTGCTGGCAGACGGCGTGACGATCGTAGCCTGCACCGGAAGGATTGTGTTCGGGGAGGAAGCCAGCGGCCTGCGCGAGAGTCTCAAGAAACTGCTGGAGACGACCAAGCGCATCGTGCTCAACCTGAGCGGCGTTACCTACATCGACAGCGGAGGACTGGGCACGCTGGTGGGCGTGTATTCGTCGGCGCGGGCGCAGGGCGCGGACATCAAGTTAACTGGTCTCGGGCAAAGGCTGCGCGACGTGCTGGCCATCACCAAGCTGGCCACGGTCTTTGAAGTGTATGACACCGAGCAGGAGGCGATTGCGGCGTTCAAGGGAAGCCGCTCCTGAGCGGGTGATCGGTATTCAGAACTGACCTGCGCCCCGGCCGCTCCCCGGGCCGGATGGTTCGCGGTTAAAAGGCGGATTCAACCCCTTTCCGCTGGGCCTCATTCCTGTCATTATCTGTACTCAAGAAGAGAGCGGCGAACTTCGCCTTATGGCGTTTCAACCCATTTCCGGCATCACGTCGGACCCCGGCTCCGGGGTATTTCCGTCGCTGATCTACGTGCAGGGCAACGAGCAACGGTCGATTGTCATGAACCGGACGCCGTTTTCGGTGGGACGCAAAGTCGATAAGGATCTGGTCATTCCCGATCCGCGCGTTTCGCGGGACCACGCTCTTATCGTGGCTGAGAACGGCGACTTCTTTGTCGTCGACCAGGGCAGCAAGCACGGGACCTACGTAAACGGGGAGCGCGTGCAGCGGCAGCGGTTGCAGCGCAACGATCGCGTGGAATTCGGCGTGCGTGACGTGGCGTACGTCATCTTCAGCCCGCAGCATGCGACCTCGAACACGGCGCGCGAGTTCCTAAGCCAGATTTCCGGGATCCAGATCTCCACCGACACCACTGACCTCGAGAAGCTGACGCTGTTTCTCGAGGCGGCACGCAAGCTGAACACGGTGGGCGTGCTCGACGAGATCCTGGTCACGCTGGTGGATACCACACTGAAGCTGACTCGGGCTGAACGCGGTTATGTCTTCCTGAAGGACGAGGAAGGGAATTTGCGCCTGGCTGCGGGTCGGAATTCAAAAGGCGAAGCGTTGCTGGACGACAAGACGATTTCGCACTCGATTCTCGACGAGGCGATGAAATCGAATTCCGAATTTTTATTTACTGACACCAGCCAGTCACTGGACCTGGCCGTGCGCCAGAGTATCGTGGCCTACGATTTGCGGACGGTGATCTGTCTGCCCCTGCGCAAGCCGCAGGTGCAGACATTTCGGGACGCGAACAATCCGGCCGAGGCCGAGGTGATGGGCGCGCTGTATCTTGATTCGCGCTTTGCCTCGCGTGACATCTCGAGCGTGAGCCATGACATTCTGCGGGTCATCGCGACAGATAGCCGCGTCGCTGATTGAGAATGCGCGCCTGGTACAGGCGGAAGAAGCCTCGCGGCGATACCAGCAGGAGCTTGTCGATTGCGGCATCGATTCAGCAGCGGCTGATGGCGGTGACGATTCCGGAAGTGCCGTTCGCGAAGATGCGTGGGCGGAACCTTTCCTGCAAAGAGATCGGTGGGGACTTCTTTGACGTCGTGCATACGGAAGATGGGCTGGCGGTGGTGCTGGCGGACGTCAGCGGCAAGGGAGTTTCGGCGGCCGTGCTGGCGTCGACGCTGCAAGGGATGGTATACGCCCATCTGATTGCGCGCATGAAGTTGACCGACATCATGGCGTCGGTCAACCGCTTCTTCACGCAAAAGCACTTGGGAGAGAAATACGCCACGGTCATCATCACGCGCATTCGGAAAGATGGAGAGCTCGAATATGTGAACTGTGGGCATGTACCGCCGTTGCTGGTTTCGCAGGGCTCCGTTATACGCCCGCAGCATGGGAATTTGCCGGTGGGCCTGCTGGCGGATGCGACGTATGAAGGGGATCGCGTGCAGATGAAGCCCGGAGACCGGTTCATCCTGGTGACGGATGGTGTTACCGAAGCAGAGAACGCCGCCGGAGACTTCTACGATAACGAGCGGCTGGAGGAAATTGCCGCGAAAAGTCCGACGCTGGAGGATATTTTTGCGTCGGTTTCCGCATTCTGTGCGGGCGCGCCGCTGGGCGATGACTGCACGGTGGTGGAGTTGGAGTACACGGGGTAGGAGTTGGAGCGACGGGCGTGGACGCCTGTCGCTCCATCGTTTCTCTTGCGGCCCTCGTCCGAGTCCTCACTCGGTGATGACCGAGTAGTTCACACCTTCCCAGCGCTTTTCCTGATCCCATAGAAAGGTGAAGACGATTTCGTGGGAGACCGGAATGTTGTCGGTGGGTAAATCTGCTACGTATACTCCCAGGCCAGTGTCGCGGGTGTGCGTGTCGAGAGACGTCTTCCAGTTGTCCATGCTCCAGTGAACGGTCGCGGGCGACAGCAGGGCGATGCGCAGCGTCTTGCCGCACGGCATGGTGCGCGCCTTGTTGTTGAAGATCCAGAAGAAATACTGGCAATGGCGTTTTTCGACGATGTAGCGCTGCACGGTTTGCGGCGGCTGATCGAACACGCTTCCGTCGCGCAGCGAGCGGCGCAGCTTGATGTACTCGGAGTGCGCCCACACCAGCGGGCACGCGGATCCCGTGGGTTTGCCACGAAAGAGCTCGAGTTCGGGGATGTCGGGTGCATCCCATACCTGTTCGGGAATCAGGCGGCTGGCGCCTGCGGTCGATGCTTCCATCACGCGCAGGAGAGCGTCGGCAAACTCGGGACGTCCGGCAGAGATTTCGTAATGCGCGCGCTCTCCGGCAAGGAGCGGCCAGGGGCGGCCGATGCCGGTGCCGTCGAATGGGCTGCCGTCATCGTGCTCGCCGTAACCGTCGCCGTTGTAGCGGTACCAGCACGGACCTTGCGGCAGCTTGGCGCGCAGGAGCGCGTCGACGACTTTGATCGTGTTGAGAATACGCGGATCGTCGTGTGCGCGCAGCCCGAACCGCACCAGAGCCAGCGAGTCAGGACTGATGACGGCGCTGGCACGCACAGAGCTCTGATCCGGCGGACGATTCTTGATGGGCACAAAGCCCTGTAGGGGCGAAGCCGCGCCGTCGGAGTCGGGGCGCGATGCGGACGTAGTAGCCCTCCACCCCGACCTGCCGAGCCAGGTCGCCGTCGATGGTGTATGTCCAACGCTCGATGTTGTCGTTCCATGTGTCGGCGGTGTCGCGGAGATATCCTGCCGAAACTGTTTCGCCGAGTAGGTCGGCGACGTCAGCAGCGGCGAGCAGGGCTGCGATCTCAACCGCAGAGCGTGAACGGAGAATATCCGCCGTCTTCTTCCCATCGATCCTGTTGCGTGACCGGCCCGTTGCGCACGATGAAGCTGGCGGCGTTGCGCACCATGGGCCACCAGCGGCGAAGGTCGCCGAGTAGATCGCCGCGCTTCACGGCGTAACAAATCCAGCAGAAGAATTGGGAAAGCGGTTTCGTCCATCTGGATGCCGCCCCAGTAAGGACGGCCATCGAGCCACAGGTTCTGTGCCCAGTGCCCGTCGGATTCCTGCGTGGATTCGAGGTAGCGCAGCACGCGCAGGGCGTCGACCGGGGCTTCGCCCGCGACCAGTGCGCCGGCGGTTTCCACCAGATCACGCGGCCACACCAGGTGATAGCCGCCAAGATCTTCATCGCCTTTATTGAACCCCCATGGAATGGAGAGGCTGGCGATGATGCCGCCCACAAAATCCTTGGATTCGTGGCGTGCGCAGCACGGCCATGCTGGTGCGATAGAGATCAGCGTCACGCTTGGGTTCGTCGAGGGCGAGCAGTCCATCGTGCCAGTTGCGCCACTGGCGCACAAAGTGGTCGCGAATCTCGTCGGTATCCTCGAGCAGAGAAGACCAGGCTTGCTGTCCGGCTTCCCAGCAATTGCGTCCGAATCCCAGAGCAAACACAAACTTCCCGTCGCAAGCGGTGAGATCAACTTCTCCGCTGAGCGCGACGTTACCGTTTTCCGCGCGATGTGTAGTTCCATGTCAGACGGAAATGCTCCGAGAGATCCTGCCAACCGTCCGAGTATCCGACGAAGCCGACCGATCGGGCCAGCCAGGGATGCGAACAAGCGAAAGCCAGCGTGACGTGGTCCCGGCGGCGAACAGCATGGAGTGGCCCTTGTAGTCGCCGGCCCAGCCAGTATTGCCAAAGCCCCAATTCGCGATGTGCGGTGCGAGCAGCGCGTAACAACGATAGTCCGCGAGTTGGCCCTGCCGCGGTTCGAACTTGATTCTCTGCAGAACCACGTTACGGTATGGATCGCTGAAAATCTCTTTGTGGATTCGGTAGCGCCCATCGAGGCTCGTGTTGGTGAGTTGATAGACGGGAATGCCGGGTTCGATGGGAGCGTTTTCAAAACTGCAGTGGCGCTTTTCTTCGGAGAAGTAGCTATGGCCGTCGGTGAGAATCAGGCCCAAGATCACGCGTGCACGCCTGGTCGACGCGCGGGAAATATACTTCGTTCAAAATTCCGTGACTTACGGTGTACCAGACGCGCGAATGCGGATTGAGCGCTGTGCCGATGCCGGACTTGGCGCTCGAAGTCCAACGCGGCGAAATTCCTGGCCATCCCGGCGCAAAGCGATCATTCGAGTCGGACAAGTTCATCGAGCTCCGCACAGGAGTTTGCCAGACGCCTCTACGGGCGGTGCGATGAAACCCCTGCCTTTCATGAGAAATTCACCAATTTGTAACAGTACTGTAACACCGCGCGGATAGAACCGAGGGGAAACTCACCCACAGGAGGACGATCGAGTGATGCGTCGAATCGCGGTGCTTGTACTCTGCTCAGCTCTGGCGGTCCCCGCTCTGGCCCAAACGACTTTGAACGGAGCCGGCGCCACGTTTCCTTATCCGATGTATTCCAAGTGGTTCAACGAATATCACAACGCGCATCCCGACATTCAGATCAATTACCAGTCGATCGGCAGCGGCGGCGGAATCCGCCAGGTGCTCGCCGGCACGGTGGATTTCGGCGCCAGCGACGGCCCGATGACCGACGAACAGCTGTCGCAATCAAAAGTAAAAATCCTGCACGTGCCCACAGTACTGGGCGCAGTGGTGCCCGCCTATAACGTGCCGGGCGTGACCGAGGAAGTGAAGTTCACTCCGGAAGTCCTTGCCGGAATTTTCCTGGGCAAGATCACGAACTGGAATGACAAGGCGATCGCCGCGGCGAACCAGGGTCTGAAGTTTCCCGATCAGCCGATCATCGTCGTGCACCGCTCCGACGGCAGCGGAACCACCTATATTTTTACGGACTATCTTTCGAAGATCAGTTCGGAATGGTCCGGCGGTCCAGGGAAGGGAACGTCGATCAAGTGGCCGGTCGGGCTTGGCGGCAAAGGTAATGAAGGTGTGGCCGGCGTAGTTCGCCAAATGCAGGGCGCGCTCGGCTACGTAGAGTTGATCTACGCCGTGCAGAACAAGATTCCTTATGGCAGCGTGAAGAATGCTTCGGGTGCGTTCGTGAAAGCGTCGCTGGAAAGCGTCACCGCGGCGGCCGGATCGGTAAAGACGCATGCCCGCAGACTTCCGCGTCTCGATTACCAACGCGCCGGGCAAGGATGCTTACCCGATTTCGAGCTTCACTTGGCTGCTGATTCCGTCACAGTCGAAGGATGCAGCGCGAGGAAAAATCATCGCCGATTTCCTCAACTGGATGGTGGATGACGGCCAGAAAATGACCGCAGCCTTGACCTACGCTCCCTTGCCCACGAACGTGGCGGAAAAAGTGAAGGCTGAGATCAAGCAGGTGCGGTAGCCGAAAGCAATTTGGACTTGCTGTCCCAGGACCCGAACTCGGGTCCTGGGCTTTTCTGTTACAGGAATCCGATTCGGCGCCTACTTCGATTGCGGGCTACCCGGAACCTCGAACCCGTAGTTTCGCAGCAAATCTTTGATGGCGTCGGTTTTGACAAAGTCCAGAAACGCCCCGGCAACTGCTAGGTTTTTCGACGACCGCAAGATGACGCAGGCTTGTTCGATCGGCGGATAATCCGTACTTGGTATTTCCGTGTAGCGGCCCTTGTCTTTCATATTCGGCGACAAGGCCAGCGATAAAGCGACGATCCCCACATCCACGGAGCCTGAAACAACGAACGATGCGGTCTGCGAAATGTTTTCACCCAAAACCAGTTTATCTTTCACCTTGTCATACAGGCCTTCGGTTTGCATGGCGGAGACGGCGGCCTTTCCGTAAGGCGCATGTTGGGGATTGGCGATCGCAATCTTCCTAACCGAGGGTGCCAGTAGTGATTGCAGTCCGGAGTGAACGTCTACCGGGGAATCGTTCGGTACCCAGACCACAATCCTTCCCCTCGCATATTGGTAGAAGCTATCCGGCTCGGACAATCCGGACGCTTCCAGCTGTTTCGGATAGTCGAGATTGGCGGAAAAGAACATGTCGAAGGGCGCGCCGTTCTGAATCTGTTGCGCGAAGTTGCCCGACGAGCCATAGATCACCTTGATGTGACTACTGGTCTTCTGCTGAAACCTGGTACTGATCTCCTGCATTGCAGACTGGAGGTCCGCAGCGGCGGCAACCGTAAACTCCTGTGCAGTGACCATTTCGGCTATGAGCACGAAAACAACGATCAACAGCAAACTCGATCTGCGAATACCCATGAGCAGGATCCTCGTGTCTATAATGTGAACATGCCAATTTCAGCTAGGAACAAACTCCGCGGAACGATTGAAGAGGGTCAACTGGGCGACATCATGGCCCATGTGGTGGTGCGTACAGGCGAAAATCTCATTGAGAGCGTCATCACCCGGCGTAGCGCCGAGGAACTGAACCTAAAAAAGGGTGACACTGCGTCCGTCGTAGTCAAGGCCACCGAAGTGATGATCCAAAAGGACTGATCCTGGGTCACTGCACATCAACAATTTTTAAGATTGTGACCTGTTTTACCCATCGGGCCATTCTTTTCTCGCTGGGTATTACCAGCCTGTACGGGCCCTCTTTGTCGTCCAGTGCTTTGCCGTCCCGCCGGAAGGCAAGCACCGCTTCCTTCTCATTGAATGCTGGGTCCAGTTCCGGCAGGGCAATCACGACGCGGTAACCATCGGCGGCCTCCACGACCAGACAGGACGCGAGCCGCTTTCCCTTCAGGGACTCACCAAAGCCAACGCCGGCTTCCTCCAGAAGAAGTTTCAGACCGACACCTTCGAACTTGACCGGCGCTTGTGGCCCGCCGGTCGTGACCGTTGCTCGGGGCAAAGCTTTGATCTCTGCACGTCCCAGAGCTAGTTGTTTGCCGGTCTCCCCCTGAATCGTCAATTGCTGGCATTCCAACCTCTGAATGCTCAGAGCCAGGAGGAATAAGAATGTGGAAGACCAATGGATCTTTTTCATCTCACACGCGGAGAATCATGACTTCAGTTGCCTTGATGAGTGCTGCGGCAGTCTGACCGGCTTTGAGTTGCATTTCACGAGCGGAACTCGCGGTGATGATGGAGGTGATTTGCTGCTCGCCGATTGAAATCTTCACTTCCGCCATCAGGCCGCTGATTCGCACAGCATCGATCCGTCCTACCAGTTGATTCCGGCCGCTGACGCGACGAAAAACTTCTTTCCGCTCCGGCGCTGTTTTGCCCCGCGTGCGAAATAGCAATCGATCCACTTCACTGCGTGGAATGCGATGGTGGCCGCCGGCCGTCCGAATGCTGCGGAGCTTTCGTTTGTATATCCACTGCTTGATCGTGGGAAAGCTGACCTGAAGCTCAAGCGCAGCGTCCCGCAGTTTCATGAGCTCGTCGAACTTGCGCGTCGGTGCTACGGGATTCTTTGCTTTCTTCACAGTGGCGAAATGGTACAGACGACACCCACCTCGGTCAATCACGGAGCCGATCAAGTTCACCCATTACGGCCATCTTGCAGTCTAGAAGCATTCAGAAGCGAATAGAAACCTAATAGAAAACAGCATACCATGTACACTTCTTTGACCTCTCGAGAGCGAGAGTTCGCGACTAAGTCTGAATCGCCTTCACAAAACAAATAGGGAGAAATGGAGAGATGAGAGTTCCTTCAGTTTGTTGGAAATGCCTGTACTAGGGGCGTCGATCATTGGACTGGCCCCGACAGAACGGGGATTAAAGAGAGTTCCTGCGAAAGTTGGTGAGCCCCAAGCGACCCCAGTGGGCACGAAGTCCGCAGGCCCGGTCCCGAGGGGGTGTATGTGCAATACGCTGCAGCATGGGGCGTTGGTTCCTGGGCGTTCGTTGCCCGATGTTATTGAAAGCGGGCGGGATAGAAACTCGACGACTACACAACAATGGCAGGAAGAATGCGGATAGGCGACTAATGTAATAGACTTACATGTGTACTCGGCTCAACCAGCTCCGGAGTGAAAAGCCCAACTGAGGAAAGAGGAAGATGAAAGCCTTACTTGCATGGACCATTGTTCCACTTCTGGCCGTGACTGCCCTTGCGCAAACGGCTAAGCCCCGATCAAAGAAATCCCCGGCAAAAGCTGTGGAGCCCCAAGTGACCGCCGCGGATGTGCAGGCGTTGCGCGATGCGCTCGCGGCCCAACAGCAACAGATTCAACAATTGCAGCAGTCGCTGGAGCAACGCGATCAAGCAGCTCAGGCAGCGCAGCAAACAGCACAGCAGGCCCAGACAGCGGCCAGCGATGCACAGCAGAAAGTCGCGGCGGCGCAGGCTTCCAGCGCCGATAAGGATGCGGTTGCCAAGCTCAGCTCCGACCTTACGGATGTGAAGACGACCGTGCAAAATGAGCTCGTCAACTCCCAGGAGGAGCAAAAGCGCGTGTCGTTGCTGGAAGGCACGCTTGGGCGTTTCCGCTGGACGGGCGATGTGCGGATTCGTGGCGAGAGTTTCGTACAACAGGGAGTCGCCGATCGCAACCGGGCGCGCGTGCGCGTGCGCTTCGGCTTCGACGGCAGGCTGAACGAAGATTTTTACGGTGCGGTCGCCCTGGCGACAGGTTCACTGGGCGATCCGACGACCACCAATGAAACGTTTACGAACAATTTTGATCGCAAGACGATTGGCCTGGACCGAGGGTACATCACTTACAATCCGGTAGCCCATCGCTGGCTCTCGCTGACGGGCGGCAAGTTTGCGTATCAGTGGCAGCGTACCTCGGTGACCGGCGACCCGGATCTGAATCCGGAAGGCTTCGCCGAGAAGCTCTCGTTCGACATTCATCGTGTGCCGGGCGTGCAGAACCTCACATTCCAGTCGATGCAGTTGCTGTACAACGAGGCCTCGGGAACGGGCGGAATATACAAAGGGCACGACTCGTTTGCGGTCGGCGGGCAGGTCTCAGCGCGTCTGAGTGCGGGGCCGTGGTCGGCGACGCCGTCGTTGCTCCTGCAAAACTGGCGTTACGCGGATGCCGTCCTGAACTCGAGTGCCTTCGCCGTGCAGGCGACGACCGCGGGGCTGAACGGAAATCCCACGACTACGCCGCCCGGAGGAAATACCGGGCCGATCCAAGTGCCCGGCGAGGGGCCGGGATGCTCGAATCCTGCCGTGACGGGAGCGGGAGGAAGCCTTCCGACCGTGCCGATCAATGTGCCGGGAGTGAACGGTTGCGTGGCCGCGGCGAACGGCATGACCAACTCCACCTGGGTCGACTTGAGCAAGCCGAACGCTCCAGTGTGGCACTTCCTTTCGAACTTCCTGTACGCCGATTTCATTCTGAATAACCAGATCAAGACGCCGGCGGCGAAGTTTCCCATCAACCTGATCCTGGAATATGAGAACAACCTCAACGCGGCCGATCATCCGTTCGACACCTCCGCGCGGAGCGGATGCACGCAGGATCCGGTAACGCTGGTGGTGACCTGCACGACCAGCCGACCCGCGGTGAACACGAGTTTGGGAAAACAGTCGCATGTCTACCTGATCGATGCCAGCGTTGGACAACAAAAAAACCGGGGCGACCTGCAATTCGGTTACGCGTGGCTGCGGCAGGAACAGGATGCGGTGATTGCCACGTTTGCGGAAAGCGATCAGCGCGCGCCGACCAACATTCTGCAGCATCGCATTTACGCGCTGTGGAAGATCCGCCAGAACACGGTAGCCGGGTTCACCTGGTGGCATGGGCGCACGCTCAACAGCAACCTCCTGAACGCCACATTGGCGACCGGGGTAAAGCCGGGACAAGTGGAGCCCTGGTTGAACCGGTTGCAGTTTGACCTGATCTACACGTTCTAGCCCGCCCTCGTTCATTCCCGCTCATTTCTTGCAAGAAATGAGCGGGACTCCCAGTTTTGCAGGGGCTCGGCTCGCTTTCAGGGGCGCAAATTCAGCATTTGTGTGTTCGGACTGTGTAAAAGCGTGAACCGCGGCGCTGTTTTATACTGGAAGTTCGAAATGCTGCGCCGAATTGCAACTTCGTGCATTCTCCTGCTGGCAGCAGCTTCTGCCTTCGGTGTGCAGCGGGAATACGTCGCGGGTACGATTCTCGAGATCCGCGAGCTGGAACGCGACCGGGTTCAGCTCTACGTCGTGAATACGGCCATCATGACGGAAGAGCCGTACTACACGCTTGCCGTCGACGTGGATGGAACGCGCTACGAAGGTGAGTTTCTTCCCCGCAACTCCCATGAAATGTTACCGAGTTTCTGGAAAGCGGAAGAGAGCATCTCGCTGCGCCTCGACAAGCACTTCATGTACGTGAAACGTGAGGATGGATCAGAAGTGAAGTTCCTTATCCTCAAAAAGTCATCCTTGCACGCGGAACGAATTGTTCACTAGCCATGGCCCGCCCTCTACTCGACAGTCCTGCGAACTTCATCAACCGGGAACTGTCGTGGCTCGCCTTCGATCGGCGCGTCCTGGAGGAAGCTTCGGATCAGAACAATCCCTTGCTCGAGCGGCTGAAGTTTCTGTCGATCTCCGCCAGCAATCTTGACGAATTCTTTGAAGTCCGCGTCGCATCCCTCGTGCAGCAGATTGAAGACGGGTACAACGAGGGCGCGGCCGACGGATTGACGCTGATGGAAGAGCGCGACCGCATCAGCCGCGAGACGCACGATTTCGTCGATGAGCAGTACGACTGCTGGAACGGACACCTGAGGCCGCGGCTGGCAGAGCACGGGATTCGGGTTCTCGGGCTGCATGAGCTGGATACGGCGGCCAAGTCGTTTGTCGAGGAATATTGCGAGCGGGAACTTGATCCGCTGCTGACGCCAGTGACGGTCGATCCCGCGCATCCTTTTCCCCGGGTCATCAACAAGGCGTTGTGCGTGGCTTTCCTGCTGCGGCGGCGCCGGCGGTCAGCGATGACCTATACAGGCGTAGTGACAGTGCCGCGCGCGTTGCCGCGACTGATTCGCCTGCCTTCGGAAGATACGGTCGATTTCATTTTTCTGGCGGACCTGGTGGCGTTTCATGCCGCGCGCATGTATCACGGGTACGACATCGTTTCGTCGGCGGCCTTTCGCGTCACGCGCAACAGCAACCTGTATCTGGCGGAGGAAGAGGCGCGGAGTTTGCTGGAGTCGGTGCGCGCGGAGCTCCACAACCGGCGCAAGGGTGATGCGGTGCGGATGGAGATCGAGGCCGATGCCGATCCGGAAATCATCGAGCGGCTGCGGGGCGTGTTCGAACTGGATCCGTGGCAGGTGTTTTCAGTGAACGGGCCGGTCAATCTGTCTCGGCTATTCAACGTCTACGAGCAGACCAAGCATCCCGAGCTGAAATTCAAGACTTTCATCCCGCGCGAGTTGCGGCTTACGGCCAAATCGCAGGATTTGTTCGAGGAACTCCGTCGGCACGATGTTTTGCTGCATCACCCGTTTGATTCTTACGATGCGGTGATTTCGTTCATTGAGTCGGCCTCGGAGGACGATCGCGTTCTCTCCATCAAGCAGACGCTATACCGGACCAACGAACACTCCCTGATTGTTCCCGCGTTGATTGCTGCCGCGGCGAAGAAAGAAGTCACTGCCGTCGTTGAGTTGAAGGCCCGGTTCGATGAGGCGTCGAATATCCGGTGGGCCCGTGATTTGGAAGACGCGGGCGTGCAGGTGTTCCACGGACTGGTTGGGCTGAAGACACACTGCAAGCTTTCGTTGCTGGCGCGGCGCGATCCGGATGGCGTGACCCGTCGCTACGCACATATCGGGACCGGGAACTACAACGCGACGACGGCGCGCATTTACACCGATCTGAGCCTGCTTACTGCCCACCCTCAAATCACAGGCGCCGTACACGACGTCTTCAGCTTCCTCACCGCGTACGCGGAGACTCCCAGCTATGAACCGCTGCTGGTGGCGCCGCTCGACTTGGCCGAGAAATTGATGGAATTGATTGCGCGCGAGGCCGAGCATGCGCGGCTGGGACGTCCGGCGCGGATCATCGCCAAGATGAACGCACTGCTCGACAAGAAAGTAATCCTGGCTCTGTACCGGGCGTCGCAGGCAGGCGTTGAAATCGATCTGCTCGTGCGCGGTATTTGTGCGCTGCGACCCGGAGTGCGTGGAGTCAGCGATCGCATCAAGGTGCGCAGCATTGTCGGACGTTTCCTCGAGCACAGCCGCATCTACTACTTCTCGAACGGCGGCGACGAAGAGGTTTACATCGGCAGCGCCGATTGGATGCCGCGCAATCTCTACGAACGAGTCGAGGTGCTGACGCCGCTGAAAGATCCGATGGCTGTGGAGCGCGTGCGCCAGGAAATTCTGGAAGGCTATTTGGCCGACAACGTGAAGACCCGGATTCTGGCAAAAGACGGTTCCTACCATCGTGTATGGCAGACGCCGGGCAAGCGCGGGGGCAGGGCGCCTTCGGGCGCGGCCGCATTTAACGCGCAGGAGTTTTTCATCTCGCTAGCGGAGGGCAAACAGCCCCTACAAGCCATGCCCGCGACCCCGTCGCGTGGCCGGCGAAGAATCACGGTTGGAAAGGATCTCTAAGAGCTGAATGATTGTCTATTTCCTGCGGCACGCGAACGCCGGCGAGCGGATGGCATCGCCGAAAAAGGACGAGAAGCGAGGCCTCGATAAAGAAGGCATCGAGCAGTGCGGCTACGTGGGGCGCGCCCTGGCTGCGCTCGATGTGCAGGTGGATGCCGTCATTTCGAGTCCGCTGAAGCGCTCGACCCAGACCGCTTCGCTCGTGGGCAACGAGATGGGATTCGAAGGAAAGCTGCAGATTGAACCAGCGCTACGGCCGCAGGCGACGTTCGCCGACTTCCGCAAACTTCTCGACAAGTACGCGCGCCACGAGGCCATTATGGTGGTTGGACACAATCCGAATCTGAGCGAATTTCTTGGACGGATTGTCAGTCCTACTGGATGCGAGGCGGCCCTGGAATTGAGGAAGGGAGCGGTTGCCAAGGTTGAGCTTCGTCGCAGTGCGGGGTCGCTGTCGTGGTGCCTGACACCCAAAGTGCTGCGTTCTCTCTATGCGGCCGCCGCCGAAAGCTCCCGCCCGAAGAGTTCACGGAAGTAATCCCGGTCTTTCTCGATTGCCCAAAGCTCCAGATCCAGGCCCACTCTCCGTTTCGACAGCAGTGTCATCTTGACGGCGCCATTGCGAATGCTTACTCGCGCCTTTTGCACGGAGCGACTGCGCCCGAGATTCATGGAGCGCGCGAGCCGCAGCAGCATGGAAGCTTTGGCAATGTGCTCCTGATCGAGCGACTGCAGTCCTTTGAGATTGCTGTCAGTCGGAGTGGGACGCGACTTGCCCAGATAACGGGCGATGGCGGCGATGATGCGGCGCTGCTCCGGCGTGTATCCGAGAATCTCAGAATTGGAAATGATGTAGTGTGCGTGGCGGTGACGCCCGTTGCGGTTCACGTAGTCGCCGACCTCGTAGAGCATGGCCGCTGCCGAGAGCCACTCGCGGTATTCGGGGGGCAGGTGATGGAGCGACTTCAACGCTGCGAATAATTCCATGGCCGAGTCGCGCACCTGCAAGGCGTGCCCCATGTCGACGCGGTAGTGATGCACGGCCTGCTGCAGCGAATCCCAGCGTTCGGACTCGATCTGGCGGCCGGAGCGCGTGCTGCGATCGTATTCCGCGGCCATTTGCGCGAGCAGGCCATCGCGAAGGCCAAGCGGCGAGTAGCGAAAGGAACGAAGCTGGCAGCGCTCGACCAGTTCGCGGTAGACCATCGCGCCCGCGACAATGATTTCGGCCCGGCGCGGCCCGATACCTACAATCTTTTTCCGCTCTTCGAGGGGAAGGCGGCTGATGAGTTTTGCGATGCGCTTCATTTCCGCGCGTGTGACGACCGGGGTGCGGCCTTTTCCGGAAGGTCGAATGAGGTGGCTGGCAGCTGCTGCCAGGGCGGCTGCGGTTCCGGAGGTTGCGATCGCGGCGTTAACCCTCGACGCGACAATCTTTGCCGAAACCCGCCCGACTTCGCGGGCAATGAAGCCGCGCATGCGCTGTAGCTCGCCCTTGCGGGGCGGATCGTGGCTGAGGAATTCGTTCGTCAGCCGCACGGCGCCGAGCGGCAGGCTCACAGTGTCGCGAATGTGTCCGCGCCGCGAAACAGTCAGTTCGCAGCTGCCGCCGCCGAGGTCGATCATGAGTACCGTCGACGTGCTGAGGCGCAAATTCGCGACCAGTCCAAGATGGATGAGGCGGCCTTCTTCGAGGCCGGAGATGATGTCTACCGTCCATCCGGTGGCAGAGCGCACCCACTCCAGAAAAGCCTGCGAGTTGCGCGCATCGCGCAGGGCACTGGTGGCGACGACGCGGACCGAATCCGTGCCCAGACGCTGCGCAGTGCGGTGAAAGCGACGGAGAACCTTGACGGTTTCCGCCATTGATTCGGGCGACAGGAAGTTCGAGCGGAACACGCCTTCGCCCAGCCGCGTGACTTCGCGGTCTTCGTGAATGGCGTGGAGTTTACGGCCGCGCAAGCGGGCGATCTTCAGGCGAACCGAGTTCGAACCGATATCAACCGCGGCGAAAACGGGCATGAGGTTTAGTTGCGGTCCACGATTCTACCGGATCGACAGTTTTCGAGTGCATGTCGGGCGGAGTGCATCTGTTCCGCCTATGAAGAAGGCCTCCAAAGTCCCCCAAGTTGCAGACGGAAAAGCACTTTTAACACTCCTGTAACACGATTCTGTTACGGTGCAGGCATGGCGAATCAAGCCCTGTTTCGCCCGCAGACCGCGGGGCCTCAGCCAGTGGCTGGAACTCACGCCAAGACGCGCAACAATCCGCTGCTGAACTCCTCCGATGGAGTGCTGGCCGACCGCATGTTCGGTTGGGCGATTCTGGGTTGTGCGCTGGTCGTGCTGTTGATCCTAGCGTTGATCGTTTGGCAACTGGTCAGCCGCTCGCAACTCTCCTGGCATGCTTTCGGATGGAAGTTCTTCTGGGGACAGGATTGGGACCCAGTCAACGATCAGTATGGCGCGCTGCCATTCGTCTACGGCACGCTGGTTTCTTCGCTGCTGTCGCTGATCATTGCGGTGCCTCTCGCGGTCGGCGTCGGTGTGTTCACGACCGAGATGTGCCCGAAGTGGCTGCGCGGGCCGCTGTCGTTCACGACCGAATTGCTGGCTGCGATTCCGAGCGTGATTTACGGGCTTTGGGCAATCTTCGTGCTCGTGCCCATTCTGAGAAACTACGTCGAACCCTTCCTGGCGAAAACGTTGGGGTGGACCGGATTCTTCGAAGGCGCACCTTACGGGATCGGAATGCTGGGCGCGGGGATCATCCTCGCGATCATGATCATCCCCATCATCTCGTCGATCACGCGTGAGGTGTTGCAGGTGGTGCCGCAGCATCAGCGTGAGGCGGTGCTTGCGCTGGGCGCAACGCGCTGGGAAATGATTCGCATCGGCGTGCTGCGTAACGCGCGCGCCGGAATCGTGGGCGGAGTGATTCTTGGCTTAGGTAGAGCGCTGGGCGAGACCATGGCGGTCACGATGGTGATCGGCAATCGCCCGGAAATCGCGAAGTCGCTGTTCGCTCCTGGATACACCATGGCAAGCGTACTGGCGAACGAGTTCAGCGAAGCTGCTGGAAACCTCTACCTTTCCGCACTCATCGAAATCGGACTGGCCTTGTTCCTGGTCACAATCATCGTCAATGCGCTGGCCCGATTCATGGTCTGGAGCGTGACACGCGGCCAGCCTGCGAGGGCTCGTGCCTGACACCCGCGCAGCGACTCCCAAACTCGAAATCGGTCTGTGGCGAAGAATCACCGATGGGATGGCGACAACGTTTGCCGTGTCGACCGTCGTCATCGTGCTCACGCCGCTGGTGGCGATCTTTGGCTACCTGGTTTACAAGGGAGTGGGGTCGGTAAACTGGGCGTTCCTCACGCAGACGCCGAAGCCGCCAGGAGAATTGGGCGGGGGCATGGCCAACGCAATTGCCGGATCCGTGCTGATTCTCTCGATTGGAAGCCTGTTGGGTGTACCTCTGGGCATCGGAGCAGGCATCTACCTGGCCGAATTCGGGCGGAATCGCTTTGGCGACCTGGTGCGATTTGTCTCCGACGTTTTGAACGGCGTCCCTTCGATCGTGATTGGCATCGTGGCCTACGCTCTTGTGGTGTTGCGGCAGAAACACTTCTCTGCGCTGGCCGGCGGTGTTGCGCTGGCCATCATGATGGTTCCGACCATTACGCGAACGACCGAAGAGATGTTGTTGCTTGTGCCAAATGTGCTCCGGGAAGCCGCCTACGGATTGGGCGTGCCGCGCTGGCGAACGACGCTCTCGATCACGCTGCGCACCGCGACTTCAGGCATCATCACGGGCGTCATGCTGGCGTTTGCGCGCGTAGCGGGAGAAACCGCGCCTTTGCTGTTTACGGCGTTCGGCAACCAGTTCTGGAACTGGCGCCTCGATCAGCCGACCGCGGCACTGCCACTGCAGATTTTTACTTACGCAATCTCCCCGTATGACGACTGGCACCGGCAGGCGTGGGCCGGAGCTCTGGTGTTGATCATTCTCATCGTATCGGCGGTGGCGGCGGTGCGCATCGTTGTGCGGCGCGGAACTCTTGGAGGAGTGGCCTAAAGCAATGGGAGTCGGAATCCAGGTCGAAAAACTGAATGCCTGGTACGGCAAGACGCAGGCATTGCACGATATCAACCTGAACGTGCAAGCCAATCACGCGACGGCCTTGATCGGCCCTTCGGGCTGCGGCAAGTCGACATTCATCCGCTGCCTGAATCGTATGCACGAGACCAGCCCGGAAGCGCGGGTCGAAGGCAAAGTGAAGATCGGCGAGTACGACGCGTACGAGGGCACATCGGCGACGAAACTGCGCCGCCGCATCGGTATGGTGTTCCAGAAGCCGAATCCTTTCCCGACGATGTCGATCTACGAAAACGTTGCGGCCGGGCTGAAGCTTAATGGCTACCGCGACAAGAAGCATCTGGACGACGTGGTCGAGAAATCGCTTGTCTCGTCCGCGTTGTGGGATGAAGTAAAGGATTCCATACACAAAAAATCCGGAGCTAGTCTCTCCGGTGGCCAGCAGCAGCGGTTGTGCATTGCACGCGCGCTGGCGGTTGAACCGGAAGTGCTGCTGATGGATGAGCCCTGTTCGGCGCTCGATCCCATCTCGACCGGCAAGATAGAGGAACTCATTTTCGAATTAAAAGCGCAGTACACTATCGTGATCGTGACGCACAACATGCAACAGGCGGCGCGCGTGGCCGAGTACACGGGATTCTTTCTTCTGGGGCGCATGATCGAGTACGACAAGACGGAGAAGATCTTCACGAATCCCTCGGACAAGCGCACCGAAGACTACATCACAGGCAGGTTTGGATAATGCGTACCCGATTTCAGCAGGGCCTCGACGAATTGCGCCAGAAGCTGCTACGGATGGGAGGGCTCGCCGAACAGGCCGTGGATCGCGCCTGCCAGGCCTATCTGGACCGCGACCTCACGCGCTGCCAGATGGTGCTCGAAGGCGAGACCCAGATCAACATCTCCGAGCGCGAGATCGACGAGCTGGCGTTCGATATGCTCGCCATGCAGCAGCCCATGGCTGTGGATCTCCGCTTCATTCTAGCCGTCACCAAGATCAATGCCGACCTCGAGCGCGTGGGCGATCAGGCGGTAAACATCGCGGAGCGCGTGATGGATATGGTCGCGCTGCCAGCGGTTGATCTTCCGGTGGACATCGGCCGCATGTCGGCGGCGGTGAGCGCGATGGTGCGGCGGTCGCTGGAATCGTTCATCGAAGCCAAGGCCGAGCTGGCGCAAGCCGTGCTCGAGATGGACAACGTGGTCGATCGCATGCGGGATGAAGCATTCATCGTGCTGGTGAAGACCATGAACGAGCGTCCCGAAACGACTCGGCAGGCGCTCGATGCGCTGCTGGTAGCTCGCAACCTGGAGCGCGTGGCCGACCACGCGACCAACATTGCTGAGGATGTGATCTTCTGGGTGCGCGGAGCCGACGTCCGGCATAACGCTCCGCAGGAGCCCAACGGACAGGAGCAGGCCGCGCAGCGGGCAGCCAGCGAAACCCACTAAATCTTCACCAGTTTGCAAACCTGTGAGCCGGTCAGAGATACTGACCGGCTTTCTGTTTTCTGCGGAGGAAGTCGTGCGTAAAGCAGTCGTATTGCTGGTGAGCTTGTTGCTGTTCGGAGCTGCATCGTTCCTAGGCCAGGAGAAGCCGGCGAGGTCGCCGATCAATTTGCCGAACGGCAAGACTCTCGCTCCCGAGACTGGGCGCATCTCGCCCCTCAACAGTTTTCCGGCAACGATCGCTCTCAGCCCCGATGGACATTACGCGGCGATGGTGCATGCGGGGTACGGAACGCAGGACAGTCGTGGCCGGCAGTCGATATCGATCGCGAATCTCACCAGCGGGGAAGTAAAGGACTTTCCGGACGATCGGCTCGCCGAAGAATCTCACCAGAGTTATTTCGTTGGGCTTGCGTTCAGCGGAGACGGGCAGCATCTGTACGCGTCGTTGGGATCGATCACCGATCCAACGGGCATCAAACCCGGCGATACCGGGAATGCGATCGCCGTCTACACGTTTCAGCAAGGCAAGGTCGCGCCGGAACGTCTCATCAAGATCGAACCCACGAAGCTGGCGCCGGGAAAATACGTGGCGGGAGGAGTGTTCAATACACCTGCGGGTACGGCGACCCCATATCCGGCGGGATTGGCGGTGGTGCCAAGCGACAAGGGTGAGCGGCTATTCGTCGCAAACAACTACTCCGACAGCGCGGTTCTGATCGATGCAGCGAGCGGTCAGATTGTTCATCAATTTGACCTGAGCTCGAATCGGTTAGTCCCTTCTGCCTATCCGTTCACTGTGGTGGTGGCGAAGGATGGCCGGCGAGGCTGGTGCAGTTTGTGGAACGCATCGGAAGTCGCGGAGTTGGATCTGGCAAGTGGGCAAGTGGTTCGGCGGATTTCACTGGCGAAACCCGAGTCGGAGATCGCACCTGGGTCGCACCCCACCTCGCTTCTATTGAGTCCCGACGAGAAGACTTTGTACGTGACTCTCTCCAATGCCGACCGAGTTGTCGGTGTTTCGACGGCGGATGGCAAGCCCACTTCCTGGTTCTCTACCTGGCTCAACGGGCAAGCCTATGGCGGCACGTCTCCAGTAGCTCTAGCGCTTTCGCAAAACGGAAAGCAGTTGCTTGTGGCCACCGCGATGCTGAACGGCGTAGCGGTCTTTAACCTGGAGGACAAGGCGGGAACTCTCGACGCGCCTCAAGGCGCCGCCGGCTTCATCCCCACGGATTGGTATCCGACGGCGCTGGCGATGCACGGCGACGATTTGTGGGTTGCGACCGCCAAAGGACACAGCACGGGTCCGAACAATGGACAGAATGTGATTCCCGCCGGCCGACGGAAGCGCGAACATCCCTACATTGCAACGCTGCTTTACGGATCGCTGGGTCGGGTGAACTTTGCGGACGCGAGCAAGAAGTTACCGGAGCTCACGAAACAGGTGGAAGAAGGGAACCGGCTGCATGCCGATGCGGGAACGTTCAAGTTTGCCGGTGGTGCGAATCCCATCAAGCATGTGCTCTACATCATCAAGGAAAACCGCACTTACGATCAGATCTTCGGCGACTTGAAAGAAGCGAACGGCGACCCATCGCTGACCATGTATGGGCGCGAGATCACGCCCAACGAGCACAAGCTGGCCCTGCAGTTTGGAATCTTCGACAACTTCTACGACAGCGGGGAAGTTTCGGGCAATGGTCACGTCTGGTCGACGGCCGCAACTGCGAGCGACTACAACGAAGCGACCTGGCAGATTGCCTATCGCGGGCACGAGCGGACCTATGATTTCGGCGGTTCGGTCGCCGAGGAGTATCCCGTGGAGCGTGGGATTCCGAATGTGAACTCGCCGCAAACCGGGTATCTGTGGGTAAATGCTGCGAGCCATGGCATCACGTACCGAGACTATGGCGAGTTCATTGAAGCCGATTTCTGCCCGCTGAAATCGCTCGACGCCACGCCGAAAGAAGGAAATCCGCAGCCGCAGGGCGAGGAGTGTGAGCATGACGCCATCCGGCAGGGCGAGCCGTTGCCGGCTACGCTGGGCAGTCCGAAAGGCAGTTCGAGCCCATATCCGTGGCCGGTGCCGCTCAGCAAGGAGACGGTCGCCACGATGAAAGAGCTGAAGAATCATACGGACTTGGCGTATCCGCCCTTCAACGTGGACTATCCCGACCAACTGCGGGCCGATGAGTTTCTGAATGAATTTCAGAATTTTGTGCAGGCGCGAAAAGACGGCAAGGGCGAGCAACTGCCGAACCTCGTGATTATGCATCTTCCCAACGACCACACCGGGGGCACGCGGGCAGGGAGGGCGACGCCCTCGGCCTCGGTGGCCGACAACGATCTGGCGCTGGGAAGAATCGTCGAGGCGGTCTCGCACAGCGCGTACTGGGACGACACCGCGATTTTCGTGCTCGAAGACGACGCGCAGGACGGCGTCGACCATGTGGATGCGCATCGCTCGGTCGTGTTAGTAATCAGCAAATACGCGCCGGTTGCGGGTGAACGTCCGTTGGTCGAGCATGGGTTTTTCACGACGGCCAGCGTGATACACAGCATGGAGGAACTTCTCGGCCTTCCCCCGATGAATCTGAACGACGGTTACGCGCCACTGATGGTCAGTTCGTTTTCGGGTGCCGGGAATCAAGCGCCGTTTCAGGTGGACACTGCGAACCGCGACAACGGGCTTATTTACAAAGTCAATACGGCGGCAGCAAAAGGGGCGAAGGCTTCGTCGCGCATGGATTTCACGCGTCCCGATGCCGTCGATACGAAGGTGCTCAATGCGATTCTGTGGCGCGAGCGCAAGGGAAGCGTGAAGATGCCGGCGGCCAAGCACACGGTCTTTCCGGCCGGAGCGCGTGATGATGATGATTAGTGATGTAGCGCGGTAAGAATCTCGGCGGGCGAAAACCTAAGTGTGCGAGGGCGAGACGCCAGCGCTTCGGCTTTTCGACGGTTATTGAAGTAGAAGTAGTAAATCCGCAGCAATGAAGCTTGCAGAACAAAGTTCGCGATTGCGGTCGGTCGTTGCGGTCGTACTAATCCTGACGACGCTCGTCGCCTTCGCCAATGTCGACCCGAAGAAGGGCCGGGTCACAGCGAATCCCAGCAGCGGAAATCGGTACTCGCTCGAACAGGAAGTCGATTACGGTCGGCAGGCCATTGCGGAAATCGAGAAAGAGCTGCCGCTGCTGCCGGTCGATCATCCAGTGTCAAAGTACATTAACGCGCTCGGCAACCAACTGGCCGCGAAGGCGCCCGGTTACAAGTTTCCCTATACGTTTCGCGTCGTGAATCAGAAGGAGATCAACGCGTTCGCGCTCCCGGGCGGGCCTATCTATGTGAATACCGGAACGATCGCGGCAGCCAGCGAAGCCGAACTTGCCGGCGTGGTGGGCCATGAAGTTTCCCATGTCGTCATGCGGCACTCGACCCGGCAGGCCTCGCGACAAAGCAAGGCCACGATTCCACTGGCGATTCTAAACGGCGTACTGGGGTCCAGCGTCGGCGGATGGGCGGGATCGCTGGCGCAGATGGGCATTTCGATCGGGGCTGGCTCGGTTTTCACCAAGTACTCGCGCGACGCTGAAACAGAAGCCGACATGGTCGGCGCGCAGATTATCTACGACACTGGATTTGACCCGCACGCCATGGTGACTTTCTTCCAGAAGCTGAAAGAGCAGCAGGGCGGCGGCGGCGGACCGAGCTTTTTGGCGTCCCATCCGGACCCTGGAAATCGCGCTCGTGATGTCGCCAACATTCTCTCGCGGTTCGCGGCCAAGAAATTTCAGCAGGGGGACAGCGCCGAATTTCTGGCGGCGAAGAGCGCGCTTGCAACGATCGCACCCGGGAAGGTGGAATCTCCAAAGGATGCCACGCCTGAGGTCGCCCTGCGCCGGCTATCGGCGAAAGAGCTCTCGGTAGAGAAGCTCAGGCCCTTCGAGCACGGTGCGTTTCGCATTTCCTACCCAGCGGATTGGGAAGTCATCGGCGAGAAGAGTTCGTCACTCACGATGTACCCGAAGGGCGGGGCGGATCGCGAGACCGTCGCCTACGGGACCATCGTCAGCGGCTTTACGCCAGGCACCGGCACGAAGGAATTGGGCGAGGCGACCCGTCAGCTCATCAGCTCGATTCGCGACACGAACCCGGCCTTGCGGCAGGCCGGCAATGCAAAAGACCTCACGGTAGGCGGCCGGGCGGCCAAGAGTGTGGAACTGTTGGGGAGTTCGGCGATCCGCGAAAAAGGGCAGCCGGTGCCGGAGCGGATCCGGCTGGTTGCGGTGCAGGCAAAGGGGAGCCTCATCCTGTACCTGGTGTTCGTCGCTCCCGACGCCGACTTTGGCCTGATGCGGCCCGCTTTTGACGGGATTTTGCGTAGTTTCGCCCCAAGATAGACCGCAGGCCGCGGGGCGGCTATGGGTTTTCACAGAGCTTTGCCCTCGGTTTGTCGCCGAATTCTTACCTGCTTAAGAGTCGTTGCAGATAACCCCTCCTGCCCTTTCGGCGTCCAAGTCATAAGAATCGTTAGGAGTGCCACATCTACCCGGGCGTATAATTTGCGCAAGTGGGGCCCGGGTCCAGGGCAGGAGTTTTTATGAAGTCTCGCCTCTCTGCAGGTGCAATCGTTCTCTCGGCATTGCTGCTGGCTTCTTCCGCGGTAGCGCAGCAAGATTCAAAGGACACAAAAGATCAGCAGACACCGTCTATCCAGCAAACGGCTCCGGACCAGAAGCCCGAAACTCCTGCGGATCAGGAAAGCCCTTCGGCAAAACCCACTTTAAGAAGGAATCCAGCGGACCCCTCTGCCCAGACGCCGTCCGACCCAACGGCAAAGCCCACGCCGGATACGGATTCCAAGGATGACGCAAAGAAGGACGATACCTCGAAGGCCGACGACACGGCCAAAAAAGACCCACCGAAGGTGGTCGCTCAACCGGACGATAGCAAAGTTAAACACGACGGTAGCAAGAACGACGTAAACGCCATCGGCAATCGCAAGGTGGGCGGGCGCGGGTTGGGAGATTGGTATTCGCTCGAAGGCGAGATCCGCATGGGCAAGCAATATGCCCAGGAAGTGGAAGCCACGTCGAAGCTGATCCGCGATCCGGTCATTACGGAATACGTGAATCGCATCGGGCAGAACCTAGTGCGCAACTCGGATGCGCAGGTTCCGTTCACGATCAAGGTGGTCGATTCGGACGAAGTCAACGCGTTTGCCCTGCCCGGCGGCTTCTTCTATGTGAATACGGGATTGATCCTAGCCGCAGATGAAGAATCAGAGCTAGCCGGCGTGATGGCGCACGAGATCGCGCACGTGGCGGCACGCCACAGCACGCGCCAGATGACGCGCGCGCAGTGGATGAACATCGGTACGATTCCGCTGATCTTCGTTGGTGGCGGTATCGGCTATGCAGTGCGTTCGGCGGCGGGTCTTGCCATTCCAATGGGATTTTTAGCGTTCTCGCGCAGCTTCGAGTCAGAGGCTGATTACCTTGGACTTCAGTACATGTACAAAGCCGGATATGATCCCAACGCGTACGTAGCGTTTTTTGAAAAGCTCCAGGCGCGTGAAAAGAAGAAGGCCGGCACCCTGGCGAAGGCGTTCTCGACGCACCCGCAGACCCCGGATCGCATCACAAAATCGCAGGAAGAGATTTCCCGCATTCTTCCTGCACGCCAGCAGTACATTGTTACCACCTCCGAGTTTGCCGATGTGAAGGCGCGACTGGCGAGCGTTGAAAATCGGAGGAAGATGGTTGACGACAAGGGCGGCACTAAGCCGAGCTTGCGGCGGACGTCGACTGCCGACAAATCGAGCGATAAGAACGGCGACAAGGGCGGGGACGACGATCGTCCGACCCTGCATCGCCGCGACGATTAGCCGTCGACTGAATCAGACACAAAAACCGGCAGCTTGCGCTGCCGGTTTTGCTTTGCATGGAACTGACTAGTTCGCGAAGCTGCCGATCAGGCGGCCTCCTTGGTCGCAAATGACCGCACCGCGCTTGTCGGACTCTGCGTGCCAGACACGACTCGCATTTCCTGCCAGTCGTACCCGAACTCTTTTCCGCAATCCAGACAAACCACGTAAGTGCCTGTGAGAGCAGCGGCTTTGTTGCGGCGCACGCCCGCTTTCACGGTGATTGGAAAACTGTAGCGCTGGTGCCAGCAACCGAAAAGCGCATCGAAAACCTTCCCCATTGCGAAACCTCCCCAGAACCACAAATGATCAGTAGTGCAATACGACAGCCAACTCCAGACATCTACTTAGATTCGGATGCCTGCGAAAAGGTTCGACTTGCAGCGAGAGGATCCTCTGTCCGAAAGCCGGACAAATGAAAACTTCTGCATACAAGTGACCTTAATTTTTGCAGGAAGCGGGGAGGGGGGATGTGTTGCTAAAAGCTCTCCTGGGTCTTTTTCTTTTGCTGGCACTTCGACATGATTGCGGAGCGCAGTCGCGTTCGCAAATCGTCGGGCAATTCGTAAAGCTCGGAGTCGCGATAAATCTCAATGGTCTTCTTGGTCGTATCGCATACTACGTAGCAGTTGTGGCACCAAGCCAAGTGGTCTTCGAGTTCGGACTTGGTCCGATCATCGAGTGCGCCGTCTAGGTAATTCGTCAGCTCTTGCAGGAACTCAGAGCATTTCACTTTTGGCCATCTCCGCTCTCACGTTTCTTAAAGTAGCGGCTGAGCCGCTCCCGCAGTTGCAGGCGCGCCCGCAACAGTCTTGACTTCACCGCGGGGATGCTGAGACCCAAAGCCTCGGCCGTCTCCTCGGTGGAAAGTCCTTCCACGTCTCTCAAGACGAAAACCGTCCGGAAACTCGGCGGCAAGCCCTGGATCGTTCGCGTCAAGATATCTTTCAACTCTGCTTGCTTGTAGAGTTGCTCGGGATTCGGACTCCAATCCGCGATCTCGCGGGGAACCGAATCTTCCTCAGTCTTGACATCCTCGTCCAGCGAAACGGTACGCTCGGGCCGCCGGCGCCGCAACTTCATCAGCGCTTCATTGACGGCGATCCGAACCAGCCAAGTGTAAAACTTCGACTGGCCCTGGAACTGTTCCAGGTTGCTGTACGCCTTCAGGAACGCGTCCTGGACTACGTCTTCGGCATCTTCCCGGTTCTGCGTGATGTGCTGCGCGATCCGAAAAACGTTGCGATCGTATCGCTTCACCAGCCCTTCAAAAGCAGAGACGTCGCCCTTCTTCGCCGCCTGAACCAGCGCCATCTCTTCGCTAACGGGCTCGCCTATGTTTGGTTGGATGGCGCTCATTCTTGGTCCGATGCAGTATTTTGCGAGGCTTTCGCGGAACGCGAAGTTGTTATTCTACTTGGTAACCAAGGTTTCTGACGAGTGCTTTTGCCGTATCCGGTGTGGTGCGCTTTACGATAAATTTCTTGGGTGGGGCCGGATGCACGGGGGAACACGTCCTAAAGGCACCGGAAGGCATGGCGCAAGTACCGTATAATCAAGGGTTAGCTGGGGAATTCGCCAGGGCTTTCCAGAGAGTTACCGAGAATTCATGACAGGCACGAACGAAATCGGACCCATCGTGGAGCGTGTGGTCACGCAGGTTCTGCAAGGACACCTTCCGCAGATCCGTGAGGAACTGGTGCGCCGAGTTCTCGAAGTCTTGCCGCAGGGCGCGGCCGACGCGGGCGCGCACGATGGCGCGGGCGCCGGGCCGGCAGATCTGCTGCGCGGCGTAGCTGCCATACATGCGGGCAGTACGCAGAAAGAAATTCTGCGCGCGCTGCTCGACAGCGTTTCGCAACATGCGGGGCGGACTGCGCTGTTCGTAATTAAAGGCGGTGCGGCAACCGGATGGCAGGGACGCGGCTTCGAAGACAATGACGGCGTGAAAGACTTTGCCTTGGATGCGACGCGTGGACTGCCGGAACGAGTGCTGCAGGAAAAAGCTCCTTTCAGCGGGCAGGTCCTCGATATGGATCCGCGATTTATCGACCGTTTCGGCGGTCCGGCGGACGATCACATCGTGATGCTGCCGCTACTTTTGAAAGATAAAGTGGCGGCGATTCTGTACGCGGATTGCGGTCTCGACAAGGATCGGCTGGACACGGCCTCGGTAGAGTTGCTGGTGGTTTCGACCAGTGCATGGCTGGAGTTGGTGTCGCTGCGCAAGCAAGCCCCGCGCGAAGCCGCTCCCTATGCGGATAGCGCGCCAGCTGCGACGGCGATGCAGGCATCAACCAGTTTCAATGATCCGTTTGCGGGCCATTCGCCGCGACATACAGCTTCGGCTTCCGCAGCCTATGAAGCTCCGGTCGCGGAACCTGCGCATGCGGAAGTTGTTTCCGCGGCAGCGGCGGCGGCGGGAGTCGATCCGGCTGGCTCTGTCGGGCATGCAGCACCGGCTCTGAGCGACGAAGACGCTGATGTGCATCGCAAGGCTCAGCGTTTTGCGCGCCTGCTGGTGGATGAGATCAAGCTCTATAACCAAGCTAAGGTTGCGGAAGGCCGCAAGAACAAGGATTTGTATGACCGGTTGAAAGAAGACATCGACAAGAGCCGCGCTACCTTCAAGAAGCGTTATGGAAATACGGTGGCGGCAAACGTCGACTATCTGCAGGCGGAGATCGTTCGCAGTCTGGCAGAAGACGATATTTCAGTGATGGGACCCAATTTCCGGCGGTAGAAACTAGGCGTGTTGTCCTCCCGAAAACTCATTCTGTTCGTTGCTGCAGGGATCGCCAGCGGATCTTTGTGGCTTCCGGCGCAAGCAATCGGAAAGCAGTCCGACGGTGCGGCTGCCCCTTCCACGCGCAAGAGTTCCTCAAAGGCATCGAGCTCGTCTGCGAAGACCGCGAATTCAAAATCGAAATCCACTGCGAAAACCACTGCAGCCCGGAAGCGTAAACGCCGTATGTCGCCGCGCGTGCAGCGCATCCGGCAGGCGTTTGTGGCGTCGGCGAGCCTGCGCCCCATGGCGCAGCAACTACTCCAAGAGAGGACTCCTCAGGCCTACGCCGGGGTGACGGCCTATGCCCAGCGGCATTCGAAGGAAGATGCTGGTGCACTGGCTTGGTTGGCCATTGGATACGCGCACATTCTCGATCACGATTACGCGAAGGCTATCGATCCGCTGAACCACGCGCGTCCGCGCGCCGGTGATCTGGGCGATTACGTCGCGTACTATCTGGGCAGTTCTTATCTGCAAACGGGCCGCACCGCTGAGGCGGTGGCCACGCTCGCCGACTTCAGCCAAAAATACCCGGACTCGTTGCTCACCAAAGACGCGCATGTGGTCTACGCAGGCGCTCTGCTGGCTGACAATCGTGGCGCCGAAGCAGCGGCTCTGCTTGAAAAGGATCGAGTTCCAGCCCGGCCGGACATAGAGCTTGGCTTGGGGCGCGCGTACGCGGCGATGGGGCAGTCGGCGAAAGCCGTGGCTGCACTGAGCAATGTCTATTACCGGATGCCCACCAGCCCGGAGGCCGACACGGCAAGCGCGGAGTTGAAAAAACTTACGGGCTCGATTGCTCCGCTGGCCCTGGCCGACCGTCGCACGCGCGCCGATCTGTTTGCCAAGGGCAAGCGCTATAGCGATGCGGCGACCGAATATCGCGATCTGCTGGACGAGGTAAGTCCTGAAGATCGGCCCGGTCTTCAACTCGCCCTCGCGTCGGCTTTGCAGAAGAGCGGACGCAGTAAAGATGCCAAGCAGGTTTTAAATTCCACGCCTGATAGCACGCCCGATGTTGCTGCCCAAAAGCTTTTTCTGCTCGGCGAATGCGCGCGTACGGCCAACGAGGACGACGAATTCCTGCGGTTGCAGGCGCAACTTCGACAGAGCGCGCCCACCAGTCAGTGGCTGGAACAATCGTTGCTGGCGGCGGGGAACGTCTACCTACTGCGGCGGGACTACGATCGCGCCATCGATGCCTACCGGGAAATGCAGCAGCGCTTCCCGAATGGAGCGCGGGCTTCGTATGCGCACTGGAAAGTTGCATGGCTGAGCCTGCGCCAGGGACGCAACGATGAAGCGAAACAGGAGTTTGATCAGCAACTCGCGCTCTATCCGAATTCGGGTGAAGTCCCGGCGGCGCTCTATTGGCGTGCCCGACTTGCCGAAGAAGACAACGAGCCCAACAAGGCACGTGCCTACTATCAGAAGCTCTCCGACCGTTTCCGCAATTTCTACTACGCCGAGCTGGCGCGGCAGCGTTTGAAGGTACTGAAGCCCTCTACCGAGCCGGCGCAGTATGCATTGCTCGATCGCGTTCCGCCGCTTGACCTGACGAACAAGTTCACCACCAGCGATCCACCGGCCGAAGATTTGCATGTGCAGAAAGCTCGGCTCCTGGAAAACGGAGGCCTGGTGGATTTTGCGGTGCGCGAAATTCAAGCCGGAGCGCCCAGCGACGACGGCAACTGGATGCTGGCCGAGACCGCACGTCTCTACCAGGACAGTGGGCGCTACGATCGCGCCATTGAAGTCATGAAGCGCGGCGTCCCCAATTACTTCGCAGTGGATGTTCCGGAGTTGCCGCGCACGTACTGGGAGGCACTGTTCCCGAAAGCCTACTGGGGCGATTTGAAACGGTTTTCAAGCGAGAATGAACTTGATCCTTACCTGGTTGCGTCATTAATCCGGCAGGAATCCGAGTTCAATCCGAACGCGATCTCACGGGCGAACGCGGTCGGACTCATGCAATTGCTTCCGGTGACCGGCAAGAAAGTCGCGAAAGAAGTGAAGATGCATCACTTCAGTCCGAGCCAGCTCTACACGCCCACGGTGAACCTGCAACTGGGTACGCGCTATTTCAAGAGTATGGTCGATAAGTTCGGATCGTTCGAGTATGCGCTGGCTGCCTACAACGCTGGGTCTGATCGGGTGGAAGACTGGCTGGCGGCAGGGAAGTATCGCGATGCGCAGGAATTCGTAGAATCCATCCCGTTTACCGAGACTCGCGAATACGTGCAGGCCATCATGCGCAATGCGAATGTCTATAAGCAGCTGTACGGAACGCCGTAAAGGCTAGGTCTTAGGTCTCGGGTCTTAGGTGTCAGGAAGAGCCTATCAATCGAAGTACCGGGTGAGATTGTCAGCGCCTCTTCACACTGCGGTAGACGCTGCGCACTAGCTCGGTTTTTCCGGAGACCTGGACACTGTAACCTGAGACACGTCCTTCGGCACCTTCGCAAACAGAATCTCGTACACCAACAACCCCGCGCCCACCACGATCGCGCTGTCGGCCACGTTAAACGCGGGCCACTGGTAGGACTTCACGTAGAACAGCAGGAAGTCGGTGACGTGTCCTGCCGTCAAGCGGTCCCATAGGTTGCCGATCGCGCCACCCAGAATCAGCGAGAGACCGACGCCCGTGGTCGAGAGCGTGTGGCTGTTTTTCCAGAGGAGCGTGGAAACGACCAGGAGTGCGACTACCGAAAAGAGCACCAGCGTGCCGACCGTCCACGGGGATGATGAATCGGCGAACAGGCCGAAGGCGGCGCCACGGTTCTCCAGATGCGTTAGACGGAAGAAGCCGGGAATGATCTGAATTCCGTCGTGCAGAGGAATCTTGCGTTCCACCGCCAGCTTGGCCAGGCGGTCGAGCACCACCACGAACGCGGCTATCAGAAGATGGAATTTGCGCATGGCGTGCGTGTATGCCCGTGGCCTACTGGTTTCCTTCAAGCTCTTTGAGCACGGCGCTGCAGCGTTCGCAGATGCCCGGATAGTTCTTGTCTTCGCCAACGTGCACGGAGTAGTTCCAGCAGCGCTCGCATTTCTGCCCGTCCGCTTTGCTGACAGAGACGGTTACCGGACCGGTGCCGTTGCCGGATTTCTGCTCGAGCGTGACGGCGGACACGATGAACGCGTAGCGGAGTTGATCGCGGTAGCGCGCGAGCACCGAATACACGGGCTCCGACGCGGCAATCTTTACTTGTGCCTCCACCGCCTTGCCGATCAGCTTGGTGTTGCGCGCACCCTCCAATTCCTTCAGAACCTGTTCGCGCACGGAACGCAGCGTGTTCCAGTCTTCGAGTTGCTTAGGATCGTCGGCGACGTTGGAACTGCCAAAGATATCCTCGGCTTTCGGAAACAGCGCCGTGTGCACACTTGCGGGACGGTTGGCCACCGCCGGGAGATAGCCCCAAACCTCTTCGCACGTAAAGCTCATGATCGGCGCCAGCAGGCGCACCAGAGCTTCCAAGATCCGCCAGATGGTGGTCTGCGCGGCGCGGCGGGCGGGCGAATTTGGTGCTGAAGTGTACAGACGGTCTTTCAGCACATCGAAATAAAACGCGCTCATCTCGACCGCGCAGAAATTCAGAACGCGCTGGTAGATCTTGTGGAAGGCGAATTCGTCGTACCATCTTCTAACGTCCGCAATCAGCACGGCGGTCTGACGCAGCATGTACTGATCAAGCGCCTGCAGTTTCTCAAACGGCAGAGCATCGCGCGCAGGATCGAAGTCGTACAGGTTGCCAAGACTGTTCTTGAATAAATTGTTCCGGATGGTGCGGTAGTTCTCCGCGATGCTCTGCATCAGGCGTTCAGAGCCGACCACGTCCTCGCGGAAGTCGACGGACGCGACCCACAGGCGCACGATCTCTGCGCCCATACGGTTCGCGATGTCGACCGGATCGACATCGTTCCCGCGCGACTTCGACATGGCCTGACCGTTCTCGTCGAGCGTCCAGCCCTCGGTTGCCACGACCTTGTAGGGTGCGTGGTTCTCGGTGCCGATCGTGCAGAGCAGGGAAGAGTGGAACCATCCACGGTGCTGGTCACCGCCCTCGAGATAGAGATCTGATGTCGGCGGGTATTGCGGCTCTGCGGCGCGCAACGCGAGGTAGCTGGAGCCCGACTCGAACCACACATCGAGGATGTCCATCTCTTTCTTGAACGATGTTCCCTCGCAATGCTGGCACTTCGCGCTTTTGGGAACCAATGCGTCAGCTTCAGGCGTGTACCAGGCGTCAGCCCCGGCCCGCGCGAACAGTTTTTCAACCTCGCGGTTCACGGCGGGATCCATCATCGGTTTGCCGCACTTCCCGCACAGGAAGACGGCGATGGGCACACCCCAGATGCGCTGGCGAGAGACGCACCAGTCCGGGCGTGTCGCAATCATATTCGAAATGCGGCCCTCTCCCCACGCCGGGTCCCACTTGACCTTGGCGATTTCCTCGAGCGCGCGGGAGCGCAGCGTGCCGCCCGACATTTTCGTCTCCATCGAGATGAACCACTGTTCGGTGGCGCGGAAGATGATCGGGTTGTGGCAGCGCCAGCAGTGCGGGTAGGAGTGCTCAATGTTCTCGGTGTGCAGCAGCACTCCGCGCGCTTTCAGTAGGTCGACAATGGAAGCGTTCGCGTCGAAGACCCGCTTACCTTCGTATTCCGGAAGGCCTTCGTGAAGGATTCCGGCTTCGTCCACGCGTGAAGTGGCATCCAGCCCATATTTCAGGCCGGTGACGAAGTCGTCTGCGCCGTGCGAGGGCGCCGTGTGCACCACGCCCGTGCCGGTGTCCATGGTGACGTACTCCGCCAGCACGCCGAGCACGTTGCGATCGAGGAATGGATGACGGAAGTTGACTCGCTCCATTTTGCGCCCGGGGAAGCGGGCGATTTCCGCGGATCCGGCGAGGTTGCACTTCGCGATCACATCCTCGGCGAGCTTTGCGCCCACGATGTAGACCTCGCCTCCGGATTCGAGCGCGACATATTCTTCATCGGGATGGAAAGCGACTGCCATGGATGCTGGCAGCGTCCAGGGCGTCGTAGTCCAGATGATGGTGAAAACTTTCTTTCCGAGCAGGGCGCCGTCGATCGCGAAGGGATCGTCCGCCATTGCATACTTCACCCACACCGTTGGGCTAGTGTGGTTCTCGTACTCGACTTCGGCTTCGGCCAGGGCCGTCTTGTCGAAGATGCACCAGTAGACCGAACGCAGGCCCTTGTAGACGAAGCCATGCTCCAGGAACGAGTAGAACGTTCGCAGCACGACCGACTCGTACTCGGGCGTCATGGTCGAGTATGGATTGTCCCAGCGGCCAAAGACGCCGATACGCTTGAACTGCTCGCGCTGCAGGTCGAGAAATCTCTGGGCGTACTTCCGGCACTCCAGGCGCACTTCGGCGGGATCCATCTGAAGCTTCTTTTTGCCGAGCTGCTTGTCAACCTTGATCTCGATGGGCAGACCATGGCAGTCCCATCCTGGGACATAAGGTGCATCAAATCCGGCCATGCTCTTGGACTTGACGATGAAATCTTTCAGGCACTTGTTCAGGGCGTGGCCGAGGTGCAGGGCGCCGTTGGCATAGGGCGGCCCATCGTGCAGAACGTAGGCCGGCAGACCTTTGCGGGCTTCCTGAACCCGCTCGTAGATCCCCTCCTCTTCCCATCGAGCCAGGATTTTTGGCTCATTTTGCGGCAAATTGGCCTTCATGGGGAAGTTGGTTTTGGGAAGATTGACGGTCATTTTCAGGTCAAGCGGCACGCTATAAATGTCTCCTAAATGGTTGATTTTCATTATAGGGAGGGAGGCAGAGGACGTCCATTCTGAGTCAAGCGGCGGGTACCTAGGTCGTGTGTCGAAGGGGACTTCGAAATGTACTGTCGAGAAGTTAGAAAAAAAGTGTACAATTTTCACCGAATCGAAAGTCCGTCGCATCTAATCGTCTGAAAGTAATAGGGAACACGTTGCCACGGGAGAGGCACTGCGATTGCTGAATAAGCGCAGTGCGGCAGGCAACTTGGTAGCACGAGCCGTCATCAGGTAAAGAAGCAGCCGTCTACCCAGCCAGCGCGAGACAAATCGAGAAACCGTTTCTCAGTATGGCACCAGACAATCAGAATTTCGAAAAGCGCGAGCCAGAACTGGATCTACTCCTGCCCAAGGGCACACTCGATGTGCCGCTGTGGAAATCACTGTTCGCCGGTATTGACGCCGCGCTATTTCCCAAAAAGCTCCCGCCACTGGTATTGACCTCGAAGCCGGAATCGCAGGGCGAGCTTTGGGGCGAGCGGCTGACGCGGCCGTGGTGGCAGTCGGTATTCAGCAATATGCGGGACGTAATTTTCCCGCCGAAGTTGCCGCCGTTGCAGCTTACTTCGACGCCGGTTGAAGGCGAGAACGCACTCGACGACGACCTGGCTTTGCCGTGGTATCGGTCGGTTTTCTCGAACGTACAGGACGCCCTGTTCCCCAAGAAGCTTCCGCCACTGGTTCTGACTTCGAGGCCGGTTGCGGTCCGCGACATTTGGGGCTTCTACGATTACAAGAAAAACGGCGCACTCGCCTCAACCGCGTTCCACGTGGTGGCGGTTGCTTTGCTGATCGGCGGCACCCTGATGGTGCGCAACAAAGTGACGACCGCGAAAGCGACCGGCCCGGTCATGCCGCTCCTTTCCGACTCGGATATTCCGGCCTTGCCTCCTTCGAAGACGCAGGTAGGCGGCGGTGGCGGCGGCGGCGATCGCGACAAATTGGCGGCGACCAAAGGCAGACTGCCGAAGCTGTCGATGCAGCAGATCACGCCTCCCATGGTTGTGGTGCGGAATGACAACCCGAAACTTGCGGTTGAGCCAACCGTGGTGGTTCCTCCGCAGATCAAACTGGCGATGAACAACATGCCGAACCTTGGCGACCCGATGGCGGCAATCCCGAACGGACCGCTTTCGAACGGAACGGGTTCCGGCGGTGGCATTGGTTCAGGATCGGGAGGTGGCGTGGGTTCCGGTGAGGGACCTGGCGTTGGTCCTGGTCGCGGCGGTGGTATTGGCGGAGGCGTCTTCCACGTGGGTGGAGGCGTTTCGGCTCCCAAGCCCGTCTTCTCGCCGGATCCGGAGTACTCGGAAGAGGCACGCAAGGCAAAGTATCAGGGGACAGTTGTTCTCGGTCTGGTGGTTGGCCCGGATGGACGTCCGCGAGACATGAAGGTTCTTCGGAGTCTTGGTCTCGGTCTCGACGAGAAGGCCATCGAAGCTGTGAAGAACTGGCGGTTTGATCCTGCCGTGAAAGATAACAAGCCCGTCGCTGTTTACATCAGTGTGGAAGTGGATTTCCGGTTGTACTAGAGCATTTCAGAAAGTTTGAGTGAGGACCGCGTTCGAGCGGTCCTTTTGCTTTTAGAAACCCCCAACCACAGAGGACACGGAGTGGCACGGAGGATGGCTTACCACCCACCGGCGCAGAGGGAGGCGAGGTGTACTACTCTTTCAGGTCGACGTGTTCGACTCCGTTCACCGGGTGGCCGAGAAAACTGGGGCCGAGGCGGCCAAATTTCTCAACCGAGTCGGTGGCGAAGAACTTCAGGTGCGGAGACTGTCGGTCAGGCAGAGCGGCGGTTCCGAGTTCCCGCAGTTTCTGTGCGACGGCGTGCGCGGTCGAATGCGCTGAATCGACGACCTTCACACTTGCCGGCGCCACGCGCCGCAGTAGAGGCTGGATCAACGGATAGTGCGTACAGCCTAGCACCAGCACGTCGGCGTCGTGAAAGCCATCTCCAAAAGCATCTTTCAGATAGATCCGTGCCACTTGCTCCGTCACGGGATGCTCTACCCATCCTTCCTCGACCAGCGGGACGAGCAGCGGACAGGCTTTCTCACGAGTCGCAATTCCGCGCCGCTCCAGAGCCTTCAGGTACGCATGACTGCTGACGGTGGCATCGGTGCCGATCACGACCACGCGCCGCGCTTTGCTCACTGACGATGCCTGCTCAGCGCCAGGTTCAACCACGCCGATGACCGGGACTTTCGCCGCCCGGGTGATCTGGTCGAGAGCAAGTGCGGTCGCCGTGTTGCAGGCAATCACCAGCAAGCTTGCGCCCTGTGCTTCCAGAAAATGCGTGGCCTCGACCGCGTACTTCGCGACTGTCTCCGCCGATTTCGATCCGTAGGGGAGCCTGGCCGTGTCGCCGAAGTACAGGTAGTTGGCGGCTGGAATGAGCGCCACCAGTTCTTTGAGGACGGTGAGTCCTCCGAAGCCGGAGTCGAAGACACCGATGGTTGGTCTGGGTGGTGGCAAGGACATCGTCGCAATTCATCATAAAGGAACTTGGCGCGAGTCCCGTACTTAGTCTGGAAAAGATTGAAACGCACGTCGGGGGAAGCCGCATCTGACAATCCTGAAATTCACGACGAGGTTTCCGCAATGGGACGTAAAATCGCTTACTGGGCCACAACCGGAATACTCTGCGCATTGTCGTTGTTCGCCGCTTATACGTACCTGGCGGGTGGTGCGCAAGCGGTCGAAGGCTTTGCGCACGTGGGATATCCGCAGCAGTTGCGGGTTCTGCTTGGCATTGCGAAATTGTTAGGGGGCATCGCACTGCTGGTGCCGGGCTGGCCGCGCTTGAAAGAGTGGGCGTACGCAGGATTTACGTTCGCATGGATCGCGGCGTCCATTGCCCACTATCTCGCAAACCAGAAGGCTGAGGCGTTCATGCCAGTGATATTGCTGGTGCTGCTCGCGGTATCGTATGTAACCCGCCCTCCCGCCCGGCAGTGTCGGCCAAACCCTGCGCGTCCCTGAGCGATTTCCTGGGATAGAATCGGCCGTCATCCACCGACGGAGATTCTATGCGTCCTATTCTGCTCAGCATCATTCTTGCACTCGGCTGCAGCAATCACGCCGCGGCCCAGTTCGACGACATCCTCAAGAAAGCGGGCGACGCCCTTTCGCACAGCAACACGGCCGGTCTCAGCGACGACAAGATCATTGCCGGCCTCAAGCAGGCGCTGCAGGTCAGCACGGGAAAGGCCGTGGCTCTGACAGGTCGGCCCGATGGCTTTCTGAAGAATCAAGCCATCAAGATCCTGCTGCCTCCGAAGCTCGAGTCGGTTGGACGCGGCATGCGCATGCTGGGCATGAGCGCGAAAGTCGACGAGTTGGAAATTGGCATGAATCGCGCCGCCGAGCATGCCACGCCCCTGGCCAAACAGATCTTTCTCACGGCCCTGCAAAAAATGACATTCGATGATGCCCGCCAGGTCTTGGCGGGCGGCGACACCGCAGCCACCGAGTACTTCAAGCGCTCGAGTTCGGCTGACCTGACCACCGCTTTTTCGCCGATCGTTCACCGCGCCATGGTGCGCGTCGGCGTCGTTCAGCAGTACGACCAAGTCATCAGCAGTGCGCCCGGCGGAGCGCTGCTTGCCGGGCAGTTCGATCTCGATAAGTATGTTGTGGGCAAGACGCTCGACGGCCTTTTCCTGACGCTCGGCGAGGAAGAGAAGAAGATTCGCAAGGACCCCGCTGCGCAGACAACAGCGCTACTCAAGGAGGTCTTCGGTAGGAGATAACACGAGGCTGCCCAAACGCCGCACCAGGAAAACCTAGACAGCGACTACCGCCCCGCCTTTACGCTGGCCTGATCGGGAAGACCAGCCATTTCTTCAACAATTCTGCCTCCGCAACACGGACCTGGCGGAATCGGCGCTCCATGCGGGCACGTCTGTCGGATGTCCGAGGAACGTGCAGATCTTGTCGGTGGCTCCCGGCGAGAGAATGTGCTCGAACTTGCAGGCCTGCTGCTCGATTTCGGTTTCGCTGTCCATGGCGAGGCTATCGGTGAACAGGCGTTCGGCCAGCCGGTGACGGCGAATGATGCTTCCGGCGCGGCTGCGTCCTCGCGGCGTCAGGGCAACGACGGCGCTGCCGTCACTGACGAACATTCCGTCGGGGCGCATGGCGTCGTGGCAAGGATTCACGAAAGGCTTGTGGGCGTGCGATTCGGGCGGATGCGGAGTCGTGGTCACCAGGCCCAGTTCCGTCATCTTCTCGACCGCGATGCTGACCGGCAGGGCGCCATGCACTTCCATGTGCCCAAGTTCGGCGATTTCGCCGTGCTCTTCGACAACCCACAGCTCTTCGAGAATCTCGTCGAACTGCTCCTCGTCGGCCATGGCAAAGACTTCCTGCGCCGCAATCTTGCCGTGATGCAGTTCGATGCGGCGGTCGGCCAGGCGAGCTACCACCGGATCGTGCGTGACCATCACGATGGTGCGCCCCTGCTGATGGAATTCGCGCAACAGGCGCAGCACGATTTCTTCATTCTGCGCGTCGAGGTTGCCGGTCGGCTCGTCGGCCAGGATGATCTTCGGATCGTTGATCAGCGCGCGCGCGATGCAAACGCGTTGCTGCTCGCCGCCTGACAGCTGCGAGGGCACGTGGTGGCAGCGGTCTTTCAGTCCCACGCGTTCCAGCGCATCCAGGGCTTCCTTCTCATCGGTCATGCTGTGGAAGTACTGCGCGAGCATGACGTTCTCGACCGCCGTCAGGTAGGGGATCAGGTGAAACTGCTGGAAGACGAAGCCGATCTTCTCCGCGCGCACGCGGTTCAAATCGGCGGCCGAAATGTTGGCGACGTCCTGCCCGTCGAGCCAGATTTCGCCGCTGCTAGGGCCGGTCCAGGCAGCCAATCAGATTCACCAGCGTCGATTTACCCGAGCCCGAGGGGCCCATGATCGAGACCCACTCGCCGGGTCCGACCGTGAGCGAGAAGTCATCCAGGGCGCGAATGCTGCCGCCGTTGTCTTCGGCCTTCGCCGGGTACAAGCGGCTGACTTGCTTGAGCTTGATCACCCTTACTCTCCCTTCAAGATGATAGCGGGTTGCACGCGTCGCAGCAGCGACATCGGCACAATGGCTGACAGCAGCGCCACCGCCACACTCCCAGCCAGCACCACCGGGAACACGCTGAAGCGCGGCACTACCGGAGCATTGAAATTTACACGCCCGATCCAGGCCGCGATGCCAATACCAATCATGAATCCGAGAGCTGCTCCGACCGCGCCAAGCGCCGCAGCCTCCGCGGCGAAAAAGCCGCTGATCAGCCTCTCAGAGGCTCCCAGTGCCTTCATGATGGCGAAGTCCTTGCGCCGATCGAACACCCAGCCGGTAGAGTCGCCAGCACGCAGAGCGCAGCCGTCAGAATGATCAGAATCGCCGCCGCATAGAGCGTTGCGCGCGTCTTGCCCAGCACCCGCGCTTCGCCCTCCACAATTTGCCGTACAGGACGCACATCAGCCACGGGAAGCGCCTCCGCCAAGCGGCCTACGACGTGCCGTTACTTCTTCCGGCAGTGCCGTTGGCGGCGATTTCGATGGTCGTCGGCTGCACACCGCTCCAGGCAAGGAATTCGGGCATGGGCAAGATAGACGCGGCTGTCTTCGGCCGCACCGGTTTGCAGCGTGCCCGCGGGTTGTAAGTGAATCGTGTGTCCTTGAAAGCTGAGATCGAACGGCTTGCCGTCCGGAGAAACGACAGGAAGGGCGCGCATGCCAACCAAGGCTTCGCCCTGCGCCCGCAGGGCCACGCGCTCACCGACCACCAACGATTCAGTTTCTGCACGCGTTCAAAGTCCGTTCCCGACCACCACGACCGACTGCCCGTTCGCTGTGCGCGCGACAACGTACGCGAATGGAACCGCCATCCCGCGGCCGCCGAGAGCAGTCTCGATCTTGCTGAAGGCATCTGCCGGCAGGGAAGTGCCATCCTTGCCGACCACCACGATGTTCGCGCCGTAACTGCGGAATTCCTTGCGAAGCTTGGCCTGCACATCGACGTACAGATTCATCATGGCGGTCGCTACGGCGGCGGCCACGATCATGGCCAACAGGGCCGACGCGGCCCGTCCGCGCCGCATTACCGCAGCGCGCACCAGCATGCGTAAGAACATCGACGTATGTGGGGCTGTAGCACGACGTTCGGCGACGCTTGGAGTCGGACTGCTCATGCGTCGCCTCGCAGTGCAAACACGGGATCGAACTTTACGGCGCGACGAATGGCCGCTGCGCTTCCGGCAAATGTCACGATCACTGCGATCGCCATGATCATCGGGAACAGCACCGGCTCAATGGTGATCTGTGAATCGAAGATCGATCGCCCGATCCGATGCGCCAGCCAAGAGCCGGCAAAAAATCCGGCGACTCCGCCGATGCAGCGCGAGCAACGTGCTCTCGGCAAAAAACAGCGCCGCGACGGCGAGATTGCCAGCGCCCAGAGCCTTCATGAGCCCAACTTCACGGCGCCGTTCAAAAATGGCGGTGGCCATGGCTGCCGACACCGCCAGTGCGGATGCAAACAACGCCGCCAGCGTGATCAGCAGCATCAGGCCCTTGATGCGCGAGAGCACCGTGCCTTCGTTCTGCGCCACCTGGCGGATCTGCTCGGCGTGCGAATGTGGAATCGCCTCCTGCAACTGGTAGGCGATCGACTGCACGTAAGGCGAGCAGTACCAGCGGTCCCACAATTCGCCGACTCATGGTCTTGGGATCGCGCCGGGCTAGTGCGTCTTCCGGCTTAGTGAGTGCGCTCACGTAGACCCGGCGCACCGCGTCGGGCTTGCCTAGCAGGCTGTTGCGCGACCGGGAGAGGAGCGACGATCTGGCCATCCTCGGCGCCGCCTGTCGAGAGCATTCCGGCGACGTGAATGCTCTGGCCATTGATCGACAGTGTGTCGCCTGTACGCAATTGCAATTTTTGCGAGCCAGGTGCTCACCCAGCAGCACGTCACTGGAATCGTCCGCGGGCCACGCGCCATCTACCTTCCACCAAGGATGCGTGTTCCGTACGCCGGTGGTGAACTCGTCCTTGCCGAAGGCGAGGCGCTTGGCGAAGTAGGTGCCTAGGAGCGTCGCATCCTGGGCACGCCCAGAGCTCCCCACTGTGACGTTCACGGGCAGCATGGGCGAGAAGCCGAGGATGTTGTGCCGCCAGAAAGTTCCTTTGATCTTGGGCAGGTCGGCTTCGCTCAGGAAATTGCCGTCGCTGGGCGGCTTCAGGTTTACGCCGCCGATCTCGACATCGATCGTATCTTCCTGCGGAGTGACCAGAAGGTTCGCCCCGTAACTGCGCAGCTCGCGATTGATCTTGTCGCCGATGTCGGTGGCGACGGCGATCATCGCGGTCGCTACGGCCACGCCCAGCGTGATGGCGACGCCCGCCAGCAGTTTCCGCCGCTTCTGCCGCCGGAAAGATTTCGTAGAGGAGCCGGGCAAACATGATCTATTTCTGGAAGAACCGGGTTCTGCGCCGCGACGTCGGCTTCCTTGATGACCACGGCGTCGGCGGTCGTCTCCGCCTTCAACGGGATCGGATTGCAGCCACCCGGCATCCCTACCGATTGCGGATTGATCGGCGCAGCACAGTTCTTGCACACCACCCCGGTGGTCCCCTTGTAGAAGCCGACCGATCCACAGATCTCGCAGGCATCGAGCACCGTGGCAATCTTGCCGTCGGGCTTCAGGTAAAGCCAGAATCGGACGTCCACACCATTTTCGTTTGCGCGGTAGAAGTGAATGTCGCCGTCGGAGACCTCCTTTAGGGAAATAGAGGCTTCGCCATTCAGGAATGCGATCTCGGCCGTCTTCTGGGGACCGCTCATGCTCTTGGCATAGATGAACTCGGCCGTCACCAGCATGATGAATAGGAACGAACTGACGTAGACCGATCCCATCCACAGCCGTTCGCGGCGCGCTGTCCACATGCGCTTTGCGACGCTCCGCAGGCGTGGTCGCTTCCGGCGCCGGCTGCCGCGACTTTACCTCGAACAGCACCATCAGGGCCGCCAGGGCGAAGATCGTGATGAAGAAGAAAACGTCGTTGCGGACGATGGGGCCGATGAGAGCCATCTCCTGCTTGGAGGAAGGAAGTACGCCGTTCTCTGAAAGCTCGTGCAAGCCGCTGATCACCAGCTGCGCGGCGACGAACCAGAGAATCACGGTGGTGACGCGGAAAAACTTCTGCAGGTTGATGCGCACGCTGCCCTTGACGAACATCACGCCAAAGGTCGACGGCGGCCAGCACGCCCAGCAGGGTACCGATGAAGGTCATCAGTTCGGTGGAGTTCAGCGTCACGCCGGCGAGGGTCAGGACGGTCTCCACGCCCTCCCGCATGATCATCAGGAACACGAACAGGAAGACGCCGATCCGCGATCCGCCGCTGGCCAGCGACTGGAGCTTGCCTTCGATCTCGCCCTTCATCTTCTTGCCGGTGCGCATCATGAAGATGATCATGGTGATGACGAAGAAGGCGGCGGCCAACATGACCCAGCCCTCGACGATGTCCTGATTCAGGCTCAGGCGCGAAACCACGATGGCCACGACGATGCTGCCGACAAAGGCGGTGGCCATCCCAGAGTAGACCGAACGGCGCAAGTCGGCGCGTCCGATCTTCGACGAGATAGGCCAGGGTGATGCCGATGATCAGGGCGGCTTCGACACCCTCGCGCAAGGTAACTATGAAGGCCTGGAGCATAGAAATGGGACCTAGGTGATTTTGAAAATGAATTTCAATTTCAACTTTACTAGGATAGCTTGCGCCCCGTCGGGGCGTCAACGCGTGAGATCACGCGCGCATGTGACGTGGGTCACGCGGAAGTTCCTGCCCGAGCCACTCACAGCTGCCGGATAAACTGTTGTGCCTGTTCGAGTTTAGGGAAAAGTTTTTCTTCGGCGTGAAATTCTGCGGAATGCACGCAGCGCCGGCTGCCATTCAGCTTCACCGGGTGCCGCAGGTGGAGCATCTCGTGGTAGACGATGTACTCCACAGCGTAGCGGGGAACCTTGGGGTGATCGAAGATCCGGCTGACTATGATCGCGTTATGCGCTGGGTCGTAGTGTCCCAGCAGGTTGCGAGCGCGACGCTGGCTCCAACTCATCTTCGGCCGAGCCTGCATGCCGCCGAAAAAGCGCAGGTTGAGGCTCTCGAAGATCGAGTCCAAGTCGTAATAGGAACCCTGTGCGGAGCCCAGCTGTTTTCGCCCTCGCAGCTGACGTATCAGGTGAGCTTTCTTCCGTACTACGCTGCTAAGAATGTATTTCCGATAGCAGCTTGAAAGCGCTGGTTCGATGGCTTTCCGATACATTTTGGCGATCAGAATATGTGCGATGGCACGCAGCACTTGCTCGGGCGCCCCTTCCAGCAAATCTGAAAGGCGGACCAGCAGCCGGCCTTCCCGCAAACGGATCGTGTTATTCACGTTGGCAAATGGGAAGAAACGTACGGACATCGGAGGAGGCGGAGTAGCGGGATGAAGTTCGCGAAAGGCGTCCAGGAAGATTGTGACAATACTGTCGCTCACCCTGTAATTAGGGTAGCACGATGCGCCTGTGGATTCAGGCAACAGGATCAAGCCCGAAACTGTTGTCGCCGGACGTTCGCAGGGCAGCAACTCACGACTTCGTTTTCTTTTTTCGCTTCCAAATCTCTTCTTCGTCGGCCTGCAGTTTCCGATGATCAGCGGTGCTATTGTCGACGGTCTCGAGCGTGTCCGACAAGATGAACTGGTATTGGCTGACGTCTTCCTTGGAGGCGCTGGCGTCATCTTTCAAGGCGCGAAGCTTGGCCTGGAACTCGGTGTCTCCTTCAATGACAAATCGCATGGCCTTGCGCAGATCCGCCTTGCGACCTTCGAAGTTGTCGAGGTTATCATTCAGTTCGTTGTAGACCGACAAAAAATCCTCAAGCATCTGGTGCGTCTGCGCTGGACGATCTTTCACTTTAGGATCGGCTCTCATCTGTTCAAGCTTCACCAGTCGCGCTCGCGCGAACTGGACGTACAACTTCATGCGAGGCTCGGGCTCCACCGCGGAATCGCGAAGCAGATCGATCTCTTCCTGAGTGAGAGGATCGGAGCGGCGTTGCGCGCGCGCCGGAGTGAGCGCCATGCAGATTACGAATACAAGAACCAGAACAATGCGCGCCTTCATTTTGGATTCTTTCCGAACATGCGGTTGAGCAGATCCGAATCGATCTTGTCGAGGCGCTCCACCGCCTCCTGCACCGTGGCCTGATCATCGAAAGGCAGACTGCGCTTGATCTCGGCGAGGCGGTGAGCCATACGGTGCACCGCGATCTCGACATTCTTTAGCTTTCTGCCTGATTGCTCGGCCGCTTTCTGCGCCTGCTCGGAGTAGGAAACGACTTCGTGAATCGCTGCGACTGCTTCTTCGGACTTCCCGGCGGCGTAAAGCTTGTCGGCATTTTCGACCTGATGTTCCGCCACCTGAGCGCTAAGGGTGGCGCGGTCATCGGGCTTGGCGTTCTGTAGACGAGCCTTCAGCTGTTCGAGCGTAAGTTCCTTCGAAAATCCATAGCCGATGGCGACCACTGCCGCGATGGTGAGAAGGGTGCCCCAGATGCGCATGCGTTCGTTCATTTTTTCGGCTCGATCGTGATGAGGCGGTGTCGGGCCTGCCACTCCTGATCAGGATACTTCCCGTTGGCTACTTGAAGGAAGAGATGATAGTTCGCCGCCGCCTGATGGTAGTCGCGCAGATGGTCATAAGCGGTGGCGCGCAGAAAGTATCCTACCGGAACCTCCGGCAGATACTTGGCGCGAATATCGAGTGCCTTGATGGCCAGCGGGTAGTTCTGGTTCTCGTTGGCGGCAAAGGCGAGATCCCCATACACGGCTCCCCAATCCGGCTTGAGCTTTACGGCGGTCATGAATTCCTGTTCGGCTGCAGGGAATTTCTTTTGCTTCATCAAACACTGGCCCAGCTTCTGGTGAAGTTCCGCGTTCTCAGGATGGGCAGCGAGCAACGGGCGGTAGACTGCCTCGGCCTCGGCGAATTTACCAGTCTCCACGTACATGTCCGCCAGATCGCTCTGCGCTCCCGCGTCGTTCGGTGCGATCTTCAGCCCCGCTTGCAACTCAACTGCTGCCTCATCGTATTTTTGGTCGGCCGCCAGGACTCGCCCGAGTTGAATATGTGGTTGCGCTTCCGAGGGCCGCTGTGCGACGACCTTCCGCAAATAGTCTTCCGCCTCCGGATAGCGCTTGCCGCGCATATAGACGTTCGCGAGGCCGACGAGCGCATCCTGTGATGAGGGATCTAGCGTGAGCGCCTGCTTGTACTGCTCCTCGGCGTCGGAGAATTTGTTAGCCCTCTCGTACAGAAATCCGGCAGAGAGCCGCGGTTCGGGATCTTTGGGTTGAAGGGCAGCCGCCTGGCGAAATGCCTCAATCGCCGTATCCGGATCGCTTTCTTCCAGAACATGTCCGAGCCCTAACCAGGCGCGCGCGTGGCCTTCGTCCGGATGACTTTGGGGCTTGAGTTTCGTGGCTGCTCGCAAGAACTCCTCGGCACCGGGCTGCTTGTTCTTCGCAAGGCTCAGTCCAAGGTTGAGGTTGGACTCGAAAACATCCGGCTTCGCCGTGACCGACTGGCGATACGCCGCAATGGATTCCTCCGACCTGCCCAGCGCGTTATAGACGAAGCCCAGATCGAACCAAGCCTGATAGCTTGAGGGCTGCGCCGCTACTATTTTCTTCAGGAGAGGTTCGGCAGACGCGTAATCCTTGCTTTCGATCACCGCCTCGGCCTGCGACAACTCAGGCGGCTGCGATGGATCCTGCTCGATCACGCGATGGTGACGGACCGTTTTGCTGCTGGAGACTTGTGCGAACAGGGAAGTGGTGGCGGCTAAGAGCAAGCCGCCCAGCAAGCGCCGGAGCTGCTTATTTGTGTCCATTGGAACCGGACGTTCCATTCCCATTGAGGAGCGCAGCCAGATACTTTCCTGTGTAAGAGTTGGGGAGCTTGGCAATAGCTTCCGGCGTGCCCGCGCCCACCACGTAACCTCCCCGGTCTCCACCTTCGGGTCCGAGGTCGATGACCCAGTCGGCTGTCTTGATAACCTCGAGATTGTGCTCAATGACGACGATGGAGCCTCCCGCGTCAATTAGACGGCGGAAAGCGGAAAGAAGTTTGCTGACGTCGTCAAAATGCAAGCCGGTCGTAGGCTCGTCGAAGATGTAGAGGAAACGCCGCTTGCGCTGAACGCTCCCATTCGTTGAGGGCCGGCCGATCTCGCGCGCCGGTCGGCTGCAGGTGTGCCGCCAACTTCATCCTCTGCGCTTCGCCGCCCGAGAGCGTCGTGGCTGATTGTCCCAGCCGCAAATATCCGAGACCGACCTCTTCGAGAACGCGCAACTTCTCGGTGATCTTGGGGATCTCGGCAAAGAACTTCAGCGCTTCCTTTACGGTCAGGTTCAGAACTTCGTGGATGTTCTTCCCCCGGTACCGAACGTCCAGCACCTGAGGCTTGTAGCGCGTGCCCTTGCACTCCTCGCACACCAGTTCCACGTCGGCCAGGAACTGCATCTCAACCGTGACCGTGCCGTCTCCCTGGCAGGTTTCACAGCGTCCGCCTGGAATATTGAAAGAGAAATGGCCCGCCCCAAATCCGCGTTTCTGTGCCTCGGGTAGGGAAGCGAAGAGGTCGCGGATCGCGTCGAAGGCCTTGATATAGGTGACGGGATTCGATCGCGGAGTTCGGCCAATCGGTGACTGATCCACCAACACCACTTCGTCGAGGTAGTCTCCTCCTTCGATGCTGTCCCAAAACGCAGCAGACGGTACTTCGCCGTTAGGCTGCTTCTTTGCGGCGATCAATGCCTGATAGAGCACATCGTGGAGCAAGCTCGATTTGCCCGAGCCCGAGACGCCGGTGATCGCCACAATCATGCCCAGTGGAATATTCAGGTCGATGCTCTTTAGGTTGTGCGCGCGCGCCCCGCGAATTTTGAGCTGCTGCACGCCCGGTTTTCTGCGATTGCTGGGCAATTGAATTCGCAGACTCTTCCGACAGATATCGGCCCGTGAGCGAGGCGGGATTCTTGCGGATCTCGTCGAACGTTCCGGTCGCGATGACCTTGCCCCCGTTCTCTCCCGCGCCCGGGCCAAGATCGAGGATGCGGTCGGAGGCCCGCATGATGTCGGGATCATGCTCGACCACGAGGATCGTGTTTCCCAGATCGCGTAAGTCATGGAGGATCTTGATCAACCTGTGCGTGTCGCGGGTATGCAGGCCGATGGAAGGCTCATCGAGCACGTACAGAGTCCCGACAAGACGCGAACCCAGTGAAGTCGCCAACTGAATACGCTGCGCCTCGCCGCCAGAGAGCGTCGAAGCCAGCCGATCGAGAGTGAGATACTCCAGCCCAACGTCATTGAGAAAGCGCAGCCGCTCCTGGATCTCGACCAGCAGTTTATCGGCGATAGCAGCTTCCTGCGGGCGCAGATCGAGCGACTGGAAGAAGTCCGCCGCCTGCTCGACCGTCATGCTGCAAACTTGGCAGATGTTTCGGCCGTTAATCTTCACCTGCTGCGCTTCCGGCCGCAGGCGCGCTCCTCCGCAGGTCGTACAGACGGAATATCCACGGTAACGGCTCAGAAAAACGCGCACGTGCAGTTTGTACTTCTTGCGCTCCAGATGGTTGAAGAAGCCGCGCACTCCCGGGAAACTTCCCCTCGCCATCGACAATCAACTTCTGATGCTCGGCGATCGAGCTCGATTCCAAGGCACATCGAGCGGAATCTTTACTTGCTTGGCGAAGCGCCTCAGTTCCGTGAACAGCGGCCGATACTTCGGCTTGGTCCAAGGCTCGATCGCACCCTCGTTCAGCGATTTCGATTTGTCGGGAATCACCAAGTCGAGATCGAAGTCGATCGTATTTCCAAAGCCCTGGCAGCGCGGGCAAGCGCCGTACGGGTTGTTGAACGAGAACAGGATCGGTTCCGGCTCTTCGTATCGAATGCAGGTCCTGCTTGCACTCGAAGCGCTGGCTGAAGCGCAATCTCTGGATGAGCTTCTCCCTCGCGGGGCGCCGTCTCGAAGATCACTTCGCCCGATTCGCGATAAGCCGTTTCGATGGCGTCCACGATCCGAGGCCGAGCATCCGCCAGCAACCACCAGCCGATCAGCGAGCACGAATACGGGCGCGCCGAAATTGATGTCGAGCAGTGATTCCGGCGTAGAGAACTCGAAAATCTGTCCATCCTGGTAAAGCCGGTTAAACCCCCGTGTGCGCAGATCGAGCAACCGGCTCTTCAACAAATCACTCGGCAGCCGCGATGCTTCCACAGTTCAGCTTTCTTGCGACGACCCACTTTTTTCGCTGGCTCAGCCGGACGCCCGGTGCTCGACTGAACAGGGAAGAGCACTTGCAGCCGGGTCTCTTCTTCCAGCGCGAGGATCACGTCGGCGACTTCATCTACGGAGTCCTTCTTCACTTCCTGTCCGCACTTCAGGCAGAACGTGCGGCCTACGCGCGCAAACAGCAAGCGCAGGTAATCGTAGATTTCCGTAGCGGTCGCCACTGTCGAGCGGGGATTGCGGGTGGAGTTCTTCTGGCGGATCGCCACGGCGGGCGCGATGCCATCGATCTGGTCCGCGTCAGGCTTCTCTATGCGCTCCAGGAATTGTCGCGCATATGCCGACAGCGATTCGACATATCGTCGCTGTCCCTCCGCATAAATCGTGTCGAAGGCGAGCGACGATTTTCCGGACCCCGATACCCCAGTAACGACGGTCAGGGCGTTATGATCGATGGTGAAATCGATGTTTTTTAAGTTATGGACGCGTGCGCCGCGGACTACGATGTTCTCTGTGGACATCTGCGAAAGGGACCCCCGCAAGCCAGGCCAACTCCGGGCTGAAACCTTTTGACGGGTCCACAGAACGGGTCGGCGGGCTTACGGAATCCTTCTATTATACGGCACGCGGAACTGCGGGCTCAGTCAGGCGCTCGTCGATGCGGAGTTCCGCGGGACGCCGGCTTACGGGCATGGGAAAAGGGTAACGACGCGGCGAAAGAATGAGAGCAACGATCGCACCCAGGCCAACTCCGGCCATCAAAAACGTAACCGCAGTGCGCGGATCGTATCGCGTTTGCATGGCACCTCCTACGTCGAAAAGTGAAAGCGGCGCGCCAGCGCAAATTGCGCCGGACGCGCCGCGGGTCATCAACAGCACTGCGCGGTTGTGTTAGGAGATGACCTGAATGCTATCCACGTGGATCACGTTCGTCGACGAATCCACAGTTCCGGTGACCTTCACCTGCTTGCCTTCGTAGTCCTTCACCTTGCTCTCGTCATCAACTTTATAGCTGACGTTGGATGAGCCATCCTTCAGCATCATCGCGCCCTTCTCCTTCACGATCGTTCCCGTGAATTCTTTGGCGGTCTGCGCCGAAGTCGGCGAAGCCTGGGCGTCATTTTGCGCCGGCTGCGACGGCGTGGGCTGAGCTTGTGGATCGTTCTGCGCCGGTTTTGCTTCCTGCGCGTACAGAGAACCCATGCTCGCTACACCCAAGGTCAGCGCTAATACGGATCCACGGATAAAGTAGTTCTTCATGAAACTCCTCCTGGAAGAAAATTTTCACCACCTGTTTGCCTGTGTGAAGTGCAAGCCGCATGCCAAACACAACAGCTGCCCAAAAGGCGTTGCAAAATGAGAAAGTGCTTTGCTTGTCGTGTTAAGAATCGGCGAGCATGAAATTTCAACTGCGTCGCATGCAAAACTTTCGCGATAACGTTTTCCACAGCAACGACAATCTGGCGCTAAGGAGCGCAAAACCTACACGGGTGCAGACCCCTTGCGACACTTCTACTGTAAATCGCGTACCGCAGTGGTTTTGGCCATCATGGTGCAAAGACCTCTTTGCACATCATCCCAGCGCACGGCACGATCCTGCTCGCTTTGAGTGCGCCAACGTGCGAGGAGGCTTCGAGTGGATTTGCAAGTAGGCAGGGCCGCGGCTTACGGAATTTTTCCGATTGCTGAGCGCCTCGATCAGATTGTGAGTTCGCTGAATGCCGCGGGATTCGAAACGAGCAGCATTTGTGTTTTCCTTCCTTCCTCTCATCCTGTCGCCGGCGAAGTGCGTAGGGCCAAAGCTTCGTCCGGAGAATTGATGGGCGACCGCGGACACGAGCGGTTGATTGCCTGGCTGGCAACCCTGGGCGGCGTGGTTATTCCTGAAGTCGGTTTTTTCGTAGGTGCGCGCGGGTATCTGCACGCGGTTGCGTGTGGAATCTGCCAAACGGGGGACAAACACGCGGGGGCACTCGCCAAGCTGGGAATTCCCGCGGACGCCGCCGAACGTTACGAAACGCGCACTCGGCAGGACGCAAGTCTTGTGTTTGTAAGTTGCGACGGATGGGCGCAGTCGGAATGGGCACGCGAGATTCTGCGACTACTGCGGGCCGAGGAAGTGTGTGTCCTTGGCGAAGATGACAAACCGGAGTGCGATCCTCCGTCTCTGCCTTCGAATGTCGTGGTATTGCGGCAGCCCTGAGACTACTGGCGTTCCTGGTCGCGGCGACGGCCGTATCGGAACGCCAGGCCGACGCCCAAACTCATGAAACTGAGCGGGGGGATGAGTAACACAAGCACGCCGCGGCTGATGGCTCGCTGCCCATCCTTGGTAGCGCCGGTCGCGTTGGCGTAACACATCGCACAGCCTTGTCCGAAGGCCGGCATGGCCCACAGGGCGAGCCAAAGTGTGGCGATAAAAGAAAGCTTCTTCATTTCACTCCCAAATCGACCACCCGGTGCGCGTCGCGGAAGAAGAAAATCCACATCAGGGCGAAGCAGGCCATTACTGAGATGGTGAGCAGCCATCGCATCGCAGGAAGCTCCGACTTCAGGTGCATGAAATACATCGTGATCAGCCCGGCCTTGATGACCGAGAGGACCAACAGAACGTCAGCATATGCACCGGTTGGAGCACTTGCTTGTAGGCGAGAACCACTTCGACTGCCGTGAGTAGCAGCAGAGCGCCCCACACCCAGAAGTATGTCGCCTTAGCTCTCTCCGTGTGCCGCCGTCATGTCATGCATGGTATGCGCTCTCCGATTAGATCTTGGTCGACATCAGGTAGACCAGCGGGAAGATGAACATCCACACCAGATCGACGAAGTGCCAATAAAGTCCCGAGACCTCAACGTCGTTGGCATCGTAGTCTTTGGGCTTGAGGAACAGAACGATGGCCGAGATGATCGCGCCCACCAGCAGCACGTGCACGCCGGTATGGAAGACGCTGCTGGCAGGAGTTACCAACCAGCCGACCAGCCACAACGCCAGCAGTATCGGCAGAAACTTTTTGCGCAGAGCGATCACACCCAGGTAGATCACTCCGATCGTGACGTGCAGCATGTGCATGCCCGTCAACGTAAAGAACGTCCCCCCGAACAAGGGGACGGCCGACCAGGGATTGCCCGAGGGCGTCATGTTCTCGGCGATGAGCTTTGTCCACTCCATCGCGTGCAGAACCGTGAATGCGGCTCCGAAAAACATGGTCGCAAGCAGCCAGTTGCGGGTCCACGGCTTGTCGCCGCGGTTCGCCGCCATCACCGCCAGCACCATCGTCAGGGAACTCGACAGCAGGCACGCCGTCATGACGGTGGCATTGGCAATGCTCTCTTTGCCGAATGGCGTAGGCCACGCGGGATTCGAAATGCGCCCGTAGCTGTAGGCGAAGAGGAGAGCTCCGAACGTCAGCGAATCGGACGCGAGGAACAGCCACATGCCGATCTTCTTCGAATAGGTGCCAAACAGGGAGGGCTCGAACTCGCCCTGTGTATCATGAACCACGTGTTGCACCGTTGCCATCGTCAGCCTTCTCCTTGAAGAGCTATCGAACCAGCATCAGTAGGACGACAATATAAATCCACAACAAAGCCATGAAGTGCCAGTACCAGGCGGTCACGTCGACCACGATCCGCTGCGCTTCCACCGGCTTGTGCATCAGCCACGACGAAACCGCGGCATACATCAGAGCGATGATTCCACCCGCCAGGTGAATCGCGTGTGTCGCGAAGAGCAAGTACGTAAATGAACTGCTTGGGCTCGTGTACACGAAGAAGTTGTGTGCACGCAGAGTCTCCCATAACAACAACTGGCCGGCGAGGAACCCCAGTCCGAGAACCACCGTACTGCCCAGCCAGGGGAAGCCGCGTTCATCACCCAACGACACTCCGGGAATCGACCTTACTGGCGCCAGCGCAGCTCGCCGAGTAATCGCGCGGCGCGCCATCTCCATCGTCGCGCTGCTCAGCAGCAGGATGAACGTGTTCACCAGCAGCAGCGTGTAGGGCAGGCGAATCGTGGTCCAGTCGCGCGAATACGTATTTGTCTGCTGGTCGAAGGAGGGAAGTCCTTTGCGTACCAGCAGCGCACTGGTAAAGCCCACGAACAGCATCAGGACCGCGGTCAGCCCCAGCACGAGTCCAAGCCGCGCTCTTCTTAGCCGCTCGCCGTAGTTGAACGCGCCATTGCTGGCGCCGCCTTCGTTGCCGTCGCCACCGCCACCGTAGGACGGAGGACTCCCGCCGCCCGCGTCGCGGGATCGAGGGTCCTTGATTGCAAGATTCGGAGCCAAGGTCGACATACCTTCTTTAGGTCTAGTGCGATGCTCCAATCGCCGGATCGGTTTGCATCACAAAATCGCGCGCCGCTCCCGGAACCCCGTATTCGTAAGGTCCGTTATGCACAACCGGAGTATGGCCGCCGAAATTGTCGTGCGGTGGCGGAGTGGCCGTGGACCATTCCAGGGTCGTCGCATCCCACGGATTGTCGGACGCCTTCGCTCCCTTGAACATGCTCCAGAACAGGTTGAAGACGAAGATCAGCTGCGCCCCGATCGTGATGAACGCCGCGTACGTCATGAACCTCTGGACCGGAATCAGCGGGTGCAGGTAGGCCAACTCGGTGAGCTGCGAATAACGTCGCGGATGTCCTGCCATGCCGAGATAATGCATCGGCATGAAGATCGCGTACGTACCGATGAACGTTATCCAGAAGTGGATCTTGCCCATCGGCTCGTTCATCATCCGGCCGAACATCTTTGGGAACCAGTAGTAGGTCGCCGCGAAAATTCCGAAGATCGCCGCTACGCCCATGATCAGGTGGAAGTGGCCCGACCACGAAGTACGTGTCGTGCAGCGGAATGTCGAGGGTCGGCTGAGCCAGGAACGGTCCGCTCAGTCCGCCGGAGACGAAGAGCGATACGAAGCCGATGGCGAACAACATCGGCGTAAAGAAGCGGACGCGACTCTTGTAGATCGTCCCCAGCCAGTTGAACGTCTTGATGGCCGACGGCACGCCGATCGCCATGGTCAGCAGCGAGAAGGCGAATGCCGAATACGGGCTCATCCCGCTCATGAACATGTGATGGCCCCAGACCATGAAGCCCAGGAATCCGATCGCCAGCATTGCGTACACCATGGCGCGATAGCCGAAGATCGGCTTGCGCGAGAAAGTGGAAAGAACCTGCGAGGCCACGCCCATGCCCGGCAGAATCGCGATGTACACCTCGGGATGCCCAAAGAACCAGAACAAGTGCTGCCACAGGAGCGGGGAGCCCCCTTGATGACCCAGACAACTGGCCATTCACGACAATGACGGGAAGAAAGAAGCTGGTGCCCAGATTGCGGTCCATCAGCAGCAGAATGCCAGCCGACAGCAGAACGCCAAACGCCAGCAGTCCCAGGATCGCCGTAATGAACCACGACCACACCGTCAGCGGCATACGCATCAGCGTCATGCCTTTGGCGCGGAGATCGAGCGTCGTGGTAATGAAGTTCAGAGCGCCCATCAGAGACGCGGCGCAGAAGATGGCGATGCTGGTGATCCACAGATCCGCCCCGAGCCCCTCGCCGGGCCCGGTGGACTGCACTGCGCTGAGCGGTGGATAACCCGTCCATCCATGTAGCGGTGCTCCGCCCGCCACGAAGAACGATGCCAGCATGATCACGAACGCCACAAACGTCGTCCAGAATGACAGCATGTTCAGGACGGGGAACGCCATATCCGGCGCGCCAATCTGGATCGGTAGGAAGTAATTGCCGAATCCACCCTGCGGCGCCGTTGTGAGCACGAAGAACACCATGATGGTGCCGTGCATCGTCAGCAGGCTGAGATACGCTTCTGGCTGAATGTGGCCGATGAGCGGCAAATTCACGTCGGGCCAGATCAGGTGAATGCGCATGAACAAGGACAGGATCATGCCCACCCACACCGCCGTCAGCGCGAGGAAGAAATACTGGATCCCGATAATTTTGTGATCGAGGCTGAAGATGTATTTCCGGATGAAGCCTTGTGGGGCCGCGTGCGCGTGGACCACTTCCGAGGTTGCCATTATTGTTTCTCCGCCTCCCGCGCCGCGAGCCACTTATCAAAATCTTCCTGGCTGACGACCTTCAACATGCCATGCATCTTGTAATGTCCCAGCCCGCACAGCTCCGCGCAGGCAATTTCGTAGTCGCCTGTTTGGGTCGGTGTGAAGTGCATGTGAATGGCAAGTCCGGGAACAGCGTCCTGCTTGAAGCGCATGTTCGGAACGAAAAAGCTGTGAATCACGTCCACCGCGCGCAGTGTCAGATCGACCTGCCGGTTGACTGGCAACATCATTGTTCCGGTAACGACATCGTCTTTTGCCGCGGGATCGTTCGTGTCGAGGCCGATCGCCGCCTCGCTGCCTGACGAGGGGTCCATCAGCTTGGGACTCGTCATGCCGAATTTTCCGTCCGCCCCGGCGTAGCGGAAGTACCACGCGAATTGCATGCCGGTGACCTCGACGGGGATAGCGGAAGCGCTGGCCGGCTCAAACCGTTCCGCGGCCCAGATTTTGCTGCCCATCAGATTCATCCCGACGAAAAGAACGGCTGTCAACACCGTCCACACGACTTCCATCGTGGTGTTGCCGTGCGAGTAGTCCGCCGGCGGAGAAGATTTCCGCTCCCGGTACATCCACGCGAATAGTCCGAGCGAGCATTGCGCCAGCACGAACACGATGCCCATCACGATGTAGGTAAAGGTGAACTGATGATCGATGCCCGCCGCTGCCGCCGACGCGCCCGCTGGCAACCACCAAGGGTGCCAGATAAAGAAGTATGTGCTGACGAAGGTGATCAACCAGATAACTGCCAGTAGAGCGAGGCCCATCTACCACGACCTCCAAGGGGTCGATTTTCTGCACGCCGCAGCGCAAAAAAATCAAAATACTGCGGATGGCCGGGAAGTCTATCACAGCGGGATGTGACAAACGCAAGGGCGAACTCAGGTGCGCCCGCGTACAAACAACCGGCGAACCGTCATAGGCTGAAGCTTTTCCTGTCACCCATGACCTGCCGCCAGCGACCCGCTCTTCCAGCTACAATCATCCCCGTATGGCCACCAAAACCCGCGGCCGAGGTCACGACACCCGCTACGTACGGATGCAACGGAATCACTGTTTCGGATGCGGCAAGAACAATCCGGATGGCATGCGCTTGAAGTTCACCTACGACGAAGAGCGCGACTGCTTCGTATGCCGCTTCCGACTAGGTAAGCGCTTTACCGGACCTCCGGGACACTGCCACGGCGGAATCATCGCGACCATTCTCGACGAAGCCATGGGCAAAGTGAACAAGCTGCGCCACGTCATCGCGCTCACATCTGAAATCACGGTGAACTATCTGAAGCCCGTCCCGCTCAACAAGCCGCTGCGTGTGGAATCCCGCGAGGTGAAAGTACAGGGCCGGAAGCACACCAACATGGCTGAAATCTTGAATCAGAAGGGCGAGCCGCTGGCGCGTAGCAAGGGATTGTTCATCGCGATCGATCCGAAGAAGATGTTTGGGAAGTTCGTGGAGAAGTGAGGACGAGCCCGAAACTCTTTGAACGAGGGAGCTTATGCAGCTATGCCTAGAAAAGGCTTAACAATCCTTCTCCTGATCGCTAGTTCGATTCTCGGAAGCACGCAGACCCTGCATCTTCTGAAGGACAGAATCGCGAAGGCTGATCCACACAAGTATCACGCGGGTGCAGGATGCAAAGGATTGGAAAAATCCGTACCTCGTCGTTCGACGGGACGGCAATGAGATTCTCGAGATCACCGAAGCTGGACAGGGTATTCCCGTTGCAGCAGTTCGGGCAAAGTTGGAAAATTTACCCGACACCGCTTGGCCGTACGGACTAGTTGTTGCTCGTCAGGACAACAGTCTCCGCCCCGAAGGAGACGATTCCTTGATCGAAGCAAATCGCAGAGCCCTCGTCAGGGTGCTTGACAGACTCGGTGTCACAGTGGACCCTTGGCCTTCTTGAGTTGATATGGCCAAGAAGGCCCTTGGCATTGTCACTTGAACGCCCTCGCTAATTCGTCCACGCCTCTCCGCAATTCCTTCGGATCGACCGCCGCGAATCCCAGAATCAATCCCTCCCGGCGCGGTCGCCCCGATGCGTAGCGGCCGAGCGGCACGACCTCGACATCGCGAGCGGCGGCCAGACTCCGCTACCTTCTCCGCTGATAGCCCACGCCTCAGCCAACCCACAGTCTGCAACCCCGCCTCTACTCCCGAGATTTCGAGCGCCCCGCCTAGCCTTTCTTTGGCGCTTTCCAGTAACACCTGCAACCGCTCCGCATAGATCTCGCGCATTCTCCGGATATGCCGCGCGAAATGCCCTTCGGTGATGAAGTCGTACAATACCGCTTGCTCCAGAAGCGGAGGATGGTGCGTACTGACCGACTCCGCCGCCGCAAACACATCCACCATCTCCTCGGGCACCACCAGGTAGCCTAGCCGCAGGGCAGGGAAAAGCACCGCGCTGAAGCTGCCCGCGAAGATCACGACGCCCGACCGATCCAATCCCTGCATCGCGGGCACCGGCCGGCCCGCAGTAGCGATACTCGCTGTCGTAGTCGTCTTCGAAGATCAGAACGCCCGAGCGCCGCGCCCACTCCAGCAAAGCGAGCCGCCGCCGCAGGCTCATCGTGACGCCAAGAGGAAACTGATGCCCCGGCGTAACGTATACGAGCCGCGGCGCGAGCCACCGCTTTCTGCCAATCTCAAACGAAAGGCCTTCAGCGTCCACTGGCACTCGCCGAATCTGCGCTCCTAGCGCGCGAAACACGACTCCCGCCCCCGGATACCCCGGCTCCTCCATCCACACCGACTCGCCCGGATTCAGCAGAATGCGTGCCGTGCGATCCAGCGCCTCCTGCGCGCCCGAAAGAATCAACACTTGCTCCGCGGTGCACTTCACGCCGCGCGAGGTATTCAAGTACGCCGCGACCGCCTCTCGCAATGGTCGATACCCCAGCGCCTCGCCCCCGGCTAGCAAGTTCGCCGACACGCGCCGCAATCGCCGCGCCGCTACTTGCGCCCACAAATCCGTAGGAAACAGATCGAGAGCCGGCTGATTTGGACGAAACGCGCGCATCGGACGAACCGCTGTCCCGCGAAACGGCTGCAACCGCCGCGCATACGCAGACAGAGCAATCCGTCGGTGCGGCAGGCGCTTCTCCGGCTTCGGGCCGCGCACGTCCAGCAGATGCTCGGGCAGCACCTCGCTTACATACGTTCCCGAGCCCGATCGTCCTTCGACGTAGCCCTCCGACTTTAGTTGTTCAAACGCAGTAACAATGGTCGACCGCGAAAGTCGATAAGCGGCAGCCAAGTCGCGCGTCGCCGGCAGCCGGGAACCAGGGCGCAACCGTCCGTCCAGAATCGCCGCGCGCAGTTCCCCGTACAGCCACCGATATAAGTTGCCCCGAGCCGGCGGGGCCGGCAAGCTGAGCGGGAATGCAGTGATTTCGCGCGGCATAAAAGTGGTATGGATAGAATACCGTAAATGGACGGTCTAACGATACCAATCTTGCGATACGCTCTTCACCAGTTGACCCGGGATAGCCGCCAGTCTACTCGTGCGGAAATCGAAGGCAGAGCAAACCCGGGAAGGGCACGAGTTCACTCGTGCCAAAACGATCGAATTTAAGCCCGGCGCTTTAGCGCCTGAGGTGAGCTTCTCGCGCCACATTCGTGAAGAAAGGTTGACTACCATGTCAGAAACCAATGGATCCCGCAACGGACACTCCACCAGCCTGCGCCTTAAAACAGGCCTCGCCGAAATGCTCAAGGGCGGCGTCATCATGGACGTCACCGACGCCAGACAAGCCGAAATTGCCGAGAAAGCTGGAGCCGTCGCCGTCATGGCTCTCGAGCGCGTTCCCGCGCAGATCCGCGCCGAGGGCGGCGTGGCCCGCATGGCTTCGCCCAAAAAGATTCGCGAGATCATGGCCACCGTGTCCATCCCGGTCATGGCCAAGTGCCGCATCGGCCACTTCGCCGAGGCCCAGATTCTCGAAGAGCTCGGCGTCGACTACATCGACGAGTCGGAAGTCCTTACTCCAGCTGACGAAGCTCATCACGTCGACAAGCACGCCTTTAAGGTTCCGTTCGTTTGTGGTGCGCGTAACCTGGGAGAGGCACTCCGCCGCATCGCCGAAGGCGCGGCCATGATCCGCACCAAGGGCGAAGCCGGTACCGGCGACGTAGTCCACGCCGTCAAGCACATCCGCCAGATTGTTCAGGAGATGAAGATTCTCACGGTGCTCGGCGAGGAAGAGCTCTACGCCAAGGCCAAGGAGCATGGCGCGCCGTACGAATTGATCCGCATGGTCGCCAAGGAAGGGAAGCTGCCGGTGCCGAATTTCTCCGCGGGCGGCATCGCCACGCCGGCCGACGCGTCGCTAGTCATGCAACTCGGCGCAGAAGCCGTCTTCGTCGGCTCGGGCATCTTCATGAAGAACTCAACCGAGTTCGCGGACCCGGTCGAAGCCGAGAAGCGCGCGAAGGCGATTGTCAAAGCCGCTACCCACTACCAGGACCCTAAAGTATTACTTGAAGTGAGCGAAGATCTGGTGGGAGCGATGAAGGGTCTTGCCATCTCGGGCCTGGACGAAGCCCACATGTTGCAAACCCGGGGATGGTAGAGGAAATGGTCAAGAGGTTGCCCCATCCTAGCGCGCATTTTGCGCTAGGGTGGGGATTTTGATCTTCGGACGGGGCAGAGAATGAAAATCGGTGTTCTCGCAATCCAGGGTGATTTCGCCGCCCACAAGAGGCGCCTCGAGCAACTCGGTGCCGACGTCGTCCTGGTCCGCAAGCCTGAACAACTCGATCAGATCGACGGCCTAGTTATTCCCGGCGGCGAGTCGGGAGCGTTCCTGAAAATTCTCGGCGAAGAAGGTTTCGCCACGCTCAAGGAATTTGTTCGCGTGAAGCCGACGTTCGGCACCTGCGCTGGCGCCATCATGCTCGCAAAGGAAGTGACGAACCCTGCTCAGCCAGGCTTGGGTGCGCTCGACATCCGCATCCGCCGCAACGCCTACGGCCGCCAGGTCGACAGCTCGATTCGTACCGGCAAACTCGGGGAATCGCCGTTGGAAATGGTTTTCATCCGGGCACCAAAGATTGAGCGCATGGGGTCCGGAGTGGAAGTGGTAGCGACCGAAGGCAACGACCCGGTCGTCGTGCGGGAAGGGAAGACTATGGCGGCCACGTTCCATCCTGAACTCAGCGACGACCCCCGCGTTCACCAGAAATTCCTGGAGCTCGTAAGCGACGGCCGTAGCTGATTCAACGATGGAGCGACGGGCGTCCTCGCCCGTCGACGTGCGGCGCTAGAGATTGCGGGTCATGAAATAACTGACTAGCGATTCCGTGAGACTTTGAAACTCTGAAACCTTGAAACGCTGAAGCCTCACTTTCACAGCTTCCCCGGCGCCCCACCCCAATCCACAGGATTCACATCGGCAATCGACTGCGAGAACGTCCATACGTAACCGTTGAAATCCTCCGCGGAATACTGCCGCTCCCCGTACGGATAATCCTTCGGCGGTCGCACGATGATTGCCCCATGTTGCTTCGCATGCTCATGGTGCTTGTCCACATTTTCCACACGCACCATCACCGACGCCCGGCCGTTCGGACCTCCGCCTTGTTCGATCACGACCATCGCGCCATCGCCCACATTCAACTGCGCCCGATGATTTCCAATCATGATGCGAACATTGAAGCCGAAGGCATCGCATAACCACGCCGCCGCGCCCTGCACGTCGGGGTACGGAAATTCCGGAATTACGGTACTGCCCGGCATCGAACGATTCGTAATCATCGAAAGTCTCCTGCGGGATTGAATCTAGTCTACTAGCCGTGCGAGGCCGTTCGATTTCCTTCGCGACCTTTTGCGTCTTCAGACTTTAAGAAGCTTTCCTCGACGATTTCCAGAAATTTCCTCTTGACATCCAATTCGCGTAACCGTACAGTTACGCATTATGCGGAACCAACTGGTTACGTATTCCCCGGAAGTGACTTTTAGCGCCCTGGCCGATCCCACCCGCCGGGCTGTGCTCGACCTGCTGCGCAAAGGCCGCCAGCCGGCCGGGCAGATTGCTCAGGCGTTCCCGATCTCCCGGCCCGCCATTTCGAAGCACTTGCGCCTGCTGCGGAGAGCGCATCTGGTCAACGAACATCGCGAGGGACGCAACCGCTTTTATCACCTGAACCCGGAACCTCTGCGCGCCGTCGATTCCTGGCTCGAGCAATATCGCACTTTCTGGTCCACGAGCCTGGCAAGCCTGAAGGCCTTTGTCGAAGCCGAGTATGCGAAAGAGACCGGGGCGGCATCCGCGAGCAAGCCGCAGCGCCGTCGCGTCACTAAACGAAAGAACCGAACCGTGGAATAGAACTCAGCGCGCCCCGCAAGATATCAACTCAAAGGAGTGATCCACAAATGAACCACCTGCGCATGATCGCCACAATAGTGATTCTGTCAGCCGTTCCGGCCTTCGCTCAATCCGACGCCAAGGCCACCTTCGATCAACTCAAAACGCTGAACGGCACCTGGGAAGGGAAGGCCAACAGCGAGCGTTCGGTGAAAATTGTTTTCCGCCCAACCTCCGGTGGTTCTGCCCTCATGAGCGAAATCCTGGGCGACGAGGACATGGTCACCATGTTCCACCTGGACAACAACCGAGTCCTCATGACGCACTACTGCGGCGCGGGCAATCAACCGCGTATGCAGGCCAGCGCCTCGCCCGACGGGAAGACCGTCACCTTCAGCTTCATCGACGGCACCAACATGGCGAGTCCGAAAACCGGCCACATGGATCACCTCGTCATCACCATGCCCGACGCCGACCACCACACCGAGGATTGGACTTTTGTTCAGGAAGACGGCAAGCAGATGAAGGAACACTTCGACCTTGCCCGCGTCAAGGCGGGGATGTAAGGGTCCAACACAAGCAAACATCAAGGAGACAACCATGGCTTCGACCGTCATCACGCCGAACCAGGATGCGCTAGTCAGTGAAATCCATGTTGCCGCGCCCGCGGAACGAATCTTTCAGGCCCTCATCGACCCTAAGCAGGTTATGCAGTGGTGGAACAGTCCCGACTGTCAGATCGAATCATTCTCCTTCGATCCGCGCAAAGGTGGTTGCTGGACCTATGACACGCAGAAGACGAAGCTGAACATCAACGGGACCAGCAAGTTCCACTGCGAAGGCGAAGTACTCGAGTACGATCCGCCGCGCGTTCTCGCATATACGTGGATCGCCAACTGGCACGAGCAGCCTACGCAATGCACGGTCGTGCGCTGGGAACTCGCGGAGAGCAAGGGCGGAACGCTGGTGCGTGTCACGCATAGCGGTCTCGCCGAACTGCCCGTCTCGCGCAAGGATTACTCTGGCGGTTGGCCCGGCGTCCTCCGCGAAGTCAAGAAGTTCATCGAGCGCTAGAAAGGACTCCTGTGGCAACCGTCGCCATCACTCCCGATCACGACACCATCGAAGCCGAAATCTTCGTAGCCGCTCCGCCCGAGCGCGTGTTTCAAGCTATCACCGATCCTGCCCAGATGCCGCGCTGGTGGGGACAGGGAGGCATGTACCGCATCACCGAGTGCAAGGCCGATCTGCGTCCGGGCGGCAAGTGGTCGAGCGTGGGCGTGGGAGCCGACGGAACCTCCTTTCGCGTCGACGGCGAATACCTCGAGGTCGCACCGCCGCGCTTGCTCGTCTACACTTGGACGCCCAGCTTCAGCGAAGTCGCGGGCACAGTCGTGCGCTGGGAACTCGAGCCGCGGCCGGTCCACAACCTGCAGACGCGCGGCCCGCAGAAGGCCGGTGTCGGGACTGCCGTTAAAGTCCGCCATACCGGATTCGCCGGCAACCAGAAAGCCGCCAAGGACCACGGCGAAGGCTGGAAGCGCGTGCTGGGCTGGATGCGGGACTTCGTCGAAAACGACGAGACAATCGAAACCCGGAAAGTAGGAACGTAGCGCCGGCGGGCGTCCACCCCCGCCGGCCGCTCAGGTCGACGCGGCTGAGGCCTTGCAGAACCCAGCAGGGCCTACTTCACGCCCTTATCCGGATCCCACGATCCCTGTTCCTTGCGCACAAACACGATCTGCCCAATGTGATAAGCGTTGTGCGTGCCGATGTGAGCGATATCGTCGTACCATGCTGCCAATTTATTCTCGTCGGCCGCCTCGACCGCCTTCTCCCACTCGGTCATCACTTCATCGAGTTGCTTCACAATCGTGGACCACTGCTTCGCGTCGAACTTGTCGAAGGTCTCTTCGTTGTTCCCGCTGAACTTTGAGGGCTCATCGCCTTTGAACTTCGTCAACTCGCGCTGATTCCAGAACACCAGATGATACGCGAGCTGTCCCGCCGAGTGATTCCCCTTGCCATCTTTCCAACTCGCCTGTTCCGGGGTAAGCCCGGCGACTGCAGTGTTGGCATCCACGAACCAGTCTTTCTTGTTGTGCGTGGTGCGCAACTGCTCCAGCAATAGGCTTTTCAGCGTCCAAGGTTTCTCCGGAGCTTTCTGCATCTGCGCTCCGGCATTCAACGACACGGTCAAAACGATCAGAGCAATCAGTCCCTTCATGAGTCTCCTTTTTCAAAACAAGTACGAGTAAAGTAGCGCCGGCATTCGCGCCAGCCGCAAGCCCACGCCACCTAAACAAAACAATCCTTAGACGCACGCACCATGTAGTAGGAAGCAAGCTCGGACAGCGCTCGCTACAATATGGGGTACCAGCTCCCGTCCCATCCCTGCGTTATACTTAGCTCAGGATGGCCGTTAGCCCCGACAAGAAGTTCTACCTCGAGACCTTCGGATGCCAGATGAACGTCCATGACTCCGAAAAGGTCATCGGCACGCTCATTTCCGAGGGCTACCGCCAGGTGGAAACGGTCGAGGAGGCCGACCTCGTCCTCTACAACACCTGCTCCATCCGCGACAAGGCCGAGCAGAAAGTCTTCCATCGGCTCGCCGACTACAAGAAATATCAGAAGCAAGGCAAAGTTTTCGGCGTACTCGGCTGCGTCGCGCAGCAGGAAGGCGAAAAGATTTTCGAGCGCGCCCCGTACGTTTCGATGGTCTGCGGCTCGGCATCCTACCGCAATCTTCCACAGATGCTGGTGCAGATTGAGGCAGGGAACCGTCACGTCACCGGCCTCGACGATCGCCAGACTGATGAGTGCTTCGAAACCGAATTCACCTCGCGCACCAACCCGCACCGCGGATACATCACCATTATCGAAGGCTGCGACAAGTTCTGCGCCTATTGCGTCGTCCCCTTCACGCGCGGCAAAGAGCGCAGCCGTACCTCCGACTCCGTGCTAGCCGAGGCCCGCCAGATGGCCGACCTCGGCTACACCGAAATTCAGTTGCTCGGCCAGAACGTCAATTCCTACAAGGATCCAGCAGGGAAGAAGTCGTTCGCCGAATTGCTCGCCGCCGTCGGCGAAGTCCCGGGCATCCGCCGCGTACGCTTTACCACATCGCATCCGCGCGACTTCGGACGGGATATCGTCGATGCCATCGACGCCGTCCCGAGCCTTTGCGACCACGTGCACCTACCGGTGCAGAGCGGTTCCACCCGCGTGCTCGACGCCATGCAGCGCCTCTACACGCGCGAGCAATATCTCGAACGCATCGCGTGGATGAAATCCGCGAAACGCGATATCAGCCTCACCACCGACATCATCGTCGGCTTCCCGGGCGAAACCGAGGAAGAGTTCCAGCAAACCCTCAACCTGCTCGACACCGTCGAATACGACGGCGTGTTCTCGTTCAAATACTCACCCCGCCCCAACACACCGGCGCTGCACTTGGACGACGCCATCCCCGACGAAGAAAAATCTCGACGCCTCTCCATCCTCATGTCTTGTCAACAAGAAATCCAGAAGCGACGCAACGAAAGGCATGTAGGCCAGATAATTGAAGTAATGGTTGAGGGTAAGAACGACGCTCGGCAGCAGTGGATCGGTCGAACCTCGCAAAACAAGACCGCCAATTTTGTGACCAACAACCACGCGCATCCGGTCATCGGAACCTACGTACCGGTGCTGATTACCGGCAGGTTTCCCAACAGTCTGCTCGGAGAAATGGTGATATAAGGAGGGCAGTCGGCGCTGGGCAGCGCGCACGATTCACGACCCCAGGGGTTTCACGATGGAAGTAGAAATGAAAATTCGCGGGCTCATGATGGACCCGGTTACCAACATGCCCATCGTGATTCTCAAGGACATCGGCAGCGACACCGTTCTGCCCATCTGGGTCGGTGTATACGAAGCCAACGCCATCGCCCTCGAGATCGAGAAAGTTACGACCCCGCGGCCCATGACGCACGACCTCATCAAGAACGTCTTGGTCGGCCTCGAATCGCAGGTCCGAAAAGTAGTCGTCACCGAATTGCGCGACGACACGTTCTTCGCCGTCATCTGGGTCGAGCGCGACGGCCGCATCATCAGCATCGACTCGCGCCCCTCGGACGCGCTCGCGCTAGCCCTGCGCGTGGACTGTCCGATCTTCGTGGAAGACGACGTTCTCAAATCCTCGAAAGTAGCAGCCAGCAACTCCGAGCGCCTCACTCCCGAAGACCTCCGCAAAATGCTCGAGGACCTGAACGACGAAGACCTGGGGCGATACAAGATGTAGGGAATCTGTAATTTGGTAATCGGGTAATTTGTAATTTCAACCTTGCACACGCCCGGCGTTAAATTACGAAATTACAAATTGCCAAATTACAATGCCCTCAGACCTCGCCCATCAACTCCAGCAGATCTACCTGGCCGGCTTCGAACTTCAGACCTTCGATCGTTTTCCGAAGTGCGTAGGCGTCGTTCGCGATGGCTGTATCGCCATGTTAGTCCCGGGCACTGACGGCTTCCAGATCCTCGGCACACCGGGCTGGCATATGGGTGAAGCGATCGGCGTGCTGGTCGAAAAGGACGGGCGGCAAGTTTTCCAGAACAAGCGGGAGATCGTCGAGGCCACTCCCGAGCGCTTGCAGTTGCTGGGGAAGTTCAAAGAAGACTTGAAGTCCTTACTCGCCAGACAATGAATTGGTCCGCCTGTTTGAGATTGCCAGGTCCGTCGTCCCCGAACCAATTGCTGCAGGTTCAACGTTTGCTTTTTTGAACAACCCTCTCCCGGCTGTATCCATCCAACCGCGGACGCATTGACCCGCAGTCCGCCACGTCAGGGAAGCGCCGCTCGCCGCAATTCAGAGATCGGACTGAATCGTATCCAACATGGTCGCGTCCCAGCGGGCGGCAGAAGATCCTCGCAAGCGGTCTTGGTTGGAGCGCATTTCTGCGCGCCAATTCCGCGAATGCGAACGGGCGCCAGGGGTTTCGGTATGCCTCGATCTTGATCCCTTTCTCCTTCTCCATCGAGAATTCGCAAGCCGGGAAGAAGACTCCGGTGCTCTTTCCTTTTTCCGTGCTTAGATCGAGTTCCAAAGCCGACAGGCTGTAATCCTGCGCCTGCTGCGCGTTTCCGCTTATGTCCGTAAGGGTTACGAAACGGTTGGTGATCACGCGGATCTTGCGGCCGGTCGGGGTCGGTACCTCCCGGATGTAAGTGACGTCATACGCAGCCTGTCCACTGAGCCAGAGCTTTCCCCGCACTGGCATCTTCTTCAGCGCGTCGACCATGCCTCGATTTCCATCCTTCAGGAAGGTGTCCATCAAAATCTGTTGATCCTCGACGATTGAGATTTCAGGATCAGTGCGGGCTTGTGGCCTTGGTATTTACATAATACCTGTTATCGGACATTCGCCTCGTAACGACCCCCAACCGCGTGCGGCGCCGGCGTCTCTTGTCGACAGTCATATGGGGGGGCATCGTGCCCTCGCGTACGTATTGAAACGAATCTGTCCAATTCCTGCGACACCTTCCCGAGATCACAACCGGCAGTGACGTGCATCACAGCACAGCTGTGAGCCAGCAACGAAGATGACGCCCGATGGCTATCCGTATTCGTTTATAGAAAGTGGGGATACCGAGATGAACACGATTGAGCGAAGCGCCGCAGCGATTCTGGTCGGCGTGCTCTGGGTTGGGGGAGTGGCACAAGCGGGCGAACTGAAGGGTAAGGTATCAGCGGCAGGATTGAAGTCTGCCGAAAACATTGCGGTCTACATCGATACCATTCCCGGGAAGAAATTCGATCATCCCGCACAACACGCTGCGGTTGACCAGCGAAACATGCTTTTCGTGCCCCACACCCTGGTCGTTCTGCGCGGAACCACCGTGGACTTTCTGAACGGGGACACCGTCGCGCACAACGTGTTTTGGCCATCGATCAGTGGCAATAAGGCGCTCCGGCATAACATGACCATCGTGTCGCCCACTCAAAAGAAGTCTTTCGAATTCAATGACGTCGGGACCGCGCAGTTGCTGTGCAATCTTCACCCCGACATGATCGGCTATATTGTGGTAGTTCCCACGCCCTACTTCGCGATGACCGGCCCTGACGGATCTTTCTCGATCAAGGATGTTCCGGCGGGCGCCTACACTCTGAAAACTTGGAGTGAAGACGGCAAACCCACCACCCAGTCGATCACCGTGGGAGACAGCACGACGAGCGTCGACCTGGCCGTGAAGAAGTAGGCAAGTGGTGAAGCCATGACAAAGCACTGCCTGCATCTGACGATCGTTGTAGCGATTTTCGCCGGGGCCGCTTCCCTGCATGGTCAGGCCGCCGGCCCGGAAGATGTTGCGGTAACGGCCGTCACTGGTGAGAGTTGGATTCGCCACCTGCACACGACCTTCAACGACACCCGCATGGGTAGAACCTGGAACCTGGGCCCGGCACCGGCGAGCGCGGGCAACCAAGCCGCTGCCTCGCAACTGAAATTGTCTCCCGGCTACACTGCGCACCCGGTCACACTCCATGGCTCGGACTTGTTTCGCCTGAATTGTCGAGGCTGTCACGGAGAGCGTGGTCTGGGCGCTCCGCCGGAAATCAATTCCATCACCGGTCCTGTCGCGGCAACTTCCCCCGCCACCACCATGGAGCGCATGAAAAAGTCTGGTCGCGACATGAGCCCGTCGGACGCTAACGCCATCGCCAAGGATTCCAAGGCTCTCTTGCGGCAACGGCTCCACATCGGTGGACAGCACATGCCGCCACCCACTCTAAGCGAGTCGGAGATTCGCTGCCTGGTCCCCTACCTCGAACAACTTTCCGAAGTACACGGCATAGGAAACCAACAACTCACCGTTAAAGAATCGGCCTACCGGGTTGGCGAGCACATCGTAAAATCCACCTGCCACGTCTGCCACAACGCAGTCGGTCCTAACCCGAGCCCTTCGGAAATGCTGGAAGGGGCAATTCCCCCGCTCTCGACCCTTACCACCCGGGTGACACTCGCCGAGTTTGTAAGAAAGGTCACCAGCGGCGCGCCCATCATGGAAGGCACTCCGCCCACGCCTTACCGAGGCAGGATGCCCGTCTATCCCTACCTGACTCAGGACGAAGCGGCAGCGGCCTACGAGTACTTGACGCTATATCCACCGCAACCGTAGAGCTTTCAAAGTCGGGGGGATAGTATTTAAACCCTTTATTCCACATTTCAACCCCCATTTGCGCTCGATAGCGTACGCCAAACATCGCCTTCACGCAGAAACTGGCTTATACCCTCCGGCATTGGGGCCGGTGGAAATCCTTCTGCCGTGAATGATCAACATGCCGGGATCGAACGACCAACCTGGACTGGCCACAGGGAGTCAGTTGGATGTCTTCTGCGAAACCTGCTGCCGTATCTGGTACGACTTCCCTGCCCGAACCCTACCGGGATTCACTGGACTTCGATGCACGCAATCGCCTGATTTGTCCGCTGTGCAGCGGCAACCACTTGCCGCACCGCGCGCCCGGCGGATGTAACCGTAAAGCCAAGAGGCGGAGATCGCATCTGAGAATCGCCTCCATTTCTCAAACCTTGTCATCCTGAGCGAAGTGAAGCGCCAGCCGAACGCAGTCGAAGGACCCCACGTTAGCCAGAACTGCCACGAATCTAGCTGCTTTTCCACCACGATGGCAGTTTGCAAACGGCCGATAAGTAAGCAGCCGAGGAAAGGCTCCAACCCTTTCCGCTATATAACACTCATAACAACTCCCGCGTCCATGCCGGAAAGAATATCCACACTTGCTCCAACTGCTATATAGGTCTATACTCCGCCCGCTCCAGAATTTGGATCGGGAGGTCCGTTATGTCTACTCCTCGTCTCGCTACTCGTCTCTCTCTTCTTCTCTTGCTGGGCGCACTGATCCTCACCGCGTGCGTAACCGCACTCGCCGCCGACGACGGCCACAAAGTGGTCGGCGGATACTTCGAGGAATGGAGCATCTACTTCGCGAACTTCAATATCGCAAACCTGCAAGCCAACGGCGTTGCCGATCGTCTTACCCACCTCAACTACGCCTTCGGCGGAGTGAACAGCACGGGATGCTTCATCGCCGACTCCTGGGCTGACTTCCAGACGCCGTACCTCCCGACCATCACCGGGCCGTATACCGGTCCGCTCTACGGCAACTTCGCCGCACTACAACAACTCAAGCAGTTGCATCCCAACTTGAAAGTGCTGATCTCGCTCGCGGGTGCGGACGGCTTTTCTGCGGCTGCTGCGACCGACGCAGGACGCCAGGCCTTCGTCTCGTCGTGCATCGATCTATTCATCAATGGCAACGTAGCTCCGGGGATTTCGGCCGCGGGCGTCTTCGACGGCATTGACGTCGACTGGGAATTTCCATCCGCTGCCGACAAGCCGAATGTCACGCTGCTCATGCGTGAATTCCGCAAGCAGCTCGATGCGCTGGGAAGAACCAATCATCAGCACTACCTGCTGACCATGTTCGGTCCAGCGGGCGAACAGAATTTCTCCAACATTGAACTCGCCAAGGTCGGACGCACTCTCGACTTCTACAACGTGCAGGGCTACGACTTCCACGGCACCTGGGAATCCTCCACCAACCATGCTTCCCCGCTTTTCGATAGCACGCAGGATCCGGCGCGCGCCGACAACTTTTACCTCGATTACACGGTGAACGGATTTCTGAAAGCTGGCGTGCCCGCGCGCAAACTCGTCCTTGGAATCCCGCTCTATGGTCGCGGCTGGACCGGTGTCCCGAACATTAACCACGGTCTATATCAGACCTCGATAGCTCCAGCACCCTTCGATCCCGCGGATTACCTGCAGACGCCAGGCGTGGAGACCTACCTCTCGCTCTCGAGCGCCACCGGCAGTGGCTACAAGAGCTACTTCGATCGTAAGAGAATTGCAGTCTGGCTCTACAACGACGCAACTCAAACCTTTTGGAGTTACGACGACCCGAAAACGGTCCAATTGAAGACGATCTACATTAACGGCCGGCGCTTAGGTGGCGCTTTCGTCTGGGCAGTGAAGGACGACGACGCCAACGCCACCCTGATCAAGACGATGGCAAACGGCCTGCGACACCACGACTAGTCAGAAGATCAGGCGGCACTTCCCTAACGGGAAGGATGTGTCAAGCAGATGTAGTCGCGCTAGGCGAATGAGGGCATCGCAAGGTGCAGGTGTGGCTGGCCAACGGAACGGCGGGTACGATGGAATCCACATCCCCAACCACTAAAATGATAGTTGAAGTACTACTTTAAGCATGTCAAAAGGCCTCAGGTAGCGGCATGAACGGGAAGGGCACGAGTTCACTCGTGCCAAGACCCAGGCTTTCCACAAGACGCGCTTTAGCGCCTGAGGTTTCCTCATCCGAGCGCTTGTCCTGCGTGCCGGCGTGGCTTCGCGTCAGGGCCCGGCTTCAGCCACGCCGTTACGCCGTCGCTTAGCCCCTTCAGGGGCTGGCCTCACCTCGCGGCCGGCACCGCGGGCTCCGGTGCCAAAACAATCTTCGGATGAAACAATGTCCCCGCGACGCGGGTTGCGATCGCAATCAAGTCCGCCTGCCCGTAGAAAACCTTCACCTGCTTCGCGCGCGAAAATTCCGGCAGGTTCACGGCGCGCCCGCTGCGAATATGCGCAGCGATCTCATCCGTCGCCGTCACCGACGGCATGTCGGGCATGAGCTTGCGGGGATGCACGCAAATATCGTCGCCCTTCCCTGCTGCCCAGGCGGCTTCCACCTGCTCCAGCGTGTGCGCATCCGCGATCGAGAACTCCGCAACCCTCGTGCGCCGTAATGACTCGAGATGCGCGCCGCAACCCAGCGCGCTCCCCAGCTCGTGCGCCACTGAGCGCATGTACGTCCCGGAAGCTACTCGCGCGCAAAACTGCGCGCGCTCGTTCTCGCAAGACGTAATTTCGAATTCGTGGATCTCAACTTGCACGGACGGCAGCGTGACTTCTTTCTTCTTGCGTGCCAGCTTGTAGGCCGGAACCCCGTGAATCTTTTTCGCTGAAAACGGAGGCGGGGTCTGCTCAATGGTTCCCTGAAAACGCTGCGCCGCGTTGCGCACTTGTTCGAGTGACGCGGTCACCGGATGGTGCGGGCCCAGCGGATCACCCTCGGCGTCGTACGTGTCAGTCGCGAAGCCGAAGCGAATTGTTCCCTCATAATTCTTCTCCGAGTCCGTATAGAACTGCGCCAGGCGGGTGAGGTTGCCGAACACCAGCGGCAACACTCCGGTGGCCAGCGGATCGAGCGTGCCCAGGTGCCCTACCGAACGTTGCGCGATGATGCGGCGCACGCGGTTGACCACGTCGTGCGAGGTCAGCCCCGCCGGTTTATCGATGATGAGCACGCCGTTCATGAGAAAATTCAGGACTACTACTTTACCTGATCCTCTATGTTTCCTCTCCGCGACGACCAGCCCATCTTCAGCACGCCATTCGTGACCTATTTTCTGATCGCCCTCAACCTGATCATCTATTTCCTTGCGTCACAACTGCAAATACTGAACGCACTCGTCACACAGTTTGGCCTGGTACCGCGCGCAGAGATCGCATGGCTGACTGGCACGCCCGTGTTCAGCCCCATGACCGCCATGATTCCGATCCTCGCATCCATGTTCCTGCATGGTAGCTGGTGGCACGTCATCGGCAACATGTGGATGCTCTGGTTGTTCGGAGACAACATCGAGGACTATCTGGGCCACTTTGCCTACCTGATTTTCTACTTGCTTTGCGGAGTAGCGGCAGCATTCACACATATCGTGTTTAATGCCAACTCGATCGTTCCGACGGTAGGAGCGAGCGGGGCGATCGCCGGAATCATGGGTGCATACCTCGTGCTCTATCCGCGAGCTCGGGTACTGACCTGGGTTTTTGTTCTCATCGTCCCATTGCCTGCGTGGATTTGGTTGGTCATTTGGGGAGGAGAGCAATTTCTCAGTGGAGCGGCGAGCTCATTACTGCCGGCCAACCCTAACGTAGGAGGCATAGCCTTCTGGGCACACGTCGGAGGGTTTGTGGTGGGCATTCTTCTTATCAAACTCTTCCCGCAGAGGCGCGGGCGCTATCGGTATGGGACGTGGTGAGCGTTCGCTTAACGTTCCACGTGGAACAGTTCCTGTGGAAAGTGCCAACTTGTCGGCATTTATTTTGGTGGGCGTTCCGATTTGGGAACCTCATCGAGGCGAACATAACCTCTTAGTCAGTCACAGAGGACAGGCAGCGAAGCGTTATCGGTCTCAGCTGCATTCCGCCCTCATAGTGCGCCTGCCGTCGGCGTGATCGTCAGTTGCTCCATCGTGCTGTTCTCTGGAAGCGCCAAGGCTGCAACCAGGGCGTGGGCAATGGTCTGAGGCGACATCATTTTTTGGCGTGGAGCTTTGGGCCAGAGAGTGTTCCAGATATCGGTGTCGGTGGCACCCGGGAGCAGCGCGATTACCCGGATGCCCCTGTCACGTAATTCTTCGCGTAGTGTGTCGGTGAATCCGAGACCGCCGTGTTTGGAAGCGTTGTAGGCGGAGCTGCCCGCAAAGACCTGCGTAGCAGCAATCGAAAGATTGTTTACGATGGTACCCCCTCGCCGCATTAGGGGAAGCATCTCGCGCGTGACCAGGAACGTGCCGGTGAGATTGGTATCAATCACGGACTTCCAAAGGTGATACGGCAACTTTGCGATCGGCAGATTGGGATGTGCGACGCCGGCGTTGTTGATTAGGATGTCGATCCGGATGAAGTGCTTTTTGATTGCTACGGCCAAAGCGCGGACTGAGTGTGGGTCGCGGACGTCACAGATTTTTGGAAGCACGCGGATTTTGTTTTTTGACAGTTTGGCGGCGGCCTTTTCGAGCGTCGGCAGGGAACGACCGGTGAGTACGAGATTACAGCCTTCGGCAGCCAGTGCTCCCGCGATGGCCAAGCCAATGCCCCGGCTGGCGCCGGTGATTACGGCCACTTTCCCTGCCAGTCGCTTTTGGGTCGCTTTCGCCATTCGGCGGTGTGGTTCGGGACTGTGCTTTCGCTAAGCGGTTGCTGCGGACGCCGGGAGTGCATAGGTCCTTCGCTTCGCTCGGGATGACAATCCGGCTGGGAAGGTCATCTATACCCCGTTCGCCCGATTACGAATCAGCGAAAGGAACTCGCTGCGGGTTTCTTCCTCGTTGCGGAAGCAGCCTAGCATCGACGACGTCACCGCGGCGGAATGCTGTTTTTCTACGCCGCGCATCATCATGCAGAGGTGGCGCGCTTCGATTACGACGCCGACGCCTTGCGGTTCGATCACTTTCTGGATCGTCTCGGCGATTTGCGTGGTCAGGCGCTCCTGGATCTGCAGACGGCGCGAGAACAGTTCGATGAGCCGCGGAATTTTGCTGAGGCCGATAACCTTGCCGTTCGGGATGTAGGCGACATGCACCTTGCCGAAGAACGGAAGCATGTGGTGCTCGCAGAGGCTGAACATCTCGATGTCCTTGACGATGACCATTTCGTCGTAGGTAACGGTAAAGAGCGCGCCTTTGAGCAGGGCTTCGGGGTCTTCGCGGTATCCCTTGGTGAGGAAGTCGTAGGCTTTATGGACGCGTTCGGGCGTGCGGACGAGGCCTTCGCGCGATGGATCTTCGCCGAGGCGAACGATCATTTCGCGGACGAGGTCTTCGTAGCTGGCGGTGGTGATGGTCGGTGATTCGGTGGTCTTCATGGTTGCCTTTTGCCGGAGGTGTTGATGTCGCCCCTCCGGGGCTTGCGTTCGCGTTTTCGTTTACCCAGCGCTTGCACGCTGGGCTAATGAATTTCGCCGCCTTGGGCGGCTTGAATCTTTCGGCGAGAGAACCCTTCTGCGAAACTCCCAGCGGTCTTTGGCCTGATGATGGTCCTCTTTGCCTTTCGAAGATTCAGGCTGTTGCGGCACGACCCGCCGCAGCTTGACGGGCGGGGACGCCCGTCGCTCCATCGAAAGATTCATTTCTGTTTCGCTCAATTTCGCTTCTGTTGTTCGTGGAACTTCGCTTCAGTCACGAACCTCGTTCCCTCCTGCGTAGGCGAAGGAGTTCATCATGGTTTCTTCCATGCGCACTTTTTCTAGATGTGCGTAGTGAAACCCCTGTTGCAATATTTCGTAGATCCGAATGCAGAGGTTTTCTGTGGTCGGCACCTCGGTCTGGAATTCGGGGAGCGTGTTCAGGTTCTGGTGGCCGAAGCGCTCGAGGATTTCGCTGCGAACAAATCCGTCGAGGTCCACCAGATTGCAGACCATGCCGGTGGCGGGATCGACCTTTCCGCTCACGGTCACCTCGACGTGATAGTTGTGTCCATGACCGTGCGGGTTGTTGCACTTGCCGTAGGTTTCCTGGTTCCAGTCGTCGGGCATGGCGTCGCTGTGCAGGCGATGCGATGCGGAGAACAGGTAGCGGCGAGTGAGATGGGCCTTCACGCGGCTTCCCCGTAGAAATCGACGAAAAGATCGGGCGTCTCGTATACGCGCACACGGTGCAGTTGCGCGGACTTGAGTTTGGGTGCGAGCCGCTGCCAGACGGCGATGGCGATGTTCTCGGTGGTCGGAATCTGGTGGAGGAATTCCGGGACCTCTTTGTTCAGGAAGCGGTGATCCATCGCGTCGAGCACTTCGCGATTCATAATGTCTTTTAACTGTTTGAGGTCGACGACGAAGCCGGATTGCGGATCGACCTTGCCCTTCACCGTGACTTCGAGGGTGTAGTTGTGGCCGTGGCCGTTCGGGTTATTGCATTTGCCGAAGGTGGCGCGGTTCTGTTCCGGCGTGAACGCCGGATTGTGGTAGTAGTGCGAAGCTGCGAATTCGGCTTTACGCGTCAGGTAGACCATGATTCTCCATCACGAAACCGGTTTGATGCCGGGTGTGCCCGGATAGGTTCGTCCCTTCCACGCTACTGTGCCGCGCGCATGGCGTAGTTTAGAGCGCAGCAGCAGGTAGGAAAATACGGGCAGACCAAAAACTGCGAGAGCGTTTGAACTCCACGAAAAATGTGCAGTCGCGATTCTCATGAGCGTCAGCACCAGCGGAATAAAGAAAATCACCGAGTGCCGCCAGTCGCCGGTCTGGATGATGGCGATTGCGATTACCAGACACACGATCACAAAAAGAAACTCTAGCAAGCGCAGTAGTGCTAGTGACACCGCATTCGGAAAAAGCAGAATCAGATTCTTGGTCCAGCCCTCACGCATCTGGCGAAAGCCGCGGTACATGCGCGTGCGGACTGCGTCTCCTCCATAGCGAAAGCGAATGCGGAGAGACGCGTTGCGAACGGCGCGGGCGAGCGCTACGTCCTCGAGCAGAGATTGTGCGACAGCCGCGTGGCCGCCAACCGCGTCATACGCGCTGCGGGAGATCAGCAAGTACTGACCGTTGGCGGCGGCGAGGTTCTTTGAAAAATCGCTCACCTGAGACGGCGGATATTTTCTGGCCAGCTCGGCGAAGATGACGGGCATCACCGCGCGTTCCCAGAAGCCACGGACTTCCTGTTCGGGCGAATAAGACAACAAGTCAGCGTGATTGGATTCTGCCTCGGCGACGGCTCGGGCCAGCGAATCTGGCTTGTGAACGGTGTCGGCGTCGGTAAACAGCAGCCACTTCCCTTTTGCCTTGCGGGCTCCGGCGACCACCGCGTTATTCTTCCCGGTCCAGCCCGCAGGGAGAGGCCCTGGTTCGATCACGCTTACCCCCGGGATGGAGGCGGCAATCTGGCGGGTGCGGTCGGTCGAGCCGTCATCGACGACGATGATTTCGAACGAGATACCGGCTTGGGCAACCAGCGAACCGAGGCACGCGGGCAGCGAGGCTTCTTCGTTCCGGGCGGGAACGATCACTGAAACCTGCAGGTCCAAGACTGGTACTGGCGGCACCATAGGGCGAATCTATTATTATAGCTAGGTGCGACGTATCCTCTTTCCGATCACCCTGTTTTGCCTGGTGCTGCTCTCCGGCTGCTACGGAGGCACGCGCCCGCCGCGAATCGGCAAGGCCGCCCCGGACTTTGTGGCGCAGGACGCAGAGCGCCGTGTCACGCTGAGCCAGTTCAAGGGACAGGTGGTCGTACTGAACTTCTGGGCGAGTTGGTGCCCACCGTGCGTGGCCGAAACTCCGTCGCTGGTGCGCATGCAGCAGAAATTGAAAGACAAGGGCGTGGTCGTGGTGGCAATCAGCGCGGATGAAGACGACGGCGCCTACCATCGCTTTATCAATAAGTATGGAATGGATTTTGTGACCGTCCGCGACCCCAGCGCAAAGATCCAGCACATGTACGGAACGATCCAGATTCCGGAGACCTACATCATCGACCGGGACGGCGTGCTGCGGCGCAAGTTCGCTAACGCGTTTGATTGGAGCACGCCCGAAGTGACTGATTTCCTCAGCAAGCTCTAGCTCACTGCAATGAATCCAGACATAGTCAACGAGGCGGGATTCGTCGTGATCGGCATTGCCGCTCGCACGACCAATGCGAGGGAAATGACCGGTGTGGGGATCATCGGAAAGCAGTGGGGTCGCTTCGTGCAGGAAAATCTTCTGGGTCAAATTCTACACAAAGTGGACGCGGCGATTGTGGCGGTCTACATGGACTATGCCAGCGATCAGGATGGCGAGTATACGTTTGTGATTGGGGCGCGGGTGGGGGCTGGGACAGAGGCACCGTCTGGCATGGTTGCGAAGACTGTTCCGCCGGGGCGATATGCGGTGTTTGTTTCTGAGAGCGGTCCGGTTGGAGAAGTGGTGATGAAGACGTGGCAGCGAGTCTGGGCGAGTGGGATGGATCGGGCTTATCGGGCGGATTATGAAGTTTACGATGAACGGGCTCGGGATCCTGGGAATGCGGTGGTCGAAGTGCGGGTTGGGGTGAAGTGAGCTAGCGCAAAATCTTTAACCGCAAAGGCCGCGAAGGAAGGCCGCTAAGGACGCTAAGAAGTTCCTCGAAATTTTGGTTCGGATAAAGAGGCTTACCTCAGCGCCTGAAGCCGCACGCTTGTTTAAGGTCTGTGGCACGGCTTGAACAGCCTGAGGAAAAACTCGGCTTCGGACGGGTTGTGGGAAGGGCACGACTTCAGTCGTGCCGTTAAGTCGCTGAAAATCTGTCCGCGCTTCAGCGCCTGAGGTCCGCTCCCTTTCAGGAGACTCTCTCCGCAGCCTGTTGAAGCCGTACTCATCCCGCTCATAATGAATGCGGCATCTTACAGTTTCACTTTGCGCAGGCGCAGCGAGTTTGTGATTACCGAGACTGAGCTGAAGCTCATGGCCGCCGCGGCCAGGATGGGACTTAGCAGAATTCCAAAGAATGGGTAGAGGACTCCTGCGGCCAGCGGGACGCCCAGCGAGTTGTAGACGAAGGCGAAGAAAAGATTTTGGCGGATGTTTCGCATCGTGGCCTGGCTCAGCTTGCGAGCCCGCACGATTCCGGGAAGTTCTCCCTTCAACAACGTGACGCTGCCGCTTTCGATGGCTACGTCGGTGCCGGTGCCCATGGCGATGCCGACGTCAGCTTGTGCGAGGGCCGGGGCGTCGTTGATGCCGTCGCCCGCCATCGCGACCACTCTTCCCTCCCCTTGCAAGCGGCGCACGATTTCTGACTTCTGACCGGGGAGAACTTCTGCTTCAAATTCCGAGATGCCGAGTTTGGCGGCGACGTTCTCCGCCGTGTGACGGTTGTCGCCCGTTAGCATGACGACGCGAATGCCTTGCGATTTCAGATCGCGAATGGCTTGCAGGCTCGATTCCTTGATCGCGTCGGCGACCACGATCCATCCGGCAAAACGGCCGTCGATGACGACGTAGATTTCCGCCTCGCCCGCGCCGAGATAGCGGTCGGGCACGTCGGGAATCATGACCTGCAACTTTTCCATCAACTGGCGATTGCCAGCCGCGACCAACTTGCCTTCGACGGTACCTTCAGCGCCTTGCCCGGAATGGCTTTGAAAGTTGCTGACCGAGGCTAGCGGGAGTTCTTTGTCAGCCGCCTCGGCGAGGATGGCTGCGGCGAGTGGATGCTCGCTGCCGCGCTCGAGGCTGGCGACGATGCGGAGCAGTTCCTTGCGTTCAAGACCGATGGGCACGACCGAGGTGACACTGGGCTTGCCTTCGGTGAGGGTGCCAGTTTTGTCGACCACCAGCGTGTCGATTTTCTCGAGCCGCTCGAGGGCTTCGGCGTTGCGGATCAGGATGCCCGACGAGGCGCCGCGTCCGGTGCCGACCATGATGGCCATGGGGGTGGCGAGTCCGAGGGCGCAGGGGCACGCGATGATGAGCACGGCGACGGCATTGACTAGGGCGTGCGCGAGGCGGGGCTGTGGGCCGACCAGTGCCCAAATAACAAAAGTGAGTACGGCGATCCCGATGACACCCGGGACGAACCAGCCAGCAACCTTGTCGGCAAGGCGCTGGATCGGGGCGCGGCTGCGTTGTGCCTGGCTGACTAGCTGCACGATCTGCGCGAGCATGGTCTCGCTGCCTACGCGTGTGGCGCGCATGGTGAAAGATCCTGTACCGTTCACGGTTGCGCCGATGACCTTTGTGCCGGCGGATTTTGCGACCGGGATCGATTCGCCAGTGATCATCGATTCGTCGACGGCGCTGGTGCCGTCCAGAACATCGCCGTCGATAGGAATTTTTTCACCGGGGCGGACGCGGAGGCGGTCGCCGGGCTTGATGATCTCGAGCGGGACGTCTTTTTCCGCGCCGTCGGCGGTGATCAGGCGAGCGGTTTTCGGGCTGAGATCGAGCAGTGCGCGGATGGCGGCACTGGTGCGGCTGCGGGCGCGGAGTTCGAGCACTTGTCCAAGGAGGACGAGCGTCGTGATGGCGGCGGCAGCTTCGAAGTAGATGTCTGGCTGGCCGTTCATCCCGCGGAATGCTGGAGGAAATATCTGCGGGAAGATGGTAGCGATGAGGCTGTAGATGTAAGCGACGCCGGTGCCCATCGCGATCAGGGTGAACATGTTGGTGGAGCGATTGACGATGGAGGCCCATCCGCGCTGGAAGAACGGCCATCCGCCCCAGAGAACTATCGGCGTGGCGAGCGCCAGTTCGATCCAGGGTAGCCAACCAGCGGGCAGAACATGTTGCAGCGGCATGCCGGGAAGCATGTCGGCCATGGCGATGATGAGCAGAGGCGCCGTGAAGATCAGACTGACCCAGAAGCGGCGGGTCATGTGGCGAAGTTCGGGATTTTCTTCCGCGTGCGCCGTAACCGTGCGCGGCTCGAGCGCCATGCCGCAGATCGGGCAATTGCCCGGTTCGGAGCGGATGATCTCCGGATGCATCGGGCAGGTATATTCAATTTTGGATATAGGAGCGAGGGTCTCGGGTTCGAGAACCATCCCACAGCTCGGACAAGGGACCGGGCTCTTTTCGCGGACCTCGGGACACATCGGGCATACGTAGTAGCGATCGGCGGCCGGTTGTATAGCGGATGACTCGGGTTGCAAAGCGCTGTGCACGGGTGCGGGTCGTGCGCTCCCGAGTTGCACGAGGTTCGCTGACGCTTTCGGATTCAGGTAGCGATCGGGGTCGGCGCGGAATTTTTCGAGGCATCCTCCGCAGCAGAAATAGTACGTCTTGGCTCCGTGATCGAGACGGTAGCGGGCGGTTGCGGGATCGACATCCATGCCGCACACCGGATCTTTCTGTTTTGTCGCGGGGTCAGAGGCGGGCACAGCCGCAGCTCCCGAAGCTCCAATGCTGATCAGGGGTGAGTGGTCTGCCGTCTTGCCGGTATATTTCCCTGGATCCTGCTTGAACTCCGCGCTGCAATGCTTGCTGCAGAAGTAGTACGTCTTCCCCTTGTGCTTGATGTGGATTGCGGCCGCCGAGGGATTCACGGTCATGCCGCATACGGGATCGAGTTCGGTCGCGGTTGCTGTATGGACGTGGTCGGACATCTTCAATTCTTTACGAGCTCCCAGGGCTGCGCCGGTCAGGATGACGTTATCTGATGACCATACACCTCCCGCCGCCGGGACGGCCAGACGGCGAAAGGACTTCCCTGCCGCAGGAAAAAGGACACTCATTGGATTGCGCGAATGCCGTTGGCGATTGTTGTATCTTGGTGGCGGAGGAAAACAGCGAAATGACCTACATGGACATCGCTTACCGCTACGGCGCCACTCCCGGAGAGCGGGAGATGCGGGCGATCGATGGAATGCGCGAGGTGTATGGGATCCGGAAGGTGGATTTCCAGGAAAAAGACAAGACGGTGCGAGTGGAGTACGACGCGTCACGACTGAATGAAGGAGCGGTGGCTAAGCTTCTGCGGCAGGCAGGGATTGATGTGAGGGAACTGCTGGCTCTAGCTTAAATGTGGGGGGAGGGCTGAATGCACCGGACTCGCGGATGCGGAACGCGAATCGACTGGCAAGAAATGCAAAGGGGCGCTCAAGAAAACCTCTGGCCGAAGTTATTCTCTAGAGCGCCCCGTTGCGCGCCACTTCGTCTGGCATTTCCTATTGCAGCTTCCCTACCAGACTGTAAATCGCTGAAATAAAAGAGTTGGTTGCGGCAGCGACCCGGTAGGAATTTCTACCTAGCAAGAAAGATTTACCCCCGAAGGGGAGTTGTGAGGTCTGGGCGAACAACCGAGCGCTGTGGATTTCGTAGAGGTGGTGAGACAGGCCCGAGGGTATTTCCTTCTTCATTAAATACATACCGTTTTCGTGCGCCACGGAGCGGAGACCCAATCAATCATGAGGCGAGGCTCCTTGTGCAGTCGGATGGCGACTACATCTTTGTTCCTGCTGATGACCTGTTTCTCGTCGGCCGACGAGTGGAAGGCGCGCCACGATCTGGTGTCGCACACCGGCGTCTTGAATCTCGCGCAGCCTCCGTCGCCGGAGGAAGTATTTTTTGCCGGGCCGGCGAGTCCAGCAGAACAGCCGGGGTGGCGGGAAGGGCTGAAGGCCTGGCGGAGCGAGCGGCGCACTCTGCTCCGTTATCGACCGGCACAGTACGAACGCGCCGACTTGGCGTGGACCGAGCACATCTTCTCGCAAGTGCAGTTGTTGATATGGGACCGACGGCTGTACGACCCGGACAAGGGTCAGTACACGGTCGATCGCTTTCTAGCGGATACGGAGAGTCGAATCGGCCCGATCGATGCCGTGCTCCTCTGGCACGTGTATCCCAATCTCGGAGCGGATGATCGTAACCAGTTCGATCTGTTGCGAGACCTGCCCGGCGGTCTCGCAGGACTGCGCGGCATGGTGGAGCAATTTCACCAGCAGCACGTGAAGGTCTTCTTCCCTTTTCTCGCTTGGGACGTCGGCACTCGCGAAGAAGGCGCCGCTCCGGAAACCACCATGGCGCAGATGCTGAAAGAGATTGGCGCCGATGGAATCAATTTCGACACGCTGGAAAGTGTCCCGCCACAATTCCGGCAAGCGTCCGATGCGATTGGTCATCCGCTGGCGCTCGAGCCTCAATTTCAACCGCGCGACGAATCGCTGGCCTGGACCAATCTCAGCTGGAACGACTGGGTGACGTGGGAAGGGAAAGCGTATCCGTTTATTCCGATGGTCAGCAGGAACAAGTGGCTGGAGTCGCGCCACTCGGTGAATATCACGGACCGCTTTACGCGCGACAAGACCGACAGCCTGCAGCATGCGTTTTTCAATGGCCAGGGCTACGCGTCGCTCGAGAATCTTTGGGGATTCTGGTATGGCAACACTGCCCGTGATTCGGAGACAATCCTGCGCATCACGCAGATCGAACGGGCTGCGGCCGCCTTCTTGTTAAGTCCCGACTGGGAGCCGCACTCTGCGATGCTGCAAGCGGGCGTGTTTGCCAGCCGGTTCCCCCACGCCGGCGGGACACTGTGGACAATCGTGAACCGCAACGAATACAAGGTGAACGGCTCCCAACTCGTTGTGCCACACAAGAGCGCAGCCCATTACTACGATTTGTGGCATGGCGTGGAACTGAAGCCTGCGATCGCGGGAGACAAAGTTACTTTGAGATTCGACATTGAAGGCCTGGGTTATGGCGCGGTGCTTGCGACCGAAGACCATCCCGCGTGGCTCCCCAGTCTGCTCGCGTCCATGGCGGAGCGCTCGCGGCGACCTCTGGCTAGTTTTTCGAAAGAGTGGAAGGCGGTGCCGCAGACGCTGGTTGAAATTCCTGCCACCAAGCCGGCGGCAAGCGCGCCTGCAGGAATGGCCCACATCCCGGAGGGCGATTTCGATTTTCAGGTGAATGGAATTGAAGTGGAGGGCGGTAACGATCCCGGCGTCGATGTGCAGTATCCGTGGGAAAACGAGGCCCGACGCTTTCACCAGAACCTGATCCACCTGCACGCGTTCTATCTGGACCGGACGCCGGTGACGAACGCCGAGTTCAAGAAATTTCTGGATGCGACGCATTATCGCCCGAAGGACGATCACAACTTTCTGCGTAGCTGGCAGAACGGCGCCTATCCCGATGGCTGGGACAACAAGCCCGTCACCTGGGTGTCGATCGAGGACGCGCGCGCCTTTGCCGCCTGGGCGGGCAAACGCCTGCCGCACGAGTGGGAGTGGCAGTACGCGGCCCAGTCCACCGACCGGCGTCCGTATCCGTGGGGGAACGATTGGAGCGCGGACGCGCTGCTGCCAGTCGATTCCGGACCGTCGCAGCATGCACTCGCGGATGTAGGCGCCTTCGCGAAGGGCGCGAGTCCGTTTGGCATCATGGACCTCGAAGGCAGTGTCTCGCAGTGGACCGACGAGTACCGCGATCCGTACACGCGCGCCGCCATCGTGCGCGGGGGTGCGGCGTATCATCCGCTGGGCTCGATCTGGTATTTCCCGCAAACCTACCGGCTGAACGAGCACCAGAAGTATTTGCTGATGTCGCCAGGCCGCGACCGGGCGGGAACGATCGGCTTCCGGTGCGCAGTAGACGCGCCCTGAAATTTGCAGTGCTGACAAGACAACGAGCGCGACCGTCGTGTAAAATTAAGACCTCGCCTCGTTAGAAAGCGCCCTTAGCTCAGTTGGATAGAGCGTCTGGCTACGAACCAGAAGGTCGGGAGTTCGAATCTCTCAGGGCGCACCATTTTACCCAGTAAACATGCGGGTCCGAGAGTGGTCAGGCAAGCTGGCGACTTTGACTATTTTCGCTTTGCTACCACTTTGCTACCGCGATAGAGCCTTCATTGCCGCGCTTTAGTGACACCTAGATTAGACAGCTAAGCCTCCAAAACCAGCGCCCAGCTTGCGGTTTCGCGCACTGGTCGAGTCGTTGAACCCCGTGCTGCGGGGTCGATGAGTGTAATGGGGATGTTACGACAACGGTCCCATTGCGCTAAGATTCGTGAGCGATGACCAAGTTCTGGTGGTCGGGAGAAGTACAGGCAGACGTGGCCGACACCTACCGACAGGCCATGAAGGCGGTCGATGCTGAGCTAAACCGATTGCTTGACGGAGTTTCCTTAGGAGGAAGAGTCGAACAGTGGGCCTTCATTGCGATCATACGGAACGAAGACAGCCCTGACTATGGTGAGATAGCCAAGAAATCCTCTAGGGGCAAGGTCCTCGAATTCCGATTGACGATTCCTCACGCCGAATTTCTGGCATCACGCCCACGTCAGAAGATCAGCCTAATATTCAAGGCGCTGTCTCGTTCAGTGCTAATGATGGAAAACCTTGGAGTGTCAACCGAGACTCGCCGCACTTTGCAGGCGATATTGTCTCAGGCAGAGAATGCTTTGGTGTCTTGGGTAGTCTAAATGTTGTAATCAGATGTCTGAGTAACTTTGTCAACCATTTTTCGACTAGCTCCTTTTTCAGGCTCACTTAGAATCCACAATAAATTTCACAGGCTCGTGGCTGCGGCTGCCGGGACAGGAATCAGGAGCGAGCCACGCTTGGCCAGGGTCGCCAGATATCTGTTCTCGTCGTAGGCCGCACCGTTTTGCCAGCAGCGAAACACGATGCGAATCCATTTGAAAGCCAAGGCTCGCACCGCGGCATGGTGATCCTTACCACGCTGGCGCTGTTGCTGGTAATAGGCACGCGCCCAAACCGACTGAGCAATCGAGTGTCCCGCCCATTCGTGAAAACTTTGCCGCAGAAACTTGGGACACGCCCAGCGAAAATGTACCCATTTCTTTTTCCCACTCCGCTCCGTCACCGGGGCAATGCCGCTGTACTTCTGCACTTCTTCCGCACTGGCATAACGATCGCGTTGGGAGCCCAGTGCCGCCAACAACCGTGGGGCCAAAGCCGCTCCGGCTCCCGGCAAAGATTGGAAAATGAAAAAATCGGGATGGGCTTCCGCCGCCTCGGTAATCTTGCCGTCCACAGCCGCGATGCCCTCCAGCAGAGTGCGCAGCACTCGTGCGATCACTTGTACCACCATCCGTTTGGCCTCGATCACGGCTCGATCCCGAATCGCGGACATGGCCTGACCGATCCCCTGCAGGCGCCACTCCGTGAGCTCTGGATGCCGACCCCGATGCTGGCGGAAGAACTTCCTCACTTCTGCCGGCGCAGCGGCTTGTAACTCCTCCAGCGATGGCCAGCGCTCTAAAAACTCACACGCCAACTTCGTATCCAGCTTGGCAAACCATTCCAGCATCTGCGGAAAGTACACCTTCAGGTATCCGGTCAGGCGATTCAGCTGCGCCGTCTTTTCCTCCACCAGCTTGCGCCGCTCCTCCACCAGGTTCTGTACCCGCCGCGTGGCTTCGTTATCCGGCGTCAAACGGCGTAGTTTGTCCCGGTGCTGCAGCAGCAGATCCAGCAGCAGATCGGCATCGCGTGGATCATCTTTGGCTCCCGACGGATACAGCGCTTCCCGCAGGCTCGAGGACATCGTCGACGGCACCGGATACAGATGCAGGCACTCATACTTACCCAGCATGTATACCAGCGCGCCCTTCACCTGCTCCACCGAAACCGCGATCGGACCCTGCCCGAAGCGTTGACACAGTTGACTGACCCAGGCTTCCACCACTTCCGGCTTGTGCTCCAGTTCTCCGGTTTCCCGCTTCGCCGAATGGGCTGCCTGCAAGCACCACACGTGCTTCTGATCGGCCCAGTCGATGCCTACGAACGCCACAAACTCCGGCTCCCCGACTTTTTCCCTGGCTGCCATCGTGCTTTCCTCCTTGCCTTTCACATCTTGCAGAGGCTGGCTTTGCTTCGGCGAAACCCTTATAGTGAGCCCTCTTTTGCTGCCTTGTTCCAGACTTCATCTGAGCATTCGTTTGGGAAGCAAAGCACGTCCCGCGGTTCGAGATTCTGATTTAAAACATCGCGTGTTTGGCCATTAAACTCGTAACCGCAGGACGCCTCTGACGGCTCCCATTGTAGGAAGCCTGCAGAAAACTTCATCCGCAACCATTCGCACAGGATGTGCAGCGTTGTCGCTGCAGAAGAGGAGGCGAAATCCGACGCTGCCTGCTTTCTGTATTGCTGATGCAGGGGAAGGGCTCCCCTTCCCCTGCACCCCATCCCCGACAACGCAGATTTGCACAGACCCGACGAGACCGCACTGCTGTGCAAATCCCAACTCGTGATCTCTTCGGGCTAAGGAACTATAAGGCCATAACGCTCATTGAGGGGTTTTTGAGCGTGATGGGGATTTTTCGACAATCATCTTAGGCGCGTTCCAGCAGCACTATTCTTCGTTCCATGGACAGAACGTTTATCGACCGACCAGCGTCAGACTTTGAGCGTCAGACGGCGAGAGATGTAGCACAGGCCGTGTTGGATGGGCGAACCACGGTTTTGGAAGCAGCCAGAGCATTGGTTTCTTTGGCCCACACAGACGCAATTGCCGAAGTAGAAGATCGGAGGTTCATTATTGCAATTGATAGCGAAACCGATCATTTGCCTGTCGGAGTGGTTCGTGAACTTTGGGCTTCCGACGCCCTAAAAGAGAAAGATGTGGAGATTGCGCGTGCTGAGGAACTGTACAGGGCCGACTTCTTTGAAACGTGCCGGAGAATTGCGAGCCCGAGTCGCTCGGTCAGTGAGTGAAATGGCGATTTTTCGCCAATTCAGTGCCGGTATAGAATGACGGCGTGCACGAAGCTCTTCAACACTTTGTCCTGCTGTTGTTTGCGGCAGGTTCCTCCACAGTGGGCTGGTTCATGGCTCACAAGCCCTCACAAACGTATCGAATCTTCACACTTTGGACTCAGCCAGAAAACAAGTACTTGGTTGACTTCTGCAAAGGTGTGGGATGGCTCTTCACTGTGTTCTTTGCTGTTGCGACGTTGATGTATCTCGGCCTCATCGTCCACGATTTGTTGCGGTAGCATCCCAATCTCAACTGTCGAAATCAGATGGGATGAGAAGGCCGGTCTCCGGACGGGATGCGGTGTACGCTCCCAAGTTATCGACGTGCTCGAAGCACAAGATAAAAAGGAGACCGGCAATGAAGAAGGTTAGCAGCGTAGCGGCAAAGCCGAGCAAGAAAATCTCGCAGCAGAACTTAACCGTGGGATTGGATCTGGGCGATCGCAACAGCTGGTACTGCGTGCTGGATGAATCCGGCCAGATACAACTGGAGCAGCGCGTGCGGACGAACGCAAAAGCGTTGCGCGAGGTGTTCGGTGCCATGCCGCGCAGTCGGATCGCACTGGAAATCGGGACGCATTCACCCTGGATCAGTCGCTTGCTCAGCGAGTTGGGGCATGAAGTGATCGTGGCCAATGCACGCAAGGTGCGGCTGATCGGGGAGAGCCGCAAGAAAGACGATCGGCTGGATGCGCAGACGCTGGCGCGGCTGGCCCGGATCGATCCTGAGTTGCTATATCCGGTGAAGCATCGCAGCGCACAGGCGCAAGCCGATCTCATGATGATTCGGGCGCGTGCCGGCCTGGTGCGGGCGCGCACGGGGCTGGTCAACACGGCTCGCGGACTGGCGAAGTCTTACGGCGAAAGACTGCGCGGCTGCAACGTGCGCAACCTGAATCCGGAGAAAGCGAAGAGTTTGAGTCCAGAACTGCAAGCCGCACTGGAACCGCTGTTGCAGGCAATCGAATCCCTGAGCGAGTGCATCGTGGAATACAACGAGCGCATCGAGAGCCTGGCGCAAGCGAGTTATCCGCAGGTGGCGTTGCTGAAACAGATCAAGGGCGTGGGCACGCTGATCGCGCTGACGTTCTTGCTAACCCTGGAAGATGCGCATCGTTTCCGCAAGAGCCGCGACGTGGGCTGCTATCTGGGGCTGCAGCCCGGACGCAGGAACTCGGGACAGAGTGAGCCGCAGATGCACATCAGCAAGGAAGGGGATCCGTATCTGCGCACGCTGCTGGTGCAAGGAGCACAACACATTTTGGGACCATTCGGCATCGACTGTGATCTCAGGCGTTGGGGACTGAAGCTGGCGGAGCGTGGTGGAAGAAACGGAAAGAAGCGCGCCATCGTCGCCACCGCAAGAAAGCTGGCGGTGCTACTGCATCATCTGTGGGTGAGCGGCGAAGTATACGACTCGATGCACAACAGCAGAAGAACGACCGTGGCCGCAGCCGCATAAAACAAGGAAGACAAAGCAAAAATCAAAACCGTTCCAGGAAGAGGAAAGACAAAAGCCCAAAGCCGAGTTCCGGTGACTGCGTTAATGGCCTGGCCCAGGTTCCACTCTCCACGAGCAAAACCACAGGGCGCCAATCAGATGGCAGCACCGGCTGAACCGAGAACGCCCAACATGCACCGAGCGAAACGAATCGCTCCTCGAGAGTGCGGATGGAAGCATGGCGACAGTGGCCACTCGGCGGGGAGAAGAAAACGTGCCTAACAAAAACAGACAAGAATCAACTTGACTCCGACCGGCCTTCTCATGGAAGGCCATTACGCTCATTTGACCCAAGTCGCAAGAAAAATGACCGTCGAGGAGAGTTTGCGAAGAACCTCGACGGTCATTTGTCCGCAGTCAACCCTCTGCGGACTCCGGGAGTGAACGAGTCTCCCGAAAATTTTACGAACCCGGTCCGATACTCCCACGCACGAACGCAGTCGGCACGAACACGGTTACCGCGAGACGTGACTCAACCAAGATTGCGACCATATTGGACGTGAAAAATGAGGCGTGTTCGCGACTCACTTCGAGGATGTTCTGCTGACGATCGTAAACGGCTGCGCCCTGCGCGAAAGCGCCGAGCAGATAACTTCCGATCGGCATCGAGACACTGAGAGCAAGATTCAGTCCCCAGAGCGTCGGTCGCTGTGCCTGCAAAGGGTCCCCAAGGAGGTACAAGCCTGCCGTCGACGCTTTCGTCAGGCGCGCCGACCACCAATCAACCGGATTCACGACGACGGCGTCCGGTTGGATGCCAAGCGCGGCGAGCTGTCCAATAGAAGCGCCTACGGAATCCGTTAATCCGGTTTGCGTTTCCGTTGCGGCTGTAGCCTGCGGATAGAGACCTTGCAGATGTCCAGCCGCGCCAGTGCCGAACAGAATCTCCTGCTCGATGACTTGCTCGAGTTTGAAAATCAATCGCGCGTTGACATAGGCGCGGAACGCGTCACTGTCATCGAGCAGTTGCCGCGATGCTGCTAACCAGTGCGCGATCGTGCAAACGGGAGCTTGCCGCAGGTTATACGTCGCATCGCTCTGCCCCTTCGTGTCGCCCTCGTTGACTTGATACGAGGCGTTGTTCGTAAACGACGTCTCTACGGGGAACTCGACGAGATTCGATACGGTCGGGATGTTTGGCATCAAAGCGCGGACCGGAAGCACGGGTTGCGGGGGGAACGCCACGATCGGGCGATAGTCCGGAGCAGCGCTCGGACCGTCCGCAAAATGGCACGTGAAGTGGCTGACGAGGCTAACGATGTCCTGCATGAAAAACCGACGACACCCTCGGAAGCCTACGAGGTGCTTGTGAAGCTCAGAGGTGTTCTCGAACACATTTACGCCGAACCTTGAGTTAAATTCTTCTTCCTGGTCCACCTTGCCATCACGGCATTCCTTCCTTGCTTGCTCAGTTCTTCGGCGCTGAGTCTTGCTGCCCGAGCCTTACCGCCTTTTCGACCTAAGTGCCAGTACCGATGTGAGGAAGAATTTCTTCCGACCGACCGCAGACTAAGCCGTCACAGCAAGCGGCGAACGTGGCACTTGGCTGAGGAAGCGAACTAGCCGCTTGACGGTCTGCGCAGCCGCTGCCAGGAAGAACTGCTCGCAAACAAACTTTATTCTCCGCGACCGCAATCTACGAAGTCCGATCTGATTCTTGAGTTCCGCGAACAATGCTTCTAATACAAGCGTTCGTTGCACAGCACGCACATCCTTTAGCCGGTTACCTGGAAAAGCTGAAGAAGATCTCAACCTTCAGAAATGCAGCCGCTCATGAATCTATTAGCTCCACAAATCCTGACCAGATCATGGAGTTGTGCCGCGCACTGATAAATGACCTGTCGCGCTGAGAGCATAGACCCGGCCCCTCGCCAACAAACATCTGATTGTGGGCAGTCGATTAACCGAATTTCATCCGTGTCATATCAGGGGTTTGCGAGGATGGCCGCTGCAGGGTTTATGGGCACCCCAGCCGTGCTTCCGAGCCCGGCAAGTTTCAGTTGGTGTAATGATTCCATAACAATGTCGGCTCACCGGCCCGAGTAAAGTTGATGGTGCAAAAGCCAACCAACAGGCTCGGGAGAAAGGAGCCAAACATGATCATTATAGGTGGAAGGACTGCTGCACGTGCTCCTTCGATGAACATCTTTCAACGTGTACTTCGGCGACCGAATAATTTTCTTAGTCTAAGCTGATAATCCACACATCGGTACGTGGCCCACCATTTCGCCCAGGTCCCAACTGATTGTCCCAAGATGAGGTAAAGAGCAAGAAGCGCCCGTCCGGCGAGATGCTGACGAAAGGAGCACTGTAGTAATACTTTGGATCCCACACCGCGCGGTTGTGTGCGAACCGCCAGACGGTTGATTGCAATCCGTCAGTTTCGATACAGAAAATCTCACCATCGTACGGTCGCGCAATCACTGTGTCTCCGTCGTAGCTATAGGTCGCGCCACAGACTGGAGCATTGTTGTTCAAGCGGCCGTTGCTCCATGCAAATCGTTTCTCCATTTCCCAAAAATGGGGAAGCTCCAGGGGATGCACTAGCTGATACCTAGCCGCCAGGTTCCCCAATGAGCGTTTGATTGTATTCATCTCATCAATTGTTCCAGCCGCATTGATGTAGCTTGAGTAGCCCAGGGCTCCGTAACCGGCACAGTTTGGCCCCCCTTCACTCGGACATGCCGTAACTTTCAAAGTAGCGATATCCCACACGTAAAATCCGAAATGATCGACCGAGATCTTCACGTATCGGCCGTTACCTGAAATGGCTGCATGCCGAATCAGATAGCGGTCGCCAATCGACGCGTGGCCTACGATTCCCCATCGCCCGCCAATTTGACCGGTTTCTGTGTTGTACCATCTGCACCCAAGGCGCTTGTCATAGACAGTTACGAACATATGGGCACCAAACGCCTTGGCACCCTCTGATATGACCACGCGATTGTCACCAGCAGAGGCCGTTATGATGTAGTCGCTCGTCACATTGGTTGCAAGTGGCGGATTGGTCCCGCAGGTCTTCGTGTCAAGCAGCGGCAGTATGGATCCAGTTGAGAAACGATATGCAACAATGGAAAGCGGAGCACTGGGGAGTGTTCCATAGATCAAGTCCGGATTTCTTGAACTAAATGTCGGACCCGTTCGCAGGGGGATTCGCAGACCTTGTTGCAGCAATGCTCCGGGCAACGAACTGAAGCTAAATGTTGCTGGATCAAAGGCGAAAGCAAAATTAATCCCGCCTTCCCGAATGAGATAGAACTTCCGCCCGTCCGCACTCCAGGCATTCACCGGCCCTTCAGGGCTAATAAAGAAGCTTCCGGACCGAGCTAGATCGGTATTCTCGTCTGTCACACGAACTATGGAGCTTCCAAAATCTGGATCACTAAAAGTTGTATTCACCGGAGGCGGAAACATTGGCGTTGCATGGCGGACTTCTCGATCAGTGAACGCGCCTCGGTATGGCGGAATCCCTTGCCCCTCGACCTGGGCGCATACGAGAAGAGCAATTAGGCAGGAAAGAATCGCAAGAAACCACGATCGCTTCATGAGCGACCTCCAACAACGAACGCGCAATTCTCGTAAAGCTTATCTCCGCCTGTACGTTTGTCAACCTCTCACTCCACTGGGGGCGAAAAATGCTAGGAAAGAACCCAACGGTCCGCCATGGCATCCTCGTCTTCCCCAGACCAATCGAAAGCGTCGTTAAGGAGTAGCATGCTTGCCCACTGCTGCAACTGGCGCTGCGTAACTTGCCAGTTCTCGCCTTAAGGGAGGCCAAAGCGCCTATTGGCTAATCGACGGACAGCCCCACGGATGACGGGGATTCCGTCTTGGGCGCGGAATCGGACGTGGACCGGAGTCGGGCGGGGAGTTCCTTTATTGCATATCCGGCAAGCGCAGACATGATGGACCCGGTGATCGTCAGGATGAGCGAACCGGCGTACTGGGAAAGCCAGCCAAACATCGAGGATCTTTCGACCGGAGCCGTGTCTGCCCCATGCCACGACAGCGAGAGGCCGCTGTGCCGAGCGGTGACGTCGAGGTTACATTCAGTGCGAGCGGCAAAGTCCCCGCGGATGCTGTCTTCCTGCATCGTGGCCTCATCGGGCTCAATCCGTATACGAATACTATGCTGGCCTGAACGCACCGGAATTATCTGCGACAGATTACCCTGAACCGAGTCAGTGGGAATCAAACCGAATTTCTTCCTAGTCGAGCCAGTGATCTTGCCCGAGTAGGCGAGCTCGTCATCAACCCATACCGAAACCGATGCATTACGGAATTCGTGCTGCAACTTCAAGTGCAGACTGGCGTCTTTAGCGGTAAAGGCGGTATGAAGCGCCATCAACACAGCGGCGACCAGGAACAGTCCCAGCATTGTCCAAGCCTTAACAGGTACACCGGAAGCATACTGGCGGACGCGCCTGTAGGCCAGCGCTGCTCTTTCCCGAACCTGTGCCATGTGTTGCGAACCCATGCGGATACTGTATTTTCGCCCTGAGAAGCATTTGGCTCCAGTTACCAAGGTGCAAGGTCAAGGGCCCTCATTGACCCAGTCGTGAGCGTAATGGGGATTTTTCAACAGGAATGGGGTTGGTTTGTTCGCTTACGCTGCGCGACGTTTTATTCTTGCCATCTGCACGATTGTCGGTGGAATGCGGACGCGTCTGACTTGACCTGATTTCCGGTTCATTGCGTCCACAAATACGAAATTTTCGCCGATGCTGACCGGGTCGGACACCAAGTCAAATACCTCTCCGTAGAGCGTCACCTGATTATTTTGAGCATAGCCTAGGCGTTTTATCATTTCACAGAGGGGGTCCGTGTGGTTTCGCCCTCGGTGCTCCTCAGGTTCTTCTTCAAACGGGAAGTGGTCCTCGAACTGGGTACTCCTCATGCGATGTACCTGCCGGATGCGGCCCGCCGCTTCCGGCCAAGCAAGCGATATGGATTGCAGTTTGAGGTTTTCATCATTGTCGGCGACCTGCGAGTATTCCTCCCATCACATTCCGCCATAGATCGGAGAAGGGCTCGATCAGCAGTTCGTACAACAGCCTTCTTATTGGATTCTTCATGAGGAGTTCGCTTTGATGAGAAACTCAGAGGTAAAGTCTGACACCATGTCTGGTGTGTCGGGAACTGTCAGAAGCCACAGCAAGCGACGTGAAAGACCGCCCCCGTCTGTCGCCTGAGCCACAAATAGCGTGAATCCCTTACGACGATCAACTGTTGCGGCCAGGCGATTAACCTCATTAACTCACGGTCAACTGTGTAAGGGCGATTTTTCGCCAACAATCCAGATCACCCTGCCGGTTTGCGACGGAGCCGCCAGCAAACCTCTGCAGTGAATGCCGGCCGGGGACTCAGCAAGCAACCAAACCACAATTGCTCGCCTGCTACTTCTGCCAGTGTCCCGCCGGGGCAGGAGCTTCTTAGCATGTAGGTTACCTCCAATGGAAAATTGGCTAGCCTCTTACCGGAAAGAATGGCTGCGACCCGATGTCATCGCTGGTTTGACCACTGCTGCGGTGGTCATTCCCAAAGCAATGGCGTATGCAACGATCGCTGGCCTGCCGGTGCAGGTGGGACTGTACACGGCCTTTCTGCCGATGGTGATCTATGCCGTGCTAGGTACCTCGCGCGTACTCAGCGTAAGCACGACCACTACGATCGCGATATTGGCTGCCGCCCAGCTGGGCAAGGTGGTCCCGGGAGGAGATCCAGCATCGCTATTGACTGCCTCCGCCATGCTGACGCTGTTAGTGGGATTAATGCTCGTAGTCGCTTCGCTCCTGCGGCTGGGCTTCGTTGCCAATTTCATCTCCGAACCGGTTTTGATTGGCTTCAAGGCGGGCATTGGCGTCGTCATCGTCCTGGATCAGGTCCCCAAAATTCTCGGCATTCATTTTGCAAAGGGTTCGTTCGTCCAGAACCTGGTTGCAACGGTCCACGGCCTTCCCGGGACATCGCTAACAACGCTGGCCGTCGGAGTCTCCATCATCGCTCTGTTGGTCGCCATCGAACGACTCATGCCCCATGCTCCAGCTCCACTCCTTGCGGTGGCTGCAGGCATCACCGGCGCTTACCTGCTGAACTTGCATGCACACGGAGTTGAGTTGGTCGGACACATTCCGCAGGGCCTGCCGTCGCTGACCATTCCGGCGTTCTCCCTCGCGACTCAACTCTGGCCCGGCGCCTTAGGTATCGCTCTGATGAGCTTTACGGAGACAATCGCGGCCGGGCGTGCTTTTGCACGTAACGATGAACCTTCGCCGCAAGCTAACAGGGAGTTACTGGCTACCGGACTGGCAAATGCCGGCGGCGCGCTTCTCGGCGCGATGCCGGGTGGCGGTGGCACCACCCAGACGGCGGTGAATCGTCTGGCCGGAGCTCGCACCCAGCTGGCAGAGATCGTGACGGCGGCTATCACGCTGGTGACGATGATTCTGCTGGCGCCGCTCATTGCTCTGATGCCGCAAGCCACTCTTGCGGCAGTGGTCATTGTCTACTCGGTCGGACTGATACGGCCGGTGGAGTTCCGTGAGATTCTCAGTGTACGTCGAACAGAGTTCGGGTGGGCCCTGATCGCATTTGCCGGTGTGGTTCTTGTGGGAACACTGAAGGGTATCATCGTGGCCATCATTGTCTCCCTCGTGGCGCTTGCGTACCAGGTGGCTGATCCGCCGGTGTACGTCCTTGGACGCAAGCCGGGCACGAATGTATTCCGGCCCCGCTCAAAGGAACACCCCGAGGATGAGACGTTTGTCGGCTTGTTGCTGCTGAGATTGGAGGGCCGGGTTTTCTTCGCCAATGCTGAGCAAATCGCGCAGAAGATAAAACTCTTGATTGAAGAAGCGCAGCCGAAGATCGTTGTCTGTGATCTCAGTGCTGTTTTCGATCTCGAGTACACAGCCCTAAAGATGTTGACCGAAGGCGAGAAGCGACAGCGTGAGCGTGGCGTCAGACTGTGGCTGGTTGGGATGAACCCAGGCGTGCTTGGCGTGATCCAGAGATCGCAGTTGGGTGAAGCGCTCGGACGCGACGCCATGCACTTCAATCTAGAGATCGCGGTTGCCAAGTACTTGGGTACAGCGCGCGTAGATGCAGCCGCAAGCTGATCCTTAACGATCGTTCCATTCTAGCCGAGCAGATGATGCCCAACGGCGTCCTCCGCCTGAACTCCTTTCAAAAGGAAATGGGTTTAGGCCTACGCGGCTAGTAGAAATGCCACAGTCGCGGGATAGCTGTTGTAACCGGGCCATTACACCAGCTTGCGCCGTCTGTTCGCCTTTTTGAGGACAGATGAGTGTAATGGCGAGTAGAGTCGAGAACAGGCGCAGTAACTGTAGTCTCCCGGTGGATATTTGGCTTGGCTTTCGCCGCGCCACCGCAGTCCGGTTTGGCTTGGTTCTGTTTCCTGTTCCCGCTCATCGAACCGGACAGGCAGATTTCCCGCATCCGGCTCTCGGAAAAGACTCACAATGTTCCGTGTGACGCCGTCTGCGACTCCTGAACACAACCTGGGGTGGCTAGACTCATCGTCAATGCCCCATGTCCTTCGTCGCTTCTTGCGTCCGTCTTTAACTGAGGCCCCTTCCCTCTGCCGGAGTTACCCGGCTTCCTCGGTACTACGGACCTCTCCGCCACCCCACACGGCCCGGCCTGTCTCTCGCGAGTTGCCAGTTGATCCCTACCGCGATCACCGCTGGGGCTTCCCGTGTTGCGTCTGGTCTCCTATGCGTACATGCCGTCGCCATTACCCCGGCAGGTTCAATGGAGCCTGTTCGCTCGTCGCTCTCCATTGTCGGCGGCCTTCCCCGTGAAAAAGTAGGGTCGGCTCCTGCAACTGTTTTTTCGGGGCCTGCTCAGCGTTCACTCACGTTACGGCCTGCACGCTCGCGGAGTCGCCAAGCGACCCTTTCCATCGAAAGCTCCGACAGCTTCGTCGCCTCCGCTGCCGCTTCGATTGCTACCGGGTGGAGCGAACCAGTTCCCGGGCGGGAGTCACACCCGCTGAAGTCCAGCGCCTTTCACGGCGCACTTTTTCACCAACTGACCCTATGAGCCGGTGCGCCTTTGCAAAAGCCGCGCCAGAAAGACCAAATGGGCGCATCCGGTGTATACTCGCGGTCGCTTACCACGGGGCAACATCAAGAGCAAAGAACTTCACAGGAGGATCCCCATGCGAATCAAGCATCTCCATGCTCTGCGAGGCGCCGCCGGTCTCTGCTTGTTGGCTTTAGTTTTCTTGCTTGTCCCATCACCACTTAACGCTCAGAACAGCCGTTCCACCATGAAGAACTTTCAGCACGTATTCATTATCATGATGGAGAACACGGGCTACGATACTCTGATCGGGAATCCCAACGCCCCCTTCATCAACGCCGCGGCTGCCAATTACGGCCTGGCCAGAAATTACTTCGGCGTTACACATCCCAGCCAGCCGAATTACATTGCCGCCACCTCTGGTTCAACCAACGGAGTGGCCGACGATAACGACACCACTATCGACGTCGCTAACATCGTGGATCAGCTCGAGGCCAACCGCAAAACCTGGAGGGCTTATATGCAGTCCTACTCGCTTTGCGTCACACCGCTCGATCACGCTTGCGGCAACCAGCTCTACGAGCGCAAGCACAACCCCTTCATTTCGTATCAGGATGTGCAGAGCAGCCCGGCGCGCGTAGCGAACATTGTCGATTTCAGCCAGCTCGCTACCGATCTCGCCAGCGGCAACGTCGCCGATTACACCTGGATCAGTCCCGACCAGTGTCATGACATGCACGGACGCGGCTCCACTCCCGACGACCCTTGCGATTTTTCCCAGGTACCGGCGCTAATTGCCGCGGGCGACCTGTTTCTGCGGAACACGGTGAGCGCCATCATGAATTCCAGCGCTTGGACCGGCAACTCCGTGATCTTCGTGATGTGGGATGAATCCGACTTCACCGGGACTGGCCTCGATGGGTTTGGGGATGACACGGGCTGCTGCGATTCTGTTCCGGATCAGGGAGGTGGACATGTGCTGGCAATCACGATCTCGCACTCGGATCATGCGCCGCGCAGCTCGAATGTGGCCTACAACCACCACTCCCTGCTGGCCACGATCGAGGATGGCTGGCAACTGGGTTGTCTCGGCTTCGCCTGTGACACCACCAATGTGCCGCCGATGAGCGATCTGGTCGGGCCGCAAAAGTAGGTAATCCAATCTTGATGATTAGCAGAAACATTACAGCATGGAAGTGTTCGATCTGCACTTTCTTGCGGTAATACCCGGAACCACAGGGGCAAAGGTCTCTGGAAAGAACTACAGGGGTGTCATCCATCCCAAGCACTTCGGGATGACATAAAGGGCGCACAAGCGATTGTTGGGGAAAGTCTACCAAAACTGACAGGCCTTCTAACAGGGACGGCGTTAGTGTGGAGAGACCCTCTCAGATCAAAGGCGCAGAGCAAACGACTTAAGGCAACTGTCGAAACCAGGCCATAGCACAAGCTTGCGCCGTCTGTTCGCCTTTTTGAGGGCAGATGAGTGTAATGGCGATTTTTCGCCAGTTTAAAATCTGATGCCCGCTTGGTTCGCCTTGATGAACGCAAAAAGCCGCTCTGCAACGGGCTCCGCGCTCTTGTAGTAGGAATCGTCGCACTTATTGAGTTTCGCGAGACGCTCGTCATTATCCCCCGCCATAGCTGCGTCGATTGCCTCAGGCGTTAGGTCTGATACGCCAAGTGCTGTTATAGCCCTCTGAGTGATAGTTGCGGTTTTCTTGCAGCCGATGCGTTTGAGAGCACCTACGATTGTTGGGGCAAAGTCCCTAGACGAGTTGACAAAGAACTGATCGTATCCGCCATTGTTCACTTCGCGTTCCAATGCTTCGACCGCAAGCACAACGCGTTCTTCGTCAGTTAGGTTCTGCACACCCCCGCGTTGAGCCTTTTGGCCGATGGCCTGTTCAAATGCCAGGACCAACGAGTCGATCCGATACTTGCCTTCGAGCGAAAGTAGCTGGTCCGCACTCTGACCCGAATACCCATCCAGCCACTTAGGACCCGGCTGCGACCTTTCAAAGGCAGCAGTGCGTTCCTTCAGCCGCCGCATCAGCTCGTCCATGGGAGCTGTCATGGAAAGGTCTTGCACCCGGTACTCCTTCGGCATCCCGTCACGCTCTTCAAGCGACCCCACAAGCGCAAGAACCCTCTCCCATCGTGGGTCGTCCTCGCCGATGTCAAAGCTGCCAGATTCACCCCTCGGTCCCCTCGTAAAATCTGTAAACACAACCCCGGCGTCCGCGAAAGATGCTTTTTCCTTTTCGCTGATAAGAAACACTGTTATGTGGTGAAAGAGTCCCATCGGTTGGTTAGGAGCCCCAAAAATGCCGCACCGGGAAGCCCGTCCATTTTACTCGTAGGTGTTGTAACCAGATGGGATGAGAAGGCCGGTCTCCGGACGGGATGCGGTGTACGCTCCCAAGTTATCGACGTGCTCAAGGCACAGATAAAAAGGAGACCGGCAATGAAGAAGGTTAGCACCGTAGCGGCAAAGCCGAGCAAGAAAATCTCGCAGCAGAACTTAACCGTGGGATTGGATCTGGGCGATCGCAACAGCTGGTACTGCGTGCTGGACGAATCCGGCCAGATACAACTGGAGCAGCGCGTCCGCACCAATGCGAAAGCGTTGCGCGAAGTGTTCGGTGCCATGCCGCGCAGTCGGATCGCACTGGAAATCGGGACGCATTCACCCTGGATCAGTCGCTTGCTGAGTGAGTTGGGGCATGAAGTGATCGTGGCCAATGCACGCAAGGTGCGGCTGATCGGGGAGAGCCGCAAGAAAGACGATCGGCTGGATGCGCAGACGCTGGCGCGGCTGGCCCGGATCGATCCTGAGTTGCTATATCCGGTGAAGCATCGCAGCGCACAGGCGCAAGCGGATCTGACGATGATCCGGGCGCGCGCTGGGCTGGTGCGAGCGCGCACGGGGCTGGTCAACACGGCTCGCGGACTGGCGAAGTCTTACGGCGAAAGACTGCGCGGCTGCAACGTGCGCAACATGAATGCGGAGAAAGCGGAGAGCTTGAGTCCAGAACTGCAAGCCGCACTGGAACCGCTGTTGCACGGCAATCGAATCCCTGAGCGAGCGCATCGTGGAATACAACGAACGCATCGAGCATCTGGCGCAGGAGAGCTATCCGCAGGTGGCGTTGCTGAAGCAGATGAAGGGGGTGGGCACGCTGATCGCGCTGACGTTCCTGCTGACGCTGGAAGATCCGCATCGTTTCCGCAAGAGCCGCGACGTGGGCTGCTATCTGGGACTGCAGCCAGGACGCAGGAACTCGGGCCAGAGCGAGCCGCAGATGCACATCAGCAAGGAAGGCGATCCCTATCTGCGCACGCTGCTGGTGCAAGGAGCGCAGCACATTCTGGGACCATTCGGCATCGACTGTGATCTCAGGCGTTGGGGACTGAAGCTGGCGGAGCGTGGTGGAAGAAACGGAAAGAAGCGCGCCATCGTCGCCACCGCAAGAAAGCTGGCGGTGCTGCTGCATCATCTGTGGGTGAGCGGCGAAGTATACGACTTGATGCACAACAGCAGAAGAACGACCGTGGCCGCAGCCGCATAAAACAAGGAAGACAAAGCAAAAATCAAAACCGTTCCAGGAAGAGAAAAGACAAAAGCCCAAAGCCGAGTTCCGGTGACTGCGTTAATGGCCTGGCCCAGGTTCCACTCTCCAAGAGCAGAACCACAGGGCGCCCAACAGATGGCAGCACCGGCTGAACCGAGAACGCCCAACATGCACCGAGCGAAACGAATCGCTCCTCGAGAGTGCGGATGGAAGCATGGCGACAGTGGCCACTCGGCGGGGAGAAGAAAACGTGCCTAACAAAAACAGACAAGAATCAACTTGACTCCGACCGGCCTTCTCATGGAAGGCCATTACACTCATCCTGTGAAAGGGGATGTCAAGAAAAAAACTCTCTCCCCTCCCCTCGCGGGAAACCAGGGCGTGGTGACTTACATCCAGCCCTGCTCTCCTTATTAGAGGGGCTTTTGATGTTGCCGTTTTGGATCGCCGCGTAGTTCAGCGGCGATGCTAGCCCCAGTTGCGAATCCCGACTTGATGGTTTCATGGAGCGGTGGCGCTTGACGCCGTTCCGTTGCGCAGCTACGCAAGCCAGTTGTTGGCATAAGTGCCAACCATCATCCTGTGTGAGGCTCGAGGCCTATGGCTTTGTTGGGTTATCCGAGGGGGCATAGGATTGACTCCGAGACTGGGTGCTGAATGCAGAAGCACACGGTGCCTAAGGAGTGCATGGATACTCTCCCTCGAACCCGAGCGTCGCAGAACCGATGGACCACCACCGAGGCATGAAAACCTGGGAGATCACCTGGGTTCTATGCAACGCTCAAGCGGCTTGCGTTTTCAAATGTTCGGCGTCGAAGCCTTCCTCCTTTTTCCAAAGTGTCAGAGCTATAGCCGCGATCTTACGGGCTAAGGTGAGCCGCGCCATCTCGGGCTTCATGCCCTTCTCTAGCAAAGCCACATAAAAATCGCGCAATGGACCCACCCCACAGCTGGCCCGGATTGCGGCTCCTTTGAAGATGTCTTTCATCTCGTGGTTGTGGTTCCGATTCAAACCACGGATCTGTTGCGGTTTTTTCGCACGTTGCAGTTCTCCGCGGACAAAGCGGTATTGCGCACTATCATGCGTTTCAATGCCCAGGCCACTGTAGGTCCACAGCTGTCGCTTGCTGCGGAACCGGTGTGGGGTTTGCATCAACGCCAGCAAGCGGGCGGCCCGAATCGGTCCAATGCAGGGAATCTGGCGCAGCAGTTTCGAGGCTTTATGTTTCCGGCTCTCCGCCAATAACTCGGGACGCAGGGTTCGCCGCAAGGCCTGCAAGCCATCCAACTGTTGGTAGAGTAGCTCGGCCCGCCGGCGCACGCCCGCATGCTCGATCTTCTCTAACCATTCCTGGCGATAACGCGGAGCATAAACCTGGGTTCCCGTACAGGCAATCCCCCAGCCGCGATACAGAGCCTTGATTCGATTCATCACCCGGTTCAGATCTTGGCTGATCGTCTGGTAACTGCGCGCCAGCTCGCGCAACGTCCGTAGTCCGTGTTCTCCGTGGTAGACCGGCCGCAACATCCCCGTGCGCAACAAGTCGGACAGCTTGCGCGCATCTACTCTGTCATTCTTGCTGCCCTCCTTCAACAATGCGTTGCGTCGCGGATTGCAGACCAGGACTTCGTGCACATGTGGCTTCAGCAGGTCATAGAGCCAGGCTGCCCAGGTGCCTTCTTCCCAAGTGACATGCAGTTCGCCCTGCAGTCCGTGGATAAATTGCAGAAGGCTGCTGGCCTTGGTTTCCACGATCGACTCCATCACCAGTTGGCCAGTGCTGTTGCCGACAGCAATCACCACCGCTTCCTTGTGTACGTCCATGCCGATATACTTAATGTCACGACTCATGTGAGTTGCCTCCTTGGGGGGAAGCTCATTCGTGCCAACGTCTATCTTTCCCCCAAGGTAAAAATGCCACCGTTCAGGACCGCCCTATTAGAAGCCGACGTTAACCATCCTGAGTCTCGAGCACAGCCAACGCACACGCAGCTTCAATCTTCTGAAGCGGGGCGTTCTTTCATAATGCATTGACCCTCGGCCAGCCCCCGAGGAAGGGGTTTTGAGTGTAATGGGGATATTACGCCAGTTATGAGGCGGCGACCCTTCTAACCAGATAGTTTCCTTTGCCTTAACGGGCATTTCAGTAGCTCTTCAAGAGTTTGCTACATGCTCGAAAATGTGCTTCGTGTTCTCCTCAAGAGCAACTTGGAACGTTGCATCCTTTGCAGGTACGATTCGACATCCTGAAAGTAGAGATGGTTCTCTGCGTCTTCGGAATCGAAATTTCTTCCGGCGAATTCCCATGTCTCCATGAAGCACCCGCCACCGAACGGAATCTACTGAGTATTCTTCGCCGTGCCATGGTCATACTTCTTTGGTGTTCGGCCACAATCCGGAATCTTGCCCTTGCGCAGTTCGCGACCATAATCGTCTGCTTTCCGCTCGTCTTGATCGGGGCAAACGCAATGCCCCAACTCGTGGTTGACAGCCAACGCAAGCAAAGCTCCTCCTGTCACACCAAAGACGTGCAGGAGTTCGGCACTACGGGTTGCCGTTGCGGAAAAGAGGCTACTCTCCATGACCGTCGTGCGCTGCTCGAAGATGGTGAAAGCCGGACTGTGGCTAGATCCACCGAGGGCGCGTACGAGATCCTTCCACTTGTAGGATGGCACCAGAACAAAAGACCACATTCCGAGCCGCTCTAGCGGATACGTCATGAGCGCCCGTCGCAGCTCCATTGCATGGTGGAGGCACTCCTCGCGGTTGTAGTCCTGCGTGCAGAAGAACTGGACACTCTTGGTTGTCTGGCCAGTCGCTTCAAGGTGGGCTGGGACGACGCGAAGGGTTTGTGTTTGTGCCGCGCAGGCGGCAAAGAGAACTGCGATGAGACAGCTCGGTTTCATGGTGGTCACCCCGTTGGTGCCACCGAAACTGGGCTGTGCCTGGTGCTATCTCAATGCTCGCCAAGTCCGAATCAGATAGTTCTGGATCATTGCGTAACTTGTTGATTAATCGGGAAGGTAGCAGTTCATTGCAGAGGAAACGGGCGGGCATGCTCGGCGGGGAAACGGTGATAAGATCGTGGCCCAAATGGGGGTAGGGCCATGTCGGAGCCCCGCAAGACGATAGGCTCAATGCAGTTCGGCCCTTTTGAGCTGTCGACCGAATCGAACGAACTGCGCAAGCATGGTCAGCGGCTGAAGCTTTCTGGTCAGGCGATTGACGTCTTGCTGATGCTCGCCTCGAATGCAGGCCGGCTGGTGACGCGGGAAGAGCTCCAAAGAAAACTTTGGCCGGGGGACAGCTTCGGCGATTTCGAGCATGGGCTCAACGCTGCAGTGAACCGGCTGCGCGAGACTCTCGGCGATTCCGCCACAGACCCTACCTACATCGAGACCGTTCCACGCCGCGGATACCGGTTCATTGCTCGGGTCGATCAAGTGCCCAATACAACGGACCCGACTGCGCCCGACAATACGGCGGAACCGCATTATCAGCACGCTGCCGACGTCCGCGCCGACCTGAAGCCGCTGAAACGGGATACGGATTCCAGCAGCACGCACACGGCGAGCGGGGTCGCCTCGGCGAGTTCCGCCGCAGCCGTCTCTTCGACGCAAGTGCGACCATCCAGCGGAGCAGTCCTGCTCGCGGAAGCAAGACGCCACAAGGGAGTTCTGGCACTGATGCTGGTTGTCTTGGCGGCGCTGCTTGCTGGATCAGGAATTTACTTGTCTAGGCTGAACGAACGCAGGAATGATTGGAACCTGCAGGGCATGACGATCAACCGGGTTACCCAGAGCGGGAATGCCACCAATGTCGCGATTTCTCCGGACGGCCGCTATGTCGTCTATGTTCTTCGCGAGGGGGAAAAACAGAGCCTCAACGTTCGTCAAGTAGCCACCGGCAGCGACGTGCAGGTTCTACCCCCGGATGAAGTTATCATCTGGGGTCTGACCTTCTCGCCGGACGCCAACTACATTGACTTCATCCGCTCCGAGAAGCCCATCTTCGAGGACACCCATCTCTATCGGATGCCCGTGCTCGGCGGAACACCACACCTTGCGATGCAGGGGGGAGTCGACTTCGGATCCAGTTACTCTCCAGATGGTCGGCAGTTCGCTTTTTTGCGGGTGGCAAACTCGGGTCATGGAAAGGTCGATGTCTTGATTGCCAAAGCCGACGGTAGTGACGAACGGGTGCTCGCTACACGCCCCTACCGTGACGAGGATATCGGTTTAGCGTGGTCTCCCAACGGCAAGACGGTTGCCTTCACAACCTCGGAGGCCACGAAGAAACTTCGTTCTTCGCTTTGGGCCATATCGGTCGCTGATGGATCGGTCCGTGAAATCTACTCAACATCGGAGGTTGTCGGCCGTCCGCGCTGGCTGCCCGACGGAAGTGGTCTCTTGGCTCCCATAGGGGGGGGGATCGCTGGTGAGGCGGTTCGCGGGCAACTTTGGTTCATCTCCTATCCACGAGGAGAGGCACGCCGCCTCACCAATGACCTAATGGATTACCAGCTCTGTTGCTTGGACCTCACGCCGGATGGCAAGACTCTTGTCGACACTGAGCTAACAACGGTCTCCGACTTGTGGGTCGCGTCCGCAGGAAACACCGCAAAGGCAAAGCAGATTACTACGAAGGAGTTTGCTGTCGGAGGCCTTTCCTGGATGCCCGACGGCCGCATCATCCTTGCCAGCCAGGATGGCAATCTCTACGCGGTAAATCAGGATGGGAGTGGGCGTACTCGGCTGATGCCCGATGATAGTCCCAAATGGAAACCGTCGGTTTGTGGCGATGGGCGCTACATCGTCTACGCCGCCTACCGGGAGCAAAAACGCGGGATATGGCGCATGAGTGCCGATGGCTCAAACCCCATCCGCATCGCTGACGAGACGTTTGCCATAGGCCCGCAATGTTCCCCAGATGGCAAATGGGTGGTCTACGTGCAAGGCCCTATCTGGACCCCGGTAAAAGTTCCCATCACGGGGGCCAAGCCTCCAGAGGTGCTCGCACAGGACTTTGAACCCGTTTTTGGCTATCCTCCCAGAATCTCCCCGGACGGAAAGCGAATCATGTATCTCGCCTCACCCGAACCTCCTGAGAACCCCAGTTCTCCCTCCGCATCCAATCCATATCAACTGAAGGTAATCCCTTCCGATGGCGGAGCCGACTTGTACAAGTTCGACTGGCCAGCCTCAGCAAGTGCCCCCCATTGGGCGCCTGCGGGTGACGCCGTTGAATATGCCTTAACCAGGAGCGGCGTCACTAACATCTGGCGACAGAAACTAAGCGGCGGACCTCCGAAACAGATTACGAATTTTGAGTCGGGACAGATTTTCGACTTTGACTGGTCCCGTGATGGCAGGCAACTGGCATTGACACGAGGAAGCGAAAGCAGCGACGTCATCATGATCAGGAATTTTCGGTGACGACTGCACATTGCGATGCTGTCCTGAAATCTGCTGCCCGAGCAATAACAGAAATCCTCAAGTGACGCTATCAGGCGATTACACCAGCTTGCGCCGTTTGTTCGCCAACATCCGGGCCAGTGAGTGTAATGGCGATTTTTCACCAACTACCTCTTGCTCAACGATCAAGAAGAGGATCAAGAATGGACGGGTCCAAGGTTTTGCGCTTAGTCGAGTCGAACTTTACGGCGCTTACGGGTATTTCGCCTATTGAAGTCAACGTCATCTGTTCCAGAAAACGCCATGATCCAATGGTCAGCAAAGGCTCAGACGATTCGGGTAGTTCGTAAACGGAATAAGCGCTGGGATACTCATCCAGTGTGTCGCTGAAAGCTGACTGCAAGAGCAGGAGTTTGCCCTTGTAGCGCAGAGCGATTAGCCGGGGAACATCGTAGAACTCCACATACCGGAATGGGACCATATCCTTCGATTATCATGCAGATGATGGCACTGAGTGTAATGGGGATTTTACGCCAGTTGTATAGGAGTGTGCTGCTGAGAACCGTGTGGTGGATACGGCGATTGTGAACCGTCGCCCTGTGATACCCCAAGCCATAACGAAAGCAACATCCGAGACCTATGACCACCTTCCCGAGCTTTTCGGCGTTTGCGGCAAAAATGAACGCCAACACTCAGAAACAAGGATGAGGGGTTAACGCCCGTCTATTCAGAGTTCCTAATTTGATGCTAGACTCCCGCGGCTATAGGATGTTTCCGTGTCGACTGACAACAACTCATCCCGGATTGTTAGGTTTGGGATCTTTGAGGTTGACTTAAAGGAAGGCGACCTGCGCCGTAGTGGCCTCAAGGTGAAACTGCAGGAGCAGCCATTGCAGGTCCTGGGCGTCCTGCTGGAGCACCCCGGAGAAGTGGTAACACGGGAGGAGTTGCGAACCAAGCTGTGGCCCGCAGATACCTTCGTGGACTTTGACCATGGGCTCAACGCTGCCGTCCGCCGTCTCAGAGATGCCCTCGGGGATTCAGCCGACACACCGCGATTCGTCGAGACCGTGGCACGCCGCGGATACCGCTTCATCTTCCCGGTTCAGGGCCTCGCGCCACCCAGAAGCCAACCTTTCCCCATCGGCGACAATGAAGTTCCGCCTTCTCCAAAACCATGGCGGAAGACTGTGCTCTTGGCCAGCCTCCTATTGCTGGCGGTCGGGTCAAGCTGGTGGTTTTTGCGTCCAGAGCTCCCTAAGCCTCAACTCACCGAGCGGAGGTTGACAGCTAACCCGTACGACGCACCGGTCACGAGCGGCGTTATTTCACCGGATGGCAAGTATCTGGCATTTACAGATAAGACGGGCTTGTATCTGCGACAGGTAGACGGTGGGGAGACCCACGCCGTACCTCTGCAAAAGGGCTTCGATGGGAAAGCTGAAAGTTGGTTTCCAGATAGCACCCATCTCGTCGTCTCACATGTCGAAGATCCAATGAAGCCGTCCAGTCTGTGGGAAATAGCCGTCATGGGCGGAACGCCACGAAAGCTTTGTGACGACGGCGCATTCGCCAGGGTCTCGTCGGATGGATCGAAAATAGCTTTCCTGAGATCAACCAACGAAGAAATTTGGCTGATGCAGGCAGATGGAGGCTACGCCAGAAGAATTGTTAGTGGTGGAGAAAACTATTTTGGTCCTGTGGCATGGGCTCCCGATGGAATGCGGTTTGCCTATGTCCGAACAAAAGTTCATTATGGCACTCCCCGACTAGACAGGCAGATCGAGGTCTACGATGTAACGAATGCGCGAGTTGAGTTGGTCCTTCCGTTGCGCGGACTTGCTGAAGACGTCGGTTGGGCGAACGCGGGGCGACTGATCTATTCGTTACAGGAGGCGCCACCCAATGAAGACGATTTCAATCTGTGGTCGGTTAACCTCGACTCCCGAACCGAACGCCCGACGGGTTCGGGCACACGGATCACGAGCGGTCGAGGTCCTACGGCTGGTATCAGCATAACCCGTGATGGAAGGCGAATGGCTCTTTGGCGGCGTACTCGACAGCCGGATGTGTACGTTGCGCAATTGGAAGCGCAAGGGAAAACACTATCCAAGCCCCAACGCTTGACTCTGGATGAGCGGGAAGATTACCCATGGTCCTGGACCCCGGACAGCAAAGCTGTGCTGTTCACTTCCAATCGCGACGGAACATTTCACATCTTCAAGCAGGCCATCGACCAGACCCAACCCGAGCTACTGGTCGGCGGAAGCGAAGATCTCTACATGCCCCGATTGAGTCCAGACGGCTCGACGGTGCTGTATTTGGTAACGACCAAAATGGGCGAGCCGTCCGTCAACAGCCGGCTGATGCGAATACCGCTCGCTGGGGGTCCCTCACAGTTCGTGCTTGAAGCTCATGGAATCTGGAATCAGGAGTGTGCGCGGCTACCCTCCACCTTGTGCGTTTATAGCCGGATTGAAGCGAATGAGCAGAGATTTTTCACTTTCGATCCGATCAGCGGAAAGGGAACGGAGCTTTTGGCAGCCAAGATGAGGAAGGAAGATGGAGACAATGACCATGTTTTCGCCTGGGGCCTCTCTCCCGACGGCAAGTATCTCGTCACACACCAGTTCTACGGGCCACAGAAGGTGCCCGGTCTTCGCGTTCTTCCTCTTGCGGGCGGCTCAGCGCGATTCATTCCATCATCGAACTGGGCAGCCAATTGCGGCTTAGATTGGGCAGCTGACAGCAAAAGCGTGTGGGTAGTTGGCTACACTAGCGGGACTACTTCGCAGCGAGAGTATATGTCCCTAATATTGAACATGGATCTCAACGGCAAGGTCAGAACGATGCTCGAAGACTACGATTGGGAGATAGGGCCGGGCGTACCTTCGCCGGACGGCCGTCGCTTAGCCCTTTTTGGAGCGACCTACAATTCCAACGTGTGGCTGGTCGATAGTTTCTGATCCACAGGACATTATAAGTAGCGGCGAAGAGCTTTCCCTTATGCTTTCGCACGGCTCAATTCCTGCTCCTTGGCGATCAAAAGCACCAGATTCAGCCCACACCACGTCGGCCTCCCCAGTCGCTAGAGAACGCATTGGGAGTCTTGGTGCAAGCAATCGTCTTCGCTTTATCTCTGGCGGCTTTCATCGAAGCGTCGGAGCCTTCAGCGATCTCAATTGACAGTGTGCAGTCCTTACAAGACAAAAAACGGGTGCCGCTTGGTGTAAAGACGCTGCCGAGCCGATGAACGTTCAGCGAGGCGGGACTGCTTGTCGGCATGGCGTAACCCCCACATTATGCGCCTTAGTGTACGCCCATTTCACTGGAGTGACATCGTGGTAGTGAAGAACAGCACACTGGCGAACTCCTTCGCCGAAGGAAACAGCCTGACTCAATGAACAAACGGTGCCGACAGGCGGATGGTTGACGAAAGCAGTCGATCTCGCTCATTAAGAATTTGCCCGAACCCGGTCAGTGAGCGCTATGGGGATTTTTCATTAATTGACCACTAACGCCCTGAAGCCTTTCGCAACGACGGCATCCGTGCGGCAAAGCAATCAAAAAAACCTGCGACCTGCGACGTGGAGATTTTGTCTATTGTGTCAGGAGTGAGCGCGATGGATGATCCGAAACAGCTGATCAACAGGTTCGTGGAGGAGTTGTGGAATGAACGCCGGTTGGACGTGGCGGACGCGATCTTCGCCAGGGATTGTGTAACACATCAGCTGCGGTCTGGCGTGCCAGCTGATGCAGTGCCGCGCGGCCCACAGGCGATCAAGGAGCATGTTGCGGGCTGGATCGCCAGCTTCCCCGATCTCCGCTTCACATCGAACAGATGTTGAGTGAAGGCGATCGTGTCGTGATGGAACTGCTGATGGAGGGCACCCACCAGGGCGCGTGGCTGGGAATTCCCGCGAGCGGCAAGAAGATGCAGGTACGGATGTTCACCGTCCACCGCGTTGTGCAGGGCAAGATCGTCGAGGACTGGGTGCTGGTGGAATCGCTGGGCTTCTTTCAGCAACTTGGAGTTGTCCCGAACACAGCAGATTTGGTGGGCAATTTCTTGCGTCAGCAAGGCAATTGTTGATACCAGGTCTACACTTGTGACCCTACGGTTACGAGTGTAATGGGGATTTTTCAGCAATTGACAAGCGGCTTTGTAGTTTCCGGTTTGCCGACCAGCGGTTACGAATCGGCGTTATGTATGCTCTCTGGAAATTCCCCGTTACCCATTCGCTAGGTACCGGTGCACAAACATCACCGCCATCGCCCCTTCTCCCACCGCCGAAGCGCATCGCTTCGCCGATCCGTGCCTCACGTCGCCCGCGGCGAATATCCCTGGGACGCTCGTCTCCAGGTAATACGGCGCGCGGTCCAATTGCCAAACCTCCGGCCACTTGCCGTCCTTGAACAGGTCAGGACCGGTCATCAGATAGCCTTCCGAGTCGCGGACGATTCCTACATCATTCGCCCATTCCGTGTACGGCACGCCGCCCAAACACAAAAAAAGATTCCTGGTCTCGGCTCTGCGCGTGTCGCCCGTCCGATCATTCCGGAGCGTGATGGCCTCAAGCGATCCGCTGCCGTGCAGCGCAGTCACTTCCGTTCGCGCCAGCACTTCGATATTCGCCGTCGCGCGGATCCGATCCAGCAGATACTCCGACAAGGTCTTCTTCAGGGAATCTCCGCGAATCACGACGGAGACCCGCTTGGCGTATTGAGAGAAGTGCATCGCCGCCTGTCCCGCAGAATTTCCGCCGCCGACCACGAAAACGTGCTCTCCGGTGGACAGCGCCGCCTCGCTCGACCCTGCGCCGTAATATACGCCATTCATGTGAAACGCCTCCTCATTGGGCAGCTCGAGCCGTCGGTAATTGATTCCCGTCGCGCAAATCGACGCGCGCGCTACGATCTTCGTGCCATCCGCCAGGAAGCCAATGCCCTTACCCGCTCGAATCTCGCCTCGGACGCCCTCCCGCAGGAGTAAAATCTCCGCTCCAAACTGGTAGGCTTGCTTCGCAGCACGCAACGCCAGATCCGCTCCAGAAATACCGCCGGGAAATCCGAGGTAATTTTCAATTTTCGAGCTGGTCGACGCTTGCCCGCCGATCGCCGAGCGTTCAATCAGCACGGTCTTCAATCCCTCGGAGGCGCCATAAACTGCCGCGCTCAGCCCCGCCGGCCCTCCTCCATAAATCGCCAGATCGTATTCCGCGTGCGAGGGATTCAAAAACCATCCCAGCTTTTCCGTGACCTGCCGCACCGTGGGCCGTTCGAGCCGCGTTCCATCCGGAAACATGCACACCGGCAACCTCGCATCGCTCAACCCCTCAACATTAGCCTCCGTGCGCGCCTGTCGGTCGGTGGTCAACTCCACCCATAGAAAGGGAACGTCGCTCCGCTGCAAGAAATCGCGAATCGTGTACGCCGCGGGCGACCCTCGCGTCCCGAAAAGCCGAAACTCTGAAACAGGTGGTTTGCCCATGGATTCCGCCATTCTAGCTAATTAGAGGGTCGGTCGGAGAGCGAAGTCTCGCGCGTGGCACAGCCTCGTGTGAGGCGGCTGACCGCTGGAAAGCCGAGTCAAGTCCGCGATTCTGGGAGGATGACGGACTATTCAGAAGTCAACTGTCGCAACCAGGCCTTAGCACAAGCTTGCACCGTTTGTCGCCAAAACCGAGGTCAATTGGTGTAATGGGGATTTTTCGTCAATTGACTGAGTGTAGAATCAGCGTCCGCCATGAATGCTTCGAGGATTCTCTCTGGCTGTCTCTTTGTGCTGGTGGTCTTTTTTGTGCTCTGGTACGTCGCCTTCGATTACAGCGACGGCGTGGCGTCAGGTACCTATCACTTTGCCCAGGACGGTCAAACATCCATTCTGGTTCTTAAGCCGGACCACACCTTCCAACAAGAATTGAGCGAGCATGGCGAGGTAAAGCGCGCAACTGGAACTTGGCACCGCGTGGGCGAAGGCGGAATTGAGTTTTCAAAGGAGTTTCTGGCCGTTTCTGGGCAGGAGCCACGCGCTGATGGCTCCGCTTGGGCCGACATGCATAAAGGTTATGGATTTTTCGTCTCTCTCAGCCTCCGCCAGTATTATGTGCAGTGGTACGGCAGAGTCGATCCTTCTCCCTCTAACACTCTTTCAGGTACATATGCTGGAGACGAACCCGGGGTGTCAGCCGGATTGATACTGAGGCCGGATCACACCTTCGAGCAAACAATCCACACTGTGAGCATCTCGAATCAGGCGAAAGGAAGTTGGAGTGTCGGGCAGAACGGCGACATCATCTTCTCGAAAGATTTTCTCAAGGCTTCTGGGGCGTCACTCAGCAGCAATGAAACTGCGTCTGCTTGGGACCCTAAAGGCGCCAATCTCCAGATTCAGATTGCAGCCACCTCTAGATCGGGAGTGCCGATTTTTCACAAGAAGCAGTTCTTCTAAAACGTGGCAAAATGCGTTGCCCATGATAACTGATGTTGTAATCAGGCCATAGCAAAAGCTTGCGCTCTTTGTTCGCCAAAATCCGGGTAGATGAGTGAAATGGGGAGTAGAGTCGAGAACAGGCGCAGTAACTGTAGCCTCCCGGTGGATATTTGGCTTGGCTTTCGCCGCGCCACCGCAGTCCGGTTTGGCTTGGTTCTGTTTCCTGTTCCCGCTCATCGAACCGGACAGGCAGATTTCCCGCATCCGGCTCTCGGAAAAGACTCACGATGTTCCGTGTGACGCCGTCTGCGACTCCTGAACACGACCTGGGGTGGCTAGACTCATCGTCAATGCCCCATGTCCTTCGTCGCTTCTTGCGTCCGTCTTTAACTGAGGCCCCTTCCCTCTGCCGGAGTTACCCGGCTTCCTCGGTACTACGGACCTCTCCGCCACCCCACGGCCGGGCCTGTCTCTCGCGAGTTGCCCTTGATCCCTACCGCGATCACCGTTGGGGCTTCCCGTGTTGCGTCTGGTCTCCTATGCGTACATGCCATCGCCATTACCCCGCAGGTTCAATGGAGCCTGTTCGCTCGTCGCTCTCCATTGTCGGCGGCCTTCCCCGTGAAAAAGTAGGGTCGGCTCCTGCAACTGTTTTTTCGGGGCCTGCTCAGCGTTCACTCACGTTACGGCCTGCACGCTCGCGGAGTCGCCAAGCGACCCTTTCCATCGAAACTCCGACAGCTTCGTCGCCTCCGCTGCCGCTTCGATTGCTACCGGGTGGAGCGAACCAGTTCCCGGGCGGGAGTCACACCCGCTGAAGTCAGCGCCTTTCACGGCGCACTTTTTCG